>NZ_JBKFDN010000001.1:0-2146537 GCF_046452335.1 Aeromicrobium sp. MLTX1 | reverse complement strand
TCCCCATCAGGGCTCCTGGCGTTAACCGCTTCGGTCTGCGCTCCGCTGCCCCGCCGTGCGGAGCAACAAGAAGAACATTACACACACGTCTCCAGCCTTGGCAAACCGCCCCCTACGCGTCCTACGTCACACCTGCAATTGCAGGCAGAAACGACGGTCGTCGGCATCACGAGCCCCGCAAGGCCCACGATGCCGACGACACCGGTGTCATTTGACGGCCGCGGAGCCCAGGTAGGCCTCCTTGACCTCGTCGTTCTGCGAGACCTCGGCCATCGATCCCGTGGCGACGATCGTGCCCTGGTTGAGCACCACCACCCGGTCGGCGAGGGCGTTGACCGCCTGGAGGACGTGCTCGATCATCACGATCGCCACTCCGGCGTCCCGACAGGCACGGACCTGCTCGATCACGATGTCGACCTCGGCCGGCGTGAGACCAGCCATGACCTCGTCGAGCAGCAGGATCTTCGGCCGCGCCGCCATGCCGCGCGCGCAGTCGACGATCCGCACCATGGCCGTGGGGATGTCTCCCAGCGCCCGGGAGCGGTACTGCCACAGGTCGAAGCGCTTGAGCTCCTCCTCCGCGATCTCGTTCGCCGCGCGGTACGACGACGCCGTGCGGTAGGCCGACATCGCCACGCACTCGAAGACGTTCAGCTCCGCGACGTTGCCCGACACCTGGAAGGTGCGGGCCACGCCCTCGCCGAAGACCTTCGCCGGCGCCATCCCGGTGATGTCCTTGCCGTCGAGCGTGATCGAGCCGGCGTTCGGCGTCAGGTAGCCCGACACCAGGTTCACCAGCGTGGACTTGCCCGCGCCGTTCGGTCCGATCAGCGCCGTGACCTGACCGCTCTCCGCCTCGAACGAGACGTCCGTCAGGACACGCAGTCCCCCGAACTTCTTCGCCACTCCCCTGACCTCAAGCATGAGCGACCTCCTTGGGGGCCTCGTCGCGTCGTTCGTCCTCGAGGTCCTCGGGGTCCGGGTCGCGCCCGTCGCCGAAGAGTCGCTCGAGCAGGGCGTTCCACATCGGCACGATGCCGTCGGTGCCGTAGCGCACCAGGACGATCACGATCACCGCGTAGAGGATCTGCGTGAAGCTCGAGACGTTCGAGCTGGACACGTCGAACGAGCGCAGCGCCTCCTCGAGGGCGGCGATGCCGATGCCGGCCACGATCGGGCCGGCCAGCGTGGCCGAGCCGCCGATGATCGCGCCGACCATCATCGCGATGCCGATCTCCATCGAGAAGACCGAGTCGTAGCTGACGAAGTTCGTGTACTGGGCCATGAGCGAGCCGCTCACCGCCGTGAGGCCCATGCTGAGTCCCATGGCGCCGGCTTGGTTGCGGACCACGTCGATGCCCATGCTCGCCGCCATCTGCGGGTCCTCGCGGATGAACGCGAGCGACCGGCCGAACCGCGTGCGCTTCACCATCCACGCGGTCCCGATCACCATCAGCGCGAGCAGGACCAGGGCCACGAAGTAGAGCGGCACGGGGTTGGTGAACCACTGCAGGTGCAGCAGACCCTCGTCGGCGGACAGGTTCTGCAGTCCGTCGTTGCCGCCCGTCACCGACCACGAGGCGGCGATGCCCGCGATCGCGAGCGACAGCGCCATGGTGCCGAGCGCGAAGAAGAACGCGTTGACGCCGAAGCGGCTCATGATCAGGCTGACGCCGACGCCGACCGCGGCCGAGACCGCCATGCCCGCGAGGATCGCGAGCCAGACGTTCCAGCCGTGGGTCCAGGTCAGGATCGCGACCGCGAATGCGCCGATGCCGAAGCCGGCGACGTGCGCCAGCGACAGCAGCCCGGTCAGGCCTCCCGCGATGTTCCAGGTGAAGTTGCGCATCGCGAAGATGAGCGCGACGAAGCCGACGCTGACCAGTGGCGACTCGACGAGGAACGGGTAGAGGACGGCGCCGACGATCGCGACCGTCGCGATGACGGCGTTGATCCGCTTGACGGGCGTGTCGAAGCGCGCGAGGAGCTCGGGGACGCTCATGAGGTGGACACCTTCCGACGCATGACGAGTCCTTGCGGCCGCACGAGGATGACCGCCAGGAAGAGGAGATAGATGGCCGACGTCGCCAGCGAGCCGGAGACGAGGATGCTGCCGGCCGCCTCGGCGATGCCGAGCAGGATGCCCGCCGAGAGCACGCCCCACATCGACTCGCTGCCGCCGACCACCACGACGATGAACGCCTTGATCGTCAGCTCGAGACCGAGGTGCGGCGAGACCGGCTGGAACGGGATGAGCAGGGCGCCCGCGATCGCGGCGATCGCCGCGCCCAGCGCGAACGTGGCGCGGTAGACCCGCGTGTAGTTGATGCCCACGTGGACCGCGCCCTCGAGCGACTGCGAGCACGCCCGCATGAGGCTGCCGAACCGCGTCTTGTAGACGAGGAAGGACACGCCGATCGCGAGCAGCAGGCTGATGACGCCCGCCGCGAGCCGCCCGGAGCCGACCGTCACGCCGAGCACCTGGATGGCGTCGAACGGCCACGGGTTGGCGATCTTCTGGTACGGCTCGGGGAACATGATCTGGAAGAAGTACTGCATCGCCAGGCCGAGGCTGATCGTGATGACCAGCTGCGCGTGACCGGGCTTGTGCAGCGTGGACTCGATGAGCACCCGCTCGACCACGTAGCCGAACGCGCCCGCGACGGCCACCACGACGACGGTCGCCGCGAGGAAGCCCGGCAGGGACGTCGGCCCCACCCACAACAGCCCGTACATGCCGAGCAGCACGAAGAAGCCGTGCGCGAAGTTCACGACGCGCATCACGCTGAAGATCAGGTACAGCCCCAGGCCGATCAGCGCGTAGATCAGGCCCTGGAGGACCCCCGTCATGAGGATCTGGGTCAGTGTCTGCATCAGACGGTTCCTTTCTCGTCACTCGCGGGGACCACGCCGAGGTAGCCCGACTCCAGCAGCGGCGAGTCGCGGAGGTGGTCGCTCGTGTCGGAGGCGATCACCGCGCCCGCGTCGAGCACGTGGGCCCACGACGCCATCGCGAGCGCCTGGTGGACGTTCTGCTCGACGAGCAGGATGGACAGCCCCGTCTGCGAGATCTCGCGGATCGTGGCCATGATCGAGTCGATGACGACCGGCGCGAGCCCGAGCGAGGGCTCGTCGAGGATGAGCAGCCGCGGCTGCAGCGCCAGCCCGCGGGCGATCGCGAGCATGCTGCGCTCGCCGCCGCTGAGCGTGCCGGCGAAGTTCGACGACCGCTCCTTCAGGCGCGGGAAGAGGTCGTAGAGCTCGTCGCGCGTGAACCGCGCTCCCCTGCCCTTGTCGCCCTTCGACCCGACGATGTCGAGGTTCTCCTCGACGGTCATCATCGGGAACAGGCGTCGCTCCTGCGGCACCACGACGAGACCGTCGTTCACGAGGTCCCAGGGCTTGCGGCCACGGACGTCCTCGCCGAACAGCTCGAACCGTCCGGCCTTGGTGGTCAGGATGCCCAGCACGCCTTCGATGAAGGTGGTCTTTCCGGCACCGTTGGAGCCGACCAGTGCGACCAGGGACCCGCCCGGGATCGTCAGGTCGACGGACCTGACGATCTCCGAGCGTCCCCGCCACACACTGAACTGCTCGACGAGCAATGCGGTGTCCATGGCGAATTCCTCGTTCCTCGCGCGTCAGCGCTTGGGGTAGACGATCGTGGCGTTGGCGACGTCGTCCGGGAATACGGGCACGTACTTGCCGTCCTGGATCTGCGTCACGAGACCGACAGCGGCGGCGTTGAAGCCCTGCTCGTCGAAGTCGACGCCGTGGCTGACGATGTACAGGCCGTTGTCGTCGCCGTTGATGCCGGAGATGTCGACCTCGCGCAGCGCCTTGGTGATCGACTCGCGGTCGTCGACGTCGTCGGCGTTGCGCAGCGCCTCGGCGACCACGGCTCCCGCGGAGTAGTAGTACGCGCCGACGCCGTCGGGCACCTGGCCGTCGTACGCCTCCTTGTAGTCCTCGACGAAGCCCTGCGGCGTCTGCTTGGCGTCGTCACCGGGCTTGAGCTCCGCGGTCCAGTAGTTGCCGGCGACGTCGCCGTCGGCCGCCTCGGCGCCCACGGAGGAGATGAACTGGGCGTTGGTGTTGCCGCCCAGCGAGCCCAGCGTGGCCTTGGGCTGCCAGCCCGAGTCCTGCAGCGCCGGGTAGAACTGGAAGGCGCTCTGCGGGTTGCCGCCGAAGATCAGCAGGTCGGGGTTCGCCGCCTTCGCCTTCGCCACGAGCGGACCGAAGTCGCTCGTGGAGGCCTCGTCGAACGTGAGCGTGTCGATCAGCTCGACGTCGGGGAACTCCTTCTCGAGGGTGCCCGCCCAGGCCTTCTCGGCCTCGGGGAAGGCGCCGGTGCTGGCGTTGATCATGAACGCGGTCTTGATCGGGTCGCCGGCCTCCTCCGAGCCCTTCATCACGGCGCGGACGCCCTGCGCGGACCAGCCCTGGTCGGCCAGGACCGACGGCGCCAGCTTGAAGACGTGCGAGCGGCCCTCGCCGATGATGACGTCGCCGGCCTCCATCGGGACCAGCAGCGGGACCTTGAGCTGGTCGGCCGCCTGGGCACCCGTCACGGTCAGCGGCGTGGACGAGGCGCCGAGGATCACGTTGACGTCCTCGCCGACGAGGCGACGCATGAGGGCGGGCACCTCCTCGGGCTTGGAGCGGTTGTCCAGGGCCACGACCTCGATGTCGCGACCGTCGATGCCACCGGCCTCGTTGAGGTCCTCCACCGCGAGCTTGAAGGAGTTCAGGCTCTGCACGCCGTACGGGGCGGCGATGCCGGTCAGGGCCGCGACCACGCCCACCTTGATCGGGGCGTCGTCGCCACCCTCGTCGTCTCCACCGGCGCATGCCGAGAGGAGCAGGGTGCCGGCCAGCGGCAGCGCGATGGCCGCCCGCAGCGCCGAGTTGCCTCGGCCTCGTCGTGTCGACTTCATGGTCATCTTCCTTTCGGGGGGTGGTGGGCTGGTGTGCCCGTGACGCTCCGGTGCCGGCCGCTTCATCGGCCACTCCAGATCGGTTCTCTCTTCTCGCGGAAGGCGCGAGCGCCCTCCGCGCGGTCCTGGCTGACGTAGGGGCTCGGACCCGGGTCGAGTCGCAGCGCGGCCGCGATCGGCAGCGAGGAGCCGAGGTTGACCATCGCCTTGTAGCGACGGATCGTGACGGGCGCGCGCGAGGCGATGAGGTCGGCCGTGCGCCGCGCATCGCCCTCGAGCTCGTCCCCCGGCACGGCGCGCGACACGAAGCCGATGCGCTCCGCGTACGCGGCGTCGAACGGCTCGGCGCCGTAGAGGATCTCGAACGCGTGCGTCGAGGCGACCAGCCGCGGCAGCATCTGGCTGCCGAAGTTCGCGCCGAGCCCGACCTTCGCCTCAGGCAGCAGGAAGCGGGCGTCGTGCGAGGCGATGCGGATGTCGCACGCCATCGCCAGCTCCATCCCGCCGCCGACGACCCAGCCGTCGAGGACGGCGATCGTGGGCTTGCGGCACTCCAGCACGGTCTCGTAGACGTTGCGGGTGATGCCGTGCATCGGCTCGTAGGGCCGCGCCCCCGCGTCGTCGCCCGCCGCCATCTCCTTGAGGTCGGCACCGACGGAGAACGCCTTGCGGCTCGTGGACCCGAGCGTCACCGCGCGGACCGCGTCGTCGCGGTCGAGATCGGCGAACACCTCGACGAGGCGCTGCTGCACCGCGGAGCTGAGCGCGTTGAGGCGCTCGGGGCGGTTGAGCCGCACCTCGGCGACCCCGCCGCGCCGCTCGACGAGCAGCTCCTGGTCGACGGTCACCACGGTGCCGACTCCCCCACTCCGCGCGCCGTCACGGCCGGGTGCGGAGGCGTGAGGACCTCCCACAGGCCGGGCGCCTCGGGAAAGACGAGTCGCTCGCCGAGGAAGTGTGACCACTCGTGCTGCGTGCCGTACTCGTCCTGCCAGCTCCAGAGCCGCCGCGTCAGCAGGTGCAGGCGGTGCTCCTCGGTGGCGCCGATCGCGCCGAAGACCTGGTGCGCCGACCGGGCGAGGCGACCCGCCTGGATCCCGAGCGTGACCTTCGCCGACGCGGCGGCCAGGACGCGGTGCTCGGGCGCGGCCGTCACGGTGGACTCCACGGCGGCGCGCGTCGCCGCAGCCGCCTGCGCGACCGTGACCACGTGCTGCTGGATGGCCTGGAAGGCGCCGATGGGCTGGCCGAACTGGTGGCGCTGGCCGGCGTACTCGACGACCAGCTCCACGATCGTGTCCATGGCTCCCGCGGCGGCCGCGGCCCGGAGCAGGGCACCGCGCGCCCGCGCCTCGCGGAGGTCGACGCCCTCGGTCGAGCCGACCTGGGCCGCGCCGACCCGCTGGCGCTCGACGGTGACGGTGTCGCGGGGCTCGCCGGCGAGGTTCGCGCCCTCGGTCACGTCGAGCGGCTCGAGCGCCACCAGACGACGCCCGGAAGGCGTCTCGACGAACGCCAGGACGAGCTCGGCGTGGCGGGCCCAGGGCACGCGCCGCAGAGTGCCCTCGACGACCAGTCCGTCGTCGTCCTGCTCGACGGCGGTGAGGACGTCGCCCGAGGAGACCGCCGGAACGACGAGCCCGGCCGGCAGCTTGAGGTCCGCGACGGACGCGAGCCAGGCCGCGAGGCCGGCCTCGACGAGCGGCAGGCCCAGGGCGTGCGTCCCGACGGCGGTGGCGACGGCGCAGAACTCGGCCAGCCCGACCCCCGGCTCGTCCGGGTCGATGGACGTGTAGCCCTGCGCGTCGAGCGCCGACCACAGGTCCGGACTCCAGGCCGCGATGGCGTCGTGGCCGTCGCGCGCGGCGCGGGCCGAGACGATGTCGTTCAGGGCCGTGAACAGCTCCCGCGAGAGGTCGCTCATGCCGATTCCTTCCTCGAGCGCTGCAGGGACTTCCAGACGACGGTCCGCAGGACCTCGTTCGTCCCGCCGCGGAGCGTGAACGTGGGTGCCGTGATGACCGCGTCGGCCAGCAGTCCCTCGAGTCCCGGCGCCGTCGGGTCCAGCTCGCCGCCGACGAGGGTGCGCAGCTGCTCGATCGCCTCCTGCTCGAACTGGGTGCCGAGGTCCTTGACCAGTGCGGCCTCGACGGCGGGCGTCTCGCCCCGGTCGAGCGCCCGAGCGATCGACAGGGACATCGAGCGCAGCGTCATGTACGTGGAGAACGTGCGGCCGAGTGACGTGAGGACGTCGTCGGGGAGGTCGCGGTGACGGAGCTCCTCGTAGAGACGGGCGAGGACCGGCATCACCGAGAGGAACCGGTCGGGGCCGGAGCGCTCGTGGGCCAGCTCCGACGTCACCTGGTGCCAGCCGTCGCCCTCCTGGCCCAGGACCATCGAGTCGGGCACGAAGACGTCGTCGAAGTGCACCTCGTTGAAGTGGTGGAAGCCGTTCAGCAGCCGGATCGGCGAGACGCTCACGCCGTCGGCGCGCAGGTCGACGAGGAGCTGGCTGAGACCGACGTGCTTGCGACCCTCGGCCGGCGAGGTCCGGCACAGCGTCACGACGTAGTCGGCGTACTGGGCCCCGGAGGTCCAGACCTTCTGGCCGTTGAGCAGCCAGCCGCCCTCGGTCCGCGTCGCCCGGGTGCGGACGGACGCCAGGTCCGAGCCGCTGTCGGGCTCGCTCATGCCGAGGCAGAACCACACGTCGCCGGCGACGATCCGCGGCAGGAACTCGCGCTGGTGCTCCTCGCTGCCGAAGCGGACGAACATCTGGGCCGTCTGGCGGTCGCCGACCCAGTGGGCGCTGATCGGGGCGCCGGCGGCGAGCATCTCCTCGACGACGACGAAGCGCTCGACCGCCGTGCGGCCGGGGCCGCCATGCTCCTTCGGGATGGTCATGCCGACCCAGCCCTTCGCGGCGACGCGGCGACTGAACTCCATGTCGGCCTCGGCGTTGATGCCCAGCCCGACGCCGAGCCCGTTCGCGCGCTCCTGCGCCATGAACTCGCGCACCTCGTCGCGCAGGCGCAGCTCGTCCTCGGTCAGCGGCTCGGCCGCGAAGCGCATCATGCCTGCTCCCGCTGGTGACGCAGGCGGCGCGCCTGGGTCCACAGCTGGACGCCGCGCTCGACCTCGAGCGCGGCCGCCCACGGCAGCGGGGTGGACTGCGTCTCGAGGTTGAAGCTGCGCTTCGCGCGGCGGGCGACGAGCGGGTCGCGCGCCACGTGCTGCGCGATCTCCAGTGCGGTCTTCTCGGTGTCCTCGTCGGGGACGCAGACGCCGACGAGACCGAAGCCCTTGGCCTCGCGGCCCGAGACCTCCTGGCTGAACAGGCCGAGCGTCGCGGCGGCCTCGCGACCGGCGAGCCGGCGCACGAGCGTGAAGAACCCGCCGCCGGGGTGGATGCCCGCCGCGAGGAAGCCGGCCAGCAGACGGGCGTCCTCGGAGGCGACGCGGAGGTCGGCCGCCAGCGCGAGGTTGAGGCCCGCGCCCACGGCGGCACCGCGCACGGCGGCGATCGTCGGCGCCTTGAGCTCGCCGAAGCGGACGAACGAGCCGTACATCTCGTCGGTGTCGGCGTAGGCCTCGTCGCTGAGCGGGTCGTCGCCGTAGGTCTCGGCCCAGGTCGACGTGTCGGCCCCGGAGCAGAACGTGCCGCCCGCGCCCTGGATCACCGTGCAGCCGATCGACGCGTCGGCGTCGATCTCCTCGCACACGGCACCGAGGTCGCGCGCCATCTGCTGGGTGAGCGCGTTCTTGATGCGGGTGTTGTCGACGGTGATCACCGCGACCGCGCCCACGCGGTCCAGGCCGATACGTCCGGTCATGCTGTCTCCCTTTCGAGGGTCATCAGGAAATCGAGGGCGAGCACCGGGCGCTCCGCGCGGTCGAGGACCCGCACGGGGTTCACCTCGAGCTCGCGCAGGGCCGGGCCCGCGATGTCGGCGACGTGGCTCACCCGCGCGACGAGGTCGGCGACGGCGTCCACGTCGAGGGCCGGCGAGCCGCGGAAGCCCGTGAGCAGCGGCGCGGCCTTGAGGTCCAGCAGGAGCTCGCGGGCCCGCGCCGGGTCGACGGGCGCGAAGGTCGTCGCGGTGTCGGCGTACAGCTCGGTCGCGGTGCCGCCGAGCCCGACGGTCACGAGCGGCAGCCCGCCGTCGGTGCGGGTGACGCCGACGATCAGCTCGACGCCGGGCGGCACCATCTCCTGCACGAGGACGCCCTGGGGGTCGTCGGCGGCGAAGTCCTCGAGCATCGAGCGGGCGACGCCGGCGACCTCCGACGCGTCGAGCCCGAGCCGGACGCCGCCGCGCTCGGTCTTGTGGGCGATCCCCGCGGCCTGGATCTTCACGACATAGGTGCGGTCGGTCCCGAGCGAGAGCGACTCGGCCGTCGCGACGTCCGTGACCAGCCGGGCGTCCGGCGTCGCGATCCCGGCGGCGGCGAGGATCTCCTGCGCCTGGGATTCCGTCACGGTGCCCGTGAGGTCGTCGAGGAGACGGCTGACGACGGTCTCGTCGAAGCCCGACGGCCGCCCGCCGGGCTCGACCGGCGCCGGCACGCGGCGCAGCGAGGCGATGGCCCTCATGGCCTGCTCCGACGAGTCGAAGACGGGCACGCCGGCCTCGCGGAGGATCTCGCGGCCCTTCACGGTCTGCTCGCGGGCCGCGGCCCAGACCAGCGCCACGGGCTTGCTCACCTCGGGGATCAGGTCGGCGAGGGCGGTGGCCATCGAGGTGGCCAGCTCGCCCGTGACGAGGGTGAGCGCGATGACGATCGCGTCGACCTCCTGCGCCTCGCAGCCGATGCGGCAGACCTCGACGAAGTCGTCGATCTCGCTGGAGCGGAAGATCTGCGCCGTCACGTCGACGGGGTTGTCGATCGCGCCGAAGTCGGGCACGAGGGCGGCGAGCCGCTCCTGCGTCTCGGGGCGCAGGTCGTCGATCGTCAGGCCCAGCTCGTGGGCCTTGTCCGCGGCCAGGCTTCCCGCACCGCCCGAGGTCGTGACGATCGCCGTCGCCGGCCCGGCGCTGCGCGGCAGGGCGAGGTGGGCGTGCGCGAGGCGGACGAGGTCGTCGATGTCGGAGGCCTCGACCACGCCGTACTCGCGTGCGGCGACGCGGTAGGCGCCGTCGTCGCCGACGATCGCGCCGGTGTGGGAGGCCGCCGCCTTCGCGCCGGCGGCACTCGTGGCCGAGCGCAGCACGATCAGCGAGGTGTCGAGCTCGTGGGCGCGAGCGGCGAGGTCGCGGAACTCGCCCTCCCCCACGGCGCTCTCGAGGTACAGCGCGAGCACCTCGGTCCCGGGCAGCTCGACGAGGTGCCGGGCGACCTCGACGGTCGTGAGGTCGGCCTGGTTGCCGGTGCTGACCCAGCTCGAGATCCCGATGCCCTGCTCGCGCGCCATGCTGAGGATCGAGCCGCCGACGGCACCGCTCTGGCCGACGTACGCGAGGCCGCCGGTGCGCACCGGACCGAGCTCGAGGGCGGCGGTGAAGGTGCCGTAGAGGCGATGCGTCGTCGACAGCACACCTTGGCAGTTGGGGCCGATCACGCGGACGCCGTGCTCCCGCGCGGCGGCGGTCAGCTCGGCCTGGAGGCGCACGCCCTCCTCGCCGGTCTCGGAGAAGCCGGAGGCGAACACGACCGCCGCCCGGGCGCCGGCGGCGGCGACCCGGGGCATGAGCTCGACGGCCGCCCGTCCGGGCACCATCAGCAGGGCGAGATCGACCGGGGCGGGCAGGCTCTCGAGGTCCGGGAAGCACGGCAGGCCGCGGAGGGCCTCGTAGCCGGGGTTCACCGGGTAGACGTCGCCGTCGAAGCCGAACTCGGTCAGGTACTGCAGCGGGCGGGCGAACGGATTGCCCTCACGGCCGGACGCGCCGACGATCGCGATGCGACGGGCGTTGAAGAGCGCGTCGATGCCCGGGTCGAGGGACTCCGGTGCGGCGTGGGGAGCTGGTGTTTCGAGGGCCACGGTCCTGCTTCCTGTGTGGGTGGGGCCCTTGACAACCGGACGCTCCACTGTGTTGGCTGTCACACACCAAACATGAATCTGGCGCCACTGTCAACTGCCTCCCGACGGAAAAGGACCTCATGAAGACCATCGCCACCGCAGCCGGCCGAGACGTCCCCGTGACCGAGCTCGGGCACACGCTCATGCACGAGCACGTCTTCGTGCTGAACACGGAGATCGAGCGGAACTACCCCGGCCGCTGGGACGAGGAGGTCCGCGTCGCGGACGCGATCGCGAAGCTCGAGTCGGCGTACGACCGCGGCGTGCGGACGATCGTGGACCTCACCGTGGTGGGGCTCGGGCGCGACCTGCCGCGCGTCCAGCGAGTCGCCGAGCAGGTGCGGATGAACATCGTCGTGGCCACGGGCCTGTACGCGTACGACGACGTGCCGATGTTCTTCAAGTTCCGCGGGCCGGGCCTGCTCATCGATGGACCCGAGCTGCTGACGGAGTTCTTCGTCCAGGACCTCACCGAGGGCATCGCCGACACCGGCGTCACGGCCAGCATCATCAAGTGCGCCACGGACGCCCAGGGCATCACGCCCGGCGTCGAGCGCATCCTGCGGGCGGCCGCCCGCGCCCACAAGGAGACGGGCGCGCCGATCTCCACGCACACCCACGCCCCCACCGAGCGAGGCTCCGACCAGCTCGCCGTGTTCGTCGAGGAGGGCGTCGACCTGTCACGCGTCGTGATCGGCCACTCGGGCGACACGACGGACCTGGAGTACCTCGAGCGACTGCTCGACCACGGCGTCTACCTCGGCATGGACCGGTTCGGTCTCGACCTCATGCTCTCCTTCGAGGACCGCGTCGCGACCGTGGCGGCCCTGTGCGAGAAGGGCTACGCGGGGCAGCTGGTCCTGGCCCACGACGCCTCGAGCTACACGCACAATTTCGACCTGGATGCCAAGGAGAAGCTGATGCCCAACTGGCACTACGAGCACGTCCACGCGGACGTCCTGCCGGCACTGCGGGACCGCGGCGTGACCGAGGCGCAGATCGAGCAGATGCTGGTGGCCAACCCGGCCGCCATCCTGGGATGACGTCAGTCGGGGACCGGGAGCCCCAGTGCCTGGGCCCACATGCGGCTGAGGGTCGTGACGACCGTCTCGGTGTCGTAGTCCTCGTCGAACACGAGCCACATGTAGCAGAAGTTGCTCACCATCGAGGTCAGCGCGTCGGCGGCGACCTGCGCCGGGAGCGCGGGGTCGATGACGCCCGCCTCCTGCCAGCGGCGGATGCCGCGCTCGGTGCGCGCCCGGAACATCGTGCGCGTCTCGCGGCGCATCGCCTTGAACTCCGGGCTGAAGGTGGCGACCTGCTCGAGGATCATGATCATCCCCGCGTCGGCCTTGTAGCCCTCGACGTACCGGCGGGTCGCCGCCTCGATGCGCTCGTAGGGCGAGGCCCCCTCGGGCAGCCGCGACGACGCCACCTCGAACATCCGTCCGTTCACCTGCGCGATGGCGGCGCGGAAGATGTCCTCCTTGGAGTCGAAGTAGTTGTAGAAGCTGCCGTTGGCCGTGCCGGCCTCGGTGGTGATGTCGGTGATCTTCGTGTCCAGGAAGCCTTGGCGCGCGAAGACGACCGACGCCGCGTGCAGCAGGTTGTCGCGCGTCCTGCGCCCCCGCTCGGTCAGCTGCTTGTCATGTACCGGTGCCACGTCCGCCCCTCGTCTCAACGTCTCGCCACTGCGCATTGTGCACGACGCGCGAGCCCATGCGCGGGACCGCGATGGGAACCGATGATAGTTGACAGTGGCGCCAGATTCAACTTACAGTGACCTGCACCACAGTGCATGGCACACCCCTCGCAGCAACGGAGGCCGCATGTCCCACCACCCCACCCCGGAGCAGTCCGCACTGGACGCCTGGCTCACCGCGTTCGCGACGGCGCTCGAGCGCGAGGACAAGGGGGCGCTCGCGTCCCTGTTCACCGAGGACGCCGACTGGCGCGACATCGTCGCGTTCACGTGGGACTTCAGCACCGCGGTCGGGCCCGAGGCCATCGCCGACCGGCTGATCGAGACGAACGCCGAGACGCGCGCCAGCCAGATCCTCCCCGACACGACGCGGACCCCGACGTCCCGCGTGCGGCGCGCCGGCGAGGAGGTCGTCGAGGGCTTCCACACCTTCGAGACCTCGGTCGGGCACGGCACGGGCATCGTGCGGCTGCGCGAGGAGCCCGACGGCCGCATGCTGGCCATGACGCTGCTGACGACGCTGCAGGAGCTCGAGGGCTTCGAGGAGCGGCGCGGCGCCCGACGACCCCACGGCACGGCCTACTCGCGCACCTTCGGCGGCCAGAACTGGAAGGACCTGCGCGAGGCCGAGCGGGCCTACGCCGACCGTGACCCGGAGGTCCTGGTCGTCGGCGGCGGACAGGCCGGGCTGACGATCGCGGCACGCCTGCGCACCATCGGGGTCGACGCCCTGGTCATCGACGCCCACGAGCGGGTCGGCGACGTGTGGCGCAAGCGCTACCACTCCCTCACGCTGCACAACGAGGCGTGGGTCGCGAGCCTGCCCTACCTCGAGTTCCCCGACACGTGGCCGACCTACATCCCCAAGGACAAGCTGGCCGACTGGTTCGAGTTCTACGCCGAGGCGATGGAGCTCAACACCTGGAACAGCACCCGCCTCGTGTCCGGCCGCTACGACGAGTCCGCGGACCAGTGGACGGTGGAGCTGGACCGCGACGGCACCACGGTGACGATGCAGCCGCGTCACGTCGTCATGGCCACCGGCAGCGTCAGCGGCATCCCGAGCATGCCGAGGCTCCCGGGCCTCGACGAGTTCACCGGCGAGGTCATGCACTCGAGCCGGTACTCCTCCGGCGCGGAGTTCCAAGGTCGCCGGGCCCTCGTGATCGGCACGGGCACCAGCGGCCACGACGTGGCCCAGGACCTCCACGCCCTCGGCTCGGAGGTCTCGATCGTCCAGCGCAGCTCCACCACGGTGGTGAGCCTGGAGCCGAGCGGCATCTCGGTGTACGCGCTCTTCTCCCAGGGCCTGCCCCTCGACGACGCCGACCTGATCGCGGCGGGCAACTCGTTCCCCACGCTCATCAAGGCGAACCAGCTGCTCGCCCAGCAGATGCTGAAGGACGACGCGGAGCTGCTCGAGCGACTGCACGCCGTCGGGTTCCGGACCGACATCGGCGAGGACCACACCGGCTTCCACCTGAAGTACAACCGTCGCGGCGGCGGCTACTACATCAACGTCGGCTGCTCGGACCTGATCGCCGATGGCGAGGTGGGCCTGATCCAGCACGATCAGATCGAGCGGTTCACCGCCGACGGCGTGCGCCTGCGCGACGGCTCCGTCCTGCCGCTCGACCTCGTGGTGCTGGCGACCGGCTACAGCAACCAGCAGGAGGACGTGCGCCGCTACTTCGGCGACGAGATCGCCGACGCCGTGGGCCCCATCTGGGGCGTCGACGACGACGGCGAGATGCGCAACATGTGGCGCCGCACGGCCCAGCCCGGGCTCTGGTTCCACGCCGGCAGCCTGGCCGCGTGCCGTGCCAACTCCAAGTACCTGGCCGTCCAGATCAAGGCCGAACTCGAGAAGATCGCTCCGGCGAGGAGGACCGCATGAAGCTCCAGATCACCGAGGCCCACGACCTCGTCCGACAGGCGATGGCCCGGTTCGGGTACGACGACGACCAGCAGACGATCATCGCCGACCACCTCATCGACTGCACCGTCCGTGGGTTCGACGTCGGCGGGCTCCCCCGGGCCGCGACCCTCGTCGAGCGGCTCGGGAAGTCCGAGCCCTTCGGCCCGATCGTCGTGGAGCAGGAGACCGCGTCCAGCATCGCGCTCGACGGCGGCGACCAGCTCGGCTACATCGTGGCCAAGCAGCTGACCGAGACGCTCATCGAGAAGGCCCGGCACGTCCCGGTCGTCGCCGGCACCGCGCGCAATACGTGGTGCACCGGCATGTTCACGTACTACCTCGAGATGGTGACCGCCGCCGGCCTCGTCGGCTTCGTCGCCAGCAGCGGAGGGCCCACGGTCGCCCCGCACGGCGGCACCGAGGGACGGTTCGGCACCAACCCCGTGGCATGGGGCTTCCCGACGCCCGGGCAGCCGATCATCTGGGACATCGGCACCTCGGCGGCGATGCTGGCCGACCTGTCGTTCGCCATCAAGACCGGCCAGGAGCTCGCGCCCGGCCTGGCCTTCGCCCCCGACGGCTCCCCCACGACCGACGCGGCCGCCGCGCTCGGCGGCGGCGCGATCGCCCCGTGGGGCGGCCACAAGGGCTCGGGCCTGGCGATCAGCGCCCAGCTGCTGGGCATGATGTCCGGGGCCGAGACGGATCCGCCGTGGCTCACCGACATGGGCTTCTTCATGGTCGTCATGGACCCGAACGCGTTCTCGTCCGACTTCTCCAAGCGCGCCGGCGAGTACGGCGACTGGGTGCGGTCCACGCGTCCGGCCGACCCGGACTCCCCCGTGCGCATGCCGTTCGACCGCTCGGTCGCGGCCCGTGACGCCACCTTCGCCGCCGGCGAGATCGAGGTCTCCGACGAGATCGTCGGGCTGCTGCGCGACTTCGTGGAGTCCCCCTCATGAGCGTGCTGTCCGACCTCGAGTCGTCCGACGACCCGTCGGTCCGCCAGGGTCTGGCCACCCGGCGCTCCGTCCTGGGCGAGGCCTACGTCTCCCGCACGCTGGAGCGACCGGCGGAGGCCGGCGACGACCAGCAGCACCTGCTCACCGGGCAGGTGTGGGGGACGCTGTGGAACCGCGAGGCGCTCGACCGGCGGTCGCGGAGCCTCGTCACGATCGCCCTCCTCGTGGCCGGGGGCCACGGCGACGAGCTCGAGGCCCACGTGCTCGGGGGCCTGCGCAACGGCCTGACGCCCGAGGAGATCACCGAGGTCGTCATCCATTGCGGCGCCTACTGCGGCGCCCCCGTCGGCCTGGCGGGCATGCGCCGGGTCAAGGCCGCCCTCGCGAGAGAGGCCGCCACCGCCTGACCGCGGGGTCGTCGTCCCCCTTCACGACGACCCCGCGGGCAGGATCACAGCGAGGCCGGATCGAGGTCCAGGACCGTCCGGTCGAGCGACGCCAGGAGGTCGAGCTGGGGGTCGACCTTCGGCAGCTCGAAGGCGTAGAAGTAGCGCGTCGCGGCACGCTTGCCCTCGAAGAAAGCGTCCTGGCGCTCCCCCACCGCGAGCAGCTGCTCGAGCCACACCCAGGCGACGACCACGTGGCCCGCGGCCTCGAGGTAGACCGCGGAGTTCGCCAGGGCGAGCGCCGGGTCGCCACCGGCCCACAGCTGGCCCGTGACCTCGACGAGGCGGTCGACGCGCGCGTCGAGCTGCTTGGCGTAGTCGGCGGTGTCGTCCGCGTCGGCCGCGCGCGCGACCGTGGCCTTGACGGTCTCGACGAGCGTCGCCAGCCACGCTCCCCCGCCGGCGATGACCTTCCGGCCGAGGAGGTCGAGGCTCTGGATGCCGTGCGTGCCCTCGTGGATGGGGTTCAGGCGGTTGTCGCGGTAGAACTGCTCCACCGCGTAGTCGCGGGTGTAGCCGTAGCCGCCGTGCACCTGGATCGCGAGGTCGTTCGCCGCGAGACACCACTGCGAGGGCCACGACTTGGCGATCGGCGTGAGCACCTCGAGGAGGTCGTGCGCACGGGTCCGCGCGGCCTCGTCGGCCCCGGTGGCCTGCTCGTCGATGAGCCGCGCGCAGTACAGGAGCAGGCCGAGGCCGCCCTCCACGTAGGACTTCTGCGCCAGCAGCATGCGGCGGACGTCGGCGTGCTCGGTGAGCGGCACCATCGGCGCCGACGGGTCCTTCGCGCCGGGGATCCGGCCCTGCGTGCGGGTCTTGGCGTAGTCGAGCGCGTGCAGGTACCCGGTGTAGCCGAGCGCCACGGCGCCCATCCCCACGGAGATGCGCGCCTCGTTCATCATGTGGAACATCTGCGCCAGACCCTGGCCCTCGTCGCCCACGAGGTGGCCGACGGCCCCGGCGGTGCCGCCGGGGGTGGCGAGGCCCTCGCCGAAGTTCAGCAGCGTGTTGGTGGTGCCGCGCCAGCCCATCTTGTGGTTGAGGCCGACGAGGGCGACGTCGTTGCGCTCGCCGATCGAGCCGTCCTCGTTCACGAGGTGCTTCGGCACGATGAACAGGCTGATGCCCTTGACGCCCGGAGGCGCGCCCTCGACCTTCGCAAGGACGAGGTGGACGATGTTCTCGGTCAGCTCGTGGTCACCACCGGAGATCCACATCTTCGTGCCGAAGAGGCGGTAGGTGCCGTCCTCCTGCCGCACGGCGCGCGTCGTGATGTCACCGAGCGACGAGCCGGCCTGGGGCTCCGAGAGGCACATCGTGCCGTACCAGCGGCCCTCGATCACGGGCACCGCGTAGGTCTGGACCTGCTCGGGCGTGCCGTGCTCGACGAGCAGGTTGGCGTTGCCGGTGGACAGGAACGGGTACGAGGCCGCGGCGGCGCTGGCGGCCTGGAAGAAGGCGAACGCGCCCTGGCTGACCGTGAACGGCAGCTGCATGCCGCCGAGATCGGCATCGAACACGCCCGCGGGCATGCCGGAGTCGCGGTAGACGGCGAGCGCCGCGCTCAGCTCGGCGGGCAGGACGACCTTGCCGTCCTCCCCCACGACGGGCTCGTTGGCGTCGAGCAGACGGTTGATGGGGGCGAACCGCTCGGTGGCGATCGTCTCGGACAGGTCGAGGACCGCGTCGAACGTCTCGCGCGAGTGCTCGGCGTACCGCTCCCGCTCGGTCAGCTCGGCGGCCTTGAGCCAGTCGAACAGAAGGAAATCGACGTCCCGACGGGACAGCACCACGGACATGGGAACTCCTGACTAAGCGCTTGCTTAGCCACACGATAGCCGAGAACGGCTCAGCCGAGCGAGCGGATCTCCTCGCGGAGCAGACCCATCTGCGCATCGAGGTCCGCGGCGGTGCTCGCGACCTCGGTCAGCTTGTCGTGCAGGTGCTCCGGCACGTGGGTGCCGTACTTGTAGTAGATCTGGTGCTCGACGCTGGCCCAGAAGTCCATCGCGATCGTCCGGATCTGCACCTCGACCGGCACGTGCACCGTGCGATCGGACAGGAACACCGGCAGCTCGATGATGAGGTGCAGGCTCCGGTAGCCGTTCGGCTTCGGGTTCGCGATGTAGTCCTTCGTCTCCAGCACCGTGAGGTCCTGCTGCTGGGTGAGCATCCGCGCGAAACGGTACGTGTCCTCGACGAACACGCACGAGACGCGGATCCCGGCGATGTCGCGGATCTGCTCGCGGATCGCCCCGAGATCGCGCGGGCAGCCGACGCGGTCGACCTTGGCCACGAGGCTCTCCAGCGTCTTCAGCCGCGACTTCACGTGCTCGATCGGGCTGTACTCGTGGGCGAGCTCGAACTCCTCGCGCAGGATCGAGATCTTCGTCTCGACCTCGTCGAGCGCGAACTTGTACTCCATGAGGAAGGAGGACATCTGCTGCTGCGTCTCGCGCAGACGGCGCCGGAACTCGACCGGACCGTGCGGGGCACCGGCCAGCTGGCGCAGGACGCCGATGTCGAGATCGGACGGCTCCTCCGCCCCGGTCTCGGTCTCGCCGGCCGTCGATCCGCTCACGCTCATGCGCCCATCGTGCCCGGTCGACGAAAGCGCGGCGCGCCGATCAACTGCGCCAGTCCTTGAACCCGAGCACGATCAGGCGCATCTGGCGGCGCGCGCCCTCGCGGATCCTGGCCTCGAGATCGGGCCGCCCCTCGGGCATCTCGACGACCTCCTCGGCGTTGGCCACCATGTTGCGGACGAAGAGGCGCGAGACCATCTGGACGTCGTCGGCGCTCCAGTTCTCGATGTTGGGCAGCCGGGCCAGCACGACGGCGAGCTCGGAGACGAAGAGGTCGAGCTCGTGACCGATGGCGCGGCGCACGACCTCGGAGCCACCCACGCGCTCGCGGGCGACGAACGCGAAGTCGGCCTTGTTCTCCTTGACGGCGTCGACGAGGATCTCGGCCGCGGCGTCGATGATCTGCAGGAAGACCTCGGGGTCGCGCGAGGCATCGCGGATCATGGTGCGCAGGGTGCCGAAGCACCGCTCCACCAGCGCGAGACCGAGCTCGTCCATCGAGGCGAAGTGCCGGTAGAAGGCGGCCGGGACGACGCCGGCGCGCTTCGCGACCTGGCGCAGGCTCGTCTGGGCGAAGCCCTGCTCACTGCTCAGCTCGAGCGCGGCGTCGAGCAGCGCACCACGCGTGCGCTCCTTCTGCAGCTGACGCGCACTGACGGCCTCGGACACGGCCCCAGCCTAGGGGGACGGCGCGCGGGGCAGCCAGACGGTGGACCGCCGGCCGGGCTCACCGCTGCGCGCTCTCGTCGCCGGCGGGCTGCGACGCGGGTCGCGGCCACAGCAGCCACACGACCGCCGTGACGACCAGGCTGAGCACCCCGGTGGCCACGAGCGCGTCGCGGACGCCGTCGGAGAAGGCCGTCATGACGGCCTGCGTCACGAGGTCCTGCACGTCGCGCGGCAGTGCGGCGATGGCGTCGGCGAAGGACGACGAGTCGACCAGCGCGGCGCGCAGCTCGTCGATCGTGTCGGCACCCACGCCCGCGTCGGTCGCCACGGCCTTCCATTCGCGCAGGCTGAAGCCGCGACCCATCGCCGTCAGCAGGGCCACGCCCACGGCGCCGCCGACCATGCTCGACATCTTGAAGACGCCGGCGGCCGTGCCGGCGAGGTGGCCGGGCACGTTCCCGACCGCGGTGTTCGAGATCGGCGTGGAGAGCAGGCCCAGGCCGAGGCCGACGACCACGAGCCCCGCGGCCATCAGCCACAGCGACGACGTCCGCGAGGTCGTGCCCAGCAGGAGGAGACCGCCGCTCATGACGACGAGGCCGATCAGGACGGGCAGCCGGGAGCCGCGACGGGCGTCCATCCGGCCGCCGAGGGCGATCGTGCAGAAGATGCCGAGCGTCGAGGGCAGCATGAGCAGGCCCGCCTCGACGGCGCTGAAGCCGCGGACGTTCTGCAGCCACAGGACCAGCAGGTAGCTGAGGCCGCCGAACGCGAGGTTCATCATGAGGTTCGCCGTCAGCGCGCCGTCGAACGCGCGCAGCCGGAAGAGCCGGAAGTCGACCAGCGGGTCGGCGACGCGCAGCTCGATGAGGCACCAGGCCCCGGCCAGCACGGCCGCCGCGACGAACATGCCGATCACGAGCGGCGAGCCCCAGCCGACGTCCGGCGCCTCGGTGAGCGCGTAGAGGAGCGCGAAGACGGCGAGCGCGATCGTCACGAGCCCCGGCCAGTCGACGTGGCTCGACGCTCCGTCGTCCTTCGACTCGGGCGTGAAGCGGGCGACGACCACGAACGCCACCGCGGCCAGCGGGACGTTGATCCAGAACAGCCACGCCCAGCCGAGCCCGTCGGTCAGTCCGCCGCCGACCGCGGGGCCGACGGCCTGCCCGCCCCACGCCACGGCCTGCCAGACGCCGAACGCGGTCAGCTGCTCCTTGCCGGAGAACTGC
Organism: Aeromicrobium sp. MLTX1; assembly: GCF_046452335.1. NCBI lineage: Bacteria > Bacillati > Actinomycetota > Actinomycetes > Propionibacteriales > Nocardioidaceae > Aeromicrobium > Aeromicrobium sp. MLTX1. The sequence continues at coordinate 2,126,067 of NZ_JBKFDN010000001.1, read as the reverse complement.
GGCGGGATGAGGGCGAGGGTGGCCGGGAGCACGAGGGCAGCGCCGACGCCCATGAGCGCACGCCCGGCGATCAGCATCGGCAGGCTGCCCGCGAGCGCCGAGACCACGGAGCACGCGCCGAAGATCGCGATCCCGAGCAGCAGCATCCGCCGGCGCCCGTAGACGTCGCCGAACCGCCCGGCAGCGATGACGAGGGCGCCCGTCACGAGGCTGAACGCGTTGTTGGCCCACTGCAGCGCTCCGAGCTGCGCGTCGAAGTCGTCCCCGATCGCGGGGCTGGCGACGCCGAGGTCGGCGAACGCGAGCCACACCATCGCGGCGGCCACGCAGATGCCGGCGAGCGAGGCCCAGCGGCGCGCGTCCCGCACGTCGCTGCCGGCCACCGATCTGCTCATCGCGTCCCCCGTCCCGGCGCACACCGTCTCCCGCAGGCTGTCGCACGCGGAGCTCGCGCGCCTCACCCGCGGCGGGTGAGGCGCCGCGGGCCCCGACGCGCGCGAATTCGGTGAACACGTGTTCCACGACACGGCACGTCGTGTTGACCCATGGCGTCCGTACCTGACATGCTTTGGTGAACAGATGTTCACTGATTGATGGAAACCCCCGCACCCGACAGGAGTCCCATGGGACTGATCCGCAAGGCCCTGGCCTCTTCGGTCGTCGCCAAGGTGACGTCTCCGCACCACCCGGACGACTACCTGACCCTGGTGCACCCCATGCTCACGGTGAAGGCCGTGCGCGGTCGCGTCGTGGACGTCATCCGCGAGACCGGCGCCGCCAGCACCGTCGTCATGCGCCCCAACGGCTCCTGGTCGGGCTTCGTCCCGGGCCAGCACGTCGAGTTCGGCGTCGAGGTCGAGGGCACCCGCCGCGTGCGCGTCTTCAGCGTCTCGAGCTCCGCCGAGCGCAAGGACGGCCTGTTCAGCGTCTCGGTCAAGGCCCACCCGGACGGCTACGTCTCACAGTTCCTCCACGCCGGGAGCCTCGAGCCCGGCACCGTCGTCTACCTCTCCCCCGCGTCCGGCGAGTTCGTGCTGCCGCAGCAGGTGCCCGACCACGTCCTGCTGATCAGCGGCGGCTCCGGGATCACCCCCGTCATGAGCATGCTGCGCACCCTGGCCGACCGCGGCCACCAGGGCCGCGTCACCTTCCTGCACTACGCCCGCTCGCGCGAGGACGAGATGTTCTCGATCGAGCTCGACGCGCTCGCCCAGCTGCCGTTCGTCGACATGGTCCGCGTCTACACGCGCGACCCCGAGCCCGACGCCGAGCTCACCGGGCGCATCACGCTCGAGCACCTCAAGCGCCTGGACCTCGAGCCGACCACGACCCCCACGTGGGTCTGCGGACCCGCAGGCCTCATCGCCACGGTCACCGAACTGTACGACGAGCTCGGCGCGGGCGACCAGCTCACGGCCGAGTACTTCAAGGTCCCGTCGGTGGACCTCGACGCCGAGGACGCCACCGGCAGCGTCACCTTCGACGCCAGTGGCGTCGACGCGCCCAACTCGGGCGCCACGATCCTCGAGCAGGCCGAGGCCGCCGGCCTCAAGCCGGCCTACGGATGCCGCATGGGCGTGTGCAACACGTGTGCGGTCAAGAAGCTCCACGGCGCGGTGCGCCACGTCATCAGCGGTGAGGTCTGTGCCGACACCGACGAAACCATCAAGGTCTGCGTCAACGTCCCCGTGGGCGATGTCGCGGTCGACCTCTGAACGGAGAGAACATGTCCCTCTTGCGACGGTCCAAGCCCGCCCCGATTGAGCCCCTGAGCGCCAGCGGCCACAACCAGGCCCCGGTCCCGCTGGTCGATGCCTACGACCCGAACCGCCGGTCCACGATCGGCCTCGAGTACATGACGTACGAGCAGCTCGAGGAGTTCGGTGACGAGCTCGACGCCGTGCGCAAGCGCGTGCTGGACGACCTGGGCCAGGAGGACGCCGACTACATCCGGCGCGTCCTGCGCGCCCAGAAGTGGTTCGAGGTGCTCGGCCGCATCGGCATCTTCCTGCCGATCTTCCCGCCCGCGTTCATCGCCGGCGTCATCTTCCTCTCCATCTCGAAGATCATCGAGAACATGGAGATCGGGCACAACATCATGCACGGTCAGTACGACTGGATGAACGACCCGATGATCGACGGCAAGCGCTACGAGTGGGACAACGTCGCCCCGGCCCACGACTGGAAGCACGGGCACAACTACATCCACCACACGTACACCAACATCCACGGGATGGACCGCGACATCGGCTACGGGCTGCTGCGCATCGACGAGGACCAGCCCTGGTACCCGAACCACCGCTTCAACCTTCCGCTGTCGTTCGCGCTGATGGTCTTCTTCGAGTGGGGCGTGATGTACCACGGCCTGGAGATCTCGGACTACATCAACGGCCGCATGAGCAAGGAGGAGTTCAAGGAGCACAAGGCGCGCGCCCTGAAGAAGACGCGTCGCCAGGTGTTCAAGGACTACGTGATCTACCCGGCGCTCGCCCTGCCGCTCGTGCCGATCATGGGCTGGTCCGCTCCCCTGTGGGTCCTGGGCGCCAACGTGGTCGCGAACATCGTCCGCAACATCTGGACGTTCCTCATCATCTTCTGCGGCCACTTCCCCGCCGGCGCCGAGACCTTCATGGAGGAGGACGCGCAGAACGAGAGCCGCGGCCAGTGGTACCTGCGCCAGCTCCTGGGCTCGGCCAACATCTCGGGCTCGAAGCTGCTGCACCTCATGTCGGGCAACCTCTCGCACCAGATCGAGCACCACCTGTTCCCCGACATCCCCGCCCGCCGCTACGCCGAGGTGAGCGTCGACGTGAAGCGCCTCGTGGAGAAGTACGGCCTGCGCTACAACACCGGCCCGCTGCCCAAGCAGCTGCTGAGCGTGGCGCGCCAGCTCGCGCAGTACAGCCGCAAGCCCTCGGACCCCTACAAGGTCGGCAACTCGCCGGAGTCCAAGGCCCTGCGTCGGGCCAAGCGCGAGGCGAAGCAGGCCGCGCAGGTCGCCTGACCACCTCTCGCACGCCCTCAGAAGCGCACCGAATCCCTCGATTCGGTGCGCTTCGGCGTTCCGGCGACCATCTCTTTTCCCCGGCGTTCCGGAGCGATACCGGACCGTGTGACGGGTGGGAAGAAAGTGATCACTGACTTTGTAACCACTAGTTGCACTTTCGTTTTCGTGGCTCTAGGTTGTGTGGTGTCTGTCACAGCCGACTCCTCCGAGGGCACCTCTCGCGTTCTCGACGGGTCGGCTCAACTCCCATAGAAGGACACCCTTGTGAAGAAGATGACGAAGACCGGAAAGGTCCTGGCGACAGGGGTAGCTGCAGCCCTGAGCGCCGGGGCCATCAGTGTGATCGGAGCCGCCAGCGCCAGCGCTGCGGACGTGACGTTGGAGAAGAACTTCCTCTACAAGTGTGAGGTGGTCGCCGGCGGCCTCAACCTGGGCATCCAGGACATCGGCGTCCGCGCCTCGACCGTCGTGCCCGACACGGTGACCCCCGGCCAGGTCATCCCCGCGACCCCGGTGAACATCACCCTCACCATGCCGGAACTGCTGCGGCAGTCCACGGCGCTGCTCCTGGGTGGCCGCGAGGCGGCGGGCTCGTCGACCGACTCGGCCGTCACGCTGACCACCGGTGGCCAGACCACGACCATCGCGATCCCGAACCTGGGCTCGCCGCGCACCCCGATTCCGCAGGTCGCGAACGAGCCGTGGCTGATCCCGGCCACCGGCACCGTGCCGCCGATCACCACCCCCGACTACGCGGTCGACTCGGTGGTCGTGGGCATGCCCGCGAGCTTCAACATCACCGCGACGATCTACAAGGCGGACAACTCCACCATCCCGTCGACCCTGGCCTGCAACGGTCCGGCCGACCTGGCGCTGGGCTCGATCGGCGTGACCGAGCCGACCACGGAGCCCACGACGGAGCCCACGACGGAGCCGACCACGGAGCCGACCACGGAGCCCACGACGGAGCCGACCACGGAGCCCACGACGGAGCCGACCACGGAGCCCACGACGGAGCCGACCACGGAGCCGACCACGGAGCCCACGACGGAGCCCACGACGGAGCCGACCACGGAGCCGACCACGGAGCCCACGACGCAGCCGACCACGGAGCCCACCACGGAGCCCACGACGCAGCCGACCACGGAGCCCACCACCCAGCCCACGACGCAGCCGACGACCGATCCGGTCATCAAGGTGCCGTTCAAGCTGAAGGGCAGCACCACGATCAAGGCCGGCAACGGCACGGCGCCGCTCAATGGCAAGATCGCGGCCGACTTCAACCTCGCCACGGGTCAGTTCGTCGCCGACCTGACGCTGGACAAGACCCAGGCGAAGCTGAAGGCGCTGGGCTTCCTGCCCGTCGACGCTGACCTGGCCTTCACCTCGGTGGGCAAGACCACCGGTGGCATCAACCTGGCCAACGGCCAGCTGACCGCCAACTCGAAGGTCAACATCCAGATCACGTCGATCAAGTCGTTCGGCCTGAAGCTGGGCGGCGGCAGCAAGTGCCAGACGTCCAAGCCGTCCGACATCACGCTGGCGTCCAACGGCCGCTTCGATCCGCTCCAGGGCGGCTCGGTCTCCAGCACGTACTCGATCGCGAAGCTGCAGGGCTGTGGCCTGCTGAACGACGTCCTGTCGATCTTCGCCTCGGGTCCGGGCAACAAGCTGACCGCGACGCTCGCCCCGTGAGCAGCGTGATCATCACCAGCTGAACCCCGGGGAGGGTCCTGCCGCAGTCGCGGTGGGGCCCTCCCTCGTTCCGATGCGGAAGGCATGACATGAACAGGACGATCCGAGTGGTCCTCGCCGGGGCGGCGATGGGTCTCGTGCTCGGCGGGTGCACGGGCTCCGCCGACGAGCCCGAGGCGCAGGCGAAGCCCGCGACACCTCAGGAGCAGTGGGTCCAGTCGCTGTGCAAGGCGCTCGAGCCCACCACCGCGCCGGTCGAGCCCCCGGCGACCGGTGGCAGCGCCGCCGAGTCGCAGGAGGCGATCGTGGGGTTCCTGCGCACGCTGCGCGACCGGCTCGAGGCCCAGGCCGCCGTGCTGGACGACGCGGGCGCTCCGCCCGAGGTCGATCCCGCCTCGTTCGACCAGGCGAAGGAGTCCCTTGCGTCGGGCGCCAAGACGCTCCAGGGCGTGATCAAGAACCTCAAGGCGGCCAGCTCGGAGGACGCCGACCAGATGGAGGCGACCCTGCTCCAGGTCAGCGAGTCACTGGCCGAGTCGTCGAGCTACCAGGGACCGCTGGCCGAGCTCAGCGCGAGCGACGAGGGACTCAAGCAGGCCTTCGAGGACGACAAGACCTGCGCGTCGATCATGAGCTGAGCCGATCCGACCCGCCTGCGTGCCCCGGTGCCCTCAGCGGTACCGGGGCACGTTGCGCTCGGACGGCTTCGGCCACGGGTTGAACGTGCACCCGTTGCGCCCCTTCGACTGCTGCATCATGACCGGCGCCTTCTGGCCCTTGCCGCCGCACGACTTGTGGTGCCAGCCGAGCCAGTGCCCGGTCTCGTGGTTCACCACCATGTGGCGGTAGCCCAGCAGCGTGGTGCCCTTGGCGGCGTTCCACGCCGGGGACGCGTGCTTCCAGCGCTCCTGGTTGATGATGACGTGGCGACCGACGCGGCAGCTCCAGGTCGAGGAGCACGCGCTCGAGTAGGTGGGCACGCGCGAGGCCTGGGCCAGCACGATCGTCATCGAGCCGCCGGACTTCACGCGCTTGAACCGGATGCCCGCGGCGCGCCAGCCGCGCGGGTCGTCGAGGATCTCGGCGACCTGGCGCTTGAACGTCTTCACGCTCGTGGTCATCTTGCCGTTCGTGACGATCGAGTACTTCACGGTGCGGCGCACGTCGCGCACGTGCTTGACCTTGCGCCACGGCGATCGCCTCGAGACGGTCGTGTAGCCGGGCCGGCTCACGGTGACCCGCACGCGCAGGGTGCTGCCGACGTCCTGGGCCTTGAGCTGGTACTTCCAGCGGGTGGCGCCCTTGATGGGCTTGCCGTTGCGCAGCCACTGCGTGCGGATCTTCAGTCCGCCGACGGAGTAGCGGCCGACCGAGCGGGTCAGCGTCTTGCCGAACCGGTGGGTGCCCTTCACCTTCGGGTTCTCGAGCACCACGATCCGCTGCGGTGCCGGCTCCGAGGTGGCCGCGACCGCCGCGGGGGCCACCGGCGTGGGGCCGGCCGCCTGGGCGGGCGCCGCCGAGAGCAGGCCCACGGCCAGGACGAGGGGAAGCAGCAGTCGCGCGAGCATGCGCTCAGGCTAACCCGCGGCCACCCACTCCCCCGCATCGAGACACAGCGACCCTCACTCGTAGAAGACGCGCTCCACGACCTGGCGGGCCCGGCGGGTGATCCGCATGTAGTCGTTGACCATCTCCTCGGTGTGGTCCTGTCCGATGCCGAGGATGTGGGCCAGCCCGGTGCGGTCGGCGGCGGTCTCGACCATCGACTCGGCGGGCTTGGCGCGCCACAGCACCACGCCGTTGCGGATGCGGGTGACGAGGCGCCACGAGTCGATCAGCGCCTGGGCGTCGTCGGCCGAGAGGATCTCGGCGTCAGCGGCCGCCTCGAGCGCCTCGATCGTGCGGGTGGTCCGCAGCGCCGGCACCCGGTGCGCGTGCTGCATCTGGAGCAGCTGGATCGTCCACTCGACGTCGGCCAGTCCGCCGCGGCCGAGCTTGAGGTGCGTGTTCGGGTTCGCCCCGCGCGGCAGCCGCTCGGAGTCGACGCGCGCCTTGATCCGGCGGATGTCGCGCTCCTGCGAGGCCGAGAGGCCGCCCTCGGGGTAGCGCAGCGGGTCGATGAGCGCCGTGAAGCGCTCGCGCAGGTCGGGGTCGCCGACGGCCGCCTCGGCACGCAGCAGCGCCTGGGCCTCCCACGTGTCCGACCACTTCGCGTAGTACGCCGCGTACGCCTCGAAGGTGCGCACCAGCGGGCCGTTCTTGCCCTCGGGGCGCAGGCCGGCGTCGATCTCCAGGGCCGGGTCGGCGCCCGCGGCGCCGAGCATCTGCCGGATCAGCTGGGCGATCCACAGCGCGCACGCCTTGGCCTCGTCGACGTCAGCGCCCTCGACGGGGTCGTGCACGAACATGACGTCGGCGTCGGAGCCGTAGCCGGCCTCGTGACCGCCGAGGCGCCCCATCAGCACGATCGCGTTGCGGGTGGGCAGCGGACGGTCGTTCTCGAGGGTCCACGCCGCCTCGGCGGTGGCGAGCGTGGCCGAGATCGTGGCGGTGTTGATCGCCGTCAGCGCTTCTCCCACCTCGGTGACGTCGAGTCGGCCCAGCACGTCGGACATCGCCACGCGCGACAGCTCGCGGCGCCGGATCCGCCGGACGGCGCGGACGGCGCCCTCGGGGATCTGGTGCCGCTTCGCGGCCAGCGTCATCTCGGTGTCGAGCCGGTCGAGGTCGCGCGGCACGAGGGCAGCGTCGTCGCCGAGCAGCGCCACGGCGTCGGGCGCGCGGCGGATGAGGTCGGTGACGTAGGTGCTGGAGGCCAGCATGTGCGCGAACTGCTGGGCGCCCGTGCCCTCGTCGCGCAGCTTGCGCAGGTACCAGGGCGAGTCGCCGAGCTCCTCGGAGATCTGCCGGAACGCCAGCAGGGCGGCGTCGGGCTGCGGCGACTCGGCGAACCACGACAGCATCGCCGGCAGCAGCGACCGGTGGATCACGGCGCGACGCGTGACGCCGGAGGTGAGCGCGCTGATGTGCGCCATCGCCCCCTTGGGGTCGCTGTAGCCGAGCGCGGCGAGCCGGTCCTCCGCCGCCTGCGTGCTGAGCCGCAGCCGGTCCTCGGGCAGCGAGGCGACCGCCTCGAGCAGCGGGCGGTAGAAGATCTTCTCGTGCAGGCGGCTGACGATGCGCCGGTGCGCCTGCCACTCCTTGACCAGGTTGTCGGCGGGGTTCGTCGTGAACCCCATGCTGCGGCCGATGCGGCGCAGGTCGTCGAGGTCCTCGGGCACGAGGTGAGTGCGCCGCAGCCGGAACAGCTGCATGCGGTGCTCGAGGGCGCGGAGGAACTCGTAGGCCTCCTCGAGCGCCGAGCCGTCGCGCCGCCCGACGTAGCCGCGGTCGGTGAGCGCGCGCAGCGCCTCGAGCGTGTTGGAGCTGCGGATGTTCTCGTCGACGCGTCCGTGGACCAGCTGGAGCAGCTGGACGGCGAACTCGACGTCGCGCAGACCGCCGCTGCCGAGCTTGAGCTGGCGGTCGCGGTGCGCGGCCGGGATGTTCTCGATGACGCGCCGGCGCATGCGACGGACCTCGGGCACGAAGTCCTCGCGCTCCGCGGCCTTCCAGACCAGCGGCCGCAGCGCCTCGAGGTAGGCGTCGGCCAGCTCGCGGTCGCCCGCGGCGTAGCGCGCCTTCAGCAGCGCCTGGAACTCCCACGTGACGGCCCAGCGGTCGTAGTAGGCCACGTGGCTGGCCAGCGTGCGGGTGAGCGGCCCCTGCTTGCCCTCCGGGCGCAGGTTCGGGTCGACCTCCCAGATCGTGCCCTCGGCCGTGTGGTCGCCACAGATCCGGATGATCGCGGCGGCCATGCGGGTGGCGGCGGCCGCGGCACGCTGCTCGTCGGCACCCTCGACCGGCTCGTGGACGTAGATGACGTCGACGTCGCTCACGTAGTTCAGCTCGTGACCGCCCGTCTTGCCCATCGCGATGACGGCGAGGCGCACGAGGTCGGAGTCGTCCTCCTCCGCCGCGGCGATCCGCAGGGCGGCGCCGAGGGTGGCGACCGCGAGGTCGGAGAGCTCGGCCGACGACTGGGCGAACGTGGTGTGGGCGTTGAGGTCGCGCGCGGCGATCGCGGCGAGCTCACGGTGGTAGCCCACGCGCAGCGCGTCGGGATCCTCGACGTCGGCCACCCAGTCGCGGTACTCCTGCTCGGTGGCCGGCCGTTCGAGTAGCCGCTCCCCCACGAGGTCGCGCACGTAGGCGGGGTGGCGGCGCCAGAACTCGCCGATCGCCCGGCTGGTGCCGAGCACGATCAGGGTGCGCTGGCGCAGGACGGCGTCGTCCTCCATCGCGGCGACGAGACCGGGTCCCTCGTCGGTCTCGGCGATTGCCACGAGCGACGCGAGCGCGCCGTCGGGGTCGGCCACCGCCGCGATCTGTTCGACGAACTCGGGCGAGATCTCGCCGAGCCGCGCCAGGTTCGCGGCGGCGGCCTCGGGGTCGGAGAAGCGGGTGCGGGTCACGCGCTCACAGGACCGGCATCAGCCGGTCGATCTCGAACTGGGTCACCTGCGAGCGGTAGTCCTGCCACTCCGCGCGCTTGTTGCGCAGGAAGAAGTCGAAGACGTGCTCGCCCAGCGTCTCGGCGACGAGCTCGCTGGTCTCCATCGTGCGGATCGCCTCGTCGAGGTTGCGCGGGAGCGGGGCGATGCCCATCGCGCGCCGCTCGTTCTCGCTGAGCGACCAGACGTCGTCCTCGGCCTCGGGCGGCAGCTCGTAGCCGTTCTCGATGCCCTTGAGGCCCGCGGCGAGGATCAGCGCGTAGGCCAGGTAGGGGTTGCACGCCGAGTCGGGCGCGCGCAGCTCGACGCGGGCCGAGCCCGACTTGTGCGGCTTGTACATCGGCACGCGCACGAGGGCGGAGCGGTTGTTGTGCCCCCAGCAGACGTAGTTGGGGGCCTCGCCGCCCCACGCGAGGCGCTTGTAGGAGTTCACCCACTGGTTCGTCACGGCGGTGATCTCGAGCGTGTGCTCGAGGATGCCCGCGATGAACGCGCGGCCCGTCTTGCTCAGCTGGTACTCGGCGCCGGCCTCGTAGAAGACGTTCTCGTCGCCCTCGAACAGCGACACGTGCGTGTGCATGCCCGAGCCCGGGTGGTCGGTGAACGGCTTGGGCATGAAGGAGGCCCACTTGCCCTGGCTCAGCGCGACCTCGCGGACGATCGTGCGGAAGGTCATGATGTTGTCGGCCATCGACAGCGCGTCGGCGTAGCGCAGGTCGATCTCCTGCTGGCCGGGGCCGCCCTCGTGGTGGCTGAACTCGACCGAGATGCCCATCGCCTCGAGCATCGTGATGACCTCGCGGCGGAAGTCCTGGCTGGCGCCCTGGGCCGTGTGGTCGAAGTAGCCGCTGTCGTCGACGGCGACGGGGCGGGTGCCCGGCTCGGGCTTGCTCTTGAAGACGAAGAACTCGATCTCGGGATGCGTGTAGAAGGTGAAGCCCGCGTCGGCGGCCTTCGCCAGCGCCCGCTTGAGCACGTAGCGCGGGTCGGCGTACGAGGGGCTGCCGTCGGGCATCGCGATGTCGCAGAACATGCGCGCCGTCGCCGGCGTCTCGCCGCGCCACGGCAGGATCTGGAACGTCGACGGATCCGGCTTGGCCAGCATGTCGGCCTCGTGCACGCGGGCGAAGCCCTCGATCGCCGAGCCGTCGAAGCCGATGCCCTCCTCGAACGCGCCCTCGAGCTCGGTCGGGGCGATCGCCACCGACTTCAACGAGCCGAGCACGTCGGTGAACCAGAGCCGGACGAAGCGGACGTCCCGCTCCTCGATCGCGCGTAGGACGAAGTCCTCCTGCTTACCCATGCGGTCAGTGTAGGGCCGCCGTCGCGCGGTCCGCGCCGCGGTTTGCGTCACCCGGCCCGCGTCCGTCGCACGCCCTAGGCTGGGAGTCGTGCCCCAACTTCGTCTCGCCCTCGCCCAGGTCAACGCCGTCGTCGGAGACGTCGACGGCAACCTCGAGCTCGTCCTGCAGCACGCGCGTGACGCGCACGCCGCGGGGGCGCACGTGCTGGTCACCCCCGAGATGGTGCTGACCGGCTACCCGATCGAGGACCTCGCCTACCGCAAGTCGTTCATCGAGCGCTCGCAGGCCGCCGTCGTCACGCTGGCCGAGCGCCTCGCGCAGGAGGGCCTGGGCGACCTCGTCGTCATCGTCGGCCACCTCGACCGCGCCACCCACGTGGAGGACCGCCTCGGCGTGCCCAAGAACGCCCCGGTCAACTCCGCCTCGGTCCTCACCGGCGGCGAGGTCGTGACGCGCTACGACAAGCACCACCTGCCCAACTACGGCGTGTTCGACGAGTTCCGCCACTTCGTGGCCGGCGACCGCACCCAGATCATCCAGGTCCACGGCGTCGACATCGCGATCGCGATCTGCGAGGACATCTGGCAGGACGGGCCGTCCCAGGCCGCCAGGCACGCCGAGGCCGGCCTGCTCGTCGTGCTCAACGGCTCGCCGTACGAGGCCGCGAAGGACGACGAGCGGCTCGACCTGTGCGCGCGCCGGGCTCGCGAGGGCGAGTGCGCCCTCGCGTACGCCAACCTCGTCGGCGGCCAGGACGAGCTGGTCTTCGACGGCGACTCGCTCGTGGTCGACTCCCGGGGCGAGGTCGTCGCCCGTGCGGGGCAGTTCGAGAGCGAGCTGCTGATCGCCGACCTCGACCTGCAGGCCGCCACCGCCGCCATGCCCGAGCCCGGCACCCGGTTCGAGGGACTGCTGGTCGAGCGCACCGTCATCAGCAGCGATCCACTGCCCGCCTACGAGCCCACCAGCGGCAGCGTCGCCGAGCGCTGGGACGACCTCGGCGAGCGGTGGCAGGCGATCGTCCTGGGCCTGCGCGACTACGTCGAGAAGAACGGCTTCACCTCGGTGCTGTTCGGGATGTCGGGCGGCATCGACTCCACCCTCGTCGCCGCGATCGCGTGTGACGCGCTGGGCCCCGATCGGGTTTTCGGCGTCTCCAACCCCAGCGAGTGGTCCACCGAGCACTCGCGCTCCGACGCCGCCGACCAGGCCCAGCGCACGGGCCTGAGCCTGCGCACCGTCCCGATCGCGCCGATCTTCGACGCCTACCAAGACGTGCTGAGCCTCGACGGGATCGCCGAGGAGAACCTCCAGGCCCGCATCCGCGCCGTGATCTGGATGGGCCTGTCCAACCAGGAGAACCACCTGGTGCTCGCGTGCGGCAACAAGTCCGAGCTGGCCACGGGCTACTCCACGATCTACGGCGACGCGGTGGGCGGCTACGCGCCCATCAAGGACGTGCCGAAGACCGTCGTGTGGGAGCTCGCGAAGTGGCGCAACGCGTGGGCCGAGTCGCAGGGTCAGACGCCCCCGATCCCGCCGAACACGATCTCGAAGGAGCCGTCGGCCGAGCTGCGCCCCGGCCAGCGGGACTCCGACAGCCTGCCCCCCTACCCGGTGCTCGACGGCATCCTCGACGCGTACGTCGAGCGCGACCTCGGCTCGGCCGACGTGGTCGCCGAGGGCTTCGACCCCGCGATCGTGGAGAAGGTCATCACGCTCGTCGACCGCGCCGAGTACAAGCGTCGCCAGTACCCGCCGGGTCCGAAGATCAGCAAGCGCAACTTCGGTCGCGACCGGCGCGTGCCGATCACCAGCCGGTGGCGCGAGAGCCTCTGAGACGTCAGTCCGCGCGGACCGACAGCAGGACGCGGATCTCGCCGCCGGCCTCGTCGGTCAGCAGCGGGAAGGTGAGGGTCTCGTCCACGGGCTCCTCCGGGTCCTCCCACGGCGCGGTGCCCGGGCGCTCCTCGAGGCGCACCACCACGCGCTCGCCGTCGATGTCGCGCGGGCGCCGGTGGTCGTCGTCGGCCGACTTCGGCCACCACGACTCGTAGAACACGTCGCGCCCGTCGACCACGAGCCGGTGCGAGACCGCCGGTCCCACGCTCCCCCACGCCGTGAAGCCGACTCCCTCGACCTCGACCGGCAGGTCGGCGTACGGCGCCTCCCCCAGCACCGGCACGAGCTCGTCGAGCACGAGGCGGGCCTGCTCCACGTTGACCTGGTGGCCCGCCTCGACGAACGTGCGCACCGACGAGGAGCCCGCGGCGGTGCCCAGCACCGGCAGCGCCAGCACCCCGGCGGCGGCCGCGGTGGTCAGCGTGCGGATCCGCTCATCGCTCGCGTCCCTCCCGCGCAGCGAGACGCGCGCCCGGTGGAACGCCCAGAGTGCGACCGCGAACGTGAAGAAGACCGGTCCCGCCATCGTGAAGTCGAGGTAGACGATGCGCAGTCCGCCGCCGGTGCGCGTGCCGGCCCAGAAGGTCGCGGCCACCGCGAAGAGCCCGACGACGACCGCGCTGGTGGCCGCATCGACGTCACGGTCGACCGGACGGCGCCGGCGCCGGTCCCGCCGGCGCCACACGACGGCGACGATCCCGAGCACGATCAGCGCCACGCCCGGGTACGTCACGTCACCGGCATCGCGCCAGAGCCGGACCCACGGGAAGACCATGTGCGTCAGGTGGACCCAGGCCTCGCCCGTGGGCGTGTCCTCGGTCTTCTCGGCGGTCGTGAGCGCGGCGATCTCGCCGATGTTGTTCGGCGAGTACGTCAGCACCTCCACCAGCGGTCCGAGCCAGCAGACGACCGTGACCACCAGCGTGCGGGCGACCTCGCCGCGCGCGCTGCGAAAGCCCCGCCACCAGCGTCGGACCGTCAGGGCCAGCATCCACACGCCGAGCAGCCCGACGATCGGCGTGACGCCCAGGTGCGCCTGCCCGGTCCAGCTGACGCACACCATGAACAGCGGCCACAGGCCTCGGTGGCCGAGCAGCATCCGCCACGCGACGGCGAGGCTCGCGAGCAGGCCGAAGACCGTGGGCCACGGGTTCCACGGGAGCACGAGCACCGAGCCGAACAGTCCGTAGAGCGTGACCGTGGCGCCGACCATCATCAACAGTCCGGGGCGCCCGGCGGCGCGGTAGCCCGACCACAGCGACACGGCCACGAACGCCGCCAGCACCAGGGCGCAGCCCAGGAGCAGGCCCCACACCCGCCAGCCCGACAGGAGGTACGGCAGCCCGATCGCGTAGAACTCGAGCGGGCCGGGGTGGTAGGCGAACACGCCCTCCACGGTCTGGTCGCTCGTCGAGCGCATGCCCACCAGCGGCCAGTGGCCGGTCCAGGCGTCGTGGGCGCGGATCGCGATCATCGCGTCGTCGCCCTGCGGCAGCCAGCCCTCCGCGAGGCGCGAGACGAGCCAGACGACGATCGGCACCAGCAGCAGTCCGAGGGCGATCCAGAACCAGGCGTGCTCGCGCAGGGCGAGTCGTCGTCCGATCCGGCTGGGGATCGAGGCGGATGAGGTCGACACGGAGTTCCTGGCGGGACGGGATCGAGGTCCCGAGCAGTCTACGGTCGCCGAGCGCCGTCCGCCGGGGGCTACCGTGTGGGCATGACTGAAGAGCCCGCACCGTACGGTTCCCGTCCCACCGTCTCGCCCGACGTGCGCAAGGTCCGCACGCACCACCTCGCGAAGTGGAAGTCCGAGGGTCATCGGTGGGCGATGCTCACCAGCTACGACCAGTACACGGCCCAGCTCTTCGACGAGGCCGGGATCCCCGTGCTGCTCGTCGGCGACTCGGCCGCGAACAACGTCTACGGCTACGAGTCCTCGCTGCCCGTCACGGTGGACGAGATGCTGGTCCTGGTGAAGGCCGTGACGCGGTCGGTGCAGCGCACGCTCGTCGTCGCCGACCTACCCTTCGGCTCGTACCAGCGCGATCCGGAGCAGGCCTACGACACGGGCGTGCGGTTCATGAAGGAGGGCCTCGCGCATGCGGTGAAGCTCGAGGGCGGCGCGGAGATGGCCCCCCAGATCCGCAAGCTCACCGAGGGCGGCATCCCGGTGATGGCGCACATCGGCTTCACGCCCCAGTCCGAGCACAGCCTCGGCGGCTACCGGGTGCAGGGCCGGGGCGACGCCCGTCAGCGGCTCATCGACGACGCGCTCGCCGTGCAGGACGCCGGCGCGTTCGCGGTGGTGATGGAGATGGTGCCCGAGCCGGTCGCGACAGAGGTCACCTCGACTCTGCGCATCCCCACGGTGGGCATCGGCGCCGGCGCCGGCTGCGACGCGCAGGTGCTGGTCTGGCAGGACATGCTCGGCCTGCGCGCCGGTCGCGCCCCGCGCTTCGTCAAGAAGTACGCCGACCTGCGCAGCGTGATCTCGGGTGCGGTCGAGCAGTACCAGAACGAGGTCGCCGACGGCACGTTCCCCGCGGCCGAGCACTCCTTCGAGAGCTGACGCACGAGAGCCCCGCTCGGCCGACCGAGCGGGGCTCTCGTGTCAGTCAGCCCTGCGGGATCCAGGCCATCGTGTCCGGGTCGGCGCCGATGCGGCGGCCGGCGTCGAGGGCCGAGACGGCGCTCATGTCGGCGTCGGAGAGCTCGAAGTCGAACAGGTCGAAGTTCTGCTTCAGGCGCTCGACCGACGAGGCCTTCGGGAACACGATGTCCCCGCGCTGGAGGTGCCAGCGCAGCACGACCTGCGAGACGCTGCGACCCGTGCTGTTCGCGATCGCCTGGAGCGCCGGGTCGTCGAAGACCTGGCCCTGCGCGAGCGGCGACCAGGCCTCGGTCGCGATGCCGAGCTCGGTGTTCAGCGCGCGCAGCTCGTCCTGGGCGAAGTACGGGTGGATCTCGACCTGGTTCACGGCCGGGACCACGGTCGCCTCCTGCACCACGCGGCGCAGGTGCGAGGGCTGGAAGTTGGAGACGCCGATCGCGCGCGCCTTGCCCGCGGAGTAGACCTCCTCCATCGCGCGCCACGTGTCGACGAAGTCGATGTCGATCGTCGGCAGCGGCCAGTGGATGAGGAAGAGGTCCACGCGGTCGAGCTGGAGCCTCTCGAGCGACTCGTCGAGCGACGAGGCGACCACGGCGGGGTCGTGGCGGTTGTTGTTGAGCTTCGTGGTGACGAACACCTCGTCGCGCGCCAGTCCGGAGGCGGCGATCGCAGCGCCGACGCCGGCCTCGTTGCCGTACATCTGCGCCGTGTCGATGTGCCGGTAGCCGAGCTCGAGGGCCTCGGTGACCCGGTCCTCGGCGGTCTCCGGCGGCACCTGCCACGTGCCGTAGCCGAACTGCGGGATCTGGACGCCGTTGTTGAGGGTGAGGGTGGGAACGGTCATGCCTCCGACGCTACGGGCTGCACCCGAGCGCCGCACACGCGCGACCGCTCGGGACCTACGGCTGCACGAGCACGAGGTCGACGTACCGCTCGTCCCCCGCCACCTCCGTGGCCCCGGCGTCCCGGGCGAGCTCGACCCGCTCGACCACGGCCCCCTCGGGCGGCGGCTCGGGCCGGCCGGGATGGCTGTGCACGACGAGCGTGCGGTGCGGCTCGTCGAGGTGCCGCGGGTGCCGGAAGTCGTCCTCGCGCATCCCGTCCACGCGCGCGTCGAAGGACACGTCGTGGCCCTCGGCCAGCAGCGCCGCGTAGACCGCCGGGCCGATGCTGACCCAGGCGAGACCGCCGACCGTCTCGATCGCGATCGGTCCGTCGCCGCCCTCGACGAGCTCGCGCGCCCGGTCGACGACGGGCGCGGCGCGCTCGCTGTCCAGGCGCGCGGCGTCCGACAGCGGACGAGCCAGGAAGAGGAACGCCGCCACGGCGACCGCGACGGCGACACGGCCCAGCGTCCGGCGGTGGCGCGACCGGCGGACCCGGCCGACGACGGCCCAGGCCACGAGGGTCAGCGGGACCGCGGCGCCGTAGACGACGTACCAGTCGCGGCCCTCCCCCGCCCGGGTGCCGGCCGCCACGAGGACGAGCGTGCCGATGAGCGTCAGCGGGACGATCGCGAACGGGCGACCCGAGGTCAGCCCGCGACCTCGGCGGCCCGTCCATCCCACGACGGCGGCGATCCCCGCGATCAGGAGCAGGATCGCGAGCGGCCCGCCGCCTCCGGACCGCGCGACGGTCCACAGCAGGTCGAGGTTGTCGGGCTCGTTCCGGGCGACCTCCACCAGCGGCGCGGCCCAGCAGGCGATCCCGAGGATCACCGTCAGGACGACGGAGCGGCGCGGCAGGTCGAGTCGATCGCGGCGCGCCAGCAGCACCGACACGACGAGCGTGACCACGCCGATCGCCACCGCCACCGGTGCGACCGCCAGGTGCGACTGCGCCGCGAGCGAGACGGTGACGACGAACGCCGGCCACCAGCGACCGTGACCGCCCAGGACCGCCCAGGCCGACGCGGTCGCGGCCGCCAGGGCGAACATCGCCACCCACGGGTTCCACGGCGTGACCAGGGCACTGCCGACTCCCAGCACCAGGACGGCGTTCACCACCGTCATCGTCTGCCATCCCCGCGCGCCCGCCGCCCGGTCGGCGGCGGCGAGCGAGACGGCGACGAGGGCCGCCAGGATCAGCAGGGAGCCGACCACGAGCGCCCAGGGGGCGAAGCCGCTCAGCGCGTAGAGCGGTGCGAGCAGCTGGAACTGCAGGGGTCCGGGATGGTGTGCGTGCACTCCCGCGACCGTCTCGCCACTGGTCGAGGGCATGCCCAGCAGGGGCGTGTGGGCGCCGAACACGTCGTGCGCGCGCACGGCCTCGACCGCCGTGTCACCGTGCGGGACCCAGCCCCCGGCCAGCACGACGGCCCACACCAGCAACGGCAGCACGAGTGCCGCCCACGCGATCGGCCACCCGCCGCGGGGAGGCCGGTCGGACTGTGTCACTCAGGCGAGCCGGCAGGTGGGGCGTCGTCGTTCCAGTTGGGGTCCTCGTCCCACGCCTTCGACTTCTCGTGCGCGGTCTCGAGGGCGCGCGCGGCATCGGCCTCGGTCTCGTAGGGCCCCAGGCGGTCGGACGCCCGGCAGCCCTCCTCGCCCTCGACGGTGTTGTGCTTCAAGCAGTAGAAGTACGCCATGGGCTCATCGTGCCCGATGCGGGGACCGGACGCCCGGGGGCACGATTCCGGAGGCATCGCGACACGGATGGACGTGACTCCGAGGGAAGCCCCGGGTCTACACCGACCCGAGGCGCCTCACGCACGACCCGGTGGGTGGCCGGAATCGGGGAGCACGTCTGCACCCACCTCACCGTAGGCCCGTATCGGCCCGGGCGCTCTCTCAGAGGCCAGACGTGCCACTCGGACGGCGCTGGCGATCTTGACGGCCAGCTGGGCCGTGACGATCACCAGGGCCACGGGCATGCTGCCGATGAGGACGGCGACGATGATCCCGGCATTGTTCAGTGCCTTGGCCGGATGCGACCAGTTGTAGCGGAACACGGTGGGATCGATCTGGCCGAAGTAGTTGGGACTCACGATTGGCCACAGCAGGAACGAGAGCGAGAGGAGCTGGTCGATCACCATGAAGTTGACGAGGAACATCCCGATGGGTAGGGCCAGGTCCGGCTCGTGCATCACCAGTCCCGCCGCCAGGATCGCGGTGCTCAGGCGATCACTGCAGATGTCGAACACCGCGCCGGCCCTCGTCTCCTGACCCAGCACGCGCGCAGCGAGCCCATCGAGGCTGTCACCGAGCCAGTACGTGAGGTATCCGGCGATCAGCCACGGGACGGGATCAGAGACGACGAGCGCGGTGACCGCCAGGACCGCGGCACCCACAGCGCGGAGCAACGTGATCGCGTTGGGGATCGTCAGAAAGGGACCTGGGCCCGGCAGGTGGTGGGTGGGCGACACCGCCTTGCTCACGTGGCCAACCTACGCGCAACCACTGGCGTGTGCCGGTCGGGAGCACGTCGACCGAACGGCCTCCGCGAGCCCCACCGCTCCCGGGTCGCCCGGGGGCGCGAATGAGTCGGCCTGTAAGCCGGATTCTGTCCTGCCGGAGCAGGGGCGGCCATCCATCTGGGATGCCCATTGCTGGACACCTCGGTGCGACCTACCTGCCGCTGAGGACGAGCAGCCCTGCGGCACGGCCCCGCGGACGGGGCCTACTTGGTCTTGCTCCCGGTGGGGTTTACCGAGCCACGACGGTCACCCGCCGTGCTGGTGAGCTCTTACCTCACCGTTTCACCCTTACCCGCACCACCCGAGGGTGGCCGCTGGCGGTCTGTTCTCTGTGGCACTGTCCCGCACGTCGCCGTGGGTGGCTGTTGGCCACCACCGTCGCTCTGTGGAGTCCGGACTTTCCTCGACACCCTCGAGGGATGCCGCGACCGCCCGGCCGACTCATTCGCGCGTCCATCCTATGCCCGCCGCACCCGCGCCATGACCCGCCCGGTAGGCTGGTGACATCGAAAGGGAGTAGTCCCCAATCGCTGCGTCGACACACTGAGGCCTTGCCTCCGGTGCAGCGGGCCAGGCAACTGGCGGACGAGACTTTCGACCGGATTCGTGTACACGAGCCCGGTCGAGGCTCGTCGGTACGCTCACGCTCCTCGTCCGGGCAGGACGAGGAGCCTTTTTCATGTGGGAAGCCCTGCTGCTGAGCACCGTGGTGATCTTCGTCGCCGAGCTCGGCGACAAGAGCCAGCTGATGGCGATGACGTTCGCCACGCGCTACCGCGCCCGCGACGTGCTGATCGGCATCACGATCGCCACCGCGATCGTCCATCTCGCGTCGGTCGCCATCGGCTACTTCATCGGCGCCGCCTTCGAGGACTACCAGGCCTGGATCTCCATCGCGGCCGGTGTCGCCTTCATCGCGTTCGGCCTGTGGACCCTGCGCGGTGACGAGCTCACCGAGGAGGAGGCGGAGAAGGCCAAGAAGAGCACCGGCTTCTCCATCCTGGCCGTCGGCACCGCGTTCTTCCTCGCCGAGCTCGGCGACAAGACGATGCTCGCGACCATCACCCTGGCGGTGCAGGAGAACTGGTTCGGCACGTGGATCGGCAGCACCGTCGGCATGGTCGCGGCGGACGCGCTGGCCATCTGGGTGGGCTTCCTGCTCGGCAAGCGCCTGCCGGAGAAGACGATCAAGTACGCCGCCGCGATCGCGTTCTTCGTGTTCGCCGTCGTACTGATCCTCGAGGGCGTCTCGCACGTGTGAGGTCGATAGGGTCGCCACGTGCTGATCGTGCTGCCGCCCTCGGAGGGCAAGACCCGTCCCGAGTCCGGTCCCGCGCTCGAGCTCGAGACCCTCTCGTCGCCGCGGCTGAGCCGCACGCGCGAGCAGCTGCTGAACGCGCTCGTGCGGCTCAGCTCCACGAAGCGGGCCGCCGAGGTCCTCGAGCTCGGGCCGAAGCAGGTCGACGACATCGCCCGCAACGCGCGACTGCGCGAGGAGCCGACGGCTCCGGTGATCGACGTCTACACCGGCGTGCTCTACTCCGAGCTCGGCTGGGCCACGCTCGACGCGGCCGCGCAGGAGCGCGGGCGGTCGAGCCTCGCGATCGCGTCGGCGCTCTTCGGGCTGCTGCGGCCGCACGACGCCATCCCCGCCTACCGGATGAGCGGCTCGGTCTCGCTCCCCCGGCTCGGCACCGTCGCCAGCCGCTGGAAGCCCGTCGTGCCGAAGGCGCTCGTCGAGCTGGCCGAGGGCGAGCTCGTGCTCGACCTCCGCTCGGGCACCTACGTGGCGCTCGGGCAGGCTCCTGCCGGCTCGGTGACGCTGCGCGTGCTGACGGAGGCGAACGGCAGGCGATCGATCGTCAGCCACAGCAACAAGGCCACCAAGGGCCAGGTCGTCCGCCAGCTGCTCGTGGAGGGCGTCGAGGCCAAGGACGCGGAGTCGTTCGCCGACGCGCTGCGCGACCTCGGCTGGACGGTCGAGTCCTCGGGCCCCACGCGGCTCGACGTGATCCTGCGCTGACTCCGCCGCGAGGGATCCCCCGTCAGGGGGTGACCGAGAAGTTGCGCAGGCTCGGGGTGCCGTCGGGCCACCAGGCGATGGTGGTGATCGAGGCCGGGGCGAGCTCCATCCGGTGGATGACGCCCATGTCCGAGCCGAGCGCGAGGCGCACCATCAGCTTGATGGGCGTGACGTGGCTGGCCACGACGACCGTCTGACCGGCGTACTGGCGCAGGATCCGGTCACGGGCCGCCTCGACGCGCGTGGCGACCTCGTCGAACGACTCGCCGCCCGGCGGCGGGACCGCGGTGGACGAGAGCCACTTCTCGAGCTCTGCAGGCCAGCGCTTCATGATGTCGCCGAACGAGAAGCCGTCCCACTCGCCGAAGCCGGCCTCGGCGAAGCCCTCCTCGATCGCGACCGGGAGGCCGAGACGCTCGGCCACCTGCGCGGCGGTCTGGCGCGTGCGCTGGAGCGGCGAGGCCACGATGGCATCCGCTCCCCCGCGCTCGGCGATCCACGTGGCGGCGCGGCGGGCCTGCTCGACGCCCTCGTCGACCAGGGGCGGGTCCTCCCCGCCGGTGCCGCTGAAGAGCTTGCGCTGCGTGTGGGCGGTGACGCCGTGACGCAGCAGGATGAAGGTGGTGGGGTCGCCGTGCATCGAGCCGCGCCAGCCCAGCAGCGGGTTCTTGCCCTTCGCGTCCAGTGGAGCGTCGGCCTCGCGAGGCTCGGTGAACAGCGCCGGAGCCTCGGGCGGCTCGTCGGCCAGCTGCACCGGCTCGCGGGACTCGAGGGTCGACACGAGGCCCGGACGGCCCGCCTTCTGCGCGTCGAGCGCGGCGTTGGCCAGGCTGTCGGCGCGGGCGTTCTTCGCGCGCGGCACCCAGGTCCAGGTGACCGGGCCGAGGTCGCAGACGATCGCCTGCGCCTGCATCGCCAGCGGCTTCATGTCGGGGTGCTTGATCTTCCAGCGGCCCGCCATCTGCTCGATCACGAGCTTGGAGTCCATGCGGACCTCGACGGGCTGGCCGGCGGCGTGCTCACGGGCCAGCTCCAGCGCACCGATCAGGCCGCGGTACTCCGCCACGTTGTTCGTGGCGACGCCGATGGTCTCGCCACGGTCGGCGACGAGCACGCCGTCGTGCAGCAGCGCCGACCCGTAGGCGGCCGGCCCCGGGTTCCCGCGCGATCCTCCGTCGGCCTCGGCGACCCAGCCCATCAGACGCCGGACTCGGAGCTGCGGACGAGGATGCGGCTGCACTCGGGGCAGCGCAGCACGGTGTCCTCGGGCTCGGCGGCCAGCTCCCGCAGGTCGGCGCCGTTGATCTCGAGGTGGCAGCCCTGGCAGCGGCGCGCGCGTAGCACGGCGGCACCGAGGCCGCCGTGGTTCGCAGCGACCTTCTGGTAGAGCGCGAAGAGGTCCTCGGGGACGTTCGGCCGGATCGACTCGCGGGCCGTGGACGCCTCCGCGGCCTCGGCGTCGAGGGCGGCGATCTTCTCGTCGCGCGCGGCCACGAGCGCGTCGCGGGAGGCGGTCTCGGTCTCGAGCGCGGCGACAGCCTCGTCCAGCTCGGCCTGCGCGGCCTCGAGCTGCTCCATGACCTCGAGCTCCTCGTCCTCCAGCGTGGAGATCCGGCGGGCCAGGGCCTCCAGCTCGCTCTGCAGGCTGGACAGGTCCTTGGGGTTCGTGATCGCGCCGGAGGCCATCCGGTCCTCGTCGCGCGTGCGGCGCGCCTTGACCTGCTCCACCTCGACGTCGGCCTTCGCCTGGGCCCGCTCGAGGTCGGACACACGGGTCTGCGCGGCCACCCGACGGGACTCGATCTCGCGCAGGCGCGCCTCGGACGCGGCGATCTCGGCGTGCTCGGGCAGGGTGTTGCGGCGGTGGGTCAGCTGCGCGAGCGCCGAGTCCTTCTCCTGCAGGTCCAGCAACGCCTGCTGGGCGACCGGTTCAGCCTTCACGTGCGACTCCTCATGACAATGTCCGGCTCCAGGGATCGGTGCCGATCGTGGAGACGTGGGTCTTCACCGTATCGCCCAACTCCTCGCGAACGGCCGCCGCCACGGTCGGCAGCCAGGTCCACTCGGCCGCCCAGTGCGGCACGTCGACGACGGCGCATGCACCGGGGCGCTCGAGGTGCTCGCTGACGGGGTGGTGGCGCAGGTCGGAGGTGACGTAGACGTCGGCTCCGGCTGCCTGTGCCGTGCCGAGCAGGAAGTCGCCCGAGCCGCCGCACAGGGCCACCGTCTCGACGCGCCGGTCGAGGTCGCCGGCGATGCGCGTGGCGCCCGCGTGTGCCGGGAGGCTGGTCCGGACGTGCTCGGCGAACTCGCCCAGCGTCATCGGCCGCGGCAGGCGGCCGATGCGGCCCGAGCCGCGCTCGCTGGGTCGCGCCGCGAGGGGCCAGAGGTCGTACGCGACCTCCTCGTACGGGTGGGCACCGATCATCGCGGCGCGCACCGCCTCGCGGATCCCCCGCTCGGCGACGACCTCGACGCGGGTCTCGTCGACCCACTCGACCTCCCCCACCGACCCGATCGCCGGGTCGGCGCCGTTGAGGGGGCGGAAGGAGCCGCGCCCCAGACTCTGGAACTGCGCCCGGTCGTAGTCGCCGAGGCGACCCGCGCCCGCGTCGTGCATGGCGCCGACGACCCGCTCGGCGTCGTCGCGCGGGACGTAGACGACCCATTTGTCGAGTGGTGACTCCGCGTCGGTCTCGAGCGGGCGGACGTCGGTGAGGCCGAGCGCGAGGGCCATCGACTCGCTGACGCCGCGCGGCGCGCAGTCGGCGTTGGTGTGGCACGTGTGCAGCGCGATCCCATTCGCGATGAGCGTGTGCACGACCCGGCCCTTGGGCGTGGTCGCGGCCACCGAGGTGACGCCCTTGAGGTACAGCGGATGATGCGTGACGACCAGCTGGGCACCGCGCTCGACCGCCTCGTCGACCACCGCCTGGACCGGGTCGACGGCGAACAGGATCGACGAGACCTCGGCGTCGGGGTCGCCCGCGACTGTGCCCACGGCGTCCCAGTCGTCGGCCCAGCGAGGGTCGTAGAGGCCGTCGAGGACGGCGATGACGTCACGCAGCGATGGCATGGGGCGAGTCTGTCACGGCCCGCCGTCAGGCCTCGAAGACCTGGAAGTTCGCCGGCATGCCCGGCTCGATCTCGGTCTCGGGCTCCTTGGTGGTCCACCCGCGGTCCACGGCGCCCGGCTCCTGGGAGATGTCGGCGAACGTCATCGGGAGCCCGGCCGCCCGCAGCGGCTGCGCGCGGTCCATCAGCTGGAAGTGCAGGTGGGGCTCGGAGGTGTTGCCCGAGTTGCCCACCTGGCCCAGGACGTCGCCGGTGGCGACCCGGTCGCCGACGCGCACCGCCGCGGTCCCCCGCCGCACGTGCGCGTAGAGCGAGTAGACGCCGTCACCGTGGTCGACGACCACCCGGTTGCCGATCACCGCGCCGGGTCCGCCGAGATCGCGCAGCCCGTCGATCACCATCATGTAGCCGAAGGCGAGCCACGAGGTGCGTGACAGGTGGTCGCGGCGACCGTCGACGACCCGCACGACGGTGCCGTCGGCGACGGCGTGGATCGGCTCGCCGAACGAGCTGAACTCCTCCGGCCTCTCGAAGCCGCCGAACACGGGGTACTCGGCCGTGGTGCCCGCAGGTCGCGGGTGGATGAGGTCGACCGCGTGGGACTGGCCGTACCCCCGGACCCCGTGACTGGGCACCGACGACGCAGGGCTGTGCACCACGGTCCACGTGCCGCGGACGGGACTGGCCACGTCGATCGGCTCACGGTGGTCCTGCTTCGGCGGCCGCACGAGGCACAGCACGAAGGACACGAGCACGACGAGGCTGGAGACCCCGATGGGGACGTCGAGCAGCAGACCCGCCGCGATGCCCAGCAGGAACAGCCACGCCCAGAGCGGGAACAGGCTGCTGACGACACGACGCCACGCTCCGGTCTCGCTCATGTCAGGCCACCGTCGCCAGCGCGAAGGGCAGCACGGCGGTCGCTCCGGCCCGCCTCAGCTCGCGGGCCGCCACCGTGGTCGTCCACCGGCTGTCGACGAGGTCGTCGACGAGCAGGACGGGCCCGTCGACCTCGCGCAGCCGCGCGGCCAGCTCAGCGCCGACCGCGAACCGTCCCCACACCGACGCGAGCCGGAAAGCACTGTTGCCGCCGGTCTCGGCCCGCGGGATGTGGGGGTCGAGGTCGAGCGTACCGAGCAGCGGCATCCGCCCCAGCCGCGCGATCGTCTCGGCCGTGGACGACACGAGCGTGGGACGGGTGACGGACGGCATCGCGACGACGGCGACGGGTCGCTGCTCCCACGGCCAGTCGCGCAGCGCGCGGACGGCGGCGCCGACGAGCGGCTCGGGGATCGGCTGGTCGGGCGCCCCCGCGGCGAACAGCTCGCGCAGCGCGCCACCCCAGCCGAGGTCGGTGAGTCGCGCGATGACGCGTCCGGTCTCGGCCCGCTCGTCCGCCGCGATCCGACCCTTGACGTCGACGCCGCGGCGATCGGCGCCGGTGGGCCACTGGCCCCGCGGCTCGATCGGGACGCCGACCCGGTCGAGCGCCTCGGTGGCGCGCCCGACAGTGGCCTCGGGGACGTCGGTCGGGTACCAGGAGCCCGTGCACACGTCGCACCGGCCGCACCGGGTGGCCGACGGGTCGTTCAGGTCGCGCTGGAGCAGCTCCATCCGGCACGTCTCGCCGCGCTCGTACGTGAGCATCGCCTGCTGCTCGTGCTCGCGCGCGGCCGCGATCCGCTGGTAACGCTCGGCGTCGTAGGTCCAGGGCTGTCCGGTGGCGATCCAGCCGCCTCGCACCTTGCGGACGGCGCCGTCCACGTCGAGCACCTTCAGCAGCAGCTCGAGCTGGGTGCGCTTGACGTCGACGAGGGCCTCCAGCGCCGGCGTGGAGATCGGCTCGGAGCCCAGCTGGCCGATGACGCGGTCGGCCCGCTCGGGATCGGGCATCGAGGCGGTGGCGAAGTAGCGCCAGATCTCGCGGTCCTCGGTGCCCGGGAGCAGCAGCACGTCGGCCCGGTCGGTGGCGCGGCCGGCGCGGCCGACCTGCTGGTAGTACGCCACGGGCGACGACGGAGCTCCGAGGTGGACCACGAAGCCGAGGTCGGGCTTGTCGAAGCCCATGCCGAGCGCGCTCGTGGCCACGAGCGCCTTCACCCGGTTGTCCTTGAGCGCCTGCTCGAGCTCCTCGCGCTCGGACGGATCGGTGCGACCGGTGTAGGCGCGCACCTCGTACCCGGCCTCGCGCAGGAGGCGTGCGGTGTCCTCGGCCGCCGAGACGGTGAGCGCGTAGATGATCCCGCTGCCGGTGAGGTCGCCCAGGTGCGCGACGAGCCAGCCGAGCCGCTGCTTGGCGGTGGGCAGCGTGAGCGAGCCGAGGCGCAGGGAGTCGCGCGCGAGGGACCCGCGCAGCGTGAGCACGTCGCCACCGAGCTGCTCGGCGACGTCGGCCACGACCCGCGCGTTCGCCGTGGCCGTGGTGGCCAGCACGGGCACGTGCGAGCCCAGGGACTCGATCACGTGGGCCAGCCGGCGGTAGTCGGGCCGGAAGTCATGGCCCCAGTCGGAGATGCAGTGCGCCTCGTCGACCACGAGCAGCCCCATCCGGTCGAGCAGTCGCGGCAGCTGCTGCTCGCGGAACGTGGGGTTGTTCAGGCGCTCGGGCGAGACCAGCAGCACGTCGATCGTGTCGTTCGCCAGGCGCGACACGACGTCGTCCCACTCCTCGACGGTGGCCGAGTTGATCGCGGCGGCGCGCACGCCCGCGCGCTCGGCCGCGGCGACCTGGTCGCGCATCAGCGCCAGCAGCGGCGACACCAGCACCGTGGGCCCGGCGCCGCGGGCGCGCAGCAGCGCGGTGGCCACGAAGTAGACCGCCGACTTGCCCCAGCCCGTGCGCTGGACGACGAGCGCGCGACGCTGCTGGTCCACCAGCGCGGCGATCGCCTCGAGCTGACCCTCGTGGAAGGTCGCGTCGGGGCGGCCGGTGAGGGCGCGCAGGCGTTCGAGGGCCTCTTCGGCCGTGGTCGTGGCGATCGACGTCATGCACCGATCGTGTCAGGCTCCGCCGACAACGCCTCCGGACCGCTGCGTCAGCGGCCCGCGGCGGCCAGCGCGACGGCCAGCCAGGACCGCAGGTGGTCGTCCGAGGCGACCCCCTCCGACCGCACCGAGAGCCACCCGTCGCCCATCACGCGTCCGTTCCGCATCGCGGCGGGCTCCGCGCCCGGACGACCGAGCGCCTCCGCCCGCGCCGCCGGGTCGACCCGCACGAGCAGGCTCCCGTCGCGACGCGCAGCCACCGTGAGCGCCTCCTCCACCATGAAGGACAGCCCGCCGAACATGGTGACCTCGCGGGTCACCCGCCCCGCGAGCTCGTGGCGGACCCGGCGCGCCAGCGCCTCCTGCGGCGACTCGGTCATGGCCCGACCCTCCCACGCGGACACGCGAACGGGAATCCCCGCGAACCCGGCTGCGGCTACGTTCGGGTCCGTGACCGACGTGAGCCAGTGGCGCGAGGCCCTCGATGGCCTTGATCCGCCGGAGTGGCCGGAGTACGTAGAGGGGCGCTCGGGGCTGCCCGGTCCCCGCGCGAACCTCGCGCTCGTGGGGTTCGTGGCCCAGCACGCCGACGCCGCCACGGTCCAGGAACTGCTGACCGACGGGCGCGAGTACCCCGTCATGTGCGCGGCCGCCGCCGTCGGTCGCCGGTCGTCGGATCCGTCGGCCGAGGCTGCGGCTCGCGCGCTCGCCGACGACGAGCGCTGGCGCGTGCGCGAGGGCGTGGCGATCGGGCTCCAGTTGCTCGGCGACACCGACCCGGGTGCGTGGCGCTCGATCGCGTCTCGCTGGGTCGACGACCCGAGTCCGCTCGTCCAGCGCGCCGCCGTCGCCGCGATCTGCGAGCCGCGGCTGCTCCGCACGAGCGAGGCCGCTGCCGCGGCCGTCGACGTCTGTGCGCGGGCGACCCGTCACCTCACGTCGCTGCCGTCGGACGAGGCGCGCCGGCCCGACGCGCGGACCCTGCGCCAGGCGCTGGGCTACGGCTGGAGCGTCGCGGTGGCGGCCGATCCCGGGGTGGGCCTCGGCCAGTTCCTCGCCCTCGACACCGAGCATCCCGACGTCGCGTGGATCGTCCGGGAGAACCGCCGCAAGAAGCGGCTGTCGACCCTCCTGTAGGCCCGCAGTGGGGCGCCCGGTCGCCCGGGCGCCCCACGTCGGTGCCTCAGGTCAGGCGGAGCGTCGTGACGCAGGTGGCGTCCTGGTGGCCGCGCGTCGACACCGGCACGGTGCCCCTGCTGCCCTCGTGCTCGAGCGTGAGCGTCCCGCGGACCCCGCGCGGCACCCACAGTCCGACGAAGCCGTTGTCGAACGTCGACCGCGTCTCGCTGAGCAAGACCTCGCCGTCGGCCGCGGTGAGCTCGACGCGCAGCGACGCATTCGCGAGCTCGCCGAGGCACGTGGTGAGGCTGTGGAAGTGGCAGTCGTGCGTGTCGCGACGGTAGGGCGCGACCGACACGTAGACCTCGTCCCGCGGCATCGGCAGCTCCACCTCCCGCCGCCCTTCGCTGAGCACGAGGACGTCGGGACGCACCGAGGCCGCGAGCTCTGCCGGACGATCCTGCACGGGCATCGCGTCGAGGCGGTCGATGACCTCGCGCGCCGAGAGCCCGTCCAGGTCGTACCGGGCCAGGAACGCGTCATCGACGCCATCGGACTTCTCGCCACCGGCGCCGGAGCACCCGGCGATCGCGAGGAGGCACGCGACCAGCAGGACGAGGGCGCCTCGCCACCGCGCGGTCACGACTGCTCCAGGAGGTCGTTCATCCGCTCGATCTCCAGCAGCTGGGTGGCGACGATCGAGCCCGCCAGGCCCACCGCGTCCGGGTGACGCCCGTCGGCGACCTCGGTGCGCGCCATGTCGATCGCGCCCTCGTGATGCTCGATCATCTGCTCGAGGAACAGCCGCGACGCGCGGTCGCCCTCGGCGTCCTCGAGCGCGGCCATGTCCTGCTCGTCCATCATCCCGGCGCCGTGGCCACCGCCGTGCGACGCGCCGGCGGTCGGGGCGTCCCAGTCAGCGAGCCAGCCGCGCAGCTGCTCGATCTCGGGTGCCTGGGCCTGCTTGATCTCCTCGGCCAGCGCGCGGACCCGCGGATCGATCCCGTCCTTGGCGAGGACCACGTCGCTCATCTCGATCGCCTGCTCGTGGTGCGGGATCATCATCGTCGCGAACATCACGTCCGCCTCGTTGGCGTCCGCGCTCTCGGTCTGCGCGCCCGCCGAGCCGTGACCGCGGTGGTCGGCTCCGGGCTCGCGTGCATCGTCCGAGCAGCCGCCGAGGGTCAGCGCCGCGAGGAGGGCCAGTGCCGCGGGCGCGGCAGTACGTCGTCTCATGTCTTCTCCGTGTTCGTGAGGGTGTCGGCACGCGCCGTCGTCGGCGCGGCTCGGGCGGGAGGCCCCGTGACGGGTGTCGTCAGGGGCCCGACCCATCACGTTCGGCTGATGCAGAGGACGTGGAGCGAGGGTGCTCGGGACAGGACAGGGAGCGCGATGTCGAGCCGCGCGGGCACGGTCCACGCGCGATGGAGCCACGACGGGAGCAGGCGCGGGAGCGCGAGGACCAGCAGGACGAGCAGGAGCGCCAGGACGCAGGCCATGGCCATGCCCAAGTGGCCGCCGACGGCGCACTCGACGCAACTCGTCGGGCTCTCGGCGGTCGGCACGACGGCGTCGGCCGCGACGTGCTCCCCCACGTCGTGCGCGACGTGCGCGACGGCGGGAGCCTGCGCGGCGCGGGTACCGTGGAGGTTGAGCGTGTGCATGCCCAGCAGGCCGACGATCACGCCTGCGACGAGCAATCCGCCGAGCAGCACGTACCGGATGCGACCCCGGCTCCTCACCGCCTCGACGGACATGCGGCCAGTGTAGGTCGGCCGGCGGTCACGACGAGCGGCCGGCGACCGGGGCGCGGTGGGCGAAGAGGGGCTCGAACCCCCGACCTTCCGGGTGTAAACCGGATGCTCTGACCAGCTGAGCTATTCGCCCCCTCGGCACGAGGAAGTGCAGGAGAACCGTAACGCAAGCGGCTCGCGTCCCGCCCCGGCACAGAAAAGCCGCGCCGCCGGGGTCTCGGGTCCCCGGCGGCGCGGTAGTTCCATCAAACCAGATCGGCATGGCCGGCGTGAGTGATTTCCACGCGTTCTGGCCTGAAAGTTTGCTGTGGGATTACCCCAGTGACGCAAGTGCCTCACGGTACGCAGAGAGATCACGAGCCTCGCCGATTCCGTTCTCCACCTTCCAGCGCACGATCCCCTCGCGATCGATCACGTAGGTGCCTCGGGCGGCGGCCCCGGCCTTCTCCTGGAAGATGCCGTAGGCCTTTGACACGGCGCCGTGCGGCCAGAAGTCGCTCAGCAGGCTGAAGTCGTAGCCGTCCTGCTCGGCGTAGGCGCGCAGGCTGAACATGTGGTCGCACGAGATCGCCAGGACCTCGGCGTCGACGTCGTTGAAGATCGCGAAGTTGTCGCGGATCTCGCACAGCTCGCCGGTGCAGATGCCGCTGAACGCGAAGGGGTAGAACAGCACGACCACGTTGCGGCCGCGCAGGCTCGACAGCGTGACGTCCTCGCCGTGCTGGTTCTTGAGGGTGAAGTCCGGTGCGGGCGACCCGATCTCGATGCTCACGGTCACCTCTTGTGCGTGGAGAGCTTGGTGGCGACCCAGTTCGGGCCGACGGAGGACGTCGTGGTGATGGACAGGCCCGCGATGGGGGCGGCCTCACCGATGTCGGCGCCCGAGACGTGTCCCTCGTGGCCGACCTTGGGGGTCAGGAGCCAGACGAATCCGCCTTCGGCGACGTCCTGCGTCGCGTCGACGAGGGCGTCGGTCAGATCGCCGTCCTCCTCGCGCCACCACAGGATCACGCCATCGACGACCTCGCCGATGTCGCCGTCCACCAGCTCGCTGCCCGTGTGGGACTCGATGGCGGAGCGGAACTCCTCGTCGGTGTCCTCGTCCCAGCCGAGCTCCTGGATGACGGAGTCAGGTTCGAAGCCCAGCTTCCCCGCGTCCACCGCACCTCCTTCTTCCCTACTGTCCAGTAGGGCGTATCGGTTCCTTGCCGGACTCACACTAGCGAACTCCGGGTGGTTTGATGGAAGGGTCCATCCCGACACCCCAGGGAGTGCACCATGGCCTCATCCGGCCCCGACCGCCCCATCATCCACGGGGGCATGCCCACACAGCTGCCCGACGTGGACCCCGACGAGACGCAGGACTGGCTCCGCTCACTCGACCAGATGGTCGACGAGCGTGGGCGCGACCGCGCCCGCTACGTCATGCTGCGCATGCTCGAGAGGTCCCGCGAGCGGGCCGTCGGCATGCCGGCGCTGCGCAGCACCGACTTCATCAACACCATCCCGCCCGAGCGCGAGCCCGAGTTCCCCGGCGACGAGGACATCGAGCGCCGCATCCGCTCGTACATCCGCTGGAACGCCGCGGTCATGGTGTCGCGCGCGAACCGCCCCGGCCTCGGCGTCGGCGGCCACATCGCCACCTACCAGTCGGCGGCCAGCCTCTACGAGGTCGGCTTCAACCACTTCTTCCGGGGCAAGGAGCACCCCGGCGGCGGCGACCAGATCTACTACCAGGGTCACGCCGCCCCCGGCATCTACGCCCGCTCCTTCCTCGAGGGCCGCTTCGACGAGTCCGCCCTCAACAACTTCCGCCAGGAGAAGTCGCAGGGCGAGGGGAAGGGCCTGCCGTCCTACCCGCACCCGCGTCTCATGAGCGACTACTGGGAGTTCCCCACCGTCTCGATGGGCCTCGCGGCGATCAACTCGATCTACCAGGCGCGCTTCAACCGCTACCTGGAGAACCGCGGCATCAAGGACACCAGCGAGCAGCACGTCTGGACGTTCCTGGGCGACGGCGAGATGGGCGAGCCCGAGTCGCTCGGCGCGATCGGCCTCGCCGCGCGCGAGCAGCTCGACAACCTCACCTTCGTCGTCAACTGCAACCTCCAGCAGCTCGACGGCCCGGTCCGCGGCAACGGCAAGGTCATCCAGGAGCTGGAGTCCTTCTTCCTCGGCGCCGGCTGGAACGTGATCAAGGTCGTGTGGGGACGCGAGTGGGACGACCTGCTCGCCCGCGACACCACGGGCGCGCTCGTCAACCAGATGAACCGCGTGCCCGACGGCGAGTTCCAGACCCTCTCGATCGAGACCGGCGCGTACAACCGCGAGCACTTCTTCGGTCCCGACCCGGAGCTGGCCAAGATCGTGGAGCACCTCTCGGACGAGGACATCGAGAAGCTCCCGCGCGGCGGTCACGACTACCGCAAGGTCTACGCGGCGTTCGAGTCCGCCCGCAAGCACAAGGGCCAGCCGACCGTGATCCTGGCCCACACGATCAAGGGCTGGCTGCTCGAGTCGTTCATGGCGCGCAACGCGACGCACCAGATGAAGAAGCTGACGAACGACGACCTCAAGACGTTCCGCGACCGGCTGCGCATCCCGATCACCGATGAGCAGATCGACTCCCCCGACGGCGCCCCGTACTACCACCCGGGCCCCGACCACGAGGACATCCGGTACATGCTCGAGCGCCGAAGCGAGCTCGGCGGCTCGCTGCCGTCGCGCATCGTCCGCGCCAAGCCGCTCACGCTCCCGGAGGAAGGCGCGTACGCCGACCTGCGCAAGGGCTCGGGCAAGCAGCAGATCGCCACGACGATGGCGTTCGTGCGCCTGCTGCGCGAGTTCATGAAGGACAAGCAGATCGGCCAGCGGATCGTCCCGATCGCACCGGACGAGTACCGCACGTTCGGCATGGACTCGATGTTCCCGTCGGCGAAGATCTACAGCCCGCACGGCCAGACCTACGAGTCGGTCGACCGCAAGCTGCTGCTGGCGTACAAGGAGAGCGAGCAGGGCCAGCTCCTGCACGAGGGCATCAGCGAGGCCGGCGCCGCCGCCTCGGCGATCGCCGCCGGCAGCGCGTACGCGACGCACGGCGAGCCGATGATCCCGGTCTACCTCTTCTACTCGATGTTCGGCTTCCAGCGCACGGGCGACTCGTTCTGGGCGATGGCCGACCAGCTCTCGCGCGGCTTCCTCGTGGGCGCCACGGCGGGTCGCACGACGCTCACCGGCGAGGGCCTGCAGCACGCCGACGGCCACTCCCCGCTCATCGCGCGCACCAACCCGGCGGTCGTCCACTACGACCCCGCGTACGCGTTCGAGATCGCGCACATCATGCGCGACGGCCTGCGCCGGATGTACGGCGACTCCGACAACGGCGGCAGCGGCTTCGGCGAGGACGTCATCTACTACCTGACGGTCTACAACGAGCCGATCAACCAGCCGGCCGAGCCGGAGGGCGTCGACGTCGAGGGCATCCTCAAGGGCGCCTACCGCTACGCCGCGTCCCCGATCGAGGGCGACGCACCTGCGCGCATCCTCGCCTCGGGCGTCTCGGTGCCGTGGGCCCTGCAGGCCCAGGCCACGCTGGCCGAGGAGTACGGCGTCGCCGCCGAGGTCTGGTCGGTCACGTCCTGGAACGAGCTGGCCCGCGAGGCCGAGGCCGCGGAGCGGTGGAACTTCAACCACCTCGCCGAGGAGCCCCGGACGCCGTGGATCACCACGAAGCTCGGCGAGGGCGGCCCGACGATCGCCGTCAGCGACTACATGCGCGCCGTGCCCGACCAGATCTCGCGCTGGGTGCCCGGCACGTGGACCTCGCTGGGCGCCGACGGCTTCGGCTTCGCCGACACCCGCGCGGGTGCCCGCCGGTACTTCCAGATCGACGCCGAGTCGATCGTGGTCTCGGTGCTGGCGTCGCTCGGACGCGAGGGTCGGATCGACGCGAAGGTCGCCCAGGAGGCGTTCGACTCCCTGCGCATCGACGATCCCACCGCCGTTGCAGGCGTGAAGCAGGAGGGCGCCGACGCCTGACCCGTTCGGCAGGATGCCTCAGGGTGCTCTCAGCGAGGGCGCCGTAGACTGGTGCGCATGCTCAGACGATGGTGGGACGTGCTGCGCGCGTGGCCGTACACCTTCGGGGTCGCCCTCGCGGCCGGAATCGGCATCACGGCGATCGTGCTGTCGGCCCAGCTGGGCATCGCCCTGAAGGACCCCGAGGGCTTCCTCGGTCCGGCGTACGTCCGCCTCCCCGTCATGGGTCTGGCGTTCTTCGCCCTGGGCATCCTGCCGGCCGCGATCCGACGCTCCGGGTGGCGTCACGCGTTCCGCGGCGCCCGCGAGATCGTGCGCGACGAGTGGACCTGGGGTCGTGTCGCGCACATCGCGACCGGCCTGCTGACGTTCTACATCTGCTACGTCGCCTACCGGAACATCAAGGGCTTCCTGCCCGTCCTGCGCGAGGGCGTCAACTTCGACACGATGCTGTCGCGCTGGGACTACTGGCTGATGTTCGGCAACCACCCCGCCGACGTCATGCACAGCCTGCTGGGCACGGGCATCTCGGCGCAGGTGCTGGCCACGGTCTACGTCAGCTACCTCATGCTGATCCCGATCACGCTGGCCGCGTTCCTCGTGCTGAACCGCGACTACACGCTCGGCGCCTGGTACGCCACGGCACTCTCGCTGAACTGGGTGCTCGGCACCGCGAGCTACTACATCTTCCCGTCGCTGGGCCCGACGTACTCGAACGCGACCCTGTTCGACGACCTGCCCACCACGGGCGTCACCCAGCTACAGGAGTCGCTGTTCATCAACGCGGCGCAGAACTACGAGGACCCCACCGGCGCGCCCATCTGGGGCATCGCGGCGTTCGCCTCGCTGCACGTCTCGGTGACCTTCACCGCGGTGCTGTTCTTCCAGCGCACCGACCAGCCGCGCTACCTGCAGATCACGGCCTGGGTCTACTTCGTCCTCACGGTGATCGCCACGATCTACTTCGGCTGGCACTTCATCGCCGACGACATCGCCGGCGCCTTCATCGGCTGGCTCGCGGTGGCGCTGGGCGGCTGGGCCACGGGCAACGGGTTCTGGCACCAGAGGCACCACAAGCTTCAGCTGACCGCGGAGGGCGACTCCGACCCGGCGTCCGACAGCGACACGCTGGCCAACCCGGCCTGATCGCCACGGCGCAGCAGCGCGCGCCACTTGCCCCGGTGGTACTGCGCGGGCGCCTGGATCCGGCAGAAGTCGACCACGAGCCGGGCGAACTCCTCCGGGTGGTCCTTGTGCGGGAAGTGTCCCGAGTCCTCGAACACGTGCACGTGGGAGTTCTCCATCAGCGGCAGCCGCTGGGCGTGCGCGACGGGGATGACGCGGTCGTCGCGTCCCCAGACCACCAGCAGCGGCATGAGCCGGGTCAGGTAGGCGCGGTCGGCCATCGTGACGAACTGGCCGTTCATGTCGAGGACCGTGCGGGTGAGACGACGGATCGCCAGGGTCGTGGCGGGGTCGGCAAGCCGCTCGTAGATCGCGGCCACCTCGTCGAGGTCGCGCGCCGCGGGAACGCGTGAGAGCGCCCTCAGGGCGCCGCTGGCGACGCCACGCCACGGCTTGAGCGTGGCCAGGCGCATGCCCAGCCCGACGCCCGGCAGCGTGAGCGCGCGGATCAGCGGGGTGACCTCGGGCCCCAGTCCCCCGCTGGACACCAGCACGACGCGCTCGGTGCGCTCGGGGAACTGGTAGGCGAACTGCATCGCGACGCCACCGCCGAAGCTGTGACCGGCGACGGTGACCTTGTCGATCCCCAGGATCGTCAGCAGGTCGCGCATGCCGTTGGCGAAGCCGCCGAGCGAGTAGTCGGCGTTCGGCTTGTCGGACTCGCCGTGGCCGAGCAGGTCGGGGGCGATGACGGTGAAGTGCTCCGCGAGCAGGTCCATCACCGGGAACCAGGTGCTGGAGTCGCAGGCCATGCCGTGCAGGAGCAGCAGCGGCGGGCCCGATCCACGCATCCGATACGCGCGGCGGTAGCCGTGGACCACGACGTACTCGACGTCGTCCACCACTCCGCGATCGGGGGGCAGCACCATTCGCTCATCGTAGGTCAGGTCATCGCGGGATTCTCGGAGAAGCCCCGTAGACTTCCGGCTGTGACGTCTCGACCTGACCTGCGGCACCCGGCCGCGCGCGCCTTCGGCTGGCTCGCGCTCATCGGCGTGGCGCTGGGCGTCGGGATCGGACTGTTCTCCGCCGGCGCGCTGACGGCCACGGGCGTCACCTCGGCCGACCTCCCGCCGCTGGCGGCTCCCACGAGCGAGCCCACCACGGCGCCCACGCCGACCCCGACCCCCACGCCGGAGCCCGAGCCCGAGGACGAGGGCCCCCAGCCCAAGCTGACGCCCGTCCCGGGCAACCGCGCCGCCCCCGGCGAGCGCTTCGACATCACCGGCGTGCTGCCGACGGCCGACAAGGGCGCCCAGCTGCAGATCCAGGTCAAGGACGGCGACGGGCCGTGGGACGACTTCCCGGTCACCGTCGCGGCCACCGACGGCGGGCGCTTCGAGACGAAGATCTACACGTCGCGCACCGGTGAGCGGAAGTTCCGCGTCACCGACAAGGCGTCGGGCGACTCCACGCCCGACATCACCGTCACCATCGGCTGAGCCGGCTCACGCCACCGGGCTCAGATCACCTGGTGCAGCCAGCGCACGGGTGCGCCCTCGCCCGCCTGACGGAAGGGCTCGAGCTCGGCGTCCCACTTGACGCCCAGCAGGCCGTCGAGGGCCTCGTCCATCGTGATGTCGCCCTGCGCCGCCTTGACACGGAACGCCTTGATGCGGTCCTCGGGGATCAGCACGTCGCCGTGCAGGCCGGTCATGGCGTGGAAGATGCCCAGGCTGGGCGTGAACGAGTAGCGAGCACCCTCGCTGGTGGCGGTGGGCTCCTCGGTGATCTCGAAGCGGAGGAGGTCCCAGCCGCGCAGCACGGACGTGAGCGCGGCGGCGGTGCCCGACGGCGCCTGCCACGAGAGCTCGGCGCGGTAGGTGCCCGGCTCGGCGGGCTGCGGGGTCCACGCGAGGTCGACCTTGCCGCCCAGCACGCCGGCCGCCGCCCACTCGATGTGGGCACACAGAGCCGAGGGTGAGGAGTGCACGAAAAGGACACCCCGGGTCGTCGGGGTGCCGGTCCGGACCGTATTCACCGTGTTCATCGGTACCTCCCTAGGTGCGCCTTCCCCAGCGATCTCGGGTGATACCTGTCCTCATTGTGACCCATCCCGAGCCCTTCCGACAAGCGATGCCCGTCCCTCACGGCGCCGCACCCGTCACCTCGCGGACGTCGGCGACCCCCGCGGCGCGCAGCAGGTCGACGATCTCACGGTCGTCCTCCCACGCCTCCACCACGGTCAGCCCGTCCGACGCGATGTCGCGCAGCAGCTCGGTCTTGACCACGGTCGCGGGCCGGAAGTCGGCCGCCAGGCGCATGTAGAGGCCGTCGTGGGCGATGCCGTGCCGGTCGAGCCAGTCGAGCGTCAGGTCGCGCCACAGGAACTCCCGGCCGGTCCAGAGCACGATCGCCAGGCCTCTCCCCCGCGCGTCGTCCAGCGCGGCACGCACGTCGGCACGGGTGGGCGCGTCGGCCGACGCGGCGTGGAAGGCGCGGTAGTCGGCGTCGGGCCCGTTCACGAGGTGCTCGATCCGCGCGGTGTCGCACAGCGTGCCGTCGAGATCGAACAGGGCGGCCTCACGGGTCATGGGGCCATCCTGTCAGCGGCGGTCAGCGCACCGGAGCCGCCGCACGGGGGCGCGTCGGATTCTCAGCCGGTCGCCGGACGCCGTCCCGCAGGCGGCGGGCCCGGGCCCGGAGCCCGACCCACGTGGAGTCGCGGACGAAGAGCAGGTCCAGCCCGATCATCGCCAGCGAGAAGGGCCACAGGCCCATCAGCGTCGCGACGCCGAGGTGCATGAGCACGAGGGTGACGAGCACGGCGATCCGCGTCGGCCGCCACAGCACCGCCAGCGGGAACAGCGTCTGCGCCCAGAGCGCCACGAACGTGGCCAGTCCGATCGCCACGGACGACTGCCACAGCAGCTCGTTCGCGATCGGCTGGACGGCGAAGGCGTCGAGGCGCAGCGCGTAGAACAGCGCCGTCCCGTCGAGCCACTCCCCTCCCGAGAGCTTCCAGAAGCCCGACACGACGTACACGACGAGGATCTGGAACCAGCACAGCACGAGGCCGACGTTGTGCGCGGCGTTGGCGACGTGGGCGGGCACCCGGCGTCGACGCGCGCGCCCCCGCCGGAGCCGTGCGTCGACCGAGAGGTGGGCGTCCAGGTTCGCGAACAGCATGAACAGCAGCGCCAGCCGGATGAGGGTGTCGCCGCCGTTGAGCACGTAGGGGTTGTTCGCCTGCAGCGACACCAGCAGCACCAGCATGACCGGCAGGACGATCCGGGTCCGCAGGCCGATCGTGAACAGCACGGCCAGCAGGACGAGGCCGAAGAACGCGACGTCGAACAGCAGTGGCGAGTCCTTGGGCATGAGGAGGTCGAACGTGACGAAGCCGCGTCGCCTCGCCTCGGGGTCGACCCAGAAGGAGGCGTCGCCCCAGAGCAGCCCACGGTCGCGGGCGCTGGGCACGAGGGTCATCAGGATCGCGACGCCGAGCAGGATCCGCAGGAGCGCGAAGCTGCGCAGGTGGTGCTGCGCCGAGGTCAGCCAGGCCAGCAGGTCGTCGAAGCGGGAGCCGAGGGTCGTCATGCGGCCTCCTGGAAGACCCAGCCCGCACCGTGGCGCCGGATCAGGTCGCGGTACGCCTCGACGACGCGCGGCTCGACGCTGACGTTCGCCTGGCGCCAGCCGAACGTGGTGGTCGCGGTGCGGAACTGCTGCTGCTCCACGAACCGGTTGGCGAAGTCGTTCGGGCGCTGGCGCACCACGCGCCACTGAACGCGCTCGATGCGCTGTCCGAAGCCGGCCGTGGCGTACATCGTGGCGTTCCGCATCATCATGTAGTCCATGCGCAGGAAGCGGATGACGTCCGGGTCCCCTGCCCCGAGCCGATCGATGAGCTCAGCGTCGGGCACGGGGCGGAAGCCTCCGTCGTGGGCCTCCACGAACGAGTCCCGGGCTGTCTCGCGCTGGATCTCGTCCAAGGCCTGGTAGCGCTGGAGATAGGTGCTCGAGGCGTTCCAGCTGCTCTTCGCGATGCGCGACGGCACCACGTGGCCGGTGACGGCCCGCAGCTCGATGTCGGTGACCGACACCCAGTCGGAGCGCACGAGGTCACCGGAGTCGTCGCGCCACTGGGCGCGGATCTCGAGGGTGCGGTTGGTCTTGAGGATGTTCGGGGCGAACACGCGCCAGTTCTGCCCGAAGTACGGCAGGACGAGGGATCGCACCTGGTCCCGCAGCGGCGTGCCCTCGGGCGCCACGACCAGGGCGGTCGTCATCATGACGACCGCGGTGACGATCACCGCCACGATCCCGGTCCGCCGGACCGGGTCGGCGGCCTTGACTGACTTCACGAGTCCTCCTGGTGGTGGGCCGGGCGGGAGGACGGGCCGGGAGCGCCTGGGAACGCCCCCGGCCCGTCAGCACGGGTGGCCGGTCAGGCCTTGCCGCGGCGGCGCGACAGCACCATCGCGGTGACACCCAGCGCGACGAGGAAGATCGCGCCTGCCACGGAGAGCAGCGAGGAAGTACTGCCCGTGGCCGCCAGCGTGCCCGTGCCGTCGACGCCGCTGCCGCTCGCGCTGTCGAGCGCGTCGGTGCTGTCGGCGTCGTCGTTCTCGAACGCGTCGGCGCCGAGGGCGTCGTCCGCGTCGGCGCCGGCGTCCGTCGCATCAGTGTCGGTGGCGTCGGCATCGGCGCTCACGTCGGCGTCGGCTCCGGCATCGGCGGCATCCGTCGCGTCCGTCGCACCGGCGTCGGTGCCGTCGGTCGCGTCCGTGGCGTCGGTCGCGTCCGTGGCGTCGGTCGCGTCCGTGGCGTCGGTCGCATCCGTGGCGTCGGTCGCGTCGGTCGCATCCGTGGCGTCCGTTGCGTCGGTCGCGTCCGTGGCATCCGTTGCGTCGGTCGCGTCGGTCGCGTCGGTCGCGTCGGTCGCGTCGGTCGCGTCCGTTGCGTCGGTCGCATCCGCGTCGGTCGCGTCGGTCGCGTCCGTTGCGTCGGTCGCATCCGCGTCGGTCGCGTCGGTCGCGTCAGTGGCGTCCGTCGCATCCGCATCGGTCGCGTCCGTGGCGTCCGCATCAGTCGCATCCGTGGCGTCGGTCGCGTCGGCGTCCACGGCATCCGCGTCCACCGCGTCGGCGTCGACGGCATCCGCGTCGGCGTCGTCCTCGTCGAGGGCGCGCACCGATGCCGAGCCGAGCTCGATGTCCACGTCGGCGATCTCCGGCAGCACGCTGATCGACAGGGCGCGGACCGTGAAGCTGCCGGCGCCGAGGTCACCGGTGCCGTTGAAGGGCGCCGCGGTGGGCTGCGCGTTGATCCGCGCGTCGACGACCTGCTCCAGCAGCGGCTCGAGGGCGTCGTCGAGCAGCTCGGTGACGAGCGGCTCGAGCGCCGTGGTCACCGTCGGCTGGATGTCGGCGAGCACCTCGTCGACGGCCGGCTCCAGCGGCGCTCCGAGGTCGCCGACCAGTCCGGTCAACGCCGTCGTGATCGGCGTCAGGATCCCGCCGAGGTCGATGCCGAGGAGCTCGAGCCCGCTGACGTCGACCGTCGGCTCGGCCGCGCCGGCCTCCCCCAGGAACCCTCCGAGCGTGCCGTTGATCGAGACCGGTGCCGTGGCGCCCAGCGGCGCCGTGACGTCGATGGCGACGTCGAGCTCGGCGTCGTAGACACCGTCGGTCACCACGTCGACGACCTTGGAGACGAGCGAGTCCGGACCCGGACCGACGAGAGCGTCGGAGACGCCGTCGAGCACCGCGTTCACGACCGGGCCGCTGAGGACCTCGGTGTTCGGGGGCAGCTCGTTGAGGTCCTCGACGCCGGCGGCGTCGATGATGATCTGTGCGAGGTCGACCGTGATGGTCCCGTCGGCGAGGTTGACCGAGACGGAGCCCTCCGCGTTCGACAGCGGCTCGCTCAGCAGCTCGGTGCGCACGGAGTCGACCACCGACTGCGTGTCGATCGAGAGCGAGCCGAGCTCGGCAGAGACCAGCGGCAGGGCGTCGATGGTCTCCACGACGTCGCCGACGGCGGTCTCGACCGCTCCTCCGGCACCGAGCAGGTCCACGAGGGGCTGCAGCGTCGCGCCGACCGCGGTGTCCACGTCGGTCGTCAGGGCCTCGACGAGCGGGCTGTCGACGTTGAGCTCCAGGTCCGAGACGGCGTACTCGCTCGTCACGGCCGGGCCGTCCTTCGCGGCACGGGCGCCGAGCGCACCGATCTCGAGCGAGGCACCGCTCACGAGCTCCTCGACGGCCTCGGCGCCGATGACCTGACCCAGCAGTCGCGTGACGTCCAGCTGGGCCGGCTCGAAGTCCCCGCCGGCGTCGGTGTCGACGTTCAGCGAGCCGTCCTCGTTGATGATGCCCGAGGAGGCGACGGCCTCGGTCGAGCTGGGCGTGGCGGACCGGCTGGAGATCGTGCCGAGGTCACCGAGGTAGAGCAGGCCGTCCCCGCCCTCTGTCGGGGTGATGAGCGGCAGGCTCACCGTGCCGAGGTTGAGGTCCACGAGTCCCTCGAGCACGGTGGCGTCGAGGTCGTCGACGGTCGGCCCCGGGTCGGTGTCGGTGCTCGCGATCGAGCGGGCCGCGCCGGCCACGTCGAGGCCGAGACCTTCCACGAACAGGCCGTGGCCATGGGCCGCGGCGTCGCCCGCGATGACGACGTCGTCGGCCAGGGCGGAGCTGAGAAGTGCCGTGGGCGCGATGACCACGGCGGCCGCCGTGCCGATCGCTACGGCGCGGGCACGAGTCAGAAGGCCACGAGACCTTCGGCTGTGTTCGTTCAAGGGTTCCCTCGATTCGCTGCATCGCCGCACGGAGCCTCCGCGCGGGCTGGTGATCCAGGAGGCGCCTTCCACCTCCCCCGATTTCTTGGACGTTAGGAGCAGTTCCGGCCGCGAGCCACGCAGCTGCGTAGTACCGGATGTGACGCGCGTTACTACTGAGGTTCAATGGGTACGTACTGAGAGACGTGGCGTGGTTCACCTCCGTAGGGAGCGGGGCGTACGGCGCGAATCTAGGATTCGGCATCGGGAACCGGACCTTTTCGGAACCCTCTCGGGACAGCGAAACGGCGTGATGACAACGAGACTTGACGGAGCGCAGGACCTCTCGGACCTCGCTCGCTCGATCGTGGAAGGACTGCGCGCGGGCGCCAGCGCCCTCGTCACGGGCCCCAGCGGCACCGGCAAGTCCAGCCTGCTCCGGACCGTGCAGGACCGGCTCCACGCCACGGGCGTCGAGGCCCACACGGTGCGGGCCGAGGTCTGGACGCCCGGCGACGGCGACGTGGACGAGGCCACCGCGGTCCTGCTCGTCGACGACCTCGAGAGCGCGCCGGAGGACCTGCTGGGCCGGCTGTCGGCCCATGCCGGGAACGGCGGTCGGGTCGTGGCGATGTTCGAGACGGGACGGCACCCCCGCGCGTATTCCACCCTCGCCCTGAGCACCGTGTACGGATCGCACCCGCTGGGTCGTGCCGCCGCCGCGGTCCACCGCACGCACCTGACTCCGCTCGACGACGAGAGCATGGCGCGCTTCCTGCACGCGCACGCCGGGGAGGAGCCGCTCGACTCCCACACCCTGCGCGCCATCACCGACCTCGCGCTCGGCCGGCGAGCGTGGGCGATGGACCTCCTCAACCTGGCCCGGGCAGGTCAGGTCCAAGCCGACCCCTTCCCCACCATCAACCCGCTGCTCGCTCCCGGCGACGCTCCCCTTCCGGCCCTGCAGAGCCTGCGCGCCGCGCTCGCGACGGTCTCGCCCGAGTGCGCCGCCACGGCGGTGGCGCTGTCGGGGATCGAGCCGCTCGACGAGCTCGGCCTGAGCGCCCTGGTCGACCCGGCGATCGTCGAGACCCTCACCGTCGCCGGCGTGCTCGTCCCGACCGGAGGATCCCAGCAGCTGGCGGTCCCCGCCTTCGTCGCGACCGCGCTGCGCCAGCGGTCGCCGTTCGACCAGGTGGAGCGATGCCGTCGGGAGATCGCGACGGGCCTGCTGGGACAGGAGCTGATCGGCGTCCCCCTGTCGGAGCGGGACACTCTCTACTGCGTCCGGGCGCTCGCGCCCGACGAGGTGCTCGAGGAGGATCTCGCCGAGGCGCTTCGGCACCTGGTCGTCCGTGCCGTCACCCGGCTGACCACGTTCGGCGAGGCGGCTCAGGTGCGCGCCGCCGTGCTGCGCCTGGCGGCGCACCGGCTCGAGCTGCCTCCACTCGCGCGGGCACGCGCCCTCGCAGCGCTGGGCAACACGAACGAGGCCCTCATGGTCGTCGACGCCATCGAGGACGACGACAGCGAGGGCCGCCTCGCCACCCGGTTCGTCCGCAGCGTGCTGCTCGCCGAGACCGGCGAGACCCCGGTGCCGGGCGGCGCCGATGACGTGCGAGACCAGGACGCCGCGACCGAGCTCGTGCTCCGGTGGTGGAACCGCACCGAGCCGCTGGGCGACGCCACGCGCCTCGTGCGGGCCATCGCCGATCAGCACCCCGACCCCGCCGTCGCCGCCCTGGCCACGCTGCTGCTGGATCTCGACGCCGTCTGGGCGGGCCTGGTGCCGCCCCACACCTCGACGCTGCACGCGCCGAAGCCGCTGCCCGCGGCGACCATGCCGACCTCACCGGCCCTCAGCGACGTCACCGGCACACTCCTCGTCGCGCAGGCGCTTGTCCTGCTGATGATCGGCGAGGCCTCGCCACGCCGCGATTCCCTCCTGGAGCTGGCGGCCCGGCTCCCCGACCGCGACCACCACGACCGGTGGCTGCGCCACATCGTCGCCTCCAGCACCGCCGTCACGTTCGGCGAGATGGACCGAGGTCTGCTCGAATGGCAGCTGTTCGCCGGCTCCGTCCCGCGACTCGTCCCCGCCCGTCTGCGCCACTACGTCGACCGGGTCGGGGCGGCGCTCGAGGCGGTGTCGGACCCCACGCGCGAGCCCGACGACCTGGGGCAGCTGTCCTCGGAGTACCCGTACCGGATCCTGCTGTACTTCGCCGGCCTGCACGGTCCGCTCCAGGCGCTCCGGACGGGGTTGGAGCCGAAGTCCGGCGCGCTGCCGCTCATCCGCCTCGCGCGCGCCCACCTCGACGCCACGCACGAGCGCAATCCCGCCCAGCTCATGCGGATCGCGGGGATCTTCCGGGAGTACGACATGTGGCTGCCGAGCGCCTACGCCCTCGGCGACGCCCGCCGGATCTACGTGGGTCGGCGCGCCTCGGGCAAGGCGCACGCGTGCGACGACGAGCTCGCGGCCGTCCGCGAGCAGATCCGGCAGAACGCGCCGTGGCTCTCGGCCGAGGCGGCCGTGTCCGACCTTCCGGTGACGCTGACGCCGCGTGAGCTCGAGGCCGCCCGCCTCGCCGCCCGCGGCCTGCGCAACCGCGACATCGCCGAGGCCCTCGAGTGCGGCGTCCGCACCGTGGAGTCGCACCTCGCCCAGGCCCGCGCGAAGCTCGGCGCGGGCAGCCGCGACGAGCTCGCGCGCCTGCTGCCGCCGGACGAGGACGACTGACACGCAGCGTCGACGCCACCGGGTGGGGAGGGTGGGGCTCGAACCCACGACCCAAGGATTATGAGTCCTCTGCTCTGACCGGCTGAGCTACCTCCCCCGTC
The DNA here is from genome assembly GCF_046452335.1 of Aeromicrobium sp. MLTX1. NCBI lineage: Bacteria > Bacillati > Actinomycetota > Actinomycetes > Propionibacteriales > Nocardioidaceae > Aeromicrobium > Aeromicrobium sp. MLTX1. Next base: position 2,081,836 of record NZ_JBKFDN010000001.1, on the reverse strand, counting down.
GCGCACGACCCTACAAGTCGCCCGCGGATCCTGTCGCAGGCCTTCGACCCGAGCGAGCGAACGCCGCGTTCGGACGCTGGTGGTTCGACATCCCGACGTGCCGCGCGACGCGTGGTCCAGTACCACTGCGACTTCGTCATCGCAGGTCTGGCGATCCCCTGGGTCATGGGGAGCCCGTGGAGGATCGCGGCCGGCTCCCGACCGGCTCGGTCCCGACGCCGGAAGGGGCTCAGAGCTTCCTGAGCGACGATTCCTTGTGCGCGGCCTGGGCCCCTGTCTTCTCGCTCTCGACGATCCAGTACGGATCGTCCTCACTCGCGTTGAACTTCTGCTTGTCGTGCTGGAACACCGAGGTGCGCTTCTCGAGAGCCTTGCCCTGCGTGCGTCCCTGCGAGGTGCCCCACGACACGCGGTCACCCTTGCTGATGGTCATGCTGACGACTTTCCCAGCCTCGTGCATGCTGCGCGCGTCGGAAGAGTGGCCATGGTCGACCGAGGACGGTCCCGCCCACCGCTACCGGCCCCGCCCCGACTTCGTCACTCGGAGGTTCAGGATCGGGACGAGAAGAACCCCGCCTGACCTGTTTTCGCAGGTCAGACGGGGCCCGGATGCTCCCCCGATTGGACTCGAACCAATAACCCTTCGATTAACAGTCGAATGCTCTGCCAATTGAGCTACGGGGGATCGGCTCCTCAAGAGGAGCACGGCGACCAACTCTAGCAAGTCGGTTTCGAAGATGCGAAAGGCCCCTCCCCTCCCGATCGCGCACCTGCCAGCGGGTGAGCCCGAGGTGCTCGGCGACCTCGTCGATCGTCAGGCCGACCCCGTCCTCGCACAGCAGGCCGTACCGCAGGCCGACCACCGCGGCGAGGTGCTCGGGCAGGCCCACGAGGAGGTCCTCGCCGGACACGGGCGTCTCGGCCAGCTCGACGACCGGGGCTTCGCGGGGCGGGGTCATGGCTCGGGCGATCCACTGCCAGGCGAAGGTCGACAGGCGCGTCCCCCGCTCGGGGTCGAACCGGTCGACCGCGAGGATCAGGCCCTCGGCCCCGGCGGCGACGGCCTCGTCGAGACGCTCGCCGCGGTGGCCGAGCCGCAGTGCGTGCAGTGCCACGTTGCGCAGGCCGGCGCAGATGAGCTCCTCACGCGCCTCACGGTCGCCGGCGGCCGCGGAGCGCGCCAGGATCCGTTCGGCGTCCGCGGGGATCGGGACCTGGGCGAGGGCGTGGATGACGAAGGGCGACACCACCCCAACCTCGCGTGCGAGCCGAGGCGGCGACAGGGCCTCGCGTCAGGCTGTGGACGGCGCCGGCGCTCGTGCACAGCGCTCGTCCACCGCACTCCCCGGGCCGACAGCTCAGAGCGCGGCGCCGAGCGCCCGCTCGCGCAGGCCACGCCGGCGCTGCTCCAGCTCCACGAGCCGCCCGAAGACCTCCTGGTACTCCGGAGCCGTGGGCTCGGTGCGCTGCAGACGCGACTTCACGTCGCTGATCTGGCGGGACAGCGACAGCTCCTGGAGCCGGACGAGCACGGCCGGCACGACCGCGACGGCGCCCTGCTCGGACGCGTGCAGCGGCTCGACCGCGGCGACGCCGAGCACGCGACGCAGGTCGTCCCCCGGCAGCGAGTCGGCGACGGACGGCAGCCAGCCGGCGTCCGCCTGCTGCGGCAGGCCGCGCGCCACCATGTGCCGCCAGATCTCGCGCGCCACGGGGTGCACGAAGTCGTCGTCCGTCAGGTCCGCCGCGACGGGTCGCGCCACGTGGGGATACTGCGCGAGCGCCTTGAGGGCCTCGCGCTCGTCGGCGAACTGCGGCGCGCCGAAGCTGGCGAACACCGACGGCTCGGGGCGCTGCGGCTCGGGCTCGGGAGCGCCACGCGAGGGCCGCGGCGCCGACGGCTTCTGGCCGGCCGCCTTGCGGTGCTCGGCGTGGACGAGGTCGATGTCGACGCCCGCACGCGTGGCGATCTCGCGCAGGAACTCGTCGACCTTGGACGAGTCGCGCACCGACGACGCGAGCCGGACGGCCTCGCGAACGGCGTCGATCCGCTGGTCGCCGCGATCGAGGTCGTACCGCTCGAGCGTGTTGTCGAGGACGAACCGGTAGAGCGGGATGCGCGAGCCGATGAGCTCGCGGACCGCGCCGTCGCCGTCGGTCAGCCGCAGGTCGCACGGATCCATCCCGCGCGGCTCGACGGCCGCGTAGGTCTGGCCCACGAACTCCTGGTCGCCCTCGAACGCCTTGAGCGCCGCGCGCTGGCCGGCCTCGTCGCCGTCGAAGGTGAAGATGACCTCGCCGTGGAAGGCGTCGTGGTCGAGCATGAGGCGCCGCATGACGCGGGCGTGGCCCTCGCCGAACGCGGTGCCGCACGTGGCGACGGCCGTCAGCACGCCGGCCTGGTGGCACGCCATCACGTCGGTGTAGCCCTCGACGACCACGGCCTGGCTCTGCTTGCGGATGGGGTCGCGTGCGAGGTCGATGCCGTAGAGGACCTGGGCCTTCTTGTAGATCGGCGTCTCGGACGTGTTGACGTACTTGCCCTTCATGAAGTCGTCGTCGAACATCCGGCGGCCACCGAAGCCGATGACCTCGCCCGAGATCTCCTTGATCGGCCACAGCAGGCGGCCCTGGAAGGCGTCGAACAGGCCACGCGCGGACCGTCGGGCCAGGCCGCCGACGACGAGCTCCTCCTCGGAGAAGCCCTTGCCGCGCAGGTGCGCCACGAGCGCCTCGCCCGACTTGGGCGCCCAGCCCATGCCGAAGAGCTCGGCCGCGGCCTGGTCGAAGCCGCGGTCGGTGACCAGGCGGCGCCCCGGCACGGCCTCGGGTGACGACATCAGCTGCTCGGAGTAGAACGCCGCGGCGGCCTTGTGGGCGAGCAGGAGGCGCTGGCGCTGGCCGGGATCGCGGCGCGGGCCCGTAGGCGCGCCGGTCTCCTCGTAGCGCAGCTGGATGCCGTACTTGTCGGCGAGCCGCTCGACGGACTCGGCGAACGCCAGCCCCTCGATCTCCATGAGGAACTTGATCGCGTCGCCGCCCGCGCCGCAGCCGAAGCAGTGGTAGAAACCCTGCGCGGGGCGCACGTTGAAGGAGGGCGACTTCTCGTCGTGGAACGGGCACAGTCCCTTGCGGGCCCCGCCGCCGGCGTTCTTGAGGGTGACGTACTGCTCGACGACCTCGTCGATGCGGATGCGCTCGCGGACGAGTTGGATGTCCTCGTCCTTGATCCGCGCCATGGCGTGATCCTACGCGGCGGCGCCACCGCCCGGGGCGGGTCGTCGCGGCTAGCCGAGGAGCCGGCGTCCCCACGCGACCGCCGAGGCGTCGGTGAGGCTCGCGACCTGGTCGACGATGACGCGAAGACGCTGCGCGTCGTCGCCCGCCGCGCGGAAGTCCGCGGCGAACTCGGGCTCGAGCTCGCCCTCCCCCTTCAGCCGCAGGTGGGCCACGATCCCGTGCAGGAGGTCGCGCTGCTGGGCCAGGTCGCGGACGCGCGGATCGGCCCGCATCACGTGGTGGGCGGCCAGGGACTTGAGCACGTTGATCTCGTCGAGCGTGGCCCGCGGGACCTCGACGTCGCCCCCATAGCGGACGAGCGGGTCGGTCCCCCATCGCTCGACCGTGGCCGCGTAGGCCGCCCCCGCGAACCGGCCGATGAGCGCGCTGGTGAGGCTCTTGAGCACGGCGCGGGCCGGACGGTCGGCGGCGAACGGGGCGGTGGGCCACTCGGGCAGGTCCCGGAGCCGGGCGAGCGCCGCGTCGAGACGGTCGTCGGTGGCCGTGGCGTCGTACCAGTCGCGCGCCACCTGCCACGATCCCGGCGTGTCGAGGTCGCCGACGAGGCTGAACCAGCCGCCGAACACCCCGTCCTCCACATCGTGCACGCTGTACGCGATGTCGTCGGAGAGGTCCATGACCTGCGCCTCGATCGTGAGCCGGCCCCGCGTGTCGAGCCACTCGAACACCGGCAGGTCGTCCTCGTAGACGCCGAACTTGGGGGTGTCACGCTCGCCGCGACGCCACGGGTACTTCACGCACGAGGCCAGGGTCGCCCGCGTCAGGTTGAGGCCCACGCTGCGGCCCTCCGCGTCCACGGTTTTGGCCTCGAGCCGCGAGAGGATCCGCAGCGTCTGGGCGTTGCCCTCGAACCCACCGATCGAGCCCGCGACCTCGTTGAGGGCCATCTCGCCGTTGTGGCCGAACGGCGGGTGCCCGAGATCGTGCGACAAGGCGGCGGAGTCGACGATCTCGGGGTCGCAGCCCAGGCTCTTGCCGAGCTCGCGGGCGACCTGGGCGACCTCGAGCGAGTGGGTCAGGCGGTTGCGGACGAAGTCGTCGGTGCCGGCGCCCATGACCTGGGTCTTGCCGGCCAGCCGGCGCAGCGCCGAGGAGTGCAGGATCCGGGCCCGGTCGCGCTCGAAGGACGTGCGTCCCGAGCGCTTGGGCGGCTCGGCGACGTAGCGCTCGCGCGCCTCGCTCCCGTACCGGTCCACGCCGTCACCCTAGCGAGGCGAGCGGCCCGCGGCGCTCACCAGCGACCGTTGCGCGGGCGCGGCTGGCACGTGGGGCACCGGTAGGACGACCGGTTCATGAACGGCTCGCGCACGATGATCGACCCGCAGCGGTCGCACGGGCGTCCCTCCTGCCCGTACGCGTGCAGCGACCGGTCGAAGTAGCCGCTCTGACCGTTGACGTTGACGTAGAGCGCGTCGAACGAGGTGCCGCCCTGCTCGAGGGCCTCGGCCATGACGTCGCGGACGTGCCCGATGAGCTCGGTGCCCTCGGCGATGCGCAGGCCCTTGGTGTTGCGGGCGTAGTGCAGGCGGCTGCGCCACAGCGCCTCGTCGGCGTAGATGTTGCCCACGCCCGAGACGAGGCCCTGGTCGAGCAGCGCGCGCTTGACGCCCGTCTGGCGGCGACGCAGGCGCGCCACGAACGCGGCGTCGTCGAAGTCGGGGTCGAGCGGGTCGAGGGCGATGTGCGCGATCTCGGTGGGCGGGTCGGTCTCGCTGACCGCCATGCCGCCGAAGATCCGCTGGTCGGCGAACCGCAGCTGGCGGCCGTCGTCGAGGTCGAACGTGATCCGCAGGTGGCGCGGCGGCGGGGCGTCGGGATCGGAGATCAGCGCCTGGCCGCTCATGCCGAGGTGGGTCAGGACGCTGGAGCCGTCGTCGAGCGACAGCCAGAGGTACTTGCCACGGCGGTGGGCGGCCGTGACGTGCCGGCCGGTCAGGCGGGCGACGAAGTCGGAGGGTCCGGGACCGTGGCGGCGGACCGAGCGGGCGTCGAGCACCTCCACCGCGGTGAGGGTGCGACCGACGACGTGGTCGTCCAGGCCGCGCCGGACGACCTCGACCTCAGGAAGTTCGGGCACCGTTGGAGCTCGGGCCGTCGGCGGCCGCCGCGCGGGCGCTGATGGCGCGCCAGGCGATCTCGGCGACCATCTGCTCGGCGTCCTTCTTGGAGCGGCCGGTGCCGCCGTCGAAGCGCTGGTCGTTCAGCACGACCGAGGCGGTGAATGTCTTGTCGTGGTCGGGGCCCGTGCCCTCGAGGACGTAGACGGGGACGCCGAGTCCGTGCAGCGCGGAGATCTCCTGCAGCGACGTCTTCCAGTCGAGGCCGGCGCCCATCTGGGCGGCGTCGGCGATGACCGGATCGAAGATCGAGTGGATCACGTCGGCCGCGCGCTCGATGCCGAACTCGACGAAGATCGCGCCGAGCACGGCCTCCATCGCGTCGGACAGAATCGACGGCTTGTCACGGCCGCCCGAGGCCTCCTCGCCCCGGCCGAGCCGCAGGTGGTCGCCCAGGCCGAGCGTGCGAGCGACCTCCGCGAGCGCCTTGGCGCTGACGACGGCTGCACGCAGCTTCGCCAGCTGGCCCTCGGGGAGGTCGGGGTGGCCCCGGAACAGCGTCTCCGTGACCACGAGCCCGAGCACCGAGTCGCCCAGGAACTCCAGGCGCTCGTTGTTCGGGATCTGGCCGTTCTCGTAGGAGAACGACCGGTGCGTCAGGGCATGCGTGAGGAGCTCGGGGTCCAGATCAGGGACCCCGAGCGTCTCACTCAGTGCCGCGAGCTCGGGCACGTCGTGCAGGTCAGAGGACCTGACGACGCTCGCCGCGCGCGCCGTACTGGCCGCACTCGGCGCAGGCGCGGTGCGACATCACCTTCGCGTTGCAGGCGGGGTTGGCGCAGTCGACGGTGGCGACAGCCGTCGTCTTCCACGCAGAACGGCGGTGCCGGGTGTTGCTGCGCGACATCTTCCGCTTCGGGACGGCCACGGTTACTCCTCAGGTCGTTCGGTCAGTTGGGTCAGCGCCGACCATCTCGGGTCGATCGCCTCACCGTGTGTGTGATCGGGATCGTCCGCGAGTCGCACCCCGCACTCGGGGCACAGTCCCGGACATTCCGGATCACACAACGGGTTGTGCGGCAGTGCGAGCACCACCGCGTCCCGCAGGACTGGCTCGAGGTCCAACAGCTCGTCCTCGAGTTCCAGCTCGTCCTCGCCCGCGTCGTCGTAGAGATAGAGCTCCTGGAAGTCGACCTCGAGATCGCTCTCGACGTCGATCAGGCAGCGCACGCACTCGCCGACGGCGTGGACCGAGGCCGTCCCGGTGGCGAGGACACCGTCCATCACAGCCTCGAGCCGGAGCTCGAGTTCGATGGGCGATCCCTCAGGAACACCGAAGACGTCCAGGCCGAGATCGGCCGGCGCATCGAGGACGAGGTCGTACGACTTCTCGGTCCCGGGTCGACGTCCCAACACCTGGGTGTCGAACACGAACGGTCCGGAAGTCACAACAGCCCCTCATCGAGTGCACCATAGATCTACGGCCAGCAAACGGGCCAGCGTCGATCCTACCCCGCCGCGCCTCGCGGACGCGAATCGCGGTCGGTGCCGGTGTCGGTTTCCCCGGTTACGTGGGTTTCCTGTCACTTCCCGGGGATCGCGAACCCCGGGATGTGAGGACGAACCCACGTAACCGGGGAAACCGTCAGCCCTCGGTGCGATGGTCGGAGGGTGGAGACGGTGGAACCGGACCCGTTCGGGTCCATCCTGCACGCCGACCTCGACGCGTTCTACGCCTCGGTCGAGCAGCGTGACGACCCCGCGCTGCGGGGGCGGCCGGTCATCGTCGGCGGCGGGGTGGTCGTGTCGGGGTCGTACGAGGCCCGTGCGCGCGGCGTCCGCACCGCGATGGGCGGACGCCAGGCGCTGCGCCTGTGCCCCGACGCGATCGTCGTGCCGCCGCGCTTCGAGGCCTACGTCGCCGCCAGCAAGGCGGTCTTCGAGATCTTCCGCGACACCACTCCCCTCGTCCGGGCGCTGTCGATCGACGAGGCCTTCCTCGACGTGTCGGGGCTGCGGCGCCTGCGCGGGCCGGCCCTGCCGATCGCACGCGAGCTGCGGCGCCGCGTGCAGGCCGAGACGGGCCTGCCGATCTCGGTCGGCCTCGCGCGCACGCCCTACCTCGCGAAGGTCGCCAGCACGCTCGCCAAGCCCGACGGCCTGCTCGTGGTACCGCTCGACGGCGAGCTGCAGTTCCTGCACGCGCTGCCCGTCGAGCGGCTGTGGGGCGTGGGCGACGTCACCGCCGAGAAGCTGCACGCGGCCCGCCTGCGCACCGTGGCCGACGTCGCGCGGCTCTCCCCCGCCGAGCTCTCGGCGATCGTCGGGCGCGCCGCCGGGCACCACCTGCACGCCCTCGCCCACGGCCGCGACGCCCGCAAGGTCGAGTCCGCCCCGTCACGCCGGTCCATCGGCGCGCAGCACGCACTGGGCCGGGCGCGCTTCGCCGACGCCGACCTCGCGCTGCTCGCCCTCTGCGACAAGGTCGGGCGGCGGATGCGCCGGGCGGGGCGCACGGCCGCGACCGTCACGGTGCGGCTGCGGTTCGGCGACTTCCGCCGCTCCACCTCCTCGCGCACGCTCCCCCACCCCACCGAGAGCACCTCGGTGATCTCCGAGGTCGCCCGCGCGCTGCTCGCCTCGCGCCGCGACGAGATCGACCGCGACGGCATCTCCTTGGTGGGCGTCGCGCTGTCAGGACTCGACGACCACGGCGCGCAGCTGGTGCTGCCGCTCGACGACGAGGCCGACCCGGCGCTCGACCAGACGCTCGACCGCGTCGCCGCGCGCTTCGGGAACCAGGCAGTGCGCCGCGGGAGTCACCTCGGGCGGCGCTGGGAGCCGCGCTCGCCCGTGCAGTGAGGGCTCAGTGACCGAAGGCCTCGTCGAGCGCGTTCAGCACGTGCTTGGGGACGAGGCCGTTGACGTCGCCGCCGTGGCGCGCGACCTCCTTGACCAGGCTCGAGGCGATGAAGGTGTAGTCGGGCGACGTCGGGATGAAGACCGTGTCGATGCCCGTGAGGTTGCCGTTCATCTGGGCCATCTGCAGCTCGTAGTCGAAGTCCGACACCGCGCGCAGGCCCTTGGCGATCGCCTGGACGTCGTTCTGGGCGCAGTAGTCGACCAGCAGGCCCGCGTACGAGTCGAGGGTGACGTTCTCCATCTCGGCGGTCGCCTCGGCGATCAGCTCGAGGCGGCGCTCGATCGGGAACAGACCCGCCTTGCTCTCGTTCACCAGGACCACGACGACGACCTCGTCGAACAGGAACGAGGCTCGCTCGATGATGTCGAGGTGGCCGTTCGTGACGGGATCGAAGGAACCGGGGCACACCACGCGCGTCATGTCAGTGACCGTACCAAAGCCGAGTCTCGCCGTACGCCTTGTCCCGCAGCGCGTCGAACCCCTCGGGCCAGGCGAACGGATCGCGGCTGGAGCGCTCGACCACGACGACGGCGTCCTCGGCCAGCGACGGCCGCAGCGCGGCGACGATCGAGGCCACCTCGTCGGTCGTGACGGCGTACGGAGGATCGAGGAACACGAGGTGCCACGGGCCTCCCGGCGCGGCCACGAATCGCTGCGCGGTGACCTTGTGCACCCGGGCGGGCGCCTTCAGGTCGGAGACGTTGCGCTGGATCGTGCGGGCCGCGCGGTCGTTCGACTCGACGAGGTCGGCGTGCTCGGCACCGCGCGAGACGGCCTCCAGACCCAGCGCGCCCGAGCCGGCGAAGAGATCGAGGACCCGCACCCCGTCGAACCCGCCCAGCAATGAGTTGAGCGAGGCGAACATCGACTCCCGCACCCGGTCGGAGGTGGGGCGGGTGCCGTCGCCGGGCGGCGTGGCCAGCCTCCGACCACCCCAGCGGCCGGCGATGATTCTCGTCATGCCCGCTCCAGGTACTCGGCGCGCTCGGACTCCTCGAGGCGGCGGATCGACGCCTCGAGGTCGGGCGGGACGTCGCCCGAGGACAGCGCGGCCACGGCGGCGTCGCGCGCGTCGGCGATGATCTGCTCGTCCCGCACCACCGACAGCAGCTTGAGGCTGGAGCGGACGCCGGACTGGCGGGCGCCCAGGACGTCGCCCTCGCGGCGCAGCTCGACGTCGAGGCGCGAAAGCTCGAAGCCGTCGGTGCTGGCCGCGACGGCGGCGAGGCGCTCGCGGGCCGAGGTGCCGGCGGGCGACCCCGTGACGAGCAGGCACAGACCGGGCTCGGACCCCCGACCCACGCGCCCGCGCAGCTGGTGCAGCTGCGAGACGCCGAAGCGGTCGGCGTCCATCACGATCATCATCGTCGCGTTGGGGACGTCGACGCCGACCTCGACCACCGTGGTGGCGACGAGCACGTCGACGTCGCCGGCCGCGAATGCGGACATCACGGCGTCCTTCTCGTCGGGCGGCATGCGGCCGTGGAGACGGCCGAGCCGCAGACCCGCCAGCGGCCCCTGCTCCAGCGCCTCCGCGAGCTCGACGAGGCCGACCGTGGGGCGCTTCTCCTCGGCGTCGTCGTCGGGCGGCGGCTCGACGTCGTCGTCGGCCGTGGCCTCGCCGATGCGCGAGACGACGACGTAGGCCTGACGGCCGCGCGCGACCTCCTCGTGCACGCGCTGCCACGCCCGCTCGAGCCAGCCGGGCTGCTCGGCGACCGGCACGACGTTGGACTGGATGGGCTGACGTCCGGCGGGCAGCTCGCGCAGCGTGGAGACCTCGAGGTCGCCGAAGACGGTCATCGCGATGGTGCGCGGGATCGGCGTGGCGGTCATGACGAGCACGTGCGGGCTGACCCCGTCGGCCGCCGCCGCGCGGTCGGACAGGGCCGACCGCTGCTCGACGCCGAACCGATGCTGCTCGTCGATGACGACCAGGCCGAGGTCGGCGAACTGGACGGTCTCCTCCAGCAGCGCGTGCGTGCCGACGACGATGCCGGCCTCGCCCGAGACGATGTCGAGGAGCGCCTGCTGACGTGCCTTCGCACCCATCGAGCCGGTGAGCAGGCGCACCCGCGTGGCCTCGTCGGCGCCGCCGAGCATCCCGCCCTTCGCGAGGTCGCCGAGCATCCGCTCCATGCTGCGGTGGTGCTGGGTCGCGAGCACCTCGGTGGGCGCCAGCAGCGCGGCCTGGCCGCCGGAGTCGACCACCTGCAGCATCGCCAGCAGCGCCACGATCGTCTTGCCGGAGCCGACCTCGCCTTGGAGCAGCCGGTGCATCGGATGCGTGGCGGCGAGGTCCTGGTCGATCTCGGCGGCCACCTGCGCCTGGCCCGCGGTGAGCTGGAACGGGAGCCGCTGTTCGAACGCCACGCGGATGCCGTCGCCGCGCCCCGGCCGGGCGAGCGAGCGGCGCTGCTCGGAGTCGGAACGGCGCTTGGCGAAGACCGCCTGCACCTCGAACGCCTCCTCGAAGCGCAGCCGGGTCTGGGCGAAGACCCAGTCCGATCGCTTCCGGGGGCGGTGGATGTACTCGTAGGCCGTGGGCGCGTCGAGCAGGCCGCGCTCGGACCGGACCGTCGCCGGGATCGGCTCGGGGAACACGTCCACCACGTCCAGTGCCACCGTGACGGCGCGCTCGACGTCCCACGTGGTCAGTCCCCCGCCCGCGGGGTAGATCGGCATCGCGCCACCGCCACGGCCGAGGTCGGCGAGCGTCTTGCCCTCGGGCAGGTCGCGCATGTGGGGCGACGCCAGCTGGAGGCGCCCCTGGTAGACCGAGACCTCGCCGGACAGCAGCTGCTGGCTGCCGACGGGGGTCTTCGAGACGGCGTACTGGTTGAAGAAGACGGCCTCCATCGTGGCGCGGCCGTCCGACAGGGTCACGACCACGCGGAACTTGCGCGGGTTGTTGCGGAACGGCAGCTTCTTCACGTCGAGGACCGTGGCGACGAACGCGACGACGTGACCCTCCTCCAGGTCCTCGAAGGAGTCGGGGTGCTCGAGGTCGATGTAGCGGCGCGGGAAGTGCCGCAGCAGGTCGCCGACGGTGCGGTGCCCGAACGCCTTCTCGAGCTTCTTGGCCGAGTCCCCCACGACCCTGGACAGGCGGGTGTCGAAGTCGATCGCGGTCATTCCACCGCCAGGAAGAGCGGGTAGGTGTCCTGGTCGCCCTCGATCGTCTCGACGTCGACGTGCGGGGCCTCCTGCTGCACGCGCGCCGCGATCTTCTCGCTCGTGGAGGCGTCGCAGTCGCGTCCCGTGACGAGCGTGACCATCTCGGCCGTGGCGAGGTCGAGCCGCTGGAGCACGTCGAAGGCGACGTCGACCTGCGAGGAGCCGACGATCGCGAAGTCGCCGTTGACGACGCCGAGCACGTCGCCGGCGCTGCACGGGCCGGCCATCGTGATGCCGTCCTCGGCCGCGATCGTGACCGCTCCGTGACGCGTGGCGCCGGCCGCGTTGGACATCGCGACGACGACGACGTCGAACGGGCGGCCGGGGTCGTGCACCGCGAGCGCTGTGAGGGCCTGGACCTGCACCGTGGTGGGCAGCACGGCCACCCGCGCGCCGGCGTCGCGAGCGGTCGCGGCCGCAGCCTCGAACATCGCGATGTGGCCGGCGCGGTTGGGCAGCAGGATGACCTCGTCGGCACCGCTGCCGTCGATCGCGGCGGCGACCTCGGCCACCGTGAGCGACCGGTCGGGCGCGAAGTGCAGCGCGGTGCCGCCCGCGCGGTGGGTGAGCTCGGCGAGGCCGGGGCCCGTGACGGCACTGAGGATGAGGCGGCCGCCGGCAGGCCGGGCCGGGCGGGCGATCTGCTCGGCGAAGTGCGTGACCGAGATCCGGAACGGGGATCCGGCGGCGATGCCGGCCTCGATCGCCGCCCCGACGTCGTCGACGTGGACGTGGACGTTCCACAGGCCTTCGCCGCCCACGACGACGAGGGAGTCGCCGAGCGGCTCGAGCGCGGTGCGCAGCTCGGGGATGCGGTCGTCGGCGGTGCGCAGCAGGTACATGACCTCGTAGGAGGGACCCTCCTCCCCCAGGTCGGCGCCGGGCTCGACGATCGGGACGGGCACGGTGGCCGGTCGCGGGGTCGGGGTGCGGCCGGTGAGCGCGAAGGCGACCGAGTCGAGGACGACCACGAGCGCGCGGCCGCCGGCGTCGACGACCCCGGCCCGCGCCAGCCGCTCGAACTGCGTGGGCGTCAGCGCGAGCGCCTCGCGGGCGGCACCCGAGGCCACGTCGAAGACGCGCTTCGGGTCGTCGTCGTTCGTGGCGGCCTCGCGGGCGGCCTTCGCCGCGGCGGCCGCGACGGTGAGGATCGTGCCCTCCTGCGGCCGGCCGACCGCGGCGTACGCGGCGGCCGAGGCGGCCTCGAGCGCTCCCGCGACGTCGTCGGCGCTGAGCCCGTCGACGCAGCCGCGCAGGACGCGCAGCGATCCGCGCACGAGCTCGGCCAATATCGTGCCGCAGTTGCCCCGGGCGCCCATCAGCAGGCCCTCGGCGAACGTGCGCATGAGGTCGAGGGGCGAGGTGTCCGCCGGGAGCGCGTCGATCGCCTCGACGCCCGCCACGAAGGTGAAGTAGGCGTTCGTGCCGGTGTCGCTGTCGGGCACCGGGAAGACGTTCAGCGCGTCGATCTCGTCGCGCGACTCGGCCAGCAGCCGGGTGCACAGACGGGCCCACGCGTCGAAGCGCTCGGTGCTGATCCGCAGGGCCATGGGTCGAGACTATCGGGCCGTGGTCGGACTCGATTCGCGCTGGCCGTGTCGCGTCAGGTATGCTCGAGAGGTTGTATTTTTCCCCCGAACGAGTTCAGGAGTGGTCGCCGTGGCAGCCGTCTGCGATGTGTGCGGCAAGGGACCGGGCTTCGGCCACAACGTGTCCCACTCGCACCGACGCACCAAGCGTCGTTTCGATCCGAACATCCAGCGCGTCCGCGCCGTCGTCGAGGGCACCCCGAAGCGGCTCAACGTCTGCACCGGTTGCCTGAAGGCCGGCAAGGTCTCGCGCTGAGACGTTCAGATCTTTCATAGACAGCGGCGGCCCTCGGGCCGCCGTTGTCTATTCTCGCGGGGTGACCCGCATCCACGCCTTCACCGATGACGTCCTGGCCGATCTCGACGCGGTGGGCGTCGCGGCCCTGATCGCCTCCGGGGAGGCCAGCCGCACCGAGGTGCTCGAGTCCGCTCTCGCCCGCCTCGACCGCGTGAACCCGACGCTCAACGGGATCAGCCACGACGACCGGGCCCGCGCGATCGTCCGCGCCGAGGAGACCGCGCCCGACGGCGCGCCGTTCGCCGGCGTCCCCTCGCTGATCAAGAACAACACCGACTTCAAGGGCCTGCCCACGCAGCAGGGCTCCGCGGCCGTCCCGCCAGAGCCCGCCGAGCGGCACGAGGCCTTCACCGAGCAGTTCCTCTCCACCGGCGTCAACGTCCTCGGGGCGACCACCCTGCCGGCGTTCGGCCTCACCGCTTCGACGGAGTTCGTCGACCGCGATCCCACGCGCAACCCGTGGAACCCCGCTTACTCCTCCGGCGCCTCGTCGGGCGGCTCGGCCGCCCTGGTGGCCGCCGGCGTCGTTCCCATCGCGCACGGCAACGACGGGGGCGGATCGATCCGGATCCCGGCGGCGGCCTGCGGCCTGGTCGGCTTGAAGACCACGCGCCACCGACTCGCCCCCGCGAAGGAGATGGCGGACGCGCCGCTCGACATCGTCGCCAACGGCGTGCTGACCCGCAGCGTGCGCGACACCGCCGTGTTCCTCGCCGCCGCCGAGCGCCACCGCCCGGTCCCCCGGCTGCCGAAGGTCGGCCTCGTGGAAGGACCGGCGGCACGGCGTCTTCGCGTCGGACTCGTCACCGAGACGCTCAGCGGCGTGCCGCTCGACGAGGACAGCCTGCGGGAGCTGCGCCGCGTCGCCGACCTCGTCGCCTCACTCGGGCACGAGGTCGTCGAGATGCCGATCCCGGTCGACGCCGCGTTCGAGCGCCACTTCGTCCAGTACTGGCGGACGCTGGCGTTCTCCCTGGACTACGCGGGCCGCTTCGTCCTCTCGCGCGACTTCGACCGCAGCCGGGTGGACCCGTTCACCCACGGCCTGGCGCGGGCGTTCCTGCGCACGTTCTGGCGCACCCCCGGCGCGATCGTCGCGCTCAAGCGGTCGGCGCGGGCGTACGGCGAGATCTTCGCCGACTGGGACGTCGTGCTGAGTCCCGTCCTCGGGCACACGACGCCCGAGCTCGGCTGGCTCGACCCGGGCGTGGAGTTCGACGTCGCGTTCGAGCGGCTGCGCACGTACGTGGCTTACACGCCGCTCAACAACGCCTCGGGCGGCCCGGCGATCAGCCTGCCGCTCGGACGGACCTCGACCGACCTGCCGCTCGGCCTGCACTTCTCGGCCGACCACGGCGACGAGCGCACGCTGCTGGAGCTGGCCTTCGAACTCGAGGCGGCCGCGCCGTTCGCGCGGATCCAGGACTAGTCAGCTCCGTGCCCCGACGGCGCAGCCGTCAGTTCCAGTGCTTGTGGCCGGTGCCGCCCTCGTAGGGCGCGCCGGCCACGGTGACGCCCTCGCCCGCCTTGACGACGCCGATGCGGGTCCAGCCCTCGGGCAGGCTCGCGCTCGTGGGGAACGTGGCGGCGAGCGCGTAGTCGTCGCCTCCGGCCAGCACGAATCGCAGCGGGTCGACGCCGCCGAGGGCGCCGGCGACCGTCTGCACGGCGTCGAGGATCGGGAACGACGCCGGGTCGAGGTCGATCGCGACCTTGCTCGCGCGGGCGACGTGGCCGAGGTCGGCCAGCAGGCCGTCGCTGATGTCGATCATCGACGTGGCTCCGCCCGCGGCGGCGGCCGGGCCGGCGGCGTACGGCGGGTGCGGGGTGCGGTGCTCGTCGACGGCGGCCTTGGGCGAGCGGAAGCCGCGGCTCAGCGCGCCGTAACCGGCGGACGCGAGGCCGAGCGTGCCGGCGTAGGCGACCTGGTCGCCCACCTGCGCGCCCGAGCGGGTGACGGGACGCTCGGCGTCGCCCAGCGCGGTGATCGAGATGACGATCTGGTCGGCCGCGGACATGTCGCCGCCGACGATCTTCGCGCCGACCTTGTCGCACTCCTCGACCATGCCGCCGATGAGGTCGGCGACCCACTTCACCGGGGTGTCGCCGGGCGCCGCGAAGGCGACGACGAGCGCCGTGGCCACGCCACCCATGGCGTTGATGTCGGAGAGGTTCGCCGCGACCGCCTTGCGGCCGATGTCGGCGGCGGTGGACCAGTCGCGGCGGAAGTGACGGCCCTCGACGAGGATGTCGGTGGCGGTCACGTAGGTGCCGTCGGCGGTGGCGATGTGGGCCGCGTCGTCGCCGGGCCCGACCAGCACGTAGTCGCTCGTGCCGAGGCGACCCCGGACGAGATCGATCAGGGCGAACTCGCCCAGTTCCGCAATCGTCTGCTCGCTCACGACGTCATTGTCTCAGCCGCATGCGCCCGACCCCGGGGACTGCGGTAGCGTGTCATGGCCCGGAAGAAAGGACGTCCCCGATGGCCGTTCACGCCTACATCCTCGTGCAGACCGAGGTCGGCAAGGCCGCCGACGTCGCCGCCGCGATCGCCCAGATCCAGGGGGTCGAGCTGTCCGAGGACGTCACCGGCCCCTACGACGTCATCGTCCGCGCCGAGGGCCCCTCGGTCGACGAGCTCGGCTCCCTCGTCGTCTCGCAGATCCAGCGCGTCCCCGGCATCACCCGCACGCTGACCTGCCCCGTCGTCCGGATCTGACCTCCGCCCCTCCCGGGATCAGCGGAGGCCGGTGGGGCGCTGGAGCGCCAGCTGGATGAGGCGCTCGACGAGCTCGGGGTAGTCGACGCCGGAGGCGGCCCAGAGCTTGGGGAACATCGAGAACGGGGTGAACCCCGGCATCGTGTTGATCTCGTTGATGACGAGGCCGCCGCCGACGCTGTCGGTGAGGAAGAAGTCCACGCGGGCGAGGCCCTCGCAGCCGATCGCGTCGAACGCCTGGAGGGCGTACTCGCGGATGCGCTGGCGCATCGTCTCGGACAGGTCGGCCGGCACCACGTTGGTGCTGGTGCCGTCGAGGTACTTGGCCTCGAAGTCGTAGTACTCGTGCTCGGTGTCCTCGGCCACGACGATCTCGCCGACCTCGCTGGCGATCGGCATGCCGCGCTCGTCCTGGATGACGGCGCACTCGACCTCGCGCTTGCCGTGGGCGGCGGACTCGACGATGACCTTGGGGTCGTACTTGCGTGCTGTGAGCACGGCGTCCTCGAGCTGGGCCCAGTCGTGGACGGGCGTCACGCCCGAGCTGGAGCCGGCCCGTGCGGGCTTGACGAAGACGGGCAGGCCGAGCGCGTGGATGCGAGCCTCGGCGCGGTCGCGCTTGGCGTCCCACTCCCACGGCTGGATCGTCACGTAGGGCAGCTGCGGCAGGCCCGCGGCCGAGAAGACGGTCTTGGTGAACGGCTTGTCCATGCCGACCGAGCTGGCCAGCACGCCCGCGCCGACGTAGCGCACGCCGGCGAGCTCGAAGAGGCCCTGGACGGTGCCGTCCTCGCCCCACGGTCCGTGCAGGAGCGGGAAGACGACGTCGAGGTCGCGGATGCGGTCCCACGAGAAGGGCGGGAACCCGTCGCGGACCGATGGCAGGGCGCCGGGCTCGAGGTCGTCCCACACGGCGGTCTCCTCGACCCACCGGCCGTCGGGCGTGATGCCGACGGGGACGACGTCATAGCGGTCGCGATCGATCACGGCGAGAACCTCGCGCGCGGTCAGGCACGAGACGCCGTGCTCACTGGACTGGCCTCCGAAGACGACGGCGATCGTGGTGCGCATCGGCTCGACTCTACCCGCCTGTGACACTGGAACCATGCAGCCCGACACCGTGACCGTCATCGCAGGTCGCCCGGCCCACGAGCCCGGCGCGCCGCTCAACGCCCCCATCACCCTCGCGAGCTCGTTCCACGCGGGCGGCGCGTTCGAGTACGGGCGGCACGCCAACCCGACGTACGAGTCGTTCGAGGACGTCGTCGGCGAGCTCGAGGGCGGCCGCGCGCTGGCCTTCGCCTCCGGGATCGCGACCGCGGCGGCCACGCTCGGCCTGCTGGAGCCCGGCGCGGTCGTCGTGCTCCCCCGCCACGGCTACAACGGCACGACGAGCCTCGTGCAGAGCGGTCCGTACGAGGTGCGCCTCATCGATCCGTCCGACACTGCCGGCAGCATCGAGGCGTTCGCCGGGGCCGACCTGGTCTGGCTCGAGTCGCCCACCAACCCCGCGATGGAGGTCGGCGACCTGCCCGTCCTGGTGGCCGCGGCGAAGGAGGCCGGCGCTCTCGTCGCGGTGGACAACACCTTCCGCACGCCGCTGCGCGACCGCCCGCTCTCGTACGGCGCCGACATCGTGACGCACTCGGCCTCGAAGCTGCTCGGCGGCCACAGCGACCTCGTCCTCGGCGTCCTCGCGACGCGCGACGACGCCCTGTACGAGCGCCTTCACGACCACCGGTCGCTGCACGGCGCCATCCCCGGCGCCCTCGAGTGCTTCCTGGCCGTGCGCGGCGTGCGCACGCTGGCCGTGCGGCTGGACCGCGCCGAGGCCAGCGCCGCCGTGCTCGCCGACCGGCTCAAGGCACACCCGGCCGTGGCCGAGGTCCGCTACCCCGGGTTCGGCTCGATGGTCTGCTTCGTCGTCGACGACGCCGACCACGCACAGCGCGCCACGGAGTCCAGCCGCGTCATCACGCACGCGACGAGCCTCGGCGGCGTGGAGTCCACGTGGGAGCGCCGCCGCCGCTTCCCCGCCGAGCCCGAGACGATCCCCGCCGGTCTGATCCGGCTCAGCGTCGGCATCGAGGCCGTCGAGGACCTGTGGGCCGACATCGAGGCGGCCCTGGGCTGACGCCCGTCAGCGGGTCTCGGGCTTGGCCGAGCGGCTGATGAGCGCGTTGACCAGTTCGGTGGGCGTCATGCGCCCGTCGACGAGCGCGCGGACGTGCTCGACGATCGGCATCTCGACGCCGTGCATCTCGGAGAGCTCGGCGACCGACACGCAGGACTTCACGCCCTCGGCGACCTGCCGGGTCTGGGAGGTGATCTCGTCGACCGTCATGCCGCGGCCCAGCTTCTCACCGAACGTGCGGTTGCGCGAGAGCGGCGAGGAGCACGTGGCCACGAGGTCGCCGAGCCCGGCCAGGCCCATGAAGGTCATCGGGTCGGCGCCCATCGCCATGCCGAGGCGGGCCGTCTCGGCGAGGCCGCGGGTGATCACCGAGGCCTTGGTGTTGTCGCCGAAGCCGAGACCGTCGCACACGCCGACGGCGAGGCCGATGATGTTCTTCACCGTGCCGCCGAGCTCGCAGCCGACGACGTCGGTGTTCGTGTAGGGGCGGAAGGCCGTGGTGTGCAGGTACTTCTGCAGCTGGAGGGCGACCGACTCGTCGGCGCACGCCACCACCGCGGCGGCGGGCTCGCGGCGGGCGATCTCCTTCGCGAGGTTCGGCCCCGTGATGACGGCGATCCGCTCGGGCCCCGCACCGGTGACCTCGGCGATGACCTCGCTCATGCGCATGTGCGAGCCGAGCTCGACGCCCTTCATGAGGCTCACCATCACGGCGGACGGCTCGATGAGGTGGCCCCACGACTCGAGGTTGGGGCGCAGCGTCTGGGAGGGCACGGCCAGCACGACGATCGCGGCGTCGGCGAGCGCCTCGGCGGGATCGGTGGTGGCGCGGATCGTGCCCGGCAGCTCCTGACCCGGCAGGTACTCGGTGTTCTCGTGGCGCACGTTGATGTTCTCGCACGTCTCCTCGCGCCGACCCCACAGGTGGACGTCGTGGCCCGCGTCGGCGAGCACGATCGAGAAGGCGGTGCCCCAGGACCCGGCTCCCATGACTGCTGCAGTGACCATCAGCTCTCCTCGTATCGGGTCTTGGGCTTCTTCAACGTGCGGACGTCGATCCGCGGGGACGTGGGCGACTCGCCCCGGATCTGCGCCTGGAGCGCGGTGATCTCGTCCATGAGCCGCTCGGTGGCGGCGTGGACCTGCTCCTGCGTGGGGTGCTCGCCGAGACCGGAGAGGTCGATCGGCGGGCCGACCCGCACGTGGACCGTCTTGCGCGGGAAGAGCCGGAGCTCGCGACGGTACGGCCACATGATCTCCTGCGGCCCCCACTGCGCCACGGGGACGAGCGGCACGCCCGCGGCGTGCGCCGTGCGGACGGCGCCGTCGCGGCCCGACATCGGCCAGCCGCCGGGGTCACGGGTCATCGTGCCCTCGGGGTAGATCGCCACGACCGATCCCGACTCGACCGTCTGGATCGCCGCGCGCAGCGACTCCGCCGCCGCGCCGGTGCCGCGGTAGACCGGGATCTGCCCCGCCTTGCGCAGCAGCCACCCGATCACCGGCACCGCGAACAGCGGGTCCTTCACGAGGAACCGCGGCGGGATGTCGTGGTCGACGAGCCAGTGCCCGAACAGGAACGGATCGGTGTACGACAGGTGGTTCACGGCGACGACGAAACCGCCGGAGCGCGGCAGGTGCTCCGCGCCCTTCCAGTCACGCTTCGTGACCACCATGAAGATCGGCCGCAGCACCACGACCACGATCCGCAGCACGGTGGGCAGCGGACGGGTGCGGGACATGGGATGACCCTAGTACGACCCGGAGGCCGTGCCAGTGCATCGTCAGAGCGTCGCGGGCTTGAAGCTCGGGCGACGGGACTCGTACGCGGCGATGTCCTCGGCGTGGCCGAGCGTGATGCCGATGTCGTCGAGGCCCTCCAGCAGGCGCCAGCGGGTGTAGTCGTCGATCGTGAACGAGTCCTCGATGCGGTCGACGCCCTCGCCGGCGGAGACCGTGCGCGACTCGAGGTCGACGCTGATCTGCGCGCCCGGGTTGGCCTCGAGGTACTCCCACAGCGCCGTGACGACCTTGTCGTCGACCTGCGCCGCCAGGAGGCCGGCCTTGCCCGAGTTGCCGCGGAAGATGTCACCGAAGCGGGGGCTGATGATGACCTTGAAGCCGTAGTTCTGCAGCGCCCAGACGGCGTGCTCACGCGACGAGCCGGTGCCGAAGTCGGGGCCCGCCACGAGCACCGTGGCGTTCGTGTACGCCGGCTGGTTCAGGACGAACTCCGGGTCGTTGCGCCAGGCGGCGAACAAGCCGTCCTCGAAGCCCGTGCGGGTGACGCGCTTGAGGTAGACCGCCGGGATGATCTGGTCGGTGTCGACGTTGCTGCGGCGCAGCGGGGCGCCGACGCCGGTGTGGGAGATGAACTTGTCCATGGTGATCGTCCTCAGAGGTCGGCCGGCGAGGCCAGGTGGCCGGTGACGGCGGTGGCGACGGCGACGTCGGGCGAGACCAGGTGCGTGCGGCCACCCTTGCCCTGACGGCCCTCGAAGTTGCGGTTGGAGGTCGAGGCGCTGCGCTCGCCCGGCGTGAGCTGGTCGGGGTTCATGCCCAGGCACATCGAGCAGCCCGCGCCGCGCCACTCGGCGCCGGCCTCCTTGAAGACGACGTCGAGGCCCTCCTCCTCGGCCTGCAGGCGCACGCGCACCGAGCCGGGGACGACGAGCATGCGGGTGCCGTCGGCGACCTTCTTGCCCTTGATGAGGTCGGCCGCGCGACGCAGGTCGCTGATGCGGCCGTTCGTGCAGGAGCCGACGAAGACGGTGTCGACCCTGATGTCGCGCATCGGCGTGCCGGCCTCGAGGCCCATGTAGCGCAGGGCGTTCTGGGCGGCCTCGCGCTCGTCGGCGTCGGCGAAGTCGGCGGGGGTCGGGACGACGCCGGACAGCGCCACGCCCTGGCCCGGGTTGGTGCCCCACGTGACCCACGGGGTGACCTTCGAGGCGTCGATCGTGACGACCTTGTCGAACGTGGCGTCCTCGTCGGTGACCAGGCTCTTCCAGTACTCGACGGCGGCGTCCCAGTCGGCGCCCTGCGGCGCGTGCGGGCGGCCCTCGATGTAGTCGAAGGTGGTCTGGTCGGGCGCGATGAGGCCGGCCTTGGCGCCCCACTCGATGCTCATGTTGCAGATCGTCATGCGCTCTTCCATCGAGAGCGCACGGATCGCCTCGCCGCGGTACTCGACGATGTAGCCCTGGCCGCCGCCGGTGGTCTCCTGCGTGATGAGCGCGAGGATCAGGTCCTTGGCGGTGGAGCCGGCGGGCAGGTCGCCGACGACCTCGACGGCCATCATCTTGGGCTTGGCCTGCGACAGCGACTGGGTGGCGAGCACGTGCTCGACCTCGCTGGTGCCGATGCCGAAGGCGATCGAGCCGAACGCACCGTGCGTGGAGGTGTGCGAGTCGCCGCACACGATCGTCATGCCGGGCTGCGTCAGGCCGAGCTGCGGGCCGACGACGTGGACGATGCCCTGCTCGATGTCGCCCATCGGGTGGAGACGCACGCCGAACTCCTGCGCGTTGCGGCGCAGCGTCTCGACCTGCGTGCGCGACACCGGGTCGGCGATCGGCTTGTCGAGGTCGGTCGTCGGAATGTTGTGGTCCTCGGTGGCGAGGGTGAGGTCGGGGCGACGCACGGCGCGTCCGGAGAGGCGGAGTCCGTCGAACGCCTGCGGGCTCGTGACCTCGTGGAGGAGGTGCAGGTCGATGAACAGCAGGTCCGGTTCACCCGGCGCGGAACGGACGACGTGGTCGTCCCAGATCTTCTCGGCGAGCGTCTTGCCCATGATTCACTCTCACTTCGGGGGTTGCGTCTCACAATGCGATACGGCAGTATCAAGACATGGACAACTCTAGCGGAGTCGGCGTTCTCGACAAAGCCGCCCTCGTGCTGGCGGCCCTGGAACCGGGGCCCGCGACGCTGGCCGGACTGGTCACGGCCACCGGACTGGCGCGGCCCACGGCCCACCGCCTGGCGGTCGCCCTGGAGCACCACCGGCTCGTCGCGCGCGACATGCAGGGTCGGTTCATCCTAGGCCCGCGGCTGTCCGAGCTGGCCGCCGCTGCCGGCGAGGACCGCCTCCTCGCCGCCGCCGGTCCAGTGCTGGCCCGCCTGCGCGACATCACGGGCGAGTCCGCCCAGCTGTTCCGCCGCCAGGGCGACCACCGCGTGTGCGTCTCGGCGGCCGACCGCCCCACCGGCCTGCGCGACTCGATCCCGGTCGGCAGCCAACTGACGATGTCCGGCGGCTCCGCCGCCCAGGTGCTGCTCGCGTGGGAGGACCCCGAGCGCATGAACAAGGGCCTCATGAAGGCCACGTTCTCGGCCGCCGAACTGTCCGCCGTGCGCAAGCGCGGCTGGGCGCAGAGCGTGGGCGAGCGCGAGCCGGGCGTGGGCTCGGTCTCGGCCCCGGTCCGCTCCCCCAGCGGCAAGGTCGTCGCTGCCGTGTCGGTCTCCGGACCGCTGGAGCGCCTCACCCGCCAGCCCGGCCGCATGCACGCGCCCGCCGTCGTGGCGGCCGCCGAGCGGCTGTCGCAGAACCTGCGCCGCTGACGCCTCGGCGACTCCATCTCTTCAGAACAGGCCCGGGCGCTCCAGCTCGAGCAGCGTGGTCTTGCGGTCGAGCCCGCCGGCGTAGCCGGTGAGCTTGCCGTTCGACCCGATGACGCGATGGCACGGCACGACGATCGGGATCGGGTTGGCCCCGTTCGCCGCACCCACCGCGCGCGAGATGCCGGGCTGGTAGCCCAGGTCGGTCGCGACCTGTCCGTACGTGACGGTCTCGCCGTACGGGATCGTGCGCAGGTAGGCCCAGACCTTCTTCTGGAACTCGGTGCCGTCCGCGGCCACCGGGAGGTCGAACGCGCGGCGGTCGCCGGCGAAGTACTCCCCGAGCTGGCTCTCGGCGGCGTCGAGCAGGGCGTCGTCGACGCGCTCGCCGCGCGGCTCGGCCCCGAAGTCGATCGCCGTGAGCAGCCCGGCGTCGACGTGCAGGCGCAGGCCCCCGACGGGCGAGTCCATCCAGCGTGTCTTCATGCGACCCTCCACAGGTGCAGTGAGGCGTACGACCGCCAGGGCCGCCACCGTTCGGTGCGCGTCCGGTCCAGTCCCTCGCGCGCGAGGACGCGGCGCAGCACGAGGTCGGTGTCGAGCAGGACGTCGGGGTCCCCGAGGGCCCGCATCCTGACGTAGTCGGCGGTCCAGGGGCCGATCCCCCGGATCGCGAGCAGCTGCTCGCGCGCGGCCTCGCGGTCGGCGCCGGGGTGCAGATCGAGGTCGCCCGACGCCACCGCGTGGGCGACGGCGAGGATCGCGGCGGCCCGGCCGCGCGGCATCGCGAACTCCTCGGGCGACGCCTCGGCGACGGACTCGGCCGTGGCGAACGCGTGGGTGAGGCCGTGGCGGTGGGCGAGCTCGAGGTCGACCTCGGTGCCCCGCGACCGGGCGACCCGGCCCAGAATCGTGCGCGCACCCGCCACCGAGACCTGCTGGCCCACGATCGCGCGCATCACCATCTCGAAGCCGTCGACCTGTCCGGGCAGGCGCATGCCGGGCGCCTCCGCGACGAGGCCGGCGAGCAGCGGGTCGGCCGCCGACAGGGCCTCGTCGATCGCGGCGGGGTCGGCGTCGAGGTCGAGCAGCCGGCGGCACCGCTGCACCGCCGGGGCGAGGTCGCGCAGGTCGGTCAGCTCGAGCTCGGCCGAGACCCGTGCGTCGTGCAGGGTGAGCTCGACCGCACCCACGCCGTGCGGGAGGTTGAGGACGCGGGCGTACGTATCACCGTCGACCCGCTCGACACCCTCGATGGCGCGGGGCGCGAACCAGTCGAGGAGCGCGGCCCCTTGGAACGGCGGCCTCAGCGCCAGCTCCAGCTGGATCCGGCCCGCGCCGGGGTGGCTGGAGCGGCGCGACCTCGCGCGCAGCTCGCGCGGGGTGAGGGCGAACGACTCGCGGATGGAGTCGTTGAACTGGCGCACCGAGCCGTAGCCCGCCGCGAACGCCACGTCGGCCGCGCGCATCGTCGTGGTCTCCAGCAGGATCCGGGCCGTGCGCGCGCGGTTGCTGCGGGCGATGGCCTGGGGTCCGGCGCCGAGCTCGGTGGTGACGAGCCGGTTGACCTGGCGCTCGCTGTAGCCGAGCCGGTCGGCCAGACCGCTGACGCCCTCGCGCTCGACCACGCCGTCGCCGATCATCCGGACGGCCCGCGCGACGACGTCGGCCCGCGCGTTCCACTCGGGCGAGCCCGGCGTGCTGTCGGGCCGGCAGCGACGGCAGGCCCGGTAGCCCGAGCGCTCGGCGGCCGCCGCCGAGGGGTAGAACGTGACGTTCGCCTGTCGCGGGGTGACGGCCGGGCACGAGGGACGGCAGTAGATCCCTGTGGTCCGCACGGCCGTGAAGAAGACGCCGTCGAACCGGGCGTCGCGCGCGCTCACGGCGCGGTAGCAGTCGCTCGGTTCCATGACTCCATCCTGACCCACCCCGCATGACAGTTCTCGCGGGAATCGGACACGACCGTCCGGCCCTCAGCCCGCGCGGGCGAGAGCGACGTCGTGCCGGTGCTCGTGCCGGTGGCAGGCACTGCAGAGTCCGACGAGATTCGCGAGGTCGGTGGGGCCACCGTCGGACCATCGCCGTCGGTGGTGGACGTGGTCGACGGAGTTGCGGCAGTGCTCGGTGGCGCAGCGGCCGGCCTGCTGGAACCAGACCGCGTGGCGCTGCTTCGGCGTGGCGTCGCGGTGACGGCGACCCACGTCGAGCACGGTGCGGTTGCCCTCGATCCGGTCGACGAGGACCGGGACCAGGTCCGCACCGCAGGTGAGGTGGGCCAGCAGGTTCGGGCCGACGTGGCCGAAGCCCTCGAGGACCGCGGGCTCGACCGGCTCGAAGACACTGGCCGTCCGGGGCGCGAGGGCGCGCTGGAGCGTGCCGGCGTCGACCACGACGTGCACCTGCGGACGGACGGTGCCGTCGGTGGGCAGGCCCTCGGCCAGCACCCGGGTGAGCACGAGATCGAGCCCGTCGATGCGCCGCTGCGACGCCGGGCGCCGGTCGCCCGCCTCGCGCGGGACCGCGACGGCGTCAAGCACGGCCTGCAGCTTCGCGCCAACCTCGATCGGCAGGAAGCCCGTGACGTGCCAGCCGTCGGGCAGCGGGTTCAGGCTGAGGTGCGCCTTGTCGGCGCCGGCGATCCACGCCTCGTCCAGCTCCTCGGCGTGCACGACCGAGCGCAGCCGGTCGACGAGCGACTTCACGCGGGAGGGTGGGTGGAGCTCGGCCACGGCGACGAGGTGCGCCTCGACCCGGCGGACCTCGGTCTGGTCGACGTGGGCCAGCGCGAAGGAGAACCGCGCGACGTGCTCGGACGAGACGCGGCCGGCGCGGGCCGCCTCCCCCACCGCCGGCAGCTCGCGCATCGTGACGGCGGCACGGATCAGCTGGCGCGTGCGGCGGGCGTCCTGGCGCAGCTCGCGGCGCGCCCAGGTGGTGGCGCTGGAGGCGTCCTCGGCGACGTAGGCCTTCGTCCGGTCGATCTCCTCGAGCCGCTCGGCGAGGGCCGCCTCGGCGGCGTCACGCAGGGCCGCCAGCGCGCGAGCCTCGTCGGACACGGAGCACGTGACCGTCCGGAGGGCGGACGCACACCGGCGCATCACCTCGATCAGCTCCGCGTCCCCCGACTGCATGCGTCGATCCTATCGCTCACCTGTTCGATTGTCACGTTCTTTTCGCTGTCATTTCATGTCAACGATGCGGCATCCGGCCCACGTGCGCGCAGCGGCCGTTCGCGCCTCACGAGTCACTCTGGCAGGCTCGCTCGTGAACCCCCGAAGCAAGGAGAGAGCCGTGCAGCAGGTCAAGGGCGTCATCGCCCGCGCGAAGGACGCGCCGGTCGAACTGGTCACCATCAACGTCCCCGATCCGGGCCCGGGCGAAGCCGTGGTGACGATCCAGGCGTGCGGCGTCTGCCACACCGACCTGCACTACCGCCAGGGCGGCATCAACGACGAGTTCCCGTTCCTGCTGGGCCACGAGGCGGCCGGTGTCGTCGAGTCGGTCGGCGAGGGCGTCACCGAGGTCGCGCCCGGGGACTTCGTGGTCCTCAACTGGCGCGCGGTCTGCGGCCAGTGTCGCGCGTGCAAGCGCGGCGACCTCCAGTACTGCTTCGCCACGCACAACGCCAAGCAGAAGATGACGCTCGAGGACGGCACCGAGCTCTCCCCCGCCCTGGGCATCGGCGCGTTCATCGAGAAGACCCTCGTCGCCGCCGGTCAGTGCACCAAGGTCGACCCCGAGGCCCGCCCGGCCGCGGCCGGCCTGCTGGGCTGCGGCGTGATGGCCGGCATCGGCGCCGCCATCAACACCGGCGCCCTCACCCGTGGCCGCTCGGCCGCGGTCATCGGCTGCGGCGGCGTCGGCGTCGCCGCAGTGGCAGGCGCGGCCCTCGCCGGCGCCAGCCCGATCATCGCCGTCGACATCGACGCGGCGAAGCTCGAGGCCGCGAAGCGGATGGGCGCCACCCACACCGTCGACTCGTCGAAGGTCGACCCGGTCGAGGAGATCAAGCGCATCTGCGCCGAGACCTACGAGGGCGCCGACGGCGCCGACGTCGTGATCGAGGCGGTCGGTCGCCCCGAGACGTGGAAGCAGGCCTTCTACGCCCGCGACCTCGCCGGCACCGTGGTCCTCGTCGGCGTCCCGACACCCGACATGACCGTCCCCGAGCTGCCCCTGATCGACGTCTTCGGACGCGGCGGCGCGCTCAAGTCGAGCTGGTACGGCGACTGCCTGCCCAGCCGCGACTTCCCGATGCTCATCGACCTGTACCGCCAGGGCCGGCTCGACCTCGACGCGTTCGTCACC
This sequence comes from Aeromicrobium sp. MLTX1, assembly GCF_046452335.1. Lineage (NCBI taxonomy): Bacteria > Bacillati > Actinomycetota > Actinomycetes > Propionibacteriales > Nocardioidaceae > Aeromicrobium > Aeromicrobium sp. MLTX1. The sequence goes on along the minus strand of NZ_JBKFDN010000001.1, from coordinate 2,054,774 downwards.
GAGGAGATCGGCATCGAGGACGTCGAGGCCGCGTTCGAGAAGATGCACCATGGCGACGTCCTGCGCTCGGTGGTGGTGCTCTGATGGGCGCGCGGCTCGACCACGGCGTCGTCTCGGGCACCTTCAGCCTGGACGGCGAGACGTTCGACGTCGACAACAACGTGTGGATCGTCGGCGACGACTCCGAGTGCGTCCTCATCGACGCGCCGCACGACGTGGACGCGATCCTGCACATCATCGGCCGTCGCACCCTCAGGGCGATCGTGCTGACGCACGCCCACGACGACCACTGCCGCATCGCGCCCGAGCTGCGCGAGCGCACCGGCGCGCCGATCTGGCTGAACCCCGAGGACCGTCCGCTGTGGGAGCTCACGCACCCCGACGCGACGTGGGACGAGGACCTCGTCGACGGCACCGAGATCACGGTCGCCGGCACCATGCTGCGCGCGATCCACACGCCGGGCCACGCGCCGGGCGCCACGTGCCTGCTGGCCGAGGAGCTGGGCTGCGTCTTCACCGGCGACACCCTGTTCCACGGCGGGCCGGGCGCGACGGGTCGCTCCTACAGCGACGTGGACGTCATCCGCGCCTCGATCGCCGAGAGGCTGTTCACGCTCCCGCCCGAGACCGTCGTGCACACCGGTCACGGCCAGGACACCACGATCGGAGCGGAGCGCGACCGGACGTAGGTCTCTCGCAGAGGGGCGTGATCTCGATACGCCGATCGCTGCGCTCGCGTGCTACTCGATCACCGGGTCGGACCGCCCGGCGGTCGAGTGCCCTCGAGGAACGAGAGGGCGTATCGAGACCACGGCGCGACGCCGCCTAGTCTGGGCGCGTGAACGCGCGCCTCGGACTGCTGCAGGTCTGCGCGGCGGGCGTGCTGTGGGGCACGGGCGGCCTCGTCGTCACCGTGCTGCACGAGCGCGACGGCGTCAGTGCGATGACCGTCAGCGCGTGGCGCATGCTCATCGCGGCGGTCGCGCTGGTCGCGTTCGTGGTGCTGACCCGGCGCCTCGCGTCAGTGCGCACCGTCCTGCGCGAGCACCCCGTGACCGCGATCGTCATCGGCTGCGGCACGGCGATCTACCAAGGTCTCTACTTCGTCTCGGTCCTGATGGTCGGCGTCAGCGTGGCGACCGTGGTGTCGCTCGGGCTGGCTCCCGTCCTGGCCGCGACGTGGGAGCACCTCCGCGCGCGAACCCGACCCGGCGTGCGCGACGTCGCCGTCCTCGCGGCCGCGCTGACCGGTCTCGTGCTGATCAGCGCGACCGCCGGGCACGGGACCGCCGCTCCCGCCGACCGGCCCGTGCTCGGACTCGTGCTCGCCGTCGCCGCGGGCGCCACCTACGCGGCCACCACGGTGCTCGGCCACGTCCTCGCGCCACGGCTCGAGCCCGTCGCCCTCACCACGTGCGCCACCGGCGCGGGCGCCGTGCTGCTGGCACCCTTCCTCGTGCTGGCTGTCGTCTCGGGCGAGCCCGTCGCGGGCACCTCCCCCGGGTCGCTCGCGCTGCTGGCGTACCTGGGCATCGCGACGATGGCCCTGTCCTACGGCCTGCTCTACGCGGGCCTGCGCACCACGTCGGGCTCGGCCGCGACGGTGGCCACCCTCGTGGAGCCGATCTCGGCCGCCGCGCTCGCCGCGGTGGTGCTGGGCGAGCGGCTCGGCCCGGCCGGCCTCGTCGGGGCGGCGCTCATCCTGTGCGCCGTGGTCGCGCTCCGCCCCGAGGAGGACCAGCCGGTCGCGGTCTGACCTACTCCGCGACGGCCAGCCGCCCGAAGGCGCTGCGGTGGAACAGCAGCGGTCCCCCGTCGACGCGGTGGTCGACCGCGTGCAGCTCGAGCAGCACGAGGATGTGGTCGCCGGCCTCCACCTCCCGGTGGATCGTGGTGTCGAACGTGGCCATCCCGTCGTCGACGAAGATCGCGCCCTCGGGGCTCACGCTGTACTCGATCCCCTCGAAGCGCTGCTCCACCGGACCGGCGAGCTGCCGGCACAGCGGTCCGTGGTGGCTGGCCAGCACGGTGACCCCGAGCCGCTCGGCGCGGCGCAGGTCGGGCCAGGTCTTCGACGTGGCCGCGAGGTTGATCGAGACGAGCGGCGGGTCGAGGCTCACGCTGGTGAAGCTGCTGGCCGCGAGGCCGACGGGCTCGCCGTCGACCTCGGCGGCCACCGCCACCACGCCCGTGGGAAAGTTCCCGAACGCCGACCGCAGGCGCACCGGGTCGAGGTCCTGGTTCGTGGGGAAGAACGCCGTCATGCGACCGCCTGCAGCAGGCTGCGCACGACGGGCCGGGTGGCCTCGAGCCACGGGTCGTACGCGCCCGGGTCGCCGTACTGGGAGTCCAGGACGAACAGCCCCCGGCCCGGCACCGTGGCCCCGAGCTCGGTCAGGACGGGCCGCAACGTGAGCTCGGGCGCGAGCGCGTGGCCCGGGCCGGCGCCGAGCAGCAGCGGCACCGCCAGCCCGCGCAGTCCCGTGCCGCCGGCGAACCGGTCGAGGAACACCTTGAGCAGCCCCGTGTAGGTGCCCTTGTAGGTCGGCGAGGCGACCACCACGAGGTCGGCGCCGCCGACCTGCGCGACCAGCTCGGTCACCTCGGCGGAGCCCCAGTCGAGGACGGCCGGACCGAGGGTGGCGAGGTCGACGACGAGGTCGGGCTCGGCGCCCGTGAGCTCGCGCGCCACGTGCGTGGCGGCCGCGAGCGTGCGCGAGGCAGCCTTCGGGTTGCCCACCACCACGGCCGTGCGGACGACATCCTTGAAATCAGACACTCTGCTCTTAGACAACGTGTGCCTCCTCCTGCGCCTCCGCACCGTACAGCGAGTCCGGACGGGACAGTCCGAAGTGATCTCGCAACGTGGAACCGGTGTACTCGGTGCGGAAGAGTCCGCGATCCTGAAGGATCGGGACGACCTTCTGCGTGAACTCCTGGAGCAGCTGCGGGTACAGCGGCGGCATGACGTTGAAGCCGTCGGCGGCGCCGTTCTGGAACCACTCGGTGATGATGTCGGCCACCTGCGTGGGCGTGCCCGCCACGACGTTGTGGCCGCGCGCGCCGGCCAGTCGGTGCAGCAGCTCGCGCAGCGTCAGGCGGTCGCGCTCGACGATGTTGGCGATCACCTGCAGGCGGCTGCGGTTGTTGTCGAGCACGTCGCCGGCCTGCCCGAAGACGTCGAGCGGCACGGGCTCGTCGAGCTCGAGGTGCGCCAGTGAGACGCCGGCCAGTCCCTCGAGCTGCGCGATGCCGTACGCGGGCACGGTCAGCGAGTTCACGTACCGCTGGAGCTCCTCGGCCTCGGCCTGCGTGTCCGCGATGAAGGGGCTGATGCCCGGCAGGATCTTGACCTCGTCGGGCGAACGACCGAACGAGACGGCGCGCTGCTTGATGTCGGCGTAGAAGGCCTGCGCGTCCCCGATCGTCTGGTGCGCGGTGAAGATCGCCTCGGCGTTGCGGCCCGCGAAGGCGCGACCGTCGTTCGACGACCCGGCCTGCACGTAGACCGGGCGGCCCTGCGGCGAGCGCGGGGCGGCGAGCGCGCCCTCCACCTGGAAGTGGGTGCCCACGTGGTTGATCTGGTGGACCTTGGCCTGGTCGTAGTACACGCCCGCCTCGCGGTCGACGAGCACCGCGTCGTCCTCCCAGCTGTCCCAGAGCTTCGTCACGACGTCGAGGAACTCCTGCGCCCGGACGTACCGCTCGGCCGCGCTCGGCAGCTGCTGGAGGCTGAAGTTCCTGGCGATCGCCTCGGACTGCGTCGTGACGATGTTCCAGCCCGCGCGGCCGTTCGACAGGATGTCGAGCGACGAGAACAAGCGGGCCAGGTTGTACGGGTCGTAGAACGTCGTCGACGCGGTCGCGATGAGGCCGATGCGCTCGGTCTTCGCGGCGATCGCCGCCAGGCGCGTGATCGGCTCGATGTGGGCCGGCGGGCGGTGCGCGGTGGCGCCCCACAGGCCGGGGCCGTCGGCGAAGAAGACGGCGTCGAGCTTGGCGGCCTCGGCGATCTGGGCGTTCTCGGTGACGAAGTCGATGTCGTAGACGCGCTCCGCGGCCGAGTCGGGGTGGCGCCACGAGGCCTCGTGGTGGCCGGTGTCGTGCAGGAACGCGTTGAGGCTGAGCTGACGAGTCATGGGGATCTCTCTTCCGGAATGAGGGGTCAGAGGGCGCGCCACTGGGAGAAGCGGCGCTCGAGGGCGACGAGTCCGTAGTTGACGGCCACGCCGATGAGGGAGGTGGTGAGGATCGCGGCGTACATCTTCGGGATGAGGAAGTTGAACTGCGCGTAGTTGATGAGGAAGCCCAGGCCCGCGTCCGCGCCGATCATCTCGGCGGCGATGAGCACCAGGATCGCGGCGGCGCCCGAGATACGGATGCCGGTGAAGATCGTGGGCACGGCCGCCGGGAAGGCCACCTTGCGGAACGTGGCGACGGGCGAGAGCCCCAGCACGCGCGCCGACCGCAGCAGCTGCGGGTCCACGCTGGACACGCCCGCGATCGTCGACAGCAGGATCGGGAAGAAGCAGGCGTAGAGCACGATCGCGATCTTCGAGGTCTCCCCCAGCCCGAGCAGCAGGATGAACACCGGCAGGATCGCCAGCGCCGCGGTGTTGCGGAACAGCTCGAGCGACGGGGTGAAGAACTCGCGCACGGGGCGGTACCAGGCGATCGCGGCGCCCAGCGGGATCGCGAGGACGATCGCCAGCGCGAAGCCGATCACCGAGCGCTGCAGGCTCGCCGAGACGTGGCGCCACAGCTCGCCGTCGAGCACCATCGACCACCACTCCTGGAGCACGACGTGCAAGGGCGGGATCGAGTACGCGTCGACGAGCCCGAGGCGCGGAGCGAACTCCCACACCAGGGCGAGGGCGACGAGGCCGGCGGCGCCCCGAGCCACCGCGACGGCGCGGTCGCGGCCGGGCGACGCGGCCCGGGCCTTGGCTGCCTCCTCCTGGCGGGGGTTGGGTCGGGCGGCGGTCCGCTCGGTCAGCAGGTCAGACATGGGCCAGCTCCTTCGCGGTGGTCTTCTCGCGCAGCAGCGACCAGATGTGGTGCCGGTGCTCGGTGAACGCGGGCGTCGCACGGACGTCCTCGTCGTGGGCACCCGACCGGTCGAGGTCGATCGTGACGATCTCCTTGATCCGGCCGGGGCGACCGCTCATGACGGCGACGCGCTGGCCCAGGAAGACGGCCTCCTCGATGTCGTGCGTGATGAACACGACCGTCGTGCCGGTGTGCTCCCAGATCCGCACGAGCTCCTCCTGGAGGCGCTCGCGGGTCTGGGCGTCGAGCGCGCCGAACGGCTCGTCCATCAGCAGGACCTGGGGCTGGTACGAGAGGCTGCGCGCGATCGCCACGCGCTGCTTCATGCCGCCCGACAGCTCGTGCGGGTAGCGGTTCGCGAACTCGCCCAGGCCGACCAGGTCGAGGTACTCGCGGGCGGTCGCAGCCCGCTCGGCCTTGGACAGACCGCCCTTGGCCTCGAGGGCGAACTCGATGTTCGCCGCGGCCGAGCGCCACGGCAGCAGGGTGTACTGCTGGAAGACGACGCTGCGGTCGAGGCCGGGGCCCGTGATCGGCGTGCCGTCGACCGTGATGGTGCCGGACGTCGGCGTCGCGAGTCCCGAGATCAGGTCGAGCACGGTGGACTTGCCGCAGCCCGAGGGGCCGACGAGGGTCAGGAACTCCCCCGCCCGGATGTCCAGGTCCAGCCCGTCGAGCGCGACGAACTCGCGCAGCTTCTTGTCCTCGTCGCCGCGGACCCAGAAGGTCTGGCCGACGTTCCTCAGTTCGATGCGTGAACTCATGGCTGCCTCCTCAGGCGTTCGGGTTGAGCTCGTTGGTGTAGACGTCGGAGATCTTCAGCTTCTTGGCGTCGATGTCGCCGCGGCTGTCGAGCCAGTCGACCCAGCGGGAGATGTCCTCGTCCTGGATGACCGGCTTGGCGTCGATGCCGAGCGTGCCGGGGAAGTTGGTCTTGATCGGCTCGATGTAGTCGCCGTAGCCCTCCTTCTCCAGGTAGGGGAAGTAGACGTCGAAGACCTCCTGCTTGTCGTGCGTCTCGATGAACTCGATCGCCGCGGCGACGCCCTCGACGAGCTGGCGCGAGGTGTTCGGGTTGTTCTCGATGAACTCGTTGCGCAGGGTCAGGCCGCCGCCGGCGTACGGGCCGCCGACGACGTCGATGTCGCGGTGCAGCGTGCGGATCTCGTACTGCGCCTCGGTCTGGCGCTTGCCCAGGAAGCTGACGACGGCGGCGTCGATCTTGCCGCTGCCGAGGGCCTCGGGGATGTTGAGCGGCGGCAGCGGGACGAGCGTGACCTTGTCCTGCTCGGCCTGGCTGAGGCCCTCCTGGTCGAACCACGTGTCGATCACGGCCTCGGCGTTCGCGCCGAGCGTGTTGACGGCGATCTTCTTGCCGACGAGGTCCTTCGCGTCCCGGATGGGCGACTCGTCGAGGACGACCAGCTGCGAGTTCGTGGTCTCGTTCGAGCCGTAGAACGGGATGACCGCCTTGATCGGCGCGCCGGTGGCCACCAGCTGGGCGATCGCGCCGTAGAAGGCGGAGCCGCCGATGTCGGTCTGGTTCGAGACGAGCGCCTGGAGGGCCTGCGGGCCGCCCGTGACGTCGCCGACCCGCTTGAGGGTCAGGCCCTCGAACTCGCCGAGCGCGTCGGCGAGCAGGAACGCGTCGACCGCACCCGCGTAGCTCTGGTAGCGGATCGTGGTCTCCTCCTTCCCCGAGTCCGCGCCGGCGCTGCCACAGGCGGTCAGGCCCGTCGCGGCGAGCGCGGCGGCCGCGGCGACGACCAGGGTGCGGAGGAACCGGTGGGAACGGACGTGAGTCATGAGTGCCTTCTTCTCGTGAGGGGCGCTGTTGCGTGCCGACGACGCTACGAACGCAGCCACCGGGTCCGGCCTCATCTCACGACGCGGGAGATCACCCGACAGGCGTCGCCGATCACGTAGCGTCGCCCGTCAACGGGGAGGTGAGCATGCGACTGGAGCAGCTCGAATACGTCAGGGCGGTGAGCGAGCAGGGCTCGCTGCGGCGCGCCGGGGAGCACCTGCACGTGTCGCTGCCGGCGCTCAGCGAGGCGGTCACGAAGCTCGAGCGCGAGCTCGGCGTGACACTCGTCGACCGGCACCGCTCGGGCACCCGGATCAACGGCACGGGACGCGAGCTGCTGCCGCGGATCCTCGAGGTCCTCGACGCCGTCGACCGGCTGCGCGCGGCCGCTCGCGGGGAGTCGCAGTTCCACCGGCCCACGCGCGTCGGCAGCGTCTACTTCGGCGTCACCGCACTCGTCCTGCCCGCCCTGCGCGCGCACGAGCTCGACCACGAGCACACCGCGGTCGACCTGCGTCAGCTGCGTCACGGCGAGGTCCGCGACGGTCTGCGCGACGGGTCGCTCGACCTCGGCCTCGTGACGCTGCTGCCCGGCGACGACGTGCACCCCGACCTCGTCGCGACCGAGCTGTTCCACGGCCGGCCGGTCGCGGTGCTGCCCGCCGAGCACCCGCTCGCGGAGCGCGCCGCCGTCACCGTGGACGACCTGCGCCAGGAGGTCTTCGTCGGCGCCCGCGCCGGGTACCTGATGCACCGGGTCGCGCACCGCGTCTTCGGCGACTCGCCGCCGCTGAAGTGGCACACCGCCGACAGCGCCGACGTGTGCCAGCAGATGGTCTCCTCGGGGATCGGCGTCTCGCTCATGCCCGACTTCACGTCCTACGACCTGCGCGAGGCGAGCACGCGGCTCGCGTTCCGTCCCATCGAGGACGAGGGCACGGTGATCCGGATGGCGCTGCTGCGCCGCCGCGGCGCCCGGCCGACGAAGGCGGCGCAGGACCTCCACGACCTGCTCGTGCACCACGCGGCGCGGTACGTCAGCGAGCCGGCCTGACTCCGAGCGCGAAGACGGCCGCGGCGGTGGCGGTGAGACCCGTCATGACCGCGGCCATGGCCACCTCGGGGCGCGACCCCGACAGCAGACCGGCCACGGGCGTGACGAGCGCGCTCACCCCGAACATCCAGAAGCCGAGCATCGCGGAGCCCGCGCCGCTGAGCCCACCGGTGTGCGCCATCGCCAGTCCCATCGCGTTGCTCATGACGAGGTTCAGGAAGAACACCTGCACCAGCACGGGACCGACCAGCAGCACGGGCGACGGCGAGGCGGCCGCCGCGATCATCAGCACCCCAGACGTCAGCGCCCCGGCGAAGCCGACCGCCATCGTCCGGGTCGGCCGCACCCCGCGCCGGGCGAGCCGCGCGGAGATCAGGCCCGCCGCCACCATCCCGCACGCGTTGGCGCCGAAGCTCAGGCCGAACTGCAGCGGCGTCAGGCCCAGCACGTCCTGGTAGACGAAGGACGAGGTGGCGATGAACGTCATCACGGCGCCCACCGTGAGACCCACCGTGGTGGCGTGGACGACGAACGCGCCGCGTCGCATGACCCGGGCCAGGTCCAGGTAGGACAGCCGGCGGGTGCGCCGCTCCCGCGGGAGGGACTCGCGCACCAGCAGGACGGACGCCAGCAGCTGCAGCGCCACGAACGCGGCGAAGACGGCGAGGACCCCGCGCCACGGCAGGACCGTCGCCAGCACGCCGCCCAGGACGGGCGCCACCACCGGGACCACGGCGTGGACGGTCATCATGAGCGCGAGCGCCCGCACGCCCTCCAGCCCCTCGGTGAGGTCGGAGATCATCGCGCGGACCACGACCATCCCCGCCGCGGCCGCGAGCGCCTGCACGAACCGGGCGGCCACGAGGGTCTCGATCGTGGGCGCCAGCACGACCACGATCGACGCGGCCAGCGTCAGCGCGTTGCTGACGACGAGGGGTCGTCGCCGCCCGAACCGGTCGGAGATCGGTCCCCAGATCGGCTGACCGATCGCGACGCCCGCGATGTAGGCGGGCAGCGTCAGCTGGACCATCGCCGGGCTGGTCCGCAGCTCGCGCCCGATCGCGGGGAAGCTGGCCAGGTACAGGTCGATCGCCAGCGGTGACGCCGCGGCGATGAAGGCGAACAGCACGAGCCGACGGGTGGGCAGGGACGCGAGGCGCGGGCTCGCCGGCGTCGTGGTCGTCAGGGTCATGTGCCAGTCAGTGCCCGCGCGCGGCGATCCATTCCCCCTCCCCGGCTGGCCTTTCCGCAGGGGTGCGCGGCATCGCCGCTCACCAGATGGACACGTCCTAACCCGAGTAAGTGCTGCTGTTTACTGAACAATCGTTCCGCCCATCCCGACCGGAGGACCCACCATGACCGCCACGTTCCTGACGTTCGACTGGTTCCTGCCCACCACCGGCGACAGCCGCGCCCTCGTCGGCGGCGGCCACAGCGTGCCGACCGAGGTCGGACGCGCGGGCGGGACGAGCGACACCGCCGGCCGCTACCGCGAGCCCGACCTGCGCTACCTCGCGCACGTGGCGCGCACCGCCGAGGACCTCGGCTTCGACGCCGTCCTCACGCCCACCGGCACCCCGTGCGAGGACGCCTGGGTAATGGCCTCCGCGCTCATCCCGCAGACCTCGCGCCTGAAGTTCCTCGTGGCGCTGCGTCCCGGGCTCATCAGCCCGACGCTGCTGGCCCAGATGGCCTCGACCTTCCAGCGCATCTCCGACAACCGCCTGCTGCTGAACGTGGTGGTGGGCGGCGACCCGTCCGAGCAGCTGCGCTTCGGCGACCGGGTGCAGAAGGACGCCCGCTACGACCGCGCCGCCGAGTTCATCCAGGTCTTCCGCGACGCCTTCACCGAGGGCGGCAGCGACTTCACCGGCGAGTACTACGACGTCACCGATGCCCGCACCCGCAAGCCGGGGGTCGTCCCCGAGATCTACCTCGGCGGCTCGTCGGCCGCGGCGGGACCGGTCACGGCGGCGCACACCGACGTCTACCTCACGTGGGGCGAGCCGCCCGAGGCCGTGGCGCAGAAGGTCGAGTGGATCCGCAAGCTGGCGCAGGAGGAGGGCCGCTCCGTGCGCTTCGGCGTCCGGCTGCACTCGATCACCCGCGACCGCTCCGAGGACGCCTGGAAGGTGGCCGACGACATGCTCGCCGGGCTCGACCCCGCCGACGTGGCGAAGGCACAGCAGGCGCTCGCCGCGAGCGAGTCGGAGGGCCAGAAGCGCATGCGCGAGCTGCACGGCGGCCGGTACGACCGCGACGACGCGCGCTCGCTCGAGGTGCACCCCGGGCTCTGGGCCGGCGTCGGCCTCATGCGCAGCGGCGCCGGCACCGCGCTCGTGGGCAGCCACACGGAGGCCGCCGACCTCATCGAGCAGTACGCGGCGGTGGGCATCGAGGAGTTCGTGATGTCCGGCTACCCGCACGTCGAGGAGGCCTACTGGTTCGCCGAGGGCGTCCTGCCGATCCTGCGTCGTCGCGGGCTGGTGCGGTGAGAACCGCCGCCCTCGCGCGCCGTGCCTGGCCGCACGTCGCGACCCTCGCCGTCGTGCTGCTCGTGTGGTCGGCCGTCGCCGCCGCCGACCTCGTCGAGCCGCACTACCTGACCCCGAGCCCGCGCGAGGTGTGGGAGGCGTTCGTCCGCGCGAACACCTACCACCCCATCGGCGGCGGCGTGGACCGCGTCGTCCGCGGCGAGGAGGGCTACTTCCTGTGGGAGCACCTGCTGGTCAGCCTGCAGCGGATCGGTGCCGGTCTGGCCGCGGCGATCGTCGTCGGCATCCCGCTCGGCCTCCTCATGGGCACGGTCGGCTGGGCCGGGACGCTGCTCGGCCCGTACGTCGACTTCCTGCGCTCGATCCCGCCGCTGGCCTACATCGGCTTCCTCGTGGCGTGGTTCGGCATCTACGACGCCTCGAAGATCTGGCTGCTGTTCCTCGCGGCCTTCCCGCCCATCGCGCTCGCCACGGTGAACGGGGTGCGCGGCGTGCGCGAGGACCAGCTCAACGCGATCCGCACGCTCGGCGCCACGCGACGGCAGACCGTCACGTCGGTGCTGCTGCCCGCCACGCTGCCCGACATCCTCAGCGGCATCCGCGTCGCCGTCGGGTTCGCGTGGACCACGGTCGTCGCGGCCGAGCTGGTCAACGGACTGCCGGGCATCGGAGGCCTGGCCTATCTCTCGGGAACGCAGAACAAGATCGCCCTGTCGGTCGCCTGCATCCTCGTCATCGGCATCACCGCGATCGCCCTTGACGCACTCATCCGCACCATCGAGAAAGCACTCGTCCCGTGGCGAGGGAAGGACTGACCATGAAGGCTCCACTGAAGCTGCTCGCGGCCGGCGCCGCGGCGACGCTCGCCCTGACCCTCGGCGCCTGCGGCGTCGGCGGGGACGAGGCCGAGGCGTCCTCGGGCGACTGCCCGTTCGAGGCGAACGAGGACTTCACCGGCACGCTGCGCCTGGGCTTCCAGAAGATCCCCAACGGCGACGTGGTCGTGAAGGACCAGCGCATCCTGGAGAACTGCCTGCCGAACGCCACCGTGAAGTGGAGCAACTTCGCGTCCGGCGGTGACGTCATCCAGGCCTTCGGCGGTGGCAGCCTCGACATCGGCCTCGCGGGCTCCTCCCCCAGCACGAAGGCACTGTCGGCGCCGCTGAACCTGCCGGTCTCGGTCGTGTGGATCCACGACGTCATCGGCACGGCGGAGTCGCTCGTCGTGCGCGAGGGCGTCGACGCCACCGACATCGCCGGCCTGAAGGGAAGGACGATCGCGACGCCGTTCGGCTCGACCGCGCACTTCTCGCTGCTGCAGGCGATCGCCGACGCCGGCGAGGACGCGTCGGACTACAAGCTGATCAACTCCGAGCCCGAGCAGATCGCCCCCGCGTGGGGTCGCGGCGACATCGACGCGGCGTGGATCTGGGACCCGACGCTCAGCGAGCTGGTGAGCCAGGGCGGCGAGGTGATCCTCTCCAGCGAGGACACCGCGAAGGCCGGCAAGCCCACGTTCGACCTCGCGATCGCCGACACCGCGTTCGCCGAGGCCAACCCCGAGGTGCTCGAGGTCTGGGCGAAGGCGCAGGACTACGCCGTCAAGCAGATCAAGGAGGACCCGAAGAAGGCCGCCGAGAGCGTCGCCGTGGAGGTGGGCGTCTCGACCGAGGAGGCCGAGAAGCTGTTCGACGGCTTCGTCTTCCTCGACGCCTCCGAGCAGGCGGGGCCGGACTACCTGGGCGGCAAGCTCGGGACCGACCTGTTCAGCACGGCGAAGTTCCTGCTGACGCAGGACGGCATCTCGAAGGTCGAGGACGAGTCGGTGTACAGGGACGGCGTCGATGCGGCGCCCGCGGAGTCCGCCGCGTCATGACGGTCGGCACCGCCCGCCACGACCTCGCGGTGACGGTCGCGGGCCTGGACCACCGGTTCCGGGCCCGCGACGGTGAGGTGCACGCCCTCGACGGGATCGACCTCGTGATCGAGCCCGGCGAGTTCGTCACCCTCGCGGGACCGTCGGGGTGCGGCAAGACCACGCTGCTGCGGCTCGTCGCGGGCTTCGGCGCGCCGACGAGCGGCTCCATCGCGGTCGGCGGCCGGCCGGTCTCGGGGCCGGGCGCCGAGCGTGGCGTCGTGTTCCAGCGGCCGACGCTGTACCCGTGGCTCGACGTGCGTGCCAACGTGGCGCTCGGGCCGCGGCTGCGCGGGGTCGCGAAGGCGGAGCGCCGGGCGATCGCCGACCGCTACCTCGAGCTGGTGGGCCTCGGCGACGCTGCCGGGCTGCGCCCCTACGAGCTCTCGGGTGGCATGCAGCAGCGCGCCCAGATCGCCCGGGTGCTGGCGAACGATCCCGAGATCGTGCTGATGGACGAGCCCTTCGGCGCCCTCGACGCGCTCACCCGCGAGCGGCTCCAGGACGAGCTGCTCACGATCTGGCGCGAGACGGGCAAGACGATCCTGTTCATCACGCACGACGTCGAGGAGGCGGTGTTCCTCGGTACCCGTGTGCTCGTGATGAGCCCGCGACCCGGGCGGATCGTGCTCGACGAGTCGGCGCGGTTCTCCACCGCCGAGCGACAGCTGTCGCCCACCGACCTGCGGGCCCTGCCCGAGTTCGCCGCCCTCACGACGCGGGTCCGGGAGGCCATCCGTCACTGAGGCCCCTCGGGGCGCCCCCTCCCGGGCTGTGAGACTGGCGCCATGGACACGCTCACGCTGGACGGCCGCGCCTTCGCCCTCGAGCGCGCCACCGAGCCGGACGTGCCCGGCATCGTCGCGCTGCTGACCGACGACGAGATCGGGGCGGGCCGCGAGTCGGAGAATCTCGGTCCTTACGTCGAGGCGTTCCGCGAGGTCGACCGCGACGACGCCCACCTCCTGGTGGTGGTCCGCGACGACGACGGCGCGCTCGTCGCGACGATGCAGCTGACCCTGCTCCCCGGACTGTCGCGCGGCGGGGTGAAGCGGCTGCTGATCGAGGCGGTCCGCGTCGCGTCGTCGACCCGCGGCTCGGGACTCGGACGCGCCCTGATCGGCTGGGCCCACGCGTGGGGCGCGGCCCGCGGAGCCACCCTCGCGCAGCTGACCTCGGACAAGCGCCGCACCGACGCCCACCGGTTCTACGAGTCCCTCGGCTACACGGCGAGCCACGAGGGGTTCAAGCGGCCGCTGGAGTCCGGCGCGCCCTGAGGGGTGGACGACTCCCTGTGTCGGACCCACCTGCCACAGTGGCCCCGTGCGTCTGCCGTCCGTGCTGCTCTCGCTGCTCCTCGTCCCCTTGGCGGGGTGCGAGCTGCTCGGCCTCGTCGAGCCCGGCGACGATGCCGCGGTCGCGCCGGCGCCCACGCTCGAGCCGGCCCAGGCACGCGTCGCCCTCGACGGGTTGCGCACCGTCGACCGGCGGCCGCGCGTTCCTGCCTACGACCGCGACGCCTTCGGTCCGGCGTGGCGGGACGTCGACGGCAACGGCTGCAACCAGCGCGACGACGTGCTGCTGCGCGACGCGGTGCCGGGCACCGTGGTCGTCCAGGTGCAGCGCTCCTGCCAGCACGACGTGATCGCGGGCTCGTGGGTCGACCCGTACCGCGGCACGCGACTGGACTTCGACGACCTCAAGGACCAGCGCCAGGCCCAGGCGATCCAGATCGACCACGTCGTCCCCCTCGCCGAGGCCTGGGTCTCGGGCGCGCACGCGTGGAGTCCCGAGCGACGCTCGCGGTTCGCGAACGACCTGCCGTCGCTCGTGGCCGCGGACGGTCCGACGAACGCCTCGAAGGGCTCACAGGACCCAGCCGGCTGGCGCCCGAAGGCCGCCTTTCAGTGCGCCTACGCCACCCGCTGGATCGACGTGAAGCAGCGCTGGGACCTCGCCGTCGACGCGAGCGAGGCCCGCGCCCTGACCTCGATGCTCGACACCTGTCCCCCGCCACCGCCCGCCTGACGCCCTCCCGGGAACGCATCGTGGTGCCAAGGTGTCGCTGGAGCGACCTCAAGGTCGAAAGATCCGTACCCCCGGAGGGCGGGGCGGCTCTCAGACGGTGACCGGGGCGCAGGCGGCCGCGGTGGCGACGAGGCGGTCGATGTCGAGGGACGCCGGCGTCGGCCGCGGGTCGTCCACCACGACCCAGACCCCGGCGTCGCGGCGGTACTCGGCCACCCGCTCCCCCGCGACCCAGGCGCGCACGCCGGCCAGCAGGCGCTCGACGTCCTCGGCGCGGCTGCCCACCCCGATGCTCGCCCGGACCGCGCCGTCGCCCCAGCCGAGACGGTCGAGCAGCGGGTGCGCGCAGAAGCGACCGTCGCGCACCGACACACCGTGCTCGGCCGCCAGGAACGCCGCCAGCAGACCCGGATCGACTCCCTCGAGGCGGAACGTGACCACGCCGATCGGCTCGGCCGAGTCCGACCAGATGCGCGCGACGTCCACGCCGGGCAGCTCGCGGAGTCCGTCGACGAGCCGCGACCGCAGCGCGGCCTCGTGCGCGACCACCGCGTCGGACTCGAGCGACGACAGCGCCTCCGCGGCCGCGGCCAGCGCGACCGCGCCGACGAGGTTCGGCGTGCCCGCCTCGTGGCGCGCGGGGCCGTCGGTCCACTCGACGTCCTCGTCGGTGATCCGCCGCACGGCGCCGCCACCGGCGAGGTACGGCTCGATGCCCTCGAGCCAGTCGCGACGACCCACGAGCGCGCCCGCACCGAAGGGCGCATGCACCTTGTGGCCGGAGAAGGCGACGTAGTCGACGCCCGACTCGGCCAGCGAGAGTGCCCGGTGGGCTAGCAGCTGCGCGCCGTCGACGAAGACCCGCGCGCCGTACCGGTGGGCGAGGTCGACGACCGCGTCGATCGGCAGCGACTCGCCCGTGACGTTCGAGGCGCCCGTGACGGACAGCAGGCTGATCTGGCGGCGCGACAGCACCGACGCGAGTGCCTTCAACGTGGCGCCGACGGTGGACTGGACCCCGAGCACCTCGCAGCCGCCGAGGCTGCGCCGCCACGGCAGCAGGTTCGCGTGGTGCTCCACGTCGAGGACCAGCACCCGGCCGGGCACCGCGCCCGCCAGCAGGTTGGTCGCGTCGGTCGTGTTCCGCGTGAAGATCGTGACGTCGCCGGACCGCGCACCGACGAACGAGCCGACGGCCTCGCGCGCCTGCTCGTACAGCGCGGTGGACACCTGCGAGGCGTAGCCGGCGCCGCGGTGGACGCTGGCGTACCAGGGCAGCACGGCGTTGACGCGCTCCGCGACGGAGGCCAGGGCGGGCGCGCTGGCGGCGCCGTCGAGGTTGACGTGACGCACCGAGCGGCCGTCGACGAGGGGGACGGTGACGTCGGCTCCCACGAGGGGCAGCAGCGGACAGTCGGCGTGGGACAGGACAGACGACATGGAGGACCTCCGGGGTGACTCGCGCTTGCCCCGGCCGGTCGGCCGAGGCCCGGTCCTCACCCGGAGCACCCCGCCGCGACGGAGGGTTGCCGACCAGCAAGCCGGGGCTGTGCGTCGAGGACGCGGCTGGCACTCGTGACCGTGAGCCAGAGCCTGCCAGTCCGCTGCGCCTACCACGGCAAATCTCATCATGCGGACGGCGTCTCTCATCTTGAGATCGTCATCCGGCGCGCTCGCGGACCGACAGGATCACCATCAGCGCCCGGGATCCGACCCGCGCCGATCTCGAGGAGGAGCCGCGTGGACACGTGGAACCTGGTGGCCCTGGCCGTGACCTTCGGCCTGTTCGCGGGCGTGTGGGTCCTGGGCCGCATCGGCGTGAACTTCGCCGTGCTGACGATCGGGGCGCTCGTCGTCGGCGCCGCCGTCGGCGTCGTCTTCCGCGATCACGTCGACTACCTCGCGCCGCTCGGCCGCATCTACATCAACCTGCTGCTGGCGATCGTCGCCCCGCTGGTGATCGTGTCGATCCTGTCCAGCGTCACGTCGCTCGGCTCCACCGCGAAGCTGCGCACGATCGGCCTCTCCTCCACGGTCTGGCTGCTCGGCATGAACCTCATCGCGATCCTGCTGACGCTCGGGCTCACCCTCGAGCTGGGAATCGGCAAGAACGCCGACCTCGAGACCGCCGGCGTCGACACCCGCTCGCTCGACGAGATCCAGCGGCCGTTCGCCGAGGTCTTCATCGGGTTCTTCCCGACGAACATCGTCAAGGACGTCTCGGAGAACAACATCATCCCGATCATCGTCTTCACGCTGCTCGTCGCGGTGGCCACCGCGGTCGTCGCCGAGCGGTCGCCGAAGACGGTCGCGCCGTTCCTGAACCTCGTCGAGGCCGGCCGCGTCATCATCTACAAGGCCGTCGGCTACGTCATCGCCCTCACGCCCTACGCGGTCCTGGTGCTGACGGCGGGCGCCGCCTCCTCGGCGGTCGGCCGCCGCGACCAGCTGCTCTCGCTGCTGGGCCTGCTGGTGGTCGGCTACGTCGCCTGCTTCGTGCACACCTTCGTCGTGAACGCGGTGATCCTGCGCAGCGCCGCCCACGTGAGCCCGCTCGCGTTCTTCCGCAAGATCTTCCCGGCGCAGAGCACCGCGTTCACGACGCAGAGCAGCGCCGGCACCCTGCCCGTCACCACCACGGTGCTGACCCAGCGCGTGGGCGTCCCGTCCGACGTCGCCGGCTTCACCGCCCCGCTCGGCACCACGATCGGCATGCCCGGCTGCGCCGGCATCTGGCCGATCATGCTCGCGGTCTACGCCATCAACGGCCTGGGACTCTCCTACGGGCTGGCGGACTACGCGCTGCTCGTCGTGCTGTGCCTCCTGGTGTCGATCGGCACCGCCGGCGTCCCGGGCACCGCCACGATCGTGGCCACCACCGTGCTCACCGCGGCCGGCCTGCCGCTCGAGGTCGTCATCCTCACGCTGCCGATCAGCGCGATCGTCGACATGGCCCGCACGATGACCAACGTCACCGCGGCCGCGGTCGCGGCCACCGTCGTGGCCCGCCGCGTCGGCCGCCTCGACGACGACGTGTTCGCCGGCCGCAAGGAGGCCGTCGTCCCGCACGAGGCCTCGGCCAAGGAGCGCCTCGAGGCCGCGGTCGGCGAGATCCCCGTGGCCCGCGGCGTCCCCGTCGGCGCCTGCTCGATCGACGACCGTCCCACCGAGCGCCGTCCGCTCGGCTCCACCCGCTGACCCCCGCACCCCCCACCGAAGGAGTCCTCGTGACCTCGAAGTCCCTGCGCCTGCCCCGGCCGCTGCACCTGCTCCTGGCGTTCGCCCTCGCGACGACCATCCTGCTCTCCGGCCAGGGCCTGCTCGTGCCCGCGAAGGCCGCGAGCATCACCTGGGTCGACGGCGGCGACGACCAGCCGTGCCTCAACGACGACATGGGCCGCGCGCTCGACGCCCTGCCCGCCGACCAGTGGTGCACGCCGATCAGCGGCTGCTACCAGGACGACGACGGCAAGTACGTCCTGCCCAGCCGCAAGACGGGCATCTGGCAGGGCAACCCCAACGACGTGAAGTACGCCGACGAGATCAAGGCGGAGCCGACCCCGAAGCCGACCGCCAAGCCCACGACGAAGCCGACCACGAAGCCCGTCGCCAAGCCCACCGCGAAGCCGACGACCAAGCCCACGACGAAGAAGTCGGTCGACACCGGCGCGCCGACCACCACGACCGACAGCCTCGGCGTCGACGAGAACGAGGTCGTCGCCGAGGGCGCGCCGTCCGCGCCCGCCGCGCCCGTCCTGACGGTCGACGGCAAGGACGTCACGGTCACGTGGCAGGCCAGCCCCGACGCCGAGCTCGAGAGCGTCACCGGCTACGTCCTGCGCTTCAGCGGCGCCGACCCGGTGCAGCTCGACGCCACGACCACGACCCACACCTTCACCGACCTGCCCGACGGCACCTACCGCGCCGCGGTGCGCGCCGTGAACGAGGCCGGCGAGTCGCCGTCCTCCCCGCCGTCGGAGATCGCCACGGTCGGCAAGCCGGTCACCGAGGTCGTCGGCACGGTCGCCGTCACCGGTGACCTCGAGCCCGGCGCCGCGGTCACCGTGACCGGCACCGGCTTCGCCGCCGACGTCCCCGAGCTCACGCTCGAGCTGCACTCCACCCCGGTGGTCCTGGGCACGGTCGCCACCGACGCGAACGGCGGCTTCACCACCGCGGTCACGATCCCCGAGACGGTCGAGGCCGGCGAGCACTCGCTCGTCGTGCTGTTCGACGGCACCGAGATCTCCAGCACGCCGGTCGAGGTCGGCGGCGCCGAGGTGGCCGCGGCCGCCGCGGTGACCGAGGTCGCCGAGACCGTCCCGCCGCACACGGGCCTGGCCATCCTGGTCGTCCTGGCGCTGGCCGGCGTCGGGTCGCTCACGTGGCACGTGCTGACCGGTCGCCGCCGTGCGACGCGCTCGCGACTCGCGGAGGTGATCGCCTGACCACGGCGATGTGCAGGACGGCTGGATCGCCCGACATGCACACGCCCGGCGATCCAGCCCACCGACCCACGAGAACACTCCCCTGAACCGGCCTGCCCAGTGTGGCAGGAGAAAGCGACACCACCATGACCACCTCCCTCCGGCGCCCCGTGCGGCGCGGACTCGCGGCCGCCGCCGTCGGGGCCCTGACGGCCTCGCTGCTCGGCCTGACGACGACCACCGCGCACGCCGCGGCGCCCGTCCCCTCCCTCGGCGTCACCGTCGACTACTTCGACGACGTGTACGACGACCTCGGCGCGAACAGCGTCTTCGAGACCGTGACGATCGAGCGCTTCGAGTACCTGCTGAAGAACCAGACCGGCAACATCGCCTTCTTCATCGGCGACCCGTCCGACCCGTCGAGCCAGGCCACGATCGCGCACGTCAACCGCGTGGCGAAGGCCCAGGGCATCACGAAGGTCTACAACTTCACGCCCAAGCTCGACGGCGACACCCTGAACGTCTGGGACCTCAGCCGCTCCGGCCTCAACGAGGCCGGCCGCACGTTCTACGGCAACGTCGGCAACCGGCTGATCACCGACTACCTGAACAAGGACGCGCAGACCACGTTCACGAAGAACGCGGCCACCGACCCGTACCTGTTCGTCTACAACAAGGACCGCGTCGACGGCGGTGTCGAGGACCGCATCGTCGCCGCGCTGGGCGGCGCCAAGACCGCGGCCGACCTCGACACCCCGACCGAGGTCGCGGCGTACGAGGACCAGGTCGAGGACGTGCTCGGCAGCGTCTCCAGCTACGCCACCAACACGAACTTCCAGTTCCAGAAGGACGAGGTCAACCGCCGCCACAGCGCGTCGTACCCCACGGCGGAGACGCACGGCGGCCAGATCCTGACCGACGCCGACGGCACGGACGGCTTCCGGATCCAGACGCTCACCTACCCCGAGCTCATCCACCTGCTCGGCAAGCCCGGCGACATCCCGCTGCTGTTCGGCGGCACGTGGTGCCACAACACCCGCGCGATCATCAAGGACGTGAACGCGGACGCGCAGCAGTACGGCGTGAAGACGGTCTACAACTTCGACTTCTCGCTCTTCTCCACGGGCAACGGCGGCTCCGACCTCGGTCACATCCGCGACAACGCCCTGGCGACCACCGAGGACGGCACGCTGAAGGCCTCGCGCCCGTCGCACCTCTACGGCGACCTCGTCAACACGTACCTGCCGAACGCGTCCACGCAGTACCGCACGGCCCAGGACGTCGCCGACCTCGGCGGCGGCAGCGTCAACGCCGTCTCGTACTACCCCGGCGGCGACACGACCAAGGAGCTGCGCCAGGCGCGCAAGATCCAGGTCGGTCACGTGCTGACGTACAACAAGGACCACGTCGACGCGCTCGGCAACCCGGCCCCGGTCGTCGACCAGGCCATCCGTCGCAACGACGACGGCGGACACACCGAGCACATGACCGAGTGGTGGTACGTCGCCGGTCGCGACCTGGCGAAGGGCGACGCGACCCTGCGCGGCGCCCTCAACCCGACCAGCGAGACGGGCGCGAACTCCCTGCAGAGCCAGCGCGCGTTCGCCAAGGAGGCCATCGACGAGATCCACACGGTCTTCCGCGGCTTCGCGAAGCAGGCGCACGCCAGCACCACGACCGTCGCCGAGGTCGGCCCGGTCTCGGTCGGCGGCACGCCCACGCTCGACGTCTCGGTCGCCGCGGCCGGCTACGCGCCGTACATCTCGCTGAACTCCGCCAATGCCAACACGCCGCTCGTCTTCGACACCGGCAAGCCCTCCGGCTTCGTCGCGGTGTTCGACGGCGCCCAGAAGGTCGCCCAGGCGCGGCTCAAGCGCGACGGCACCGCCTCGATCGTGCTCCCGGCGCAGCCGGCCGGCGAGACCGACCTCACGGTCCGCTACCTCGGTCGCGGCGACGTGATCGAGCCCTCGCAGGCGTCCGTCTCGTTCGCGGTCGCGGGCGATCCGTCGACGACGAGCCTCAGCGTTCCGGCGTCGGTGACCCACGGCGCCGGTGGCACGGTGACCGCCACGGTCACCGAGGGCGCGACCGGCTCGGTGCGACTCACCGGCCTGCCCGGCGAGCCGCTCACGGCCGCGATCGAGGACGGCACGGCCACCTTCACGGTGCCCGCCACCACGCCGGCGGGTCGCCACTCGCTCGTCGCCCGCTACACCGGTGACGACAAGTACGGCGCGTCGGAGTCCGAGGCGGCGGAGCTCGTCGTCGCGAAGGCGAACGCCACGCTGAAGGCCACGGTCGCCGCGACCCGGTACGGCACGGCTCCGGTCGTCCGGACCACCGTCACCGGTCCCGCGGGCGTCACGCCCACCGGCACCGTCACGGTGACCACCGGCGGGAAGTCGTACGTCGGTCGCCTCGACGCCGCGGGTCGCGCCAACGTCTCGCTGCCGCGCACCCTGACGCCGAAGGCCTACGCGCTGACGGTCGTCTACGGCGGCAACGCCAACGTCCGGGCGGCCAGCACCACGGCGCGTGTGACGGTGGCGAAGGCGGCCGTGCGAGGCGTCTCGCTGAAGCCCCGCAAGACCGTTCGCGCCAAGAAGGCCACCGTCGCCACGGTGACCGTCACGACGCCGAGCGGCCTGGTCAAGGCGTCGGGCAAGGTCCGGATCGTGCTCAAGCGCGGCTCGAGCACGAGGACCGTCGTCGGCACCGTCCGCTCGGGCAAGGCCACGGTCAAGCTGCCGAAGCTGACGAAGGGCACGTGGAGCGCCAAGGTGTCGTACCTGGGCAACACGGCCTACGCCGGCAAGACCGCCAGCACGAAGATCAAGGTGAAGGGCTGACCGTCCGACACGAGCGAGGGCCCCGACCGGTGACGGTCGGGGCCCTCGCTGCGTCTGCGGGACTCAGGCGGCGCGGGCCGCGAGGTCGGCGCCCGCGGACGTGGCGGCCTCCTCGGCCGTCTTGCGCATGATCGAGGCCATCTCGGTGAACTCGTCGAGGGCCGGGTTGACGCCGACGAGGGTGAACTCGCGCTCGACCACCGTCAGGTCGGCGCCCCAGATGTCCACGAGGATCCGGCGCAGGAAGTCGGTGTTGTGGTCCCAGCCCTCGCGCGGGGTGCCCGGGCCGTACGCGCCACCGCGCGTGGTGACCAGGACGGTCGGGGTGCCCTCGAGCAGGCGGGTGCCCTGCGGGGCACCGGCCAGAGCGACGTCGATCCACGTCTTGGCGTGCTGGGAGATGCCGAAGTTGTATAGCGGCATCGCCAGGACGGCCAGCGAGGCCTGCTGCAGCTCGTCGGCGACCTGCTCGGCGAGGGCGATCGCCTCGCGCTGGGCGGCGTTGCGGTCCTCCTCGGGCGTGAAGCTGCCGGCGATGGCCCCGCTCCACACCTCGGCTCCGAGGGGCTGCTGACCGAGGTGACGGCGCACGACCGGGACCTCGGGGCGGGCGGCGGTGAACTCGTCGAGGACGAGATCGGCCAGCGCGCTGCTGGCGGACATCGGGCCCTGGATGCTGGCGTCGACACGAAGCAGGGTCATGCGGGTCTCCTTGAGTTGAATGTTCAAGTCGACCCTACGTCCGGTCTGCTTGAACGTTCAAGCGTGGGCGGTATCCTGTTCGCGTGACCTCCGACACTGCCTCCCCCGACACCACGGAATCCGTGCGCTGGCTGACGAACGACCAGCAGCAGCAGTGGCGCGCCCTCTTCGGCCTGCTGTCGACGCTGCCGAGCGCGATCGACTCCCAGCTCAAGCGCGACGCCGGCGTGAACGCGTACGAGTACCAGGTGCTGGCGGCCCTGTCGCAGTCCCCCGGCCACACGATCGGACTCTCGGTCCTGGCGGAGGAGGCGCGCGGCTCGCTGTCGCGGCTCTCCCACGCCCTGACGCGACTGGAGAAGGCGGGCTGGGTCGAGCGGTGCCCCGCCGCCGAGCCCGGCGGCCGCCGGATGCAGGCGCGGCTCACCGAGACGGGCCTGGCCAAGATCGTGGCGATCGCGCCCGGTCACGTACGCGAGGTGCGCCGGCTCGTGATCGACGTCCTCACCGACGAGCAGCTGACCGCCCTGGGCGACGCCGCCCGCGCGATCGCGGCCGTCGCGGGCGAGGGCGCCGAGACCTGCACCGAGGGCCCCGCCTGCTGACTACCGTCCGGACGCGGTGAGCCGTGCGGGCCGCTCCTCGTACAGCCCGTAGGCACCGGCCAGCACCGCCACGGCCTCCGACACCGCCGCCACCCAGGCGTACCAGCTCCAGTCGGTGGAGATGCCGAAGAGCTCGCCGTTCACGGCGATCAGGAAGCAGACCAGGGTGGTGGCGCCGAAGCCCGCCAGCAGGAACAGCGGGATCCAGTGCCTCCAGGCCAGCAGGAGCACCGCGATCGCGAAGCCGGCGACGACGTTGACGACGAAGAGGGCGCCGACGGTCCCCTGGTCCTTCACGCCGTCGAACCACAGGTACAGGTGGACCACCGCGGACACCACCGCCGCCAGTGCGCCGACCACTCGAGCTGCCGTCATGGCTGACCTCCTCGGTCCTCTCCCCCTGACACGTCGGCCACGCCGGAGTGGTTCAACGCGTAGCGGAGCAGGACGACGTCCCCGATCGAGCGGGTCTCCACCAGGCGTGCCCGGTCGCCTCCGGTGAACGGGAACGTGCCGGGCCCGACGAAGCGGGTGGCCTCGGCCTGGCCCACGAAGAGCGGCGCGACGACCAGGTGGAGCTCGTCGGCCAGGCTCTCGGTGAGGAACTGCGTGAGCACCTCGCCACCGCCCTCGACCAGCAGCCGGCGGACCCCGCGCTCGACGAGGTCCGCGCCGACCTTCGCCAGCTCCACCGGGTGGCCGCCGTCGACCACGGTGGCCAGCGCACCCAGCCGCTCGGTGGCGGCGGCCAGGCTCTCGGTGGCGCAGTAGACCAGCTTCGGTCCGTCGCCGACGGTGAAGAACTGGGCCTGCGCATCGAGCGCGGCGTGCTGGGTGACCGTGACCTTGATCGGCTGCGGGGCCCGTCCGGCCGACCGGCGGCGCGCGACCCGGGCCGCCGAGCGGACCATCAGGCGCGGGTCGTCGTGCCGGACCGTCGCCGCGCCCACCAGGATCGCGTCGCTCTCGCTGCGCAGCTCGTCGACGCGGTCGAGGTCGGCGTCGTTCGAGAGCAGCAGGCGGCAGTCGCTGGTGTCGTCCAGGTAGCCGTCGAGCGACATGCAGCAGGACAGGACCGTGTAGGGCCTCACGTCGGCGCACCTTCCCCGGTGGCGTGGCGGGCCAGGACCAGGAGTCCGGGGAGCGTGGCCAGGCTGGACAGGACGCCGAAGGTGACGGCCACGGTCAGGCCCGTGGCCGCGGTGGAGCCGAACGCCGCGAACGCGGAGGCGGCCACGCCCTCGCGGGGACCCCAGCCGGCGACGTTGAGAGGGCACGCGGCGCCGAGGAGGACGAGCGCCCCGATCGGCAGGACCGTGGAGAGCGGCAGTCCGGTGGGCTGGGCCGCGATCACGAAGACCAGCAGGTGCCCGACCGTGCTCAGCGCGGACCACGTCACGATCGCGCCGAGAGCCACCGCGGACAGCACGAAGGCGGCGACTCCCCACCACCGCCACGGATGCGGCAGCACCAGCACGCCGACGAGCCCGATCTGCACCGCCTGGCCGATGCCCCGCTCCCACAGGACGCCGCGCCAGCCGTGCCGAACGCCGCGGTGCACGTCGCCCACGACGCCGCCGGGAAGCACGACGTTGAGCAGCTGCGAGCGGTAGTAGGCGGCGTAGGCGACCCCGAGGGGCAGCGGGACGTCGTGGCGCTGGGCCACGAGGGTCCAGCGCCTGGCGCAGCACCACGTGGTGCCCGCGGTGAGCAGGACGGCCGCCGGCACCGCCCACGGGCGCACGGCGCGGAGGCCGTCGACGAAGGGGTCGGCCCCGAGCTGCCGGACCAGGACGAGGACGATCACCACCCCCGCGGCGAGGCGGAACGCGCCGTGGCGCGCCCGGACCGTCGTCGCGAGCGTCGTCATGGCAGCGCCTCCACGGCGATCGCGACGGCGGCCGCCGTGGCCTCCCACGTGGGCAGCGTGCGACGGCGGGCCAGGGCGACCTCCCGGAGCGAGCGCCGCAGGTCCGGGTCCTCCAGCCAGCGGCGCAGGCAGCGCGCCAGGAGCTCGGGATCGTCGGGGCCGACCAGCACGCCGGGTGTCTCGTCGCCGACGGCCCCCAGCGCCTCCGGGACGCCGCCGACGGCGCTGGCGAGCACCGGGAGCCCGTGGGCGAGGGCCTCGGTCACGACCATCCCGTACGTCTCCTCCCGCGAGGGCACCACCGCGAGGTCGGACGACGCGTAGACGGCGTACAGGTCCGAGCGCGCCAGCTCGCCGGCGCAGCGGATGCGGTCGGCGATCCCGCTGTCGGCCGCCCGCTTGCAGAGGCGGTCGGCGAACGGCCGGTCGAGGTCCGGGGAGCCGACCAGGGTGCAGGTCCAGTCGAGGTCGGCCACCTCGCCGAGGGCGGCGAGCAGGACGTCATGTCCCTTGGCGGGCGTGAGCGCGGCGACGCAGAGCAGCGCCGAGCCCGCGTCCGAGCCGGCGGTGGGCACCACGCGGGGAGCCCCCGGGGTGGCGACGTGCACCCGCCGAGGGTCCAGGTCCCGGAGCAGCGTGCGGCGGGTCCAGCGGCTGGTGGCGACCACCACGGGGGCGCGGGCGAGCAGCTCGTGCTCCCCCGCACCCCCGAAGACCAGGTGCACGAGCGGCACCACCCGGACCGGCGCCCCGAGGAACGGCTCGGGCGCCCACGACGCGACCAGGCTGTCGACGAGCGCGGTCGCTCCGATCGGCAGCGCGGCGACCGCGGGTCCCACCTCGTCGCTCCGAACCTCGTGGGTGACGACCTCACACCCCCGGGCGATCAGCCCGTCGCGCAGGTGCCGGTCGTAGACGTTGCCGCCGCTGGGACGCGTCTCGAAGCCGGCCGGGACGAACAGGTGGATCGTCACAGTGGCCTCGTGTAGCCGGCCCACGCGACGTGGGACTCGTGCACGGTCACCTCGAGCTCGGTCACCGCGTCGCCGGCGAACCGGGGAGCGAGCCGGTCGGCCACCCAGCGGGCGATCGCCTCGGTCGAGGTGTTGACGCCCCGGAACTCGTCCTCGTCGTCCAGGTTGCGGTAGTTCACCACGGCGAGGACGTCCCGGAGCTGCTCGATCGCCCGGCCGATGTCGACCAGGATCCCGTCCGGACCGAGCTCGGGCCCGCGGAAGGTGGCGTCGATGACGTAGGTGGCGCCGTGCAGCCGCTGGGCCGGTCCGAAGACCTCGCCCCGGAAGCTGTGGGCGATCATCACGTGGTCGCGGACGGTCACGGCGAACATCAGGCCTCCCGGGAGTGCACGGAGTCGTAGGTGATGGTGTGGCACAGCGCCGTGCGCGTCCCCGCGGCGAGCTCGGCCATCACCGTGGGCAGCTCCTCGAACGGCGAGGCGCCGGTGAGCAGGGCGTCGAACGCCGGGTCGCGGAGCAGGTCCAGCGCCAGCGCGAGCCGCTGCGAGCGCGTGCGGCGGTGCCGGCGACGTAGCGCGACCTCGCCGACCTGGCTGGCGCGGATCCCCAGCCGCCTCGAGTGGAAGTCGCCGCCGAGGGGGAGGGTGACCGGGGTGTCGCCGTACCAGCTCAGCTCGACGACCTCGCCGTCCGGCGCGAGCAGCTCGAGGGAAGTCCGCAGCCCGGCCTCGGTGGCGCTGGCGTGCAGCACCAGGTCTCGGTCGCCGGTGACCTCGCCCGGGCCGGCGAAGTCGACGCCCAGCATCGCGGCGACCTCGGCCCGCGACGGGTCCACGTCGACCAGGGCCACCTCCACCGCCGGGAGCCGGGCGAGCAGCCGCGCCACGCAGCAGCCGACCATGCCGGCGCCGACGACGGCGATCCGGTCGCCGATCAGGGGGCCGGCGTCCCACAGGGCGTTCACGGCGGTCTCGACGGTCCCGGCCAGGACGGCGCGATCGGCCGGGACGTCGTCCGGGACGAGCGTGACGTCGGCGACCGGGACGACGTAGGCGGTCTGGTGGGGGTGCAGGCAGAACACGGTCCGGCCCAGCAGGTCCCGCGCGCCGTCCTCGACTACGCCGACGCTCAGGTATCCGTACTTCACCGGTCCGGGGAAGTCCCCCTCCTGGTGCGGCGCGCGCATGCGCTCCCGCTGGTCGACCGGGACGGCGCCGCGGAACACCAGCGTCTCGGTGCCCCGGCTGATCGCCGAGCGCACCGTGCGCACCCGGACCTGGCCGGCGCCCGGAGCGCCGACGGCCACGGGGCGGATCTCGCCGTGGCCGCGTCCGACCCAGAAGGCCTGCTCCTCCACGTCGGTCTCCGTCCCGCCACCCGGGTGTGAACCGGGCGAACGCGCTGTTCGTGTTGCTCCCGTACCCACACACACGGAGGCGCGGTGAGTCAGGTTCAGATCGAGCCGCGGAATCTGCTCTCGGCGGCGAACCTCGTCACGGGCAGCCGCTTCGTCCTGGCGGCGGCGGTGGCCGTGGTCGCGCTGCTCGACGGCCCGGGGTGGCTCCTCGGCGCGCTGGCCGGGGCCGCCCTGATCAGCGACTTCGTCGACGGCCGCGTGGCTCGCGGGCTCGGGACCGTCACGCCACTGGGCGCGCGTCTCGACCAGGAGGCCGACGCGCTGTTGATCCTCGTGCTCAGTGCGGTGGTCGCAGCGGACCTGGGGGCCTGGGTGCTCGGTGTCGGCATGGCCCACTACGCGTTCGGCGCGCTGTTCCGGCTCGTCCCGCCGCTGCGCACTCCCCCGGCCCGGCCGCGGTACTGGTGCAAGGTCGTGGCCGCGTCGGTGGGGATCGTGCTCGCCGTAGTGGCGGCGGTCCCGCTGCCCACGGCGGTGGCGACGGCTCTCGTGGTCGGGGTCGCGCTGCTGCTCGCGGAGTCGTTCCTGCGGGAGACGGTCGATCGCTGGAGGTCGCCGCGTCCGCCGGAGCGGCCGCGGGTCGCCACCGTGGTCGCGTTCGTCGTGGTCTGGGCCGCCCTCGTGCTGCCCACGGACCGCGAGCACCTGACTGCCGCGGTGCTCCTGCGGCTGCCGCTGGAGGTCCTGCTGGTGGTGGGGCTGGCCCTGCTCCCGTGGCGCCGGACCCGCACGGCGGGAGCCGCCCTCGCCGGCCTGCTGCTCGCCGTCGTGGCGCTGGCGACCGCGCTCGACCTGGGCTTCCACGCGGTCTTCGACCGCTGGTTCGACCCCGTCGGCGACTGGTCCTACCTCGGGCCAGGGGTCGGCGTGCTCGGCGACTCGATCGGCACGGGTTGGGCGCTCGGCGTCGCCGCACTCGCGGCGGTCGCGGCGGTGGCCGTGCTGGTCGGGCTCCCCCTCGCCGTGGTCAGGCTCGTCGCGGTGGCGAGGGAGCACCGTCGGCCGGCCGTGGCCACGGCCACCTCGTTCGCTCTGGTCTGGGCGCTGCTCGCCGTCACGGGGATGCCGGTCGCGGCCGCCGGTGCCGCGGATCTCACCGCAGCCGAGGTGGACGCCGTCCGTGCCGGGCTCGCCGACCGCCGGGCCTTCGCCCGGCAGATCGCGGCCGACCCCGTCGCCGCCGCGCGGCACGACCCCGCGTCCCTGCTCTCCGGGCTGGTCGGCAAGGACGTGCTGCTGGTCTTCGTGGAGAGCTACGGCCGGGTCGCCGTCGAGGGCACGACCTACGCGACCGGGATCACCGAGGTGCTCGACGACGGCTCCGCCGCCCTCGATGCCGCCGGCTACCGGTCGCGCAGCGCGTTCCTGACGTCGCCCACGTTCGGCGGGGGGTCGTGGCTGGCGCACGCGTCGGTGCAGTCCGGCCTCTGGGTGGACAGCCAGCGGCGCTACCGGCAGCTGCTGCGCACCGACCGACTCACCCTCACCCGCCTGTTCGGCCGGGCGGGCTGGCACACGGTCCTCGACGTACCCGCCAACACCGCCGACTGGCCCGAGGGCCGGGACTTCTACCGGTTCCAGCGCCTTCTGGACTCGCGCACCGTCGGCTACCGCGGCCCGAGGTTCGGCTACTCCCGCGTGCCGGACCAGTACACGCTCGAGCACTTCCGGCGCGCGGTGCTGACCTCCGGCGCGAGGAAGCCCGTCATGGCGGAGATCGACCTGACCTCCAGCCACCACCCGTGGACGCCCCTGCCGTCGCTCATCGCCTGGGACCGGATCGGCGACGGGTCCGTCTACGACACGATGCGACAGTCGTCGCCGTCGCCTGTCCTGCGGGACCAGCCGGCGGTCAGCGCGCGGTACGGCGAGTCCATCGAGTACACGTGGCGGACGCTCGTCTCGTTCCTGACCACCTACCGCGACCCGAACCTGGTCCTGGTCGTGCTCGGCGACCACCAGCCCCACGCCTCCGTGAGCGGCGACAGCCCCGGGCACGACGTGCCGATCAGCGTGATCGCCTCGGACCCGGCGGTCCTGGAGCGGATCGACGGCTGGCGGTGGACCCCGGGGTTGCGCCCCGCGCCGGACGCACCGGTGTGGCGCATGGACGCCTTTCGTGACCGGTTCCTGACCGCGTTCGGGGCGCGGCGCTAGGACGCGCGGAGCCTCAGCACGGTGCGTCCGTCGCTGGTCACGATCGTGACGTCCCGGATGTCCTGGCGGTCGGCCGCGGTGCCCGACGTCAGGTGGATCGTCCTGCCGGGCAGCGCCTTCCACGACGTGACGTCCTCGGAGGTGCCGTCGGCGTGGGTGACGACCATCCGGTAGGTCCAGACCGCGTCGGAGTAGCCGGGCTCCACCGCGGCGTAGGTGCAGTCGAGGTCGATGCGCGTGCCCCACCGAACGGGCGTCAGCGACACCCAGCCGGAGATCGGCTGCTCGCCGACCGGCAGCAGCCGCTCACGGGCCGCGGTGTCCTGCGCGACCGTCGAGCTCTCCGGCCCCGGCCCGTCGCCGCCGTTCGAGACCGCGACCGCTCCGATGGCGGCCACGGCCAGGACCGCCGCGGCGATGCCCGTCACGACGTACGTCCGCCGGCGCCGCCGGATCCGGGCCATGCGGCGCAGCAGCGACGGCAGCAGGGTGTCGGGCACGGGCGGCGGGTCGTGGGGGTCCTCGACGACGTCGATCGGGACCCGGGCCAGCAGTCCGGGCAGCCCGGCCAGGTCCCGCACCGCGCCCTGGCACGACGCACAACCGGGCAGGTGGCGCTCGAACGCCGCCCGGTCGGCCGGTGACAGCGCGCCGAGGACGTACGCGCCCGCCTCGTGCTGGTGTCCGCAGTCGCTCATGCGCCCATCCCCATCTCCTCGAGGGCGAGCCGCAGGGCCCGCAGGGCGTAGTGGGTGCGGCTCTTGACCGTGCCCTCGGGGACGCCGAGCTCGCGGGAGGCCTCGGCGACCGACCGCCCCCGGTAGTAGCACTCCAGCAGGACGGCGCGATGCTCCGGCGACAGGTGGGTGACCGCCTCGGCGACGACCCACGACTGGAGCAGCGCGTCGGTCGGGTCGACCGGGGTGCCGGGCTCGGGCAGGTGCTCGGTCGGGCGCTCGTTGCGGTACTGCCGGCTGCGCCACTCGTCGATGACGATGTTGCGCGCGACGGTGAACAGCCACGAGCGGATCGACCCGCGGGTCTCGTCGAGGACCTGCGGGTGCCGCCACGCGCGCAGCAGCGTCTCCTGGACGACGTCCTCGGCGCGGACCGGATCTCCGGTCAGGTGCAGGCAGAAGCCCCACAGCGCGGCCGCGTGCGCGTCGTGCAGCCTCTGCATCAGCACCTGGGAGTCGTCGGTCATGACGTCGTCGTGCACCTCCGCCCATGACACGCACCGCGGACCGGAACGGTTCAGCGCCGCGCCACACCAGCATCCTCGCGCTCGGGTGCGGGAATGGGAAAGGCCCCCGATCCGAGGATCGGGGGCCTTTTCGCTGGTAGCCCCGACGGGATTCGAACCCGCGCTACCGCCTTGAGAGGGCGACGTGCTAGGCCGCTACACAACGGGGCCAGCGAGTAGAAACGCTACCAGATGACTCTTCGAGCGCTTCAGCTGGGGTACTAGGACTCGAACCTAGAATGGCGGTACCAGAAACCGCTGTGTTGCCAATTACACCATACCCCATGGGGGTATCGGATCCCTGCCTCGCGGCAGCGCTCCGAACCAAGAGATGACTTTACCGGACACCCTCGCGTGCGCCCAAACCGGGGATGGTCGCGTGTCGTGTGATGCGCGCTTCACCCCAGCGCGGAGCGCCGGATCTTGCCCGTGGCGGTGCGCGGGAGCTCGGCCACGAACTCGACCTCGCGGGGGTACTTCGTGGGCGCGAGGATCGAGCGGCTGAACTCGATCAGCTCGTACTCCGACACCGACGCGTCGGGCTCGAGGACGACGTAGGCCTTCGGCGACTGGCCGCGGTACTGGTCGGGAATCGCGACCACGGCCGCCTCCCGGACGTGCGGGTGGGTCATGAGCGCGGCCTCGATCTCGCGAGGCCAGACCTTGAAGCCGCTCGCGCTGATCATGTCCTTGCTGCGGTCGATCACGTAGAACCAGCCGTCGGCGTCCATGAAGCCGACGTCGCCGGTGCGCAGCCGTCCCCCGCCGAAGACCTCGGCGGTCGACATCGGCTTGTTCAGGTAGCCCGCCGCCACCTGCGGACCCGAGACGACGATCTCGCCGACCTCGCCGGACGGGAGCTCGGCGCCGTCCTCCCCGACGATGCGGACCGTGGTGCCGAAGACCGGGATGCCGATCGACAGCGTGCGCGTGTCCTCGTCGACGGGCGTGCGGAGCCCGCGCGGCACCGCCGCCACCGCCGAGGTCGCCTCGGTGAGGCCGTACACGTTGTGGATCGGCCGGCCGAAGCGCTCGCCCAGGCGCGCGGCCACGTCAGGCTCCACCGGCGCGCCGCCCGACCAGAGCTCGCGGAAGCTCGCGAAGTCCTCGGGCGTCGCGTCGGGCAGCTCGGCCAGGCCGATGTACGCGGTGATGACGGCGATCGTGAACTCGGGGCGGTGGCGGCGGATCGCCTCGAGCATCACGTCGGGACGCACCCGGTGCGTCAGCACGAGCGTGGCACCGATGCGCAGCGTCACCGCGACGTGCCCGATGAGACCGGTCACGTGGAAGATCGGGCTGAGCCCCAGCACCACCGCGCCGTCGCGCAGCCGGGCCCACCGCCGGTAGACCGAGGCGTCGAACTCCACGTTGGCGTGCGTGTTGACCGTGAACTTCGACATCCCGGTGGTCCCGGAGGTCGGTACGAACACCGCCGGCCACGCCGGGTCGAGCTCGGTCGAGACGGGCTCGACGCGGGTCGCCACGATCCGCGCCAGCGAGGTCGCCTCGCCTCCGACCTGCGCGGGAGAGCCGTCGAAGTCCGTCCGGGTCGTCACGACGACCGGGAGGTCGCGCAGCCGCGAGACGCGCGAGCCGTGCACCTGCAGCAGCTCGTCGAGGATCACGACGGCGTCGGCGTCGCACTCGTCCAGCAGGTGGCTGAGCTCGGGCGAGGTCGCCAGCGGCGACAGCGGCGCGGCCACGGCCCCCAGCTTCCACGCGGCCACGACGGCGACGAGGAACGCGGGGTTGTTCTGCAGCATCAGCGCGATCGTGGACCCGGCGCCCAGCCCGGCGTCACGCAGGTGCGCGGCGAGCGAGTCCGCCATCGCGTCGAGCTCGCCGTAGGTGATCCTGCCCTCGAAGTAGCGCACCGCGACCCGACCGGGCTGGCGCGCGACCGTGGCGCGGAAGTGGTCCATGAGAGTCGCACCGCTGGCGGCGAGGTCGACGTCGCCGTCGGGGTACCACGCGGCCCAGGGACGCCCCTCCCCCGCGCTCATGCCGCCTCCCGCGGCCGCACGGTGCTGACGGGTCGGGCCGGTAGAGTCCGCTGCGTGACCGAGACGTCCGGGGCCCCCACGGTCGGCGCCGCGATCCGCCGGGCGCGCCGGGCCGCGGGCCTCACCCTCCGGGACCTCGCCTCCACCGCGGGCGTCAGCGCCGGCACCATGAGCGCGATCGAGAACGACAAGGTCGGGGTCAGCATCGCCCGCCTCTCGCAGATCGCCTCGGCACTGGGCACCGAGACCGCCCACCTGGTCATGCAGCCTCCCTCGGTGAATCCCGCCGGGACGCCCCCGTCGGTCGACCGGCCGCGTCCGTGGCGCGCCGCGTCGACGATCCGACTCGACAACGTTACCGCCGCCGCCGTCACGGTGTTCCACGAAGCCGGCTACCACGGCGCCACCATGCGGGCGATCGCCGCGACGGCCCAGCTGAGCGTCGCCGGGGTCTACCACCACCACCGCAGCAAGCACAGCATCCTGGTCTCGGTCTACGACCTCCTGCTCGACGAGCTGCAGGCGCGCGTGGCCGCGGCGGCCGACGACGGCGCGACCCCGCACGACCGGGTGGTCAACGTGGTCGAGGCCGTCAGCACCTTCCGCGAGCAGCACCCCGAGCTGGCCCGCGTGGCGGACTCCGAGCTGCGCAGCCTCGACGAGCCCGAGAGCGGGCGGATCGCCGCGCGGTGCCGCGGCGTCTACGACACCCTGCGCGTGCACGCCGACGAGGCCCTGAACGCCACCAGCGGCGCTCCCCTGTCGGCCGACGAGTTCAGCGCGGCCGTCCTGCGGCTCGCGGGGGTCTCGTGGCTGATTCCGCCCGAGATCCGAGGCGGAAGCGCGCTTCCGGTCACCCTCGCCGAGGCCGTGCTCCGGCGCTGACCCTCCCGGCGTGTTCAGGTCGGCTGAACTGAACACCTGAACACGGATTCCGCGGTTTTGCCGTCAGGACAGCCGTGATTACTGTTCCCTGCGTCACACCCGAACGGTCGTTCAGTGAGTTCAGCCCCGCTGGACCTGAACGGCCCGCTTCACGAGGAACTCGATGTCCGACTCCGTCACCCAGACCCGCCCGCCGTGGCTGTCCGGCTACCCCGAGGGGAAGCCCGAGACCATCGTCGCCGAGTACGCCACGTGCCTGGAGATGTTCGCCGCCGCGGTCGCCCGCAGCGCCGACGCTCCCGCCGTGCGGTACTTCGACGGCACCCTGACCTACGCCGAGGTCGACGCCCTCACCGACGCGATGGCCGCGGTGCTCGTCGAGCGTGGCTTCGCCCCCGGTGACCGCCTCGCGCTGTACCTGCAGAACGACCCGGCGTTCCCCCTCGGCCTCGTCGCGGCGTGGAAGGCCGGCGGCATCGCCGTGCTCATCAACCCGATGAACAAGCAGCGCGAGGTCGGCAACCTGCTGCGCGACTCCGGCGCCGTCGCCCTGCTCACGCTCGACGACCTGTACGCTTCCGTGGCGCGCGACGTCGTCGACTCGGGACAGACCTCGGTCACGACCGTCATCACGACCTCGGCCACCGACTTCCAGACCCGCAACGACCCCCGCGTGCTCGGCACCGACGTCGTCGCCACCGAGGGCACCCTGCGACTCACCGACTTCGCGCGGACGCACGCCGGCCGGAGCGTCCCCTCCCCCGAGCTCGGCCCCGACAGCGTCGCCGTCCTGACCTACACGTCGGGCACGACGGGCCTGCCCAAGGGCGCCATGAACACGCACGGCGCGATGACGTTCAACACCCAGACCTACCGCGACTGGATGGACCTGCCCGAAGGCGCCGGCGTCCTCGCCATCGCTCCGCTGTTCCACATCACGGGCCTCGTCGGGCACGCCACGCTGGCGATGCTGCTCGGCGGGCCGCTGGTCCTGACGCACCGCTTCGAGCCGCTGTCGATGCTCGACGCCATCCGCGAGCACCGGCCCTTCTTCACGATCGGCGCGATCACCGCGCTCGTCGCCCTCACCAGCGCCGAGGGCGCCACCCGCGACGACTTCACGTCCCTCGAGGTCGTCTACTCCGGTGGCGCCCCGATCCCGCCGTCCGTGGCCGACCGGATCGAGGAGGAGTTCGGGTTCTACGCCCACAACTTCTACGGCATGACCGAGACCACCTCCCCCACCCACGGCGTCCCGCGCGGACTGCGGGCGCCCGTGGACCCGGTCTCGGGGGCCCTGGCGGTCGGCTTCCCCGTCTTCAACACGCACGTGCGCGTCGTGGACGAGGACGGCACCGAGGTCCCCGTGGGCCAGATCGGCGAGTTCGCCACGTCGGGCCCCCAGGTCATCCCCGGGTACTGGAACAACCCGGAGGCCACGGCCGAGGCGATCATCGACCGCGAGTTGCGCACCGGCGACATGGGCTTCATGGACGAGGACGGCTGGTTCTTCATCGTCGACCGCAAGAAGGACATGATCATCGCCTCCGGCTACAAGGTGTGGCCGCGCGAGGTCGAGGACGTCCTCTACGCGCACCCGGCCGTGAAGGAGGCCGCGGTCGTCGGCGTCGCGCACGAGTACCGCGGCGAGACCGTGAAGGCCTACGTCGCCCTGCACTCCGGCGCCGAGGCCACCCCCGAGGAGCTCATCGCGTTCTGCAAGGAGCGGATGGCCGCCTACAAGTACCCGCGGGAGGTCGAGGTCCTCGACCGCCTCCCCCAGTCCGTCACCGGAAAGATCCTGCGTCGCGAGCTGCGCTGACGCCTCCCTCATCTCGACACCACCACCCCCAGAAAGGCCCCGGTCATGACCGACCTCAAGACCGCCGAGATCGCCGGCGCGCGCCGCAAAGCGGTGTCCGCCGCCGGGATCGGCAACTTCGTCGAATGGTTCGACTTCGGCATCTACGCCCAGTTCATCACCATCATCAGCCTGAAGTTCTTCCCCAGCGACAACCCCACCGCGTCGCTGCTGTCGGGCTTCGCTGCCTTCGCCGTCGGCTTCCTCGCCCGCCCGATCGGCGGCATCATCTTCGGCAACATCGGCGACCGCGTCGGCCGCCGCACCGCGCTGTCCGGCGCCGTCCTGCTGATGTCGGGCGCGACGGTCGCGATCGGCCTCACCCCCAGCTACGAGTCCGTGGGCCTGCTCGCCCCCGTCCTGCTCGTCGCCTGGCGCATCCTGCAGGGCCTGTCGGCCGGCGGCGAGTACGCCGGCTCGGGCAGCTTCATCATCGAGTACGCGCCGTCGAACCGCCGCGCGCTCTTCGGCGCCGTGAACCCGATGTCCGTCGCCCTGGGCACCGCCGCCGGCGCGACCGTCGGCCTGATCGTGACCCAGTCCATGAACGAGGCGTCGCTGGAGAGCTGGGGCTGGCGCATCCCGTTCATCCTCGCCGGCCCGGTCGGCCTCGTCGGCCTCTACCTGCGCCTGAAGATCCAGGAGACGCCCGAGTTCGAGGCGGTCCGCGAGGCCGCGGCCGAGGCGGTCCACCCGCCCATCGTCCGCGCCTTCCAGGACGGACTCCGCCCGATGATCGTCGTCTTCGCCTGGTCGATGGTCACCGCGGTGAGCTTCTACCTGCTCGGCGGCTACATGGTGGCGTACAACACCGAGGAGCTCGGGCTCGGACGGGTCGACGCGCTGACCTCCTACATCGTCGCGCTGCTGGTGTTCGCCGTCTCCTGCCCGCTCACCGGCCTGGCAGCCGACCGCTGGGGCCGTCGTCCGGTCGCCATCGCCGCCGCCATCGGCCTGGCCGTCGCCGTGATCCCCTCGTTCCACATCATGGGGATGGGCGGCCTCGGCGCCACGATGCTCGGCCAGGGTCTCTACGGCGTGTTCGCCGGAGCGATCGCGCTGATCACGCCGGTCATCATGGTCGAGCTCTTCCGGCCCGAGATCCGCTACACGGCGAGCGCGCTGGCCTACAACATGGCCTTCGCCCTGCTCGGCGGCACGGCGCCCCTCGTGGCCACGTGGCTGATCGCCCGCACCGGTGACCCGATCTCCCCGGCCTACTACGTGGTGCTGTTCGCCGCCGTCGGCCTGGTCGCGGTGCTGGTGGGCCTCAAGGGCTACTACGCCAAGGACGGCATCCGCTCGCTGCAGATGGGCACCGAGGCCGACAAGGCCTGATCGTCCGGAGACGACGAACGCGGTCCACCCCCGCCGGGGTGGACCGCGTTCTCGTGTGTCAGAGGACGGCGTCGAGGCGCGCGAGGGAGGTCTCGCGGCCCAGCAGCTCCATCGACTCGAACAGCGGCGGCGAGATGCGACGGCCGGTGACCGCGACGCGGACCGGGCCGAACGCGAGACGCGGCTTGAGGCCGCGCTCCTCGACGAGGGCCTGGCGCAGCGCCGCCTCGATCGACTCGGTGCTCCACGCGTCGAGGCCGGACAGCGCCTCGCGGGCCGCCTTCGCGACCTCGAGACCGTCCTCGTTCAGCTGCTTGGCAGCGTCGTCGGGGTCGACGGCGAAGTCGTCGCCCGCGAACAGGAACCCGAGCATCTCCGCGGCCTCGGTGAGCAGGTTGCTGCGCTCCTGCACGAGCGGCGCGGCCTGCGTGACGAGAGCCTCGTCGACACCCTCGGGCAGGTAGGGCAGCAGCCGGCGGACGAACTCGTCGGGGGCGAGCAGGCGCACGTGGTCGCCGTTGATCGCCTCGCACTTCTTCAGGTCGAAGCGCGCCGGGTTGGGGTTGACCCGCTCCACCTCGAACGCGGCCACCATCTCCTCGAGCGAGAAGATGTCGCGGTCCTCGGCGATCGACCAGCCCAGCAGGGCGAGGTAGTTCAGCAGGCCCTCGGGCAGGAAGCCCTGGTCGCGGTAGCCGAGCAGGTTCGACTCGGGGTCGCGCTTCGAGAGCTTCTTGTTGCCCGCGCCCATGACGTAGGGCAGGTGGCCGAACCGGGGCGTGAAGCCCGAGCCGACGCCGATCTCGCCGAACGCCTCGTACAGCGCCATCTGGCGCGGGGTGGACGAGAGGATGTCCTCGCCGCGCAGCACGTGCGTGATGCCCATGAGCGCGTCGTCGACGGGGTTGGTCAGCGTGTAGAGAGGCTGGCCGTTGGCGCGGACGATCACGAAGTCCTGCACGTTCTCGGCGCCGAACGTGATCTCGCCGCGGACGAGGTCGTCGAAGGTCCAGTCGCGCTCGGGCATCTTGAAGCGGATGACCGGCTGGCGGCCCTCGGCCTCGTACGCCGCCTGCTGCTCGGGCGTGAGGTCGCGGTGCAGCCCGTCGTAGCCGCTCGGGCGGCCGGCGGCGCGCGCGGCGTTGCGGCGCTCCTCCAGCTCCTCGGCGGTGTCGTAGGCCTTGTACGCGAAGCCCGCGTCGAGGAGGCGCTGCGCGACGTCGGCGTAGACGTCCATGCGCTGGCTCTGGCGGTAGGGGCCGTTCGGGCCGCCGACCTCGACGCCCTCGTCCCAGTCCAGGCCCAGCCACCGCATGACGTCGATCAGCAGGTCGTAGGACTCCTGGGAGTCACGGCTCGCGTCGGTGTCCTCGATGCGGAACACGAAGCGGCCTCCGTGGTGCCGCGCGAAGGCCCAGCTGAACAGCGCCGTGCGCGCCATGCCGACGTGCGGGTTGCCGGTCGGCGACGGGCAGAACCGGGCGACCACGTCGCTGCCGGTCGCGGTCGTCCAACGGGTCTCACTCATCTGCCACCACCGGGTTCGTCAGGGTGCCCAGGCCGTCGATCGTCACGGCCACGTCGTCGCCGGCCACCATGGGGCCGACGCCGTCGGGCGTGCCGGTCAGGACGACGTCACCGGGCAGGAGGGTCATGAAGCTGGTCACGTACTGCAGGATCGCCGTCACGTCGAAGACCATGTCCGACGTGCGGCCGTCCTGCTTCGTCTCGCCGTTGAGCGTGGTGCGCACGCGGACGTCGGACGGGTCGAAGTCGGTCTCGATCCACGGGCCGAGCGGGCAGAACGTGTCGAAGCCCTTCGCGCGGGCCCACTGGCCGTCCTTCTGCTGCAGGTCGCGCGCCGTGACGTCGTTGGCCACGGTGTAGCCGTAGATCACCTTGGGCGCGTCTTCCGCCGTGAGGTTGCGGCAGATGCGGCCGATCACGATCGCGAGCTCGCCCTCGAAGTGCACGTTCTGCGACTGCTTCGGGTAGAAGATCGGCTCGCCCGGGCCGATCACCGAGGTGTTCGGCTTGAGGAAGATCAGCGGCTCCTCGGGGACGTCGCCACCCATCTCGGCGGCGTGTGCGACGTAGTTCTTGCCGACGCACACCACCTTGCTGCGCGGGATGACCGGCGCCAGCAGGCGCACGTCCTCCAGCGCGAGCTTCTCGCCGGTCAGCTCCAGCGGAGCGTAGAGGGGGTCCCCCTTGAGAGGGGCGATGATCGGGGTGTCGCCCTCGGTGCCGACGACCCCGAAACGGGGGTCGTCGTCACCGGCGAATCTGGCCACGCGCATGCGCTCCAGACTACCGAGGTCCGCGGCGTCCGCCCGACCCGGACCGCGGCGCTCAGCCCTGCGCGGACTCGGCGAGGGCGAGGGTCCTCACGACGCTCGCCCCGGCGGTCAGGCCCGCCGCCGCGGCGCCCAGCACCGACGCCATCGGCATCGGCAGCTCCTGCACGTGCGCGAGGTCGCCCGCGGCGAAGACGCGCGGGTGGCTCGTCTGTCCGAGGACGTCGATCCGGATGCAGCCGGACGGCAGCAGCTCGAGGCCGAGCTGCTCGGCGAACGGAGCCGCCTGGGCGAACGCCGGGTGCACGAACAGGCCCGCCACCGCGACCGGCTCGCCGGACGCGCGGTGCACCAGGACGCCGTCGCCGGTCCGCTCGATCTTCGTGACCTCGCCGTCCTCGAAGTGCACGATCCGTGCCGCGATCGGTGCCAGCATCGCGGTCATCATCGGCACGTGAGGTCCGGTGCCGGCGAGGCCGATCACGCGACCCGACAGCTCGTGCCCGTGGCAGAACGGGCACGCCGCGACCTCGCGGCCCCACGCCTCCTCCAGGCCCGGGATCGAGCCCAGGTCGTCCTTCAGGCCGGTCGCCAGGATCAGCGTGCGGGCATGGATCGGACCGCCCTCGGTCTCGGCGACGAAGCTGTCGCCCTCCTCGCGGACCGCGTGGACGGTGGTGTCGCGGAGCTCGACGGTGTCGTACGCGGCGAGGTCCTCGCGGGCGAGCCGGCGGATCTCGCCGGGTGCGCGACCGTCGTGGGTCACGAAGTTGTGGGCGTGCTCGACCGTGCCGTTGCGGTAGCGGCCGGAGTCGACCAGGACGGTGGTCCGGTGCATCCGGCCGAGCGTGAGCGCGGCCTGCAGCCCGGCCGGTCCGCCGCCGATGACGAGTGCGTCGTACATGGGGTTCCCCTCTCGAATGGAATAACGAGACGAGCGTGCGACTTCAGGTCGACATGAAGTCAAGTCAGTCGATCGGGGACGTCGCCGCGCGGTTCGGACTCGAGACCCACGTGCTGCGGCACTGGGAGGACGTGGGCCTGCTGCGGCCGGCTCGCGACGGCGCCGACCGGCGTCGCTACGGCGACGACGACCTCGTCCGGGTCGCGGTCATCCTGCGGAGCAAGGCCGCCGGGATGTCGCTCGAGCAGATCGCGGTGCTGCTCGACGAGGAGGCGCCGTCGCGTCACCAGGTGCTGGAGTCGCACCTGGCCGACCTCGACCGGCGCATGCAGGAGATGGAGCGGTCCCGCGAGATGACCGAGCACGCCCTGCGCTGCCGCTCGCACGACATCACGCAGTGCCCGCGGTTCCGTGGCTTCGTCACCGACGTCCTCGCCGGCACGACCCGCTGGTCGCTCGAGGGTCCGGCCACGGTCTGACGGCTCAGCCGTCGGCGAACGGGTGCGCCGCCGTCTCGGCCTCTGGCGAGGCGAGGTAGCGCACGGCACTGGCACCAGCGGCGAGCCCGGCCGCGGCGGCCGCCAGCAGCGACGGCATCGGCACGGGGAGCTCCTCGACGTGCGCGAGGTCACCCGCGGCGAAGACGCGAGGCCGGCTCGTCCGCCCCAGCGCGTCGATGCGCACGCAGCCCGACGGCAGCAGGTCGAGACCGAGCTGCTCGGCGAACGGCGCGGCCTGGGCCGTGCGTGGATGGAGGAACAGTCCCGCCAGCTGCACGGGGTCGCCGTCGGTGCGGTGCGCGAGCAGGCCCGCCGGTCCGCGCTCCACCTTCGCGAGGTCGGCGTGCCCGAAGGTGACGACCTCGGACGCCACGGGGCGCAGCATCGCCGCCAGCTCGCCGACCTGGGGACCGTCGCCCAGCACGCCGATCGGCCGGGCCGCGAACTCGTGACCGTGGCAGAAGGGGCAGTTCGCGACCTCGGCTCCCCACGCCTCGGCGAGCCCGGGCACGTCCGGCAGCTCGTCGGTCATCCCGGTGGCCAGCACCAGGGTCCGCGCCTCGATCGTCTCGCCGCCGGCCTGCGCGACGAAGCCGTCCTCGGTCTCGCGCACCCGCTCGATCGTCAGCTCGCGGGTCTGGACCGTCGCGTACTCCGCGAGGTCCGCCCGGCCGAGCCGACGCAGATCGGCGGGGTCACGGCCGTCGTGGGTCAGGAAGTTGTGCGCGTGCCGGGCGCTGTCGTTCCGGTACCGCTCGGAGTCCGCGAGGACGACCGAGCGATGCATGCGTCCGAGGGTCAGGGCCGCCTGGAGACCGGCGGGACCTCCGCCGATGACGAGGGTGTCGTGCATGGGGAGGAGGTACCCGAGATGCGGGGTCCTACCCCGGTCAGGCGGAGCCGTAGCGGCGCTGGCGCGTGGCGTACTCCTCGACGGCGGCCCAGAGGGCGCGGCGGTCGACGTCGGGCCACGCGATGTCGCTGAACACCAGCTCGGCGTAGGCCGACTGCCACGGCAGGAAGTTGCTGGTGCGCTGCTCGCCGGAGGTGCGCCAGAAGAGGTCGACGTCGGGCATCCACGGCTCGTCGAGGTAGCGCGCGAAGGTGGCCTCGGTGACCTTCTCGGGGTTCACCCGGCCCGCCTTGACGTCGCGCGCGAGCGCCGCGGCGGCGTCGGCGATCTCGGCCCTGCCGCCGTAGTTCACGCACATCGTCAGGGTGCAGACGGTGTTGTCCCTCGTGAGCTGCTCGGCCTCCTCCAGCTCGCGGATGACGCTGCGCCACAGCCGGGGGCGCCGGCCGGCCCAGCGCACCCGGACGCCGAGCTCGTGCATCTCGTCGCGGCGACGACGGATGACGTCGCGGTTGAAGCCCATGAGGAACTTCACCTCGTCGGGCGACCGCTTCCAGTTCTCGGTGCTGAAGGCGTACGCGCTGACGGCCTTGACGCCGATCTCGATCGCACCCTCGACGACGTCGAACAGTGCCGCCTCGCCGGCCTTGTGGCCCTCGGTGCGCGGCAGGCCGCGCTCCTTCGCCCAGCGGCCGTTGCCGTCCATGACGATTGCGACGTGCTGGGGCACCTGCTCGGGGGCGAGGCGCGGCGGGGTGGCCCCCGACGGGTGCGGGGTGGGGTTTCGGGGCATCAGCGATCCACGTGGGCCAGGGAGCGCAGGCCGCGCTCGAGGTGCCAGGACAGGTAGTTGGCGACGATGCCGCCGGCCTCGCGGCGCGACCGCTCGTCGGCGATCCCGACCGCGCTCCAGTCGCCCACGAGCAGGGCGGCGAGCAGGGCCACCGTGGTGGCCGACGGGACTGAGGAGCCCGGCACGCGGCAGCCGTCGCACAGCATGCCGCCGGAGCCGGCGTGGAAGTGGCGGTGCGGACCCTCGAGGCCGCAGCGGGCGCAGCCGTCGAACGACGGTGCGTAGCCGGCGATCGCGAGCGACCGCAGCTGGAACGAGTCGAGCAGGATGCCGGGCGGCTGGCGGTGCTCGGTCAGCGCGCGCAGTGCCCCCACCAGCAGGTGGTACTGCGGGACCGAGGGCTCGGCCGTGTCGGCGACGAGGCGCTCGGCGGTCTCGAGCATCGCCGTGCCCGCGGTGTAGGCGGCGTAGTCGGCGCCGAGATGCGAGGCGAAGGGGTCGATCGTCACGACCTGGGCGATGACGTCGAGCGAGCGGCCCTCGGCGAACTGCACGTCGACGTGCATGAACGGCTCGAGGCGGCCGCCGAAGCGGCTGGAGGTCTTGCGGACCCCGCGGCCCACGGCCCGCACGACGCCGCGTCCGCGCGTGAGCATCGTGACGATGCGGTCGGCCTCCCCCAGCTTCTGGGTGCGCAGGACGACACCGGAGTCGCGATAGGTGCCCACCGCTCCATTCTGCCCCAGTCGCGGTCGTCCGCCGGTGTGGCACGCTCGGGTCCATGGACCTGAGCGAGCGCCCCCGCGCCCACCTCGGCGTGTGGCCCACGCCCCTGCAGGACGTGGACGGACTCTGGATGAAGCGCGAGGACCTCAGCGGCTTCGGCTTCGGCGGCAACAAGGTCCGCAAGCTCGAGTTCCTGCTGGGCGCGGCGGTCGCCCGCGGCCAACGCCGCGTGGTCACGTTCGGCGCCCTGCAGTCGAACCACGTCCGCGCGACCGCGGCCGCCTGCGCGCGCCTCGGCCTGCGCCTGGACGCCATCGCCGTGCAGGCGGTGCCACGGACGGACGCCGACTACACGGGCTCGGGCAACGCGTTCCTGACCGAGCTGTTCGGCGCGACCCGCCACGTCGTGCCCGACGACGACGCCGCGGGCGCGCTCGCGCTGGAGCTGATGGCCGAGCACGGCGACGACCTCGCCGTGATCCTGCCCGGCGGCTCCGACCGCATCGGCGTGCTCGGGCACGTCGACACGGCGCTCGAGCTCTACTCCCAGCTCGAGTTCGACCCGCACGAGGTCGTCGTCGCCGCGTCCACGTGCGGCACGATGGCCGGCCTGGTGATCGGGCTCGCCGCCGCCGACATCGACACGGTCGTGCGCGGCGTGTGCGTCTACCACTCGCTCGAGCAGACCGAGGCGCAGCTGCGCGACCTGCTGACGCAGGCCTCCGACGAGCTGGGGGTGCCCGTCCCCGACGACGATCGCTGGGTGCTCGACGACTCGCAGCTCGGCGACGGCTACGGCATCCCGTCGCCCGCCGGCCTCGCGGAGATCCATCGCCTCGCCACGACGCGCGGCATCGCGCTGGATCCCGTCTACACGGCCAAGGCGTACGCGGCGCTGCCCGGCGACCCCGAGCTGCGCCGCCGCACGGTGTTCGTGCACACCGGCGGCGGCCCCTCGCTGTTCGCCTACCGCTCCGCGCTGGGCTGACCTCAGCCGAAGTCGACGCCCTGCGCGAGCGGCAGCTCGGTGGAGTAGTTGATCGTGTTCGTCGACCGGCGCATGTAGCTCTTCCACGCGTCCGAGCCGGACTCGCGGCCGCCGCCGGTGTCCTTCTCGCCGCCGAACGCGCCACCGATCTCGGCGCCCGACGTGCCGATGTTGACGTTCGCGATGCCGCAGTCCGAGCCGGTCGCCGAGACGAACAGCTCGGCCTCG
Source organism: Aeromicrobium sp. MLTX1 (assembly GCF_046452335.1). NCBI lineage: Bacteria > Bacillati > Actinomycetota > Actinomycetes > Propionibacteriales > Nocardioidaceae > Aeromicrobium > Aeromicrobium sp. MLTX1. The sequence continues at coordinate 2,010,797 of NZ_JBKFDN010000001.1, read as the reverse complement.
CGCACGTCCATCGTGAAGATGGCGCTGGACAGGCCCTGGTCGACCGCGTTGTGCAGCGCGACGGCCTCGTCGAGGTCGCGGTAGGTCAGCACGTACAGCAGCGGCGCGAAGGTCTCGGCGCGCACGATCTCGGTCTGGTCGGGCATGTCGACGATCGCGGGGTGCACGTAGTGGCCGCCCTCCACGCCCTCGGCGGTGGTGCCGCCGGTCAGGACGGTGCCGCCGTCGGAGCGCGCCTGGTCGAGGGCCTTGGCGAAGCCGGCCGCGGCGGACTCGTCCACCAGGGGGCCGACGAGCGTCCCGGAGTCCAGCGGCGAGCCGATCGGCAGGGTCTCGTAGGCGGCGACGAGGCGCTGGAGCAGCTCGTCCTTCACCGACTCGTGCACGATCACGCGGCGCAGCGACGTGCAGCGCTGGCCGGCGGTGCCGACGGCCGAGAAGACGATGCCGCGCACGGCCAGCTCGAGGTCGGCACTGGGCGCGATGATCGCGGCGTTGTTGCCGCCGAGCTCCAGCAGGCTGCGGCCGAGACGGGCGGCCACGCGGGGCGCGACCTCCTTGCCCATCCGCGTGGAGCCGGTGGCCGAGACCAGGGGCACGCGCGGGTCGTCGACGAGCGCCTCGCCCACCTCGCGGGCGCCGACCACGACCTGGAGCAGGCCCTCGGGGGCGCCCGTGCGACGGGCCGCCTCCTCGGCGAGCGCACGGCACGCGAGCGCGGTGAGCACGGTCTTCTCCGACGGCTTCCACACGATGCTGTCGCCGCAGACGAACGCCAGCGCGGCGTTCCACGACCACACCGCGACCGGGAAGTTGAAGGCGCTGATGACGCCGACGACGCCCAGCGGGTGCCACTGCTCCATCATCCGGTGGCCCGGTCGCTCGCTGGCGATCGTCAGGCCGTGCAGCTGCCGCGACAGGCCGACGGCCAGGTCGCAGATGTCGATCATCTCCTGGACCTCGCCGAGGCCCTCCGACACGATCTTGCCGGCCTCGATCGTCACGAGGGCGCCGAGGTCGTCCTTGTGCTCGCGCAGCAGGTTGCCCAGCTCGCGGACGAACGCGCCGCGCGCAGGCGCGGGAACGGTGCGCCACTCCTGGAAGGCCGCGTGGGCGCGGCCGACGGCCTCGCCCACGGACTGCGCCGTGTCGGCCTGGAGACGGCCCAGCTCGGAGCCGTCGATCGGGGTGCGGCAGACGATCTCGCCGTCGGCGGCGAACTGCGTGGGCGCGCCGATGCGCCCGAAGATCTCGGTGACCTGGTCGGTAATGCTCATGCCGACTCCTTCGTCGAAGAAAGTGCAGGGTACGAAGAAGCCGGCATTCGGGGCCCCTCGTTCACTCGCTGGCGCTCGTTCATGCGTCGATCTTTCCGTGGGTGTCGAAGAGCTGGCCGGAGTGCGTCGCGAGCAGGTCGGTCAGGGAGATGTCCTCCTGCCGGACGAAGCCGGTGGAGGGGAGCTTCCCGGCGGCGACCAGCTCGACGACAGCCACGGCGCTCGCCGCGGTGGTCCAGCTGATGGCGCGCCAGGTCTGGCCGTCGATGTCGATCGGCCGGTAGGCGCGGACGTGGTTGCGGCGGAACGGCTGGCCGGAGTGGATGCCCTCCACGGCGGCGTGCAGGTAGACGACGTCGTCGTTCACCGGAGGCTTGGCGTCCACGAGGATCCGGCCGACGAGCTCGCGCTCGTCGCGCAGGTTGAGCTCCTCGAACAGGAAGTGCATCTGCTCGAAGTGCCCCGGGTACCGCATCGTCTTGTAGTCGAGGCGCTGGAGGCGGCCCTCGTAGGTCTGGCACATCGTGCCGAGGCCGCCCGAGGTCAGCGCGGCCTCGAGCTCGATGCCGCCGATGACGACGCGCTCCTTCTCGGTCATCGGGGGCACCATGCGGCGCTCGCCGGACCGGACGACCTCGCAGTCGTTGAGGTACTCGTTCACGACGCCCTCGGCCGACCAGTTGAACGCGTAGCCGAGCAGGCCCGTGGGGTTCTGCGGCAGCGCGCCGACCTTCAGCTCCATGCTGCGGATCGAGTCGAAGGTCGAGGCCAGGCTGGCGCCGACGATGCCGATGAGGCCGGGCGCCAGACCGCACTGCGGCACGAAGACGCTGTCCGGGCGGTCCTTCGACAGCTCGATCACGCGGTTCGTCGTGGGCACGTCCTCGGTGAGGTCGAAGTAGTGCACGCCGGTGTCGTGCGCGGCCTCCGCGACGGCGATGTTCAGGTGGTACGGCAGGCACGAGACGACGCCGTCGACCTCGCTCAGCGCGGCGCGCAGGGCGTCGGCGTCGGCGACGTCCAGCACCCGCGTCTGCAGGTTCGGGACCTCCCGCTGGCGCGAGTCGAATCCGACCACCTTGAACTCCGCGCGCGACAGCAGGTGCGCGACGAGCTCTCCGACCTTGCCGAGTCCGAACACGGCGACGTTCTCAATCCTCACTACCCCATCGTCTGTCTGATGCGGCAGACTGTCCAGCGTAAGTTGTTCTAACGCATTCGGAGGACCACCGTGCGCGACCTGCCCGACCCGAACCGACTGCGGCTGCTGGTGGACGTCGCCCACCACGGCTCCATCGCCGGCGCCGCCCGCGCCAACAACATCACCGCCTCGGCCGTCTCCCAGCAGATCACCACGCTCGAGCGCGAGTCCGGCGTGCCGCTGCTCGAGCGGCTCCCCCGCGGCGTGGCCCTCACGGCCGCCGGGGAGGTGCTGGCCGAGCGGGGCCGCAGCCTCGTGCGCCTGCTCGAGGCCACCCGCGGCGACATCGACGGCTTCGACGACCACCTCGTCGGCCGCGTTCGCATCGGCACGATCGCCTCGGCCGCGCAGGAGTTCGTGCTGCCCACCCTCACCGACCTGCGCGAGCACCACCCGGGCATCGACGCGACCGTCATGGTGGCCGAGCCGCAGTCGAGCCTGGCCGCGCTGCACGAGGGGCGGATCGACCTGGCGCTCGTCGACGTCTACGAGCACGCCCCCATGCCGATCCCGCCGCGGGTGACCGCCACGACCGTGCACCGCGAGCCGCTCGTCCTCATCGGTCGCGACCCGTTCCCCGAGGGCACCACGCTGGCCGACCTCGCCGACGCACCATGGGTCATGCCACCCGCCGAGGCGGCGTGCGGCCAGTCCGTCCGCTACGCCTGCCGGCAGGCCGGATTCGAGCCCCAGGTGCGCTGGGAGACCGACGACCTGCAGCTGCTGTCGCGCGCCGTCGCGGCCGGGCAGGGCGTCACGCTGCTGCCGCAGCTGGCGATCGACGTCGACCGGCGCGGGCTGCACACGGCGGTGCCCGCGGGCGCCCGGCTCGGCCGCGAGATCCGCGCCGCGGTGCGCTCGGGCGAGCGCGACCGCCCGCTGCTGCGCGCCATCGTCGAGGCGCTGCGGGCGCGCTGAGTCCTCAGGCGCGCTCGAGCACCCGGACGATCCCGTCGTACCCGGCGGCCCGCGCGTGCTCCAGCGCGGTCACGCCGTTCTTGTCGGCGATGCCCGTGTCCACGCCCGCGTCGACGAGCAGCGAGACGATCTGCTCGTAGCGGCGTGAGCCGTCGCCGAGGATGACGGCCTCCAGCAGCGCGGTCCAGCCGAGGTCGTTGACGTGGTCGAGGTCGACGTCGGTGCGGATCACGCGGCGGATGTAGTCCACGTGGCCGCGCTCCCCCGCCGGGATCGGCGAGAGGCCGCCGTACCGGTTCGTGATGGTGAGGTCGGGACGCGCGGGGAGCAACGCCTCCAGCATCGCGACGCTGCCCGTCACGCCCGTCACGAGCCACGGCGTATCGTGCTGGTGGTCGAGCGCGTCCGGGTCGGCGCCCATCGCCACCAGCAGGCGGGCCACGGCGACGCTGTCGTGGGTGGAGGCCAGCAGCAGCGGCGTCTGGCGCAGCTCGTTGCGGACCTCGAGGTCGGCGCCGGCGCGCAGCGCGAGGGCCGCGGCGTCGGCGTCTCCCTCACGCGCCGCCGCGAGCAGCCGCCGGTCCGCGACCTCGGTGCTCACCCTCTCGGCGCGCTCGGCCCGCTTCAGCAGGCGAGCCTGCGGCTCCAACCCGTGCCGCTCGGCCAGCTGCACCGGCGTGAGCCCGTCGCGACGGGAGGCGATCCGCACGTCGGCACCCCCGGCGACGAGCACGCGCACGGTGTCGACGTACGGACGCCGGCGCTCGGGCTTGGCGAAGACGAGGGCCTCGTGCAGGCCCACCCAGCCGAGGTTGTTGACGTGGTCCGGGTCGGCGCCGGCCCGCAGCAGTCGCCCGACGATCCAGGCGTGCCCGCGCTCGGCCGCCCGGATCACGCCGGTGCCGTCGAACGAGTCGTGGACGTCGAGGTCGGCGCCGTGCCGCAGCGTGAGGTCGAGCAGGGCGCGCCGCCCCTCGCTCGTGGCGATGAGGTGGGCGCTCTGGACGGTGTCGTCGGTCGCATTCACGTCGGCACCCGCGGCGATCAGCCGACGCGCGGCCTTCACGTCGTTGTCCCAGGCCGCGGCGATCAGCCGTGCGTCGAGCTGGTCCTGGTCGAGCTCCATGAGCGGGTCCTTCCGCGAGGGGGACGGGGACGGCGTGGTGGGCGGCGTCGTCGGCGTGGCCGAGGTGCTGGCGGCAGGCTGATCCGCCCGGTCCTCCCCGGACGACTGACAGGCCGCCAGCAGGAGTCCCGCCGCGGCCGCGATCGCCGCGAGCGACGCGGTGCGCGGGCTCACGAGACCGTCCCTCGCGTGCGCAGCGCGTTCTCGACGGTGGTCCGCGCATGGTCCTCGGTGATCCGGCGGGCGCGATCGGCGTCGCCGCTCACGATCGCGTCGAACAGGGCGACGTGCTCGGCGTGGATCGGTGCCGGATCGGTGTGCTGCGCGAGCAGCCAGCGGCGCCGCTGCGACACGGTGCCGAGCACCTCGTGCGCCATCGTGCCCTCGCCCAGCCGCCCGAGCTCGTCGTGGAAGCGGCCGTTGGCCGCCACGCCCGCGTCCAGGTCGCCCCGGTCGATCGCGTCCTGCGCCTCATCGAGCACGGCCCGCAGGCCGGCGAGCCCCTCGGCGGTCGCGGTCGCGACGACCCGGCCGACCAGCACGCGCTCGAGCGCGGCGCCGACCTCGGCCAGCTCGGCGATCTGGTCGGGCTCGTAGGAGCGGACCGCGATGCCGCGGGTGTCGCGGTCGACGGCGAAGCCCTCGAGCACGAGCGCCTGGAGCGCCTCGCGCACGGGGATCCTCGAGACGCCGAGGTCGGACGCGATCGTCCGCTCCACGAGGCGGGTGCCCGGCGCGTGCGTGCCGGCGATGATCCGCTCGCGGATCAGGTCGCGGACGTCCTCGCGCAGGGGGCGGAACGAGGTCGGGGTCGTTGGCATACCAAAACGGTATACCAACGACCCCGACGTCGAACCTGGCTGCTCAGCCCACCGGGATGGTGGTGGCCTCCGCGCGGTTGGCGGCGCACACCACGGCGCGCAGCGACGCGGTGACGATGTTCTCGTGGATGCCGACGCCCCACACGACCTCGCCCGCGATCTCGCACTCGACGTAGGCCGCGGCCTTCGCGTCGCCGCCCGAGCTGAGTGCGTGCTCGCTGTAGTCCAGGACGCGGATGTCGGCCCCGGCCTGGCGCATGCCGTCGACGAACGCCGCGACCGGTCCGTTGCCCTCGCCCTTGAACGAGCGCTCCCGGCCGCGGACGACGAGGTCGACGACCTGCTCGTCGCGACCGTCCTCGGTGGTGACCGAGGTGAAGCGCGTCAGCGAGTAGGGCTCGTCGCGCTCCAGGTACTCGCGCGTGAACGCGCCCCAGATCTCGTCGGGCTGGATCTCGCCGGCCTCGCCCTCGCTCATGGACTGGATCGCGCGGCTGAACTCGATCTGCAGGCGGCGCGGCAGGTCGAGCTGGTGCTCGGTCTTCATGATGTACGCGACGCCGCCCTTGCCGGACTGGCTGTTGACGCGGATGACCGCCTCGTACGTGCGGCCGACGTCGTGCGGGTCGATCGGCAGGTAGGGCGCCTCCCACGGCAGCTCGGCGACCGGGACGCCCTGCGCGGCGGCCTGGCGGTCGAGGTCCTCCAGGCCCTTCTTGATCGCGTCCTGGTGCGAGCCGCTGAACGCGGTGTAGACCAGGTCGCCCGCGTACGGGTGCCGCGGGTGGACCGGCAGGTTGGTGCAGTACTCGACCGTGCGACGGACCTCGTCGATGTCGGAGAAGTCGATCTGCGGGTCGATGCCCTGGCTGAACAGGTTCATGCCCAGCGTGACGAGATCGACGTTGCCGGTGCGCTCGCCGTGGCCGAACAAGCAGCCCTCGACGCGGTCGGCGCCGGCCATCATCGCCAACTCGGTGGCGGCCACGGCGGTGCCGCGGTCGTTGTGCGGGTGCAGCGAGATCGCGACGGCGTCGCGACGGCTGATGCTGCGGCTGAACCACTCGATCTGGTCGGCGTACGTGTTCGGCGTGGCCATCTCGACCGTGGCGGGCAGGTTCAGGATGATCTCGCGGTCGCCCTCGGGCTGCCAGACGTCCATGACGGCCTCGCACACCTCGAGGCTGAACTCCAGCTCGGCGCCCGTGAAGATCTCGGGGCTGTACTGGTAGCCGAACGCGGTGTCGCCCAGCAGCTGCTCGGCGTACTTCATCACCATCTCGGTGCCCCGGGTGGCGATCGCGCGGCACTCGTCGCGGTCGACGTTGAACACTACACGGCGGAACAGCGGCGCGACGGCGTTGTACAGGTGCACGTTGGCGCGCGGGACGCCCACCAGCGACTCGACGGTGCGCTCGATCAGGTCCTCGCGGGCCTGCGTCAGCACCGAGATCGTGACGTCCTCGGGGATCGCCCCGCCCTCGATCAGCGAGCGGACGAAGTCGAAGTCGGTCTGGCTGGCCGACGGGAAGCCGACCTCGATCTCCTTGTAGCCCATGCGCACGAGCAGGTCGAACATGCGGCGCTTGCGGGCCGGGGTCATCGGATCGATCAGAGCCTGGTTGCCGTCGCGCAGGTCGGTGGAGAGCCAGCGCGGGGCCTGCGTGATCTGCTGGGCCGGCCACGTGCGGTCGGGCAGGTCGATCGGGGTGAAGGGCTGGTAGCGGCCGAACGGCATGCCGGAGGGCTGCTGGGGGGAAACAGAGTTGTTCTTCATGGGAGGTCTTCCTCGGGGATCGTCGAGCGATTCAGCGGCCGGCCATGACTGACTCCGCGCCGAGGGGTCCGACCTTCAGAGGACCTCGACGCGGCGGCGAAGGAGGAGGTTCGCGATCCGCATGATGGGCCCAGCCTAGCACCGGCCGTTCCCGGCGCGGATCGTCCCGGGTGGCTAGGGTCGGGAGCATGGCCGACGACGCACACGCCACGACCGGTTCGTACGTGAAGGCCGGCTCGGCCTTCGACCGCGACATGAACTACATCCCCGACCGCATCACGCGCCACGGCGGGGCCCCCGTCGACGATCGCGCGGGCACCGGCAAGCCGCCCGTCGCCGACGCGCCGACGTGGCCGGTCCAGCCCGGCCGCTACCGCCTCGTCGCCGCCAAGGCCTGCCCGTGGGCCACCCGCGCCCTCATCGTGCGCGACCTCCTGGGACTGCAGGACGTCATCAGCGTGGGCCTGCCCGGCCCGACCCACGACGCGCGCAGCTGGACCTTCGACCTCGACCCGGACGGCGTCGACCCCGTCCTGGGCATCGAGCGTCTCCAGCAGGCCTACTTCGCGCGCTACCCCGACTACCCGCGCGGCATCACGGTGCCGGCGATCGTCGAGGTCGCCTCGGGCCAGGTCGTCACGAACGACTTCCCGTGGATCACCCACGACCTGTTCTTCGAGTGGCGCGAGCACCACTCCCCCGACGCCCCCGACCTCTGGCCCGCCGCCGTGCGCGACGAGATGGAGGACGTCATGGAGCGCGTGTTCACCGAGGTGAACAACGGCGTCTACCGGTGCGGCTTCGCCGGGTCGCAGGAGGCGTATGACGCGGCCTACGACCGGCTCTGGAGCACGATGGACTGGCTCGAGCACCGCCTTTCCGACCGTCGCTATCTCATGGGCGACGCGATCACCGAGGCCGACGTGCGCCTGTTCACCACGCTCGCGCGCTTCGACGCGGTCTACCACGGTCACTTCAAGTGCAACCGCAACCAGCTGATCGAGATGCCGCACCTGTGGCGGTACGCGCGCGACCTCTATGCGCACCCCGCGTTCGGCGGCAACACCGACTTCGAGCAGATCAAGCAGCACTACTACGTGGTGCAGACGGACATCAACCCGACGCAGATCGTGCCGAAGGGGCCCGACACGTCGGTGTGGCTCGAGCCGATCACCTGAGCAGCGACCGCGGCGCGAGCCGCGCCCACCAGCGCGCCTTGCGGCTGCTGGCGGCCTGCAGCGACTCCACGACGCGCTGCGCCTCCTCGACCCGGGCCGTGCCCGGTCCGGTCCCGGCGTAGCGGTCGCGCTCGACCTGGGCGACGAGCCCGTCGAGGTCGGACCCCGCGACGCCGTGGGACTCGAGCCGGCCCGCGAACACCCGCGGTGTCTCGGTGGGGTCGAGGCCGATGCCGAGGTCGCGCGCGGTGTCGGAGACCTCGCTCCACAGCGGCTCGCTGGATCGCTCGCCCGCGCTCCACCGGCGACGGCGACGCACCTGGCGGACCAGCGCGGGAACCGCGCCGAGCACGGACACCGTGAGCAGCGCCAGCAGGGCGGGCCGCCACGTGGGGCCCGTCTCGCCGGCGGACTGCTGGGCGGACTGCTCGTCCTGCGGGTCGAGGGTCCGCCCGTTCTGGCCGCTCGCCTCGGGAACCTCGGAGTCGGAGCTGGTGCCCCCGCCCGACTCGACCTCCTCGGCGAACTCGGTGGCCTCGCCGATGCCGGGCGTCGCGTCGAAGGGGATCCAGCCGATGTCGCGGAAGTAGACCTCGGTCCAGGCGTGCAGGTCGTCGGAGTCGACGCCGAACGTCGACTCGTCGACCGAGCGGCCCAGCAGGCTGTCGCCCGGCGCGTACCCGACCGCGACGCGCGTGGGCACGTCCAGCACGCGGCCCATCACGGCCAGGGTGGAGGCGAAGTGCACGCAGTAGCCGCTCTGCTTCTGCAGGAACTCCTCCATGACGTCGAGCCCGTTGCCGTCGTAGCCCTCCTCCACCGGCGCCTCGACGGAGTACGAGAAGTCGGTGCGCAGCCAGTCCTGGAGCGCGAGCATGCGGTCGTAGTCGTTGTCCTCGTCACCGGCGCGCTCGTTGGCCAGGCGCGTGACGAGCTCGGGCACGTCGTCCGGCAGCGAGCGGTAGGAGTCGAGCGATCGTCCCGCGTCGCCGGCACCCCGGACCTGGTCGGCCGTGGGCAGCCGGTCCAGGCTCGTCACGGTGTAGTTCTGGTCCTCGGTGGTGGTGCGGCCCTGGGCGCGCACGGTGCTCCCGTCGCGCAGCCACTGCCAGTCGCCGTCGAGGCCCTTGATGCTGGTGGCAGGGTACGGTACCGGCAGCAGGCTCGAGCGCAGGCTCTCGATCCGGATGCTCGTGGTGCGCTCCTCGGACGTGATGGTCTCGTCGAGGTCGTCGAGACCCTCGATGTCGAGGTCGCCCATCACGGGGCTCGGGATCCACGAGCGCCCGCTGAACTGACGCAGGGTCGCGACCTTGAGGTACTGCCCCGTGGTGCCCTCGGTGGAGTACGTCAGCACGCGACGCGGCTGGGACTGGCGCAGGTTGCGGCCGAGCTCGATCATCGGGTTGATGCCGGTGCCGAAGACCTGGCTCTCGGCGACGCCGAAGTCGCTCGAGGTGGGGTCGATCTCGGGCCCCACGACCGGCACCACCAGCGCGACGGCCACCGCGCCGACGCCCGTGACGGCCGCGGCCCCGCTCGGGATGACGCCGACGTGCGGGGATTCGGACCACCACAGCCACAGCCACGCCACGGCCGTGCCGGCGAACAGCCACCACGGGGGCATCTCCATCGCGATGACGCTGGGGACGACGAGCATCGTCGCCCACAGCAGGCCGAGCAGCGGCACGCGCCATGCCTGGCGGGCCACCGCGTCGGACAGCACGAAGATCACGAGGTACGCGATCGCGACGAGCAGCACCACCGAGTCGGGCGGCAGGATCGGCGCGACCTCCTCCACGATCGTGGTCCGGGCATCGCCGAGCATGGACGCCAGCTCGACGAACGAGGACGGCGTGGGGATGCCGAGGACGGTCGTGCCGGGCACGAACGTCCAGACGAGTCCGAGCACCGCGGCCAGGGCGCCGGCGGACGTGGCCCACGTGGGCGCGAAGAGGCGGACCACGGCGGTCACCGCCGCGACGGAGACCACGAGCGACAGCACCACGACCACCCAGCGCAGGCCGTCGAACAGGGGCGCGAAGCCACCGAGCAGCACGGCCGTCGCGCCCAGCACGACCAGCGTGTCGTTGAGCTCGTCGCCGCGGTCGCGCCTCATGCCGGCACCCCCGTCGCCGCGGCCCAGGCGGCCTCGAGGTCCTCGTTGGAGTCGCGGACGACGACGTGCCAGCCGGCCGCGGCGAGGGCGCTGTGGGCATCCTCGGAGGTGCCGCGGGCGACGAACGCGATCGTGTCGCGCGACGGCACGGCCTGGAGCAGGCGAGCAGCCGAGGTGGAGTCGAGCGAGCCGGTCATGACGAAGGTGGTGCGCTCGCGCGCCGGGATGATCAGGGGCGAGGAGTCGGGCTCGGCGAGCGCCAGCACCACGAGGGCGTCCTGCAGACCGTGGCCGGACTCCAGCGAAACCTGCTGGGCGCCGGTGGCGAGGTCGACGTCGAAGCCGCGTCCCCCGTAGTGCGCGACGACCGACGCGGCCGCCGAGACGCTCCACTCGAAGCCGGCATGGTCGTGGACGCGCGGGTCGGCGTCGAGGACGACCAGGACGGTGGGCCGCAGCTCGGACTCCTCCTGGCGCACCATGGGCTCGCCGTGGTGGGCCGTGGCCTTCCAGTGCCAGCGCTTCAGAGCGTCGCCCGGCAGGTAGGGACGCGCGATGACGTCGTCCTGCCCCAGGCCCGAGGTCGGGTGCAGGCGCGTCGATCCGTCGGTGGCTCCGGCCGGGCCGACCCGCACGTCCAGCGAGTGACGGCGCGGCAGCACGATGAAGCGGTCGCGGCCGCCCGCGACGAGGGAGCGCTGCACCAGCCCGAAGGCGTCGCCCACCGAGACCGAGAACGGGCCGAGCTCGTGACTCCCGCGACGGCGCCCGGTGACGACGTACTCCACGCGGGCGCGCGGCTCTCCGGTGACGGGGACGGTGCCGGTGGCCGTGCCGAGGACGGTGCTCGGCAGGCGATCGCGCCAGTGGCCCGCGACGACCGGCACGCCCGAGATCACGCCGACGTCCAGCACGACCTCGACCGGCTCGCCGGGCTCGACGATGGCCGGCGTCACGGTGCGGGTGAGCACGAGCCGCGGCCGCGCCAGCACGGCGAGCACGACGGCGACCGCGACGAGCCCGGCGCACAGGCCGGTGACGTAGAGCAGCGCGGGGATGCCGACGAGCGCGGCCAGGGCGAGGCTCACCACAGCGGCCGCGATCAGCGCGATGGACCGTCCGGTGAGCCACATGGTCAGACCGGGACCCGGCGCAGGATGTCCGACACGATCTCGTCGGAGCTGCCGCCGCCGCGCAGCGGGACGAGTCGATGGGTCAGCACGAGCGGCGCGAGCTCGACGACGTCGTCCGGCAGGACGAACTCGCGGTCGCGGACGGCGGCGAGGGCCTTGGCGGCGCGCACGAGCTGGAGCGTGGCGCGCGGACTGGCGCCCAGCCGGAGATCGCCGGACTCGCGCGTGGCGCGGGCCAGGGCGACCACGTAGCGCTCGACCGACTCGGCCACGTGGATGCCGCGGGCGTGCGTGATCATCTGCTGCAGGTCATCGACGAGGATCACCGGCTCGAGCAGCGCCGCCGGGTCGCGGGTGTCGCGGTCGCGCAGCATCGCCAGCTCGGCGTCGGTGTCGGGATAGCCCAGCGAGATGCGCGCCATGAAGCGGTCGCGCTGCGCCTCGGGCAGGACGTACGTCCCCTCCATCTCGAAGGGGTTCTGCGTGGCCACCACCATGAACGGGCGGGGCAGCGGGTAGGTGGTGGCGTCGACCGAGACCTGGCGCTCCTCCATCGACTCCAGCAGCGCCGACTGGGTCTTGGGCGAGGCGCGGTTGATCTCGTCGCCGACCACGATGTTCGCGAACACGGCGCCGGGCTTGAACTCGAACTCCGAGCTGGCCTGGTTGAACACCGAGACGCCGGTGACGTCGGACGGGAGGAGGTCGGGCGTGAACTGGATGCGTCGCACCGAGCCGTCGACCGAGCGGGCCAGGGCGCGGGCGAGCGCCGTCTTGCCGACTCCGGGGACGTCCTCGATGAGGAGATGGCCCTCGGCCAGCGCCACCACGAGAGCGGTCTCGATCGCCTGCTGCTTGCCGTCGATGACCTTGCCCACGTTGTCGAGGACGGCCTGGGCCGCTGCGGCGAAGTCCATGGCCTGATCCTAGGCACACCGAGCAATATCGGACACGCGAACGAACGGACCTGACGCTACGGTGACGCCATGGCCCGCCTCCTCGTCGTGCAGCACTGCCCCACCCCGCGTCTGACCACCCTCGGCGACGCCGTCCTGGCGGGCGCGCGCGACGACGCGATCGAGGGCGTCGAGGTGGTCGTGCGGCCCGCACTCGAGGCCACCGTGGACGACGTCCTGGCGGCCGACGGGTACGTGCTGGGCACCTCGGCGAACCTCGGCTACATCTCTGGCGCGCTCAAGCACTTCTTCGACACCGTCTACAACGACGTGCGCGAGCCGACCGCCAAGCGGCCGTTCTCCTACTGGATCCGCGGCGGCTACGACACGATCGGCGCCGAGCGCGCCATGGAGTCGATCACGACGGGTCTGCAGTGGACCCTCGCCGCTCCCCCGCTGGTCTTCACCGGCGACGTCGACCCGCACCTCGACGCGGCCACCGAGCTCGGCGGCACGCTCGCCGCGCTGCTCATGACCTGATCCGGGCTCCCGCGGCACCGTCCGCTGCTAGCGTCGGACCCTCCGACATTGGGGGACATCCATGAGGCTCCGGATCGCGGTCGTCGCCGCCTTCGCACTGGCCGCCGGCCTGCTCGCCGGCGCGCCCTCGACCGCCGCGCCCGAAACGACGATCACGCTCCGCTTGTCCCATGGCGGACGCGCGACCGACTACTACTCGATCGTCGCGCGCCAGTCCGACGGCACGGGTCGGGCCTCGTTCTACGGGGGTCACGGCGCCTACACCGGCCGAGGCAACGAGAGCGGGAGTCCCGGACTGACGCCGGGGACATGGACCTTCGAGGTGTACGACTTCGACGAGGACCGGTACCTCTTCCACGCCTTCAGACGGACCTTGGTGGAGGGCGAGAACGACCTCGGGACGGTCAACTTCCCGGACCAGCCCTTCACGGACCAGCCCCTGCGTGGCCGGGTCCGGTCGGTCAAGGGAACGCCGCTCAAGGGTCTGGACGTCGAGATGTACGCCGTCTTCCCCGGCGTGACGGTCAAGGAGGCCCGGCGCCCCGTCGCGGACGGTCGCTACTCCTACGCCAACGGCTACTACACCCCGCAGGGCTACTCGAATCTCGCGGCGGGAACCAAGCGCCCCGTGATCCGCCCGCGGCTCGGGACCCTCACGACCGATGCGGACTACGGCCGCAGCAAGTTCCTCGAGCCCGTGACGGGCTACGCGAGCTTCGTCTACAAGAACGGGAGCTCCGTGCGGAACCTGACGTACCGTCCCCGCCCGTTCCTGAAGCTCAACGGCGCCTACCGGACGTCGTTCACGCGCGACGAGACCTACATGCCGTGGTCCTCGCGCCGCTCGACGATCACCGTCGCCCGGAACAAGGGGAAGATCCTGCTGTCGGCGTACGCGAACGTCCGCACCTACGGACTCGAGCGCGCGGGCGGCGCCATCGCGCTGGAGATCGACGGCAGGGTGGTGAAGCGCCACACGCGACTGACCTCCAAGGACCGATTCAGGACCACCGTCTCCGGGCTCGCGCCGGGCAAGCACGTCCTCAAGGTCAAGTACCGCCACGGCCCCGAGACGCGGTCGTCGGTCTACACGTACGACCTCGTCGTCCGCTAGCGCCGCAGCCACTCCCGTAGGCGGTCGAGCGGCCAGGTCGTGACGATCCGGTCGGGGTCGATGCCGCGGTCGGCGGCGCGGGCAGCGCCGTGGTCGAGGAAGTCCAGCTGACCCGGCGCGTGCGCGTCGGTGTCGATCGCGAACAGGCAGCCCAGGTCGTACGCGAGGTCGATCAGCTCGTCCGGCGGGTCCTGGCGCTCGGGGCGCGAGTTGATCTCGACGGCGACGCCGTGCTCGGCGCACGCACGGAAGACCTGCTCGGGATCGAACTGGGACTGCTTCCTCGTCCCGCGCGAGCCCTCGACGAGCCGGCCGGTGCAGTGTCCCAGCACGTCGGTGTGCGGATTCGTGACCGCGGCCACCATGCGCCGCGTCATCGCCGGGGCGTCCATGCGCAGCTTCGAGTGCACGCTCGCCACCACCACGTCGAGGCGACCGAGGAGGTCGTCGTCCTGGTCGAGCGCGCCGTCGTCGAGGATGTCGACCTCGATGCCCGTCAGGAGGGTGACGTCGGGGAACTGGTCGTTCACGTCGGCGACGACCTCGAGCTGCACCTCGAGGCGCTCGCGGCTCAGCCCGTTGGCGACCGTGAGCCGGGGCGAGTGGTCGGTGATGGCCTGGTACTCGCGGCCCCGCCAGACCGCCGCGCGCGCCATCTCCTCGATCGGGCTGCCGCCGTCGGACCAGTCGGAGTGGCTGTGCAGGTCGCCGCGCAGCAGGGCGCGCAGCTCGGCCCCGGCCTCGGCGAGGGGCCCGGTGTTGCGGGCCCGGAGGTCGGAGAGGTACTCCGGCACGTCGCCCGACAGCGCCTGCTCGACGACGGTGGTCGTCCGCGGCCCGAGGCCCTTCATCCTGCCGAGCGATCCGCTCTGGGCTCGCTCGGCGACCTCGTCGGCGGTCAGGCCGGCGAGTGCCGCGGCGGCCTTGCGGAACGCCTCGACCCGGTAGGTCGACGCACGCTCGCGCTCGAGCCAGAACGCGGTCTCGCGCAGCGCCTCGACGGGGTCCACCCCTCCATCGTGCAAGAAGTCCCCGCGGGTCACCAGACCAGCGACGCCGCGATCACGAACATCACGAGGCCGATGACCAGGTCGAGCACCTGCCACGCCCGCGGTCGGGCGAGCAGCGGGGCCAGACGCGTGGCGCCGAATCCCAGCGACGAGAACCACACGATGCTGCCGACCGAGGCGCCCGCACCGAACCACCAGCGGTCGTCGCCGTGCGTCTGAGCGATCGAGCCGAGCAGCACCACCGTGTCGAGGTAGACGTGGGGGTTGAGCCACGTGAGCGCCAGCGCCTGCAGCACCACGGCACGCAGCGTGGCGGCGGTGCGCCCGGCGGCGTCGAGGTGCTCGGGGCGGAACGCGCGCCGGATCGAGCCGATGCCGTACCAGACCAGGAACGCCACGCCGAGCCACGTGACGACGTCGATGAGCCAGCCCGCCCGGTCGATGATCGCCCCGATGCCGGCGACCCCGGCCAGGATGAGCGCGAGGTCCGACACCGCGCAGATGGCGACGACGGCGCCGACATGGGCGCGCCGGATGCCCTGGCGCAGGACGAAGGCGTTCTGGGCGCCGATGACGACGATGAGGGACAGGCCGGTGATCATTCCGGTCACGAAGGCGTTCAGCACCGTTCGACCGTAGGGTCCGTCGACTCGTGAAGTCCAACGAATCTTTCTTTGCATGGTGAAGGAGTGCTTAACTCGATCCATGGACCTCTCCCCCGCCCAGCTGTCGGCCCTGGTGGCGATTGCCGACACCGGCTCCTTCGAGGCCGCGGCCGAGCGGCTCCACGTCACCCCGAGCGCGGTCAGCCAGCGCATCCGCGCCCTCGAGAGCGCCGTCGGGCGCGTCCTGGTGGGCCGCGGGACACCATGCGTGCCGACCGAGGCCGGGGCCCCGCTCGTGCGGCTCGGTCGCCAGCTCGAGCTCGTCTTCGCGGAGGCACTGACCGATGGGCTGACCGAAGGACCGACCGACCTCGCCCTGGCGATCAACGCCGACTCGCTCGCGACGTGGTTCCGGCCCGTGCTGGCCGAGATCGCCACGTGGGACGGCGTCGCGCTGCGGCTGCGCGTGGAGGACGAGGGCCACAGCCACGACCTCCTGCGCCGCGGCGAGGTGGTCGCCGCGGTGACCAGCGACCCCTCCCCCGTGCAGGGCTGCTCGGTCACCCCGCTCGGCACGATGCGGTACCTGCCGGTCGCCCACCCCTCGCTCCTCGACCGCTCCGGACGGCCCGACTGGGCGGCCATGCCGATGGTCGTGTTCAACGCGAAGGACCGGCTCCAGCACGAGGAGCTGCAACGCCACACCGAGGCCGCGGCTCCGGTCATCCACGAGGTCCCGTCGTCCGACGACTTCCGCGCCGCGATCGAGGCCGGGCTCGGCTGGGGCCTGCTGCCGGAGTCGCAGGCCCGCGGCGGCATCGAGGCGGGAACGCTCGTCCGCCTCGGCCGATCAGTGACCCGCGTGGCCCTGTACTGGCAGCGCTGGCGACTCGACTCCGAGCTGCTCGACCGGCTCAGCGATGCGGTGTCCGCCCACGCACCGGGTCGATGAACCCGTCTCGCATGGCGGGAAGCGCAGCATGAACGCCCTGCTCATCGAACATCTGTTCTATCATGAAGCATGCTCAGGGCCCGCACCGACGACGAGGCGTTCGCCGACGTCCGGCGCGAGCAGGCACGGGCCGAGTTCGCCACGTGGAACCTCATCCTCCAGCACTTCGAGCGGGCCACGCGCCTGATCGACGCGGCCGACCAGCCGTCGATCTCCAAGCAGCACGGCCGCAGCGCCGTGGTGCTCGACATGGCGCAGCAGCTGGCGATCTCCGAGCAGCGAGCCTGGGGCATCCTGCACGACGCCCGCACCCTGCGCGATCACACGCCGCGCGTCTGGGCCACGTTCCGGGTCGGCCGCATCGACGCCGCGAAGGCGGGCGCGATCGCCGCCACCGTCGAGCGGCTGCGCACCTCCCAGGCCGTCGCCGCCGTCGACGCCTCCGCGGTCGACTACGCCGAGACCCACACGGTCGGCGAGCTCCGCTCGTGGCTGCGGCGACTCCGCGCCCGGCTCGAGCCCGACGAGGTGGCGGGCGAGTCGGCTCGCGCCGTCGACGAGCGTCGCGTCGGCGTCACCCACCTCGACGACGGCACCAGCTGGCTGAACGCGCTGCTGCCCACCGGCGTGGCCGTGGTCGTCGCCGAGCGCCTGCGCCGTGCGGCGAAGGCGCTTCCCGCGGTCGACCCCGAGACGGGCGAGACGGACCGACGCACCCGCGACCAGAAGCAGGCCGACCTCGTCGCCCACTGGCTCACGTCGTGCGACGGCACCGCGACCGACATCCGCGCCGAGATCGCGATCAGCATCGCCGCCACCGACCTCATCGGCCTCACGGACGGCCCGGGCCTCACCCTCGACGGCGAGCCGGTCGCTGCCGCGTGGGTGCGCGAGCTGGCGCAGTCCGAGCACACCGTGCTGCGACGCCTGGTGCTCGACGAGGCCGGCACCGTGCTGGACTCGACGGTCCTGGGCTACCGGCCGCCGGAGTCACTGCGGCAGGCCCTCCACTGGAGGGACGGCACCTGCCGGGTCGCCGGCTGCCGAGCCCCCGCCGGCTCCACCGACCTCGACCACGAGCTCGCCTACGATCGCGGCGGCACCACCTCGGCCGGCAACCTGCGCTGCCTGTGCCGACGGCACCACAACATGAAGTCCCACGGACACCTCGACGACCGCCACCTCGACGGGCCGATGGCCCACGTCGAGCGGTACCGCGTGGCCTAGAAGCCGAGCTTGCGCAGCTGGCGTGGGTCGCGCTGCCAGTCCTTCGCCACCTTGACGTGCAGGTCGAGGTGCACGGGCGTGCCCAGCAGCCGCTCGATCTGCGAGCGCGAGTCGATGCCGATCTGCTTGAGGCGCGCGCCCTTCTTGCCGATGATGATGCCCTTCTGGCTGTCGCGCTCCACGTAGACGTTGGCGCGCACGTCGAGCAGCGGCTTCTCGGCGGGACGGTCCTCGCGCGGCACGACCTCCTCGACCACGACCGCCAGCGAGTGCGGCAGCTCGTCGTGGACGCCCTCGAGCGCGGACTCGCGGATGATCTCGGCGATCAGCGTCTCCTCGGGCTCGTCCGTGAGCTGTCCCTCGGGGTACAGCGGCGGGCCCTCGGGCAGCGTGTCGATGAGCAGCGAGCCCAGCAGCTCGACCTGCTCCCCCGACACGGCGGACACCGGGACGACCTCGTGCCACGCCAGCCCGGCCTCCGCGCCGGCGGCGGCAATCTCGGTCAGGTGCTCGGCGAGACGCGCGGGCGTCACGAGGTCGGTCTTCGTGGCGATCGCGATGACCGGCTTGCGACGCAGCGCCGCGATCTCCTTGATGAGGAAGCGGTCGCCCGGGCCGATCCTCTCGTTGGCCGGCAGGCACATGCCCACCGTGTCGACCTCGGCCCACGTCGTGCGGACCAGGTCGTTGAGGCGCTGCCCCAGCAGGGTGCGGGGCTTGTGCAGGCCCGGGGTGTCGACCAGCACGAGCTGGGCGTCGTCGCGGTGGACGAGGCCACGGATGACGTGGCGCGTGGTCTGGGGGCGCGAGGACGTGATCGCGACCTTGCCGCCGACGAGGGCGTTGGTCAGCGTGGACTTGCCGGCGTTGGGACGCCCGACGAAGCAGGCGAAGCCGGAGCGGAACTGGCTCATGTCGACAGCACCGTGTCGACGGCGCCCGCGGGGTCGGCGACCACCACGGTGACGCCGGCGCCACCGAACTCGATCACCGAGTCCAGGCCGACCGGGACGTCGCCCTCGGTCACCAGCGCGGCGGCCTCGAGGCCCTTCGCGCCCGACGAGACGGCCATCGCGACGGCGAGGTCGAGCGCCGAGACGCGCAGCGTGTCGAGGTGGACGGTGGCGGCGGCGTAGGTGCGGCCGTCGAGGTCGCGCACCGCGGCCCCCTGGGCCACTCCGAGACGGGCACGAGAGGTCCGGGCGAGCGTCACGAGCTTCGCGTCCTCGGGGGTCAGGTCCATGCCACGAATGTACCGGCCGGGCTCAGGCCTCGGCGGTGACGTCCAGCGGCTCGACGCGCGAGACGACGACGCGGCCGATGCGGTTCCGGCGGCCCTGGGGCGCCTGGGCCTCGAGGCGCAGACCGTCGACCTCGACGACCGAACCTGGGATCGGGACGGTGCCGAGGTGCTTGGCCATGAGGCCGCCCACGGAGTCGACGTCCTCGTCCTCCACGGGGATGCCGAAGAGCTCCTCGAGGTCGTCGACGTCGAACCGGGCGCTGACGCGCCAAGCGCCGTCGGAGAGCTGCTCGCGCTCGTCGGGCTCGTCGTCGTACTCGTCGGTGATCTCGCCGACGATCTCCTCGAGGATGTCCTCGATCGTCACCATGCCGGCGGTGCCGCCGAACTCGTCGATCACGATGGCCACGTGGGTGCGCTGGGCCTGCATCTCGCGCAGCAGGTCGTCGGCGTGCTTCGTGTCGGGCACGTAGACGCACGGACGGCAGATCGAGTCGACCTTCTCGGTGGTCTCGGCCGCGTGGTTGTCGAAGACGCGCTTCGTGACGTCCTTGAGGTACGCCATGCCGATGACGTCGTCGAGGTTCTCCCCGATCACGGGGATGCGCGAGTAGCCGCTGCGCAGGCCGAGCGACATCGCCTGACGCAGGGTCTTGTGCTTCTCGATGTAGACCAGGTCGGGGCGCGGCACCATGACCTCGCGCACGATCGTGTCGCCCAGCTCGAACACCGACTGGATCATCTTGGACTCGTCGGACTCGATCACCGAGCTGGCGGCGGCGAGGTCGACGAGCTCGCGCACCTCGACCTCGGACGCGAACGGTCCCTCGGCGAAGCCGCGGCCCGGGGTGAGCGCGTTGCCCAGCAGGATCAGCAGCCGCGGGACGGGGCCCAGCAGCACGGTCAGCCAGATCACCGGCGCGGCGGAGGCCACGGCGATGCTCTCGGAGTGCTGGCGGCCCAGCGTGCGCGGCGCCACGCCGATCACGACGAAGGACACCACGGACATCAGGCCGGCGGCGATGAGGACGTTCTGCCAGTAGCCGTCGACCTCGTCGGCGACGATCGCCGCGACCAGCACGATGCCCGTGGTCTCGGCCAGCATGCGCAGCAGCAGCACGGAGTTCAGGTACGGCGCCGGGTCCTCGAGGATCCGGGCGAGGCGCTTGGCGCCGCCGACGCCCGCCTCGGTCAGCTCGTCGGCGCGGGCGCGCGAGAAGGTGGAGAGGGCCGCCTCCACGGCCACCAGCACGCCGGCCAGCACCACGAGGAAGACGGCCAGGGCTATGGCTGGACCACTCATCTCAGCTCTCCCGGAGGGCCGGGTCGGCCCACTCGAGCAGCAGGCGGCCCTGGATGCCGAACATCTCGGCGTGCTCCTCGGGCTCGGCGTGGTCGTAGCCCAGCAGGTGCAGGATGCCGTGGACGGTCAGCAGGGCCATCTCGTCGTCGCGGTCGTGACCGGCGGCCGGGGCCTGCTGCTCGGCGACCTGCGGGCACAGCGCGATGTCGCCGAGGTAGCCCGCGTCGCGCTCCTCGTCGTCGCGGCCCGGCGTCAGCTCGTCCATGGGGAACGAGAGCACGTCCGTGGGGCCCTTCTTGCCCATCCACTGCTCGTTGAGGACGGCGATCGTGTCGACGTCGACGAGGCGCAGCGTCATCTCGGTCTGCGGGTGCAGGCGCATGCGGCGCATGACGAACCGGCACAGCGAGGTGAGGGCCGCGACGTCGACGTCGTCGACCCCGGACTCATTGAGGACGTCGACGGTCATGTGCTCCCCCGGCGGCGTCGGCGCGGCCACGGCCGTTCGCCTCGTACTGGTCGTAGGCGGCCACGATGCGGCCGACCAGCTTGTGACGCACGACGTCGTGGCTGGTGAGCCGGCTGAAGTGCACGTCGCGGACGTCGTCGAGGATCTGCTGCACCACGCGCAGGCCGCTGGTGGCGCCGCCCGGCAGGTCGACCTGCGTGACGTCGCCGGTGACGACCATCTTGGAGCCGAAGCCCAGGCGGGTGAGGAACATCTTCATCTGCTCGGCCGTGGTGTTCTGGGCCTCGTCGAGGATGATGAACGCGTCGTTGAGCGTGCGGCCGCGCATGTAGGCCAGCGGCGCGACCTCGATGACGCCCGACGTCAGCAGCTTCGGGATCGACTCGGGATCGAGCATGTCGTGCAGCGCGTCGTACAGCGGGCGCAGGTACGGATCGATCTTCTCGCTGAGCGTGCCCGGCAGGTAGCCCAGCCGCTCGCCGGCCTCGACCGCGGGCCGGGTCAGGATGATCCGGGTGACCTCCTTGGCCTGCAGCGCCTGCACGGCCTTGGCCATCGCGAGGTAGGTCTTGCCGGTGCCGGCGGGGCCGATGCCGAAGACGATCGTGTGCTCGTCGATCGCGTCGACGTACTTCTTCTGGTTGAGCGTCTTGGGACGGATCGTGCGGCCGCGGTTCGACAGGATGTTGAGGCTCAGCACGTCGGCCGGGCGCTCCTGCGTCTCGGTGCGCAGCATGCCGATGCTGCGCTCGACCGTCTCGGAGGTGAGCGCCTGCCCCGTGCGCAGGATCGTGACGAGCTCGTCGAGGAGCCGCTCCACGAGGGCGGCCTCGGAGGGCTCGCCCGTGATCGTGACCTCGTTGCCGCGGGCATGGATGCGGGCGTCGAACGCCGCCTCCATGAGACGCAGGAACTCGTCGGCGGGCCCGAACAGGGAGACCAGGGGCACGGACGCGGGAATCGTCACCGTGTGCCGCGGCGGTGCAGTGTCGTCAGTCATACCCCTCCAGCGTAGCGTCAGGCCAGGAACAGCTTCGAGACGTCGACCCCCGCCAGCAGGTGCACGTGGGCGTGGAAGACGGTCTGTCCCGCGTTCGACCCGGTGTTGAACACCAGGTTGTAGTCCTCGTACCCCTCCTGGGTGGCCACCACGCGCGTCTGCGCGAGGAGCTCGGCCGCGACGGCCGGCTCGGCCGCGGCGAGCGAGGCCGCGTCGGGCTCATGCACCTTCGGCACGACGAGCACGTGCACGGGCGCCTTCGGGTTGATGTCGCGGAACGCGATCGTGTGCTCGGACTCGGCGACGATCTCGGCCGGGATCTCCCCGGCGACGATCTTGCAGAAGATGCAGTCAGCAGCCATGGGGCGACTCTAGCGACCCGCCACGGCCTACTTGAAGGCGTCGCGGATGCGGCCGAAGACGCCGGAGCGGGAGTGGTGGCCCACGACCGGGTCGACGTGCTCCTCGCCGCGGGACGCGGCCAGCTTCTCCAGCAGCTCGCGCTGCTCGCCGTCGAGGTCGCGTGGCGTCTCCACCACGACCTGCACCGTGAGGTCGCCGCGACCCGAGCCGCGCAGGCGCGGGACGCCGTGGCCGCGGGCCACGACGGTCTCGCCCGACTGCATGCCGGCGGGCACGTCGATCGCAACGGTGCGCTGGTCGTCCTCGACGTCCTCGCGCTCGGCGTCGATCGTGGGCAGGTCGATGCGGGTGCCGAGCGCGGCGGCCGTCATCGGCACCGTGATCTGGCAGGCCAGCGCGTCGCCCTGGCGCGTGAAGACGGGGTGGCGGGCCACCTTGATCTCGATGTAGAGGTCGCCGGCGGGGCCGCCCCCGGCGCCGACCTCGCCCTCGCCCGCGAGCTGGATCCGGTTGCCGTCGTCGACGCCGGCCGGCACGTTGACCTGCAGGCTGCGGCGCGAGCGGACCCGGCCCTCTCCGTTGCACTCACGGCACGGGTCGGGGATGACGGTGCCGTAGCCGTGGCACGTGGGGCACGGGCGCGAGGTGCGGATGTCGCCGAGCAGCGACCGCTGGACGTGGTGGACGTTGCCGTGACCGTGGCAGGTGCCGCACGTGACCGGCTCGGAGCCGGCGTTCGCACCGGTGCCGTCGCAGACCTCGCACGTGACCGCGGTGTCGACCTTGATCTCGCGCTGCACGCCGAACGCCGCCTCGGCGAGGCTCACCGACAGGCGCAGCAGCGCGTCCTGGCCGCGCTGCGTGCGCGGGCGCGGGCCGCGCGAGGACGTCTGGCCGAAGAACGCGTCCATGATGTCGTCGAAGCTGAAGCCCTGGCCGAAGCCGCCGCCCATGCCGCCACCGGCCGACAGCGGGTCGCCGCCGCGGTCGTAGATCGACCGCTTCTGCGGGTCGGACAGCACCTCGTAGGCGGTCGTGACCTCCTTGAAGCGCTCGGCGGCGTCCGGGGCGTCGCTGACATCGGGGTGCCACTTGCGGGCCGCCTTGCGGTAGGCCTTCTTCAGCTCCTCCGGGGTCGCCTCGCGCGACACGCCCAGCAGTTCGTAGTAGTCCAAGATCTCTTCTCTTTCGCAGTCCGAGGTGGATCGCTCAGCCGTCGGCGAGGATCCGCCCGACGTAGCGGGCGACGGCGCCGACGGCGGCCATCGTGGCGGGATAGTCCATGCGGGTCGGCCCCATCGTGCCCAGCTGGGCGAAGGTCTCCCCGTCGGGTCCGTAGGTGCTGGAGACGACGGCCGTGCCCGACAGGTCGTCGCGTCCGGTCTCGCGGCCGATCCGCACGTGCGGGCCGACCGTGGCCTCGCCCAGCAGGTGCAGCAGCACGACCTGCTCCTCCATCGCCTCCAGCACGGGACGGATGGCGGTGTCGAAGTCGGCGCCGAAGCGGGCCAGGTTGGCGGTGCCGCCGACCGCGACGCGCTCGTCGGACCGCTCGTTGGAGAACGTGTTGACCAAGGTGGTGACGATGGCCGAGACGACCGGGCGGTCGTCCACGGCGAACGTGTCGATCAGCTCGGCCAGGCGCAGCGAGGCCTCGGGCAGGCGCTCGCCGAGGGTGGCGCGCACGATGCGGGACTTGAGGTCGGCGAGCAGGCCCTCGCCGGGCGTCTCGACCAGCTCGACGATGCGCTGCTCGACGCGGCCGCTGCTGGTGATGACCACGATCAGGACGCGCGAGCCCTCGAGCGCGACGAGCTCGACGTGGCGCACGGTGGACCGGGTCAGCGACGGGTACTGCACGATCGCGACCTGGTTGGTCAGCTGGGCGAGGATCTTCACGCTGCGCATGACGATGTCGTCGACGTCGATCGCGCCGGACAGGAAGGTCTCGATCGCGCGGCGCTCGGCGCCCGACAGCGCCTTGACCTCGGCCAGCCGGTCGACGAACATCCGGTAGCCCTTGTCGGTGGGGATGCGGCCGGCGCTGGTGTGCGGCGCGGTGAGGTAGCCCTCGTCCTCCAGCGCGGCCATGTCGTTGCGGATCGTGGCGGGCGAGACGCCGAGGCGGTGACGCTCGACGAGCGCCTTCGAGCCGACGGGCTCCTGGGTGGCGACGTAGTCCTCGACGATGGCTCGCAGGACGTTGAGCCGGCGGTCCTCGATCACGCTGTCACCTCCCACGCTGCTGGCACTCGACCCTGACCAGTGCCAGTCTAGCGAGGTCGTCGAGGGCGGTGTGCCTGCACGAACGGCGTCCGCGGACATGGCAACCTGTCGGGGTGAGTGAGGTCTCCGTGCGCCCCGACGGCGCGATCGAGGTCGTCGACGGGGACCAGGTCCTCGTCTACACCCCCTACGCCGTGACCGCCCCCGACGGCACCACCGTCGCGCACGAGTCGCGCGGCGGCTCGATGGCATCGGTCTGGGCCGGCGCGGTCGGCGAGGCGTTCGTCGAGGTCTCGCACCTGGGCCACGGGCCGGAGGGCGGCGAGCTCGTCATGGTGGTCACCCGCCCCGGCCACGCGCCCGAGGTCGCCCTCGGCGCGCTCGTCACCGACGAGGTCCCGGCCGACGTCCCCGAGACGTGGCCCGCCGCCGTCGACCTCGCGATCGGCCTCATCGCCGGCGACACGCTCGACAGCGGCACCAAGGACGACGTCGAGGACTTCCACCAGCGACTCCTGGGAGTGTGGTTCGGCCATGGCTGACCGCTACGGATCCGACGTCCTCTCCGGCGACTGGCGCCGGCCCGCCCGTGGCCGCTCCACCGAGCTGGCCGCCGACCCCGGCCTCGTCGTCGAGGAGGCCTCCTCGGGGTTCGTCGGCGAGATCATGCGCGTCGAGCGCGACCTCGGCACCGTGGAGCTCGAGGACCGCCGCATGCGGCGCAAGGTCTTCCCGCTCGGCCCCGGCTTCCTCATGGAGGGCAAGCCCGTCGTGCTCGTGGCGCCCACGCCGAAGGTCGCCGCCGCGCCCACCCGCACGGCCTCGGGCTCGCGCGTCGCCGCCGACACCCGCGCCAAGGTCGCGCTGCCCAGCCGCATCTTCGTCGAGGGCCGTCACGACGCCGAGCTGGTCGAGAAGGTCTGGGGCGACGACCTGCGGGCCGAGGGCGTGGCCGTGGAGCACCTCGGCGGCATCGACGACCTCGCGGGCATCGTGCGTGACTTCTCCCCCGGGCCGAAGCGCCGCCTCGGCGTCCTCGTCGACCACCTCGTGCCCGGCTCGAAGGAGCAGCGCCTCGCCGACGCCGTGGCGCACGTGCCGCACCTGCTGGTGGTCGGCCACCCCTACGTCGATGTCTGGCAGGCCGTGAAGCCGCAGCGTCTCGGCATGGACGCGTGGCCCACGATCCCCCGCACCGTCGAGTGGAAGAAGGGCATCTGCGCCCACCTCGGCTGGCCGCACGCCGAACAGGCCGACATCGCCCGGGCGTGGAAGGCGATCCTCGGCCGGGTCGACTCCTGGACCGACCTCGAGCCCGCCTTCCTGGGCCGGGTCGAGGAGCTCATCGACTTCGTCACGTCATAGAGGGTCGGCGCAGCAGCTGCCACTTCCACAGCGCCACCGACGCCAGACCCATGAGGATCGGCCCGCCGATCGTCACGATGCGCCACACGAAGAAGCCCGCGATCACGCCCTCCTCGTACACATCGGTGCCCACGCTGACGAGCGTCGCGATGACCACGGCGTCCAGGATGCCGATGCCCGAGAACGGGAACAGCGTCAGCGGGTAGGCGACGAGGAACGCCACGACGACCTCGATCGCGGGCACCTGCTGGGCGTCCACCCCGACGAACCGGAGCGAGGCGACGAGCAGCGCCGCGTCCACCAGCACCATGGCCGTCAGCGCGAGCAGCGAGCGCGGCAGCGCCCGCGGCACCCGGCCGATGACCTGACGGCGGAAGCCGGCCGCCGACTCGGCCCAGGCGTCGCCCGAGACCTTCGGGCGCACCCGGGCCACGAGGTCGCCCGCCCGACGGGCGAGCGCGGCCGTGAAGGCCTCGCCCCGGAACGCCAGCCGCAGCGCCACGAGGATCGCGACGCTCACGAGCATGCTGGGCAGGGCACCGAGCAGCTCGCCGAGGTGGAACGTGCCCAGGAAGATCATCAGCAGGCTGCCGAGCACCGGCGCCCCGAACCGCACGACGTAGAACGACAGCGTGTTCATGACCGAGCCGGCCACCGCGGCGGGCAGGGCGATGCCCCACGACGTGAAGATCGCGAACCGCATGACGTAGTCCGCCGGCGGTGGCGCCACGGTGGTCATGAGGATCGCCGCCTGGTCGTTCTGCATCGCCCGCCACGACGAGAGGCCATCGATGAACAGGGCCAGCGGCAGCGCGTTGAGCCACTGGCGCAGCAGCAGTCCGAGGCACAGCACCACCAGCTGCCACGCCTCGAGCCGGGCGAGCGAGGACCGGACGCCCTCCCAGTCGATCTCGTCCGCGAGGCTGATCCCGACGACCAGGACCAGCAGCGTCAACCCGACGGTGACCGCGAAGCGCAGCCAGCGGCGGCGCGGCTCAGCCGTCGAGGGGCTCACGGATGATCGGGCACGTCATGCAGTGCCCGCCTCCGCGGCCGCGCCCGAGCTCGGCTCCGACGATCTCGATGACCTCGATGCCGGCCTTGCGCAGCAGCGAGTTCGTGTGGGTGTTGCGGTCGTAGGCCACGACGACGCCCGGCTCGAGCGCGACGAGGTTGTTGCCGCTGTCCCACTGCTGGCGCTCGGTGTCGTACTCGCTGCCGCCCGTCTCGACGACCTGGAACTTCTCGATCCCCAGCGCGTCGGCGACCACGTCGAGGAACGGGGTGTCCTCGTGGTCGATGACCTCGATGCCGGGAAGGCCCTCCCCCGGCAGCACGGTGAAGGCGTGGATCGTGTTCACGATGTCGGGGTAGATCGTCACGACGTCGCGGTCGGCGAACGTGAACACCGTGTCGAGGTGCATCGCGGCGCGCAGCTTCGGCATGCCGGCGACGATCACCTTCTCGGCGGCGCCCCGGTCGAAGAGCGACTTGGCCAGCTGGGTGATGCCCTGGCGCGACGACCGCTCGCTCATGCCGATCAGCACGACCCCGTTGCCGGGGACGAGGACGTCGCCGCCCTCCACGGTGGCCGTACCCCAGTTGACCTCGGGATCGCCCCACCAGACCTTCGAGCCCGCGAAGTCGGGATGGAACTCGTAGACCGCCTTCATCAGCAGCGTCTCGTCCTTGCGCGCCGCCCAGTACAGCGGGTTCAGCGTGACGCCGCCGTACACCCAGCACGTGGTGTCGCGCGTGTAGAGCGTGTTCGGCAGCGGCGGCATGAGGTACTCGTGACCGCCGTGGGCCTCCCGCACCAGGGCGCGGTAGCCGGGCGCCAGCTCGCGCGGCAGATCGCGCGTGGAGAGGCCGCCGATCAGGAACCGGGTCAGCTCGTCGGCGGGCAGCTCGTCGAGGTAGCCGCGGGTCTCCTCCACGAGCCCGACGCCGACCTCGTTCGCGACGATCTTGCGGTCGAGCAGCCAGGCCCGGGCCGCGCGGTCGGCCATCGTGTCGGCGAGCACGTCGTGGAGCTCGACGACCTCGACGTCCCGCTCGCGCATCTTCCCCACGAAGTCCTCGTGGTCGCGCTGCGCGTTCTGCACCCACAGCACGTCGTCGAACAGCAGGTCGTCGCAGTTCGACGGCGTGAGGCGCTCGTGCGCGAGGCCCGGCGCGCAGACCAGGACCTTCCGCAGTCGACCGACCTCGGAGTGGACGCCGTAGGCGTCGGACGGGTTCGTCATGAGGCTCCTTCGGGACGTGACATCACAACACGATGCCACCGGTCAGCAGTTCGTACAGGGCAATCACCGCGCCGATGCAGATGACGCCGAACAGCACGGTCTCCGCGGGGGTGAACAGACGCAGCCCGCGCTCGCGTCGAGCCTGGAAGAACAGCACCGCGGCGGGCGCGTAGAGCAGGGACGACAGCAGCAGGAACTCGAGCCCGGCGGCGACGAACAGGAAGATCGCGTACGCGGTGGCGACACCCGCGAAGATCCCGTGCTTCACCCGCTCGGAGGAGTCCTCCTCGTAGGTCTCGCCGGACAGGGTCAGCTTCAGCGCGTAGGCCGCGGCCAGCAGGTACGGCACGAGCGCGAGGCTCGTGGTGAGGTCCAGCATGAAGTTGAGCGAGTCGTCGACGAACAACGTCAGCGCCAGCAGCGCCTGGACGCCGATCGTGGTCGCGATGAGCGCGGTGATCGGGGTGCCCGCCGCGTTCTCGCGACCGAGGAAGCGCGGCATGTCGTTGCTGCGTGCCGGGACGAACGCGACCTCGGCGGCCATCAGGGTCCACGCGAGGTAGGCGCCGAGCACCGACACGATCACGCCCGCGCTGATGAACCACTCGCCCCACGGGCCCACGGTCTCCTCGAAGAGACCCACCATCGACGGCTGGCGGGTGTTCGCGATCTGCGTCTGCGGGAACGCGCCGTAGGACACGAGAGTGACGAGCGAGAAGATCGCCAGCACGCTCAGGAAGCCCACGACGGTGGCCTGGCCGACGTGCTCGCGCCTCTGGGCGTAGCGGGAGTAGACGCTGGCGCCCTCGATCCCGATGAAGACGAACGTCGTGACGAGCATCGTGTTCTTGACCTGCTCGGTCATGGTGCCGAGGTCGTCGTACGCGAAGAAGTTGTCGCTGAACGTACCCGCGTCGAAGCTCAGGCCGAGCACCACGATGAACACCAGGATCGGGATGATCTTGAAGATCGTGACGAGGCGGTTGATCACGGCCGCGTCGCGGACGCCGCGCGCGATCAGGACGTGGAACACCCACACGCCGGCGGACGAGATCGCGACCGCGAGGATCGTGTCGCCGTCGCCGAACTCGGGGAAGAACGCCCCGATCGTCGCCGTGATGAAGACCCAGTAGAAGGCGTTGCCGGCCATCGTGCTGGCCCAGAAGCCCACCGCGGAGTTGAAGCCGACGTAGTCGCCGAACCCGGCCTTGGCGTAGATGAAGACGCCGGAGTCCAGCTCGGGCTTGCGCACGGCGAGGGCTTGGAAGCAGAAGGCCAGCATGAGCATGCCGGTGCCGGCGATCGTCCAGGCGATGAGGGCGCCCGCGACGCCCGTGTCCGCACCGAAGCGCGCCGGCAGCGAGAAGACCCCGGCTCCGACCATGGAGCCGATGACCATGGCGGTCAGGACCGGGCGGCTGACCGTGCCCGATCGTTCCTGCGTGGTGGTGTCCTCCACGTCCCCCATGGGGCGAACGTAGCGCAGCCGAAGGGGTGCCGAACAGACCTCAGAGGTCGCCGACAGCCTCAAGGACCACACGGTCGGCCATGAGCCGGCCCGTGCGCGTCAGCACGACGCGGTCGCCGCGCGGCTCGAGCCAGCCCGCGTCGACGAACCGGGTCACGTCGCCGAGCAGCCTCGGCTCGATCCCCTCGGCGAGCCGGATGCGCAGCATGACGTCCTCGAGGTGACGCGCGTCGGCGTCGGGACGCTCGCCGTCGGCCCGGGGCGACTCCCCCGTCATGAGCCGCTGCGCGTATGCCGCGGGGTGCTTGACGTTCCACCAGCGCTCACCGTCGACGAACGAGTGCGCGCCGGGTCCGACGCCCCACCACTCGCCGCCGTTCCAGTAGCCGACGTTGTGACGGCACTGTGCCGCCTCGTCGCGAGCCCAGTTCGACAGCTCGTACCAGCGCAGCCCCGCGGCCTCGAGCAGGTCGTCGGCCAGCAGGTACTTGTCCGCGGTCTCGTCGTCGTCGGGCATGACGACCTCACCGCGACGGACCTTGCGGGCGAAGGCGGTGCCGTCCTCGACGATCAGGGCATAGGCGCTGATGTGGTCGGGCTCCATCTCCAGCGCCGACTCCACCGTGTGGCGCCAGTCCTCCATGGTCTCGGTGGGCGAGCCGTAGATGAGGTCGAGGCTGACCTGCTCGAAGCCGGCGTCGCGTGCCCACGCCACGGCCTGCGGGACGCGCTCGGGGTCGTGCGTGCGGTCGAGCACCGACAGGACGTGCCGCACGGCCGACTGCATGCCGAACGAGATCCGGGTGAAGCCGCCCTCGCGCAGCTCGGCGAGGGACTCGGGCGAGACGCTGTCGGGGTTGGCCTCGGTGGTGACCTCGGCGCCGGGGGCCAGCCCGCCGCGCGCGTCGACCGCCTTCAGGAACCGCACGAGGTCGCCGGCCGGCACCTGCGACGGCGTGCCGCCGCCGACGAAGACGGTGTCGACCGTGCGCTCGGGCACGAGGTCGAGCTCGCGCAGCGCCGCCTGGATGTACGTGGTGCGCGACGCGCCGACGACGTCGGGCCCGCCGAGCTCGTCGGCGGTGTACGTGTTGAAGTCGCAGTAGCCGCACCGCACGGAGCAGAACGGCACGTGCAGGTAGATGCCGAGCGCCACGCACCAAGGGTACGTGGCGGTCCGTCAGGCCTCGGCGTAGAAGCCGTCGAGCACGTCCGCGTAGCGCTCCTCCACGACCCGGCGCTTGACCTTCATGCTGGGCGTGATCTCCCCGGACTCGATCGACAGGTCGTGGTCCAGGACGGCCCACTTCTTGATCGTCTCCCACGGGTTGAGCTTCGCGTTGAGCTCCTCGACGTCCTGCGCGATCTGCTGCTGGATGCCCGGCGACGACACGATCTCCTGGTAGGACTTGCCGGCCATGCCGTGGTGCTCGGCCCAGCCGTCGACGGCGTCGGGGTCGAGCGTGATGAGCGCCGAGCAGAACTTGCGGTCGTTGCCGTGAACCACCATCTGGCTGGCCAGCGGACACACGGCCTTGAAGATGCCCTCGATGTGCGACGGCGCGACGTACTTGCCGCCCGAGGTCTTGAACAGGTCCTTCTTGCGGTCGGTGATGCGCAGGAAGCCGTCGGCGTCGAACTCGCCGATGTCGCCCGTGGCGAGCCAGCCGTCGTCGGTCAGCGCGGACGCCGACTCGGTCTCGAGGTTGTGGTAGCCGCGCATGACGTTCGGGCCCTTGATGAGGACCTCGCCGTCCTCGGCGATCTTGACCTCCGAGCCGGGGAACGGGCGGCCGACCGTGCCGATCTTGAAGTCGTCCGGGTGGGCGACGACGGCGCCGGCCGAGGTCTCGGTGAGGCCGTAGCCCTCCAGCACGAGGATGCCGGCGGCGTGGAACCACTCGGCGATGTCGGTGGAGAGCGAGGCGGCGCCGGAGATGAAGAACCGGACGCGGCCGCCGAAGCGGTCGCGGACCTTGGAGAACACGAGCCTGTCGGCGATCGCGTGCTGCACCTTGAGCGGCAGCGGCACGGGCTTGCCGGCGCGGGTGAGGCGCGAGACTTGGAGGCCGACGCGCTCGGCCCAGTGGAAGAGCTTGAGCTTGGGGCCGCCCTCCTCCTCCATCATGCCGACGATGCGGCCGTAGGCCTTCTCGAAGATGCGCGGCGCGGCGCCCATGAACGTGGGCTTCACGACCGCGAGGTTCTCGACGATCTTCGGCACGCGGCCGTCGACCGCGCACGGGAAGCCGACGGCGAGCTGCGTCGTCAGCAGCACCTTGCCGAACGAGTGGGCCATCGGCAGCCAGCGGTACTCGAGGTCGTCGATCGAGAGGAACCCCGGCGCGGCGACGGCGGCGCCCTCGTAGGTCCAGCAGTCGTGCACGAGGCGGACGCCCTTGGGGCGGCCCGTGGTGCCCGAGGTGTAGATGAGCGTGGCCAGCGACTCGGGTCCGGTCGCGGCGATGCGCTCCTGGACGACGCCCGGGTGGTCGGCGAGGTGCTTCTCGCCGAGGTCGAGCAGGTCCTGGAAGGAGATGACCCAGTCGCCGTCGGTCTCGCCCTCGTAGACGACGACCTTCGCCACCTGCGGCAGCTCCGAACGCCCCTCGCGCAGCTTCGCGACCTGGCTGTCGTCCTCGGCGAACACGACCCGGCTCTCGGAGTCGGCCAGGATGTAGACGAC
This sequence comes from Aeromicrobium sp. MLTX1, assembly GCF_046452335.1. Classification (NCBI taxonomy): domain Bacteria; kingdom Bacillati; phylum Actinomycetota; class Actinomycetes; order Propionibacteriales; family Nocardioidaceae; genus Aeromicrobium; species Aeromicrobium sp. MLTX1. Next base: position 1,978,534 of record NZ_JBKFDN010000001.1, on the reverse strand, counting down.
GTCGTTGGTCACCGTGCTGGGATAGACGGTGGTCGTGGCCGCGCCCGCGGAGTTGATGGCGAGGTCGGACAGGATCCACTCGATGCGCGTGCCCGACGCGATCGCGACGCGCTCCTCGGGCTCGATGCCCAATGCGACGAGGCCTGCGGCGAGCTTCGTGACCTTCTCGCCGGACTGGGTCCAGGTCAGCGAGTGCCAGTTCTCGTCGGCATCGGGGTAGCGGAACGCCTCCCGGGGACCCGACGCGTCGACGCGGCTGAAGAACAGCTCACCGACGCTCCGGGCGCGGTTCTGGACGATCGTGAGTTGGTCAGCGGCGGAGACGGACATCGGAGAGCTCCCGGGGGACGGTCGACACTGTGATGCCCGTCACCCTACCCGCGCGTACGGGCCACGCGGGCGATTCTCGTCACAGTCCCGGCCAGCGGGCTCAGGACTGCTTGGCGTCCCCGGTGGAGAGGGCGGCGATGAAGGCCTCCTGGGGGACCTCGACGCGGCCGACCATCTTCATGCGCTTCTTGCCCTCTTTTTGCTTCTCCAGCAGCTTGCGCTTGCGGCTGATGTCGCCGCCGTAGCACTTGGCGAGGACGTCCTTGCGGATCGCGCGGATGTTCTCGCGGGCGATGACGCGCGCGCCGATGGCGGCCTGGATCGGCACTTCGAACTGCTGGCGCGGGATGAGCTCCTTGAGCTTGCCCGCGAGCGCGACGCCGTAGGTGTAGGCGCTGTCGCGGTGCACGATCGCGCTGAACGCGTCGACCACCTCGCCCTGGAGCAGGATGTCGACCTTCACCAGGTCGGCGGCCTGCTCGCCGGCGAGCTCGTAGTTCAGCGAGGCGTAGCCCTTGGTGCGCGACTTCAGCGCGTCGAAGAAGTCGAACATGATCTCGCCCATGGGCAGCGTGTAGCGGATCTCGACGCGGTCCTCGGACAGGTAGTCCATGCCGCCGAGCTGGCCGCGACGCGCCTGGCAGAGCTCCATGATCGTGCCGATGTAGTCCGACGGCGCGAGGATCGTGGCCGAGACGACGGGCTCGTAGACCTTCGCGATCTTGCCCGAGTTCGGGTACTCGCTCGGGTTGGTGACGACGTGCTCGCTGCCGTCCTCCAGCTCGATGCGGTAGACCACGTTCGGCGCGGTCGAGATGAGGTCGAGGTTGAACTCGCGCTCGAGCCGCTCGCGAACGATCTCGAGGTGCAGCAGGCCCAGGAAGCCGATGCGGAAGCCGAAGCCCAGGGCGCCGGACGACTCGGGCTCGTAGACCAGTGCCGCGTCGTTGAGCTGCAGCTTCTCGAGCGCGTCGCGCAGCGTGGAGAAGTCGTCTCCGTCGATCGGGTACAGGCCGGAGAACACCATCGGGTTCGGGTGCTGGTAGCCGCCGAGCGGCTCGGAGGCCGGCTTCGTAGCCGACGTGACGGTGTCGCCGACGCGGCTCTGGCGGACCTCCTTCACGCCCGTGATGAGGTAGCCGACCTCGCCGACGCCGAGGTGGTCCTCCTTGACGGGCTCGGGGCTGATGACGCCGACCTCGAGCATCTCGTGCACCGCGCCGGTGGACATCATCTTGATCTTGTCGCGGTGGCTGAGCTTGCCGTCGACCACACGGACGTAGGTCACGACGCCGCGGTAGGTGTCGTAGACGGAGTCGAAGATCAGCGCGCGCGGCGGGCCGTCGGGATCGCCCTCGGGCGGCGGGACCTCGTCGACGATGAGGTTCAGCAGCGCCTCGACGCCCTGGCCCGTCTTGGCCGAGACCCGCAGCACGTCGTCGGGGTTCCCGCCGATGATCCCGGCGATCTCCTCGGCGTACTTCTCCGGCTGCGCGCCGGGCAGGTCGATCTTGTTGAGCACGGGGATGATGTGCAGGTCGGCGTCCATCGCCAGGTAGAGGTTCGCCAGCGTCTGGGCCTCGATGCCCTGGGCCGCGTCGACCAGCAGGATCGCGCCCTCGCACGCCTCGAGCGAGCGGCTGACCTCGTACGTGAAGTCGACGTGCCCGGGCGTGTCGATCATGTTGAGCACGTAGGTCGTGCCCGCGTCGTCGCCGTCGGACTTCGTGAACGGCATCCGCACGGCCTGGCTCTTGATGGTGATGCCGCGCTCGCGCTCGATGTCCATGCGGTCGAGGTACTGCGCACGGGCGGCGCGCTCGTCGACGACGCCGGTCAGCTGCAGCATGCGGTCGGCGAGCGTCGACTTGCCGTGGTCGATGTGCGCGATGATGCAGAAGTTCCGCAGCAGGTCGGGCGGCGTCGACCCCGGGGCCGGGGCGGTGGTGGGGCGCGTCATGGTGAGATCCATTGTCCACGACCCGCACAGGGGTCGTGACAGCCGATCAGCGCCAGGCGTAAGCGATCACGACGTTGACGAGCACCAGCGCCGCCACGACGTGTCCCCACGGGTTCGGCGCGGGGAGCTTCTGCTTCATGAACGCGAGCGCGGTGGCGACCGCGGCGATGACGAACTTGACGCCCACCTTGGCGTTGTTCGGGTCGTGGACGGCCTCGCTGGCCGAGCCGATGCCGGTCAGCACGATGCCGATGACCAGGGCGGTGGCGACGGCGTGCGCCATGCCCTTCGGGACGCGGGGGGCCTTGAGCGACATGGCCCACAGGACGAGGGCCGCGACCCAGCACGCGATGTGGACCCAGACCAGAATGTCGTAGAGGAGCTGCACGCCCCGAAGCCTACGAGACGCACCGGATTTGAGGACCGACCGTCAGCGCTGGTAGCATTGACGATTGCGTGTCCAGCCCACCGTACGACGGGCTCGGACGCGACCAGACTTCTCATCACCCAGAACGACGAAAGAACAGGTTTGCCGTGGCGAACATCAAGTCGCAGATCAAGCGCAACCGGCAGAACGAGGCCGCGCGCGAGCGCAACAAGTCCGTGCGCTCGGCACTGAAGACCTCGGTTCGCCGCTTCCAGGAGGCCGTCGAGGCCGGCAACGCCGACGAGGCCAAGGTCCTCGCCGCCGACACCGCGAAGAAGCTCGACAAGGCTGCTTCGAAGGGTGTCATCCACAAGAACCAGGCTGCGAACCGCAAGTCGGCGATCGCCAAGAAGGCCGCCGCTCTCTGAGTTCCGCCTCGAACGCCCCGCACCCGATGGGTGGCGGGGCGTTCGTGCGTTCGGGGTCAGCCGCGCGAGCGCGCGACCGCGATGTCGATGATCATCCGCTCGACCGCGTGACCCGGCTCGGCCGAGCCGCCCTTGACCGCGAGGTCGGCGCGGGCGACGGCGTCGAGCGCCTGGCGCAGTGAGGCCTCGGTCCAGCCGCGGGCGCTCTGGCGCAGCGTGCGGATCTTGAACGGCGGCGCGCCCACCTCGCGGGCCAGGTCGGCGTCGCGGAGCCCGGGGTCGGCCGTGGCCACGCGCGCCAGCTGGCGCAGTCCCGAGGCCAGCGCCGCGGTGATGAGCAGCGGCGCGACCTTCGCGGCCTCGGCCCACCGGGCCCGCTCGAGCGCGAGGTCGAGCCGACCGTCGAGGGCCGCGTCGGCGATCTCGTAGCCGCGCACCTCGGCGCGCCCGCCGAAGTAGCGCCCGACGACCGTGGCGTCGAGCCGCTCCCCCTCGGCGAGGGTGGTGACCAGCTGGTCGACAGCCGCCGCGAGCGAGCGCAGGTCGGAGCCGACCGCCGCCACGAGCAGCGCCGCGCCCTTGTCGTCGATCGCACGGCCCCGCGAGCGCGCCTCCTGCCGGACCCACGCGATGAGGTCGCGCTCGTACTTCGGCGCCTGCTGGGCGACCTCGCTGACGGCCGCGGTCTTGCGGAGCTTGTCGAGCAGGCCCTTGCCCTTCGCTCCCCCACCGTGCACGAGGACGACCGCGGTGTCGTCGGACGGGGACGCGGCGTACTGGAGCAGCTCGGCGGCGACCTGCTCGCCGAGGTCCTGCAGGTCGGTGAGCACGACGGCCGTGGCCTGACTGAACAGCGACGCGCTGGTGAGCGCGGTGAACTCCCCCGGGGCGAGCGAGGAGGCGGACGACTCGGCGATCTCGGCCTCGGGCGCCGCCTCGCGGACCTGCGCGACGGCCTGGCGCCGGGCGCGGTCGGAGAGGAACTCGGAGTTGCCGGTGACCAGCAGGATCTTGCCGAACGGGTTCGCCACGTCCCGAGAATAGGTCACCGCGCCGACACGACGAGCCGCCCGTCGCGGTCGACCACCGCGACCGTGCCCGAGGTGTCGGTGCGCCACACCGAGACCCGGTGCGAGGCCAGCGCGTCGAGGGCCGCCGCCGTGGGATGGCCGTGCGCGTTGTCGGCGCCCACGCCGATCAGCGCGACCGCGGGCGCGACCCGCTCGACGAGCCCGGGCCACTGGTCGGCGCTGCCGTGGTGCGCCACCTTCAGCACGTCGGCGGCCAGGTCGGGGTGGAGTCGGCCGAGCCCGCGCTGCGCCTCCTCCCCGAGGTCGCCGGTGAACAGGATCCGGTGCCCGCGGACGGTGGCCCGCAGCACCACGCTCACGTCGTTGCGCGCCTCGGGCGCGACGCGCTCGGCGTCGGCGCGCGGCCAGAGCACCTCGAGGCGCACGTCCCCGACTTCGAGGGTGCTGCCCGACAGCAGGCGGACGCGGCGCGCAGCCGGCACGTCCGGGCCGCCCGAGGGTCCATCGGCGAGCACCTCGACCTCGCGTCCCCGGACCGCACCGCGCCAGCCCTCGACGTGGTCGGCGTCGCCGTGGGTGAGCACGAGCAGCGGGATGCGCTCGACGCCCAGCTCGGTGAGGCAGCGGTCGATGGGCCCGGGCTCCTGCCCGACGTCGACGACGATCGCCTCCCCCGGACCCGTCGGCACGACGAACCCGTCGCCCTGGCCCACGTCGCACGCCACCACGACGACGTCCCGCGGCGGCCAGTCCGGCGTGGGCGTCCGGACGATCGCCACGAGCAGGCCGAGGGTGACGCCGACGGTGAGGGCCGGTCGACGGACGAGCCACCAGAGGGCGACGCCGATCGCCGGCACCAGCGGGACCAGCGTCCACCACGGCCACGGCCACGCGACCGAGGCGCCCGGGACGGAGGCGCCCACGCGGGCGACGGCGACGATCACCGAGGCCGACGCCCACGCCACCGTGCCGGGCACCGCCGCGACGGGCGCCCAGACGAGGTCGAGCAGTCCCGCGGAGAGCCCGGCGACCGTGGCGGGCGCGACCGCCGGCGCCACCACGACGTTCGCGAAGACCGCGACCAGGGAGATCTCGCCGCTCAGCGACGTGACGACCGGTAGACAGGCGAGGTGGGCCGCGATGGGCACGGCCACCGCCGTGGCCAGGGGTCCCGGCAGCCAGCGGAGACGCCGCGCCAGCGGAGGCGCGACCGTGATGATGCCGGCCGTGGCGCAGACCGACAGGACGAACCCGGCGCGCGTCGCGAGCCACGGGTCCAGCACGACGAGGCCGATCACCGACCACGCGAGCGCGCGCAGTCCCGCGCCCGTGCGACCGACGAGGAGTCCGGCGAGCGCGACCGACCCCATCACCGCCGCGCGCAGCACGCTGGGCTCGGGTCGCGCCACGAGCACGAACGCGATCACCGTGAGGACGCCCGCGGCCAGCACCACGCGCCGGGACGCGCCGACGGCCCTCAGCCCCAGCAGCACGATGCCGAGCACGATCGTGAGGTTCGCGCCGGAGACGGCGAGCAGGTGGGTGAGGCCGGTCGTCGCGAACTCCTCGCGGGTCCGCTCGGAGAGGCCGGTCTCGTCCCCGGCGACCAGGGCGGGAACGAGCGCCGCGGCCTGGTCGTCCCGGTGGTCGACGCCGTCGCGCACTCCGTCGCGGACGACCTCGCTCCAGCGCCACCACCCCGGCCCGGAGCCGACGGTGCGCCACTCGCGCACCCGCAGGACGGCCGCCTCGTCCCGGCCGTCGGCGGGCGAGAGCTCGGCGCGGACCGCCAGCTGGGTGCCGGTGACGAGCGACTGCGACCCCTCGACGAACATCGTGGCGCGCACCCGCACCTCCCACGTCCGGCCACGGGTCTCCACCACGCGCACCGTCACGGGGGCGACGGTGCCGGGGCCGGAAGGTGCGATGTACACGCGACCCTCCTCGCGCACCTGGACCTCCGCGCGGACGGTGGTCCCCCGCTCGGCGAGTGCCATGACGGGCGAGGCCTCCACCGCCGTCACGCGCCAGCCACACGTGACCGCGACCAGCACGAGGGCCGCGGCGGGGAACGCGAGGACCGGGCGGCGCCAGCCCAGCGCGAGGACCACGGCGCCCACGAGGGCGGCACCGAACGACCACGCGGGCGCCGCACGGCTGAGCGCCGCGGCGGCCGCCCACACCGCGAGCGCGGCCGGGACGACCCGCAGGTCAGAGCGCGACCCGGTCACGCAGGTCGGCCAGGGTCGCCTCGCCGATCCCCTTCACGTCGAGCAGGTCCTCGACCGACCGGAACGGCCCGTTCTCGTCGCGCCACGACACGATCGCCTCGGCGGTCACGGGGCCGACGCCGGGCAGGGCGTCGAGGGCGACCACGTCGGCGGAGTTGAGGTTGACGGTCGCGGGGGCGCCGTCGCCGGCGGGCGCCGCACCGGTCGAGGGCCCGCCCACCACGACCTGCTCGCCGTCGCTGAGCACGCGCGCGAGGTTCAGCGAGGCGGTGTCGACCTTGCCCTTCGTACCGCCGGCGGCCTCGATCGCCTCGTGCACCCGTGAGCCCGGGGGCAGCGTGACGATGCCGGGCCGACGCACCCGCCCCGCCACGTCGATGACGAGGGTCGCGGGCGCGGAGGCCGCGGGGGCGCCCTCGCTCACCGCGACCGGTGTGGGGTCGGGCACGGCGACCTCCTGCGGCCGGCCGGCCAGCAGCCACCAGACGACGAGGACCGCGGCCGCGCCGCCCACGACCACGGCGAACCGGACGTGCACGGGCCGCAGCACCCGGCGCGGCTTGCGGCGCCGGCCCGGTGGCGGACGGTCGGGATCGGGGAGCGTCGCGTCGAACGTCGCGGCCAGCTCGGCCAGGCGTTGCCGTGCGACCTGGGCGCGGGTCTCGGGCGGGACGGGAACCATGCCGCGACCCTAGGAATCGCCGGCCCCGGCGCGGAACCCGTCGTCGCGAGCCTGTGGACCGTCGCGACGACTCGGCGCCGCCTGTGGATCAGCGGGCGCTGACGGTGACCGCGATCATCCCGGGGCCGACGTGGGCGCCGATGTCCGCGCCGACCTCGTCGACGGGGATCTCGGAGCGCTCGAGCTGATGCGCGAGCGACTGGGCGACGCGGACCGCGACCTCCTCGCTCGCGAGGTGCAGCACGCCGATGTCGTAGTCGCCGGCGTACCCCCGGACGGCCTCCACCGCGAGCGCCTCCACGCGGGCGAGCGCCTTGGACGACGTGCGGACCTTCTCCAGCGGCGTCACCTCGCCGTCCTCGAGCGTGAGGATGGGCTTCACCGCGAGCGCCGAGCCGATGAGGGCGGCGGCGCGACCGATCCGGCCGCCGCGGCGCAGGTACTCGAGGGTGTCGACGTAGAGCAGCACCCGGGCCGAGCCGGCGGACGCGAGAGCCGCGGCCTCGACCTCCTCGGGCGTGCCGCCGGCGTCGCGCGCGCGGGCGGCCGCCCCGGCGGCGAATCCCGTGGCCAGGCCGACCTGCATCGTGTCGACGACACGGACCGGCACGTCGACGCGGTCGGCGGCCAGGCGTGCGGCATCGACGGTGCCGGAGACCTTCGAGCTGATGTGGACCGAGACGATCTCGTCGACGCCCGTGGACGCGAGCGCGCGGTAGACGGCCTGGAACGTCTCGGGCGACGGTCGCGACGTGCTGACGGGCACGTTGTCGGCGAGCGCGTCGGCGATCATGTGCGACGTGACGTCGACGCCCTCGGTGTAGACGCGCGCCCCAATGATGACGGTCGTGGGCACGACGGTGATGCCCTCGCGCGCCGCGTCGTCGGGATCCAACGACGCGGTCGAGTCGGTGACGACGGCCACGGTCATGCTCGTGACCCTATCGAGATCAGTACACATCCTTGGCGTAGCGCCCCTCGTCGGCGAGGCCCGCGAGCCAGTCGCGCGCCGCCTCTCGCCCGAGGCCACCGTGCCGCTCGGCGAGGTGGAGCAGCGTCGCCTCGACGTCCTTGGCCATGTGCACCCGGTCACCGCACACGTAGAAGTGGGCGCCCTCGTCGAGCCAGCGCCACAGCTCGGCGCCGTGCTCGCGCATCCGGTCCTGCACGTAGACACGGCGGTCCTGGTCGCGCGAGAACGCGGCGTCGAGACGTGTCAGCACGCCCTCGTCGCGCCACCGCTCGAGCTCGTCGCGGTACAGGAAGTCGGTGTCCTCGTTGCGGTCGCCGAAGATCAGCCAGTTCCGGCCGGTCTCGCCCGCCAGCGCGCGGTGCGCGAGGAAGCCGCGGAACGGCGCGATGCCCGTGCCGGGACCGACCATGATCGCCGCGGCGCACGGGTCGGCGGGCGGCCGGAAGTGGCGCTGGCGCTGCACGTGCACCCGGACGTCGTCCGCGCGGTCGGCGAGGAAGCCCGAGCAGATGCCGTGGCGCTCGGGACCGTGCACGCGGTGGCGCACGACGCCGACGGTCACCTGCACCTCGCGCGGGTCCTCCAGCGGGCTCGACGAGATCGAGTACTGCCGCGGCGTGAGCGGCTGCAGCACGTCGAGCCACTGGTCGAGCCGCGCCAGGGTCGGGTGGTCGTGCAGGAGGTCGACCACCTGCCGGCCCCACGCCCACTCCTGCACGGCCTGGCGGTCGTCCGGGTCGGGCAGGTCGGTGATCGTCCCGCGGTGACGCTCGATCACGAGCCTGACGACCGCCGGGGTGATCGTCACGGGGTCGTACCGCTCGACGAGGGCATCGGCGAGGCGCACGGGCTCGCCGTCGGCGTCCACGAGCGCGTCGCCGTCGAGGCCGGTGAGGGTCAGCCAGGCGTCGACGTACGCCGGGTCGACGCGCGGTGAGACCGCCAGCGCATCGCCGGGCTCGTACGTGAGCGAGTCGTCGGGCAGGTGGAAGCCGATCCGGCGGACCTCCTTCGACGATCCCGGCGCGGTGAGCAGCTCGTTGCGGGTGAGACGAGTCGCCAGGGCGGGCCGCTTCGTCCGCGAGACGACGGGCACGTCCGTCGCCCCGAGGGCGCGACCGACCGCCTCGAGCCAAGCGGCGGCGGGAGCGTCGTACGCAGGCTCGCACTCCGTCCTCGGAGCCAGTCGCCGGGCTCCGAGCTCGGCCAGCCGCTCGTCGAGACGCCGCCCGAAGCCGCAGAAGTCGGCGTAGGCGGAGTCGCCGAAGGCCAGCACGCTGAAGCGGAGGTCCTCCAGGCGGGGCGCGTCGGGCGCGGCGAGCCGGCGCCACAGCCCGACCGCCTCGGTGGGCGGGTCGCCGTCGCCGGTCGTGCTGGTGACGAACAGGACGGTGCCGCGCAGGTCGCCGGCGTCGCGCATCGAGCGGTGGGCCGTGGAGATGCCGCGGGCGCGGAGCAGCTCGACGAGCTGCGGCGCGTGGTCCTCGACGCGGCCGGTCTGCGAGGCCGTGAGGACCGTGACGTCCGCCTCGCCGGACTCCTCTTCCGGAGCGAGGGCGGCCAGCACCTCGGCGAACCACGCGCGCACCTCGGGACCGACCGGCGCCGACGCCGGGAGACCGGCCTGCGTCCTCGCCGCGAGGAACCCCGCCAGCCAGGCCGTCTCGACCTCGGACGTGGGTCGCGGCGGCGTGACGGGCAGCCGGATCGGGGCGCGCTCGAGCCGCACGGCGCAGTACTTGAACTCGGGCTGGAGCGAGTCGGGGTCGACGGCGTCGTGCGTGACGGCGTTGACGGCGAGCCCCTCCCCCGTCATCTCGCCCCAGTGGATCGGCGCGAAGCACGTGCCGGGCAGGACGCGGTCGGTGACGACCGCCGGCAGCTCGACCTCCCCGCGGCGCGAGACGACCCGGACGGCCGAGCCCTCGCCGATACCGAGCGCGGCCGCGTCGTCCGGGTGGACCTCGACGAAGGGGTCGGGATTCAGCCGGTTGAGCTGCGCGACCTTCCCGGTCTTGGTCATGGTGTGCCACTGGTGCGGCAGGCGCCCGGTGTTGAGGACCACGGGGAACTCGTCGTCCGGCAGCTCGGCGGGCGCGAGGTGTGGCCGGGCGTGGAACACGGCACGACCGTCGGGCGTCGGGAACCTCACCACGCCGTCCTCGACGTAGCGGATCGGATTCCTGCGCTCGCCGTCCGGCGGGCACGGCCACTGCAGCGGGCCCTCGCGCAGGCGGTCGTAGTCGGCGCCGCGCAGGTCGTAGCCCGTGGCGGGGTTGGCGAAGGCGCGGATCTCGTCGAAGACCTCCTCGGCGCTGTCGAAGGCGAACGCCTCGCCGAACCCGAGCCGCGTGGCGATGTCGGCGATCAGCCGCCAGTCCGCGCGCGCGTCGCCGGGCGGCGGGCCCGCCGGCCGGCACAGCGTCAGGTTCCGCTCGGAGTTGACCATGACGCCCTCGGCCTCGGTCCACAGCGCGGCGGGCAGGGCGATGTCGGCGTGTGCCAGCGTCTCGTTCTCGGCGTAGGCGTCCTGCACCACGACGACGTCGGCTGCGGCCAGCCCGGCGACGACGGTGGAGCGGTTCGCGACGGAGTGCACCGGGTTGGTGCAGATGATCCACGCGGCGCGGACGTCTCCGGCGGCGAGCTGCTCGAAGAGGTCGATCGTGCCGCGACCGACCTCGTCGCGGATCGTGCCGGCCTCGAGACCCCAGACCTCCTCGACGAACGCACGGTCGGCGGCGGAGCCGACGGAGCGCTGGCCCGGCAGGCCGGGCCCCATGTAGCCCATCTCGCGTCCGCCCATCGCGTTCGGCTGGCCCGTGAGGGAGAACGGCCCGGACCCCGTGCGGCAGATCGCGCCCGTCGCGAGGTGCAGGTTGACCAGCGCGTTGGTGTTCCACGTGCCGTGCGTGGACTGGTTGAGGCCCATCGTCCAGCAGCTCATCCAGTCGTCGGCCTCGGCGATCCAGCCGGCGAGGGTGCGCAGGTCGTCGGCGGCGATGCCGGTGGTGGCGGCCACCGAGTCCGGGTCGTACGCCGCGACCATCGCCTCGACGTCCTCCCAGCCGCGGGTGTGCTCCGCGACGAACCCGCGGTCGACCGCGTCGGCCTCGACGAGGAGGTGCAGCAGACCGTTGAGGAGGGCGAGGTCGGTGCCGGGGCGGACCTGGAGGAAGAGGTCGGCCTTCTCGGCCGTCGCGGTGCGCCGCGGGTCCACGACGACGAGTCGCGCGCCGGCCTTGACCCGCTCCATCATCCGCAGGAACAGGATCGGGTGGGCGTCGGCCATGTTCGAGCCGATCACGAGGAACAGGTCGGCGTGGTCGAAGTCGTCGTACGAGCCCGGCGGCCCGTCCGCCCCGAGGGACTGCTTGTAGCCCGTGCCCGCGCTGGCCATGCACAGCCGCGAGTTCGACTCGATGTTGACCGTGCGCAGGTAGCCCTTGGCCAGCTTCGTCGCAAGGTACTGCGCCTCGAGCGACATCTGGCCCGAAACGTACAGCGCGACCGCGTCGGGTCCGTGCTCGTCGATCACGGCGCGGAAGCGGGCGGCCGCCTCGTCGAGCGCGGCCTCGATGCCCACCTCGACCCGGTCCGCCGAGCGGTCGGAGCGGATCGAGGCCTTCTCCATCCGTCCCGGCGCGGCGAGCAGGTCGGCCGTCGTCGCACCCTTCGTGCACAGCCGGCCCGCGTTGGCCGGGTGGTCGGGGGTTCCCGTCGCGCCCGTGACGAGGACCTGGTCGTGACGTCGCTCGACCTGCAGGGTGAGGCCGCAGCCCACGCCGCAGTACCCGCAGACCGTGCGCACCACGTCAGACCGCCGTCGCCAGCTCGCGGGCCCGGGCCTGCTCGTACCGCTCGAGCACGAGGCGGACGAGGCGCTCGTCGGGCGTCCGCTCGTCGAGCAGAGGCGCCGTCACCACGTCCGCACCGGCCCGCCCGAGCGCGTCGTGGAAGTGCCCGGGAGCCAGCAGATGGCTCGCCACGAGGACCCGTCGGCCCGGACGGCGAACCGACGCCACGACCTCCGAGAGGGGTGTGCCGCAGTGGCCGACGTGGCCGAGCGCGACCTCACGGTCGAGTCTGACGGAGAGGTCCTCGGCGGTCGCCCGGAGGTCGGCGAGGGCACGCGGGTCGCTGGACGCGGAGGCGCCGAGGACCACGACGTCGTCCGGCGCGAGACCCTCGTCGTGCAGCCGCGAGACGAGCACGTCGGTGACCGCCTCGTGCGGGCCGAGCGGCGCGGCCGCGATGTGCGCCGGACGGCGCGCGACGACGCCCGCGATGTCGTGGTGCACGTGGTAGCCCGCCGAGAGCAGCAGCGGCACGACGACCGCCGGGCGGTCACCGAGCCACGCGGCGACCTCGGGCAGCGCCGGCTCCTGCACGTCGACCCACGTCGGGACGACCTCCAGGCCCGAGGCGGCCCGGACGGCGTCCACCAGGGCGCTGACGGCGGTGGCCCCGCGCTCCGAGCGGGTGCCGTGGCTGCAGGCGATCAGGACGGGTGCGCTCATGCGGGCCTCTCCAGGGTGTGCGGTTCCAGTCGGTAGCCGCGCTTGACGACGGTGCCGACGAGGCGGCGGTCGCCGAGCGCCTCGCGCAGCCGGCCGACGGCGACGTCGGCGGCGTGCGGATCGTCCGTGGCGCGCGGCAGGACGGACAGCACCTGCTCGCGGGTGAACACCGCTCCCGGCTCGGAGGCCAGCAGCCGCAGCACGGCCAGACCGGCCGGCGGCAGCGGCAGCACCTCGTGGTCGAGGGTCGCGGCGGTGGCGTGCACGCGCAGCCGACCTGTCGCGACGTCGATCCCGAGGTCGTCGCGGCCGAAGTGCACGACGACCGAGCGGACGAGCGCGCCCAGACGACCGCGGTCGGGCACGAGGGGGTCGAACCCGGCGACGACGAGCGGCTCGGCGGTGACGGGTCCGACCGCCGCCAGGACGAGCCGGCCCTCCCCCGCCAGCTCCAGCAGCTCGGGCAGCACGCCGAGCTCGCGCACGACGCGCAGCCACGCGCTGGCGCCGGGCGCCGAGGTGAAGACGATGGCATCGAAGCCGCCGCAGGCCGCGTCGCGCACGGAGCGCTCGACGGCCTCGGGGTCCGGCGGCGGGCCCCAGCGGTAGACGACCAGCGGGACGGTGGACGCGCCCGCCGCGGTGACGGCGGACTCGAGACCGTCGTCGCCCGCGCCGTGGTGCTGCACCGCGATCCGCAGTCCGTCGACGCCCTCGGCGACGAGGTACTCGGCCATCTCGCGCGACGTCTCGGACTCCGCGACCCAGTCGGCCACCAGTCCGGCGGCCTGGATCGCGCCGCGCGCCTTCGGCCCGCGCGCGACGATGCGCGCGGCGGCCAGCACCTCGTGCAGCGGCTCGAGCAGGTCGACCGACTCGGCCGTCTCGAGCCAGCTGCGGAAGCCGATCGCGGTCGTCACGACGACGACGTCGGGACGGTCGTCGATGAGGTCCTGGGTGCGCGCGACGAGGGTGGCCTCGTCGATGTGCGCCTCCACGCCCAGCGTCGCGGCCGTGTGGACCTGCGCGCCGCGGCGCACGAGGGCGCTGGCCAGGTCGGTGGCACGCCGCTGCGCGGTGACGAGGATCCGGGTCCCGGCGAGCACCGGCCCGTGAGGGGTCACGCGCCCTCCCGGCGCAGCCACACGACGTCGTCGACGACCTGCACGTCCCAGCGGCCGAGCGTGACCGCGGGCTCGTCGAGGCACACGCCGGTCCGCAGGTCGAACACCTGCTTGTGCAGGGGCGAGGCCACCGTCGGGACGTCGCCGCGGGACCCGACCAGGCCGCGCGCGATGACGTTCGACCCCGTGAACGGGTCGCGGTGGCCCACCGCGAGGATCTCGCCGTCCTGGAGGCGGAAGATCGCCACCTGCTCACCGTCGACCAGGGCCGCCGCGCCGCGGTCGACCCAGAGCCGGTCCACCGTGCACACGGCCGTCCACGCCGTCTCGGACACCGCCGCCCTCATCGAGCCAGTCCTCGGACGGGCAGACGGTCGCCGGCGATCACGACGGGGTCGGCGGGGCGGCGCTGACCTCGCACCTCGACGTACGCGAGGTCGGGGTCGGGCGTGTCGGGCGCGTTCACGAAGGAGCCGAACTGGGCCAGCTTCTCGGGATCGGCCAGCGTCTGCGCCCACTCGTCGGCGTAGCTCTCGACGTGCTCGGCCATCTGCGCGTCCAGCTCGGCGCCGATGCCCAGGGAGTCCTTCAGGACGACGTCGCGGACGTGCTCGATCCCGCCCTCGATCGACTCGATCCACGGGGCCGTGCGCTGGAGCCGGTCGGCCGTGCGGACGTAGTAGAGCAGGAAGCGGTCGATGGCCTGCACGAGCTCCTCGGTGCTGAGGTCCTCGGCGAACAGCTGCGCGTGCCGCGGCGTGAAGCCGCCGTTGCCGCCGACGTACATGTTCCAGCCGTGGTCGGTGGCGATGACGCCCACGTCCTTGCCGCGCGCCTCGGCGCACTCGCGCGCGCAGCCCGAGACGCCCAGCTTGATCTTGTGCGGCGAGCGCAGGCCGCGGTAGCGCAGCTCGAGCTCGACCGCGAGTCCCACCGAGTCCTGCACGCCGTAGCGGCACCAGGTCTGGCCGACGCACGACTTCACCGTGCGCAGGCTCTTCCCGTAGGCGTGCCCCGACTCGAAGCCCGCGTCCACGAGCCGCTTCCAGATCGCGGGCAGCTGGTCGATGCGGGCGCCGAACAGGTCGATCCGCTGGCCGCCGGTGATCTTCGTGTAGAGCCCGAAGTCGGCCGCGACCTGGCCGATGACGATGAGGCCCTCGGGCGTGATCTCGCCGCCGGGGATGCGCGGGACCACGGAGTACGTGCCGTCCTTCTGGAGGTTGGCCATGACGTGGTCGTTCGTGTCCTGCAGTCGGGCGTTCTCGCGGTCGAGCACGTGACCGCGGCCCAGGCTCGACAGGATCGAGGCCGCGACGGGGCGGCAGATGTCGCAGCCGTGGCCCCGCCCGTGCCGGGCGATCAGCTCGCTGAACGAGCCGATGCCGGTGGCCCGCACGACCTCGTACAGCTCGGTGCGGCTGAGGTCGAAGTGCTCGCACAGCGCGTTGCTGACGGTGATGCCCTGCGCCTCGAGCTCGGCGTTCACGATCGTCTTCACCAGCGGGACGCACGAGCCGCAGCTGGTGCCGGCCTTCGTGCACGCCTTCACTCCCGCCAGGTCCGTGCACTCGCCGCCGCTGATCGCGCAGCGGATCGCCCCCGCCGACACGTTGTTGCACGAGCACACCGTGGCGGTGTCGGGCAGCGCGCCGGTCGACGGCGGCTCGATCCCGTCGGGCATGAGCCACGCGGCCGGGTCGCTGCCGAGCTCGGCGTCGACCATCGGGCGCAGGCTCGTGTAGGCCGAGGCGTCGCCGACGAGCATGCCGCCGAGCAGCGTGCTGGCGTCGTCGCTCATGACGAGCTTCTTGTACACGCCCGCCAGCGGATCGGCGTAGACGACCTCGAGGCTGCCGCCCTGCGCGGCGAACGCGTCGCCGAAGCTGGCGACGTCAACGCCCATGAGCTTGAGCTTGGTGGAGAGGTCGGCGCCGGTGAACGCGGCCGCGCCGCCCAGCAGCCGGTCCGCGACGACCTCGGCCATCGTGTAGCCGGGACCGACCAGGCCCCAGACGCGGTCGGCGATGCAGGCGACCTCGCCGATCGCCCAGATGTGCTCGTCGCTCGTGCGGCAGGCGTCGTCGGCCATCACGCCGCCGCGCGGGTGGACCTCGAGGCCGGCCCCGCGGGCGAGCTCGTCGCGCGGCCGCACGCCGGTCGCGAAGACGACGACGTCGGCGGGGATGCTCTCGCCGTCGGCGAACGTCATGCGCCCGACCTTCTTCGTGCCGCGCCCGGTGCGCAGCGACTTCGTCGCGGTGGACGTGCGGACCTCGACGCCGAGTCCCTCGATGAGGCGGCGCAGCGCCTGACCGCCGGCGAGGTCGAGCTGGACGGGCATCAGCCGGTCGGCGAACTCGACCACGGTGCACTCGGCGCCG
The DNA here is from genome assembly GCF_046452335.1 of Aeromicrobium sp. MLTX1. Taxonomy (NCBI): domain Bacteria; kingdom Bacillati; phylum Actinomycetota; class Actinomycetes; order Propionibacteriales; family Nocardioidaceae; genus Aeromicrobium; species Aeromicrobium sp. MLTX1. The sequence goes on along the minus strand of NZ_JBKFDN010000001.1, from coordinate 1,962,504 downwards.
AGCTCGCGCAGCGCGCCGGCCGCCTCGAGGCCCAGCAGGCCACCGCCGATCACGACACCGCGCGCCGGGTGGCCCAGCTGCTCGCCGCGATCGCGCACCCACGTGCGCAGCTCGGTGACGTCGTCGACCGTGCGGTAGACGAAGCAGCCCGGCAGGTCCGAGCCGTCCACGGGCGGGACGGCGGCGTACGAGCCGGTGGCCAGGACGAGCTCGTCGTAGTGCTCCTCGCGACCGTGGACGGTGACCGTCCTCGCCTCGCGGTCGATCCCGGAGACCCGCGCGTTGCGGTGCAGTCGCACGCCGGGCGTCCGCCACAGGGCCTGGTCGCCGAGCAGCAGCTCGTCGGGGTCGGCCACCGTGAAGAAGGAGGTGAGCGCGACGCGGTCGTAGGGCGGACGACTCTCCTCACCGAACACGTCGATGTCCCACTGCGCGGTGGCGCCGCGCTCGACGAGGGCCTCCACCAGGCGGCGGGCGACCATGCCGGCGCCGGCGACGATCAGTCTCTTGCGTGTCATGCCTCCAGCGTCCGTGGCGCAGGTTTCCGGCCCGACACCTGGATGTAACAACCGATGACATCGGTCTCACGATCGTCACGGACCGCCTGTGAGGAGAACGTTCCCGGCCGGTTACCGGCAGGCGCGGGCGGCCGAAACGCGCCGTTCCTACGGTCGTGGCCATCCGAGCAGCCCTGCGTCAGGAGTCGTGATGACCACCGTGAACACCGACCTGCAGACCTCCTCCCTCGTCCACCGGCCCGGCCGGTGGATCGACGGCTGGGATCCCGAGAACGAGGCCCAGTGGGCGACCGAGGGCCGCCCGATCGCGCGGCGCAACCTCGCCGTGTCCGTCTTCGCCGAGTTCTTCGGCTTCATGATGCTGGGCGTGTGGAGCGTGGTCGTCCCGAACCTGGGCGCGGCCGGCTTCTCCTACTCGACCGACCAGCTCTACTGGCTGATCGCGCTGCCGGGGCTCGCGGGCGCGGCCATGCGCGTGCTCTACACGTTCATGGTGCCGGTGTTCGGCGGGCGGAACTGGACCGTGATCTCGGCCCTGCTGCTGCTGATCCCCGCGCTCGGGCTCGCGTGGGCGGTGAGCGACCCGGGCACCCCGTTCGCGGTGATGCTGCTGGTGGCCTCCCTGGCCGGACTCGGCGGCGGCAACTTCGCCTCGTCGATGGTGAACATCTCGTTCTTCTACCCGCAGCGCGAGAAGGGCAAGGCGCTCGGCATCAACGCCGCCGGCGGCAACCTCGGCACCGGAGTCGTGCAACTGGTGGTGCCGCTCATCATCACGACGGGTGCCGGCGTCGCGCTCGAGCGAGCCGGCCTGATCTTCGTGCCCGCCGCCATCATCTCGGCGCTCGCTGCCCTGCTGCTCATGAACAACCTCTCGAACACGAGCTCCGACCTGCGCAGCTACGCGCTGGCCGTCCGCAACCCCCACACGTGGGTCATCTCGTTCCTCTACATCGGCACGTTCGGCTCGTTCCTGGGCTTCTCGCTCACCTTCCCCACGCTCATGAAGGCGATGCACCCCGACGTGCCGATCGCGATGGCGTTCCTCGGCGCCGCGACCGGCGCGCTGATGCGGCCCTTCGGCGGCGCGCTGGCCGACCGCTTCGGTGGCACGCGCGTCACGATGGCCTCCTACGTCGCGATGGCCGCGGGCGTGGTCGGGCTGGTGCTGACGCTCGAGGACGCCTCGTTCGCGCTCTTCCTGGCCCTGTTCCTCGTGCTGTTCGGCGCCGCGGGCGTGGGCAACGGCTCGGTCTACCGGATGATCCCGATCGCGTTCCAGATCGGCGCACACGACGACGACGCCCGCGCCCGCGGGCACCGCGCCGCCGCCGGCTGCATCGGCATCGCGGGCGCCGTCGGCGCGCTGGGCTCGTTCTTCGTGCCGCGCACCTTCGCCGAGCTCGGCATCACCGGAGGCCTGTGTGCCTTCGCCGCCGTCTACGCCGTCATGCTCGTCGTCGCCTGGGGCGTCTACGCGCGGCCGGGGACCGACACGCACGCCGCCCGTGTGTGAGTCTTCAGTGGTCAAGGCTAGGCACGGGCCTGGAGTACACAGGCCACAGATGCCGAGTCCGAGCAACTCAACGACGCCGTTCGGGTACCTCCATAGCAAGGTGGGTGCGCACTCTGAGATCCATCGATCAGACGCAGTGTTCCAAGGCCGCGGTCGCGATCGGACAACAGCAGTCGGCCCTTTCACCGCGGATCCGACCGCGCCAAGAGTCACCGATTTAAGGTCGGATGTCGTGGCCTCGAGTCGATACGTCGCAGCGATCCACGCCAAAGGACTTCACGCCAAGTCGTCGATCGTCGAGGTTCTACGATCCCATCTGGCGACATCGAGCGGTTCAAGATCGGGTGACTGCAGTGCGAGTCGGACCGAATCTTCCTCAAGGATCTCGAAGGCTCCTGTGTCCTCCAGCACCTTCAGGATATTCCCGTCCCATTGTTCGCGGGTCGCCTCGTCGAGTGCGTGTACCGAGAAGGCACGACCATATCGATTCGGCGTGAAACCTGTAACCGTTCCCGCAACCCAAGCTCGTAGATAGGTCAGTGCCGCCGTCGGGATTTCCGCCGACACCGGCTTCATGCTCTGGAACGGATGGCCGGGCAGTACGAGCAGGCGTCCGTGGCAAACAACCAGGCCCTCTTGCACGGCGCCGACGTCAATCGAAGAATCGCCGAACAAGATTCGCCCAACCCCCTGATTGCCGCGACCGAGACTCTGCTCGCGCTCGATCCTTGTGGCAATCGTCGGGGGGAGCGAAGTTCGGCGACCTGCGGACAACCATCTTGGAGTGTCGCCCTTTCGCCTCCAGGTTGCACTCAGCGTGCGCTTGGCCCCATCAGTTTCTAGGCCCGCGACCTCCCACTCAGAAGTGAACATGGAGTTCACTAGGCCCCCACGCCCAAGCCCGCATACGAGAGTAGCTGTGGGTAGGGTTTCGTCGCTGTTGAGCGCCGCCATGAGGTTTCGCAAGGATGTAGTTGGGGCTCCTCGGACGGACTGTAGGACCTGCTCGTAGTGAGAAATGGTCGTGCTCTCGATCGAGACCAACTCGTCGAATGCTTCGAGATCCTCCAGCGTCCTGAGGCTGCGCCCCGCAGAGTCTTCGACGATCATGAAGGGCGCCGTACGAAGTACTTCACGCCTGACCTCGTGTGAGGCTGGCTCAGGGCGAGCAACATCCTCGGCGAGGAATCGAGCCTCCTGCGCCGCCCTAGTTACCGAGGCGCGCCGATCGACCTGAGCGGCGACCTCCTTGCCTATGTGCCCCACGTATGCAGCGAATACCCGACGCAGCAGATTGTCATACTCGTCTGTTTTCTCGATGGCGCTCCGAGCAACGTTTGTGCGTGGGGCATGCGGGCCGGTTGCGTTCGCGATCGCCGCAATTCCGCCGGACGCGTAACCAGGCGGGCCGGAAGTGACCCTGACTCCCCCAATGCATGTACCGAAGCCGACCGCCGAGCGCTCGAAGGGATCTTCCTCGTTCGGGTCGTAGCGGACGTACCCCCACTCCTCGAGCCAACGACTCCATGCAACGGCGTATGAGACTTCGGTACCGTCGGTCACTTCAGTCACTACCCGAACTTCCGATCCATACGGGTTGACGAGTTTCCCGTCCCTGGGTCGAGCGAGATCCGCCGAAATCAAGCTGTTCTTGAGCGCGGCCTCGGTGGAGTCGAACCCGATCTCCTTCGGTTCGTCGTCACCGATCGTCAGAGTAACTTCGCAGCCAGGCACCACGATCCAGTGACGAAGGATCGCTTCCACGTCATCCAACTGAGCGCTCGGCCGCAGCTTGATGACGACAGAAGTGCCGTGCTTCCGCACGGAAGCTGGGACGTCGACGTCATCCTTTTTCAACAGACGGACAAGGTATTGCCCGTGCACATCGCGAAGACTGAGCTGACGAGCTTGGTCCTCGCTCTCGCTAGATGTCGTGACTGAGACATTGTCGGCAACCATGAACGTCGAAAGAACACCGATGCCGAAGCGACTGATTGAAGTGAAGTCAGGATGGCTCTTCTTGAAGTCCGGCTCTTGGTAACGCGAGGAACCGACCCGAAGGAAATTCTTCTCGATGACATCCTGAGTCATACCGATCCCATTGTCAGTGATCTCTAAGATCTCCGAATCCGGATCCCACCGAATATCCACTCGTGGTTTATAGTTCGAACCTGTTGACAAGTAATCCTGAAGCCTTACCGCATCTAGCGAATTCTGCACTAACTCACGTACAACCACACCCGTGTCGTTGTACAGCGTGTGACCGGTCAAAAGGTCTAGGATCTTGCCTTGGTCAATCTTAAATTCGAACGGCTCGGCGACGAAGCCTTTAGCCTCGATGTGCTGGAAGCTAACGTTCCTCCACGGAAAGGTGAGCGCGGAACGACCATGGGTCTGATTGTCCTTCGACCACGCGAACGTCTGGGCCAGTTCTCGCGACGCATAGGAAAGATAGGTCGTCAGACCGAAATAGCCTTCAGAATCCTTGAAGGTAGCGTGAACCTCTACAGTATCCGAGGGCGGAATTGACGCTTCACCTTCGGGGATGGCTACGGGCTTCGGTCGTACAGATCGTACGGCCCTTTGTTTCGCCCACTCAGTCTGGCTCTTCGGGTTTCGAGGATTGATGACGAGTGCCGCCATCGACGGAACCCGATCCTTCGTGATATGCAACAAGTCGCTGGTCCGAAGCATGAGTGCGGCATACTGCACATTTGCTTCCTCCTCTGAGGAGGATCCGTAGGGCCGGCTAATCGGATACTTCTTTAGATTGTTCAGATCGTCGAGATGGTGACTTTCGCAGACAGTTCCGAGGTCATCACGGAAAGTCTCCTCCAGTGGTCTCAACAGAGCCTGCAGGGCCGCCAGCAGGTTCGGGTCGCCTCCAAGCGAGGAATCCGGCGAATCGCGTAGCCACCCCCGGATCCGAGAGGCGTGATTCTCGCGCACGAATTCCTGGTATAGGAATTCTTCAGCCCTGGCCTGCTCCATCTGAGCGACCTGTGACCGATAATCTTGGACACTGGGGTCGTCGTTCTCCAATATTCTCTTCTTGTATGTCAAGAAAGCAGGCAGATCCTCGCGCGCGTCGAATTCCTCACGCGTTACGAGCAAACCGAAATCATGGAAATAGGTTGAGAGCGTCAACAGCAGCCAGTCAGCCGATGTCATTTGTGCCTGTGATTCTTGTGGGATCAACCAGTCGTACATCGCCAACATCGAGTCGATGTGGGTAATGTCGTGCTTCGTGTATTCCTCGAGTACGCCGATCCGGCCGAAGTGGCTCAGTGCTTCCGAAACCTCACTTCGAACATGGTGAAGGTTAAGCCCCGAGAAGGCGGTGAGCTTCTGAGCCTTCTCGGCGCGTAGTTCTGCGTTGGATACGAGTTCCATTGTCAATCCTGATCCCCGGGTCGGCATGCTTGACCGATGGTCGCACAGCCGAGGCCTCCCGTAGCGGATTATCTGAAGAACGGTGTCCCCCGCACGCAGACGCTGCTCGGCGCCCCTTATGGGCAGAAAGAGGCACACCTCCAATGTCGCACGCTAGGTCCCGGGCGAAAGAAGCGTCGGACCAGCACGGTCGCTAGACACTGTCGTGTTACCGGTTCGCACCTAGCGCTTCGCGTGGGCCTTCCCGCCGCTTCCGGCATCCTCCACGGCTCGGTCTACCGGAAGTCTCCGATTGCGTCGGCGCGCTCGGCTCGTTCTTCGTGCCGCGCACCTTCGCCGAGCTCGGCATCACCGGAGGCCTGTGGGCCTTCGCCGCCGTCTACGCCGTCATGCTCGTCGTGGCCTGGGGCGTCTACGCGCGGCCCGGGACCGACACCCGCGCGGCTCGGGTGTGATCTCGATACACGCTCTCGCTTCGCTCGCGCGCACTCGATCGCCGGATCCCGGTGATCGAGTGCCGCCGAGCGAAGCGAGGCGTGGGGGCACCTCCCGCTTGCGGGGGAGTATCGAGATCAGACGACGATGCTGACGAGCTTGGGGGCGCGGACGATGACCTTGCGGATGTCGCGGCCGTCGATCGTGCGGACCACGTTCGGCTCGGCCAGCGCGAGGGCCGTGAGGTCCTCGTCGCTGATGTCGGCCGCCACCTCGAGCTTGCCGCGCACCTTGCCCTGGATCTGCACGACGCACGTCACCAGGTCCTGGACGAGGTACTGCTCGTCGGCGACGGGCCACGCCTCGTAGGTGAGCGTGTCCTCGTGGCCCAGTCGCGACCACAGCTCCTCGGCCAGGTGCGGCGCCAGCGGGGCCAGCATCAGCACGAGGGGCTCGATGATCGTGCGCGAGCGCACCGACGACTTGGTCAGGTGATTCGTCAGCTCGATGAGCTTGGCGATCGCGGTGTTGAACCGCAGCTCGCCCATGTCCTCGGTGACGCCGGCGATGGCCTGGTGCAGGGCGCGCAGCGACGCGGTGTCGGGCTCGGTGTCGTCGGCGACGACCTCGCCCGTCTCCTCGTCGACGACGAGGCGCCACACGCGCTGGAGGAACCGCTGCGAGCCGACGACCGCGCGGGTCTCCCACGGACGCGAGACGTCCAGCGGGCCCATGCTCATCTCGTACACGCGGAACGTGTCGGCGCCGTAGGCCTCGTACATCTCGTCGGGCGTGACGACGTTCTTGAGGCTCTTGCCCATCTTCCCGTACTCGCGGTTGACGGGCTGGCCCTCGAAGAACCAGCCGCCGTCGCGCTCCTCCACCTCGTCGGCGGGCACGTAGGTGCCGCGCTCGTCGGTGAAGGCGTAGGCCTGGATGTAACCCTGGTTGAACAGACGGTGGAACGGCTCCTCGCTGCTCACGTGACCGAGGTCGAACATCACCTTGTGCCAGAAGCGCGCGTAGAGCAGGTGCAGCACCGCGTGCTCGACGCCGCCGACGTAGAGGTCGACGCCGCCGGTCTCGCCGGGCGCCTTCGGCCCGAGCCAGTAGCGCTCGTTCTGCGGGTCCGCGAGGACGTCGGTGTTGTGCGGGTCGGTGTAGCGCAGCTCGTACCAGCTGGAGCCGGCCCAGTTGGGCATCGTGTTGGTCTCGCGGCGGTAGCGCTTCGGGCCGTCGCCGAGGTCGAGCTCGACCTCGACCCACTCGGGCACGCGCGCCAGCGGCGGCTCGGGCTCGCTCGTGGCGTCGTCCGGTTCGAAGGTCTTCGGCGAGTAGTCGGGCACCTCGGGCAGCTCGACCGGGAGCATCGACTCGGGCAGCGCGATCGCGCGGCCATCCTCGTCGTAGACGATCGGGAACGGCTCGCCCCAGTAGCGCTGGCGGCTGAACAGCCAGTCGCGCAGGCGGTAGGTGGTGGTGCCCTCGCCGAGGCCGCGCTGCTCGAGCCACGCGATGATCGCGGCCTTCGCGTCGTCGACCGTCAGGCCGTTCAGGCTGACGCCCTCGTCGCCGAACACGTCGGTGTTGTCGGAGTTGATCGCGACGCCCGCGCCCGTCCAGGGCAGGACCTCGTCCTCGGGCGCCTGGACGACCGGCGTGATGCGCAGGCTCAGCTCGGTGGCGAACTCGAAGTCGCGCTCGTCGTGGCCGGGGACGGCCATGATCGCGCCGGTGCCGTAGCCCATGAGGACGTAGTCGGCGATGAACACCGGCACGGCCTCGCCGTTGACCGGGTTGGTGGCGAAGGAGCCGGTGAAGACGCCCGTCTTCTCCTTGTTCTCCTGGCGCTCGACGTCGGACTTCGCCGCGGCCGTGCGGCGGTACTGCGCGATCGCGGCGACCGGGTCGGGCGCGCCGCCCGTCCAACGCTCGTCGACGGCCTCGGGCCACGTCTCGGCCGCCAGCTGGTCGACCATCGGGTGCTCGGGCGCCAGCACCATGTAGGTGGCGCCGAACAGGGTGTCGGGGCGCGTGGTGAAGACCTCGATCGGGCCCGCGGCGGACTCGAAGCGCACCTGGGCGCCGTGCGAGCGGCCGATCCAGTTGCGCTGCATGAGCTTGACCGGCTCGGGCCAGTCGACGCGGTCGAGGTCGTCGATCAGGCGGTCGGCGTAGGCCGTGATGCGCATCTGCCACTGGCGCAGGCTGCGCTTGAAGACCGGGAAGTTGCCGCGCTCGCTGCGACCCTCGGCCGTGACCTCCTCGTTGGCCAGCACCGTGCCCAGGCCCGGGCACCAGTTGACCGGGGACTCGCTGATGTAGGCCAGGCGGTGCTGGTCGATCACGGCGGGGTCGTCGGTGCCCAGCTGCTCGATGAGCTCGCTGATCGGGCGCGCCTTGCCCTGCTCGGGGTCGTACCAGGAGTTGAAGATCTGCAGGAAGATCCACTGCGTCCAGCGCACGAAGTCAGGCTCGATCGTCGCGAACGAGCGACGCGCGTCGTGGGCCAGACCGAGGCGGCGCAGCTGACGCCGCATGTTGGCGATGTTCTCCAGCGTGGTCTCGCGCGGGTGACGGCCGGTCTGGACGGCGTAGATCTCGGCGGGCAGGCCGAAGGCGTCGTAGCCGAGGGCGTGCAGCACGTTGTCGCCCTGCATGCGGCGGAAGCGGCCGACGACGTCGGTGGCGATGTAGCCCAGCGGGTGGCCGACGTGCAGGCCGGCGCCCGAGGGGTACGGGAACATGTCCATGAGGAAGTACTTCGACCCGCCGGCGTTGTGGCGGTCGTCGTCGAACGCGAGGTCACCGACCGGGTTGGGGGCCTCGAACGTGCCCTCGGCCTCCCAGCGGTCCTGCCACGCCGTCTCGATGCGGCCGGCGTACGCGCTGGTGTACCGGTGTGCGGCGCCGTCGGCTGCCGCGCCCTCCTGGGTGTCCTGGTTGCTCACCGACCTAGGTTACCCGCAGGGCTCGGGCGCCCGCCGTCGCGTCAGGAGTTGCTGAGGGCGCAGAAGGTCTCCACCTTGCGGGTGGGACCGGAGACGATCAGCTCGTCCGTGGCCTCGATGGAGGTCTCGGGACGGGCATACGTGAAGTCCTCGCCGCGTCGCTTGACGCCCACGACGGTGACGCCGAACTTCGCCCGCAGCTGCGACTCCAACAGCGTGCGACCGGCGGCCAGCTTCGGCGCGCGCGTGCGCGCGATCGAGAAGCCGTCGTCGAACTCGATGTAGTCGATCATCGCGCCGGTCACCATGTGGGCGACGCGCTCGCCCATCGCCGACTCGGGACGCACCACGTGGGTGGCGCCGACACGCTCGAGGATCCGGGCGTGCTTGGCGTTGATGGCCTTGGCCCACACCTCCGAGACGCCGAGCTCGACGAGGCTCAGCACGGTCAGGACGCTGGCCTCGATGTCGGTGCCGATGCCCACGACGGCGCGGTCGAACTGCTCCGCGCCGATCTGGCGCAGCGCCTCGGTGTCGGTGGTGTCGGCCGAGACGACGTGCGTGAACTCGCTGGCGAAGCGCTGCACGAGGGAGGCGTCCTCGTCGACGCCGAGGACGTCGTGGCCGAGGCGGACCAGCGAGCGCGCGACGGCCGAGCCGAAGCGGCCGAGGCCGACGACCAGGACCGGGGCGGTGAGGGGGTCGTTGTTAGCCAATGATCGGTTGCTCCTCGGGAAGGTGATACCTGGCGACGCGGCGCCGCAGCACGAACGCCGAGGCTGCCGTAATGGTGCCGACTCGGCCGATGAACATCAAGACGATGAGGACGAGCTGGCCCGCGACGTTGAGCTCGGGGGTCAGGCCCGTGGAGAGGCCCACAGTGCCGAAGGCGGAGGCCGACTCGAACAGACCGTCCGACAGCGGCACGCCCGCCACGACCATGAGCGCCATCGAGCCGCCCGTCACCAGGCCGACCGCGATGAGCGCGATGCTGAGTGCCGTGCGGATGGTGCGCGAGTTGATCGCGCGCGACCCGATGCGCACCTGCTCCTCGCCGCGCAGCTCGGCGAGGATGACGTAGGCGAGCAGCAGGAACGTGGTGACCTTGATGCCGCCGGCGGTCGAGGCGCTGCCGCCGCCGATGAACATCATGATGATCGCGGTGAAGAGCGTGACGGGCTCGACCTCGCCCCAGTCGAAGCTGTTGAGGCCTCCCGAGCGCGGCATGATGCCGCCCTCGATGCCGGTGACCAGCTTGTCGATGGGGCTGAGGTCGCCGATCGTGGCGGCGTTGTTCCACTCGACCACGACGAACATCGTGGAGGCGATGGCCAGCAGCGCCAGCGAGCCCCACACGGTGAGGCGGGTGTGGATGGTCCAGGTCTTCGGCGAGCGCCACTCCTGGTAGAGCTCGGCGAGGACGGGGAACCCCACGCCGCCGGCGAACACGGCCACCGAGATCGGCAGGATCACGGCGTAGTCGCCCGCGTAGCTGGTGAGGCTGTCGGGGTGCAGCGAGAAGCCCGCGTTGTTGAACGCCATGACCGCGTCGAAGACGCCGTGCCACAGCGAGTAGGTGAACGAGTCGAAGTAGTACGTCGCGTAGCGGATCGTGAGGATGACCGCCGTGATGCCCTGGAAGATCAGGGTCGTGATGGCGACGCGCTTGAAGAGCGGTCCGACGTCGCCCAGGCTCACGACGTGCATGTCGGTCTGGGCCGCCAGTCGCGTGCGCAGGCCCAGGCGACCGCCGACGAACAGGCCGAGCACCGTGGTCATCGCGATGATGCCGATGCCGCCGATCTCGACGAGCACGAGGATGATGCCCTGACCGATCGGCGACCAGTAGGTGCCCGTGTCGACCACGGCCAGGCCCGTCACGGTGACGGCGGACGCCGAGGTGAAGAACGCGTCCATGAAGGACGGGTCCTCCTCGCCCGCGCGGGCGAAGGGCATCAGCAGCAGCAGGGTCCCGGCACCGATCAGCGACATGAAGGCCAGCGGCAGCAATCGCACGGGATGGGCGATCGACGCCGGGAGACGGAAGCGACGGCGCCAGGGCACGCCCCGACGGTACACCCGCCCCAGCCGTCACACCCGGTAGATTGCGGCCATGGCTTCCCCGGCGCATTTCGTCCGTGCCCTCGTGACGCGTCTGGGTCGCAGCTCGGAGCTTCCGGGCCTCCTGCTGGTCAACGGAACGATCCTGCTGGCGCTGCTGCTCGTGGTCCTCGACCTCGATCTCGCCGCCGTGATCGCCCTGCTCGTGTCCACCGCCGCCGAGTGGTGGCTCGAGCGCCGCTCCCCCGTCTCCTCGATGCTGCTGCGGCAGGCGTCGGCGGGTCCGCCGCTGCGGTTCGCGCTGCGCGTCATCGTGGCCGCGACCGCGTCCACCCAGTTCGCCGACGGCCCCGCCCTGCACGCGTTCCTGCTCGTCGCGCTGCTCATGATCACGGTGCTGTGCGTGCGAGCCCTGCACGCCGAGTACCGCCGGATCGGCCCGCTCAAGCCGATGCGCACCCGGCACATCCCCGGCGACACGTACATCGAGGAGGAGCCGCAGAGCCGGCCGCTCCTGGTCACCGTCGCGCAGCTCGGGGCGCTCGCGCCGGCCGTGCTCGGCGCCCCCTGGTGGGCCGTGCTGGCCGTGGGCGCCGCGGCCGTGGCGCTCGTGCTGGCCGGCACCGTGCCCGAGCTGCTCACCAGCTGGCGGATGCGCACGGCGAAGCGCGCCACCGGGTTCACGCCCCAGCTGTCGGCCGTGCAGCGGTTCATCGACGAGTACCGGCCCGAGGTCGTGGTCCACCTCTCCGGACCCGACACCGCGGCCTACCAGATCAACACGTGGATCGAGGCGCTCGAGGCCCTCGACCAGCGGGTCATGGTGGTCCTGCGCGACCACCCCCTCTTCGAGCGGATGGCCGCCTCGAGGCTGCCCACGCTGTCCCTGCCGGCGCCCGGCGAGCTGCTCATGCTCGACTTCTCGACGGTCAAGGTCGCGCTCTACCCGGCCAACACCGGCAACAACATCCACCTGCTGCGGCTGCCCACGATGATGAGCGCCTTCATCGGCCACGGCGACAGCGACAAGAGTGCCTCGAACAACCCGTTCTCGCGGGTCTACGACGAGCTCTGGGTGGCGGGCGAGGCCGGCGCAGACCGGTACCGCCGCTCCGGCATGCACATCCCCGAGGACCAGTTCCGCTTCGTCGGCCGCCCCCAGGTGCACGCGATCGAGCCCACCCCGCGCGTCGGTGAGCAGGAGGTCCCGACGGTGCTCTACGCGCCCACGTGGGAGGGCGTCAACCAGCACCAGGAGTACTCCTCGCTGCGCGCGATCGGCGTCCAGCTGATCGACGCGCTGCTGGCCGACGGCTCGGTCCGGGTCGTCTACAAGCCGCACCCGTTCACGGGCCAGCGCGACGCCAAGTACCGCGTGGCGCACGCCGTGATCAGCCGCCGCCTCGACGACGCCAAGGCGCGCACCGGGATCGACCACCGGGTCGTCACGAGTGGCTCGCTGACCGGCTGGATGAACCAGTCCACGGCGCTCGTCAGCGACATCTCCAGCGTGCTGTCGGACTGGCTCGCCGGCGAGAAGCCCTACGCCGTCTTCAACCACGAGGGCTCCTCGACCAAGCAGTTCCGCGAGGACTACCCCTCCAGTGCCGCGGCCACGATCCTGGGCGCCCAGGCCACGGGCGTGGAGGAGCTCCTCGACGTGGTCACGGGCCGTGGCCCCGACCTGCTCGCGGAGTACCGCTCGAAGCTGGCGACCTACCTGCTCGGGTCGCCCGAGCAGCGCACGCTCGAGGCGTTCCGCGCCGCGGTCACGGCCTTCGTGGAGCGCTCGGACGCCGAGCGCGCGATCTACCGCTGAGCAGCAGCAGCGCCAGGCCGGCAGCGGTGGCGACCGCTCCCCCGGCCACGAGGCCCGGCCCGGGACCGCCCGTGGACGCCAGGCCGGAGCCGCCGCCCGTGGTGCCGCCCGAGCTCCAGTAGGCCGCGTCGTCATCGTCGTTCTCGTCGCCGTCCGGGTCGATCGCGGTCGGCTGCGTCGTCGGAGCCGTGGTCGGCTCGGTCGTCGGCTCCGTGGTGGGCACCGTGGTGGGCTCCGTCGTCGGCTCGGTGGTCGGCTCGGTCGTCGGTCCCGTGGTGGGCTCCGTCTGCGAGGCGCAGTCGATCAGACCCGCGAACGGCGATTCGTCGATGCGCCCTGCGTCCGTTCCGTCGCCGCCGTGCCGCAGGCTCGCTGCGATCACGTTCCCGTCGACGGGGCTCGGCGAAGCCCAGCGCACTGCAGCACGCGGTGCGTAGAGCGTGCCCAGGAGCTGACCGCCGCCCGTGACATCCACCGATGTGGCGTCCGGAAAGTTCCACAGGATGTAGGGCGCCTGCGCGCCGCCGACACCGGCGAAGTTCGGGATCGATCCCGAGAAGGCGTCACCGGAGACGTTCACCACGAGCGGTGCGTCCGCCGACGGCGTCGGCTCCCGGAAGGTCAGACCACCGAGGCTCGCGAGCTCGTCGGCCGACAACTCCAGGACGTTGGTCTGACCGGGCTCCATCGTGACGTAGGCGTTGGATCCCGGCGGGAGCGGGCGCTCGAGCACGGTGCCGTCCGCCTCCGTGAGTGCCACCGTCGACTGGCACGTGCCGATCTCGGCGCTCAGGGATCGGTACTGCGCGAACGCCTCACCGACGAGGACCTCCTCCAACGGCTCGGTCAGCGTGGCGGGGTCCTCGTGAAGCTGGACGTCGACCCTGGGCAGCGCTCCGGCCGGTGCACCGGGCTCCTCCAGCTGCAGGCCCGGACCCGTGTCGAAGGCGTCGTAGGTCGCGTCGCCCAGGACGCGAGCCTCGCCGCCGTTCACGCGAAGGACGGAGTCGGAGCCCGCTGCGGGGAACGAGATTCCCCCGGCGACGTAGAGCGCCACCCCTTCCGGCGGTTGGGCGATGGTCGACCCGGCGATCTCGTGCGTCCCGTTGAAGCTGAGGTCTCCGCCCACGGCGAGCGATCCGCCGATCTGGCCGCCGCCGAGTGACGCGTCACCCTCGACGAAGACCAAGAACCCGTCGTTGGCCGGGGACGCATCGTCGACCACTACCGGATTGACGGGTCCAACCGCCCAGGCCGGAGTGGTCCGCCACAGGCTCCCCCCAACGGCCATCGTCAGAATCCCGACGACGGCAAGTGCTCGACCTGAGGTGCGCAGCGCCACGACTTCACCCTAGGTGGGATTCGAGGATCCGTCATCCGGGCCGATAGCCTGTCGTGGTGAGTTCGACGACCGGCCCCCTGGCGATCGCCATCGTCACGTTCAACCGCTCGGCCCTGCTCGACGAGCTGCTGCGGAGCGCCTCGACGATGACGACCGCGCCCGATCGCATCGTCGTCGTCGACAACGCGAGCACCGACGACACGCAGGAGGTCGTCACCCGCTGGCAGGCCAAGCTCGGTCCCGACGTCCTCGTCAACCACCGCATGGAGACCAACACCGGCGGCGCCGGCGGCTTCAGCGAGGGCACCAAGGTCGCCCTCGAGCTGGGCGCCGAGTGGGTGTGGCTGATGGACGATGACGTCGAGATCCTCCCCGACGCGCTCGAGCGCTTCGCCCCGTGGATGGAGCGGTTCAAGGTCATCCACGGCCGCCGCTACGACGTCGACGGCACCCCCTTCTACTGGCAGGCCAAGTTCAACCAGTTCCTCGGCGTGCCGCTGCCCTACTCGGTGCGCACGTTCAACACCGACGGCTACGCGGTCACGAACTCCGGCACGTTCGAGGGCATGCTCGTGCACGCCGACGTCGTGCGCCGGATCGGACTGCCCGATCCCCGCTTCTTCATCTCGTGGGACGACGCGATCTACGCCTGGCTCGCCTCGCTGGAGACCGAGGTCGTCTACGTCGACGAGTTCGTGCTGCAGAAGAAGCGCGAGCAGAAGCAGGTCAGCCTCGGGGTGCGGCACCTGAACGACTCCAGTCCGCTGGCGAAGTACCACGTGATGCGGAACCGGGCCTACGTCGGCCGCTACTTCGCCGAGCACGGCCGCCTCAACAAGCCGGGCTTCGCCCTCGGCACCGCGCTCACGTTCGCGAAGGAGATCGTCCGGCTCATCGTGGTCGAGCGCTCCTTCAAGGGCTTCTCGTCCCTCGTGAAGGGCTGGCGCGACGGCCGCGGGATCTGGGCCGACCGCACGTGGCAGCCGATGCCCGCGCTGGAAGGCGGCACGCATGACTGACGTCCTCGTCGTCGGGTCGGGCTTCTTCGGCCTCACGGTGGCCGAGCAGCTGGCGAACGACCCCGGGCTGAAGGTGCACGTCATCGACCGCCGCTCGCACCTGGGCGGCAACGCCTACAGCGAGGCCGAGCCCACCACCGGCATCGAGGTGCACCGCTACGGCGCGCACCTGTTCCACACGTCCAACGAGCGGGTGTGGGACTACGTCAACCGCTTCACGACCTTCACGGGCTACCGCCACCACGTCTACTCGACGTACCGCGGCGAGGTGTACCCGCTGCCGATCAATCTCGGCACCATCAACCAGTTCACCCGCTCGGCGATGGGGCCCGACGAGGCCCGCGCGTGGGTGGCCGAGCAGGCCGGCATCGGCCTGTCGGGCGGCTCCGCCGCGGCGACGAACCTCGAGGAGAAGGCGATCAGCCTGATCGGGCGACCGCTCTACGAGGCGTTCATCCGCGGCTACACGGCCAAGCAGTGGCAGACCGACCCCACCGCGCTCTCGGCGGACATCATCACCCGACTGCCCGTGCGCTACACGTACGACAACCGGTACTTCAACGACACGTACGAGGGCCTGCCGACCGACGGCTACACCGCGTGGCTCGAGCGCATGGCCGACCACCCGAACATCACGATCGGCCTCGACACCGACTTCTTCGACGAGACCCAGGCGTTCAACAAGTCCGCCACCGTGGGCCAGCTGCCGGTCGTCTACACCGGTCCGCTCGACCGGTACTTCGACCACGCCCACGGCCCGCTGGGCTGGCGCACGCTCGACTTCGAGTCCGAGGTGCTGCCGATCGGCGACTTCCAGGGCACGCCGGTGATGAACTACGCCGACGAGGAGATCCCGTACACGCGGATCCACGAGTTCCGGCACTTCCACCCCGAGCGCGACTACCCGTCCGACGCCACCGTGATCATGCGCGAGTTCAGCCGCTTCGCGACCGCCGGCACCGACGACGAGCCCTACTACCCCGTCAACACCGCCGACGACCGCACGGCGCTGAAGGCCTACCGCGAGCTCACGGCCGGCGAGACCGGCGTGCACTTCGGCGGACGCCTGGGCACCTATCAGTACCTCGACATGCACATGGCGATCGCGTCGGCGCTCTCGATGGTCGACAACGTCCTGAGGCCGGGGCTCGTCCGTGGCTGAGTCGCGGGTCGGGATCGTCGCCCGGCTCCGCCAGTGGGCGATCGCGCGCCTGCGCCGCTCGCGCTTCCTGCCCGTCGGCATGCCCGACAAGCGCACCGACGAGCACCGGCTCGGCCGGCCGCTCACCCAGTCGGTGCTGGTCTACTTCCCCAACGGCGCCGACGCGCTCTACCAGCTGCGACCGTGGTTCCCGGCCCTGAAGGCGCTCGACGCGGCTCACGGCGTGGTCGCGGTGTTCAAGGACTCCCGCACGGCCGCGCTGGTGCGCGCCGAGTCGGGCCTCGACTGCGTCACGCTCGCCCGCTACGGCCAGCTCGACGAGATCCTCGCGCTCAGCGACGTGAAGCTGGCGCTCTACGTCAACCACGACCCGATCAACTTCGAGTGCCTGCGGTTCACGTCGCTCGTGCACGTCTACCTGGGTCACGGCGACAGCGACAAGGGCGTCTCGGTGTCCAACCAGGTCAAGGCCTACGACCTGTGCTTCCTCGCCGGACAGGCCGCGCTCGACCGCACGGACGTCGGCGTGATGCTCTACGACGCGCAGGCCCGGTCGGTGCTCATCGGGCAGCCGCAGCTGGACGCCCCGGCGCCCGCGCCGAGCCCCGATCCGCAGCGGCCCACAGTGCTCTACGCGCCCACGTGGGAGGCGTCGCAGCCGTCGGTCTCCTACGGCTCGCTGCTGACCCACGGAGCCGCGATCCTCGACGCGCTGTCGGGCACGTACCGCGTCGTCTACCGCCCGCACCCGCTGAACGGCGTGATCGACCCGGCCTACGGCGAGGCCGACGCCGCGATCCGCGAGCGTGCTGACCGGGTGGACACCGACGTGCCGCTCGAGCAGTCGTTCGCCGACGCCGACCTGCTGATCACCGACGTCTCGGCCGTCACGCTCAACTGGCTGCCGAGCGGCAAGCCCGTGCTCGTCTGCCGGCCGCGGGTGCCGGTGCCGCCGTCGCGCCTCATGGACACGCTGCCGCTGCTGGACGAGAGCGCCGACGTGGCCGCGCTCGTGGCGCAGCACCTCGCGGCCGATCCCGGTGAGTCGGCCCGCCGCGAGCTGCTCGAGTACTACCTCGGCGACACCACTCCCGGCGCCGCGACCGAGCGATTCCTGCAGGCGTGCAGCGACGCGATCGACCTGCGCGACCGAACTTGGGCGTCCCACCGCGACCGCGGCGCCACCGGCCCCTGAGGGGGACGGATCCTTCGACCTTCGGGTCGCCCCAGCGACACCTTGGTACCAAGATCCGTCGCCCTCGACGGGATCAGGCCTTCTGGCGGGGCACCAGCAGCGCCACGAGCGCACCGGCGAAGGCGGCGCCCGCACCGATCACGAAGCACAGCTGGAACGCACCCTTGTCCGGGATCGCGTAGCCGGCGAAGTCGACCGTCTTGCTGGTCAGCACGGCGGCCATGACCGCGCCGGCGATCGTCGTGCCGACCGAGCGCATGAGCGCGTTGAGGCCGACGCCCGAGCCGGACTCGGACTCCGGGACGTTGTCGAGGATCAGCGTGGGCATCGCGGCGTAGCCGATGCCGACGCCGGCGCACGCGACCAGCGAGCCGAGCATGAGCTCCCACGGCGCGTTCATGAGGAACAGCGTCACGAGGTAGCCGACGGCCAGCACCGTGGCGCCGACCGAGAGAGTGATCCGTGCGCCCACCGTGGTGATGAGCCTGCTCGACACGGGCGCGAAGAACATCATCATGAGGCCGCCGGGCGCCATCCACAGGCCCGCCTGCAGGATCGTCTGACCGAGGCCGAAGCCCGTCTCCTCCGGCATCTGCAGGAGCTGCGGCAGGACGATGGACTGCGCCATCATGCCGAAGCCGATGAGCACGGCGGCGAGGTTGGTGAACAGCACCGGCGGGTTCGCGCTCGTGCGCAGGTCGACGAGCGGGTCGTCGTGACGCAGCTCGAACCAGCCCCAGAGCAGCAGGACCACGACGCCGCCGATGATCGAGCCGAGGGTGCGACCGTCGGTCCAGCCCCACTCGCTGCCCTTGCTGACGCCGATGAGGGCCGAGACCAGGCCGGTCGCGAGGCCCGCGACGCCGACGACGTCGATGCGGGCGGGGTGCTCGTCGTGGATGCCCGGGACGACGACCAGCGTCGCGGCGAGGATGACCGCGGCGAGGACGGACGAGAACCAGAACAGGGCGTGCCACGAGTAGTCCTGGGCGATCCAGGCGGCCAGCGGCAGGCCGAGGGCGCCGCCGACGCCGAGGGTCGCGCTGACGGCGGCGACGGCGGTCGCGCGCTTCTCCACCGGCGCGACCTCGCGCACCATGCTGATCGCGACCGGGATGTAGCCCATCGCCATGCCCTGGAGGGCGCGGCCGACGAGGAACGGCGCGAGCGAGCTCGACAGGGCGGCGATCAGCGAGCCGAGGACGAGGATGCCGGCCGAGCCGACCATGACCTTCTTCTTGCCGTACATGTCGGCGAGCCGGCCCGTGACCGGCATCGTCACCGCGGCGGCGAGCAGGGTGGCCGTGACGGCCCACGAGGCGTTGCCGGGGTCGGTGCCCAGCAGGCGCGGCAGGTCGCTCTGGATCGGGATGACCAGCGACTGCATGAGCGCACCGGCGAGGCTGCCGAAGCAGAGCACGAGGATCACGGCGAGCGGTGGGAAGCGCGTGTCGACGGGCTCGTCGACGACGGAGGGTGAGCGCATGGGAGGTCCTGTCAGAACAGCGATGTGTAATTTACACAATCAACCTGTGTAGACTACACATGGATCTCGTCCCCCGCCGCATCGGAGTCCGCATGACCTCCCTCACACAGTCCGCACGCGCCGCTCCCGCGTGGGCCGCCCTGCGCGGGATCGCCCGCCTGGAGCGGGGTCGCCGCGCGGCCGAGAGCGCCCGGTTCGGCCACGCCGACGGACGTCTGCTGTGGATGTTCTCCGACGGTCGGCCGCGCACCCTGCGCGAGATCGCCGACGAGCTCGCGCTGGAGCAGTCCACCGTCAACCGCCAGGCCAACGCGGCGCTGAAGGCCGGGCTGCTGACGCGGTCGCGCGAGCCCGGCCAGACGGCGTGGCACTTCAAGGCCAGCGACGCCGCGCTCGAGGACTTCTCGCGTGAGCTGCAGGACCACCTGGCACTCCTCGACCGGGCACTGCAGGCGCTTCCCGAGGGCGAGCGCGCGCGGTTCCTCGAGAGCTTCGACATCTTCGCCACCGCCTACAGCGAGGCTGCCGTCGAGGGCTGACGGGAGCCTAGAATCACGGCATGCACCGGATCTTCACCACGAGCGTCGCCTCGGTCTACCCCCACTACGTCACCAAGGTGGAGAAGAAGGGGCGCACGAAGGCCGAGCTCGACCAGGTCATCGAGTGGCTCACCGGGTTCGACGAGGCCGCTCTGCGGAAGCACCTCGACGCCGAGACCACGTTCCAGGACTTCTTCGCCGAGGCGGACCTCAACCCGAACGCCACCCTCATCACCGGCGTCGTCTGCCACGTGCGCGTCGAGGAGGTCGAGGACCCGCTCATGCGGCAGATCCGCTACCTCGACAAGCTCGTCGACGAGCTCGCCAAGGGCAAGGCGATGGAGAAGGTCCTGCGCGCCTGAGCCGTCAGCGCGGCGACCAGCCCGGATCCCGCCCGGCGCGCGCCACGAGCCGGTCCAGCACGGGGGCGTCGTCCGCGATCGGCACTGCCGGCCCGAACAGTCCCGGCGTCCCGCCCGGGTCGAAGGACTCGACGAAGCCCAGGCATGCGGCCGCGGTGGCGTCGTCGAGGACGTACTCCTGACCCGTCGCGCGAGCGAGGTCCCAGCCGTGCAGGACGACCTCGTCGAGCGCCACCAGCCCCGCGGCGGCGCCCGGCAGGTCCACGCCGCCGGCGCGGGTCATGCCCTCCCAGGCCGCCGCCTCCCGCCACGCGTCGACCAGGCGCGGCACGTGCTGCTCCAGGTCGGCCTGCCAGCCGTCGTCCGCGCTCGGCGCGGCGTCGGGGTCCGGCGCCGTGTCGGTCAGCGGTCCGAACTCCTTGTCGGCGGCTGCCCGGAAGGCCTGGGTGAGCCCGACGACGTGGTGCAGGAGCTGGCCGACGGTCACGCCCTCGCAGGGCGTGGCGCGAGGGAAGTCCTGGTCGGTGATGCGGGACGCGGTGCGCAGGAGCGCGTGGCCCGCCGGCTCCAGATCGACTCTGCTCATCTCCGCAGTCTCGCGGGGCGCGGCGCTGCGCGGAACCCACGGCGCTGGGCCCCGGCGTGGATCATGGAGGGATGGACACCCGGGAGCGGCTCGAGGGCGAGCGGCAGCGGACGCTGCGCCAGCTCGCCAGCCTGACGCGCGACTTCGACGCCGTGGTCGAGGCCTCACTCGACTCCAACGCCGACGACGAGCACGATCCCGACGGCTCGACGATCGCCTTCGAGCGGTCGCAGGTGGACTCCCTCATCCAGCAGTCCCACCGGAACCTCGCCGAGGTCGATGCTGCGATCGAGCGCCTCGATGCGGGAGCCTATGGGACATGCGAGACATGCGGACGACCCATCGCCCCGGCGCGACTCGAGGCACGACCCACGGCGCGGCAGTGCATCGCGTGCGCGTCGGCGCGGCGCTGAGCCGGACGGAGGACCCGCGATGACGTGGCCCAGGGTCGACGGCCTGCGCGGGCTCGAGCTCGGCTTCCCCGGCGAGATGCGCGCCCGCCTCAACGGACTCGTCCTGGCGGGTCAGAAGCGCGCCACCGCGGGCCTGCTGAGCGAGTACGAGGAGGAGAGCGAGGAGCTGGAGCACGTCGGCGAGCGGCTGGCGCTGCTCGACGACGACGGGAACCGCATCGGCACGGTCGAGGTCACCGGCCTGACGATCCACCCGTTCATCGAGATCCCGTGGGAGTTCGCCGCTGCCGAGGGCGAGGGCGACGCCGACCTCGACGAGTGGCGCACGGGTCACCGTCGCTTCTGGGCGAACGACGGCACACCCGTCGAGGACGACACCCCGGTCGCGTGCATCCGGTTCACCCTGGTCGACGCGGGCTCGCCCGGCGACTGATCTTTCGACCTTCGGGTCGCTGGGGCGACATCTTGGTACCAAGATGTCGCCCGATCAGGGTCACGCTGGTCCGACTCAGCCGCCAGCCTCGCGGTGCGCGCGCCTGAGGTCCTTGAGCGGGATCAACGCGTACAGCAGCGCACCGAGCGCACCCAGACACACGAACGGCAGCAGCACGAGCACGAGAACCCACGTCATCCGTCGGTGCCCCGACGCCTCCCACTCCGACTCGGGCCGGCGCGCGACGTCGATCAGCGCGGCGATCCACGGGACCGTCAGCACGGCGAAGACGATCAGGAGCTCGGCGGCACCGATGTTGGGCATGGCCCGGAGGCTAGCGGACAGGCCTCTCGGAGATCAGGCTCCGGCCGCCGGACCATCCTGAGACGAGAGCGAGACCGAGCGAAGTCCATCGTCCTCGGTGCGGACCTCCGGGCGCATCTTCGGCGCGGTCGGAGTCCATGCCTTCAGGTTCTGCATGACCTCTCCGTAGAAGAGATCGACCGACTTGACCACCGAGTCGATGAAGCTCCCCTGCCCGCTTCCCCGCTTCGCCCCTGCCTTCGAGTCCATTGCGACACGGAATGAACGCAGGTCCTTCGTCGAGTCAGGGGCGAGGAGCCTCGGATCCTCGCGCACAGCGGAGAGCAGTTCGGCATGACCCGTTCGAGACCGGACTGCGAACGATTCGACGCGGACCTGATCCGGGGCGTCGCGCAGCTGGCGCAGCAGCCAGTTCACACGGGTCGTCTGCCTGCCTTCCTTCGGAGCATCGATCTCCACGTGGCTGGTGACGATGTTGGCGCGCAGGTCGGCGGTGACGACGAGATGGCCGACCGCGTTCGGAATGCGGAGAGCGCCCCGGATCGTGCCGGCCGAGGCGAGATCGGCCATGCGGTCGGCAAGGTGTCCGGCGGGATTCGTCGCGCTCTTCCGATCGATGACCTGAGACACGTCGATGCCGAGGCGCCGTCCCAGGCGGAGAGCGAGGTACTGCAGGAGAGCGTCGAATCGCGCGATGACCTCAGGCGCGACCTTGTCGTTCGACCGGAGCGTGCCACTCGACACGGCGTCCCGAATTGAGACCCAGTTCGGTCCCATGTCGTCGAACTCCAGGGCTCCGGACCGGTCGTGCTCCAGGTATCGGATCAGCTCGCCAAGGATCCATGCCTGATCCGGGTCCGCGATTCCCCGGTGCTCCTTCTGGACGATTGCCGTCGACAGCACGTACGACCAGGACCAGTGGTGGATCTGCACCTTCCGGAGCTTGCGCTTGTCCACGGCCGTCGGGTGCACGCCGGGGAGGGACGGCACTTCGTTGCTGATGGTGATCAGTGCATCGAAGCCTTCGGTTCGGGCGACGTCGAGGTAGCTGTCGAGCTGCTCCGGCTGGAGTTCGTTCTTGCCCGTCTTCACCTCCACGAGAGCCGTCCACGTCTTGCTGCCGCGGCTCACGCGAATCAGGCCGTCAGGGATGACCTTCTTTCCCGACAGGTCGAACGGGACCTCGATGTAGGTCTCGGGAACCCGGCCGGGGGCACCCAGCGGACTGAGCAGGGCCTTCGAGAATTCCGGAACGGCCCCCATCACCGCCAAGAGTGCGGAGGTGGCCCGCTTCTCCTGCTCCTGGGCTCCGTTGATCCCGCTCGTGGGGATGAGTCGAGCCTCATGCCACGCTTCTTCGCTCACCGAACACTTCTCCCACTTTGGTCACTCTTCCGCCCCAGACCCTAGTCAGTCCGAAGGGTCTCGTGTGTCGATTCGTCAGACGAGGGTGCGCGCTTCTGCCGCACCGTCGCGGAACTTCTCGATGCGGCTGAGCAGGTCTGCAGCCGACACCGAGTCGATGGCATCCCCGTCGAGTTGCTTCAGCCAAGTGACCAATCGCCTCCCCGCCACGAACGGCACACCGCCCGCCTGGGCGGTGTCGGGCAGCTCGCTCTGGAGAGCGCCCCACACCACGACGACGGGCCGAACGCGGATCGCAGGGCCTGCAGAACGCCGACCAGCGCGCTGGCGCGAAAGAACACTCTGGATGACGCCACGTGAGCGCAGATTGACGCGGTTAGCCGAGCTCGCCATCGCGTCACGGTCGTGATCTGTGTAGCCACTGCGCCACTTCGAGTCGACGGCGAGAATCCCGCCATTGCGCGTGACCACCAAGTGGTCGATGTCGCCGTGCTCCAGTTCGATGCTGTCGACCCAACCCCAGATCAAGCCCTTGCGCTTGGCGCGCCTGAGCTCGCTCCGCGTGTTCTCCTCACCCCACGCGCCTCTCACGTGCTTGATCGCTTCACCGTCATGTCCGATGAAGGCTGCCACGCACGCCCACGAGAGGCCGCACGCGACGATCGCGTGCGACGCCCCGAGCATGTACCAGCTCACAGCCGTTGGCGTGCCAACGCCGACGATCAGGAGGCCACTCACTACCACCACCACGATCGACCCCACCGCCAGAAGCGCGACAGGCGCTCGGTTCGTCCACAGCCAGCGGTAGAACTGGTTGTACAGCTGTCGCCGCGAGTAGGTCCGGATTCCCATGGGCCCAACCTTGAGGTCTCGTCGTCGTTC
Source organism: Aeromicrobium sp. MLTX1 (assembly GCF_046452335.1). NCBI lineage: Bacteria > Bacillati > Actinomycetota > Actinomycetes > Propionibacteriales > Nocardioidaceae > Aeromicrobium > Aeromicrobium sp. MLTX1. The sequence continues at coordinate 1,938,703 of NZ_JBKFDN010000001.1, read as the reverse complement.
GTCGTGGGCGTTTGGTGCATTTGCCCCCAGACCCACGAAACCGGCGCCCAAAGGGGCGCCGGTCCGGTGGGTGGTGCGTCAGCGGTTGATCGGGCTGCGGCCGAAGGCGAGGCCGGCGAAGACGACGATCAGCCACAGGCCGCTCACGACGCCGGGGAAGCCCGGGAGGCCGAAGGCGGCGACGGTGATGACGACCGGCAGGATCGGCAGGATGCTGAAGACGCCGATCCAGCGGGAGACGAGGCGCTCCTTGAGGGACATCCAGATCACGGCGGCCGCGGCGACGGTGACGCCGAGGTAGCCGATGTAGGCGCCGAAGTCGTTCAGCACGAACAGGACGTAGAGGCCCTCGGTGTCGAAGGCGCCCGCCTCGTTGCCGGTGTAGAGGCCGAACGCGCCGCGCCAGCCGTAGCCGAGCGACAGGGCGCCCGCCGCGGCCGTCAGCGCGAGCGGGACGACCCGGGCGGCGGTGCTGGCCAGCGCCCGCGGCTCGACGTGGCGACGCCAGGCGGCGGCCAGGAACAGCAGCAGGCCCACGGTCAGGTAGCCGACGATGACGCTGGCGTGTGCCTTGCCCGTGCTGACCTCCTCGACGACGGCCTGGCTGTACGGGGTGTCGATGTCCCAGCTCGACGGGTGGATGTCCAGCGCGAGCGTGGCGACGATGCTGCCGATGCCGGCGGCGACGCCGAGCAGCGGCCAGCGGCCTCGTCCGACGGTGGCGGGCTCGGCCTGCGGGTGGGGCGCGGTGGTGGCGGTCATGGTGGGTCCCTTTCTGGAGGATCACGGATCTGTTCTCGGTGACCCGAAGCTAGGTCGGGACGCGTCCCGGGCGGCAGGGACGAGGACCCCCGATCGCCCGGGATTCCTGCCCGGATCGGACCCGGGCCGCGGCCGCTGCGTGCCACGATGTGCTCGTGCCCCGCCTCACCGATCCGCAGCTGCGCCGCCTGGCCGCCGCGTGCGTGGTCGTGTCGCTCCTGTGCTCCGCGGGCGCCGTGGCACTGCACGTCGCGGCGCAGGCCCGCTCCCCCGAGGTCCCGGTCTTCGCGTGGTCGAACCTCGCGTTCGGCGCCACGTGGCCGCTCGCCGGACTGGTCGTCGTGCGCGCGCAGCCGCGCAACCGCTGCGGCTGGCTGCTCGTCGGCACGGCGTGGATCTCGGTCTACCAGCTGCTCGGCGAGTACAGCATCTGGAACGCCTACGTCTCCGACCTGCCGTTCGCCGCGTTCACGGACTGGACGTCGATGTGGGGCTTCGCGGCCTACGTCCTCGTGCTGCCCCTCGTGCCGCTGCTGTTCCCCGACGGTCGACTCCCGTCGCCGCGCTGGCGTCCCTTCGCGTGCTCGATCGTCGTCGCCGCCGCGGCCGTCGCGGTGTGCCGCATGCTCGTCCCCGGACGCAGCGACATCGACCCGAACGTCTACAGCCCGCTCGACCTGCCCGTCCCCGACGCGCTCAACTACGTCGTCCTGATCTCCGCGATCTACTGCAACCTCGTGGGCATCCCGGTGGCGATCGTGGCGGTGCTGCGCCGCATCCGCCGATCGGTCGGCGTCGAGCGGGCCCAGCTGCAGTGGCTGGCGCTCGGCGGCGTCTTCGTCCTGGTGTCGCTGCTGCTCTCGGCCGTCCCCGACACCCACCCCGCCGTCTTCGCGATCGGGCTGCTGGGCGTGCCGTTCGCGATCGCCGTCGCGGTCGTGCGGCACCGGCTGTTCGACATCGACGTCGTCCTCGGCCGCTCATTGGTCTTCGTCGTCGTGCTCGGGGTCGTGATGGCGTGCGGCGCGTGGCTGCTGCTGCGGCTCGACCCCGAGGTCGCCGGGACGCGCCGCGGCATCTTCCTCATCGCGGCCCTCGCGGTGGCGGCGGTCCTGCTGCGGGCGGCCGTCCAGCACGGCGTCGATCGCTGGCTGTTCCCCGAGCGCGAGAGCTCGCGCCTGCTCGGCCGCCGCATCGCCGCGGCCATGTCGGGCTCGACCGAGCCGCGCGAGGCCCTGCGCGAGCTCGTCGCGGCCGTGCGCACGACGATGCGCCTGCCGTACGTCGCCTTCAGCGGGCCCGGCTTCGCCTCGGTCGAGAGCGGACACCGTCCCGAGCACGTCGTGGCGCTCGACGCCGTCGCGATGGGCCGCGAGGTCGGCCTGCTCGAGATCGGCCCGCGCCGCGAGGGCGAGGGCTTCACCCGCCAGGAGCGCCAGGTGCTCGACGAGTCCGCCGCCCAGGCGGCGATGCTGGCCTACGCGGCGGGCCTCGTGGCCGACGTGCAGCGCAGTCGCGCCTCGATCGTCGGCGCGCGCGAGGAGGAGCGCCGCCGCCTCCGCAACGACCTGCACGACGGCGTCGGTCCCTCCCTCGCCGCCATCGCCCTGCAGGCCGACGTGCTGGCCCACCAGCTCTCCGACAGCGACCACGGCGAGCACGCGGTGCTGATCCGCGACCGCCTGCGCGAGACCGTGGCCGACGTCCGCTCGGTCTCGCACGGACTGCGGCCGCCGATCCTCGACCAGGTCGGGCTCGAGGAGGCGCTGCGCCAGCTCGTCGCCGGCATCGAGCCGATCGTGGGCGAGGCCGACGTCGACGACCTGGGCGACCTGCCTGCCGCGGTCGAGGTGGCGGCCTACGCCATCGCGGCCGAGGCCGTGACCAACGCGGTGAAGCACAGCGCCGCCTCGCGCGTCCGCCTCGCGGCCCGCCGCAGCGATGGCGTCATCGTGACGGTCGCCGACAATGGCCGCGGCCTGCCCGCCCACCCGCGCGCCGGAGTGGGCCTCACCAGCATGCGCCAGCGCGCCGCCGAGCTCGAGGGCACGCTCGAGCACCGCGAGTCGCCCGGCGGCGGCACCACCGTGCACCTCTCGATCCCGCTGCCCGAGGAGCGCCCATGACCACCGTCCTCGTCGTCGACGACCACGAGCTCTTCCGCGCCGGGATGCTGGCCGTCCTCGGCAGCCTGCCAGGGATCGAGGTCGCAGGCGAGGCCGCCACCGGCGAGGAGGCGCTCGAGGCCGTGGCGCGGCTGCGGCCCGACGTCGTGCTGATGGATCTGCGGATGCCCGGCATCGGCGGACTCGCGGCGACCGGTCGGATCACCGAGCGGCACCCCGACACGAGGGTCGTGGTGCTGACGATGAACGAGGACCCCGACTCGGTCTTCGCCGCCCTGCGCGCCGGGGCCCGCGGCTACCTGCTGAAGGAGTCGGGCGCCGACGACGTGCACCGGGTCGTCGAGGCCGTGATGCGCGGCGAGGCCGTGTTCGGCCCGAAGGTGGCCGAGCACGTGGTGCGGTTCTTCGCCGGAGGTGCGAGCGCGCCCGCGACGTCGGCCTTCCCCCACCTGACCACCCGTGAGCGGGAGGTCCTCGACCTCATGGCGCGCGGGCTCGACAACGCCAGCATCGCCCGGCAGCTGTTCCTCTCGGAGAAGACCGTGCGCAACCGCGTCAGCGACATCCTCGCGAAGCTGCAGGCCGGCACCCGAGCCGAGGCCGTCGCCCGGGCGCGCGACGCCGGCATCGGCGAGGACTGAGCGGCGCGGAACGCAACGGTGCCCCGGCCTCTCGGCCGGGGCACCGTCACTTCCCCACTTCCCCCCTCACGCGACCGGCGCTACTCGCCCCTCACAGCGTCCCGCGCCGGCCGCGCCACACCAGCGCTCCACCCGCGCCGAAGAGCGCGAGCAGGAGCGCGACGAGCCCGAGGCCGAGTTCGGCGCCGGTGCGGGGCAGCTGCCCGTCCGACTCCTCGGCCTTCGGCTCGCTGGCGTCCGGTCCCCCAGAACCGGACTGGTCCGTGACCGGAGAGTCCTCGCCCTCCGGGTCCTGCTCCTCACCGGTGCCGCTCTCGACCGGCTCCGGCTTCACCACGACACCGGCGTCCCACGTCGGGTCGATGCCCTGCGTGGCCGCGATCTCGCGGTGCTCGTAGTCGCCCGTGAGCGACGTGTTCGAGTCGTCGAGGACGATCTCGATCGTGAGCCCGTCAGCCGGGTTCGCGTCCGAGTCCGCCGCGTCGTCGTCACCGGCGTCGCGCTTCGTGAACTCGTACGTCCGCTGCTGCTCGGGGGTCAGCGTGAACCGCACGCGGTAGGTGCCCGCGGGCAGCTCGTCGAACGCGTACCGGCCGTCGCGGTCGGTCGTGGTCGTCGCCAGGACGGTGCCGTCCGTGTCGAGCAGCTCCACCGTGACGCCGGGCAGCGACTTCTCGCCGGGGCCCTGGACGCCGTCCTTGTCGGTGTCGATCCAGACCCGGTCGCCGATCGCGTAGGTCTTCGTCACGAAGCCGAAGTCCAGCGTCGGGTCGCGGTCACCGTCCTCGTGCAGCTCGCCGGGAACCGTGGTGGCCTCCCACGTCGACGAGTCGAGCACGCGATCGCCCACGCCGGGGCGCGTCGGGACGTACGGACGCAGCGCCTCGGCGGACGCCTCGCGGTCGATCCGCACGGTGTACGTCTGGTCGCCCGTCAGCGCCGGGAGGTGGTCGAACGTGTACGCGCCGTCGGCGCCGGTCGTGACCGGACGCACGGGCTGGCCGAAGACGTCCACGACGGGCTCGCCGTCGGGACCGACCAGCTCGAGCACGACGCCCTCGATGCCGGACTCACCCTCGCCCTGGCGGCCGTCGCGGTCCTCGTCGACCCAGACGAAGTCGCCGACCGACACCGAGCGCACGGGCACGATCTCGGCGGACGTGTCGCCGATCCGGTTGACGATCGGAGCCGACGCGTCGGTGACCTTCACGGCCACGTAGGCCGCGAGGGTGCCGCCCGCCTGGAGACGCGTGCCGTCCTTCTGCGTGATCGTCACGGTGCCCGCGTCGTGGGAGGCGACCAGGTTGCCGCCGATGTCCACGGGTCCGGCGCTCGCGCCGGCTGCGGTGGCCTTGTCGTCCTCGTCGACGAAGCCGAGGAACTCGACCGCGTCGGGCAGGACGTCGACGACCGGCAGGATCGCGACCTGGTCGTAGCTGCCGTGCGGGATGAACTCGATGCGGTAGACGTACTCGTCCTGCACGAGCGAGCCCGCGCCGTCCATCTGCGCCGACAGGGAGGCGACCCACTCCTGCTTGACGTTGTCCCAGACCCGCTTGCGGACCTCGGCCTCGTCGCCGTACGACGTGGCCTCGCTGACGGTCTCGGACCAGTGCAGCGGCTTGTCGTCGAGGCCCAGCAGCGTGGCCCTGTTCTTGATCGTCCTCGTCTCCTTGCCCTCGAACGGCTTCGTGGTGAGCGCGATCGTGAGCTGGAGGCGCTTGTCGGCGCCGCGCGAGGTGACGATGGCGTCGCCCGCGGCGTTCAGCTCGATGACGAGGTCGCCGTCGGCGTTCTGCCGCAGGTCGACGTGGGAGGCGTTCAGCGCGACGCCGTCGTAGCTGCCGGAGACGCCCACGCCGGAGAGGTCGCCCAGGTCGTAGACGTCGGCGTCCACGTGGTCGACGATCCGGCTGTCGCGCAGGTCGATGCCCTTGCCGGCGGCGACGGTGAACGTGTAGTCGACGGTCACGGACTCGCCCGGGTCGACGGCCTTCTGGCGCGGCGCGCCGGTCTTGCTAAAGACGCGCGGGTCGTTGATCCCGCCAGTCGTGTCGGGCAGGACGACCACCGTGACGTCGCGGGTGGACGTGTGCGGGCTGCCGTCGCGGTAGTGGAAGTCCGCGACGTTGCGCCAGCGGTAGGGGGTCGCGTCCTTGATCGTCGTGCTGCCGGCGACGGTCAGTCCGTCCACGGAGTTCAGCTGCGCCTTGACCGCGATGGACGCGTTCGTCGTGGCGTCCTTGCCGACGTTGACCAGCAGGCGCTGGCCGTCCACGCAGTACTGGCCGACGAACTCGTCGCCCGCGAAGCCCGCGGGAGTCGCGGGGCACGTCTCGGCCTTCGTCAGGGTGATGCCCGTCGACGTGATGAAGTCGGCGGCGTCGGTGCGCCAGGAAGCCTGGGCGGGGAGCGTGTCGCTGACGACGACGTTGCGGGCGAGCACCTTGTTCGGGTTGCTGCCGTCCCAGCCGCGCAGGTCGGCCTTCAGCGTGTAGGTGATGTCCGCCGGCGGCTCCAGGTTCCCGTCCTCGTCCGTCACGACGTTCTTGGTGCTCCAGTCGGCGGTCTTGCCGAAGAGCGAGCCGACGTTCGGGCCCGGGTTCGGGTTGGCCACCGAGTGGCGCAGGCGGACGCCCGCCTGGCGCTCGACCGAGGCCGAGCCGAAGGTGGCCGTGTTGGTCAGCACGGTCTCGAACTGGCCGTAGCCGCCGGTGAGGCGGTCGAGCTGCGCCTGCAGGAGGGCCTCGATCGCGGCGACGTCGGTGACCCGGGACTTGTAGGTGATCGCGAGGATCGACGGTCCCGGCACGTCGACCGTGCCGCTGAAGGACTGACCCGAGACGGTGGGCGCGAACGTGAACGGGGCGGTCCGCTTGTTGAGTCCGTCGGCGTCCCAGCTGGTGAGCTCGCCCGAGAACGAGCCGGCGACGTAGCCGAGGCCGGCCGGCAGCCGGTCGGCGATCTCGAAGTCGTCGCGTGCCTCGGGCGAGCTCACCCGCAGCGTGTAGGTGAGGTCCTGGTCGACGATCTCCGGCTTCAGCCTCACGACACCGTCGACGACGGTCACGAAGCTGTCGAGGTTGCCGGGGGCCACGCCCTTGGAGAAGCCCTCGGTGACGTTCGCGAACTCGTCGCCACGGTCGCGGACGATGACGTCGATCGAGCTCTCCTCGCCGTCGACCTTCCACACGATCTTCTCGGTGGAGCTGCCATCGACCTCGTCGACCGTCAGCCTCAGGTCGAAGACGCCCTGGTTGACGCCCGTCGGCCACGGGTCCTTGAAGGTGATCGCGACGGAGTTCCCGTCCTGCGTCACGGACTCGATCGCGGTGTTCGCCGACGGGACTCCGGTGAGCCTGACGCTCGTGCCCAGGTCGAACTCGACCGTCGAGCCGGGGGTCACGTCGGTGTTGTACTGCACCCGCAGCGTCAGCACGTCGCCCTCGGTCACCACGTCCGTGCCGTGGTAGGTCGCTCCGTTGAGCAGCAGGCTGGAGGTGATCCCGGAGGTCGCGGCGATCGCAGGCAGCGCCAGCACGGTGAGCAGCAGCGCCAGTGCCGCCACGACCGCGGCCCGTACGGCCGGCAGGGTTCGTCTCATCGGTGTCTCGTCCTTCGTGGTGAGGCGTGCATCCGCGAGTCCGCGAACGCTGGTTACGCCTACTGGAGTGACGAGCCGCGAAATCTCGCGCGAAAACCTCGCGGATGTGGGCCTGTTCACATTGGGGCGAAACGAGACCTTTGTTCCGGATGGTGACGTAACGTGTCGCGCGAATGGGAGGAGAGCGGGGTCGACAGGACCCGCTCACGAGGCGATGACGGAACTGGAGACGCACGCCGCGATCCCTGACGCCGAGCTGGTGGCAGGGGTGCGGTCCGGCGACGATCAGTCGATGGCGCAGCTCTACGCACGCCACCACCCCGACGCCCTGCGGGTCGCCCGCATCGTCAGCCGTGACACCGACGCCGACGACCTCGCCGCCGAGGCGTTCGCCCGCGTGGTCACCCGGATCGCCGACGGCGGCGGCCCCACCACGGGGTTCCGCGCCTACCTGCACACCGTCATCCGCAACCTCAACCTCGAGCGGCGTCGCCGGGCCGGCCGCGAGCAGGCCGCGTCCGACAAGCCGTGGCTGCTGGACTCCGTGGACGAGGCGGAGCCCGAGACCTTCGAGGCCGAGGTCGATGCCGACCGCGCCGCTCGCGCGCTGCGCTCCCTGCCCGAGACCTGGCAGCGGCTGCTGTGGCGGCTCGACGTCCAGGGCAGCAAGCCGGCCGAGGTCGCACGCGAGCTGGAGGTGCCCGTCACCACCGTGTCCAGCACGGTCTACCGGGCCCGCGAGGGGCTGCGCGTGGCGTACCTCGACCAGCACGTGCCGCCGGCCGACGACGATCGCTGCGAGTGGACGCGCGCCCGCCTCAGCCGGCTCGCCCGGGGCAGCCTCACCTCGCGTCTCACCGCCAAGGTCCACCAGCACCTGAGCGAGTGCGCCGACTGCTCCGCCCTGTACGACGACCTGCACCGCCTCAACACGAAGCTGGGCGCCGTCGTGTGGCCGCTCGTGCTCGCGGGCGGCGTGTCCGCCGGGGCGTTCCCGTGGTCGGCCCCGGCGACCGGTGCGGCGACACCCAACGGCTCGGGTTCGGCAGGCGGTGGCGCGTCCGGTGGCGCCGGCTCGGCCGGTGCGGCCGGGTCGGCCGCGGCCTCCGGAGGGGTCCTCGCCGCCGTGCCCGCGATCGCCGTGGCCGTGGGCGTGGTCGCCGCCGTCGCGGCCGGGGTCGTGCACCTGTCGGGCGACCGCGTGGATCCGCCCGTCACCGCCGCTCCCGTCCTCACGCCGGCCGGGGAGGCGGATCCGCTCCCGCCCGAGACCGCAGCGCCCGACGACGCGGCGACGCTGCTCTCGTCTCCCCTGATCGTCACCGACGCGCCCACCGACCCGACGCGCGAGGACGTGACGCCCCTCGACGATCCTCCGCCCACGCCGACGCCGACGCCCGATCCGGAGCCCGTGACCGATCCGGAGCCGACGCCCACGCCGACCCCCGAGCCCACCCCCGAGCCCACGCCCGAACCGACTCCGGAGCCGACCCCGGAGCCCACCCCCGAACCGACCCCGGAGCCCACCCCCGAACCGACTCCGGAGCCGCAGCCCGAACCCGTGGACCTCGGCGTGGGCGAGCCCACGCTCGTCGAGACGGGCGAGGACTCGACCTGGGAGCTGACGGTGCCGATCCTCGCGACGGAGGGAGCCGCGGCCGCCCCGTTCACCCTCATCGTCGACCTGACGATGAACCAGGTCACCGGGTTCGTCGCGCGGCGCTCCGCCGGCTGGGACTGCGGTCCGATCGAGGCCGGCGACCCGGACGGCAACCCCTACTTCTTCCTGCAGGTGCGCTGCCAGTACGCCTACCAGCCCGGCCAGGACGTGACGCCGCTCCAGCTGGCGCTGATGGCGGTGTCACCGTCGGGAACCGTCACCGTCTCCGGTGCGGGCAACGTCGATCCCGACGTCTCGTCGAACACGCGCACCTTCTGATCACGGCCCGGACGGCGGCGCTCAGCGCTTCCCGTCCTCGTCGTCGTGCTGTCCCTCGCCGAGTGACGCCATGACGTCGAACAGCTCGTCCTGGAGGCCCTTGCCCAGCTCGCCCCAGCCGGGCTCGTAGCCGTAGAGCGAGCGGAGGGACTCCGCCGAGCGCTGCCCGTCGAGGATGTCGATGTCGTCCGCGTTGATGAGGCCGGGGTGCACGACGCCGACCGCCTCGGAGACCTTCAGCAGGTCGCGGCGCAGCGACAGGACGTAGTTCGCCAGCCGCTCCTTCTTCAAGGTGGGGTCGAGGCCACGGGTGTAGCGCGGGTTCTGCGTCGCGACGCCCACCGGGCAGTGGTCGGTGTGGCACTTCTGCGCCTGGATGCACCCGATCGACAGCATCGCCTCGCGGCCGACGTTGACCATGTCGGCGCCGAGCGCGAACGCGACCAGCGCGTTCTCGGTCAGGCCCAGCTTCCCGGCGCCGATGAAGGTGAGGTCGTCGGTCAGCCCGGCCTCGGCGAAGCGCTTGTAGACCTCGGTGAACGCGATGCGGAACGGGTACGCCACCGAGTCGGCGAAGATCATCGGCGCCGCGCCCGTGCCGCCCTCGCCGCCGTCGACGTTCACGAAGTCGACGCCGCGCCTCCGCGGCTCCATCCGCTCGACGAGCTCGTCCCAGAACGTCATGTTGCCGACCGCGGACTTGATGCCGACCGGCAGCCCCGTGGCGTCTGCCACGGTCTCGACGAAGTCCAGCATGGAGTCGACGTCGTCGAACGCGGTGTGCCGGCTGGGCGAGGCGCAGTCGACGCCCTCGGGGATGCCGCGGATGCCGGCGATCGTGCGATCGACCTTCGCGGCCGGCAGCATGCCGCCGAGTCCCGGCTTTGCGCCCTGTGACAGCTTGATCTCGATGGCGCGCACGGGCGCCGACTGGACGAGGTCGACGAGGCGGCCGAGGTCGAAGCGGCCCTGCTCGTCACGGCAGCCGAAGTACGCGGTGCCGATCTGGAACACCAGGTCGCCACCCTGGCGGTGGGCCGGGGCGATCGAGCCCTCCCCCGTGTTCTGCATGCAGCCGGCGATGGCCGCGCCCGCGTTGAGCGCCGTGGTGGCGGGCGCGGACAGCGCCCCGAAGCTCATGCCCGAGATGTTCACGACCGACGCCGGACGGAACGCGTGCCGTCGCCCGCGTGGCCCGCCGAGCACCTTCGCCGACGGCAGCGGCATCCCCTCGCTGCCGTGCGGGGCCGTGGTCGCACCGGGGCCCGTGAACGTGCGGTGCTTGATGATCGGGTAGCCGACGACGCGCTCCACGTCGTTGTCGGTGCCGAAGCCGAAGTAGTTGTTCTCGCCCTTCGCGCTGGCGTAGACCCAGCGCCGCTGGTCCCGCGAGAACGGACGCTCCTCGTCGTTGCTCGTGACGATGTACTGGCGCAGCTCGGGACCGACCGTCTCGACCCAGTAGCGGAAGTGGCCGACGACCGGGAAGTTGCGCAGGATCGCGTGCTTCCTCTGCGTGAGGTCGTAGGCGACGACGCCACCGAGCGCCGCGGCCGCCATGCCGGCGAGCTTCGCGCCGGCGCGAGTGCCTGGTTCCATTCCTCAGGTCTAGCCCTGCGCGACCCCGCTGTCGACTCGAGGCTCGGGGAGCAGCCCGCCGTCGGGCGCGCCGGGCCCGTGACGCAGCTCGAGGTCACGGCCGCGCAGGCGCTCGCCGCAGTGCGAGCAGGTCAGCTCGGCGTGCGCGACGTGCTCGCAGGAGGTGTGCACCAGCTCCACCGGCGCGCCGTCGGGCGCGAGCCACTTGTCGCCCCACTGGCGCAGCATCGTGAGGGCGGTCCACAGCTCGCGGCCCTTCGGGGTCAGCACGTACTCCGACCGCGGCGGCCGCTGCGAGTACTCGACCTCCTCCAGCACGCCGTGCTCGACGAGGGTCTGCAGCCGGGCCGACAGGACGTTGCGTGCGATGCCCAGGCGCGACTGGAACTGCTCGAACCGGGTCACGCCCATGAGCGCGTCGCGCAGGATCAGGGGCGTCCACCACTCGCCGATCACCTCGAGGCTCTGGGCGATCGAACAGTTCATGTCGGAGAAGCTGCTGCGGCGCATGCCCTCAGCCTAGTCAGTTGCACCATGCAACGCACTAGGTCTAGTGTGCGTTTCGTGACGCAACTGACTGAACGGCCCACCTCGCCCCGCCACGTCATGGCGGTCGTCGCGGTCGGGGTCCTCCTCTCCGGCTTCGACCTGTTCATCGTCAACGTCGCCCTCGGCGACATCGCGGCCGCGCTCGGCGTGCGGGACCTCGCCGACCTGTCGTGGATCCTCAACGCGTACGCGATCACCTTCGCCGCCCTCCTGGTGCCCGCCGGACGGATCAGCGACCGGATCGGCGCCAAGCGCGGCTTCCTCGGCGGACTGCTGCTGTTCACGGCGGCCTCCGCGGCCTGCGCCTTCGCCCCCGGCCTCGCCGGTCTCGTCGCCTTCCGGGTCGTCCAGGCCGCGGGCGCGGCGCTGATGATCCCCGCGTCGCTGGGGCTCGTCCTCACGGCCTTCCCGCCCGAGGGGCGCCAGGGCGCGGTGCGCCTGTGGGCCGGTCTCGGCGGCATCGGCGCCGCCCTCGGGCCCGTCGTCGGCGGTGTCCTCGTGCACGCCGACTGGCGCTGGGTCTTCCTCGTCAACATCCCCACCGGCCTCGTGGCGGCGGTCGTCGGCTGGCGCGTGCTGCCCGACGTGCCGGGCGACCGGGGCCGGGCTCCCGGACTCGTCGGGGCACTGCTCCTGACCGTCACCGTCGCGGCACTCGTCCTCGTCCTGGTCAACGGACCGGAGTGGGGCTGGACGTCGGGCCGCACCCTCGCGTTCGCCGCCGTCACGGTGGTCGGACTCGTCCTCAACGTCGCTGCGGTGACGCGCGGGGCGGACCCGCTGGTCAGCCTCGACGTCCTGCGCGCGCCGCACTTCGCGTCGACGAGCCTCACCCTGCTGACGTTCCACGTCGCGTTCGGCGCGATGCTGCTGTCGATCGTGCTGTGGCTGCAGGAGGTCTGGGAGCTCTCCGCGCTCGAGGCGGGCCTCGCGATCGCTCCGGGACCGCTGCTCGTGCCGTTCGTCGCGGTGTACGGAGGCCGGCTCGTCGCGCCGATCGGACCGCGCGCCGTCATCGCGATCGGCGGCGCGGTCTTCGCGGCGGGCGTGGCGTCGTGGGCGGTCCTCGCCGGCGCGTCCACGTCGTACGCCGCGACCGTCCTGCCGGGCATGCTGCTCACCGGCATCGGCGTCGGTCTCGTCGTCCCGCCGTCGATGGCGCTCGGCACCAGCGAGCTGCCGCCCGACCGTCGCGGCACCGGCTCGGCCGTCCTGCAGACGGCCAGGCAGGTCGGCATCGCCGTCGGCGTGGCCGTGCTGGTCGCCGTCCTCGGGGCGCAGTCCGCCGGCGCCGAGGCCTTCGCGGCCGCGTGGTGGACGACGGCGGCCTTCGCCCTCGCGTCCTCCCTCACCGTGATCGCGCGGGAGCCCCGATGACGACCGCGACCTCCCCCGGCATCGCCGACGTCCTGGCCGGCGACGACCTCGACCTGAGGCCGTTCAACGGCTTCGGCGGCCTCCAGGGCGGCATCGTCGCCGCCATCACGCTGCGCGAGATCCGAGCCGTCGCCGGCGCCGGACTCGTCCCGGTCGAGCTGACCGCGCACGTCGTCCGTCCGGTCGACGCCCGACTCCGCGTGTCAGCCGAGGTGACGCACCGTGGCCGCGCCGTGACCGTCGTGTCGGCCACGGCCTCCGCCGGCGCGCGCACGGCCGCCGTGGCCACGGCGGTGCTGGGCTCGGAGCACCGTCCCGGAGTCCCCACGACACGCGTACGCCTTCCCGAGGTCGACCACCCGCTCGCGCAGGCACGGCGGTTCGTCGTGCCGCCCGAGTTCGTGCCGATCAGCACACGCATCGAGATCCGTCCGGCCACCGATCCCCTGCCGTTCTCGGCGTCGCCCGAGCCGAACCTGCGCGCATGGATCCGGCTGGCGGAGGAGGTCGCGGACCCGTGGGAGCGGCTGCTCGTCCTGGCCGACGCGCTCGCCCCGTCGCTCTCGGCGGTGATGACCGAGCTGCGCACGATGCCCACCGTCCGCACGACGGTCCGGTTCACGCCCGAGGTCGCCACCGAGGACTTCTCGTGGGTGCTCGTCGACGCCGTCACCGTGGACGCCAGCGACGACGGCTGGCTCACCGAGAACATCACGATCTGGACGCCTGACGGGACTCCCCTGGCCACGTCCTCGCAGCTGCGGGCGGTCCGCTGAGGGCCGTCCGGCACTAGGCTCGCGGACGTGGCGACTCCCTCCTCCCTCGGCTTCACGGCGGTGATCGGCGGCCTCGCCGGCGCCGCCCTGTCGGCCCGCCGCGGACCCCGTGCGGCAGCGCTGACCGCGCTCGCCGGAGGGGCCGCACTCGCCACGTCGGAGGCCGTGGCTCGCGCGCGCCAGCAGCCCGACGAGATCCCCGCCCCCTGGCACCGCATCGCCGTGAGCGGAGCCCTCGCCGCGCCCCTCGGCTGGGCCGCCGAGCGCGCCGGAGCTGGACCACGCGCAGTCGGCACCGTCGCCGGCGCCGCGGTGGGCGCCCTGGGCGTGCGGCCCCAGAAGGTCCTCATGGGCCCAGTCGTGGGGGCGGGCGTCGGCCTGGCCCTGAGGCGGGCGGGAGCGTCCGGCGCCGTGGTCGCCGCGACCGCCGTCGTCGCGCAGCGCTGCCTCGCCAACCTGCTCTTCCGCGACGCGCAGGTGACCCTGCTGGCGGAGCGCGCCCGCACCGCCGATCTGCCGTTCGTCGTCGCCCGACGATCGCGCTCGCGCTACATCGGCACGGGCTACGTGCGCGAGCTGGCCGAGGAGCTCGGCGGGACGTACACCGCCGACCGCCGCGACACCGGCATCGTGGCGTCGCTCGACGCGCTGGCCGGACCCGGGTTCGACCCGGCCGACGTCGACCCGCTGGTCCGCGAGTTCTACGAGCACACCACGGAGTTCGCGCTCGACATCGTGCCCCGTTGGCGGGCCTGGGTCCGGCCCGGCTACCTGCTGTACCGCTCCACCGTCGCGCAGCCACTCGGCCAGGCGATCATGCCGATGAACCAGCGCGAGGCGCAGCGCGGCGTCCGCAGCCAGATCGACACGATCGGCGGCGTCGACGGCACCGTGTCCGTGCGCGGCTGGATCCGCTCGTTCGCCGACGACGACCGGCCGATCATGCTGGGGATCTACACGACCTACGTCCACGACGGTCGCGGCTACGTCAGCGTGGGCTTCCCGCTGCCGGAGGGCAGCTTCACCGCCACCCTGCGTCCTCAGGCGCGACGCGACGGTGGCCTGACCCTGACCAGCCGCGTCGACGACGGCCAGGCCGGGCACTACCTCTCCTACGTCGACACCGAGGCCGACGAGCTGACCACGCTCGCCGTCCCCGGGTTCGAGGAGCAGCTCGACGTGTTCGTCGAGGACGGCGCGCTGCGCGCCGAGCACGCGTTCTGGGTCTTCGGCTTCCCATTCCTCACGCTCGACTACCGCATCACGCGCAAGGACTCCGCTCCGAACGGCCATTGACCGAGACCCGGACGAGGCGCACGGTGGAGGCGTGGCTCGCACGCTCGAGGTCGACTACCTCGTGGTGGGCGCCGGCGCCATGGGGATGGCCTTCACCGACGCCCTGATCGACCACGCCGACGTCCGGGTCGCCCTCGTCGACCGCCGTCACGGGGTCGGCGGGCACTGGCTCGAGGCGTACCCGTTCGTCCGCCTGCACCAGGCCTCCGCGTTCTACGGCGTCGCGTCGACGCTGCTCGGCGGTGGGCAGCTGCAGCAGCACGGTCCCGAGAAGGGCCTCCAGGAGCGCGCCACGCAGGCCGAGATCTGCCGGTACTACGAGCAGGTCCTCACCCGGCTCCTGGAGAGCGGGCGGGTCGAGCTCCTCACCAGCAGCGAGTACGCCGACGGCGCCGTCGTCTCGCGCGTCTCGGGCCGGCGCACCGAGGTGGCGGACGGCTGCCGGATCGTCGACGCCCGCTACCTGGCGCCGAGCATTCCGGCGGAGAAGCCGCCGCCGTTCGAGGTGCTCGACCGAGCCCGGGTCGTGCCGGTCAACGCGCTCCCCCGGCTCGACGACGTCCCCGACGAGCTCGTCGTCGTCGGGGCGGGCAAGACCGCCACGGACGCGTGCATCTGGCTGCTCGCGCAGGGCGTCGATCCCGACCGGATCACGTGGGTGCGCCCCCGCGAGCCCTGGATGTTCAACCGCGCCGTCATCCAGCCGGACCCGGCGATCTTCCTGGGAATGGTGGCCGACCTGATGGAGTCGGCACGCGCGGCGGAGTCGCTCGACGACCTCTTCCTGCGGCTCGAGGACCACGGCATCATGCTGCGGATCGACCGCTCACGGGTGCCGACGATGGCGAAGGCGCCGACGCTGGCCACGTGGGAGCTCGAGAAGCTGCGCACCCTGGAGAACGTGGTCCGTCACGGCCACCTCGCGGCGGTCGCCCCGGGCGAGCTGAGGTTCGCCGACGCCACGGTCGCGGTGAGCCGTGACGCCCTCGTCGTGCACTGCGCGGCCGACGGCCTGAAGTACCCGCCGCTCGTGCCGATCTGGGGCCCGCGCGAGATCACCCTCCAGCCCGTCCGGGCGGGATTCCCGTGCTTCGGCGCCGCCCTCGCGGGCTACGTGGAGGCGACCCGCGCCGACGACGCGGAGAAGAACCGCCTGTGCCCGCCCACGCCGTACGGTGACTCCCTCGCCGAGTGGGTGCGGATGACCGTCCTGGGCACGCGCGCGGCGGCGTCGGCGACCTCCGCGCCCGACGTGAAGGCGTGGGCCAACGACGTGCCGCTGAACCCGACGCGGATCCCTCCGGGGTACCCGGCCTCGCCCGCGCTCGACGACGCGCGCGAGCGGATCGCGACGCACACGGTGCCGGCGATCGAGCGACTCCTGCAGCTGGCCTGAGGGACCGGCGACACGCTTCGGACACCCGGGAAGCCGGCCGCGGGTCCACAATGGCCAGTAAGGCCCCCCGAGGCTGCCGAAAGGAAGCGTGAGATGACGAAGTATCTGATCTCGTTCACCGAAGGCGCGATGGACGTGTCCGAGGAGGAGCTGCCGGAGGTGGTCCGCGCCGCCCACGCCGTGGTCGCCGAGGCCAAGGACGCTGGAGTGTGGATCCTCGGCGGGGGGCTGCGGCATCACGACGAGACGACCATCGTCACGCCCGAGCGCAAGATCATCGACGGCCCCGAGCCCGGGGTCAACGGCGCGATCGCGGGGTTCGCCCTGATCCAGGTGCCCACCTACGAGGAGGCGCTGGAGTGGGCCGCGGAGTTCGCCGCGGCGTGCCGGTGCGACCAGGAGGTCCGCGAGTTCCTCACCGAGTCGCATCGGTAGGCATCGACGCGCGCGTGCGGCGCCGCGGCTCGCCGGTGCGGTGCATCTCACCGATGTCGTGGGTGATGTCGTCGAACTCGACCTCGACGTACGTGAACCAGCCTCGGGGGTCCTGCCAGCGGCCGACGCCCGAGGTGATGACGTGGTGACCGTCGGCCGCCGTGTGGCCGGCGAGCGGGGTCGACCAGGCCTGACGGTCGAACGAGCCTCCGTCCGCCGAGGCGCGGAAGCGGTCGTGCGAGACGAAGTTGACGAGGCGGTCGCCGTCGAACGTCAGCACCGCCTCGACCCGCCGGCCCTTGTTCGTGAACGCGCCGCGGACCTGCCGGTCGTCCAGCGTGATCCACTCGATGGGCGCCCCCACGATCGCTCCGGGCGCCAGCACGACGAGGTCGTTGAAGACCGTGACGGTCTCGCCCTGGTCCATCTCCGGGCCGGTCGCGTCGACGACCGTGACCACCGAGAGCACCTTGGCGCGCATCGACGCGGTGGCGCCGGCGTACGCGTGCAGCACCAGCACGGGCAGCCCGCCGCGACTGGTCTCCAGCAGGAAGAACCGCCGCGGGTCGGCGCCGAACGTGTTGACCTGCTTGCCCGTGATCGACATCCACGACGCGTCGGGCCCGCTGCGGATCCGGCCGTGGAAGTCGGCGCGCACGCTCGTGGGCCGCGGCCGGCCGACCGCGCCCGACGCCCGGACATACGCCGCGACCTGCGCCGGGAGGTCGCGGAGGTCCTCCTCGGTGACGACCGGAGCGTCCGTCCCGACCGCCTCGAGCGCGTCGTCGACGTGACGGTGCCACTGCGCGTGGAGGCTGAACGGCCCGCGCAGCAGGAACGAGTAGGCGGCGACCAGCAGGAGGAAGACGTTGACCACGGTGCCGCCGCTCGACACGTCCCACGAGGTGAGGATCGCCGCCTGCGAGACCAGCGCCGCGACCACGGCGAGCAGCCACCAGCCGGCCACCCGTCCGAGCGCCGCGAAAAGCGCGGTGACGAGCAGCAGGATCGCGGCCGCGAGCCACAGCAGGCCCAGCCCGTTCGACGGCTCGAGGGTCGGGTCGTCGGCCCAGCCGAACCGCTCGGCGGCGCCCAGGAGATGGATCAGGCCGTGCACGGTCACGATGATCACCACGGCCCAGCGAAGGAGATTCGTCATCGTGATCAGCTCCTGCTCCCACTGTGCTCCCGAACGGGCTCACCCGCACGGGGTTCGCGGGGGATGACCGATTCCCCGGTTACGTGGGTTTCCTGTCGCTTCCCGGGGATCGCAACCCCCGGGAAGTGACAGCTTTCCCACGTAACCGGGGAAACCGACGGTCACACTCGCGCCGCGCCGAACGTCGAAGGAGTGACCGACGAACGTGGAAGGGTGATGACCGTGGACCAGGACGAGCAGTTCGAGGCGGAGCGACCGCGGCTCGTGTCGATCGCGAGCCGCGTGCTCGGCGACCCGGCCGAGGCGCAGGACATCGTGCAGCAGGCGTGGCTGCGGCTGCACGGGACCGAGACCGAGATCGACAGCCTGCCGGCCTGGCTGACCACGGTCACCACGCGGCTGTGCCTCGACCGGCTCCGGTCCCGCACGCCGCAGCCGGTGGACGACCTCGACCCCGGCGAGACCGTGGACGACCCCGCCGACGACGTCGCGCTGGCCGACACGGTGGGCATCGCGCTGAGCGTCGTCCTCGACCGGCTGACCCCGGGTGAGCGCGTCGCGTTCGTGCTGCACGACTCGTTCGGCTTCGAGTTCCCCACGATCGCGCAGCTGCTCGACACGACGCCGGCCGCGGCGCGCAAGCTCGCCTCGCGGGCCCGTGCGAAGGTCCGGCAGCCGGCGGCCGAGGACGCCCTCGCCGACTGGGAGGTCGTCGACGCGTTCATGGCCGCGGCGAAGAACGGCGAGTTCGACCGGCTGCTGCAGCTGCTGGCCCCCGACGCCCTCGTCACGGCGGACGACGCCGCGATCCTGGTCGGCACGCCCGAGCGGATCGAGGGGCGCGGCGACGTGGCGGCCTTCTTCAACGGCAGTGCCCAGGCGGCCCTCCCGGTGTTCGTCGAGGACCGGCCCGGCACCGCCTGGTTCCACCTCGGCGACGCCAAGGTCGTCTTCGACTTCACCGTGGCCGACGGCCTCGTCCGGGGCATCACGTTCCGCGCCGCGCCCGAGGTGCTCGAGCAGGTCGTGCGCCGCGACGGCGCCGATCCGCGCTGAGTGGTCACACTCGCGCCCTCCCGATCGTCAGAAGAGCAGAAGACCCACTTCGAAGGAGAACACCATGAAGACCATGACGTGCCGCGAGCTCGGCGGACCCTGCGACCTCGAGCACCGGGGCGAGACGGCCGACGACGTCATCCAGGCCCAGGACAAGCACCTCAAGGACGCCGAGAAGTCCGGCGACGCCATCCACCAGGCGGCGCGCGACGCCATGAAGGGCCGCTGGCGCCACCCCAAGAAGTCCCTCGGCTGGTACAACGACATGAAGAAGGCGTTCGCCGACAAGCCCGAGGACTGACGCCGCACCGCCCTGCGGGGGACGGATCCTTCTACCTTCGGGTCGCTCCAGCGACATCTTGGTACCACGATCCGTCCCCCTCGGCGCGTCCCGGGGGCACCATGAGTCATGGGCACGCGCTTCGACGACGACTTCGACGGCCCGGACCTCGACCGGTCGGTGTGGCTGCCGCACTACCTCCCGGCCTGGAGCTCGCTCGAGACCACCGCGGCGGACTTCCTCGTCGCCGACTCCTGCCTGACCCTGCGCATCGGCCCGGACCAGGGCGTCTGGTGCGAGGGTGACCACGAGCCGCCGCTGCGGGTCTCGGGCGTGCAGAGCGGCAACCACTCCGGTCCGGTCGGCAGCATGCGGGGCCAGCAGCCGTTCCGCCCACGACAGCAGGTCCGGGAGGAGCAGTCCGAGCTCTGGGGCTGGACCCCGCGGCTGACCGGACTGGAGATCACCGCGCGCATGGACCTCTCCCCTCGCTCGATGGCGTCGTGCTGGCTGGTGGGCCGCGAGGTCGACCCGCGGGAGTGCGCCGAGATCTGCGTCTTCGAGGTCTTCGGCGACACGATCGTCGCCGGCGAGTCGGCCGAGGTCGGCGCGGGACTCCACGCGTTCCGCGACCCGGACGCCCCCGAGGACTTCGCCACGACACGGGTGCCGATCGACGTGAGCCGCTTCCACACCTTCGGCCTGGAGTGGACGCCCGACGAGGTCGGCCTCTCGGTCGACGGCCGCCTCCTGCGCACCTGCCCGACCCCGCCGCGCTACCCGATGCAGGTCATGCTCGCGGTGTTCGACTTCCCCGAGCGCGGCGGCCCCGCCGACGCCGCCCACGTGCCGAGCCTCATCGTCGACCGCATCCGCGAGACCCGGAGGTGACCGTGCGCGACCCCCACATCCCCGACTCGTTCGACGTCTACACGCTCGAGGTCCTGCGACGGCCCGAGGACGCGCCCGAGATGCCCGAGGAAGCCCTCGACGCGCTCCAGGCCGAGCACCTCGCCTACCGCGCCGACCTGCGACGCCGGGGCGTGCTCGTCGCGAACGGACCGTTCCTGGAGCAGTCCGACGAGTCGTACCGCGGCCTCTCGATCTTCCGCTGCGACCTCGCCGAGGCCGCCCGGCTCTCGGAGGCCGACCCGTCCGTGCGCGCGGGCCGGCTCGTGTACGACGTCATGCAGTGGTGGGTCGCCTCGGGCACCCTCGCCTTCCCCGAGGCCGAGAGCCCGGTCGGCGAGCGCCGCTCGCTGCCCGACTAGCCGCGGCCCGAGACGACCTCGTGCGCCATGCGTCGCAGTGTCGTGAGCACGGGCTCGTAGAGCAGCGTGCCGACCACGAGCCGCTCGGCCGCGACGATGGGGTCGGTCTCGGCCGCGACGCGTGGGACGTCCACGGCGGCCACGGACTCGGCCGCCCCGAGGTAGGCGTCGAGGACCTCGTCGGTGGCCGGGAAGTCGAGCTCTCGGAGCGTGTCGAGGGCGGCGGCGAGCGTGCGGCGGTGGGGGCTCTCGGCCTCCAGGTGCCAGTCGTGCCGCGCGAGGAGGGCGTCGACCCGCTCGCGCGAGTCCTCCGACGGGTCCTCGGCGACGGGCGTCGAGAGCGGCCACTGGGCGACCCCGCGGGCCTCGTGCTCGGAGCCCGACGCGTCGAGTGCCGCGACCACCGCGCGCACGTCGTCGAGGGCGAGGCCCGCGACCTCGGTCAGGGCACGCACGAGCCGCAGCCGGCGCAGGTGCGAGTCGTCGTAGCGGGCCCACGTGGCGCCCTCGGTCTCGCCCGGAGGGACCAGCCCGGCGCGCAGGTAGTACTTGATCGTCGCGGTCGGCAGGCCGCTGCGGTCGGAGAGCTCGGCGAGGCGCATGCGGACCATCTTGACAGATCGGATAGTTCAGGTCTCCAATAAATGGGATAGTTCCACTATCCGAACATTGGAGCCCCCATGGAATCCCTGCTCTCCGACGACTCGCGCCAGCTCGCCGGCATCCTCTTCCTCGCGCTCGTCACGGTCGAGACCGGCGGCCTGTACATGGTGCGCATCGTCACCGGCCGCGAGGACGTCACCGCGTTCCAGGAGAAGTTCGCGCGGGCCGGTCACGCCCACGCGGGCGTCCTGCTCGTCCTCGCCCTGGTCTGCCAGCCCTTCGTCGACGCCACCGAGCTCACCGGGGTCTGGGAGTGGCTCGCCCGCACCGGCGTCGCGGTCTCGGCCCTGCTCATGCCGGGCGGCTTCTTCTTCGCGTCGATGGGCCGCGGACGCACCCGACCGAACGCGCTGATCGCCCTCGTGTTCGCGGGGGCCGCGCTGCTCGCGATCAGCCTCACGACACTGGGCATCGGTCTGCTCACGGCGTGACGGGTCGCGGGGTGACGGCGACGCCGCCCCACTCCTCGGGCGCCACGTCGCGGAGCGTCTGGTTGAGCACCCACTGGTGACCGAACGGGTCCACGATCGTGGCCTGACGCTCGCCGTACTCCCAGTCGTGCAGCTCGTCGACCAGGCGGGCACCGGCGTCCACGGCAGCCTCGACCGTCGCCGCGACGTCGGCCACCTTCGCCATCACCTGGTGCGAGACCTCGGGCACCGGCTCGCGCCTGCCGGGTCGCACCTCGGCGACCACCAGCTCCGCCGGCGGGCCGTCAGGGAAGCCGAGCTGTGCCCGGTGCCGCTCGCCGATCCGGACGTGCTCGACGAGCCCGATCACATCGCCGTACCAGGCCACGGCGGCCCGCACGTCGGACACGATCAGCACGGGCACCAGCCGGGCGTGCGGCGCCGACCGGTTCGTCCGCATCGGCCCGGTCACGTTCCGCCGAGCTCCATCGCCTCGCGGGCGATCGGCGGCGGCGCATGGAAGTCGAAGGCGCGGAACAGGACCGCGTGGTCGACGCCCATCCGGCGGCCCTGCATCGCCGTGATGCCCGTGATCATCGGGCGCGGCGGCGGGTGACCGGCGATCCCGGCGAGGTACTGTCCGTGCGCCTCCAGCGACGCGATGCCGCGCTCGAGCGGCTCGCCCGTCACGTCGACCCCGTGGGTCGGGCGGTTGTCGCCCGAGACCAGCAGCCAGCGCGGCGACCACGGCTCCAGCCCCTCGGCGAGCAGCTCGGGGAACACCCAGCGGTTGCCGGCGTCGCGCAGTCCGTCGATCGCCGCGAGGCCGGCGACGCGGTGGTCGGCCTGGTTCAGCCCGGCGACGAACTCGACGTCCCACGAGCCCACCAGCACCGCGTCCGGGCGGAACCCACGGATCGACATCGCGATGTCGCGACGCATCGCCAGGGAGTACTCGAGGATCCCGTCCGGGTAGTCCAGGAAGTCGACCTGCGACACCCCGACGACCTCGGAGGCGGCCAGCTGCTCGTCGCGGCGCAGCTCGGCGGTCTCCTTCGGCGACAGCGCGTCCATGCCGGCCTCGCCACGGGTGAGCAGGAGATAGGCGACGTCGACGCCCTCGCTCGTCCAGCGCGCGACGGCCGAGGACGTGCCGTACTCGACGTCGTCCGGGTGGGCCACGACGCACAGGACGCGCTCGAACGCGTCGGCGGGGAACGGCGGGAGCAGCTCGTCTGCGCTCATCCTCGGAATGTACGCCCGGCCGGGCGCGGCGTCGATCCCTCGTAGGGTGGGCGTCATGTCCGACGTCTGGCCGCTCGTGCACGCCGAGCGCGGGGCGCTCATCGCCGACCTCGAGCAGCTGCCGGAGTCCTCGTGGGAGCTGCCCTCGCTGTGCGAGGGATGGACCGTGCACGACGTCGCGGCGCACCTCGTGGACACGGCCTCCACGACACGGCTGGGCTTCGTCGCGGGACTCGTGCGGGCGCGGTTCGACTTCCATCGCCAGAACGAGCGGGGCGTCCGCCGCCACCGCGGTGCGAGTCCTCGAGAGACCCTGCACCGCCTGCGCGACGTCGCGCACCGCACGTCCACGCCACCGGCACCGCTCGACAGCCGCCTCGTCGAGGAGGTCGTCCACGGTGAGGACGTCCGCCGACCGCTGGGACTGGTGCGCGCCTACCCGCAGGAGGCGGTCGAGCGCGCGTTCCGTCTGCAGGAGCGCACGGCCGTGGCGTTCGGCGGCGGCAAGGAGCACCTGGCGGGTGTTCGCATGACCGCCACGGACGCGGACCTGACCGCAGGCGACGGGCCCGAGGTCCGGGGACCGGCGCTGTCGCTGCTGCTCGCCCTCTCCGGCCGTCCCGTCGCTCTCGACGACCTCGACGGTCCCGGGGTCGAGCCGCTCGCGGCACGACTCAGGGACCGATGACCACGCGGCCGAGCGGCTGACGCGGCCTCAGCGTCTCACCGCACGTGGTTCGCGAGCCGCAGGACGGCGTCCGCGACAGGTGGGCCGAACATCACGGCGTCGTTGTGGTCCCCGGTCAGCACCACGCGCTCGAACAGGGAGGGCGCGCCGTCGGCGACGCGCTCGCTGAGCTCGGTCGGCACGACCGCGTCGTGGTGACCGTGGACCACCGTGACGGGCACGTCGCTGGCGGCCAGGTGCTCAGAGACCGGGAAGCGGTCGCGCAGCAGCGTCCGCACCGGCAGCCACGGGTAGTGGTGCGCGCCGACGTCGGCCAGCTCGGTGAACGGCGAGCGCAGCACGATGCCCGCCGGTGGCGTCCGGGCCTGCAGCGCGGCGACCACGCCCGAGCCGAGGGAC
This sequence comes from Aeromicrobium sp. MLTX1, assembly GCF_046452335.1. Classification (NCBI taxonomy): domain Bacteria; kingdom Bacillati; phylum Actinomycetota; class Actinomycetes; order Propionibacteriales; family Nocardioidaceae; genus Aeromicrobium; species Aeromicrobium sp. MLTX1. The sequence goes on along the minus strand of NZ_JBKFDN010000001.1, from coordinate 1,915,032 downwards.
TCGCCGAACAGGATCGTGCGCTCGGGCGGGTACCCGAGGTCGGCGAGGGCCTCGAGAGCGGCGTCCGCGTCGGCCGCGAGCCCGTCCTCGCTCGGGCGGCCGGGGTTGCCGCCGTACCCCCGGTAGTCCATCAGCAGGACGGTGAGACCGCGCCGGCTCAGCTCCTCCGCGAGACCCGTGCGACTCAGCCGGTTGCCGCCGTTGCCCGGCGCCACGAGCACCGCCAGTCCGGTGTCGGGCTCGGCCGCGGGGACGATCCACGCCCCCAGCTCGAGCCCGTCGGCGGTGCTCAGCGTGACGTCGCGCGCGCCCGGGACCGCCTCCGCCGCCGCGGGCACGGGCTCCGCGTCGGGGAAGTAGATCAGCTGGCGCTGCAGCGCCCACACGGCCGCCACCCCCATCCCGACCAGCAGGACCGCCGCGACGAGCGCCCGGACGAGCCATCGGCGCGACGGGCTGGTCATGCCTCATGCTCACCGCCCACGGCCCGCTCGGCAAGCACGCCGAGCGGCGGCGGCGTTGGCAGGGCCCGCCTACGCTGAATCCAGTTCCCACTCCTGGAGGTCCCCGATGAAGTGCCCCAACGACGCGACGACCCTCGTGATGAGCGAGCGGTCCGGCGTGGAGATCGACTACTGCCCCGAGTGCCGCGGCGTGTGGCTCGACCGCGGCGAGCTGGACAAGATCCTCGAGCGCGCCGAGCAGGACGCCACCCGCACCGCCGCGCCGCAGCGCGACGACCGCTACGCGCCGCGCCCGTCGTACGACGACCGGGACCGCCGCTACGACGACCGCAGCAGCGGCTACCGGGGCAAGAAGAAGAGCCACTGGCTCGGCGAGCTGTTCGACTGAGCCATGCTCCGGCCCGCCGCGCTGCGTGACGCCTACCGGGCGAGCGGTGCGGACCGCCCGTTCGGCGACCCCCTCCCGGCGCACGGCGTCGCGATGGAGGGCTACTTCTGGCGCTTCACCGACCCGGCCTCCGGGCGCGTGCTGATCGCTCTCGACGGGGTGAACCGCGCGGCCGGCGGCACGTGGTCGACCCTCGGCGTGGCCTCCCACCCGAACGGGTTCCTGCGCACGGCGGCGCATCCGGCGGGCCAGGCGGACGAGACCGGGCTCGGCGTGGTCTCCGGGGTCGCGTTCCGAGGCTCGCCCGACCGCCTGCACGTCGACCTCGGACCCGACGCGCGGATCGACGTCGAGGTCAGGCGGCCCGTGCCGTGGCCGCGTCGCAGCCTAGGAGGGTCGAGCAGCTTCCAGGCGGTCCCGGGCCTCAACCAGTACTGGCATCCGTGGCTGCTCGGCGGCTCCGCGCACGGCGAGGCCGTCGTGGGCACCGAGACGTGGCAGCTCGACGGCTGGCAGGTCTACGGCGAGAAGAACTGGGGCAAGGGCGGCTTCCCCGACGCGTGGTGGTGGGGCCAGGCGCAGGGCTTCGAGGACCCGTCGGTGTGCGTCGCGTTCGCGGGCGGCGAGGTCTCGGCAGGACCGCTGCGCACCACCGTGACAGCCGTCGTCGTGCTGCTGCCCGACGGGAGGCTGGTGCGGCTCGGCGACCCGGTCGTGTCGCCGGTGCGCGCCGAGGTCAGCGACGAGCGCTGGTCCCTGCGCGGCCGCAGTGCCCGCTGGCGAATCGAGATCGAGGGCTGGGGCGACCTCGCCGCCGCCCACGTGCTGCCGGTGCCGCTCCCCCGCGAGCGCCGCAACGTGCCGGGCGCGATCGAGCACCTCGGCGCCCGCATGCACGTCACGGTCCACCACCGCGACCGGCTGGTGTGGCAGGGCGAGTCCGGGCTCGCGGCGCTGGAGCACGGTGGAATCGACCGTGCCCGCGCCGAGGTGACTCGACGCGGGCACGGGGAGGACGCGGTGGACGCGCCCCCGGTGGGGCTCAGAGAGCCGTGACGACCTGCTCGTGCTCGAGGCGCGGGAGGCGGTCGAACCAGGCGTTCTCGCCCGGGTGGCCGATGTTGACGACGACCATCGTCTTGTAGCCGGTGCCGGCCAGCAGGTCCTCGTCGATGCCGTCGGCGTCGAAGCCGGTCATCGGGCCCGCGGCCAGTCCGGCGGCGCGCACGCCCATGATGAAGTAGCCGATCTGCAGGCCGGCGTTGAGGCGTGCCGTGGCCTCACGGGCGACCGGGTCCGGGAACCAGTCCTTGGCGCCCTCGGCGTGCGGGAAGACCGTCGGCAGGTGCTCGTTGAAGTCGGTGTCCGCGGCGAGGATGGCGACCAGCGGGGCGGCGGCCGTCTTGTCGCGGTTGCCCTCGGCCATGTGCTTCAGCAGGCGCGCGCGGGCGTCGTCGCTGCGGACCAGCACGACGCGCAGGGGCTGCGAGTTCATCGCGGTCGGACCGAACTTCACGAGGTCCTGGATCGCGGCGACCTGCTCGTCGGTCACCGGCTCGTCGGTGAAGGAGTTCGCGGTGCGGGCCTGACGGAACAGCAGGTCCTGGGCGTCGGACGAGAGCTCGAGAAAATCGTTCATGATTCAACTAACGCCCCGCGGGGGCCCGGACCTTCCCGAACGCGCACGTGTCCCTCCTCACGTGCGCCCTCGAGTGGCTCAGGCGCTGGCGGTGCGCAGGCGGACCTCGCGCTCCATCCGCTTCTCGTGGCGCTCGCGTCCCTTGATCGCCTCGCGCTCGCGGCTCTTCGGCGGCGCCTTCGTCACGAGGTCGTCGAGCAGCCGTCGGGTGGCCTCCGCGATCTCGTCGATCGCGCGGTCGAACGCCTCCTGGTTGGCGCGCGACGGCTTGGTGGACCCGCTGACCTTCCGCACGAACTGCAGTGCGGCCTCGCGGACCTCCTCGTCCGTCGTCGCCGGCTCGAAGTTGTGGAGGACTCGGATGTTGCGGCACATGTCTCGACGGTAACCCCGCGAGGGCGTGCCGAACAGGCCCGCTCGTTGCGACGATGGACGCCATGAGCTCCCTCTCGCCCCGGCTGGCCGCGGTCCTCGAGGCCCTGCCGCTCGCGCCGGGCCTGCGGGTGCTCGAGGTCGGCGGAGCGCCCGGCCCGCTCGCCCGCGCGATGGCCGCCCGTGTCTCCCCCGGCGGCTTCGTCCTCGTGGTCGACCGCTCGGAGCGGGGCGTCGCGGCCACCCGCACCGCCTGCTCCGCCGAGATCGCGGCGGGCGTCCTCGGCGTGCGACTCGCCTCGGCGGAGGCGTTCCGGCTCGAGCCCGGCGAGGCCCCGTTCGACCTCGCCGTCGCCAACCGGGTCGGTGCCCTCGACGGACGTCACCCCGCCCTCGAGGACGCCACGCTGGCCGCCCTCCGTGCCGCGACCACCCCCGGCGCTCCGCTCTACGTGGACGGCCGGCGCGTCGCATCAGGCTCGTGAGCGGCCCGCGCGCTGCTACGGTCGGAAGGTCCGTGCAGCACAGCGAGGAGGTGGTACCCGTGAACACTTCACGACGGGTGCTCCCCTCCGGGGTCACGGTCGGGCGATAGGTCGTCCGGGAGCGCCGTTCCAGCACTCCCGAAAGGCACGACCATGCAGTTCCTCTCCGAGCAGCGGCTCGACGGCGTCCTCGAGCGCCACCTCGTCCACGACGACATCCCCGGCATCCTCTGGACGCCGGACTCCGGTCCCGCTCCCGTGATCCTCCTCGGGCACCCGGGCGGGCTGGAGCCGATGCACCCGCGGCTCCTCGGCCGCGCCCGCCATGGCGCCGAGCACGGCTTCGCCTCGCTCACGATCGAGCTCCCCGGCGCGGGCGTCCGTCCTCGCGTCCCGGAGCTGGAGCGGGCCCGCGCCGACCTACGATCGGCCCTGGCCGAGGGACGACCGGTCGACGACACGATCGTCGATGCCCTCGTCCTCACGCTGGTCGACCTGGCCGCACCCGAGTGGCACTCAGCGCTCGATGCCGCGCTCGCCCTGCCCGGGATCGAGGGCCCGGTCGGCATCTCGGGCGGCGTGATCGCGCTGGCCGTCCGGCTGGCCGTCACCGACCCGCGGATCGAGGCGGCACTCCTGTTCGCCGGCAGCTTCGTGCCTCGATCCACCCTCGGGGAGGCGCGGCGGCTGCGCACCCCCGTGCACGTCCTGCTGCAGTGGGACGACGCGGGCAACGACCGGCAGCAGGCCCTCGACCTGTTCGACGCGTTCGCCACCGAGGAGAAGACCCTGCACGCGAACCTGGGAGGCCACACGGGCGTGCCGGCGTTCGAGGCCGACCCCGCGATGGCCTTCCTCGTCCGCCACCTCCGGCCGGGCTCGACGATGGGACAGTAGGGCCATGGTGGACGGATACTCCCTGCACGGAACGGCGCCGGGAGGTCGACTACCTGCGCCTGCGCGAGGAGTCGGGGCTCACGCCGAAGCGTCCCGACCAGGCAGGCCCGGCGCTCGCCGGCGGCTGGGCGGCGTGCCACGTGGTGCACGAGGCCACCGGTGAGACCGTGGCGATGGGGCGCGTCATCGGCGACGGCGGCTGGTACTTCCACGTGGTCGACATGGCCGTGCTGCCCGACCACCAGCGCCGCGGGCTCGGCGACCTCGTCCTGTCGCACCTGCTCGACGTGATCGCGGCCGACGCTCCCCCGGGCGCCTACGTCTCGCTGATGGCCGACCCGCTCGGCCGCCGCCTGTACGAGCGCCACGGGTTCGTCGACAGCGCCCCGCGGTCGGTCGGCATGGTCCTGGAAGACGAACGATGAGGCATTCGGCCCCGCTCAGGTACCCGAATGCCTCATCGTTCGTCCGCCGGGCGCCTCAGGGCCGCGCGAGGGTGGCGGGGTCCGTGTTCGCGCCGCAGACGACGACCGCGACGCGCTCGCCGGGCTCCGGCACGTAGCGACCGGAGTGCAACGCGGCGTAGGCCGCGGCGGCGCCGTGCTCGGACGGGAGGCGGAACTCGTCCCACAGCGCCGTCCGGGCCGCGACGATCTCGTCGTCGGTGACCATCACCGGGACCGGCGCCTCGGCCTCGACGGCCGCGAACGCGAGGTCGCCGAGCCGGCGCGCGCCGAGCGAGTCGGCGGCCACGCCGGAGACTGCGACGTCCACGGGTCGCCCCGCCTCGACCGCGCGGTGCAGCGTGGGGCACTGCTCGGGCTCGACCACCACCACGCGCGCCCGGCCCAGCGCGGACGCCGCGACCCCGGCGTACAGGCCTCCCCCGCCGACGGCGACGACGATCGTGTCGATCGACGGCTCGTCCTCGAGCAGCTCCTCGGCGATCGTGCCGGCACCGGCTGCGACGTCGACCTGGTCGTAGGCGTGCGCGAGCGCCGCTCCGGCCTGCTCGGCGTACTCCACGGACGCGCGGTGCGCCTCGGCGAACTCGGAGCCGACCCGGCGGACCTCCGCCCCGTACGCCTCGATCCGGTCGACCTTGACCTGCGGTGCCGCCTCGGGGACGAACACGGTGGCCCGCACGCCCAGCTCGCGGGCCGCGAACGCCTGCGCGAGGCCCGCGTTCCCGCCGGACGCCACCACGATGCCGGCATCGGTGATCTCCCCCGACTCGAGGCCGGCGAGCTGGCGGTTGAACGCACCGCGCGTCTTGAACACGCCGCAGTGCTGGAGCAGCTCGAGCTTGAGCCACAGGGAGTCGTCCGCCGATGCCCGCCACAGCGGCGTGCGCCGCACGCGTCCCTCGATCCGATCCGCCGCTGCCTGCACGTCCCGCCTCGTGACCGTCACGCCCTCCAGTATCCCGCGCCTAGACTCGGGCGGTGCCTCCCCGTTCGCCGCTGCCGCCCCGTCACGGGCTCCAGGCGGCCTGGCTGCGCACGCCAGACCGCGATCCGCAGGGACCGCCGTGGCCGTCGATGGTCGCGTGGCTCGAGCACGAGATCGCCCCGCACGCCGACGTCCGCGAGATGCTCGGGGACGAGCGCATCGTCTACGACGACCTGACGCCCGTGAGGGTCGGCGACCCCTATGCGCCGCACACGTTCGTGTGGTTCCACCGCGACCTGCGCGACGAGGTCGAGGTGCCCGGCGAGATCCGGATCCTGCACCGCGACGAGCGGATCCTCGTGGTGGACAAGCCACCGTTCCTCTCGACGATCCCGCGTGGCCGCCACGTGCTGCAGAGCGTCGTCGTGCGGCTGCGCACCGAGCTCGACCTCCCCGAGCTGACGCCGCTGCACCGGCTCGACCGCGTCACCTCGGGCGTCCTGCTGCTGGCGACGGAGCGCCGCTGGCGCGGGCCGTACCAGACCCTCTTCGAGCAGCGGAAGGTCAAGAAGACCTACCGCGCCCTCGCGCTGTGGCAGGAGGCGCTCGAGTCGCCGGTCGTCGTCCGCAACCACCTGCGCAAGGACCGGGGCACCCTCCGGGCCGAGGTCGTTCCGGACGCGCCGGTCAACGCCGAGACCCTGGTCGAGATGGAGGAGCGCCGGGGCGACCTCGCCGTCTACCGCCTCAGTCCCCGCACCGGACGGACCCACCAGCTGCGGATGCACCTGGCCGCGCTCGGCAGCCCGATCGTCGGCGACCCGCTCTACCCGACCGTCGCCGACGTCTCGGTCGACGACTTCTCGAGCCCGCTCCAGCTCCTCGCGAGCGAGCTCGAGCTCACCGACCCGGTCGACGGCACCGAGCGCCGCTGGGTGAGCGGCCGGACGTTCCCGCTGACGTGACTCAGTGGCCCCCGCCGATGGCGGCGGGGCCGGCCTCACGGCGGATGTCGATGACGTGGCCCGTCATCGGCGCGACGAGGACGTCGAGCGAGCGCCGCGCGACCTCCTCGGACGACAGCAGCGTGCCCTCGGGCTCCTCGCCGAACGCCTTCGTGCGCATCGGGGTGCCGGTGCGCTCGGGGTTCACGCAGTTCACGCGCACCTCGCCGGCCCACTCGTCGGCCAGCGCCTGCGTGAGGTTCACCGTGGCGGCCTTCGCCGACGAGTACAGCGAGTAGCCCTTGCGGCCGCGCGTGTAGGACGACGACGTGAACAGCAGCAGCGAGCCGTTCGACTCGGCCAGCAGCGGGCGGAACTCCTGCGCGATGAAGATCGGGGCGAGGTAGTTGATCTCGGTGGCGGCCCAGATCGTCTCCTCGGACGTGTCGGCGAGGTCGCCGATCGGCAGCACCCCGGCGGTGTTCACGACGAAGTCGACCCGGCCGGCCTTCTCCACGACCTCGCGCGCGGCCTCGGCGACGTCCTCGCGCCGGTCGACGTGCGTGCCCGTGGACGAGCGCGAGAACGCGAACACCCGGGCGCCGTACGACTCGGCGAGCTTCGCGATGTCGCCGCCGATCCCGTAGGAGCCGCCGAACACGACCATCGTCTTGCCCTCCAGGGCGGCGCGGTACTGCTCGTCGTCGAGCTCGTCCGGCGTCTCGGCCGAGGCCAGCTGGAACAGCTTGTCGGCGATGTAGACGTCGATCGGCTCGGTGACCTTCATGTTCCGCTCGTGGCCCTGGACGACCGCGATCGGCACGTCGGGGCGGTAGCGCAGCACGACGGTGCAGTCGTCGGTGGCGGTGAAGTCGGGGTCCTGCCATGCCTTCTCGTAGGCGTCGCGGATGATCGAGGACCGGAAGGCCTGCGGGGTCTGGCCGCGGCGCAGCAGGTCGCGACGCAGCACGTCGGAGATCGTGTCGAGGTCGCCCGTGCGCTCGTCGTGCACCTGGACCACGGTGTCGGCCGACGGGATGGCGGTGTCGACGGCCTCGTACGTGGCGAGCGCGTCGACCACGTCGGAGATGATCGTCTGCGACACGAGCGGACGCACCGCGTCGTGGAAGAGGACGTTGCACTCCTCGTCGCCGAGCGCCTGCAGCGCCAGGCTCGTGGTCTCGTTGCGGGTCGAGCCGCCCTCGAGCACCTGCGTGACCTTCGGGTAGGCGCCGTCGCGCACGATGGCGTGCACGGGGTCGAGGTGGCCCTGCGCCATGAGGATGATGATCTCGTCGACCGCGTCGGCGGCCTGGAACACCGAGATGGTGTGCTCGAGGATCGTCTTGCCGGCGATCTTGATCAGCTGCTTCGGGATCGCCAACCCCACACGGGTCCCGGTGCCACCGGCGAGGATCACGGCCACGTTGCGCAATTCGGTCACCCGTCGAGGTTACCGGTGGGGCACCACGACGCGCCGGGCGGCAAAGGAGGCGTTTCTGGCGTCCCTCCCGTCCCTACACTCACCTCATGCGCCAGGGTCGCACCGCACCGCGGTGGCTGGCGGCGGTGGAGGGGTCCGGCGCCGCCTCCGGCGACGTGGTCGCCATCGGTCTGGACCCGGGCGATCCCGGACTCGTCGCGCTGGCCGAGGCGCTCCCGGAGAGCCGCATCCACCTTGTGCTCCCGAAGGGCACGGACCCTTCACGGCGCGCCCTCCCCGAGAACGTCACGCCGCACGCCCACCGGCGGTGGTCCGACCTGGCCACCTGGGTCGTGGAGTCGCTCGGCGTGCGGCCGCGGGCGATCGTCGACCACCTCGGCGCGCGACGCACCGGCGCGTCGGTGCTCGACCGGCTGCTGTGGACCCTGGAGCCCGGCGGCGTTTACGTCCTCACGGCGTCCTCGTCGGACCCGCGCCCGGATCTGGACGAGGAGTCGCTGCTGGCCGTCGACGGCGTGGAGGTCATGGACGGCGCGGTGCTCGTGCGCAAGGCCACGTCGCACCTGTTCACCGTGCGCGAGTGGCCACGTCCGCTGCGGGATGCCTCCGGCCCCTCGCTCGATGAGGCGGACCGGATCCACACGGAGCGCGCCTACTCCTACGCGTCCCGGGCCACCGTGCACGTCCACGGCCGACCCTCCGTCTCCCACTTCCACCCGACGATCGAGGTCCCGGAGCGGCACCTGCGACTCACCCACGACGTCACGTGCCTGCCCCGCATGCTCGCCACGAGCCACGGCCGCGTCCTGCCCAGCTCGTTCCGCCATCCCCACAACAAGCGGCTCACCCACCCGCACCTCGTCACCAGCGCGCCGGACTTCGTGCGCCTGGGCCGCGAGTACGAGTCGCTGCCGCCGCTCGCCGGCCCGCACCTCCAGCTGGACTCGACCTATCCCGGTCACTTCGGTCACGCCGTCACCGAGCAGCTGGGCCACCTCTGGGCCTGGGACCTCGTGCGGTCGCGGTTCCCCGACGCCCGGGTCGTCCTGACCCTGCCGCCGAAGCGTCGCGAGCTCTGGCCGTTCCAGCGGGAGATGCTGGGAGCATTCGGCATCGAGCCCGACTCCGTGATCGCCCTCCGCTCGAACCAGTCGGTCCGGATGGACGCGCTGCTCACGTGCACGCCGGCGTTCGAGAACCCCCACTTCGTCGACCTCCGGATGCGCGAGGTCTGGCAGACGCTGTTCCGTCACCTCGTGCGCGACGCGGAGACCCGCGACGTCCCGCCCCCCGAGCGCCTCTTCATCACGCGCCCGCCGGGGTCGCAGCGCGAGGCTCTACGCGCCGCCGCGATCGAGCGGTTCTTCCGGCGACGGGGCTTCCGCCTCGTGCGGCCCGAGACGCTCACGTGGGGTCAGCAGGCGTGGATCTTCTCCCGCGCGAAGGTGATCGCCGGCTACGGCGGCAGCGGGATGTTCAACATGATGTTCAATCCCGACGCCCGCGTCATCGTCATCACCGGCGACGCCTACACGGCACGGAACGAGCACCTCTTCGCCGCCGCGAACGGCAACGAGATCCACTACTTCTTCGGCACGTCCACGATCCGTCCGCGCCCCGGGAAGCACGACCCCGTGGCGTTCGTCTCCGACTTCGCGTTCGACCTGCGCGGCAGCCGGAAGGCGCTCGAGGCCGCGATCGGCGGGTAGGCGTCAGGCGCCGGGGCGCATGACGGCGTCCTGCTGCTCGCGCTTCCAGGCGCGGAAGCCCTCCTCGGTCTCGCCGCTGCGCCAGTAGGCCGAGACGGAGATGTCGGCGCGTTCGACGCGGCCGTCGAGCAGGTAGGGACGCACGGACTTCAGCAGTGCCGACTCGCCGTGCACGAAGGCCTGGACGCGACCCTGCGGCCACGGCCAGGCGCGCACCGCGTCGTCGAGGAGCGTGGTGGAGCCGGGTGCCGCGCCGTCGCGGTGCAGCCAGTGCACGTCGACCTCGCCCGAGGTCGGCAGGTCGATCTCGTGCCCCGGGCCGTCGACCTCGAGGAAGGCCGTCGCGGTGGCGCCGGGCTCGAGGGCCGCGATGGACGCGGCGATCGCCGGCAGGGCGGACTCGTCGCCCACGAACAGGTGGTGGTCGGCGTCGGGGTGTGGCCGGTAGGCACCGCCGGGGCCGCGGAATCGCAGCGTGTCGCCGGGCTGTGCCGCCAGCGCCCAGGGCCCGGCGAGGCCCTCGGTGCCGTGCGTGACGAAGTCGATCGCGAGCTCGCGGGCCTCGGGATCCACCCACCGCACGGTGTACGTGCGCAGCACGGTGTCGTCGCCGTCGGCGAACACGAGCTTGACGTACGTGTCGGTGGAGTCGAGATGGTGCGCCAGGTACTCGTCGAACGCGGGTCCGCCGAGTACCACGCGGCGCAGTCGCGGCGCCAGGTCCTCGGTGCGCTGGACGATCAGTTCCACCTCGGTCTTCTGAGCCACGCTGTGTAGCCTAAACCGCGTGACCCAAGGCTTCGATCCCACGACGTTCGACACCCAGATCCGCCCGCAGGACGACCTGTTCCGCCACGTGAACGGACCTTGGCTGCGCGACACGCCGATCAAGCCCGACCGGGCCACCGCCGGAGGGTTCGTGGACCTCGTCGACGAGGCCGAGATCCTCGTCCGCTCCATCGTCGAGTCCTGCGCCGCCGAGCCACAGGACGACGAGCAGCGCAAGATCGGCGACCTGTTCGCCAGCTTCATGGACACCGAGCGCATCGAGCAGCTCGGCGCCGCTCCCCTGGCCGACGACCTGGCCGCCATCGACGCGATCGACTCGATCCCCTCGCTCGTCCGCACGATCGGCGCGCTCGAGCGTGCGGGCGTCAACAGCATCGTCGGCCTCTACATCGCGCCCGACCGCGGCCAGCCCGACCGCTACGTCACGCACGTCGTCCAGGCGGGCATCGGCCTGCCCGACGAGTCGTACTACCGCGACGAGCAGTTCACCGAGATCCGCGACGCCTACCGCGACCACGTCGCCGCGATGCTCCAGCTGGCCGGCTTCGACGATGCCGCCGACCGCGCCGACCGCGTGCTCGAGCTCGAGACCGCGATCGCCTCGCACCACTGGGACCGCGTCGCCGTCCGCGACGCCCAGAAGACCTACAACCTCAAGACGTTCGCCGAGCTCGGCGAGCTCACCCCCGCCTTCGACTGGCAGGCGTGGGCGCAGGCCGCCGGGATCGACCTGTCCGTGCTGGCCGAGGCCGTCGTCTCGCAGCCGTCCTACCTTGAGGGCCTGCAGGGCCTCCTCGACGAGGGCTCGCTCCCCGCGTGGCGCGACTGGCTGCGCTGGCAGCTCGTGCACGGTGCCGCGCCGTTCCTGTCCGACGACTTCGTCGAGACCAACTTCGCGTTCTACGGCAAGACGCTGCAGGGCACCGACGAGCTGCGTCCCCGCTGGAAGCGCGGCATCGGCTTCGTCGAGGGCTCGATGGGCGAGGCCGTCGGCAAGATCTACGTCCGCACCGAGTACCCGGCCGACGCGAAGTCGCGCATGGAGGAGCTCATCGCGAACCTCCTCGAGGCCTACCGCATCAGCATCCGCGAGCTGCCGTGGATGAGCGACGAGACCAAGCAGCGCGCGCTGGCGAAGCTCGACGCGTTCACGCCGAAGATCGGCCACCCCGAGTCGTTCAAGGACTACGCGGCCCTCGAGACCGACCCGGCCGACCTCGTCGGCAACGCGCGCCGCGCGCAGTCGGTGGCGATGGACCGCGAGCTGGCCAAGATCGGCCAGCCCATCGACCGCGACGAGTGGTACATGACCCCGCAGACGGTCAACGCCTACTACAACCCGACGATGAACGAGATCGTCTTCCCCGCCGCGATCCTGCAGCCGCCGTTCTTCGACGCCGGGATCGACGACGCGGTGAACTACGGCGCGATCGGCTCGGTCATCGGCCACGAGATCGGACACGGCTTCGACGACCAGGGCTCGCAGTACGACGGCACCGGCGCCCTGAGCAACTGGTGGACCGACGAGGACCGTGCCGCGTTCGACGGCCTCGCCGCGAGGATCATCGCGCAGTACGACGACCTCAGCCCCGAGAACGCCGACGGCCAGACCGTCAATGGCGCGCTCACGATCGGCGAGAACATCGGCGACCTGGGCGGACTCGGCATCGCGTACCTCGCGTTCAAGCTCGCACAGGAGGGGAAGCCCGCCGACCCGATCGACGGCCTCACGCCCGACCAGCGCTTCTTCCTGGCGTGGGCGCGTGCGTGGCAGGGCAAGGTGCGACCGGCCGAGACGATCCGTCGCCTCACGGTCGACCCGCACTCGCCGCCGGAGTTCCGCTGCAACCAGGTCGTGCGCAACATCGACGCCTTCTACGAGGCGTTCGGCGTGACCCCGGACGACGCGCTGTGGCTCGACCCGGCCGAGCGCGTCACGATCTGGGCCTGAGGTGACCTGGGCGCACCAGCGGCGCGCCCTGGGCACGCTCGCGCTGGCCCAGGTCGTGGGCGGCATCGGCAACGGCGCCGGCCTCGCGGTGGGCGCCCTGCTCGTCGAGGACGTCAGCGGCTCGGCCGGGTGGGCGGGGCTCGCCGTCGTCGCGATGACCCTCGGCGCCGCCGGCTTCACGGTGCCCCTGTCGAACCTCGCCGTGCATCGCGGCCGCCGGCCCGCCCTCACCGCGGGGTGGCTGGGCGGTGCGCTCGGCGCCGTCGCCGTGATCGCGGGCGGCGAGTGGCGCTCGCTGCCGCTGCTGCTCGTCGGGTTCCTGCTGTTCGGCGCGAGCACCGCGGCCAACCTCCAGTCGCGGTTCGCCGCCGCCGACCGGGCCGAGTCCGCGCAGGTGGGCCGCTCGATCTCGCTCGTGGTGTGGGCCACGACGATCGGGTCGGTCGCTGGCCCCAACCTCACCGGTCCGGGCGCCGCGGTCGCCCGCACGCTCGGCATCCCCGAGCTGGCGGGCCCGCAGGTCTTCTCGGCAGTGGCGTTCACGGCGGCCGGGATCCTCACGTGGGTGCTGCTGCGGCCCGACCCGCTGCCGCGCCGCGACGCCGCCGCTCCCCCGCCGCCGCGGATCGCCGCCGCGCTGCCTCACGTCCGCGGCGCCACGGCCATCGCGATCACCTCGGTCGCGCTGTCGCACGCGGTCATGGTCGCGGTCATGGCGCTGACGCCGGTGCACATGTCGGGCCACGGCGCCGAGCTCTCGATCATCGGTCTCACGATCAGCCTCCACATCGCCGGCATGTTCGCGCTGTCGCCGCTGTTCGGCTGGCTGTCCGACCGCTGGGGTCCCGAGCCCACGATCCTGCTCGGGCAGGCCGTGCTGATCCTGGCCTGCGGCATCGCGGGCACCGCTGGCTCGTCCGACGTGCAGATCACGATCGGACTGATCCTGCTGGGCGTCGGCTGGTCGATGTCGGTCATCGCGGGCGCGGCCCTGCTCACGCGCAGCGTCGCCCCGGACGTCCGGCCGCTCGTGCAGGGCTTCAGCGACCTGACGATGAACCTCGCCGGGGCCGCCGGAGGCTTGATCGCCGGTCTCGTCGTCGCCGTCTGGAGCTTCGGCGCGCTCACCGCCGTCGCCACCGTGCTGACGGTCCCCGTCGTCGCCGCCGTCGTGCTCGCGTCCCGCGCACCGGCTCGCCTGGGCTGACGGATTCCCCGGTTACCTGGGTTTGCCGTCACTCTCCGGGGATCGCAACCCCCGGGAAGTGACAGGGAACCACGTTCAGTGAGGAGAACCCACGTCACCGGGGAAACCGACACTCGCCCTCGGCGAGCAGCCGGGACCACTAGGCTCGCCGCGTGACCGATCAGATCAGGTTCGTGCTCCCCGAGTCCGACATGCCCACGCACTGGTACAACATCGTCCCGGACTTCCCCACGCCGCCGCCCCCGCCGCTGCACCCGGGCACGCACCAGCCGGTCGGTCCCGACGACCTCGCGCCGCTGTTCCCGCCGGAGCTGATCGCCCAGGAGGTCACCTCCGAGCGCTTCGTCGAGATCCCCGAGCCCGTGCGCGACGTCTACCGCCAGTACCGGCCGTCGCCGCTCGTTCGCGCCCGCCGCTGGGAGCAGGCGCTCGGCACCTCGGCGCGCATCTACTACAAGTACGAGGGCGTCTCGCCGGCCGGCTCGCACAAGACCAACACGTCGGTGCCGCAGGTGTACTACAACGCGATCCACGGCGTCACCCGCCTGACCACCGAGACCGGCGCCGGCCAGTGGGGCACCGCCCTCGCCTACGCGTGCTCGCTGTTCGGCCTCGAGTGCGAGGTCTGGCAGGTCGGCGCCTCCTTCGACACCAAGCCGCAGCGCCGCACCCTCATCGAGGTCTTCGGCGGCAAGGTCCACCGCTCCCCCAGCCGCCTCACGGAGTTCGGCCGCTCGCTGCCCGAGGACCACACCGGATCGCTCGGCATCGCGATCAGCGAGGCCGTCGAGGTCGCCGCGCAGGACGAGACCATCAAGTACGCGCTGGGCTCGGTGCTCAACCACGTGCTGCTGCACCAGACGATCATCGGCGAGGAGGCGCTCAAGCAGCTCGCGCTGGCGGGTGAGGACGGTGCGGACCTCGTGATCGGCTGCGCCGGCGGCGGCTCGAACTTCGCCGGTCTCACGTTCCCGTTCCTGCGCGAGAAGCTCGCGGGCCACCAGTCGCCGCGGATCCTCGCCGTCGAGCCGGCCTCGTGCCCCACGCTGACGCGCGGCGAGTACCGCTACGACTTCGGCGACACCGGCGGCATGACCCCGCTCATGAAGATGTACACGCTGGGTCACGACTTCGTGCCGTCGCCGATCCACGCCGGAGGCCTGCGCTACCACGCGATGGCGCCGCTGGTGTCCCACGCCGTGCACGAGGGCCTCATCGAGGCGACGGCGCTGCACCAGAGCGAGTGCTTCGACAGCGCCATCGAGTTCGCGCGCACCGAGGGCATCGTCCCGGCGCCCGAGTCCTCCCACGCGCTCGCCCAGGCACGTCGGGCCGCGCTGGAGGCCAACGAGAACGGCACCGAGCCCGTCATCGTCGTGGGCCTGTCCGGTCACGGCCTGCTGGAGCTCGGCGCGTACGACTCGTACCTGAACGGCCGGCTCGAGGACGACCCCCTGTCGGACGAGGACCTGCAGGCGGCTCTGGCGAACGTCCCCGTCATCTGATCTGATGCGGGGCATGGCGATCGAGGTGCGCCCCGCCACGGAGTTCGAGGACGTCCGCACGATGGTGGGGCCCAAGCGGCCCGACTCCGACGTGTGCTGGTGCCTCAGCTACCGCGTGCCCGGCACGGTCAACCGCGAGCTGCACCGTCAGGCGCGCGGCGAGAAGGTCCGCGAGCTGATGGCTCAAGGTCCGCCCGGCGTGCTGGCCTACGACGGCGACGAGGTCGTGGGGTGGGCGGCGATCCACCCCCGGGCCGACACGTCGTTCGCCACGAACCGCAAGATCCCGCACGTCGACGACCTCGACGTCTGGAGCCTGTGGTGCGTCCGCGTCCGCCCGGGCCACCGCGGACAGGGCATCGCGCACCACCTCGTCGCGGGTGCCGTCGCGTACGCGCGGTCCGAGGGCGCCCCGGCGGTCGAGGCCTACCCGGTCGACAACGAGGGCGCGAAGGTCGACCTCACGATGGCCTACGTGGGCACCCGCGCCCTGTTCGAGCGCGCCGGCTTCACGAAGGTCGCCGACACCGACTCGGTCCTCAACCGGTTCCCGCGGGTGCTGATGCGCCTCAGCCTCTGAGCGGCCACGGACCCCAGCGACGCGGCGTCGTCGGCACGTCCACCGGCTCCGGGCTGCCGGACGACCAGCCTGCCTCGTAGCCCGAGTGCACCAGGTCGTCGTCGAACTCCACCTCGATCATCCACGGCACGTCGCCGCTGGGCCCGCTGCGCCACTCGCGCATCGTGCCCTCGACCAGCGCGAAGACCGCCCGCTCCAGCTCGTCGAGCAGGTCCGGAACGGATTCGTCGCAGGCGTCGCAGCCGCAGCCCGGCCACCAGTTTCGGTACCGCAGGCCGGCGGTGATCTCGACGCCGGGAAGTCCCGCCAGTGGGAGGAGCACGGTGATTGGCGTGCCGTCGCCCGACGTCGGCGTGAGCGTGATCCGGGTCCGTTCGCCCTCCGGGTTCTCGGTCCGCTCGACGTCGTACGTGCGCTCAAGGTGGCCGATGAGCGCCCGGGCAACCTCGACGACCGGCGCGAACCGCTCCGGATGCCGACAGGTGCTGTAGGAGTCCTCGGGCGGCTCCAGCCAGCGGGATCCGTACGCGATCGGACGTCCGTCGTCGTCGAGCCAGCTTCCGAGGTCCAGGCTCGGGCGCACGTAGTCCCAGAGCCGCGTCCGCGGCACGGGGAACGGCAGGACATGCGTCGCAGGATCGGCACCGACCACGGAGGCTCCGCCGAACGCGTCCTCCACGACCGTCACTCGGTCCGTGGTCACCTCGCCGATGCGCACGGCGACGATGGCGCCCTCGGCCGTGAGGAGCGTGTACTGGTCGGCCAGGTAGCCGATGCCGCGCTCCTCCAGCGCCTGCTCGGCCTCGTGCCAGTCGACGCCGGGCGCCGTCACCCGACGGCCGAGGAGGTCGTGGGCGATCACGTCGTCGCCCACGATCTCCAGCCAGCCGATCACCTCGCCGTCACCGCGTCGGTGCGGGATCCATCCGTCGGGCAGCATGGGGCAACTCTGTCAGAGTCCCGTCGACCATCTCCAGCACTCGGTCGCAGTGCCCGAGGACGTCGTGGTCGTGCGTGACCATGACGACGGCGACGTCCGCGTCGCGCGCCCGGTCGGCCAGGACCTGCACGACCTCGTGGCTGCGGCGGCGGTCGAGGGCCGCGGTCGGCTCGTCGACGAGCAGCAGCGAGGGGTCGTTCACGAGGGCGCGCGCGATGCCCACGCGCTGACGCTCGCCGCCCGACAGGTGGCCCGGACGGTGCTTCGCCCGGTGCGCCATGCCCACGGCGTCGAGCACGGGCGCGGGGTCCACGCCGCGGCGGCCGGACATCCGGCCTGCGAGCCGCACCTGGTCGGCCGCCGACAACGCGGGCAGCAGGTTGCCCGACTGGAACACGAAGCCGATGGTCGCGAGCCGGAACCGCGCCGCTGCTCCCTTCGACAGGGTCGAGAGGTCGGTGCCGTGCACGCGGACCGAGCCCGAGTCGGGCTGCGAGAGCGCGCCGGCGACCGCGAGCAGGGAGGACTTGCCCGAGCCGGACGGCCCCACGACGGCGACGAGCTCGCCGGGGCGCACGGTCAGCGAGACGCCGTCGAGCGCGCGCACGCGCGAGTCCCCGTCGCCGAGCTCCAGCGTGGCGTCGAGGATCTCCAGGGCCGGGGTGGTGTCGGTGGTCATCGTCGGCCTCCCAGGGCGGCGAGCGGGTCGATGCGGGTGATGCGCAGGACCGAGACGGCTGCGCCGAGCAGGCCGAGCACGATCGTGAGCGCGGAGGCGGCGGCGATCGGTCCGGCCTCGAGCTCGAACGGCATCGCGTCCGGCATGACCGCACCCATCGCCACGCCCGCGGCGACGCCGATGCCGGTGAAGACGACGAGGACGAGCGTGGCCTGGGCGAGGCTGTCGCGCAGCAGGTAGCGGCTGGAGGCGCCCATCGCGCGCAGCACCGCGAGGTCGCCGGCGCGCTGGATCGTCCAGACCGTGAAGAAGGCGCCCACGACGAGCGCGCAGATCACGTAGAGGAAGACCTGGATCATGCTGAGCGTCATCGTCTCGGCCTCGTAGCCGGGCGAGGCGCTGAACGACTCGGTGAGCGTCATGCTCGTCGTCCCGGCCTCCTCGTCGATCGCGGCGAGGTCCGGCTCGGCGCCGTCCTGCGCCCGCACGGCGATCGCGCTGAACAGCGGGTAGTCGGCCGCCGCGACCGTCGCCCCCGTCGGTGCGCCCGGCTGGACGGCGTTCGACCCGATGAGCTGCCATGTCGCCAGCGGCAGGTAGGCGACGTCGACGTGGCCGAACGTCGCCTGTCCCTCGGTGAACCCGACCACGGTCAGCTCCACGTCGATGCGGTCGAGCGTCACCACCGTGCCGATCGTGACGCCGTCGTCCTTCAGCGTCTCCGAGACGACGATGCCGTCGGGCGTGCCGAGGCCCTCGCCGCTCGACGTCGGCGGGGCGAGGACGCCCTCGGGATCGACGCCGAGCAGCGTGAGGTCGACCTGCTGGTCCTCGTCGGTCGTGGAGTTCACGATGCTGACGCCCATCGGCTCGGCCGCGTCGATCCCCTCGGCGTCACGCCACGGCGCGAGCTGGTCCTCCTCGAGGATCGAGCGGCTGAAGGCGTTGTCCTTCATCGTGCCCTCGTCGAAGGCGAAGGCGGTGACGGGCATCGCCTTGAGCCCGGACACGCCGTCGTTGACCAGGCCGGTGGACATCCCGGACAGCAGCACGACGAGCACGGAGATCAGCGAGATCACCGCGCCCATCAGGGCGAAGCGGCCACGGGCGAACCGCAGCTCGCGCAGCGCCAGGAACATGGGACTCCTCGGGATCGACACATCCCGACACTGTGTCGGGAAGATACCGACAGTGTGTCACTCGATTCCTGAGGCGCTACGCGCGGGGCAGTCCCGACTCCAGGAGCGCGACGACGTCCGCGGCGGTCGCCGCCGGATCCGCGCCGTGCTGGACGGCCTGCACGCCCGCGCCGAGGACGCCGTGCACGAGCGGCACGAACCGCGGGGGCGCACCGAGCTCGGCCGTCACCTCGCTCACCGGCCGCAACACCTCGTCGTGCAGCACCATGAGGTCGTCGAGCCGGGCCGGCGAGAACTCGGCCTGGCGCAGATGACCCTCCAGGTCGTGCTCGCCGTCGGCGGTCATCCGCATCGTGGTCTCGATGAGCGCCCGCAGCCGCGGCAGGCCGGGCTCGACGTCGCGGAGCGCCTCGGCGAGCGACGCGTTCCAGCGGCCGAACGCCTCGATCGCGACGGCCACCAGCAGGTCGTCCTTCGACGGGAAGTAGTCGTAGAAGCTCGACCGCGACATCCCCGCCCGCTCGGTGACCGTGCGCGGGTTGAGACCCGCGGCGCCACCCTCCTTCAGGACGGCCTCGGCGGCGCGCACCAACGCGGCACGCTGTGCTGCGCGGTGCGCGCCGACCGTGGGCGCGGAGATCTTGGGCATCGGCCCATTATGGCCTGACGGTGACCTTCCGGGGCGCCGACGTCGAGGCCTTCGTCTGCGTGGAGCCCACATAGACCGCGCGGATCCGCTGGCCACCGGTCGTGCGCAGCCGGACCGTGGCAACGGCCTTGCCGTTCCTCAGGCTCACGGTCTTCAGGACGCGTCCTCCGGACACGAACCGGACCCTCCCCGTCGGCACGTGGCCCGCGGCACGGACGGTCGCGACGACCTTGACCGGCTTGCCGCGCCTCACGCTCCCCTTCGCCGCGAGTGACGTCCGGCTCGCGGCCTTGACGACCGTGACGGTCACCGGCGTGCTCGTGGACGCCGCCGCCGAGGTCGAGCCCGCGAAGCGGGCCGTCAGGCGGTGCGTCCCGACCGCGAGGCGCGGCAGCGTGACCGTGGCCCTCCCGCCCGTCACCCGGGCCCGCGCCACGACCTTCGAGCCGTCGCGCAGCTCGACCGAGCCCGAGGTGGCCGCTCCCCCGAGCGTGACCGTGGCGGCCAGGCGCGCGCCGTACGCGGCACGCGACGCCGACACCTTCAGGCTCGTCGTCGTGGCGAGCTCCGCGCCGAACGCGTCGGTGGCCCGGCCCAGGCGCAGGAATACCGTCTCCCCGGTGGCGTCCTTGAGGCCGTCGTTGTCGGTCACGGCGTAGAGCGAGCCGTCGGCCGCGATCGTGAAGCCCTCGAGCTTCTCCTGCGTCCAGCCGTTGGTCGCCCGCAGCTGCGGGAGGACGTCGATGGCGAGTCGCTTCTCCACGACCGGCAGCTCGTCGGTGGAGTCCTTCGGGACCGAGAACGTGTAGATCCGCTTGTTCCGGGCGGCCGGGCCGTTGAGCTTGTCGCGCTCGATGACCGCGAAGGTGTCGTCGTCGATCGCGGTGATCTCCGACAGGCCCACCCAGTCGCCGCTGCCGCGCAGCGGGCTCTCCAGCTCGTAGCCGAGCCAGTGGAACGTGCCGTCCGCGACGTCGTACCGGCCGATCCGCACCACGTCCTCGCCGGCGAGCGGGCGCTGAAGGGCGAACCAGACGTGCTCGCCGTCGGCGTCGTTCGTGGCGGTCACGCCCTCGAGGCCCCACTTGCCCAGGCGCGCCGTGACATCGGCGGGCAGCGCGACGCGCTCCTGCACGGCGCCGGCGTCGTCGGTGCGCACGAGCACGTTGGCCGGGCCGGTCGCACCCTCGGAGGCGAGCCAGAAGCCACCCTGAGGGCGCTTGAACAGGCCCTCGATGTCGAGCGCGGCCGGAGCGCCGCCGTCCGTCACGGCCACCGAGTCGGTGATGCGAGCCGGAGTGGCCGAGACGTCGACCCGGTAGAGCGAGCCGTTCTTGATCACGGTGTCGGCCGCGGTCCACAGCGTCGTCGCGTCCTTCGGGTCGCCGGACAGCGCGCCGAGCGCCTGCCAGCCGATCGGCGCGCCGCTCTTGTCGTCCGACACGATCGACGGGAACGCCGCCCGGCCCGGCTTCCAGGAGTAGAGGCCCACGGTGGCGCGGACGCCGACGCTGGCGTCGTCCGTCTCGCTGGACACCGCGAAGAGGCCGCGCGACGGGATCGGCAGCAGGCCCTCGGGGCCGTTCGTCGTCGGCATGATCTGGACGAACTCCGGGTCGGCCGGATCGCTGACGTCGTACACGGCGACGAAGTTGCTGCGCTCGGAGCCGACGAAGGCGTACGGCGTGCCGTCGAACTCGGCGATCGCGAGGCCCTCCGGCTCGGCGCCCTTCTTGGCGGCCCGGTCGTCGTTGTGGAGGCCGTGCCTCACCGCGATCCGCTCGAAGGTGTTGCCGGCGTCCCACACGACGTCGCCGTCGGTGTCGAACACGGTCCAGCCGCGCGTGCCGCCCTTCCAGTCGCCCTCGTTGGCGGTGGCCAGGTGGTCGTCGCCGATCCAAGCGACGGCGTCGGGCTCACGCGGCGCGGCGGCCAGCGAGTCGGTCAGCGAGATCGCGCCGTCCTTCTTCGCATCGACGCCGCTGAGCGCCACCGAGCCGGCGCTGAAGGCCTTCTCGACCTCACCCGTGGCCGTGTCGATCAGCACGATGCCGTTGTTCTCCTGGAGGGTCACGGCGAGCGTGCCCTTCCCGTTGATGGAGACGTACTCCGGTTCGGGGTCGGTCGGCTCGACGATGCCGGCGGCGCCGAGCACCGCGGGGTCGAGGTCGACGCGGCGCAGGCTCCAGTCGGCCGGCGCGCCCTCGAGGTCGAGCAGCTGCACGAAGCCCGCCGGGGCCTGCGGCAGGTCGCCCTTCGCGCGGCCCGCCGGGGTCGCCTCCTCGTCGCGCTGGTTCTCGATCGCGATCGCCGCCACCGACTTCGCGGGGTCGAGGGCGATCGAGTCGGGCTGGCCGCCCAGGTCGATGCTGCGGACCCGCACGCCGTCGGACAGGCGGACGACGTCGAGGCGACCGCTCGGCTCGGTGAAGGACGCCGAGGTGTCGACGACCACGAGGACGTACTTCCCGACGATGCTCACCGAGGTGGGCTGGTCGTCGGCGTCGCCGAGCTCCTCCAGCGACAGCGAGCCCTCGCCGCGCGGCGACGACGGGTCGCTGATGTCGAGGAAGCCGATGCGCTTGCCGAGGGCATCGGTGTAGACGAGCGTCCGGCCGTCGTCGGACACCGCCGAGATCTCGGCGACCGTCTCGGCCGAGGCGGGGGTGCCCGCCGGGACGTTCTGGAACACGGGGTACGTCGCGACGCGGTGGAAGGACTTCTCGGGCGCCGCGTCCGCGGCAGCGGTGGTCAGGAGCGGGAGGGCCGTGGCCAGCACGGCGGTGCCGGCGAGGCACGCGAGGGAACGAGACACGGCGTCACCCTGACGGGCCCGGCCCAACTCCGGGCCGCGTCAGGCTGAACGCCGCGTGAACTCATTCCTGCCGGTCGGGTGGCGCCATGTCGCCGCCGGGACCACCGCCGGCCGGGCCACCGCCCCCGGGGCCGCCGCCCATGCCGCCGACGGTGGACTCCCCCGCCGTGACCGACGCGACCTGCTGGCCGTCGACCAGCACGGTGTACGTCCGCCCCGCCTCGATGTCGTCGTTCGCGACCACGAGGTTCGCGGCCGCCTTGGCGAGGGTGTGCGTCGCGACCTCTCGGCCGTCCTCGTCCTGCACGGTCACCTCGGCGCCGGCGGCCGCGGTGCCCAGGCTGGCCTGGAGCCAACCCTGCTCCGACCCGTCTGCAGGAGCCTCCGCCATGCCGGCGCTGCCGACCGCGACGAGCGATCCGCCGTCCACCGTCGTTCCGCCGGCGGCGTCGAGCGCACCGTTCCCGTCCCGGGTCGGTCCGTCGACGACGACCGTGCCGCCCGTGATCGTGCTGGTGCCGTTCGAGTCCAGTCCGTCGCCCTCGGCGTCCACCGTGACCGTGCCGCCCGCGATGACCGGCTCGACGCCGTCCTCGGCCGCCATCGACTCGCCCGAGCCGCTGGACGCGTTGATGCCGTCGTCCGTCGCCGTGAGGTCGACCATCCCGTCCGTGATGCTCACGACCGTGCCCTGGATCGCCTCCTCGGAGTCGTCGACCGTGACCTCGCCGCCGGAGATCGCGACGATCGCTCCGGCGTTGATCCCCTTCGGCGACGGGTCCTGCTCGTCCGCCGGGGCGGTCGCGGTGACGTCGAGCGAGCCCGAGACCACCAGCGCATCGGTCGTGGCCGAGATCCCGTCGTCGCCGACGTCGGCCGTCACCGTGGCGCCGTCGAGCAGGACGTAGCCCGTCCCGTCCTCGGTGTCGTCGTCCGACTTGAGGCCGTCGCCGCCGGCGCGGATCTCGATCGTGCCGCCGTCGAGGGCGAGGTAGTCCTTGCCGCGGATGCCGTCGTCGCCGGCCTCCACCGTGATCTCGCCGCCCAGCACCACGAGTCCGTCCTTCGACGTGATGCCGTCGGCCTCCTGCGAGGTCACCGACAGGGCGCCCGAGCCCGCGATCGTCAGGTCGTCCGACGACCACAGGGTCGCGTTCGCCGCGTCCTCCTCCTCGTCGTCCGCCGCCGAGCCCGCGCCGTCGGACAGGGCGTTCTGCGATCCGTCGGCCAGCACGACGGTCACCGCGTCAGCCTGCGTCACGACGAGGGGCGAGTCCGACTCCGACGTGATGTCGACGCCGTCGAGGACGAGCGTCACCTCACCGTCCCCCTCGCTCGACACAACGACGCGGCCGTCGTCGAGCGATCCGGAGAGCACGTACGTCCCGGCCGCGGAGATCGTCACCGTGTCGCCGTCGACCGTCGCCGCGCTCTCGTCCGAGCTGGTGGAGCCGCCGTCGGCGAGCGTGATGGTCGTGGCGCTCGCGGTGTCGACGTTGTCCTCGGCGTCGTCGCCGTCCGCGTGCGGCTCCGCGTTGTCGGCGAGGGCCTCCTGAGCCGTCACGGCTCCCGTGGTCGAGGTCGATCCCGCGGCGCCCTCCTCGCCACCGCACGCGGACAGCAGCAAGAGTCCGGCGGCGGCGGTGGACAGGGCGATGCGGTGCTTCCAGGTCGAGGTCTTCATCGGATCTCCTTGAGGACGCGCGCCCACTTCAGGCGCGGCAGGTCGGGGTCGAGCGCGGCCAGGCCGACCGCGAACTTCGAGAGGGTGGTGGGTCGGTGGCCCCGCCGCCACAGCAGCCGGTCGAACGCCGACGGGGTGGAGGGGCTCTTGGTCTCGACGATCGCGAGCCCCGGGCGCGCGAGGTGGGCGCCGCGGCCGCCGCGGAGGTCCGTCCAGCCGAGGTCGAGGTCGATCGTCACGCGGCTGCCCTCGGGCAGCAGCAGGGTGCGGCGTCGGTACGAGGTCACCACGACCGGCCGCAGGTCGGCGGCCGTCACGCCCGTGATCCGGCCGACCGCCAGGGCCGCGTCGACGAACGCCGCGTCGAGCCCGGGGTGCTCGATCCGCTCCTTCACGGTGGTGCCGCGCGGGCCCGGGACCTTCGCCTCGAGCCACGTCGTCCCGGTGTCCTCGTAGGACCGGGAGCGCACCTTGAACCGCCGACGGCGTCCCCGGCCCGCGAGGTGGAACGCCGCGAGGTCGGCGGTGTCGAAGTAGGTGGAGCGGTACGCGAAGGCGCGCCGCCCGTCGATCTCCAGCTCGCGCGTCCCCAGAGGAGCGGCGTCCAGCAGCGCGGCCACCTCGTCCGCCGGGACCAGGTACTTCCGGTCGACCCGCGTCAGCAGCGCGGCGTCCTCGACGAGCTCGTCCAGCCCGATCGGCGCGAGCCGCTCGGGGGCCACGAGCGTCATCGGGCGCCACCGTGGACGACGAGCGTGGTCGTGTCGTTGACCAGGTCGGTGCGCCGGACCTCGATCCTCGCCGGCTCGGCGCCCAGCAGCGCCTCGAGGTGCGCGGCCAGCTCGCCGCGATCGGTGATGGCGCGGTCGATCACGAGCTCCTGCCGGCTGCCACCGGTCGTGAAGCGCTGGTGATCGCCGACCCACAGCACGGCGAGCAGCGCCACCATGAGGGCCGGCGCGAGCCACGAGTCGGCCGGCGCGAGGCCGCCCAGCAGCCCCAGGGCGAGGGCCACGAAGTAGTACGCGACCTCACGCTGCGAGAGCTCCTCCGACCGCAGCCGGATGATCGACAGCACGCCGAAGATGCCCAGGCCGAGGCCGGCGCTGACGCCACTCGAGGACAGCACCGCCGCCACGGCGAGGACGCCGACGTTGACCGCGAGGTACGCCACGACGAGCTCGCGGCGGCCGCCGCGTGGAAGGAACAGGACGAAGACCATCACCGCGACGGCGACGAGGTCGGCTGCGTAGCCCAGGTAGGAGTTCATGGTGAACAGCAGACCAACGGCACGTCAGCCGTCCATGTGGGCTCGTTGTGCGCCTGCTGTGGGCGCGGGCGTGCGTCAGGGCACGAGGACGATCTTGCCCCGCACGCCGCCCTGCTCGCTGAGGCGATGCGCCTCGACCGCCTGGTCGAGCGGCAGCACCGTCCCGATCTCGACCTCGAACGAGCCGGCGGCGATGAGCGGAAGCACGACGCCGAGCGCCTCGTTCCGCCAGCCCTGCTGCTCGGGTGTGAGCGGCTCGGGCGAGCCGCCGGACCACGCCTGCAGGCCGAGCTCGTGGTACTGCGCGCCCTGGACGATCGTGCCGATGCGGGTGCGGTCGACGAGCTCGAGGCTGGCCTCCAGGGCCTCCTCGGTGCCGGCGCAGTCCAGCGAGACGGTGTAGCCCTCGGGCGCCGCCTCGCGCAGTCGGTCCAGCAGACCGTCGCCGTACGTCACGGGGATCGCGCCCAGCTCGCGCAGGCGGTCGTGGTTGGCCTCGCCGGCCGTCGCCACGACCTGCGCGCCGCGGGAGCGCGCCAGCTGGATCGCGGCCTGGCCGACGCTGCCCGAGCCACCGTGCAGGAGCAGGCGGTCGCCCGTCTCCACGCCCAGAGAGTTCAGCACCTGGTAGGCCGTGGAGACCGGCACGCCGAGCGCCGCGGCCACCTCGAAGTCGACGCCCGCGGGGAGCGCCGTGAGGTTGGCCGGGTCGGCCAGCACGTGGGTGGCGTAGGTGCCCTGCGTGTTCTGCAGGACCACCTCGTCGCCCGGCCCGCAGCCGTCGACGCCCTCGCCGACCGCCACGATGACGCCCGCGCCGTCGAAGCCCACCCGTCGCGGCTCCTCGAACGGGGGCGACGGCCGGATGCCGGCCCGCAGCTTCGTGTCGATCGGGTTCACGCCGGCGGCCCGGATGCCGACGAGCACCTGGCCCTCGCCGGGCAGGGGCTCGGGTCCCTCCGTCACCTCGAGGACCTCGGGTCCGCCGGTCTGGGTGTACGTCACGTAGCGCGCCATGCGACCAGTCTGGCGCAGACGCCCAGCGGCCGGGGACCGTCTCAGCCGCGGCGGTCGAGGTCGAGCAGGCCCCGGTGCGCCGCCTTCACGAGTCGGCGCGGCACGCGGTGGACGCGACCGTCGATCTCGACCGGGACGAGGTCGGCCGCCGTCGCCTTCCACGACGAGCGGCGGTGACGGGTGCTGCTGCGGGACAGCTTGCGCTTGGGAACGGCCATGACGGCTCCTTCGGAGGGGGTGTGGTCGGGTCAGGCGGCGCGGCGGATCGGACCGAGCCAGGCTTCGAAGCCGTCCTCGGTCACCTCCCAGTACGGGCCGCGCTCGTGCATCTCGGCATCGGTCAGCACGCAGGCGGCGAAGGCGCGCTCGAGGTCCTCACGGCCGTCGTCCACGCCGACGACCGTGATCCGGGTGAGCGGGCGGGCGCGGCCCCAGGACTCGGTCGAGCCGACGCTGAGCTGTCCGCCGGCACCGTCCCAGACGCAGACCTGCCCGGGGCGCGACGGCAGCCAGAAGCAGCCGCGCGAGCGACGCGGACCGCCGCCGAGGACGGCGATCGCGTCGCGGAGCCGCTCGGGGTGGAACGGCCGGTCGGACGTGAGGTCCAGCACCCAGGCGGCCTCGAGGTCGCGGTCGGGCAGCGCGTCGCGCCGCACCTCCGCGACCCACGACTCGTTCGCACGGTGGTCGTGCACGCCCACGACGAGCGGCCGGGCGTCGACCTGGCTGAACGACTCCACGACCGCGGCGCCGGGCCGCACGAGCGCTTCGAGGACCTCGCGCTCCTCGGCGTCGAGCGCGTCCCCGACCGCCACGACGTCGGCGTACTCGACCATCGCGCAGGCGACCTCGGCCACGCCGCGGCTGTCGTCGGCGCGCACCGCGAGGTCGCGCTCGTTGACCAGGTCGTCGCCCAGCAGGTCGTCGAGCAGGGTGTCGCTCGACAGGGCCACGAGTGACGCGGCGATGCGCACGTGCGGCACCTGGTGGGGCGCCCAGCCGATCACCCGGCAGACCTGCACCGCCTCCGCCGTGACGGGCAGCTGGGCGATGATGGTCTCCCAGCGGCCGTCGGCGCCGAGCCGCTCCAGCGTCGGCACGACGTCCTCGCGGATCGCGCAGCTCACACAGGCGTGCTCGACGTCGATCTCGGTCCGCTCGACGACCCCCGTGGCGTCGCTGACAATCCGCCACAGGACCTCGCGCTCGGGGTCGATGACGTGGCGCACCGAGACCGCGCGCGGCAGGTCCCACTGCAGGGCGATCGCCGCGGCGGCCATGGGCTCGTCCTCGACGCCGCTGACGAGGACCACGGGCACTGCCGGCGTCATCCCTGTCGCGCCTTCAGCCGCGGGTTGCGCTTGTTGATCACGTACGTGCGCCCGCGGCGGCGGACGACCTGCGACCCGGGCTGGTCCTTCAGCGACCTCAGTGAGTTGCGCACCTTCATCGGCTCGCTCCTTCCTTGGGGGTTCCGTAGCGGCGTCGGAAGCGCTCGACGCGGCCCTCGGTGTCGACGACCCGGCCGCGGCCCGTCCAGAACGGGTGGCTGGCGCTCGAGATCTCCACGTCGACGACCGGGTAGGTCACGCCGTCGACCTCGAGGCGCTCGTCGCTCGTGAGGGTCGAGCGGGTCAGGTAGGTCGTTCCGGCCGACTTGTCCCGGAAGACCACGGGCTCGTAGGTGGGATGGATGTCCTTCTTCACGGTCTCCTGCTAACGTCGTAGTTGACAATGATTATCATTCTACATCATGGAGGTGCGCATGTCGCGTGTCTGCCAGGTCACCGGCGCCCAGCCGGGATTCGGCTATCGGGTCTCCCACTCCCACCGCCGCACGAAGCGACGGTTCGACGTCAACGTCCAGACGAAGCACTACTGGGTGCCGAGCCTGAACCGCCGCGTCACACTCACCCTCAGCGCCCGCGGGGTCAAGACGGTCGACCGCCGCGGCATCGATGCGGTCGTCGCCGACCTGCTCGCCCGAGGGGTGAGGGTCTGATGGCGCGGCGCGGCCACGACGTCCGTCCGATCGTGAGGCTCCGGTCGACGGCTGGGACCGGATTCACCTACGTCACGCGCAAGAATCGGCGCAACGACCCCGACCGGCTCCTGCTGCGCAAGTTCGATCCCGTCGTCCGCCGGCACGTCGACTTCCGGGAGGAGCGCTGATGGCGAAGCGGTCGAAGATCGTCGCGAACGAGCGCCGCCGGCAGGTCGTGGCGCGTCATGCCGCTCGTCGGGCCCAGCTGAAGGAGGCCGTCCGGACGGCCGTCACCCCGGACGAGGTCCGCGCGGCGGTGCGCGCCCTGGCCCGGCTCCCCCGCGACGCCAGCCCCGTCCGCGTCCGCAAACGCGACCAGGTCGACGGGCGTCCGCGCGGGCACGTGGGCAAGGCGGGACTGTCGCGGATCCGGTTCCGCGAGGCGGCCCACCGCGGCGAGCTGCCGGGGATCACGAAGTCCAGCTGGTAGGCGTCGCCACCACCCGGAAAAGCAGCAGGTCCGGATCCTCGGTGAGGATCCGGACCTGTGTCCTGTGGAGCATAGGAGATTCGAACTCCTGACCTCTTCCATGCCATGGAAGCGCGCTACCAACTGCGCCAATGCCCCTCTAACAACCTCCGTAAGATTACACGGCCGGTGCCGAGTTGCCCAAACCGGGGTCGGGTTCGTCGGCCTCGTCGTCCGACATGACCGGCTCGGGCAAGGATCCGGAGTTCCACTCCGAGAGGCGCCACTGCGACCACTCCTCGTAGCGGGCCTCCTGCAGCACCGACCAGTGGCAGTTCGACAGGCCGCCGAACTGGCGCCACGACTCCTCGGCGATGCCCAGGAACGACAGGATGCCCGTGCGCAGGACGGCACCGTGGGCGACGACCACGAGGGTCTCCCCCAGCGGCAGCGCGTCGAGGTGGTCGCGCAGCGCCACCTCCAGGCGGGCACCGGCCTGGGCGTGCGTCTCGGCGCCCTCGATGCGGGTCTCGTCGCCGTCGGCCCATGCCTGCATCTCGGCCGGGAACCGCTCCCACGACTCGCGCCACGTCAGTCCCTCGCGGGCGCCGAACGCGAGCTCGCGCAGCCGCGGGTCGAGCTCGACCTCCAAGCCCGTGCGGTCGGCGAGCGCCTGCGCCGTGTCGGCGGCACGTGACAGGTCGGAGCTGACGATCCGCACGGGACGCAGCGACGCCAGACGGGCCGCGGCGTCGACGGCCTGCTGGCGGCCGACCTCGTCGAGCGGGATGTCGGTCTGGCCCTGCACGCGGCCGGCCACGTTCCACTCGGTGCGCCCGTGCCGCCACAGGATCACGCGGCGACCGGGGTTGAAGCCGGGCTTCACGACAGCTTCAGGTCGATGGTCGGGCAGTCGCTCCAGAGCCGCTCGAGGGCGTAGAACGCGCGCTCCTCGGAGTGCTGGACGTGCACGACGATGTCGCCGTAGTCCATGAGGATCCAGCGCGACTCGCGCTGGCCCTCGCGGCGGATCGTCTTGGCGCCGATCTCGAGCAGCTTCTCCTCGATGGAGTCCTTGACGGCGTTCATCTGCGGCTGGTTCGACGCCGAGCACAGCAGGAAGACGTCGGTGATGGCCAGCTGCTCGGAGACGTCGAAGGCGATGATGTCGGCCGCCTGCTTGTCGGCGGCGGCAGCAGCAGCGGCACGAGTCAGTTCGATCGCGCGATCGGTGGCGGTCATGAGGGGTCCTTCGGTGGGTCGTGGGGTTGGTAGAGGCCGTGCTTGCCGATGTACTGGACGACGCCGTCGGGCACGAGGTACCAGACCGGCTCGCCGCTGTGCACGCGTGCGCGGCAGTCGGTGGAGCTGATCGCCAAGGCCGGGATCTCGACCAGCGTCACCCGCTCCTTCGGCAGGCCCTCCAGGGTGGACTCGTCCATCTCGTGGCCGGGTCGCGTACAGCCGACGAAGTGCGCCAGCTCGAACAGCTCGCCGTGGTCGCGCCACGTGAGGATCGCGGCCATCGCATCGGCGCCGGTGATGAAGTAGAGCTCGTCGTCCGGGTACGTCGCGGCCAGCTCGCGCAGCGTGTCGATCGTGTAGGTCAGGCCGGCGCGGTCGATGTCCACACGGCTCACCCGGAAGCGCGGGTTGGCGGCCGTGGCGATGACCGTCATCAGGTAGCGGTCCTCGGGCGGCGAGACGTCGCGGTCGGTCTTCTGCCAGGGCTGGCCCGTGGGGACGAACAGGACCTCGTCGAGGTCGAACCACGACTGCACCTCGCTGGCGGCAACGAGGTGTCCGTGGTGGATGGGATCGAACGTGCCGCCCATCACGCCGATGCGGCGGCGACGGTCGGTCATGCTCAGGTGTGCTCGCGACCCAATCCGAACAGGAACGTGATGAGCAGCAGCAGCATCAGGACTCCGAGGGCGATGCCGCCGACCACCCAGTGGTTGATCGCGGCCTCGCCGTGTTCGGCCACTTCCTCGGCGGCCAGCATCAGATCGAGCATGGGCGACAATCTATCAGCGCGTCTGACCGGTGCCGGTCACCACGTAGGTGGTCGTGGTCATCTCGGTCAGGCCCATGGGCCCGCGGGCGTGCAGCTTCTGCGTGGAGATGCCGATTTCGGCGCCGAACCCGAACTCCCCGCCGTCGGTGAACCGGGTGGAGGCGTTGACCATCACGGCGGCCGAGTCGACGCCCATCGTGAAGCGCCGGGCGGCGTCGAGCGAGCGCGTGACGATCGCCTCGGTGTGCCCCGAGGTGTAGCGGCGGACGTGGTCGACGGCCTCGTCGAGCGAGTCCACCACGCGCGCCGCGATCTGCGCGTCGAGGTACTCGGTGGCGTAGTCGTCCTCGGTGGCCTCGTCGACTCCGTCGAACGCGCCGAACGCCGTGTCGCCGTGGATCGCGACGCCGCGGTGCTGGAGCTCCTTCACGACGCGCGGCAGGAACTCGTCGGCGACCGCTCGGTGCACGAGCAGCGACTCGGCGGCGTTGCACACGCTGTTGCGCTGGGTCTTGGAGTTGAGGACGATGTCCAGCGCCATGTCGAGGTCGGCGTCAGCGTCCACGTAGACGTGCACGTTGCCCGTGCCGGTCTCGATGACGGGCACGGTGGACTGCTCGACGACGGTGCGGATGAGGCCGGCGCCGCCGCGCGGGATGACGAGGTCGACCAGGCCGCGTGCGGTCATGAGGTCGGTTGAGGTGCTGCGGTCCTCGGCGCTGATCGCCTGGATCACGTCGGCGGGCAGACCGGCCGAGGCGACGGCGTCGCGCATGATCTCGACGATGACGGCGTTCGAGCGTCGGGCGGAGCGCGAGCCGCGCAGCAGCGACGCGCTGCCGGCCTTGAGGCAGATCGCCGCGGCGTCGGCGGTGACGTTCGGGCGGCCCTCGTAGATCATGCCGATGACGCCCATCGGCACGCGGATCTGCTGGAGCTGCAGGCCGTTCGGCAGGGTCGAGCCGCGCACGACCTCGCCGATCGGGTCGGGCAGGGCGGCGATGTCGCGCACGCCCTGCGCGAAGGCGGCCACGCGGTCGGCGTCGAGCGCGAGCCGGTCGATGACGTTCTCGGGCGTGCCCTCGGCGCGCGCCTCGGCCACGTCCTCGGCGTTCGCCGCGACGATGCGGTCGGTGCCGGCGACGAGCGCCTCGGCCATCGCGGTCAGTGCCGCGTCCTTGTCCTTGCGCGTCGCGAGCGCCAGCACGCGCGCGGCGTCGCGCGCGCGTCTTGCGGCCTCACGGACCTCGGTACCCATGCGGCGAGTCTAGTGGCGCGAACTAGGCTCGGGAGGTGCCCTCGCCCGACTCGCCACTGCGCCGGTCGTGGCGGTCACTGACCGAGTTCGCGCCGCACGGCCACGCCCACTGGATCGCGCTGCGGGCCGGCGTCAGCTTCGGCGTCCCGCTGCTCCTGCTCTGGGCGATCGGTCGCCTCGACCTCGCCCTGCCGGCCACCTTCGGAGCCTTCACCGCGCTGTACGGGCGGGCGAACGCCTACCGGTCCCGCGCGGCCATGCAGACCTCCGCCGCGACGGTGCTCGTCGCGGCCGTCGCGCTGGGCACCACGCTCGCCGCCGCGGAGGCCGGGCCCTGGGTCCTCGTGCTGGCGCTCACGGCGGCGGCCGCGCTCGCCACGCTCGCATCGATCGCGTGGTCGTGGCACCCGCCGGGCGCCCTCTTCCCCGTCTTCGCCGTGGGTGCTACGTCCAGCACCGGCGCCGCCCAGAGCGAGATCCTGCCCCACGTGGCCGTGGCCGCGACGACCGCGGTGCTGGCTCTCGTGGTGGGCTCGCTCGGCGCCCTCACGCCGTCGCGCCGCCGACCGCGATCAGCCTGGGACGCGCCCCTGCACCGCGCGCTGCGCAGTGGGCGCACGCTCGAGGAGGTCGCGCGGGTCGCCCTCGTCGTCGGCGCGGCGGGCGCCGCCGCCGTCGCGCTCGAGCTCGGGCACGCCTACTGGGCGGCGGTCGGCGCGGCGGCGGTCGCGTCCGGGCCCAGCACGGGTCACCAGGTCCTGCGCGGCCTGCACCGCGCCGTCGGCACGACGGTCGGCGTGGTCGTCGCGGGCGGGCTGCTCGCTCTCGAGCCGAGCCCGCTCGCGACGATCCTCGTCGTGATCGTCCTCCAGGTGGTCGCCGAGCTGCTGGTGGGTCGCAACTACGCCGTCGCTCTCGTCGCGATCACGCCGTGCGCCCTGCTGATGGTGAGCCTCGGCTCGGACGCCCCGGCCTCCACCCTCGTGTTCGACCGGGTGGTCGACACCGTGCTCGGCGTCCTGGTCGGACTCGCGATCGTGCTGGCCTGGGACCGCCGGCTCACCGCACGGCGGCGAGGATCTCGGTGATGTATCCCGCGGAGCGCTCCGAGCCGATGATCCCGGGCGCCATCTTGTTCATGACGTAGGAGAAGGTGAGCCCACGGTCCGGGAGCATCACGGTCATCGAGCCGCCCCAGCCGCCCCAGAAGCAGATCCGCTCGTCCGGGAGGTACGGCAGCGTCTCCAGCTCGGGCAGGGCGAAGCCGATGCCGAACCGCAGCGGCACGCCCAGCACGAGGTCGACGCCGTGCGACTGCTCGCGGAAGATCTGGTCGATCGTGCCCTTCGACAGCAGCCGGACCCCGTCGACCTCTCCCCCGCGCGACACGACCGAGAACGTGCGCGCCAGGGCGCGGGCGTTCGTGTGCCCGTTGAGCGCGCCGAGCTCGGCCCGGCGCCACGGGATCGTGTTCGCGGCGTTCGCGTCGGCCACCGGCCCCGTGAACGTCTTGACCATCGGCGAGTCCATCGCGACGGCGCTCAGGTCGATGTCCAGCGGCGGCGGGGGCACGATCTCGGCGATGCGGTCGTCGTCCTGCTCGGTGGCACCGATCTGCAGGTCGACGCCGAGCGGGCCCGCGATCTCCTCGGCCACGAACTGCGTGAGCGTGCGGCCGCTGACCCGCCGGACGATCTCGCCGAGCAGGTGGCCCTGGTTCTGCGCGTGGTAGCCCGAGGCGGTGCCCGGCTCCCACCACGGCGCCTGCTCGGCCAGGCGCGCCGTGGAGGCCTCGCGGTCGAACATGTCCTCCAGCACGAACGGCTGCTCCCAGCCCGAGACGCCCGACGTGTGCGACATGACGTGCCGGACGAGCACGCCCTCCTTGCCGTTCTGGGCGAACTCGGGCCAGTACGTGGCCACCGGCGCGTCGAGGTCGACCAGTCCGCGCTCCACCAGCACGAGGACGGCCAGCGCGGAGATCTCCTTCGTGGTGGACCAGACGTTCACGATCGTGTCGCGGTCCCACTCGCGGGTGCGGGCGACGTCGGCGTGCCCGCCCCAGAGGTCGACGAGGGTCTC
Source organism: Aeromicrobium sp. MLTX1 (assembly GCF_046452335.1). Lineage (NCBI taxonomy): Bacteria > Bacillati > Actinomycetota > Actinomycetes > Propionibacteriales > Nocardioidaceae > Aeromicrobium > Aeromicrobium sp. MLTX1. The sequence continues at coordinate 1,881,263 of NZ_JBKFDN010000001.1, read as the reverse complement.
GCCGTCGAGGTCGACGGCGATCGCGGCGCCGAGCTCCTCGCCGGACTCGAGGTTCGCGGCGAACAGATCGCGCAGGCGGTCGAAGCGGGGGTCGGCTGTTCCGTGGGGGGTCATGTCTCTCTCTCTTTCCTTCCGGTCACCCGAGCAGGGCGACGAAGACCTGGTACGCCGCGTCGGCGTCGGGGGTGCCGCCCGTGATGAGGTCGGCGTAGATGAACGACTCGGCCACCCGGACGACGACGAACGCGAGCTCGTCGGCCGGCAGGTCGACGGGGCCGGCCGGCTCGGTCTCGATGAGCTCACGCACGAGGGTGAGCATCCGGGCCTGGTTGGGCTGCTCGGACGTGGTGAGGATGCGCAGCGCCCGGGCGGGGTCGCGGTGCAGGAACGCACGGAACCACGCCTCGTCGATCAGCAGCTGCACGTAGGCCCGCAGGACGCGCGCGGCCCGGTGCTCGGTACCCGGCGGGTGCGCGGCGACGACCCGCGGCCAGGCGAGGTGCTCGGTGGTCTCCCACAGCGCGTCGGCGACCAGTCGGTCACGACGGCCCACGCGCCGGAACACCGTGCTGCGGTCGACGCCCACCTCGGCCGCGACCTTGCCCACGTCGACCGGCTCGCCCGCGATCAGCGCGTGGCGGGCCGCTCGCACGAGATCCTGCCGCGTCTGGTCCACGTCCCGCATCCTGCCGTATGACGTGGGTCACATGCAATGTTTTTCAGATTTGATGCATCAGGTCGGTGGGAGCGCGTCCGCCCGGGCCGGATCCGCCGGGGAGACGTGCACGGGCTCCCCCGTCCACGCCGCGATGGCCGCGCGGTACTCCGGCGAGTGCTGGTACCCGCCGTGCGTCATCACGAGGGAGCCGGGATCGCCCGAGCCCGCGGGTCGCACCTCGAGCGTCGGGACGTCGAACACCGCGTGGTCGCGGTCGGAGTAGACGCGGTAGCCGAGCGGGTCGCCGCGGCGGAACAGGTTCACCCAGTGCGTCGGATCTGCGAGCTGGTACCGCAGGCCGGTCGTCTCGGGCTGGGCCTGGGGGCGCCCGTCGGGCACGTCCGGCCAGGCCTCGTCCAGCCGCGTCGGCCCGGGCGTCGGCACGTAGCCGAGAGCCGACGGGCCCGCCGCCGCGGGGAACACCCGCCCGTAGATCGCGCGCACCTGGCTCCCGTACGTCAGCAGCCGCAACCGCGGCGCCTGGCCGTTGAGGCGGCACGCCACGGCCACGCAGATGAGCGAGCCCTGGCTGTGGCCGGACAGGACGACCGCACGGCGGGGGTCGTCCCCGAGCGCCCAGCGCGCCCGGGCCGTGATCTCGGGGACGACCCGCTCGGCGTAGCAGGGCGGCGCGAAGGGATGGGCCGCCCGCGGCCAGAACGTCGTGACGTCCCACAGGATGCCCACGTTGCGGCGTGCCGTGGGCGATCGCCGGACGCGCGCCCCGGCCATCATGAGGCCGATGCTGCCGAGCAGCGCGACGTAGAGCGAGATCGTCGCGAGCGGCCGCAGCCCCGGGTAGACCGACCACGGCGCCCGCCCTCCCGACGAGAGCGCGAGCGTCGCCACGGCGAGGGCCGTCGTCACCATGCCCGAGCAGTCCAGGAGGCGCTCGGCCCGGTGCGCCAGGCCCGCGGCGAGGCGGGCGTCGGTCACGCCGTCGCGGTCCTGCGACGGCACCTGGAGGCTGTCGCGGCCGACCAGCCCGCGGATCGCGGGACCCGCCTTCGTCCGGTAGCGGACCACCATCACGACGGTCAGCAGCCCGCCAAGGACGAGCATCGACGACTGCATGAGCGGGGTCCACACGAGCACCTGGGGCACGACGATCGGCGTCTGCGGCGGGTCGGAGACCTTGAGCGCCACCTTCCCGTCGGCGGCCTTGACGCGGAGGCACGGCACGAGTGCGTCGTCGCGGACGCAGGAGGGCGAGACGTCGAGGGCGCCGGCGGTGCGGAAGCCCTTCGACTCCCCCGTGCACGGCTCCTGCGCCGGGTAGGCGGGGTCGTCGGCGCGGCCGAAGCACGACCCGACCAGCCGGACCGTCCGCGTGCCCGGCGGCAGCACGAGGACTGCCCGGTCGACCAGGGTCGATGCCAGGGAGTACGAGGCGACCCCGTCGCTCTCACGGGACAGCGCATCGGAGCGGATCGTGCCGTGGGTGACCCGGACCGCGCCGCTCTCCAGCACGATGCGCGCGCCCTGGAGCCGGATGTCGCCCGACAGCGCCAGCCGCCGCTCCCCCTGGGCCGAGACGGGCGAGCGCTCGTTGCGGACGGTGATGAGGTCGGCCACGGTCTGGGTGTCGCCGTTGAGGAAGTTCGCCGCGGCCACGGCACCCGCCGAGGTGAACAGCAGGGCCACCATGGTGGCGGCTCCGAGCATCACCGAGGCCCCGGCACCACCCCAGGCCACGCGGCGGTTCCGCTCCTTGCGGCTGCGGTTCCGGTGGAACATCAGCAGCACGACCCACGCCGCGACCGTCTCGGCCGCGAGCACCCAGGCGGGCACGAGCCAGCCGGACGCCACGACGAGCAGGACGCCGAGGACGACGACGCACGTCCACCGCAGCCGCACCCGGCCGCCGACGAACACGATGACGTGCACGATCGTCAGCAGGACGAACAGGCCGATGAACCACAGGTTCGAGCCGTACCAGGCCAGGTCCTGCTGCGCGAAGGGCAGCTCGACCGTCCACAGCACCGCCAGGTGCGCCACCACGACGCCGAGGGCGACCCAGGCCAGAGCGTCGAGCGGCAGCCGCCGCATCAGCCGGCCCGGGCCCGTCCACGGGAAGACCCGGCGGCTGAGCCGGCCCTGGTGCGGCCGGTCGCGGTACTCGAGGTCGTCCTGGTCCACCGCCATCGTCCGCAGCACGACGACCGCCATGATCACGGCCGCCGCCACCGTCGTCGGCCACACCCGGAACGGCCCCTCCCGCACCAGCACGTGGATCCCGGTGAACAGCACCACGGTGGTCAGGCCGGCGGCCACGTGCAGGCGCTGCAGCCGTCGGGTGCGCTGCTCGCCCCGCCACATCAGCGGGTGCTCGAGGATGCTGGCACGGGGCCGACCGCGCTCCTCGTCGGTCATCGTCACGTCCGCCTCGTGCACGGCGGCCTCGTACCGAGCGAGGCTCTGGAACGACAGCGCCACGAGCGCGAGCAGGGCACCGAGTGGGACGAGTGACATCACCGCGATCCGGGCGCCCGCCGAGAGCCCGGCCACCCGGTCGAGCGCGTCCGGCAGGACGGGGCAGGCCACGGCGTTCGCGCGGAAGCACTGCCAGGCGACGAGGTCGATCGCGACGAAGCAGACCGTCAGCATCGCGATCACGGTGAGCAGCAGGGCGCTCAGCCGGACCGCGCGCATCCCCCAGCGCGCCTGACCGCTGTCCTCCCCCGCCTGCGTGCGGGCCCAGAACGCGAGGTTCACCAGCGCGAACGGGAGCAGCACGAGCCACAGGACCCGGGTCACCCAGCCGAGGACGCCGCGCACGCCCGACGTGAGCTCGCCCCACGAGTAGGCCTCGAGCGCCATGCCGCGCGGCAGCGTGCGCAGGGGCGGGTCGGCCCCGTCGCGGATGCGGTAGAAGCCCGTCCGCCCGTCACCGGCGACCTGGACGACCTCGTCGGCCGGGACGCCGAGCATCGAGTCCGTCGGCGTGCCGCGCACGCCGTGCACGCGCAGCTCCATCACGACCGTGCTGGCGTCCTGACCGGACATGACCGACCTCCTGGGGTGACCGTGTCACCGAAGGAGAGTCACGGGCAAGCCCGCGTGATGCGTCAGGGCACCAGGATGAGGTCGTCGCGGTGGATGACCGCGCGCTCGCGCTCGGGCCCGTGCTCGGCGGCGAGCTCGGCCGTGGAGCGGCCCAGCATGCCGGGCAGCTCGTCGCTGTCGTAGTTGACCAGACCGCGTGCGATGACGGCGCCGTCGGGATCGACCACGTCGACGGGGTCGCCGGCGGAGAAGTCGCCCTCCACGCCCACGATCCCGGCGGCCAGCAGCGAGGCGCCGCGGTCGACCAGGGCCCGCCGGGCGCCGGCGTCGAGGAGGAGGCGGCCCCGGGTCTCGCTGGCGTGCGCGAGCCAGAGCAGGCGTGTGCCGCGGCGCTTGCCGGTGGGCTCGAACAGCGTGCCGACGGGCTCGCCCTCGACGGCCTCGACCGCACGCGCGGCCGAGGTGAGGCGGACGGGGATCCCGGCGGCGGTGGCGATCCGGGCCGCGTCGAGCTTCGTGACCATGCCACCGGTGCCCACCGCCGAGCCGACGCGCGCGACGTCGATGCCGGCGAGGTCGGCCTCGGAGCGCACCGTCGTGATCGGCCGGGAGTCGGGCAGGTCCGGGTGGCCCGTGTAGAGGCCGTCGACGTCGGACAGCAGGATCAGCTGGTCGGCGTGGACGAGGTGGGCCACGAGGGCGGCCAGCCGGTCGTTGTCGCCGAAGCGGATCTCGGAGGTGGCGACCGTGTCGTTCTCGTTGACGACCGGCACGACGCCGAGCTCGAGCAGCTTCGCGAACGTCTGGTGGGCGTTGCGGTAGTGACTCCGCCGCGTGACGTCGTCGACCGTGAGCAGCACCTGGCCGACGACCAGGCCCGCGGCCGCGAAGGCCTCGGAGTAGTGAGCGATCAGCGCGCGCTGACCCACGGCGGCCGCGGCCTGCTGCGTGGGCAGGTCGCGGGGACGGCGCGGCAGGCCGAGAGGACCGAGACCGGCGGCGATGGCGCCGGACGAGACGAGGACGACCTCGTCACCGCGGGCACGCACCGTGACGACGGCGTCGACGACCGTGCCGATCCGGTCGGGGTCGAGGTGTCCGTCGGGCGTCGTCAGCGACGAGGAGCCGACCTTGACGACGACCCTCACCGGGCATCCTCGTCGTCGAGCTCGTCGTCGCCGGGGTACTCCTCACCGATCGTCCAGTCCTCGAGGACCGTGCTGGGGTCGAACGGCTCGGGCTCGCGACCCTCCGCGCGCAAGGCTGCCGCCTCGAGCTCCCAGGCGCGCCGGGCCGCGAGCAGCTCGCGGCGCTCGGCGTTGGTGCGACGCGTGCTCTGGTCGAGGCGCAGGTCCTCGCCGCGACGGCCGAGCACCTCGGCACCGGCCGTGATCGTGGGATCGAAGTCGAAGACGACCTCGTCGCGACCGACCTCGCCGGCGTGCGCGGCACCGATGACGATGTCGTCACCGGCCTGGGCGCCCAGGCCGAGCAGCTCGTCCTCGACGCCGAGGCGGTTGAGCCGGTCGGCGAGGAAGCCGACGGCCTCGTCGTTGCTGAAGTCGGTCTGGCGCACCCAGCGGGCGGGCTTCTCGCCGACGACGTGCCAACGACCGTCGATCTTGCGGACCTCGAACTCGCGGCCCACGCCCGAGGGCGCCGGCGGGCGCAGCACGATGCGGGTGGCCTCGCGCTTCGGCTCGGCGGCGCGACGCGCGGCGACGATCTCGGCCATCGCGAACGACAGCTCGCGCAGGCCCGCATGGCTGGCCGCGGAGACCTCGAACACGCGCAGGCCGCGCTCGCGCAGCTCGCCGATCACGAACTCGGCGATCTGGGCGGCGTCGGGGACGTCGGTCTTGTTGAGGGCGACGAGTCGGGGACGGTCGCTGAAGTCGACGTCGGCGTACTCGCCGTAGCGCGCGAGCTCGGTCTCGATCACGTCGAGGTCGCTGAGCGGGTCACGGCCGGGCTCGACGGTGGCGCAGTCGATGACGTGCACCAGCGCGGCGCAGCGCTCGACGTGGCGCAGGAAGTCGTGGCCGAGGCCGCGGCCCTCGCTGGCGCCCTCGATGAGGCCGGGCACGTCGGCGACGGTGAAGGTGGTGTCGCCCGCGCGCACGACGCCGAGGTTCGGCACCAGCGTGGTGAACGGGTAGTCCGCGATCTTGGGACGGGCGCGCGAGAGCGAGGCGATGAGGCTGGACTTGCCGGCCGAGGGGAAGCCGATGAGGCCGATGTCGGCCACGACCTTGAGCTCGAGCGTGACCGTGCGCTCCTCGCCGGGCTCGCCCTTGAGCGCGAAGCCGGGCGCCTTGCGCTTGCTGGAGGCCAGCGCAGCGTTGCCCAGACCCCCGCGACCGCCGGCCGCGATGACCAGGGAGGTGCCGGCGCCGACCAGGTCGGCCAGCACCTCGCCGGACTCGTCACGGATCACGGTGCCGTCCGGGACCTTCAGGACGAGGTCGTCGCCGTTGGCGCCGTTGCGGTTCGAGCCCGCGCCGGGTGCACCGCTGGTGGCCTTGCGGTGGGGCTCGTGGTGGTAGTCGATCAGCGTGGTGACGTCGGACGCGACGACGAGGACGACGTCGCCGCCGTGACCGCCGTTGCCGCCGTCGGGACCACCGAGAGGCTTGAACTTCTCGCGGTGGACCGACGCGACGCCGTGCCCGCCGTTGCCGCCCGAGACGTGCAGGGTCACCTGGTCAACGAACGTGGGGATCGCCATGGGTGTCTCCTGGATGCGTCTGGGTGGGGCACGAGGCCCCGAGGGGGAAATGAGAAAGGGGCAGCCCGCATCAGCGGACCGCCCCTCTCAGGAGGATCTGCGTGTCACTGCTCCGGAACGATGTTCACGACGCGACGGCCGCGCTTCGTGCCGAACTCGACCGCGCCGGGGGCGAGGGCGAACAGCGTGTCGTCGCCGCCGCGACCGACGTTGGAGCCGGGGTGGAAGTGGGTGCCACGCTGGCGGACGATGATCTCGCCCGCGTTGACCAGCTGGCCGCCGAAACGCTTGACGCCGAGGCGTTGGGCGTTGGAGTCGCGACCGTTCTTGGTGGAGGCTGCGCCCTTCTTGTGTGCCATGTCGTCAGTCCCTTACTTGCTGATTCCGGTGATCTTGACCTGGGTGTACTTCTGACGGTGACCCTGGCGCTTCTTGTAACCGGTCTTGTTCTTGTACTTCTGGATGATGATCTTGGGGCCCTTGGCGCCGCCGATCACCTCGGCGTCGACCTTGACCTTGGAGGCGTCGGCACCGGCCGTCACCTGGTCACCGTCGACCACCATGACGGCGGCGAGCTGGACGGTGTCGCCCTCGGTCGCCTGGACCTGGTCGATCGAGATGACGTCGCCGACCGCGACCTTGGCCTGGCCGCCGCCATTGCGCACGATTGCGTACACCACGGGATTCCTCACTCTGTACTTACTGAAAAAGACTGGGTCGTGAAAGTCTGAAGGGTGCGCCGAGCGCACCGACTGCCGATTCTACTCGGGCGCCCCATCGTCGGTCAAAACGGGGGCATCGGATGTCTGCGCGGGCTGCTCCTGGGCCTGCGCTTCCGCGGGCTTCGGGGCGTCCTGCTGCGGCTCGTCGGACTTGGGCTGCTCGTCCTTGGCCTGGTCGCCCTTGTCCGAGCGCTGCTGGCGTCCGCCACCGTTGCCGCCGCCGTTGTTGCCACCGCCGTTGTTGTTGCCGCCACCGCGGTTCGAGCGGCCGCCGCGGCGTCCGCGACGCTGGCCCTCGTCCTTCTTCGGCTCGACCGGGGCGTCCTGGATGACGACGCCGCGACCGTTGCACTCCTCGCAGTCGTGGCTGAACGACTCGAGCAGGCCCGTGCCGATGCGCTTGCGGGTCATCTGGACCAGGCCCAGCGAGGTGACCTCGGCGACCTGGTGGCGCGTCCGGTCGCGGCCCAGGCACTCGACGAGCCGGCGCATGACGAGGTCGCGGTTGCTCTCCAGGACCATGTCGATGAAGTCGATGACGATGATGCCGCCGAGGTCGCGCAGGCGCAGCTGGCGCACGATCTCCTCGGCCGCCTCGAGGTTGTTCTTGGTGACGGTCTCCTCGAGGTTGCCGCCCGAGCCGGTGAACCGGCCCGTGTTGACGTCGACCACGACCATGGCCTCGGTGCGGTCGATCACGAGCGAGCCACCCGAGGGCAGGTGCACCTTGCGGTCGAGAGCCTTGTGGATCTGCTCGTCGAGGCGGCGCGCGGCGAAGATGTCCTCGTCGCCCTCCCAGCGCTTGACGCGCTCCTCGAGGTCGGGCGCGACGTGGGCGACGTAGCCCGCGACCATGTCCCAGGCCTCGTCACCCTGGATCGTCAGCGACGCGAAGTCCTCGTTGAACAGGTCGCGAATGACCTTGATCATGAGGTCGGGCTCGGAGTAGAGCAGCTGGGGCGCCTTGCCTGCGGTGACCTTGCTCTCGATGTCCTCCCAGCGTGCGGTCAGCGCGGCGATGTCGCGCTGCAGCTGGTCCTCGGTGGCGCCCTCGGCGGCCGTGCGGACGATGACGCCGGCGCTCTCGGGCAGGGCCTCCTTCAGCAGGCCCTTGAGGCGCGCGCGCTCGTTCTCGGGCAGCTTGCGGCTGATGCCGTTGGAGCCGCCGCCGGGCACGTAGACCAGGAAGCGTCCGGGCAGGCTGATCTGGCTGGTGAGGCGGGCGCCCTTCTGGCCGATCGGGTCCTTCGAGACCTGCACGAGCACGGTCTGGCCGGGCTGGAGCGCGTCCTCGATCTTGCGCTGCTTGCCGTTCTGGATGTTCGACCAGTCGACCTCGCCGGCGTAGATGACCGCGTTGCGGCCCGCGCCGATGTCGACGAACGCGGCCTCCATGCTGGGCAGCACGTTCTGGACCTTGCCGAGGTAGACGTTGCCGATGAGCGAGGTCTGCGACTCGCGGGCGACGTAGTGCTCGACGAGCACGCCGTCCTCGAGCACCGCGATCTGCGTGTAGTCGTCGCGCTGGCGCACGACCATCTCGCGCTCGACGGCCTCGCGGCGGGCGAGGAACTCGGCCTCGCTGACGATGGGCGCGCGGCGGCGGCCGGCCTCGCGGCCCTCGCGGCGGCGCTGCTTCTTGGCCTCGAGCCGGGTGGAGCCGGTGACGCCGGTGATCTCGTCCTCGGCGGTGCGGCCCTCGCGGACCTTGACGACGGTGTTCTCGGGATCGTCGGGCGAGCCCTCGGCGCCCTCGCCCGCACGGGCGCGGCGGCGGCGACGGCGGGTGGAGCCCGAGCCGGACTGCTCGTCGTCGCCGGACTCGGAGGAGTCCTTGTCCTTCGACTCGGCGTCGTCGGAGCCGGACTCGGAGTCGTCGTCGTTGGCGTCCTGGTCGCTCTTGCGCCGGCGGCGGCCTCCGCGGCGGCGCCGGCGGCGGCCGCCCTCGCTGCCGTCGTCGTCCGAGCCGTCCTCGTCGTCGTCGGAGTCCGAGCCGGAGTCGTCGGTCTCGGGGCGCTTGCGCTCGAGCGGCGGGGCCAGCTCGGTGGGCGGAGCCTGGAACATCGCGCCGACCGGCGGGCGGGTGCGGACCACGGGGGCGGGCTCGGTGGCCTCGCCCTCCTCGGCGTCCTCGTCCTCGTCGGTGACGAGGTCGGGCTCGGGCTCCTCCTCGATCGGAGCCGCGAAGACCGCGGCGGGCGGCCCGGCGGGCCGGCCGGCGGCGCGGCGGCGCGTGCGCGTGGTGGTCGTGGTGGTGGCAGGCGCCTCGGGGGCGTCCTCCCCGGGCGTCTCGGGCGTGTCGGCCGCGTCGTTCGGATCGAGCATGTGCTCTCCTTCGCCCGGCAGCGGCGCAGCCACCCACCGGGCTGGTCAACGGTCCCGCGGGACCTCAAGTCTGTCTGTCAGGACTTCGCCACGGCCTGTCACGCGGCCACCTGCCCGACCCGCCGCGGTCGGCACCTGTCAGGGTGCGTCGCGGCCGGTGGCGAGCGGATCGCCGACCGTACCGTGCTGCTCATCCAGCGGCCCTTGGTCCGAGCGGGTCGCCAGGGGCGCCTTCTCGATCGGCAGGCCGCACAGGGTGCGCAGTCCGGTGATCACGTCGTCCGGTCGTACCGACGGGGTGTCATGGCGTACGACCAGGTCCAGTATCGCACACCCGTGTGTGCCTGCTCGGGGATCGACGGCGAGACGCACCACCGCCGCCCGGCAGTCGAACGTGCGCAGGCCTCGCTTCATCATGCGCTCCACCAGGACCTCGTCACGGGCCAGGAAGGCCTCGACGGCGGTGCGCGCGTCCTCCGGCGAGACGTCGGGCAGCTCGATCGACCAGCGGCTGGCCTGCAGGAGATCGGCGAGCGCGCCGCCGGGCGAGACGACCACGTCGACGACGTCGAGGCCGTCGGGCAGCGCCTCGTCGAGGGCCGCGCGGACGTCGGCCGGCTCCATCGGGCGGGTCAGCCCGATCTCGGCGAACTCGGCCTCGCTGGCGGCACCGGTGGGCGACGCCCCGGCGTAGGAGATCTTGGGGTGGGGCGTGTAGCCCGAGGAGTGGCCGATCGGCAGCGCCGCGCGCCGGATCGCGCGCTCGAAGGCGCGGGCGAAGTCGCGGTGGCTGGTGAACCGCATCCGGCCGCGCTTGGCGTAGCGGATGCGCAGCTTCTGCATGATCGGCAGCTGGGGGTTGGGGGCCTCCGGATTGGGGGTGCCCTCGAGGGTCGTGCTGCCGTCGTTGCTCACCGCACCAGCCTACGGCGCCTCGAATCCCGGCCCCGACAGCCGTCGAAAGCGCGTAACATGAGTCACATGCGTCACACCATCGCCGTGCTGCTCACCGCAGGCGCCCTCGTCCTGGGCGCCGCGCCGGCACACGCCGCGACCCCGACGAGGATCGCCGGGTTCACGAAGGCGGGCCAGGCCGCCAAGCCGGGGGCCGCGCTGAAGTACTCGGTGAAGGTCACGGCGAAGGGTCGTGCGTCGAAGGCGCGCGTCGTCACGCTCCAGCGTCACGTGGGCGGCCGCTGGGTGAGTGCCGACCGCGCCCGGACGAACCGCTACGGGCGCGTCGTGCTGCGGTACCGCGCCCCGGCGAAGGCGGGCGCCGCGATCAAGCTGCGCGTCCGCGTGTCGGCCAAGGGCTCGCTCAAGGCCGCGAACAGTCCGGTGAAGCGCGTCGCCGCCACGGCACCGTGGAAGCCGGACGCGCGCTCGCAGGAGATCCTCCGCCTCGTCAACGAGGCCCGCGCCTCCGAGCGCGAGTGCGGCGCGAAGACCCACGAGGCTCAGGCCCCGGTCTCGCTGAACCAGCGGCTGACCGCCGCCGCGCAAGGACACGCCAAGGACATGGCCGTGCACGACTACTTCAGCCACACCGGCCGCGACGGGTCGACCGTCGCGACCCGTGCGGACCGTCAGGGCTACGACTGGCGCGCCGTCGGGGAGAACATCGCCGCCGGGTACGGCTCCCCCGCCGAGGTCATGCAGGGCTGGCTGGGCAGTCCCGGGCACTGCGCCAACCTCATGAGCGACGCCTTCACCCACCTGGGCGTCGGCTACGCCACCGACTCGTCGTCGACCTACGGCACCTACTGGGTGCAGAACTTCGGCGCGCCTCGCTGATCCTGCCCCACCCGTCACGCCGTCCGCGGCGTGTGCGTAGATGGAGCACGTGCCCGACCAGCCCACCACCCCCGCTCCGAGCGTCGGCGGGCGCTGGCTCGTCGGGGCCGCCATCGTCCTGCTCGCGCTGAACCTGCGCGTGGTGGTCGCCAGCCTGGGCGTCGTGCTGCCCGAGGTGCGCCACGACCTCGCGATGGCCCCGACCACGGCCGGAATCCTCACGACCCTGCCCGTCCTGTGCTTCGCGATCATCGGCTTCAGCGCCGGCGGGCTCGTCCGCCGCTTCGGCCTGCACCACGCCGCCGTCGCGCTGCTGGCCGTGCTCGCCGCGGGCCTGGTCGCGCGGACCCTGCTCGACGAGACGCCCCTGTTCCTCGGCACGACCGCGATCGCCCTCGCCGGCGCGGCCGTCGGCAACGTCATCCTTCCCCCACTGGCGAAGGTGCACTTCCCCGACCGCATTCCCCTCATCAGCGCCCTCTACGGCGCCGCGATCATGGGCGGCGCCACGATCGCGTCGATCACGACGGTGCCGCTCAGCGAGGCGCTCGGCGGCTGGCGGCCCGGCCTCGCGGCGTGGGCGCTCCTGGCCGCGGTGACGATCCTGCCGTGGCTCGCGCTGCTGCGGCACGACGTGCACACCGGGCCCGCCACGGCCGACCGGCTGCCCCTGCGCGAGATCACGCGGTCCCCACTGGCCTGGGCCATGGTCGCCTGCTTCGGCGCCCAGTCGGCCGGCGCGTACGCGCAGTTCGGCTGGTACCCCGAGATCCTCACCGACGGCGGGGTCGGCGAGCACCAGGCCGGCATCCTGCTGGGCGTCATCACCGGCGTCGGCATCCCGCTGACGCTCGCCCTGCCGTGGCTCATGGCCCGCACCGGCGACACCCCGGTGCTCCCGGTGTTCTTCGGCGTCGTGAGCGCGGCGGGCTGGCTCGGCGTGCTCATCGCGCCGGCGAGCCTGCCGGTGCTGTGGTCGGTGCTGCTCGGCCTCGGCGGTGGCGCGTTCACGTGGGTGCTGGCCATGATCGGCAAGCGCACCCGGACGCCCGCGGCGACGACCGCGCTGTCGCTGCTGACGCAGGGACTGGGCTACCTGCTGGCCGGACTCGGACCGTTCGGCGTCGGCGCACTCCACGACGCCACCGGCTCGTGGACCGCGCCGCTCGTGGCGCTCATCGTGTCGGCCGGCGCGATCACCGCCGCCGGCATCGTCATCAGCCGTCCTCGGATGCTCGAGGACACGCTGCGCTAGGCGGGACCGACCCCCGCCTCGCACCCGTCCCGGGCCCACTTTTGTGACGCCTTTCGCCCGTCCGAGGCGGATCCGGCCGAATCCCGTCACAAAAGTCGGGGGCCGGGGCGGTCGGAGAGCCAGGGCGAGACGTCGGGCTAGTTCGAGTCGAACCGGCGGTCGAGCACGTCGATCGCGTACGACAGCACCGCGCCCGCGGCGCCGAGCACGAGGCGCGGGTGCTTCACGCCGCGCCGGACGAGACCCTGCTCGAAGGCACGGTCGACAGCGAGGCCCACCGCCGCCCCTCCCCCGGCCAGCACCGCGACGCCGGCGCCGATGGCGGCGGACTGCGGTGCGGCGACCGGCTCGCGGTCGGCGTCGATCAGGTCGGGACGGGTGAGCGCGACGTAGGCGGCGCCACCGGCGACCAGACCCGAGCCCGCCACCAGGGCGACGCGGACGGGACGCGGGGCGCGCCAGATGGGCACGATCGAGGCCAGGCCCGTGAGGGCGGCGAACACCAGCGACTGGCGGGGCGACTGCTCGGCCATGTCAGACCACCGAGAGGGGCAGGAGCTTCTGGCCCGTGGGACCGATCTGGATCTCCAGATCCATCTCGGGGCAGACGCCGCAGTCGAAGCACGGGGTCCAGCGGCAGTCCTCGACCTCGACGGCACCCTCGGGGTCGATCGCGTCCTGCCAGTCCTCCCAGAGCCACTCGCGGTCGAGGCCGGAGTCCATGTGGTCCCACGGGAGGACCTCGTCGTGGTCGCGCTCGCGCGTGGTGAACCAGTCGAGGTCGACGCCCTGCGGCTCGAGGACCTCGGCGGCCTGCTGCGCCCAGCGGTCGTAGCTGAAGTGCTCGCTCCAGCCGTCGAAGCGGCCCCCGTCGCGCCACACGGCCTCGATGACGCCGCCGACGCGACGGTCGCCGCGCGAGAGCAGTCCCTCGACGATGCCGGGCTTGCCGTCGTGGTAGCGGAAGCCGATGGCCTTGCCGTAGCGCTTGTCGGACTGCACCGAGGCGCGCAGCTTGCGCAGCCGCTCGTCGGTGGTCTCGTGGTCGAGCTGCGAGGCCCACTGGAACGGCGTGTGCGGCTTGGGCACGAAGCCGCCGATCGAGACGGTGCACCGGATGTCACGGCGTCCCGAGACCTCGCGGCCGGTGTCGATGACCCGCTTGGCGAGCTCGCCGATCTGGAGGACGTCCTCGTCGGTCTCGGTGGGCAGGCCACACATGAAGTAGAGCTTCACCTGGCGCCAGCCGTGCGAGAACGCCGCGGCGACGGTGCGGATCAGGTCGTCCTCGCTGACCATCTTGTTGATGACCTTGCGCATGCGGTCGCTGCCGCCCTCGGGGGCGAACGTGAGGCCCGAGCGGCGGCCGTTGCGGCTGAACTCGTTGGCCAGCGTGATGTTGAAGGCGTCGACGCGGGTCGACGGCAGCGAGAGCGAGGTGTTGGTGCCCTCGTAGCGGTCGCCGAGCTGCTTGGCGACCTCGCCGATCTCGGAGTGGTCGGCGCTCGACAGGCTCAGCAGGCCGACCTCCTCGAAGCCGGACTGCTTGAGGCCGTTGTCGACCATCTGGCCGATCGTCTGGATCGAGCGCTCCCGCACGGGGCGCGTGATCATGCCGGCCTGGCAGAAGCGGCAGCCGCGCGTGCAGCCGCGGAAGATCTCCACGCTGAAGCGCTCGTGCACGGTCTCGGCCAGCGGCACGAGCGGCTTCTTCGGGTACGGCCAGCTGTCGAGGTCCATCAGCGTGTGCTTCGCGACGCGCGTGGGCACGCCCGGGCGGTTCGGCGCCACCGCGCCGATCTGGCCGTCGGGGCGGTAGGAGACGTCGTAGAACTTCGGCACGTAGACGCCGCCGGACGCGGCCAGGCGTGCGAGCACCTCGTCGCGGCCGCCGGGACGGCCCTCGGCCTTCCACTCGCGGACGACCTCGCTGATCGCCAGGACGACCTCCTCGCCGTCGCCCATGACGGCGGCGTCGACGAAGTCGGCGATCGGCTCGGGGTTGAAGGCGCTGTGGCCGCCGGCCAGGACGATCGGGTGCGAGTCGTCGCGGTCGACCGCGTGCAACGGGATGCCCGCGAGGTCGAGCGCGGTCAGCATGTTCGTGTAGCCCAGCTCGGTGGAGAAGCTCAGACCGAAGAGGTCGAACGCGCCCACCGGCCGGTGCGCGTCGACCGTGAACTGCGGGATGTCGTGCTCGCGCAGCACGGCCTCCATGTCGGGCATGACGGCGTACGTGCGCTCGGCCAGGATGCCCTCGCGCTCGTTGAGCACCTCGTAGAGGATCTGGACGCCCTGGTTGGGCAGGCCGACCTCGTAGGCGTCGGGGTACATCAGCGCCCAGCGGACGTCGGCCTCGTCCCAGTCCTTGACGGTGGAGTTGAGCTCACCGCCGATGTACTGGATCGGCTTGGAGACTCCCGAGAGCAGCGGCTCGAGTCGGGCGTAGACGGAGTCGACAGGCATGACATCAAGGGTACGTGCCCGCGCACGTGCCCCGGGACGCCTACTTCGTGACGGTGAGGGTCCGCACCACGCTGGTGGACGGCTCCAGCAGGTCGGTGCCGCCGAAGGAGGCGCTGACGGCGTGCTTGCCCACCGCCAGCTTCGGCAGCGTCACGACGACCTTGCCCTTCGACGCGGCGGTCAGCGCGACCGTGGCCACCTGCTTGCCGCCGACCTGGACGGCGATCGTGCCCGACGTCTGCGGGACCGTGCGACCGGAGTGGACCGAGATGGTGAGCTTCGCCTGCGCGGTCGACTTGATCGTCGTGGCGGACAGCGAGGTGCCCGTGATCGAGCGCTCCTGGACCAGCAGCGGGATCGTGCCCGTGGCCGAGGCGGTCTGGTAGGTCGAGCCCCGGTACTGCACCGAGATCGCACGGATGCCGGGCGCCAGGACCGGCAGCGCCACCGTCACGGTGCCGCGCGCGGCCGCCGAGAGCGGGGCGGAGGCGACCTTCGCGCCGTCGGCCAGCACCCAGACCTCGCCCGCGGTGGGGGCGACGCCGCGGGCGGTTCCGACGGTGGCGGTGACCTGAGCGGGCTCGTTGGAGCGCACCGCGGCCTTCGCCAGCGACGCGTTGACGGTGGTGGGCTCGACGACCGCGAACGCCTGGGCCTTGGCCTTCGAGCGGCGAACGGTCTTGGAGCCCCAGTAGGTCGCGCGGATCGTGTGGCGGCCGGGCGCGAGGGCGGGCAGGCGGACCGTGACCCGGCCCTTCTTCGCCTTCGTCAGCTTCGGCGAGGCGATCCGCTTGCCGTCGACGTACACCGAGACGGCGTTGGTCGTGGTGCGCCCGTCGGTGGGCGTGACGGTGACGGTGGCCGTGGGGCGCGTGCCGACCGTGAACTGCTTCGCCGGCAGGACGATCGCGGTCTTCGCCGAGACCACCTTCGCCGGCTTCGTCACGACCACCTTGATCGTCGGGCTGGTGGCCTTGCGGACCTGGGCGCTGCCGTCGAACACCGCCGAGATCCACTGCTTGCCGCTCTTCATCTTCGGCAGCGTGACGGCGACCGTGCCGCGGTGGCCGGCCTTGAGGCTCACGGTCTTGACCGTGACCCCACCGCGACGGACCCGGACCGTGCCCTGCGGCACGACGCCCTTCGCGGCCGCGACCTTCACGGTCACCTTCGGCTTGGCCGACGTGGTGACCTTCGCCGGGCCCGAGACGGTGACCTTCGATGTGACCGCCGGCGCCGGCGCGGGCGCCGGGGTCGTGGGCGCGGGGGTCGGGTCAGACTCGGCCGGCGGCGGCGCCACGACGTCCTTGAAGTGGATGAACCGCTCGGGGTACCAGGAGGCACCCGTCAGCACCTTGTACCGGCGGTACGTCTTGGAGGTGTAGCTGTCCTCGGAGAGGATCAGGAAGCCCGCGCCGACCTGCTCGACGTAGGCGACGTGGCTGGCGGCCTTCGACCACTGCGCGATCGCGCCGACGGCCGGCCGGTTGTCCACGACGTAGCCGAGCTTCTTGGCGTTGGTGTGCCAGTCGCGGGCGTTGCCCATGAGGATCTTCGGCTCGGGGACGCCGGCCTTCTTCATCCGCCACGCGGCGTAGTTCGTGCAGTTGTGCCCGGCGTACATCCGCCAGTGCATCTGGTGCATCACGTCGGCGTAGCCGGAGGTGTCGCACTTGGCGACCTCGGACTTGGTCTTGCCGGTGCAGATCACGGTGAACGCCTGCGCCGAGGTCGTGGTGGCGGTGAGCCCTGCCATGACGAAAAGGCACACGAGTCCCACGAGTCCCAACCGGCGCATGGGCGACAGCCTAGACCACCGACACGCCGAAATGAACTTAAAGTTGAACTTTAGGGTTGAGTTGTGTTAATGACACCGCTGTGATTCCAGGGCGCACAGCGGTCTCACAGCGAGGACTCAGCCCATCCCGCGCGGATCGGTCCACACTGGACCCATGAGCGTCGCCCCTGCCCTCACCCGAGTCGACGGCACCCCCGTGCGCGTCCTCGTGGTCGACGACGAGCCCAACATCGCCGAGCTGCTCCAGATGGCGCTGCGCTACGAGGGCTTCGACGTCCGCATCGCCGGCACCGGTCGCAAGGCCGTCGCCGCGGCGCGCGAGTTCGCGCCGGACGCGATGATCCTCGACTGGATGCTGCCGGACTACGACGGGCTCGAGGTCCTGGCGAAGGTGCGCGCCTTCTCCCCCGACGTCCCCGTGATCTTCCTGACCGCCCGCGACTCCGTGGAGGACCGGGTCGCCGGCCTCACCGCGGGCGGCGACGACTACGTCACCAAGCCCTTCAGCCTCGAGGAGGTCGTCGCGCGGCTGCGCGGCCTGCTGCGACGCGCCGGCGGACGCCAGCAGGTCGAGACCCCCACCCTCGTCGTGGGCGACCTCGAGCTCGACGAGGACGGTCGCGAGGTCTCCCGCGGCGGCACGCCGATCGAGCTGACCGCCACCGAGTTCGAACTGCTGCGCTACCTCATGCGCAACGAGCGACGGGTCGTGTCGAAGGCGCAGATCCTCGATCGGGTCTGGGACTACGACTTCGGCGGCAACGACAATATCGTCGAGCTCTACATCTCCTACCTGCGCAAGAAGATCGACGCCGGCCGCGAGCCGATGATCCACACGAAGCGTGGCGCCGGCTACGTCCTGAAGGCGCCGGCGTCCTGATGCGGCCGCAGACCCTGACGGGCCGGCTGATCGCGTCCTCCGTCGCCCTCGTGACGGTCGTCAGCATGCTGGTCGCGCTGACGGCCACGATCATCATGCGCTCGTCGCTCATGGAGCGGCTCGACCGCGACCTGCAGCGAGCGGTCGAGCGGGCCGAACGCGTCGAGGGGCCGGGCGCGGGATCGAACGGACTCGTCACGGACTGCGGCGACCTGCCGACCCTGCCACCAGGACAGAACGCCGGCAGCGTCACGGCCGTCTTCGGCTCGGCCTGCCGCATCGGCGTGCGGATCACCGACCGCGGCCAGCTCAGCCAGCTGACCTCCGGGGCGGTGGACGCGATGAGTGAGGCCGAGGTGGGCTCCGAGCCGCGCACCGTCGAGCTGCCCGGCCTCGGTTCCTACCGCGTCGCCGCCACGACGAACGCCACGGGCGACCGGGTGGCCTTCGGCCTGCCCACCGACGACGTCGACGACACGATCCGCAGCCTCATCGGCTGGGAGGTGCTGCTGTCGCTGCTGGGCATCGGCGCCGCCGCGGTCGTGGCGCGCGAGATCGTCCGGCGCCAGCTGCGGCCGCTGCAGCAGGTCGCCTCGGTGGCTCACGAGGTCGCCGAGACGCCCCTGGCCAGTGGCGACGTCGCCTCCACCCCGCGTGTGCCCGAGGAGCTGACCGACCCCGTGAGCGAGGTGGGTCGCGTGGGCGCCGCCTTCAACCAGATGCTCGGCCACGTCGACGACGCGCTCCACGCGCGGCACGAGAGCGAGCAGCAGGTGCGCCAGTTCCTCGCCGACGCGTCGCACGAGCTGCGCACTCCCCTGACCACGATCCGCGGCTACGCCGAGCTCACCCGCCGCACCGACGCCGACCCGAAGGAGTCCCTCGCCCGCATCGAGTCCGAGGTCGGGCGCGTCACGGCGCTCGTCGAGGACATGCTCCTGCTGGCGCGACTCGACTCCGGTCGCCCGCTCGAGCAGCGCGAAGTGGACTTGACCCACCTCGTCGTCGAGGCCGTGGCCGACGCCCGCGTCGTCGACCCGCGCCGCAAGTGGCGCCTGGAGGTGCCGCCCGAGCCGGTCTCGGTCGAGGGCGACGAGCTGCGGCTGCACCAGGCCGTGACGAACCTGCTGACCAACGCCACGCGTCACACCCCCGAGGGGACCACCGTGACCGTGCGCATCCTCACCGGCCCCACGCGCGTGCAGGTGCACGACGACGGCCCGGGCCTGTCCGACGACCTCGTCCCGGTGGTCTGGGAGCGCTTCACGCGCGGCGACTCGTCGCGCACGCGCAGCGCCGGCGGAGCCGGGCTGGGCATGTCGCTCGTGCGCGCCATCATGCAGGCCCACGGCGGCGACGCCTCGGTGCAGAGCCGTCCCGGCGACACCACCTTCACGCTCACGTTCGCCACTATGCTCGACGCATGGCTCAGAAACAGTCCATCCTCGGACGCATCTCCCAGTTGACGAAGGCGAACATCAACGCGCTGCTCGACAAGGCGGAAGACCCGCAGAAGATGCTGGACCAGATGGTCCGCGACTACACGAACTCGATCGCCGAGGCCGAGCAGGCCGTCGCCCAGACGATCGGCAACCTGCGCCTCGCCGAGGCCGACCACGCCGAGGACGTCGCCGCCGCGAAGGAGTGGGGCGCCAAGGCGATCGCCGCTTCCAACAAGGCCGACCAGCTGCGCTCAGGCGGCCACGCGGGCGAGGCCGACCGCTTCGACCAGCTCGCCAAGCTCGCGCTGGGCAAGCAGATCACCGCCGAGAACGAGGCCAAGGCGGCCGCGCCGATGATCGCGCAGCAGAGCGAGGTCGTCGAGAAGCTCAAGACCGGCCTCGTCGGGATGAAGTCCAAGCTCACCGAGCTCAACTCCAAGCGCGACGAGCTCGTCGCCCGCCACCGCTCGGCGGAGGCGCAGGCGCAGGTCAACGACGCGATCAAGTCGATCGACATCCTGGACCCCACGAGCGAGCTCAGCCGCTACGAGGACCGCGTCCGTCGCGTCGAGGCGCAGGTGCGCGGCCAGCAGGAGCTGGCCTCCTCCAGCCTCGACGCCCAGTTCGCCGAGCTCGAGGCCGACGCCGGACAGCTCGAGATCGAGGCCCGCCTGGCCGAGCTCAAGGGGCTCGGCCAGGGCACCCCCACCCCCGAGGAGAACGCGTGAAGCTCACCGAGCGGTACGAGTACCCCGCCAGCCCCGAGCAGGTCTTCGGGCTGGTCAGCGACCAGGCCTTCCGCGAGCAGTCGTGCGAGCGCCAGGGCGCCCGCGACTACACGGTCACCGTGGAGGAGCAGGACGGCAGGACCGTCGTCACGATCGTGCGCACGATGGAGTCGGACATGCCCGACTTCATCAGGAAGCTCACGGGCGACACGGTCACGGTGACCCAGGTCGAGAAGTGGGGCCCGGCCGACGCCTCGGGCGGCCGCACCGCCGACGTCTCGGTGGACATCCACGGTCAGCCCGCCCGCATGACCGGCACGTCCACGATCGCCGGCACGGCCTCGTCCACCACGATGTCGCTCGACGGCGACGTCAAGGTCTCGATCCCACTCATCGGACGCCGCATCGAGCCCGAGGTCGCCAAGGCGATCTCCGCCTCGCTGCGCGACGAGGTGGAGTTCGGCAAGACCCAGCTGTGACGGCGAGGTCCCGCGCGTGAGGTTCGGCATCCTCGCGTTCGACGACGTCGAGGTGCTCGATGCGTGCGGGCCCTTCGAGGTGTTCTCGGTGGCGGCGCGGCTGCTGGGTCGCGAGCCGGCGCCCACCGAGCTCACCGTCACCCTGGTCTCGGTCCACCCGGGGCGATCCCACGTGGTCGCCCGGGGTGGGCTGGTCCTGGGCACGCACGCCTCGCTCGAGGACGCGCCCGACTTCGACCTGCTGCTCGTGCCCGGCGGCGTCACCGACGCCGTGGAGCGCGACGCCCGGGTCATCGCGTGGATCGCCGCCCGCGCGCGCACGCCCACGATCGCGTCGATCTGCACCGGCGCCTTCCTGCTGGCCGAGGCCGGCATCCTCACCGACCAGCGCGTCACGACGCACTGGGAGGACCAGGCCGCCCTGGCCGAGCGGTTCCCGCGGCTCGACGTCGTCGACGGACCGCGGTGGATCCGGCAGGGGGAGGTCTACACCTCGGCGGGCATCTCCGCGGGCATCGACCTGGCCCTGCACCTCGTCGACCGGATCGAGGACGGCCTCGGCGCCCGCGTGGCGCGGCAGATGGACTACGACTGGCGGGCGTGAGCCCTCAGCGCGCGAGCAGCGCGATGACCTGCGCGAGCTCCTGCGGCGCGTACCAGGCCAGGTCGCCACTGGCGTCGGCGTCGACGTGGAACGACTGCACGTCCCGCAGCACGATCTGGCCGTCCTCGTCGTCGAGCTCGGCGCACACGACGACGGGCCCCTGCTCGGCCGCGGTCAGCAGGGCGTCGTACTCGTCCTCCTCGTCCTGCGACGCCGCGGTGACGCGCTCGGGCGTGATCGGCCGGTCGTCGGCCAGCGCGCGCAGCAGCTCGGCGTCGGCGGCCGCGTAGACGCGGGTCCTGCTCATGTGGGCCTCTTCCGTCCGCGCGGTGCCCGCGCTCGCCTCGGACCGATCGTCTCGGTCAGCTCCTCCAGCGCCTCCAGGATGCACTGGCCCAGCACGTCGGCGTCGGGCACCGACTCGCGGTCGGTGACGATGCCGAAGAACACCCGGCCGTCGTAGGACGTGACGCCCACCGAGATCGCCCGGTGCCCCGTGAGCGGGATCGCCGGGAAGATCTCCTTGAGCTGCTGGCCCGCCATGTAGACCGGGTCCTGCGGGCCGGGCACGTTGGTGATGACCAGGTGGTAGGGGCGGTTGGCCTCGTCGGCCGCCACCCGCGCTCCCACGGTGTGGAAGGTGGAGGTGGCGAAGCCGGGCAGGTTGGCCAGCTTGTTGGCGGCGACGGCCGAGCCGGTCTCACGGTGTCCCTTGAGGGCGTAGGAGACCTGGTGCAGCCGCACGACCGCGTTGGACTCCCCCACCGGCAGCGTGAGCATGAGCCCACGCACGAGAGGGCCGAGCGACGTCGGGAGCCCGCCCTCGGCCTGGCCGTCGCGGGTGACCGACATCGGCACCATGGCGCGGAAGCTGGTCTTGGCGGTGACGGGCTCGGCACGCGTGAGCATCCAGCCGCGCAGGCCACCCGCGATCGCCGCGAGGATGACGTCGTTGACCGTGCCGCCGTGCTCGTCGCGGACGCGCCGGAACTCGCTGAACGGGGCGCTGACCGAGGTGAAGCGCCGGTGCCGCGACAGCGTGGCGGTGAGTGGGCCGTGGGTGGCGGCGTCGGGGCCCAGCACCGGCAGGTGCGAGGCGACGCGCGACCACTGGTACTCGCCGTTCCACAGCAGCTCGGCCGGGTGGCTCAGCTGCGAGCGGACCGACCCGGCCAGCAGCTCGACCGTGCCGGGCGTGGCGCGCGGGGTCCACTCGTCGTGCGGGATCGTGCGGTCGCGCTGGGTCTCCTCGAGGAGGACCTGCGCGAGGTCGACCGTGTGCGAGCCGTCGACGAGCGCCTGGTGCGACTTGAACAGCAGCGCCATCTCGCCGCCCTGGAGTCCCTCGATGAGGTAGAGCTCCCACAGGGGGCGCTCGTGGTCGAGCCGCCGCGCGATGAGCCGGCCGACGAGCTCGTGCAGGGCATCGCGCCCGCCGGGTCGCGGCAGCGCCGAGCGGCGCACGTGCAGCGACAGGTCGAAGTGCTCGTCGTCAGCCCACACGGGCATGCCGATGCCGCCGGGGATCCGGCGCGGCACCTGGCGGTAGCGCGGCACGAGGTCGATGCGGTCGTTGATGACCTGGATCAGGCGGTCGTAGTCGAGGGGTCGGTCTCCCGGCTCGAGGATCGCGAGCGACGCGACCTGGCGGGGCGTCTCGGGATGGTCCTGGTGCAGGAACATCGCGTCGAGAGGGCTCAGTCGTTGCATGCGATCCCCTGCTGTCCTCGCCTCGGTCCGGTCCGCCGGTAGCCCAGAAACTTACCACCCGACCCACCCGTCGAACGGGCAACGAAAAGGCTGCGAGTCGCTGACAGCCGCGCCCTCACCGTGCCATCCTCCCCGGATGGAGACACGGACCCGAGCGTCGGCGCCGGCGATGGCCGCGGCGCGCCGTCTCGCCGCAGCCTCGTGGGTCGGCGCCGCGCTGGGCCTGCTGGTGGGCGGCATCGGCGGCCGTCTGTTCATGGCCCTGCTGGCGGGCCTCAATCCCGAGGACCACGGGACGATCACCGACGACGGCTTCCCCATGGGCGAGTTCACGACCTCGGGGACCTTCCAGCTGCTGATGACCGGCGCGGCCCTGGGCGTGCTGGGCGCCGGCATCTACCTCGCGCTGGGCTGGCTCGCGCTCGGTCCGCCGTGGTTCCGCCGGCTGTCGGTCGCCGTGGGCGGCACGGTGATGGTCGGTGCCGCGCTGGTGCACGACGAGGGCGTCGACTTCACCCGGCTCGATCCGACGTGGGCCGCGATCGCGCTGACCCTGGCCGTGCCGCTGGTCTTCTGCCTGCTCATGCCGCCGGCCGTGGACTGGGCCGTGCGCGACGGGTCCGCGCTGCTGCGCGGCGGCTGGCCATGGCTCGGACTGGTGCCGTGGGTCTTCCCGCTCTTCCCGGTGACGATCCTCTTCGCCCTCGGCTGGCTGCTGTGGCACTCGGTGGGACGTCGGATGCCCGAGGCCGGAGCCTGGCTCCTCCGCGGCCTGCTCGTGGTGCTGTTCGCCCTCGGTGCCTTCGTGCTGGGCTCGGAGATCGTGGGGGTGTACGACGCGATCGGCGAGGGCAGCCTGATCTGACGCCCGTCCCGTCACCGCGCCGCCACCAGCTCGGACGCGAGCCGCTCGACGCGCGACACGTAGCCCGAGGTCGGCGCGACCTCACGGAGCGGACGCCCGGTCATGAGAGCGAGGTCGTGGCCCGCCCCGTCGTGCGGAAGGAACGCCCACGGCGTGACGCCGGTGAGCTCTCGCACCGTCTGGGCGACCTCGCGCTCGGTCCAGCCCAGCGAGGCACGGAACCCGTTCAGGATGAGACGCGGCGGGCGCCGCCACGGACCCGCATCGTCGAGGGCGCGGACGAGCCGCGCGAGACCCACCGGATCGACTCGGCCGACCGCCATCACCTCGTCGGCGAGGTCGAGCACGCGTCGGGTGACCTGGTCGCGCGACGGCCCCTGCCCCATCGCCGGCTCGACCCCGAAGCCGCAGTCGACGACGACCAGCTCGTGGTCGCGGCGCAGGTCGCGCAGCACGGCCTCGAGGGCATCGGGCCGCAGGTGATGCCACATGTCCGAGCGGGGCAGGCCGGTGAGCAGGTCCCAGTGCGGGGCGAGTCGCAGCAGGTGTGACCCCGCCGCGCCGGACCGCCCGCGGTTGACGTCGCGGCAGGCGGCCATGATCCCGCTGACCTCGTCGAGGACCCCGAGCAGCTGGCCGAGCGAGCCGCCGTACACGTCGGCGTCCACGAGGGCGGTGGAGCGACCCGCTGCCGCGGCCGCCGCAGCGAGCGACACCGCGAGGCTGCTGCGGCCCGGTGCCCCAGTCGCACCCCACACCGCGACGAGCTGACCGGGCTCGCTCTCGGGCTCCGGCTCGGGGACCGGCAACGACGCCGCCTCCGCCAGCGCGCCGAGCCGCGCCGACTGGTCGATGCCCAGGGGCGAGCCGTCGCCCTCGACGGCGGCCGGGCGCACGCCCAGCTGGAGCAGCCGCTGCACCACTCCCACGTCGAGGCCGGGGCTGTCGACGGCCAGGAGCGCCAGGTCGAGACGGTGGGTGCCGGCCGTGGCGAGCAGGTCGGCGACGTCGACGCAGCGGCGCACGAGCGTGAGCCGCGGGTCGGACTCGATCTCGGCGAGCGCCGCCGCCTCCCAGTGCGCCCCGCACGCCGCGACCGCCACGCGCAGGGACTCGGTCGCGCTCACGGGACCCGCACGACCGTGAGGTGACCGGCGCCCAGCGCGGCGACCACGTCGCCGCCGGGGCCGCCGCGCCCCGTGTCCACGACGAGGGTCCGCGAGCCGGTGCCGTCGACGCCCGACAGCGAGACCACCGGGACGTCGACGAGGACGCGCCGGGTGGATCGGCTCGGGTCACCGCTCTCGCCGGGCCCGGCCCACACGTCGACCCGGTCGCCCGCGGCGAGGTCCGGCGGCGCGGTGCCCGCGGGGACCGCCATCGCGAGCTCGCGGCCGCGGTCGACCGACGCGGCGACCGCGTCCCGTGTGACGAGCGTGCCGGGACCGGCGTCGCGCGCCCAGACGCCGCGCGGCACGCCGTCGCGGGCAGGAACCAGCGAGTCGGCCGCCGCCGCCTCGACCCGCCCGGCCACGGGCGTGAGCTGCGAGGACTCGACCGGATCGCCGGCCCTCACCTCGGCGCGAACGAGCCAGTAGTCGGTGGAGTCGCGCGCGGCGGCGACGAGCCAGCCGCCGGCGACGGCGGAGGTCAGGACGAGGACGGCACCGAGCACGAGTCGCGGCTGGCGCCATCTGGAGATCGAGGTGCGCCGGGCGAGCGCGCGCCGGGACGTGTCACCCCCCGTGACATGCATGGGCCAGTCATACGGGGTCGCGACCCGAGGCTGCCACCGGTCGTCCACAGTCCGGGCGTGACCTGCGCCTCGTCGTCGGCGCTGCGTGTGAGAATGGGCGCCATGGCCCCCGAGCACGATCTCCTCACCGCGACCGACGTCGCCGACACCCTCAAGGTCGACGTGCGGGTCGTGTGGGGACTGCTGAAGTCGGGCGAGCTGCGCGGCTTCCAGGTGGGCGGCCGCAAGATGTGGCGCATCGAGGCCAGTGCCCTCGAGGACTACATCGCCCGGCAGTACGAGCGCACCGCGCGCGAGACCTCGGTCAACGCGGCACGAGAGCCGCGATCCACGCCCACGGCGGACTGACCCTCCGTCCGGCCGCGGCCACCTGCACGAAGTCCGAGCCGACCTCCACGATCGGCCCTTCCACGATCCGGCCGTCACGGCGGACCACCCGCACCTCCACGCCCGCGTCGCGCACCGCCCGGGCGACCTGACGCCTCGTCCGCGACATCGACGGCGCTGCGGCGGCCCGACCGTCGTGCCCGATCACCGCCGCGATCGCCTCGGGCAGCACGACGATGCGGGACGTCTCGTCCTGCACGAGGACCACGTCGCCCACACCGGTCACCCGGCCGCCGATCTCACCCAGGCCCACGACGTCGAGCCGGACGTCGGCGCCGCCGAGCAGGTCGGTCCACGCCAGGGCGGACCACTGCTCGTCGCGCAGGTCCTCGGCAAGGGCGTCGCGCTCGTCGGCGTGCTCGTCGATCGCCGCGCCCTCGAGGTCGGCGAAGAGTCGGTCCCAACGCATGAGGACACCGTAGGGCCTCGTGCGGAGGCCCCACGGTGTCCTCGGGGAAGGGGGTGGGTCAGGCCTCGATCGCGGTGCTCTCGCTGGCGCCGCCACCGATCTGGATCTTGCGCGGCTTCGCCCGCTCCGCGACCGGGATGCTCAGACGCAGCACGCCAGCGTCGTAGGCCGCCTCGATCCGCTCGAGATCGAGGTTGTCGCCCAGGACGAGCTGGCGGCTGAACGCTCCGCGGGGACGCTCGGAGGCGAGCATCTCCCAGTCGCCGTTGCGCGCGACGCGCTCGGCGCGGACCGTCAGCACGTTGCGCTCGACGTCGAGGTCGATGCTGTCCTTCGTGACACCCGGGAGGTCGAACTCGACCACGAAGGTGTCGCCCTCGCGCCAGGCGTCCATCGGCATGATCGCCGGTCGGTTCGTCGTCCCGAACAGCTGCTGGGTCAGCCGGTCGAAGTCACGGAAGGGGTCGGTGGTGCGGATCATCATCGTCGTCTCCTCCTTGCTGGGTGGTGAGGTTCATCCGTTAAAACCTATATTCGCCATTTCATATTCCTTGTCAAGTAGAGTTCAGTTCCACACGGAGGTGGAGCATGCGCGACGACGACGACACCGGGCTCTACGCCATCTCGGTCGCAGCCGAGATGGTCTCGATGCAGGTCCAGAACCTGCGCGTCTACGAGCGACGCGGCCTGCTCGAGCCCACCCGGACGCCCGGCGGCACCCGCCGCTACAGCCGCACCGACCTGCGGCGCCTCGTGCGCATCCGCGACCTGCTGGCCGAGGGCCTCAACCTCGCCGGCATCGAGCGCGTGCTCGACCTCGAGGAGCAGCTGACCCGGCTGCAGCGCGAGAACCGGCGACTGCGCTCGCGGCCGTCGTCCTGACCTGATCTCCACAAGCCGTCCTCGCACCCGTTGACGGCCGCGCCGACATGCGCTTCGCTGGTCGCCATCACACGCCATCTGTCGTCAAATGACTACATCGGACGTCATGGCTCGTCGATCGGGGGATCGGATGCAGGACCTGACGTCCATGGGGCCGGAGACGGCGCTGCGGACCGTGCTCACCGCCGTCCTGCTGGTGTGGGCCGCGTGGTGGTGCGTCGGCCTGGTCGTGGCACTCGTCGACCGCAGGCTTGCGGCGCGTCTCGCCCCTCCCCTGCTGCGGGCCCTGCTGGCCACCGGCGCCGTCGTGGCCGTGCAGGCGCCCAGCCATGCCGCCGTGGGTGGCGTCGACGCGCTCCGCGGACTGTCCCTGCCCGAGCGCCCGTTGACAGCCGCCCCGGCGCCGGCGCCGACACACGAACCCGTCGCGGACGCCCACGTGGTCGCCCCGGGCGAGAGCCTCTGGTCGATCGTGCGCGAGCACTCCCCCGACGCAGGCGAGGCCGACGTGGGTGATCAGGTCCGCGCTTGGTACCGCACGAACCGCGCCGTCCTCGGCCCCGATCCCGACCTGATCCATCCCGGACAACGCCTCGACCCGCCAGGAGCACGATGATCACCGCCACCGCCCTCGCCACCGACCCGTTCGCGCCGCGCCAGGTGCCGCTGCCGTTCACCGCCTCGGCCCCGCTCCTGCCGGTGCCGGTCGAGCGCGGCGACGCCAGCGAGCTGCGCCACCGGTGCGCCCGCTTCACGCAGGCGCTGGCCGAGGTGATCACCGGCATCCGGCCCGTGCGCCAGCTCGGGCCGTGGCTCAGCCGCGACGTCTACGAGCAGCTGCACCAGTACGTGGCCGACCGGTTCGTCTCCGGCGGCCCGCGCCACAGTCCGCGGGTCGTGTCGGTGCACATCGCCATGGTCGAGGACGGTGCCGCCGAGATCGCGGCCCGGATGGTGCATCGAGGCCGCTCGCACGCCCTCGCCGTCCGCCTGCAGCGCGGTCGCGACCCTCAGGGGCGCGCGACCTGGCGCTGCACGGCGGCAGAGTGGGCCTAGCGAGCAGAGTGGGCGTGACGAGCGGCCTGGGTCAGCGGTTCTTCTTGCGGGACTGACGCTGGGCCTTGGCCTTGCGGCGCGCGGCCTCCTTGGCCTTGTTCTGGCGGGCCTGCTCGTTCGGGTCGAGCTCGTCGTCCTCGTCGACGACCGACTCCTCCACCGCGATGGCCGAGCCGTCCTCCGACGGGGCGGAGTACGACAGCTGCTTGGGCGTGCTGTCGGCCTCGAGGCCCTTCGCGTGGATGTGCGGCGCCTCGCCGTCCTCGCCGTCCTCCTCGACCTCGATCTCGACGTTGAGGTTGAACAGGTAGCCGACCGACTCCTCGGAGATGCCCTCCATCATCGCGTTGAACAGGTCGTAGCCCTCGCGCTGGTACTCGACCAGCGGATCGCGCTGGCTGTACGCACGCAGGCCGATGCCCTCGCGGAGGTAGTCCATCTCGTAGAGGTGCTCGCGCCACTTGCGGTCGAGCACGCTCAGCACGACGCGACGCTCGAGCTCGCGGGCGACCTCGTCGCCGAGCTCGGCCTCGCGCTTGTCGTAGGCTGCCAGCGCGTCCTCGACGATCTGCGTGCGCAGGGTGGGGCCGTCCAGGCGCTCCTGGCCGCCGGCCTCCTCGACGAGCTGCTCGTGATCGAGCGAGATCGGGTACAGGGTGCGCAGCGCGGTCCAGAGCTTGTCGAGCTCCCACGCGGTCGGGTAGCCCTCGGTCGCCGCGGTGACGTAGGCGCCCGTGACGTCCTCGATCATCTGGCGCACGCGCGGCTCGAGGTCCTCGCCCTCGAGCACCCGGCGGCGCTGGGCGTAGACGACCTCGCGCTGGGCGCTCATGACGTCGTCGTACTTGAGGATGTTCTTGCGGGTCTCGAAGTTCTGCGCCTCGACCAGGCCCTGCGCCGACGCGATCGACTTGGTGACGCGCTTGTTCTCGATCGGCACGTCGTCGGGGATCTTCATCGTCTGGAGGATCCAGTTGACCCACTCGCCCTTGAACAGGCGCATGAGGTCGTCCTCGAGCGACAGGTAGAACCGAGTGCTGCCCGGGTCGCCCTGACGGCCGGAGCGGCCACGCAGCTGGTTGTCGATGCGGCGCGACTCGTGGCGCTCGGTGCCGATGACGGCCAGACCGCCCGCGGCGACGACCTCGTCCTTCTCGGCCGCGACCTGCTTCTCGATGCGCTCGAGCGCCTCGGGCCAGGCGGCGTCGTACTCCTCCGGGGTCTCGACGGGGTCGAGGCCCTTGCCGCGCAGCTCGGCGTCGGCGAGGAACTCGACGCTGCCGCCGAGCATGATGTCGGTGCCGCGGCCGGCCATGTTGGTGGCGACGGTGACGGCGCCCTTGTGACCGGCGCGGGCGACGATCGCGGCCTCGCGGTCGTGGTGCTTCGCGTTCAGCACCTCGTGGGCGATGCCCTGCTTCTTCAGCTGCTTGCTGAGGCGCTCGGACTTGGCGACGCTCGTGGTGCCGATCAGCACCGGCTGGCCCTTCGCGTGGCGCGCGGCGATGTCGTCGACGACGGCGTTGAACTTGGCGTCCTCGGTGCGGTAGACGAGGTCGGGCAGGTCGTCGCGCTGGATCGGCTTGTTCGTGCGGATCGGGACGACGCCGAGCTTGTAGATCTTGTCGAACTCGGCGGCCTCGGTCATCGCGGTGCCGGTCATGCCCGAGAGCGTGCTGTAGAGGCGGAAGTAGTTCTGCAGCGTGATGGTGGCCAGCGTCTGGTACTCCTCGCGGATCCGGACGCCCTCCTTCGCCTCGATCGCCTGGTGCAGGCCCTCGTTGTAGCGGCGGCCCTCGAGCAGGCGGCCGGTGTGCTCGTCGACGATCAGGACCTCGCCGTCGATGACGACGTAGTCCTTGTCGCGCTTGAACAGCTCCTTGGCCTTGACGGCGTTGTTGAGGAAGCCGATGAGCGGCGTGTTGACCGCGTCGTAGAGGTTCGCGATGCCGAGCTGGTCCTCGACGACGTCGATGGCCTTCTCGGTGACGGCGACGGTGCGCTTCTTCTCGTCGACCTCGTAGTGCTCGTCGATGCGCATGGCGCCGACCATGCGGGCGAACTCGCCGTACCACTTGACCTCGTCCTCGGTGGGGCCCGAGATGATCAGCGGCGTGCGGGCCTCGTCGATGAGGATCGAGTCGACCTCGTCCACGATCGCGAAGTTGTGGCCGCGCTGGACGCACTCGTCGAGCGAGTCGGCCATGTTGTCGCGCAGGTAGTCGAAGCCGAACTCGTTGTTGGTGCCGTAGGTGATGTCGCAGGCGTAGGCCTCGCGGCGCTGCGCGGGGGTCTGGCCGGCGACGACGACGCCGACGGTCAGGCCCAGGAAGTGGTGGACGCGGCCCATCATCTCGGACTGGTACTTGGCCAGGTAGTCGTTGACGGTGACCACGTGGACGCCCTTGCCGGACAGCGCGTTCAGGTAGGACGGCAGGGTCGCGACGAGGGTCTTGCCCTCACCGGTCTTCATCTCGGCGATGTTGCCCAGGTGCAGGGCGGCGCCACCGAGGATCTGGACGTCGAAGTGCCGCTGGCCGAGCACGCGGGTGGCCGCCTCGCGGACGGTGGCGAAGGCCTCGGGCAGCAGGTCGTCGAGGGACTCGCCGCCCTCGAGGCGCTCCTTGAACTCGTCGGTCATGGCGCGCAGCTCGGCGTCGCTCATGGCGGAGAACTCGTCGCTCAGGGCGTTGACCTGGTCGGCGATGCGGTCGAGGCGCTTGAGGATCTTGCCCTCGCCGGCCCGCAGGATACTGTCGATGATCTTCGGCACCCGAACATCCTAGTGCGGGGTGGCACACTCCGTCGCCAGCCTGCGGGCCAGATCACCACGATCTCCGACCTCGACCCCGTCCAGGCCGAGCCAGCCCGCCATCCGGTGGAGCTCGCGGGCGAGCTCGGCCGCGGTGGAGGCGGGCGCGTTGGGCTCGGCGAAGGCCCCCGGGACGAGCAGCCGCCCGCGCGCCCGGTCGGCCTTGAGGTCGACCCGCGCCACCAGCCGGTCGCCCAGCAGGAAGGGCAGCACGTAGTAGCCGTGCACGCGCTTCTCCGCCGGGACGTAGATCTCGATCCGGTAGCGGAAGTCGAAGAGGTGCTCGGTGCGGGTGCGCTCGAAGACGAGCGGGTCGAAGGGGCTCAGCAGCGTCCGCGCGTCCACGCGGCGCGGCCGGGTGGCCTCGGCGTGCAGGTAGGCCGGGCGCTTCCAGCCGTCGATCGTCACCGGCTCGAGCGTGCCGTCGGCGACGAGCGTCTGCACGGCCTGTGCGGTCGGCGCGGGCGCGAGGCGGAAGTAGTCGCGCAGGCACTGCACCGTGGCGACGCCCAGCGCGCGGGAGGCGTGCCCGACGAGCGTCAGGTACGCCTCCTCGTCGGAGGGCTCCGGCATCGCCATCACGCGGGCCGGCAGCACGCGCTCGGGCAGGTCGTACTCGCGCTCGAACGCCGCGTTGCGCCGGGCGGCCGACACCCGTCCGACGAAGAAGAGGTACTCCAGCGCCTGCTTGGTCTGCGACCAGTTCCAGCCCCAGTGCGTGCGGTCGCGCTCCTCCGCGCCCAGCCGGGCCTCGAGCTCGCGCGCCGTGATCGGGCCGAAGCGCGCCACGGCGGCCTCGACGTCGTCGATGAGCGTGGGGTTCTCCGCAGCCGTGCGCGCCATCTGGCCCCACATGCCGCGTCCCGAGCGCATCTTGTGGCTCATCGCCGGCCACAGGTCGACGTCGACGAGCGCGGCCTCGTGCGCCCAGTACTCGAACAGCAGCCGCGGGGCGCGCCCCGCGGCGCGGTGCAGCAGCTCGGTGTCGTAGGGCCCGAGCCGCGAGTACAGCGGCAGGTAGTGCGCCCGCTGCAGGACGTTCACCGAGTCGATCTGGAAGAACCCGAGCCGCCGGGCGACGCGAGCCACGTGCTCGCGCCGCACCTCGGCGGGCGCGGGACGGGTGAACCCCTGGGCCGCGAGCGCGATGCGCCGGGCCTGCAGCGCCGAGAGGCGCGGGGTCACAGGACGTCGTCGATGAGCTTGCTGCGGACGGCGTACATGGCCGCCTCCATCCGCGACTTCATCTGGAGCTTCTCCAGGATGTTGCGGATGTGGTTCTTCACCGTGTTCTCGCTGATGAACAGCTCGCCGGCGATGTCGCGGTTGCTCTTGCCGTGGGCGACCAGGCGCAGCACTTGCAGCTCGCGCGCGGTCAGGCTGGTGGCCGGGGCCGGGCCCTTGGCCATGTGCACGAACTCGTCGAGCAGCTTGGTGGCCATGCTGGGGCTGATCAGGGACTGCCCCGCCGCGACCAGCTTGACCGCCTCGGCGACCTGGTCGTAGGTGGAGCCGTCCTTGAGCAGGTAGCCCGCGGCACCGGCCTTGATCGACTCGTAGAGGTCGGCCTCGTCGTCGCTCGCGGTGAGCATGATGATGCCGGTCGTCGGCGCGGTCTCCTTGATCGCGCCGCAGATCTCGACGCCGCTGCGCCCGGGCATGCGGACGTCGAGCAGGACGACGTCGAACGGCTCCTCCGCGATGCGCTCCAGCGCGGCGTCGCCGTCGTCGACGTCCTCGATCTCGAACCCGCCGTCGGCGCCCAGGACCATCGTCACGCCCCTGCGGAAGAGCTCCTGGTCGTCGACCAGCAGCACCCGGATGGCGTCGGCGTTCGTAGTCACGGCACGATCATGCCACGTTCGGGGCGTTTCACCCCTCGACCGACAAGCGAATCACGCCGTAGTCGTACCCCTTGCGGCGGTAGACCACGCTCGGCTTCATCGAGTCCTTCTCCACGAAGAGGAAGAAGTCGTGGCCGACGAGCTCCATCTCGTAGAGCGCCTGGTCCAGGGTCATGGCCGGCGAGGTGTGGTCCTTCTCGCGCACGACGAGCGGGCCGTCGCCCTGCACCTCGAGCGTCGCGACCTGCCGCACGTGGGGCTCACCGGAGTCCTCGTCGGGCGATCCGGCGAGTCGCAGATCGGCGGTGGCCTCCTCGATCGACGCCGGCGCGTGCTTGTCCCGGTGGCGGATCTGGCGCTCGCCCATCTTGCGCAGTCGCTTCTCCAGCTTGTCGACGGCGGCGTCGAGGGCCGAGTGCTGGTCGGTCGAGTTGGCCTCGACGCGGACGACGGGGCCCCGCGAGCGGAGCGTCATCTCGACCCGCGCGGCCTTGTCGTGCTGGCGCGGGTTCTTCTCGTGGGTCACCTCGACCTCGACGCGGTTGATGCGCTGACGCCCGTCGAACTTCTCGATGCGCTGGAGCTTCTCGGTGACGTGGGAGCGGAATCGCTCCGAGATCTCACTGTTGCGTCCGGTGACCACGATTTCCATGTTCCGTCTCCTTCTCCAGTCCCGAGGTTTCGAGCTCCTGACTCACCTCGACCGTAGCCCGACCACGGGGTGACCCGCCACCGCTGGAGCGCCCTCGTCGGCGACCACGAGCGCCGCCGCGCCGAGCACCTCGACATCGCCCTGCGACGCCAGGGCCCGGGCCGCCTCGCGCAGCGTGGAGCCGGTCGTCACGACGTCGTCGACGACCACCACGGGACCGGTCGGGAGGGCCGTCGCGCGCATGCTCCGGGCCAGGTTGCGGGCCCGATCGTCGCGTCCCAGCGCGTGCTGGTCGGCGGTCTGGCGCACGAGGCGCAGGCACCGGTCCGACGAGGCGTCGAGGCCGATCCCCGCCAGATCACGCGCGGCCGCCGCGGCCAGGTCGGCCACGAGGTCGCGTCCTCGCTCGCGGCGCGAGCGGCGGGTCGACGGCACCGGCACGAGGGTGACCGCGTCCGCGTCGCCCACGAGGGTCAGCACGGCGGCGGCCAGGTGGTGGGCCAGGAGTGGATCGAGACCCGAGGCGGCGCGGAGCTTCCAGGCGAGCACGGCGTCGCGGCGCGGTCCGGCATGGATGCCCGCGGCGACCACCTCGAGGTCACCCGCGGCGACGTGGACCGGCTGGGGCGGCAGACTCGCGGCGCAGGGGCGGCAGACGCGTCCTCCGGGCGTCTCGCAGAGCGGACAGCACGCGCCCAGCACGAGGTCGGCCGCCGCCTGCCACCACCGCTCCATCCGCCCAGTGTGGGCGCGCGGGAACGTGGTCGCCAGCGCCCGACGAGCACCTGTGGACGGTCAGGCGATGCCGCGGGCGGCCGGCAGGTCGAGCTGCACCCACCGCGTGCGGTCGAGCACCCAGACGCCGCCATCGGCGTCCAGCAGGTAGAGGTCGGACCGCGCGGCCGGGGTCGCGACGAGGGCGACCGGATCGATCCCGGGCAGCAGCTGCCCTCCCCCGGGCCAGGCGTCCACGGCGCCCGTGCCGTCGATGCGCACCGAGCGGACCTGCGTGCCCCGCGGCCCGAGGTGTGCGACGCGGGTCCCGTCGACCCAGGCGACCTCGCGCGCCGCGGCCTGGGTGGGCAGCTGCTCGGGCTCGGTCAGGCCGACGACCCGTCCCTCGCGCCGCTCCAAGCCGCCGAGCAGCAGGCGTCCGCCCGACGTGGCCGCGTAGCGCGCTCCGTCGGGCGAGATCGCGAACGAGGAGACGACCGGGAGATCGGGACTCGGGATCAGCGCCAGGGACTCGCCGTCGTACACGCGGACGCGCGCCTGGCGGCCCTGCCGGTCGACGAGCCAGCCCATCGAGTCGATGTCGACCGTGGGGCGGACGAAGCGGTCGCCGCTGAGGTCGACCGGCCGGCCGCCGCGGGCGGTGGTGACGCGGGCACGGTCGGTCCAGACGCCGACCGCCAGCTCCTCGCCGACGGCCACTGCCGTGGCACCGCCGTCGGTGCGGCCCCACGCGCCCGGCACCGGCTGCTGCGCCCGCGGTCCGACCTGGTGCACGATGTCGCCCGCCGTCACGTGGACCCACCGCCGCGACTTGTCGGGGCCGTACGAGGCCCAGCCGCGGGCGTCCTGCACGAGATCGCCCGTGGGCGCGACGACAGTGCCGTCGCCGGTGATCTGGACGTCCGTGACCGCCGGCACCTGCCGCAGCGTCCAGGCGACCTGGGCCGAGAGACGCTTCTGCGTCGAGGTGGAGAGGTCGCCGACGCGACGCGCGAAGTCGACCTGCGCGACGCCGCCGACGACCGGCACCGAGGCGCGCAGCTCGCCCTCGGGCGGAACGGCCGTGGTGAGTCCCGGCGGATCCGGAGGCGGGCCGAGCGCGAGGCTGGTCATGAGGGAGGTCGCAAGCTGGTCGCCGACGACCTCGTGGACCGGCACGGGCACGAGGTGACGGCCCGACGCGTCGAGGAAGAACAGGTCGAAGGCGCGCACGTAGTCCTCGAACCAGTCCCGGCTGACGAGGACGCCCTCGGGCGGGTTCGCGATCCGCCACTGCCCGTCGATCCGCTCGAGCGTGAACCGCAGCCGCTCCGTGCCCTCGGCGGGCGTCAGGCTGCCCTGCTCGTCGAGGCGCACCTCAGTGCCGAGCTCGACCCGCGTGGACCCGACCGACGCGGAGAACGCCTCGACGGTGGAGTAGACCGTGGTGCTGGCTCCCGGCCGCCAGCGCTGGGCGGCGGTGGGCGTGAGGTACTCGGCCGCCACGCGGTGCGTGACCGGGTAGGCCAGCATCGCGTCGAGGAAGCCGCGCACGACCTGGGTCTCGGTCATGCCCGCGGTGGGACCCGACGGCGTGTAGCGGACCGTGCTCTCGCCGAGGCCGACCTCGTCCTCGACGCGCTCGACCGGGCCGGACGTGGGGATGCCGGCGCAGCCTGTGAGCACCGCGACGGCGAGAGCGAGCAGGAGGCCCACGGAGCGGCGCGTCATGCGTACACCGACTTCGTGACGGGCGACCAGACCCGCTCCCCCGCGACGCGCGGCAGCGTCAGGATGAACTCCGTGCCCTCGCCCTTGCGCGACCAGACCTCGAGGGTGCCCCCGTGCAGTGCCGCGTCCTCGCGCGCGATCGCCAGGCCGAGCCCCGTGCCGCCCTGCGAGCGCGCCGGGTCGCCGCGCCAGAACCGGTCGAACACACGACGCACCTCCTCGGTCTCCATGCCCACGCCGTGGTCGCGCACCGAGAGCGAGACGCGGTCGGGGGCCTGCGAGACGACGACCTCGACGCGCTTGGACTGGCTGTACCGGGCGGCGTTGACGATGAGGTTGCGGACCATGCGGTCGACGCGGCGGATGTCGGCGTCGACGATCGCCGGCACCGCGACCCCGAGGGCTCGACCCTTGATCCCGGCGCGGGTCAGCGCCTCGTCGGCGGCGGCCGCCCGGGCCACGGCCGTGAGGTCGACGGGGTCGAGCTCGAGCGTGGCCGCACCGGCGTCGAAGCGGCTGAGGTCGAGCAGGTCGGACAGCAGCGCCTCGAAGCGGCCGACCTCGGTGTGCAGCAGCTCGGCCGCGCGGGCTGTCTGGGGATCGAAGCCGGGGCGGGCCTCGTAGAGCACCTGGCCGGCCATCTGCACGGTGGTGAGCGGGGTGCGCAGCTCGTGCGAGACGTCGGAGACGAAGCGCTGCTGGAGACGCGAGAGGTTCTCCAACCGCCGGATCTGGCTCTGCAGGCTCTCGGCCATCTGGTTGAACGAGGTGCTCAGACGGGCGATGTCGTCCTCGCCCTTGACGTGCATGCGCTGCTCGAGGTTGCCGGCGGCAAAGCGCTCGGCGATGCGGCGGGCGAGACGCAGCGGGTCGACCACCTGGCGCGCGACGAGGAAGGCCACGAGCGTGACCATCACGAGCAGGACGCCCGCGCCGGCGAGCAGTGCCGTGCGCACGAGGTCGAGCGTCTCCTGCTGGTCGGCCATCGAGAAGACGTAGTAGAGCGCGTACTGGTCGTTCGAGCCCGGCGCGGTGACGCGCCCTCCCACCGTGACCACCGGGACCTCGTCGCCGGCGCCGAAAGGCGAGAGCTCGGAGAAGGTCCAGTACGTGCCCTGGTCGGAGCCCACGCGCTCTGCGAGCGACGGCGGCACCTCGTCGATGCCGACGCTGCCGGAGGCCCGGACGGGGGCGTCGCCGCCCTCGGCCAGCGGGCCCTGCAGGACGAGCTCGTACGCACGGTTCTCCCCCCGCGTGGCGGCGAGGGAGTCGACGAGCTGGGTCAGCGCCGGCGACTGGCGGGCGGGCTCGCTGTCGACCGCCGCGTCGAGCTGGGACTGCGCCTGCTCGAGACCCGCACGAGCCTCCGCGATGGCCGCGTCGCGCCGGTTGTCGGCCAGGCCGCCGGCGACGTCCCGTAGCAGCGCCCAGCCGACGATCATGATGACCGCGGTGCTGAGCAGCAGGGTGTTGATGACGACTCGCGTGCGCAGCGAACGGCGCCACAGCCCGACGAGCCGGCCCATCACTGCGGCGCCGGCTCGATGGCCTGGTAGCCGACGCCCCGGACCGTGCGGATGACGCTCGGGTTCTCGGCGTCGTCCTCGATCTTCTGGCGCAGCCGGGTCATGTGGACGTTCACCAGCTTGGTGTCGCCCGGGTGGTGGTAGCCCCACACCTTCTGCAGCAGCGCCTCACGGCTGAAGACCTGCTCGGGCGCCGAGATCAGGCACGCCAGGAGGTCGAACTCCAGCGGGGTCAGCGAGACCGGACGGCCGTCGCGCGTGACCGTGTGCGCCTGGGGATCCAGCACGATGCCACCGAACTCGATCCGTGCGCCGAGCGGATCGCTGCGGCGCAGCCGCGCGCGGATGCGGGCGATCAGCTCGCTGTTGCGGAACGGCTTGGTGATGTAGTCGTCGGCGCCGACGCCGAGCCCCTCGACGATGTCGCGGGTGTCGCCCTTGGCGGTGAGCATGACGATCGGGACGCCCGAGAGCTCCCGGATCTGGCGGCACACCTCCATGCCGTCCAGGCCCGGGAGCATCCGGTCGAGCAGGACCACGTCGGGCTTGAAGGCCTCGAAGGCCTCCATCACGCCGTCACCGGTGCGGCACACCGAGGTCCGGAAGCCCTCGCCCTCGAGGACGATCGTGAGCATCTCGGCCAACGACGCGTCGTCGTCGACGACGAGCACCCGATCGTTCTTGGGGCGACGTTGCGACATGCTCAGTAGCGGTAGTGGTCCGACTTGTACGGACCGGCCACGTCGACGCCCAGGTACTCGGCCTGGGCCTTCGACAGCTCCGTGAGCTCGACGCCGAGGGCGTCCAGGTGCAGCCGGGCGACCTCCTCGTCGAGGTGCTTGGGCAGCACGTGCACGCCCAGCTCGTACTGGTCGGCCTTGCTGAACAGCTCGATCTGCGCGAGCACCTGGTTCGTGAAGGAGTTCGACATCACGAACGACGGGTGGCCGGTGGCGTTGCCCAGGTTGAGCAGGCGGCCCTCGGACAGCACGATGATCTTCTTGCCGTCGGGGAAGATCCACTGGTGGACCTGCGGCTTGATCTCGTCCTTGACGATGCCGGGGACCTTGGCCAGGCCGGCCATGTCGATCTCGTTGTCGAAGTGACCGATGTTGCCGACGATCGCCTGGTGCTTCATCTTCTCGAAGTGCTCGACCCGGATGATGTCGAAGTTGCCCGTCGTGGTGACGAAGATGTCGGCGTACTCGACGACCGACTCGAGGCGCTTGACCTCGTAGCCGTCCATCGCGGCCTGCAGCGCGCAGATCGGGTCGATCTCGGTGACGATGACGCGGGCGCCCTGGCCGCGCAGCGACTCGGCCGAGCCCTTGCCCACGTCGCCGTAGCCGCACACGACCGCGACCTTGCCGCCGATCATGACGTCGGTGGCGCGGTTGATGCCGTCGATCAGCGAGTGGCGGCAGCCGTACTTGTTGTCGAACTTGCTCTTGGTGACCGAGTCGTTGACGTTGATCGCCGGGAAGAGCAGCGTGCCCTCGCGGAAGCGCTCGTAGAGGCGCAGGACGCCGGTGGTGGTCTCCTCCGAGACGCCCTTGATGTCCTTCGCGATGTTGGTCCAGTGCTGCGGCTTGGTCTCCAGCGAGCGGGCCAGGACGCGCAGCACCTCCTTGAACTCCTCGTTGTCGGTGGAGTCCTGCGGCGGGACGGCGCCGGCCTTCTCGTACTCGACGCCCAGGTGCAGCAGCATCGTGATGTCGCCGCCGTCGTCGAGCAGGACGTTCGGTCCGCACTCGGCACCCTGCTCATCAGTGAAGGCGAAGACCTTCTCGGCCTCGTCCCAGTACTCGGCGAGGGTCTCGCCCTTCCACGCGAAGACCGGCGTGCCGGCCGGCGCGTCGACGGTGCCGTTCGGGCCGACGACGACCGCGGCGGCGGCGTGGTCCTGGGTGGAGAAGATGTTGCAGGTGGCCCAGCGGACGTCGGCGCCCAGGGCGGTGAGGGTCTCGATCAGGACCGCGGTCTGCACCGTCATGTGCAGCGAGCCGGCGATGCGGGCGCCGGACAGCGGCTTGCTGTCGCCGTAGCGCTCGCGCATGGCCATGAGGCCCGGCATCTCATGCTCGGCGAGCTCGATCTCCTTGCGGCCGAACTCGGCGAGGGACAGGTCCTTGACGCGATAATCCATGCCCACCAGCGTACCGGCGAGTACCGAGCCTCAACGAATCGACGCGACACTCATCTGACGCCCGGCGGCAGGGCCGGAGGCAGCCGCAGGAACGGGCGCAGGTGCCACATCCGGTCGAGCAGCGCGTAGGTGCGGTCGGGACCCCCGGGCTTGGCCCGTCCGGTCATGACGGCGTCGTGCAGGAACGCGGCCTCGGTGGCGAGCCGCTGGTAGCGCTCGACGGCCTCGACGGCGAGGGGTCCGTACTGCGTGGCGAAGGTGCGGGCCTGGCGGCGGCGGCCGAAGCGGACCAGCCACGGCACCTCGGCGGGGTGGATCCATCCCCGGCGCGCCATGTCGCCGAGCGCCCGGGTGAGGACGTCGAACTGGCGCATCCGCAGGACGACGGCGGTGATGCCCAGGCCCAGCAGCAGGCACGCCAGCACCACGTAGGCCAGCAGGAAGCCGACACCCCCGCCCACGACGATCGAGCCGTTCCACAGCGCGTGCAGGGTGACGCTGGCCACGTAGCCGAGCGCGAGCAGGCCCCAGCGCTGGAGGCGCGAGGAGCGGTGCACCGCGAGTCCCATCGCGATGCCGATCGCCGAGGCGAACAGCGGGTGGGCGAAGGGGCTGAAGAGGCCGCGGACGACGAAGGTGGCGGTGGCCATCTCGGTGCCCGAGTACGGGACCTCGTCGAAGCCGAGGTAGCTCGCGGCGTAGTAGCCGACGTTCTCCATCGCCGCGAAGCCCAGCGCGACCAGGCCCGAGACGATGAGGCCGTCGAGCACGCCGTCGATGATCCGGCGCAGCCGCACCAGCGTGAGCACGACGAACAGGCCCTTGGCGAGCTCCTCGGCCACGGGGGCGCCCAGCGCGATGAGCCAGTCCTCGCTCATCCCGAGGCGGGACATGCCGATCTCCATCGGCAGCGCGATCGCGACGGCGATCACGGCGCCCCACACGAACGCGGCGGCCTTGTAGCGGAACGGCTCGGGCTCGACCCGGTCGAGCCACCAGTACGCGGCGAGCGCGACCGGCAGCGGGATGAGCGCGTAGACCAGGGCCAGCGAGGCTCCCGCGACCGAGCCGGACGTGGAGGCGAAGAACACCGCACCGCCCGCGCCGACGACGCCGGCGATCCAGACGGCGATCACGAGCAGCTTGCGACCCCGCTGGCGCAGGGGGTCGTCCTCGCGCGGGAGGGCGGCCTGCACCTCGGTCGTCGTCACGGGGACAGCCTAGAGCGCCGTCACGACCGCGGCCGCCACCGATAGTGTGGCCGCAGGCGCCCGTAGCTCAGCTGGATAGAGCAAGAGCCTTCTAATCTCGAGGTCGCAGGTTCGAATCCTGCCGGGCGCGCCAGCTTCCACCGAAGGAGACCGCGATGAGCGACCTGTTCGAGCTCGACCAGACCCAGCGCCTGCGCCGCGAGGAGGCCGCCGCCCGGCTGCACGCCCTGGCCGACGCGCTCGCGCGCCACAACTCCGTGGAGTTCGAGAAGAACGGGCACCGCATCACCGTCGACGTGCCCGACGAGGTCGAGCTGACCGTCGAGGTCGAGATCGGCGACGAGAACGAGATCGAGGTCGAGCTGCGCTGGTGACCTGAGGGCCGTCAGGACGCGAGCGCGTCCTCGACGGCCGAGCGCACGGTCGCCGGGTCCTCGAGCTTCGTGCCGTCGACGAACACCGATGGCGTGCCGCCGACGCCCCGCTCGCGGGCCTGCTCGCGCACCTCGTTGAGCCACGGCACGAAGGTACCCTCCTCGAGGCAGGCCTCGACGTCTGGCACGCCGACGTCGCGGGCGACCGCGGCGAGCGCCCGCTGCGTGGGCTCGGCCTCTCCCCGAGCGAAGCCGGCCGCGAACAGC
The DNA here is from genome assembly GCF_046452335.1 of Aeromicrobium sp. MLTX1. NCBI lineage: Bacteria > Bacillati > Actinomycetota > Actinomycetes > Propionibacteriales > Nocardioidaceae > Aeromicrobium > Aeromicrobium sp. MLTX1. The sequence goes on along the minus strand of NZ_JBKFDN010000001.1, from coordinate 1,839,976 downwards.
GCGGGCTTCATCGCCCAGAACGCCTCGGCGCCCTGGCGGTCGGCGACGCAGAACGCCGCGTTCATCGCGTCGTGGGCCGGGCCGGAGTCGGCCGTGCCGTCGAGGACCGTCATCGGCACGAAGCGCAGCGCGATCTCGCCCTGCTCCGCGAGGTCGGTCAGGTAGGCGCCGTGCTCGTCCTCGAAGTCCGCGCAGTGCGAGCAGAGGAAGTCCTCGTAGACCTCCACGACCGGCGCGTCGCTCGCCGGCGTGCCGGGGTGCTGGACCCCGCCCTCGGTGAGTCCCCGCGGCTCGACGACCGGGCCGTCAGCGGTGTCGTCGCCGCCGAGCGAGGAGATCCCCCACGCGACGACGGCGACCAGCACGAGCGCTCCCACCACGCCCGTGGCCGTGATCGTGAGGCGCTTGCGGCGCGCGGCCCGCTCGCGCTCGACCCGCGCCTGCTCGGCTCGAGCGGCGCGGGCCTTGCGGTCGTTCGTCACGTCAGGACTTGGACGCCTCGTCGATCGCGGCCTGCAGCTCCTGCGGCGTGCGCGCCTCGGAGTTCTTGCCGTCGATGTGGACCGTGGGCGTGCCGGAGATGTCGCGCTCGTCGGTGAAGGTGTCCTTCACGTCGTCGATCCACGGCACGAAGCGCTCGGTGCGGACGCAGTCGTCGATGCCGGTGACGCCGGCCTCCTCGGCCAGGTCGATCAGCGCGGCGTTCTCGGGACCGGCGCCACCCTCGGAGGGCTGGTTGGCGTACAGCGCGTTGTGGACCTTCCAGAAGGCCTCGGGACCGTCCTGGTCGACGGCGCACATCGCCACATTGGTGGCGCGACGCGAGTAGTCGTTGGTGCTCTGGTTGTGCAGGAACGAGAACGGCATGAAGCGCAGGCGGATGGCGCCCGACGCGGCCTGGTCCTGCAGGAACTGGCCGCTCAGCTGCTCGAACGAGCCGCACGCGGGGCACAGGAAGTCCTCGAAGATCTCCACGAGGGGCGCGTCGGCGTTCTCGACGTCGCCGCCGGTCGCCGGGAAGTCGACGCCGCTCTCGGTGAGGTTCTTCGGCTCGATGACCTCGGTGTTCTTCTCGTTGGAGTCCGAGAGGGACTTGATGCCCCAGCCGGCCGCGGCGATCAGCACGACCACCACGGCGACGATCGCGACGGTGATCTTGTTGCGCTGCTTGCGCTCGGCCTTCTCGCGCTCCTTGCGCATCTGCTCGGCGCGGGCGGCGCGGGCCTGGCGGTCGTTCGTCACGTGTGGCTCCTCAGACGTATACGCGGTACGGCCGGAAGCCTACCCGTCGCCGCCCACCCGTCGGCGTCGCGGACTAGGGTGGCGGGGTGAACGACAAGCTGGTGTGGATCGACTGCGAGATGACGGGCCTGTCGATCCAGGACGACGCCCTGGTCGAGATCGCCGCCCTGGTCACCGACTACGACCTCAACATCCTCGGCGACGGCGTCGACCTCATCATCAAGCCCCCGCAGGCGGCGCTCGACCAGATGAACGAGGTCGTCACGCAGATGCACACGTCCTCGGGGCTGCTCGTCGAGCTCGCCCACGGCATCACGGTGCGCGAGGCCGAGGAGCAGGTGCTCGAGTACGTGCGCCAGTACGCCAAGGAGCCGCGCAAGACCCCGCTGGCCGGCAACTCCATCGGCACCGACCGCGCCTTCCTGGCCCGCGACATGGTCGAGCTCGAGGACTGGCTGCACTACCGCGTCATCGACGTCTCCTCCATCAAGGAGCTGGCGCGCCACTGGTTCCCGCGCGCCTACTTCGCGGCCCCGGAGAAGGGCGGCGCCCACCGCGCGCTGGCCGACATCCGCGAGAGCATCGACGAGCTGCGCTACTACCGCCGCACCGTCTTCACGCCCGATCCGGGCATCGACAGCGAGTCGGCGCGTGCCATCGCGGCCGAGATCGCCGGGACCACCCCCTCGGAGTAGGTCCCGCGCGCGACGTCCGGTAGACTCGTCGCGCTGTGCCGAGAGGCGCACATGGTGGGTGTAGCTCAGTTGGTAGAGCACCGGCTTGTGGTGCCGGTGGCCGCGGGTTCAAGTCCCGTCATCCACCCCAGGAAACGGCCCGGAATCGATGATTCCGGGCCGTTCTCATGCGTCATGATGGCCTCATGGCCGAGATCAAGACCCAGCCCACGGACGCCGACGTCGAGGCCTTCCTGGAGACCGCCACTCCCGCGCGCCGTCGCGAGGACGGACTGCGGCTCGCCGAGCTCTTCCACGAGGTCACCGGCGCGGACCCGGTCCTGTGGGGGCCGTCGATGGTGGGGTACGGCAGCTACCGCTACGTCTCCCCCGCCAACCCGCGCACCCGCGGGAACTGGCCCAAGGTCGCGTTCTCGCCGCGCAAGGCCTCGCTGTCGCTCTACGGGCTGAAGGACCGTCCCGAGGGCGCCGCGCTGCTGCCCTCGCTCGGCACCTACATCGAGGGCGCGGGCTGCGTGTACGTCAAGAAGCTCGACGACGTCGACCTCGAGGTGCTGCGCCGGCTCGTGGCGATCGCGTGGGCCCGCGAGGACGACCCCGAGCCCTGAGCCTCAGACGATCTGCTCGCGCACCCAGTGGCCGAGCAGGCGGGCGCACGCGTCGACCACGGCCGTCCACTCCAGGGCGGAGTCGTCGGCGGCGTCGCTGACGATCTTCACGAGCCGGCACGGGACGCCGGCGCGCTGGGCCGCGCGGGCCACGGCGAAGCCCTCCATGTCGACGAGGTGCGCGCGCTCGGCCAGGGCGTCGCGCACGACCGGGTCGGTCACGAACAGGTCGCCCGTGGCGAGCACGGACCCATCACCGTCAGGCAGGTCGATCTCGTCGACCGCGTCGTGCCCGAGGGCGCGGATCGCATCGGCCGAGTAGTCGTGGTTGAGCACCGTGGACGGCAGGAACAGCCCCGTGAGGCCCGGACGCAGGGCGCCCGCCGTGCCCACGTTGAGCACGAGCTCGGGCCGCAGCGCCGCGATCGCCTCGGTGGTGGCGGCGGCGGCCTCGACCTTGCCGATCCCCGTGAGCACCAGCGGCATCTCGGCGGGCAGGTGGGCGGCCTCGGCCTTCGTCGCCGAGACGACGAGGACCTTCTCGGGGCTCACTGGCGCGCCACCGGCACGACATCAGGGGCGCCGAGGCGGGCCGCGTCGGCCGTCTCGTCGTCGGGCATCGTCTGGCTCTCACGCTCGGCGTCGACCCGCTTGAGGTAGTGGTCGACCTCGCGCTCGCGCTGCTCGTCGGACCAGCCGAGCGCCTCGGCCATGAGCGCCGCCGCGTCCTGCGCGGACTCGGTGCCGCGATGGAAGGTCTCGATCGAGATGCGCGTGCGGCGGGCGAGGATGTCGTCGAGGTGGCGGGCGCCCTCGTGCGTGACGCCGTAGACGACCTCGGCGCGCAGGTAGTCGTCGGAGCCCGCGAGCGGCTCGCCCAGGTCGGGACGCTCGGCGATGAGGTCGAGCACCTCGGTGGCCAGCGTGCCGAAGCGGTTGAGCAGGTGCTCCACCCGGCCGACGCCGATGCCGTGCGCGGCGGCGAGCGCCTGGCGCTGGTTCCACAGGGCCGAGTACCCGTCGGCGCCGAGCAGCGGGATGTCGTCGGTGACGCACTCCGGCACCCGCCGGTCGAGCAGCGTGCCCATCTGCTGCACGGCCGCGTCGATCGCGTCCTTGGCCATGATCCGGTAGGTCGTGTACTTGCCGCCCGCGATCACGACGAGGCCCTTCACCGAGGTCGACACGGCGTGCTCGCGCGAGAGCTTGCTCGTGGCCTCGTCCTCCCCCGCCAGCAGCGGGCGCAGGCCGGCGTAGACGCCCTCGACGTCCTCGGGCTCGAGCGGCTCGACGAGCACGCGGTTCACGTGGTCGAGCAGGTACTGGATGTCCTTGGCGCTCGCGGCCGGGTGGTCCTTGCTGAGCGACCAGTCGGTGTCGGTGGTGCCGATGATCCAGTGGCGGCCCCACGGGATGACGAACAGGACCGACTTCTCGGTGCGCAGGATCAGGCCCGACTCGCCGCGGATCCGGTCGCGCGGCACGACGAGGTGGATGCCCTTGCTGGCGCGCACGTTGAACTGGCCTCGCTCGGCGGCGAACGACTGCGTCTCGTCGGTCCACACGCCCGTGGCGTTGACGACCTGGCGTGCGCGGATGTCGATCTCACGGCCGGACTCGAGGTCCTTCACCCGCGCGCCGACGACGCGGTCGCCCTCGCGCAGGAGGTCGATCACGCGGGTGCGGCTGGCGACGTGCGCGCCGTACGCGGCGGCCGTCCGCGAGAGGAACATCGTGTGGCGGGCGTCGTCGACCTGGCCGTCGTAGTAGTGCAGGGCGCCGACGAGGGCGTCCTTGCGGAGCGCGGGCATGATCCGGCGGGCGCCGGTGCGGGTGAGGTGGCGGTGTCGCGGCACCCCACGCGAGCGGCCCGACAACAGCGCCATCGAGTCGTACAGGGCGACGCCGGAGCCCGCGTAGAAGCGCTCCCAGACGCGGTGGGTCAGCGGGTAGAGGAACGGCACCGGCTTGACCAGGTGCGGCGCGAGCTTGTCGATGAGCAGGCTGCGCTCGCCCAGGGCCTCGGCGACGAGGCGGAAGTCGAGCATCTCGAGGTAGCGCAGGCCACCGTGCACGAGCTTGCTCGACCGGCTGGACGTGCCGGAGCCGAAGTCGCGCGCCTCCACGAGTCCCACGGACAGGCCGCGGGTCGCCGCGTCGAGGGCCGCGCCTCCGCCGACGACGCCACCGCCGATCACGAGGACGTCGAGGTGTTCCGAGGCCAGCGCGTCGAGCGCCTCCTGGCGGTGCTGCGGGGAGAGGGCAACCGGTCGCATGGGCTCCAGTCAACCAGTGTCAGGCCATGGCCGCCGCGATCGCTCGGGCAATGCGGGTGGTGGCCTCCCGTGCGGGACGGCTGACGCCGGTGATGTTCACGAAGGCGTGGATCAGCGATCCCTCGCGCGCCAGCGTGGTCGGCACGCCCGCCTGCTCGAGACGCTCGGCGTAGGCGATCCCCTCGTCGCGCAGCGGGTCGAAGCCCGCCACGGCGACGTACGCCGGCGGGGCCCCGGACAGGTCGGGCTCCAGCAGCGGCGAGGCCTGCGGGTCGAGCGCGTCGGCCGGATCCGCCAGGTAGCGCTCGCGGTACCAGTCCATGTGCTTCTCGGTGAGGAAGAAGCCGTCGGAGAACTCCTGGTACGACGGGTGCTTGGTGGACAGGTCCGTGACAGGGAACAGCAGCACCTGGAGCGCGGGCACGACGTCGCGACCGCGGAGCCGGTTGGACAGCACGGCGCTGAGGTTGCCGCCGGCGCTGTCGCCCGCGACGACGATGCGATGCGGGTCGAGCCCCCAGCCGGGTGCGTGCTCGACGGCGAAGTCCCACGCGGCCTCGGCGTCCTCGACCGCGGCCGGGAACGGGTGCTCGGGGGCGAGCCGATAGTCGACCGACAGGACGTCGACGCCGGCCTCGGTGGCTAGGAAGCGCACCGCCGAGTCGGTGCTGACACGGCTGCCCAGCACCCAGCCGCCGCCGTGGAAGTACACGACGAGCCCCTTCGACTCGGTGGTCGCGCGGTAGCGGGTGGCCGGGATCGGACCGGCCGCGCTCGGGATCAGAAGGTCCTCCTCGACGGCGAAGTCGGGGAAGACGTCGGCGAACACGAGGGCCTCGTCGGTCAGCATGCGGCGGGCCTGCTCGACGGGGTGCTCGGTGAAGTCGCCTCCGGGGATCCGGTTGAGGACGCGCAGCGCCACGGCGATCTCGGGCGAGAGCTGCTCGCCGTCGCGATTGACCGGGGCATGCCGGCCGAGCCGCGCGACGACGGACTCCGGCAGTCGGGCGAAGCCGCGCACCACGGCCCGCTCGGCCATCGCCGCGGCGGACAGGCCCGCGCTGGTCCCGGCGCTCACTCGACCCACCCCAGCGTGCGCTCGACGGCCTTCTTCCACTGGTGGTAGCCGGCCTCGCGCTGCTCGTCGTCCCAGTCGGGGCTCCAGCGCTTCGACTCCGACCAGTTCGCCACGAGCTCGTCGGTGCTGGCCCAGAAGCCGACGGCGAGGCCGGCGGCGTAGGCGGCGCCGAGGCACGTGGTCTCGGGGACCACCGGGCGGCTGACCTCGATGTCGAGGATGTCCGCCTGGATCTGCATGCACAGCTCGTTCGCGGTGATGCCGCCGTCGACGCGCAGCACCTCCAGCTCGATGCCCGAGTCCGCGATCATGACGTCGACGACATCCTTGCTCTGGTAGCAGATCGCCTCGAGGGCGGCCCGGGCCACGTGGGCCACGGTGTTGAAGCGCGAGAGCCCGACGATCACACCGCGGGCGTCGGAGCGCCAGTACGGCGCGAACAGGCCGCTGAACGCCGGCACGAAGTAGACGCCGCCGTTGTCGTCCACCGTCTCGGCGAGCGCCTCGGAGTCGGCGGCGTCGTCGAAGACCTTGAGCTGGTCGCGCAGCCACTGGATCGCCGATCCCGTGACGGCGATCGAGCCCTCGAGCGCGTAGACGGGCGGCTCGTCGCCGAACCGGTAGGCCAGCGTGGTCAGCAGCCCGCGGTCGGAGCGCACGATCTCGGTGCCGGTGTTGAGCACGAGGAAGTTGCCCGTGCCGTACGTGTTCTTGAGCATGCCCGGCTCGAAGCAGGCCTGACCGACGAGCGCGGCGTGCTGGTCGCCGAGGTTGCCCGCAAGGATCACCTCGGCGCCGAACGGGCCGTCCTTGGTGGTGCGTCCGAACTCCTGCGACGAGGAGGTGATCTCGGGCAGCATCTGCCGCGGGACGTCGAAGATCTCGAGCAGCTCGTCGTCCCACTCGAGGCTCTCGAGGTTCATCAGCATGGTGCGGCTGGCGTTCGTGACGTCGGTGACGTGGACGCCGCCGTCGGTGCCGCCGGTGAGGTTCCAGATGAGCCAGGTGTCGATCGTGCCGAACAGCGCGTGCCCGGCCTCGGCGTCCTCGCGCACCCCGTCGACGTTCTCCAGGATCCAGTGCAGCTTGCCGCCGGCGAAGTACGCGGCGGGCGGCAGGCCGGACCTGGCGTGGATGACCGATCCGTGGCCCTCCTCGTCGAGCCGCTTCGCGAGGTCGGCGGTGCGGGTGTCCTGCCAGACGATCGCGTTCGCGTAGGGCTCGCCCGTGCGCCGGTCCCACACGACCGTGGTCTCGCGCTGGTTGGTGATGCCGACGGCGGCGAGGTCGGCCGCGGTGATCCCAGCGGCCTCGAGTCCCTTCTCGATGACCTCGCGGGTGTTCTCCCAGATCTCGGTCGCGTCGTGCTCCACCCAGCCGGCCTGCGGCAGCACCTGCTCGTGCTCGACCTGGTGCCGCCCCTGCTCCTCCCCGCGGTGGTCGAACACCATGAACCGCGTGCTGGTCGTCCCCTGGTCGATCGCGCCGACGAACTCCTGTGACATGCGCCTCACCCTAACGAGCCGGGGTCGCTTGGACGGACGATGAGGCATTTCGCCCCGCCGAGGTACCCGAATGCCTCATCGTTCGTGAGCCGGCGCGCCCGTAGGCTCGGGACATGGCCGAACGCGTCGTCATCGTCGGGGCAGGACACAACGGGCTCGTGGCGGCGGCGCTGCTGGCGCGGGCGGGGCTCGACGTGCTGGTGCTCGAGCGGCTCGACCGCGTGGGCGGTGCCGCGGTGAGCGCGCAGGCGTTCGACGGGCACGACGCGCGGCTCTCGCGCTTCTCCTACCTCGTGAGCCTGTTCCCGCAGGCGCTCATCGACCAGCTGGGGCTCGACCTCGAGCTGCGGTCTCGCGACACCGCGTCGTTCACGCCGTGGCGCCGCGACGGACGCGCCGGCGGGCTGCTCATCGAGACCTCCGGCGGCGAGGCCACGCGCGCCTCGTTCGCCGAGCTCACCGGCGGCGACGCCGAGTTCGAGGCCTGGAACGCGTTCTACGACGAGGTCGGCACGCTGGCCCGGGCCCTCGCGCCCACGCTGCTCCAACCGCTCCCCCACATCGGCGACATGCGCGACCACGTCGAGATGGCGATCTGGACCGATCTCGTCGAGCAGCCCATCGGCGAGGCCATCCGCCGCCGGTTCGCCGACGACGTCGTGCGCGGTGTCGTCGCCACCGACGCGCTGATCGGCACCTTCGCGTCGCTCGAGGACCTCTCCCTCGTGCAGAACCGCTGCTTCCTCTACCACCTGATCGGCAACGGCACGGGTGAGTGGCGCGTCCCCGTCGGCGGCATGGGCGCGGTCACGCAGGAGCTCGCCCGGGTCGCCACCGAGGCCGGCGCGGAGATCCGCCTCAACTCGGCCGTCGACGGCATCGACGTGAGCGACGTCGACGTCACGATCTGCGGCGACGGGTTCGTCGAGCGCGCCGACCACGTCCTGTTCGGCGCGGCGCCGTACGTGCTGGAGCGGCTGCTCGGCCACTCCCCGACCAGCAAGCCCGCGGGCGCCCAGCTCAAGCTCAACGTCCTGCTCTCACGACTGCCCGAGCTCGCCTCGGGCGTGGACCCGCGCGTGGCGTTCGCCGGCACGTTCCACCTCGACGAGTCCTTCGAGCAGCTGCAGCACGCGTGGTCGGTCGCCGAGTCGGGCGACCTGCCGCCGGCCACCGGCGAGTTCTACTGCCACACCCTGACCGACCGCTCGATCCTCGGACCCGAGCTGCGCGACACCGGCGCCGAGACGCTGACGTACTTCGGCCTGCACACGCCGCCCGGCGTCCTCGACGCCCCCGGCGCCAAGGAGGAGGCCGTGAAGCGGGTCCTGGCCGCGCTCGACGAGCACCTCGCCGAGCCGATCGAGCCGCTCATCCTCGGGATCGAGGCGAAGACCCCCACCGAGATCGAGCACGAGCTGGCGATGCCGGGCGGCCACATCTTCCACGGCGACCTCGCGTGGCCGTGGCTCGAGGAGGGCGAGCGCCCGCACTCGCCGGCCGAGCGCTGGGGCGTCGCGACCGCGCACCCGCGGGTGCTGCTGTGCGGCAGCGGCGCGCGCCGCGGCGGAGCGGTCAGCGGCCTCGGCGGCCACAGCGCGGCCCGGGCGCTGCTCGACGCGCTCTCCTGACCGTCACCGCAGCCGCTCGTCGAGGAAGTCCAGGACCGCATCGACGGCGCGCTGCTGTCGGTGCAGCGTCAGGGTGCTGTGCTTGCGGCCCGGGAACTCCACGGCGATGAACCGCTCCCTCAGCTCGCGCCGCAGGACCTCGAAGCGCCCGCCGGAGGCCGGGTCGTCCTCGTAGCGCAGACCCAGCACGGGACAGCCGGAAGCGACCCGGTCCAGCACCCGCGCGTGGTCGGCGGGCGACAGCCCGAGGTCGCGCGAGCGCGCGGGCGTGACGGGGAACGGCAGCGACGGCTGGGCGAGGACCGGTGCGACCACCGCGTCGTCCACCAGCATCGCCAGGGCGAACCCGCCCGTGAAGCACATCCCGACCGCGCCGACGCCGGGACCGCCCACCGAGGCGTGCAGGTCGGACGCGAGCGCCGCGAGCCATCGCGTCACGGGAGCCGTGCGGCGCAGCGCGAGCGCCGTGAACTCCTTGCTGACGCAGCCGCGCACCACCGACCGGACCGTGTAGCCCGCCGTCATCGGCCGTCCGGGGTCGCCGAACAGGTTCGGCATGACCACCGTGAAGCCGCGCTCGACCACCTCGTCGGCGAACGCGATGACCTCCGGCGTGATCCCGGGCAGCTCGTGCAGGACGACGACACCGGGACCCGTGCCGCGCCGGAACGTCTCGTGCGTGATCCCCTCGTGGGCGAAGGTGCTGCGATTCCAGTCCGCGATGGTCGTCATGTCGTCATGGTGGCACTCGATTTCATGTCGCGGGAGGGTGTGCGCTAGAGTTGGTGATCGCGTCACCGAGCACCCCTAGCTCAATTGGCAGAGCAGCTGACTCTTAATCAGCGGGTTCAGGGTTCGAGTCCCTGGGGGTGTACCACCAGCACTGAGGCCCCGGTTCACACCGGGGCTTTCGTCGTCTCAGCGGACGTCGAATCCGCTCGACTCCACCGGCTCCAGATCGGTCACGTCGTGCGACTCCACCACCGAGCCGGGAGGCCCCTCGGCCATCCACGCGAGGACGGCATCGAGCCGCTCGGGCTCTCCCTGCAGTTCGGCCTCGACCGTGCCGTCGTCGCAGTTGCGCACCCAGCCGGTGACCTCCGCGCGCTCGGCCACGAGGCGCGTGGACCAGCGGTAGCCGACGCCCTGCACCCGGCCGCGCACCGTCACGTGGACCCGCCTCACCGAGGCCTCAGTCCGAGCCGTACTGCTTGATCGCGCGGCTGATGCTGGTGTGCGAGACGCCGACCTCGTCGGCGATCTCCTGGTACGACATCCCGGCCTCGATCGCCGTGGCCAGGGCGGCCGCCCACTCGCGCCGGGCGCGGGAGATGGCCTCCTCGTACTCGGAGGTGGCGGCGTCGTACGAGTCGCGCGCCGCGCGGAGCGCCCGGGGCACGGTCTCGTCGTACTCGCGACGGTGGCGGAAGGCCATGGGGCCAACTTAAGCCCCGGCGGGTCCGGGCGCGAGACGATTTCGTGAGCCCACGAACCATTAGTACACTGATGACATGACGACGGCCCCGAACCCGCTCTCCCTGGACGAGCAGGTGTGCTTCGCGCTCTCGGTCGCGTCTCGCACCGTGATCGGCTGCTACCGCGACGTCCTCGAGCCGCTCGGCCTCACCCATCCGCAGTACCTCGTGATGCTGGCGCTGTGGGAGAACGATGGCCTCACCCTGCGCGGACTGAGCGACGCCCTGCGCCTCGAGCCGGCCACCGTGTCGCCGCTCGTCAAGCGCCTGGAGACGGCCGGCCTCATCCGCCGCGACCGGCGTGCCGGCGACGACCGGGCCTTCTCGCTCACCGTCACCGACGAGGGTCGCGCCCTGCGCGAGCAGGCGCTGGCCGTCCCGGCCACGATGCTCGAGCGCTTCGACATGGACGTCGCCGAGCTCCAGCAGGTCAACCGATGGCTGCACGAACTCATCGAGCGGGCCGACCGGGCCCACGAAAGGACCACGGCATGAGCCAGCGCCTCCCCGACGCCTCGGAGGAGTCCCTCAACATCGTCCGCCGCCGGATCATGGCGATCACGTGGGTGGTCACCTCGATCCACGGCCTGTTCGGCGCGATCGGTGCCGCGCAGGCGATCGGCGCCGACCGGCGCAGCGACCAGATCATCCTGCTCGGCGTCTCGGTCCCGCTCGCGATCATCATCTACGCCGTCACGGTCGTGATCCTGCAGAAGCCGTTCCTCGGCTGGAGGACCACCCCGTGGCTCGTCCTGCTGCTGGGGATCTGCGCCGCGGGCTTCGTCTGGGTGCTCTGACTCAGCGCTGGAACGCGTCGGGCACGCCGTCGCCGTCGTCGTCCAGCGACTCCTCGCGCTCGACGTCGCGGTAGTGCCGGTTGCGGCGTCGCAGCACGATCGCGGCGAGGACCGACGCCGTCAGGGAGCCGGCGAGCACGCCGATCTTCACGTACTCCTCGAGCTCGTCGGTGGCGTACGCGAGGTCGCCGATCAGCAGCGAGACCGTGAACCCGATGCCCGCGAGCATCGCCACGCCGAGGACGTCGATCCAGCGGATGCTCGGGTCGAGCTGCGCCTTCGTCGTGGCCGACAGCAGCATCGCGCTGCCGACGATGCCGATCGGCTTGCCGAGCACGAGGCCCGCCACGATGCCGAGGGTGACCGGCGAGCTGAACGCGTCCGCCAGCACGTCGCCCGACACGGCGACGCCCGCCGCGAAGAACGCGAACACGGGCACGGCGAAGCCCGTGGAGACGGGGCGCACCCGGTGCTCCATCCGCTCGGCGGTGCTGTGGTCGCCGCGCGCCGGCACGGTGAAGCCCAGCAGCACGCCCGCGACGGTCGCGTGCACGCCCGACTCGTGCATGAGGATCCAGGTCAGCACCGCGAGCGGCACCAGCAGCCACGCCGTGCGCGGCCCACGCCGGACGACCAGGGCGAACAGCGCCAGCGGGACGAGCATCGCGGCGAGCATCAGCAGGTCGACCGAGGCGGTGTAGAAGACCGCGATCACCGTGATCCCGAGCAGGTCGTCGACGACGGCGAGGGTCAGCAGGAACGTGCGCAGCGCCGACGGGAGGTGCGTGCCGAGGACCGCGAGCACCGCCACCGCGAACGCGATGTCGGTGGCGGTGGGGATCGCCCAGCCGTCGGTGGTGCCGTGGCCGAGGTTGAACGCCACGAAGATCAGCGCCGGGACGGCCATGCCGCCGACCGCCGCCACCACGGGCAGGGCCGCGCGGCGCGGGTCGCTGAGGTCGCCCGCGACGAACTCACGCTTGAGCTCGAGCCCGACGACGAAGAAGAAGATCGCCAGCAGGCCGTCCGCCGACCACTGCGAGACGGTGAGGTCCAGGTGCAGCGCCGCAGGGCCGATGCGGGTCTGGGCGAGGTCGAAGTACGCGGCGGACCAGGGCGAGTTGGCCCAGACGAGCGCGGCGAGGGCGGCGACCACGAGGATCGTGCCGCCCACGGTCTCGCGGCGCAGGATGTCGGCGATGCGGGCGGACTCGGGCCAGCTGCCACGGGTGAACAGGCCGGGTGAGGTCATGGTGGTCCTTCAGGGGTCGGTGGCAGGACGCCGACCAGACTTCCCGGCACACCTGACGACCACCCTAGCGGGCGTCGTCGCGACCGCTCAGGAGTAGATCATGCACGTCGTGGTGCCGTGCGCGACGAGCTTGCCGTCGGGGTCGAGCACCTTGCCCTCGGCCGTGGCGGTGCTGCGACCGGCGTGGATGATCGAGCCGGTGCCCGTCAGCGTGCGGCCGTCCACCGGGACCGTGCGGATGTAGTTGACCTTGAGCTCGAGCGTGCCGTAGCCGACTCCGGGGCCCAGCATCGTGTGCACGGCGCAGCCCATCACCGAGTCCAACAGGGTCGCGCAGGCGCCGCCGTGGAGCGTGCCGAGTGGGTTGGCCGCCGTCGGCAGCGACTGGATCGTGAACGTCGCCTTCCCCTCCTCCAGCGAGATCACCTGCATGTCGAAGAGGTCACCGATCACGGCGGGGCGCTGGTCGCGCGGCAGCGTGAAGGCGAACCGGAGGAACTCGAGCCCGGTCATGCGGGACATCTGGGCGAGCTGTTCATCGGTGAGCGGCAGGGCGATCATGCTGGTCAATGTAGACCGATCGGTCTATGGTGTCCACCATGGCCTCCCGCACCTCGCCCCGCGAGCGGCTCCTCGACGCCACGATCACGTCGCTGCGGCGCCACGGCGTCCAGGGCACGGGCATCGCCGAGCTGCTCAGCTCCAGCGGGACGGCGCGCCAGTCGATCTACCAGCACTTCCCCGGCGGCAAGGCCGAGCTCGTCGCGGCGGCCACCCGTCGCGCCGGCGACTTCATGGCCCGCCGCGACGGCGCGGCCGGACCGCACGCCCACCTCGATCTCCGGATCGACTGGTGGGTGGGCCAGCTGGAGCGCCACGACTACGCCCTCGGCTGCCCGGTCGCCGCGGCCGCGATCGCCGGCAGCGAGTTCCCCCAGGTCGTCGAGGCGGCGGCCGAGGTCTTCGACACGTGGACGCGCTCCTTCGCCGACCTCCTGGTCGAGGCCGGTGCGCAGCCGGAGCCCGCCACCGCCTTCGCGCGCTTCCAGATCAGCGCCATCGAGGGCGCGATCCTGACCGCGCGCGCCCTGCGCACCGTCCAGCCGCTGGAGGACCTGCGCACGCACCTCCACCGCCTCGTCGACGACCTCCTGCCACACTGATCACGTGTGGGTGGGATGGATCGAGTTCGACCTGCGGCTCGGTGACGTGCACTCCCTCAAGGAGAAGCGCGCCATCGTCCGCCCGATCGTCAACGAGCTGCGGCGTCGGTTCTCGGTGTCCGCCGCCGAGACCGACTCGCTCGACCTCTACCGCCGCGCGGGGATCGGTGGCTCCCTCGTCTCGATCGACCGCGCGCACGTCGTCGAGGTGCTCGACGCCGTGGAGCGCTGGGTGGCCGAGCGGCCCGAGGTGGAGATCCTCCAGGCGCACCGCCACCTGGCCAGCAGCGCCGACGACGAGGACGACCAGGCCGAGCTCCCGTTCGCGTAACCCCTGGGGCCTCCCTAGGCTGATGTGACTCCGATCACCACCGCCAGGGGGGGCGCGATGAGCACGGCCGAGGAACGACCGACCACCTACCGCACGTTCGACGAGGTCCAGGAGACGCTCAGTCCGGCCGAGCAGCGCTTCGAGCGCATCCGCCGCACGACCGGGCTGTTCGCGGGTCCGATCCTGGGCATCGTGGCGTACATCGCCTGCGGCTCGCTGGACGAGCCGGCGCAGCGCCTCGCGGGCGTGCTCACCTGGGTCGCCGTCTACTGGATCTGCGAGGCGATCCCGATCCCGGTCACCGCGATGCTCGCCATGGCGGCCGTGATCGCCCTGGGCATCGCGACCGCCGACGACGTCTTCGGCGCGTTCGGCAACAGCACGATCTTCGTGTTCATCGGCGGCTTCATCCTCGCCGAGTCGATGCGCAAGCACGGGCTCGACCGGCGCTTCGCCTTCGGGATCCTGAGCCTGCCCGGCGTCGCCGCGTCCACCACGCGCATCATCGTGGCGTTCGGCGCGATCACCGCCCTGCTGAGCGGCTTCGTCTCCAACACCGCGACCGCCGCCATGATGATGCCGATCGGCGCCGGCATCGTCGGCTTCATGGCCTCGGCCATGCGCCGCAGCAGCGACGGCGACACCGACCTCAACCCGCAGCGACTCCAGTTCGCCACCGCACTGATGCTGATGGTGGCCTACAGCGCGAGCGTCGGCGGCCTGCTCACCCCCGTCGGCAGCCCGCCGAACCTCATCGGCCGCGCGTACCTCGAGGAGGAGCTCGACGTCACCGTCCCGTTCTTCCAGTGGATGATCCTGGCGTTCCCGCTCGTCCTGCTGATGTTCCTCGTGCTGTGCATCGTGCTGGTGCGGCTGAACAAGCCCGAGATCAAGCGCGTCGAGGGCGTGGAGGGCTACATCGCCGAGGAGCGGAAGAAGCTCGGCACGATGGGCCCCGGCGGCCGCAACACCCTCATCGCGTTCGCCGTCGCCGTCGCCCTGTGGGTGCTGCCCGGCGCGGTCGGTCTGGTCACCGGAGGCGAGTCCGACACGTACGACTGGCTGCTCGAGCACCTCGACGAGGGCGCCGTCGCGATCTTCGCCGCCTCGCTGCTGTTCCTGCTGCCGCTCGACTGGGGCAAGCGCGAGTTCACGCTGAACTGGAACGACGCGGTGAAGATCGACTGGGGCACGATCATCCTCTTCGGCAGCGGCATCGCGCTCGGCGGTCTGCTGTCGTCCACCGGCCTGGCCGAGACGATGGGCACGTCGCTGTCCGACCTGCTCGGCACGGACACCCTCGTCGGCATCACGATCCTGGCCACCGTCATCGCGGTGCTCATCAGCGAGACGACCAGCAACACCGCGAGCGTCGTCGTGGTGGCGCCGATCGCCGCGCAGCTCGCGCTGGCCGCCGACGTCAACCCGGCCATCCCCGTGCTGGCCGCCGTCTTCGGCGCCTCGTTCGGCTTCATGCTGCCGGTCTCCACGCCGCCGAACGCGATCGTCTACGGCACGGGCATGGTGCCGATCACCAAGATGCTCCGCTCGGGCATCGTGTTCGACATCATCGGCATCGTCATCATCGTCACGGGCGTGACCGTGATGGCGAACCTGCTCGGGATCGGCTGACGCGCGCCCCGACCCAACTTTTGTGACGCGTTTCGGGCGGATCGCCCGATCTCGCCCGAAACCTGTCACAGAAGTCGGCAGAGGCGTCACAAAAGTCGAGTCGGGGCGAGGGCGAAGGAGACGGGGCGCTAGGCCGAGGCGGTCCGCTTCGACCTGATCCCCCACTGGGAGAAGGCGCAGGCGCCGAGCGCCACGACCATGAGGAGGACGAGGCCGACCGTGTAGCTGTGGTCGGCCTCGTTGTAGGTCGCCCCCATGACCAGTGGCGGGAAGAAGCCACCGAGGCCGCCGGCCGCACCGACGATGCCCGTGACGCTGCCGACCCGTTCGGCAGGGGCCAGCTGAGCGACCCAGGCGAACACCGAGCCGGTGCCCAGGCCCAGGAAGAGCGCCAGCAGGATGAACGACGCCCCGGCCGGGACCTCCGGCACGGGCTGGAGGGCGACGACGCCGGCCATCACGACGGTGCCGAGCAGCGAGATCCCGGTGATCATCTTGGGGCCGACCTTGTCCGACAGGATGCCGCCCAGCGGACGTGCGGCCACGGCGGCCAGGGCGAAGCCGGCGGTCCGGGTGCCCGCGGCGGCGAGGTCGAAGTCGTAGACGTCCTTGAGGTAGGTCGGCAGGTAGGTGGAGAAGGCGACGAAGCCACCGAACGCCACGGCGTACAGGAACGACAGCTGCCACGTGATCGGCAGCTTCGCGGCGCCGACCAGCTTCGGCACCACCGGGTCGTGGTTGGGCGACCACGCGGGCGAGTCGCGCATCATCGTCCACGACAGGAGCGCCACCGCCACCAGGGCGGCCGCGATGAGGACGTGCGTCATCCCGTAGCCGAACCACTCGACCATCCGCGGCGTGAAGAACGCCGAGAGGGCCGTGCCGCCCATGCCCGCGCCGAACACGCCCGTCGCGAAGCCCCGGCGCGGCTTGTCGAACCACGCGTTCACGAACGGGATGCCCACCGCGAACGTCGTGCCGGCGATGCCCAGGAAGAACCCGAACAGCAGCAGCAGCGGGTACGAGCCTCGGTCGCCGGCGAACGCGACCAACAGCACGAACGGCGCCGACACCAGCATGAGGACGGGGAACATGATCCGGCCGCCGAAGCGGTCGGTCAGGGCGCCGGCGAGGATGCGGCCGAGCGAGCCGACCAGCACGGGCGTGGCCACGAGCAGCGACTTCTCCCCCGCGGTCAGGTCGAGCTGCTCGGCGTACCTCACGCCCAGTGGCGCGATGACGTTCCACGCCCAGAAGCTGATCGCGAACGCGAGCGTCGCCAGTGCCAGGTTCCGGCCCCGGCCCGCCGCGAGGGCCTGCTGCTGATCGCTCACCGGTCTCTCCTTCTTCCCGCGTTGTCACGGGTGCCGACGGGGTCCCAGCCGGGCCGCGGGTCGCGGGCTCCGGCACCGTGCGCCGCGTCGCGGCTCCGGTAGACGATGTAGGGGCGGAACAGGTAGTGCAGGGGCGCGGTGAAGGCGTGCACGAGCCGCGTGAACGGCCAGATCGTGAACAGCAGCATCCCCACCAGCACGTGGATGTGGAACTGGAACGGCGCCGCCGCCATCGCGTCGACGTCGGGCTGGAGCACGAAGATCGAGCGGAACCACGGCGAGACCGTCTCGCGGTAGTTGTGCGCCTCGTGGCCCGCGCCGATCGAGACGAGCGTGGTCCACAGACCCAGCACGATCGCGGCCACGAGCACGACGTACATGACCTTGTCGTTGGTGGTGGTGGCCATGAAGACCGGGCCGGTCGTGCGCCGGCGGTAGATCAGCAGCGCCAGCCCGCCGAGCGTCAGCACGCCCGCGATCGTGCCGAAGAACAGCGCGTTGAAGTGGTAGAGGTCCTCCGAGACGCCCACCGCCTCGGTCCAGCTCTCGGGGATGACGAGGCCGCCGAAGTGGCCGATCGCCACCATGAGGATGCCGAAGTGGAAGGCCGGCGAGCCGATCCGCAGCAGTCGGGACTCGTAGAGCTGCGACGAGCGGGTCGTCCAGCCGAACTTGTCGTACCGGTAGCGCCAGATCGTGCCCCCGACCAGCACCGCCAGCATGACGTAGGGCAGGACGCCCCACAGCAGGACGTTCATCGGCGTGCTCCTTCCGCGAGCGGCAGCAGCCGCGGGTCGAACGGCTCCAGGCCGACGGTCTCGGTGGGCTGCACGGGCCCGGCGAGGGCCATCGCCTCGGTGCGCGTCCGGGGTGACTCGCCCGGCAGGGTCGCGCACACGGCGCGCACGGCCCCGGCCCACGGGGACGCGTCGTCCTCCAGCTCGATGCGCAGCAGCTCGAGGCTGGCGCGGTAGCGCTGCAGCAGCGCGGCGCCGGCCTCCGGGTCGACGACCGCGGCGAACTCCAGCACGACCGGGAGGTGGTCGGGCAGCTCGCCGCCGAGCCGCACGACCTGGCCGCTGTCGCGGTAGACCTGCTTGAACGCGGCGAGCACCTCGCCGCGGCGGCGGGTGTCCCCCTCGGTCCAGTACGAGAGGTGCAGCGCGTGCCGGCGGGTCAGGTCGAACGTGTCGACGTAGAGGTGGCGCAGCTCCTCCGGGTCCGTGGCGACGAGCCGCTCGATCACGTCGAGCAGCTCGCGGACGGCCCGCGTCGGTCGCTGCTCGCGCAGAGCCGCGGCCAGCTGCGGCAGCGCCTCGACCACGTCGTCGTGCGGGTACGACAGCACCCACGACGCGACCTGGTGGACCACCGGGGTGCTCATGACTCCTCGCCCCGCTCGGGGAACAGTCCCTGCGGCACGCCGTTGCCGTCCCAGTTGAGGAGGTTGACGCGCGACCGCAGGTGCTCGCCGCCGGCCGGGGTGTCGGTCTGCTGACGGTCACGGAGGGCTTGGAACGTCTCGACCGCGACCGGGACCGGTCCGCCGCTGGCCTCGCCGAACGGGCCCGATCCGCCCATGCCGGGGCCGTCCTCGAAGTCGAGCGAGCAGCCGATCTCCTCGAGGTGGTGGGCGTCCTCGGCGTGCGCCTTCGGAATGACGTAGCGCTCCTCGTACTTGGCGATCGCCATGAGCCGGTACATCTCGTACATCGACTCCTCGGTCATCCCGACGGCCTCGGGGATCGAGCCGTCGGGCTCGCGCCCCAGGCTCACGTCGCGCATGTAGGAGCGCATCGCCGCGAGCTTGTTGAGCACCTCGGCGATCACCTCGGTGTCGCCCGCGGTGAACAGCTCGGCGAGGTACTCCATCGGGATCCGCAGCGAGCCGATCGCGCCGAAGAGGGTCTCCGGCGCCTCCGCGTCGTGGCCCTGCTCGCGCAGCAGGTCGACGATCGGCGACAGCGGCGGGACGTACCAGACCATCGGCATCGTGCGGTACTCCGGATGCAGCGGCAGCGCCACGCGGTACTTCTTCGCCAGCGCGTAGACGGGCGACCTCCGGGCCGCGTCGATCCAGTCCTCGGGGATGCCCTGCTGGCGGGCCAGCCGCGCCACCTCGGGGTCGTTCGGGTCCAGCATGAGGTCCAGCTGGGCCTCGTACAGGTTCTGCGGGTCCGGGGTCGAGGCGGCGTCCGTCACGGCGTCGGCGTCGTAGAGGAACAGGCCCAGGTAGCGCAGCCGGCCGACGCACGTCTCGGCGCAGACGGTGGGCAGTCCGACCTCGATCCGCGGGTAGCAGAACGTGCACTTCTCGGCCTTGCCGGACTTGTGGTTGAAGTAGATCTTCTTGTAGGGGCAGCCGGTGATGCACTGGCGCCAGCCGCGGCAGCGGTCCTGGTCGACCAGCACGATGCCGTCCTCGGCCCGCTTGTAGATCGCGCCCGAGGGGCACGACGCCATGCACGACGGGTTGAGGCAGTGCTCGCAGATCCGCGGGAGGTAGAACATGAACGTCTGCTCGAACTCGAACCTGATCCTGTCCTCGCTCTCGCGGCGGACCTTCTCCACGATCGGGTCGAGGTGCCCCAGCTCGCTCGTTCCGGCGAGGTTGTCGTCCCAGTTGGCCGACCACGAGACCTTCGTGTCCTCACCGGTGATGAGCGACTTCGGGCGCGCGACCGGAAAGTCGTCGCCCAGCGGGGCCTCGATGAGCGTGGAGTAGTCGTACGTCCAGGGCTCGTAGTAGTCGCTCAGCTCGGGCTGGACGGGGCTGGCGAAGATGCCGAACAGCTTGCGCAGCCGGCCGCCCGCCTTGAGCGTCAGGTTGCCGCGGCGGTTCAGCTCCCAGCCGCCCTTCCACTGCTCCTGGTCCTCGTACCGGCGCGGGTAGCCCTGTCCGGGCCGCGTCTCGACGTTGTTGAACCACACGTACTCGGTGCCCGCGCGGTTCGTCCACGCCTGCTTGCACGTGACCGAGCACGTCTGGCAGCCGATGCACTTGTCGAGGTTCATCACCATGCCCATCTGGGCCATGACCCTCATCAGTACGTCACCTCCTGCGACCGGCGACGGATCGTCGCGATGATGTCCCGCTGGTTGCCCGTCGGGCCCAGGTAGTTGAACGCGTAGGACAGCTGCGCGTAGCCGCCGATGAGGTGCGTCGGCTTCACGAGCACGCGGGTCACGCTGTTGTGGATGCCGCCGCGCCGGCCCGTGAACTCCGACTTCGGCACGTCGATCGTGCGCTCCTGCGCGTGGTAGACGTACGTGACGCCCTCGGGCAGTCGATGCGTGACGATCGCGCGGCACACGAACACGCCGTTGGCGTTCGAGCACTCGATCCAGTCGTTGTCCTTCACCCCGATCGCGGCCGCGTCCTCCTGGCTGAGCCAGGCGGTCGGGCCGCCGCGCGAGAGCGACAGCATCAGCAGGTTGTCCTGGTACTCGGAGTGGATCGACCACTTCGAGTGCGGCGTCAGGTAGCGCACCGTGATCTCGCGGTCG
This sequence comes from Aeromicrobium sp. MLTX1, assembly GCF_046452335.1. Taxonomy (NCBI): domain Bacteria; kingdom Bacillati; phylum Actinomycetota; class Actinomycetes; order Propionibacteriales; family Nocardioidaceae; genus Aeromicrobium; species Aeromicrobium sp. MLTX1. The sequence goes on along the minus strand of NZ_JBKFDN010000001.1, from coordinate 1,819,450 downwards.
CCGTTCTCGCCCAGCCGTGGCCCGCCGAAGAGCCGGCTCATGTCGAGGGGTGGTCGGTAGATCGGCATCGCCTCGCCGAGGTCGCGCATCCAGTCGTGGTCGAGGAAGAAGTGCATGCGGCCGGTGAGCGTGTGCCACGGCTTGAGCCGCTCGACATTGACGGTGAACGGCGCGTACCGCCGGCCTCCGGTCTCCGAGCCCGACCACTCCGGCGACGTGATGACCGGGACGGGCGCGGCCTGCGTCTGGGCGAAGGTGATCCGCTTCTCCTCCGAGCCCTCGGCCAGGTCGGCCAGCCGCTTCCCGACGCGCTTCTCCAGGGTGTGGAAGCCCTGCGTCGCGAGCTCGCCGTTCGTGGTGCCCGAGAGCGTCAGGATCGCCTCGGCCATCTTCGCGTCGGTGTCGATCGCCGGGCGACCCGCGGCGACGCCCGAGTCGAACACTCCCCCGGACTGCGCGAGCAGCGACAGCGCCTGCGTGAGGTCGAACGTCACGTTCTTGACCCCGAAGCCCATGCGGTCGGCCAGCGGCCCGATCGCCTTGAGCTTGTCGGCGACCGCGGTGTAGTCGCGCTCGATCAGGTGCAGCGCGGGCATCGTCCTCCCCGGGATCGGCTCGACGTCGCCGCGCTTCCAGTCCAGGACCACGCCGCCGGGCTGGGCCGTCTCGCCGGGGGTGTCGTGCTGCATCGGCACGGCCACGATGTCGCGACGCACGCCGAGGTGGGTCCTCGCCAGCTCGGAGAACCTCTTCGCCACGTGGTGGAACATCGAGAAGTCGGTCTGGGACTCCCACGGCGGGTCGATCGCCGGCGTGAACGCGTGCACGAACGGGTGCATGTCGGTCGAGGAGAGATCGTGCTTCTCGTACCAGGTGGCGGCCGGGAAGACCACGTCCGACAGCAGGGTCGTCGAGGTCATGCGGAAGTCGGCCGAGACGAGCAGGTCGAGCTTGCCCTCGGGCGCCTCGTCGCGCCAGACGACGTCCTTCGGCCGGACCGAGGCCTCCCCGTCGACCGCCTTCGTGTTCGAGTGCGTGCCCAGCAGGTGCTTGAGGAAGTACTCGTTGCCCTTCGCGGACGACCCGAACAGGTTCGAGCGCCACAGGGTGAGCGTGCGGGGCCAGTTCTCGGGGGCGTCGACGTCCTCGATCGCGAACCTCAGTGACCCGTCCTTGAGCCGCTGTACGACGTAGTCGTTGACGTCCTCGGCCGTGCCCGCCTCGATCGCGGCGAACGCCTCGTCGGCGAGGTCGAGCGGGTTGCGGTCGAACTGGGGGTAGAACGGCATCCAGCCCAGCCGCGCGGACTGCGCGATCGTGTCGGCCGTGTGCATGCCCGTCAGGTGCCCCTCCGCGAGCGGCGAGGCGAGCGCGTCGGCCTGGTAGCCGTCGGAGCGCCACTGGTCGGTGTGCATGTACCAGTAGGAGGTGCCCGTCATCGTGCGCGGCGGACGGCTCCAGTCGAGGTTGTTCGCCAGCGAGATCCAGCCCGTGATCGGCCGGCACTTCTCCTGGCCCACGTAGTGCGCCCAGCCGCCGCCGTTGCGGCCCATGCTGCCGGTGAGCAGCAGCATCGACAGGATCGCGCGGTAGGTCGCGTCGGCGTGGAACCACTGGCAGACGCCGGCGCCCAGGATGATCATGGAGCGGCCGTTCGACTCCTCGGCGTTCCTCGCGAACTCGCGCGCCACGCGCACGCACGCCTCGGGCGTGACGCTCGTGACCTCCGCCTGCCACGCGGGCGTGTAGGGCGAGGTCGCGTCCTCGTAGCCCGCGGGCCACTCGCCCGGCAGGTCCGGACGACCGACGCCGTGCTGCGCCAGCATGAGGTCGAAGACCGTGGTGACCAGCTGGTCGCCGACGCGGGTGACGGGCACGCCGCGGCGCAGCACCTCGCCCTCGCCGTCGACGCCCGCGAAGGACGGCAGCAGCACCTCGGCTGCCTCGGTCTCGAGCCTCGCGTCCCGCAGCGACAGCGCCGGGGTGACGCCCTGGAGGTCGAGGTTCCACCTGCCCTCGCCCGACTCGGAGTAGCGGTCGCCGAGCGTGCCGTTCGGGACCACGGTCTCGCCCGTGGCCGCGTTCACCAGGACCGTCTTCCACGCGGCCTCCGGCGTCTCGTCGCCGAGGTCGCGCGCCGTGAGGAACTTGCCCGGGACGAGGCCGCCGTGCTCCTCGTTCTGCTTCAGCGTGATGAGGAAGGGCAGGTCGGTGTACTGGCGGACGTAGTCGACGAAGAACGGCACCCGCCGGTCGACGAAGAACTCCTTGAGGATGACGTGCGTCATCGCCATCGCGAGCGCGCCGTCGGTGCCGGCCTGCGCGGGAAGCCACTCGTCGGCGAACTTCGTGTTGTCGGCGTAGTCGGGGCTGATCGTCACGACCTTCGTGCCGCGGTAGCGGACCTCGGCCATCCAGTGCGCGTCCGGCGTGCGGGTCACGGGGACGTTCGAGCCCCACATCATGAGGTAGGTGGAGTCCCACCAGTCGCCGGACTCGGGGACGTCGGTCTGGTCGCCGAACACCTGCGGACTGGCCACCGGCAGGTCGGCGTACCAGTCGTAGAACGACGTCATCGCGCCGCCGAGCAGGTGGGTGAAGCGGGCGCCGACGGCGTGCGACACCATCGACATCGCCGGGATGGGGCTGAAGGTCGCGATCCGGTCGGGCCCGTGCTGCTTGATCGTGTGCACCTGGGCGGCGGCGGTGATCTCGACGGCCTCCTGCCAGTTGGTGCGGACGAAGCCGCCCTTGCCGCGCGCCTGCTGGTAGCGGCGGCGGCGCTCGGGGTCGCCGACGACGTCGGCCCAGGCCAGCACCGGGTCGCCGAGGCGCTGCTTCGCCTCGCGGTACATCTCCAGCAGCACGCCGCGCGCGTACGGGTAGCGGACCCGCGTGGGCGAGTAGGTGTACCAGGAGAAGGCAGCGCCCCGAGGACAGCCGCGCGGCTCGTACTCGGGGCGATCGGGTCCGACGGAGGGGTAGTCGGTCTGCTGCGCCTCCCACGTGATGATCCCGTCCTTGACGTAGACCTTCCACGAGCACGAGCCCGTGCAGTTCACGCCGTGGGTGGACCGGACGACCTTGTCGTGGCTCCAGCGGTCGCGGTAGAAGACGTCGCCCCGGCGGCCGCCCTCGCGGAACACGGCACGCCCGTCGTCGGTCTCCTCCCAACGGGTGAAGAACCTCCCGGTCTTCAGCAGTGCAGCGCTTGCGGGGCCATCGAGGGGCTTCGCCATACTCCACCTGAACGCGTGGGGTGGGTCACACGCAACCCACCCATCACGTGGGGCACGATGAGTCCATGCCCCCGTTCCACGCGATCGTCCTCGCGGGCGGGCGGGCGACCCGACTCGGCGGGATCGACAAGGTCATGGTCCCGGTCGGCGGACGGCCGCTCCTCGCCCACGCGGTGGCCGCGGCATCGCAGGCCGATCGCGTGGTCGTGGTCGGCCCGTGGCGCCGGCTCGACCTGCCGCGCGAGGTCGCGTGGGTGCGCGAGGACCCGCCCCTCTCCGGACCGGCGCACGCCGTGGCCGCCGGTCTCGCGGCGCTCCCACCGGACGCGGACGGCGAGGTGCTCGTGCTGGCGGCCGACCTCGTCCGGCCCGACCTGCTGGTCGCCGCGCTCCGAGGCGGTGAGGGCAACCGCGTCGCCGTCGATTCCACCGGCCGACGCCAGTGGGCCGCCTGCGTCGTGCGCGCCGGTGAGCTCGCCTCGGCCGTCGCGGCGGCACCCACCGAGGGCGCCTCCCTGCGATCCTTGATCGGCCGGCTCGACCCGGTCGACGTCCCCGTCGGCGCCGCGGCCGGGGCCGACCTCGACACGCCCGACGACCTGGAGGAGCACGCCGATGACTGACGAGACCCTGACCCGCTGGTGGCAGGCGCTGACCGCCGAGCTGGGCATCGACCCGCAGGCGGACCCCGAGGCGCTGCTCGACCTGGCCGGCACCGCCGCGCACTCCGTGGTCCGTCCCGCAGCCCCGCTCACCACCTTCCTCGTGGGCTACGCCGCGGGGCGCGCCGACGCCGGCGCCGACGGCATGACCGAGCTCATCACGCGGGCCGAGCGGGCGGCCGAGGACTTCGCGTGACCGATCCGCCCTGGGAGCGGGCCCGGGAGCTGGCCCGCGCGGCCGCGCGCCCGGCCGAGCCCACCGACCTCAACGTGCACGGCGCCCTCGGCACCACCGCCGCGGCCGACCTGTGCGCGCTCGGCTCCGTCCCTCACGCCGCGACCTCGGCGATGGACGGCTGGGCCGTGACGGGCCCGGGTCCGTGGCGGCTGGACGAGTCCGACGAGCCACTGGAGTCGGGTCGCGCCCGGCCCATCGTCACGGGCGGCGTGCCGCCCGAGGGCACCGACGCCGTGCTCCCGACGGAGCGGGGCGAGCTCGACGGCGAGCTCCTACAGGGCGAGGCTCCCCCGGCGGGCCGCCACGTCCGTCCGGCCGGCGAGGAGGCGCAGGAGGGCGATGTCATCGTGCCGTCGGGTTCACTGCTGACGCCGGCCCGGCTGGCGGTGCTGGCGGCCGCGGGCCACGACCTCGTCCGCGTGCGTCATGCGCCGCTCGTCCACCTGCTCGTCACCGGTGACGAGCTCATCGGTGCCGGCGTTCCCGCGGCCGGACAGGTCCGCGACGTCATGACCCCGATGCTGCCGCCCCTGCTGGCGGCGCTCGGCGCCAAGACCTCCCACCACGAGCGCGTCCACGACGACGCCTCCGCGCTGGTCGCCCAGGTCGGGCACAGCGACGCCGACCTCGTGGTCAGCGCCGGCGGCACCGGACGGTCCCCCGCCGACCCGATCGAGTCCGCGTGGGACCGGCTCGGCGCCGACGTCCGGTTCCGTGGCGTGGACATGCGTCCCGGCCACCCGGTCTCGCTGGCCGTCCTGCCCGACGGCCGCCCGTGGCTGGCACTGCCCGGCAATCCGCTGGCCGCCGCCGTCACCGCGCTGTCCTTCGTGCCGGCGCTCGTCGCGGGCTTCACGGACGCGCCACTGCCCCGGCTCGACCAGGAGGTGGCCGCCGCGGGGTTCGAGGGTCGGGCCGGCACCACGCTCGTCCCCGCCGCGCGCACTCCCGACGGCCTCGTCCCGGCAGGAACGAGCCGTCCTCACATGCTCCGCGGCCTCGCCGATGCCGACGCGGTGGCCGTGGTCCCGGCCGGCGGCGTGGAGTCCGGCGCGACGCTCGAGGTCATCCCTCGGGTGTGGTGACGCCTCCGCGTCCCTTCACGAACAGGACCGCCACGAACCCGAACGCGATCAGTGCCGTGGTCAGGACGAGCGCCACCTGCGACGAGCCGCTGGGCGCTGCGCCCACAGCGGTGTCGATCCCGCCCGCCGCGAGCATCGTGGTCGGGTCGGTGAGGCCGTGCAGGACGATCGCGGCCCAGATCGTTCCCGTGACCCGCATGGTCAGGTACATGCACATGCCGAACGCGAAGGTGTAGACCACTGTCCCGGCCACGACCTGCAGGCTCATCCCCGAGATCAGGTTGCTCAGGTGCATGAGCGCGAACAGCAGGGACGACAGGAAGGCCACGAGCCGCTCACCGTGTCCCGCCTCACGAACCATCCGCACCACGAAGCCTCGCGTGGCGAGCTCCTCGGTGAAGCCGACGCAGACGCCCAGCACGGCGAGAGCGGCCAGCTGGCCGGCGCTCCAGCGGCTCCAGTCGACGCCGGCGAGGTGCGCCACGATCGCGCCGAGGACGAGCACCGGCGCGATCCACATCCAGCGTCGGCCCTCCACCGGCTGACGGCCGAAGATCTCCGCGAGCCAGCCCTGGCGCGCCGCGAAGAGCGCGAGCGCCACTCCGCCGATCGCGATCGGTGCGGCGACGAGCAGGATGCCGCCGGCCGTGCCGAGTGGATCGTCCTCGTCCACTCCGCCGCCGAAGAGGCGGCCGATCAGCTGGCCGACGGCCAGGTAGAACGCGAGGTAGCCGAGCACGAGAAGCACGGCCTTCCCGATGGTGGGGCGGGACCAAAACCCGGTCCGGTCGTGCGAGGCCGTTGTCATGTCCCGCAGCCTAGGGCGCTCACCGCACTACGGTGGAGACGTGGACGCGACGATCTATCACCATCCCCGCTGCACGACCTCCCGCAAGACGCTGGACCGGCTCCGCGAGGCCGGCGTCGAGCCGACGATCGTGAAGTACGTCGACGCGGGCTGGACCGAGCAGCAGCTGCGCGACCTCTTCGCCGCGGCCGGGCTCACCCCGGCCCAGGCGGCTCGCAGGCGCGAGCCGCTCTACCGCGAGCTAAGTCTCGCCGACGCCACCGACGACCAGATCCTGGCCGCGATGGTCGAGCACCCGATCCTCGTCGAGCGCCCCTTCGTCGTGACCGACAAGGGCGCGCGTCTGGCCCGGCCCATCGAGTCAGTCGACGAGATCCTCTAGCTCCCGAGATGTGCTCCTCAATCCACCTTTGAGAGGTCCTGAAAGGTGGATTGAGGAGCACATCTCGAGGCGGGCGGAGGTCCGTGAGCCCGGACCCGTCGCGCCCGTCCGGGCGCGGCGCGCCATACTGGCCCCGACCCTGACTCCCACGGAAGAGAGTTCCCGTGCGCAATCCTCGTGCCTTCCTGCGTCCGCTGGCCGTCGGCGCCCCGAAGCCCAGCTCCGACGTCCCGTTCCGCCCGAGCCGGATGATCCACTTCTTCGACCCGAGCAACGAGAAGATGGCCGCGAAGGTGCCGGACATCGCGAAGAAGGTCGACATCATCCTCGGCAACCTCGAGGACGCGGTGAAGACCGAGAAGAAGGAGGCCGCACGCCAGGGCCTGGTCGACATCGCGAAGGCCACCGACTTCGGTGACACGCAGCTGTGGACCCGCGTCAACAGCCTCGACTCCCCGTGGGTGCTCGACGACCTCATCACGCTGGTCACCGAGATCGGCGACAAGCTCGACGTCATCATGGTGCCGAAGGTCGAGGGCGCCCAGGACATCCACTACGTCGACCGCCTGCTGGCCCAGCTCGAGGCCCGCGCCGGCCTCGACCGCCAGATCCTCGTGCACGCGATCCTCGAGACCGCCGAGGGCGTCGCCAACGTCGAGGAGATCGCCGCGGCCAGCCCGCGCATGCAGGGCATCAGCCTCGGCCCGGCCGACCTCGCCGCGAGCCGCCGCATGAAGACCACCCGCGTGGGCGGCGGCCACCCCGGCTACATCGTGCGCCAGGACCCGACCGGCGATGACCTCACCGTCGGCCGCACCACGTACCAGCAGGACCTGTGGCACTACACGATCGCGCGCATGGTCGACGCCTGCGCGATGAACGACATCCTCCCGTTCTACGGCCCGTTCGGTGACATCAAGGACGTCGTCGCGTGCGAGGACCAGTTCCGCAATGCGTTCCTCCTCGGCTGCGTCGGCGCATGGAGCCTGCACCCGGTGCAGATCGACATCGCGAAGAAGGTCTTCTCCCCCAGCCCCGAGGACGTCGCGCACGCGAAGCGCGTCGTCGAGGCGATGGGCGACGGCTCCGGCGCCGTCATGATCGACGGCAAGATGGAGGACGACGCCTCCTGCAAGCAGTGCCTCGTCATGCTCGACCTGGCCAAGTCCCTCGCCGAGCGCGACCCCGAGCTGGCCGCGGCCTACGACCTCTGAGGAGCCTGACATGACCGAGATCCGTCCCCGCCGCTCCGTCCTCTACATGCCGGGCGCCAACGAGCGCGCGCTGGAGAAGGCCAAGTCGATCGACGCCGACGCGCTGATCCTCGACCTCGAGGACTCCGTCTCCCCCGACGCCAAGGAGACCGGTCGCGCCAACGTGTGCGCCGCGGTCACCTCGGGCGAGTACGGCCACCGCGAGCTGGCCATCCGCGTCAACTCGATCGGCACGCAGTGGCACGACGACGACGTCGCGGCGGCCGCGCAGGCCGGCCCCGACGCGATCCTCGTGCCCAAGGTCGAGTCCGCCCAGCAGGTGCGCGACCTCGTCGCCGCCATCGAGGCCGCGGGCGCCCCGGCGCACACGCAGCTGTGGGCCATGATCGAGACGCCCACCGCCCTGCTGCACGCCGAGGAGATCGCCGCGGCGCACGAGCGCCTCACGGTGATCGTCATGGGCACCAACGACATCGTGAACGAGACCTACGGGCTGCACGTCCCGGGCCGCAACCCGCTCGTGCTCACGGCCCTGTCGTGGACCCTGCTGGCCGTCCGCGCCGCGGGCAAGGTCGTCATCGACGGCGTCTACAACGACGTCAAGGACGACGAGGGCTTCGCCGCCGAGGCCCGTCAGGGCCGCGAGATGGGCTTCGACGGCAAGACCCTCATCCACCCCTCGCAGGTGGAGCCGGCCAACGCCGCGTTCGCGCCCAGCGAGGCCGACATCGAGCGCGCCCAAGGCATGATCGCCGCGTTCGACGAGGCGATGGCCGAGAAGAAGGGCGTCGCCACGTACAACGGCAAGATGATCGAGGAGCTGCACATCCGCGACGCGAAGCGGATCCTGGCCTATGCCGAGGCGCTGCAGGGCCGCTGACGCCGTAGAACGCGAACGAGGCGCGTACCGGGACGAGAGTCCGGGTACGCGCCTCGTGGCGGTTCAGTCAGCGGTTGGCGCGAACGCCCCACACCTGGCTGTAGACGGAACGGGTCTGGCGCTGCGCGCGTCGACGGTGCTTCACCCGCTCCAGGACCACGACGCGATCGAGATCGGGGCGCGGTCGCGGCTTGATCTTCAGTTCGAACAACGACATGGAGGTCACCTCCTCTCCCGTGGTCGCCTCCGCGTGGACGGTCCCGGAGTTCGGGACGGGTGTCGGGGCAGGGGTGGTGTTCGCGGGCATGAGGTGGGTGAGAGTCGTGGTCATGACGCGCCTCCTTTCTGATTCGTGTGGATGGTGGGCAAAAGAAGAGCCGCTCCGGACGAGCGTCCGAAGCGGCTGGTGATACGTGTCGACAGAGAGAAGTCGACTAGGTCAGCAACACGACGGAGGAGCGCCCGGCGGCGTTCGTGAACACGAGGAACGGGGTCATCGGTGCTCACCTCCTGCGTCTGTGTGACGTGTCACTCCGGTCGGAGCGACCTGTCGAAACTAGTGGATCAATCCTCGTCTGTCGAGGGTTCCGGCGGCGTTTCGTCGGATTCGTCGTCGTGGACCAGCTCGGCGAGGCGTCGGCGCAGCTCGGCGAGCAGGTGACGGGGCTCCATCAGTCCACGTCCAGCAGGTCGTCGAGGGCCGTGCGCGGCACTCCCCCGGCCATCAGCAGGTCGGCCGCGAGCGACCGCACCTGGGCGGCGATCGAGGCCGTGTTGACGGTGAGTCGGTCGGCCATGGCGTGCATCGCCAGGTCGGAGGCCTGGACGAGGCGCTCGTTCGCCCGCTCGAGGTCGACGGAGGAGGCGTACTCGTCGGCGTAGATGCGCACGGCCTCGACCAGGGTCTCGACGGACTCGGCCAGGCCGTCGGGCGCATGCTCGCCGTGGCGCAGCATCGCCCCGACGCGACGCGCGAGCACCCGGGCGTCGCGCATCGCGTTGTCGAGGTCGTTGACGCTGCCGGCGTACCGCTCGACGTCGGCGCGCTCCTTCCAGCGCAGCGGCGCGAGCCGCACGATCTCGCTGACGTTGGCGGCCGTCGCGTGCAGCGACTCGATGATCGGCTGCGCGTCGCGTGCCTCGGCGAGGGCGGCGTCGGCCAGCTGGGCGTCGTGACCGCGCATGGCCGCGGCGATCCGCTCCAGGACTCCGGTCAGCCCGGCGAGCAGCTCCTGCAGGCCCTCGTCGATGTCGCGGCGGGTGTTGCGCGGCAGCACGAGCAGCATCGCGAAGCCGCACAGGCCGCCGATGAGGGCATCGATGAAGCGGCTCACGGCAGGGTTGGCCGCGCCCGCGAGCGGGACGATCGCCGCCAGCAGCACGCCCGAGTTGACGGCCTGCGTGAGCGCCATCCCGCGCAGGTTGAACAGCATCGCCACCACGGCGGTGAGCGACGCGACCAGCGCCATCTGCCAGGCGCCGCGGCCGATCGCCAGGATCAGCATCTCGCCCACGAGCACGCCGAACGCCACGCCCAGCACGAGCTCGAAGACGACGCGCTGGCGTCGGCCGGCGCCGCCCATCAGCGTGATCACGGCCGCGATCGGTGCGAAGAACGCCTGGCTGTGGCCCAGGACGTAGGTGGCGATGGCGAACGCGGCCCCCGTGGACAGGGCGATCCGCAGCAGCATGCGCCAACTGCGGCGCACGCGGCCGACCCGGTCCTGCAGCGTGACCTCGAGGCGGGGCACGCGCAACCGGCGGAACGGGAGCCGGTCGCGATCGCTCACAGGTACAGGCCGGTCTGGCCCTCGTCGATCCGCTCGGAGGCCACCGCGTGCAGGTCGCGCTCCCGGAGCAGGATGAAGCTCTCGCCGCGCACCTCGACCTCGGCGCGGTCGTCGGGGTCGAACAGGACCCGGTCGCCGACCTCGACCGACCGGACCTGCGAGCCCACGGCCTCGACCCGGGCCCAGCCCAGCCGGCGGCCCATCGCCGCGGTGGCGGGGATGACGATGCCGCCGGACGAGCGGCGGTCGCCGGCCTCCTTGTCGAGCGAGACCAGGAGCCGGTCGTGCAGCATCCGGATCGGGAGCTTGGCGTCCATCACTTCAGGAGTCGGCGCAGCACCGCGATGCCGGCGATCGTGCCGACCGTGGCGGCGACGACCGGGACGATGTGCTCGAATCGCGGACCGGTCTCCTCGTCGACGAAGTAGTCCTTGAGGCGCTGCACCTGGCGCTTGGCGATGTTGCCGGGCTTCACGCGATCGACGAGCTCGTCGATGTTGCCGCTGAGCCGCGTGAGCAGCACCTCGAGCTCGTCGACGATCTCGTCGGGGGACGCCTGGGCGGGGTCCGCATTTCCTCGTGCCACGGGAGTCCTCTCGGTTCGGTGCGGGGTGCCTTGTCAGGATAGTGCCCATGACGACCCGCTTGCAGCCCGGCGATCCGGCCCCCGACTTCACCCTCCCGACCGACGCCGGGAAGACCGTCACGCTCTCGGACCTGCGCGGCCGCCGCGTGATCGTCTACTTCTACCCCGCCGCGATGACGCCGGGCTGCACGAAGCAGGCCTGCGACTTCAGCGATTCCATCGACCGGCTGCAGGCCGAGGGCTACGACGTGCTGGGCATCAGCCCCGACCAGCCCGAGAAGCTCGCGAAGTTCCGTGAGCGCGACGGCCTGTCGATCACGCTGCTGTCCGATCCGGACAAGCAGGTCCTCGGCGCGTACGGCGCGTTCGGCGAGAAGAAGCTCTACGGCAAGGTCGTGGAGGGCGTCATTCGCTCGACCTTCGTCATCGACGCCGAGGGCAACGTCGAGCTCGCGCAGTACAACGTGAAGGCCACGGGACACGTCGCGAAGCTGCGACGCGACCTGGGCCTCGACGCGGCCTGACGGTCGCGGTCACGCGGCCCTACGCTGGGGCCGTTGCCGGTGTGGCGGAACGGTAGACGCGCCAGGTTTAGGTCCTGGTGTCCTCACGGGCGTGCAGGTTCGATTCCTGTCACCGGCACCCGCATCCCGCTCCGCGGGACCCTCACTGGACGTGCGTAAGGCTTGCCTTACCATCGTCACATGAAGGTCTCAGTGGGGCGGGTCGCCGTCGTCACGGGTGCCGCGTCGGGCATCGGCAGGGCGATCGCCCACCGGCTCGGCGCCGCCGGGTGGTCGCTCGGGCTGATCGACGTCGACGCCGACGGTCTGGCCGAGACGGCGGAGGGACTGGGGCCCGTCCACACCGAGGTCGCCGACGTCCGGTCGGCCGAGGACGTGGACCACGCGGTCGCCGCGGCCGCGCAGGCCCTCGGCCCCGTGGACGGCCTGGCCTGCGCCGCCGGCGTCCTCGTCCCCGGAGGCCTGCGCGACACGCGGCCCAGCGACTGGCAGCAGCACTTCGATGTGAACACGACGGGCATCCTGCACTGCCTCCAGGCCGTCGAGCCGCGCCTGCGCGACGGAGCAGCCGTCGCCGTGGTCGGCTCGAATGCCGCGCGGGTGCCCCGCACCGGCATGCTCGCCTACTCCGCGTCCAAGGCCGCCACGGCTGCGCTCGTGCGTGCTGCGGGTCTCGAGCTCGCCGCGCGCGGGATCCGCTGCAACGTCGTGGAGCCGGGGTCGACCGACACCGCCATGCAGCGCGACTTGTGGCCCGACCCCGCGGCCGGGCGTCGCGCCGCCCTCGACGGCGACCCCGCCTCGTTCCGCGTCGGCATCCCCCTCGGGCGCATCGCCGTCCCGGACGACGTCGCCGCGCTGGTGGAGTTCCTGCTCTCGCCGGAGGCCCGCCACATCACCCTGCAGCAGATCCACGTCGACGGAGGCGCCTCCCTGTGAACCCCACCCTCCAGCCCACCCTCACGGCCCCGGCACTACGGCACTCACCGCTGGTCTTCGCCGGCTCGGACCCGTTCGCGGCCGACGAGGTGCGCCGCACGCTGCACGCGCGAAACGACGATGCCGGACTCGCGACCCACGTGCGCGCCGCGCTGCAGCCGGGCGAGCGCGCCGTCCTCAGCGCTGCGTTCCGGCGGGGCGGTCCGGTCGTGGCGCACCTCGTCACGCCGCGGACGTTGCGGCACGCCGAGCCCGTCGCGCCGCGCGCCCGCGTGCACGACGTGGTCGCCGAGCCGACCGCCGAGGGCTATCGCGTCCTGGTCGCCTCCGCGCTCGACCGCATCGCCTCGGGGGACGTCGCGAAGGTCGTGCTCGGGCGGTGCCTCGAGGTGTGCAGCAGCCCGGCGCTCTCCCCCGGGGAGATCACCTCAGCCCTGCTGACGGGGCGCCCCGGTCCGTACGTGTTCTGCCTGCCGCTCGACGACGCCCCCGACGCGCCGTGGCTCGTGGGCGCCAGCCCGGAGCTGCTCGTCCGTCGCCGCGGTGCCGAGATCTCCAGCACCCCGCTCGCCGGTTCGGTGCCGCGCTCCTCCGACCCCGACGAGGACTCACGCCGGGCCTCGGCCCTGGCGGACTCCACGAAGGACCTCGCCGAGCACGCGTTCGTGGTGCGGCACATCGCCGAGGCCCTCGCGCCCGTGTGCGACCGGCTCGAGGTCCCGGACCGTCCCGAGGTGATCGCGACGGACTCGATGTGGCACCTCGCGAGCCCACTGCGCGGCCGGCTGGCGGAGCCGGGCGAGCACACCGCGCTCGACCTCGGCCGGCTCCTGCACCCCACACCGGCGGTCGGCGGCGTCCCGACCGAGGCCGCCACCGGCCTCATCGACCGATTGGAGGGGCCGGGCCTGCGCGGGCCGTTCGGTGGCTTCGTCGGCTGGATGGACGGCCGCGGCGACGGCGAGCTGGCCGTCACGATCCGCGCAGGCGTGCTCGCCGGCGAGCGCCTGCGGCTCTTCGCCGGAGCCGGGATCGTCGACGGCTCGGACCCCCGCGCCGAGGCGGAGGAGACCGCGGCGAAGCTCGGCACGATGAGTCGGGCGGTGGGACTGTGAGGTCGCCGCTCGCACCGGTCCGCAGCTGGCCCGACGACGCGAGGCAGCGGTATCGCGACCTCGGGCTGTGGACGGACGAGACGTTCGCGGACTTCGTCGCCGACCGCACGGCGCGGTTCGCCGGACGCACCGCGCTGGTGGGTCGTGACGCCCACGGCGTCGAGCAGCGATGGACCTACGCCGACCTCGGACGTCACGCGGACGGCGCCGCTGCCCGCCTGGCCGAGGCCGGTGTGGACCCGGGCGACCGCGTCGTCGTGGCCCTGCCGAACGTCGTGGAGTTCGGCGCGGTCGTCCTGGGCCTGTTCCGCCTGGGCGCGCTGCCTGTCTTCGCACTTCCCACCCACCGCGAGGCCGAGCTGTCGCACTTCTGCGACGTCGCGGACGCCGCGGCTCTCGTGCTGTGCGGCACCGACACGGACGCGGCCGCGCTGCACCGGCGGGTGGCCGAGCGCACCTCCGTCGACGCGCCCGCTCTCGTGGACGTGGCGGGGTGGGACGGCGTGGTCGACGCCGCGACGCCGGCACGACCCACGACCGGCGCCGAGGACGTCGCCTTCCTCCAGCTCTCGGGCGGCACGACCGGACTGTCGAAGCTGATCCCGCGCACGGCGGCGGACTACCTGTACTCCGTGCGCGAGTCGGCCACCATCTGCGGGCTCGACGCGTCCAGCGTGATGCTGGTGCCACTGCCGGTGTCGCACAACTTCGCGATGAGCTCGCCCGGCGTGCTGGGCGTCTGGCATGTCGGTGGGTGTGTCGTCCTGGCCCGCGATCCCAGCCCGCGAACGGCCTTCGGGCTGATCGAGCGCGATCGCGTGGACATCGTGCCGCTCGTGCCGCCGCTCGCCCAGGCCTGGATCTCGGCCGCCCGACGTAGGGCGCCCGACCTGTCCAGCCTGCGACTCGTGCAGATCGGTGGGGCGAGGCTCAGCGACGCCGTGGCCGCCGAGGTCCAGCCCGTGCTGCACGGCCGACTCCAGCAGGTCTTCGGCATGGCCGAGGGACTGGTCAACTACACGCGTGACGAGGATCCCGACGAGATCGTGCTGACCACCCAGGGCCGGCCCATCTCCGAGCACGACGAGGTCCGGGTGGACGACGACGGCCGCCTGCAGACGCGTGGGCCCTACACGATCCGCGGCTACTACCGCGCCGAGGCGGCCGACCGCGACAGCTTCACCGAGGACGGCTTCTACCGCACCGGCGACCTCGTGCGCCGACTGACGAGCGGACACCTCGTCGTGACCGGTCGGGAGAAGGACCAGATCAACCGCGGCGGGGAGAAGATCGGCCCCGACGAGATCGAGACCCCGCTACTGGCCCATGCCGACGTCCTCGACGCCGTCGCGGTCGGCCTCCCCGACGACGTGCTCGGCGAGCGGATCTGCGTGGCCGTGCGGATCGAATCCGGGCGTCCAGAGCCCACCGACCTCGCCGACCACCTGCGCGCCAGCGGGCTGGCCACCCACAAGCTTCCCGACGAGTTCCGGTTCGTCGACGCCCTGCCCGGGACCCATGTCGGCAAGAACAGCCGCCGCGACCTGCGCCGGGTGCTCGCCCGGCGCTGGTCCGCCTGACCGAGGAGATGCGATGACCTCCCTGCCCACCCTCATCGACTACGCGGCCCCGCTGCCGCCCGACCGGGGCCTGCCTGCGAGCAAGGCCGGCTGGGACCTCGATCCCCGTCGCGCGGCCGTGCTCGTGCACGATCTCCAGGAGTACTTCCTGCGCCCGTTCGACCCGGGATGCCCGGCCCTGACGACCGCGCTCGACGCGACCGCACGCATCCTGTCCGCGGCGCGTGGAGCCGGGGTGCCCGTGTTCTACACGGCACAGGACGGGGACCACTCCGACCGCGGCCTCCAGGGCGACCTGTGGGGTCCAGGCATGCGCGCGGTCGCCGCGGACACGGCCATCGTGCCCAGCGTCGCGCCCGCGCCGGGCGACCACCTCGTCACGAAGCGCCGGTACAGCGCCTTCGCCAAGTCCGACTTCGGCGAGCGTCTCGCCGCCGCCGGCCGCGACCAGCTCGTCATCACGGGGGTGTACGCCCACATCGGGATCACGGCCACCGCTCTCGACGCCTTCCAGCGCGAGGTGCACCCGTTCGTGCCCGCCGACGCGATCGCCGCCTTCACCCACGAGCAGCACGCGCGCGCGCTCGACATCGTGGCCGACTCCTGCGGCGTCGTGACCCTCACCCGGGACGTGGTCGACCGGCTCGTGCCGACCGAGGACCCGTCGGGCTGGGCGGCGGTCGTGCGGGCGTCCCTCTCCCGCGCGCTGCCGGGTGCCGCGCTCGGGTCCGTGCTGGCCGATCCCGAGACCGACCTGTTCTCCGTGGGCCTGTCCTCCCTCCGCGCCTTCGAGTTGCTCGACGATCTCGCCGACGCCGGAGTGGACATCGACTTCGGCGAGCTCGTGCGCCGGCCCACGCTGACGTTCCTGCTCGAGCAGGAACACGTCGCGGCGACCCGGTGACCGCCTCCTGGCTGCCCCTGACGTCCGCGCAGCGAGGGCTGTACTTCGCCCACCACCTCGACCCCGACAACCCGTGCCACACCACGGCCGAGGTGGTCGAGCTCGACGGTCCGGTCGACCCGGCCGCCCTCGCGGTCGCCGTGCAGGGCGCCTACGCCGAGTTCGAGCAGCTGCGCACCGTCTTCCGCCTCGGTCCGACCGGTCCGGAGCAGCGTGTCGTGCCGCCTGCGCACCGGCTGGTCGTGATCGACGTTCCGGACGAGGACGCGGCGTCCGCCTGGCTGGAGGCCGACCTCGCACGACCGCTCGACCTCGCCGTCGAGACCTGCCGCACCGCGCTGCTGCGACGTCCTGACGGTCGATGCTGGTGGTACCACGCGGCGCACCACGTCGTCCTCGACGGCTACGGCGCCCAGCAGCTCCTTCGTCGTGTCGCCGCCCTGTACGACGGCGCTGCACCCGTTGAGGCGGTGCCGCTCGCCGATCTCGTCGAGGCCGATCGGCGCGACCAGGAGCTCGCGGCGGCCGACGACTTCTGGCGGGATCGCCTCCCCTCGATGGACGGCGAGGTCTCCCCCTCCGGCCGCACGGCCCTGCCCGCACCCCGCGCCCTGAGGGCCTCCGCGGACCTCGGGCAGCAGGCGCAGCAGCGCCTCGTGGAGGCCGCCACGCGGCTCGACGCCGCATGGCCCGATGTCGTCCTCGCGGCCCTCGGCGCCTACGTCGCACGGTTCACGGGGAGCCCGGCGACCCGGCTGGGGGTGCCGCTCATGAATCGCACGCGGCCGGGGATCGGAGTCCTGCCCGCCGGCACCACGGTCTGCACGGCGATGAACGTCCTGCCGGTCGCCGTGCCCGCCGAGGGAACCGTCGCCTCGTGCGTCGCCGCCACGAGCCGCGACCACGCCGAGGTCCGCGCCCATCCCGTGCACCGTCAGGAGGACCTGGCCCGCGTGCTGCGCGTGGACGGGCGCCAGCTCTTCGGGGTGCAGGCCAACCTCGTGCCGTTCGATCTGTCGCTGCGCCTCGGGGACTCGAGAGGGCACGTCCGCAACCTCACCGCCGGCCCGGTCGAGGACATGACGATCTGCCTGCGAGGCGTGCCCGGTCGCGGGCGTGCGGTACGACTCGAGCTCGACGCCAATCCCCGCCTCTACGCCGCGACGGACGTCGAAGGACACCTCGACCGGATCGCGACCTGGCTGGACACCTGGGCCGCCGCGCCCGCCGACGCGGAGGTGGCCGACCTCGCGCTCACGACGCCCGCCGAGTTCGAGAGGGTCGTCCACGGGTCCAATGCGACGCACGTCGAGCGGGCGTCCGGGACCCTGGGACGGCGCTTCCTCGATCAGGTCGCCCGCACACCGGAGGCCGTGGCGGTCGTTGACGGCGAGGAGACCGTCACGTACGCCGAGCTCGCCCAGCGGGCCGCGGTGCTGGCCGGCTCGCTGCGCGACCGGGGCGTCGCACCCGGCGACGTGGTGGGCGTGGCCCTGGAGCGCTCGATAGGACTCATCGAGGCCGTCCACGCCATCGCCCTCCTCGGCGCCGTGTACCTGCCGCTCGATCCCGACCTGCCGGTCGCGCGCGTCGCGGCGATGCGCGAGGACGCCGGCGCCCGGGTCGTGCTCTCCCCCGAGGCGCTCGGGGAGCGAGGCCCGACACGCGCGGTCGAGCCGCCCGTGGACGTCGACGCCCCGGCCTACCTGCTGTTCACGTCGGGCTCGACGGGCCGTCCCAAGGGCGTCGTCGTGAGCCACCGCGCGATCGACAACCGCCTCGCGTGGATGCAGCACCACCTGCCGGTCGGCATCGGCGACCGCGTGCTGCACAAGACGCCGATCTCCTTCGACGTCTCGGTGTGGGAGCTGTTCTGGCCGCTCCAGAACGGCGCCACCCTCGTGATCGCGCCACCGGGATCGCACCGGGAGCCGCGCGCGATCGCCGACGTCGTCGCGCGGCACGAGGTCGACGTGCTGCACTTCGTCCCGTCGATGCTGCGGGCCTTCCTCGCCGACCCGGTCGCGCGCGACGCCGTGCCCCACGTGCGGCACCTCGTCACGAGCGGCGAGGCCCTCACACCCGACCTCGTCACCGTGTGCGCCGAGGCCTTCGGCGTCCCGCCGACGAACCTGTACGGGCCCACGGAGGCGGCCGTCGACGTCACCGCCTGGGACTGCGCGCCCGGCGAGCCGGACGTGCCGATCGGACGCCCGATCTGGAACACCGCCTGCTTCGTCCTCGACGACCGGCTTCGACCTCGGCCCATCGGCGCTCCCGGCGAGCTCTGGCTCGCCGGGGTGCAGCTCGCCGAGGGCTACGCGGGTCGCCCCGACCTGACGGCGGAGCGATTCGTTCCGGCGCCGGAGATGCTGCGTGGCCACGGCGACCGGCTGTACCGCACCGGCGACCGAGCCGTGTGGCGCGCGGACGGGGCGCTGGAGTACCTCGGCCGAGCCGACGACCAGGTCAAGGTGCGCGGCCAGCGCCTCGAGCTGGGCGAGGTCGAGGCCGCCGTGTCCGAGGTCGTCGACGCGTGTGCCGCCGCCGTGGTCGACGACCGACTCGTGCTGTGGTTCGCCGCGGACCCCTCCGTCACCGCCGACGGTCTGCGCGACCGGGCTGCCTCGGTGCTCCCGTCCTCGGTGCTGCCCCACCACTGGATCCGCGTCGACGCCGTGCCGCTCACGACGAGCGGGAAGGTCGACCGGGCCGCCCTCGCGCGGACGTTCCGGCCCCCGGTCGCCGCGGCGGGTGCGGTGCCCGCCGGACTGCTCGAGCAGCGCGTGTGCGCGGCCTTCTCGGACGTGCTCGGCCTACCACGCGTGGGTGCCGACCAGGACTTCTTCGCGCTCGGCGGCGACTCGTTGCGGGTGCTGAGGCTGCTCGACCGCCTCGAGTCCGACCTCGGCGTGGAGCTCCGGCTGGCCGACGTCTTCGAGGCGCCGACGCCGTCCCTGCTGGCGCGCCGGGCGGCTCGCGGTGCGCCGGACGCCGAGACCGGCGAGATCCTCACCCTGCGCCGGGGGCGTCCGGACGTGTCGCCGCTGTTCCTGCTGCCGCCGGCCGGCGGCCTCGGCTGGTGCTACGCCTCGCTGCTCCCGTCGCTGCCGCCCGACGTCCCGGTGCACACGATCCAGGCGCCCGGACTCGAGCGGGGGGAACCCGAGCCCGTCGCCGACCTGGACGCCCTCGCGAAGCGACAGCTGACGGCGATCCGCGAGGTCGTCGGGACGGGACGCTTCCACGTGGCGGGCTGGTCCCTCGGCGGGATGGCCGCTCACGCGGTGGCCGCCCAGGCTCGTGGCGACGGGCAGGACGTGGGTGCGGTCGTGCTGCTCGACGCCTATCCGGCCGACCAGTGGCGGTACCTCCCCGACCCGACGGAGGCGGAGGCGCTGCGCGGCATCCTGCGACTCGGCGGGCTGGACGATCCGGACGAGGACCTCGACCGCGACACCGCGGTGCGACTCCTGCGGGCGTCGGGCAGCGCGGTGGGCCGGCTGCCCGAGCGCACCCTGGCCGGCTGCCTCGCGTCCGTGTCCGAGGCCGCCCGCCTCACCCGGACGTCGCACCATGCCGTGCTCTCCGGCGACGCGACGGTCGTGGTCGCCGCGAAGCCACGCCCCGAGGACTGGCTGGCGGCGGAGGGCTGGGAGCCGTACGTGACCGGCGCCCTCGACGTCGTCCCCGTCGACGCCTCCCACGGGGAGCTCGTGCGTCCGCCCGTCGCGCGCGAGGTGGCATCGATCATCGCCGGGCGGGTGGCGCATGGCTGAGGCGCGACGCGACCGGCTCGCCGATCCCCTCGACCGCGCCTTCTTCACGGCGGCCCGCGCCCTGGCCCGCGCGTGCGTCGCCGCGCTGCTCGACACGGAGGCGGACGACGTGCGACTGGTCCAGCTCTGTCCCTCCTGCGGCGGCGTCGACCATGGACGTCCCTCGGTTCTCGGTCGGCCCGAGGTCGGCGTCAGCTGGGCCCACGCCGGTGGTGCCGTGGTGGCCTTGGCCACCCACGGGCCCTGCGGCGTCGACGTGGAGCCTCCGATCGCCGGACCGGCTCCCCAGCGGGCGATCACCGAGGCGGAGCGGGCGTGGCTCGCGACGGGCGGTGACTTCACGCGTCTGTGGACGCGCAAGGAGGCCCTGGTCAAGGCCGGGGCCGCGACCCTGGACGAGGCCGCGCGCCTGGACGTGCTGGCCGACACGGTCCGCGGACTCGACCTGCGCACGTGGCAGGTCGGGGCCGCGACCGTCTCGAGCGCGACTCAGCCCATCGGTTCGAGCACGAACACGGGGATCTTCCGGTCGGTCTTCTTCTGGTAGTTCGCGTAGTCGGGCCACACGGCCACCGAGCGCTCCCACCAGGTCTCGTACTCCTCGCCCTCGAGCTCGCGGGCGCGGTAGTCCCGCTTGTCGGCGCCGTCCTGCAGCTCGACGTGCGAGTTCGCCTTGAGGTTCCAGTACCAGTTGGGCTGTGACGGGTGGCCGCCCTTCGAGGCGACGACGGCGTAGTCACCCTCGTGCTCGACGCGCATGAGCGCGGTCTTGCGCAGCTTGCCCGACTTCGCACCCACGCTGGTGAGGACGATGATCGGCACCCCCTGCAGCAGGTTGGCCTCGCGTCCGTCGGTGGCCTCGAAGGTCTCGGCTTGCGTACGGGCCCACTCGGACGTGCTCGGTTCGTACTCTCCGGTCAGCGGCATCTGATCTCCTCGGGGTCGGTTCGATTCCAGCAAAGCACGCGGGGCCGACAGCCGCGACGGGTGGCTGTGGACGAGCGGCACGGGTTGTCGTATCCCGGTCCTACCGTCTCCTCCCATGATCCGTCGCCACCTCCACGCGCTTCCCGACCTGCCGGCCTCGTCCGATCCGGACCCGTCCATCGCCGCGATGGCTTCGCACGAGTTCCTGCGCAAGCCACGAGCCCGCGCCTACCCGTACGGCGCGTGCGTCAGCGTGCTCGAGGGAGCGATCGGTCATCACCTGCGTCGCGGTGGCGACGCGTGGTGCTGGACCCCGGAGGACGCCGCCGGCGCTCTGAACTCCTGGCTGGAAGATCCCTCCGGACATGATCCGGACGGTGCGCGCTTCCTGCCCGACCTGCTGAGCGACTTCATCGAGTTCGCGCACCGCGACCGCGTGTCGCCGGACCAGACCAGCGCGGCGCTCCAGATGATCGAGCGCCTCCGTGCCGAGTTCCTGTGCGTCGTCGGCGCCGCCGGCTGGCGGACACCGGTGACGAGCTGGAGGGACGTCGACCCCCTTCATCCGCTCCAGGACCTCGTCGAGCTCGTCGGGGATCTCGCCACGCTGGAGCGCCTCGACGCCGAGCCGCTCCCTGACGAGCCGTTCGACTGGACGGGGGTCCCGGGCTTCCTGGTGCCTGCGCTCGAGGATCTCGTGCCGCTGCTCGACTCGTGTGCCGACCAGTGGCTCACGATCGAGCACCGCACCGCGATGCGCCGCTTGGCTGCCACGGTCGCTCGCCGCGATCCTCGCGCCCTGCGTCGTGGGCCTCTGGTGCGTCGTGCCGCCACGATCGCCTGGGTCGTGCTGCGCGCGAACGACGACCTCGGCCCGGGCGGCTGCGGCTGATGACCGCGAAGGACCTCAGTGCTCGGTTCGGTCTACACAGCGACGTCTCGAGCCCGGCGCGCTCGATGCTCCGGTCGGCCGGCGGGTCCCAGAGCTGGGCGTTCGACTTCGGCGACCGCATTCGGCTTGGGGACGCCCGCCTGCTCACGAGTCGGCGCCGCGCGCACATCATCGTGGCGCGCGACCGCCGCTCGGCCGCGCTCGCGGGCCAGCGCGACACACCCACGACCTTTTCTTGATTCATTCAAGAAAAGCCCCTAGGGTGGAGCCATGACCTCCTCTCCCGCCATCGAGCAGTCGCTCCGCGACGCCGGGCTGAGGGTCACGCGTCAGCGCACGGCCGTCATGGACGCCGTCGCCGCCAACCCCCACGCCGAGACCTCGACGATCATCGACCACGCCCGGTCGACGCTCCCCGAGATCTCGCACCAGGCCGTCTACGACGCCCTGCACGCCCTCACCGACGCGGGCCTCGTCCGCTGCATCAAGCCCGCCGGCTCGGTGGCGCGCTACGAGTCGCGCACGGACGACAACCACCACCACCTGGTGTGCCGGTCGTGCGGCCGCATCGTCGACATCGACTGCACCATCGGCGCCGCGCCCTGCCTCACGCCCGCCGAGGACCACGGCTTCGTCATCGACGAGGCCGAGGTCGTCTTCTGGGGCCTGTGCCCCTCCTGCTCTGCCGAGAACGCCTGACGAATCCCGAAAGGACCAGCATGTCTGACAAGAACCACGACGACGCGATCCTCGCCGAGGTCAACGACCCGGACGAGGCGAAGGGCAAGTGCCCCGTCGTGCACAACCAGCTGCCGAAGCCGGTGGCCGGTGACGCGAACCGCAAGTGGTGGCCCGAGCGCCTCAACCTGGGCATCCTGGCCAAGAACGCGCCGGTCCGGAACCCGATGGACGACGACTTCGACTACCGCGCGGAGTTCGGCTCGCTCGACCTCGCCGCGGTGAAGGCCGACATCGCCGCCGTCCTGACCGACTCCAAGGACTGGTGGCCGGCCGACTTCGGCAACTACGGCCCGCTCATGATCCGCATGGCGTGGCACAGCGCGGGCACGTACCGCGTGACCGACGGCCGCGGCGGCGCGGGCGCCGGCCAGCAGCGCTTCGCTCCCCTGAACTCGTGGCCGGACAACGTCAACCTCGACAAGGCCCGCCGCCTGCTGTGGCCCGTCAAGCAGAAGTACGGCCAGAAGATCAGCTGGGCCGACCTGATGATCCTCGCCGGCAACGTCTCGCTGGAGACCATGGGCTTCCCGACCTTCGGCTTCGCCGGTGGCCGTGAGGACGTGTGGGAGGCCGACGCCGACGTCTACTGGGGCGCCGAGACCGAGTGGCTGGGCGACGAGCACCGCTACTCCGGCGACCGCGAGCTCGAGGCTCCCCTCGCCGCGGTCCAGATGGGCCTGATCTACGTCAACCCCGAGGGCCCCGCCGGTCACCCCGACCCGCTGGCCTCCGCCCGTGACATCCGCGAGACGTTCGGCCGCATGGCCATGAACGACGAGGAGACCGTCGCGCTGATCGCCGGTGGCCACACCTTCGGCAAGACGCACGGTGCGGCCGACGCCGACAACCTCGAGCCCGAGCCCGAGGGCGCCCCGATCGAGCAGCTCGGCCTGGGCTGGAAGAACAACCACGGCACCGGCCACGGCGCCGACACCATCACGTCGGGCATCGAGGTCACCTGGACCTACCACCCGACGCGCTGGGACAACGAGTTCTTCCACATCCTGTTCGCGTACGAGTGGGAGCTGTTCACCTCGCCCGCCGGCGCGCACCAGTGGCGGCCGGTCAACGGCGGCGGCGCCGACATGGTCCCCGAGGCCCACGGCTCCGGCGCCCGCGAGCCGCGCATGCTCACGTCGGACATCGCGCTGCGCGAGGATCCCGCCTACCGCGAGATCTCGCTGCGCTTCAAGAACGACCCGCAGGCGTTCACCGACGCGTTCGCCCGCGCCTGGTTCAAGCTGACGCACCGCGACATGGGCCCGAAGGCGCGCTACCTCGGCGCCGAGGTCCCGCAGGAGGACCTGCTCTGGCAGGACCCGCTGCCGGCGTGGGAGGGCGAGGTCATCGGCGACGCCGACGTCACCGCGCTCAAGGCGAAGGTCCTCGAGACCGGCCTGTCCGTCTCCGAGCTCGTCTCCACCGCGTGGGCCGCTGCGTCGTCCTACCGCGGCAGCGACAAGCGCGGCGGCCTCAACGGCGCCCGCATCCGCCTCGCGCCGCAGAACGGCTGGGCGGTCAACAACCCCGCGCAGCTGGCGAAGGTCCTCAACGTCCTCCAGGGCGTCGCGGACGGCTACGACAAGGCGGTCTCGCTGGCCGACGTCATTGCGATCGCCGGTGCGGCCGCGGTGGAGAAGGCCGCGCGCGACGGCGGCGTCGAGATCACGGTGCCCGTCACGGTGGGCCGTGTCGACGCCAGCCTCGAGGAGACGGACGTCGAGTCGTTCGGCCACCTCGAGCCGCGTCACGACGGCTTCCGCAACTACGAGGGCAAGGGCGGCATGCCGGCCGAGTACGAGCTCATCGACCGCGCGAACCTGCTCACGCTGACCGCCCCGGAGACGACCGTCCTCGTCGGTGGCCTGCGCGTGCTGGGCGCCAACTACGACGGCTCGGACCTGGGCGTCCTCACCGATCGCGTGGGCACGCTGACGAACGACTTCTTCGTCAACCTGCTCGACATCGACACCCAGTGGACCGCCACGGACCCGTCGAGCACGCGCTTCGCGACGAAGGACGGCCGCTGGACCGGCACGCGTGCCGACCTGGCGTTCGGCTCGAACTCCGAACTGCGCGCGCTGGCCGAGGTCTACGGCAGCTCCGACGCGCAGGAGAAGTTCGTCCGGGACTTCGTCGCCGCGTGGACGAAGGTCATGGACCTCGACCGGTTCGACCTGGTCTGATCCACCTCCGCACGACGCCCCCGGGACCTCGGTCCCGGGGGCGTCGTCGTGTCCGCGGCCTCCGGCGACCGCCGGGGCCGCGTAGGGTTCGGAGCGTGAACAGCGACTCGGGCTCCCAGACCTACCTGCTGGTGGACGGCGAGAACATCGACGCCACTCTCGGCATGTCGATCCTCGGCCGCCGTCCCCAACCGCAGGAGCGCCCGCGGTGGGACCGGCTGCTCCGGTTCGCCGAGGACCTGTGGAGCCAGCCCGTGCAGGGCCTGTTCTTCCTCGCGGTCGACACCGACCTGCCGATGCCGTTCGTGCAGGCGCTGACGTCGATCGGCTACCGGCCCGTGCCGCTGTCGGGAACGCCCGACCAGAAGGTCGTCGACCTGGCCATCCAGCGCACGCTGGAGGAGATCGCCCGGCGCGACGCCGACGTCATGCTCGCGAGCAACGACGGCGACTTCGTCCCGCAGGTCGAGGCGCTCGTCAGCGGCTCGCGTCGCGTGGCCGTGCTGGGCTTCGACGAGTTCCGCAACTCCCGCTTCAGCGCGCTCGTGCCGCGCGGCCTGGAGTGCTACGACCTCGAGCACGACGTCGACGCGTTCACCGTGGCGTTGCCGCGCATCAAGGTCATCCCGATCGACGAGTTCGACCCGCGCGACTTCCTCTGATCAGGCGGCGCGCGCGGCCTCCAGCCGCGGTCCGCGGCGCAGCTGCTCCCAGCCGGGCCGGCCGAGCAGGTCGATCTCGATGTCCCACGACGTGTGGCGATGACGCTCGTCGTCGCCGGCGCGGAAGTCGGGCCCGACGAGCAGCGTCTCGGAGGCCTCTCCGCCCGTGACGACGACCCACTGCGCGCGGCCCGGGACGGTGAGCACGGCGTCGTGCAGCTCGAGCCGGACGCAGCGCCCGGCTTCCCCCGTGCGGGCGTCGACGAGCTCGGCCCTACGGCTGGTGCCGACGGGCTGGGAGACCGCACACACGACGTAGACGGTCCCCTCGTCGTCGGGCACGATCAGGTCGCCGGCTCGCAGCTGCGAGACGGGCCTGGCTATCGGCTCGGTCATGACGGTCACCTCCATGCGTGTGCTCGTGGGCTCGAGCTCCCAGTCAGCCATGCGCCTCGGACAGTTTCCAGCCGTCTCAGCATGCGGCCGTTCGCGTGACAGCCGCAGCCGAACAGCCGTGCCCTCCGGGCACGCCAGATGTGTAGCGGTATCCACCGCTCTCCGGCGGATCCGCCGCGAAAAGGGTGGTCAGCGCTACACATCTCGCGCGCCGGAGGCGCGGTCGCGAGGGTCAGAAGGCCTTGCCGGGGTTGAGGAGACCCAGGGGGTCGAGGGCGTGCTTGATCACGCGATGGACGTCGAGGCCGGTGTCGCCGAGCTCGCGGCGCGCGTGCTCGCGCTTGAGCAGGCCCACGCCGTGCTCGCCGGTGAGCGTGCCGCCGAGCGCCAGCGCCAGGTCGAAGATCCGGTCGGCGGCCAGCTGGACGTCCTCGGGCACCTCGTCGCCGAGGGCCGGGTCCCACGACACGATCGGGTGCAGGTTGCCGTCACCCGCGTGGGCGAACGTGTGCACGGTGACGCCGGTCTCCGCGCTGATCGCCTCGATGCCGCGCACGGCCTCGGCGAGCCTGGAGCGCGGCACGCAGACGTCCTCGATCAGGGCGCGACCGAAGCGCTCGATCGAGGGCAGCGCCAGCCGGCGTGCGGCGAGCAGCTCGTCCGCGCGGGCGGCGTCCTCGGTGTGCTCGATCCACGTGGCGGTCGCCCCGAGCACGGCGACCACGGCGGCGGCCTGGGTCGCGGCGTCGGGGCCGTCCGTGCGGGCGAGCACCAGCGCTCCCCCGCGCTCGCTCAGGGAGGTGCCCTGCGCCGCGTCGATGGTCGCCAGGGTCCGGGCGTCGAGCAGCTCGAGCACCGATGGCACGAGTCGGGCCGCGGCCAGGGCCGAGGTCGCGGCGGCCGCGGCCTCCACGTCGGCGAAGCTGGCTGCGACCGTGGCCTCGGCGACCGGCACGGGGCGCAGCCGCAGCGTGGCGCCGACGATGACGCCGAGGGTGCCCTCGGAGCCGACGAGCAGCGAGGTCAGGTCGTAGCCCGTCACGCCCTTCAGCGTGCCGCGGCCGGTGCTGAGCCGGCGTCCGTCGGCGAGCACGACCTCCAGCCCGAGCACCGCGTCGCGCGTGACGCCGTACTTCACGCAGCGCATGCCGCCGGCGTTGGTGGCGACGTTGCCGCCGATGGTCGAGAGGTGCGCGCTGGCCGGATCGGGGGCGTAGAACACGCCGTGCTCGCGCGCCGCCGCGTCGAGGTCGGCGGTGATCACGCCCGGCTCCACGACGGCGATCTCGTCCACCGGGTCCAGCGAGACGATCCGGTCGAGGCCTGCGACGTCGAGGACCACGGCGCCCTGCGTCGCGACCGCTCCCCCGGCGAGGCCGGAGCCGCCGCCACGGGTCACCACCGGCGTCCGTGTGGACGTGGCCCAGCGCAGCACCTCCACGACGTGGTCGACGTCGACGGCGCGCACGACCGCGAGGGGCTCGGCCCCGGGCCAGCCGCTGCGGTCGGTGGTCGCGGCCGCGAGGGACGCAGGGTCGGTCAGGGCACCGGGGGGAAGCGCGGTCACCGGTCCACCGTGCCCGACCCGCACGCCGCCGTCCAACAACGATCGCTGATCGGTCCACCCCGCCCGGCGTGATCGGTCGTGCCTGCCCCCAGAGAGGCAGTGCCATCCACGTGGTACCGCATCGTGGACGCGGGGCTCGCCGCCGTCGCGCCCGCCTACGGTCGAGCCCATGGCCACCACGCTCGACCTCGATCATCTCCGGACCCTCGTCGCCATCTCCGAGTGCGGCGGGTTCAACAAGGCCGCCGTCGTGCTCCACATCAGCCAGCCCGCCCTGAGCCAGCACGTCAGGCTCCTGGAGCGGAGCCTCAAGCGCAAGCTCTTCGTCAAGGACGGGCGCGGCATGAAGCTGACGGCGGACGGCGAGCAGGTGCTGGGCGAGGCACGCGCCGTCCTGGCCGCCCACGACCAGGCGCTGGAGCGCCTCCAGGTCCGATCGGAGCGCGTCGTCGTGGTGGGCTCGAGCGAGCACTCGGCCGAGCAAGTGCTGCCCGAGATGATCCGCGCGCTGCACGCCGCGTTCCCCGAGGTCACCACGCGCTTCGAGATCGGACGCTCGACCCAGCTGGCCGACTCGGTGGACAAGGGAACCGTCGACTTCGCGTTCGTTCTCGCGTCGCGCGGCAACGAGGGCGGGCGCGAGATCGGGCGCCTGCCCCTGCACTGGTACGCGGCCCCCGGCTGGACGCCGCCCGCCGACGACGCGCCCTTCCCGCTCGTCGCGTTCGAGGAGCCGTGCGCGCTGCGCGAGCGCGCCCTGACCGCGCTCGGCAGCGACGGCCACCGCGTCGCGGTCGCCGGCCAGTCGTCCACGCTCGAGGGCGTCATCGCCGGCGTGCGGGCGGGCCTGGGCGTCGCCCTGCTGCCGAACGTCGGTCGCACTCCCGTGGGCCTCGTGGTGCGCGACGACCTGCCCGACGTCGGGTCGGCCGGCCTCAACATGCTCACGCGCCGGGGGCTGGACCCCGAGGTCGAGCTGACCGCGATCGAGGCGGGCGAGGCGTTCTTCGCCCGGCTCAGCTCGGACCACCTGCTCGACATCGCGGTCTGACCGATCGCGAGGCGTGATGGGCACGCATGCGGGATCCGTATTGGACCCTCCGCGACGCCGTTCCTAGCGTGGTGACATGGTCCTGATCTCTGCCGATGCCCTTGCCACCGCCCTCGCCTCCGACCGGCCACCCGTCGTGCTGGACGTGCGCTGGGCGCTGGGCGGGCCCCCGGGCCAGGCGACCTACCTGACCGGCCACGTGCCCGGCGCCGTGTACGTCGACCTCGACACCGAGCTCGCGTCGCACGGCGCGCCCACGGACGGTCGCCATCCCCTGCCGAGCGTCGAGACGCTGCAGGCCGCGGCACGCCGATGGGGCGTCACCGAGGGTGCCGCCGTGGTCGCCTACGACGGCGGAGGCAATCTCGCCGCGGCGCGGGCGTGGTGGCTGCTGCGCTGGGCCGGCCTCGCCGACGTCCGGCTCCTCGACGGCGCGCTGCCGGCCTGGACGGCCGCCGGCCTCCCGCTCTCCACCGACGACGTCACCGCGACCGAGGGCGACGTGACGCTGCGGCCCGGCTCGGTGCCCGTGCTGGAGCTGTCCGACGTCGCGGACTTCGCGTCCTCCGGCGTGCTCCTCGACGCGCGTGCCACTGAGCGCTACCGCGGCGAGACCGAGCCGATCGACCCCAAGGCCGGGCACGTCCCCGGGGCCGTCAGCGCCCCCACCGGGGACAACCTCGCCGACGACGGGCGCTTCCTGCCGGCGGCCGAGCTGCGCGAGCGCTTCGAGGCCCTCGGCGTCCGTGAGGGCGAGCCGGTCGCGGCCTACTGCGGCTCGGGCGTCACCGCGGCCCACGAGATCGCCGCTCTGGCCGTCGCCGGCTTCGACGCGGCGCTGTTCCCGGGCTCGTGGTCGCAGTGGAGCCACCACGACCTGCCCGTCGCGACCGGGGCGGGCGCCCGATGACACGGCTGGGGAACCTCGACGGCCGCGGCGTCCTGGTCACGGACGGCGGCGTGATCGACGTGGCGCAGGCCAGCGACGGCGACCTGCCGAGCGACCCCCACGAGCTGCTCGAGCGCTGGGACGAGCTCGTCGCCTGGTCGCGAACCGTCGACTCCGCCGGTGCCGCTCCCGTGGCCGACGACGCCGCGTGGCTGCCCCCGAGTCCCGAGCCCCGCCAGATCATCGCGGTCGGCATCAACTCGCGGATCAAGCTGCGCCAGTTCGGTCTCGGCGAGCCCGGCGACGTCGGGTTCATCTCCAAGCTGCGGTCCGCCCTTGCCGGCCCGGACGACGCGATCACGCGGACGAGCGACGCGGTGTACGTCGAGGCCGAGCTCGCACTCGTCGTCGGCCGCCGGGCGTGGCGCGTCGACGAGGACACGGCGCTCGAGCACGTCGCCGGCGTCACCGCCGCCGCCGACATCGCGGACGCCAAGGCCTTCGTGACGATCCCCGCCGCAGACCCCGACCGGCCCGGCACCACCTACTATAACCCGGCCAAGTCCCTGCCCGGCTTCGCGCCGATCGGGCCGCACGTCGTCGCCCTCGAGGACGTCGGTCCGCTGGACTCCCTGCGGATCCGGCTCTGGATCGACGGCGAGCTGGTCCAGGACGGGACGACCGCCGACTACGTCTTCTCGGCCGCGCAGATCGTCTCGCGCCTGTCGCACCGGGTCCCGCTGCTGCCGGGCGACGTCATCCTCGTGGGCAGCCCCGGCCAGCTCGACCAGGCTCCGCTCACGCCCGTGCGCGCGGGCGCCCGCGTGGAGATCGAGATCGACGGCGTCGGCCGGCACTCCCACCTCGTGGTCGCGGACCCGGCCTGACGGCCGGGCCCGCGCACGGGCTCAGGTGCGGGCGGCCCAGTGCTCGGCGATCAGCTCGAACGAGCGGGCCTTCACCTTGTCGCCGTGGACGATCGTGTTGACGAGGACCTCGTCGGCGCCGAGCGCCGTGGAGAACTCCGCGATCCGGTCGGCCACCTCCTCGCCGGTGCCCACGATGCGGGTCCCGACGGGTCCGTCCGACTTCTCGTGCCGGGCCGACGGGTCGTCGTGGATCGAGTGGTCGGGCGCGTGCACGACGTCGGAGAAGCCGCGCGTCAGGACACCGGAGATCCAGGCCCGGTAGCTCCGCGCCGCCTCCTGCGCCTGCCGGTCGGTGTCCGCGGCCACGGCGTGCACCGACACCGCCACGTGGGGCCGGTCGAGGTGCACCGAGGGCGTGAACGCGTCGCGGTAGGCGGTGACGGCCTCGGTGAGCGACTCGTCGATGACGTGGTGGTTGACGACGAACGGCAGTCCGAGCGCCGCCGACCTCAGCGCGCTGGGCACGCCCGACGACCCGAAGAGCCAGGGGCGCACGGGAGCACCGAGCCCGGGCGACGCCTGGACGGGCTGCCCGTCCACCGTCGCGATCGGCCTCCGCAGCAGGCTCAGGACCTGGCGCACCGAGGTGTCGTAGCCCTCGGCGTCGGACGGACTCGAGACGAGCAGCTCGCGCAGCAGCGTGGGGTGGTCACCCCGTTCGAGCTCGGGCGGCTCGCGATCGGGGTCGGCGAGGGCCGCGATGGCGGCGGTCACCCGTGCGGGTGTCGGCTCGACGGCGTGCGTCAGCCCCTTGCCGAGGCCGAGGTGGATGCGGCCCGGGAACAGCTCGGCGATCGTGCCGACCTGCTCGACCAGGGACAGGGGCCGGTAGTGCGGCAGGACCGCGACCGCGGTCCCGACGTGCAGGGTGCGGGTCCGCGACGCCACGAGCGACGTCAGGACCACCGGGGCAGACCCCACGCGACCGCGACCGAGGTGGTGCTCACCGAACCAGTAGCCGTGGAAGCCCCAGTCCTCGGCGTTGCGGGCGAGGTCGACCACGGCACGCAGCGCCTCCGCGCCGGTCGTGCCGTCGGAGACGGGGTTGAGATCGAAGACGGACAGCTTCATCGGGTCCTCCTGGGACGAGGCACGGGCGGCCGGCACGTGTCCGTGCCGGCCGCCCGCGCGGGGATCACTGGGCCGGGTTCTCCTCGATCGAGGCGGCGATCGCGGCGTCCAGTCCGCTCTCCTCCACGCCCTTCTCGATCGCGGCCGTGAAGCGGTCGTCGTAGCCGATCGACGCGTCGATCTCGGCCGGGATGACGCCCTCCCCGAAGGCGAGGTCGGCGATGTCCTGGCCGGCGGCGACGTTCTCCGGCGTGACGGGACCGAAGCCGCCGCGGCCGAACTGCAGCCACTGCGCGGCGGCGGCCTCCTCGGTCACCTTGTTCGCCTGGACCAGCGCCTTGACGTACTCGTCCTTGTTCTCCAGGACCCACACCCGGTAGGCCGCGTAGCGACGGGTGAAGTCCTCCCAGGCGGCCTCCTTGTCGGGGTCGCCCAGCGACTTCGTCGTCGCGACGAGCGCGCTCGGGCTGCCGGGGCCGACGTCGTGCGACGAGTCCAGGTTGTGACCGCCGGCGTTCACCGTCTCGATGTAGGCCGAGTACGCACCGGACGCGAGGTCGACCTCGTTGTTCAGCAGCGCGATCGCGCCGGCGGCGTTGTCCAGCTGGACGTACTCGATGTCGTCGATGCCCAGCCCGAGGTGGTTCAGCGTCTGCAGCATCGTCAGGTAGTTCGTGGCTCCCGGCGAGGCGGTCCACTTCTTGCCCCGGACCGACTCGGCCGTCAGCTCGGTGATGCCCGACTTCGCCGAGGAGACCGTCCCGAACGGGTCGTGGCTCTCCACGTCGATGAAGGCCGGGACGCCGATCGTGCGGTAGGGCGCCGTCTTCTGCGTCCACGTCGGCTTGGCGTTGGCGGCGGCCTGGACGACGGTGTACTGCGCGAGGAAGGAGCCGTCGATCTCACCGGTGGTCAGCGCCGTGGAGGCGTCCACCTGGTTGGTGAAGTCGACGAACTCGAGGTCGTACGGCGCGTCGTCGAAGACACCCGAGGCGGGGAGCAGGACCTTCACCGACGGGTCGTTCTGGCCCAGGGTGAGCGTCACCGAGGACGTCTTCCCGGACCCGTCCGACGCTGCGTCGGCGCCGCAGGCCGCGAGCCCCAACGCAGCGATGAGGGCCACGGCGGCTCCGACGGTACGACGTCGGCGAGGGGGACTGAGGGACATGACGGTTCCTTTGTTCGTTTTCGTGCGGGGGGATGGACTGCGACGAGCGCCGCAGGGATCAGGGGGTGACGCCGAGGTGGCGCAGGAGGCGGGCCCGGGTGTCGAGGAAGCCGGACCACTCGCGACGCTCCTCGCGCGGCACGTCGATCGTCAGGTCCTCCGCGAACCGTCCCTGGTCGAGCACGAGGATCCGATCGGCCAGCAGGATCGCCTCGTCGACGTCGTGGGTGATGAAGAGCACCGCGGGACGGTGGCGGCGCCACAGGCCCAGGACGAGATCGTGCATCCGGAGCCGGGTCAGCGCGTCGAGTGCAGCGAACGGCTCATCGAGGAGCAGCAGGTGGGGGTCGCGGATCAGGGCCCGCGCCAGCGCCACGCGCTGGGCCTCGCCGCCGGAGAGGGTCTTGGGCCAGGCGTCGGCGTGGTCCTGCAGGCCCACCTCGGCGAGCGCGTCGAGGATCCGCTCGCGCGGCGCCCGGTCGCGCCGCAGTCCCAGTCGGACGTTCCGCCAGACCTTGTGGAACGGCAGCAGCCGGGCGTCCTGGAACACCACGGAGCGCTGCGGCGAGACCTCGAGCTCCCCCTCGGTGGCCCGGTCGAGCGAGGCCAGGATGCGCAGCAGCGTGGTCTTGCCCGAGCCGGAGGCGCCGAGGAGGGCCACGAACTCGCCCCGCCGGATGGTCAGGTCGACGCCGTCGAGGATGACGCGGTCGCCGAAGCGCTTGTCGACCCCGCTGAGGCGAACCGCGGGCTCGTCCGTCGTGGGCTGGGCGTCGGGGGTCAGGTCGAGAGTCGTCATGGCCGTCACTTCCACGGGAGGAGTCGTCGCTCGAGGAAGCGCATGATCATGTCGACCACCACTCCCAGCAGTGCGTAGATGAGGATCGCGCCGGCGATGATGTCGATCCGGAGGGCGCCGGTGGCGACGAAGATGATGTGGCCGATGCCGTTGCGGCTGTTCACCTGCTCGGCCACGATCAGCGCCAGCAGGGACACCCCCATCGACATCCGCAGGCCCACGAGGATCTGCGGCAGGGCGGCCGGAAGGACCACGGTGACGATCGTGCGCAGCCGCGAGAGCCCGAAGACCTGTGCCGCCTCCACCAGGCGGGGATCGACGTGCCGCACGCCGTGGTACGTGTTGATGTAGATCGGGAAGACGCACGCCAGCGAGATCACGATGACCTTGAACGACTCGCCGATGCCGAACCAGATGATGAACAGCGGCACCATCGCGATGAACGGCACCTGGCGCACGATCTGGAAGCTGGAGTCGAAGATCTCCTCGGAGATCCGCACGAGCCCGTTCGCGACGCCGAACACCAGCCCGATCGCCAGGCCGATGCCCAGGCCCGTCACGGCGCGGGCCAGCGAGGTCGGCACCGCGGCCTGCAGCTCGCCGGTGCGGACGAGCTCGCCCAGGGCCTCGAAGACGGTGACCGGCGAGGGGAAGTAGAGCGCCGGGATGACGCCGGTCTCGCTGAGCACGTGCCAGGTCAGCAGCGCCCCGAGCGGCAGGGCCGCGCGCAGCAGGTTCCGCGGCGAGAACCAGCGGCGCCGGCGGGCGGAGGTCTCGGCACCGACGGACAGCCGCTCGAGCACGGTGGCGCCCGGCGAGGGCGCCGCCGCGGCCGGCGGCTGCGTGGTGATGGTGGTCATGGGTGCTCCGGACGGTCGGGCCAGAAGGCCTGGGGCGGACGATTCGACACCACGACGTTAGGAAGGAAATTCACTGCGGTCCAAGGCCGATCCGTGATCGGTGACGATCGTCGATCGTGATTGGACGCGTGTCGTGCGACCCGCACACGATGGGGTCACCTCCGCACCCCTGCCACGAAAGGCCCCACCCCATGTCGAACCCGACACCCACCGCGCCGGACCGCCGCATCATCGTCATCGGCCCCGGTGCCACGGGCGGCACGATCGCCGCCGAGCTCCACCTCCACGGCGCCCGCGTGGTGGCCGTCGCGCGCGGCGCCGAGCTCGAGTCCCTCCGCAGCCGCGGGCTGATCTACCACACCTCGGACGGCACCCGCACCGTCCCGCTCGACGTCGTGGGCGGTCCCGCCGAGCTGACCCTGACCGACCGCGACGTGCTGCTGCTCGCGACGAAGTCCCAGGACGCCGAGGCTGCGCTGCGCGACTGGGCCTGGGCCCCGGTGCAGCGCGCCGACGGCAGCCGCGGACGCGCGGGCACCGACCTGCCGCTGGTGACCGTGCAGAACGGCCTCAACACCGACCGCTCGGCCCTGCGCTGGTTCTCGCACATCGTCGCGGGATCCATCTACTGCCCCGGAGGCAAGGAGAAGGTCGGCGAGATCGAGAACTACGGCGGCGAGAAGCGCGTCCTGCTGTGGCTCGGCCACTACCTGACCCGGGGCATCGACGACGAGCTGCGCGAGCTCGTCGACGCCCTCTCCGTGGCCCCCACCCTGGGGTTCCAGGCGGTCGAGGACATCACCGCCATCAAGGCCTCGAAGCTCAGCTACAACACGATCAACGGTCTCGAGCCGGTCTTCGCACCCAGCGACCTGCGCGACGAGGTGAAGGAGGGACTGCGCCAGGAGGCGCTGCGCGTCTTCGCCGCGATCGGCATCACGCCGCTGAGCCCCATCGAGTCCGGCATCTCCCTGTGGCCGCACTCTGTGCTGGAGGGCGACATCGCCGGGCGGACCCGTCCGGGCAACTCGACGCTCCAGAGCTACCTGCGCCACGCGCCGCTCGAGACCGACTACCTCAACGGCGAGATCGTGCTGCTGGGTCGCCTCCACGGCGTGCCCACGCCCCTGAACGAGGCCATGCAGGTCCTCACGGCCGAGGCGGTCGAGCAGGACCTGCCGCCGGGCGCCAAGGGCGACGACGAGATCCGCGCACTGCTCGACCGCGCCGCCGCGCCGGTCGCCTGATCGCGCCGGGAGACCCCATGACCACCGAGTTCATCAGCCTCACCTACCCGAACGACGCGACCGAGCTGAGCCCACGGCCCGGCGCCGCGCTCGACCCGGCCTTCCTGCGCCGCTACAGCCGCGCCCTCGACGAGGGCGGCTTCGACTACACGCTGCTGCCGTACCACTCGTCGTCCTTCGACCCGTTCGTCCAGGCCGCGGCGATCTCGCAGCACACGTCGCACCTGCGCACGATCGTCGCGCTGCGACCGAACACGGTCTACCCGACCGTGGCGGCCAAGGCGCTGGCCACCCTCGACCAGCTCAGCGGCGGCCGCGCGGTGGTGCACATCATCGCGGGCGGCGACACCGCCGAGCAGGCCCGCGAGGGCGACTTCCTCGACAAGGACGAGCGCTACGACCGCGCCGAGGAGTACATCCGCATCCTCAAGCGGGCCTGGGAGTCCCCCGAGCCGTTCGACTTCGAGGGCCGCCACTACCGCTTCGAGGGGTTCAGCAACGCCGTCCGACCCGTCAACGGGACGATCCCGGTCTCGGTCGGCGGGTCGTCGGACGCCGCCTACCGGGTCGGCGGCTCGCTCGGCGACATCTTCGGGCTCTGGGGAGAGCCGCTGAAGGAGACCAAGGAGCAGATCGACCGCGTGCACGCCGAGGCCGCCGCGGCGGGCCGGACGGACCGGCCGCGCATCTGGGTCACGTTCCGCCCGATCGTGGCCGAGACCGACGAGCTCGCCTGGCAGAAGGCCCACCGGATCCTCGACGCGCTCCAGGGGAACACCTCGCGCGGCGACCTCGTGAAGGGACCCGGCGGCCCGGCACCGGAGAACGTCGGCTCGCAGCGGCTGCTCGACATCGCCGCCCGGGGCGAGGTCCACGACCGCGCCCTCTGGTACCCGACCGTCACGGCCACGGGGGCACGCGGGGCCTCGACCTCACTGGTCGGCTCGCCCGAGACGATCGCCGACTCGATCGTCGACTACGTCGAGCTCGGAGCCGACCTCATCTCGATCCGCGGCTACGACAACCTCAACGACGCGATCGACTACGGCCGCTACGTCCTGCCGCTCGTGCGGGCGAAGCTGGCCGACCGCGAGCTCGTGGGTGCTCGGTGACGGCCACGCTGGACGACACCGCCCGGAGGTCGTGGCAGGACTGGCGCGCGCAGCGGCTCGTCGCCGTCACGGCCCCGCACGGCGTCGCCGCGCTCACCACGACGACGTGGCTCGGCGAGGACCCGGCGACCGTGCCGGGCCTCCCGGGCACGTGGTACGCGTCCGGTGACGTCGTGCGGGGGCTCGACGACGACGAGGTCGTCGTCCCCGTCGGCGGCTCGGCCCCCTTCGGGGACGTCGAGCTCCGGGCGATCCTGCGTGGCGGGCACGTGGGGCTGCGGGTGTTCGATCCCGCGGCCCCGACCCGGACGAGCCTGCGCGACATCGACGCCTTCGACCATCGCCCGGAATGGGTCGTCACGGGGAGCTTCACGCCCGCCGTGGCCGGGACGGGCCTCGAGGTCGAGCACGTCGACGGCGCGACGACCGAGGACCCGCTCGCCGGCACGGTGCGCGTGCGGATCGGCGGCCACGAGGCGGACCTCGTCGCCTTTCCGTCGGCAGCCCGGCCGGGCGGTCTGCAGATCGTGTTCGCGGACGCCACCAACGGCACCCGGACCCAGCAGTTCCGGTTCCTCGAGACCGCCCCGCCGGCGGCGGACGGCTCGGTCGATCTGGACTTCAACCGCGCCCACCTGCCGCCGTGCGCGTTCAGCGACCACTACCTGTGCCCGCTGCCGCCGACGGCGAACCGTCTCCCCGTTCCGGTCGACGCCGGCGAGACCCGCCCGACCCGCGGCTGACCTCGCCCACGCCCCCGGGCGCGCGAGATGTGTAGCGGCATCCACCCTTTTTCCTCGGTCAAGCGGGAAAAAGGGTGGATGCCGCTACACATCTGGCGCGCCGGAGGCGTGGATCAGCGGCGGAGGACCTTGCGGGCCAGGGTGTTGCCGAAGAACTGGCCCACCTGGACGAAGGCGACGATGATCAGCACGACCGTCCACGTGACGACGGTGTCGAACTGGCGGTAGCCGTACTGCTGGGCGAAGGCGCCCAGGCCGCCGGCGCCGATGACGCCCGCGATCGCGCTCATGTCGACGATCGCGACGAACGCGAACGTGTAGCCCAGGATCAGCGGGCCGAGGGCCTCGGGCACCACGACGGTCGCGAGGATCCGCAGCCGGCTGGCGCCCATCGACCGAGCCGCCTCGATCACGCCGGGCTCGACGGTCACGAGGTTCTGCTCGACGATGCGCGCGATGCCGAACATCGCCGCGAGCGTCATCGCGAAGATGATCGCCCGGTTGCCGATGCCGATGCCCACCACGAGCCGCGCGAACGGCTGCACCGCCGCGATGAAGATCACGAACGGGATCGGGCGGAAGAAGTTCACCACCACGTTGAGCACCGTGAAGGCGACGCGGTTCGCGAACAGGCCGCCCGCGCGCGTGGCGTACAGCGCCAGGCCCACGACGAGGCCCAGGAAGCCACCAATC
This sequence comes from Aeromicrobium sp. MLTX1, assembly GCF_046452335.1. Lineage (NCBI taxonomy): Bacteria > Bacillati > Actinomycetota > Actinomycetes > Propionibacteriales > Nocardioidaceae > Aeromicrobium > Aeromicrobium sp. MLTX1. The sequence goes on along the minus strand of NZ_JBKFDN010000001.1, from coordinate 1,781,792 downwards.
GCGACCGTGATCGCGACCATGTAGAAGGTCTCCCACGTGGCCGTGCCGATGAGCGGCCACAGCTCGGGGAGGTTGGTGTCACGGGCGATCATGCGAGCACCTCCACGCCCTCGAGGCGACCCACCTGGGCCACCGCCTCGTCGACGCCGTCACCGTGCACCGACAGCGTGACGTGCCCGAAGACCGAGCCGCCGACGCGGTTCACGCCGCCCTGCACGATCTCCACCTTCAGTCCCCGTGCGACGAGCGCCGCGAAGACGTCGGACTGGCTCGTGCGGCCCTCGACGTCGACGACGACGAGGCGTCCGCCGAACCGCTCGCGCAGCGCCGTGAGCTCGGCCCCCTGCGGGACCTCCTCGACCAGCGTGCTGACGAAGCGCCGCGTCACGTTCTCGCGCGGGCGGGCGAAGATCTCGGCCACGCGTCCGCTCTCGACGATCCGGCCGTGCTCCATGACGCTCACCTTGTGGGCGAGCGTGCGGACCACGTCCATCTCGTGGGTGATGACGATGATCGTGATGCCCAGCTCCTCGTTGACCTTGCGGAGCAGCCCCAGCACCTCACGCGTGGTGTCGGGGTCGAGGGCGCTGGTGGACTCGTCCGCCAGCAGGATCGACGGGTTCGTCGCGAGCGCCCGGGCGATGCCCACGCGCTGCTTCTGCCCGCCCGAGAGCTGCTCGGGGTAGGCGTGCGCCTTGTCGGCCAGGCCGACGAAGTGCAGCAGCTCGGAGATCCGGCGCTGGCGCTCGGCCTGGTCGACGCCCGCCAGGCGCAGCGGGAACTCCAGGTTCCCCCACACGGTGCGCGACCGCATGAGGTTGAACTGCTGGAAGATCATCCCGATGCCCTGACGGACGCGACGCAGGTCGCGCTCGCGCAGCTGGTCGAGCCGCGTCCCGTCCACCGTGACGCTGCCCGAGGTCGGCTGCTCCAGCGCGTTGACGAGTCGCACCAGGGTGGACTTGCCCGCTCCGGAGTAGCCGACGATCGCGTGGATCTCGCCGGCCTCCACGTCGAGGTCGACCCCGCGGATCGCCTCGACGGGGGCCGCTCCCCGCTTCGTGGGCGCGAACGTCTTGTGGACGTCGCGCAGCTCGACCAGTGCCATGTCAGCCCTGCGCGGCGGTGTCCGCCTCGACGTCGGCGAGCGACGCCTGCAGGTCGGCCGCCGGCGTCTTCAGCAGCTGCGCCGTGTTGCCCGAGACCTCCTGCACGCCGTCGAGGACGGGCTTGCTGTTCTGGTAGATCTCGATCAGCTTCTGGTACGTCTTGTTGTCCTTGTCCTCGGCGCGGACGGCGAAGATGTTGACGTACGGCAGCGCGTTCGGGTCGGACGGGTCGTCCTGGGCGATCGCGTCGGAGAACTTCAGGCCGGCCTTCTCGACGAAGTCGTTGTTGACGATCGCGGCGTCGACGTCGGGCAGCGAGGTGGGCGTCAGGTCGGCCTTGATGGCCTTGACCTTGACCTTCGAGGCGTCCTTGTCGATGTCGGCGAGGGTCGAGAAGATCGAGCCGCCGTCCTTGAGCTTGATCAGGCCGGCCGACTGCAGGATCAGCAGGCCACGGGCCTGGTTGCTGTCGTCGTCGGGCACGACCACGGTGTCGCCCTGCTTGAGCTCCTCGACCGAGTCGACCTTCTGCGAGTACAGGCCCAGCGGGTAGATCGCGGTGGCGCCGACCGGCACGAGGTCCTGCTTGTTGGAGACGTTGTAGTCCGCCAGGTAGACGATGTGCTGGAACTGGTTGATGTCGATCTCACCCTCGGTGAGCGCCGGGTTGGGCTGCGCGTAGTCGGCGAAGTCGACGACCTCGAGATCGATGCCCTCCTTCTCGGCCTCGTCCTGGAGCGTCTTCCAGTAGGGGTCGCTGGCGCCCACGGTGCCGAGCTTGACCTTGGTCAGGTCGCCGCCGGCGCTGTCGCCGCCCCGGGTGAGGGCGAAGGCGATGAGGGCCGCCACGACGGCGACCACGACGACAGCCAGCGCGATCGCGGGTCCGCGGCGCTTGGGTGCCTCGATGAGGGGGGAGTTGTCGGACACGGTGGTTCCTTTCAAAGTGCGGTGCGCCCCGGTCCTCGTGGGAGGGGCAGCAACGACCGTAGGCAGGTCCCCCGAGCCCCTCCGACCACGTCTCACACTCCAAGAACTGGCGTCGCGGACGTCCGAGAAGTGTTAGCGCCTACTGTGGGGGCGTGTTCCGGATCCTGTTCTTCGAGCCGCGCATCGCCGGGAACACCGGCAACGCCATCCGCCTGGCCGCTGCCACGGGATCGCACCTGCACCTCGTCGACCCCCTCTTCGACTTCGAGGACGCCAAGCTGCGCCGGGCGGGCCTGGACTACCACGACCTCGCCGTCGTCACGGTGCACCGCACGCTCGAGGAGGCCTACGAGGCCCTGCTCCCGGCGCGGGTCTTCGCGTACACGACCGCGGCCACCACGCGGTACAGCGACGTCGCGTACGAGCCGGGCGACGTGCTGCTCTTCGGCCCCGAGCCCACCGGCCTGCCCGAGGAGGTCATGGCCGACGCGCGCGTCACCGACCGCCTCCGTCTGCCGATGCAGCCGTCGCGCCGGTCGATGAACCTCGCCAACTGCGCGTCCATCGCGGTCTACGAGGCCTGGCGGCAGCACGGGTTCGCCGGCGGGGTGTGACCCCTCGATAGCCTTGGGGGCATGAGCGACTCCCCGCGATCCGCCCACGCCTGGGGCCTGGCCACGGTCACGCCCGAAGGCACCGTCCTCGACGTCTGGTACCCCGCCCCGGCCCTCGGTCCGGCGCCGGAGAGCACCGTCGAGCCCGCCGAGCTCGTGGCCGCCTCGCGCCACGACGAGGTGCGGGGAGTCGAGACCCGCGTGATCCACACCGAGATCGCCGACCTGGACGCCGCGCCCACCGACGCGTACGACGTGTACCTGCGCCTGCACCTGCTCTCGCACCGCCTCGTCCAGCCCCATGGTCAGAGCCTGGACGGCGTCTTCGGCCTGCTCAGCAACGTCGTGTGGACGTCGATCGGACCGTGCCCCGTCGAGGGCTTCGAGGACGTGCGCGCCCGCGCCCGCGCCGCCGGATCCGTCGTCTCCGTCACCAGCATCGACAAGTTCCCGCGCATGACCGACTACGTCGTCCCCTCGGGCGTGCGCATCGGCGACGCCGACCGCGTGCGCCTCGGCGCCCACCTGGCCGAGGGCACCACGGTCATGCACGAGGGCTTCGTGAACTTCAACGCCGGCACGCTCGGCCACGCGATGGTGGAGGGCCGCATCTCGGCCGGCGTCGTCGTCGGCAACGGCTCCGACGTCGGCGGCGGCGCCTCGATCATGGGCACCCTGTCGGGCGGTGGCAAGGCGGTCATCCGCGTGGGCGAGGGCTGCCTGATCGGCGCCAACGCCGGCATCGGCATCTCGCTGGGCGACGACTGCGTCGTGGCCGCCGGCACCTACGTCACGGCGGGCACCAAGGTCACGCTGCCCGACGGCGCGGTCGTGAAGGCCGCCGAGCTGTCCGGCTCCGACGGCATCCTCTTCCTCACGAACAGCCAGACCGGTGCCATCGAGGCGCGCCCCCGCGGCGGCCGCACCGGCGTCGAGCTGAACGCCGACCTGCACGCCAACTGATGCGCTGGATCGTCGCCACCGTCGTCGCGACGGTGGCGCTCGTCCTGGTCATCTTCAAGATCTACGAGACCGAGGCGCAGGCGCGCGACTACTGCGTGGCCACGGTGGGCGACCGCACGGTGGAGGTCGACCTCGAGCAGGCGAAGTGGTCGGCGCTCATCGCGGCGAAGGCGCAGGAGCGCGGGCTGCCGCCGCGCGCCACCACGATCGCGATCGCGACCGCCTACCAGGAGTCGAAGATCCGCAACATCGACTACGGCGACCGCGACTCCGTCGGCCTGTTCCAGCAGCGCCCGTCGCAGGGCTGGGGCTCGGTCGAGCAGATCCTCGACCCGTCGTACTCGATCGGGAAGTTCTACGACGGGCTGGTCCGGATCGACGGCTACGAGTCGATGGAGATCACCGACGCCGCGCAGGCCGTGCAGCGCTCGGGCTTCCCCGAGGCGTACGCCGACCACGAGGCCGACGCGCGCGTGCTGGCCTCGGCCCTGCGCGGCTACTCCCCCGCCGCGTTAGCCTGCGCCACCGACCCGAAGGCGGGCTCGGTCTCGTCCGACCTCGAGGAGTACCTCGACGAGGCGTTCGGGCGGGTCCGCGTGGACACCGATCCGTCCTCGGGCCAGAGCGCGATCGCGCTGACCGGCGACGACGTGGACGCGCGCGGCTGGGCGCTCGCGCAGTTCCTCGTCGCGAACTCCACCGATTTCCGCATCGCCGAGGTCACCTTCGACGACATGCGCTGGGAGGCCGACCAGGACGAGCCCGGCTGGAGCCCCACCGAGGATGCCAGCCGGACCGAGGTCCGCTTCGTGCGCCGCTGACCGCCTGGAACGCGAACGCCCCGCCTCCCTCGCCCCCCTTGCCACTTTTGGAACGGGATGAACGTCTTCTCGCGCTGAGAAGGTGCATCCCGTTCCAAAAGTGGAGGCGGGGCGGGGCGGGGCGGGGCGAGGAGCGTCAGCCGATGTCGCGCCGCAGCGTGACGAGGCGGCCGATCAGCACGAACACCAGCACGTAGGCCAGCAGCACGGCCGCACCGGCGCCGCGCGTCAGCAGGTCGGAGCTCGCGTCGGTGGCGAAGAAGCTCGAGCCCATCACGGCGTCCGCCGCGGCACCGGGCATGAACTTCGCCACCTCGGACGTCGCGTCCCACGCGCCGAGCGCCACCCGGGCGATCGGCTCGACGAACTGGGTGAACGCCAGGATCACGATGATCGCTGCGACCTGGTTGGTCAGGACGCTGCCGATCGCGGTGCCCAGCAGGGCCCAGATCGTCATCACGAGGACCGACATGCCCAGCAGCTCGAGCACGGCGCTCGAGCCGAGGTAGGCGCCGTCGCCGCGCCACGCGAGGATCGGTGCCGCGCCCAGGACCGTCGAGGCCGTGCCGATCACGCCGTAGACGACACCCACGGCGATGCCCGCCACGAGCTTCGCCGCCATCAGGATCGAGCGGTTGGGCTGGGCCAGCAGCGACGCGGTGATCGTCTTGTGCCGGAACTCGCCCGTGAACAGCAGGCTGCCGATGATGAGCGGGAACACGTAGCCGATCGGGCTGGTCAGCGAGTAGATCTGCTTCGCCAGCTCCTCCCCCTCGGCCAGCGCGCCGCCGCCGGTCATGTCGGCCCCGGAGGCGGCCGTGAACGAGAACGCCATGACGGCGCCGATGAACACCAGGTACGCCACCAGCACGAGCGCCAGCAGCCACCACAGACGCGTGCTGAAGAGCTTCCTGAGCTCCGCCTTGATCGCGGCGCTCATGCGGCGACACCCCCACGCGACGCCGGGGCGTCGGGACTGGAGGTCAGGCGCAGGAAGACGTCCTCGAGGCCGACGCCCACGTCGGCCAGCTGGTGCACCTCGATGCCCGAGGCGAAGGCGGCGGAGCCGACCTCGGCCGCCGGGACGTCGATGATGTCGACGCCGCCCGCGACGGGCTCGGTGCGCCAGCCCTTCTCGGACGCGAGCGCGACGATCTTGTCGGGCGTGGGGCCGGCGAGGCGCACGCGCGACTCGACCAGCGCGTGCAGGCCCTGCAGCGGCGAGGCGTGCACGAGACGGCCGCCGGCGATGATGACGACGTCATCCACGGTGTGCTGGACCTCGCTGAGCACGTGGCTCGAGACCAGCACGGTGCGTCCCTCGTCGGCGAAGGCGCGCAGCAGGTGGCGCAGCCACACGATGCCCTGCGGGTCGAGGCCGTTGGCGGGCTCATCGAGCAGGATCACCTCGGGGTCACCGAGCAGCGCGTAGGCCAGGCCGAGGCGCTGGCGCATGCCCATCGAGTAGCCGCCGACCCGGCGCTTGGCCGCATCGGTCATGCCGACCAGCTCGAGCAGCTCGTGGCAGCGGGCGTCGGTGGCGCCGACCTGGGGCGCGAAGACGCGGAGGTGGTCGAGACCGGTGCGGCCGGGGTGGAAGCTCGAGGCCTCCAGCGCGGCGCCGACCGTGGAGCCGGGGCGGACGAGGTCCTCGTAGCGCTTCCCGCCGATGAGCGCGTGGCCCCCGGTGGGACGCACGAGGCCCAGCAGCATCCGCAGCGTGGTGGTCTTGCCGGCACCGTTCGGGCCGAGGAATCCGGTCACCGCGCCGGGGCGGACGGTGAAGCTCAGGTCATCGACGGCCTTGACGGAACCGAACTGCTTGGACAGGTGATCGACGACGATGTCGGTCTCGGTTCGCATGCCTCGACCCTAACGTCCGGCCCACCTTGGTCCGCGGGTGGCGCAAGCCGGGGTGCCAGCGACGGGACGCCCGGTGGCGCGGAAACGCCCGCCACTCGGCGAGTGGCGGGCGCTTCTGCGCCACTCGCCGGGGGGACCGAGCGAGGGCGACCAAGGGCGGCTCAGCCGCTGCCGCTGCTCTTGCGAGCCTGGCGCGACAGGGAGTCGATCGTGACCGCGAGCAGCAGGACCGCGCCGGTGACCATGTACCGCACGTAGGCGTCGACGCCGACGAGGTTGAGGCCGCTGGTGATGGACTGCAGCACGAGCATGCCGAACAGCGCCGAGTACACCGAGCCGCGCCCGCCGAAGAGGCTGGTGCCGCCGATGACCGCCGCGGCGATCGCCATCAGGTTCGTGTCGGTGCCGCCCGAGGTCTGGCTCACGGCCTGGAGACGACCGGCGGCCAGCACGCCGCCGAGCGCCGCGAACATCGAGCACAGCGCGAACACCGAGATGTAGACCCGGTCCACGCCGATGCCGGCGCGCCGCGAGGCCTCCTCGTTGCCGCCGACGGAGAACACGTGACGGCCCCACGTCGTGCGGCGCAGCAGGAAGTCCATGCCGATGATGACGCCGACCCACAGCAGCGGCATCGCACCGATGCCGCGGTCGATGTTGAGGTACCAGGCCACGCCGGCGACCGCCGCGGTGATGAGCACCGCGCGGACGAGGACCGACTGCACGCTCGGGTTCGACAGGTTGGCCGCCGCCCGTCGGCGCAGCGTGCGCAGCCGCGCCAGCAGGTAGGCCACGCCCACCGCCACCGCGAGCACGTACGAGAGCCACGGGGGCAGGAACGTGAAGTTCGCGAAGTCGATCAGCGCCGACTCGCCCGGCAGGTTCACCGTGCCGTTCGACCCGAGCACCTGCAGCTGCGCGCCCAGGAACGCCAGCAGGCCGGCCAGCGTGATGACGAAGCTCGGCACGCCGAAGCGCGTGTAGAGGACGCCGTAGAACACGCCGATCAGCAGGCCGGCGCACAGCGCGGCCAGGATCGAGCCCAGCAGCGGCCAGCCCTGGTAGACCAGCAGCACGGCCAGGATCGAGCCCGACAGGCCCGAGACCGAGCCCACCGACAGGTCGATCTCGCCCAGCAGCAGCACCAGCACGATGCCGACCGAGATCATGCCGATCGTGGCCGAGTCCAAGCTCAGCTCGACGAGGTTGCGCGACGAGAGGAACCGCGGGTTCATCGCGTAGAAGACGATCCAGATGACGACCAGGCCCACGACCACGGGGATCATCCCGAGGTCGCCCGAGCGCAGCCGCCGCTTGAGGTTGCCCAGCAGCGCCCTGGGCGAGGAGTCCTGGACGAGGCGCTCGTCCGAGCGGTCCGCGAAGGTGCTCATACTTTCCCCTCCTCGTCCTCGGCCAGCAGGTCGGCCTGCGGGTTGGGGGCCACGTCGGCGCCCTCGGCGCGGGCGCGGCGGGCCGCCACCACGTTGTCCGAGGCGCCGGTGATCGCGGCCACCAGCTGGTCGGTGGTGACGTCGTCGATGTGGAACTCCGCCGCATTGCGGCCGAGCCGCAGCACGTAGATCCGGTCGGCGACGGCCTGCACGTCGGCCATGTTGTGAGAGATGACGACGACGCCCAGGCCCGACTCGCGCAGCCGCTCGATGAGGTTCAGCACCTCCGCGGTCTGTGCGACGCCGAGGGCCGCGGTGGGCTCGTCGAGCATCACGATCTTCGGCTCGCCCACGAGGCTGCGGGCGATGGCGACGGTCTGGCGCTGGCCGCCGGACAGGGCGGCGATCGGGATGCGCACCGACGGGATCTTGGCGGAGAGCTGGCGCAGCAGCTCCCAGCTGCGCGACTCCATCGTCTCCTCGTCGAGGACGCCGCCGGCGGTGGCCTCCTGGCCGAGGAAGAGGTTCGCCACGACGTCGAGATTGTCGGCCAGGGCGAGGTCCTGGAAGACGGTGGCGATGCCGAGCGCCTGGGCGGACTTCGGACCGTGGATGTGGACCTCGCGGCCCTCCACCTCGATCGTTCCGGAGTCCGAGCCGTAGACGCCCGAGATGATCTTGACGAGGGTCGACTTGCCGGCGCCGTTGTCACCGACGAGGGCGACCACCTCGCCGGGTCGGACGTCGAAGTCGACGTCGGTGAGCGCCTGGACGGCACCGAATCGCTTGCCGATGCCGCGCATGGACAGCACGGGTGTGGTCATGAGTGTTCCTGGGGTCGAGCGACGGGAGAAGGGAAGCACGGTGGGGCCGGCGGCGGCCGGCCCCACCGTGTGCCACTCAGGACAGGCCGGCCTTCTGGCAGGCGTCGGCGTACTCGGCGGTGCAGATCTGGTCGACGGTGTAGAACTCGTCCTTCACGACCGTGTCGCCCACGTTGTCCTGCTTCACCGAGATCGGGTCCAGGATGAACGACGGCACGCCCTGGAAGTCCTCGGTGCCGCTGATGTCCTCGCCGTTGACGAGGTCGACGGCGAGCTCGGCGGCCTGCTCGGCCTCGGCCTTGATCGGCTTGTAGACGGTCATGTACTGCTGACCGGCCACGATGCGCTGGATCGCGGCGAGTTCGGCGTCCTGGCCGGTGATCGGCGGGACGTCGGTGGCGCCGGCGGCCTTGAACGCGGCGAACACGCCGCCGGCCTGACCGTCGTTGGCGGCGTAGACGCCGGCGAGGTCACCGGGATCGACCTTGTTGAACTGCGAGCTGGTGAACTTCTGCGCGTTGTCGGGGCTCCAGTCCGGGTTGTCGTACTCGGCCACGATGTTCAGGCCGCTCGTGTCGAGGACCGAGTGCGCGCCCTTCTTGAACTGCGCGGCGTTCGGGTCGGTCGGCGAGCCGTTGAGCATGAGGATGTCGCCCTTGTCGCCCGTGGCCTCGACGAGGGCCTCGCCCTGCATCTGGCCGACGCGCTCGTTGTCGAACGAGATGTAGTAGTCCGCACCCTCGATGAAGCGGTCGTACGCGACGACGGGGACGTCGGAGCTCTGGGCCGACTTCACGATCGTGGTGGCGGCCTTGCCGTCGACCGGGTCGAGCACGAGGACGGAGGCGCCGTTGGTGATGGCCGACTGGGCCTGCTGCTGCTGCTTCGAGGCGTCCTGGTCGGCGTTGAGGTAGTCGACCTTGCAGCTGTCGCACAGCTCCTTGACCTTGGCCTCGAAGAGCGGCTTGTCGAAGCTCTCGTAGCGGGTGGTCTTGGTCTCCGGGAGCAGCAGGGCGATGGTCTTGCCCTCGTCCGAGCCGCTGTCGCCGTCGTCGTTGGAGCCGCACGCGGCCAGGCCGCCGAGGCCGATCGTCAGGGTCGCCGTGAGCATGGCGAGGCGCGAGATGGTGTTCACAGTTCCTCCAAGAAATGTCGACCCCACGTCGGCGTGGAGCATGACCAGTGAACTACGTCACAACTTAAGCGTCAAGAGATGAACGCAAATCTGGTTACGCAACAGTAGCCAAGGTGTTTGTCTTCAACACTTGACGACAACTGCGACCTGAGTCACAGTGGACGCCATGTCCTCCAGCCCTGGCTCGACCGCTGCCCTGCGTGTCTCCAACCAGAGCCGCGTGGTCCGGGTCGTGCGCGAGGCCGGTGGACTCAGCCAGGCGCAGATCGCACGCCGCACGCAGCTGGCTCCTGCCACCGTCTCGGGGATCATCCGCGAGCTGGTCACGGCGGGCTTCCTGCACTCCGAGGCCGGGGCGGGACGTCGCGGCGCCACCGTCACCGTCTCCCCCGAGGCCGGCGTCGTGGCCGGCGTCGACTTCGGCCACTCGCACCTGCAGGTCGCGCTGGCCGACCTCGCCGGCGACATCCGCGACTCGCGCGTTGTCCCGCTCGCTCCCGACGCCCCCAGCGACGAGGCGCTCGACCTCGCGCGCTCGATGGTCGACGAGCTGCTGGAGTCCGGCGGCCTCGACCACGACGGCCTGCGCGCCATCGGCATGGCGATCCCCGCCCCGATCGGTCGCGACGGCATCATCGACTCGGGCTCGATCCTGCCCGGCTGGGTGGGCGTCGACGCCCGCTCCGCCGCCGAGAAGGTCTTCGAGCGCACCACCGTGGTGGACAACGACGCCAACCTCAGCGCGCTGGCCGAGTGGATGCGCGGCGCCGGCCGCGGCCACCAGGACCTCGTCTACATCAAGATCGCCTCGGGCGTCGGCTGCGGGCTCGTGCTCGACGGCCGGGTCCACCACGGCGGCCTGGGCACCGCCGGCGAGCTCGGCCACCTCACGATGGACGAGTCGGGCCCCCTGTGCCGCTGCGGCAGCCGCGGCTGCCTCGAGGCCTACGTCGGCGGCGCCGCGCTCATCGCCCAGTACGCGCCCACCGGCGGCGAGCTGGACGTCCCCGGCTTCGTCGAGCGCGCCCTGCGCGGCGACCAGGGCGCCCGGCGCCTCATCGAGGACGCCGGCCGCCACCTGGGCGAGGCCGTCGCGGCCGTCGCGAACCTGCTCGGTCCCGAGGTCGTCGTGATCGGTGGCGAACTCGCCGCGGCAGGCGACCTGCTGCTCGACGAGGTGCGCGCGTCGATGCGCCGTCACGCGCTGACGCCCGTGGCCCGCGAGGTGCGGGTCACCGGCTCCGAGCTGGACGACCGCCCGTCGTGCGTGGGCAGCGTGCTGATGGCCCTCGAGGCCGTCGAGCTGCCCGGCTGATCAGGCAGCGCTCGTCAGGACGAGAGGCGCTTGGCCGCGGCGGCGATGCGCTCGTCGGTGGCCGTGACCGCGAACCGCACGTGGTGCGAGCCGGTGGCGCCGTAGAAGTCGCCCGGCGCGGCGAGGATGCCGCGGTCGGCCAGCCACTCCACGGTGTCGCGGCACGGCTCGCCGCGCGTGGCCCACAGGTACAGCGAGCCCTGCGAGTGGTCGATGCGGAAGCCCGCCTGCTCCAGCGCGGTGCGCAGCGTGGCGCGCCGGGCGAGGTAGCGCTCGCGCTGCTCGTCGACGTGCGCGTCGTCGGCCAGGGCGGCCTCCATCGCGGCCGCGACGGGCGTGGGCAGCATGAAGCCCAGGTGCTTGCGGACCTCGAGCAGCTCGGCCACGACCGCGCGGTCGCCGACGAGGAACGCGTCGCGGTAGCCCGCCATGTTCGAGCGCTTCGACAGCGAGTGCAGCGCGAGGATGCCGTCGAGCGAGCCGCCGTTGACCTCGGGGTCGAGCACCGAGACCGGCTCGCCCTCCCAGACGAACTCGAGGTAGCACTCGTCGCTGACGAGCAGCGCACCCGACTCGCGGCAGAAGTCGACCCAGGCCTTGAGGTGCTCGCGCCCCACGACGCGACCGTGCGGGTTGGCCGGGAAGTTGATGAACACGAGCTTCGGCCGCTGGGGGCCGAACGCGACGCGCGAGTCGGTGGCGATCGCGGTGGCGCCCGCGTAGGCCGCGCTGACGGCGTAGGTCGGGTAGGCCGTCTCGGGCAGGCCGACGACGTCGCCCGGGCCGAGGCCCAGCTGCACGCACAGGTTGGCGATGAGCTCCTTGCTGCCGATCGTGGCGAGCACGTTGTCGGTGCCGACGCCGGTGATCGAGAAGCGGCGCTCGAGCCAGTCGACGACGGCCTGCCGCAGCGACGCGGGGCCGAGGACCGTGGGGTACCCGGGCGAGTCGGCGGCGGCGATCAGCGCCTGGCGCGCGACCTCGGGCGTGGGATCGACCGGCGTGCCGATCGACAGGTCGACGAGGCCGTCAGGATGCTCGGCGGCCCGTGCCTTGGCGGCGGCGATCGTGTCCCACGGGAAGTCGGGGAAGCGTCCCGACACCCTGGCCTCGGCCATGGCCCGTCACTCCTGGTTCTGGGGAGGCAGGGCCTTGACGAACGGGTGGTCGGCGTCGATCACGCCCATCTTCGCGGCACCACCGGGCGAGCCGAGGTCGTCGAAGAAGTGGACGTTCGCGTCGTAGTAGTCCTTCCACTCGTCCGGGGTGTCGTCCTCGTAGAAGATGGCCTCGACCGGGCAGACCGGCTCGCAGGCGCCGCAGTCCACGCACTCGTCCGGGTGGATGTAGAGCATGCGGTTGCCCTCGTAGATGCAGTCGACCGGACACTCGTCCACACAGGCACGGTCCTTGATGTCGACACACGGCTGGGCGATCACATACGTCACGGGCTTGCTCCTTCGGGGTCGGTCCCCAGTATCTCCCGGAGGACCCGGGCTTCGCTGGCCGGGTTCGTCTCATGAGATCGTGTCGCCGTGGATCTGGTCGGTCGTCGCGTCTCCGTGCGTCATCGCAGCGGTGACGGCGCGCGCGACGTGGTGGGCCGCGTGCTGAGCGCCGAGCCCGAGGGACTGCGCATCGAGCGGCGCGACGGCGAGCTCGCCTTCGTGCCGGCGGGCACGGTCCTGGCGATGCGCGTCGTGCCCGACCGGCCCGTCCGGACGCGCCCCGCCGCCGCGATCTCGCCCGAGGACCTGACCCGCGTCACGTCGCGCGGCTGGCCCGCCACCGAGTCGGTGCCGCTGGGCGACTGGGAGCTGCGCGCGGCGAGCGGCTTCACGGGCCGCGCGAACTCCGCGGCCGTGCACGGCGACCCGGGCACCGACGACCCGTTCGGCGCGGTCGTCGACTTCTACCGCGCCCGCGACCTGCGCCCGCTCGTCCAGGTCGTCGAGGACTCCGACTGGCACCGGCGGTTCGTCGCTGCCGGCTGGGTCGGCGTCACCGACCAGCCCCCGGGCGCGATCGTCCAGGTCGCCGACCTGCGCGAGGTCCCCGCGGCCGATCCCGAGGCGGTCGTCGCCGACCACGCGACCGACGGCTGGCTGCGGCACTACGGGCGCGTGCGCGACGCCTCCACCGCACGCGCCGTGCTCGAGGGCCCGGCGACCGTGGGCTTCGTGTCGATCGGCGACGCCGCGATCGGGCGCGTCGTGGTCACCGGCGAGTGGGCCGGCCTCGCGGCCGTCGAGGTCGATCCCGCACACCGCCGTCAGGGGCTGGCCCGGCGGATCGTCGAGACCTCGCTGGCCTGGGCCGCGGAGCACGGCGCCGACAAGGCCTACCTGCAGACGATGCGCGACAACCACGCGGCGATCGCGCTCTACGCGCCCTTCGGCTTCCGCACGCACCACGCGTACCGGTACCTCACCGCCCCCTGACCACCCTGCGCTCCCGTCCGACTCTTGGAACGAGTTGCACGCTTTTCGGGCTCAGGAACGTGCAAACCGTTCCAGAAGTGGGAAGGGGGTCCGGCGCGGTCTGCCGTCAGTCGTCCTTCTCGGGCTTCTTGCCGCAGATGACGCGGTCGGCGGCCTGGTAGTAGGCCGTGTCCTTCTCGGTCTTGACCCGCTTGCCGCCCTGGTAGAAGTCGCGGTGGATGTCGATGTCGAAGCCCGTGACCGGAGCCTGGGAGACGCAGCGGTCGGTGTCGTCGTACTGCGTGCCCGGGTTGCGGAAGTTGTAGCGGTCGCTCGAGCGCGACTTCACGTCGTAGACCTTCGTGCCGTACATCTCGACGTTCATGCGACCCGAGGTGCCGGGCGAGCTCTTGTCGACCCAGGCCCGGATGACGACGCCCGTCTTGTAGGGGTTGCGGAAGCGCAGGTCGAGGCTGCCGTAGTAGATCGTCGCCTCGCGGCCCACCGGGTAGCGGTCGATGTAGAACGCGTGCGGGTGGTGCTCGACGTCGTCGAGGCCGCCGAAGAAGGCCGCGTTGTAGGCGGTGGTGGCCACCTGCGAGACGCCGCCGCCGAGCTCCTCGCGGAACACGCCGCCGTTGATGACGAAGCCCGACACGAAGCCGTTGGCCGCCGTCCGCTCGCCCACGATGTCGTTGAAGCTGAACGTCTCGCCCGGCTCGAGGATGACGCCGTCGATGCGGCGCGCGGCCTCCGCCTGGTTGGTGTTGCGGTAGTCCGCGTGCGGGTACTCGGTGGTGAAGGAGCTGATGCGCTCCTTGATGCCGAGCGCCTCGGCGTCCTTCGTCGTGAACTCGGGCTGGACCGCGCTGGCCTCGACCGTGATCGAGCGGGCGTCGCCCGTCTTGGTCAGCACCGGGACCAGCTGCGTCGCCATCGTCTTCGGGTCGAGGCCCACGCCGGCCTTGCTGGGCACGACGACCGCCTTGCCTCCCTCGAAGCGGAACGAGGCGTCCACGGCGCTGCGGCCGATGCCGGTGGTGGAGCTGGTGAGCGGCTTCGCGAGGTCCTTGGCGTCGATGACCGGGGTCATCGCCCCGTCCTTCACGACGACCGAGAGGGCCGGGGCGTACGCCGTGACCGGGAGGTCGATCGTGGCGTCGCCGACCTGGAGCGTGACCGGTGCCGCCACCGCGGGCCGCGCGATGTCGCGGATGGCCTGGCGCAGGCCGGCGCGGTCGACGGCGGGCGCCACGGCCTCGACCGGGACCTCGACGGGCTCGTCCTGCGTGAGCCACGCGTCCTGGATCGCCCCGGCGAACTCGTCCTGCGGGACCTCGTTGCCGGCCTTCGGGGCGCGCGCCTTCGGCTTCGCGTCGGGGAAGGTGATCTGGGCCTCGACGACCGGCTCGTCCACGGTCTCCGCGACGGAGGCCACCGCGGCGGCCAGCTTCGTCTCGTCGACGTCGAGCACGGGGTCGTGGTCGGAGCCACCGGCGACCAGGGCGATCATGTCGCGCGGGTCCCACGAGCGGCCGCCCGCGGCCCGCACGCTGGCGGGCACGTCGACCGCGAGCCCGGCCTGCGTGGGCTCGATCTCGAAGTCGCGACCGTCGAACGTGGCGTGGATCGGCTCCTTCGACCGCTCGGCGAGGCCCTGCTCCAGGGTCTCCTCGGCCTCGTCGGGGCTCTGTCCGCCGACGTCGACGCCGGCGATCGAGGTGTCGGCGGGCAGGCGCTGACCGGTGAGGACGTACCCCGCGACGTAGGCGAGGGCGAGCACGGACACGACGGCGCCCACGAGAATCAGCAGGCGACGGCGGCTCATGCGCCCCCTCGGTAGGCCGTCTTCTCGGACTCGGGCTGGCGGATGATCGTGCCGTAGTGCGAGCGGTAGTAGAGCAGCGGATCGTCGGTCTCGTCCTGGTACTGCGCCCAGGTCACGCGGCCGACGAGGATCAGGTGGTCGCCACCGTCGTGCTCGGCCTCGGTCTCGCACTCGAGCCAGGACAGCGCGTCGTCGAGCAGCGCGAGCCCGCCGGGGCTGCGGTGGTGCGGGATGTCGGCGAACTGCGTGTCCAGCGGGCGTCCGCGGTGGGCGAACCAGGCGGAGGCCTCACGGCCGTGCTCGGACAGGATCGACACGCCCCAGCGACGCGACTCACGGACGGCGTCGTGGAAGCGACTGCCCCGGTTGGAGCACACCAGCACGAGCGGCGGGATGAGCGAGACGGAGGTGAACGCGCTCGCGGTCATCGCGTGGTCGACACCCTCGTGCTGGGTGGACACGACGGTCACGCCACTGGCGAATCGCGACAGCGCACCCCGGAATGCGGCTTGATCGACGGACTTCTCCACCCGTCAAGCCTACGGGCTCCGGCCCAAGCAGCCCGATCAGTCCAGTCCGGCGAACAGGTCGTCCTCGAGCCCGGACTCCCCCACCGGCCCGCGCTCGCCCTTCGCGAGGCGGTAGTACTCGGTGCCCCACGTGATCGCCGCGAGGTCCATCCCCATCGCGAAGAACTCGCCGTCGGGGGTGATCTGGGTGGCGTGGGCTCGCATCGCGTCGAGCTTGGCCGCGACGTGCTCGGGCGTCGACGAGACGGCGGTGCTGAGGTCCTCGTCCTCGGAGAACATCGGCGGGAGGTGGTCGAGGTCGAACTGGAACGGCATCTCCTGGCCGGCCTCGGCCATCATCGCCGCGCCCTCGCGCAGCCGCGAGGCGGACTCGGCGGTCCAGTAGATCTTCGGCACGTCCCACGCGGGACCGAGGTCGCGGCGGTGCGACTCGACCGCGGCCAGCGCGGCCGCATAGGTCGAGACGCGGTGGGCCTGGATGTGGTCGGGGTGGCCGTAGTTGCCGAACTCGTCGTACGTCACGAGCACCTGCGGGCGGACCTCACGGATGATCGCGACGAGGTGGTTCGCGGCCTCGAGCAGGTCGGCGCGCCAGAACGCCCGCGGATCGATCTCCTCCATCGCGGCGGCGTTGCCGTTCTCGTCCCAGACCATGCCGGAGTCGCGGTAGGCACCGTCGCCGCCGAGCCGGCGGAAGTCGGTGACGCCCAAGTGGGCCATCGCGTCGGTGAGCTCGAGGAGCCGCTGGGGACCGAGACGATCCTCGTGCTCGGCCGCCAGGTGCGCGAGCTCGGGGACCAGCACCTCGCCGTGCTCGCCCAGCGTGCAGTTGACGAGCGTGACGTGGGCGCCCTCGGCGACGTACTTCGCCATCGTGAGTCCCGATTGGATCGACTCGTCGTCGGGGTGGGCGTGCACGAGGAGCAGTCGGCGGTCGGACATGGGTCCCAATGTAGGGGCCGACGGTGACAGACCGCCCTGACAGGATGGGGGCATGACGGAGTCCTACCCCCGGCTGGCCGCACGCACCCTGCGCTTCACGCTCGGCGTCCCTCGCAACCTCACCGTCTCGCCCGACGGCGGCACGGTGCGCTTCATCCGCACCCCCGACGGCGTCTCCCGCTCGGGCGGGCTGTGGGAGTACGACGTCGCCACGGGCGAGGAGTCGCTCCTGGTCGACCCGGTCGCCGTGCTGGGCGGCGCCGACGAGGACCTCTCCCCCGAGGAGCGCGCGCGCCGCGAGCGCAGCCGCGAGGGCGCCGGCGGCCTGGTGTCCTACGACGTCGACGAGACCGGTCGCTGGGCCTGCTTCGCGCTGTCCGGACGGCTCTTCGCCGTGCACCTGGGCGCCGACGCCGTGCGCGAGCTGCCCGCCGAGGGTGCCGTGATCGACCCGCGCCTCGATCCCACCGGCCGCCACGTCGCCTACGCGAACTCCGCCGGCGAGCTGCGCGTGGTCGACGTGGCCGGGCGCGAGGACCGCGCGCTGGTCACGCCCGCGACGCCCACCGAGGTGTGGGGCCGCGCCGAGTTCACGGCCGCCGAGGAGATGGACCGTCACCGCGGCTTCTGGTGGGCGCCGGATGGCCGCTCGCTGCTGGTCGAGCGCTACGACGACGCCGACGTCGAGGTGTGGCACGTGGCCGACCCCGCGCACCCCGACCGCCCCGCCGTCGAGCAGCGCTACCCCGCCGCGGGCACCGCGAACAGCGTGGTCACGCTCTGGCACGTGCCGCTCGAGGGCGGCGAGCCGGTCGAGATCGCGTGGGACCACGACACCTTCGAGTACCTCGCCCGCGTCGACTGGTCGCAGGGCTCCGACCCGCTCCTGCAGGTGCTCAGCCGCGACCAGCAGCGCAGCCTCGTGCTCGAGGCCGACCCGGCCACCGGCGCCACCCGCACCCTGCGCGAGCTCGCCGACGACGCCTGGGTCGAGCTGTCGGCCGGACCGCGACGCGACCCGCAGGGCCGCCTCGTCACGGTGGAGGACGTCGACGGCCGCCGTTGCGTGTGCGTCGACGGCGCTCCCGTCAGCGGCGACGCGTGGCAGGTGCGCTCGATCGTCGCGGTCGACGAGGACGGCGTGCTCGCCACGGCGTCCGACGAGCCCACCGAGGTCCACCTCGTGCGCTTCGCCGCCGGCCGCGACGCCGAGGTCCTCACCGAGGGCACCGCCGTGCACGGCGCGGTGGTTGGCGGCGGCACCACGGTCGTCGTGCGCACCGACCTCGACTCCACCGCCAGCACCTTCACCGTCCGCCGCGGCGACGCCACCGGCTCGATCCGCGTGCTGTCCGAGCCGGCGCCGCTCTCGCCGTCCGTCGAGCTGGTGCGCCTGGGCGAGCGCGAGCTGCGCGCCGCGGTGCTCTTCCCGCGCGACCACGTGCCCGGCTCGCAGCGGCTCCCCTTGCTGCTCGACCCGTACGGCGGCCCGGGCGCCCAGCGCGTGCTGGCGTCGGGCCGGATGTTCCTCAAGTCGCAGTGGATGGCCGACCAGGGCTTCTGCGTCGTCGTGTCCGACGGCCGCGGCACGCCCGGTCGCGGGTCGGAGTGGGACCGCGCGATCCACCACCGGTTCGCCGAGGTGACGCTGCAGGACCAGGTCGACACGGTCGCCGCGATCGCCGAGCGCTACCCCGACGACGTCGACACCGGTCGCGTCGGCATCACGGGCTGGTCGTACGGCGGCTACCTCGCGGCGCTCGCGGTGCTGCAGCGTCCCGACGTGTTCCACGCGGCCGTCGCCGGCGCGCCCGTCACGGAGTGGCGTCTCTACGACACCTGCTACACCGAGCGCTACCTCGGCCACCCCGCCGAGGTGCCCGAGGTCTACGACGCCAACTCACTGCTGCCGCTGGCGCCCCGGCTCGAGCGACCCCTCATGCTCATCCACGGGCTCGCGGACGACAACGTGGTCGCCGCGCACACGCTGCGGCTCTCGTCGGCCCTCCTCGCGGCGGGACGCCCCCACACGGTCCTGCCGTTGTCGGGGGTCACGCACATGACGCCTCAGGAGGAGGTCGCCGAGAACCTCGAGCTCATACAGATGGAGTTCCTGCGGCAGCAACTGGCCTGACCAGCCGCAGCCGGCGACCGCCGAGTCCGGCGACCGGGCGGTTGATCGGCACCACGTCGCCGTGGCCGCGCGGGGCCTCGACGAGCGAGGCCATCGCCTTGCCGAACTCCTCGGTGGCCTGGTCGGCCGCCTCGAGGCGTCCGGCCTGGAGGTGGAACGACTGCCACATGTCGGGGTACTCGCGGGCGATGACCCGCGGGCTGTCGGTGCGCAGCGTCACCTTCTGCAGGAACGCCTCGGCATCGGTGCGCAGCGGGTCGAGGCCGCTGTAGTGGACCACGATCGGCGGCAGGCCGTCGAACTCGCCGTGCAGCGGCGAGACGCTCGGGTCGAGCGGGTCGGCGCCGCCGAGGTAGGTGCGTGCCCAGCGGGTGGCCAGCGCGGGGGTGAACCAGGGGTCCGAGGCCGAGGGACGGGCCCGCTCGATGTCGGCGTTGAGGTCGAGCCAGGGGCTGATCATGCCGATCGCGCCCGGCATCGGCAGGCCGAGGTCGCGGATCTCCAGCGCCATGGCCAGGGCCAGGCCGGCACCGGCGTCGTCGCCGGCCAGCACGACGGTGCTGGGGTCGACGCCGTAGGCCGGGAGCGCCCGGTAGAGCGCGATCAGGGAGTCGAGCGCCGCCGGGTAGGGGCTCTCGGGGGCCAGCGGGTACTCGGGCAGCAGGACGTCCATGCCCGCGTGCATCGCGACGTGCGCCGCGAAGGCGCGGTAGGCGCGGGAGCTGCCGACGACGTGACCGCCGCCGTGCAGGTAGATCATCGTGGCGCGGCCGGTGGCCGGGCCGGTGTTCTCGACGGTGACGAACTGCACGGGCAGTCCGGCGATCACGTCGAAGTCGTAGATCGCGCCCTCGGGGGCGCGGGCAGCTCCGGCCATCGAGTCGGCCATGGTGCGCTTGGCGCCCAGGCTCACGCGGGTGGAGTGCATCACGGGCCGGGCCATCAACAGCCTGGTTCGCACGAGCGGCTTCGGAACGCTCATTTCTTCTCCTTCGCGAAGGCCGGGGCAGCATCCCGACCTAAGTAAGTAGGTATTGACTTCAAGCGAGTGACGCCAGATTAGGGCCGCCGTGACGGGATCTGCAATCGAATTCTTAGAATTTGTGATTCGCGTTACATTCGGACGCCCATCCAGTCACATGAGTCACACAAACCCCATGAGTTTCAGGACTTTTCCTGCATGTTGCCGAGGTGTGTCCTACCGTCTCTTCCGTGACCGGAGAACGCACACCCAAGCGGCGGATGTCCGCGGAGCGTCGACGGGCCCAGATCATCGAGTCGGCCCGTCGCGTCTTCGCGGAGAGCGGCTATGCCGCCACGCGCACGCGGGAGATCGCCGCGGAGGCCGGTGTCAACGAGGCGATGCTGTACCGGCACTTCCCCTCCAAGGAGGAGCTCTTCGAGGCCTCGGTGCTCGAGTCGATCGACGCGGCGATGGTCCGCGCCACCGAGAACGCCCGGGGCATCAGCCGCGACCTGGCCGGCTCCGCGAGCGACGTCGAGGACGGCATCCGCAAGTTCTTCACCGACCTGGCCGACCTCGCGGTCGACCTCGGTCCGCTCATCGGCGCGACCGGCTTCGGGCCGAACTCCCCCGTGCGCACCAAGCTCATCGAGCGCCTCGACGCGCTCTTCGAGGTGGCTACCGCCATCACCGTCAACGGCATCCCCGACCTCATGCGCGACGAGATCGACGTTCGGCTGGGACTGGAGGAGGTCTTTGGCGCGCTGTGGTTCTCGGCCGAGATGGCGCGCTGGACGGGCCGGCCGTTCGACCGCGAGACCGTCCTCGACCAGATGATGGTGACCGTCTTCAACGGCATCATCGAGCTGCCCGAGGACGAGGCCACGCAGACCGCCTGAGCCTCAGGCGCGCTTGAGCCGCCTCGGCGCCTCCGGCAGCGGCGGCGGGACCGATGCCGGCCCCTCGGGCGCCTCGACGAGCCAGCCCCCGGCCTCCTCGGCGCGCTGCGCGAGTCCCGGGAGCGACGCGTCGACCTCGACCAGCCAGGCGGCGTCCTCGAAGTCGTCCTCGCCGGCGAACTCGTCGCGGTGGAGGCGGCACGGGACGTCCTGCGCCCCGAGGGAGGCGACGAACGCGATCGCGTCGTCGCGCTCGTCGAAGTGCACGTCAGCCATGGTGCGACGATAGCGCCCGCGCCTTCGACCTCGGCAGGATCCACCGGGTGAGGACCAGGCCCCACAGCGCCGCCAGCACGAACATCACCAGGCCGTAGACCGCGGCGGGCACCGAGAGCTCCACGCTGTCGAGGACCTCGACCGCGACGTAGATCGCGAGCGTGGCGTTGTGGACGCCGATCTCGAACGAGCACGCCACCGCCTGCCGGTTGGTGACGCCCGCCCACGAGGGCACGACGAACCCGATGACCAGGCTGGCGATGCAGAAGATCGTGACCGCGAGGCCCACCGAGGCGGCGTAGTCGCCCACGTTGGACCGCTGGTCCACGACGATGCCGGCGATGATGACGAACAGCAGCACGGCCGAGCCGATCCGGACGGGCTTGTCCATCGCGTCGGCGAAGTCGGGCCGCTTGGCGCGCACGAGCATGCCCAGGCCCACGGGCACGAGGACGACGGCGAAGACCTCGATGACCTTGCCGTACTGGAGCGACACCTCGTCGCCGAGGTCGAAGTAGGCCATCGCGAGGTTGGTGACGATCGGCAGCGAGATGATCGCGATGACGGAGTTGATCGCCGTCAGCGTGATGTTCAGCGCGACATCGCCGCGGAACAGATGGCTGAAGAGGTTCGCGGTGCTGCCGCCGGGCGACGCGGCCAGCAGCATCATGCCGACGGCCAGCAGCGGCGGAAGGTCGAGCGCGAGCACGAGCCCGAAGCACACCACCGGCAGCAGCACGAGCTGGCACAGCAGCGCGATCGCGACCGCCTTCGGCGACTTGCGCACCCGCGCGAAGTCCGCGACGGTCAGCGACAGCCCCAGTCCGAACATGATGACCCCGAGGGCGATGGGCAGTCCCACGGTCGACAGCATCGAATCCATGGCCGACACCCTACGTGACACGTGTCACATTCCGGGGCGGTCCGACGAGGTCGGTCCCGGTGGGATCAGAGCGCGGCGCGGATCTCCGGCAGACGGGCCTCGAAGGCCGCCAGCCGGTCGCGCGTGCGCTGCGGCTCGCCCTTGCGCGCGAGGTTGAGCATGCCGGGGTCGCCACGCTCGATCCCCGCCGCGATCCGCTCGGTGGCGGTGGTCATACGGGCCACCACGGCGTCGAGCAGCGCCATCGGCCCCCACTCGGCGTACGCGTCCACGACCAGGTCGAGCCGGCGCACGACGTCCTCGAGCGGGATCTCGCGGTAGAGGGGGATCGCGGTCCAGCACAGGAACGCGAGATCGTCGATCCGCTCCCCCGGGCCGGCGAGGTCCCAGTCGATCATCGCGACGAAGTGCCCGCTCTGGATGATCCAGTTGTAGGCGCCGGGGTCGTTGTGGCAGATGATCTGGTCGCCGGTCAGCTCGACCTCGCCCGTCTGGCGCCACACGCGCGGGCCCTCGGGACGGAAGTCCTCGACGATGTCGTGGAAGTCGCGCAGCCAGCCGACCGCCTCGACCAGCACGGAGTCCAGCACGACCTCGTCGTCGACCGGCACGCCGCGGCCCTCGACGTACGAGACGATCTCGCGTCCGTCGTCGTCGAGCCCCGAGACGTGCGGGATGCCGCCCAGGCCCTCGTGCTCCAGCCACTGCAGCAGCTCGTGGACGGCGGGGGTCCAGGCGCCGGTCGGGCGGCGGACCGTGCGGCCCACCCGCCAGACACCGCCGGATCCACCGGGGAGGTGTTCGGGGATCTCTTCGCCTTCTGACACGCTGGCATCGTGACACACCACCACGCGATCCAGCCTCCCGAGGGACCGCCCCGACCCCGCCTCGCGTGGTCGCTGACCGCCGTCGTCCTCGTCGTCGCGCTCGTCGCGTTCGGCGCGGTCGCTGCGCTGTGGCCCGACAAGGCCGACGTCCCGCAGGGCGCCGACCCCTACGGCTCGGTCGCGATCCTGGACGCGACCGTCACCGAGGTGAACCCGTTCGACTGCCGCAGCACCGGCACCGGGCCCGACAACATCCCGATGGTCGAGGGCTCGTGCGCGAACGTCACCGCCGAGACCGAGCGCGGCACGTCCGCGGTGTTCACCCTCGACCCCACGCGCTACGTCGGCGGCGCCGTCGAGGTCGGCGACAACATCCGCCTGATCGAGGTCCAGCCCAAGGGCCAGCCGGCCTCCTACGAGTTCTACGACCACCAGCGCGGGCCGCAGCTGCTGATCCTCGCCGTCGTGTTCGCGATCCTCGTCGCCGTGGTGGGGCGCTGGCGCGGCCTGTTCGCACTGCTGGGCATCGGCATCACGCTGCTCGTGCTGCTGCGCTTCGTCCTGCCCGCCCTGCTGGCCGACCAGCCACCGATCGCGGTCGCGGTGGCGGGGTCGACCGTGATCATGCTGGCCGTGCTCTACCTCGCGCACGGCGTCTCGATCCGCACCACCGCCGCCCTGTTCGGCACCCTGTTCGGCATCGGGTTCACGGCCCTCGTGGGGGCGATGTCCACCGACTGGGCGCACCTGACGGGCGTGGGCTCCGAGGACGACCACCTGCTGCTGGCCACCGCCCCGGCGATGAGCCTGGCGGGCGTGGTGGCGGCGTCGATGGTCATCGCCGGCCTCGGCGTCCTGAACGACGTCACCGTCACCCAGGCCAGCGCGGTCTGGGAGATGCGCGCCCTCAAGCCCACCGCGGGCCGTGCCGAGCTGTTCGGCTCGGCGATGCGGATCGGCCGCGACCACATCGCCTCGAGCGTCTACACCCTCGTGTTCGCCTACGCGGGCACGGCGATGACGACGCTGCTGCTGATCTCGGCCTACCAGCGACCCCTGCTGGAGGTGGCCGTCACCGAGGGCATCGCGCAGGAGATCGTGCGGACGCTCGTGGGCGCGATCGGCCTCGTGCTGGCCGTGCCGATCACGACCGCGATCGCGGTGTGGCTGGCCCCCGAGAGGCTGCGTCCCGAGGACGTCGTCACCGGGTCGCGCGCGCTCTGACCGCGTCGGCGAGGCGCTCGGCCGCGCCCTCGGCGAGGTCGAGGTACAGGCACGGCTCGACGGCCTCGATCTCCATGACGACCGGGCCCGACGGGCCGGGCACCATGTCGACGCGCACGTAGAGCGGCACGCCGAAGCGCGCGGCCAGCTCGCCGTGGGCGGCGTGCGCGAGGTCGAGGAACTCCGGGGACGCCTCGCCCGAGGTGACCAGGTCCTCGTCGTGCATGATCGCGGCCTCGGAGGCCGGGTCATCGGGGTCGAGCAGCTCGGGCGTGCCCTGCTCGCGCAGGACCGGCTTCTTGTGCAGGACGTGCGAGACCTCGCCGTCGAGGAAGACCACCGCGGTCTCGCCCGCGGCGTCGACGCCCTCGACGTAGGGCTGCACCATCGCGACGCGACCCGAGGCGTTGATCTGGGCGATCAGCGCGCGCGCCTCGTCGTGGTGGTCGGGGTCGAACCGGCCGGTGTCGCGGCCACCGGCGGAGACCGTGGGCTTCACGACGACCTCGCCGCGCAGCTGGGGCGCCTCGGCGCCGGGCACGACGTACGCGGTGGGAACCGTGGGCACGCCGAGCGCGCCCAGGTAGGCCTTGTCGGAGTTGAAGGCGATGAGGTCGGGCGCGTTGGAGACCCGCTCCCCCAGCGACCGCACCCACGCCACGAACGCCTCGCGCTGGATCGTGTAGTCCCACGCCGAGCGGATCACGACGTGGTCGTACACCGACCAGTCGACCTCGGGGTCGTTCCAGACGACGAAGTCCGCGCCGAGCAGGCGGGCGGCGGCGTGGTCGTCCTCGAAGCCGTCGGCGAGCTTGGTGCAGGTGGCGAAGGCGATGCGAGCCATTCAGAGTCCCTTCCGCTGGCGGAACACCGCGACGAGCGCATTGGCGTGTCCGTGGCCGAAGCCGTGCTGGTCCTTGAGGAACGCGACCTGCTCCATGTGCTTCGCGGTCGCGACCGACTCCAGCTCGCTCATCCAGTGCTCGATCGGCTCGCCGTACTTCTTCTCGATCGCCGGGAAGTACGAGGCGGGGCCCTTCACGCTCTCCGTCATGGTGCGAGCGTAGTCAGTCCCCCGGACGGAAGCGCAGGCCTCGGTCGGACAGCGCCTCGCGGAGCAGCCGGACGGCCTTGGGGCCCACGCCGTGAAGCGCGAGGACCTCCCGCTCGGAGCGCTCGGCCACCTGCGCGAGCGTCGTGATGCCGACGGCGTGGAGCGCCCCCGTCGCCGGTCTGCCGATCGACGTCGGGAGGTCTCCGGCGGGGCTCATCGCACGTCTCCGTCCACGTAGTACCAACGCCCACCCTCGCGGACGAAGTGCGACCGCTCGTGCAGGATGCCGAGCTCGCCGTCGACCAGGTAGGTGGCGCGGAACTCGACCACGCCCGTCGTGTCGTCGGGTCCGCCGGCCTGCGTGTCGACGATCTGCAGGCCGCGCCAGCGCGGGTTGTCCGCGAGGTCGAGGTCGCCCGGGCGGGTCGAGTCGTGCCACGTCGCGAGCAGCCAGTCGCGGTCGCCGCGCCGGAACGCGTCGAAGCGCGAGCGCATGAGTGCCTCGGCGGTCTGGGGCTGGTCGGTCACGGGTCCAGCCTGACACGGCATGATCGCGCCATGGACGTCATGCGCTCGATCGCCCTGTTCGCCGTGGCCGCCGTCGCCGAGATCGGCGGCGCGTGGCTGATCTGGCAGGGCGTGCGCGAGCACCGCGGCGTGATGTGGATGGGCCTGGGCGTCGTCGCGCTCGGCCTCTACGGGTTCGTCGCCACGCTCCAGCCCGACGCGAACTTCGGGCGCATCCTGGCGGCCTACGGCGGCGTGTTCGTGGCCGGCTCGCTGGCCTGGGGCATGCTCCTCGACGGCTTCCGCCCCGACCGCTGGGACGTCGCCGGCGCGGCGATCTGCCTCGTCGGCGTCGCCGTCATCATGTACGCCCCGCGCAGCGCCTGAGGCCCGCCTCCGGGGACGAACGATGAGGCCTTTCGCCCCGCTCCGGTACCCGAATGCCTCATCGTTCGTCGGTCAGGCTGCGAGCGAGCGGAGCAGGTTCGCCATGAGCTGCCACAGCACGTCGTACTCGGGGTCCCTCACCACCTGGTCCATCCCCGCGAGCTCCAGCATCATGTAGCCGTGGAGCGCACTCCACCACTGCGCCGCCACCGCCTTCGGGTCGTCCCGACGGAGCCTCCCGGCGTCCATGGCCCGCTCCACCAGGGTCACCAGCTGCCGGAAGGCCGCGTAGGCGACGTCGGGGTCGGCCCCCTGGGCACCCAGACCTCGCACGCTGGTCGCCCCGAACATCACGGCGTACAGGTGGGGGTTCTGGAGGGCGTTCTCGCGGTAGGCGGCCGCGGTCGCCAGCAGGTCGGCTGCCGGGTCGTCCGTCCTCTCGACGGCGTCCACCCGGTCGATCAGGCGACGGAAACCCTCGGTGGCGACGGCGTCGACGACCTTTCCCATGCTGCCGAAGTGCGTGTAGACCGCCATCGTCGAGGTGCCGGCGCCCGTGGCGAGCCGCCGCGCTGAGAGTGCCAACGGGCCCTGCTCGTCGAGGATGCGCGCCGCCTCCTCCAGCAGCTGGCGGCGGACGTCGGGTCCGTCGGCGGTGATCTCCGAGCTCATGCTGGACAGCCTGCCATAACGGCGTTATGGTCGAGCGATAACAGCGTTATGCGGCTCGGGCGCATGTCTGAGGAGACGCCATGACCCACACCATCGACCCCATCACCAGCTCGACGAACCGGTACCTGCGCGACAACTTCGCGCTGGTCCGCGAAGAGCTCACGGCGACCGACCTGGCCGTCACCGGGCGACTGCCCGACCACCTCGACGGCCGCTACCTGCGCATCGGCCCCAACCCGCTCGACGACCCGGGCGACCAGCACCACTGGTTCCTCGGCGAGGGCATGGTGCACGGCGTGCGGATCCGCGACGGGCACGCCGAGTGGTACCGGAACCGCTGGGTGCGCTCGGCCGACGTCGCGGACGCCCTCGGCGAGCCGCAGCGCGGCACCCCCGGCGAGCTCGACTTCGCCGCCAACACCAACGTGCTGGAGCACCACGGCCGCACCCTCGCCCTCGTCGAGGCGGGCGCGCCGCCCTACGAGCTGACCCACGACCTCGACACGGTCGGACCGTGCGACTTCGGCGGCACCCTGCCGAGCCTGCCCGGTCGACCCGGCTACGCGGCGCACCCGCACCGCGACCCCGACACCGGAGAGCTGCACGCCCTGTCCTACAGCTGGATGCGCGGCAACCGCGTGGCCTACTCGGTGCTCGGCAACGACGGCCGGATCCGGCGCAGCGTCGACATCGAGGTGCACGGCAGCCCGATGATGCACGACTTCGCCCTCACCGAGCGGCACGTCGTGATCCTCGACCTGCCCGTCACGTTCGACATCTCGATGGCCACCGCCGACGTGCCGCGCCTCATGAGGCCGCTCGTCCGCGGCGTCCTCAACCGCGTGATCGGGCGCAATCCGCTGCCGGAGCCCGTGATCGCCCGCATCGCGCGCGGCGGGAGCGACGAGCCCTCGCTCCCCTACCGCTGGAATCCTGACTACCCGGCGCGGATCGGGATCATGCCGCGCGACGGCGACGGCGGTTCAGTCCGCTGGTTCGAGATCGCGCCCTGCTACGTCTTCCACACCCACAACGCCTACGACGACGGCGACACCGTGGTCGTGGACGTGATCCGGCACCCGCGGATGTTCGCGACCGTGCTGAACGGTCCCGACGAGGGCCCGGCGGTCCTGACGCGGTTCACGCTCGACCTCCGGACGGGACGCGCCCAGGAGAGCGGCATCGACCAGCGCTCGCAGGAGTTCCCGCGGCACGACGAGCGCCTGACGGGGCGTCGGCACCGCTACGGCTGGGCGGTGGGCTTCGAGGACGGCGTCCCGGGCGACACGGTCCTGCGCCACGACCTCGACACCGGCTCCACCGACGCGCGCCGGCTGGGCGCCGGGATGGAGGCGAGCGAGTTCTGCTTCGTGCCCGACCCCGACGGCACGGCCGAGGACGACGGCGTGCTGATGGGCTACGTCCACGACCGCGCCGAGGGCCGGAGCCAGCTGCGGCTGCTCGACGCGGCGACGCTCGAGGACGTCGCGACGGTGCACCTGCCGGGGCGGGTGCCCGCGGGCTTCCACGGCAACTGGGCGCCGGAGGGGACGGACCTCGCCGACGTGTGACCTCAGTCGTCGAGGGCGCGGGCGGCCCGTCCACCGACGACGGCGCCGTGAATGACCAGGACGAGCATGGCGGCGGCGCCGAGCATGACGGCGACGAACATGGCGGTCTCGGAGACCGGCGTGAGCATCACGACGGCGACCAGGAGCGATGCGGCACCGGCGGCCTGCGTGGGGCGCTCGGCGCGCTGGTGGGCGGCGAGCCAGGCCTCGTCGCTGGCCATCGTGCTGGGCGTGCGGATGCCCGCGAGCGCGTTGCGACGCAGGCGGCCCGATGCCGCGGCGCGCGCCATCCAGATCAGCAGGACCCCCGCGCCCGCCATGACGACGAACAGCACGAGGCGCGCGATCAGCAGCTCGGACACCCGTCCACCGTAGG
This sequence comes from Aeromicrobium sp. MLTX1, assembly GCF_046452335.1. Lineage (NCBI taxonomy): Bacteria > Bacillati > Actinomycetota > Actinomycetes > Propionibacteriales > Nocardioidaceae > Aeromicrobium > Aeromicrobium sp. MLTX1. The sequence goes on along the minus strand of NZ_JBKFDN010000001.1, from coordinate 1,753,333 downwards.
GGACGAACGATGAGGCCCTTCGCCCCGCTCGGGTACCCGAACGCCTCATCATTCGTCCCCTGCGGAGCACGGCCGACGGACGTAGGGTGCTGGCGTGAGCGACGAGACCTTCGAGTCCCTGATGACGTCCGTCGATCCGCCCCTCGTGGTGGTGACGACCGCGGCGGAGGACGAGCGCGCGGGCTGCCTCGTCGGCTTCCACTCCCAGTCGAGCATCGACAGCGGGCACTACAGCGTCTGGCTGTCGAAGGCGAACCACACGTACCGCACGGGCCTGCGAGCCACGCACTTCGCCGTGCACTTCCTGACCGACCGGGACCACGGCCTCGCCGAGCGGTTCGGCACCACGTGCAGCGCCGAGACCGACAAGTTCGCCGGCCTCGACGTCGACACCGACACGCACGGGACGCCGCTGCTGCGCGACTGCCCGAACCGGCTGCTGCTCGAGCGGATCGCGGTGCTCGACGACGGCGGCGACCATGTCTGCCTGACCATGCGCGTGCTCTCGGCGCACAGCGGTGGGCCCTTCACGCCGCTGCGCGTCTCGGACGCGGACGACCTCGAGCCCGGGCACCCGGCCGAGGCGCGCGCCGTCTCGCCCTGAGTCAGCCCTCGAGCTGGCCGGCCAGCGTGGCGAGGTCCGCCTCCACCTGGCGGCAGTCGCGCTCGAAGTCCTCGTCGGACAAGTCGAGCTGCCGCACGGTCATGAGGATCTCGGCGCCCTCCGGGTGCGCGAACACGCGGAACGGGTTGGTGACGACGTCGCCGTTCGGCAGCGTGACGTCGTGGTCGAGCACGCCCAAGTCGTTGCGCGGGACGAAGCGCACCGACACCTCGCCCATCGGCGACTGCACCCGCAGGACGTCGCCCTGCACCTCGATGTCCTCGGCCTGCGCGAGACCCGCGGCCCAGCGCGGCAGGTGCGCGGGGTCGGCGGCGAAGTCGTAGACCTCCTGGGGCGAAGCGGCGATGACGCGGCTCACGTGACGGGACTCCATGGCTCGCAGCATGCCACCGGACACCGTCGGAAACACCCCCGCGCGTCGGCGACCGGCTCTAGCCTTGCGCCATGGAGAGCCTTGCGGAGTGGTGGATCATCCTGGGCTGGGCGCTCGCAGCCCTCATCGCCCCGGGGGCGATCACGCTGGCGCTCGCCCTGAAGCCCAGCCGCAGGCTCCGGAGCGCCACGGTCGCGGTCGGGCTCGTCACCTTCCTGCTGTGGCTCGCGCAGTTCGTGGTCTGGACCAAGGCCTTCGACATGCCGATCCCCGGCGAGACCGTGCCCAACGAGCTCTTCCCGGTCCACGATGCACTCACACACGCGAGCGCGGCCGCGTGCGCAGTCCTGATCCCCCTCGCCGTGGCCGTCGTGGCGACCGGTCGACCCGCGCGACAGCTCGTACGGTCCTAGCCATGGAGAGCCTTGCGGAGTGGTGGATCATCCTGGGCTGGGGGCTCGCAGCCCTCATCGCCCCGACCATCGCCGCCCTGGCGGGGCTGCTCAGACCGAGCCGTCGACTCCGGAGGACCACGGAGGTCATCGCCCTCGTCACCTGGCTGCTGTGGCTCGCGCAGTACGTCGTGTGGGCCAACGCCCATGACTTTCCGATGTCCGGCGACCCCGTCCCGAACGAGCTCTATCCGGTCCACGAGGCGCTCGCGCACGCGAGCGCGGCCGGGTGCGTCGTCCTGATCCCCTTCGCCGTGGCCGTCGTCGTGACCGGTCGGCCCGCGCGACAGCCCGTCCGGGAAGAGAACTGAGCTCGTGGGCACCCGGAGCGTCGCCGAGAAGATGGGCGTGCGGCCCGACTGGACCGCGCACTTCGTGCACGCGCCCGACGGCGTCCCGGAGTCCATGGGGCTCCCCGACCTCCGCATGGTGCCGCTGCGAGGCGAGATCGACTACCTCCACCTCTTCGTCGTCACGCAGGACCAGATGCGGGCCGAGTTCCCCCGCCTCGTGCCGCACGTCGCACCGCAGGGCAAGCTCTGGCTCTCGTGGCCGAAGGGGCGTGGCCTGGGCTCCGACCTGACCCTCCCGAAGGTCATCGAGATCGGCTACGACTGCGGCCTCGTGGAGAGCACGTGCCTGTCGGTCGACGCCACGTGGAGCGGGCTGCGGTTCACGCGCCCGAAGGAAGGGACGCGCTACCGCAACAGCTTCGGCACCCTGCCGAGCCAGAGCTGAGCGTCAGGTCCACAGCTCCCGCAGCGCCACGGCCGCCTGCACGACGTCGATGCCGACGCCGACCAGCCACCACGGGGTGAAGGTCACGCGCAGGGCCGAAGACCTCGGCATCCCGCGAGGTTCGGCCCGTTCGGTGAAGGTCGCCCGGTCATCTCCGGTGCCGTCGTGTCCCCCACGTCTCCCTTGTCACCGCCGAGTCCCGGGCGCATGATGGTGGCAACGCGAGCTGCCGCGGCGCCGTCCAAGCCCGGCCGACGACTCGCGATCGGGGCCGGAGGTCACGGAGATGAACGGATATCAGAGCTTGTCGGCGACCGGTGCCACGTTGCCGGCGGCGGGACTCCTCTTCGACTCGACGCGCCTGCTCGCCGTGGCCGCCGTTCTCGTGCTGATGGGGGTCCTCCTGGTGCGTTACAGCTGGCGACGCGGCAAGGATGTCGGCTCAGCATGAGCTGAGGGCGATCCGGTCGGGGCGGCTCCTCCCGTTGCTGACCGCGCTCATCCTCACGGCGCTGCTGGTTCGGCTGCTCCAGCACCTCGCCCATGCCACCGGCTGGATCGAGTCCGACAGCGCCACCTACTGGCCGATCTTCGCGGGCCTGTTCGCGCTGCTGACCCTGCAGCTCGTCCTGGCGTCTCTGGATCGGCCGGCCCGGACGACCTCCGAGGAGCAGTCGCGGCTCGACGCGATGTCGGTCGCCGTGCTCGTTCCCGCCTACAACGAGGACCCCGTCGCCCTGGAGGCGTGTCTGGCCGGACTGCTGCACCAGAGCCGTCCACCCCAGACGATCTGCGTCGTCGACGACGGGTCGAGCGTCGACTACGCCGAGGCGCGGCGGCGATTCGAGATCCTCGCCGAACGAATGGGCATCGAGCACCGGTGGATCAAACAGGACAACGCCGGGAAGCGCCACGCACAGGCTGCGGCCATCACCTTCTGCCCCGAGGCAGACGTCTTCGTGACGGTCGACTCCGACAGCGTGTGCGACCGCCGCGCGATCGAGGAGGCGCTCAAGCCGCTCAAGGACGAGGACGTGCACGCGGTCGCCGGAATTCTCGTCGCGGCGAACGCGCGGACGAACCTGCTGACCCGGATGCTCGATCTCACGTGGACCACGTGGCAGTGCTCCGAGCGGTCCGCACTGTCCTCCTTGGGCTCGGTGATCATCAACTCCGGTGGATTCGCGCTGTACCGCGCCGACGTGGTGCGCGAGAATCTCGAGAGCTACCTCAACGAGACGTTCCTCGGCCGCCCGGTGAGGTACTCCGACGACTCCCAGCTGACGCTCTACGCGCTCGTCGGCGGCCGCACGGTGCAGCAGTCCACGGCCTTCTGCTTCACGCTGGTGCCCGAGCGCGTCCACCATCACCTCCGACAGCAGCTGCGGTGGATGCGCGGCTCGGCAATCCGCTCGGTGTGGCGCGTCCGGTACCTCCCGATGACGGCGGTGGCGTTCTGGTTCCAGGTGCTGCTGTGGGCACGGATCGTCCTGGCGCCGCTCCTGCTGGTGGCACTGATCGCCAACCCCCAGACGCGCGGTGCCCTCTTTCCCTGGATGCTGCTGATCCCGGTGCTCATGGGCTACATCCAAGGACTCCGGTACTTCTGCGTGCAGACGAGCAACCTCCCGCCGGGCCAGCGCCTGGCGGGGTACGCGCTGCTCGTTCCCGTCTCGGTGACGTGGTCGTACACGGTGCTCTCGGTGGTCCGGTGGTACGGGATGGCCACCTGCTGGCGCAACCAGTGGGGCACGCGCAGCACCGTGGAGGTCACCGGCGTCACCCCGGCGACGGGCACGTGACCACGCAGGTCCGACGTCAGATGACGTCGACGCCGGGTCTGCCCCGCAGCGCCCCGCGGGTGTCCAGCAGGAGTCCCGCAGCGACGCGGAGACGCTCCAGGTCGTATTCACGATGGTCCTGCAGCAGGATCGTCAGGTCCGCCTCGCGGGCCGCCCCGTAAGGGTCGTCCACGCGTGCGGGAGCCGGGGCGTCGACATCGGGACGCCAGTCGTGAACGTGGGGGTCATGGAAGGACACGCAGGCGCCCCAGGCCCCGAGGGTCCGCGCGACCGGTTCCGCGGCACTGCATCGCGTGTCCCCCACCCCGGGCTTGTAGGACGCTCCGAGCAGGAGGACGCGAGCGCCGTCCACCGGCCGGCCCTCGCCCGCGAGGGCGTCCCGCGCGCGACGCGCGACGTACTGCGGGGCCTGGCGGTTCGCCTCGAGCGCGGTCTCGACCATGCGCAGGGGAACGCCCAGAGTCCCCCGCACGTGTTCGGACAGGTAGACCGGGTCGACGGGGATGCAGTGACCGCCGGCACCCGGGCCCGGCCGGAACTCCATGAACCCGCGGGGCTTCGAGGACGCGCAGTCGACGGCGTCCCACAGGTCGATCCCGAGATCGTGGCAGGCGGGCAGCAGCTCGTTGACGAGAGCGACATTGACCAGCCGGAACGTGTTCTCGAGCAGCTTGCTCATCTCGGCCTCGGCCGCGCCGGCCGCCACGACGACGCGGTCCGAGAAGGTCTCCAGGAAGGCCGAGGCGCGCCCTGCGCACGAAGGAGTGATGCCACCGACGACGCGGGGCGTTCGGGCGATCGCGAGCGTCGGCTCACCGGGCGACCCTCGCTCGGGCGAGACAGCGACCCAGACGTCCTCGCCCACTGTGAGCCCCCGACCGACGACCGCAGGGAGGATCACCTCCCGGGTCGTCCCGGGCCAGCTCGTGCTGACCAGGACCACCAAGGTCCCCGCGGTGATCCACTCGCCCACGGCGCGGGCCGCGCCCTCCACGGCGTTCAGGTCCGGGAGCCCGTCCCGGCCGAGACCGGTCGGGACGCAGATCAGGACGACCTCGCAGTTCGCGAGCGCATCGGGCTGCGTGGTGGCGGTGAACGACGCGGCGAGGGCGTCCTGGACGTCCTCGTCCCGGACGCCGTCGACCGGCGAGATGCCGGCAAGGACCGTGCCCACACGCTCCGCGTCGATGTCGACGCCGGTGACGTGGTGACCGGCCTTGGCCATCGTCAGCGCCAGCGGCATCCCGACGTAGCCCAGCCCCATCACGACGACTACGGCCATGTCCCCCCCCCCGCTGTCACGACTGAGGCGCGCGCCTCGTGGAAGTCAGGATCGCAGCCGTCCCACCCTCATCCATCGTCCGCGGCGGGTGACGCGGTCCCGGACTCGATGCTTCGCGTGCTCCTTCGGTCGTCGCGGTACCGCAACAGCTTCGGGACGCTGCCGGACCAGCGCTGAGCGTCAGGACCACAGCTCCCGCAGCGCCACGGCCGCGAGCACCACGTCGATGCCGACGCCGAGCAGCCACCACGGGGTGAAGGTCACGACCAGGAGCGCGAGCGAGATCACCGACGCGGCCAGCAGCACGCCGGGCCACCAGGGTGCACCCGCGAGGAACGCGACGCCCGCGACGACGAACACCGCTGCCGTCACGAGGGCCACGACGGTGGACGACGAGCCGAGCTCGCCCAGCAGCCACGAGTGCCGCACGTCGAAGGGCACCTCGTCCGACGCCGGCGCCAGCCAGATGGCGGCGTGCACCAGACCGTGGGCGACGAGGAACGCACCGAACAGCCAGCTCATGGGATCTCCTCCTCCTAGGGGCTCATCACGTGGGAGTCCACCCAGCGCTCCAGCGCCGGGACGAGCAGCAGGACGGCGATCCCGGCGAGCATCAGCACGTGGACGAAGACGTTCCACAGCCAGGTGCCGGTGGGCTCACCACCGCGTGCGGCCGCCACGGCGTAGGTGACGAGAGCGACGAGCCCGATGGCCGACGACGCCAGCGCCGCCGTCTCCCACCAGGGGTGCCGTGCGAACAGCCCGTAGGTCGCCACGCAGAATCCCGCGATCGTCACGAAGCAGAGCAGCCGTGTGGTCCACCACAGCGCTCCGGAGGTCGCGACGTCGCGCCCCGCGAACCCCGGCGTCAGCCACAGCCACGTGCTGCCGGCGAGCAGGAGGGCGATGCCGCCCATGGTCCGGATCGTCCACATGGCCCTCGCCTCCTCCACCTCGATCGTCCCGCCGCGGCGACCGCGCCGGCAGGGCCGAAGGGCACGAGCTGACCCCGCCCTTCGGCCCCTGTGCACGTCATCCGACGGCGACGAGGAGCACCGCGGCGAGCACGCTCGTGCCCACGAAGTACGGCGCGTTCACGAGGCCGTACAGCACCGGCCGCGGCACGTTCGGGTTGATCGCGATCTGGAAGGCCATCGCTGTCAGGTAGCCCACGCCGACGACGAGGCCGAAGACCACAGCGTCGCCCGTGGCGGTGACGCCGAGCGCCTCGACCAGCACCGCGGTGGCGAGCAGGGTGACCAGCTGACAGACGACCGGCCCCGCCGCGGACACGGCGCTCGCCGGCGGCGCCTCCTCCCCCACCCGGCCGAGGGCGAGCGCGTAGGGACGCGGCACGACGACCGCGAACCACACGCCCGCCAGCACGATCGATGCGATGGCGGCGATCGAGAAGCCGATCCAGCTGATGTCGCCCAGGACGTTGAACATGGAGATCCTCACTTCCGGCGGCCACGGTGGCCGCTCTCGAAGCAGACTCCCGAGGATTGCGGTCAGGTTCTGTCCGCAACGCACGACAGAATCGGGGACATGACGACGACCTCGGGACGGCTCCTCGCCCTGCTGTCCCTCCTGCAGACCCGCCGCGACTGGACGGGCGAGGTGCTGGCGTCACGTCTCGACGTCAGCACCCGCACGGTGCGCCGCGACGTCGACCGGCTGCGCGAGCTCGGCTACCGGATCGAGGCCTTCACGGGTCCGTCCGGCGGCTACCGTCTCGATGCCGGGGCCGAGCTGCCTCCGCTGCTCCTCGACGACGACCAGGCGCTGGCGCTGGCGCTCTCGCTGCAGGTCACCACCACCACCGGGCTCGGCCTCGACGATCGCATCGGCGAGGCGGGCCTGCGGGCGCTCACCGTCCTGCGGCAGGTCATGCCGTCACGGCTGCGGCATCGACTGGACGCGCTGCCCGTCGACGTGGTCGAGGCGCGATCAGGCCCGGCAGTGGACCGCGACGTCCTCCTGACGATCGGCGCCGCCGTGCATGCGCGCGAGGTCCTGCGGTTCGATCACTCCGGCGTTCGGCGCCGGGTCGAGCCCCATCACCTCGTCCACCGGCACGGCCGCTGGTACCTCGTCGGCTGGGACCTCGACCGCGAGGACTGGCGCGTCTTCCGTGCCGACCGCATCAGCCCGCGTGTCCCGAACGGACCTCGGTTCGTCCCGCGCACCCTGCCCGGTGGCGACCCCGCCACCTTCGTCACCGCCAGGTTCCGCGGGTCCGAGGACACCGAGTGGCCGTGCCGCGGCGAGGCGGTGGTGCACCTGCCGATCGATCGGGTGCGCCCGTTCGTCCGTGACGGCCTCGTCGAACCGATCACGGACGACCGCACCCGGGTCGTGGAGGGCTCCTGGTCGTGGCCCGCGCTCGCGGCCGCGCTCCTGCGCTTCGACGCCGAGGTCGAGGCCGTGGAGCCGTCCGAGCTGGCCGCCGCGTTCCGCCTCCTCGCAGCGCGCGCCGAGGCCGCGGGGACGGACTCCGATCGCCGGCAATCCTGATCGTCACCGGTCGGGAATCGTCGGGTCGTGTCCGACCCTGGGCCGTTGCGGAGGCCCGCGACCGGGCTCGGCAGCTGCTGCTGCGAGACTGACCGCTCGATGGAGAACCTCGCATGACGCCGTCGGCCGCGACGGCGAGCACCTCGACGCGGCCCCCGCGCATCAGCCGTCCCCGGCGCAGCCCCGACCGCCGGCACTTCTCCGTGACGGCGGCCGCCCTGGCGATCCTCGCGGCGCAGTCGACGATGCCGTCGCCGCTGTTCCCGCTGTACGCGGAGCACTGGGGCTTCTCGCCGCTCCAAGTCAGCTGCGTCTTCGCGGCGTACGTCCTCGGCCTGCTCGTCACGCTGCTGACCTTCGGCTCGCTCAGCGACCACATCGGCCGGCGCCGCGTCATCGTCCTCTCGCTGCTCACGGCCGCCGCGGCGATGGTGGTGCTGGCGCTGGCCAGCGGATTCGCCTCGGTGATCGTCGGCCGCACCGCGCAGGGAGTCGCCGCCGGACTCGGCTTCGGGGCGCTCGGGGCGGCGCTTCTGGACTATGCGCCCGTACGTCGCCACGACCTCGTCGCGATGGTCAACAGCGGAGTCGGACCCTTCTGCCAAGGACTCGGCGCACTCCTCACCGGTGTCCTCATCCAGTGGCTGCCGCACCCGTTCCAGGTGTCCTACCTGGTCGCCGGCACGCTCCTGGTCGCGGCGATGCTGGCGGCCCTGAGCCTCGAGGACAAGCACCCGCGACGGCCCGGCGCACTGTGGTCACTCGTCCCGTCCGTGGCCCTGCCGCGGCACGCCCGGTGGCAGTTCCTGGTGGCGAGTGGCGCGGTCTGCTCGAGCTGGGCCATGGCGGGCCTGTACCTCGGCATCGGCCCGTCGTTCATGCGGTCGCTGCTGGAGCTCGACTCGCCCGTCATGGCCGGCCTGGCGATCCTCGCCGTCAACACGACCGGCGGGATCACGGCCGCGCTGACGTTCCGCCGCGACACCCCGCGCGTCATGCTCGCGGGCTCACTCCTGCTGGCGCTGGCCTGTGTCGGCATCGTGGTGGCGGTCCACCTGGTCGACCCGGCGATCTTCTTCGGCGCGTCGGTGGTGGCGGGCGTCGGCTTCGGCGCCTCGTTCCAGAGCGGGATGCGCACGATCGGCACGGGCCTTGCGCCCCACGAGCGCGGCGGCACCCTGTCGGCGCTCTACCTCGCCAGCTACGCAGCCCTCGGCATCCCGACCCTCGTCGGCGGCGCCCTCATCCCCGTGATCGGGCTCGAGCACGTCGTCGACGCCTACGCGGCCCTCGTGGTCCTCATGGCCGCCACCGCGGCCCTCCTCGTCGCCCGCCGCCCTCGATCTTGAGGCGGTTCGGCCCACATACGGGCCTCAGCGTCACAAGATCGAACCGCCACCGCGCTCAGACGTTGAAGCGGAACTCCACGACGTCGCCGTCGGCCATGACGTAGTCCTTGCCCTCCATGCGGACCTTGCCGGCGGCCTTGGCGTCGTTCATCGAGCCGGCGGCGATCAGGTCGTCGAACGACACGATCTCGGCCTTGATGAAGCCCTTCTGGAAGTCCGTGTGGATGACGCCGGCGGCCTCGGGGGCGGTGGCGCCCTTCTTGATCGTCCAGGCGCGCGCCTCCTTCGGGCCCGCCGTCAGGTACGTCTGCAAGCCGAGGGTGTCGAAGCCGACTCGGGCCAGCTGGTCCAGGCCCGGCTCCTCGATGCCGAGGTCGGCGAGCATCTCCGCGCGCATCTGCTCGGCCTCCTCGTCGTCGCCCAGCTCGACCAGCTCGGCCTCGCTCTTGGCGTCGAGGAAGACGGCCTCGGCGGGCGCGACGATCTCGCGCATCCTGGCCTTGAGGTCCTCGTCGTTCAGCTCGTCGCTGTCGCAGTTGAAGACGAACAGGAAGCGCTTCGCGGTGAGCAGGTGCAGGTCGCGCAGTTCGGCCAGGTCGAGGCCCGCGTTCAGCACGCCGGTGCCGGCCTCGAGCGCCTCCTTGGCCTTCTTCGCCTCCTCGAACTGCGAGACGAGCGACTTGTCCTTGCGCGACTCCTTCTCCAGACGCGGCAGCGCCTTCTCGACGGTCTGCAGGTCGGCGAGGACGAGCTCGATCGAGATCGTCTCGATGTCGCTGGCGGGGTTCACGTCGCCGTCGACGTGCGTGACGTCCTCGTCGCGGAACACGCGGGTCACCTGGCAGATCGCGTCGGAGTCGCGGATGTGGGAGAGGAACTTGTTGCCCATGCCCTCGCCCTCGGACGCGCCACGCACGATGCCGGCGATGTCCACGAACTCGACGGTGGCGGGCAGGATGCGCTCGGAGCCGAAGATCTGGGCCAGCTTCTCGAGCCGCGGATCGGGCACGCCGACGACACCGACGTTCGGCTCGATCGTCGCGAACGGGTAGTTCGCCGCGAGGACGTCGTTCTTGGTCAGGGCGTTGAAGAGCGTCGACTTGCCGGCGTTGGGAAGTCCGACGATTCCGATGGTGAGGGCCACGGGGAACCAGCCTACTGCCGCGTGCCCACGACCAGAGAATCCCCATGTCGCGCAGGTGTAACTCCGTGATACCTTGCCGTGACCAGCGTCACATTACTTGGGAGTACCCCGTGTTCCGATCCGCTCGATTCCTCGTCACCGCGGCCGCCGGCGCCCTGCTCGCCGGCCTCGTCGCGGCCCCGCAGGCGGCCAACGCCGCGCCCACGTTCTACGACCCGCCCGCCGACCTCCCGTCCGGCAAGGGCACGGTGATCCGCACCGAGCCCATGAAGCTCGCGCTGACGCTCAACGGCCTCTACCTGCCCGGCAAGGCCACCCGCATCATGTACACGTCCACCGACGCGGCCGGCGCTCCCGCCGCCGTCAGCGGCGCCTACATCGAGCCGACGAAGAAGTGGACCGGATCGGGTCCGCGCCCGCTGGTCGCGGTCGCCGCCGGCACCCAGGGCCAGGGCGACGCGTGCGCCCCCTCGAAGTCCCTCGAGACCTTCCTCAACGTCGAGGGCGACGAGTTCGGCATCGGCTACGAGATCCCGAGCATTCACGACTTCCTCAACCGCGGCATGGCCGTCGTGCTCACCGACTACATCGGCCTGGGCACCACCGATCGCGTCCACACCTACACGAACCGCCTCGACATGGGCCAGGCGTTGCTCGACGCCGCGCGTGCCGCCTTGAAGCTGCCCGACACCTCGGTCACCACCTCGTCGCCCATCGGCCTCTACGGCTACTCCCAGGGCGGCGGCGCGGCGGGCTCGGCGGCCGAGCTGGCGCCCACCTACGCCCCCGAGCTGAACCTCAAGGGCGCCTACGCCGGCGCTCCCCCGGCCAACCTGGTCGAGGTGCTGAAGTCGGCCGACGGCACCGACCTCACCGGCGTCATCGCCTACGCGATCAACGGCATCACGCCGTACTTCCCCGAGCTGCAGAGCGCTCTCGACACGCTCGCCACGCCCGCCGGCAAGGAGGCGCTGGAGAAGGTCAAGACGCAGTGCATCGGCGGCACGCTGTTCTCGTACGGCTTCCAGAAGACGTCAAAGTGGACCACCACCGGCAAGTCGCTCTACGACATCGTCAAGAGCGACGCCGCCCTGCGCGCCCCCGTCGACGCCCAGCGCATCGGCCGGCTCAAGCCGAACGTGCCCGTCCAGGTGCTCACCGGCACGAAGGACGACATCGTCGACCACGCCCAGGCCAAGCAGCTGGCCAAGGACTGGTGCGACAAGGGCGTCAACGTCACCTACACGCCCGTCGTCCAGCTGGTCGGCACCGGCGGCACCGCGCTGAACCACCTCGGCCCGGCGATCACGCGCCTCGGCCAGACCCACGACTGGCTGGCCGACCGCCTCACGGGCAAGGCCGTGAAGTCGAACTGCAGCTCACTGTGGCTGCTGCCCTGACGGGCGCCTGATGTCGTGGCCGGGCGATGATCGAGTCGTGGAGAGCGACCCGATCGTCGCCCGGCTGCGTGCTGCCGGGTGCGTGTTCGCCGAGCGCGAGGCCGCGTTCGTGCGACGTCACCTGATCGACCCCGGCGACGTCGAGCGCGCCGTGACCGCGCGGGCCGCGGGCGTGCCCCTCGAGCAGGCGGTCGGCGTGGCGGAGTTCGGCGGCGTCACGGTCGCCGTGGCGGAGGGCGTGTTCGTCCCCCGCCGACGCGCGGAGGCGATCCCCGAGGTCGCCGCCGTCCTGCGACCCGACGCGAAGGTCGTCGTCGACCTCGGCTGCGGCAGCGGCGCGATCGCCGCAGTCATGACGCGCCGGCTCCCGGCCGCGCGGATCCATGCGGTCGACCTGGATCCCGCCTCGGTCGTGGTCGCTCGCGCCAACGGCCGCCGGTTCGGCTTCGCCGCCCATCACGGCTCGTGGTGGGACGCCCTGCCGCCGGCGCTGCGCGGACGCGTCGACCTCGCGGTCGGCTACCTCCCCCACGTGCCGAGCGCCCGGATCGACGGCATCCACGCCGACTTCCGCGCCCACGAGCCGCGCTCCAGCGTCGACGGCGGCAGCGACGGTCTCGACCACCTCCGCGCCGTCGTCGACCCGATGGCCGAGTGGCTGGCGCCCGGCGGCGCCTTCGTCACGCTCCTCTCGGCCGAGCAGGCCGCCCACGTCCCGGCCCGCATCGCCTGGCAGGACGACGACGACGCCGTCGTCGTCCTCGACCAGGCCGCAGTGGCAGCATGGCTGTCGTGACCGTCATCAAGATCAACGCCATCACCGTCCCCCAGGAGGCCGGCGACGAGCTGGCCCACCGCTTCGCCAAGCGCGCCGGCGCCGTCGATGGGCAGGAGGGATTCGAGGGATTCGAGCTCCTCAAGCCCACCGACGACCGCGAGCAGTGGCTCGTCGTCACCCGCTGGCGCGACGAGGAGTCGTTCCAGGCGTGGCTGAGCTCGCCCGCGTTCGGGCACGGCCACCGCTCGGAGTCCGAGCGCGCCGGAGGCGAGGCGCCCAAGCCCGTCTCCACGCACAGCGAGGTCTGGAGCTACGAGGTCGCCGACCTCACGCGCGACTGACCACTCACGACCCGCGCAGGGCGTCGAGGACCTTCTGGACCCGGCGCTCGCGCGTGTCGTCCTTCTTCGCCTCGGCCACCGAGCGGGCGTGCTCCTTGCGGTGCGAGTAGGCCAGTGCGTCGAACGCCTCCCGCAGGCCGGCCGCCTCGAGCGCCTCGGCGAGGGCGTCGGGGACGTCGACCTCGCGCGGCGCGTCGTCGAGCTCGATCCGCACGTCGACCTCGTCGCCGATCTCCACGCCGAGCGCCTCGCGCTTCGCCTTGCTGAGGCCGATCAGGTTCTCGTCGCCCATCCGCGCCAGGCGGGCGGGCTCGATGACCGAGCCGATCGTGATCCGCACGGGGAACGAGCGGCCGGCGCCGAACGACGCGACCTGCTCGTCGGTAAGGACCACGGCCGCCGCCGGGCCGCGCGGCTCGAGCGTCGTGCTGATCGCGAGGGTCATCTTCGGCATGGTGCCTCCTGGGTGTGCGTGTCCCGATCGTTCCGCCGCCGTCGCCCCCTGTCCACCCTGACGGACGGATCTTGGTACCAAGGTGTCGCTGGGGCGACCACGAGGTCGAAGGATCCGTGCACCTCCGGCGGGCGCCGCCGCGGACCAGAACTGTCCGACCCCGACGCCACCATGGCCGCATGGCCACCTTCCCCAGCCTGACCGTCCTGCTGCTGCTCCTGCTCGTCGCCGGCCTGGCCGGCGCACTCGGCTACCTGCTCGGCACCCGCGCGCGCCCCGCGTCGGTCCACGACGTCGAGGTCGCCACCGCCGCCACCTCGCGCGCCGTCGCGCCGGTCCGCGAGAGCCTCGACCGCTTCGACACCCGCCTGCGCGACCTCGAGTCCAGCCGCATCGAGTGGCACGCCCAGCTGCGCGAGCAGGTCGAGTCGGTGCGCCTCACGGGCGAGGCGCTGCGCCGCGAGACGGCCTCGCTGTCCACCGCGCTCCGCCGGCCCGAGGTGCGGGGCCGCTGGGGCGAGATGCACCTGCGCCGCACGGCCGAGCTCGCCGGCATGAGCGAGCACTGCGACTTCGACCTGCAGGTCACCACCGACGACGGACGGCTGCGCCCCGACATGGTCGTCCGGCTGGTCGGCGGCCGCGACATCGTCGTCGACGCGAAGGTGCCGCTCGACGCGTTCCTCGACGCCACCGCGACCGACGACGCCGACGCGCGCGAGGCCCACCTCGACCGGCACGCCCGCCAGCTGCGCGGCCACGTCGACCAGCTCGCTGCGAAGTCGTACTGGCGCCAGTTCGACGCCGCACCGCAGTTCGTCGTGCTGTTCGTACCCGGCGAGTCCTTCCTGTCCGCGGCGCTCGAGGCCGACACCGGCCTGCTCGAGCACGCCGCCGAGCGGCAGGTCGTCCTGGCCTCCCCCACCACGCTCGTGGCCCTGCTGCGCACCGTCGCGCTGGCGTGGACGCAGGAGTCGATCGCCGACAACGCCCGCGAGATCCACCGCGTCGCGAGCGAGCTCTACGAGCGGCTCGGCACTGTGGCCGGGCACGTCGACAAGCTCGGCTCCTCGCTCGAGCGGGCGGTCCGGTCGTACAACGACACGGTCGCGTCGGTGGAGTCGCGCCTGCTCGTGAGCGCCCGCCGGCTGCACGACCTCAAGGTCGACGACCAGCCGCCGTTCCATCCGCGTGTGATCGAGGCGACACCCCGCGTCATGACCGCGCCCGAGCTGCTCGATGAACTAACGTCATGAGCATGAGCTCGCCGGCAGCCGGCGCCGTCATGGCCCTGGCCAGGACCCCGGCCGTGGCGTCCAGGTACGACCTGACGCCACGTGCGACCGTGGCGTGCTCCGCCCTCACCCTGGCCGCCGTCATCGGGCTGGACCTCCTCGACGGCCGCGTGGGCGTGGCCTTCGCGGTCGGCTTCGTGCTCGTCGTGCTCACCGCCGCCACCGCGGTCCAGGAGCGCGGCCTGTTCACCGTCGGCGTCATGCCGCCCGTGCTGCTCGTCGCCTCGCTGCTGCTGCTGGCGTGGCAGGTGCCCGAGGCGATCGTCGTCGAGGGCCTGCCCGCCGACACCGGCCTGTTCGGCCGCACCCTCACCGCCACGATCGCTCACGGCGTGCCCCTGCTGATCGGTCACGCGCTCGCACTGGCCGTGATCGTGGCGCGGATCGTCAGCGTCCGCCGCTGACCCCCGGGGCCGAGCCGGGTCCCGAGGCCTTCGACGCCACCCACGAGCCCGCCAGCGACAGGCCCACGAACACCACGACCAGCACGATCGCCGTCGTGACGAGGGTTCCCGTGCGCCCGCCCGCGTCGATGAGCAGCACGCTCGCCACCACCGCGGCGACCGAGGCGACGGCCGGCGTCCAGCGGTCGCGCAGGCCGAACCAGCCGTGCGCCACCGCGCTGGCCAGCACCGGGAGTCCTGCCATCAGGCCCGTCACCAGCAGCGTCAGGAACATCAGGCCGGCCGAGAAGTCGTCCTGGGAGCCCACCAGCAGGGGGACGTAGAGCAGCACGCCGGCGGCCAGGATCGAGGAGACGACCGAGGTCATGAGCAGGGCCTTGTCGCGGCGCATGGGGTCCTCTGGGGGGTGGTGCGGACGAAGCGACTCCCCCGGCGGAGGCGACGCCTCAGACTAGCCGACGCCGGACCTCGTCGTCGGGGAGTGCCGAGCTCGACCCGGTTGCCGGGCGCCGATCGCCGACCTACCGTGACAGGACGACGACTCTTCCGGGGGGAAACCATGATCGTCCGACGTTCCGTCGCCGCCCTGTCCGCTCTGACCCTGGCCGCGGGCGCGATGGCCCTGCAGTCTCCCGCGCAGGCACGCGGGGGCGGTCACGACCGACCGGTCGCCGCCAGCCCCACCGCCTACGGCTACGGCGGAGCGGTCAGCTCGGTCGACCGCGACGCCAGCGAGGTCGGCCTCGCCGTGCTCAAGTCCGGCGGCAACGCGGCCGATGCCGCCGTGGCCACCGCGGCCGCGCTGGGCGTCACCGAGCCCTACAGCGCGGGCGTCGGCGGAGGCGGCTACTTCATGTTCCGCGACGGCCGCAGCGGACGCGTGACCACGATCGACGGTCGCGAGACCGCCCCGGCGGGGGTCACGCCCCGCACCTTCTACGACGAGGCCACCGGCCAGCCGCGCCCGTTCGCCGACCTCGTCTCCTCCGGTGTCTCGGTGGGCGTGCCCGGCACGGTCGCCACGTGGGACAAGGCCTCGCGCCTGTTCGGCAAGCGCTCGCTGGCGCGCAACCTGGCTCCCGCGACGAGGCTCGCCGCGCGCGGCTTCACGGTCGACCAGACGTTCCGCAACCAGACGCTCGACAACAAGACCCGCTTCTCGGCCTTCCCCGACACGGCGGAGCTGTTCCTGCCGAACGGCGACGCGCCCGTCGTGGGATCGCGCTTCCGCAACCCCGAGCTCGCACGCACCTACGCGCTGATCGCCCGGCGCGGCGCCGAGGCGTTCTACCGTGGCGCGCTCGCCGAGGACATCGCCCGCACGGTGCAGGACCCACCGAAGAGCCCGACCACCACGCTTCCGGTGCCGCCCGGATCGATGACCACGCGTGACCTCAAGGGCTACCAGGTGCGCCTCCAGAAGCCCACGAAGGTCAGCTACCGCGGCCACGACGTCTACGGCATGGCGCCGTCCTCGTCGGGCGGCATCGCCGTCGGCGAGGCGCTCAACATCCTGGAGAACCACCGCCTGGGCGGTGGCGCCCGCACGGCCCAGAGCCTGCACCTCTACCTCGAGGCTTGGGCCCGGGCGTTCGCCGATCGCGCCGCCTACCTGGGGGACCCCGCGTTCGTCGACGTCCCCACCCGCACGCTGCTGAGCCAGCGGTTCGCCGACTCGCGCGACTGCACGATCGACCCGAACCGTGCGTCCACGCGTCCGGTCCCGGCCGGCGCCCTCGACGGCAGCGGCTGCGCCACGGCGGCCTTCGACGAGAAGGCCGACACCGAGAACATCTCGACCACGCACCTGTCGGTCGTGGACAAGTGGGGCAACGCCGTCGCCTACACGCTCACGATCGAGCAGACCGGGGGCTCGGGCATCACCGTGCCCGGCCGTGGCTTCCTGCTCAACAACGAGCTGACCGACTTCAGCACCGCCTACGACGCGAACGATCCGAACCGGATCGAGCCCGGCAAGCGTCCGCGCTCGTCGATGTCGCCGACGATCGTCACGAAGGACGGGAAGGTCCGCTACGTCGTGGGCTCGCCCGGCGGCGCCACGATCATCACCACCGTGCTCCAGATCCTCATCAACCGGATCGACCTCGGCATGACCCTGCCCGAGGCCGTGGCGGCGCCGCGCGCCTCGCAGCGCAACGCGGCGACGACGCCGGCCGAGCCCGAGTTCATCGCCCAGTACGAGGACGCGCTGCGCCCGTTCGGCCAGGTGCTGGTGCCCTCGGGCGACACGTTCACGTCGGCCGCCGAGATCGGGGCCGCGGCCACGATCGAGGTCGACCGGCGCGGCCTCATCACTGCCGCGTCCGAGCCGAAGCGCCGCGGCGGCGGCACCGCGCTGGTGGTGAAGCCCGCCCGCCGCTGAGGGCGGCGGGATCTCGATACACGGTCTCGCTTCGCTCGCCCGCACTCGATCACCGGACAGCGGGCAGCGGGCCGTCAGGCGTTCGCGGCGGCCTTGATGTCGCGGCGCAGCTCGGGCGGAAGGGCGAAGATGAGCGACTCGTCGGCCGTGCGGACGGCCTTGGCGTCGCCGATGCCGCGCTCGCCGAGGTAGAGCAGCACGTCCTGGACGAGGTCGTCGGGGACGGAGGCGCCGGAGGTGACGCCCACGGTGCTGACGCCCTCGAGCCAGGCCTCGTCGATCTCGCTGATGTCGTCGATGCGGTACGACGCCTTGGCGCCGGCCTCGAGCGCGACCTCGACGAGGCGCACCGAGTTGGACGAGTTCGCCGAGCCGACGACGATCACGAGGTCGGCGTCCTTGGCGATCTCCTTGACCGCGACCTGGCGGTTCTGGGTGGCGTAGCAGATGTCGTCGCTGGGCGGATCCTCCAGCTGCGGGAACTTCTCGCGCAGCCGGCGCACCGTCTCCATCGTCTCGTCGACGCTCAGGGTGGTCTGGCTCAGCCAGCTCAGCCGGGTGCCCTCGGGGAACTCCAGGGCCGCGACGTCGTCGGGGTGCTCCACGAGGGTGATGTGCTCGGGGGCCTCGCCCGCCGTGCCCTCGACCTCCTCGTGACCGGCGTGGCCGATCAGCAGGATGCGGTAGTCCTCGGCGGCGAACCGGCGCGCCTCGTGGTGCACCTTGGTCACCAGCGGGCACGTCGCGTCGATGGTCTTCAGGCTGCGCTCGGCGGCCTCGGCGTGCACCGCGGGCGAGACGCCGTGGGCGCTGAACACGACGGTGGCACCGTGCGGGACCTCGTCGAGCTCCTCCACGAAGATCGCACCGCGCGCCGCGAGGTCGTTGACCACGTGCTTGTTGTGCACGATCTGCTTGCGGACGTAGACGGGGGCGCCGTAGAGGTCGAGCGCCTTCTCGACGGTGATGACGGCCCGGTCGACGCCGGCGCAGTAGCCGCGCGGGTCGGCCAGGAGGACCTGGCCCGAGGTTCCGGGCATGCCGAGATCGACCTGAGTGGACATGGCACCAGCCTACCGACCCGGCGATGAGGACCGCAGCGTCGGCGCCGCCTCATAGGGTGGGCGCATGGCCCTGGAGACGAGCGCGGACAAGCCCGCGCCCCTGCGCTCCGTCTCGCTCGCGCTCCAGGGATGGATCGCGCGCCTCGGCGCGGTGTGGGTCGAGGCCGAGGTCGTCCAGCCCAAGCTGAGCGGCAACACGTACTACCTGACCCTGCGCGACCTCACCGCCACGATGAGCGTCAGCGCCACCGCGTTCCGCGGGGTGGTCGAGTCCAGCGCCAGCCCCATCACCGACGGCACCCGCGTGATCGTGCACGCGAAGCCCGAGTTCTACTCCCCCAACGGCCGGCTCTCGCTGCGGCTGCTCGAGATCCGTCCCACGGGCGAGGGCGAGCTGCTGGCCCAGCTCGAGCGCCGCCGCCAGCTGCTCGCCGCCGAAGGGCTGTTCGAGGCGCGCTGGAAGCGTCCGCTGCCGCTGCTGCCCACCTCGATCGGCCTCATCACCGGCAAGGGGTCGGCGGCCGAGCGCGACGTCCTCGAGAACGTGCGCGACCGCTGGCCGGACGCCGCGATCGAGGTCCGCCACGCGCTGATGCAGGGGTCGCAGACGGCCATGGCCGTCATCGCCGCGCTGCGCGAGCTCGACGCCGAGGCCCACGTCGACGTCATCGTGATCGCCCGCGGCGGCGGCTCGATGGAGGACCTCCTGCCGTTCTCCGACGAGGCGCTCGTGCGCGCCGTCCACGGCGCCACCACGCCGGTCGTCAGCGCGATCGGCCACGAGCCCGACGTGCCGCTGCTCGACCTCGTCGCCGACCTGCGCGCCTCCACGCCCACCGACGCGGCCAAGCGCGTCGTGCCCCACGTGGGCGACGAGCTCGCCGGGCTCGCCGGCGCCCGCGAGCGCGCGCGCCAGGCCATCGCCGCCCAGCTGCACCGCGAGCAGGCGGGCCTCGACGCCCTGCGCAGCCGCCCCGTCCTGCGCTCCCCCGCCGCCTTCGTCGACACCCAGCAGGAGGTCGTCTCGGGCCAGCGCGAGCGTGCTCGACTGGCGATGCGAGCGCGACTGGCGCGCGCCCACGACGAGGTCGGCCACCACCTGGCGCGCGTGCGCGCCCTGTCGCCGCTGGCCACGATGCAGCGCGGCTACGCCGTCGCCCTCGATCCCGAGGGCCGCGCGGTCACGTCCGTCGGCGCGATCGCCACGGGCGACGACCTCGTCCTCCACCTCACCGACGGTCTCGCCACCGTCCGCGTCACCGACCTGCAGGAGCATCCCCATGAGTGAACTGCCCGACCCGTCCGAGCTCTCCTACGAGCAGGCGCGCGACGAGCTCGTCTCGATCGTGCAGCGCCTCGAGACCGGCGGCACCACGCTCGAGGAGTCGCTCGCGCTGTGGGAGCGCGGCGAGGCCCTCGCCGAGGCGTGCCAGCGGTGGCTCGACGGGGCGCGGGCGCGGGTGGATCCCGCTCAGGACGTGAAGGGCTCCAGCGACGCGACGTAGTCCTCGACCACGGCGCGCTGCGCGCTGCTGGTGACCACGACGATCTCGGTCTCCACGGCGCGACCGAGCGTGGTGTCGCCGTCGGGTCCCTTGAACACCTGCCACGTGGCGCCGTTGATCTCGACCTCGCCGTCGGGCTCGCTGCCCTCGGCGCGGTCGCGGACGAGCTTCGGCAGCTCGTCGGCCGCCGCGGTGCGCTGCGTGAGGCCGACGTACTGGTTGACGTCGGTGACCACGTTCATCTGCCAGCGGTCGTCGATGAGCTCGGCCCGCGTGGCGCGCCAGCCCTCGGGCAGCTCGGTGGGCACGAGGGGCACGAAGCCGGCGCGCACCTCCACGCCGCTCGCGGCGGTGCGCCAGTCGACGTCGGACGTGGGCTGGTCGGGCGTCTGCGTGAACAGCTTGCCGAACAGGAAGATCGCCAGCACGACGCCGCCCAGCACCAGGACCGAGCGCAGCACGTCGCCCATCGCCGGAACGCCCCGTGAGTACCCGCTCATCCTGCTCCTGTCCGTGCCTGCGGCGACCGTTCGGTCGCCCCGGCCAGCCTAGCCTTCCGGCCCGATAGGCTGTGCGCGTGGACGCACTGAAGCCCGCCGAGGCCGCCCCTGATCGCAACCTCGCCCTGGACCTCGTCCGGGTGACCGAAGCCGGGGCCATGGCCGCCGGACGCTGGGTCGGACGGGGCGACAAGAACGGCGCCGACGGCGTCGCGGTCAACGCGATGCGCTCGATGATCAACACCGTCTCGATGGACGGCGTCGTGGTCATCGGCGAGGGCGAGAAGGACGACGCCCCCATGCTCTACAACGGCGAGCGGGTCGGCGACGGCACCGGTCCCGAGTGCGACGTCGCGGTCGACCCGATCGACGGCACCACCCTCACGGCCAAGAGCCTGGCCAACGCGATCTCGGTCATGGCGGTCGCGCCGCGCGGCTCGATGTACGACCCGTCGGCGGTGTTCTACATGGAGAAGCTCATCGCCGGTCCGGAGGCCGCCGACAAGGTCGACATCCGCCTCCCCGCCTCGGAGAACATCGCGATCGTCGCCAAGGCGAAGGGCCTCGACGTCGAGGACGTCACCGTGTGCGTGCTCGACCGCCCCCGCCACGACGCGCTGGTCCAGGAGATCCGCGAGACCGGCGCCCGCATCAAGTTCATCGCCGACGGCGACATCGCGGGCGGCATCACCGCGGCCCGTCCCGACTCCGGCGTCGACCTGCTGCTGGGCATCGGCGGCACGCCCGAGGGCATCATCACCGCCGTCGCGATGAAGTGCCTGGGCGGCGTCATCCAGGGCCGTCTCACCCCCACCGACGACGACGAGCGCCAGCGCGCCATCGACGCCGGTCACGACCTCGACCGGATCCTCACCACCGAGGACCTGGTCACCTCCGACGACTGCTTCTTCGTCGCCACCGGCATCACCTCGGGCAACCTGCTGCGCGGCGTCCGCTACGGCGCCGGCAGCGCCACCACCGAGTCGATCGTCATGCGCTCGCGCTCCGGCACGATCCGCACCATCCGCAGCGAGCACCGCCTGCACAAGCTCGCGGCGTTCTCCTCCATCGACTACGAGCACTGAGCCGATGGGTCCCGGGCAGGCCGGCGAGGAGACCGTCGCGGTCTCCGACGAGCTGTTCGCGCACCTGCCCAACGGGCTCGACCTGTGCCACCAGACGTTCGGCGACCCGCGTGACGAGCCCGTCCTGCTGGTGATGGGTCTCGGCGGCCCCATGACCTGGTGGCCCGAGGACTTCTGTGTGCGCCTGGCGCGGCGCGGCTTCCACGTGATCCGATTCGACAACCGCGACACGGGCCGCTCGACGAAGCTGCGGCACCACCCGGTCACGAAGGCCGACGTCGTGAAGGCGTACCTCGGCCGCGGCACGGCGCCCTACGGGCTCGACGACCTCGCCGACGACGCGGCGGCGCTGCTCGACCACCTCGGCGTCGAGTCGGCCCACGTGGTCGGGGTGTCGATGGGCGGCATGATCGCGCAGACGCTCGCGGTCGATCACGCCGACCGGGTCCGCTCGCTGACCTCGATCATGTCCACCACGGGCCGCCGCCGGGTCGGCTGGATCCACCCCTTGGTGATGCGCACGATGCTCTCCTCCGCCGGCCGCACCCGCCCGGAGTACGCCGAGCTCTCGGTCAAGAACGGCAAGGCCGTCGCCTCGCCGGCGTTCCCGACACCCGACGACGTCGCCTACGCCCGCGCCCTGGAGACCTACGACCGCGGCTGGATCGCCAGCGGCGTCTCGCGCCACATGATGGCCGTGCTGACGCAGCCCGACCGCACCGAGCGACTCGGCGCCGTCACGGTGCCCACGCAGGTGATCCACGGGACGAAGGACCTGCTCGTGCACCGCTCGGGCGGGCGCGCCACCGCCGACGCGATCCGCGGCGCCACCCTGCTCGAGATCGCCGGGATGGGGCACGACCTGCCGGCGCAGCTGTACGACACGTTCGTCGACGCGATCGCGGCCACCGCGGCCCGCGCCCGCTGAGCCGACCTCGCACCGGCCCCGCGACCTGGGCCCATTAGGGTGCGAAGCATGACCGACAACACTCAGTGGCGCATCGAGCACGACACCATGGGCGAGGTCAAGGTCCCCGCCGACGCCCTCTACCGCGCCCAGACGCAGCGCGCCGTCGAGAACTTCCCGATCTCCGGCACGCCCATCGAGTCGGCCCAGATCCGGGCCCTCGCGCAGATCAAGGCCGCGTGCGCGACCGCCAACGCCGAGCTCGGCATCCTCGACCAGGCGATGGCCGACGCGATCGTCGCCGCCGCGGACGAGGTCGCCTCCGGCGCCTACGACGAGCACTTCCCGATCGACGTCTTCCAGACCGGCTCGGGCACGTCGAGCAACATGAACACGAACGAGGTCCTCGCGACGCTCGCGACGAAGGCCTCGGGCATCGAGGTGCACCCGAACGACCACGTCAACGCCTCGCAGTCGAGCAACGACGTGTTCCCCACCTCGATCCACGTCGCCGCCACCGAGTCGGCCACCACCGTGTTGATCCCGGCGCTCGACCACCTCGCGAAGAGCCTCGAGGCCAAGGCCACCGAGTTCGCCGAGGTCGTGAAGTCGGGCCGCACCCACCTCATGGACGCCACGCCCGTCACCCTCGGCCAGGAGTTCGCCGGCTACGCCGCGCAGATCCGCCGCGGCATCGAGCGCGTCGAGGCCTCGCTCCCCCGCACCGCCGAGGTCCCCCTGGGCGGCACCGCCGTGGGCACCGGCATCAACACGCCGAAGGGCTTCCCGCAGCGCGTCATCGAGATCCTCGCCGAGCGCACCGGCCTGCCGCTGACCGAGGCGCGCGACCACTTCGAGGCGCAGGGCGCCCGCGACGGCCTGGTCGAGATGTCGGGTCAGCTGCGGACGATCGCGGTGAGCCTGGTCAAGATCAACAACGACCTGCGCTGGATGGGCTCGGGCCCGCGCACCGGCCTGGGCGAGATCCACCTGCCCGACCTGCAGCCCGGCTCGAGCATCATGCCCGGCAAGGTCAACCCGGTGCTGCCCGAGGCCACGCTCATGGTGTGCGCCCAGGTCATCGGCAACGACGCCGCGATCGCCTTCGCCGGCGCCTCGGGCTCGTTCGAGCTCAACGTCATGCTGCCGGTCATCGGCCGCAACATCCTCGAGTCGATGCGCCTGCTGGCGAACGCCTCCACCACGCTGGCCGACCGCTGCATCGACGGGATCACCGCCGACGTGGAGCGCTGCCTCGAGCTGGCCGAGTCGAGCCCGTCGGTCGTGACGCCGCTCAACCGCCACATCGGCTACGAGAACGCCGCCGCGATCGCGAAGAAGTCGGTCAAGGAGCGCAAGACCATCCGCCAGGTCGTCATCGAGGAGGGCTACGTCGAGCGGGGCGACATCAGCGAGGCCGACCTCGACGCCGCCCTCGACGTCATGAGCATGACCCACCCCTGACCTCGGGTCCTCGCGCGGACGCCGCTCGCCCCCTCGGGGCGGGCGGCGTCCGTCGTTCAGTCGACCTTGCGGGCGACCACGTAGTTGTCGCGGTCGAAGACGATCTCGTACGAGGCGCCGTGCTCGGCCCCGTGCTGGATCGGGTCGGTCTGCGTCAGCTGGCGGTCGAAGATGATGTAGTCGGGCACGACGTCGCCGATCGTGCCGATCCAGTAGGCGTCGTCGTGGCTGCCGGTGAGGTACTTGAGCACCGCGATGTCGGTCTCGACGACGGCGTCCGCGGGGATGGTCTCGATCGCCTCCTGCATCGCCTCGCGCCGCGGCGACGCCTCCCACGTCTCGGGCTCGAGCAGCTTCACCACCGGCCCCCCGGCCAGCAGGTAGCCGCCCACGGCGGCGCCCAGCACGACGCCCGGCCACTCGAGCCGTGGCCGCCTGCCGATCGCGTCGATCATCGCCACGAAGACGATCGGCATGATGACGATCGAGTAGTGCCAGTCGGTGCCCCAGTAGTACTCGACGTCGCCGAGGAACCGCCACAGGAAGGTGGGCACGGCCACCACGGCCCACGGCGACCAGAGCGCGGCGAAGCCCGTGACCCCGAAGGTCAGCAGCAGCGTGAGCAGCTTGCGGTCGGCCTCGGTGGTGAGCGTCTCCCACAGGCCGACCTCGCCGCCGAGGTTGCCGGTGTAGTCGTAGCCGCCGCCGGTGTTGAACGCCGGGATGATGACCCACACGACGAGGACCAGCGCGACGGCGCCGACGATCGCGAGGATCAGGCCGCGACGGCGCTCGCCCACGAGCCACAGGGCCACGCCGATCGCGGCGACCGTGACGCCCATGTCCTCCTTGACCAGCAGCAGCGGCAGCGACCACCACACGACCGCGGCGTACCGCTGCTCGACGAACGCCACGCCCGCCATCGCCAGGATCGGGACCGCGAACGCGACCTCGTGGAAGTCGGCCACGACGGCGTTGCCGAAGCCGAACGCGAGGCCGTACATCACCGCGATCGTCCAGCCGACGCGCACGCCGAGACGCTCCACGGCCAGTCGGGTCACCGGCACGACCGACAGGCCGATGAGCAGGCCCTGGGCGACCAGCAGCGTCTGTCCGTAGGGGAACAGCCAGTAGACCGGGGCCAGCAGGGCGTCGATCGGCGAGAAGTGGTCGCCGAGGATGTTGTAGCCCGGACCCTTCACGGGCACGATCGGCGCCTCGAACCGCGAGTACGCCTTGACGGCCTGCTCGAAGATCGCGTTGTCCCACGAGTTCACGGTCAGTCGCCGCCACGACAGCACGGAGACGAGGCTGTAGAGCAGTCCGACGACCGCACCCCAGACCCAAGGCATCCATCGGTTCACGCTCGCCACCGTACCGGGCGGTAACCGTCGGTTGCGGCTCGTCGGCGCGTCGTCTCGCCGTGGCGGTGCCGGGCCGGACTCGTGGGGGTGGTGGGACGTAGGGTTTCGTCCATGAGCAGGACTCGGGCGGTCTCGGTGGCAGTGGTGTTCCTCGCGCTGCTGGGGCTGATGGCGCTCGTGATCGGGGTCAACCTGCGCTCCGCTCCCGACTCCGACAGCGCGTCCGAGCCCTCCGCGTCCACCGCCGTCCAGCCCGAGGTCGAGGTCGACGGCGTCGCCACCGTGCGGCTCACGGTGCCCACCGACGACTTCGCGACCGAGCCCGCCGCGCCCTGCCACGACCTCGTCACGAGCGTCACGGACCCCGCCGACGTCGAGCTGGCGATCACGGCGCCCGGACACGAGCGGCAGGAGCTCTCCGCCGCCGTCTCCGTGACCGAGACGGCGAACCCCTTCAACAGCCTCAAGCGCCCCTACGACGTCGAGCTCTCCGAGGTCGCCTCCGTGCTGGGCCTGCCCGCTTCGCGCGACTGGGTGCTCCTGGACGAGTTCGCCGACCGGTCGCTGCTGCGCAGCGCCACGGCGATGGAGATCGCCCGCCGGACCGGACTCGACTGGGTGCCGCGGCTCGTCCCGGCGAACCTCGAGATCAACGGCACGGCGTGCGGCCTGTACCTGCTCGGCGAGCGTCCCACGGTCCAGGACGGTCGCGTCGAGATCGCCGACGACGACGAGCTGCTGCTGGCCGACGCGCGCGACCTCGCCGACCGGCCCCGGTTCCGGACCGAGCGCGGCCTGCAGGTCTACCTCGACGAGGACACCGCGGCCGACCGCCGGGAGGTCGCCGCGCGCTTCCAGGAGATCGAGGACCTCCTGTACGACCCGGCGTTCCCCGACAACGGCTACCGCGACCGGCTCGACCTAGACTCGTTCGTCGACTGGTACCTCGTCAACGAGCTGACCAAGAACCTCGGCAGCCCCCTGCAGAACGACGTCCACTTCGTCCTGCGCGGCGACGACACCCTCGCGATGGGACCGCCATGGGACTTCACCGCCTCGCAGGGCAACCGCAAGAACGGCTCGTGGCGCCTCGACCATCCGAAGGGCTGGTGGCTCCAGCGCTCCTGGTACGGGATCAGCGACGACCCCGCGTGGCGACGCGCCTTCTCTCCCACGCAGGTGTGGAACCAGCGGCAGGGCCACTACTTCAACGTGCTGATGGCCGATCCGGCGTTCGCGGAGCGTGTGGCGCAGCGGTGGAGCGAGGTCTCGGAGGATCTCGGCACGATCGGCGACTTCGTCGACGAGCGGGCCGCCGTGATCGAGGACGACGCGGTGGACAACTTCAGCCCACCCGAGGTCGACGGTCCCGGACTGCCGATCGCGGCGAGCCCCCTCGACAGCGACCCCGAGACGTTCGTCTTCGCCAACGAGGACCCCGCGGTGGAGCCCGGCGAGGGCTGGCGGAACGAGGTCGACCTCCTGCGCCGGTGGCTGGAGCGCCGCGTCGCGTGGCTCGACGGAGAGCTGCTCGAGCAGGGCTGACCCTCAGGCCAGCGGGACGTCCTCCTCGGGCAGTCCCACGGGGATCGTGTGCCGGTCGGCCAGCTCGCGGGCCGCGCGCACGAGCGCGGCGTTGTCGGGTGTCGTGCTGCCGTCGGGCAGCCGCAGGGTGTCCTCGAGTCCGATGCGGGTCTCCAGCCCGAGCGCGACCGCGTGACGCAGGGCCGGCCACGCGGAGCGGGCCTCGCCGTGCAGCAGCACCGGCACCCGCGGGTCTACGGCCCGCACCGCCTCGAGCATGTCCTGGGCGAGGATCACCAGCTCGGTCTCGCCGATCCCCTCGGGCAGCTCGATCAGCACGCGCGCCACGTCGCCACGCAACGGGGACTGCGCCCACGCCTCGACGGCGTCGAGGCTCCACAGTCCGGCCTCGATGCCGATGCCGTGCTCGAGCACGGCGGCGGCCACGGCCTCGGAGCCGGTCTCGTGCCAGTTCACCGAGGCGAGGTCGGGCAGGACGGTCCAGCGGCGGATCGCCTCGACGCGGGCGGCGGGGTCGGGCAGCGCCCAGGCGCCCGTGGTGACGCCGATCGGCACCGACGGGGACACGAAGCGCACCGCGGTCATCACCGCGTCGACCGCGTCGGCGTCGAGGGTGTCGAGTCCGTCGACGTCCTTCGGGTGCAGGTGGATGCAGTCGGCGCCCGCCTCGACCGCACGGACGATGTCGGAGGCGAGCTGGACGGGGGTGACGGGCAGGGCGGGGTGCGCGGCCGGAGGGCGCGCGCCGTTGAGACAGGCCTGGATCAACGAGCGCCCGCCCACGGAGTCACAGCTCCGGGAACCAGAGGGAGATCTCGCGCTCGGCCGACTCCGGGGAGTCGGACGCGTGCACGAGGTTCTCGCGGTTGGACAGCGAGAAGTCGCCGCGCACGGTGCCGGGCGCGGCCTTGCGGCCGTCGGTGGCGCCGTTCAGGGCGCGCACGACCTCGATCGCCTCGTCGCCCTCGAGGACCAGCGACACGAGCGGTCCGGAGGTGGCGAAGGCCCGCAGCGGCGGGTACCAAGGCTGCTCGGTGTGCTCGGCGTAATGGGCGTCTGCCATGTCGGCGTCGATCGAGCGGTGCTCCATCGCGACGATGCGCAGTCCCTTGGTCTCGTACCGCGAGAGCACGGCCCCCACGAGGCCCCGGGCCACGGCATCGGGTTTGATGAGAACAAGCGTGCGCTGCGTCATGTGCCCAACCTATCCTCCGCGCGCGCCAAGGAGTTCCCATGGTCGACAGCACGCACACCACCACCCCCGCCTGGTGGCGGGACGCCGTGATCTACCAGGTGTACCCGCGGTCCTGGGCGGACGCGGACGGCGACGGCATCGGCGACCTGCCGGGCATCACCGCGCACCTGGACCACCTGGTCGCGCTGGGGGTGGACGCCGTGTGGCTGTCGCCGTTCTACACCAGCCCGCAGAACGACGCGGGCTACGACGTCGCCGACTACCGCGACGTCGATCCGCTCTTCGGCACGCTCGAGGACTTCGACGCCCTCGCGGCGCGTGCCCACGAGCTCGGCCTGCGCGTCATCGTCGACCTCGTGCCCAACCACTCGTCGGACCAGCACGTGTGGTTCCAGGCGGCGCTGGCCGCCGAGCCCGGCAGCCCCGAGCGCGGCCGCTACATCTTCCGCGACGGCGCGGGCGAGAACGGCGAGCTCCCGCCGAACAACTGGCAGAGCAACTTCGGCGGCTCGGCGTGGACCCGCACCACGAACCCCGACGGCACCCCCGGCCAGTGGTACCTGCACCTGTTCGACCCCAGCCAGCCCGACTTCGAGTGGAACAACCCCGAGGTCCAGGAGGAGTTCCGCTCGATCCTGCGCTTCTGGCTCGACCGGGGCGTCGACGGCTTCCGCATCGACGTGGCCCACGGCCTGCACAAGGAGGAGGGCCTGCCCGACTCCCCCGAGGACTACGACCTCGCGATCCACCCCACGGGCCACCAGCCGATGTGGGACAAGCCGGCCGTGCACGAGGTCTACCGCGACTGGCGACGCGTCGTGGACGAGTACCGCGTCGAGGGCCAGGACGCCGACCGCATCCTCGTCGCCGAGGCGTGGGTCATCCCCGACGAGGCGCTGGCGCGCTACGTCCGTCCGGACGAGCTGCACCAGTCGTTCAACTTCGGCTACCTCATGACCCCGTGGCGGGCGCGCGAGCAGCGCGAGGCCATCACCCGCGGCCTCGAGGCCACCGCCGCCGTGGGCGCGCCGCAGACGTGGGTGCTGTCCAACCACGACGTCCCGCGGCACGCCTCGCGCCTGTCCTACGACATCGAGCGCGCCACCCGCGTGCTCGGCATCGGTCCCGACCACCCGCAGCCCGACAACGAGCTGGGCCTGCGCCGCGCCCGCGCAGCCACCTCGGTGATGCTCGCGCTGCCGGGCTCGGCGTACCTGTACCAGGGCGAGGAGCTCGGCCTGCCCGAGGCGACCACCCTGCCCCCCGAGGTCCGCCAGGACCCCACCTTCGTTCGCACGAACGGCGAGGACGTGGGCCGCGACGGCTGCCGCGTGCCGGTGCCGTGGCACGCCGACCAGCCCGCCTTCGGGTTCAGCCCCACGGGCAAGAGCTGGCTGCCCCAGCCCGAGGTCTACGGCGACCTCGCGCCCAACCGCCAGGACGGCGTCGCCGGCAGCACGCTCGAGCTCTACAGGCGACTGCTGGCCGTGCGGCGCAAGTACGGCCTGGGCCGGGGCGAGCTGCACTGGCAGGAGGCCGGCGACGACGTGCTGGCGTTCACCGTGACGGGCTCCGGCGGGCGCCGGGTGCAGGTCGTCACGAACTTCGGTGCCGCGCCGCTGGACCTCCCGCACGGTGAGCTGCTGTCGGTCAGCGGTCCGCTCGACGGTCACCGCCTGCCCGGCGACACCACCGCCTGGATCGCACCCGGCTGAGCCACCCGGCGCCGCCTGACTTGCGGCGTTCGTCCGCCCGCCGTAGTTTCGTGTGAGCGGCGTCACATTTCTTCGAGTCGCACGCCGCATGGTCTCGGGGGAAGGTCGGGTGGTGCACGTGACAAGGCGATCGAGGAAGACCCGCCGATCCGTCGGCCTGGCCGCGGCTGCGACGCTCATCGCGTCACTGGCCGCCTGCGCCGGCAGTGACGACGGCGGGGTCCCCACCATCAACCTCTTCGGTGGCGCGTCCGCCACGGGGTTCCAGGATCTGATCGACGGCTGCAACGAGCAGGCCGACGGCGCGTACGAGATCGTCGGCAACCTCGTCCCCAGCGACGCCGACGGACAGCGCGAGCAGATGGTCCGGCGCCTCGCCGCCGGCGACACCGGCATGGACCTCATCGGCATGGACGTGGTCTGGACCGCCGAGTTCGCCGAGGCCGGCTGGATCCTGCCGCTCACCGACGAGCAGGCCGCCGAGGCCTCGGAGAACACCCTCGAGGTGCCGCTGGAGACGGCCACCTGGAAGGACAAGCTGTACGCGATTCCGAAGCACACCAACGCCCAGCTCATGTGGTACCGCAAGTCCCTCGTCGACAAGGTCGGCGACGGCAAGCCGCCGGAGACGTGGGACGAGATGTTCGAGATGGCCCAGGAGCTCAAGGACGCCGGCGATCCGTACGAGATCGGCTTCACCGGAGCCCGCTACGAGGGTCTCGTGGTCGGCTTCAACACGATCCTGTCGTCGTACGGCGGCACGATCGTCAACGAGGACAGCACCGAGACCACCATCGACGACAAGACCACCCAGTCGCTCGAGCTGCTGAACAAGCTGGCCACGTCGGGCCTGGCGAACCGGTCGCTGTCGAACTCGCAGGAGCCCGAGGTCTTCGCGCAGCTGCAGAACGGCCAGTCGGCGTTCAGCCTCAACTGGCCGTACGTGCTGAGCGCGATGCGCGAGGCCAACCCGGACATCGCCAAGGACCTGGCCTTCACGACGTTCCCGTCCACGGTCGAGGGCGAGCCCTCCAAGGTCACGGTCGGTGGCATGAACTTCGCGATCAGCAAGTTCAGCGAGCACCCGAAGGAGTCCTTCGACGCCGCGATGTGCCTGCGGTCGCCGGAGAACCAGCTCAAGCACTCGCTGACCGCCGGTGAGCCCCCGGTCGACGAGACGGTGTTCGAGGACCCGGAGTTCAAGGAGGCCTACCCGCAGGGCCAGGTCCTCCTCGACGCCCTGAACACCGCCAGCTCTCGACCGATCTCGCCGGTCTACCAGAACATCTCGACGATCATCTCGTCCACGCTCTCGCCGCCCTCGAGCATCAAGCCCGAGGAGACGACGAAGGAGCTCGACTCCTCGATCACGGACGCCATCGAAGGGAAGGGGATCCTGCCATGAGCGTCATGGACAAGGTGGAGGATGACAGCGCGGAGATCGCGCGGCGGCGGTTCAGCGAGGGCAAGAAGGCCGAGCGCCGCCTGGGCCTGATGCTGGTGGCGCCCGCCGTGATCCTCATGATCGCGGTCACGGCCTACCCGATCGCCTACGCGATCTACCTGTCGCTGTTCCGCGCCGACCTGCGCACGCCGGACGACAACGAGTTCGTCGGCCTCGACAACTACGTCACCGTGCTGACCAGCGACATCTGGTGGCAGGCGTTCGGCTTCACCCTCCTGCTGACCGTCGTCAGCGTGGCGTTCGAGCTGGCTCTCGGCATGGGCCTGGCGATCGTCATGCACCGCACGATCGTCGGCCGCGGCCTGGTGCGGACCTCGGCCCTGGTGCCGTACGCGATCGTCACGGTCGTCGCCGCGTTCAGCTGGCGCTTCGCCTGGAGCCAGGACATCGGTTGGCTCGCCGGCGACAGCGCACCGCTGACCGGCCAGTGGAGCTCGTTCTGGATCATCGTCCTGGCCGAGGTCTGGAAGACCGTGCCGTTCATGGCCCTGCTGCTGATGGCCGGCCTGGCGCTCGTCCCCGAGGACCTCATGAAGGCCGCGTCGATGGACGGCGCCTCGCCGTGGCAGCGCTTCTGGAAGGTCACGGTCCCGCTGATCAAGCCGTCGATCCTGGTGGCGGTGCTGTTCCGCACCCTCGACGCCTTCCGCGTGTTCGACAACATCTACATCCTCACCAGCGGCGCGAACGACACGTCGAGCGTCTCGATCGTGGCCTACAACAACCTGATCCGAGGGCTCAACCTCGGCATCGGCTCGACGATGTCGGTGCTGATCTTCATCACGATCGCCATCATCGCGATCGTCTTCGTGAAGCTCTTCGGAGCAGCGGCACCAGGCTCCGACGAAGGGAAGAGGTGACGTCATGAGCACCGCAGTCGAGACGCCGAAGCGCAAGGCGATCTGGTGGGGCGTCAACGCGATCGTCCTGCTCTACGCGTTCATCCCGGTCATCTGGATCATCTCGCTGTCGCTCAAGCCCGACGCGACCCTCAACGACGGCAACTTCCTGCCCAGCCAGATCACGGGCGAGCACTACGAGGCGATCTTCCAGAACGACAGCTTCACCCGGGCCCTGATCAACTCGATCGGCATCTGCCTGATCTCCACGTTCGTCGCGATCGTGGTGGGCACAATGGCCGCCTACGCGGTGGCGCGGCTGGACTTCCCGGGCAAGAAGTTCGTGGTGGGCGCCTCGCTGATGATCGCGATGTTCCCGCAGATCGCCCTGGTCACGCCGCTGTTCAAGATCCTCACCGGGATCGGGCTGTTCGACACGTGGCTCGGCCTGATCATCCCGTACATCACGTTCGCCCTCCCGCTGGCGATCTACACGCTGAGCGCCTTCTTCCGCGAGATCCCCTGGGAGCTGGAGAAGGCCGCCAAGATGGACGGCGCGACGCCCTACCAGGCGTTCCGCAAGGTCATCGCCCCGCTCGCGATGCCCGGGGTCTTCACGACCGCGATCCTGGTGTTCATCTCGTGCTGGAACGACTTCCTCTTCGCGATCTCGCTGACCTCGAGCGAGCGCTCCCGCACCGTGCCGGCGGCCCTGAGCTACTTCACCGGCGCCACGACGTTCGAGAAGCCCACGCAGTCGATCGCCGCGGCCGCGGTGGTCATCACCATCCCGATCGTCATCTTCGTCCTCTTCTTCCAGCGCCGGATCGTTGCCGGCCTCACCAGCGGCGCCGTCAAGGGCTGAAAGGAAACATCATGGCTGAAATCGTCCTGGACCACGTGGTCAAGCGGTACCCCGACGGAGCCCTCGCGGTGGAGGACTTCAACCTCGAGATCGCCGACGGCGAGTTCATCATCCTGGTCGGCCCCTCGGGCTGCGGGAAGTCGACGACCCTGAACATGATCGCGGGGCTGGAGGACATCACCACCGGCGATCTCAAGATCGACGGCACTGTGGTGAACGACAAGGCGCCGAAGGACCGCGACATCGCGATGGTGTTCCAGTCCTACGCGCTCTACCCGCACATGACGGTCTACGAGAACATGGCGTTCCCGCTGACCCTGGCCGGCGTGGACAAATCCACGATCAAGCAGAAGGTCGACGAGGCGGCGAAGATGCTCGAGCTCGAGCAGCACCTCGACCGCAAGCCCTCGAACCTCTCCGGCGGCCAGCGTCAGCGCGTGGCGATGGGTCGCGCGATCGTGCGCAGCCCGAAGGCGTTCCTCATGGACGAGCCGCTGTCGAACCTCGACGCGAAGCTGCGCGTGCAGATGCGCACGCAGGTGGCCCGCATCCAGAAGACGCTCGGCACCACCACGGTCTACGTCACCCACGACCAGACCGAGGCCATGACGCTGGGCGACCGCGTCGTGGTGATGCGCGCCGGCAAGATCCAGCAGGTGGGCTCCCCCACCGAGCTGTACGACCACCCGAACAACCTGTTCGTGGCCGGCTTCATCGGCAGCCCGTCGATGAACTTCCTGCCCGCGACGATCGAGGGCGAGTCGCTCTCGACGGCGATCGGCGAGCTGCCGGTCCCCGACGCGTACCGCGAGGCCCTCCGCTCGGGCAGCGCCAGCCGCGACGTCATCGTCGGCATCCGCCCCGAGCACTTCGAGGACGCCTCGCTCGTCGCCGCGGACGCCCCCGGCGCCCGGGTCAACGTGGACGTCGACCTCGTCGAGCAGATGGGCTCGGACGTGTACGCGTACTTCACGGTGCAGGGCGGCGCGGCGAACGCCGACCTCGACGACCTCGCGAAGGACACCGGCCAGGACATGGCCGGCGAGGGCACGCAGATCAACGCCCGCCTGAGCGCCGAGTCGAAGGTCGGGGCGCGCGAGGGCGCCGAGCTCTACGTCGACACCAGCAAGATCCAGGTGTTCGACGCCCAGTCCGGCGAGAACCTGGCGCACGGGTCCTGACCGACGGATCAGCAGGAGCCGCGGCCGTGAGTCATCGAGACTTGCGGCCGCGCTTCTTTCCCGCTGCCACCTGCTTCATGATCTCGCGGTCCCACGCATGCTCGCGGATCAGCCGGTACCGCTCCCCCGCGACGCGCATGTAGGCGTCGCCCTCGGTCTCGTCCTCGCCCCGGAGGCCGGCCTCCTCGATGAGCGCGAGCACGGGGACGAACTCCTCGTCCATCCAGCGCTGCGCCATCGTCTTCTTGTCCATCAGCTGAGCCTCGGCCATCATCGTGCGGGCCGCCCAGGCCTCGACCATCTCGGCGAGCACGCCGTAGCCGTGGGGCTTGGTCACGCGGACGCGGTCGCGGACCGTGGTCGGCAGCGGGACGCGCTGGATGAAGAGCTTGCGCCAGTGCTTGAGCTCGAGGCTGTCGCGCCGGCCGATGTCGCGCGGCTCCAGCAGCGTCTGCACCTCGGTGACCTCGGCCTCGATGAGGCGCAGCCGCAGGGCGCGCGCGACGGAGACGCGGTGGTGCCCGTCGCGGACGAAGTAGTAGTCGCCCAGCTTGTAGACGTCGATCGGCGGGATCTCCTCGCCGACGCGGCTGGCACGGGCGATGCGCTCCCACCGCGCGCGGCTCTTGTCGGAGGTGGGCCGGAAGCGGCGGTCGAAGTCCTTGACCTTGTCGACCGAGCCGATGATCGCGTCGAGCGGGATCAGGTGAAGTCCGATGCGGCGCTCGCCGCGGCGACCGAGCGCGTCGACGACCTCGTCGAACGACAGGGCCCGCGTGGCCTCGCCGCCCTCGCCGCGCAGGCGGGCCGCCAGCGCCGACAGGGTCTGCAGGCGCCGCGACCGCATGAAGTCGCTCTCGGCGTCGATCCGGGGCGAGCCGGAGTCAGCCATGACCGCCGACCGGGTCGAGTGCGGGAGTGATCTCGAGCAGCTTGTAGGGCACGACGTTGCGGATCGTGGTGTCACCCACGACACGGTCGGGCTGCGGCTGGCCGAAGGGGTGGATGTGGCCGTGCAGGTGCCACGCGGGCTGCAGGGTCTCGATGACCTCGTGCAGCGCCTCGAAGCCGTGGTGCGGCGGGTCGTCGCCGTCGCCGAGGCCGCGTGGCGGGGAGTGCGTCAGCAGGATGTCGACGCCGCCGCCGCGCTTGGCCGCCACCTTCATCAGCCGCTTGGCGCGCTTGGCGAACTCGTCCTGGGTGTACTGGTTGGGGCCCTCGTTGTAGCGGATGCTGCCACCGAGGCCCGCGATGCGCAGCCCCGCGACGTCGACGATGGACTCGTCGGCGTTGGTCCCGCCGAGCGGCCGGGGGTCCTCCGGCGGCAGGCCGTTGCTGGCCAGCCAGCCGCGGAAGCCCGAGAGCGGCGCCTCGACCTCGGGGTCGTGATTGCCCGGGACGAAGACCACCGGGACGTCGAGCATGGAGGACAGGAACTCGAGGTAGTCCCAGGGCAGATCTCCCGCGCCGAGGACGAGATCGGGCTCCATGCGGCGCACGCCGGCATCGTGGATCACCGGCGAGATCTCGTCAGCGACCACGAGCACGCGCACCATGCCTCCACCGTACCGGGGAACCGGGTGAGCCACGTCACATCTCAGGCGACAGGATGCCGTAGGCGATCTGACCTCTCGAGCGGATCTCCGAGGGAACCAGCGCCCAGGCCGGGTGCGCCTCGTCGTCCAGAAGTTTCGCAGAGCGGAGACGCCGCCGGTCCTTCGTCGTGAGTTCGTCCACCATGCCGAAGGGGTCATCAACGAGGCAGAGAAGTAGGGCCAGGTCGCGATAGTGACGCTCTGGGCGAGGGAGCTGCGTGGCCGCGGCCTTGCCGACTATCGCCGCAAGCAGTGTGGGACGAGGCAGGCTTCCATCACGCGTCTCGTGCCTGATCGTCACCAGCTCAGTGCGCTTCAGGGCTTGGGTGCCACCGGGGACTTCAATCGTTCGACCTGGCGGACTCGTGACCAGGTTCGCTCGGTCGCCGACGCCCTCCGGGGCCAGCACGTCGATGACCAAGGGGCTGGGTTCGCTCACACGGGTGTAGCGGTGTGCGATGCCGTCGGTGCTGATCTCGGGCGCGAATCCCATGTCCTCGAGCTCGGCGCTGATGGCCATGAGCGCTGCGGGATCAGCCCGAATGTCGGCGATTACGTCGCCGTCCTGGCTGATCTGCGGCGGCTCGAGCCCGTGCTCAAGGACATGCAGGAGAACCATCTGGCCACCGATCACCGACCAGGGAACAGTCAACCGCTCCCCGAGGTCCAAGAGGACATGCCAGAGCTTGTCGACAGGCGCGAAAAGCGGAGGCAGTTCGATCCGTGGGGTCATCCGAGCGTTTCCTTGAGCAGCTGATTCAGACGCACCTGCCCGGCGCGGATGGCTCGAGGCTCAGCCTGGTAGAGCAGGTCGGCGGCAAGGGCAGCATCGGGGATCGCATCCCGATCGTCGAAGGGCCAGACGATCATGGGATGCCGAAGGATGATGTCGGCGTCGTGGCTCGGCGCCAAGGCGAGCTGGCGCGACACGTGGTCCCACGCACTCAACGGCAGGTAGAACTCTGGGACCAACTCACTGACGACAACCAGGTCGAAGCCGCGCCGGGCAGCTTCCGCAGGGCCGGCGGGCAGCACGTGGTCCACCTCGCGGAGTCGGGCCACGGCAGCAGGATGGGCACGAACGGGCCGCAGCTCGCTGCGACCCCGCAGGATACTGCGCCACTCGTCTGAGTCAGGTTCGTTGAGCTGGGCTACGTACGAACGAACCTGACTGCGCTCGGAGGGCGACAGCCACGGGGCACGTCCGCCGCTCAGGATGTCGATGATCGCCCAGGCACGCTTGGGCCCCGCTGGACGCCCGGCCCGCCGGCGCCGTCCCTGGAGCCGGGCGACATCGTCGCTGTCGACCAGCCACGCTCGACCGACCCGGCGTCCGCGGAGGTCACCGGCCGCGAGGAACTGCCGGATGCGCGACTCGCTCACACCGAGCCGCTGCGCCGCCTCCTGCACCGCGATGTCCATTCGTTCACCACCTTGAGGAAACCATAGCGGTAACGAGACCTTTTCCTAAACCTCTCGCTGTGCCGGCGAGAACCGGCCTACTCCTCGGCGGCGGCCCAACGGGCCTTGTCGGCCTCGATCCGGCGACCCAGGAAGAACGCGCCGAGCCACAGCGACGCGAACATCAGGCCGATGAAGAACATGATCGGCACGAGGAAGCCGGTGAGGAACGTGGCCACCTGGATCCCGTGACCCACCCAGTAGGCCCACGGGCGTCGCAGCATCCCAGCCGTCAGCAGGCACAGGATGGCGAGTCCGCCGCCGATCACGCCGGCCACCGCCGGGTCGACGTCCTCGACCGCGATCATGACCGGCACCGACAGGCCCAGGATGATCGCCTGGAGCGACAGCATGGCCGCGCACATGTGCCTCACTGCGACTCCTCCCCGGCGCCGCGCAGCAGGGTGCGCGCCTCGCCGACCGTCACGACCGAGCCCGTGACGATGACGCCGCCGGAGCCGATCGCGTCGCCGAACTCGTCGCCCGACGCGTCGGCGAAGGCGATCGCCCGCTCGAGCGCGTCGTCGAGGCGGGGCACCACGGTGACCCGCTCGGGTCCGAAGATGCCCGTCGCGAGCTCGCCGAGGTCGGCGGCGGGCAGCGAGCGCTCGGTGCTGTTCTGGGTGCAGATCAGGTGGGCGACGGAGGTCTCGAGCTCGCGGAGGATCTCCTCGGCGTCCTTGTCCGCCATGACGCCGACGACGCCGATCAGCGGGTTGAAGGTGAACTCCTCGCCGATCGACTCGACCATCGCGCGCACCCCGTGCGGGTTGTGCGCGGCGTCGAGCACGATCGTGGGGCTGCGGCGGACCACCTCGAGGCGACCGGGCGACGTGACGGCGCCGAAGCCCGCGCGGACGAGGTCGGGGTCCAGCTCGGCGTCACCGGTGAAGACCTCCACGGCGGCGAGCGCGAGCGCCGCATTGCGCGCCTGGAAGGCGCCGTGCAGGGGCAGCAGGATGTCCTCGTACCGGCCCTTGACGCCCTGGATCGTGAACATCTGCCCGCCCACGGCGGGCGTGCGCGACTCGACGCGGAAGTCCACGCCCTCCAGCACGACCGGCGAGCCCATCTCGGCGGCCCGGGTCAGCATGACCTCGAGCACCTCCTCGGACTGCGAGGCCAGCACCGTGCGCGAGCCGCGCTTGATGATCCCCGACTTCTCCACGGCGATGTCGGCGGGCGTGTCGCCGAGGTAGGAGGCGTGGTCGACGTCGATCGGCGTGATCACGGCGACGGCGGCGTCGGCGACGCTCGTGGCGTCCCATGCGCCGCCCATCCCGACCTCGACCACGGCCACGTCGACCGGGGCGTCGGCGAACGCCGCGTACCCCATCGCGACGAGCATCTCGAAGAAGCTGAGGGGGTGCGACTGGCTCTGGTCGACGAGGTCGGCGTAGACCGCGACGTCCGCGTACGCGTCGACGAACAGCTCGTCCGACAGCGGCTCGCCGTCGATGCAGATGCGCTCGTTGATCCGCTGCAGGTGCGGGCTCGTGAAGCGACCCGTGCGCAGGTCGAGGGCCCGCAGCAGCGCGTCGATCATCCGGCTCGTGGAGGTCTTGCCGTTCGTGCCGGTCAGGTGGACCAGCGGCTGCGCGTCCTGCGGATCGCCCATCAGCTCGCAGATCGCGCGGATGCGGTCGAGGGACGGCTCGAGCCTGGTCTCCGGCCAGCGGGACAGCAGGGCGAGCTCGACGTCGGGGTAGGTGGGCCTCATCCCTGCCAGTATCCCAGCCGGTGCCGCAGGGGGCTCCCGGCAGGGGCACTCCCTTCCCTGAGACACCGGAGCCCTCTGTGACCCCTGGTGCGAATGATTCCAATCTCGGGGTTTTCACCCATTCTCAGGGCCGCGGAGCGGGAACAGACTGAACGCATGAACCGTCAGGTCGCGGGGTGGATCACCCATCGGTGGGTCAAGTGGGTCGTACTGGCCCTCATGCTGGTGGTCCTGGGCGGGCTCGGCTCGTTCGGGGCCAAGCTGACGAGCGTCCAGGACAACGACATTGCCTCCTGGCTGCCCTCGGAGGCCGAGTCGACGCAGGTCATCGAGAAGGCGGGCTCGTTCTACGACGAGAACACCGCCCCGGCGATCGTGCTGCTGACCTCCGACGCCCCGCTGACCCCGGCCGACCTCGCGGCCGGCCAGCAGGCGGCACAGGCCATCGGCGCGCTCGAGGACGTCCCGGTCGGTGAGGTCGTCGGCCCGATCCCGAGCGAGGACGGCCTCGCGGCACAGCTCGTCGTGCCGATCACGCTGGACGACGAGGGCTGGGAGGACCTGCCCGACTTCATCGACGAGGTCACCGACGCCGCGGAGGACGCCGTCGAGGGCACGAGCCTGCGGGTCGACGTCGGTGGTCCCGCCGCCCTGGGCGCCGACCAGGCCGAGGCGTTCGCCGGGATCGACGGCATCCTGCTCGCGGCCGCCGTGGGCGTCGTCGTCGTGATGCTGCTGCTGACCTACCGCAGCCCGATCCTGTGGCTGATCCCGCTGTTCTGCGGCCTCATGAGCGTCTTCGCCTCGCAGGGTCTGGTGTACCTGCTGGCGAAGTACGGCGGCCTCACCGTCAACGGACAGAGCGCCGGCATCCTCAGCGTCCTGGTGCTGGGCGCCGGCATCGACTACGCGCTGCTGATCGTGGCCCGCTACCGCGAGGAGCTGCGCAACTACGAGGACCGGCACGAGGCGATGGCGCACGCGCTGCACCGCGCCGCGCCCGCCGTGTTCGCCAGCGGCAGCACCGTCATCATCGGCCTGCTGTGCCTGCTGTTCGCGCAGATGAACTCCACGGCCGGCCTCGGCCCGGTCGGCGCGGCGGGCATCGCCGTGGCCCTGCTCGCGATGCTCGTGCTGCTGCCGGCGCTGCTGGTGATCTTCGGCCGCTGGGTGTTCTGGCCGTTCATCCCCCACTTCGGCGATCCCCAGCGGACCTCGAAGGGCTTCTGGGCCCGGGTGGGCACGTGGATCGATCGCGCGCCCCGCGCCGTGTGGGTCGTGACCTCACTGGTCCTGATCGCGCTGTCGTTCGGCATCGTGAAGCTCGATGCCACCGGTCTGAGCAACGCGGAGGCCTTCACCACCGACCAGCCCTCGCTCGCGGCCGAGGAGCGGATCGCCGAGCACTTCCCCGCCGGCGCGGGCGACCCGCTGCAGATCATCTCGAACGCCCCGCAGGCGGCCGAGGTGCGCAGCGTCGTCGCCGGGATCGACGGCGTGGACGCCGCCTCGGTGACGCAGCCGCAGGTCTCGGGCGACGTCGCCTACATCGAGGCGACGATGACCGTCCCCAGCGACTCGACGGAGGCGCGCGAGATCGTCGAGACAGCCCGTGCCGACCTCGACGACGTCGAGGGCGCCGACGCCCTCGTGGGCGGCAACACCGCGCTCAACCTCGACGTCCAGGAGGCGTCGGCAGCCGACAACCGGCTGATCATCCCGATCATCCTGACGGTCGTGCTGCTGGTCCTCATGCTGCTGCTGCGGTCGGTGGCCGCGCCGCTGATCCTGCTGGCGACGGTCGTGCTGTCGTTCGCCGCGGCGATGGGCATCAGCGCGCTGGTGTTCCACTACGTGTTCGACTTCGCCGGCGCCGACTCCTCGTTCCCGCTGTTCGCGTTCGTCTTCCTCGTGGCCCTGGGCATCGACTACAACATCTTCCTGATGACCCGCGTCCGCGAGGAGTCGCTGCTGCACGGCACCCGCCGGGGCGCCCTCATCGGCCTCGCGGCCACGGGCGGCGTGATCACGTCGGCCGGCTTCGTCCTGGCGGGCACGTTCGCCGCGCTCGCGACGCTGCCGATCGTGTTCCTGGCCGAGCTGGGGTTCGCCGTGGCGATCGGCGTCCTGCTCGACACGATCATCGTGCGCTCGGTGCTGGTGACCGCACTGAACCTCGACATCGGGCGCCACATCTGGTGGCCGAGCCGGCTGGGGCGCGACGACGGCGCACCGCCGGATCAGCCGGTGAACTCGTCGGAGAGCACCGCGAAGATGCCGGTGTCGGCCCAGGCGCCGCGGAACCAGACGTCCTGACGGAAGTGCGCCTCCTGGCGCATGCCCAGCCGGCGGCACAGCGCGATCGAGGCCTCGTTGCGCGGGTCGAGATCGGCGATCACGCGGCGCAGCCCGAGCCGGTCGAACACCCAGCGGATGAGCGCGGTCGCGCCCTCGGTGGCGTAGCCGGCGCCCTGGAAGTCGGGGTGCAGGGTCCAGCCGAGCTCGGCCGTCAGCGAGTCGAGGGACTTCACCCGCAGGTAGAGGTGGCCGAGCATCGCGCCGTCCTCGCGACGCTCGAGGGCGAGCTGGAGGTAGTCGCTCTCGCTGCCGATGCGGTCGGCCCGCGACCAGTGCTCGACGCGGTCGGCGACCTCCTCGCGGGTGCGCGGCTCGAACAGCATGTACTCGCAGACGTCCTCGCGTGACTGGTACGAGTGCACGGCGTCGACGTCGGCCGTCGTCATGAGGCGCAGCCGCAGCCGCTCGGTCTCGATCGGGGCGAACCTCGCGGGACGGAAGTGGGCGCGGACCTCGGGCAGCTCGAGCATCCGCCCGGCGAGCGGGGCGAGGCGGTCGCCGAGTTGCGCGGCCTCCGCGCGGGTGAACCAGCGCGCCTCGGCGATCTCGGCGGCGGCGACGACCTCGCGGTCGAGGCGCAGCGCGAACACGTCGGCGACGAGGTGGTGGTCGGGCTCGTTGGCGGCGTCGGCCTCGAAGCGGCCCCACGACGCGAGCTCGTCGGGATCGACGCGGACCTGGAGCTCCTCCTCGAGCTCGCGCACGAGCGCGTCGACCGCCTCCTCCCCCGGCTCGGGCTTGCCGCCGGGCTGCATGAAGACCTCGGACCCGTGCTTGCGGACCATGAGGATCCGGCCCTGCGCGTCCGTCGTGAATGCGGCCACCACGTGGATCGTGGGCCGGTCGCCGTCGCTCATCTGATCGCCTCCGTGCACCATCCTGCTGGACGGACGGCCGCGCGGTGCCGCACCCCCGGGGCGCCACGTAGAATCGACGCTCGTGACCACCCCACAGAGCCGCGTCCCGGAGAAGCCCGTCCTCGAAGGCCTCGAGGAGAAGTGGGTCGGCGTATGGGCCGATCAGGGCACCTACGCGTTCGACCGGAGCAAGACCCGCGACCAGGTGTACTCGATCGACACCCCGCCGCCCACCGTCTCGGGCTCGCTGCACGTCGGTCACGTCTTCAGCTACACGCACACCGACCTCATCGCTCGGTACAAGCGCATGCGCGGCCTCGAGGTCTTCTACCCGATGGGCTGGGACGACAACGGCCTGCCCACCGAGCGTCGTGTGCAGAACTACTACGGCGTCCGCTGCGACCCCTCGCTGCCGTACGACCCCGACTTCACGCCGCCGGCGAAGCCCGACCCGAAGAAGCAGATCCCGATCAGCCGTCGCAACTTCATCGAGCTGTGCAACGAGCTCGTGGTCCGTGACGAGCAGGTCTTCGAGAAGCTGTGGCGCACGCTCGGCCTCTCGGTGGACTGGTCGCAGACCTACACGACGATCGGCCACGACGCGCAGGCCACGAGCCAGCGCGCGTTCCTGCGCAACCTGTCGCGCGGCGAGGCCTACAGCCAGGACGCCCCCACGATGTGGGACGTCACGTACCAGACCGCGGTCGCCCAGGCCGAGCTCGAGGCGCGCGACTACCCCGGCCACTACTACCGGGTGGCCTACCACCTGGCCGACGGCCGGAAGGTGCACATCGAGACCACGCGGCCCGAGCTGACGCCCGCCGCCGTCGCGCTGATCGCGCACCCCGACGACGAGCGCTACCAGCACCTCTTCGGCACCACCGCCCACTCGCCGATCTTCGGCGTCGAGGTGCCGGTGCTCGCCCACACCCTCGCCGATCCCGAGAAGGGCTCGGGCATCGTCCACTGCTGCACCTTCGGCGACCTCACCGACGTGCAGTGGTGGCGCGAGTTCGACCTGCCCAACCGCACCGTGATCGGCCGCGACGGCCGCATCCTGCGCGAGATGCCCGAGTGGATCGCGGGCGGCCCCGGCGAGGCCGTCTACGCCGAGCTGGCCGGCAAGACCGCGTTCAGCGCGCGCGAGGCGATGGCCGCCGCCCTCAAGGACTCCGGCGACCTCGACGGCGAGCCCAGCGCCACCCAGCGCATGGCGAACTTCTACGAGCGCGGCGACAAGCCGCTCGAGATCGTCTCCACGCGCCAGTGGTACATCAAGAACGGCGGCCGCGACGCCGAGCTGCGACAGCACCTCGTCGGCCTCGGCGACGACATCGACTGGCACCCGGGCTACATGCAGTCGCGGTACACGAACTGGATCGAGGGCCTCAACGGCGACTGGCTGGTCAGCCGTCAGCGGTTCTTCGGCATCCCGTTCCCGGTGTGGTACC
This sequence comes from Aeromicrobium sp. MLTX1, assembly GCF_046452335.1. NCBI lineage: Bacteria > Bacillati > Actinomycetota > Actinomycetes > Propionibacteriales > Nocardioidaceae > Aeromicrobium > Aeromicrobium sp. MLTX1. The sequence goes on along the minus strand of NZ_JBKFDN010000001.1, from coordinate 1,709,860 downwards.
TGCTCGACGCCGACGGCGAGCCGGACTACGACAACCCGATCCTCGCGCCCGAGTTCGACCTGCCGGTCGACCCGGCCTCGCAGGCACCGGCGGGCTTCGACGAGGCGCAGCGCGGCCAGCCGGGCGGCTTCATCGCCGACCCCGACGTCCTCGACACCTGGGCCACCTCGTCGCTGACCCCGCAGCTGATCTGCGGCTGGGAGCGCGACCTCGACCTGTTCGAGCGCACGTTCCCGATGGACCTGCGTCCCCAGGGCCACGACATCATCCGCACGTGGCTGTTCTCCACCGTCGTGCGCTCCAACCAGGAGTTCGGCACGGCGCCGTGGAAGCACACCGCGCTCTCGGGCTTCGTGGTCGACCCCGACCGCAAGAAGATGAGCAAGTCCAAGGGCAACGTCGTCGTCCCCGACGAGATCCTCGACAAGTTCGGCGCCGACGCCGTCCGCTGGCGCGCCGCCGGTGCCCGCCCGGGCGCCGACTCGCCCTTCGACGAGACGCAGATGAAGGTCGGCCGCCGTCTCGCGATGAAGGTGCTCAACGCGAGCAAGTTCGTCGTCGCGCCGGTCGAGCAGTACGGCCTGGGCGCCGACGCCTCGCTGCTGGACCCCGCGCTCGTCACCGAGCCGCTCGACCGCGCGCTGCTCACCGGCCTGCGCGACGTCGTCGAGACGGCCACCGCCCACTTCGAGGCCTACGACTACACGTCGGCTCTCGAGGTCACCGAGAAGTTCTTCTGGGACTTCTGCGACGACTACCTCGAGCTGGTCAAGGAGCGCGCCCGCGGCGAGGACACCGCCGGCACCTCCGCCAAGGCCACGTTCGTGCTGGCGCTCTCGGTGCAGCTGCGCCTGCTGGCGCCGTTCCTGCCGTACGTGACCGAGGAGGTCTGGTCGTGGTGGCAGGAGGGCTCGATCCACCGCGCCGCCTGGCCCACCCCCGACGCCGACCTCGCGGTCGAGACCTTCGACGCGCGCCTGCTGGCCATCGCGGGCGAGGCCCTCGCGGGCATCCGCGGCGCCAAGTCCACGGCGAAGGTCAGCCAGCGCACCGAGGTCACGGCCGTGTCGATCACGGGTGACGCCGCCGCTCTTGAGCTGCTCGACGCCGCGCTGCCCGACGTGCGCGCCGCCGGTCGTGTCGTGGGCGAGGTCGTCACCACCGCCGGCGAGGGCGCCCTCGTCGTCGACGCCACGCTCGCCGAGGCCTGAGCCGTCGGACGCCCGTCCGGTCGAACACTGGTCGGGCGTCCGCCACGCCGCGTAGACTTCCACGGAAAGTCACACAGTCCCACAGGGACGTCGGGGGAGGTCGCGTGTACGCCGCTGAGCGCCAGGTGCTGTTGGCCGAACGGCTGGCCAGCCAGGGTCGGGTCTCCGTCAACGAGCTGGCCGCCGAGCTGGAGGTGTCCACCGAGACGATCCGGCGCGACCTCGCGGTCCTCGAGCGCGCAGGGGCCGCGCGCCGGGTGCACGGCGGCGCGGTGCTCTCCTCGTCCTACTCGCGGCTCGAGGCCAGCCTGTCGCAGCGCACGGGCGAGCGTCCCGACCTCAAGGCGCGCATCGCGGCCGCCGCGCTGAAGTTCCTCCCCGAGACCGGCGGCAGCGTGCTGCTCGACGGCGGCAGCACCGTGGCCCACCTCGCCGAGGTGCTGCCCGACGACCGCCGCCTCACGGTGCTGACGCACAGCGTCGCCATCGCGCACCAGCTGCTGGGGCACGAGGGCATCGCCCTGCACACCCTCGGCGGACGCGTGCGCGAGGTGACCGGCGTGGCCGTCGGCCAGGCCACCGTGGAGGCGCTGCGGGCCACCCGCGCGGACGTCGCGTTCATCGGCACGAACGGCATCGCGCCCGACCACGGCTTCAGCACGCCCGACTCCGAGGAGGCCGCGGTGAAGCGCGCCCTGGTCGGCTCGGCGCGCACGCGCGTGGTGCTGGCGGACTCGACCAAGTTCGGCCCCCACCAGGTGTTCTCCTTCGCGGCGCTCACCGACGCCACGGCCGTCGTCACCGACGACGGCGTCAGCGATCGCGGCCGCGCGATGCTCGAGGAGCTCGGCGTCGAGGTCGTCGTCGCCTGACCGCCCCCGGGCACGAGATTTGCTCCATTTTCGACGTTTCAACCGCGTTGAGACGTCGAAAAAGGAGCACATCTCGGGACGGGCGGAGGCTACTCGGCGGGCTGGGTGGCGAAGTCGATGCCGGAGTTCTGCAGCCGGTTGATGAGGGCCGAGCCCATCGCGACGGCCGTGGTGGTCTGGCCGGACACGGCGGGCAGGTCGTCGTAGGCCAGGCACATCGCGGACTCGGCCAGCATCTTGGCGGTCTCGGTGTAGCCGGGGTCGCCGCCGCGCACCGTGGTGACGACCTTGGTGTCCCCGCTGGTGCCCTGGAGCGTGAGGGTGAACCACGACTTCGCGCGCTCCTCCTCGCTCGGACCGTCGCCGGCCGACTTGAGCTTGACCAGCAGCGCCCGCACGGGCGGGATCTGCGCACCGACGGCGACGGCGCCCAGCACGGGCGCGGCCAGCGCCATCATGCGCCGCGTGCGGAAGTGCGCGTGGTGCTCGTACGTGAAGTCGGGCCCGTAGCGGTCGAGGGCGCGCGCCGAGCGCAGCACGATCTGCGGGTCGATCGTGGGCAGCGGCACGCCGAAGCCCTTGGCGGGCGGCTCGGCCCGGCCGACGCCTCCCCCGCCGCGCACGCGACGGTTGGTGGGTCGTCCCTCGCGCGCCCGGCGCTGCTTCGCCGCGGCCCGCGAGCCGCGGAACTGACCGATCTGGCCGAGCGCCGAGTGGTAGGTCCCGGCCGAGAAGCTCGCCTTCGCGCGGATGTAGCCCTTGATCGTGATCGGCGTGCCCGCGGGCAGCTGCTGGACCGTGTAGAGGACGCCGAGGTCGTACGGGATGGAGTCGAAGCCGCAGGCGTGCACGAGCCGGGCGCCCGTGGCCTCGGCGGTCTCGTGGTACTTCAGCCACATCTCGTCGACGAACTGCGGCTCGCCCGTGAGGTCGACGTAGTCGATGCCCGCCTCGGCCGCGGCCTTCACCGCGGGCTCGCCGTGCTCGAGGTAGGGGCCGACCGTGCTGATGAGGACGCGCGTCCCCTTGGCCATCGCGGCCATCGAGGACTCGTCCGCCAGGTCGGCGACGACGATCTCGGGGGCGGTGCGGCCGGTGGCCGCGATCCGCTGGGCGACCTGCTCCAGCTTGGCACGGGAGCGTCCCGCGATCGCCCACGTGGCGTGGGCGGGCAGGTGCACCGCGAGGTAGTCGGCGGTGAGCCCACCGGTGAATCCGGTGGCCCCGAAGAGGGTGAGATCGACCATGGGTCGACGCTATACCGCGGTCAGCTCGCCTTCTTGTCGGCCTCGTCGTGCGTGAGCACGGTGGGGCCCGCCTGACCACGCACGGTCTCGGCCGTGACGATCACCTTGGCGACGTCCTCGCGGCTGGGGATCTCGTACATGACGTCCTGCAGGGCGTCCTCGACGATCGAGCGCAGGCCGCGGGCGCCGGTGTCGCGCTCGAGGGCCAGGTCCGCCATGGCCTCGCACGCCTCGTCGGTGAACTCGAGCTCGACGTCGTCGATCGCGAACAGCCGGATGTACTGCTTGGTGAGCGCGTTGCGCGGCTCGGTGAGGATCGAGACGAGCGCCGGCTTGTCGAGCTTGTTGACCGCCGCGATGACGGGCAGGCGGCCGATGAACTCGGGGATGAGGCCGAACTTCAGCAGGTCGGTCGGCACGACCTTCGACAGCTTCTGCGCGTCGTTCTCGTCGACGACGGGCGCGAGGTCGGAGTTGAAGCCGAGCGTCTTCTTGCCGCTGCGCTGCTCGATGATCTGGTCGAGGCCCGCAAACGCGCCACCGACGATGAACAGCACGTTCGTGGTGTCGATCTGGATGAACTCCTGGTGCGGGTGCTTGCGACCACCCTGCGGCGGCACCGAGGCCGTGGTGCCCTCGAGGATCTTCAGCAGCGCCTGCTGCACGCCCTCGCCCGACACGTCGCGGGTGATCGAGGGGTTCTCGCTCTTGCGGCTGATCTTGTCGATCTCGTCGATGTAGATGATGCCCGTCTCGGCCTTCTTGACGTCGTAGTCGGCGGCCTGGATGAGCTTGAGCAGGATGTTCTCGACGTCCTCGCCGACGTAGCCGGCCTCGGTGAGCGCCGTGGCGTCGGCGATCGCGAACGGGACGTTCAGCATCCGCGCGAGGGTCTGCGCGAGGTAGGTCTTGCCACAGCCGGTGGGGCCGACCATGAGGATGTTCGACTTGGCCAGCTCGACGTTCTCGTCCTTGTTGATCCGGCCGGACGCCTGGGCCTGCACCCGCTTGTAGTGGTTGTAGACCGCGACGGCGAGCGACTTCTTCGCGCCCTCCTGGCCCACCACGTAGGTGTTGAGGAACTCGTAGATCTCAGCGGGCTTGGGCAGCTCGCCGAGGCTGACCTCGGCGCCCTCCGCGAGCTCTTCCTCGATGATCTCGTTGCACAGGTCGATGCACTCGTCGCAGATGTAGACGCCGGGGCCGGCGATCAGCTTCTTGACCTGCTTCTGGCTCTTCCCGCAGAAGGAGCACTTGAGCAGGTCGGCGGTCTCACCAATGCGTGCCATGCGTGTTTCCTGTCGTTCTCTGGCGGTCCCCCCACGATGCCACATGCAGGCATCGTGGGGGACCCGTCAACGGCGTTTGCGTCCGGACGTGTCGCTCAGACCGGGGTCTTGAGCGTCTCGAGGACCTGGTCGATGATCCCGTACTCGACGGCGGCCGGGGCCGTGAGGATCTTGTCGCGCTCGACGTCGCGGCTGACCTCCTCGGGCGTCTTGTTCGACGCCTCGGCGATCATCTTCTCCAGCAGCTCGCGCATGCGGATGATCTCGTTGGCCTGAATCTCCAGGTCGGAGATCTGGCCGCCCGTGCCCTCGGTGTAGGGCTGGTGGATCAGGATGCGGCTGTTCGGCAGCGCGAAGCGCTTGCCCGGCGTGCCGGCGGCGAGCAGCACCGCGGCGGCCGAGGCGGCCTGGCCCAGGCAGAAGGTCTGCACGTCGGGCTTGACGTAGCGCATCGTGTCGTAGATCGCCGTCAGCGCGGTGAACGAGCCGCCGGGGCTGTTGATGTAGATGCTGATGTCGCGGTCGGGGTCCATCGACTGCAGGCACAGCAGCTGTGCCGTGACGGCGTTGGCGACGTCGTCGCTGATCGGGGTGCCGAGGAAGATGATGCGGTCCTCGAAGAGCTTCGCGTACGGGTCGATGCGACGGAAGCCGTACGAGGTCCGCTCTTCCCACTGGGGAATGTAGTAGCTCATCGGACGTCTCCTGCCGTGTTGACGATCTCGTCGATCAGGCCGTACTCCTTGGCCTGCGCGGGCGTGAACCAGCGGTCGCGGTCGGCGTCCGCCTCGATCTGCTCGACGCTCTGGCCGGTGTGCTGGGCCTGCAGCTCGTTGAGCTGCTTCTTCAGCAGGATGGACTGCTCGGCCTGGATCTTGACGTCCGACGCCGAGCCACCGATGCCGCCCGAGGGCTGGTGCATCATGATGCGCGTGTGCGGCAGCGCGTAGCGCTTGCCCGCGGTGCCGGCGGCGAGCAGGAACTGGCCCATCGAGGCGGCCAGGCCCATGCCGACGGTGACGATGTCGTTCGAGATGAACTGCATCGTGTCGTACATCGCCATGCCCGCGTCGACGGAGCCGCCGGGGCTGTTGATGTAGAAGAAGATGTCGGCCTCGGGGTCCTCGGCGTTGAGCAGCAGCAGCTGCGCGCAGATCGCGTTCGCGTTCTGGTCGCGGACCTCCGAGCCGAGGAACACGATGCGTTCCTTCAGCAGACGGTTGTAGATGTGTCCGTCGAGGTCGGAGGGACCCGCCTCGACGGCCATCTGGGGGCTCATGGGTGCGTTCACGTCTTTGACCCTAGACCGCTGAGCCGACGCAGACACGCGCCCGGCACCCGTGTTCGCCATCGGCGTACAGGCTCCTCTCAGGCGACGTGCGCGTCGACCTCGGCCGAGATCGCCGCGAGGGTGCGGTCCATGCCGTCGAGCAGCTCGTCGTCGTGGCTCTCGATGCCGCCGAGGGCCAGCGTGGCCACGATCCGGCTCAGCAGGCTCCGGCGCCCACCGGCGAGGTCACGGCGCAGCGTGAGCCGGGTACCGCCGGCCTCGGGGTCGAGGCGGTAGCTCCAGCGCGCCGCGGGCCCGTAGACGTGGAACGCCAGCCGGTGCGGCCGCACGACGTCGACGTAGCGGCTCACCGTGGGCCACACGAAGCCCTTGCGCTTGTTGAGGTTGAGCGAGACCTGGTTGTGGCTCAGCCGGCGCGGGTAGAACAGCTGCGCCCACGTCTCGGGACTCCAGCGACGCATGCGGCGCTGGTCCTTCAGGACCTCCCACACCTTCTCGGGCGGGGCCGCGACGAGGGTGGAGGTCTCGAGCGGCGGGACTCCCCCGCTCAGGCTTTTCCCGCGAGGTCACCGCTCTCGGCCGCGGCCTTGATGCGCTCGAGGGTCTGGCGCATGCCCTCCTCGAGCTCGACCTCGAAGTTGTCGGTGCCGCCCAGCACCCGCTGGGTGAGGAAGTTCGACAGGTTCGAGACGCCGTGCGGGGCGTGCCGGCTCTCGGTGAGGCGCGTGCCGCCGGTGGCCGTGGGCTCGAGGTCGTAAGACCACACCGTGCCGTTCTCGGCGATCTTGAACGCGAACCGCTTCCCGGGCACGAACTCCTTGACCTTCGATCGCGTGGGCCAGAACAGCGGGCCGCGGCGGTTGACGTTGATCGTGGTGGTGCCGACGCCGACGGGTCCCTTGCCGCGGACGATCATCTTGCGGCACTGCGGGCTCCAGCGCGGCATCTGGGCCGGGTCGCTGACCAGGTGCCACACGACCTCGGGCGGAGCCTCGATGTCGATGGTCGCCGAGATCTCCTCGCGGTTGGCCATGGTGGTCTCCCCTCGTCGTGCGGTCGTTGCCACGGGAGCCTAGTGGATCGTGACAGCAGAACTGTCACATGGGGGTGACGCCGCTCACAGTGTGGGCGCTCAGGACTCGATCTGGCGCACCCGGCGGGGTCTCGCGTTGACCCAGGAGACCAGCCAGTCGGCGATGCGAGGATGGTTCAGCAGCGCGAGGTGGTGCGCCGACGGCAGGTACTCGAGTCGCGCGTGCGGCACGACGGGCCCGCGGCGGCCGATGCCGGCCGACGACGAGAAGTGCACGATGAGGTCGCCCAGCACGGCACTGAACGGATGGCGCTGCGTCGCGCCCACCGTGGCGGCGACGAAGTGGTACTCCGCGTGCGCCAGCGGGGCCGCCGCGATCCGGTCGAGCCCCCAGCGCGCCGTGAGGTCCTGGCCCTCCCACTCGTCGGCGGTGATGTAGCCGTGCCGCAGGTCGACGATCCCGGCCGACCGTACGTCGAGGATCGCGCCGAAAGGTGTGGACTGCGGCCAGATGCGCAGGATCCGCGATCCCAGGTGGGCCGCCTTCTCCAGGTTGGCACCCGCGTGCGGCGTGCCCAGGCAGACGACGTCGCTGACGCGGTGCGCCCAGCCGTGACCCGCGACCGTGGCGCGGTTCGTGGCGGCGCGCACCACGAGCCCTCCCATCGAGTGACCGACCAGAGTGATGCGCTCGACCGCCACGGGCCACGCGCCCACCAGCTGCTCCAGCAGCTCGTCGAGGTGCTGGCCGTTCTCGGAGACGTGCAGGCCGGTGTTGTAGCGCAGCAGGACCGGGGTCGCGTCGGTGTCGGCGGCCAGCCGGTCGGCATACGTGGGCCGGTCGCGTCCGCGCCCCCAGGACTCCTCGTTCTCGCACAGCCCGTGGACGAGGACGACGAGGTGACTCGTGGCGTCGGGGTACGCCTGCCGCAGCTTCCACGGCGTGGCCGGGATGTCGGCGCCGGCGTGCCGCAGCGACATCGTGATCGCCTGGGGGTCGCCGAGGAGCCGCAGCTCGTCGCCGATCAGGCCGTTCACCGCCGAGCGGACCTGCCGCCCGAGGCGCGTGCCGTCGACCGGAGCCCCCACGCCGCGCGCGGCCAGCGACCGGGCCGCGCCGCCCGAATGACGCAGGACCGCCGAGAGCGAGCCGTAGACCGAGCCCGCGATCGCGTCGTGCACGGCCTCGGGGACCCGACTGCCGACGATGCGCGTCGCGCCGAACGCCCGACGCGCGACGGCGGCGTGGACGTCGCGCACGGTGCCGAGCACGAGGCGGTCGCCGTACTCGAGCGCGAGTGCGGCGACGTCGGTCGTGCGCGCCGTCGGGGACATGGCCCCATGGTGCCCCACTCCCCCGCGCCGACGCGACGAGATCTCGGCTCGTGAGCCGCGGACGCCCCCGCGAGCCGAGGCTCGCGGGGGCGCGATCACGCTGTGCTCGAGGACCTCAGAAGATCCAGCCGCAGTTCGAGCCGAACGCCTTGCCCGCGACGAGGTCGTTGAAGAACCCGACCGCCTGGCCGCTGCCCTCGTAGCCGGACGCGACGTGGGTGGGCGCGAACAGCGTGCTGTACGAGATCTTCGATCCCTTCGCGCACCAGTCCTTGGCGGCCTGCTTGACCGTGGCGTTCGGGATGACGTCGTCGGCCCACGAGGAGGTGACCTTGAACGGCACGTCGATCCGCTTCGAGCCCAGCTTCAGCTGGCCCAGCCGGCTCGCGATGTCCGCCCGCGAGAGGTAGGACGTGATCGTCTTGCCCTCCTTGGTCAGCGTCTTCGTGTCGAGCCACCCGCTGGGCAGGCTCTCGGGCAGGCAGCCGTAGTCGGTGTCGGCGCCGTCGAGCAGCTTCTGGCCCGCCGCGTTGGTGAGGTCGCGGATGCCCAGCTCGGGGTAGGTGACGTCGAGCATCTTGACCGCGAAGAGCATGAACGTCTGGTACGGACCGTGCTCGATGTTCCTCGCGATCGCGCCCAGGTCGGCCGTGGGCGCCGTGGCGTGACCGCCCTTGATCCTCAGCTCGGGAGCGTAGGTCGGCGCCAGCTCGAGCGCGCCGGCCGTGGCCCCGCCGCCCTCGGAGAAGCCCTGGAGGAACACCGGAGCGGTCCTCGAGTAGCCCAGGTTCTGCGCCGCGCGCACCACGTCGAGCGCGTTCTGGCCGAGCGCGATGTTGTTGGCGTAGGGGTGGGTGCCGGGCGTGCCCAGGCCCTCGTAGTCCGTCATGGCGACGGCGTAGCCCGCGTCGTAGAACTGCTTGAGCCAGTTGCCGTCGTAGAGCTGCGCCGTCGCCACGAGCTTGCTCGGTGCGCAGCGGTCGTTGAGTCCCTGGGTGCCGGGGCTCAGCGAGATGATCGGCCGCTCGCCGCCCTTCGTCCAGGCCGCCTTGGGGACGATGACCGTGCCCGTGACGGCGGTCCTGTTGCCCTTCGCGCCGGTCGAGACGTACTGGACCTTCGTGACCGTGGCGTCGGCCTTGCCCCCGAGCGCGTCGAGGGCGTACGTGCCGGGCGCCTGCTTCAGGATCGTGCCGGGACTTCCCGAGATGGTCGCCGGCGGCGTGTAGACGTCCTCGGCGGCCTGCGCCGACGAGGACAGGGAGGTCACCGCGAGCGCGGCGACGGCTGCGGCCGCGAAGGTCGCGGCGAAGGGACGTGGGTTCACATTCACTCCTGAGCGTCGGTGGTGGGAGAACGACCTGTAACCGATAGTTACAGTAACGAGGAGTTACATTCTCGTGTGAAGTGGATCACGTCAAGACCCCGTCCCACGAACGTGCGGAGATGCGAGAGAGCCGGCACCCCGAGGGGTACCGGCTCTCTCGGCAGGGTGGGACGCGCCCACCACCGATCACTGCTCCTCGGACGCCTCGTCCTCGTCGCTGCCGATCGTGCCGTCGGCGCGCAGGTTCTTCAGGTCGACGGCGTTGCCGGACTTGTCGGTGACCTTCGCGGACTCGACCAGCGCGGCGAGCGCCTTGCCGCGCAGCACCTCGCTGATCATCTCGGGCACGTGGTTGTGCTCCATGATGTGCTGGATGTACGAGTTCGGGTCCTCGCCGGACTGCTGGGCGCGGCGCATGATGTGCTGGCTCAGCTCGTCGTTGTCGAGCGGGTACTCGTTCTCCTCGACCAGCTGGTCCAGGACGAACTGCGCCACGATCGACTCGCGGACGTCGCGCTCGAGCTCGGCCTCGAACTCCTCGACGGTCTTGCCGTCCTCCTGGTCGTTCAGGTAGTCCTCGAGCGTCAGGCCGGCCATCGCGAGCTGCTGGTCCATCTGCTGACGACGGTTGGCCAGCTCGCCCTCGGCGAGACCCTCGGGCATCGGCGCCTCGATCTTGGAGACGAGCTCCTCGAGGACGAGGTCGCGGGCCTCGGCGGCCTGCTCCATGCGCTTGCCGCGCGTGAGGCGCTCGACGAGGTCGGCGCGGAACTCCTCGATGGTGTCGAAGTCCGACGCCATCTGGGCGAACTCGTCGTCGAGCTCGGGCAGCTCGGTCTGGCGCACGTCCTGCAGCGTGACGGTGACGTCGACCTCGTCGCCCTTCAGGTCGCCACCGACCAGGGTGGTGGAGAAGGTCTTCGACTCGCCCTTCGACAGGCCGGTCACGGCCTCGTCGAGGCCGTCGAGCATCGTGGCCTTGCCGATGACGTAGGGCAGGCCCTCGGCCTGGGCCTCGTCGATCAGCGAGCCGTCCTTGTTGGCGGCCGACAGGTCGATCGTGATCGAGTCGCCCTCGGCGGCCGGGCGGTCGACCTCGCTGAAGGTGGCGAAGCGCTCGCGCAGCTGGTCGAACTGCTCGTCGACGTCGGCCTCGGCGACCTCGATGTCCTGGACCGTGACCTCGATCTGGGAGGCGTCGGGGATCTCGAGGGTGGGTCGCACGTCGAGCTCGGCGGTGACCTCGATGGTCTCGCCGTCCTCGAACTTCGTCAGGTCGATCTCGGGCTGGCCGAGCGGCGTCGTGTTGGTCTCCTGCAGGGCGGCGGTGTACCAGCCCTGGAGCGCGGAGTTGAGAGCCTCGTCCAGGACGGCGCCACGGCCGACGCGCTGGTCGATGATCGCCGCGGGGACCTTGCCCTTGCGGAAGCCGGGGACCTGGATCTGCGCACCGATGGTCTTGTAGGCCTTGTCGAGGTTCGGCTTGAACTCCTCGAACGGCACCTCGATGGTCAGCTTGACCCGGGTGGGGCTCAGCGATTCGGTGCTGCTCTTCACGTGTTGACTCCTGCGTCGGTGGGCTCTCGGACAGCCCACGGAGTCCTCACGCAGGCCAGCGTCCAGTCTACGGGGCGCCCGTGGTGGCGGGTCAAACGGGCTGCCGCGCGCGGGCCTACACTGATCGGTGCCTCCGGGATGTGGCGCAGCTTGGTAGCGCACCTGCTTTGGGAGCAGGGGGCCGCAGGTTCGAATCCTGTCATCCCGACCACGGTCCACGCCCGGGTCGAGGGCGAGCCTCACTCGACCTCCCCGCCTAGGCTGTCTGCATGACGACCGACTCGGCGACCGGACGGGTGGTCCACGCCCGCGTGGTCGACGAGCCCCTCGACGTGGCCGAGCACCTCGCCGCCGTCGCCGGGCCCGCCCACGGGGCGATCGACGTCTTCGTCGGCACGATCCGCGACCACGACCCCGATGCCGACGGCGCCGTCGTGCGCCTCGAGTACGAGGCCCACCCCGACGCCGAGGGCATGATGACCGCGCTCGCGGGACAGGTCGCGCTCAACACGGGCGTGACCGTCGCGATCTCGCACCGCTACGGCACCCTCGAGGTCGGCGACGTCGCCGTCGTGATCGCCAGCGCCGCACCCCACCGCCGCGAGGCCCTCGAGGCCACGCGCGCCCTCATCGAGCTGATCAAGACCGAGGTGCCGATCTGGAAGCGCCAGACCGACGCCGACGGCCGGTCGGACTGGGTGGGCCTGTGACCCTCGTCGACGGCTTCGGCCGCGTCCACCGCGACCTGCGGATCTCGCTCACCGACAAGTGCTCGCTGCGGTGCACCTACTGCATGCCCGCCGAGGGCGTGCCGTGGATCGAGCGGGACAGCATCCTCACCACCGACGAGCTCGAGCGCGTCGCACGCGTGTGCGTCGGGCTCGGCGTCACGTCGATCCGGCTCACCGGCGGCGAGCCGCTCGTGCGCAAGGACGCCGTCGAGGTCGTGCGCCGGCTGGCGGCCCTGGGCCCCGAGGTCTCGATGACCACCAACGGGCTGCGCCTCGCCGAGCTGGCGGAGCCGTTGAAGGAGGCCGGGCTCTCGCGCCTCAACATCTCGATCGACACGCTCGACCGCGAGCGGTTCGCCCAGCTCACCCGGCGCGACCGGCTCGATGACGTGCTGGCGGGCATCGACGCCGCACGCGCCGCCGGGTTCACGCCCCTCAAGCTCAACGCCGTCGCGATGCGCGGGGTCAACGAGGACGAGCTCGTCGACCTCGTGGAGTTCGCGGTCGGGAAGGGCGCTCAGCTGCGGTTCATCGAGCAGATGCCGCTCGACGCCGGCCACACGTGGGACCGCGCGGCGATGCTCAGCGGCGAGGAGATCCTCGAACAGCTGCGCACGCGCTGGCGCCTCGACCCCGTGCCGGGCCGCGGCTCCTCCCCCGCCGACACCTGGACGCTCGACGGCGGCCCGGGCACGGTCGGCGTGATCGCCTCGGTGACCGCTCCGTTCTGCGCGGCCTGCGACCGCATCCGGATCACCGCCGACGGTCACGTGCGGAACTGCCTCTTCGCGCGCGACGAGTCCGACCTGGTGCCCGTCCTGCGCGGCGGCGGCAGCGACGAGGACCTCGAGCGGATCGTCACCGCGTCGATCGCGGCCAAGCGCGCGGGCCACGGCATCGACTCGCCCACCTTCGTGCAGCCCGACCGCCCGATGAGCGCCATCGGCGGCTGACCGGCTCGCGCTCGACGAACGATGAGGCATTCGGGTACCTCAGCGGGGTGCCATGCCTCATCCTTCGTCCCCCGGGAGCGGTCAGCCCCCGGCGTAGGGCGGGAGGACGTCCACCGTGCCGCCCTCAGGGATCGGCGTGGAGCGCTCGGTCGTGCGCGTGCCCTCCAGCAGCACCGAGCAGCGCGTCAGCACCGGCCCGAGGTCGGCGAAGCGCCGCGCGAGGTCGTCGAGCAGCTCGCCGATCGTGGTGGCCTCCGAGGTCGTCTCGGAGAGTCCCGCGGCCTCGCGGGCAGCGGCGAACAGGCGCACTCGGACCGGTTGCATACAGCCAAACTAACCTCCACGAAGGCTGGCCACGATCCGGCGAGCGGGTAGCGTCGACTCGGTGAGCCGTTCCAGCCTTCCCGAGCTCCTGGTCGAGCGGGCCCGTGGGCGAGCCCCGGTGTGCGGCGTCACCCGCGTCATCGCGATCGACGGACGCAGCGGCTCGGGCAAGACGGCGCTGGCCCTCGACGTGGCCGACCTCACCGGCGCGCCGATCCTCCATCTCGAGCGGCTCTATCCCGGCTGGCACGGCCTCGCTCGCACGCCCGCGATGGTGCGTGCGCTGCTCGCGGACCTGGCCATCGGCGAGGTCGGGCGCGCGCGGCTGTGGAACTGGGAGCGGGACGAGCCGGGCAAGTGGCTCACGCTGCGGCCCACCCCCGAGCTCATCATCGAGGGCGTCGGCGCGGGCGCCACCGTGCTGCGTCCGTTCCTCAGCCATCTCGTCTGGCTCGACGCACCCGAGGACCAGCGTCGCGAGCGCGCCCTCGCCCGCGACGGTGCGACCTACGAGCCGTGGTGGGACGTGTGGGCCGCGCAGGAGGAGGAGTACCTCGCGTCCGACCACACCCGCGAGGTCGCGGACCTCATCGTGTCGACGGGTGCCTGACGCCGCCGAGGTCTGTGGCATCATGGACGTGGCGCTCCGGCGCCGCGCGGACGTAACTCAATGGCTAGAGTCCCTGCCTTCCAAGCAGGATGTTGCGAGTTCGAATCTCGTCGTCCGCTCCACCGCCGCCGCGGGATCAGTCCCGCGGCCGCCGCACGAGGGCCACGACGGCCCGCACCGCCAGGAACACGATCCAGGCGCCGCCGAACACCACGAACACCCAGCCCTTCTCGGGGTCGCTCGTGCTGGTCAGGATGAACACGCCCATCAGCAGCACGGCCACGCACGTGACCAGCAGCGCCCACGAGGACAGCGGCGCGCGCGGGGTGTCGTCCATGCCAGCACCCTACGACCGGCGCGACGCGCGGATCAGTCGGGCAGCCGATGCAGGATCAGCACGGCGCGGTCGTCCTCGCCGGGCTCGGTCTGGCCGAGGATGCGGGCGGGGGCGCCGTCCATTCCCTGGCTGATCGCGATCCTCGCCGCGCCGCGGAGCCACTCGATGCCCACCGCGAGGTCGAGCGTGCGGGTCTCGACGACGCCGTCGGTGTAGAACATCAGCGCCTCCCCCGGCTGGAGGACGCCGGTGGACCCGCGGAACTCGGGCCGGTCGATGATGCCGAGCGCCAGGCCGCGGGCGCCGGTGACGGTCCACTCCTGCTGGTCGGGCTTCCACTGCATCGCCGGCGGGTGGCCCGCGTTGAGGAGCTCGTAGCCGCCGGTCTCGAGGTTGACGAGCACGTGGACGGCGGTGGCGAACCCCTCGTCCCACGACTGGCGCAGCAGGTAGTCGTTGCCTGCGGCGAACAGGCCGATGGGCGGCAGCGAGCCGATCAGACCGCCGAGCGCACCGGCCAGCTGCAGCGACTGGGTGCCGGCCGAGACGCCCTTGCCGCACACGTCGACCAGCACCATCTCGAGGTACTTCTCGTCCTTGGACAGGTTGGCGACGAGGAAGTCACCGGCGAACTTGGCCGAGCCGGCCGACTCCATCGCCGACTCGCTGACCCACCCCTCGGGCAGCTTCGGCACGGTGCCCTGCGCCTGCAGGCGGTCGCGCAGCTCCATCAGCATCGCCTCGCCGAGCGCCGCCGGCAGACCCGAGCGGGTGCGCGAGGCGCTGTAGAGCAGGATGCCGGCGCCGATGTAGATGGCCAGCAGCGACGCGGGACGTGCGGCGTTCCACCCGCTGTCGAGCGTGTAGACGAGCGACGAGACGGTGGCGGCGAACAGCACGATGAACGTCAGCGACGCCTGGGGCCACCACTGCAACAGCATGCCGCCGACGATGATCGGCAGGATGAACATCGTGACGGGGATGATCGCGTACCAGGTCAGGCTCACGATGAACATGACGACGGTGACCAGCAGCAGTGCCGCCAGGACCGCCATCTGGCCGTCCTTGGAGCCCGAGCGCCATTCGCGGGCGTTCGAGGACAGATAGCGACCGACCGGGTCGCGTCTGAGGCCTCGCACGGTGCTCACGGACCGACCTTATCGGCGCCGCTGACAACGCGGACACCAGAACAGGTTTCTGGCGGCCAGAACCTCGGTCCGGACCTTGGTTCCGCAGACGTGACAGGGCCGGCCGTCGCGCCGGTAGACGTAGACCTCGCCGCCGTGGTCGTCCTCGCGCGGGGGCCGTCCCATGGCCTCGGGCTCGTGCTCGGGACGCACCGTGTCGATGCGGCCCGTGCGCACGCCCTCCCCCATCAGGTCGACGAGGTCGGACCAGATCGTGAGGAACGTGCTGGGCCGCAGGTCGCGACCGGGCGTCTTCGGGTCGAGGCGGTGCCGGAACAGGACCTCGGCGCGGTAGACATTGCCGACGCCGGCGATGACGCGCTGGTCCATCAGCAGCGTGGCGATCGGCGCTCGTGACCGGGCCACCAGCGCAGCGGCGCGCTCGACGTCGGCGTCCGGGTCGAGCGGGTCCTCGCCGAGGCGGGCCAGCACGGCCTCGACCTCGCCCGGCGCGAGTAGCTCGCAGGCCGTGGGCCCGCGCAGGTCGGCCGTGACGCGGTCGGAGGCGAGCCGCCAGCGGATCTGGCCGACGACGGGCGGCTCGGGGTCCTCGACGAACGCGAACGACCCGTAGAGGCCGAGGTGGACGTGCACCTGCTGCTCGGTGCCCGCGAACGCCACGAAGAGATGCTTGCCGTGGGCTGTGGCCTCGACGAGCTCACGCCCGTCGAGCCCGGCCGCCGCCTCGAACCGGCCCTGCGGGCTGGACGAGCGCACGCTCTTGCCGCCGAACGTGCCGGTCAGGTCGAGCGCAAGCCGGTGGAGGGTGTGCCCCTCAGGCACGGGGCTCGACCCGCCCGTGCCCGCTGCTCACAGGCTGCCCTTCTCCTCGTACTCCGCGAGCAGGTCGATCCGGCGCTGGTGGCGGTCGGCCTGGCTCCACTCGGTGGTGAGGAAGGCCTCGACGATCTGCTCGGCCTGCTCGACCGTGTGCATGCGCGCGCCGATGCCCATGACCTGGGCGTTGTTGTGCTGACGGGCGAGCTGGGCGGTCTCGACGCTCCAGGTCAGCGCGCAGCGGATGCCGGGGACCTTGTTCGCGGCGATCTGCTCGCCGTTGCCCGAGCCACCGATGACGATGCCGAGCGAGCCCGGGTCGTCGACGACGCCCTGGGCGGCGTCGATGCAGAACGGCGGGTAGTCGTCGAGCTCGTCGTAGGCGTGGGCGCCGTGGTCGACGGGCTCGTACCCGTGCTCCTTCAGCCAGGAGACGAGGTGGTTCTTGAGTTCGTAGCCGGCGTGATCGGCACCGAGGTGGACGCGCATGCGGCCATTCTCGCAGGTGGGGTCAGCCGCGGACCATCGGCGTGTGGGCCATCTCGTGCACCCACGCGGCGAAGGCCCGGGCGGACTCGTCGCCCTCGAACTCGCCCAGCACGTGAACCTTCAGCTCGCGCCGGCGCTCCGCCAGCGGGTCGCGGTGCAGCATCTCGTCGAGCACCGCGGGCAGGTCCGTGAGGTCGCGGTCGACCACGTAGGCGCCGGCGGCCACGGGGACGGCGTCGACGAACTCGTCGAGGTCGTGGACCATGCTGACCATCAGGTACGGCTTGGCCGAGGCGAGCCAGTCCGAGACGACGCTGGACACGTCGGAGACGAGCGCGTCGACGCTGTTCATGCACTCGGCGATCGACCACTCGCGGACCGCCTGCTCACCCCAGACGTGGCGCCCCGGCGTGGCGGGGTCGTCGTGGTCGGCCTCGAGGATCGCGTCGAGCTCGACGAGTCGCTTCGACCAGTACGGGTCGCGCAGGAACACGGGGTGCGGCCGGAACACGACGTCGGCGCCGGCGTCGAGGAGGGCGCGCAGGATCCGGTCGGCCACCTTCATCGAGGAGAAGTCGGTCATGCTGCCGTTGCCGATCCACGTGGGCGCGTAGAGCACCGTCGGGCGCGCGACCTCGGTGACCGGCGTCGTCGCGGGCAGGACGTCGCCCGACTGCGGCCGGCCCAGCAGCACGAAGCGCTCGCGCGGGATCTCGACGCCGTGGCGGGCGTAGCGATCGACGGCGGCCTCGCCCGACGCGACCAGCACGTCGAAGCGCTGGTGGCGCGAGTGGTGGCTGCCGGACTTGTCGGAGTCGCCGTGCCCGAGCCACACGTGGCGCACCGACCGGATGCCGATGAGCTTGAGGTGGCCGGGCGCGTTGTGCACGTAGAAGAAGGTCGTGAGGCTCGGCACCGTGAGGACCCGCATGTCGCCGAGGACGTCCGAGCCGGCCGAGATCCACGGCATCCGCGGCTGGATCGCCGCCCGCAGTTCGGCGCAGTAGTGGCTGCGCAGGCCGACGATGACGCCGCGGTCGCCCGAGGCGAGCAGGTGCGACTCCCACATCCCGACGTGGATGGGGCCGCCGCCGTAGCCGCCGTAGCCGAGGGCGAAGCGCGGCTCGAAGTCCGCGAGGGCTCGGCGGAGGGTGCGGCGGGCCCGCCACAGGACGAGCTTGTCGGCGAGCACCGGCGCCGCGGCTGCGGCCAGCAGCACGAGCAGCAGGAGGACCACCGCGGTCGGCGCGAACGCGACGGCGAGGGCCAGCACCGCGCCGAGCCAGCGGACGGCGATCACGAAGGGGCCGCGGTCGGGCGGCTCCGGGGCCGGGCAGGTCTCGGGCTCCGGCACCCCGGGCAGCCCGTGGACGTGCGGCGGCGCGGCCGGGCGCAGCATCGCGGCGCGCACCAGCAGGGCGCCGAGCACCGCACCGACCATGCCTGCGAGGGGCGATCCGTCGAGCGCAACGCGGACCAGGACGGCGACCACGGCGGTCAAGACGATCACGGCCGTGGAGCCGGCGAACCAGCGGTCCCGCGTGGGGACGTCGGTGCGGAAGCGGTGGCGTACGTCGTCGAGCCAGCGGTCGCGGCGTCGGCGCACCCGCTCCAGCAATGTCGACATCGCACCCAACCTAGCGCCTGGGTCCCGCAGGCCTGCGCAGCGTGACGTGATCTCGATACGGCGTCTCGCTTCGCTCGCTGCCACTCGATCACCGGAGGACGGCCCGGCGATCGAGTGACCGGCGAGCGGAGCGAGACGGTGGTATCGAGATCACGCTCCTCACATGCGCGAGGGCCTCAGTCGAAGATCGGCTCCCGCGTGCGCGTGCGCTTGAGCTCGAAGAAGCCGTCGTAGGACGCGAGGGCGCGGGCGCCGTCGAACACGGTGCCGGCCTGCTCACCCTTGGGCGCCGGCGAGACGACCGGGCCGAAGAAGGCGGTGTCGCCGATCGCGATGACGGGCGTGCCCACCTCCTGGCCGACGCGGTCGATGCCGTCGTTGTGCGAGGCGCGCACGGCGTCGTCGAGCGAGCTGTCGTCGGCGGCGTCGGCGAGCTCGACGGGCAGTCCGGCCTCGGCCAGCGCCTCCTCGTACATCGCGCGGTCGAACTCACGACCATCGTTGTGACGGCGGGTGCCGAGCGCCGTGTAGAGGTCGCGCAGCACCTCGTTGCCGTGCTGCTGCTCGGCGGCGATCGCCAGGCGCACCGGGCCCCACCCGCGCTCGATCATGTCCTTGTACTCCTGCGGCACGTCCTTGTCCTCGTTGAGCACGGACAGGCTCATGACGTGGAAGGAGGTGCGGACGGGGCGGACCTTCTCGACCTCGAGCATCCAGCGGGAGGTCATCCAGGCCCAAGGGCAGAGCGGGTCGAACCAGAGGTCGACGGTCTCGGTGGTGGTCATGTCCGGTCCAACACCGGATGACCCTCGCGCATTTCCTCCACGAGCGAGGCGACCACGGCATCGAGCTCGCCGCGGTTCTGGGCGGCCACGGCACGCTGGCGCTGGTAGGAGGCGCCGCCGGCGCGCATGATGTCGCGGATCCCCTGCAGCTCCTCGGTGCAGTCGAGGTCGGCCGCGACGGGCTCGAGCTGCACCAGCAGGCGCTCGAGGTCGTCGGTGACGAGCTCCTCGCGGGCGTCGCGGTCGAGGATGAGGATCGCGTCCATGCCGTACCGCGCGGCGCGCCACTTGTTCTCCTGCACGAACCACGACGGGATCGACGGCAGCTCGCGGCCGGCGTCGAGCTCGCGCGAGTGGAACTCGACGAGGCAGTGCGTCAGGGCGGCGATGCTGGCGAGCTCGGACATCGTGGGGATGCCGTCGCAGATGCGCATCTCGAGGGTGCCGAACTTCGGCGACGGCCGGATGTCCCAGCGGATCTCGTCGAAGTGGTCGATCACGCCGGTGTGCATCATGTCGTCGACGTACTGCTCGAGCTCGTGCCAGTGGTCGAACTGGAACGGCAGGCCCGCGGTGGGCAGCTGCTGGAACATGAGTGCGCGGTTCGAGGCGTAGCCGGTGTCCTGGCCGCCCCAGAACGGACTGGAGGCGCTGAGCGCCAGGAAGTGCCCGTAGTGCGTGAGCATCGCGCGGCTGATCGGCAGCACCTTGTCGCGGTCCTCGATGCCGACGTGCACGTGGACGCCGTAGATCAGCATCTGGCGGCCCCACCACTGCGTGCGGTCGATGAGGGTGGCGTAGCGCTCCTTGTCGGTGACCTTCTGCTGGGTCCAGCGGGCGAAGGGGTGCGTGCCGGCGCACATCAGCTCGACGCGCAGCGGGTCGGTGACCTCGCGCAGGCGCCCGATGTTGCGGCTGAGGTCGTCGGCGGCCTCGCGGACGGTGTGGCACACCCCGGTGACGACCTCGACCGTGTTGAGGAGCAGCTCCTGCTTGATGTGCGGGTGCTCCTCGCCGTACGCGGGCGCGACGGCGTCGAGGACCGTCTGGGCCACCTGGCGCAGGTCGCCGGAGTCCTGGTCGACCAGCGCCAGCTCCCACTCGATGCCGATCGTCGAGCGCTCGGAGGCGGCGAACGGGATGTGCATTCCCCCATCCTGCACGACTCGTCGGACCATGCCGCGACGAAAGCGCGCCGTGTGACCCAGATCGTGCCGCGGCCTGACTGTGACAGTGGGGGTGCCCAGTGCAAGAGTGGGCACCATGCCCGGTACCGACCTCACCCGCGAAGAAGCCCGCCAGCGCGCGACCGTCGTCTCCGACCCCCAGTACGACGTGCAGCTCGACCTCACCCTGGACGGCGAGCGCTTCGGCTCGGTCACCACCCTGACCTTCGCCGCCCAGCCCGGTTCCTCCACGTTCGTCGACCTCGTCGACGGCGAGCTGACCTCGATCACGCTCAACGGACGCGAGCTCGGCCTGTCGACCTACGTCGACAGCCGCATCGCGATCGACGGGCTCGAGGCGCAGAACGAGCTCGTCGTCACGGGCACGTGCCTGTACTCGCACTCCGGCGAGGGCCTGCACCGCTTCGTCGACCCCACCGACGACAAGGTGTACCTCTACACGCAGTTCGAGGTGCCGGACGCCCGCCGCGTGTTCGCCACGTTCGAGCAGCCCGACCTCAAGGCGCAGTTCACGTTCCACGTCACCGCGCCGGCGCACTGGAAGGTCGTCTCCAACTCCCCCACGCCCGAGCCGGTCGTGCTCGACGGGGGCAGCGCCGTGTGGCACTTCGAGCCCACGAAGACGATGAGCACCTACATCACCGCGCTCGTCGCCGGCGACTACCACGAGGTGCGCGACACCTACGCCGGCGAGTACGGCCAGATCCCGCTCGGCGTGTTCTGCCGCCAGTCGCTCGTGCCGTACCTCGACGCCGACGACATCCTGCTCATCACGAAGCAGGGCTTCGAGTTCTTCGAGGGCGCGTTCCAGATGGGCTACCCCTTCGGCAAGTACGACCAGCTCTTCGTGCCGGAGTACAACATGGGCGCGATGGAGAACGCGGGCTGCGTGACCTTCCGCGACGAGATGATCTTCCGCAGCCGCCAGACGGTCTCGGCCTACGAGCAGCGCGCGAACACGATCCTGCACGAGATGGCCCACATGTGGTTCGGCGACCTCGTGACCATGAAGTGGTGGGACGACCTGTGGCTCAACGAGTCGTTCGCCGAGTTCGCGGCGCACCACTCCTCGGTCAAGGCCACCCGCTTCACCGAGGCGTGGACCGGCTTCACCAACAGCCGCAAGAACTGGGCCTACCGCCAGGACCAGCTGCCCACCACGCACCCGATCGCCGCGGACAACTACGACCTGCACGCGGTCGAGGCGAACTTCGACGGCATCACCTACGCGAAGGGCGCCTCGGCGCTCAAGCAGCTGGTGGCGTGGGTCGGCGAGGACGACTTCTTCGCCGGACTGCGGGCCTACTTCACGAAGTACGCCTACGGGAACACCGAGCTGACCGATCTGCTGGCCGAGCTGTCCGAGGCCTCGGGCCGCGAGCTCGACAGCTGGGCCGCCGAGTGGCTGCAGACCTCGGGCGTCAACACGCTGCGCGCCGACTTCGACGTGGACGCCGACGGCCGGTTCACGCGCTTCGACGTGGTGCAGACCGCCACCGAGGAGTACCCCACGCTGCGCCGCCACCGCATCGCGATCGGCCTGTACGACCGCGGCGAGGACGGCCGCCTCGTGCGCACCGAGCGCATCGAGACCGACGTCCGTGGCGAGAGCACCTCGATCACCGAGCTCATCGACCAGCGTCGTCCGGACCTGATCCTGCTCAACGACGACGACCTCACCTACGCGAAGATCCGTCTCGACGAGGGCTCGTTCGAGACCCTGCTGGCGGGCATCGCCACGTTCGCTGACTCGCTCCCGCGGGCGCTGTGCTGGGGCTCGGCGTGGGACATGACCCGCGACGCCGAGCTGCCGTCGGCCTCGTTCGTCGACCTCGTGCTGGCGGGCGTCGGCACCGAGTCCGACCTCACGGCCGTGTCGTCGCTGCTGCGTCAGGCGCAGTCGGCGATCAGCCTGTTCACGTCCGACGAGCAGCGCGTCGAGCTGGCGCGCCGCTGGGAGCAGGGCGTGGCCGAGCTGCTCGCCGCGGCCGAGCCCGGCAGCGACCACCAGCTCGCGTTCGCCCGCGCGCTGTCGGCCGCGGCCACCACCCCCGACCGCGTGCGCGACGTGCTGGGCGGCTCGGTCAAGGGCCTGGAGGTCGACGCCGACCTGCGCTGGACCCTGATCCGCGGACTCGCCCGTCTGGGCGACGTGGACGAGGCCGAGATCGACGCCGAGCTGGCGCGCGACGACACCAACCAGGGTCGCGAGAACGCGGCCGGCGCGCGGGCGCGTCGTCCCGTGCCCGAGGCCAAGGCCGAGGCCTGGCGCAAGGTCGTCGAGGACGCGTCCACCCCCAACGAGACCCGGCGCCAGATCGCGGAGGGCTTCCAGGTGCCCGGCCAGGCCGAGCTGCTCGCGCCCTACGTGGACCGCTACCTCGAGATGGCCGACACGGTCATCGACCAGATGGGCGTGTGGATCGGCCAGAACGCGCTGATCCACCTGTTCCCGCTGGCGAACCCGTCGGCCGACGCGCTGGCCAAGGTCGACGCGTGGCTCGAGTCCACCTCGGCCCCCGCCGCCGCGCGACGCTACGTGCTCGAGGGCCGCGACGACCTGCGCCGCGCCCTCGCGGCCCGCGCCGTCAACTGATCTCGATACGCCGGCTCGTTCCTCGCCGTGCTACTCGATCGCCGAAGCCGGTGATCGAGTAGCACGCGAGCGGAGCGAGCGGTGTATCGAGATCATGCGCTCAGAGCGTCACGTCCTCCAGCATCTCGGTCACCAGCGCCGCCACGGGCGAGCGCTCGGACCGCGTGAGCGTGACGTGGGAGAACAACGGGTGGCCCTTGAGCTTCTCGACCACCGCGACGATGCCGTCGTAGCGACCCACGCGCAGGTTGTCGCGCTGCGCGACGTCGTGCGTCAGCACCACCTTGGAGTTTGCGCCGATGCGCGACAGCACGGTCAGCAGGACGTTGCGCTCCAGCGACTGCGCCTCGTCGACGATGACGAACGCGTCGTGCAGCGAGCGGCCACGGATGTGCGTGAGCGGCAGCACCTCGAGCATCTGGCGGTCGACGATCTCCTCCACGACGTGCGGTGAGGCGACGGCGCCGAGCGTGTCGAACACGGCCTGCGCCCACGGCCCCATCTTCTCGTCGGAGCTGCCGGGCAGGTAGCCGAGCTCCTGGCCGCCCACGGCGTACAGCGGCCGGAACACGATCACCTTCTGGTGCTGGCGGCGCTCCATGACGGCCTCGAGGCCGGCGCAGATGGCGAGCGCCGACTTGCCGGTGCCGGCGCGACCACCGAGCGAGACGATGCCGACGTCGGGATCGAGCAGGAGGTCGAGCGCGACCCGCTGCTCGGCCGAACGGCCGTGGATGCCGAACGCGTCGCGGTCGCCGCGGACCAGCCGCACCTGCTTGTCCGGCGTGACGCGGCCCAGCGCGCTCCCCTTGTCCGACAGCAGCACCAGGCCGGTGTGGCACGGCAGCTCGCGGGCGGCCTCGAGGTCGATCGTGCCGTCCTCGTAGAGCTCGTCGAGGTCGACCGAGTCGACCTCGATCTCGGTCATGCCGGTCCAGCCGGTCTCCAGCGCCCACTCGGCACGGTACTCCTCGGCGGTGAGGCCGACGGCCGAGGCCTTCACGCGCATCGGCAGGTCCTTCGAGACCAGCACGACGTCGTGGCCCTCGTTGGCGAGGTTGCGCGCGACCGACAGGATCCGGGTGTCGTTGTCGCCGAGGCGGAAGCCCGACGGCAGCGACGTGGCGTCCGTGTGGTTGAGCTCGACCCGCAGGGTGCCGCCCTCGTCGCCGACCGGCATCGGGACGTCGATCGTGCCGTGCTGGACCCGCAGGTCGTCGAGGAAACGCAGGGCGTTGCGGGCGAAGTACCCGAGCTCGGGATGGTGGCGCTTGGCCTCCAGCTCCGTGATGACGACGACCGGGATCACGACCTCGTGCTCGCCGAAGCGCTGCATGGCGGCCGGGTCGGCCAGCAGGACGCTCGTGTCGAGGACGTAGGTCCGGTGATCGGGGCGGGGCGGAGTCACGCTCTTCGAAGCAGCCACGGCAATCTCCTCGAGAGCCACGCGCGCGCCCGGCGCCCAGCCCTCACTAGTGGGTGGGGGCCTGAGCCTTCCGGGGGAAGGGCTCGGGTTCGAGCATGGGCACACCCCGAAAGTACGACCGTGAGTGGCCGGATCCGGGAAACGTCAGCGGCGTGTCTTCATGACGATCGCGTGAACGATCGGAACTGCGCTCAGCCGCCGAAGCGGCGCTCGCGCGCGGCGTACGACCGCATCGCGCGCAGGAAGTCGACGCGGCGGAACGCGGGCCACATCGCGTCGCAGAAGTAGAACTCGGAGTGGACGCTCTGCCACAGCAGGAAGCCGCTCAGCCGCTGCTCGCCCGACGTGCGGATGACGAGGTCGGGGTCGGGCTGGCCCTTCGTGTACAGGTGCTCGGCGATGTGGTCGACCTCGAGCGTGGAGGCGACGTCCTCGAGGGTGCGGCCGGCGGCGGCCTGCTCCAGCAGCAGCGAGCGCATCGCGTCGGTGAGCTCCTGGCGGCCGCCGTAGCCGACGCACACGTTGACCGAGAGCGCGCCCTCGTGGTCGACGGTCAGGTCGGCGGCCCGCTTCATCCGCGCGGCGGACTCGGCGGGGAGCATGTCGAGGTTGCCGATGAGGCGCAGCCGGTAGCCGAGCGACGCGAGGTCCTCCACGAGCCGCTCGATGACGACCAGCAGGGCCGACAGCTCGTCGGCGGGGCGGCGCAGGTTGTCCGTCGACAGCAGCCACAGGGTGACGATCTCGACGCCGAGCTCGTCGCACCAGCCGAGGAACTCGGTGATCTTGTCGGCACCGGCCTGGTAGCCCAGGTCGACGCCGGCGCCCGCGCCCTTGGCCCAGCGGCGGTTGCCGTCGACGATCGCGCCCACGTGGCGCGGCAGCTGCGCGGGATCGAGCCCCTTGGCGAGGCGTCGCTCGTACGCCCCGTAGATGAGGTCACTGACCGGCATGCCGCCAGCGTACGCGCCGCCCGCGTGGGACGACCGTCACGTGGTCGTCCGATTCGCCCCTGACCGGCGCCCCACTAGAATCGAGAGCATGGCGGCCCCCAAGCACGAGACCCTTGCCGAGGACGTCGGCGACCGTCTGCGCGAGACCGTCGACGAGATCAAGCCCAAGCTCCGGGGCTGGCTGCACGCCGCCACCGCTCCCCTCGCGCTGATCTCGTTCCTCGTGATGCTGGTGCTGGCCGACAGCCAGGTGGCGCGTGCCGGCGCCGCGGTCTTCATGGTCAGTGCCCTGCTGCTCTTCGGGGTCAGCGCCGTGTACCACACGGTGCCGTGGCGCGAGCGGGCCAAGCGAGTGCTGCGCCGGCTCGACCACTCGAACATCTTCGTGATGATCGCCGGGTCGTACACCCCCTTCTCCCTGCTGCTGCTGGACAAGAGGGACATGCTCACGCTGCTCACGCTGGTGTGGGGAGGTGCGCTGCTCGGCGTGCTGTTCAAGGTCTTCTGGATGACGGCGCCGCGCTGGGTCTACGTGCCGCTGTACCTGGCGTTGGGGTGGGCCGCGCTCCTCTACCTCCCGGACTTCTACGCGGCGGCGTCCACCGTCGTGTTCGTGATGCTCTGCGTGGGCGGCGCGCTGTACACCCTCGGCGCGCTGGTCTATGCGTTCCAGTGGCCGAACCCGAGCCCTCATTGGTTCGGATACCACGAGGTCTTCCACGTCTTCACGATCGCGGCGTTCATCGTGCACTACATCGGCGTCAGCTTCCTCGTCTACAGCTCCTGAGGTCGCGGCACCCGCTCCCGGGCCTCGCCAGCCTTCGGCACCCGACTGTCGACTCCCACGCGTCCGAGTCGACTTTTGTGACGCCCTCGCTCACTTTTGTGACGCTTCGCGGCGCAGACGGTCGCCAGTGGGCGAAACGCGTCACAAAAGTTGACGGGGCGCGGCAGCACGTCCTACCGACGGACCAGCGCCTCCGGGTCGGTGACCGGGAGCGCGCACACGAAGTCGCGGCACACGTAGGCCGTCGGCTTGCCGTCGATCGCCTCGCGGCCCTCGAACAGCGGGACCGACGATCCCGTCTCGGTGGCTGCGACGACGGCGCCCGGCGAGAGGAGCGCGAGCGCGGCGCGGTGCATCGGTCCCCCGACCTCGCCCACCACGGCGACCTCGGCGGGTCCGTCGAGCAGCGCCTCCGCGGCCGCGAGGGTCCAGCCCGCGAAGCGCGGGGCGCCCGTGGCCAGTGCCGCGGCCGACTCGACGGAGGCCACCGCGGCAGCCCTGACGTCGTGGTCGCCGGTGACCGCGGCCAGCGCGAGCAGGCCGTGCGCGAGCGCCGAGGCGCCGGACGGGTGGGCGTTGTCGGCGGCGTCGCGCGGTCGGACGAGGAGTGCCTCGGTGTCGTCGGCGGTGTCGAACCAGCCGCCGTCCTCGGCGCGGAAGTGGGTGACCGCGCGGTCGGCGACGTGGCGCGCGCGGTCGAGCCAGCGGTCGTCGCCGGTGGCGCCGAGGACCGCGACGAAGGCCTCGATGGTGGCCCCGTGGTCCTCCAGCACTGCTGCATGCTCGGACCGCACCCCGCCGAGGGAGGTGCGGACGAAGCCGGGCTCGACGTGCAGGTCCCAGAGCAGCGAGGCGGCCTGGGTGGCGGCGTCGACGAGCTCGGGCCGCTCGAGGGCAATGCCGGTCTCGGCGAGCGCGGTGATCGCGTAGGCGTTCCAGGCGGAGACGACCTTGTCGTCGCGGGCGGGGCGCGTGCGCTCGGCGCGGACCTCGAGGAGGCGCTGCTTGACTCGCTCCCAGCGCTCGGGGTCGTCGGGGTACTGCTGCAGCTGGAGGGTGGAGAGGCCGCGCTCGAACGTGCCGCCGCCGGTGACGCCGAGCAGCTGCACGGCCCACGCGGCGTCGGCCGTGCCGAGCGCCTTCATGAGCTGGTGCGGGTTCCAGACGTAGTAGGTGCCCTCGTGGCCGTCGCTGTCGGCGTCGAGGGCCGAGGCGAGTCCGCCCTCGTCGGTGCGCAGCTCGCGCAGCATGAAGTCAGCGGTCTCGTGGCAGACGCGCTCGGCCAGGGCGGTGTTCGCGCCCTGCTCGCTGCGGGCCTTGAGAGCGCGCAGCCAGTGGAGGTAGGCGCGCAGCAGCTGGGCGTTGTCGTAGAGCATCTTCTCGAAGTGCGGCACGCGCCAGAAGCGGTCGACGCTGTAGCGCGCGAAGCCGCCGCCGAGCTGGTCGTACATGCCGCCGCGGGCCATCGCCTCGAAGGTGCGGCTGAGGGTGGTCCAGACCTTCTCGTCGCCGGTGCGGGCGTGCTGGCGCAGCAGGAACTCGAGCACCATCGATGGCGGGAACTTGGGCGCGGCCCCGAACCCGCCGGCCTCCTCGTCGGCCTGTCCCAGCAACGCGGCGGCGGCTGCGTCGAGGTCCTCGGCGGTGAGCGGGTCGCCGCCGAAGTCGTCGTTCTCGCCGAGGAAGCTGCGCACCTGGCTCGCGGAGTCGAGCACCTCGTCGCGCCGGTTCTGCCACGCGTCGGCGAGGGCCTGCAGCACCTGGCTGAACGCGGGATGCCCGGCGGTGGGCTCGGGCGGGAAGTAGGTCCCGGCGAAGAACGGCTCGCCGCTCGGGGTGAGCACGCACGTCATCGGCCAGCCGCCCTGCCCGGTCATCGCCTGCGTCGCGCGCATGTAGACCGCGTCGATGTCGGGCCGCTCCTCGCGGTCGACCTTGACGTTGACGAAGTGCTCGTTCATGTACGCCGCCGTCGCGGGATCCTCGAACGACTCGTGCGCCATGACGTGACACCAGTGGCACGCCGCGTACCCGACGCTCAGCAGGATCGGCAGGTCGCGCCGCTCCGCCTCCGCGAGCGCCTCCGCGCCCCACTCCCACCAGTCCACGGGGTTCTCCGCGTGCTGGCGCAGGTACGGCGACTGGGACTGAGCGAGTCGGTTGGCCACCTCGTCACGCTACCTGCGCCGGCCACCGACTGCCGATCGCACCATCCGCCGATCGAGTAACTCGCGAGCGCAGCGAGCGGTGTATCGAGATCACTTGACGACAGCCCTCCGCGTTCGATCCTTCTCCGTTGCAAAGAAGATGCCCGAACCGAGCAGGGGATCATGGCATGCCGTCAACAGCGGCCTCACCCATCACTAAGGTGTCGTCAGTGATCACCGGTGAGTTGAAGTCCAAGATTGACCGCGTTTGGGACGCCTTCTGGTCCGGTGGCATCAGCAACCCGTTGGAAGTGATCGAGCAGATTACCTACTTGCTCTTCATCCGCCGCCTCGATGACCTCCAGACTCTGGCCGAGAAGAAGGCTCGCGTGACTGGCGGCCCGGTTGAGGACCCGGTCTTCCTGCCTGGCCAGACCAACCTCCGGTGGAGCCAGTTCAAGAATGCCTCCCCCGAGGTGATGCACCAGACGATCGCCGACGAGGTTTTCCCGTTCCTGCGCGAGCTCGGCACACAGATCGGTGGGGACGACTCGACGTACAGCGCGCATATGAAAGACGCTCGCTTCACCATCCCCACCCCGGCACTGCTCTCGCGGGTCGTTGACATGCTCGACGACATTCCGATGGCCGACCGGGACACCAACGGCGACCTGTACGAGTACCTGCTGTCAAAGATCGCCGCTGCCGGAGTCAACGGCCAGTTCCGGACCCCGCGCCACATCATCGACCTGATGGTGCAGATGACCGCACCCAAGCCGGGCGACGAGATCTGCGACCCGGCCTGCGGCACCGCGGGCTTCCTGGTCGCGGCCAGTGAGTACGTCCGCGACACCCACGCGGAGTCCCTGCTCGACAGCAAGCAGCGCCAGCACTTCCACCGCTCGATGTTTCACGGCTACGACTTCGACTCGACCATGCTGCGCATCGGCAGCATGAACATGTTGCTGCATGGCATCGAGTCTCCCGACATTCGTTACCGCGACTCGCTCTCCGAAGGAGCCAGCGAGGATGCCGAGAAGTACACGCTCATCCTCGCGAATCCCCCGTTCGCTGGGTCGCTGGACTATGAGTCCACGTCGAAGGACCTGCAACGGGTCGTGAAGACGAAGAAGACAGAGTTGCTCTTCCTCGCGCTGTTCCTCAAGCTCCTTAAGCCTGGCGGCAGGGCCGCGGTCATCGTCCCCGACGGAGTGCTTTTCGGATCGTCCAAGGCCCACAAGACGCTGCGCCAGATGCTCGTCGAGGACCAGAAGCTCGACGCGGTCGTGAAGCTGCCGTCCGGTGTCTTCCGGCCCTACGCCGGGGTCTCGACCGCGATCCTGTTCTTCACCAAGACCGACTCCGGCGGCACCGACGACGTCTGGTTCTACGACGTCCGCGCCGACGGCTTCAGCCTTGACGACAAGCGCAACCCGGTCGAGGCGAACGACCTCCCCGACGTGCTCACGCGCTGGCAGGATCGTGCGACCGAGGGCGAGCGGGCTCGCACCGATCAGTCGTTTCTCGTCCCCAAGGCCGATATCGTCATCCAGGGCTACGACCTGTCCCTTAACCGCTACAAGGAGATCGCCCACGACGAGATCGAGCACCGCGACCCGCTCGACATCATCGCCGACATCGAGACACTTGAGGACGAGATCGCCAAGGGCCTCGCTGAGCTGAAGGGGATGCTCAGGTGAACCGCGTCGCTCTCGGCCAGGTCGTCGATTTCACGAACGGCGGGACTCCTTCGCGCTCCAAACCAGAGTTCTGGGACGGGTCTACGCCTTGGATCACCGGCGCAGACATCGCGGAAGACGGCACAATCTCACCACGGTCGTTCATCTCAGATGCCGCCGTCAAGGGGTCCTCGACCAGCGTGCTCCCCGCAGGCACTGTCCTACTGCTGACACGGACCTCGGTCGGCAAGGTCGGACTGCTGTCCGAGCCCATGGCGATCAACCAGGACATCACGGCCATAACGCCGTCTAGCCGGCTCGACCGTCGCTACTTGGTGCACTTCCTAAGATCTAGCAAAGCGAGGCTGCTGAAGCATCTCCGGGGCGCAACGATCAAGGGCGTTACCCGCGATGACGTGGCAGCTTTGGAACTCGCCCTCCCACCCCTCGCCGAGCAGCGCCGCATCGCCGCGATCCTCGACCACGCCGACGCCCTCCGCGCGAAGCGCCGCCAAGCCCTCGCCCATCTCGACTCGCTCACCCAGTCAATCTTCAACGACATGTTCGGCGGCGTCCCTGCGACGTCCACGGTGAAGGCAGAGGCCACGCTCATCCGAACCGGTCCATTCGGAAGCCAGTTGCTGCACAGCGAGTTCGTAGACGACGGCATCGCAGTCCTGGGCCTGGACAACGTCGTGGGTAACGAATTCCGCTGGGGCGAGCGTCGGTTCATCACGCCAGCCAAGTACGAGCAGTTGAAGCGGTACACGGTGAAGCCCAGAGACGTGCTCATCAGCATCATGGGCACGACGGGCCGCTGCGTAGTGGTGCCAGCGGACATTCCCGCAGCCATCAACACCAAGCACATCTGCGCAATCACACCGGACACTTCACGGATCGACTCGGCGTTCCTTAGGGCAGCGTTCCTCTGGCACCCCGAGGCGCTGGCGCACCTTCGTCGCCAGACGAAGGGGTCCATCATGGACGGCTTGAACATGGGCATCATCAAGGCGATGCCCATCCCCGTGCCTCCAATGGAGGCTCAGCGGATGTTCGCGAGTCGGGTCGATCGGGTTTCGGCAAGTCGTCGCGACGTCGACCTCGCTGCAACACGCGAAAACGAACTCTTCGCTTCGCTCCAGTCCCGCGCCTTCAGAGGGGAGTTGTGATGACCGTCCCCACCTGGGACCAGTACATGGCGCCATCGTTGCGCGTGCTGTCGGACGGAGAGGTTCACCGCAGCCGCGACATCGTCGAAGCCGCAGCTGATCTACTGGGAGTCACCCCGGAGCAGCGCGCGATCCTGATTCCGTCCGGGCAGGAGCAGTATCGCAACCGAGGGAACTGGGCGCTGTCCTACCTGTCTCGCGTGGGCGCGACCGAGCGGCCGAGTCGTGGGCGCTACCAGATCACCGGGGTCGGACGGCAGCTTCTGGCTGACCATCCCGAAGGCATCACGGAGAAGCACCTCCGGGCTCTGTCCGGCGATCCGAACGCCCCTCACACGTGGAAGGCCTTCCCGTCGACCCCCGCGAGCGTGCCCACCGCGCCGCTCGAGGAGTCGTCACTCGATCCCGAAGAGCAGATCGCATCGGGACTCGAGCGCATCAATGCCGACATTGCTGACCACCTCCTGACTCGGATCATGGCGCAGGAACCCGTCTTCTTCGAGCAGGCGGTCCTCGACCTCCTGATCGCCATGGGCTACGGCGGAGCCGAGGGCTCCGCGACCCGGACCCAACTGTCGAGGGACGGCGGCATCGACGGCACGGTCGACCAGGACGCGCTCGGCCTGAGCCGCATCTACGTCCAGGCGAAGCGCTACGCGGCGGACAACAGTGTGGGCCGCCCCTCCATTCAGGCCTTCGTCGGTGCGCTCGCCGGCAACCAGGCGAACCAAGGCGTCTTCATCACCACCAGCCGATTCAGTGCGGAGGCTGCGGCGTACGCCGATCAGGTTCCGACCCGGATCGTGCTCATCGACGGCGATCGACTGACGCGACTGATGATCCGCTACGGCGTCGGTGTCCAAGTGAAGAGAACCATCCAGATCGTCGAGGTAGACGAGGACTTCTTCGAGTAGATCCGGCAAGATCCGCGTTTTCATATCGCCATCGATAACCCTTCGCTACGGTGGGGAGCATGGACATCCGCGCAGCACGACTCGCGGCTGGCATGAGCCAGTCGGAGTTGGCGCGCGCAGCGCGGGTGCCGCAGCCCAACCTGTCGGCGTACGAGAACGGCCGACGCCACCCCAGCCGTGAGGTCCTCGACCGCATCGCCCAGGCCCTTCAGGGGCGGCCTTCCACCCGATTGCGAGAGCATCGCGACGAGGTTCTGACCCTGGTGCGTGAGCACCACGCGTCAGATCCCCGGGTCTTTGGATCCGTGGCGCGCGGCGACGATCAGCCCGGGTCCGACCTGGACCTGCTGGTCTCCTTCAGCGACGAGGCCAGCCTGCTCGACGAGGTCGGCCTGAGGCTGGCGCTGACCGACCTCCTCGGCGTCGAGGTCGACGTGGTGGCAGCCGACACCCTGCGCGGGAAGCTCGCCCACCGCGTCCTGAGTGAAGCAGTCGCGGTGTGAGCGCCTCCCACATCAGCGACCCCAGCGGCAAAGCTCGGGACGCGGTGGAGTTGATCATCCATGTGTGCGACACGATCGCGGACCTGACTCGCATGGACATCGACGACTTCGTCACCGACACCCGCAGTCAGTGGGCGGTGGAGATGGGGCTGATCCGCATCGGTGAGGGCGTCAACCGGATCCCCGCCGCAGTGCTCGCGGAGTTTGACGGACAGCCGTGGCGACAGATCGTGGCCATGCGCAACTTCGCTGCGCACCAGTACGACGACCTGGAACCCCGACGGGTCTGGCGTACCGCCACCGTGGACGTCGCAGAGCTGCGCAGCTACCTCGCCACCGTGGTGCTGGGAGCCCTGTCGTGACCAACTTCGCCTTCGTCCGCCAGACGTTGCCCTCGATCCACGACGACTGCGCGCGTGCTGAGTCCTACTTGGCCTCCGATCCTCGGTCGGCCTGCTTCTACGCCCGGCGGGTCATCGAGGAGGTCGTCGCCTATCTCTACGACGTGCTGGCGCTGCGCGCGCCGTACCGCAACGACCTGGCGGCAAAGATCGGTGATGCGGGATTCAAGGCGAAGGTGCCGCAGGGCATCACCCAAAAGCTGACGGCGATCCGCAGGATCGCCAACACCGCCGTGCACGAGAACCGGCAGATCCGCCCCGACGTGTCGCTGGCCGTGCTGCGCGAATTGTTCCACGTCGTGGTGTGGACGTCCTACCACCACTCCCCCCGACCGGACGTGGTGCCGCTCCGGGCGCAGTTCGACCCCTCCCTCGCAGCGAAGGCTGCTCCTCTCACACGCCAAGAAGTGGGCCGACTCGCGGCCAGGTTCACGGCGCAGGACGAGGCCCATGCCAAGGCGCTGGCAGAGCGGGATGACCTGCTGGCAGCGCACGAGGCGGAGATCGAGCGCCTCAAGGCTCAGATCGCCGAGGCGAAGGCTGCCGTCGGACCCGACGACCGCGACTACGACGAGTCCGACGCGCGCGACCTGTTCATCGACGTCCTGCTCCACGAGGCCGGGTGGGCGCTGGACCAGCCGCGGGACCGCGAGTTCGAGGTCACCGGCATGCCGAACGCGGAGGGCAAGGGTTTCGTCGACTACGTGCTGTGGGGCGCCGACGGGTTGCCCCTGGCGGTGGTGGAGGCCAAGCGGACCTCGAAGTCCCCCGAGCTCGGTCAGCAGCAGGCCAAGCTCTATGCAGATTGCTTGGAAGCGCAGTTCGGACGACGCCCGGTCATCTTCTACACGAACGGCTACGAGCACCGGATCTGGGACGACGCGGGCGGGTACCCGCCACGCGAGACCCAGGGTTTCTACACCCGCGACGAATTGGAGCTGTTGATCCAGCGACGTCGTACCGCGCTGCCGCTGTCAACACAGCAGGTCAACACGGACGTCGCCGGCCGGCCGTACCAGGTGCGGGCCATCAAGGCCGTCGCCGATGCATTCGATCGAAAACAACGCGAAGCCTTGCTGGTGATGGCGACCGGTGCGGGTAAGACCCGCACCACGATCGCGCTCGTCGATCTGCTGCAGAGGGCGAACTGGGTCAAGCGCGTTCTCTTCCTGGCCGACCGCACCGCCTTGGTCAATCAGGCGGGCAATGCGTTCAAGACCCACTTGCCCGGATCGACCACGGTCAATCTCGTCACTGAGAAGGCCATCGACGGCCGGGTCTACGTGTCGACGTACCCGACGATGATGAACGTCATCGACGAGATCGACGAAGGGAATCGGCGTTTCGGACCCGGCTATTTCGACCTGATCGTGATTGACGAGGCCCACCGTTCGGTCTACGCGAAGTACGGCGCGATCTTCGAGTACTTCGACGCCCTGCTCGTCGGCCTGACCGCGACCCCGAAGGACGCGGTCGATCACAACACCTACCGGCTCTTCCACCTCGAAGATGGCGTGCCCACCGACGCCTACAGCCTCGAAGAGGCCGTCGAGGCCGGCTACTTGGTCCCGCCGAAGGGCATCAGCGTCGGCACCCAGTTCCTGCGCTCGGGCATCAAGTACTCCGACCTCACCGAGGAGGAGAAGGATCAGTGGGACACGCTCGACTGGGGTGAGGACGGCCCGCCGGACGAGGTCGGGGCGGAGGAGCTGAATCGATTCCTCTTCAACGAGGACACCGTCGACAAGGTGCTCGAGACCCTGATGACGCAGGGCTACAAGGTCGCCGGCAACGACAGACTCGGCAAGACGATCATCTTCGCCAAGTCGCAGAAGCACGCGGAGTTCATCGAGAAGCGATTCAACCTGGCCTACCCGGAGCACGCCGGGCACTTTGCCCGCGTCATCACCCACGGCACTCCCTACGCGCAATCACTGATCGACGACTTTTCCATCATGGACAAGGCCCCACACATCGCGATCAGCGTGGACATGCTCGACACCGGCATCGACGTCCCTGAGGTCGTGAACCTGGTGTTCTTCAAGATGGTCCGTTCCAAGACGAAGTTCTGGCAGATGATCGGCCGCGGAACCCGGCTGCGCCCGGATCTGTTCGGCCCGGGCAAGGACAAGACCGACTTCCTCGTCTTCGACTTCTGCGGCAACCTCGAGTACTTCAGTCAGGACCTCCCCGGCTCCGTAGGCCAGACCCAGAAGTCACTCTCCCAACTGATCTTCGAGGCTCGTCTCGGGTTCGTCGCAGCGCTCGATCACGATGAGCCCGATCTGCGGCGAACCACCGTCGCCACTCTGCACGAGATCGTCGCGGGCATGAACCTCGACAACTTCGTCGTCCGCAAGCACCGCCGGGCAGTCGAGCGCTTCGGTGACGCTGACGCTTGGGAGAAGCTGACCCCCGACGACGCCGCCACTGCCCTGCCGTTGGCGGGTCTGCCGTCGTCGGTCCGCGACGAGGACGAGGACGCCAAGCGCTTCGACCTGCTGGTCTTGCGGAGGCAACTCGCGCAGCTCGACGGAGACGCGGTGCTCGCCGAGCGCTTGCGCGAGACCATCCAGAACATCGCCTCAGCGCTCCTCGGCAAGATGGCCATCCCTTCGGTGGCCGAGCAAGCCGTGCTGCTGGAGTCCGTCGCCGGTGACGAGTGGTGGGTCGACGTCACCCTCCCAATGCTGGAAGTCGCGCGGCTTCGGATCAGGAGTCTGGTGCGGTTCATCGAGAAGACCTCACGCAACCCGGTCTACACCGACTTCGGGGACGTTCTCAGCGACGGCGTCGAGGTCACCCTCGCCGGCGGCACTCCCGGCACCAACTTCGAGCGCTTCAGGGCGAAGGCCGAGGCCTACCTGCGCGAGCATCTGGACAACCTCGTTCTTCAGCGGCTGCGGCGCAACAAGCAGCTCACCCCCGATGACCTCACCGAGCTCGAACAGCTGCTCGTCGCCGCCGGCGCGCACCGAGCCGACATCGTCTGGGCCATTGAGCAAGCCGAAGGTCTGGGGATCTTCGTGCGCGGTCTCGTGGGACTCGACAGATCGGCTGCGACGGAGGCATTCGAGAAGTACCTCGACGGAACCAGCTTCACGGCCGCCCAGGTGCGCTTCGTCAACCTCATCGTCGAAGAGCTCACGCGCAACGGCGTCATGGAACCCAAGCGGCTCTTCGAGTCGCCCTACACGGACCACGCCCCCACCGGACCTGACTTCTTCTTCCCTGACGACGACGTCGAGTCCATCGTGGAGACGCTGATCGGCATCAAGCGGAGGGCTCTGCCCGACGAGGTCGCGTGACTCCCGACCACGCCGACGAATCGTTGGCATCGACTCCGGTCGTCACGGCCTAGCTCGCGCTTGATCCGACCTCGCACGCCTGCGCCACATTTGAGGGAGGATGCCGGCATGATCTACGGCGAGGAACGATCGTGAGCGAGGACGGCCTCTTCCACATCGGCGCGAACGGGGACCTGACGTCGATGACGGCGGCTCCGTATGAAGCCGAGGACGTGCTCCAAACTCTCTTGGAGACGCATCCAGACCTGCTCGCCGGCGGTCAGATGACCCCCGAGGAGCCGAGGCGTTGGGCTCTCGTCAAGCGCGAGCAAGGTGTCCCCGATCGTGATGGGTCGGGATCACGCTGGAGCGTCGACCACCTCTTCGTGGATCAGGACGCGGTGCCAACGCTCGTCGAAGTCAAGCGATCGACGGACACTCGAATCCGACGCGAGGTCGTCGGCCAGATGCTCGACTACGCAGCCAACGGCGTCCGTTACTGGCCGCCGGATGCTCTGAGAATCGCATTCGAGACCACCCAAGCGGAACTCGGCAGCGACCCGAGGGAGAGCGTCTACGAGCTGCACGGCGACCCGGAAGTGACGATCGATGAGTTCTTCACCCGCATCGGGGACAACCTTCGCGGCGGCCGTATCCGGATGGTGTTCGTCGCCGACCACATCCCCGACGAGCTGAGACGCATCGTCGAGTTCCTCAACGAGCAGCTGACTCCGGCTGAGGTCTTTGCCGTCGAGGTCAAGCAGTACCGCGCCCAGGGGTACGACGGAACAGTGATCGTGCCGGCTGTCTACGGCCGGACTGCCGCCGCGAGCGCCAAGACAGCACCCAGACGATCGGTCGACCGCCAAGCCGCGTTTGCGGCGTCCAAGCCATCCACTCTCGAGGCCATCGAGCTCTTGAATGCCTTCGCGTCCGACCTGGATCTGATCGTCGATGAGACCGGCGGTGGCGCCATCCTCAGGACGCCCAACCGGCAGTCCATTGCTGCCGTCTACCTCGCCGACTGGGACAGCTTCGAGGTCTCACTGCGGTCCCTCCAGGACCGGGGTTGGATCGCCGAATCAGACGCTGCCTACGACGCTCTGAGCCGGATGACAGCCAAGCGTCTCACCCGCAAGCTTCCCACGATGCCCACCGAGGACGCAGTCGCGCACTGGGACGAGCTGCGAGCCGTGCTCGCAGGGATCGTGGCGTTGTACCTCTCCGCCGAGTAGAGGGTGCGGCTCGCTCTTACCGCGCCAGGCGGTAGAGGACGTGGTGGCGCAGGGGACTGTCGAGCGCCAGCGCCGGGTGGTCGAAGTCGTCGGCCGAGTCGTGGGTCATGCCGAGGCGCTCCATGACCGCGCGGGAGCGGAGGTTGCCTGCGGCGGTGAAGGAGACGATCTCCTTCAGACCGAGCATGTCGAACCCGTGGCGGACCGCAGCCTGAGCGGCCTCGGTGGCCCAGCCGTGGCCCCAGGCCCAGCGGGCGAAGCGCCAGCCGACCTCGACCGGCGGCGAGCCGCGCAGGAGGGCGCGGACCTCGGCCGGCACGGGGTTCAGCCCGGCCATGCCGGCGAAGCGACCCTGCGCCTCGACGACCCACAGGCCCCAGCCCTGGTGCGCCATGCGCGTCTCGAAGCGGTCGGCGAGGGCGTCGCTCGCGGCCCGGTCAAGAACAGCCGGGAAGTGCTCCATGACCTCGGGGTCGGCGTTGAGCGCGGCGAACGGCTCGCGGTCCGCCTGCGTCCAGGTACGCAGCGTCAGCCGCTCGGTTGTCAGCGTGGGCACGAGGTCAGTCGGCGAGCGCCGGGGGCCAGACGACGGTGAACCGCTCGAAGACGGTGGGGAGCGCGTCGAAGTCGGTCACGTGCGGAAGCCGACGACGGAAGAAGCCGCGGTGGGCGTCGAGCCACCAGTCGCGCGTGCGGTCGCCCTCGCCCTCGTCCCAGGCGAACGCGTCGTCCACGGAGTCGAGGCGACCCATGCGGATCTCGTGCGTGTGCAGCACGGCCACGGCCTCGCCTCGACCGTCGAGCAGCACCCAGTGGGCGTCCTCGGGAGCCACGCCCTCCTCGACAGGCGAGGCCGTGGCGCGCTTCGTCCCCGCCAACACGAGGCGAGCCAGGTCGTCGGCCATCTCGGGGGTGTCGCCGAACGGCTCGACCTCCGGCACCTCGTCGGCGAACTGCGGGTTCGCCTCGACGAACTCGTGCCAGAGACGGGGCAGCTCGGTCACGGCTTCGGTGGATCCTCGTCCGCGGGAGCGTCGTCCTCGCCCTCCCACGGCTGGCGCGCCTTCTTGGCCATCTTCGTGAACGACCACAGCAGCAGGCCGATCACGATGAACAGGGCCAGCGTGTAGAGGCCGGCCAGCCAGCCGATCGGCTGGTTGCCCTCGGGATCGATCTCCTGCGTCGCGAGCACCGCGAAATCCAGCATGGTCACCGGATCAGCCTAGTCCTGCTCGTGACCGCACCACTGATCGGCCGGGACGGCCGCCTTGACCTGGTCGACGTGCTCGCCACATCCACGCCACGTCGTCTTGCCGCACTGCCTGCACGGGACCGGAGAGCACATCTGCTCGTTCCTCACTGTCGAATCGGTGTTCCACCGCAGCGTAGGCGACGCCCTCAACCCGCCTGCGCGCACGTGTGGCCGTGCGTGCCGTGGGTACGTCCCCGACATGACGACGAACACTCGCCTCATCGAGACCACGCCCGAGCGGGTGTGGGAGGTCCTGTCCGACGGCTGGCTCTACCCGCTGTGGGTCGTCGGTGCCTCGCGCATGCGCGACGTCGACCCGTCGTGGCCGCTCGTCGGCTCGAAGCTGCACCACTCCGTCGGCGTCTGGCCCGCCCTCATCGACGACAGCACGAGCGTGCTCGAGGTCAACCCCGGCCACCGCCTCAAGCTGCTCGCCCGCGCCTGGCCCGCCGGCACGGCCGAGGTCGTCATCACCCTCGCGCCGCAGGGCGCCGGCACCCTCGTGACCATCTCCGAGGAACCCGCGAGCGGACCGGCCACCCTGATCCCCCGCCCCGTCCGCGGTCCCTCCCTCAAGTGGCGGAACTCCGAGACGCTGCGACGGCTCGCCTACATCGCAGAGCGACGCGACCTGTCGACCTCATGAGCCCCCGGGTCTCGCTCGTCACCGGCGCGTCCAGCGGCATCGGCCGCGCAGTCGTGCTGCGACTCGCCGAGCGGGGCGACCGCCTGGCCCTCGTCGCGCGCGGCGTCGAGGTGCTCGAGGAGACCGCCGAGGAGGCGCGAGCGCGCGGCGCCGCCTCCGTGCACGTCGCACCCGCCGACGTCGGCGACGACGAGGCGATCGGCGAGCGTGTCCGCGAGGTCCTGGCCCGCCACGGCCGGATCGACGACGTCGTGTGCAGCGCCGGCGTCGCCGCGTACGGTCGCGCCGAGGAGGTCCCGCCCGAGATCTTCGAGGCCGTCCTGCACACCAACGTGATCGGCGTCGTGAACGTCGTCCGGCACGTGCTGCCGTCGATGCGGGCCCGCGACGAGGGCTCGATCGTCGTGGTCGGCTCGGTCGTCGGCCATCTCGCCGTGCCGACCATGACCCCCTACGTCATCAGCAAGTGGGCGCTGCGATCGCTGTGCCGCCAGCTGCAGGTGGAGAACCGCGACGTCGGCGTGGGCATCTCGCACGTCGCCCCAGGCGGCGTCGACACGCCGATCTACCCCCACGCCGCCAACGTCCACGGCCATCCCGGCACGCCCCCGCCACCGGTGCTGCAGCCCGACACCGTCGCTCGCGTCGTGGTCCGTCGCCTCGAGCGTCCTCGGCGTCAGAGCCAGGTCCCCGCGCTCAACCACCTGCTTCGCCTCGGCTTCGTGGCCGCGCCGCGCGTCTACGATGCGATGGTCGGCCCGCTGTTCGCGCGCCTCGCGTCCGACGCGAGTCGCACGGTCGGCGCCACGGCCGGCAACGTCCTGTCATCCCTGCAGAAGGTGGACCACCGGTGACCCACGACGCGATCGTCATCGGCGCCGGGCCGAACGGCCTGGTCGCCGCCAACCACCTGATCGACGCCGGCTGGTCGGTGCTGGTCCTGGAGGAGCAGCCCGAGATCGGCGGAGCCGTGCGCAGCGACCGCGCCGTGCACCCGGACTTCGTCCACGACACGTTCAGCACCTTCTATCCGCTCGCCGCCGCCTCGCGCACGATCCAGGGCTTCCGCCTGGAGGAGCACGGGCTCCGCTGGACCCATGCCCCCGCCGTGCTCGGCCACCCCACGCCCGACGGCGCCTGGGCGCTGTTGCACCGCGACCGCAACATCACCGCCGCTCTCATGGACGAGCAGCAGCCCGGAGACGGCGAGGCCTGGCTCGAGCTCTGCGCCGCGTGGGACGAGATCGGGGACGCCCTCATCACCTCCCTGCTGACGCCGTTCCCGCCCGTCCGAGGTGGTGTCTCGACGCTCGCGAAGCTGCGTCGCGTCGGCGGCCTCGACTTCGTCAAGACGCTGCTCAGCCCGGTCGTCGACCTGGCCGACGTCCGGTTCACGGGCTCCTCCCCCGGCCTGCTCCTCGCGGGCAACGCGGGACACGCGGACATCCCACTCGACGCGCCGGGCTCGGGACTGATGGGCCTCATGATGACGATGCTCGGTCAGACCGTGGGCTTCCCCGTTCCCGAGGGCGGCGCCGGGATGCTCACCCGCGCGATGGCCAGCCGGCTCGAGTCGCTGGGCGGCCAGATCGAGACCTCCACCCGGGTCGCCCACGTCGAGGTCGTCGACGGGCGCGCCGTGGGCGTCCGCACCGCCGACGGCGAGCGCCACGAGGCCCGCCGCGCGGTGATCGCCGACGTCATCGCCACCCAGCTCTACGGCGACCTGCTCGCCCCATCCGACGTCCCTGCCAAGATCCACGAGCGGATGCAGGGCTTCCGCCTCGACCCCGGCACCGTGAAGGTGGACTGGGCGCTCGACGGTCCCATTCCGTGGGCCAGCCGGACCCCGCACGACCCCGGCACGTTCCACGTGGCCGACTCGCGGCTCGAGATGAACGTGGCGCTCCAGCAGGTGCACGCGGGCCACGTGCCCGCGCACCCGTTCATGCTGGCCGGCCAGATGAGCACGACCGACCCCACCCGCTCCCCCGCCGGCACCGAGTCGGTATGGGCCTACACGCACGTCCCGCAGAAGACCGTCGCCGACGCGGGCGACGGCTCGGTGCGCGGCACGTGGGACGCCGCCGACGCCGAGCGCTTCGCCGACCGCATGCAGGCGCGGATCGAGCGACTGGCCCCCGGGTTCGGCTCGCGCGTGATCGCCCGCCGCGTGCTGGGACCGCGCGAGCTCGAGGCTCGCAACGCCAACCTCGTCGGCGGCGCCATCAACGGCGGCACGTCACAGCTGCAACAGGAGCTGTTCTTCCGCCCCATCCCGGGGCTCGGCCGGTCGGAGACGCCCGTCCGCGGCCTCTACCTCGGGTCGGCCTCGGCCCACCCCGGCGGCGGCGTGCACGGCGCGCCCGGCATGAACGCGGCGCGCGCCGCCCTGGCCCACAGCCGGGTGGACGGCGTGCTCGAGCCCGTGCGCGGCGTGGCCCGCCGGGCGCTGCGCCGCTGACTCAGCGCAGACCGGCGAAGAGGTCGTCCTCGGGCAGCTGCGTGTCGACGAACGACTTCACGAGCTCGTAGTCCTCGGTGGGCCAGGCCTCGGCCTGGACCTCGCGCGGGACCGCGAACCAGAAGCCGTTCGGGTCGATCTGGGTGGCGTGCGCGATGAGCGCCCGGTCGCGCACCTCGAAGTACTCCGAGCAGGGCACGCGCGTGGTGAGGCGCTTCTCGTGCTCGGGGTCGATCTCGCGCGTCTCGAGCCAGTCCTTGTACGGCGACTCGAGGCCGTGACGCTCCATCGCGGCGTTGATCGCCTCGATGCGCGCCCGCGACCAGCCGTGGTGGTAGTAGAGCTTCTGCACCTGCCACGGCTCGCCGAGGTCGGGGTAGCGCTCGGGGTCGGCCGCGGCCTCGAAGGCGTAGACGCTGACCTCGTGGCACTTGATGTGGTCGGGGTGCGGGTAGCCGCCGTTCTCGTCGTACGTGGTGAGCACGTGCGGGCGGAACGAGCGGATGAGCCGCACGAGCGGCGCGGCCGCCTCCTCGATCGGGACGAGCGCGAAGCAGCCCTCCTCGAGCGGAGGCTTGGGGTTGCCCTCGGGCCAGCCGGAGTCGACGAAGCCGAGCCAGTCCTGGGCGATGCCGAGGATCTCGCGCGCCTTGTCCATCTCCTCGCGGCGGATCTCGGCGATGAGGTCGGGGTTCTCGAGGATCCCCGGGTGCTCGAACGCCGGGTTGAGGATCGACCCGCGCTCGCCACCGGTGCAGGTGGCCACGTGGACGTCGACCCCCTCGGCCACGTACTTGGCGGTGGACGCGGCGCCCTTGCTCGACTCGTCGTCGGGATGGGCGTGCACGTGCATCAGACGCAGGGTGCCGGCTTCGGCGTTCTCGACCACGTGCCCCAGTCTTTCACGCCCCTGAGACACTGGTAGTCGTGACCGACCTGGAAGCGCGATACGGACGCCACCGCCGCACGACCCCCCGCTGGCTGTGGCCCGTCGTCGCCACCATCGGCATCTCGATCGGCGTCGCCTGGGCGGCCTGGGCCTCGTGGTCCGACGTCCCCGCGCACCAGGCGCGCGTCCACTCCTACGAGGTCCTCGACGACCGCACCACCAAGGTCGATCTCGAGATCTTCTACGACGAGCCCGTGGCGCTGACGTGCCGCGTCTTCGCCCAGAGCCAGGACAAGGTCGTCGTCGGCGAGCGCACGATCGAGGTCCCGGCGTCATCCACGTCGCAGACCCGGGTCGTCGCGGAGATCCGCACCGAGCGCCGTGCCGTCACGGCCGTCTTGGACTCCTGCGACGCGGCCTGATGCTGTAGACTCGGAATTTCACCCCGGGAGGTCCCGGGGTGTCGTACGTAGTGAGGAGCACGCCATGTCGACTGAGACCGAGACCATCTGGGTCACCCAGGAGGCCTACGACCGACTCGTCGCCGAGCTCAACCGCCTCAAGAACGAGGTCCTGCCCGACATCACGCAGAAGATCGCCAACGCCCGCGAGGAGGGCGACCTGCGCGAGAACGGCGGGTACCACGCCGCTCGCGAGGAGCAGGGCAAGACCGATGCGCAGATCCGCCAGCTGGAGGACCGCCTCCGTCGCGCCGAGGTCGGCGAGGCGCCGGCCGACGACGGCAAGGTCGAGGCGGGCATGAAGGTCACCATCCGCTTCCAGGGCGACACCGACACCGAGACGTTCCTGCTGGGCTCGCGCGAGCTGCTCAGCCTGGACTCCAGCGTCGACCTGGACATCTACTCGCCCACGTCGCCGCTCGGCTCGGCGATCGTGGACAAGTTCGCCGGCGACACGGTCTCCTACGAGGCCCCGAACGGCAAGACCATCACCGTGGAGATCCTCGAGGCCAAGCCCTACTGATCCCGCGTGCCACCGCCCGGTGGCTGCGAGCGCCCGTCACCTCAGGTGGCGGGCGCTCGTGCGTTCGGTGTCAGATCGGGTCGTAGCCGAGCTCGACGAGGCGGCGCCAGACGTCGGCGCGGTGCTCGGGTCCGCGGGTGGCCACCTGGAGGGCGACCTCCACCTCGCGCACGCCGAGGGCCTCGGAGCCGCGGTCGTGGTGCACGTTGAGGATGTTGACGTCCATCTCGGCCAGCGCCGTGAGCAGGCGCATCAGCTCGCCGGGGCGGTCGGAGATGCGCACGCGGAACATGAGGAAGCGGCCGCCGGACGCGAGGCCGTGGCGGATCACCTCGAGCAGCAGCAGCGCGTCGATGTTGCCGCCGGACAGCACGGGCACGACGGGCCCCTCGAACCGGTCGGGGTGCTCGAGCAGCGCCGCGACGCCGACCGCGCCGGCGGGCTCGACGAGCAGCTTCGCGCGCTCGAGCAGGCCGATCAGGGCCTGGCTCATCGACTCCTCCGAGACCGTGACG
Source organism: Aeromicrobium sp. MLTX1 (assembly GCF_046452335.1). Lineage (NCBI taxonomy): Bacteria > Bacillati > Actinomycetota > Actinomycetes > Propionibacteriales > Nocardioidaceae > Aeromicrobium > Aeromicrobium sp. MLTX1. The sequence goes on along the minus strand of NZ_JBKFDN010000001.1, from coordinate 1,665,844 downwards.
ACCTCGTCGACGTGGTCGCGGATCAGCCCGAACGGCACCTCGCCGGGGCGGGCCACGGCGATGCCGTCGGCCATCGTGGCGCCGAGGTCGGCCTCGACCGGCATGCCCTCGGCGAGCGAGTCGGGGTAGGCCGCGGCGGCCTCGGCCTGGACGCCGACGACCGTGATGTCGGGACGCTCGGTCTTGACCAGCCCGATGCCGGCCGCGAGTCCACCCCCGCCCAGCGGCACGAGGATCGTGGCGACCTCGGGCAGCTGCTCGATGATCTCGAGGCCCACCGTGGCCTGGCCCGCGACGATGTCCGCGTGGTCGAACGGGTGGATCAGGGTGGCGCCGGTCTTCTCGGCGAACTCCGAGGCCGCGACGAGCGCCTCGGTGACGCCCGAGCCGTGGAAGCGGACCTCGGCGCCGTAGCCGCGGGTGGCCGCGACCTTGGGCAGCGCCGCGCCGTGCGGCATGAAGATCGTGGCGTCGGCGCCGAGCTGGGCCGCCGCGAGCGCGACGCCCTGCGCGTGGTTGCCGGCGCTGGCGGCGACGACGCCGCGGGAGCGCTCCTCGTCGGACAGCCGGGCGATGCGCGTGTAGGCACCGCGGATCTTGAACGACCCCGCGCGCTGGAGGTTCTCGCACTTGAAGCGGACGTCGCGCCCGGTGAGGGCGTGCAGCCAGCGGGAGTGCGTCAGCGGCGTGACCTCGCTGACTCCGTCGAGCAGGTCCCGCGCGGCGCGCGCATCGTCGAGATCCACACGTCCACCCTAGGCCGTGGCGGGAGGTGGGTCGCCGAGGTCGCGGGACTCCTCCCCCAGCACGCCGTCGGTGTCGGGTGGCTCGCCGTTCGCGAGGTGCCGGACCACGCTGTTGAGGCAGGCCGCGAAGGGCACCGAGAGCAGCGCACCGACCACGCCGGCGACGACGAGGCCCGTGGCGATCGCCAGCAGGATGGCCAGCGGGTGGAGGGCGACGATCGCGCCCATGAGGAACGGCTGGAGCACGTGCGACTCGAGCTGCTGGACCGCGATCACGCCCGCCAGCATGAGCAGCGCGGTGACCGGCCCCTGCGCGACGAGGGCCACGAGGACGGCGACCATGCCCGACACGAGCGCGCCGACGATGGGCACGAACGCGCCGAGGAACACCAGGACGCCGATGGCCGCCGCGAGCGGGACCTGGAGGATCAACGCGACGCCGGCGATGCCGATCGCGTCGACGAGCGCGACGAGGACCGTGGCCCGGACGAACGCGGTGAGCGAGCCCCATGCGGCACGGCCGGAGGACGCCACGCGAGGCCGCGCGGCGCGCGGGAACAGCGCGACGACCCACGACCAGATCCGCCCGCCCTCGTAGAGGAAGAAGAACAGCGCGAAGAGCGCGATGAAGAATCCGGTGACGAAGTGGCCGATCTGGGTGCCGACCTCGGTGGCCTGGTTGACCACCGATGAGTCGCTGGAGGAGATCGCGGCCTGCACGCGGTCGACCCAGTCGGCCAGCTGGCGGTCGGAGAGGCCGAGCGGCCCGGTGCGCGCCCAGTCCTGCAGCTGGGCGATGCCCTCGACCACGCTGTCGCGCAGGTCGTCGAACTGCGTGGACAGCTGCTGGCCCACGAGGCCGAGCATGCCCACCAGCGCGAGCACCAGCCCCAGCACGACCGCGAGCGACGCCACCAGCCGCGGCACCCGGTGCCGGACGAGCCAGTCGACGCCGCCGATCGTCAGCGCGGCCAGCAGGATCGCGACGGCGATCGGGATCGTGACCTCGGAGAAGTGCCCCAGACCCAGGGCCAGGACGTAGAGCGCGGCGCCGATGACGACGATGCGCCAGGCCCAGGCTGCGGCGATCTCGATGCCGATGGGAACCTCGTACCGCCCGGCACCGCGCGGCGTCTCGTTGCTCACGCATCGAGGCTACGGGAACATGCCGACACCGCACGGTGTTGATGACGACACAGGAGGTCCCATGCGATTCGGATTCGACAAGACGACGCTGCCCACGGCGGACACCGCTCTGCCCGGCCGCGACACCCGCCCCTTCGAGGTCGGCGACCGCCACCTCGTCACGGGCAACCCCATCGAGACCGACGGCCCCGAGGGCTTCGGCGTCGCGGTCTTCGGCCTCGGCTGCTTCTGGGGTGAGGAGAAGACGTTCTGGGAGCAGCCCGGCGTCTGGTCCACCTCGGTCGGCTACGCCGGCGGCCACACCCCCAACCCCACCTACGAGGAGGTGTGCACCGGTCGCACCGGTCACGCCGAGGTCGTGAAGGTGGTCTTCGACCCCTCGGTCACCAGCTACGCCGACCTGCTCAAGGTGTTCTGGGAGAACCACGACCCCACGCAGGGCATGCGCCAGGGCAACGACCGCGGCTCGCAGTACCGCTCGATCCTGCTGACCACCACGCCCGAGCAGCAGGCCGAGGCGGAGGCGTCCCGCGACGCCTACCAGAAGCAGATGACCGCCCACGGGTACGGACAGATCACCACGCAGATCCGTCCGCTCGAGGACTACTGGTACGCCGAGGAGGGCCACCAGCAGTACCTCGTGAAGAACCCGTACGGCTACTGCCCGCTGCACGCCACCGGCGTCTCGTACGCCTGAGGCCGGGCCGGTGATCCTGCGTCGCTGGCGGGGCGCCGTGCGCCCCGAGGACGTCGAGGCCTACCTGGCGCACCAGAGCGCCACGGGGGTGCGCGCCTACCGCGCCACCCCCGGGAACCTCGGCGTCCTCGTCCTGCGCCGGCACGTCGGCGACCTCGTCGAGGTCGTCACGCTCTCGCTGTGGGAGTCGATGGACGACGTGCGGAGCTTCGCGGGCGACGACCCCGGGGTTGCCGTCTTCTACCCCGGCGACGACGACCTGCTCGTCGAGAAGGACGCCCACGTCGACCACCACGAGGTCACCGAGGCCGAGCTGGACGCCGGCCTGCTCGGCCGGTTCGCGGGCTGACGTGGGCTGGAGCCGCGCCGAGCTGGAGTCGTTCGCCGGGAGCACGATCCCGGACCTGATGCCCGATGAGCTGCGCCTGCTGTTCGTCGGCATCAACCCCGGGCTCGTCAGCGCCGCCACGGGTCTGCACTTCGCGCGGCGCGGGAACCGCTTCTACCCGGCGCTCGTGCGAGCCGGGCTCGTGGACTCCGACGACCCCGCCGAGGCGGCCGACCAGCTGCGTGCGCGGGGCGTCGGCATCACCAACCTCGTCGCGCGCGCCTCCGCCCGCGCCGACGAGCTGGACCCCGCGGAGCTCGTCGAGGGCCGCGAGCGTCTGGTGTCGCTCGTGCGCGAGCGCCGGCCGCGCGTGGTGGCGGTCGCGGGCATCACGTCGTACCGCACCGCGTTCGGGCACCGCGCTGCCCGTCCCGGTCGCCAGCCCGGCGACCTCGCCGGGGCCGAGGTCTGGGTGGTCCCCAACCCGAGCGGCCTCAACGCCCACGAGACCGTCGAGTCCCTGGCCCGCGCCTACCGCGAGGTGGCGCGGGCGGCAGGACTCCTCGACGACTGAGCGCCCGTCCTCACTCGGACGACGGGTAGATCCCGTTGTTGCAGATGCTGTAGCGCAGCCCGTTCGGGGTGACCGCTCGCAGGTCCGGGACCGCGAACGTCGTGGACCCGTTCCCGCCGAAGTAGGTGCCGAGGAGCGAGAACAGCGCCTGGTACTGCTGGATCGGCAGGATCCGGCCGTCGGCGGGCACGCCCCGCCAGCCCACGCCCAGCACGACCGTGCCGACCGTGCAGTCGTAGTCGTCGCGGAACGCGCGGGCGGAGCCCTGCCACTGGTTGAACTCGCTCGACAGCAGGGAGTTGCCGGCCGGGCCCTGGATGCCCTGAGGACCCTGCGGGCCCGCCGGACCCGTCGGCCCGGCGGGGCCCGCCGGACCCGCGGCGCCGGCGGCGCCCGTGGCGCCGTCCTCACCGTCAGCGCCGGACGCGCCTGCGACACCGGCCGCGCCCGCGGCCCCCGTCTCGCCTTGCGCGCCCTGCTCGCCCGTCTCGCCCTTGTCGCCCTTGTCGCCCTTGTCGCCCTTCGCGCCTGCGGCCGCGACGAGGATCCAGTCCGCCGGCGAGGACGCCGGGTCCGCGGCGATCGAGGAGCGCGCGGCCACGTACGTGCTGCCGCCGCGGGTCACCACCGCCGCCGGAGGACCGGCGCTGTAGGTCGTCGCGCCGCTCCAGGACGACACGGCGCTCCACGGGACGACGCCGTCGTCGCCTCGGTCGCCCTGGTCGCCCTTCGCGCCGGTTGCGCCCGCGGCGCCGTCGTCGCCCTTCTCGCCCTTGGCCCCGTCGGCGCCCTTCTCGCCGGTCGCACCCGTCGCGCCGTCGGCACCGTCGTCGCCCTTCTCGCCCTTGGCCCCGTCGGCGCCCTTCTCGCCGGTCGCACCGGTTGCGCCGGTCGCACCGTCATCGCCCTTGGCGCCGGTCGCGCCGTCGGCGCCCTGGTCGCCCTTGGCGCCGGTCGCGCCCGTGTCGCCCTTGGCGCCCTTGTCGCCGGTCGCGCCGTCAGCACCGTCCTGGCCGTCGGCACCGTCCTCGCCGTTCGCTCCGGCTACGCCCTGCGCGCCCGCCGCACCCGAAGAGCCGGCGGCGCCGTCGAGACCGTCCTCGCCGTCCTGGGCGTTCGAGCCGTCCTCGCCGTCGGCCCCGGCAGCACCCTCGGCCGCCTCGGGCTCGCCCTGCCACGTGACCGGCACGAGGTCGTCGGCGCAGGTGCCGGAGTCCGAGAGGTAGAGCGAGCCCGCCGTGACGTCCATGCAGCCGTACATCGGCGAGCTCACCGGCACCGCGTCGTCGCTCGTCGCCGTCGTCACGACGAGGGCCGAGCCCGCCCCGACCACCGCCGACGCCGCTCCGCAGGCCAACACCAACCGCAAGGAGCTCAGCATCCTCGCCCTCCACTCGCTCGTCCGGGCACAGCTCACCCGATCCGTTCGGGGCCCGAACGGACGTTACCGACGATGTGTCGCTCGCGAGCCGAGTTACGGATGTTGGTCGTGTGACATGGTCGATCGTCAGCGCCCGGGCTTGTCCGCGGCGGGGTCTAGCGTGACCGGCATGGACCAACGACTCAGCCTCATCACCCTCGGTGTCGCCGACCTCGACCGGGCGCGCGCCTTCTACGAGGGCGGCCTCGGATTCACGAAGGACAACGACGAGGACGGCATCGCGTTCTACCAGCTGCCGGGCATGATCCTGGCGCTGTGGACCCGCGCCGGGCTGGCGAAGGACGCCCGCGTCGAGGACACCGGCGCCACCTTCAGCGGCATCGCGCTGGCCCAGAACGTCGGATCACCCGCCGAGGTCGACACCGTGATCGAGCAGGCGCGCACGGCTGGCGCCACGGTGCTCAAACCGGCCGAGGCCACCGAGTGGGGCGGCTACTCCGGCTACGTCGCCGACCCCGACGGCCATCCGTGGGAGATCGCGCACAACCCGTACTGGACCGTGCACGCCGACGGCCGCACCACCTTGAGGTGAGGCCTCAGTGCGCCACCGGGCAGCCCGTGGGCACCTCGGCCGGGCCGTCGTCGCCGGCCAGCTCCTCGGGCCCGCGCGACGGTGTCCGACGGGTCAGCGTCACTTCGAAGCCCTTCGGCACGATCGTGAGACGCTCGTCGATCCGCAGGTCGTAGTCGGGGTCGGCCGTGATGTCGTAGCGGTGCAGCAGCCGCGCGAGGACGAGGATCGCCTCGTGCAGCGCGAACTGGCGGCCGATGCACGCCCGGTCGCCGGTGCCGAACGGCTTGTAGACGTTCTTCATCCGGCCCTTGGAGTTCTCGGGCAGGAAGCGGTCGGGATCGAACTCGTCGGCCGTCGGCCCCCAAGCCACGGGGTCGCGGTGCATCATCGGGAGCACGATGATCGCCCAGTCGTCGGGCGTCATCACGGCCTCGTGATCGGTGCCGGCCGCGATCGTGGTGGTCTCGCGCGGCGAGCGCGCGAACGCGGGCGCCGTGGGCCACAGCCGCAGGCCCTCGTCGAGGCAGCGGCGCAGGTAGCGGAACCGCGGCACCTGCTCGAACGTCGGCTCGGCATCCGGGTCGTCGCCGAGCAGCGCGTCGGTCTCGGACTGCGCCTTCGCCAGCATGTCGGGGTGGCGCGAGAGGTAGTAGAGGACGAAGCTCAGCGCCCCCGAGGTGGTCTCGTGGCCCGCCACGAGGAAGGTCAGGATCTGCTCGCGGATGTTCTGGTCGTCGAGCCGCACGCCGGTCTCCGGGTGCGCCTCGTAGAGCATGCGGTCGAGCAGGTCGTCGCGCCGCTCCCCCGTCGCCCGACGGTCGCGCACCATCTCGTCGACGAGGTCGTCCACGTAGGCGCGGTGCTCGGCGTTGGCCTCGTCGATCCGCTTCGCGATGCGCTTGCCGCCGGGGATCGAGTCGAGCGACGACTTCTGCATGCCGGTCATCAGTGCGGCGATCATGGCGTCGACGAACGGGTGTCGCTCGCGCGATGTGAACGAGCCGAAGTCGCGGCTGAACGCGCAGCGGCTGATCGTCTCCATCGTCAGCTTGGTCATGTCTGCGGTGACGTCGATCGGGCCGTCGATCCCGTCCCACACCGCGAGCATCTCGGCGGCGGTCTCGAGCATCGTGTCGTGGTAGCCGCGCATCGCCGCCTTGGAGAACGCGGGCATCAGCACGCCGTGCGCCGTGTCCCAGTTGGGCTCGTGGTCGAACGCGGTGAACAGCGCGTCGCCGACGAACTCGCGCAGCGCCACCAGGGCCGGCGGCAGGTTCTTGTGGAAGCGGGTCTCGTCGCACATCTCGGCGGCCAGCTCGGCACCCGTGACGAAGACGAACTTCTGGCTGAACACTCGCACCTCGAACAGCGGGCCGAGGTCCTTGCCGACGCGCATCACGTTGGCCAGGGGCGTGCCCGTGCGCATCGTCAGCGCGTCGTAGGCGACCGGCCGACGGCCGGGCGGGTGCGGCAGACGCTGGCCGCCCCAGGCGTTCTTGACGGTGAAGACGCTCACAGTCCCGCCTTCCCCGCGAAGCGTGCGACGAGCCGCTGGTAGTGCGGACCCGTCACCCTCGACACGAGGTCGATCACGCGGGCGTCCGCGCCGATGAGCACCCGCGCCTTGCCCTTCTCGACACCCCGCAGGATCACCTCGGCGGCGCGCTCGGGCGAGGTGCGCGCGACCCGGTCGAACGACGAGGCCAGGTCGTCGTGGTCGAGCCCGTCCACCTGACCGGCGTTGCGGGCGACGTTGGTCCGGATGCCGCCGGGGTGCACGCACGTGACCTTGACCGGCCGGCCGCGCGCCACCATCTCCATCCGCAGCGCCTCGGTGAAGCCGCGGACGGCGAACTTGGCGGCGTTGTAAGCGCCCTGCGTGGGCACCGAGATGATGCCGAAGACGCTGGAGATGTTGACGACGTGACCGTCGCCCGACGCGATGAGATGCGGCAGGAAGGCCTTCGAGCCGTTCACGACACCCCAGTAGTCCACGTCCATGATGCGCTCGAGGTGCTTGAAGTCCATCGCCTCGATGTCGCCGGTGAACGCGATGCCCGCGTTGTTGTAGACCTGATGGATCACGCCGAAGTGCGCGGCGACCTCGTCGGCGTACGCGAGCACCCGCTCGCGCTCGGAGACGTCGAGGTGATCGGCACGGACGTCGGCGCCCGCGGCCTCGAGGGTCGCTCGCGTCTCGGCCAGTCCCGCGGCGTCCACGTCACTGATGGCCACGCGGGCGCCCCGCTGTGCGAGACCGACCGCGAGGGCCCGTCCGATGCCCGATCCCGCGCCGGTGACGACGGCGACCTTGCCCGTGAAGTACGTCATACCCACCTCCGGATACCGACAGTATCCGAAAGTGGGCCTCAGGCGCGACGAACGCGCGGACGAAGTCTCACGTGGGGCATCGGCGGGGCCGGGATGACCTGGTCGCCGTGGCCCTCGACGTGCCCGTAGCGGGGCGCGAGCGCCTCCCAGGCCTCGCGCGCCTCGACGATCTCCTCGTGCGAGCGGCCGATGAAGTTCCACCACATGACGATCTCCTCGCCGAACGGCTCGCCGCCGAGCAGCATCGCGATCGTGGGGCGGTCGACCTCGAGCGCGAGACGCGCGCGGCCGGGTGCCAGGTGCTCCAGCGAGCGGTGCGGGACGGCTCGTCCGCCGACCGTGACGTCGCCGTCGACGGCGAGGACGCCGTGCTCGAAGTCGGGATCGAGGTCGAACTCGTGGCGCCCGGGCTGGAGCCGCAGCTCGACGCCGACGAGCGGCGTGTGCACCGTGGCCTTCGACGTCTCGCCGGCGAAGCTGCCGACCAGCACGACGCCGGCCCAGCCCTCGCCCTCGACGCGCGGCAGGTCGGGGTGGTGCTCGAAGGCCGCGGGCCCACGCCGCGTGGCGTCGGGCAGGGCCACCCACAGCTGCACGCCGTGCATCTCGCCCGGCGGGCCCTCGGTGAACTCCGAGTGCGACACCCCGTCGCCCGAGGTCATGAGGTTGAGCTCGCCCGGCTCCAGCACGACGTTGCTGCCGAGGCTGTCGCGGTGTCGGATGCGGCCCTCGATCGGCCAGGTGACGGTCTGCAGCCCGATGTGCGGGTGCGGCAGGACCTCCATGCGGTGCTCGGTGGGACCGAAGTGGTCGATGAAGCACCACGCTCCGATGAGCGGGATCTCCTTGCTGGGCAGCGTGCGATGGACCTTGAGTCCGCGCAGCCCGCCCAGCGGGACCTCGCGCGGCTCGATCGTCCGATCCGGACTCATCGCACCAGCGTAGTGCGGAGCCGGTCGATGGTCTGGGGCGTGCCGCCCGCGCGCTGGAACCAGCCGACGGCGCCGCCGGGGTGCTGGTCCCACGTGTCGAGCACGCCGCTGATCGCCTCGACGGGCGTGGCGATGTAGCCCGCCGGCAGCATGGCGCGACGCTCGCCGAAGAGACGGTTGAAGCGGGCCTGGATCTGCTCCTCGTGCTGCGCCGTGACGAGGTAGTCCTCGACGATGTCGTCGCGCTTCGCGCCCAGCAGCGCGAGCACCATCGCGATCGAGACGCCCGTACGGTCCTTGCCCGCGGCGCAGTGGACGAGGGTGGTGGCGTCCTCGGCCTGCGCGACCGCGTCGATCACCTCGACGAGGTGCTCGGACGTGGTCTGCAGCATCAGCTGGTAGAGCTCGGCCAGCGACTCCGGTGGCGCGACGCCCGGCCGCAGCGCGCTGAGGAGCGGGAAGTTGAGCACCGTGACCCCCGGCCCGGCGAGCGGGTGCTGGGTCTCGGTCTCCATCGAGGAGCGCAGGTCGATGATGACCGTGGGCGGCCAGGTGATGTCGGCGGGCGCGACGTCGTCGCCCAGGGGCAGGGCGCTGCGCAGCAGGCGGCCGGGGCGGATGACGCCGCCCTCGACGGCGGTGCCGCCGAGGTCGCGCAGGTTCGGGACGGTCTCGTTCACCCCTCCATCCTAGGAACCGCGTCCGACCGTCTGGCCCGACTTCCTACACTGGATGCGTGCCCAGCCCCGCGAGGACCACTGCCAAGGCCGCCGCGAGGACGGCTGGATTCAGCCTCGGCACCTACGCGATCCTCGTCGGGCAGGCCCTCCTGGCGCGCAAGCGGATCGGCACCACCACCGACCGTCCGCCCTCGGGCAACGGCGTCTACGGCGAGGACCTGCCGGGCGAGACGCTCCGCTGCCTGCTGCTCGGCGACTCGACGATGGTGGGCTACGGGGTGAAGGACCTCGAGCACACGCCGTCGGCCCTCATCGGCACCGGTCTGTCGCACCTGCTGGGCCAGCCCGTGCAGATCCGCAACGAGTCCACCGTGGGGGCGCGCTCGCGCGACCTCCAGCACCAGATCACCGCGTCCGACCTCGACGACCCACAGCTGGCGATCATCCTCATCGGCGCCAACGACATCACCCACCAGGTGCCCGCGAAGCGCTCGGCCCGCCGCCTCGCGGCCGCCGTCGCGCGCCTGCGCGGCCTCGGCACCGAGGTCGTCGTCGGCTCGGTGCCGGACTTCGGCACGATCAAGCCGCTGCCCGTCCCCCTGCGCACCGTCTGCCGCTACTGGAGCCGCCACCTGGCCCGGCGCCAGACCGTGGCCGCCGTCGAGGCCGGCGCCCGCGTGGTCTCGCTCGCCGACGTGCTCGAGCCGCTGCTGCTGGTCAAGGGCGACGCCCTCTTCGGCGACGACCGCTTCCACCCCAGCGCCGACGGCTACGCCACGGTGTGCGGGTTCCTCGTCGCGGCCGCCGTGGCCCAGTGGCGCTCGCGCGACGAGCAGGCCGAGGTGGGCGCCGTGGAGCAGATGCCGCTCGGTGAGGCTGCGGAGTGGGCGTCCGAGCACGGCGGCACCGAGGTCGCGCCGGCTCCCCGCGGACGCCGCTGGGTGGCCGTGCTGCGCCGCCGCTGAGCTGCCCGGGCGGTGAGTCCTCAACCCTTCATGCCGCCCTCGGTTGCCGAGCGGTGGATGGTCAACCCTACGAGGCACTCATGCGGTTGATCCCTCACCGGCCACCGCGAGGAAGGGTTGACAGCTCACCGCTCACGCAGGGTCCCGGACATGACGAAGGCCCGCCACCTCGCGGCGACGGGCCTTCGTGCTGAGCGCCTCAGGGACGCCGTGGATCAGTTGTCTCCGCGCAGGATCGCGAGGAGGCGCAGGATCTCGAGGTACAGCCAGACCAGCGTGACGGTCAGGCCGAACGCCGCGCGCCAGGACTCACGCTCGGGCAGGCCGGCCTCGACGCCGCGCTCGACGAAGTCGAAGTCCATGATCAGGCACAGGACGCCGAGCACGATCGCGACGCCCCCGACGAGGATCGCCAGCATCGGGTTGTCCATGCTGCGCAGGCCGCCGTTGGGGAACACGCCGAACAGGCTCAGCACCAGGTTCAGCACCATGACGCCCATGAAGGCGAACAGCGAGATCATGACGACCCGGCGGAACTTCGCGGTGACCTGGATGTTGAAGAACTTGTAGGCGGCCAGGGTGGCGGCAGCGGCGACGAACGTGGCCAGGACGGCCTGGAACACGATGCCGGCGTCGCCCACCCAGGTGGAGATGATCTTGGAGAAGGCGCCGACGAAGACACCCTCGACGAGCGCGTACGCCATGACCAGCGCGGGGCTGATGACCTTCTTGAAGGAGTTCACCATCGCCAGGACGAAGCCGATCAGCGCGCCACCCATGGAGAACGTCCACGCGGTGGCCAGGGCGGCGTCGGAGTTGATGTCGCCGATCATGAACCAGGCGACTGCGGCGCCGAGCACCACGAGGCCGAGCGTGATGGCGGTCTTCTCCACCACGGTGTCCAGGGTCATGCGTCCGGGGGACGTGGGAGCCTGCAGGCCGGGAGCCTGCGTTCCGTCACCCGAGCCGGACAGGTCGATCTTCCACTGCGACGGGTCTGCGTACTGAGTCGTGTTGCGGCCGTTGAACTCCGCGTTGTTCGCAAAGACGGGGTTGCTGCTCCTCATGGTCTCCTCCGGGAGAATGTGGCCCCGCGCGCCGGCGGTGGCGGGGTCGGTGTACTCACCCTATACAACGCCCCCACCACCGTCAGGCTTCCCGCTCAGGGCTTCTTCGTCCCGTCCTTCTCCTCGGTCGTCGCCGCGGAGCCCTGCGCGTCGGCCGCGGGGCTCGCGACGAGCAGCGCCGGGACCTTGAGGAACGGCGCCGGACGGTCCTGCGCGACCGCTCCCGTGACCGGACGGGTCGGGTCCTCGAACGTGGACTCGGCCATCTTCATCGGGAAGACATTCCACGCCGTCGCGCCGGTCTCGAGCTGGACGGGCATCCACGCGCCGGGCTTGGTGCACTCGTCCCACTCGTCCTTCTCCAGGCAGCCGTTGCCCCCGGGGACCGAGGTCGTGAGGGGCTTGCCGTCCTGGTCGAACAGCTGGACGCCGTTGAGCTGCTCGCCGCGGGCGTTGTAGGCGAAGATGTTCGTTACCTCGGAGCCGTTGAGCCAGACCCCGGTGCCGTCGCCGGCTCCGTAGCTGCCCTCGTAGTCGTACGCCGTCGGGTTGTCGTAGGCCATCTCCAGCTCGGCCCCCGTGGCGTCGTTCGCCAGCACCGGGATCAGCGCGAACGCTGCGAACGCGTTGCCGAGCACGATCAGCACGCGCACGGGGCGCGGCCACGACCTCAGGCCCAGGAAGACGCTGCCGACCACGAGGAGGATCAGGAGCAGCCATCTCGGGAGGTCGCCGGGAAGGACGTCGGTCTTCCACATCCCGAGGATCGTCAGGCAGAACACCTGGTAGGCCACCCAGCCGCGCACGATCCACCACGCGGGACGCAGGGTGACCAGGAAGTCGAGGGTCGCGGAGACCGCCGGGCTGCGACGCAGGCTGCGCTCGACGTCGCGCCCCATCTCGGCGAAGGAGGTCCCGATCGCGTGGAGGCGGCCCTTCCCGGCCTGGGGCGTGGGCAGTCCGGCGGCGCCGCGCAGCTCGTGGGCGTAGGCCGTGGGATCGGGCAGCTCGCGCGCCAGGTCCTCGGCGTACGCCTCGGCGAGGTCGGCCTCGAGGCCGTCGGTGAGCTCCTCGACCTCGTCGGCGGGGAGGTCGGCCAGCGCGGCGCGGACGGCGGCCGCGAACGCGACGATCTCGGCGGGGAGGGTGGTGGCGTTCATGCGGCGGTCCCTTCGAGCATGCGGTCCATGGTGCGGGCGAACTCGGCCCAGGTCTTGCGTTGCGCGGCGAGCATGGTCCGGCCCTGCTCGGTGATGCCGTAGTACTTGCGGTGCGGACCCTCCTCGCTCGGGACCACGTACGACGTGAGCGCGCCGGCCGAGTAGAGGCGGCGCAGCGTGCCGTACACCGACGCGTCGCCCACCTCCTCGAGCCCGGCGGCCCGCAGGCGGCGGACGACGTCGTAGCCGTAGCCGTCCTCGCCCTCGACGACGGCCAGGACGGCCACGTCGAGCACTCCCTTGAGCAGTTGGGTTGCATCCATGCGTCGGACAGTACCACGCAATCCGCATTAGTGTGCGAAACGTGACACCGGCCGGTCGTGTCGCCCCACTGAACGAGGTTTCCTGTCACTTCACGTGGTTCGCGAACCCCGTGAAGTGACGGTTTCCCCGCTTAACCGGGGAAACCGTCAGGCCCGGACGTCGTGCAGGTGGTGCACGAGGTCGTGCAGCGCGTAGCGGGTGAGGGTGTCGGCGGTGAAGGCCGAGCCGTTGGAGCGGAGGCCGGGGCGGGACCAGTCGCGCACGGCGTCGATCTCGGCGGCGAACGCGTCGGCGGCCGGGGAGAGCTCGGCCGCGACGGCGGCGGGGTCCTGGTCGGCGTAGCGGGACTCGGCCGCCGTGGCGTCCTGGTCCCAGTTCGCGAACTCCGGCCCGTCCTGCTCGCGGATCAGCGCGAGCCGGTCGGCGAACAGGTGCAGCACGTCGCGCACGTGGCACGCGTACTCCAGCACCGACCACGTGGCGTCGTCCGGCCGCTGCGCGGCGTCGGGCCGGGCCAGCGCCTCGCCCCACCGCGGCACCATCGCGCGGACCTCCTCCCCCGCCCGCGTGGGCTCCGCCGCGTCCGCGTCGAAGCCGCACTCCTCACAGGTCTCCTGCAGGACCCAGGTCCAGTCCTTGGTGTCGGGGATGATCGCCATGCCGGTCACGATGACACGCTCGATAGGTTCGGACCATGCCCGAAACCGCCGAAGATCGCACGGATCACGACGAAGACCCGTTCCGACGCGAGGTCGTCTCGTTCACCCGGCGCGGCGGACGGCTCACCGAGCGCCAGCAGGACGCGTGGGACGACGTCGCCCACCGCTTCGTCGTCGACGTGCCGCGGGGGCGCACCAGCACCTCGGTGGCCGACGGGTTCACGATCGACCCGGCCGAGCTCTTCGGCCGCGACGCTCCCCTCGTGCTCGAGATCGGCAGCGGCCGCGGCGAGTCCCTCGTCCACGCGGCGCAGCAGCACCCCGACACCGACTTCCTCGGCCTCGAGGTCTACGTGCCCGGCGTCGCCCAGACCCTCGTCCAGCTGCGCCACGAGGGAGTCGAGAACGTCCGGCTCGCCGTCGTCGACGCCGTGCCCGCCCTCACGCGCATGCTGCCCGCCGAGAGCGTCGACGAGGTGCGCGTCTGGTTCCCCGACCCGTGGCACAAGAAGCGCCACCACAAGCGCCGTCTCGTCACCGACGAGGTCGTCCCGCTCGTCCACCGCGTCCTCAAGCCGGGCGGCGTGTGGCGCCTGGCCACCGACTGGCAGGACTACGCCGACCAGATGCTGGAGGTCGTCGGCCGGGCCGAGGGCTTCACGACCTCGGGCGACTGGGCCGAGCGCTTCGCGGGCCGGCCGGTCACGAAGTTCGAGGCGAAGGGCATCGCCAAGGGACGCACGATCCGCGACGTCTCGGCCCTTAGGATGACCCCATGAGCGAGGAGCGGACCACCGCCGAGCTGCTCGGCATCGAGCCCGGATCGCTGCTGTGGATCGTGGGCGACACCGTCGAGGAGACGGCCGTGCTCGATCCCCTGCCCGAGGGCGTGGAGACCTACGCCGACGAGGAGCCCGAGCAGACCGAGAGCTGGTTCGACGACACGTGGACGGGCGCCGAGAACCAGCCCGAGCCCACCGACCCCGTGCGGCCCTCCGGCATCGACACCGCGGTGATCGCCGTGTCGAACAGCCAGGAGTTCCACATGCGGCTCGACGACGTCCTGCCGCGGCTGGGCTCGATCGGTCGCGTCTGGGTGCTCTACCCCGCCGACGCGCTTCCGCTGTCGATCCTGCGCGCGGGCGTCGACGAGTACGGCTGGGACACCGCCGCGCCGCTCGAGCTCGACGAGACCTGGTCGGCCATCGAGCTCAAGCAGTCCTGAGCGCGTGCTCCCGGCGGGATTCGAACCCGCACTGAAACGGGTTTAAGCCGTCTGCCTCTGCCGTTGGGCTACGGGAGCCTGGCCCAGCCTACGAGTCCGAGGACTCGCGGTGGTCCACGACGACGTCCGCCGGCTCCTCCCCCGCGAGCAGCCGCTCCACCTGGCCACGCACGACGGCCTGGATCCGCGGCGCCATCGCCGAGGTCATGCCGCCGACGTGCGGCGTGATGATGACGCCGGGCGCCGACCACAGCGGGTGGTCCGCCGGCAGCGGCTCGGGGTCGAAGACGTCGGAGGCGTAGCGGATCCGGCCGGCCTCGGCGAGGACGGCGTCGGTGTCCGCGGTGCGGCCCCGGGCCACGTTGACGACGATCGCGCCGTCGGGCAGGGCGGCGAGGAAGTCCGCGTCGACGATCCGCTCGGTGTCGGGTGTCAGCGGGACCGCCACGACCACGGCGTCCACCGTGGGCAGCAGGTCGGCGAGCTCGTCGGTGCCGTGCACGTGGCCGTGCTCGTCGTCGCGGGCCCGGGTGCCGACCCGGACGATCTCGCAGCCGAAGCCGTCGAGCCGGGTGGCCATCCTCCGGCCGATGCCGCCGACGCCGAGAAGCAGCACGCGCCGGTCGAGCAGGCTGGTGGTCCAGCTCTTGCGCCAGCGGCCCTCGGCCTGCTGGGCGGCGAACACGTCGAGCTTGCGGACGGCGGCGAGCAGCAAGGCCATCGCGAGCTCGGCCGTGGAGTCCTCGTGCACGTCGACGGCGTTGGCGTAGCGGCCGCCGGCCGACAGCACGTCGGCGACGCCGTCGTAGCCGAGCGACTGGCCCTGGATCAGGCCGATGCGGGAGGCGTCGACGGCCGCCATGTCGGAGGGGTCGAGCGTGTACGGCCACACGGCGAGGTCGAGCCGGCCCTCGGGCTGCGGGGCCTTGCCGTCCCACTCGACGACCTCGACGCGGAGGTCGTCGAGGACGCCCTGCCAAGAGGAATCAGGCACCGAGATGCGCATCAGGCGACCTCCCTCGCGGCGGCCCGGGCGATGCCGTCGAGGATGTCCTGCTCGCTCACGACGAGCTCCTCGGTGGTGCGCGGCAGGTGCTCCAGCACGCGGTCGAGGATGAGCGCGCCGCCCGCGATCACGTCGGCGCGGCCGGGGTGCATGTACGGCAGGGCGCGGCGGTCGGCGACGGGCATCTGCATGAGGGAGCCGCAGGCGGCGCGGACGTCGTCGACGTGGATGCGCGCCTGGTGGATCACCTCGCTGTCGTAGGAGGGCAGTGCCAGCGAGTGCGCGGCGATCGTGGTGATGGTGCCCGCGACGCCGACGATCTCGTCGGACGGCTCCAGCCTGGACAGGATCGGCGCGAGGACCGCGTCGAGGTGGGTCATGCAGGCGGTCACCTCGGCCACGGACGGCGGGTCGGTCAGCAGGAAGCGCTCGGTCATCCGCACCGAGCCGAGGTCGAACGAGTGCGAGAAGGTCGGGGCGCCGAGGCCCTGGACGACCTCGGTGGAGCCGCCGCCGAGGTCGATGACGGCGGTGAGGGCCTCCGCGACGTCGCCCGTGGCACCCTCGAAGGAGGCGCGCGCCTCCTCCTCGCCGGTCAGCACGCGCGGCCGGACGCCGAGGATCTCCTCGACCCGGTCGGAGAAGTCCGCGGCGTTGTCGGCGTCGCGCATCGCCGAGGTCGCGGCGAACGAGACCACGTCGACGCCCATCGCGTCGATCACCCCGCCGTACTCGCGGCAGGCCTCGAGCGTGCGCTCCACGGCCTCCGGGGCGAGGGTGCCGGTCTCGTCGACGCCCTGTCCCAGACGGACCACGCGCATCTCGCGCAGGAGGTCGGTCTTGGCGTCGCCGTCGATCTCGGCGATCAGCAGTCGGATGGAGTTGGTCCCGCAGTCGATCGCCGCCACCGTGCTTCGAGCCATGCCGTCAGGCTATCGGGGTCGCCTCTCACCGTGGCACGGGCGTGCCCCAGATGTGTAGCAACCTCCACCGAAAAACCCTCGGATCCGAGGAGAAAGGGTGGATACGGCTACACATCTGGCGCGCGGGACGCGCGGCTCAGGCGGAGGGCGGGGCCTGGTCGGCGGCGGGGGCGCAGGCGGAGTGGCCCCAGTACTCGCCGAGGAGGGCGACGGCCTCGTCGCCGAGGGGGTTGACGCCCGGGCCCTTGGCCAGCGAGTGGCCCACCAGCACGTGCAGGCACTTGACGCGGTCGGGCATGCCGCCGGCGCTGATGCCGTCGATCTCGTCGACGTGGCCGATCGCCTCGCGCTCGGCCAGGTAGGACTCGTGCGCGGCGCGGTAGGCCGCGGCGAGCTCGGCGTCCTCCCCCAGCCGCTGGGTCATCTCGGCCATCAGGCCCGACGCCTCGAGCGTGCCGATCGCGCCGGTCAGCCGCGGGCAGGTGAGGTAGTAGAGCGTGGGGAACGGCGTGCCGTCGGGCAGCCGCGGCTCGGTCTTCACGCCGTTCGGGTGACCCGAGGGGCAGCGCGAGGAGACCTCGATCATGCCCCGGGGCGGGCGGCCCAGCTGCTCGGTGATCGCGGCGATGTCCGCGGGGTCGATCATTCGTCGGTCTCCAGCTCGGGGTCGGCGTCGGTGGGACTGGCGGCCTGGTCGGGGGTGCCGGCGGCCTCGACCGAGCCCCATAGCCGCTCGACCCACGGGCGGCGCGGGGCGACCTCGGGCTCCTCGAGGGTGGACGACTGGCCCTTCAGCTCGCCGTTGACCCCGATCACGCGGTAGCCGATCTCACCGGGCATGACCCAGCCGAAGCGCTCGCGGGCCTGCTGGCGGATGTAGGCCGGGTCGCTCCAGCGGCGCTCCTGGTCCTCCAGCTGCGCGATGTCCTGCTGGGTCTGGCGGTTCTGCGCCTCGAGCGCGGCGATCTCGGACCGCTGCTGCCACCAGGCGTGCACCGACGTGGTGTACGAGGCGATCAGCATGACGGCGACGCCCAGCAGGATCAGCGCGCGCGTGGTGAACCGGGTGCCCGAGCCGCCGGACGAGGCGACGGGCGCCGCCTGCGGGCGGGCCGTGGTGCGCGGGGTCGACCGGCCGTCGCGCCGACCCGTGGGTCGACGCGACGACGGGGACGATCCGCGTCCGGCCATGGCTCAGGCGAACCGCGGGAAGGCGCCGGCGCCCGCGTAGCTGGCGGCGGGGCCGAGCAGCTCCTCGATGCGCAGCAGCTGGTTGTACTTGGCGACGCGGTCGGAGCGGGCCGGCGCGCCGGTCTTGATCTGACCGCAGTTCGTGGCGACGGCGAGGTCGGCGATCGTGACGTCCTCGGTCTCGCCCGAGCGGTGGCTCATCATGTTGTGGAAGCCGGCACGGTGGGCCAGGTCGACGGCGTCGAGGGTCTCCGACAGCGAGCCGATCTGGTTGACCTTGACGAGCATGGCGTTGCCGGCCTTCTCGGCGATGCCGCGGCTCAGGCGCTCGACGTTCGTGACGAACAGGTCGTCGCCGACGAGCTGGGTCTTGTCGCCCAGGGCCGCGGTGATCGCGGTCCAGCCGGCCCAGTCCTCCTCGTCCAGCGGATCCTCGATCGACACGATCGGGTAGGAGGAGACGAGCTCGCTGTAGTACGTGATCATCTCGTCGGACGACTTCGCGACGCCCTCGAACGTGTATCCGGCCTCGCCGTGGAACTCGCTCGCGGCGACGTCCATCGCGAGCGCGATGTCGGAGCCGAGCGTGAGGCCGGCCTTCTCGACGGCGATCGCGATGAGGTCGAGCGCGGCTCGGTTGCTCTCGAGGTTCGGCGCGAAGCCGCCCTCGTCGCCCAGGCCGGTGGACAGACCGCGGTCGTGCAGCACGCCCTTGAGCGCGTGGTAGACCTCGGCGCCCCAGCGCAGCGACTCGGCGAAGGTCTCGGCGCCGATCGGCGCGATCATGAACTCCTGCACGTCGACGTTGGAGTCGGCGTGGGCGCCGCCGTTGAGGATGTTCATCATCGGCACGGGCAGCACGTGGGCGTTGGGGCCGCCGACGTAGCGGAACAGCGGCAGGCCGGCCGACTCGGCGGCGGCGTGCGCGACGGCCAGGGAGACGCCGAGGATCGCGTTGGCGCCGAGGTTGCCCTTGTTGGGCGTGCCGTCGAGGTCGAGCATGGCCTCGTCGATCGCGCGCTGGTCGTCGGCGTCGAAGCCCACGAGGGCCTCGCACAGCGTGGTGTTGACGGCCTCGACGGCCTTCAGCACGCCCTTGCCGAGGTAGCGGTCGCCACCGTCGCGCAGCTCGACGGCCTCGAACTGGCCGGTGGAGGCGCCCGAGGGCACCGCGGCGCGACCCAGCGTGCCGTCGTCCAGGACGACCTCGACCTCGACGGTCGGGTTGCCCCGGGAGTCCAGGATTTCGCGGGCGGCGACGTCGTCGATGATGGCCACGGCAGGCTCCTCGAGTGGGGTTCGGGGTGAGGGGGTTCAGCAGAGCCAGCCTAGCGCCGCGAGGACCCGGATCGAGGAGGCCCCGCGGCGGGCGGACGCACGATGAGGCATTCGGGTCCCGCAGCGGGGCGCCATGCCTCATCCTGCGTCCCGCGCGTGGGACAGTGAGCGAAGGTACGAGGGAGGTCTGACATGACGATTCACAGCGAGGGCCCCGGCAGCGGGCTCGACCAGGTCCGCCGCGCGGGCATCGAGACCTCGGGCATCGAGATCATCGACGAGAGCGAGCGCGTCGCGCGGCCCTCCGACCTCTTCTGGCCCTGGTTCGCCGCGAACGTGTCGGTCTTCGGCATCTCCTACGGCAGCTACGTGCTGGGCTTCGGCCTCTCCCTGTGGCAGGCGACGATCGTGGCCGTCCTCGGCATCGTGGTGTCCTTCGCCGCGTGCGGCCTCGTGGCGATCGCGGGCAAGCGCGGCTCCGCGCCGACCATGATCCTGTCGCGCGCGCCCTTCGGCGTGGTCGGGCAGAAGGTGCCCGGCGTCTTCAGCTGGCTCATCTCGATCGGCTGGGAGACGTTCCTGGCGATCATGGCCACGCTCGCCACCGCCACGGTCTTCCGAGAGCTCGGCTGGAGCAGCGGCGACGCCGTCAAGGTGATCGCGATGGTCGTCGTGGCCGCGCTCATCGTGGCCGCGTCGGTCGCCGGCTACCACATCATCATGGCCATGCAGTCGGTCCTGACGTGGCTGACGGGCATCGCCACGATCGGCTACATCGTCCTCACCGTCGACGAGATCGACATGGACGCCGTCACCTCGCTGCCGAACGGCTCGGGCCAGGCGGTCGTCGGCGCGTTCGTCATGGTGATGACCGGCTTCGGGTTCGGCTGGATCAACATCGCCGCCGACTGGTCGCGCTACCAGCGCCGCGAGACCAGCGGCGCCCAGATCGTCCTGTGGAACACGTTCGCCGGAGCGCTCGCCCCGGTCGTGCTCGTCCTCTACGGCATCCTGCTGGCCGGCTCCTCCGAGGAGCTCAGCGCCGGCATCGTCAACGACCCGATCGGCACCCTCGCCACGGTGCTGCCCACCTGGTACCTCGTGCCGTTCCTGATCGCGTCGGTGCTCGCGCTGGTCAGCGGCGCGGTGCTCGGCATCTACTCGTCCGGACTGACGCTGCTGAGCCTCGGCGTGCGGATCCCGCGCCCGACCGCCGCGTTCGTCGACGGCGTCATCCTGACGCTCGGCACGATCTACGTGGTGTTCTTCGCCGAGAGCTTCCTGTCGCCGTTCCAGAGCTTCCTCATCACGCTCGGCGTCCCGATCGCGGCGTGGGCCGGCATCATGATCGCCGACATCGCGCTGCGGAAGCGGGACTACGACGAGGAGGCGCTGTTCGACTCCTCGGGGCGCTACGGCGCCGTGAACTGGGTGCCGGTGATCACGATGGCGGTCGCCTCGGTCGTCGGCTGGGGCCTCGTGGTCAACAACTTCGCCGAGGACGCCAGCTGGAACAACTGGCAGGGTTACCTGATCGATCCGCTCGGACTCGGCGAGTGGACTCAGGGCGACGACGGCACGTGGTTCTGGACCGGCAACTGGGCCTACGCCAACCTCGGCGTGCTGCTGGCCTTCGCCATCGGGTTCCTCGTCACGCTGGTGTTCCAGCGGTCCCGCGTCGCCCGGCAGGAGGGCCGCGCGTGAGCGAGCCCTGGCTCGTCGTGATCGACCCGCAGCGGGTCTTCGCGGCGCCAGACTCGCCGTGGGGGTCGCCGATGTTCGGGTCGATCGTCGAGCCCGTGCGCGAGCTGGCCGCCCGGCACCGCACGATCGTCACGCGGTGGGTGCCCGCGTCGGGCGAGGAGCGCGTGGGCGGCTGGAACGCCTACTTCGCGGCGTGGCCGTTCGCGGACCGGCCGGCGGACGACGCGCTGTTCGACCTCGTGCCCGAGGTGGCCGACCTCGCCTCCGGCGGCACGGTCGACGCGACCACGTTCGGCAAGTGGCCCGCGCTGGAGGCGGTCACGGGCCCGGCGCCCGAGCTCGTGCTCGCGGGCGTGGCCACCGACTGCTGTGTGATCTCCACGGCCCTGGCCGCGGCCGACGCCGGCGCGACCGTGAAGGTCGTGGCCGAGGCCTGCGCCGGCTCGACGCCGGAGAACCACGCCAAGGCCCTCGACCTCATGGCGCTCTACGCCCCGCAGATCGAGATCGCCTAGGCGCCCGAGATCTGTAGCGGTATCCACCCTTATTCGGCCAGTCCCACCGAAAAAGGGTGGACAGCGCTACACATCTGGTCCGCCGGAGGCGGAGCGAGGGTCAGCCGTCGGCGTGGCGGCGGGTGGCGCGCTTGAGCTCGGCCTCGGGGTCGAGGCCTTGGTCCCTGGCCTCTGCCACGAGCCTCAGGAGGCGGGCGCCCAGGTCGTCGCCCTCGACCGGGCGGTCGACGCGGCCCAGGACCTTGTCGGCGGCCATGAGGGCCGGCAGGTCCTTCGGGATGCCCTCGGTCGGGTGCGTGCGCTGCTTGCGCTCGGCCTTGAGGCGCTGCCAGTTCGCGTCCACCTCGGCCGCCGAGGACACCGTGACGTCGCCGAACACGTGCGGGTTCCGGTGCACGAGCTTGTCGGCGATCTCGCGCACGACGTCGTCGGTCGTCCAGCCCTCGTCGTCGGACTCGGCGATCGCGGCGTGAATGACCACCTGCATCAGCAGGTCGCCCAGCTCCTCGCGGAGGTGGCCCGAGTCGGCCAGGTCGATCGCCTCGGCCGTCTCGTACGCCTCCTCGATCACGTAGTGGCGCAAGGAGGCGTGGGTCTGCTCACGGGTCCACGGGCACTCGGCCCGCAGCCGCCGCATGACCTCGACGAGGCGGTCGAACTCGTCGCTCACGTCAGGAGCACTGCAGCGCGGCCGGACGGTCCTCGGTGGCGGTGGCGTCGAGCTCGCCGCCGGCGACCGACAGCGATCCGCTGTCGGCGATCTGCTGGATCGTGTCGTCGAGGCCGAAGCGCGGATCGATGTCGATGTCGCTCTCGGCGGTGGCCTGCGCGAGCAGCTGCTGGCCGGCCTGCGCGAGCGCCTCGCCGTCCTGGGCGGAGGCGCCGGCCTCGCGCGCCATCTCCTGGGCGATCACGCCAGTGCGCTGGTTCCGCTCGATGAGCTCGAGCGCCGCGTCGAGGTCGTCGCCGAACATCTGCTCCAGCTGCTGGCGGTCGGCGGCGGCGAGCGCCGGGACCGTGACCTGGTAGCCCCGCTCCTTCGCGACGCGGTCGGCGACGGCGCCGGACACGAGGTCGGCCACCGACTGGCGACGCAGCGCGGAGGAGTCGATGCCGGCGGCGCTGCCACCCTGCCCCGAGAGGGAGGCGGTGCAGTACACGTCGGCGACGTCGTCGACGTCGGACATGGGGATCCGGGTGCCGTCGACGACGGCTGCGGCACCGGGGTTGACCGGGCCACAGCCCGCCATCAGCAGCGCGGCGATCCCGAGGACGGCCAGGCGGGTCTTCGACATGGCGTCAGACTACCGAGCGTGACTCAGTTCACGTCGGACGGCAGGCCCGCGCCGGTCGCGGCGACCCAGTCGGCGACCGTGTCCTCGCGCACGGCCTGCCACAGGTCCTCGCCCGCCTGGCGGTCGAGGTAGACGACGCTCTGCTCCCCCTCCATGCCCGTGCCCTTCACCGGGACGGTGGTGAACGCGACGTCGGAGCCGCGGATCGAGCGCAGGGACCACGCGAAGTTCCGCAGGTCCCCGGTGGTCCAGTCCTCGTCCACGGAGAGGTTCTTCGTCACCGCGTCCAGCGCACCGTAGAGCCGCACCGGGTTGGCGAAGGTCCCGGTCGAGAGGGTCTGCGCCATGAGGGCCCGCAGGAAGTTCTGCTGACGCTTGATGCGGTCGAAGTCGCCGCCCGCGAGGCCGGCCCGCTGGCGCACGTAGTCGAGCGCCGTCGCGCCGTCCATGCGCTGGGTGCCGGCGCGCCACGTGCGGCCGGAGTAGCCGTCGGTGACGGTGTTCGGCACCGTGATCTCGACGCCGCCGAGGGCATCCGTGAGCGCCTTGAAGCCCTCCCAGTCGATGACCGCGACGTGGTCGATCCGGACATCGGTGAGGTTCTCCACCGTCTCGACCGCGAGGGCGGGACCGCCCCACGCGAACGCCGCGTTGATCTTGGCGGGGCCGTGTCCCGGCACCTGCACCCACGAGTCGCGCGGGATGCCGATGACGCCGATGCCCTCGCGGTTCGACGGGACGTGCACGACCATCATCGTGTCGCTGCGCTGACCCGCGACCGAGCCGTCGACGCGCTTGTCACTGCCCATGAGCAGGATGTTCATCGAGTCGCCGGCCGACTCCGCGGGACGCTCGCCCGCCGGCATCGCCGACGGCAGGTGGTCGACCTGGCCGCCGAGCTTGTCCTGCAGCCACAGGCCCGTGCCGAGCGCGGCCACCACGGCGACCGCCACGACGATCGAGGTGACGATCGTCAGGCTGCGCAGCACGCGCCGCCAGCGCGGCTTCTCCGCGGGCGTCGCCTCGGTGGTCTGGGCGTCGGTCACGCCTGACAGTAACCCGGATCCGCCCGTGATTCTGGCGGTTTCCGAACCTCTTGGGACCCTCTCAGGCGATCAGCCGGTGATGGTGTCGACGACCGTGCCGACCCACTCCAGCAGCGCCCGCCCGCGCAGCGGCTTGCCGCCGATCCCGGGCTCGCGCGGAGCCGGCACGAGGAGCACCTTCACGGCCTCCTTGTACAGGCTCTTGGGGTAGATCCGGTTCATCCGCAGCTTCGCCGACTCCGACAGCTGGACCGGGGTGAAGCGGATGTTCGAGCCGGCCGAGGTGACCTCGGACAAGCCCGCCGCCCGGACCTTGACCCTCAGCCTCGCCACGTCGAGCAGCGCCTCCACCGAGTCGGGCATCCGGCCGTACCGGTCCTCGAGCTCGGTGCGCAGCTCGTCGATGTCGGACGTGGCGCGCACGTCGGCGAGCCGCTTGTACATCTCGAGGCGCAGGCGCTCGCTGGGCACGTAGTCGTGGGGCAGGTGCGCCTCGACCGGCAGCTCGAGCTTGACCTCCTTCTCGGGCGCGGCGTCGCCGCGGAACTCCGCGACCGCCTCGCCGACGAGTCGGATGTAGAGGTCGAAGCCGACATCGGCGATGTGGCCCGACTGCTCGCCGCCGAGCAGGTTGCCGGCGCCGCGGATCTCGAGGTCCTTCATCGCCACGGCCATGCCGCCGCCGAGCTCGGAGTGCTGCGCGATCGTGACGAGGCGGTCGTGCGCGGTCTCGGTGAGCGGCTTGTCCGGCGGGTAGAGGAAGTAGGCGTAGGCGCGCTCGCGACCACGGCCCACGCGGCCGCGCAGCTGGTGCAGCTGCGAGAGGCCGAGGGTGTCGGCGCGTTCGATGAGCATGGTGTTGGCGTTCGAGACGTCGAGGCCCGACTCCACGATCGTGGTGCACACCAGTACGTCGAAGCGCTTCTCCCAGAAGTCGACCATGACCTCCTCGAGCTGGTGCTCGCCCATCTTGCCATGCGCCACCGCGACGCGGGCCTCGGGCACGAGCTCGCGGATGCGGGCGGCGGCCTTGTCCATGCTCTGCACGCGGTTGTGCAGGTAGAAGACCTGACCCTCGCGCAGCAGCTCGCGCCGGATCGCGGCGGTGACCTGCTTGTCGTCGTAGGCGCCGACGAACGAGAGCACGGGGTGGCGCTCCTCCGGGGGCGTGGCGATCGTGCTCATCTCGCGGATGCCGGTGACGGCCATCTCGAGCGTGCGCGGGATCGGCGTGGCGGACATGCTCAGCACGTCGACGGCCGCGCGCAGGTGCTTGAGCGCCTCCTTGTGCTCGACGCCGAAGCGCTGCTCCTCGTCGACGATCACGAGGCCGAGGTCCTTGATCCTCACGCCCGGCTGCAGCAGCCGGTGGGTGCCGATGACGAGGTCGACCGAGCCGTCGGCCAGGCCCTCCAGCGTCGCCTTGGACTCCTTCTCGGTCTGGAAGCGCGAGAGCGGCTTGATCGTGACCGGGAACTGGCCGAAGCGCTCGGCGAACGTGGCGTAGTGCTGCTGCACGAGCAGCGTGGTGGGCACGAGCAGGATGACCTGCTTGCCGTCCTGGATGGCCTTGAACGCGGCGCGCACGGCGATCTCGGTCTTGCCGTAGCCGACGTCGCCGCACACGAGGCGGTCCATCGGCACGGTGCGCTCCATGTCGCGCTTGACCTCGTCGATCGTGGCGAGCTGGTCGGGCGTCTCGACGTGGGCGAAGGCGTCCTCGAGCTCGGCCTGCCACGGCGTGTCGGGCCCGAAGGCGTGACCCTTGGTGGACTGGCGCGCGGCGTAGAGCTTGATGAGCTCGTCGGCGATCTGGCGCACGGCGCGGCGGGCGCGGTTCTTGCGGTTCGTCCAGTCGCCGCCGCCGAGGCGGTCGAGCGTGGGCGACTCGCCGCCGACGTACCGGCTGACCTGGTCGAGCTGGTCCATCGGCACGAAGAGGCGGTCGGCGGGCTGGCCGCGCTTGCTGGGCGCGTACTCCAGCACGAGGTACTCGCGCGCCGCGCCGTGGACGACGCGGTTGACCAGCTCCACGTAGCGGGCGACGCCGTGCTGCTCGTGCACCACCGGGTCGCCGGGCTTGAGCTCGAGCGGGTCGATCTGACGCCGGCGACGCACGGGCATCGACTTCTCGGAGCGCTCGGGCGCGCGCTGGCCGACGAGGTCGTCGCGGGTCAGCACGACGAGGCCGAGGGACTCCGAGACGAAGCCGTGACCGATGTCGGCGCAGATCACCTGGACGACGCCCTGCTCGACGCCGTCGCTGCCGGACGCGCGGTCGACGATCGAGCCGGGGATGTCGTGCTCGGCGAGCCACTCGACGCTGCGCTGGGCCTGGCCGTGCGCCGGCGCGACCAGCACGAGGTGGCGTCCGTCGGCGCGCCACTTCACGATGTCGGCGACGGCGGCCTCGGTGTCGCCGCGGTACTGCGGCGCGGGCTCGGCCTCGACGACGTGCGACGCGTCGAGCGCGAACGAGGAGACCTCGCCCCAGCCCAGGCCGAGCTCGGCCACGTGGTCGCGGACGTCGCCGAGCTCGTGGAAGCCCGCCGAGCCGAGGTCGATCGGGCTCTCGCCACCGCCGGCGGCGGTGGCCCAGGACGCGGCGAGGAACTCCTCGCTCGTGGCGAAGAGGTCGGCGGCGCGTGCCTTGATGCGCTCGGGCTCGGAGGCGATGATCGTCGACCCCGGCGGCAGCAGGTCGACGAACAGCTCCATCTCGCCGGCCAGCACGGGCGCGAGCGACTCCATGCCCTCGACGGCGTGACCCTCGGACAGCTTGGTGAACAGCTCACCCAGCGACGGGTGGCTCTCGGCGTAGCGCGCGGCGGTGGCGCGGACCTCGTCGGTGAGCAGCAGCTCGCGGCACGGCGGGGCCCACAGCCGCTCGACGGGCTCGAGGGTGCGCTGGTCGGCGACGGCGAAGCGGCGGATCTCGTCGACCGTGTCGCCCCAGAACTCCACGCGCAGCGGGTGGTCCTCGGTGGGCGGGAAGACGTCGACGATGCCGCCGCGGACGGCGAACTCGCCGCGGCGCTCCACGAGGTCGACGCGGCTGTACGCGGCGGCCGCGAGGCGCCCGACGACGTCGTCGAGCTCGACGTCCTGGCCGGCCCGCAGCTCGACGGGCTCGAGGTCGGCCAGGCCCTTGACCTGCGGCTGGAGGATCGAGCGGATCGGGGCCACGACGACCCTCGGGCGCTCGGCGCCGCCGTGGACGACGCGGCGGAGCACGGCGAGGCGGCGGCCGACGGTGTCCGAGCGCGGCGAGAGCCGCTCGTGCGGCAGGGTCTCCCAGGCGGGGAACGTGGCGACCTTCTCGCGGCCGATCAGCGAGCTCACGGCGGCGGCGAGGTCGTCGGCCTCGCGCTCGGTGGCGGTGACGGCGACGACGACGGCCTCGTCGCCGGCGAGTGCCGAGGCGACGAAGGGATGGAAGGCGGGAGGGGCGGTGAGCTGCGCGGTGCCGGCCCCGGATCGCAGGGCCGAGGCGAACTCGACGAGGTGGGGCTCAGCGGCGACCGCCGCCGTCAGTTCAGGTTGTGCCATGGCCTGTCAAGCCTACGGGCAGGACCCGCGCGGGACCCGCCGGGCGATCCTCAGGACGGGGCCGGACCCGGCGCCCGCCGGACGGCGGTGACCATCGCGATCGCGTGCTCGCGCTCGTGCGACAGCGAGAGGGACCACGACGCGAGGCCGGAGTCGCGTGCGTGCTCGGCGGCGGCACCGCTGAGGTGCAGCCGTGGGACTCCCCCGTCGTCGCGCCGCACCTCGATCGTCAGCGGGTCGAAGCGGTCGAAGCCGCCCTCGAGGGCCTTCATCACCGCCTCCTTCGCGGCCCAGCGCGCGGCGAGCCGCTCGGGCCGGCCGTCGCAGTACCGGAGCTCGTCCTCGGTCCAGTACTTGTGCAGGAACGGCTGGCCCGACCGCTCGACCGCGGCGGCGATCCGCGCGACGGACACGATGTCGACGCCGCACGTCACGGCCACGGCGTCGGTCACCGGGCGGTGGCGGCCGAGACCGCGGCGAGGAAGCTCTCGGCGGCGACGACGCTGCCCTCCTCGTTGAGGTGGCCCGGGTCGCGGGCGTAGCCGTCGTAGAGGGAGTAGAAGGTCTGGCCGTCCTCGACGGCGGCCACGCGGTCGCCCGACGGGGTGGTGGACTGCATCGCGGCGATGTCCCACAGCTCGCCCGGCTCGGTGAACTCGGCGCGCACGAGCTGGTTGTACTGCTCGCGGGCGATGTTGTGCTGGTTGGCCAGGCCGTCGTCGCGGCCGATCGCCTTCTTGACCCAGCCCTTCCAGCTGCGGCGGGTGGTGAGCGGCTCGGTGGTGGCCACGAACGCGGTGTCGGGGTACGCCTCCTGCAGGGAGCGGAGGGTGTCGCGGTAGGCCGCGAACACCTTCTCGTGGTCGGTGGTCGCCCACAGGTCGACGTAGCAGAGCTTGAAGACGACGACGTCGGCCTCGTCGCCGACCCCGGAGCGGACGACGGAGTCGAACTCCTCGATCTTGCCCATCGGGTCGCCGTTGGTGCCCACGTGCATGTGGGTGACGCCCGGGCCGGCCACGCTCGTGGCCTCGGCGACCGCCGGCTGCGGCAGCCCCTCGCGGTCGTGCACGAGGGCGAGCCCCCGCAGCACGTCGTCGCCCACGGACTGGTGGGCGAAGAAGACCTTGGTCGATTCCAGAGCTCTCACGTCGGCCTCGCTCGCCTCGGCAGGGGTGAAGGGTTCGCCGGCCACGTCCTCGACGTCGGCCGCCACCGCGATGCCGACGCCGGCCGCGAGCGCCACGGCTGCGACCGCCGCGACGGCCGCGATCCATCTCCTCGCCATGGAATCTCCTCCCGTCGGCGGGTATCAGCGGAGAGCCGTGTGACTCCTGTGAAAATACGTGGTCCGGTACCCCAGATCGTACCGTCCCACGGTTGCCCAGAACCCGAGAATTCAGCGTTATTCGACTGGTACTGTCCGGTGACACCGAGGTCGGGGGACACTCGGTGGAACACCAGCGGTTGCGGAGATGAGGAGTACCCATGGCCACGCGAGACGAGTTGGTGCAGGAGTTGCGCGACCTGATCCTGGGGGAGCTCATCCCTCTCGATCCCGAGGAGCTGAAGGACGACTCGCCGCTGGTCGACGACGTCCTGGACTCCCTGGGCATCGCCGAGGTCGCCGTCTTCGTCGAGGACCGCATCGGTCGCCCGCTCGCCGCGGAGGAGGAGACGCGCGCCACCTTCGCGTCCGTCGACTCCGTCGTCGACTTCATCGTGCAGCACAGCTGATCCGCACCGGGACCCTCCATGTGCGGAATTGCGGGGATCGTCGCACCGGCGGCCCACGACGACGCCCACCGACTGCGGTCGGTCGAGCGGATGCTCGCCAGCATCGCGCACCGCGGCCCCGACGAGAGCCTCTCGACCAGCTCGGGGCCGGCGCACTTCGGCACGGTCCGGCTGGCCCTGGTCGACAAGCCCACCTCGCGCCAGCCGATGGCCGACGACGCCGGCCGCTACCTGCTGTCGTTCAACGGCGAGGTCTACAACTTCGCCGACCTGCGCGCGCAGCTCTCGGCGCTCGGTCACTCGTTCCGCACCGCGGGCGACACCGAGGTCGTCCTGCACTCCCTCATGGAGTGGGGCACCGACGCGTTCGCGCGCTTCCGCGGCCAGTTCGCGATCGCGTTCTGGGACGACGAGCGGCGCCGGCTGCTGCTGGGACGTGACCGGCTGGGCATCGTGCCGCTGTTCTGGACCCGCACGGCCGCCGACGAGCTGGTCTTCGCCTCCGAGGTGAAGGCCTTCGCCGACGCGGGCCTGCGCACCCCGATGTCCCTGCCCGACATCGTCGATGCCGGCGTCCTGTGGGGCCTGCACCCCGGACGCACCGCCTTCCACGGCGTGTCCTCGGTCCCGGCGGGCTCGTTCGTCGCGTCGCACGAGGGCCGCGAGACGGTGACCCGCTACTGGAGCTTCGCCTTCGCCGACCAGCGCGACGACCGTCCCGTGGACGACCAGGCCAAGGAGCTGCTCGGCCTGCTCACCGCCGCGGTCGAGCGCCGCGTGCCCCAGTACGGCGACCCCGCGGTGCTGCTGTCGGGCGGCCTCGACTCCAGTGCCGTCCTGGCGGCGCTGCGGGCGATCCGGCCCGAGCAGCGGATCGACAGCTTCTCCATCCAGTTCACGCAGGACGGACTCAACGAGGCGCCCTTCCAGGCGATGGTCTCGGAGCACTTCGGCACCCACCACGACGCGATCGTGTGCGACGACGAGGCCGTGGCCCGCGCCCTCGAGCTCATCACCCGGCACGCCGAGCTGCCGCTCATGCGCACGGCCCCGGGCTCCTCCATCGCACTCGCCGAGCGGATCAAGCACAGCGGCTCGCGGGCCGTGCTCAGCGGCGAGGGAGCCGACGAGCTGTTCTGCGGCTACGACGTGTTCAAGGTGGCCTCGATCCGCGACCAGTGGAGCGCCGACCCCGACTCCCCCGCCTTCGCGCGGCTGCTGGAGAAGGCGCTCGCGCACCAGGAGCAGCTGGGCCGCGGCGCGGGACGCGCCTTCTACGAGCGCGGCCTCGAGCAGCACGACGACCCCGTGTTCTCCCACCTGCACCGCTGGAGCGCGGCGTTCCGCATCACCCAGTACCTCGCGGAGCCGCTGCGCGAGCAGGTCTCGCTGGAGGGCACGCTCGAGCGCGTCCGCGAGCGACTGCCCGAGGCGTTCCACGGCTGGTCCACGGTGGAGCGCGCCCAGTACCTCGAGGCCACCTACTTCCTGGGCACCTCCCTGCTGGCCACGCAGTGTGACCGCCCGTTCATGGCACAGAGCGTCGAGTGCCGCTACCCCTTCCTCGACGAGGACGTCATCGACTTCGCGCTGACGCTGCCCGAGGCGTCGAAGCTGCACGAGCTGAACGAGAAGCTCGTGCTGAAGGAGGCCGTGCGCGACCAGCTGCCACCCGCCGTCACCGAGCGGGTCAAGCAGCCGTACACCGCGCCCGAGGGCGGCGTCTTCCGCTCCCCCACCGGACGCGCCCTGCTGGAGCGGTACCTGTCCCCCGACGCGGTGGCCGACACCGAGGTGCTCGACCCGCGCCGCGTCGCGTGGCTCATCGACAAGACGCAGCGCAGCCGCACGAGCTTCCACGACGACCTCGCGCTCGTGTGGATCCTCAGCACGCAGATGCTCGTCCAGACCTACGGCTTCGCGGACGCGAGCGCCGACCTTCGAAGGGGAACCGCATGACCGACATCCAGGAACTGAGCCGCCGGATCGACCTCGAGGACGTGGCCGCCACCACCGACCTGCTGGTCTCGTCGATCCGCGACACGGCCCGGCACTTCCGCCGCACCGGGGCGATCGTCGCGCTCAGCGGCGGCATCGACTCCTCGGCGTGCCTCGGCCTCGCGGTCCGGGCGCTCGGGCCGAAGCGCGTCGTGGCGCTGACGCTGCCCGACAAGGAGAGCTCGGGCGAGACCGTCGGCTACGCCCAGGAGGTCGCCGACGCGTTCGGCGTGGAGCTGCTGCACCGTGACATCACGGCCCCGCTCGACGCGCTCGGCTGCTACGACGACCGGCTCGCGGTGGTGCGCCGGATCGTGCCGGAGTTCGACGCCGACGCGGGCGACCGCTACTCCGTCGAGTTCGACCCCGCCCTCGGCAACGACGAGCAGCTCCAGTCGTTCCGCCTCAACGTGATCCGCGGCGGCGAGCAGACGATGCACCGCCTGGGCGGCCGCGACTTCCTGACGATCATGGCCGCGACGAACCAGAAGCAGCGCATCCGGATGCTCTCGACCTACCGGATCGCCGACGAGCGCAACCAGATCGTCGTGGGCACCTCCAACCGGCTCGAGCTCGACCAGGGCTTCTACGTCAAGCACGGCGACGGCTGCGGTGAGGTCTTCCCGCTGCGCCACCTGCTGAAGTCGCACGTGTACGAGGTGGCCGCGCACATCGGCGTGCCCGAGTCCGTCCAGCAGCGCCCGCCCACGACCGACACCTTCAGCGCGCCGCAGAGCCAGGAGGAGTACTTCTACGGCACCTCGGTGCGCACGAACGACGAGCTGTGGC
This sequence comes from Aeromicrobium sp. MLTX1, assembly GCF_046452335.1. Lineage (NCBI taxonomy): Bacteria > Bacillati > Actinomycetota > Actinomycetes > Propionibacteriales > Nocardioidaceae > Aeromicrobium > Aeromicrobium sp. MLTX1. The sequence goes on along the minus strand of NZ_JBKFDN010000001.1, from coordinate 1,634,024 downwards.
TCGCGTGGGACCAGAAGGAGGACGCCGGCGCCACGGCCGAGCGGCTCGGGCTGTCGACGTCGGACGTGGAGAAGTTCTTCGAGCTCTACACGCGCCGCGCGCTCTACGCGGAGTACCTGCTGACGTCGCTCTGAGTCAGGCCTCGGGCGCCGGCACGGGCCGGCGCCGCACGAGCTTGCCGGTGCGGGTGGTCTCGAGCCGCTCGACCACGGTCACCTCGCGCACGAGTCCACGCGGCTCGACCGCGGCCAGGATCCGGCGGGTGAGGCCGTCGCGCTCCACGCCCGGCGCGAGCTCGACGAACAGCGAGCACTGGGCGTCCTCCACTGTGTCGTCGGCCAGCAGCAGCGCGCCGGCGACGCCGTCGACCCGAGCCACGTCGGCCTCGACCGCCACGGCCGAGACGCGGTTGCCGCGGAAGTTGATCATCTCGGCGAGCCGGCCCGTCACCGTGAGGTGGCCGCGCGCGTCCATCCGTCCGAGGTCGGTCGTGACCAGCGGCGTGCCCGGCTCGCGCACCGGGTCGCCGAGGTAGCCCAGGAAGACCGAGGGGCCCGTGACCCGGATCCGCCCCTCGCGCCCCGTGACCACGTGGCCGTCCTCGTCGACGAGGTCGACCGTGGTGCCCGGGAGCGGCAGCCCCACCGAGTCGGCCGGGGCGGCGCTCGCGGGCGGGCGCACCGCGACCCGCGCGGTGGCCTCGGTCAGCCCGTACATGAGGTGCGTGCCGCCGTCGAAGCCCGAGGTCAGCTCGGCGAGTGCGGCGTCGGAGACCCCTCCCCCGGCCAGCAGCAGCGTGCGCAGGTGCGGCGCGAAGTCCTGGCCGAGCGTGAACCGCCGCGCGACGAGGCGCAGGTAGTAGGGGACGCACGGCAGCACGGTGACGCGGTGCCGGTCGAGCAGCTCGGCCAGCGGTCGCGACGGCAGCGTGCCCGCGGTCATCAGCAGCGGCACCGAGCGCATGAGCGCCAGCAGCACCATCGAGAAGCCGTAGGAGTGCGTGGGGTCGAGAACGAAGCCGAGCACGTCCGCGTCGGGGTCCCACGGCTCGACGACCTGGTCGACCGCCGTGACGTTGCAGGCCACGTTCCGCGCGGACAGGCGCACGCCCTTCGGCTCGCTGGTGGTGCCCGACGTGAACAGCAGCAGCGCCTCGGGCGACCCCGTGTCGGCGATGCCGTCGCCGGGGAGGTGGCGCGGGTCGGTGGACGGCTCGACGCCGAACGGCTCCAGCACGCCGGCGGCGAGGTCGAGGCGGCAGCGCGAGCGGGCGGCGAGCTCGCGCGTGCGCTCGGGCGTGGGGCGCGGCAGCATCACGAGCGAACGCCCCGCCAGCAGCACCGCGACGAGGTCGACCACGGCCTCGTGCCCGGTGCCCGACAGCGCCACGCGCTCGTCCTCGGGGACCGAGCGCTCGATCAGCGCCGCCCGCTCGCGGGCGCGGTCGTACAGCTCGCCGCGGGTCAGCGTGACGTCGCCGTCGACCACCGCGACGCGCTCCGGGTCGTCCGCCAGCCGCAGGAGGTCGGCGAACGACGCAGCCGTCATCGCAGCCTCAGCGACCGGGCGGGGGGCGACACGACGCTGCCGCCCTCCGGGACGTCGGTGACGACGACGGCGTTGGGTCCGACCTTCGCCCCGTCGCCCACGCTGACCGCTCCGATCACCACGCAGCCGACGCCCAGGTGGACGCCGCGGCCGATGCGCGGAGGCTGGTAGTAGGCCTCGGCGTGGTCGGGCTCCCAGCGCCGCCCGAGGGTGACGCCGTGGTAGATCATGCAGTCGTCGCCGATGACCGCGCCGGGCTGGAGCACGACGCCGTTCTGGTGGACGAAGACGACGTGGCGCCCGATCGCGGTGTCGTGGCTGACCTCGAACCCGAGGACGTTCCGGACGTAGGCCGCGTTGACGAGCTTGTAGGCGATGCGGCCGAGCCGGCCCACGAGCAGCCCGCGCTGCGGGGCGTGGACCCACTCGCCGAAGCGGTGCACCGCGAGCATGTGCTTGGCCGGGACGAGCCAGCCGCGGGCGTGCGACGCCATGTCCTCGCGGACGATGTCGACCAGGCCCTGCCACGAGGACAGGTCCCACCCGGTGGGCGGCGTGACGACGACCGGTGGGGTCCGCCGAGGTGCCTGCTCTGTCGTCATGGCAGGAGTATGGCACCGGCGCGGGGCCTCCGGTACCGCCTCGGAGCGGGCCCGACGACCGCCGCGGTTTCCCCACGACGGGGTCCCGGACTCCCTAGGCTGGTGCCCATGTCGCACGCGTCCGCGCCCCGGCCTCACGTCCTCGTGATCGTCCAGAACCTGCCCGTCCCGCTGGACCGCCGGGTGTGGCTGGAGTGCCGGGCGCTGATCGCCGCCGGCTTCGACGTCAGCGTGATCTGCCCGAAGGGCCCGGGCGACCCGTCCGCGGAGACCCTCGACGGCGTCCGCATCCACAAGTACCGGCCGGCGCCGCAGGCCTCGGGCGCGCTGGGCTACCTCGTCGAGTTCGTCTACTCGTGGCTGCGCACCGCGCGGCTGTCGCTCAAGGTGTGGCGCGAGCGCCCCTTCCAGGCGATCCAAGCCTGCAACCCGCCGGACACGTACTGGGCGCTGGCGCGGCTGTGGCGGCGTCGCGGCGTGACCTTCGTCTTCGACCAGCACGACCTCAACCCCGAGCTGTTCCTCTCGCGCTTCGGCGAGCCGACCTCCCTCATGGGCCGCCTCCAGCTGGGCTTCCTGCGCTGGCTCGAGCGCCGCACGTACGCCACGGCCACCCACGTCATCTCCACGAACGAGTCGTACAAGCGGATCGCGATCGAGCGCGGGGGGTTCGATCCCGCCGACGTCACCGTCGTGCGCAGCGGCCCCGACACCTCCACGATGCGCCCGATCCACCTGCCCGAGGACGCCGACCGGACCCGGCACACCCTGGCGTACCTGGGGATCATGGGCCCGCAGGACGGCGTCGAGACCGTCCTCGACGTGATGGACGAGCTCGTGCACCGCCGCGGCCGCACCGACGTCGACGCCGTCCTCATGGGCTTCGGCGACTGCTACGAGGACCTGCGCCGGCGCAGCACCGAGCTGGGGCTCGACGACGTCGTGACGTTCACCGGCCGGGTCGGTCCGCCCGAGATCGCGCGCCAGCTCAGCGCCGCCAGCGTGGGCCTGTGTCCCGACCTCAAGACGCCCCTCAACGACGTCTCCACGATGAACAAGACGATGGAGTACATGGCGTACGCGCTGCCCACCGTCTCGTTCGACCTCGTGGAGACCCGCGTCTCGGCAGGTGAGACCTGTCTGTTCGTGGAATCGGGCGATCTGGGCGCCTTCGCCGATGCCGTCGAGCGACTGCTCGACGACCCCGAACTGCGCGTCAGGCTGGCCCGAGAGGCCCGCGATCGGGTCGCGACCCACTTGGACTGGAAACCACAGTCGGAGGCTTACGTCGGAGTCTGGGAGGCCCTACTGGGTAGCACGCACCATACCGGACCCGTCAGAACGAACTATGTGGACTTGGTCACACGGGAGGAGTTGGAGCGCTTCGTGCTCTCGCGCGGCCCGATCCCTCCTGCATCCTGAAGCACTCGGGTAACACGGAACGGCCCGTTCTCCCCGTCATTCCGCTTGCATCGCCGTGTCGCACCATGCAAGGGTTGGCGCGACCAAGCCCCTATTCACAAGGCTTAACTTCATGCCGTTGACCCATCGTTCCCCCAGAAAGCACCGCAGGATCTCGGCCAAGCGGAACCTCACCCTCTCGCGACGCAGTCTCGTCATGGCACTGCTCGCCGTCACCCTCACCACCCCAGCCCTCTTCGCAGCGACGGAGCGCACGTCCGCGGCGGAGCAGACCCAGAGTCTGCTGCCCGACGACCTGCGCCCACGCGCCCTGGGCGACTCCCGACCGTGGGAGGTCGGACTCAAGTTCCAGGTCACCAGCCCGGCGTACGCCGAGGCGATCCAGGTGTACCGCAACCACACGCTCAACGCGGGCACGATCGCGACGCTCTGGTCGTCCACCGGCCGCGCCCTGTCGACCGTGACGTTCGAGCCGTCGAGCCAGACGGGCCTCGACACCGTGCAGCTGGACTCCCCCGTGCAGCTCGAGCCGGGCGACGACTACATCGTGTCGTACTCCGCGCCCCAGGGCCGCCAGCCCCAGGACCAGCGCCAGTTCACCCGGTCGATCAGCAACGGCGTCCTGAAGGCCGAGCCCAACGCCGGCGTCTACAGCGGCCGGCTCGGCAACTTCCCGACCCGCACCTACCGGGCCTCGAACTACCACGTCGACGTGGTGGTCTCGACCGGCGGCGAGGGGCCGACCACGCCCCCGCCGACCACGAGCCCCACCTCGGGCCCGACCACGGCACCCACGAGCCAGCCCACCACGGCACCGACCACGGCTCCCACGACCGGCCCCACCACGGAGCCGACGAGCGAGCCGACCACGACGTCGCCCACGACGAGCCCCACCACGGAGCCGACGACGGCGCCGACCACGGCACCCGGTGGCGCCAACTTCCCGACCCGCGCCTCCACCGGCACGCCGTCGGGCTGGTCGCCGCGGACCACCGTGAACGGTGACTACAACGTCACCACCGCGGGCGCCGTGGTGCAGGACCTGCGCATCGTGAACGGCAACCTGAACATCCGGGCCAACAACGTCACGGTCCGTCGGGTCGAGATCAGCAGCGGTCAGGTCAACAACGTCTTCAGCCGCCAGTGCTCCAACGGCCTGGTCATCGAGGACACGACGATCCTGCGCGGCAGCACCGACATCGGCCAGCCCGCGATCCAGTTCGGCGGCTACACCGCTCGCCGGGTCAAGATCGACGGTCCGTCCGAGGGCCTGCGCGTCGGCGGCAAGGACTACGGCTGCGGCGAGGTCCGCGTCGAGGACACGTTCGTCAACGTCAACGCCTACGCGGGCTGCGAGCGCGCCGGGAGCGGCATCGACTGGCACGGCGACGCCCTGCAGGGCTACAACGGCCCGAAGGTCACCGTGCGCAACTCGGTGCTCAAGCTGAACCCGACGCCGTACTGCATCGGCAACTCGGCGTTCTTCTACCCGACCCAGGGCAACACCAGCGCCGACATCGACAAGGTGCTGGTGTCCGGAGGCGGCTTCGTCTTCCGGCTCGACACCCCCGGCACCGTCCGGAACCTCAAGGTCGTCGACGACTCCTGGTACTACGGGCCGAGCCACAACCAGTCCTGCAGCGGCGGGATCACGTGGGGCGCGGGCAACGAGTACGTGAGCTACAACGAGGGCACCGGCGCCTGGGCGTCCAAGCGTCCGCTCTCGTGCCTGGGCTTCCGGGGCTGACCCGAAGCAGGACCGACCGCGCCCGCCGCGCCGAGCCTCAGCTGCTGCTGACGAGCTCGCGCTCGGCGGGCGCGGTCGTCTGCGGGCTGCGCCGGCGCTGGGCGCGGCGCTCGAGGGCGGCCACGATCGTCAGCGTGATGCCGCCGCCGATCGCGAGGGTCATGATCTTGGCGAACATCGGCTGCCCGCCGAGGCGGTAGACGGCCGGGGACTCCGGCGACGGGGCGATCGTGACCCGCTCGTTGGCCGCGACGTCCTGCTCGTCCTGCAGCTCCCTGAGCTCCGCGTCGATCTCGGCCAGGGCCGCGCGGTGGCGCTCACGGGCGGTGTCGGGATCGGGCGCCGCGACCTCGATGTAGAGGGCGCGCGTGTCGTAGTAGGGCGCCCACTGGACCCCGTTGTCGGGCAGCGTGATGAGCACGCCGTCGCGCACGCCGCGACCCACCATGGTGGCCGCCGACGACGCCGTCTTGGGCAGCGCCTCCATGCCGTTGATCCGCTTGCCCACGATGCCGGCGACCGTGATGAGGTCGGCGGCGTTGACGCGCAGCTTGTTGGGGTAGACCTGGCTGGCCGGCGCGACGAACACGGCCTGGCCGCGCAGGTAGTAGACGTCCTGGCGCGCCTCGACGGCCGCGATCGCGACGTAGGTGACCATCAGTCCCAGGAACACGACGTACCAGCGGCGAGCCGCCGCCACCAGCACGTCCCAGAAGACCACGTCACTCCTCGTCCGCGGCCCGACCGTCCGCGTGTCCGCCCAGTCTGACACGGGGCACGGCCCGAACCGCCCGGAACGACGGCCTCCGTCCCCCGGATGAGAAAGCGCCCCACGTGACGCATGCCTCGTTACGATGGGGGGACGACGGCCGGCACGGGGTCTTCGTGCGGCAGTCGGGGAACGAGACCGTTGGGGAATCCATGCTGGTAGAAGTCGTCAGGACGGTGCTGAGGCGCTGGTACGTCGTCGTGGCGGGCCTGCTCCTCACCGGAGTGCTGGGCTACGTCGCGTACACGTCCACTCCGCCCGTCTACGAGGCCAGCGGCACGGTGCTGCTGCTCCCGCCCGAGGACCAGGTCAGCGGCGAGGGCATCGAGAACCCGTTCCTGCAGCTGAACAACCTCGACGTCCCGACGTCGCTCGTGGTCGCGCGCCTCAACGGCGACGAGGTCCGCGAGCAGATCGTCGCCGAGCAGCCGAACGCGCTCTACGAGGTCTCCACCGACCCGACGATGCGCGGCCCGGTCGTGCTGGTGCAGGTCTCGGCCCAGTCCGCCAAGGCCACGATCGACACCCTCGAGCTGGTCCTGGCCGCGGCTCCGCAGGCCCTGGCCGATCTCCAGCGCCAGCAGGACGTGCCGAAGGGCGACTCCATCACCTCGATGCAGCTGGCCGCCGACCTCGACGCCACCCCGGTCACCCGGGCCACGACGCGCGCCCTCGTCGCGGCCGTGGCCGTGGGCCTGGCGATCACCGCCGGCGCCACGGCCGGCATCGACGCGCTGGCCCGTCGCCTCGGTGCGGCCAAGCGCCGCCGCGAGGCCGAGGCCGCCGCGGAGGCCGAGACCGAGCAGGAGGGCACCGAGCCCACCGCGTCCGACGACGCGGCCGAGCCCGCCCGGGAGTGGGAGCCCGAGGACGAGCGCCCCGCCGAGACCACGCGGAGCCTCACCCCGCCATGAGCTCGACCGTCCGGACCCCCGCGCGGATGGACTCGGTCACGTGGCTGCTGCTCTACCTGACCATCCTCTACGCGATCCCGTCCCGGCTGGTCGTCCCCGCGCTCGGCAGCGCCGGCTCGCCCTCGATGCTCGTCGGCCTCGTGAGCCTGGGCGGCTGGGCGCTCTACCAGGTGGGCCGCACCACCAGCCAGAGCAACCCGCGCGAGGTGCTGCCCGTGCGCCGGGCCCTCTTCGGCTTCGTCGGCTGTGTCGCGATCACCTACGTCGTCGCGATGTCGCGGCCGATCGACTTCGACGAGATCAGTCCCGTGAACGTGGCGATGGCCGTGACGCTGTCGTGGTCGGGCACGCTGCTGGTGGCCCACGACGGCATCTCGACGATGGAGCGGGCCCGGACGCTGGCCACGGCGCTGGCCTGGGCCGGCGGGCTGATGGCGTTCCTCGGACTCATGCAGGTCGTCACGAGCGACCCGATCATCAACCGCATCTCGATCCCCGGCCTGTCGGCCGCCGAGTTCCAGATCTTCACCCGCGGCGAGACGATCCGCCCGTCGGGCACGGCCACGCACCCCATCGAGTACGGCGTGATCATGGCGATGCTGCTGCCGTTCACGCTGCATGCGGCGTTCCACACCACGCACGACCGCCGGCTGCTGCAGTGGGTCCCCACGCTCATGGTGGGCGTGACGATCGCGCTGACGTTCTCGCGATCGGCGTACGTGAGCGCCGCGGTGGCCGCCGCCGTGCTGGTGATCGGCTGGCCGCGCCAGCGGCGGCGACTGTTCCTGGCCGGCGCGCTGGCGATGGCCGTGGTGCTGTTCGCCGCCGTGCCCCGGCTGTTCGGCACGATCCAGTCGCTGTTCCGCAACGTCGGCACCGACCCCAGCATCACCTCGCGCACCGACAGCTACGAGATCGCGTGGGCGTTCATCACGCAGTCCCCGGCGTTCGGGCGCGGCCTCGGCTCGTTCCTGCCGAAGTACCGCATCTTCGACAACCAGTACCTGCTGCTGATGGTCAGCATCGGACTCGTGGGCACCGCGGCGTTCCTGCTGCTCGCGCTCGCGGGGCTGTGGGTCTCCCTGCGCGTGCGCCTGCTCGCCGAGGACGAGGACACCCGCGACCTCGGATTGTCCCTGCTCGCCGCGATCGCCGCCGGCGCCACGGGCATGGCGCTGTTCGACTCCTTCGCGTTCCCGATGACCATGGGCACGTACTTCCTGCTGCTGGGCATGGCGGGAGCGGTCCACCGCATCGTCGTGCTCGAGCCACGCCGTCCCGACCCCTCGCTGGTGCCCACCGGCTCCACCGTCCCGCACCCGTTCCGCGTGGTGCGACGCGCCGTCGGGCGTCGGCTGCGCCGGCGCTGGGCGCGCCAGGTCAGAGCATCGCGTCCAGGACCGCCACCGGGTCCGTGAAGATCAGGTCGAGCGCCGCGTCCACGGTCGCGGCGTCGAACACGTCACCGCGGAAGGACACGGCCAGCCGGAACCGACCGGCGTCCGACGTGCTGATGAAGCCGATCGCGTTGGGGGCGATGCCCTCGGTGCCGGGCACGGCCCGTCGCTCGGCCGGCGGCGCCGTCCACGGCATCTGCTCGTAGAGCCTCAGCCGGCCGGGATTGCTCAGCGAGACCCGGGCCCGGACGGGACGAGCCACGGTGTCGGCCGCGGTCGGGACCTGGGGCGGACGCCGACGCGCGCGCAGCAGCCGGATCGCGACGGACGCCAGCGGACGCCCGGACCGCAGCAGCGCATCGAGCCGCTCGCCGAGCATCCGGGGCTCGAAGCCGTCCGACCACACCGGGACGGACACACCCGTGATGAAGTTGCCGCCCGTGGCCACGCCCTCCGGCAGGTAGCGACGGAGGTCCACGACGAGGTCGCCCTGGGGCTCGACCGGGATGCCGGCCTGCTCGACCGCCGCGGAGGTCAGCAGCAGCAGCGTCGAGCTCAGCCCGAGGCCGCGCGCCGCGCCCCACTCCCGCACGCCGGCCATCTGCGCGGCGTCGCAGTTGCGGTGCCGGCGCAGGCCCAGACCTCCGGGGTCGACCAGCGGGACGCGGTCGTCCTCGCGCGGCACGTCTCCCGACGTGACCGGGCCGTCCTGCCGGTCGCGCACGAGATCGAGGACCCGTCGCGGATGCCGCCCGAAGGTGTGCCACAGCGCCGTCGAGACGGGACGATCCGTCACGCCGTCGAACAGTGCGGGCACGGGCGCACCGCCAGCCATGGCGACCAGGACGGCGGGCAGCGCCGCCGCCAGCGGGGCGTCGAACAGCACGTGGTCGAACACGGCGGCGAGCTCGTCGCCCTTGACGGCGAACTGCAGCGGCAGGTCCGGGACGAGGTGGGCCAGCAGCCACTCCTGCGCCGACTCGGGCGCCTCCTGCGGCACCTCGCGGACGATCTCCTCGACGCGGTCGGCGATCGCGGGGCCGCGATACCGCCAGTGGTCCGCGTCGGCCCGCTCGAACCCCACGCGGGTCTCGGGGCCGTGGTCGGCCAGCCGCACGAACGCGTCGCGCAGCGCCTCGACCGAGGGGAGGTCGAGGGGGCTGAAGGTCTGATGGATGATCGACCCGCCCAGGAGCCGGTCGATCCCGGCGATCGGCACGAGCCGTGAACCGTCTGCCATGACACGAGCGTAGTGCCGGATTCGCCCGCCCGAGGGCGTCTCGCGGATACGATGTGGCGACCGTCCCCGAGGCCGAGGTGAGCGCTGCGATGACCGACCGCCCCGATCCCGGCGCGCCCGTCCCCGAGTCGCGTCGGCTGCGCCTCCTGCTGGTCGTCTCCACCGCGCACCCCGAGTCCGTCGGCGAGGCCTGGATCGCGTATCAGTGGATCCACCGGCTCGCGGAGCGCCACGACGTCACCGTGCTCTGCTACCGCCAGCGTGCCGGGCTGCCGCTCACCGGGACCGTGCCGCACGCGCGCGTCGTCGAGTGGACCGAGCCCCCGCTGATCGGCCGGCACGAGCGCTTCAAGGCGATGCTGAACCCGGGCTACTACCCGTTCGCGTGGCAGGCGCGGCGCTGGATCCGGCGGGCCCTCGCGCGGGGCGAGCGGTTCGACCTCGCCCACCAGCTCACCCCTGTCTCGCTGCGGTTCGCCTCGCCGCTGGCCCGCTCGGGCGTCCCGTACGTGATCGGTCCCGTCGGCGGCAGCCTCGACTCGCCGCCGGCGTTCGCCGACGAGGAGGGCGGCGCGCCGTGGTTCACGGGCCTGCGCCGGCTCGACGCGTTCCGGCTCCGCCACAGCCGTGGCCTGCGGGCCACGTTCGCGAACGCCGCGCTCGTGGTGGGCATCGCCGACTACGTCCGCGAGCAGCTGGGCGACATCCATCTGCGCGCGTTCACCACGATGAGCGACACCGGCATCGAGGAGCTGCCGGCCCCCGCGCCAGGGAGCGACCGCACGCAGGGCGTGCGCCTGCTGTTCGTCGGCCGCGTCATCCGCACCAAGGGCGTGCGCGACGCCGTGCGGGCCCTCGCGCTGCTGCCTCGCGGCACCGCGACGTTCGACGTCGTGGGCGACGGCTACGACCGCGCGGCCTGCGAGGCGCTCGCCGCCGAGCTGGGCGTGGCAGACCTCGTCCGGTTCCACGGCCGGGTCCCCCACGAGCAGGTGGACTCCTTCTACGAGCAGGCCGACGTGTTCGTGTTCCCCAGCTACCGCGAGGCCGGCGGCATCGTCGTCATCGAGGCGCTCTCGCACGGCCTGCCCGTCGTCGCGTGCGACCGCGGCGGACCGTCGAGCACCGTCACCGACGCGTGCGGCATCCGGGTGCCCGTGACTGATCCCGAGCAGCTGGCCCGCGACCTGGCCGACGCCCTCGGCCGGCTGTGCGCCGACCCCGCGCTGCGCGCTCGGCTCGCCGAGGGAGCCCGGCGGCAGAGCGCGGAAGTCTCGCTGTGGGACCGCCGCGTCGAGCACGTGGAGGAGCTCTACGCGCAGGTCCTCGGGGACTGACTCAGGCGCTGCGGACCCGGCGGCCGAGCACGGCGCGGGCGGGCCCCGCGATCCGGCCGGGGAGCACCGAGAGCACGGTGGCGGTGGTCTGCGGGCGCAGCACCGCGAGGGCGAGCAGGTACGTGACGCCGACGGCCACCCCACCGAGGAAGATCTCGACGACGAGCGGCAGCGGGTCGGCGAGGTACAGCACGCCCCAGCCGACCGCGCCCGCGATGACCGCGGTGGGCACGACGCCGACGAACGGCAGGATCACCTGCCACCGGGTCGCGCCGATGACGGGCGCGACCGGGATCGAGCGCAGCAGCGCCTCCACCGTGGCGATCGTGGCCCAGCCGATGACGACCGCCATCAGGCCGAACTGCACGAGGTACAGCGACACCAGCAGCGCCAGGCTGTAGATCGTGGCGATGAAGGCGAACCAGCGACCCGGGTGTCCGGTGCCCACCAGGAGCGCCTGGTCGACGGCCCAGCCGACGCCCGCGATCGCCATCACGGCCAGCGCCGGGACGACGTGGGCGCTCTCGGCCTTGTCCGCGCCGAACAGCAGCTGCACCACCTCGGGCGCGGCGACCGCGAGGAACACCATGAGCGGCGTGATGACCGCGTAGGCCACCGACGAGGCCCGCAGGTACGCCCCGCGCAGCCGGTCGACGGAGTCGCGGATCTTGGCGAACGCGGCCATCGAGACCGGCAGCAGCGCCGAGATCGACAGGTCCTGCGCGGTCTGGACCAGCCGCTGCGCGATCGAGAGGTAGCCCATCTCGCGCACGCCCAGCCCGGCCACGACGATCGCGGTCTCGGCCCACACGCGCAGCGCGTAGACCAGGCCGCTGCCCACGACGTGCAGGCCGAAGTCGACCATGACCTTGAAGCGTGCGAAGGAGAAGCCCGGGTGCGGTCGCCAGCGCGCGACGATCCACACCGACACGAGCACGATCAGCTGGCCGCACAGGACCTGCAGGACGAGCGCCCAGGCGCCGCCGCCGGTGAGCGCGACCGCGATCGCGACGATCTGGGCGATCAGGGCGGCGTTGGCCTCGAGGAGGGCGAGCTTGCGGAACTCCATCGCCCGGCGCAGCAGGGCCACCGGGACCGAGCCGAGGGCGACGGCCAGCACGGACAGGCCCATGACCTGCAGCAGCGGCGCGGCCTCGGGCACGCCCAGCGCCGAGCCGATGAACGGCGCCGCCACGGCGATCGCTCCGGCCAGCAGCAGGCCCGAGCCGAGCGAGAACCAGAACGCCGTGGCCAGGGTGCGCTCGTCGACGTCGTCGGCCTGGACGAGGTACGCGGAGAAGCCCGCGTCGGCGAGCACGTAGATCAGCGGCAGCAGCGTGGTGGCCGTGGCCGCGACGCCGAAGTCCTCCGGGGACAGGATCCGGGTCAGGATGATGATCGTCAGGAAGCCGCCGAGGCGCGTGACCCACCGCTGCGCGGTCATCCACAGCACGCTGATCGAGGTGTGGCGTGCGAGGCCCGTGTCGTCGCTCATGCTCACCCCATCACCCTCGTGGGTCGGACGCCGGGGAGGCCGCAGCTCAGGTCCCGGGCGTCTGCCGCAAACCGCCGAAAGGCACCGGCCGACCGCTTTACACTGTACTGCGCAGCACTGCTCCCAGTGGGCGAATCCGCCAGACCGGCCACCGTGCGTGGACGACGTCGAGAGGACCGATTCATGAGCGACGGTCGACAGGCTTCGAGCGCGGCCCGCCGCGTCCTGCGGCCCCGCACGTGGCGACGCTGGGCCCGCCTGGCGAACTTCGCCGGCTACGACGGCGCGGAGCTCGACGACGCCACGATCGGCCCGGGCGTGCGCCTCTCCCCCACCGTCTCGGTGCGCAACGGCAGTCGCGTCACGATCGGCGCGGGCTCCCACATCGGCCAGGGCAGCTGCCTGTGGGCCGGCGACTCGAGCGGCCGCATCACGCTCGGCGACCACGCGCTGCTGGGCCCCGACGTGTTCATCACGGCCTCGAACTACGACTTCGACGCCGGCCCCGGACCGGTCATGGACCTGCCCAAGCGCGAGGCCGACGTCGTGATCGGCGCGAACACGTGGCTGGGCACCCGCGTCGTGGTGCTGCCCGGCGTCACGATCGGCGACGGCACGATCGTCGCGGCGGGCGCCGTGGTCACCCGCGACCTGCCGCCCGACTCGGTGGCGGCCGGCGTGCCGGCCACCGTCGTCCGCCGACGCGGTGCGACCTCATGACGACCGAGCTCGCGATCGTCATGGTCACGTACAACAGCGCCGACTGGGTGGGGCGCTGCCTCGACTCCCTGCCCGCGGCCCTCGGCGACCTCGAGGCCGAGGTCGTCGTGGTCGACAACGCCTCGGCCGACGACAGCGCGAAGGTCGTGGCGCGCCACGCGCCCGACGCGCGGCTGCTGCACAACGACGTCAACGTGGGCTTCGCCCGCGCGGTCAACCAGGGCGCCGCGGCCAGCGCGGCGCCGTGGGTGCTGCTGCTCAACCCCGACATGGAGGCGCGTCCGGGCTCGCTCGCCGAGCTGGTCGCGTTCGCGCACCGCCACCCCGGCCACGGCATGTACGGCGGCCGCACCCTGACCACCGAGGGCGAGCTGGAGCCGTCCTCCTGCTGGGGCCTGCCCAGCCTGTGGAGCACGTTCTGCTTCGCCTCGGGCCTGTCCACCGTCTTCCGCCACTCGCGGGTGTTCGACCCCGAGGCCATCGGCGGCTGGCAGCGCGACTCCGTGCGCGAGGTCGGCATGATCACGGGCTGCCTGCTGCTCGTCGAGCGCGAGCTGTGGAACCGGCTCGGCGGCTTCGACGAGCGCTACTTCGTCTACGGCGAGGACGCCGACCTCAGCGCCCGGGCCCGGGCGCTCGGCGCGCGTCCCGTCATCGACCCCGCGGTCGAGGTCGTCCACGCGATCGGCACCTCCTCCCCCGGCACCGCCGGCAGCAAGCCGCTGCTGCTGGCCGGCAAGATCACCTACGCCCGCACGCACCACGGCCGGCTGGGACCGCTCGGCGTCTGGCTGCTGCGCGCCGGCGTCGGCCTGCGCGCGCTCGGCGCCCGCCTCACGGGCAGGGGCGCGAAGTGGCTCGCCACCTGGCAGCGCCGCGCCGAGTGGTGGGACGGCTTCCCCGAGGGCAGCGGACGATGAGCGGCGCGGCCCGGGCCAGCATCGTCATCCCCGCCCACGACGAGGAGCGCGTCATCGGGCGCACGCTGACCGCCGCGCTCGCCGGCACCGCGCCGCACGAGTACGAGACCGTCGTGGTCTGCAACGGCACCACCGACGCCACGGCGGAGATCGCCGCGGCGTTCGACGGCGTCCGGGTGGTCGAGATCGCGACGCCCTCGAAGACCGCCGCGCTCAACGCCGGTGACGCCGCCGTGTCGGCGTTCCCGCGGGTCTACCTCGACGCCGACGTCGTGCTCGGCCCCGGCGCGCTGGACGCCGTGGTCGCGGCGCTCGAGTCGGGCCACCCGGCCGCGGCCCCGCGCCCCGTCTTCGACACGACGGGCCTGTCCCTGTCCTGCCGCGCGTACTACGCGATCCGCTCGCGGCTCGGGTACGTCAATCACCACGTCGTCGGGGCCGGCGTCTACGCCGTGTCGGCCGAGGGCCGCAAGCGGTTCGGCGCCTTCCCCGACGTCATCGCCGACGACGGCTGGGTCTACGCCCACTTCGACCACGCCGAGCGCGTCAACCCGCCCGGCGCCACGTTCACCGTGCACCCGCCCCGCACACTGCGGTCGCTCTACCGGCGCCAGGTCCGGATCGTCGCGGGCAACCAGCAGCTGGCCGCGCTCGGACACCGGGTCGAGGCGCCGCGTCCCACGTGGCGCGACGTCGTCCGCTCCGAGCCGCGCCTGCTGCCCGCCGCCGTCGTCTACGTCGCGGTCACCGTGACGGCCCGGGCGCACGCGCGCCTGCGTGCCCGCCGCGGCGACCATGGCTGGAACCGTGACGAGACCTCGCGCGGGGTCGTCGGCACCGAGGCGGGACGCTGATGCGCCGACTCGTCCTCATCGGTCTGGCGCTCGGCGTCGGTCTCGTCGCGCTCGCCGCTGCCGCGTTCTTCGTCCTCGACCCTTTCGACGACGGTGCGCCGTCGGGCGACGTCGTGTCGCTGTGGCCCGACGTCCCGCCCGCGCACGTCGACGTGGTGAGCGACGCGGACCCGGTCGAGCTCGGCACCGCCTTCACCAGCAAGGTCGAGGGCGACGTGGCCGGCGTGCGGTTCTGGTGGACTCCCCGCAACGAGGGTCCGCACACCGCCAGCCTCTGGTCTCCCGACGGGGAGCGCCTCGCCACCGTCGACTTCGAGCAGGCCGGCGGCCAGGAGGGCTGGCGCACCGCGTGGTTCGACGCGCCCGTCGAGATCTCCGAGGGCGAGAGGTACGTCGTGTCGTACCACGCGCCACGCGGCCACTTCGCCCAGACCGTGGGCTTCTCGGGCCAGTCGTACACCGGCGCCCTCGCGGTGGAGCCGGGCGAGAGCGGCGTCTACGCCGACGGCGAGAGCGCGTTCCCGACGAAGTCGTGGGAGTCCAGCCAGTACTGGGTCGACCCGCTCTTCGTGCCGCGCGGCGAGGTGCCCGAGGCGGACGCACCGGCCCTGCCCGAGATCGTCGACACCGACGACTTCCGTGCCGAGGGCTTCCCGACCTCGGCGGACACCGGCGTGCCGAAGGACTGGGAGCCGCAGCAGACCTTCACCGGCGACGTCGACATCGACGAGCCCGGAGCGGTGCTGGAGGACGTGCGGATCGTCAACGGCGTGCTCCACGTGCGCGCGCCCGACGTCACGATCCGGCGGGTCGAGTTCGTGGGCTCGCGCATCGACAACCTGCACGCGAACTCCTGCAACAACGACCTCGTGATCGAGGACTCGAGCTTCGTCCGCGGCGACACCGAGCTGTTCCAGCCCGCCGTCCAGTTCGGCGGCTACCGCGCCACACGCGTCAAGGTCATCGGCCTCTCCGAGGGACTGCGGGCCGGGGCACGCCAGAACGGATGCGGCCCGGTGGTCATCGAGGACTCCTACGTCAGCATCGCGCCCGCGGACGGGTGCCCCGACGTCGACTGGCACGGCGACGGCTTCCAGGCGCACGACGCCGAGCCCGTCACGATCCGCGACACCACGATCCTGCTCAACCACGACGAGGGGTGCCTGGGCAACGGCGCGATCTTTCACCCGAACGACGCCGGCAACGAGCGCCTCACGGTGGAGAGCGTGCTGGTCGCCGGTGGCGGGTTCCCGTTCCGGCTCGGCACCCCGGGCGAGGTCTCGGGCCTCAAGGTCGTCGCCGACTCGTGGGAGTACGGACCGACCACGATCACGTCGTGCGACGCCACGCGCTGGGGCGCCGGGAACGAGCTCGTGACGGTGTCGAAGGACGGCGCGGTCGCGAGCGTCGGCGCACTCAGCTGTCGGTGAGCACTCAGCCGTCGATGAGTACTCAGCTGTCTGTGAGAGACGTGTACGCGGCGCGCTCGGCGTCGGCGACCCGGCCGTAGAGCGCGGGCAGCTCGGCGGGATCGGCCGCCAGCACCTCGTCGAGCCGGGCGTGGGCCGCCCTCGCACCGGCGTACACCTGGCGGCCGTAGTCGTCGCGGCGCTTGAGAGCGTAGAGGAACAGCTTGTAGCGCAGGTACCGGCGCAGCCGGCGCCGAGCGAGCGAGCGCTCGGGCATCACCTTGGCGCAGATGTACACGTAGTTGAGGACGTGGAAGAAGCCGTAGTCGAAGCCGGCGGCCCGGGCGCCCGGGGCGACGCAGTGGAACACGAGCGAGCGCGGCGCCGCGGCGACGAGCGAGCCCGCCGCCAGCACGCGCAGGCCGATGTCGATGTCCTCGTGCGTGGCGTAGCCGACCCGCGAGCCGAGCGTGGCGTCGAACCGCACGGCCCGCAGCACGTCGGTGCGGAAGGTCATCCGGTAGCCGCCGATCGTGGGCACGAGCGGGTGGTCGAGCCCGTCGGCGACCGCCCCGGGGCGCAGGGCACGCGTGCGCTCGGCGCCGTAGAGCACGAAGGGAGCGGGTACCAGCAGCCGCTCGACGCGGTTGCGGACCGCCATCACGGCGGGCACGTTCGTCAGCCTCCGGGTGGGCGCGATGGGCACGTCGACGCCGGGCGGCGCGAAGGCCACGGGGGTCGCCGAGACGGCGCCGTAGCGTGCGTTGCGGTCCTGCTCGTAGACGCCCATGAGGTGCTCGGCCGTGTCGCGGAACCACAGCGAGTCGTCATCCGGGTACATCGTGACCGGCTCCTCGACGAGGTCGAGACCCTGGTTGCGCTGCGCCGGCAGGTTGGCGTGGTCGCCGTAGCGGACGATGACGGGGATGTCGGTGTCGCGCGCGACCGACTCGCAGTAGGCGCGCACGGCCTCGTGGTCGTCGCTGCGGTCGACCACGACGATCCGGGCGGCCGGACGGGTCTGCGCCACGAAGAGCGGCAGGGAGATGCGCAGCATGTCGAGGCGGTTCCGCGTGGCCACCACGATCGCGTAGTCGAGCATCGCGTCGAGCCTATCCGCGCCCGGCCGTGCCACGGACGCATTGGGTCGGGCCCGGCTCGCCCGCGAGGCGGGCGTCGGTCCAGGCGAACAGGTCGGGGTACAGCGGCGAGTCCTCCAGCACGAGCCCGAGGTGGTCGCGTCCCTCGACGGTCAGGTACTCCATGACCTGGTCGCGCGTGCACGCCCGGGTGGCGAACTCCATCTGTCGCTCGGCCGGGATCACCGTGTCGGCCGAGCCCTGCGCCAGGAGCAGGGGCGCCGGCACCGGGAGCTCGGGCTCGTTCTCCTCGAGCCTGCGGCCCATCGCGCCGTCGGCGAAGTACCGGTCGAAGATCGCGCCGTCCTGGAACGACATCACCTCCGCCGCGAGATCGGCGTAGGCCTGGGGGTCGGGCAGGCACTCGGCGGCCAGCTCACGGCCGAAGGACTCGGCCTCGTCGCTCGCGTAGTCGCCCCAGCTGACGTCCTCGTACGCCGCGTCGTAGGACGCCATCGTGTAGGCGGCGAAGATGCGGTCCTGCGCCGGCAGCCGGTCGAACGTCTCGCGCAGGAACGTGGCCGGGGCGAGGGCGGCGACGCCGGCCAGCTCGAGCTCGGGCGCGTAGGTCGGCTGGAGCCCTCCGGCCCAGAGGGCGGCGTGCCCACCCTGGGAGAACCCCCAGACGGCGGTCTGCGGCGACGTGCTCAACCCCTCGATCTTCCGCGCGGCCCGCGCGGCGTCGAGCATCGTGCGACCGGCGCCCTCGCCGATCAGGTAGGGCTGCTCGCCGTCGGCGCCCACGCCCGGGAAGTCGGGCGCGACGAGGACCCACCCGCGCCGCAGCACCTCGTCGCCGACGTACATCGATCCCGCGGCCATGGGGTCCTGCTGCAGGCTCGGCGAGCAGTCGCGGGCGAATCCCGACGTCCCGTGCCCCCACACCAGGACGGGGAGGTCGGTCAGCGTGGAGTCCTCCGGGGCGTACACGGCCGCCGTCGCCTCGAGGGGCTCACCGTCGCGGTCGGTCGTCGTGTAGAGAATCCGCCAGGCCCGGCTGCCCGCGAGCGGCGACTCCGCGACCGGCTCGACCTCGAGCACCGTCCCGGGCTCCTGCGGCAGGGGTCCGTCGGTGCGCTGGGGCGCGTCCGGGTCGTCGCGCAGGGACCACAGGCCCACGACGGCGATCGTGCCCACGAGCGTGAGCAGGAGGAGGACCAGCAGGACGGTGCGCCGCGAGGGGCGCGAGCGCGGGGTGCTCACGCTTTCTACCCGAAGTAGCGGTAGCGGTGCCAGCGCGGCCACCGCGAGCGGAGGGCCGCGGTGCGCACGGCCGTGCGGGCGTGGGCGGACAGGCCCTCGGGCGAGTGACCCGCGCGCAGCGCCTCGAGGTCGGCCCACTGGGCCCGCTCGACGACGTGGCGGTCGATCCGGCGCGCGGTGTCGAAGGCCTCCTCGAACGCCTCGTCGGACAGCGGCGACTCCTGCGCGAGCAGCAGTGCGGTGAGCAGCACCTCGTCGGCCAGACGGCGACGGACGTGCGGGTGCAGCCGCTCGGCCGCGTCGCGGTCGCCCCACGAGGACAGGAAGCGGTCGTAGGCGCGCCAGCGCTCCCACGCGTCGCGGGCGAGGCCGACCTGCATCGACATGCTGCTCGGGTGGCGGCGGTAGTAGGCCTGGTCGACGCCGTTGACGTGCCCGACGTCGGCGACCGCCGCGATCTTGAGCCACATGAGCGCGTCGTGGGTGAACGGCAGGTCCTCGTCGTAGGGACCCACCTCGTGCTGCACCGAGGTGCGCACCACGGCCTCGGGCGAGGCGATGTTGCTCCACGACCGGCGCAGCTGCATCCGGATCCAGTCGTCGCCGTCCCACGTGGTCCACGTGACGGCCGGCCGGGTGGGGCGGCGCACGGGGTCGGTGAGGAACTTCTGCGTCTTGCCATAGACCAGGCCGATGCTCGGGTTGGCCTCCATCAGCGCCGTCGCCCGGCCCAGCGCGCCGGGCGCCAGCTGATCGTCGGACGAGATCAGGACGACGTAGTCCGAGTCGGCCTGCGAGACGCCCTTGTTGAACGTGGGCACGGCCCCGAGGTTGACCTCGTTGCGGATCAGCCGCACGTTGTCGTGCTCGGCCGCGAGTCGCTCGGCCACCTCGGCGGAGTCGTCGGTGGACTTGTCGTCGAGGATCGTGACCTGGGTGGTGACGTGAGGCTGCCGCACGATCGCCTCGACGGCGGCCGGCAGGTAGTGGCCGTAGTTGTAGCACGGCACGACGACCTCGACGTGGGGCAGCCGTCCGGTGGTGGGACGGGTGGGCCAGCGCAGCTTCACGAAGCGTCCTCCCCCACGACCTTGGCGAGGGTCGTGACGACCTCGTCCTGGTCGGAAGAGGTCAGGTGCGGGTGCATGGGCAGCGAGAGTATCCGTCCGGCGGCCTCCTCGGCGACCGGGAACGAGCCGGGTCCGTACCCCAGATGGGCGTAGGCGTCGGTGAGGTGGACGGGCGTCGGGTAGTGGATCGCCGCCCCGATGCCCTCCTCGTGCAGGCGCGCCAGCACGCGGTCGCGATCGTCGACCTGCACCACGTAGAGGTGCCAGACGTCCTCATTGCCGGGACGCACGCGCGGCGTGCGAACGCCGGGCACGTCGGCCAGCAGCTCGGCGTAGCGGGCGGCGACGGCCCGGCGGGCCTCGTTCCACCGCTCGAGCCGGCGGAGCTTCGCGCTCAGGACGACCGCGTGCACGGCGTCGAGGCGCGAGTTGATGCCGACCCGGTCGTGCACGTACTTGACCGTGCTGCCGTGGTTCGCGGTGCTGCGGACGACCTCGGCGAGGGCCGCGTCGTGGGTGAGCACGGCTCCGGCGTCGCCCGCGGCGCCGAGGTTCTTGCCCGGGTAGAAGCTGGTGGAGGAGGCGTCGCCCAGGGCCCCCGCGACGCCGGCGGACGAGCGCGCGCCCTGCGCCTGCGCGGTGTCCTCGACGATCGCGAGGCCGTGGCGCTCGGCGATCGGCCGCAGCAGCTCGACCGGCGCGGTCTGGCCGAACAGGTGCACCGGCACGAGGGTGCGCGTGCGCTCGGTGACCGCGGCCTCGACGAGGTCGGGGTCGATCAGCAGGAACTCGGGGTCCGCGTCGACCAGCACCGGCACCGCGCCGATCCGCGCGACGGCGCCCGCCGTGGCGACGAACGTGTTGGCCGGCAGCACGACCTCGTCGCCCGCGGCGACGCCCACGGCGCGCAGGGCGAGCTCGATCGCGTCCGTGCCGTTGGCCACGGCGACGCAGTGGTCGACGCCGACGTAGGCCGCGTACTCGCGCTCGAACGCCTCGACGTCGGGCCCGCCGATGAACTCCGACGAGGCGAACAGCTCCTGCCACCGGGGCAGGACCTCGTCGGCGATCTCGGCCTGCTGGGCGGCGAGGTCGAGGAAGGGCACTCTCATGGCTGCTCCGGCTTCTGCAGGACGCGGTTGGCGCCGACCACGACGGTGCCCGGCGCGACGTCGCGCGAGACGACGGCTCCGGAGCCGATCACGGCGTCGTCGCCGATGACCACCCCCGGCAGGATCGAGGCGTTGGAGCCGATCGCGACGCGGTCGCCGATCACGGGAGGCTCGCACGTCCACTCCGCGGCCCCGGCCCGCGGGTAGCGCGAGTTCGCGGTCATCACCCCGTGCCCGATGAACACGTCGTCGCCGACCCGCATCCCCTCGCACACCAGCGTGTGGGACTGGATGCGCACGTTGGAGCCGCACACGACGTCGTTCTGGACCTCGACGAACGGACCGACGAAGCAGCGGTCGCCGAACGTGGCCTCGTAGATGTTGACCTGCTCGGCCACGACGCAGTCGTCGCCGAACGTGGAGTCGCGGATGCCGACGGACAGCCGCCGCGGCTCACTCACCTCATCTCTCGCAGGATCGCGTCGGAGGCCTCGAAGACGGCGTCGATCTTGCCGCAGAGCACGGAGAACAGGCGGTCGTGCTGGCGCACCTCGGTGACCCGGGAGTCGCCCATGTCGGTGGCCAGCTTCGTCTTCGCCGTGACCCACAGCTCCTTCTGGTCGTGCTCGACGTGCAGGTACTCCCCCACGTCCTGGGCGATGCGCGAGGCGACGTGCTCGCGCTCGGCGATCTCGTAGCGGTGGGGGTAGTCGGCCCGGAGCTCGTCGTGCGAGTCGTACCGGCGCATCGGCGTGTAGGCCACGGACGACAGCGTGTGGAGCCCCTCGTACGCCGGGTAGACCGAGACGTAGTCGCCGTCCATGATCGTGACGGCCCTGGCGGGCGGCAGCGAGGTCTTCGCCAGCACGAGCGCCGCCAGCTCCCACTTGATGCGGAAGTGCTTGTCGGCGGGCAGGCCCATGTTGGGGTCGGTGTAGCTGGCGTTGATGACGTGGTCGAACGGGCCGAACTCGCGGGTGCCGCTGCGCAGGACGCCCGCGGCGGCGTCGACCTCGTCGATCGGGGTGTCCACGTGCAGCACGCCGTCGAACCGGTGCACCAGCCGCTCGCGCAGCGCCTTCACGTCGATCGACTTCTCCAGGACCTTGACCAGCAGCCCGTAGTCGTCAGGCCGGCGCAGCAGGTCGCCCGTGATCGGCAGGACCTCGTACTTCAGGTGGAACGAGTTCATCACGGCGAGGTACTCCTCCACCGACACCAGGCCGTCGTGGTGCACCGCGTAGAGGTTCTCGTCGACGTCGCTGAGGAACTCGGAGTACTCGGCGGTGAAGCGGTCGAAGCCCATGATCGACTGGTAGATCGTGTAGCCCGAGCGCGGGTAGTGGAAGCCCATGTGCAGCCGGCACTGGTTGGTGGTGCCGGCGCCGACGAGCGGCGTGGGCTCCCGCTCGAAGATCTCGACCCGGACGTCGCCGAACCGGCGCTCGATCTGCTGCGCGATGTGGAATCCGAAGAATCCACCCCCGATGATCCCGACGCGCATCGCTCAGCCCGCCGTGGCCCGGCCGACGACGACGCGCTCGAACCGCGCCACGGGCGAGCCCGAGACGGCTCCTCCGGCGTTGAGTCCGATCCTCACGTTCGTCAGCGTACGGCTGACGGTGCCCACCTCGCGCCAGTTTTGACCAGCATCCGTGGAGAAGGAGCCCGTGATCACCCCGGTGGCGGCATTGCGGGTGAAGCGCAGCTGCAGCGACGTGGCGGTGGTGGCCACGCGCTGCACGACCGGGGTGCCCGACCGCTCGTCGATCAGGGCCACCGTGTGGGCGCCCGCCGCGGAGTTGTAGGCGCGGGTCAGCTCGACGTAGTTGTCGTCGTCGACGTAGAGCACGATCCCGCCGTGCTGGTAGTTCGCCGTCGGCGCGTAGCTCATCGTGGTGGTCACGCTCGTCCACGTGGACGGCAGGTCACGGAACACGGTGTTGGTCGTGTTGTTCATCGCCTGCCACAGGTCGCCCTGGCCCGTGGCCAGGCCCAGCCCGTTCGCGGCGTAGCTCGGTGCGGCCGTGGCGCTCTCGGTGTTGCGGGACGCGCCCGCCGCCGTGCGGGCGGCGAAGTCCCAGCCCGCGGCCAGCAGGCCGGCGCGGGACGTCTGGTCGAGGACGTGCGTGTCGGTCGTCTCGGTCGGCGTCGGCGCGGTGGGCGTGGGAGTCGGCGTCGGCGTGGTCGGAGTCGGAGTCGGCGTGGTCGGCGTCGGCGTCGGCGTCGGAGTCGGCGTGGTCGGCGTCGGCGACGGGGCCGGCTCGGTCGGCGCGACCGTGGCGGGCACCTGGATCGTCGCCTCGCGGAAGGTCGCGGTGACCTGAGCACCCGTCGCGCCGCCGGCGTTCAGCGCGAGCCTCGGAGCGGTGAAGCCGCGCGTGACCGTGCTGACCGTGCGCCACGTGGCTCCGGCGTCGGTCGAGAACGACGACACGATCTGGTTGGTCGAGGCGTTGCGCTCGAAGCGCAGCACGAGGTCCGTCGCCGTCACGCCCGAGACGGCCTGGGCCGCCGGGGTGCCCGAGGTCTCGTTGATCGCCATGACGATCTGCCCGCCCGCGGTGGAGTGGTACGACCGCGCCAGCTCGAGGTAGTTGTCGTCGTTGTCGTACAGCACGATCCCCGCGTGCTGGTAGTTCGCCGACGGCGTGTGGGTCAGCCGCACCCGCACCGAGGTCCAGTTGCTGGGCAGGTCGCGCAGGACCGTGTTGTCGGAGTTGTTCGACGTCGACCACAGGTCGCCCGACGTGGTGGGCAGGCCGAGGCCCTGCGCCGAGTACGTCGCCGTGGCGCCGCTGGTGCGCTCGGTGTCGCGCACGATCCCGGCGCCCGTGCGGGCGCGGAAGTCCCAGCCGTCGGCGATCATCGCGGCGCGGTCGGCGTAGCCGAGCGAGAACGTCCCGCCGGTCGGCGGCGTCGTGGTCGGCGTGGTCGTGGGCTGCGTCGTCGGCGTGGTCGTCGGCTGCGTCGTCGGCGTGGTCGTCGGGGCCGTGGTGGGTGCAGTCGTCGGCTGGGTCGACTCGTCCGCCGCGACGACGACCTCGTCGTACAGCGCGGTGGGCTGGGAGGTCGACTGCGCGTCGGCGCCCGTCAGCAGCGCGAGCCGCGAGAACGCCCGCGTCGAGCTCACGGAGCCGGCCGGAGTCCACGAGGACCCGCCGGTCGTGGAGTACGCCGCCGTGATGGTGTTGCCCGAGCGGGTCAGCCGCAGCCGCAGGCTCGTCGCCGTGGCCGTCTGCGCCTGGACGATCTGCGCCGTGCCGCCGACCTCGTTGACGAGCGAGACCCGCTGGCCCACGTTGAAGCTGCGCGTCAGGAGCACGTAGTTGTCGTCGTCGACGTAGACGCCGATGCCCGCGGACTGGTAGTTCCTGGTGGGCGCGAACGACGGGATCGACAGCTCGACACGGCTCCAGCCCGAGGGCAGGTCGCGCAGCAGCGAGTTCCGCGAGTTGTTCATCGACGACCAGATGTCGCCGGTGTCCACGGGCACCCGCAGGCCGGCCGCCGAGTACGAGACCAGAGCGCCGGACGTGCGCTCGGTGTCGCGCACCGCGCCCGCGGCCGTCTTGGCCTTGAAGTCCCAGCCGTCGGCCAGCAGCGCCGCCCGGTCGGGGTAGTTGAGGAAGTAGCTCTTCTCGCCCTTCGGCGTGATGGTGAGCGACACAGGGACGATGACGGGACTGCCCGCCGCGCCGGACGCGTGCAGCTTGACCGAGCCCGAGTATGCGCCCGCGGCCAGGGAGCCCGGGTTGGCGCGCACCGTGACGCTGCCGTCGTCGGTGCCCGCCTCGGGCGTGACCGACAGCCACGAGGAGCCCGAGACGACCTCGGCACCCCAGCTCAGCGTGCCCTCGCCGGAGTTCGTGACGGCGAGCGTCTTCTCCTTCGCCGCCCCGTCCTGGGCCGACGTGAAGGACAGCGGGGTGTCGTCGACCTCGAGGATCGGCGGGACGGTCTCGGACTTGAGGATCTTGACGGCCTGCCTCGACGTGGTGACCGCCGAGGAGAAGTAGAGGGTGGAGGTGTCGCCCTCGGTGCGGATGCGGAACGGCACCGACGCGCCGCCCACCCGGACGCCCGAGACGTGCGGCACGCCGGTGACGTCGACCGTGAACGTGAGGGCGTCGCGCGACTTCACGAACGCCTCGGCGTCACGCTGCGGCACGGCAGGCAGGGGCAGCCGGCGGATCGTGAAGTCGAGGGCGTCCTGCCCATCGACGACGTCGTCGATCACGGTGCGGTTGCGCTGGTGGATGTACTTCACGACCGTGCCGATCGGCGCCGACCAGACGTCCTTCGTGGCGGCGTAGGCGATCGCGCCGTCGTCGTTGGTCATGTCGTGCAGCACGAGGTTGGCCCACTTGCCCTGGCTCTGGGCGTCGTCGACGATCGTCTTCAGGTCGGTGGGCGGCACGGGCGTGTGCTCGTGGGAGTTGAAGCTCTTGAGGTCCATGAAGTCGACCGGGGTCGTGTCCTCGAGGGCGTTCCAGTTGTAGCCGCGGGCCGACAGGAAGTAGTCGGCGGCGGTGACCCCGTACTCGATGTTGCGGAAGCCGCACGGCCACACGAGGCTCTGCACCTCGTCGGCCGAGCCGGTGGCCTGAGCGACCGCCGAGATGCTGCCGGTCATGTGCGAGATGAGGCTCGTGCGGCTCACCAGCGTGCACAGGTGGTAGAGCAGGTGCGAGCCCAGCTCCATCCCGTCGGCGTACATCTGCGGGTAGCTCGCGGGCGGCGTGCTGCCGTTCATGACGAAGGTGCCCTTGGTCCCGGCGGCCTTCAGCTCGGCGTAGCCCGAGGCG
This sequence comes from Aeromicrobium sp. MLTX1, assembly GCF_046452335.1. Lineage (NCBI taxonomy): Bacteria > Bacillati > Actinomycetota > Actinomycetes > Propionibacteriales > Nocardioidaceae > Aeromicrobium > Aeromicrobium sp. MLTX1. Next base: position 1,608,318 of record NZ_JBKFDN010000001.1, on the reverse strand, counting down.
TACGAGTCGTCGGTGGAGGAGCTGAACGCGCCACGATGGCCGTCCTTCCAGGTGGAGATGCCCACCGGGCCGGACGGGTTCACCACGACGCGCACGTCGACGGTCTGGCTCTGGTCGACGCCGGGCGCGTCGTCGCGGATCGTGACCTGGGCGGAGTGGACGCCGGCCGACAGCTCGTCGCAGTCGGCCGTGACGGTGAGCTGGGCGGGGCTCGGTCCCGACGTGGCCGAGAGCGAGATCCACGGCGCGTCGGCGGAGGCGGTCCACGGCAGGTCGTCACCGGTCCAGGTGACGACCGAGACGGCCTGTCCCCCGGTGCACTGGCGACCGGCGCGCGTGCCGAAGGCGATCTGCGACGGCGAGGCGTCCAGCACCGACCGGCTGTAGTCGGGCTGCGTCGCGGCCTGGGCCGTGGGGGCACTGGTGGTGGGCGAGGTGGTCGGGGCACTCGTGGGTGCGGAGGTGGGCGCGCTGGTCGGGGCGCTCGTGGGAGCCGGGGACGGCTCGCTCGTCGGCGCGGGCTCGGAGGCGCTCGGCGTCGGCGTGGGGTCGGTGGTCTCGGCGGACGCCGGAGCGCCCAGGGCCGAGGCCAGCACGGCCAGCGTCGCGAGGATCGTCGCGGTCCGCCGGCCCGGGGGGTTGAGATGAAGCATCACGCCGTCCTTCACAGATGGCCTCTGCACTCCCGCCCGTTGCGACGCATGAGACCCGAATCTCCACTGATGTCGCGGTGCGTTCGTGAACCGTCGAGACCGCGAGCACCCCCCGTGATTCGGAGCCTAACGACCGGAACGCCGGGGTTCTGTCGGCTTTCGCAATGTTGTGACCAGTGCGACTGATGTGGTGTGTGACGTAGTCGTCATCGACCCTGGAGAGCCTCGAGAGAGGATCCTGATACGTCCAGCCAGCCCCGGCCGTATCACGAGTCACCTCGCATATCTGGCATATCAGTGGTCACGCGAGTCACACGTGCCCCATACTTCAAGGGTGAACACGAAGACGCTGGGCCTCGGCTCGTTGGTGGCGCTCGTGGCGACGGCCGTCGTCACGGCCGGTGCGATCACGTCCGCCCGCGCCAGCGCGCCCGCTCCGCGCGCGGCCGCGGTCGCCTCCACCGCGAAGGTGAAGATCGTCAACCCGACGCAGCGCGTGGTGGGGTGGGCCGGATCGGTCCGCGTCGTCCCGCAGGTCAAGCGCGCGAAGGGCGTCAAGGTGCTCTCGAAGCGCATCACCGTGTCCCGCGCGGGCAAGCGCCTCCACACGAACCGCAGCGCGGTGCGCCTGCGCCCCGGCACCTACCGCGCCGTCATCACGGTGAAGTCCCGGTCGAAGGGACGCACCGCCACGACGCGCCGCGCGATGCGCCTCGTGGTGCGCCAGAACGCCTGCGCGACCGCGCCCGACATCCGCGCGCTGAAGGTCGACTCGGCGTTCTCGCCCTCGGTCCGGGGCACGTCGCTCACGCAAACCCAGCGGCTGATGCGCTCCCCCGGCACCCTCGAGCGTGTCAACGTCTCGCAGGTGCTGCAGCACTCGGCGCGGCTGTCGCGGCTCTACTCCGACCCGAACATCATGGCCCAGGCGAACGCCGAGCTCGGCCCGCTGCGGCGGCTCGCGGCGAAGGGCGTGACCTCGGTGCAGGAGCGCGAGTTCGCGGCCTGCGGCATCGCGACCCGCTTCGTGGGGGTCTTCGCCGACGGCGAGCTGGTCCAGCTCAAGACCATCTGACGCCCGGCGTCAGGAGTTGAAGGCGCTCTGCGTCTTCTCCAGGCCGACGGAGATCAGGCTCTCGACCGCGTCGGCGGCCTCCTGCGTGACGATGTCGGCCTCGGTGCGCTCGACCTTCGCGAACGGCTTCAGCACGAAGTCGTGCACGGGCTGCTGGCCCGGCGGCCGCCCGATGCCGAACCGCACGCGCAGGAAGTCGCCCGTGCCGATCGACTGGCGGATCGACTTCAGGCCGTTGTGCCCGTTGTCGCCGCCGCCGGACTTGCAGCGCAGCGAGCCCAGGGGCAGGTCGAGCTCGTCGTGGATGACGATGAGCCGGTCGGGCGTGACGTCGTAGTACTTCATCAGCGCGGACACGGCCCCGCCGCTCTCGTTCATGTAGGAGCGCGAGCGGCCCAGGACCGTGCGCTCGCTCGCGAGCAGGCCCGAGACGATGTCGGCGCGCGCCGCCTTCAGAGACGAGAACCGGCCGCCCATGCGGGCGGCCAGCTCATCGGTCACGTGGTACCCGACGTTGTGCCGGGTGGCGGCATAGGACGGGCCGGGGTTCCCCAGCCCGACGACCAGCCAGGTCATCAGCTCTCGGTGGACTCCGGCTCGGCGGCCTGCTCCTCGGCGGGCGCCTCGGGCTGGTCGTGCTCGATGCCGGCCTCGGCCTCGGCGTCCTCGAGCTCGGCCTCGACCTCGGCCGCGGTGGGCGCGTGGGTCAGGTTGAGGATCAGCAGGTCCTCCTCGACGGCCAGGGCCGCGCCCTGGGGCAGCTCGAGGTCGGAGGCGAGCACCTGCGCGCCGACCTGCAGGCCCTCGACCGAGACCTCGATCTCGGACGGGATGTGGGTGGCCTCGACCTCGAGGGCGACCGTGGCGTTCTCCGTGACCAGCAGGACGCCGGCCTCGGGCTCGCCCACGACGGTGATCGCGACGTCGACGGTGACCTTCTCGCCACGCTTGACGATGAGCAGGTCGACGTGCTCGATGAAGCCCTTGAGCGGGTCGCGCTGGACCTGCTTGGGGATGGCGAGGTGGTTGTCCGAGCCCAGGTCGATCGCGAGCAGCGCGTTCGGGGTCTTGAGCGCGAGCATCGTGTCGTGGCCGGGCAGGGTCACGTGGATGGGGTCGGTGCCGTGTCCGTAGAGGACGGCAGGGATCTTGTCGTCACGTCGGATGCGGCGCGCGGCACCCTTGCCGAACTCGGTGCGCTGCTCGGCGGAAAGCTTGATCTCGGCCACGGGGATTCTCTCCTTGGAGGGTTCAGTCTGAAGTCTGGGTCTCGGCGCTCGACACAGCACTCCTGTGGAGCGCCCTGTCGATCACGGTCCGGTGGACCCTCGCCGAGGCAACCCCACGAGTCTAACCCACCCGTGCGGGCGAGCCGAAATCGGCTGCGAGGACCGGCTCAGGCCCAGCAGCGGGTCAGCACGACGTGCGTGGCGAGCGCCATCAGCGCCGAGACGGCCACCGACAGGACGCCCAGCGAGCTCACGGTGAGGACGCCGCTGAGCAGGACCACGCCCGAGGCGACCATGATCGCGACGACCACGGGCTCGCGCACGCGGCCCTCGAGCCAGCTCACGGCCAGCCGGGCCAGCACGACGATCACCGCCGCGGCCAGGGCGAGCGCCACGACCAGCACCGCGAGCGGCAGCAGCAGGTCGGCGGTCAGGTCGCCGGCCAGGAGGGCCAGCAGCAGCGTGCCCGCGACGCCGATCGCCGCGTACAGCAGCGCCAGCTGCGCCGCGGCACGCACGACCGACCCGGTGGTCACGCCCTCGTCCTCACTCCGAGAAGAGGCTCGTGACCGATCCGTCCTCGAACACCGCCGACACGGCCTGCGCCAGCAGCGGCGCGATCGACAGGACGGTGAGCTTGTCGAACTGACGGTCCTCGGCCAGCGGCAGCGTGTTGGTGACGATGACCTCGGTGGCGACCGAGTTCTTCAGCTTGTCGACGGCCTCGCCCGAGAACACCGCGTGCGTGGCGGCGATGACGACCTCGGCCGCTCCGTCGTTCATGAGGGCCTCGGCGGCCTGGCAGATCGTGCCGCCGGTGTCGATGAGGTCGTCGACCAGGATGCACGTGCGGCCGGCGACCTCGCCGACGACGCGGTTGGCCTTGGTGACGTTGGCCTGCGAGATGTCGCGGGTCTTGTGGATGAACGCCAGCGGGGCGTTGTCGAACTGGCGGGCCCACTGCTCGGCGACCTTGATGCGACCGGCGTCGGGCGAGACCACCGCGAGGGGCTTGTTGCCGTAGCGCTTGCGCACCTGGCGGGTCAGGATCGGCATCGCCAGCAGGTGGTCGACCGGGCCGTCGAAGAAGCCCTGGATCTGCGCGGTGTGCAGGTCGACCGTCATGAGGCGGTCGGCGCCGGCGGCCAGGAACAGGTCGGCCATGAGGCGGGCGCTGATGGGCTCGCGACCGAGGTGCTTCTTGTCCTGGCGGGCGTAGCCGTAGAACGGCAGGACGACTGTGATGCGCTTGGCCGAGGCGCGCTTGAGCGCGTCGATCATGATGAGCTGCTCCATGATCGCCTCGTTGATGGGCGCGGCGTGGCTCTGGATCACGAAGGCGTCGCAGCCGCGCACCGACTCCTCGAAGCGCACGTAGATCTCGCCGTTGGCGAAGTCGTAGGCCGTGGTGGGCACGCAGTCCACCTCGAGCAGCTCGGCGACCTCCTGGGCGAGGGTCGGGTGCGCGCGGCCCGAGAACAACATGAGGTTGCTCGTGGGCGTGCGCTTACTGAGGCTCTTGTTGCTGGCCACCGCTGGTCTCCTGCGTGGTCTGGTCCGCGGCATGCGCGGAAGGCGTACCCGGTCGCCGGCTCGCGACCCACCCCTCGATTGTCCTCTGTCCCGACGCGGGGACGGAAAGCGCCCCCGGCGCCACGTCCTCGCGCACGACCGTTCCCGCGCCCGTGTGGGCGCCGTCACCGAGGCTCACGGGGGCGACGAACACGTTGTGGCACCCGGTCTTGACGTGGGTGCCGATCGTGGTGCGGTGCTTGTTCACCCCGTCGTAGTTGGCGGTGATCGCGCCGGCGCCGAGGTTGGTGCCCTCCCCCACCTCGGCGTCGCCGATGTAGGACAGGTGCGGCACCTTCGCGCCGGGGCCGATGTGGCTGTTCTTGACCTCGACGAACGTGCCGACCTTCGAGCCGGTGTCGAGGACCGCGCCGGGACGCAGGTAGGCGAACGGGCCGACGGTGGCGCCGGGGCCGACCACCGCACCCGAGCCGTGGGTGCGCACGACCGAGGCGTCGTCGCCGACCTCGACGTCGCGCAGGGTGGTGTCGGGGCCGATCGTGACGCCCTCGCCGATCGTGGTGGCGCCCAGCAGCTGGGTGCCCGGCAGGACAGTGGTGTCGCGGCCGATCGAGACGGCGCTGTCGATCCACGTGGTCTCGGGGTCGACGATCGTGACGCCCTCGGCGAGCCAGCGGTTCACCGTGCGGCGGTTGAGCTCGCGGCCGAGGCGGACCAGCTGGCGGCGGTCGTTGACGCCCTCGGTCTGCCAGACGTCCTCGAGGACGTGAGCGCCGACGGGCAGCCCCTCGGTGACCGCCTGGCCGACGATGTCGGTGAGGTAGAGCTCGGCCTGCGCGTTGTCGGTGCTCAGGGCCCGCACGGCGCGGTCGAGGAACGGGCCGTCGACGACGAGGATGCCGCTGTTGACCTCGCGGGTGGCGCGCTCCTCGTCGGTGGCGTCCTTGTGCTCGCGGATCGCGGTGACCGCGCCGGACGCGTCGCGCAGGATGCGGCCGTAGCCCGTGGGGTCGTCGGGCTCCGAGGTCAGGATCGTGACGGCGTGGCCGTGTGCACGGTGCTCGTCCACGAGGCCGCGCAGCGTCTCGGCGGACAGCAGCGGGACGTCGGCGTAGGTGACCAGGTAGGTCGCGGAGGACGACCCGGCGGCGTCGAGGGCGACGCGGACGGCGTCGCCGGTGCCGCGCTGCTCGGTCTGGACGGCGATCGTGGCGGAGGGGTCGAGCCGCGTGACGGCCGCCTCGACCTGCTCGCGGTCGTGGCCCACGACGGTGACGACGTGATCGATCCCGGCGGCCCGCACGGCGTCGAGCGCGTGGCCCAGCATGGGGCGCCCGGCGATCTCGTGCAGCACCTTCGCTCGGCGCGACTTCATCCGGGTCCCGGCACCAGCTGCCAGGACGATCGCGGTGACCTGCTCGCTCACATCACTCCTCGGTTCGACGACCTTCCGAGTGTAGGTGTCCCCCGGGAACACGCGCCGGGTCAGCCGTCGCCGAGGCGCTCCATGAGGTCGACGGCGGCGCGGGCGTACTCGCTGATCCAGCGGTCGTGGATGCGCTTGATGGGCAGCGGCGCGAGCGCCAGGTGCCGCTCGCGGCCCACCTTGCGGCCCGTGACGAGCTCGGCCCGCTCGAGCACGCGCAGGTGCTGGAGCACGGTGGTGCGGTCGAGGTCGTCGAAGGCGGCGCACAGGGCGCCCGTGGTCAGCGGCGCCTCGCGCAGCGCGTCGAGCATCCGGCGGCGGACGGGGTTGGCGAGGGCCTTGAAGACGAGGTCGTCGTCGGACCTGTTCTCCTCGGCTGACATGTTGTAACTTTACAACATGAGCCCGCCCGATCGTCTCGACACGCTGTCGTTCACCGTCTCCGGTCGCATCGCGCGACCCTGCGCCGAGGTCTACGAGGCCATCGCCGACCCCGAGCAGCTCTCCCACTACTTCACGACGGGTGGCGCCCGCGGGCGCCTCGAGCCCGGCGCCGCCGTCACGTGGGACTTCGCCGACTTCCCCGGCCGCTTTCCCGTCACGGCGGTCGAGGCCGACCCGCCGCGGCGCATCGTCATCGAGTGGGACGGCGAGGCGACCGCCGGCGACACCGGCTCCACCCGCACGACCTTCGAGCTCGAGCCCGTCGAGGGCGACGAGGGCCGCACGCTCGTGACGATCACCGAGGAGTCGTGGACGGTGACTCCCGAGGGCGCGAAGAGCGCGTTCGGGAACTGCGAGGGCTGGACCGGGATGCTGGCCGCGCTCAAGGCGTGGGTCGAGCACGGGATCAACCTGCGCGAGGGCTTCTACCGCTGAGCTGGCTCCCCGGGTAGGAGTCGAACCTACGTCGCTTGTCCTGATTCAAAGTCAGGCGGGCCCTGCCGGCAGACCAACCGGGGATCGGTGGCCTCAGGCTACCGGAGCAGACTCCCGCGTCCGGCCGCCGCGGCAGGGGGCGAACTGTCTCTACGTCAAGATTCTTGATGGACTACCGTGGCGGTATGGACGAGGTCGACGAGATCGTCGCGGCGTGGCGCCGTGAGCGCCCCGACGTCGAGGTGTCCCCGCTCGAGGTCTTCAGCCGCCTGATGCGACTGGCCAAGCACCTCGAGCGACTCCGCAAGCAGGCGTTCACCGCGCACGAGCTCGACGTGTGGGAGTGGGACGTGCTGTCGGCACTGCGGCGCTCGGGCGAGCCCTACGAGCTCTCCCCCGGCCACCTCGTCGCCGCCACGATGGTCACCAGCGGCACCATGACCAACCGCGTCGACCGGCTCGTCGAGCGCGGCCTCGTGCAGCGCCGCCCCGCCCCGTCGGACCGTCGGGGCGTGCTCGTGCGCCTCACGCCCGAGGGCCGCCAGCGCGTCGACGGCGCCCTCGACACCCTCATCGGGCTGGAGTCGGCAATCCTCGAGGACCTCCCCGCGAACGAGCGCGACCACGTCGCCCAGGCCCTGCGGACCCTCACGAGCCACTTCAACGGCTGACCCGCCCGCCGCCCCCTCTCCACTTGTGGAACGCGTTGCACCGTTCCGGCGCGCGAAAGCGTTCAACGCGCTCCAGAAGTGGGAGGGTGAAGGCGGGCGGCGTCAGGACTCGAGGGCGGCGGAAGCCTCGAGCCAGGCCTCCTCGGTGGCCTCGAGCTCCTCGGCCAGCGGGCGGCGCTCGGCGTCGAGCTCCATGAGGCGCGAGGGCTGCGTCGCGGCGTCGACCATCGCGCGGTCGAGGTCGGCGATCCTCTCGGTGAGGCGCTCGATCTGGCGCTCCATCCGCGCCACGTCCTTCTTCAGCTGACGCTCGTCCTGCCCACCGCGCGAGCCCTGCGCGCGCGGCGCGGGAGCGGCGGCCACCGGCTCCGCCTCCGCGGCGGCCCGCAGCCGGAGGTACTCGTCGACCCCGCCCGGCAGGTGACGCAGGTGCGAGTCGAGCACCGCGAACTGGTGGTCGGTGACGCGCTCGAGCAAGTACCGGTCGTGCGACACGACCAGCAGCGTGCCCGGCCACGTGTCGAGGAGGTCCTCGATCGCCGCCAGCATGTCGGTGTCCATGTCGTTCGTCGGCTCGTCGAGGATCAGCACGTTCGGCTCGTCGAGCAGGATCAGCATGAGCTGGAGCCGGCGCCGCTGGCCGCCCGACAGGTCGCGGACCGGCGTGGACAGCTGCGCCGAAGTGAAGCCGAGTCGCTCGAGCAGCTGGCCCGGCGTCATCTCCTTGCCCTCGGTCACGTACGAGGTCCGCTTGCGCGCGACGACCTCGCTGACCCGGTCGTTCGCCACGGCGTCGAGGTCGGCGAGATGCTGGGTGAGCGCCGCGATCTTCACGGTCTTGCCGCGCTTGACCCGGCCCGTGGTGGGCAGAACCGCGCCGGTCACGAGGCCGAGCAGGGTGCTCTTGCCCGCGCCGTTCGGGCCGAGGATGCCGGCTCGCTCACCCGGACCGATCCGCCACTCGACGTCGCGCAGCACCGGCTGCCCGTCGTAGGCGACCGAGACGTCGAGGATGTCGACGACGTCCTTGCCCAGGCGCGCCGTCGCCAGCTTCGCCAGCGAGACCGAGTCGCGCACGGGAGGCTCGCGCGCGATCAGCTCGTTCGCGGCGTCGATGCGGAACTTGGGCTTGGACGTGCGCGCCGGGGCGCCGCGTCGCAGCCACGCCAGCTCCTTGCGCATGAGGTTCTGGCGCCGCTCCTCCGAGGCCGCGGCCTGCCGGTCACGTTCCACGCGCTGCAGCACGTAGGCCGCGTAGCCGCCCTCGTACGCGTCGACGCGGGCGTCGTGGACCTCCCACGTGAGCGTGCAGACCTCGTCGAGGAACCAGCGGTCGTGGGTGACCACGAGAAGGGCCTCGGTGCGCCGCCTCACGTGCTCCGCGAGCCACGTGACGCCCTCGAGGTCGAGGTGGTTGGTGGGCTCGTCGAGCACCAGCAGGTCCCAGCGCTGCACGAGCGTGCGGGCCAGCGCGACGCGGCGCCGCTGACCGCCACTCAGAGTGCCGACGACCGCGTGGTGGTCGACGTCGCCCATGAGGCCGGCGAGCACGTCGCGGACCCCGGCGTCGGAGGCCCACTCGTGCTCGGCTCGGTCGCCGACGACCGCGGTGATCGCCGTGAGGGTCGGGTCGAGGACGTCGTCCTGCTCGACGACGCCGACGCGCAGGTCGCGCCGCCACGTGACGCGACCGGAGTCGGGCTCGAAGCGCTTGGCCAGGATCCGCAGCAGCGTGGACTTGCCGTCGCCGTTGCGGCCGACGACGCCGATGCGGTCGCCGTCACCGACGCCCACGGTGACGTCGGACAGGACCGTGCCGGACGGGAAGGACTGGCCGATGCGCTCGGCGACGACGAGGGGCGGCATCAGACGAGCCGCGCGCCGGACACGGGGCCGCGGGACTGCAGGACGTCGGCCGCCGCGCCCGTGCTGGCGAGCGCCATCGCGAGATCGAGCCCGTGCTGCTCGGAGGCGGCCAGGAAGGCGGTGGTGGGGCCCGAGCCGGAGATGATCGCGCCGAGGGCGCCGGCCTGCAGGCCGACCTCGAGGGTGCCGGCGAGCTCGGGACGCAGCGACAGGGACGCGTCGGTCAGGTCGTTCGAGAGGGCCTGGCCGAGGGCGTGGGCGTCGCCGGCGCGCAGCGCGTTGAGCAGCGCGTCGGGGACCTCGGGCTCCTCCGGGGCGTCGGGCGTGATGCGGTCGAACTCGGCGTAGACCGCCGCGGTCGAGAGTCCTTCGGGCGCCGTCGCGAAGACCCAGTGGTAGCTGCCGCGCGCCAGCACGGGGCTCACCGTCTCGCCGCGGCCGCCGCCGATCGCGTTGCCGCCGTGGAGGAGGAACGGGACGTCGCTGCCCAGCTCGGCCGCGAGGGGCTCGAGGTCGGCGCGGCCGAGCCCGCCGCCCCACAGCTCGTTGCAGCCGACGAGCGCCGCGGCCGCGTCGGCCGAGCCGCCGGCCATGCCGCCCGCCACGGGGATCAGCTTGCGGATCGCGATGTCCGCGCCGAGGGACTCGTCGCCGAGCCGCTTGCGCAGCAGCCTCGCCGCGCGGACCGCGATGTTGTCGTCGCCCTCGGGCACCTGCGACCCCTCGGGGAGGTCGAGCTCCGTGTGCACCGCAACCGTGAGTTCGCCGTCCTCGCGCGAGGAGATGCGCAGCTCGTCGTGCAGGTCGACGGCCTGGTAGACGGTGGCGAGCGGGTGGAACCCGTCGGCGCGCACCCGACCCACGCCCAGGCACAGATTGATCTTGGCCGGCACTCGCACGGTCACCCTCGTCACCACGCCCACCAACCTAACGGGCGCCGGCGGGCTCGGCTTCCCCGGTGACGGCGGCTGGCCGTCCCGGCCACGAGATGTGTAGCGCTGTCCACCCTTTTTCGGCCTCAGCGGTCCGATAACGGTGGTTGCCGCTACAGAAGGCAAGGACAGGAGCACCGGCCCCCCGCTCACCGACAGCTGGCCGCCCGCGTCCACCAGATGTGTAGCGCTGTCCACCCTTTTTCGGCCTCAAGCCCGCGAAAACGGTGGATACCGCTACAGATCTCGCGGACCGGAGGTCCGAGGGAGGCCTCCAGGCGCTCGGCCGCCTCGCGAGCGGATGCCTGGCGCTGTCCATGCGTCTTTCGCCTCAGCCGTCCGAGAACGGTGGTTGCCGCTACAGAAGGCATGGACCAGGAGCACCGACCCCGCTCACCGACAGCTGGCCGCCCGCGTCCACCAGATGTGTAGCGCCGTCCACCCTTTTTCGGCCTCAACCCTCGAAAAACGGTGCATACCGCTACAGATCTCGGGCGCCGAGGGCGTCGGCGATGGTGGCGAACTGCTCGACCGTGAGCTGCTCGCCGCGGGTGCGGGGGTCGATGCCGGCGGCGAGCAGCGCGCGCTCGGCGGCCCCGCCGCTGCCGGCGTAGCCGGACAGGGCCGCGCGGAGGGTCTTGCGGCGCTGGGCGAACGCGGCGTCGACCACGGCGAAGACGGCCTTGCGGTCGGCCGCCGGAGGCTCGCGGCGCACGAGCGAGACCAGCGCGGAGTCCACGTTGGGCGCGGGCCAGAAGACGTTGCGGCCGATGTTGCCGGCCAGCCGCACATCGGCGTACCAGGCGGCCTTCACGCTGGGGATGCCGTAGGTGCGCGAGCCGGGGCCCGCGGCGAGACGGTGCGCGACCTCCGCCTGCACCATCACCAGCACCGACCGCAGCGACGGGAACTGCTCGAGGAAGTGCAGCAGCACCGGCACCGAGACGTTGTACGGCAGGTTCGCCACGAGGGCGGTCGGCTCGGGGCCGGGGAGCTCGCGCACGTGCATCGCGTCGGCGAGCACGAGGTCGAACCGGTCGGCGGCACCGGGAGCGAACTCGGCGATCGTGGCGGGCAGGCGGCCCGCGAGGACCTCGTCGATCTCGACGGCCGTGACGTGCCGCGACCGGTCGAGCAGGGCCAGGGTCAGCGACCCCAGGCCCGGCCCGATCTCGACCACGGCGTCGTCAGGACCAACGCCCGACACGTCGACGATGCGGCGCACCGTGTTCGCGTCGATGACGAAGTTCTGCCCCTTCTGCTTCGTGGGGCGGACGCCGGCCTCAGCGGCCAGCCGACGGATGTCGGCCGCCCCGAGGAGACGGACGGAGCGGTCGGCTCCGGACTCGCTCAGCTGACGCCGACCTTGGCTGCGCAGGACCACTGGCCCCAGCCGGAGCGCGCCTGCAGGATCTTGGCGTACTTGATCTGGGTGGCCTTGCTGTGCTGGTGCGGGAGCCCGGGGCCGCCGACGCTGTGCCACGTGGCAGCCGAGAACTGCAGGCCTCCGTAGTAGCCGTTGCCGGTGTTGATGCTCCAGTTGCCACCCGACTCGCACTTGGCGATGCGGTCCCAGACGCCACCGTCGACCGTGTCCGGGTTCTTCGTGCCGCGCTTCTGCACCTCGGCGATCGGCGGGCGGACCGTGCTGCGCGAGATGACGCGACGCTCACGGATCTCGCCGTCGGCCAGGATCAGCTCGACCTTGGCGCGGTCGACGCCGTCGCGGCCCTCCTTGAGGACCTCGGTGTCGCCGGTGAACAGCGACGAGTCGTCGGTGTAGGTGACCTTGTGGTCGACCTCGATCTTCTCGGTGCGCGTGACCTTCTCGATCCGCACGACGCGCAGGCGCTGCTTCGGCTTGAGGTAGGAGCCCAGGCCGGGCTTGACCTCGTCGAGCTCGCCGACCTTCACGCCACGCTGCTGCAGGAGTGCCTGCACGGTGGGGGCGGCGGTGACGAAGCGCTGCTTCTTGCCGTCGACCTTGAGGGTGACGGGCTTGGGGTTGCTCACCACGACGCTGTTGCCGTCGAGGCCGAGGCGCTCGTCGGGGGCCATCGAGAACGTGGCACCCTCCTTCGGCTGCACGCCGAGGGTGTCGAGCGCGCTGGCGACGTCGACGTCGTGCACGGTGTTCTGGGTGATCTTGCCGTCGACGACGAGCGTGACGGCCTTCTCGCGGCGGACCTTCACGACGTCGCCGTCGTCGATGTCGGTGCCCGCGGCGGGGCTGACCTGGTCGGCGGCCGCGAGCGTGACGTTCCTCTCGGCGAGCAGATCGCCGACGGTCTCGCTCTCGGTGCGGACCTCGGTGACGACGCCGTCGACGTCGAAGCGCACGAGGTCGTCGTAGGTCGATGCGTGGACGACGCCTCCGACGGCGACCGCCAGACCGAGGGCGACCAGGCCCATGGTGACGGTGTTCCGGGGCGTGATTTCAGGCAACAAACGGGGCACAAACTACCTCAGGGTTGGAGATACAACCTTTCCACCATGCGTGCTGGCGGCCGGGATTTCAAATCCTGTGACTCATGTGACTGTAGCGACACGCTCGGGCCAGTGTCCCCCGAACGCCCGATCCGTGTTCGCGTCGATGGCCTCGCAGAGCTCCTCCACGGGGGCCTCGAGCACCTCCGCCATGAAGCGGACGGTGTGCGGGATGAGGAACGAGGCGTTCGGCTCGCCGCGGTGCGGCATCGGCGTGAGGAAGGGCGCGTCGGTCTCGACGAGGATGCGGTCGCGCGGCGTGATCCGCAGTGCCTCGCGCAGGTACTCGGCGTTCTTGAACGTCACCGTGCCGGCGAACGAGAGGTACGCGCCTCGCTCGACGCACCGCTGCGCGAAGTCGGCGTCGCCGCTGAAGCAGTGCATGACGACGCGCTCGGGGACGCCCTCGTCGTCGAGGATCGCCAGGACGTCGTCGTGGGCGTCGCGGTCGTGGATCACGAGCGTACGGTCGTGACGCTTCGCGATGCGGATGTGCTCGCGGAAGCTGTGGTGCTGGAGGGGGCGCAGGTCGGCGCCGGTGCGGAAGTAGTCGAGCCCGGTCTCCCCCACGGCCCGGGCGACCGGATCGGCGGCGAGCCGGTCGATCTCGGCGAGGTCGGCCTCGAGGGTCTGGCTCCGCGCGGCGTCGTTGGGGTGCATCGCCACGGCGGCCACCACGCTCGGCTGCGCGCGGGCGACCTCGACCGCCCACCGCGAGCCCTCGAGGTCGCAGCCGACCTGGACCGTGCGGGTGACGCCCACGGCCGCGGCCCGGTCGAGTGCCTCGTCGACGGGGATCAGCGCCCCGCCGCGGATGCGGGTGTCGAGGTGGCAGTGGTTGTCCACCACGGGACGCGGCAGCGGCGCGGGCGCCTCGGGCCAGCCCTCGGTGAGCGACACCGGCTCAGGCCTCGGCGAGGTCGATGCGCGGGAACAGCGACGGCACCTTCGTGATCGTCGCACCCTCGGGCAGCCGGCCCCACTGCGCGACCTCGTCGATCCGCTGGTCGGCCAGCGCTCCCAGTGCGGGCTCCGCGCCGAGGGACTCCCACAGCGAGGTGGTGGCCTTCGGCATGACCGGGTGCAGCGTGACGGCGAGGACCCGCAGGCCCTCGGCGGCCGTGTGGAGGATCGTGCCGAGGCGCTCGCGCTGCGACTCGTCCTTCGCGACGGCCCACGGCTGGGTCTCGGTGATGTAGAGGTTCAGCGCGTCGACGATGCGCCAGATCGCGGCGAGGGCGTCCTGCGGCGCGATGCGCTCCATCGCCTCGTCGGCCTCGGCGACCGCGGTGGCGACGGTGTCGACGATCCGCTGCTCGGCGTCGCCCAGCGGGCCGGCCGCGGGCAGGATGCCGTCGAAGTACTTGCCGATCATGGCGGCCACGCGCGAGGCCAGGTTGCCGAAGCCGTTGGCGAGCTCGGCGTGGTAGCGCGCGCCGATGTCCTCCCAGGAGATCGAGCCGTCGCTGCCGAACGTGAGCGCGCGGGTGAAGTAGTACCGGTAGGCGTCCGAGCCGAACGTGCCGACGATCTCGGTGGGGTGGATGCCGTTGGCCTTGCTCTTGCTCATCTTCTGGCCGCCGACGAGCAACCAGCCGTGCGCGAACACGCGGTGCGGGACGGGCAGCCCGGCGGCCATCAGCAGCGCGGGCCAGATGACGGCGTGGAAGCGGACGATGTCCTTGCCGACGAAGTGCACGTTCGCGGGCCACAGGTCCTCGAACCGCTCGTCGTCGACGCCGTAGCCGGCCGCCGTGACGTAGTTCAGCAGCGCCTCGATCCACACGTACATGACGTGCGAGTCGTCCCACGGCAGCGGGATGCCCCAGTCGAACGTGGAGCGCGAGATCGACAGGTCCTTGAGACCGCCGCGCACGAACGCCAGCACCTCGTTGCGCGCCGACTCGGGCTGCACGAAGTCGGGACGCTCCTCGTAGAGCGCGAGCAGCCTCTCGGCGTACTGGCTCAGCGGGAAGAAGTAGTTCTCCTCGGTGACGTGCTCGAGCCGGCTGCCGTCGAGCGTGGAGACCTTGAAGCCCTCGTCCTCGCCCTCGCCGTCGGCGACGTACTCGTCGGCGACGAACTCCTCGGAGCCGACGCTGTACCAGCCGGAGAACTCGCCCTGGTAGACCTCGCCGCGGTCGTGCAGGTCCTGCCAGAACGCCTGGGCGCCCTTCTCGTGGCGCGCCTCGGTGGTGCGGATGAAGTCGTCGTTGGCCGCGTCGATCGTGCGCAGCATCGGCAGCCACTCGTTCTCGACGAGGCGGTCGACCCACTCCTGCGGGGAGACGCCGTTGGCGTCGGCCTTGCGCAGCACCTTCTGGCCGTGCTCGTCGACGCCGGTGAGGTACTGGACGCGCTCGCCGCGCTGGCGGTGCCAGCGCGTGATGACGTCGCCGATCGTGGTCGTGTAGCCGTGCCCGATGTGGGGCGCGTCGTTGACGTAGTAGATCGGCGTCGTGGCGTAGAAGGTCGGCTCGGGCACGAGTCCGAGTCTAGTGAGCGCGCCGACACGCCTCGGACCGCCCGGCGCGGGTAACGGGAATCACCCCACTCGACTCTGGGGCAACCCCGGGTGACGCTGGAGACTGGAGAGTTGGGCCACCTCCACGGCCCGGGAGCGAGAAGCATGAGAATCGAAGCCATCGCCACGTCCGTCGACGGCCCGCACTCCGCGGTGCTGGAGCCGACGTCGGCCACCATCGAGACCGGCACGGTGACCATCGTCGACGGACCGCCCGGCACGGGCCACACCGCGTTCAGCCTGCTGGTGGGCGGCCGCCTGGTCCCCTCGTCGGGGCGGGTCCTGATCGACGGCGAGGCCGACGGGCAGCGGCTGCGCGACGTGGTCGCGCTGGTCGACGTGCCCGACGTCTCCGAGCCGGACGACGTCGTCTCCCTCGCGACCACGATGGGCGAGGAGCTGGCGATGGCGCGGCGCCCCGCCGGCCGTGCCGACGTGAAGGAGTGGCTCGACGAGCGTGGGGCGGCGCAGTGGCGACGCACGCGCGTGGAGGACGTTCCGGCCGACGTGCGCCTCGCGCTCCTGGCCGACGTCGCCGCCCGACGGCCGGGCGTGGAGGCACTCGTCCTGTGCTGCCCCGACCGCTACGGGGCCGACCCGCACGCGGCGCTCGGCGTGGCCCACGAGCTCGCCGACCGCGGCCTCGCGGTCTGCCTCCAGCTGACCACCAACTCCCTGCGCAACGTCAGGGCCTCGCACACGACGCTCGGAGCCGTCCGGTGACCGCGCTGCGGCTCGCGCTGAGCGAGCTCCGCCGCCTCACCGCCGGTCGCATGCCGCGACTGGCCGTGCTCGCGATCGTGCTGATCCCGACCATGTACGCCTCGCTCTACCTGTGGGCCAACCACGACCCCTACGGCAAGCTCGCGACCGTCCAGGCCGCGCTCGTCGTGGAGGACGTGCCCGCCGAGAGCGACCAGAGCGGCACGGTGCACGCCGGTCGCGACGTCGCCCACGACCTCGTCGAGGACGGCTCGTTCGACTGGCAGGAGGTCGACGCCGACGCGGCCGCCGCGGGCGTCGAGGACGGCACCTACCTGTTCGCGCTCACCATCCCGCGCGGGTTCTCCACCGCGCTCGCCTCGACCGCGGACTTCGACCCCGCGCAGGGCACGCTGATCCTCACGACCAACGAGGCCAACAACTACCTCTCCTCGACGATCGCCGAGCAGGTCCTGACGAAGGTCAGCTCCTCGATCGCCGCGAACGTCAGCGAGCGCGCCGCGTCGTCGTTCCTGCTCGGCTTCTCGACCCTGCACGACCAGCTGAAGAAGGCCGGCGAGGGCGCCGAGACCCTGGCCGACGGGCTCGTCGACGCTCACGACGGGGCCCTGCGACTGACCGACGGCGCGAGCGACCTGGCCGACGGCGAGGCGCGTCTCGTCGACGGCCAGCAGCGGCTGAGCAGCGGTCTGGACGACGCGGCGACCGGTGCCGGCCGGCTGGCCGACGGCTCCGGCGATCTCGCCGACGGCGCCTCCGAGCTGGCGTCCGGCGCCCGCCGGGTGGCCGACGGCACCGAGCAGCTGGCCACCGTGGCCGACCGCGTCGCCGACGCCGCCTCGCAGGCCAGTGGCGACCTCGACCGGGCCCGCGAGGACATCGCCGAGCGCCTCGCCGGGTCCGGCCTCACGCCCGAGGAGCAGGCGGCCGTGCTCGCCACCCTCGACGACCTGCGCCAGCCGCTCGACGAGCTGGGCGAGCGGGTGCAGACGACCACCGGCCAGATCGACCAGCTGGCCGACGGGGCCGATCAAGTGGCCTCGGGCGCGGGCGAGCTGCGCACGGGCGCGAACCGCCTCTCCGCGGGCGCCGGCACGCTCCGCGACGGCCTCCGGACCGCGCAGAGAGGCAGCGCCGAGCTGCTCGCCGGCCAGCGCGACGCCCAGGCGGGAGCCGAGCAGCTGGCCGACGGGGCCGGCACCCTGGCGTCCGGCCTCGAGAGCGCCCGCGACGGCTCGCGCGAGCTGGCCGACGGACTCGCCGACGGCGTGCGGTCGATCCCCGACCTCTCCGAGCAGCGCCGCGACGAGACCGCCCGGACGATCGCCTCGCCGATCCGCACCGAGGACGTCGCGCAGGCGTCGGCCGACAGCTACGGCGCCGGCCTGGCCCCGTTCTTCCTGGCGATCGGCGCCTGGGTGGGCGGCTACGTGATGTTCCTGCTGGTGCGGCCGCTGTCGAACCGCGCGATCGCGGCCCGCCAGTCCCCATGGCGCACGGCCCTCGGCGGCTGGCTCACGCCGGCCGTGCTGGCCGCGGCCCAGGTGCTCATCATGCTCACGGTGGTGATGTCGGTCGTCGGCATCGACGTGCTGAGGTCCACCCAGGTGGCGCTCTTCCTACTGCTCGTCGCGGCCGCCTTCGTGGCGATCGTCCACGCGCTCAACGCCTGGCTCGGGCCGGTGGGACAGCTGCTCGGACTGGTGCTGCTGGTGCTCCAGCTGGCCAGCGCGGGCGGCACGTTCCCGTGGCAGACGCTGCCGCCCACGCTGCAGTCGATCCACCACGTGCTGCCGATGACCTACGCGATCGACGGCATCCGGCACCTCATGTACGGCGCGAGCCTGGACTCGCTGCCGCGCGACATCACGGTACTGGCGGCCTACGTCGTGGGAGGCGTCGCGGTCTCCGCGGCCGCGGCCTACCGGCGCCGGATCTGGCGCGTCTCGCAGATCAAGCCCGAGATCGCGCTCTGAGCCTCAGCGGTCGCGCAGGCGCGGCGCGAGGTCGCGCTCGAACAGCTCGAGGAAGCGCGTCTGGTCGTGGCCGGGCGCGTGGAATACGAGGTGGTTGAAGCCCCAGTCCACGTACTGGCCGATCATCTCGGCGACCTCGTCCGGGTCCGAGCCGACGATCCAGCGCTTCGCGATCTGCTCGATCGGGAGCGCGTCCGCCGCCTTCTCCATCTCGACCGGGTCGGTGATGGAGTGCTTCTGCTCGGGCGTCAGCGACAGAGGCGACCAGAAGCGCGTGTTCTCCAGCGCGGCGTCGAGGTCGGTGTCGTAGGACAGCTTGATCTCGATCATGCGGTCGGCGGCCTCGGGGTCGCGACCGGCCTTCTCGGCGCCCTCGCGGAACGCCGGCAGCAGCTTCTCGGTGTAGAGCTCGGGACCCTTGCCCGACGTGCAGATCGAGCCGTCGCCCATCCGCCCGGCGTACCGAGCCACGACCGGACCGCCCGCCGCGACGTAGACCGGGATGGGCTCGTCGGGACGGTCGTAGATCGAGGCGTCGTGCGTGGAGTAGTACTCGCCCTCGAACGAGACGCGCTCGTCCGACCACAGCTCGCGCATGAGGCGCACCGACTCTCGCAGCCGTGCGAAGCGCTCCTTGAACTCGGGCCAGTCCTGCTCGCCGGCGCCGCGGAAGCCCGTGGCGATCTCGTTGAGGGCCTCGCCCGTGCCGACGCCCAGCACGATCCGCCCCGGGTAGAGGCAGCCCATCGTGGCGAAGGCCTGCGCGATGACGGCCGGGTTGTAGCGGAAGGTCGGCGTCATCACCGAGGTGCCGATGACGACCGAGTTGGTCCGCTCCCCCACCGCGGTCATCCACGCCAGCGAGAACGGCGCGTGACCGCCCGTGTGCCGCCACGGCTGGAAGTGGTCGCTCGTCCAGACGGACTCCATCCCGTGCGCCTCGGCGGCGACGGCGTACTCGACGAGGTCGCGCGGGCCGAACTGCTCGGCGGACGCCTTGTATCCCAGCTTCAGCGGCTGCGGCATGTCATGACTCCTTCGTGGCGTGGGCGGCGGCATAGACCACCTTGCGGGAGATCCCGGTGCGCCGCGCGACGTCCGCGACGGCGTCCTTCGTGCTCAGTCCCTCGGCGCGGGCCTCGGCCACCAGCGCGGCGAGGTCGGTCTCGTCGAGGTCGGCGGGGGCGGGCGGCTCGCTGCCGCTCACCACGATCGTGATCTCGCCGCGGACCCGCTCACCGTCGCCCGCCCACGCGGCGAGCTCGGACAGGGGGCCGCGCACGACCTCCTCGTGGGTCTTGGTCAGCTCGCGGCAGACCGCGGCGGGCCGGTCGGCGCCGAACGCCTCGGCCATCGACTCGAGGGTGGCGGCGGTGCGGTGCGGGGACTCGAAGAACACCATCGTGCGCTGCTCGCCGGCGAGGGCGCCCAGCACGCGGGCGCGCTCGCCCGGCTTGCGCGGCGGGAAGCCCTCGAAGCAGAAGCGGTCGACCGGCAGGCCCGAGACCGCGAGCGCCGTCAGCACGGCCGACGGGCCGGGGATCGCGGTGACCGGGAGGTCCTCCGCGACCGCGGCGGCCACGATCCGGTAGCCGGGGTCGGACACGCTGGGCATGCCCGCGTCGGTGACCAGGACGACCGTGGACCCGTCGCGCAGGTGGTCGAGCAGCTCGGCGGTGCGCTGCTGCTCGTTGCCCTCGAAGTAGGAGACGACCCGGCCCGGGACCTCGACGCCGAGGTCGGCCGCCAGGCGACGGAAGCGGCGGGTGTCCTCGGCGGCGACCACGTCGGCCGTGGCGAGGGCGTCGGCCAGCCGGCCCGACGCGTCGGCCACCGTCCCGATGGGCGTCGCGGCGAGGATCAGCACCCCTCGATCCTGCCACGGACGCGCGCCCGCGCCGGTCGGCCGTCGCCGCCGGAATGTAACTGCGAGTTCAGAACACTCTCCCGCCGGGCGCCCCGTCTGGCTAGGGTGTGCGGGTGACCCTGCTCGACCGGATCAGCCTGCGCGCGTGGGAGTGGATCGGCCCGATCGCCATCGCGCTCGTCGCGTTCGCCCTGCGGATCTGGAAGGTCGGCAGCCCGAACTCGCTCACCTTCGACGAGACGTACTACGCCAAGGACGCGTGGGGGCTGATCCACGGCGGCTACGCGCGCGACGCCGTCGAGGACGCGAACGGCCGCATCATCAACGGCGAGACCGACGTCTTCACGCAGGACCCCACGTGGATCGTCCACCCCGACGGCGGCAAGTGGCTCATCGCGTTCGGCGAGAGGATCTACGGCCTCACGCCGCTGGGCTGGCGCTTCGCGGCCGTCGTCGTGGGCTCGCTCATGGTGCTCGTGCTCGCGCGGCTCGTGCTGCGACTCACCGGCTCGCTCGCACTGGGTTGCGTGGCCGGGCTGCTGCTGACCCTCGACGGCCTGCACTACACGATGTCGCGCATCGCCCTGCTCGACATCTTCCTGGCGTTCTGGATCCTGTGCGCGGTCGCGTGCCTCGCAGTCGACCGCGACTGGCTGGGTGAGCGGCTGGCGCTCGACAAGCGCTACTACGCGTGGCGGCCGTGGCAGCTCGCCGCCGGCGCGTGCTTCGGCATGGCCGTCGCCACGAAGTGGAGTGGCCTCTACGTCCTGGCCGCGTTCGGCCTCACGGTCGTGATCTGGGAGGTCTGGGCCCGGGGCCGGGTCGAGTCGGTGCAGGACGCCGTCGTCCGGGTGTTCCGCGTGGGCCTGCCCGCGTTCGGCTGGCTCGTCGGCGTCGCCCTCGTGGTCTACCTGTTCACCTGGACCGGCTGGCTGCTGCACCACGACGTCTTCGAGGCCCGCTTCGGCAACGGCTACGGCGACGAGCCCGTCTGGGGCAGCGTCTCCGACCCCACACGCGGTCCCCTCGGCGGCCTCATCGACGCGTTCCGCTCCCTCTGGTCGTTCCACGTGATGACCTGGAACTTCCACACCGGCGACTACCTCGCCTCGAAGTCCCACCCCTACCAGTCCAACGCGTTCGGCTGGCTGATCCAGTGGCGGCCCACGAACGTCTCGTCGAACTTCGACATCGCCGCCGACGTGTGCGGTGCCTCCGCCGACTCCAAGTGCGTGCGCCAGGTGCTCACGCTGGGCAACCCCGCGATCTGGTGGGTCGGCACCCTCGGCCTGGTCACCGCGCTCGTGGCGTGGATCCGCAACCCCACGTGGCGCTGGAGCCTGCCGCTCGTGGGCGTCCTGGCCACGTGGGCGCCCTGGTGGATCACGTCGGGGCGCCCGATCTTCACGTTCTACGCCATCGCGATCGTGCCGTTCATGATCATCGCGCTGTGCCTGGTGTTCAACGCGATCCGCCGCCGCATCCCCGACCGCTACTGGTGGCCGGGCCTCGCGGCCTACCTCGGCGTCGTCGCCGTCACGTTCTGGTACTTCTTCCCGATCCTGGCCAACCGGATCATCACGTACGACCAGTGGCGCGAGCGCATGTGGTGGGACCGCTGGATCTGAGACGATGCGCTGCACCGCGACATGAGAGGTCGTGGAGGCAAGGATCGAGACGATGGCCGGACCGGCCCAGGGCGAGGGGTACGACCCACCGCTGAGCGACACGGCGCTGCTGGCGCGTGCGCAGGCGGGCGACGCGTTCGCGTTCGGCACGCTGTTCGACCGGCACGTCAGCGCCGTCTACTGGCAGGCGCACCGCGTCGTCGGTGACGCGAGTGAGGCCGAGGACGTCTGCCAGGACACCTTCGTCACGGCGTGGCGTCGCATCGGCGACATCACGATCGTCGACCGCTCGATCCTGCCGTGGCTCATGGTCACGGCGCGCTACACCGCACTGAACGCCGGACGGAAGCGCGCCCGGCTGCGCGCCGTCGACCTGGAGCACGAGCCGGCCGACCCCGGTGCGGATCCGTCCGGCCACGTGGAGGAGGCAGCGGTCGCGGCGGCCATCGACGCGGCCGTCGCGCGCCTCTCCCCCGTCGACCGGCGGCTGTTCGAGCTGTGCGTCGACGGCGACCTGACCTACGAGCAGGCGGCCGCGGAGCTGGGCGTGACCCACGGGGCCGTCCGCAACCGCGTGTCGCGACTGCGGGCCCGCCTGCGCGGCGACCTGCGAGAGGAGCGTGCCCGATGACCGGGACGGAGCTGCCGGTGCTGGAGCCGGAGCGGATCGAGCGGATGCGGGCGAGCGTCATGGCGGCGGTCACCGCGGACGCGGAGGAGGTGCGGCGGCGGCGTCGCCGCGTGCGGACGGCGTTCGCCGGTGCCGCGGCCGCGGCGGTCGTGGTCGTCGGTGGGGTCGGCGTGGGGCTGGGTGGGCTCGCCGGAAGCACCGGGGGCTCGGACTCGATGACCTCGAGCGACTCGGGCGCGGCGGAGGGGCCGACCTCGCGTTCCGATGCAGGCGGGGCGGAGTCCGACGAGGACGTCGCCCCCGACGCCGAGCTGCCGACGAGCAGCACGGTCGTCACCACGGGATCGATGTCGGTGGAGGTCGACGACGTGCGCGAGGCCGTCACGGCCATCCGCGTCTTCGTCGCCCAGCGCGAGGGTCGGATCGACGGCGAGAGCCTCGAGAGCGGCGCGGAGGGCTCGGCCACGCTGACCGTGCGCGTCCCCGCCGGGGCCGTCGAGGCGCTGCGGCGCGAGCTGGACGAGATCGGCGGACCCACCTCGGTGCTCCTGGAGCGCACCGACGAGGCGGCGACGATCGCCGACGTCGACGCGCGGATCGCGTCGCTCGAGACCTCGATCCGGCGGCTGCGCGCGATCATCGCGGAGTCCTCGTCGACACGGGACCTGCTCGACGCGGAGGCCCAGCTGACCCAGCGCCAGAGCGACCTCGAGGCCCTGCAGGCCCAGCGGCGGGTGCTGCGCGACCAGACCTCGCTCGCCACGATCGAGGTGCTGGTGACGCCGCGGGACACCGCACGCTCGGTCGAGCCCGGCGAGGGCTTCGTCGGCGGCCTCACGCGCGGCTGGAACGGCCTCGTCGCCACCGTCGACGCGATCGTGGCCTTCGCCGGCCTGGTCACGCCCTGGCTGGTCCCGGTGGGCTTCGTCGCCGCGGTCGTGCTGTGGCTCCGCCGCAGGGCCCGTTTCTGACGAACGATGAGGCATTCGGCCCCGCTGGGGGTACCCGAATGCCTCATCGTTCGTCCGACCCCCGGGACGACGCCACCCCTGATGTGGCAGCGTGAGCCACGACACGGGCGAGCGGCGCCCGGGACGACGGAGGTACGCGATGAAGCTCGGACTCAGCCTCGGCTACTGGGGCCAAGGACAGCCGCCGGGCCAGGCCGAACAGCTGGCGCTGGCCGAGGAGCTCGGCTACGACTCGGTGTGGACCGCCGAGGCCTACGGGTCCGACGCGCTGACCCCGCTCGCGTGGCTCGGCGCCTCGACCTCGCGCATCAAGCTCGGCACCGGCATCGTGCAGATGTCCGCCCGCACGCCCACCGCCACGGCGATGGCCGCGATGACCCTCGACCACCTCTCGAACGGCCGCATGATGCTGGGACTCGGCGTCTCGGGCCCGCAGGTCGTCGAGGGCTGGTACGGCCAGCCCTACCCGCGCCCGCTGGCGCGCACGCGCGAGTACTTCGACGTGCTGCGCCAGACGATCGCGCGCGAGCGGGTCGCCCACGACGGCCCGCAGATCCAGATCCCCTACCGCGACGTCTACGGCCTGAAGTCCACCGGCCTGGGCAAGTCGCTGCGCTCGACGCTGCACCCCTTGCGCGAGCAGATCCCGCTGCTGCTCGCGGCCGAGGGCCCGAAGAACATCGCGCTGTCTGCCGAGATCGCCGACGGCTGGATCCCGTTCTTCTACTCCCCCTGGGACGCCGAGTTCGCGCACACCGCGCTCGAGGAGGGCTTCGCGAAGCGCGCCCCCGAGCGGCTTCCGCGCGAGCAGTTCGAGATCGCCTGCCCCGTCCAGGTGATCGTGTCGGACGACCTCGAGGCCGCGGCCGACTTCATCCGCCCGTTCATCGCGCTCTACGTGGGCGGCATGGGCGCGAAGGGCGCGAACTTCCACTTCGACGCGGTCGCGCGCCTGGGCTACGAGGAGGTCTGCTCGAAGATCCAGGACCTCTACCTCGAGGGTCGCAAGGAGGAGGCCACCGCCGCCGTCCCGCTCGACCTCGTCGAGAAGATCGCGCTGATCGGCCCGAAGGAGAAGATCCGCGACGACCTCGCCGCCTGGCGCGAGTCCGTCGTCACGACCCTCACGATCGGCGGCAACGCCGACACGCTTCGGATGATGGCCGAGCTCGTCCTCTGACTCTCCCTCTCGCAGACTGAACGAGGTTTCCTGTCACTTCGCGAGGTTCGCAAACCTCGCGAAGTGACGGTTTCCCCGGTTAACCGGGGAAACCGTCAACCCAGCCGGAGCCCGAGGGCGGCGGCGCCGACGCCGCAGGCGAGCATCGCCGCGGCGTGGGCGGCGGCCAGGACAAGCGCACGCGGGCCGCGGCTGCGCGCGAGCAGGACGGCCTCGACGCTGGCGGCCGAGAAGGTCGTGTAGCCGCCGAGCAGGCCGGTGCCGAGGACGAGGCGCAGGTCGGAGTCGGCGGCCGTGGCGGCCACCAGCAGCCCGAGCGCGAACGCACCCGTGACGTTCACCGCGAACGTCCCCAACGGCACGGGCGCGCGCACCGACCGCGTGACGAGCGCCTCCGCGACGAACCGCAGCACGGCCCCGACACCGCCCGCGAGCGCGACGAGCGCGATCACCGCTCCCCCTCTTGGGCAGGAGGCCGCATGCCGCCGCCCACGAGGACGCCGGCAGCAGCCGCCAGGACGCCCAGCACCACGCTCAGCACGGCGTAGGCCAGCCCGAGACCGAGCGCACCACCGGACACCAGCCGGTCGACCTCCACCGCGAACGTGCTGTAGGTCGTGAAGCCGCCCAGGACGCCCGCGCCGAGCGCCGGGCGGACGTACCGGAGCCGTCCGACCTCGCGCCCCGAGACAGCGGCGACCAGCGCACCGAGCAGGAACGACCCGACGACGTTCACCGTGAACGTGGCCCACGGCCAGGCGCCGTCGGCCGGCGGGAAGGCCTCGGCGAGCGACGCGCGCACCGCCGTGCCGAGCGCGCCGCCGATCAGGACGAGGACGAGGGCCACCGGACTCGCGTACAGCGGCCGTGCCTGCGACGAGGCGTCATCAGCGCGCACGGGGCTCCTCTCGGCGACGGCGGGTGCGCGCCGAGCCTACGCCCCCGCGAACGACAGCGCGGTGGACCGTGGCCGAGGCCACGATCCACCGCGCCGGTGGGGGTTCGAGCTACCGCTGGAGCTTGAACACGTAGACCCGGGTGACCGTGCGCGGCTTGCCGCCGGTCGGGGTGTACGTGGCCTTGACGCGCAGCTTCGTCGAGACGGCGGACTTGCCGCTCGCCTTGAGCTTCTTCTTCAGCTTCTTGATCGTCGAGCCCGACGGCTTGACCCAGACGGACGTGTCGCCCGAGGAGCCGACCTTCTTCGTGACGGTCTTCAGCGTGCCCTTCTTCGACGGGCCGACCTTGACCTTGCCGGCGCCGGGCAGGTCGAGCTTCAGCTTGACCGCGGCGGCGCGGGAGTAGCCGGAGGGCTTGGGCAGCTTGAACACGTTGCTCGGAGCGACGGCGGGCTTGATGCCGGTGCGGACCGAGGTGTCCAGGATGCTGCGCCAGCCGCCGTCCTGGCCGTCGGCCTGGGCGGGGGCCGCCCAGTACCAGTCCCAGGCGAGGGAGACGACCAGGCCCTTGCCCTCACGCTTGGTGAAGACGCCGGCGTTGTCGTTGTCGGAGTCGGCGTACTCGACGACCGCGCCGGCCGGGAGCGTGGAGATCTGGGCCGAGTTCGAGCCGTTGTTGTCCGGCAGGACGGCCGGGCCGCCACGGAACGGGCTGCCGACGGGGGCGCGCTTGGTCCACTCGCTGTCGCCCGAGGTCTCGATCTCGTAGCCGAACAGCGTGTTGAGCGTGTACTCGTAGTCCGACGCGACCACGATGGTGCCGCCGTTGCGGACGAAGGACTTGACGGCGCTGCGGCTCGCGGAGCCGATCTTCTGCGCCCACGCGTCACGCTCGAGCTCGGGCACGACGAGCGTGTCCTTGCCCTTCAGCGCCGCGGTGATGGCGGCGGGCGTGCTGGTGGTGAGCTCGGTGACCGTGTGGCCGTCGGCGCGCAGGCCCACGATCATGTTCGCGGCCTCGTGGCCCTCGTTGGTGGGCACCTCGGACAGGGCGATGGTGTCGACGAAGTTGGGGTCGTTGAGCACGACGACCTTGGCGCCGGGCGCGGCGGCCGGAGCGGCCGTGGCGACGGGTGCGGCGAAGGCGAGAGCGCCCGTGACGAGGGCTCCGCCGAGGAGTCCGGGCAGGACTCGGTACTGGGACTTCTGCGGGATCATGCGCGTGAGCCTAGGGGCGCGTGGTGCGGGTGCGTCGTCCTTTTCCGCCAAGCTGGGCCCAAGGAACCATGGCGTGTAGGACGTTCGGATGAGGCGCCCGAGGCCGGGAAGTGAGCGACGCCCCCGGACCGGGTCCGGGGGCGTCGATGACGTGGAGCATAGGAGATTCGAACTCCTGACCTCTTCGATGCGAACGAAGCGCGCTACCAACTGCGCCAATGCCCCAAGGTCGTACATCAGGATAGCAACACGGTCCCCGGTGTCACTCCTGCGGGGGTGGGTGAGCGGCTCAGTGGCCGACGGCGCGCTGGTCGGAGCCCGCGTCGCCCTCGTCCATGCCGGGCAGCTCGGTCTGCTCGCCCTCGACGTGACCCGAGGTCCACGCGCCGGGCTGGCCGAACTCGATCGTGCGCACGGTGCGGCCCGCGCGCGGCTTGCTCACGTAGGTGGGCACCGTGATCGGCAGCGGGTCCCACAGCGGCTCGCCGCTCGTGGCCGAGACGCTGGGCACCGCGATCTGCAGCTGCTCGTCGAGGGCGTCGGCGGCCAGCGGCGCGTCGGTCTCCATGACGTTGCGGCGCTCGGGCGCGAGATCCTCCACCTGGTCGGAGACGACGATGGTCATCTCCTCGTCGGCGGCGGTGCCCCCGACGGCGGTGGAGCGGTCGGACGTGACCCGGCCCGAGGCCCAGCCGACGACGCGGACGACGGACGACGGCACGGCCCGCAGGCCACGCACGATCCGGCCCTGCGAGGAGCGACGGGCGATGCCGCGCTCCTGACGCACCATGACACGGCACAGCACCAGCCACGCGACGATCAGGCCGACACCGATCGCCGGCGTCCACACGGGGACGAGGCTGGCGACGGTGACGCCGGTCAGCACCGCGAGCACGGCCACGAGCGTCAGCAGCACGGTGCGGCGACGGCGGGCGGCGATCCTGGCGGCCTCGCGCGTGACGCGCGGACGTTGCGCGTCGACCGCCGGAGAAGTCCGGTCGACGCGAGGGGAAGTCGAGGGGGTGGCGGGCTCGGCGCGCTTCGTCACGGTCGGGGCCACCTTCTTCGTGACGGTCGGGGCGGGGCGCTCCTCGGCGGCCACCGCGGTGCGGCGCGGCTCGACCACGCGGCGCGTGGGGCCGTCCTGGTCGAGGGAGGAGTTCTTGCCCGCCTCGTCGTAGCGACGCAGGACGAGCGGCACGAAGTACGCCGCCCACAAGGCGACGACGAACGCGACGATCAATCCGCTGGAACCCACGCTTGAAACCGTAGGTCGTGACGCGCTCGATCCGTGGGAGCCTGCCGGGTGTGTCGCACCAGAGTTCACGCAGGCCCCGTCGGACTCAGTGGGCGGGACGGTCCCCGCGGAGCCGCGCGAGGACGCCGTGCGGCACGTCCTCCTTGAGCAGCTGGAACATCCGGTGGTCGCGCCACTCCCCCGCGATGTGCAGGTAGCGCGGCGCGAGGCCGAACTCCTCGAAGCCGAGCTTCTCCACCACCCGCAGGCTGGCGGCGTTCTCGGGACGAATGGAGATCTCGATGCGGTGCAGGCCGGCCTTCGCGAACAGGTGGTCGCACACGAGCGCGACCGCCGTGGGGGTGACGCCGCGTCCCGCGTGGCTGCGCGCCACCCAATAGCCGATGCTGGCCCACAGCGCCGAGCCGCGCGTGATGCCGCTGACGGTGACCTGCCCGACCATGTCGCCGGCCCACGTGACCGCGAAGGGCATCGCGGAGCCCTCGCGCGCGCGGCGCCGCAGGGTGGCGATCGTGGCGCCGTACGACTCGGGCGCGTTGCCCTCGCCGCGCGGCAGCGTGGCCTCCCACTGGCCGAGCCAGTCGGCGTTCTCGGAGCGCAGCCGCGCCCACGTGGAGGCGTCGCGGCGCACGAGCGGACGGACGCCGACGAGACCGTCCGACAGCGTGGCCGGCCACCCGCGTGCCATCAGAAGTTGCGGTCCAGCACGAGGGTGCGGACGGTGTCGCCCAGGTGCAGCGCGCTCTCGTCCTCGCCCACCACGATCAGGGCGTTGGCCTTCGCGAGCGTGCCGACAAGGTGGGGGCCGGCGTGCGGCAGCGGGGTGACCTTCGCACCACGGTGCGTGACCTCGAAGAACGCCGGCCGGTACTCGCGCACGCCGGTGTCGGACGTGAGGTCCTCGGCCAGCACCGCGTGGACCTGCGGGCGGCGGTAGGGCGTGCGGCCCAGCATGCGACGGATCGCCGGCACCACGAAGACCTCGAAGCCGACGTACGCCGAGACCGGGTCGCCCGGCAGCGTGATGACCGGGGTCTGCTCGTCGAAGACGCGGCCGAAGCCGTGGGTGCGGCCCGGGTGCAGCGCGACGTCGGAGAAGGTGACCTCGCCGACCTCGGTGAGCGTGCGCTTCACCAGCGCGCGCTCGTCGCCGGTGATGCCGCCGGTGGTGACGACGAGGTCGGCGCGCACGAGCTGGTCGGACAGCACGCGCTTGAAGTGCGCGGGGTCGTCGTCGACGACGCCGACGCGGTAGGCGATCGCGCCGAGGTCGCGCACCGCGGCGGCCAGCATCGAGGAGTTCGCGTCGTGGACGGAGTCGGCGTCGAGGTGGGCCCCGGGCTCGCGCAGCTCGCGGCCCGTGGACATGATGACGACGCGCGGACGCGGGCGGGCGCGCACGCGGTCGCGGCCGATCGCGGCCAGCAGCCCGATCTCGCGGGGGCCGAGCACCGCGCCCTCGGGCAGCGCGACGGCGCCGCGGGAGAGATCGCCGGCGGCGTGCCGCACGCCCGACCCGGCCAGGACGGCGCGGCCGATGGCCACCTTCGTGCGGCCGCCGTCGGTGGAGTCGGCGGGGACGACGGCGTCGGCGCCGCGCGGCAGTGGCGCACCGGCCATGATCCGCACGCACGAGCCGCCGCTGATGGCGAAGGGCTTGCCGAGGCCGGGGACGATCTCGGCGACGACCGGCAGCTCGACGGGCTCGCCCGGGCGGGCCCCGACCACGTCGGTGGCGTTGACCGCATAGCCGTCGACCGCGGCGGCGGAGAACCGGGGCAGGTCGTCGTCGCTGAGGACGTCCTCGTGGAGGGTGAGGCCCAGTGACTCGACGACGGGCTGGTCATAGGCCGCGAGGGGTCCGACGCCCCGCAGGATGGTCTCGAGGTGGTCCTCGACCGTCAGGCGGCCGGGGGCGACGCTGACGGGACGCGTCCGCGGAGGCAGTTGTCCTGACGACATGCGTGCCAGCCTAACGGCCGTTCCGCCCTAGATCCCGGACAGCACCGTTCCGGACGCCACGTGGCGCGGTCGGCCCTCGTCCTCGAGGACCACGTCGCCGCGCACCACGACGCCCTCGCCGAAGCTCCAGTCGCCGCGCACCGTGAGCGACGAGGCGTACAGCAGGCCGACCGAGAACGGCAGCCGCTTGTCGAACTCGCCGATCGCCTTGAAGTAGCGCTTGTCGAGGTCGACGGCCGGGACGTCGTCCACGCGGGCGCGCATCTGGTAGTCGGGTCCCACGTCGTAGACGTCGGAGCGCAGCAGCAACAGGTCGTCGGTGGTCTTGACCGGCAGGAAGCGCGCGCGGTCGACCTCGATCGCCGTGGCGCCCTCGAACACCGAGATCGCCGCGCCCATCGCGGACTCGATCTGGATCACCTCGGGGCTGTCGGGATCGGTGGGGTCGACGTTCTTCTGGTTGCGGATGAGCGGCAGGTCGAGGACGCCCTTCGCGCGGTCGAGCTCGGCGCGCAGCGCGTGGAGGTCGAACCAGAGGTTGTTCGTGTGGAAGTAGCGGTGCACCGACAGGTCGGCCGCGGCCTCGCGGTCCTCGGGGGCGATCTGCGCGGTCTCGCGCAGGATGAGCCGGCCGTCGGACCGGCGCACCACGAGGTGACCGCCCTTGACGTCGGCCGGCGTGCGGCGGCAGACCTCGGCGGCGTACGGGGCCCCGGTCTCGGCGAACCACGCCATCATCGCGGGGTCGGGCACGGCGCCGAGGTTGTCGGCGTTGGAGATCGAGGCGTAGCGGTAGCCGGCCTCGATCAGCTGGTCGAGCACGCCCGAGGCGTCGAGGGCGGTGTAGAGGTCGGCGTGGCCGGGCGGGCACCACTCGAGCGACGGGTCGTCGGGCCACTCGATGGGCTCGAGGGTCTCGGCGTCGAGGCGCGGCTCGCGGTTCTGGAGGAAGTCGAGCGGGAGGTCGCCCACCTTCAGCTCGGGGTAGCGCGACAGCGCCTCGAGGGTGTCGTCGCGGGTGCGGAAGCTGTTCATGAACAGCAGCGGCAGGTCGACGCCGAGCGTGGCGCGCACGTGCCAGACCTGGTCGACGATGAGGTCGAGGAAGCTCAGCCGGTGCTTGATCGGCAGCAGCGACTTGGCCTGCTGCATGCCCATCGTGGTGCCGAGGCCGCCGTTGAGCTTGATGACCACCGTCTCGGCGGCGGCGCGGCGCAGGGTCTCGGTGTCGTAGTCGAGGGAGTGGATGCTCGCGACGTCCTTGAGCGGCTCGACCTCGGACTCGGCGATGAGGCCGGACGCACCCTCCTCGAGCTGGTGGTAGAACGCCGTGAAGACGTCGATCGCCTGCTCGGGCAGCCCGACCGAGCGCATCTTGTCCTGTGCGGCAGCCAGTGCGTTCATCGGCCCTAGGCTAGCGCCATGTCGGCGTCCGTGACGGGTGAGAAGACGAACCTCCGTCGGCTCCTGGCCGCGCGGCGGCGCGATCGGACGACCGCCGACCGGGCCGGCGCCGCCGAGGCGATCGCCCTGCACGCCGCCGCGCTGCCCGCCCTGGTGCGCGCGCGCCGGGTCGCCGCGTACCTCTCGCTGCCCAGCGAGCCGGGCACGGAGCCGCTGATCGACCTGCTCACGGGACGCGGTGTGGAGGTGCTGGTGCCGCTCGGCCGGCCCGACCGGTCGATGGACTGGGTCGTCCACGAGCCCGGCGCGGTGAGCGTGGGGGCGCTCGGGGTGCCCGAGCCGACCGGTCCCCCGCTGGGGGCCGGAGCGCTGGCCACGTGCGACGTCGCGCTCGTGCCCGGACTCGCCGTCGACCACGCCGGCAACCGGCTCGGCCGGGGCGCGGGCTACTACGACCGCGCCCTCGCCGGCTTCCCCGGCGTCGTCTGCGCCGTGGTGTTCGACGACGAGCTCGTCGAGCACGTGCCGCACGAGGCGCACGACCACCCCGTCGACCTCGTCCTCACGCCCGCAGGCGTCTTCCGTCCCTCCCGGGACCGAGATCTGTAGCGGTCTCCACCGTTCTCGGGCGGTTGAGGCCGAGAAAGGGTGGATACCGCTACGGATCTGGCCCGCCGGAGGCGGGAGCGGTCAGGACACGGCGACGATCGGGAGGCGGTAGGCCGCGGGGGCTTGATCGGGGACGACCGGGTTCTTCGGCAGGATCGGCTCGATGCGGCGATAGGCCGCGCCCAGCGCGGGTCGCTGGTCGGCCTCGCCCTTGTTCGGCCACATCGCCACGGCGCGCTCGGCCTGGGCCGTGATCGTGAGCGAGGGGTTCACGCCGAGGTTGGCGCTGATCGCCGAGCCGTCGATGACGTGCAGGCCCTCGTGACCGTAGAGGCGCTGGTAGGGGTCGATGACCCCGGTCTCGGGCGAGTCGCCGATCGCGCAGCCGCCGAGGAAGTGCGCCGTCATGGGGATGCCGATCGGCTCGGTGACGATGCCGCCGGGCACGCCGTCCATGTAGTCGGCCATCTCGGTCACCGCGCGGTGCGCCTCCGGGATGTAGGTGGGGTTCGGCTCGCCCGACCCCTGCTTCGTCGTCATCTTGCGGCCGCCGAACAGCCGCCGCTTCGTGTAGGTGGTGATCGAGTTGTCGCG
Organism: Aeromicrobium sp. MLTX1; assembly: GCF_046452335.1. Classification (NCBI taxonomy): domain Bacteria; kingdom Bacillati; phylum Actinomycetota; class Actinomycetes; order Propionibacteriales; family Nocardioidaceae; genus Aeromicrobium; species Aeromicrobium sp. MLTX1. Next base: position 1,576,123 of record NZ_JBKFDN010000001.1, on the reverse strand, counting down.
TGCCTGCATCACGAGCGCGATGACCGTGCGCTCGGACCAGTGGAACGCGTCGTAGAGCTTCGGCAGCCGCGGCGCGATCCTCACGATGTTCTTCAGCACCGTGAGCACGCTCGGCTTGCCATGGCCGCTGCCGTCAGTGGACAGCACCATCTGGACGAACATCATCACGTTGGAGCCCTTGCCGTACCGGACGGGCTCGATGTGGGTGGTGTCGTTGGGGTGGATCGACGACGTGATCGCCACGCCGCGCGTGTAGTCGACGTCGCGGTTCATCGCGACCGAGCCCATGAGGGCCTCGGAGTTGGTGCGCGTCAGCAGGCCGAGTCGCTGCGAGACGTGCGGCAGGCTGCCGCCGTCGCGCAGCTGGTGCAGCAGCCGCTGCGTGCCCAGCGAGGCCGCCGAGAAGATGACCTGCTCGGCCCGGATCACGGGGTTCTTCCCGCGCCACTTCCGGGTGGAGCGCGAGTGCACCTCGTAGCCGCCCTCGGCCGGGCGCACGTCGACCACGGTGGTCAGGTCGCGCACCTCGGCCCCGGCCTGCTCGGCCAGGTAGAGGTAGTTCTTGACGAGCGTGTTCTTGGCGTTGTGCCGGCAGCCCGACATGCACTCGCCGCAGTTGATGCAGGTGCGGCGGTCGGGTCCGACGCCGCCGAAGTACGGGTCGCCGACGTCGCGGCCCTCCTCCTCGCCGAACAGCACGCCGACGGGCGCGAAGTGGAAGCTGTCGCCGTAGCCCAGCCGCTCGGCGGTGGTCTTCACGACCGTGTCGGCGGGGCTCATCTCGGTGACCGGGTTGACGCCGAGCATGCGCTTGGCCTGGTCGTAGTACGGCGCGAGCTCGCTCTTCCAGTCGGTGATGTGGCTCCAGGCCGGGTCCTCGTAGAACGGGTCGAGCGGCTCGTAGAGCGTGTTCGCGTAGACCAGCGAGCCACCGCCGACGCCCGCGCCGGCGAGCACGAGCGAGTTGCGCAGCAGGTTGATCCGCTGGATGCCGTAGCAGCCCAGCCGCGGCGCCCAGAGGTACTCGCGCAGGTGCCAGGAGTTCTTCGCGAACTCGTGGTCGGCGAAGCGGCGGCCGGCCTCGAGCACGAGCACCTTGTAGCCCTTCTCGGTCAGCCGCAGCGCCGAGACGCTGCCGCCGAATCCCGATCCGATGATGACGACGTCGTAGTCCTGCTCGGTCATGGTCGTTCCTCTCAGGCTCGGGTGGTGAGTCGGCGCAGCAGGCCGAGGCCGACGGTCAGCAGGGAGCCGAACGTGCGCTTGGACAGGAAGGCGGGCCCGCCGACGGGCATCACCCGCTGCACGCCGATCGACTGGGTCTCGGTGAAGCGCAGCAGGCCCTCGGCGCCCTGGCGGCGGCCCGTGCCGGACTCCTTCATGCCGCCCATGGGCGCGCCGATGCTGCCGAACGTGGCGGCGAAGCCCTCGTTGACGTTGACCGTGCCGGCGCGCAGCCGCTCGGCCACCTTGCGGGCGCGGCGCGTGGGTCCCCACACGCTGGCGTTGAGGCCGTAGACCGTGCTGTTCGCGGCCTGCACCGCCTCGCCCACGCTGCGGTACGGGTAGAGCGAGACGAGCGGGCCGAACGTCTCCTCGGCGAAGCACAGCGCCTCCGGGGGCACGTCCTCCAGGACCGTGGGCTCGTGGAACCACGGGGCGATGTCGGGGCGTGCCCGGCCGCCGGACACGAGCGTGGCGCCGTGGTCGAGGGCGTCGGCGACGTGCTTCTCGATCGTGGCCAGCTGGGCGGGCGAGACGAGCGTGCCCATCTCGACCTCCCAGTCGGCGTTCGCGCCGTAGGCCAGGTGCGACAGGCGCTCGGCCAGCGCGTCGCGGTAGCGGCCGTAGATCGACTCGTGCACGTAGACGCGCTCGATCGAGACGCACAGCTGGCCCGCCGAGCTGAAGGCCGCCGTGACCGTGCCCTCGACGGCGCGGTCGACGTCGGCACCGGGCAGCACGATCATCGGGTTCTTGCCGCCGAGCTCGAGCGAGCAGCCGATGAGCCGCTCGGAGCACTGGGCGGCGATCCGCTTGCCCGTGGCGGTGGAGCCGGTGAAACAGATGTAGTCGGCGTTCGCGATGATCGCCGAGCCGATCACCGAGCCGGCGCCGCTGACGACCTGCCACAGGTCCTTCGGGAAGCCCGCGCGGTGCATGAGCTCGATGATCGCCAGGGCGGTGAGCGGCGCCTGGCTGTCGGGCTTGTGCACCACGGCGTTGCCGGCGGCGACGGCGGCGAGACCGTCGACGAGCGCCATGGACAACGGGTAGTTCCAGGGCGTGATGAGCCCGACGACGCCCTTCGGCTGCTGGTGCTGACGCACGCTGGTGAGCACGGGGTAGACGCCGCCCCGGCGGTGCGGGCCGAGGATGCGCGACAGGCGACGGCCGTAGTAGCGGCCGGTCAGCGCGGTGTGCAGCACCTCGTCGAACGCGTGCGCGCGCGCCTTGCCCGACTCCAGCTGGACGAGGTCGAGCAGCTCGGCCTGGTGCTTCAGGACGAGGTCGTGCAGCCGCAGCAGCGCCTTCTTCCGGCGACGCAGCGGGGTGCGCGCCCAGGTCAGCTGCGCGACCCGCGCGGCGGCGAACGCGTCGAGGACGTCCTGGTCGGTGGAGACCGGGACCGTGGCGACATCGGCCCCGTTCAGGGGCGACACGGTGGTGCGCGTCTCGGTGCCCGTGGCCCGGATCAGGCCGGTGAGCTGGGCGATGCGCTCGGGCGCGACTGTGATCTGGGCGACATCAGGCATGGACAGGACGATACCGAAGAAACCAGACATGTGACACCACGACTGTCACATCACGTCACCGCGGGTTACACGGACGCGGGATCGTCCAGTCGCTTGGCGAAGCAGAGCGACTCGGGCACCTGGTCGTACGGCGGGTAGATGTCGATGGGCTCGTAGCCCGAGCGCGCGTAGAGGGCGATCGCGGCCCGCTGCCGCTCCCCCGTGTGCAGCACGACGCGGTCGGTGACCTCGCGGGCGCGGTCCTCGATCGCCGCGAGCAGGCGCGCCGCGAGGCCGGTGCCGCGCGTCTCGGGCAGCAGGAACATCCGCTTGATCTCGACGAGGTCGCGCAGCCGGCGCAGGCTCACCGTGCCGACCGGCCGGTCGCCGTCGAGGGCGAGCAGGCACGCGAGCACCGAGTCTGCGGTGATCTCCTCCGCGCTGACGCCGTGGCGCACCCGGCCGTAGAGGTCGCTCATCTCCGTGCCCATGCGGGCGCGCAGGTCGAAGACGCGCGGATCCATGAAGTCGACCTCGACGATCTCGGCGGTCACCGCCGCACCACCGGGCCGGGCTCGCGCACGTCGGCCAGCATCGTGTGAGCCGCGCGCGTGGCCTTGAGCAGCGGGCGGTCGAGCGTGGCGATCGCGAGGCCCTCGGACTCCTCGACCGAGGCGAGGACGCGGCCCTCGGGGTCGTAGACCGCGCTGCCTCCGTCGAAGTCCGCGCCAGCGACCGAGCCGGCCAGTCCGCTGACGACCGCGTACATCCCGTTCTCGACGGCGCGGGCGCGGTAGTAGACCTCGCGCCGGTGGGCGCTGCCGGCGAAGTACGCCACCGAGGCGGCGTAGACCTCGGCGCCGGCCAGGGCCACGGCGCGGGCGTGCTCGGGGAAGCAGCCGTCGTAGCAGATCGACAGGCCGACGGCCCAGCCCCGGACGTCGATGATGACGCTCTCGGCGCCTGGGACGACGTGCCGGCTCTCGTCGCCGCACGGGTTCTGCTTGTCGTAGACCCGGCGTGCCGACGGATCGTCGCCGAGACCGAACGCGAGCGTGGAGATCGTGAACCCGTCAGGCCCGTCGAGGCACGCACCGACGAGCACGACCGTGCCCGCTGCGGCGGCCACGTCGGCGATCGGCTGCAGGCGCGGATCCGACTCGCCGACCACGACCGGCGGCAGGCGATAGCCACCGAGGAACAGCTCGGGCATCACCAGCAGATCGGCACCGCCGGCCTGCTGGACCGCGCGGACGACGGTGGCGATGTCGGTCTCGACGTCGCCGGCCGAGGCGAACTGGCCGGCCGCGACGGTGAGCGTCACCCGAGGACGACCTCGATGCGCTGGAACTCCTTGAGGTCCGTGTAGCCGGTGGTGGCCATCGCGCGGCGCAGGGCGCCGACGAGGTTCATCGTGCCGTCGGGCACGTGCGAGGGGCCGAAGAGCACCTGCTCGAGCGAGCCGACGGTGCCGATCTCGACGCGCTCGCCGCGCGGCAGGTCGCCGTGCCAGGCCTCGGCGCCCCAGTGGAAGCCGCTGCCGGGGGCGTCGGTGGCGCGCGCGAACGGCGAGCCGATCATCACGGCGTCGGCGCCGCAGGCGAAGGCCTTCGCCAGGTCGCCGCTGCGGCCGATCGAGCCGTCGGCGATGACGTGCACGTAGCGGCCGCCCGACTCGTCGAGGTAGTCGCGGCGGGCCGCGGCGACGTCGGAGACGGCCGAGGCCATCGGCACTGCGACGCCCAGCACGCTGCGCGTGGTGTGGGTGGCTCCGCCGCCGAAGCCGACCAGCACGCCGGCCGCGCCGGTGCGCATGAGGTGCAGGGCGGCCTGGTGCGTGGCGCAGCCGCCCACGATCACCGGCACGTCGAGCTCGTAGATGAACTCCTTGAGGTTCAGCGGCTCGGCGTTGCCCGAGACGTGCTCGGCCGAGACGGTGGTGCCACGGATGACGAACAGGTCGACGCCGGCCTTCACGACCGCGTCGGCGAACTGCTTCGTGTGGCCCGGCGAGAGCGAGCCCGCGACGGTGACGCCGGCGTCGCGGATCTCCTGGAGGCGCGCGGTGATCAGCTCGGCCTTGATCGGCTCGCTGTAGATCTGCTGGAGCCGCGGGGTGACCTGCGCGGGCTCGATGCGCGCGATCTCGTCCAGCAGCGGGCGCGGGTCCTCGTAGCGGGTCCACAGGCCCTCGAGGTTCAGCACGCCGAGGCCGCCGAACTTGCCCAGCGCGATCGCGGTCTCGGGGCTCATCACCGAGTCCATCGGAGCGGCGACGATCGGCAGGTCGAAGCGGTACGCGTCGATCTGCCAGTGCGTCGACACCTCCTGCGGGTCGCGCGTGCGGCGACTCGGCACGATGGCGATGTCGTCGAAGTGGTACCCCTGCCGGCCGCGCTTGGCCAGTCCGATGTCGATGCTCACGCGCCCAGCCTATCGGGCCGCGCTGACGTCAGAGGATCGTGTAGTTGGGCGCCTCGACGGTCATCTGGATGTCGTGCGGGTGGCTCTCCTTGAGGCCGGCCGCGGTGATCCGGACGAAGCGCCCGCGGTCGCGCAGCTCGGGGATCGTGCGCGAGCCGACGTAGAACATCGACTGGTGCAGGCCGCCGACCAGCTGGTGCGCCACGGTGGACAGCGGGCCGCGGTAGGCGACGCGTCCCTCGATGCCCTCGGGCACGATCTTGTCGTCGCTCGTGACGTCGGCCTGGAAGTAGCGGTCCTTGGAGTAGGACTTCTTGCCGCGCGAGGCCATCGCCCCGACCGAGCCCATGCCGCGGTAGGTCTTGTACTGCTTGCCCGCGACGAAGATCAGCTCGCCGGGGCTCTCCTCGCAGCCGGCCAGGAGGGAGCCGACCATGACGCTCTCGGCGCCCGCGACGAGCGCCTTGGCGATGTCGCCGGAGTACTGCAGGCCGCCGTCGGCGATGACCGGGACGCCGGCCGGGGCCGCCGCGAGCGTGGCCTCGTAGACGGCCGAGATCTGGGGCACGCCGACGCCCGCGACGACGCGCGTGGTGCAGATCGAGCCGGGTCCGACGCCCACCTTGACGGCGTCGACGCCCGCGTCGACGAGCGCCTGGGCGCCCTCCCGGGTGGCGACGTTGCCGCCGATGATCTGGACGCCGTCGAACGCGGAGTCGGCCTTGAGCTTGCGCACCATGTCGAGCAGGGCGCGGGCGTGGCCGTGCGCGGTGTCGACGACGAGCACGTCGACGCCGGCCTCCATGAGCCGGCTCGCGCGGTCGTAGGAGTCGCCGAAGAAGCCGACCGCGGCACCGACGAGCAGGCGGCCCTCGGCGTCCTTGCTGGCCATCGGGAACTGCTCGGACTTCACGAAGTCCTTGACGGTGATGAGGCCGGCGAGCTTGCCCTGCTCGTCGACGATCGGCAGACGCTCGCGCTTGTGCTGGCGCAGCAGCGCCGAGGCGTCCTCGCGGCTGATGCCGACGGGGCCGGTGATCAGCGGCATGTGGGTCATGACGTCGTGGACGAGCGTGCTGGCCCACTCGGCGACGGGCGTGAAGCGCAGGTCGCGGTTGGTGACGATGCCCAGCAGCGTGTTGTCCTCATCGACGACCGGCAGGCCCGAGACGCGGTACTCGCCGCAGCGCTCGTCGAGCTCCTCGAGGGTGGCCTTCGGGCCGATCGTGACGGGGTTGGGGATGATGCCCGTCTGGGTGCGCTTGACGAGGTCGACCTGGTAGGCCTGGTCCTCGATCGAGAGGTTGCGGTGCAGGATGCCGATGCCGCCCTCGCGCGCCATGGCGATCGCCATGCGCGACTCGGTGACCGTGTCCATCGCGCTCGACAGCAGCGGGATCCGCAGCGAGATGTCACGCGTCAGCCGGGTCGTGGTGTCGACCTCGCTGGGGATGACGTCGGTCTCGCCGGGAAGCAGCAGGACGTCGTCGTACGTGAGGCCGAGAGGAGCGAACTTGTCGGGGATGCCCACCATGGCCCGAGTCTACCCGCGCACCGACGCCGTCCCGAGGCCGCGGGATGTGATCCCCGTCGTCAGTGCAGGCTCGTCGCGGGGCTGACCTTGAGCATCTCGTCGACGGACGAGAACTTCACGCGCGGGCGGCCCTCGCGCCGGCCCGCCTTCTCCTCGGCCTTCTCGATCGCGAGCATGCGGCGGCGGCCCACGACGCCGTCGACGCGGCTGCGCACGAACGGCCCGAAGGTGAGCTTGCGGCGCGGCGCCGGCGGGATGAGCCCGGCGTTCGCGTCGGCGATGATCGACTGGATCGTCTCGTGGGCGCACGTGCGGTTGGTGCCGATGCCGCCGGTGGCGCCGCGCTTGATCCAGCCCACGACGTAGGTGCCGGGAACGGGCCGGCCCGTGTCGGGGTCGATCACGCGTCCGTGCTCGTTCGGGACCGTGGCGGTCTCCTCGTCGAACGGCAGGTCGGGCACGGGGGTGCCGCGGTGACCGGTGGCGCGGATCAGGGTGCCGCACGGCACCTTCACGGCCTGCTCGGGGACGCCCGACGGCGCCACCTGCACGGCCTCGACGCGGTCGTCGCCCTCGACCGAGACGACCTGGCGGCCGAACGCGAACACGAGACGGCGACGCTCGCCCGGGGGCGTGGTGAGGTCGACGTCCACCAGCGGCAGCGCGGCCAGGACCGCGGCGTTGGTCTCGGGCTCGGCCTCCTCCAGCTCGGCCGCGGTGAACTCGTCCCGGGCGACCACGACGTCGATGCCCGGCGGCATCATCAGCAGCTCGGGGCGCGTGAACGCCGCGGCCGACGGCCCGCGCCGGCCGAGGAGGACGACCTCGCGGACGTCGAGCCCGCGGAACGCCTGCACGGCGTGGTCGGGCATGTCGGTGCGCGCCAGCACCTCGGGGTCGTGCAGCAGCAGGCGGGCCAGGTCGAGCGCCACGTTGCCGTTGCCGACGATCACCACGCGGTCGCCCTGGAGCACCACGCCCGTGGGCTCGATGTCGAGCGCGCCGTTGTACCAGCCGACCACCTCGGGCGCGGCGTAGACGCCCGGCAGGTCCTCACCCGGCACTCCGAGCTCGCGGTCGCGACGCGCGCCGACGCCGTAGATCACGACGTCGTGGTGACGCAGCACGTCCTGGTGGGAGATGTCGCGACCGACCTCGACGTTCATCACCATCGAGGTGCGGGGGTGCTTGTACGCCCATTGGAAGAGGTCGGCGAACTTCTTGGTGTCGACGTGGTCGGGAGCCACCCCGCCGCGCACGAGGCCTCCCGGCACGGGGAGCCGGTCGATCATCGTGATCCGTGCGTCCGTGGACAGCAGCAGCTGGCGCGCCGTGTAGGCCGCGGCCGGGCCGGTGCCGACGATCGCGATCGACAGCGAGCGCTCGAGGTCGCCGCCCATCTCCTCCCACGTGTGGGTCTTCGGATCCTCGCGCACCGGGCGCCGTTCGAAGTACGCCGCGTTGATCTCGGCGAAGACCGTCTCGGGCCCGCGCAGCAGGTCGATCGGCTTCGGTGCGGCGACCGGGCAGGCGTCGGCGCAGGCGCCGCAGTCGATGCAGGCCTTCGGGTCGACGTAGACGATGTCGGTCGTCGCGAAGTCGCGCTCGTCGGGAGTGGGATGGATGCAGTCCACGGGGCAGACCGAGACGCACGAGGCGTCCTTGCAGCAGGACTGGGTGATCGCGTAGGCCACGGCGGGGTGCTTTCGGTTCGGGTCGGCGTGGCCGTCAGAGCATGTGGACGGTGCGGTACATCCGCATCGCGGACGGGGTCAGCAGGCCCACCTCGGACAGGAAGTCCATGAGGTGCACGCAGCTCATCCGCATGAGGTTCTGGTGGTGGGTGTTGGACCTCGCCGCCGCCTTCGCCTCCTCGGGGTCCAGGCCGGCGTTGGCGTAGACGTCGTCGTTGACCAGCGAGTCGACGATGATCGCGGCGACGATCGAGATGACGAACGCGGCCAGGTGCCGGCGTGGCTTGGAGATCCCCTCGAGGTACTCCTTGATCTCCATGCGCGCGAACTTCATGTGACGCGCCTCCTCGACCACGTGGATCTTGCTCGTGGTGCGCACCTCCTCGAGGACGTCCTCGCCGCGCATCCAGTCGCGCTGCATGATGTCGAGGACCTCCTCGGCCACGAGGATCGAGGAGTAGGCCATCTCGCCGGTGGCGGTGGTGCGGAAGACGCGGGCGAGCTCGTGGAAGAGCCGGCGGGGGCGGTAGTGCGGGACGCCCATCTTGCTGCAGGTCTTGCTGAACATCAGCGAGTGGCGGCACTCGTCGGCGATCTCGGTGAGGGCGAAGCGGAACTCGGGGTCGCCGTAGTCGGCGGAGTACTGCGAGCGCAGCACCATCGACTGGAGCATCGTCTCGAACCAGATGCCGGTGCTCATGATCGAGCCGACCTCGTGGCGGGTGAGGTCGATGCGCTGCTGCTCGGTCATCCGGTCCCACAGCGGCGTGCCGTAGAGCGTGGACCACTCGGGGTTGAGGCCGTACTTGTGCGGGTCGAGCGGCTTGTCCCAGTCGATCTCCTGGTCGGGGTCGTACGACAGGACGGCGGCGGACTCCAGCAGTCGCTCCAGCTCGGAGTCCATGTCGATGGACTGGCGGAACTCGACGGCGGCGCGATCGTCGGTGACGGTCATGCGATCTCCTCGGTCATCGGTATGTGACATTGTGAATGTAACATAGACTGTGAGACACGTCACCACCTTTTCGCCGCCGTCCCGGACCCCCGGTCCGGGCGACCGCGGCGAGGTGCCGCGCCACACCGTATTGGGCTGCGCGGGGGCGACGGTTGGGCCCATGCTGTTGTGCATGCCCAAACGGACGCCGACCGCTCACACCGCCGAGGTCGCCAGCTCGTTCGCCCAGTGGCTGCGCCGCCGCCGCGAGCAGGCCGGCATGACGCAGGAGGAGCTCGCGCACCGCGCGGGCCTGAGCCGCAACCAGGTGCAGAACCTGGAGAACAACCGCAACAACAACGCCACCGGCCGCTCGTCGGCCGACCCGAGCCTGGACACGATCCTGGCCCTCGAGGCGGCGTTCGGGCTGGAGCTGGGCGACCTGCTGGTGGACGTGCGCCGGTTCATGGAGTCGCCCGACCGCTGACCCGCACGCGCTCGACCTCGGACACGATCCGGTCGAACACGTCGGCCGCGTGCTGCAGCGCCGCGGCGAACGCGCGTCCCTCCCCCGCCGACGCCGCGTAGGCCTCGGCCTCGTAGGCGAGCTCGACCCGGTCGCCGGGCAGCGCGCCGTGCAGGATGGCCACCCAGGCGCCTCCGGGCACCGGGAACACGCGGGCGTGCTGCTCGTCCTCTGCCGTCTCGCCGGAGCGGTGGTCGGTGCACCACCACGGGCAGGTGGTCGATGGCGTCGTCATGGGGCAGTCCTATCAACGGGTGCGGACACCGGGTCGACCCCTAGGTTATTGGGCCCGACGGACGCTGTCGTCCCTCGTCTCACGGGCGGCTCCGGCGCCGCGCCGCCACCGCACGACGAAGGCCCCGGGCGGATGCCCGGGGCCTGCGTCGTGACGGTGTCGGTCAGTGGTTGTGACCGGCGTGCGCGTCGTCCTCGTCGGCCGGCTTGTCCACCACGAGGGTCTCGGTGGTGAGCAGCATGGCCGCGATCGAGGCCGCGTTGGCGAGCGCCGAGCGCGTGACCTTGACCGGGTCGAGGATGCCCTGCGCGAGCAGGTCGCCGTACTCGCCCGTGGCCGCGTTGTAGCCCTCGCCCGACTCGCGGACCTTGGCCACGACGACCTCGCCGGAGACGCCACCGTTGCGGGCGATCCACTCCAGCGGGGCGTCGGCGCCCTTGCGGACGATGCGAGCACCGATGGCCTCGTCGCCCGAGAGCTCGAGGTCGTTGTCGAGCACGCCGACCGCGTGGACCAGCGCCGAGCCACCGCCGGGGACGATGCCCTCCTCGATGGCCGCGCGGGTCGCCGACACGGCGTCCTCGATGCGGTGCTTCTTCTCCTTGAGCTCGACCTCGGTGGCCGCGCCGACGCGGATGACGCAGACGCCACCGGCCAGCTTGGCGAGACGCTCCTGGAGCTTCTCGCGGTCCCACTCGGAGTCGGTCTGCTCGAACTCGGCCTTGATCTGGGCCACGCGGCCCTCGACCTCGGCCTGCTCGCCGCCGCCGTCGATGATCGTCGTGTCGTCCTTCGTGACGACGACGCGACGGGCGGTGCCGAGGACCTCGAGGCCGACCTGGTCGAGCTTGAGGCCGACGTCGGGCGTCACGACGGTCGCGCCGGTGAGGGTCGCGATGTCCTGCAGCATGGCCTTGCGGCGATCGCCGAACGCGGGCGCCTTGACGGCCACGGACGTGAACGTGCCACGGATCTTGTTCACCACGATCGTGGACAGGGCCTCGCCCTCGATGTCCTCGGCGATGATGAACAGCGCCTTGCCGGACTGGACGACCTTCTCCAGCAGCGGCAGGAGGTCGGACACGGCCGAGATCTTGCCCTGGTTGACGAGGATGTAGGGATCGTCGAGGACGGCCTCCATGCGCTCGGTGTCGGTGACCATGTACGGCGACAGGTAGCCCTTGTCGAACTGCATGCCCTCGGTGAACTCGAGGTCGGTGCCCATGGTGTTGGACTCCTCGACGGTGATGACACCGTCCTTGCCGACCTTGTCGAACGCCTCGGCGATGAGCTCGCCGATGACCGCGTCACGGCTGGAGACCGTGGCGACGGCGGACATGTCCGAGACCGAGTCGACGGCGCGAGCACGCGAGTGCAGCTCGTTCGTGACGGCCTCGACGGCCGCCTCGATGCCCTTCTTGAGGCCGACCGGGTTGGCGCCGGCCGCGACGGCGCGCAGGCCCTCGTGGACCATCGCCTGGGCCAGGACCGTGGCGGTCGTGGTGCCGTCACCGGCGACGTCGTTGGTCTTGGTGGCGACCTCCTTGGCGAGCTGGGCGCCGAGGTTCTCGAAGGGGTCGTCGAGCTCGACCTCACGCGCGACGGACACGCCGTCGTTCGTGATCGTGGGGGCGCCCCACTTCTTGTCGAGGACGACGTAGCGGCCCTTGGGGCCGAGGGTCACCTTGACGGTGTCGGCGAGCTTGTCGACACCGCGTTCGAGGGCGCGGCGTGCGTCCTCGTCGAATTCCAGAATCTTGGGCACGAGTGCTCCCTAACGGTTGGCTTGGGTGGACTCAGGCGATGACGGCGAGGACGTCACGCGCGTTGAGGATGAGGAACTCCTCACCGCCGTGCTTGACCTCGGTGCCGCCGTACTTGCTGAAGAGCACCTTGTCGCCGACGGCCACGTCGACGGGGATGCGCTCGCCGCTGTCGCTGACGCGACCGGGGCCCACGGCCACGACCTCGCCCTCCTGCGGCTTCTCCTTGGCGGTGTCGGGGATGACGAGACCCGACGCGGTGGTCTGCTCGGCCTCTCCGGCCTTGATGACGATGCGATCTTCGAGCGGCTTGATGGTGACCGACACTGGTCGACCTCCCCTTTCGATGAGAGACGTTCGGTTGGCACTCACTCATTGGGAGTGCCAGTCGTCAGCGTAGCACCGGCTGGCACTCGTCCCAACAGAGTGCTAGGCCGCGGCCCGCGGGCGCCCGGTGGCAGACTCGAGCGGGTGGACGCCCAGACCTTCGCCACCCTGACCACGCCGGCCGGGCAGGCCCTGCTGGCCGAGGTGGCCGCCCGCGCCGGACGCGAGTCCGACCTCGCCCTGGGCACGCGCCTGCGCCGCGACCACCCGGTGGAGCTCGTCGCCGCTGCCGTCACCCAGAACCACCTGCGCGGCCGGGCCGTCGCGAAGTTCGGCGAGGACGCCGCCCGTCTCTACTACACGCACGACGCGCTCGAGCAGTCCACGCGCCGGGCCGTCGCCGAGCACCGGGCCGCGCGGCTGGTCGCCCTCGGCGCCACACGGGTCGTCGACCTCGGATGCGGCATCGGCGGCGACCTCATCGCCTGCGCCCGCGCCGGACTGGCCGTGCGCGGCGTCGAGCAGGACGAGGTGCGCGCCGCGATCGCCCGCGCGAACCTCGCCGCGCTGGGACTGGAGGGCTCGGTCGAGGTCGGCGACGCGACGACCACCGCGGTCGCGCCCGACGAGGTGGCCTTCGTCGACCCAGCCCGGCGTGACGGCGCCGGACGCACCTTCCGTCTCGACGCCCTCGTGCCGTCGTGGGACTTCGTCACGGGCCTGCTCGCCGGACGGGCGGTGGCGAAGGTGATGCCGGGCCTCGCGCACGACGCGGTCCCGCCGGGCGTGCAGGCCGAGTGGGTGTCCGACGGCGGCGACCTCGTCGAGGCGTGCCTGTGGGGTGCCGGACTCGGGGCGCCCGAGGGCCGGGTCGCCACGGTGCTGCCGGCCGGGGCGCCCCTGGTCGCGCGGGCGACGCCGGCCACGGTCGGGCCGCTGCTCACGTACCTCGTCGAGCCGGACGACGCCGTGATCCGGGCCGGCCTGGTGGCGGAGCTGGCCGAGGACCTCGGCGGGCACCTGCTGGATCCCCACATCGCCTGGATCACCACCGACTCCCCCGCCGCCGCGCCGCTCGGCCGCGCCTTCCGGGTTCTCGAGGAGCTGCCCTACCGCGAGAAGCAGCTGCGCGCGGCCCTGCGCGAGCGCGACATCGGCACCCTCACGGTGAAGAAGCGCGGCGTCGACGTCGTGCCCGAGCGCCTCGTCGCCCGCCTCAAGCTGTCGGGGAGCCGCCCGGCGACCGTGGTCCTCACCCGCGTCGCCGGCGAGGCGCGGGCCTTCCTGGTCGAGCGCCAGCCCTGAGCGTGACGTTTCGGGGGTGAAATCGCCGATTCGACCCCCGGAACGTCACTGCCAGCGGGCCGCTCGGCACGGTAGCGTCGGGCCATGGCGCGCCGAGTTGACCTCAACGTGGACCTCGGCGAGGACCGCGGTCGGTGGGAGTCCGGCGAGGACGTCCGGCTGCTGGATCTGGTCACCAGCGCCAACGTCTGCTGCGGGGCCTACGCCGGCGACGACGACCTGATCCGCGCGACGTGCGAGGCGGCCGTCGCGCACGACGTCGCGGTCGGCGCGCAGGTCGGCTACCGCGACCGCGAGGGCTTCGGCCGGCGCGAGATCGACCTGGCTCCTCGCGACCTCGTCGACGAGATCCGGCACCAGCTGGACCACCTCGCCGAGCTGGCCGACACGGTCGGCGGGGTCGTCACCTACCTCAAGCCCCACGGCGCGCTCTACCACCGGATCTCCCGAGACCCGCACCAGGCGGAGGCGGTCATCGAGGCGCTCCTCGCCGACGGCAACCCACTGCCGCTCGTCGGGATGCGCGGCTCGATCGCGCTCGAGATGGCCGAGGACGCCGGGATCCGCGTCGTGCACGAGGGGTTCGCCGACCGCGCCTACACCGCCGAGGGCGGCCTCGTGCCGCGCGACCAGCCGGGTGCCGTGCTGACCGACCCGGACGACGCGGCTCGCCAGGCGCTGTCGCTCGCGGAGTCGGTGGACTCGCTGTGCGTGCACAGCGACAGCCCCGGCGCGGAGGCTCTGCTGCGCCGCGTGCGCGAGGTGCTGGCGGCGCACGACGTGGCGGTCGAGGCCTTCGGCTGAGATGAGGATCCTGCCCTGCGGCGATCGCGCCGTGCTGCTCGACTGCGCCGACGCCGACGAGGCCCGGCGCTGGCACGCCGCCCTGCACGAGCACGGCGCGACCCTCGGCGCCACCACGGTGCTGCTGCGCGGCCGTCCGGCCGATCTCCGTTCGCTCGTCGGCGCGACCGAGCCGGCCGACCTGTCCGCCGTCGCGGGACGCGAGGTCGAGGTCCCCGTCGTCTACGACGGTCCGGACCTCGACGCGGTGGCGCGGCACTGCGGCCTCGAGCCGGACGAGGTGGTGCGCCGCCACGTCGGGACGCGGTGGACCGTGGCGTTCGCGGGCTTCGCGCCCGGCTTCGCCTACCTGTCGGGCGGCGACCCGCGACTCGAGGTGCCGCGGCTGGAGCGGCCGCGGCCGCGGGTTGAGGCCGGATCGGTGGGGCTCGCCGGCCGGTTCAGCGGGGTCTACCCGCGCCCCTCCCCCGGCGGCTGGCGGCTGATCGGCCGCACCGACGCGCCCCTGTGGGACCTCGACCGCGACGACCCGGCCCTGCTGCATCCCGGCGACGTCGTGCGGTTCGTGGAGGTGGTGGCGCGATGAGCCTGCGGGTGATGGAGCCGGGGGCCCTGAGCCTGGTGCAGGACCTCAGGAGGCCCGGGCTCGGCGACCTGGGTGTGGGGCCGTCCGGTGCCTTCGACCGTCGCGCGCTGCGTGAGGCCAACCACCTCGTGGGCAATCCGGCGGACGCGGCGGTCGTCGAGGCGCTCGGCGGCGGGCTCGCCCTCGTCGCGACCACGGCGCACGTCGTCGCGGTCACGGGGGCCGCCGGGCCGCTGGCCGTGGACGGCGTTCCCGTGGACTCCGGGCGGGTGCTCGCGCTGCGTCGCGGCCAGGTGCTGCGCCTGGGTGCTCCGGCACTGGGCCTGCGGTGGACCGTGGCAGTCGCCGGCGGGATCACCGTGCCTCCGGTGCTCGGCAGCCGCAGCACCGACACGCTCGCCGCGCTGGGGCCGGCGCCGCTCTCCGCGGGGGCCGAGTTGACCGTCGGGGTGCCCGCTGAGGGCGTCTCGCTCGAGGCCTACCCGGCGGTGCTCGCGTCGGGCGAGGTCACGGTGCGCGTCGTGCTGGGACCGCGGGACGACTGGTTCACACCGGCCGCCGTCGCGGACCTGCTGTCGAGCCCGTGGCGGGTCGACCCCGTGTCGGATCGGATCGGGGTGCGCCTCGACGGTCCGGCGCTGGAGCGCGCCCGCGACGGCGAGCTGGAGAGCGAGCCGGTCCTGCGCGGCAGCATCCAGGTGACGACCTCGGGTAGGCCTGTCGTGCTGGGTCCCGACCATCCCGTCACCGGCGGCTACCCGGTCATCGGCGTCGTGGCGGACGCGGACACCGACCTGCTGGCGCAGGTGCGCCCCGGCGACGTGGTCCGCTTCCGGCGCCACCGCGCCTGACGCCCTTCCCCCCGTCCCGCCGAGTGGCGCATACGGGGGTCGCGAGTGGCGCGGAAGTGCCCGCCACTCGGCGAGTGGCGGGCACTTTTGCGCCACTCGCGGTTCAGGGGGCGACGGCCGAGGGCGGGGCGGGGGTCAGGCGGCGACGATGCGGGTGACGGGGAGGCTCGAGTCGACGGCGAGGTCGAGCGAGGAGGGCGCGATGCCGCGGCGGACGACCTCGGCGCCGAGGGCGGCGACCATCGCGCCGTTGTCGGTGCACAGCGACGGCTTCGGGATGCGGACCTCGACGCCCGCCTGCTCCGCCCGCTCCAGGACGTAGTGGCGCAGCCGGCCGTTCGCCGCGACGCCGCCGCCGAGGATCAGCCGGGGCACGTCGTGCTCGAGGCACGCCTTGATCGCCTTGCGGCTCAGCACGTCGCACACCGAGTCCTGGAACGAGGCGGCCACGTCGGCCACGGCGACCTCGCGGCCCATCCGCTCCTCGTGCTGCACGTGGCGGGCGACGGCGCTCTTCAGGCCCGAGAACGAGAAGTCCCAGCGGTAGCGCTCGAGATCGCGGCCGGTGGTGAGTCCACGCGGGAAGTCGATCGCCTTCGGGTCGCCGTCGCGGGCGACCTTGTCGATCTCCGGGCCGCCGGGGTAGGGCAGACCGAGCAGCCGGGCGACCTTGTCGAAGGCCTCGCCGGCGGCGTCGTCGATCGTGCCGCCGAGCAGCGTGATGTCGGTGGCGATGTCGTTGACGAGCAGCAGCTCGGTGTGGCCGCCGCTCACCAGCAGCGCGATCGACGGCTCGGTGTACCGGCCGTGCTCGAGCTGGTCGACCGCCACGTGGGCGGCGAGGTGGTTGACGCCGTAGAGCGGCTTGTCGTGCGCGAGCGCCAGGGCCTTCGCCGCGGCCACGCCGACGAGCAGCGCCCCGGTGAGGCCCGGCCCGCTGGTGACCGCGATCGCGTCGACGTCGCGGACGTCGACGCCGGCCTGCTCGTAGGCCTGCTCGAGCGTGGGCACCATCGCCTCGAGGTGCGCGCGGCTGGCGACCTCGGGGACGACGCCACCGAAGCGGACGTGCTCCTCCACGCTCGACGCCACGGCATGGGCCAGCAGGGTGGTGCCCCGCACGATGCCCACTCCCGTCTCGTCGCAGGAGGACTCGATGCCCAGGACCAGCGGTTCGCTCACCGGTCCATTGTGCCGTGGAGGGAACACCGGGCCCGTCACCGGACCGGGGCGGTCAGTCGCGCTGGGCGCGCTTGGCCTCGCGGGCCGCCTTCTCGTCGAGGTCCATCCGGCGCGCCTCGTCGGGCGTGGGAGCGGTGCCGCCGTAGCGCGCGGGGGCCCACCACTGGCCCTCGGGCGAGATCGGGTACTCGCGAATGGCCTTGTCGAGCAGCGCCGTGAGCGACTCGTGCAGGAGGGCGGTCTCGGCCACCGGGTCCTCGCCCGTGACCGGGATCGGCGCGCCGACGTGCAGCGCGATCGTCTTGCCGCGGCCCCACAGGTCGGCGTCGTGATCCTTGGTCTTGAGCAGCTGGGTGCCCCACACGACCATCGGGACGAGCGGCACGCCGGCCTCGGCGGCGGCGCGGACGGCGCCGGTCTTGATCTCCTTGACCTCCATCGAGCGGCTGATGGTGGCCTCGGGGAAGATGCCGACGATCTCGCCGCGCCGCGCGTACTCGGCGGCCTCGTGCAGCGACGCCTCGCCCTGCGCGCGGTCGACCGGGATGTGGTGCATCGAGCGCATGATCGGGCCCGAGACCTTGTGGTCAAACGCCTCCTTCTTCGCCATGAACCGCACGAGCCGGCCGGCCGGCTGGGCCGCGAGTCCGTTGAAGACGAAGTCGACGTAGCTGACGTGGTTGGAGGCCAGGATCGCCCCGCCCTCACGCGGGACGTGCTCGGTGCCGGACGTCTGGAAGCTCATGCCCAGCACCTTGAACAGCGTCTTGGCCGTGCCGATGATCGGCGGGTACGTCAGGTCGCGCATGCGAGCACCCTAGTGCACGCGCGTTCACCCGAAGGGCGTCTCACTCGTCCTCGACGACGTGGACGGCGGCCTCCTCGGCACTGGCTCCGGCACCGTCGATGCCGACGTCGTCGCCGACCAGCTCGGAGACGTGGTCGACGCCGTTCCCGCCCTCGGGATCGACGAGACGACCCGAGCGGCTGGCACCCACCTCGCCGTCGTCGAGGTCGTCCTCGCTCCACTCGGCCTCGGGGTCGACGTCGGGCTCCTCCTGGCGCAGGCGCTGCTCGAACGACTCGCCGTCGCGCTGCTCGTCGGCGGTGGTGCCGTAGCCCTCGCCCGCGGACCACCGCTCCGGGGCCGTCAGGCCCTCGTCCAGCGGATCATGGGTCTCGCGACCGAGCAGCGTGTCCTGGTCCTGGTCCTGGCTCAGGTACTGGGAAGGGGCCGGGGGCTGGTTGCGGGGATCGCTCATGCCTCCACCTTGCCACGCACCGGGCGCACTCGCCGGGCGGCGGATCTCAGTCCGCGCGGGGGTCCCGGGCGGGCGCGGACTGGCGGAACGAGCGGGTCAGCAGCACCGCCACGACGACCACCACGAGCAGCACGAAGAGCCACGCGAGACGCTCGGATCCGCCCGAGAACACGGCCAGGAAGGCACTCATCCCGATGGTCGACCAGATCGACGCCCAGATGACCGCGCCGGGCACGAGGCCGGTGAGATAGCGCGGGAAGGACATGCGCGCGAGGCCCGCGCCGAGGTTCACGGCGGTCTGCGCGCCGACCGTGAAGAAGCTCACGGTGACGGCGGGCGGACCCCAGCGCTCGACCTGCGTCATCGCGGCCCGCACACGGGGACCGGGCTCGCGCTCGCGCAGCACGCCGGCCGCGATCGCACGGCCGATGCCGTACGTGCCTCCGGCGCGCAGCAGGACGATCACGAAGAACGTCAGCCACGCCCAGAACCACGGCCAGGACCGGATCGCGTCGAGGACCTCGCTCACGAGGACCTCGGTGCGTCCGGCGAGGACAGGTCGCGCTCCATGAGCACGGCGTCGGCGCCGGAGCGGTAGTAGCCGCGGCGGCGCCCGGTCTCGCGGTAGCCGGCACGGCGGTAGAGCGCGAGGGCCGGCTCGTTGTCGTCGGCGACCTCGAGCAGCAGCCGCTCGGCGCCGCGGGCGCGGGCCGCGTCCTGGGCGGCCTCGAGCAGCTGGGAGCCGACACCCTGGCGACGCGAGCCCAGGCCCACGGCGATCCGCATCAGCTCGGCCTCGGGCGCGAACATCCGGATCGAGGCGTAGCCGCGCACGCCGAACTCGTCCACGAGGGCCAGGACGATGCGGTCGCCGACGAGCTCGTCGCGGACCTGGGCGGACGACCACGCGTCGGGGCCGAAGCTGGCGTTCTCGATGGACTCCAGCGTGTCGAGATCGCGCAGGCCCGCCGTGCGGATCATGCTCGCTTGGTCGCGACCTGCGGTGTCGCGTCGGGTCGGCGCAGGTAGAGCGGCTCGAGCGGGACCTCGACGGCCGTGCCGCCGGCGACCAGTCGAGCCAGGGCGCCGGCCGACGGGTCGAGCGGACCGTCGTGCACCGTCGCGAAGCGGTCGGCGTAGAGCGTGCCGCCACGGCCGACCACGGGCATGCCCAGGGCGGCGACCGTGTCGGGGTAGTCGACGTCGGGTCCCGTGACGCGCACGCCGTCGGGCGTGAAGCGGCCCCAGTAGACCTCCTTGCGCCGGGCGTCGGTGGCCACGACGAACTCCTCGTCGAAGTCGGCGGCGGCCTCGGCGGCGAGGATGTCGAGCGAGCACACGCCGTGCGTGGTCAGGCCCAGCGTCTGGCCCAGCGAGAGCGCCGTGACGACGCCGACCCGCAGGCCCGTGAACGGGCCCGGACCCACGCCGACGGCGACGTCGGTGAGGTCGGCGGGGGTGGCTCCGGCGCGCTGCAGCGCCGTGCGGATCGCGGGCGCCAGGAGCTCGCCGTGCGCCATCGCACCCTCCCCCGTCGCCTCGGCGACGACGGACGAGCCGTCGTGGACGGCGACGGAGATCGCCGGGGTGGCGGTGTCGAACGCGAGCAGCAGCACGGGCCCAGCCTAGTTCCGCCCCGGACCGGAGATCGAGCGGCCGCCGCTCAGCCGAGCAGGACCGACCGCAGCGGCACCTCGAGCCAGCGCGGTCCGTGCGGGCGGATCGTGACGACGCGCATCTCGTCGGACGGGACCCCGCAGGCGGTGCCGAGGGGGTCGCCGGGGCTCGCGCCGCGGGTCTCGATCGTGATCGCGAGCCAGCTGTCCGAGAGCTGCTCGGCCATCCCCTCGCCCCACTCGACGACGGTCACCGACTCCTCTGTGGTGGCGTCGAGGTCGATGTCGTCGATCTCCGCCGCGTCGCCGAGCCGGTAGGCGTCGACGTGCACGAGCGGCGGACCGCCGACCTCGCTGGGGTGCGTGCGCGCGATGACGAACGTGGGCGAGGTGACCGGGCCCCGGACGCCGAGCGCGTCGCCCAGGCCCTGCGTGAACGTGGTCTTGCCGGCGCCGAGACCGCCGGTGAGCACGAGCAGGTCGCCCGCGCCCAGCAGCGTGGCCACGCGTGCGGCGAGGTCACGCATCGCGTCGGCGTCGGGCACCTCACGCGCGAGCCACAGCGTCTTGGCCATCTCGATCGTGGGCCCCTCCTGGCGCACCGGCAGGTAGAGGCGGTGGTTCCAGAAGCGGAAGTTCGCGGGCAGCTCCTCGCGCACGTGCAGCCAGATGCCGTCCATGCCCTGCTCCTCGGCGACGTCCTCGGCGACGCCGACCATCGCGGAGGCGACGCCGCGGTCGCGGCCGAGCGGGTCGACGCTGACGCGCAGCAGGCCGAGGCGGCCGGGGCGGGAGCGGTCGAACAGGATCGCGCCCATCGGATGACCGCGGCGCGTGGCGAGCAGCCCGCCGTCGCGCTCGAGTGCGGCGGCGACGGTCTCGAGCGTCTCGTCGCCGGCCGTGGCCGGCGGGTCGAGCACGGGGCGCGCCGCGAACGCGCGGTGGATGACCCCGAGGACCTCGGCCGCGCGGTCGGGGCCGACCAGCGCGACGTCGAGCTCGGAGCTCATTCTCGACGCCCGCTCATGCGATGTCCTTCAGGACTCGCTCGATCGCCTCCGTCACCTGCTCGTGCTCCTCCAGCATCACCATGTGGCCGGCGTCGTTGACGGGCACGAGCTCGGCGCCGGCGATGTGGCGGGCGAGCCAGCGGCTGTGGCCGAACGGCGTCATGACGTCCTTCGTGCCGCACACGACCGAGGTGCGGCAGCGCGAGATCGTCTCCAGCCCGGCGCCGAGGTCGAGCTCGACGAAGTTGTCGTAGAAGTTCAGCACCACGGTGGTCGGCGCGCGCAGGATCATCTCGTCGGCCATGTCGACCACGGCGGGCTGCGCGTGCGGCCCGAACGCCCAGCGGCGGATGATCGAGTAGCTGTTGAACTCGCGCCCCCAGTCGAGCACCGGGGTGGCGGCCTTGGCCAGCGGCATCACGAAGCGCAGCGCTGGGCTGCGCCTCATGAGCTTGCCGGCGCTGGTGCTGATGAGGACGACGCCGCGGACGCGGTCGTCGAACAGGTCGGGCTGGAGCTGCGCGAGCTGCATGAGGGCCATGCCGCCCATCGAGTGGCCGACGATCACGACGGGTCCCTCGGGCGCGTGGGCGTCGAGCACGCGACGGACGTCGTCGGCCATGTCGTGCAGCGACGAGTTGCGCGGGCCGCTGCGACCCGAGCGGCCGTGCGAGCGGTGCTCCATGAACACGAGGCGGGCGTGGCCGCGCAGCGCGAGGCGCTGGAAGTGCCACGTGTCGAGGTCGCACATCCAGCCGTGCAGGAAGACGATCGTGGGCCCGGGACCCTCGTCGACCTCGACGTGGATCGGGACGTCGTCGGCCGCCGTGACGTAGTACGAGTCGCCGCGGACCGACCCGAACTCGACCTCCTCGCCGCGCTGGAGGCGCCGCTTCTCGGTCTGGCGCTTCTTCAGCACCGTGGCGGCGGCGCCGGCGACTCCCGCCGCGGCGAAGGCGCCCGCGGTGGCGGCGACGCGTCCTGCGACCGATGTCATCGCTCTCCTCGGTAGGTCCGGGACCAGCGCCCGGCGAGTCGCGTGACGATCTCGTAGGCGATCGTGCCCGCCGCGTCCG
The DNA here is from genome assembly GCF_046452335.1 of Aeromicrobium sp. MLTX1. Classification (NCBI taxonomy): domain Bacteria; kingdom Bacillati; phylum Actinomycetota; class Actinomycetes; order Propionibacteriales; family Nocardioidaceae; genus Aeromicrobium; species Aeromicrobium sp. MLTX1. The sequence continues at coordinate 1,554,259 of NZ_JBKFDN010000001.1, read as the reverse complement.
CCCAGTCCTGCGCTGTCGGCTCGCCGTCGTCGCCGGACCCGAACAGCGTGACCGGATCGCCGATCCGGGCGGGTCGGTCGCCCAGGTCGACGACCAACTGGTCCATGCAGATCGTCCCACGGACGGGCGCGCGGCTCCCGGCGAACCCCACCTCGGCACGGTTGGAGGCGGTGCGGTGGATGCCCTCGCCGTACCCCACCGGGACGAGGCCGAGGGTGGTCTCGTGGTCGGCCGTCCAGCGCCAGCCGTAGGACACCGAGGCGCCGGCCGGCACCCGCTTGACGTTCGCCAGGACGGTGCGCGCGGTGAGCACCGGAGTCACCCCGACGGCCCGCACGGCCGGGTCGGGGTCGATGCCGTACGAGGCGATGCCCCAGCGGACGAGGTCGAAGTGGGCGGAGGGGCGGGTCAGCCCCGCGGCCGAGTTCGCCAGGTGGCGCAGGCCCGGCTCGACACCCGCCGCGGCCAGCTGGTCGACCGCGGCGCGGAACACGGCCTCCTGCTGGTCGTTGGCCGGGTGATCGGGCTCGTCGGCGCTCGCGAAGTGCGACCAGACGCCCGTGACCTCGATGCTCCCGGCGGCCTGGAGGCGCGCGGCCGCGACGACGAGCTCGTCCCACTGCGGGCCGAAGGCGCCGTTGCGCGACAGGCCGGTGTCGACCTTGAGCTGCACGCGCGGCCGGTCACCCGCGGCGGCGATCGCCTCGAGCTGGTCGACGCCGGAGACGGTGACCTCGACGTCGGCCGCGACGAGCTCGGCGAACGGCGCGCCCGGCACGGTGAGCCAGCACAGCAGCGGGCCACGGTCGCCCGCGGCGCGCAGCCCGAGGGCCTCGGCGGGCGTGGCGACGCCCAGCCAGTCGACCGACTCGCGCGCCGCCCGGGCCATGGGGAGCATCCCGTGGCCGTACGCGTTCGCCTTCACCACGGCCATCTGGAGGGCGTCGGGCGCGGACGCCCGCAGCGCGGCCAGGTTGGCGCGGTACCGGTCGAGGTCGACGACGAGCTCGGCGTTGGCGTTCACTCGCGCTCCCCCTCCCGGCCGCCGGGGCGACGCGGCTCGCAGAAGTCGTGCAGGACCGACCCGAGCTCACGGGCGACGTCGGAGGCCACGAGCGGGCCGCGGAGGCGCTCGGCCGCGAGACCGTGGAGCAGCGCGCCGACCGAGCCGGCGTCGAACGCGTCGAGGCCCGTCGCGAGCAGCGAGCCGATGAAGCCCGCCAGCACGTCGCCGGCGCCGGCCGTGCCGAGCCAGGGCGTGCCCGAGAGGTTCACCCGGGTGCGGCCGTCGGGCGCCACGACGAGCGTGCGCGGTCCCTTGAGCAGCACCGTCGCGCTGTGGCGCTCGGCCGCCTCGCGCGCGTGGCGGAGCGGATCGGCCTCGACCGCCTCGCGCTCGACTCCGAGCACCGCGGCGAGCTCGCCCGCGTGCGGGGTCAGCAGCGCGTCGACCTCGAAGGACTGCGGCAGGTGGTGCAGCGCGGTGGCATCGACCACGATCGGCACCTCGTCGCGCAGGGCCGAGGCCAGCGGGACCGGCGAGTCCTCGCCACCCGAGCCGACCACCCACGCCTGCACCCGGCCGCGGCGCGCCACGATCTCGGGCGCGCGGTCGACGACGCGGCGGGCGAGGTCCTGGGCGCCGACGAACCGGATCATCCCGGCCGGACCGGCCTGGGCGCCGGCGACGCAGAGGTGCGCGGCACCGGCGTACTGCGGCGAGCCGGCGCGGACCCCGAGCACGCCGCGCGTGTACTTGTGGGCGTCGTGGCCGGGGACGATCGCGTCGCGGAACCGGGCGCCGTCGCCCGCGTCGAGCGCCTCCAGCGCGGGCTCCCCGGCGAGGTCGAGGCCGATGTCGACCACCTCCACCCGTCCGGCGAGCGCGGACGCGGGACCGAGCAGCAGGCCGTGCTTCGCGGTGGCGAAGGTGACGGTGTGGTCGGCGCGGATCGCGGGCCCGTCGAGCCGGCCGTCGTCGACACCGATCCCCGAGGGCACGTCCACGGCGACGACGAAGGGGCGCTCGCGCTCGATCCACTCGGCCCACGCCGCGGCGGTGCCCTCGAGCCCGGGACGCGCGCCGATGCCGAAGATCGCGTCGACGACGTGGCGGTGACCCTCGGGCCCGTCGACCACCTGCGCGCCGGCCTCGCGGGCGGCGGCGAGCCCGGCGGGGTGCGCCTTCGACTCGTCGAGCAGGCACAGGTTCACCCGCCGGCCCTCACGGCACAGGTGGGCGGCCGCGAACAGGGCGTCGCCGCCGTTGTTGCCGGGCCCGACGAGCACGACGAGCGTCTCGGTGGCGGGCACGGCCCGCGCGACGTGCTGCGCGAGCCCGGCGGCGGCGCGCTGCATGAGCGCGTCCCACCCGGCCTCGGCCGCGGCGACCTCCTCCGCCGCGCGCACCTGCGCGACGGTGTGGGCGGTCAGCATCAGGTCACTCGACCGTGACGGACTTGGCCAGGTTGCGCGGCTGGTCGACGTCGTGGCCGAGCAGCTCGGCCAGCTCGCACGCGAAGATCTGGAGCGGCACGGTGGCCACGAGCGGCTGGAGCAGCGTGGGCACCTTCGGCAGCCGGATCATCACGTCGGCGAACGGCACGACGGCGTCGTCGCCGTCCTCCACCAGGACGATCGTGTAGGCGCCGCGCGCCCGGACCTCCTGGATGTTGCTGACGATCTTCTCCTGCAGCTGGTCGCGGGCCCGGGGCGGCACGACGACGAACATCGGCAGGCCCTCCTCGACCAGCGCGATGGGGCCGTGCTTCAGCTCGCCCGCGGCGAAGCCCTCGGCGTGGACGTAGGCCAGCTCCTTGAGCTTGAGCGCGCCCTCGAGCGCGACGGGGAAGCCGACGTGGCGGCCCAGGAACAGGAAGGACCGGCGGTCGACGAGCTCGGCCGCGAGCTTCTTCACCTGCTCGGCCTCGTCGAGCATCCGCTGCACCTTCGCGGGGATCTCGTGGAGCTCGTCGATGATGTGCGTGATCTCGTCGCCGTACTTCGCGCCCTTGACCTGCGCGAGGTAGAGGCCGAGGAGGTAGCAGGCCACGACCTGGGACAGGAAGCCCTTCGTGGACGCGACGGCGACCTCGGGACCGGCGTGCGTGTAGATCACGGCGTCGGACTCGCGCGGGATCGTGGACCCGTTGGTGTTGCAGATCGACAGCACGCGGGCGCGCTGCTGGCGCGCGTACCTGATGGCCATCAGGGTGTCCATAGTCTCGCCGGACTGGCTGATCGCCACGACGAGCGTGGAGCGGTCGATGATGGGGTCGCGGTAGCGGAACTCCGACGCGAGCTCGACCTCGCAGGGAATGCGGGTCCAGTGCTCGATCGCGTACTTCGCGACGAGGCCCGCGTAGGAGGCCGTGCCGCACGCGATGACGATGATCTTGTCGATCTCGCGCAGCTCGTCGTCCGACAGGCGCATCTCGTCGAGCTGGAGGCGGCCGTCGGCGGTCATGCGGCCGAGGAGCGTGTCGGCCACGGCCTTCGGCTGCTCCTCGATCTCCTTGGTCATGAACCAGTCGTAGCCACCCTTCTCGGCGGCGGTGACGTCCCAGTCCACGGTGTACTCGGTGGTGGGCGCGGGGTTGCCGTCGAAGTCGGTGACCTCAATGGCGTCCTTCGTGATCGTGACGACCTGGTCCTGGCCCAGCTCGATCGCCTGCGCCGTGTAGTCGATGAACGCGGCCACGTCGGAGCCGAGGAAGTTCTCGCCCTCACCCCGGCCGACGACCAGCGGGGAGTTGCGGCGCGCGCCGACGACGACGTCGGGGTTCAGCGCGTCGGAGAAGACCAGCGTGAAGGCTCCCTCGAGGCGGCGGCACACCGCGCGCACGGCCTCGGAGAGGTCGTCCTGCTGCTGCAGCTCGCGGTGGACGAGGTGCACGACGACCTCGGTGTCGGTCTCGGAGGAGAACTCGTAGCCGGCGTCCTCGAGCTCGGAGCGCAGCTCCATGAAGTTCTCGATGATGCCGTTGTGCACGACCGCGACACGCTCGTCGGGCGCGAGGTGCGGGTGCGCGTTGGCGTCGGTGGGTCCACCGTGGGTGGCCCAGCGGGTGTGGCCGATGCCGGTGGTGGAGGCGGGCAGCGCCTGCTCGGCGAGCACGGCGTCGAGGTTGGCGAGCTTGCCGGCCTTCTTCGCCCAGGCGATCCGCTCACCGTCGACGACGCCCACTCCGGTGGAGTCGTAGCCGCGGTATTCGAGGCGTCGCAGCCCACCCATGACGACGTCCAGCGCCTGGCGATGGCCCACGTATCCGACGATTCCACACATGGGTTCAGGGTACCGACTGCGCGGTTGGCGGCACCGCTGGCAACAATGGTCGGTATGTCACGCGACTCCTCCCCGTACGTGGAGCTGGAACGCAAGGCGTGGGCCGAGCTGGCGCGCGACGCCGTGCAGCCGATGTCCGGCGAGGAGATCGAGCGCGTTCGCGGCCTCGGCGAGGAGCTCGACCTCGACGAGGTGCAGCAGGTCTACGTGCCCCTCACGCAGCTGATCAGCCTGCGCGTGCGGCTGGCCGAGGCGCTCTACCGGGCGACCGAGCGCTTCCTCGGCGACCCGCAGCCCGACCGGGTGCCGTTCATCATCGGCCTGGCCGGCTCGGTGGCCGTGGGCAAGTCCACGACCGCCCGCCTGCTGCGCGACCTGCTGGCCCAGCACGACGACCACGCGCACGTCGCCCTCGTGACCACCGACGGCTTCCTGCTGCCGAACGCCGAGCTCGAGCGTCGCGGCATCATGCACCGCAAGGGCTTCCCCGAGTCGTACGACCGCAAGGCCCTGCTGCGCTTCGTCATGCAGGCCAAGAGCGGCGCCGAGCACATCGAGGCTCCGGTCTACGACCACCTGACCTACGACCGCACCGACGCGACCGTCTCGCTCAAGCGCCCCGACATCCTCATCGTCGAGGGCCTCAACGTGCTCGCTCCCCCGCGCCTGCGCGGCGACGGCTCCCCGGGCCTGGCGATCAGCGACTTCTTCGACTTCTCGATCTACGTCGACGCGAACAGCCGTGACATCCGTCGCTGGTACATCAGCCGCTTCCTGCGCCTGCGCGAGACCGCGTTCGCCGATCCCGCGTCGTACTTCCACCGCTACAGCACGCTGACCGACGCCGAGGCCGTCACGCGTGCCGAGGAGCTGTGGGACACCATCAACTGGCCCAACCTGCGCGAGAACGTGGCCACCACGCGCGGCCGCGCCGACCTCGTGCTGCGCAAGTCCGCCGACCACAGCGTCCAGTGGGTCCGGCTCCGCAAGCTCTGACCGCTGCTGCCGAGATGTGCTCCAATTTCTACCTCTCAGGACTGCTGAAAGGTAGAAAAGGGAGCACATCTCGGGTCAGGCGAGGTGCTTGACCCACTGGTCGGCCCAGGCGGTGGCGCGGTAGCCGAGCGCCTCGTTGACCGCGATCATGTTGACGTTCTGCGCGTCGTTCCACGTGACGATGCGGCTCCGGCCGGCGAGCAGGTCGCTCGCGTCGCGCATGGCCTGGCGCTTGAGGGAGAGGCCGAGGCCGTGGCCGCGGTGCTCGGGCAGGACGAGCGTGTCCCACTGGTAGACCTCGGGGGTCTCGTGCGGGAACAGCAGCTGCGTGTGGCCCGCGAGGGAGCCGTCGGGCGCGACGGCGACGACCGTGTGGGCGACACGGCGCTGACGCTTCCACTGCTCGACCTCGTGCAGCAGCCGGTCGGCGTCCCAGAACTCGTTCTCCAGCGTGACCTCGCCGGACGGCGCCTCCTGGTTGAGCAGCGAGCGCAGCCGCGCGTACTGGTCGAGCCACTCCCGCGGCGGGACCCCGCGCCAGCCGGCGAGCGTGTAGCCGTCGCGCGGGTCGGCGGGCGGCACGTCGGCCGGCAGCCGCAGCTCGCGCTGCACGATCGTCGTGTCGGGCGCGTAGCCCCGGGCCAGCATGAACTCGCGTCCCGATCCGGTCTCCGCGTCGATGGGCCGCAGGGTCTCGGTGAGGATCTGGTCGCGCCCGTCCTCGGTCACCCGCAGCTCGATGCGCTCGAGCAGCGCCGTGCCGTGGCCTCGACGACGCAGCTCCGGCGGCACCCAGACCTCGACGAACGCGGTGGAGGCGTTGTCGCGCTCGGGCAGCACCGCCAGCGCCACCGCGACGACGGTCTCGCCGTCGCGCAGCAGCAGCGAGTCGCACCGCTCGTAGGCGTCGCCGACGAGCATCACCCGCAGCTCGTCGGCCGACCACGGCTGGTCGATGTCGCGCTCGTTCGAGCGCTGGTAGACGTCGTGGAACTCCACGAAGCTGCCGTGGTCGGTGGGGTCGAGGACTTCGATGGTCGCGCCCATGCGCGCATTCTCGCACCGGACCGCCGCCGGGCGACAGGTCAGACGACGCGCGTGAGGAAGACGCTGTTCGGGTCGGGCACGTAGTCCGCGAACGGCTCGCACTCCTCGAAGCCGTGCCGCACGTAGAGGCGACGGGCCGCGGCGAAGTAGGGCTCGGAGCCCGTCTCGAGGCTGAGCCGCTCGAGGCCGCGGGAGCGCGCGGTGTCCAGCAGGTGCTGGAGCATCGTGGTGGCCACGCCCCGGCCTCGAGCCGCGGCGGTGGTGCGCATCGACTTGATCTCGCCGTGACCGCCGCCGAGGTCCTTCAGCGCGCCGCAGCCCAGCAGCCGGCCGTCCTCCCGCACCGTGAAGAAGCTGATCCCCTCGTGCCGGAGCGCACCGAGGTCGAGCGCGTGCACGCTCTCGGCCGGACTCGTGGCGAACATGTCGGCCAGGTGCTCGGCCAGCAGTGCGTGCACGTCGTCGCGCTCGAGCCCTCCGGCCTCGACGGTGACCACGGTCAGATGGCGAGATTCGTGCGGACGACCTCGGCGAGGTGGTCGGCGATGTCCTGCGCCTCCTGCGAGGTGGGCGCCTCGACCATCACCCGGACGAGCGGCTCGGTGCCCGAGGGGCGCAGCAGCACGCGGCCGGAGTCGCCCAGCCTGGCCTCGGCGGCCTTGACCTCGGCCAGCACGACCTCGTGGCTCGCGGCGCCGGCGCGGTCGACCCCGCCGACGTTGACCAGCACCTGCGGCAGCCGCTGCATGACCGAGGCGAGCTCTGACATCGTGCGGCCGGACTCGGCCATCTCGGCGGCCAGCTGGAGCGCCGTGAGGGTGCCGTCGCCGGTGGTGGCGTGTCGGCTCATGATGACGTGGCCGGACTGCTCGCCGCCGAGCGTGTAGCCGCCCTCGCGCATCGCCTCGAGCACGTAGCGGTCGCCGACGGCGGTGCGCAGCACCGTGATGCCGGCGGCCTCCATGGCCCGGGTGAAGCCGACGTTGCTCATGACGGTGGCGACGACGGTGTCGTCGGCGAGCGTGCCCTCACACTGGCCGCGCAGGGCCAGGATCGCGAGGATCTGGTCGCCGTCGACGACCTCGCCGTTCTGGTCGACGGCCAGGCAGCGGTCGGCGTCGCCGTCGAACGCGAAGCCGACGTGGGCTCCCTGCTCGACCACGATGCGACGCAGGTCGTCCAGGTGGGTGGAGCCGCAGTCGCGGTTGATGTTGAGGCCGTCGGGCTCGGCGTGGATCGCGATGACCTCGGCGCCGGCGCGCGCGAACGCGTCGGGTGCGGCCTCGTGCGTGGCGCCGTTGGCGCAGTCGAGCACGACCTTCAGGCCGTCGAGCCGCGCGGGCAGCGTGTCGAGCAGGTGGCGCACGTAGGCGCCCAGGCCTGCGTGGCTGTCACCGACGCGACCGACGTCGGCGCCGGTCGGACGGTCCCACGGCTCCTCGAGCCGCTGCTCGATCGCTGCCTCGATGTCGTCGTCGAGCTTGACCCCGCCGCGCGCCAGGAACTTGATGCCGTTGTCGGGCATCGGGTTGTGGCTGGCGGAGATCATGACGCCCATGTCGGCCTCGAGGAACGAGGTCAGGTACGCCGCACCCGGCGTGGGGACCACGCCGAGGCGGTGGACGTCGACCCCCGCAGACGCCAAACCCGCGACCACCGCGGCCTCCAGGAATTCTCCGGAGGCGCGGGTGTCGCGGGCGACGACTGCCGTGGGGCGCTGATCGGCGAAGGCACCGGCCTCGCCCAGGACGTGGGCGGCGGCCACCGAGAGGTCGACCGCGAGTTCGGCGGTCAGGTCCCGATTGGCCAGACCGCGAACGCCGTCGGTACCGAAGATCCGGCCCATGCGCGCCGGCAGATCAGCGCTTGCTGTACTGCGGCGCCTTGCGGGCCTTCTTCAGACCAGCCTTCTTGCGCTCCTTGATGCGCGAGTCGCGCGTCAGCAGGCCGGCCTTCTTGAGGGTCGGACGGTTGACGTCGACATCGACGTTGTTGAGCGCACGGGCCACGCCGAGGCGCAGCGCGCCGGCCTGGCCGGTCATGCCGCCACCGCTGACGCGAGCGATCACGTCGAAGGAGTCGACGAGACCGGTGACGGCCAGTGCCTCCTTGGCGATCTGCTGGTGCAGCTTGTTGGGCAGGTGCTCCTCGAGCGGCTTGCCGTTGACGGTCCAGACGCCGGTGCCGGGGACGATGCGCACACGGGCGACGGCCTCCTTGCGGCGGCCGGTCGCGGAGCCGGGAGCGATGATCGAGTTGATCTCTCCGGTCGCGGTCGCGCCGGCGGACTCCGACGTGTAGGCGACACCCTCGGCGTTGGTGGTGTACTCGGTCTCTTCGGTGGTGGTCTCAGCCACGATGAACCTGCTCTTCTCGCTTACTGGGAGATCTGCGTGATCTCGAACGGCTGGGGCTTCTGGGCGGCGTGCGGGTGATCCGGGCCGGCGTAGACCTTCAGCTTCGTGATGAGCTGACGGCCGAGGCGGTTCTTCGGCAGCATGCCGCGCACGGACTTCTCGATCGCCTTGCGGGCGTCCTTGTCGAGCAGGTCGCCGTAGGCGATCTGCTTCAGGCCGCCGGGGTAACCGCTGTGGCGGTAGACGTTCTTGTCGGTGCGCTTGTTGCCCGACAGCGCGACCTTGTCGGCGTTGACGATGATGACGAAGTCGCCACCGTCCACGTGGGGCGCGTACGTGGGCTTGTGCTTGCCACGCAGGAGGGTCGCCGCGGCAACCGAGAGACGGCCGAGGACGACGTCCTCGGCATCGATGACGTGCCACTGACGGGTGATGTCAGCAGGCTTCGGGCTGTACGTACGCACGGATGACCTTCTCGCTGCAAATCGAAATCTGTGAAGTCGGGACTCGCGTTGGTGAGCACGCAGGACGTGCCGCAACACAACGACTCCCCAGATTACCCGGCGACCCCTGCGCTGGTCAAAACGGGTCGGCCGAACGTGACCCTGCTCTCGCGCAGCGCCGAAGGGGACACTAGGTTGGAGTGGGTCGCTCACCCCCGCGACCGTTACTTCTCTGACGTCACAGGAGACCCGCATCGTGACCGACAAGCAGACGCTGACCATTCGTGACAACCGCTCCGGCGAGGAGTACGAGGTCGAGATCACCGACGGCAGCATCCGCGCCGCGGACCTGGGCAAGATCGGCAAGTCCGACGACGACCCCGGCCTGTCCGTCTACGACCCGGGCTTCACGAACACCGCCTCCACCCGCTCCGCCGTCACCTACATCGACGGCGAGAAGGGCATCCTGGAGTACCGCGGCTACCCCATCGAGCAGCTGGCCGAGTCCTCGACCTACCTCGAGGTGGCCTACCTCCTCATCCACGGCGAGCTGCCCACGAAGGAGCAGCACGACCAGTGGGTGCACGAGATCACCTTCCACACGTTCGTGCACGAGAACCTCAAGAGCCAGCTGCAGGGCTTCCGCTACGACGCGCACCCCATGGGCATGCTGCTGTCGAGCGTCGGCGCCCTGTCGACGTTCTACCCCGAGGCCCGCAACATCAAGGACCCGCAGATCCGCCACGAGCAGATCGTGCGCATGATCGCGAAGATGCCGACCCTCGGCGCCTGGTCCTTCCGCCACGCGCAGGGCAAGCCGTACGTCTACCCCGACAACGAGCTGTCCTACACCGAGAACTTCCTCTCGATGCTGTTCCGGATGAGCGAGCCGAAGTACGACCCGGACCCGCGCCTGGCCAAGGCCCTCGAGGTGCTGTTCATCCTGCACGCCGACCACGAGCAGAACGCGTCGACGAACGCGGTGCGCTCGGTCGGCTCCAGCCAGGTCGACCCCTACTCGGCCGTCAGCGCCGGCATCGCGGCCCTCTACGGCCCGCTGCACGGTGGCGCCAACGAGGCCGTCCTGAAGATGCTCAAGCGCATCAAGACCAAGGAGAACGTCCCGGCGTTCATCGAGGGCGTCAAGAACGGCGACGAGCGCCTCATGGGCTTCGGTCACCGCGTCTACAAGAACTACGACCCGCGCGCCACGATCATCAAGAAGGCCTGCGACGACGTCTTCGAGGTCACCGGCGTCAACCCGCTGCTCGAGGTCGCCCAGGAGCTGGAGAAGATCGCGCTCGAGGACGAGTACTTCGTCAAGCGCAAGCTCTACCCCAACGTGGACTTCTACTCGGGCCTGATCTACGAGGCCCTGCAGTTCCCGCCGGAGATGTTCACGGTCCTGTTCGCCATCCCCCGCACGTCGGGCTGGCTGGCGCAGTGGCTCGAGCTCGTCGACGACCCGGAGCAGAAGATCGCCCGTCCGAAGCAGATCTACACCGGTGCCCGCCAGCTGGACTTCACCCCGGCCAGCGAGCGCTGGAAGTGAGCTGAGTCCTCACGCCGCGAAGGCCGCGAGTCCCGAGAGGGGCTCGCGGCCTTCGCCGCTTCCGGGGAGTGGTCAGCGCCTCCGTCCGACCTCCGGGGTCCACTTTTGGAACGCGTTGCACCGTTCCGTGGACGAGAACGGTGCAACGCGTTCCAAAAGTTGAGAAGGGGGCTAGCGCGGCCCGGGGGGCGGGGGAAGGGTCAGCGGCGCTCGAGCAGGAGGGTCTGGGCGACGCGGCCCACGGGGCGGGTGAGGTCGTGCAGGACGGCCTGGCTGAGGCCCACGCCGTCCTGGCCGATCCAGCTCTCCGCCACCAGTCCCGTCCAGACGCCCGTGGGGGCGTCGGCGAGGTGCACCGTGAGCTCGGTGTTCATGAACACCCAGTCCGCCGGGTCGAGCCGCGAGCCGACGCCGCTGGCGGCGTCCGCGATCGCGATCGCGCGCTCGAGCTCGTCGCCGGTGTCGCCCTCGACGAGCGGGTAGGGCATCGACGCCCAGGCCATCGCCGGGCCGTCGATGCGGCCGATGCCGGTGCGCACGGCCCACTCCAGCGAGCCGACGAAGCCGCGCCGCCAGCTGGCGGGGACGCCGAGCTCGCCGCGGTCGAGCTCGGCCCGCGTCGGGGCGGGCGGCTGCGGGTCCGGTGTGTGCACGACGTCGAAGGAGTCCTGCGTGCGCAGCCACCACGCCGACGCCTGCGCCACCGGCCGCAGGCCCGACGGCCCGCGCTGGGACGCCACGGCCGACAGCAGCGCGATCTTTCGCCCCGGCCGCGCGACCGACGCCGTGACCTCGATCGGGGTCATCGCCACCGGGCCGAGGATCTCGACGGTCGTGCGCGCGATGCGCCCGGGCGCCGCCTGCGGCAGCAGGCGCATCGCGCGGGTCAGCACCGCGCCGACCGGTCCGCCGTGCTGGAGGTCGTCGCTCCACGGGCTGCCGGCGGCGGAGGTCGGCTCGAAGGCCTCGCGCACGCCGTCCTGCCCGTCCGACCCGCGGTCGACCAGGCGGTAGCAGCCGGTGGGCGTGCTGGGCTCAGTTCTCACGCACCAAAGCCTCCTGCACGACGTGGCACGCCTGGGCGTCGGCCTCGCCGAACACGGCGGCCTCGATGAGCGAGCGGCCGGCGTGGGCCGTCGGCGTGGCGTGCTCGAACAGCAGCCAGTCGTCGGCGCGCGCCGGGTGGTGGAACCACAGCCCGTGGTCGAGGGACACCGCGTTCCAGCGCTCGGCCAGCGACCGCTCGCGCCCGGCCCGGTGGCCGTGCGGTGCGACCGCCATCGACATCAGCATGAGGTCGCTGACGTAGCCGATGGCCGCCTGGTGGACGAGCGGGTCGTCCCCGAGGTCCTCGGCGACGCGCATCCAGATGTTCTGCACGGGCGCGGCCGAGTGCGGCGGGGTCTCGTCGGTCTCGGGCGAGATCCGCACCTCGACGGCGCTGAACCCCTCCCAGTACTCCCCCAGACCGCCGTCGGCGGCGGCCAGCTCGCGCAGCTCGGTGCTGGCCTCGGAGGTGAGGCTCTCGGGCCGACGCCGCGAGTGCGACAGGCCCTCGCGCGGCTCGACGAGCGAGATCGTGGAGCGGCAGATCAGCCGGTCGTCCTGGACCGCGTCGACGACGCGGGTCGAGAACTGGCGCCCGTCGCGCAGGCGCTCGACCTCGAAGCGGATCGGCAGGTCGGACCGGCCGGGCCGCAGGAACGTCGTGTGCAGCGAGTCGACGAGGCGCCCCGTCACCGTGTGGCCGGCCGCCATGATCGACTGCGCCACGAGCTGGCCGCCGTAGAGCTGCGGCAGCGCGACGCCGTCGCCGTGACCGATCCAGGCGCCGTCGCCGGCCTCGCTCAGGTCGAGGATCGACCCGAGCGAGGCCACCGACGTGGTCACGCCTTCGGCTCCGAGGCCACCTTGCGGGGCGGCCGCGGGAAGAAGAAGCTCGTGCGCGCGACGTACGCCTCGAACTCGGGGCCGCGCTTGCGGCGCATGCCCTTCTCGGTGAGCTTGCCGCCGCTGAACGTGGTCAGCAGCCACGTCATGAGGATCGGCGAGAAGACCGTGAGGACGCCCCACGCCGAGCCCAGCGTCAGCAGGAACAGGCCGAACCAGACGCAGGCGTCGCCGAAGTAGTTCGGGTGGCGGGTCCAGGCCCACAGGCCGCGATCCATGATCTTGCCGGCGTTGGCCGGGTCGGCCTTGAAGCGCGAGAGCTGCCAGTCGCCGACGGCCTCGAAGAGGAAGCCGATCGTCCAGATCGCGATCGCGACGATCACGAGGGCGTCGACGCCGCGGGAGACGTAGACGGCGAACTGCACGGGGATCGAGACGACCCACGCGAGGACGGCCTGCATCCCGTAGATCTTCTTGACGAGGAACGGGATCAGGGGGCGACCCTTGCGCGAGCGGAGCAGCGCCGTGTAGCGCGGGTCCTCCCCCTTGCCGATGTTCCGCTTGCCGATGTAGAGGCCCAGTCGCAGGCCCCAGATCGCGGTGAGCGCGAACACGATGAGGCGTCGGGTGTCGTCGCCGTCGGAGCCGGCGGACATCAGCCACGACACGGCCGCGATGACCACGAAGGACGGGCCCCACGTGATGTCGATGATGGAGTGGTCGTTCACCAGCTGGGCGATCGCCATGACGATCGCGAAGAACACCACCACCGCGCCGGCGGTGACGAGCAGGTTGAGGGCGAAGTCGCCCCACGGGTAGTCGAACATGCGTCCTCTTCTTACGGGGTCGGGCTCGCGGCGAGGTCCGCGGCGAGGCTCTGGAAGGCGTCCTGGGCGTGGGTGAACGTGTGCGGCTCGCCCTCACGCGACCGCGCGAGCAGCTGCTCGAGGGCGGCGGGATCCAGCGGCTCGTCGGCGTCGTAGCCGACCGTGCCCCACTCGACGGCGTCGGCGGCGCGCAGGGCCGAGCCGGCGGCGACGACGACCTGGCCGTTGATCGTGCTGTCGGGCGAGGACAGCGCGGTGACGAGCGGCGCGACGAGGTCGGAGCGCATGCGGTCGGCGTGACGGGGGTCCATGCCCGCCTCGGTCATCTGCGTCGTGGCGTACGGCAGCACGACGTTCGTGAGCACGTTCTTGCCCGCACCCTCGACGGCGGCGGTGCGGCCGAACGCGATGACGGCGCCCTTGCTCGCGGCGTAGGCCGAGACGGTGGTCTCGCCGTGCAGTCCGGCGGTGGACGCGATCAGGACGACGCGGCCGAAGCCGGCCTGGCGCATGTGGGCCATCGCGGCGGCCGCGGGCAGCACGGTGCCGGTGACGTTGATCGCCATGACCTGCCCGAAGTTCTCGGCACTGGTCTTGTGCGCCATCTGCGGTGCGCTGACCGCGGCGCTCGTGACGAGGACGTCGAGCCGGCCGAAGTGCTCGAGGGCGTCGGCGACCAGCCTCTCGCCGATCGCCGGGTCGGCGACGTCGTCGTGGTTGGCCACGGCGCGCCCTCCCGCGGCGACGATCTCCGCGACCACGTGGTCGGCCGGGCCGAGCCCGTTCTCGTCGACCTGACGGTTGCGGTTGTTGACGACGACGGCGGCTCCCGCCTCGGCCAGGCGCAGCGCGAACGCGCGTCCCAGGCCCTTGCCGCCTCCGGTGACGACAGCGACGCGGCCGTCCAGGGCTCGACTCATGAATCCTCACTTCGATTGATAGAGATACTCCGTTAGTTGTAGTACGGTGTGACGCAGATGACAAGTCCCCACGCGGGGAGCCGGACGACTTCGAGGGATGGCCGATGACCGACGGGGGACCCACGCTGCTCGAGCCGGGCGGCACGAACTCCGTGGGGAGGATGCTCGGCCTGCTCGGCGACGAGTGGTCGCTGCTCATCCTCGGCCAGTCCTCCCGGGGGCTGACGCGCTACGGCGAGTTCCGCCGGGCCATGCCGATCTCGAACTCCGTGCTGACCCACCGCCTCACGCAGCTGAGCGAGCACGGCCTGCTCGAGCGGCGCATCTACCGGACCAACCCGCTGCGGGCCGAGTACCTGCCGACCGCGCGCAGCCGCACCCTGTGGCCGATGATGCTGGCCATCTGGGAGTGGGAGCGCCGCTGGACCGGCCCCGCCGGGGAGGCCCTCCCCCGCCGGCGCCACGACACGTGCGGCGCCGAGTTCGCACCCCTGCTGACGTGCCGGGCGTGCGGGGTCCCGGTCGAGGCCCGGGACATCCGAGCCGCCTGGGGACCCAGCGGCAGCTGGGAGCGCTCGGTCCCGGCGTCGGCCACGCGCCGGCGACCCGACTCGGTCCAGGACTCGCTGCAGTACCCCCAGACCCTGGAGCTGTTCGGGAACCGCTGGTCGTCGGCGCTGATCGGCGCGGCGTTCCGCGGCATGGTCCGGTTCAGCCAGTTCGAGTCCGCGCTCGGCGCTCCCCCGACCCTCATCGCCGAGCGCCTGCGCGCCTTCGTCGGCCTCGGGGTGCTGGAGTCGCGCCAGCACGCCCGACACCCGGGCCGGCCCGAGTACCACCTGACGGACAAGGGCCGCGCGTTCTTCCCCGTCACCGCGCTCTCCCTGCACTGGGCCGAGAAGTGGTTCGTCTCGCCCGAGGGACCCGCGCTCGTCCAGACCCACACGGCGTGCGGCGAGGACTTCGTCGCGCACCTCGCGTGCGACCAGTGCCGTCAGCCGCTGGTCACGGGCACCATCACGATCGTCCCGGTCACCGAGGACCGGACCACACCCGAAGAAGGAACAGCATGAACGGAGCACGCACCGTCGCGGACCTCCTCCGCGCGAGCAGCCGGTCGCACCGCGACTCGTCCGCGATCGTCGGTGAGGGACGGACCGTCACCTACGGCGAACTCGACACCCGCACCAACCAGGTCGCCGCGGGGCTCCTGGCCCACGGCCTGGAGCGCGGCGACCGCGTCGCCTACCTCGCCCGCAACGGCACCGAGTTCTGGGAGCTCTTCTTCGGGACGGCGAAGGCCGGGCCCGCGGTGGTCCCGCTGAACTTCCGCCTCGCCGCGGACGAGATCGCGTGGATCCTGTCGGACGCCGAGCCCACCGTCCTCGTGGTCGAGGACCACCTGACGTCGCTCGTCCCCGCGGACTTCGACGGGCTGCGCCTGGTGTTCTCCCAGGAGGGCGAGCCGACCGTGCCCGAGGGCTGGCAGGCCTACGAGGCGTGGCTCGCGGCGCAGTCCACCGAGGACCCGCACCAGGACGTGGCGGGAGACGACCTGCTCTCCCTCATGTACTCGTCCGGCACCACCGGCAAGCCCAAGGGCGTCACGACGACGTCCGACGCGATGCTGGCCGCCGTCGAGGCGTTCTCCGCGCAGTTCGAGGTGGGCCCCGACACCGTCAGCCTCGTGCCGACGCCGTACTACCACATCGCGGCGGGCGGCTGGTCGCTCATCTCGCTGGCCCACGGCGGCCAGATCATCCAGTTCGTGGAGGTGACCCCGCAGAGCATGCTCGGGCTGCTCGTCGGGCACCGCGCCACCCACGTGATCATGGTCCCGACCGTGATGCAGATGGTCATCTCCAACCCCGCGGCCGCCGCGGCGGACTACTCCAGCGTCGAGCACCTCGTCTACGGCGGCTCGCCGATCTCCGAGACCGTCATGCTGCGCTCGCAGGAGATCTTCGAGGCCAAGCTCTCGCAGAGCTACGGCCTGACCGAGACGATCGGCGTCACGACGATCCTGCGTCCCGAGGACCACGTCACGGGCGCCGACAGCAAGCTGCAGTCGGCCGGCCGCGCCGTGCCCGGGACCGAGGTCCGCGTCGTCGACGAGGAGGGCAAGGACGTCCCCACCGGCGAGGTCGGCGAGGTCGTCGTCCGCGGCGCGAACGTCACGCGCTCCTACTGGCGCCGACCCGACGCCACCGAGGGCGCCTTCTTCGACGGCGGCTGGTTCCGCTCGGGCGATGCCGGCTACCTCGACGAGGACGGCTACCTGTTCCTCAAGGACCGGCTCAAGGACATGATCGTGTCCGGCGGCGAGAACGTGTACCCGGCCGAGGTCGAGAACGTCCTCATGGCGCACCCGGCCGTGCAGGAGGTCGCCGTCATCGGCGTGCCCTCCGAGCGCTGGGGCGAGACCCCGCACGCGGTCGTCGTCACCAAGCAGGGCCAGACGGTGACGCGCGACGAGATCGTCGCGTTCTGCCGCGAGCACCTCGCCCACTACAAGTGCCCGACCTCCGTGGAGGTCATCGACATGCTCCCCCGCAACCCGTCGGGGAAGATCCTCAAGCGAGAGCTGCGCGCCCCGCACTGGGCCGCGGCCGAAAGGACCATCGGATGACCCACCCCTTCCCGATCCTGCGCCAGGTCGTCATCGGCGCCCGCGACCTCGAGGCGACGAGCCGCGAGCTGCGCGAGGCGTTCCACCTCGAGCCCGGGTTCCCCGACCCGCTGCTGGAGGAGATGCACCTGGCCGACGAGACCATCCCGGTCGGGCCGCAGGCCCACCTCGAGCTGGTCGGCCCGCTGAACGAGCAGGCCTCCATCAACGCGTGGCTCGACCGCGTGGGCGGCACCGCGGGCTACTGCGTCTCGGTGCAGGTCCCCGACCTCGACCCGCACCTCGAGGCCATCGAGGCCGCCGGCGTCCGCCTGGCCATCCAGGCCGAGGCCTACGGTCGTCGCATCGTCCAGCTGCACCCGGGCGACATGGGCCTGCTCGTCGAGCTGGACGAGATCCCGAACGCCGACGAGTGGTTCTGGGACCACCTCGAGCACCCGCCGTCGCCCGACCCGTACATCGACGACGTGGTCGCGGTCGACCTGGCCACGCCCGACCCGCACGCGCGGGCGGAGCGGTGGGCCGCGGTGTTCCGCGTGCCCGTGCTGGAGAAGGACGGCGTCCCGAACGTCGAGCTCGGCTCGCGGACCGTGCGCTTCGTCCAGGACGAGCGGCCCCGGATGAGCGCCATCGACGTGCACGCCACGCCCGCCGGCGCCGGCCTGCCCGAGGAGATCGACCTCGGCCAGGTCACGCTGCGCGTCCTCAAGGACTGAGCCGGGACGAACGACAGGGGCGGGACCGACGCGGTCCCGCCCCTGTCGCGTCGCCGGGGAGGAGGGATCCGGCGACTGTCGCCCTCACCGCCGGGCGAACTCCTCGCGCAGCCGGACCTTCAGCAGCTTGCCGCTGGCGTTCAGCGGCAGCTCGCTCACGAAGGCCACGTCCACGGGGCACTTGTAGTGGGCCAGGTGCTCGCGCGCCCAGCCGATCAGGTCCTCGGCGGTCAGCTGCTCGCCGGCGTCGCCCGCGGCGCGGACCACGACGGCCATGGGCGACTCGCCCCACCGGTCGGACGGGACGCCGATGACGGCGACCTGCGCGACGCCCGGGTGGCCCGTCAGCACGCTCTCGACCTCGGCGGGATACACGTTCTCCCCGCCCGAGACGATCATGTCCTTGAGCCGGTCGCCGAGGTAGAGGTAGCCCTCCTCGTCGAGGCGGCCGCCGTCGCCGGTGTGCAGCCAGCCGCCGGCGTCGATCGTGGCCGCCGTCTCGTCGGGGCGACGCCAGTAGCCCTTCATGACGTTGCCGCCGCGGATGAGCACCTCGCCGCGCTCGCCGGCGGGCACGTCCTCGCCCGTCACGGGATCGACGATCCGGACCTCGTTGTTCCCGCGCACCTGGCCGACCGAGCGCAGCCGGTGCACGGTCTCCGGTGTGACGCGGTGGTCCTCGGGACCCAGGAACGAGACGCCTCCGGTGGACTCGGTGAGGCCGTAGCCCTGGTAGAAGTCGCAGCCGAACACCTCGGTGGCCTCGCGCAGGACGGGCTCGGGCATCGGGGCGCCGCCGTACATCATCCAGCGGAGCGCGGACCAGTCGCCGGAGCGCGTCTCGGGCAGGCCGAGCAGGAACTGGATGACCGTCGGCACCATGACGGAGTGGCTGACGCGGTACTGCTGGAGCACGTCCAGCAGCTCGGCCGGGCCCTGGGGGCTGATCATGAGCACGGCCGCGCCCTTGAGGTGCGTCATCAGCGCCAGGCCGAAGCCCGTCACGTGGAAGAACGGCACGGGCGCCAGCGCCACCGAGCCGGCGTCGAAGCGCACCACCTTGAGGGGGCCGGCGAGCGCCGAGCTGAGGTTCCTCCCGGCGAGCTCGATCCCCTTCGGGCGGCCCGTCGTGCCGGACGTGTAGAACATGACGGCCGTGTCCTCGGGATCGCGGGCGATGCCCGGGTCCACGCCGGAGTGGGCGCCCGCCCAGGTGGCGAGGTCGGTCAGGCCGTCGACGGGCTCGACCGTGACGACCCGGCCCACGCCCGGCACCGCGGCGACCGCCTCGGCATGGTGCTCCATCCCGGCGCCCAGGACGACCACGCGCGGCTCGACGTCCTCGACGATCTGCAGCACCTCGGCGGGCGCCAGCCGGAAGTTGATCGGCACGGGGATCGCGCCGGCCTTGCCGCTGCCGTAGAGCGCGTCGAAGAACGCGACGCTGTTCTCGCCGACGTGGCACACCCGGTCGCCCGGCTGGACGCCCTCGGCGACGAGCGCCCGGGCGAACCGGCTGGTGGACGCGTCGAGCTCGGCGAACGTCACCTGCCGCCCGGGCTGGAGGAGCGCGATGCCCTGCGGGTCGTGGGCCGCGCTGCGACGGATCACGTCCTCGAGGCGACGGAACGTGGTGCCGTCGCCGTGGGTCTCGAGCTCGACGGTGCGGGTGCTCACGGCTTCGTCACCAGCTGGTCGACGAACAGCAGCCTGCCCAGGCCCCGCTCGTAGCGGATCGGGTCGAGGGCCATGCGGGCGCGCGACTCGATCGCCATGCGGTCGGTGTCGCACGTCCAGTCGCCGCGCGCCATGGCCTTCAGACCGACGCGCGCGACGTCGCGCGGGTCCTCCTTCTGGCCGTCGACGTGCGCGGCCATGCGGGTGTCGACCGAGCCGACGATGAGCGACGTGACGCCGACGTCGAGCGGCTCGAGCTCGGCCCGCGCGATGCCGCCGAGGTAGAGCGCGGCGGCCTTCGACGGCGAGTAGCCGCCCATGAAGGCGGTGGGCGCGATGGCCGCGACCGAGAGGACGTTGACGATCGCGCCGCCGCCGTTGCCGGCGATCACCGGCGCGAACGCGCGGGTCGTCTCGAGCGGGCCGAAGTAGTTGACCTCCATCTCGCGCCGCGCGGCGTCGGGATCGGTCGCCTGCACGAGCCGGTCGCCGGCGTGGAGGCCCGCGTTGTTGATCAGCACGGTGGCGTCGGCGCAGTGGCGTGCGGCCGCGGCGACCTGCTCGCGGTCGGTGACCTCGAGCGCGACGGGCTCGGCGCCCGTGGCCGCGAGCTCGGGCGTCACGTCGTCCACGTCGCGCACGCCGGCGTAGACCTTCGCGGCCCCGGCGGCGAGCGCCTCCTGGACGAACGCCAGGCCGATGCCGCGGTTGGCGCCGGTCACCACGAGCGTGCTGCCCGCGATCGGCGTCCTGCGACCGCGGCTCATCGGCCGCTCTCCTGCGTCGCTCCCGGACGTCCCGACATCGATGTCATGGCAACCCCTTCCCTCGCGCTACTCACTACGTTTAATGTAGTAATCTGTATCACACCGTCAACTGAAGTGTCACGAGGAGAGCCATGGCGATCGCACGGGGCTTGCATCCGCAGGCCAAGGTCAGCGCGTACCAGTCGAAGGGATGGTGGACCGAGGAGACCCTCGACGGGTTCTACCTCCAGCAGGTGGCCGAGCGCGGCGCACACCTGGCCATCGTCGACCCCGCGAACCGCGCTGACCTGCTGGGATCGGCCCCGCGCCGGCTCACGTGGGGCGAGCTCGACGACGAGGTCCTCGCCGTCGCCGCGCGCCTCGACGACCTCGGCCTGGAGCGCGGCGACGTGCTCGGCGTGCAGCTGCCCAACACCATCGAGCTGGCCGAGGTCTACCTCGCCGCCTGGCTGCTCGGCATCGTCGTCTCGCCACTTCCCATGCAGTACCGAGAGCACGAGATCGTCGGCATGGCGAACCAGGCCGGCTTCCGCGCCTTCGTCACCGCGGCCGCCTTCGCGGGTCGCCGTCCCACCGAGGAGGCCGCCGCGCTGCGCGACCGGGTGCCGACCCTCGAGCACGTCGTCGCGTTCGGCGACGCGACCGAGCTGGAGGGCCTGCCCGACGGCATCGACCCCTGGACGCCCACCGTCGCGACGAGCGACCAGCGCGCCCGCATCGAGGCCCGCCGCGCCGCCGACCCGAACGACGCGAACGACTGCGCGACGATCTGCTGGACCTCGGGCACCGAGAGCGAGCCGAAGGGCGTCCCCCGCGCGCACCTCGAGTGGGCCGCGATCAGCACCGCCACCGTGGACGCCCCGCGCGTCACGGCCGACGACGTCCTGCTCAACCCGTTCCCGATGGTCAACATGGCCGGCATCAACGGCATGTTCCTGCCGTGGCTGCGCACCGGCGGCGTGCTCGTGCAGCACCACCCCTTCGACCTCAAGACCTTCCTCGGCCAGATCGCCGTCGAGCGCGCCACGTACACCGTCGCTCCCCCGGCGCTGCTGTGGATGCTGCTGCACAACGACGACCTGCTGGGCCAGATCGACCTGTCGAGCCTGACCCGCATCGGCTCGGGCTCGGCGCCGCTGCAGCCCGTCATGGTGCGCGGCTGGCAGGAGAAGCTGGGCATCGGCGTCATCAACTTCTTCGGCTCGAACGAGGGCATCGCGCTGCTGTCGAGCCTCGAGGACTTCCCCGACCCCGACGACCGCGCGCAGTACTTCCCGCGCTACGGCGCGCCGGGCGTCACGTGGTCCTCCGAGGTTTCCGAGTGGGTGCAGATCAAGCTCGTCGACCCCGTCACGGGCGAGGAGGTCACCGAGCCGGGCACCCCCGGCGAGCTGCGCATCGGCGGCCCGACGATCTTCGCCGGCTACCTCAACCCCGAGACCCGGGCGAACCCGTTCGACGACGACGGCCTGCTGATGACCGGCGACATCTTCGAGATCGCGGGCGACCGGAACCAGTTCCTGCACTACCTCGACCGGGCGAAGGACCTCGTCATCCGCGGCGGCATGAACATCGCGCCGGCCGAGATGGAGGCCCTCGTCGGCGAGCACCCCGCGGTGGCCGACGTGGCCGTGGTGGGCGACCCCGACGAGCAGATGGGCGAGCGCGTGGCCGCGGTCGTCACCCTCAACCCCGGCGCCACGCTGACGCTCGAGGAGCTCGTCACCTTCCTGCGCGAGGCCAAGATCGCGTCCTACAAGCTGCCGGAGCGTCTCGAGGTCCGTGACGAGCTCCCGCGCAACCCCGTCGGCAAGGTGCTCAAGCGCGAGCTCCGCCGTCCCGTCACCCTCTGAGGAGAGCCATGAACGACCGTCATCCCCACGTCCAGCTGCTCGACCGCATCATCGTGGCCGCCCAGGCCGGCGACCCCGCCGACCTGTTCAACGTCTACGCGCCCGGCGCCGTGATCTGGCACAACAACGACGGCGTCGAGCAGACCGTCGAGCAGAACGCGAAGGTGCTGCGCCGGATCTCCGAGCGCGTCACCGATCGTGAGTACACCGACCGCCGGATCCAGCTGTTCGACGGCGGCGTCGTGCAGCAGCACGTCCTGCGCGGCACGAACGTGCGCTCGGGCGAGCCCGTCGAGCTGCACGCCTGCGTCGTCGTCACCGTCAACGAGGACGGGCTGATCACCCGTCTCGACGAGTACATCGACTCGGCCGAGGCCGCCCGCTTCAGCGGCTGAGTCCCCCCGGACGGACGACCGCCCCGGACCCTGAGGGGTCCGGGGCGGTCGTGTGCTCGGCGGCGGTCAGGCCAGGCCGGTGGCGCGGCGCAGCAGCTCGACGAGCTCGCGGCGGTCCTGCTCGGTCTCGCGAGTGGCGTCGATGCGGTGCGTCTCGCGCGGGCGACGGTCGTGCCAGAACAGGCCCGAGGTCGTGCCGGGCTCGCGGGCCGAGGACAGCCAGACGGCCGTGTCGGCGCCCTGCTCGGGCGTGCGGAAGTCCGACTCGAAGCGCCGGATGAAGCCCTGCATGGCACCGGACCCGCGCAGGCCGGGCGAGTCGGTCCAGCCCGGGTGCGTCACGTGGGCGACGATCCCGCGGTCGGCCAGCTCGGCGGCGCGCAGCTCGGTCAGCACGATCTGGGCGCGCTTCGTGCGCGAGTAGGTCGCCTTCGGGTCGAACGCGTCGGCCTCGCCCCGCAGCTCGCCGAGCGTGAGGCGCTGGCTGTAGGCGCCGCCCGAGGTCATCTCGACGATGCGCGCGGGCGCGGACTCGGCGAGACGGTCGAGCAGCAGCTCGGTGAGCAGGTACGGACCCACGACGTTCGTCGCCCAGCTCATCTCGATGCCGTCGACCGAGGTCTCCCACTCGTCCCACATGCCGCCCGCGTTGTTGATCAGCACGTGGATCCGCGGCAGCCGCTCGAGCAGCTCGGCCGCGGTGGCGCGCACCGACTCCAGCGACGAGAGGTCGAGGCGCACCCACTCCACGCGCTGGTTGCCCGTCGCCGCCACGACCTCCTTCACGGCGGCCTCACCGCGGTCGGCGCTGCGACCCAGCATCACGACGTGCGCGCCGAGGGCCGCGAGGCTCGTCGAGGCGCCCAGGCCGACCCCGGCGGTGCCGCCGGACACGACCACGGTGCGGCCCGTGACGTCCTCCATGTCGGCGTCGTCCCACGTGGGCCGGCGCCGCTCGTAGCCGATCCGGCTGAAACTGATGGTGTCGTCGGCCGCCACCTCGGCGTCGATCACGTCTGCATCGCTCATGCTTTCACTGTAACAGTGACTCGACGCGCGACGACAGGCTTCGTCTCGTCCCTTGAATGCGCTGATTTAAGGCGCTGATCGTCCACGTTTCGCGTCTCGGCCTGTTCTGGATGCTTCGCTTTCGATACGTTGTGACAAGTCACTATCCCAGGAGGTCACCATGCCCGAGGCGGTCATCGTCTCCACTGCCCGCACCCCCATCGGGCGCGCCCGGAAGGGGTCCCTGTCCTCGGTGCGCGCGGACGACCTCGGCGCCGTCGCCGTGCGGGCCGCGCTGGAGGCCGTCCCGGGCCTGGCGCCCGAGGCCGTCGAGGACCTCGTCCTGGGCTGCGCGGTCCCCGAGGGGCAGCAGGGCTTCGGCATCGCACGCACCGTGGGACTGCTCGCCGGGCTGCCGAACACTGTGCCCGGCCTCACCGTGAGCCGCGCGTGCGCCTCGTCGCTGCAGGCGATCCGCTCGGCCGCACACGCCGTGTCCGCCGGCGAGGGCGACGTCTTCGTGGCGGGCGGCGTCGAGAGCGTCTCGCAGGTCCCCGCGCCGAGCGGGTACGACGACCTCAATCCCCGGTTCACCGACCCGTCCCGCGAGGACTACGTCGCCGACCTCTTCCAGTCGATGCTGCAGACCGCCGAGAACGTGGCCCGGCGATACGACGTCTCCCGGGCCCGCATGGACGAGTTCGCGGCACTGTCGCAGTCGCGCGCCGTGGCCGCGCAGCAGTCCGGCTTCTTCGACGCCGAGATCGTGCCCGTGACGCTCGCCGACGGCACGGTCGTCACGCGCGACGACGGTCCTCGCCCCGGCACCACGGCCGAGTCCCTCGCCTCCCTGCCGGCCGTCCTCGGGCCCGAGGGTCGGGTCACGGCCGGCAACGCGTGCCCGCTCAACGACGGCGCCGCCGCGGTGGTCGTCATGTCCGAGCAGCGCGCCCGCGAGCTGGGCCACCGGCCGCTCGCCCGCATCGTGGCCTCCGCCGTCTCGGGCCTGGAGCCCGAGTACATGGGCGTCGGCCCCATCGAGGCGGTCCGCACGGTGCTCGACCGCGCCGGGATGACGATCGGTGACATCGACGTCGTCGAGCTGAACGAGGCCTTCGCGGCCCAGGTGCTGGCCGTCACGGACGCGCTGGGGATCGACGTCGCGGAGCAGCTCAACCCCTACGGCGGGGCGATCGCGCTCGGCCACCCGTTCGGCATGACGGGCGCCCGGATGATGACGACGCTGCTGCACGGCCTGCAGGACCGCGACCAGCAGCACGGCATCGCGACGATGTGCATCGGCGGCGGCATGGGCATGGCCATGCTGGTCGAGCGGATCGGCTGACCGTGCGGCTGGCCCTCAGTCCCGAGCTCACCGAGTTCCGCCTGCGCCTGCGCGAGTTCTTCACCACCGAGGTCCCGTGGCACCTGCGCGAGCCCGTGATCGAGGCAGCCCCGCTGGACCGCGACGTCATCGTCGACACCCACCGGATCCTGCACCGCGCCGGCCTCGCCGTGCCGGGCTGGCCGGTGGAGTGGGGCGGCCGGGACTGGTCGCCACTGCAGCGCCACCTGTGGGGCGAGGAGCTGCACCTCGCAGGCGTGTTCCCGCCGCTGAGCCCGAACGTGGGCCTCGTCGGCCCGGTGCTGGCCGCGTTCGGCAGCCCCGAGCTGAAGCGCCGCTTCCTGCCGCCGACCGCCGCGCTGGACCTGTTCTGGTGCCAGGGCTTCTCCGAGCCCGAGGCCGGGTCCGACCTGGCCTCGCTGCGCACCACGGCGGTGCGCGACGGCGACACGTGGGTGGTCAACGGGCAGAAGACGTGGACGAGCCTGGCGCACTGGGCCGACTGGATGTTCTGCCTCGTGCGCACCGACCCGGACGCGCCGCGCCGCCAGGCCGGGATCTCGATGCTGCTGATCGACCTCGACTCCCCCGGCGTGACGATCCGCCCGATCGAGATGATCGACGGCGAGGCGGAGGTCAACGAGGTCTTCCTCGAGGACGTGCGCGTGCCCGCCGACCAGCTCGTCGGCGAGGTGAACCGCGGCTGGGAGTACGCGCGGTTCCTGCTCGGCAACGAGCGCGTCGGGGTGGCCCAGGTCGGGCAGACGAAGCTGCGCCTCGCGCAGGCGAAGCGCTACGCCCGCGAGCACGACCGGTGGGACGACCCCGCGGTCCGGACGCGTTTCGTGACGCTCGAGAGCGAGCTGCTGGCGCTGGAGCTGACGTCGCTGCGGGTGGCCGCGGAGTCCGCCGACGGGCGCCCCGATCCGGCCTCGTCCGTCCTGAAGCTGCGCGGCACCGAGCTGCAGCAGCGTGTCGCCGAGCTCGTCCTCGACCTGGCCGGCGCCGACGCGCTCCTGGCCGGTGGCACCGCTCCGGGCGTGGCCCGCTGGGCCCGCCGCGCCGCGGCCGCCCACCTCAACCTGCGCAAGGTCTCGATCTACGGCGGGTCGAGCGAGATCCAGCGCGGCATCGTCGCCTCGGGCGTCCTCGGCCTCTGACCTCACGCACGACAGCGGGCCCGGTCGAGGGAACCGGGCCCGCTGCGCTGGGGGTGCGAGATCAGTCGACGCTGATCACGTCGCCCGCCGAGACGAACCGCTTGTCCTTGGCGGACCAGGCGAACGGGCCGAAGCCGCTGACGCCGCCGGAGCGATCCGCCGAGCTCTTCCACGTCACGCCGTCGAGCAGCACCGGGGACGCGTAGTCCTGGTCGCGCGAGGCCTTCATGATGCTCTCGCGGGTCAGGCCGTCCTCGGACTCGGCGGCCTGCTGGAGGGTGTTGACCAGCAGGTCGGCGGCCATCCAGCCACTCACGGTGATCGTGTTGTTCGGGTCGGTGACGTCGGGAACCTGCGCCAGGTAGTCCTTGATGCCCTGGTCGTCGGCGACCTCCGGGTCGGCCGGCTCCTTGAGGTACTTCGGCACGACCGCGCCGTCGGCGGCCTGGCCGGCCGCGAGGTACTCCGCCGCGTTGGCGCAGTTGCTGGCCTTGACCACGAGCTCGGGCTTGAAGTCGACGCGGGCCATCGCGGTGTCCAGGACACCGCAGGTGCCCGTGACGCCACCGTGGTAGAGCACGTTGACGCCGGCGGCCTTCAGCTTGGTCGCGGCGGCCGCGGGGTCGGTGTCCTCGGTCTCGGCCGCGATCTCCAGCCCGCCGGCCTCGGCCGACTTCTTGAACGCCTCGGCCATCGCCACGCCACTGCCGGTGGCGTTCTCGGCGATGCCGAGCGTGATGTCATCGACCTTCGACTTCATGAAGTCGACGATGAACTTCGTCTCGATGTCGGCCGAGGGCAGGAACTGCAGCGTCCACGGGTACGCCTCGATGTCGGTGAACCGGACGTCGCTCGAGCTGGGGTACAGCATCGGGACGCAGGCGGCGTTCTGGTCGTCGGCGATCGCCGCGACCTGGCCGGCGCCGAACGTCGTGATGAGGTCGACCTTGTCCTTCTGGAGGAACTCGGTGGCGTTCGCCTTGGCCTTGTCCGGCGCGAAGGCGTCGTCCTTGTAGCTGACCTCGATCTTCTTGCCGTCGATGCCGCCGGCGTCGTTGGCCGCCTTGAGGCGCGCGTCGTAGCCCTGGATGGCGAGCTCGGCCGCACCGGCGATCGGACCGGACAGGGGGGCGCTGTAGCCCACCTTGATCGTGCCCGTGATCTCCTTGGCCGCCGCGTCGGGATCCTCGCAGTCGTCGAGGCTCAGCTCGAAGCCGCCCGAGGAGCTCGAGTCGCCGTCGTCGCTGGAGGAGCCGCAGGCGACGAGGGTGAAGCTCGCCAGCAGCGCGGCCGGGAGCACCGCCGTCCGGCGGAGCCGGCGCATGGTGGTGGATGCGGTCATGTTCGGGACCTTTCGATGGTGGTGGAGGTGCGGTCGAGCTGGTGCTCGGGCTGCGGGGTCGTTTCCGGCACCGCGGACGCCGCGTCGGTGGCGACGACCGGGCGCGGGTCCCGGACGACGACACGGCGTCGAATCAGTTGGGCCAGCGAGCCGACGATGCCGGCGGGGGCCACGAAGATGACGAACAGCAGGACGAGGGCGAAGAGCACCGCCGACGACTGCCCGCTGCCGATGTCGGCCGTGTAGTACGGCACGTAGACCACGGCGAGGCCGCCGGCGATCGGCCCGAGGACGGTCCGCTCACCGCCGATGACCAGGCCGATCAGCAGCGTGATGCCCGCCATGAGGGTGAAGGATCCCTCGGCGTAGAGGCTGCCCATGTAGAGGGCGAACAGCGAGCCGGCGGCGCCGGTGATCGCGCCCGACAGACCGAAGCTGGCGACCTTGACGACGGCGATGTTGACGCCGGAGGCCGACGCCGCGATCTCGTTCTGGCGCACGGCCGACATCGCCATGCCGTAGCGACTGCGCGTCAGGCACCAGCACACGTAGAAGGTGATGGCCATGACCACGACCGAGAGCCAGAAGAGCCAGACGTACTTCTCGCCCAGGCCGAGCCCGGTCCACTCGGGCGGCCGCATCGCGGTGCGCGGGATCGTCAAGCCGCCCGCGCCGCCGGTCAGCCCGGAGAAGCGGGCCACGAGCTCGGGGAACGCGACGGCGAAGGCCAGCGTGACCATCGCCAGGTACAGGCCGCGGATCCGCAGGGCCGGCAGGCCGACCAGAAGGCCGACGACGAGGCTGATCGCGAAGGCCACGGGGATGGTCGCCCAGCCCTCCCAGCCCTCCTTCACCATGAGGATGCCGGTCGTGTAGGCGCCGATGCCGAAGAAGGCCGAGTGACCCACCGACAGCAGGCCGACGTAACCGGTCGCGAGGTTCAGGCCGGCGATCGCGATCGCGAAGATCATGACGCGGGTGACCTGGCCGATCTCGAACGGCGCGAGGCCGCCGAGCCACAGGGTCGACGCGACCAGCAGGACCAGCCCGGCGCCGACGAGCGCGCGGTGGACGGGCGTCCCGCGCTCGATGACGCGGGGCTTCTTGACTTGGGTGCTCACACGCGCTCCAGACGTCGGGCCCCGAACAGTCCGGTGGGGCGAACCAGCAGGATGACCACGATCACGACGAGGGCGACGGTGAGCGACATCGAGCCGCCCAGGAACGTCGCGTACCCGTTCACCAGCGCCAGGCCGATGCCCAGCCCCAGACCGCCCACGACCGCGCCCTTCACGCTGTCCAGTCCGCCCAGCAGGGCGGCGGCCGTCGCGAAGATCAGGACGTGGAACATGCCGGTCAGGCCGAGCTGTCCCGGCGGGACCATCGGGATGAGCAGCGCGCCGGCGAAGGCGGAGATCGCGCTCGACAGGCCCCACGAGAGGGTCAGCACCCGGCCGACGCGGACGCCCGAGAGCGCCGCCGACTGCCGGTTGGTGGCCACGGCCCGCATCTGCAGGCCCATGCTCGTGTACGTGAAGAACAGGTAGAGGCCGAAGACGATGGCGGCCGTGATGGCCCAGATCGCCATCGAGTCGTAGTAGAGGCGGGCGCCGGCGATCTCGACGAAGTCGTTCTCGCCGCTGGGCAGCATCCGCGGGAAGACCTTGTCGTCCGATCCCCAGATCCAGCCGTCGAGACCGTTCAACCCGGTGAACAGGGCCAGGGCCACGATCAGGACGGCTGTCTCGTCCCGTTTGGCCACCGGCCTGACGAGCCAGCGCTCGGCCAGGGCGCCCATCGCGAAGCCGATGAGGATGGCCGGGATGATGGCGACCCACGGGTTGAGTCCGCGCTCGGTCAGCCACCACGTGATGTAGGCGGTGAACAGCGCGAACTCGCCCTGGGCGAAGTTGATCGTCGACGAGCTGCGGAAGACGATGACGAGGCACAGCGCGATCAGGATGTAGACCGAGCCGCTCGTGGCGCCCGCGAACACGCGGGAAAGCAGGATGTCCATGGAGTGCTCCTCAGTAGCCCAGGTAGGCGGCTCGGATGCTGTCGTCGGCGCGGAACGCCTCCGCGGACCCGCTGGCGGAGACCTCGCCGACCTCGAGCAGGTACACGCGCGAGGCGATGTCCATCGCCAGCTCGGCGTTCTGCTCGACCATCAGCAGGGCGGTGCCCGACTCGTGGTTGATGTCGCGCAGCGTGTCGAACAGGCCCTGCACGATCACGGGTGCGAGACCGAGGCTGACCTCGTCGCACATCAGCAGGCGGGGACGGCTCATCAGCGCCCGGGCGATCGCGAGCATCTGCTGCTCGCCGCCGGACAGCGTGCCGGCCACCTGGTCGCTGCGCTCGGCCAGGCGCGGGAAGACCGAGAACCAGCGCTCGATGTCCTCGTCCACGGCGATGCGGTCCTTGCGGGTGACCGCGCCGACGCGCAGGTTGTCCAGCACGGACATCGCGGTCAGCGTGCCGCGGCCCTGGGGCACGAGGCTGACGCCCTGCGCCAGGATCGTGTCGGGGCGGGCCTTGGTGATCTCGCGACCGTCGATCTTCAGCGAGCCCTGGTAGGGCAGCTGGCCCGACAGCACGCTCAGCAGCGTGGACTTGCCGGCGCCGTTCGCGCCCAGGACGACGAC
Organism: Aeromicrobium sp. MLTX1; assembly: GCF_046452335.1. NCBI lineage: Bacteria > Bacillati > Actinomycetota > Actinomycetes > Propionibacteriales > Nocardioidaceae > Aeromicrobium > Aeromicrobium sp. MLTX1. Next base: position 1,524,405 of record NZ_JBKFDN010000001.1, on the reverse strand, counting down.
GGCCTCGTGCTCGTCGACGTGCACCGAGACGTCGCGCAGGACGGTGGCGCCGCCGTAGCCGGCGGTGAGGCCCGTGGCCTCGAGCAGCGCGGTCATGCGGACCTCCCCAGGTAGGCGGCGACGACCTCGGGGTGGCGCTGGACGTCGGCGGGCAGGCCGTCGGCGATCGTGCGGCCGAAGTCCATCGCGACGACGTGGTCGCACACGCCCATGACGAGGCCCATGTGGTGCTCGACGAGCAGCACGCTGAAGCCGAACTCGTCGCGCAGCGAGCGGATGAGGTCGCCGAGCTCGGCGACCTCGGAGTGGGTCAGGCCGCCGGCGGGCTCGTCGAGCAGCAGCAGCGACGGGCGGCTGATCAGCGCCCGGGCGAGCTCGACGCGCTTGAGCGTGCCGAAGGGCAGGCCCGCGGCGGGCTGGTGGGCGACCTCGGCGAGGTCGAGGCGCTCGAGCAGCGCCCAGGCATCGCGCTCGACCTGCTTGGTCGCCTTCCGCGACCCGGGCCAGCCGACGAGCGACGGCAGCAGGCGCGGCGTCTGCACGCCGTGGGCGCCGACGACGGTGTTCTGCAGGACCGTCATCTCGGGCCACAGCGCGAGGTTCTGGAAGGTGCGCGCGACACCGGAGCGGATGACCTGGTGGCGGCGCAGACCGAGCACGTCGATCTCGCCGTAGCGGATCGTGCCCTCGTCGGGCTGGTAGACGCGGGTGACGCAGTTGAACAGCGAGGTCTTGCCCGCGCCGTTCGGCCCGATGAGTCCGCAGATCTCACCGTCGGCGACCTCGAATCCCACCCGGTCGAGCGCGGTCACTCCGCCGAAGCGGAGAACAACGTCCGAGACCTGAAGCATCAGGAGCCTTTCGCTAGCGAAGTTCAATGACTGACCGGAGGAGCATATCCTGTGACCCGAGTCACGGTACCGGGGCCCTCGTCACTTTATAACGGCCTGAAAAGGGGCAGGTCAAGAGAAACTCTGTGTTTTGAAGTGTCTTTTCTCATTGATGCATCGAGACTGCTCTAGACAAAGCAGAACGGCGCGCCGGGAGCCGGCGCGCCGTGGTCTGCGGAGGGGTCGATCAGGAGGCGTCCACGCGCCTCAGCGAGCGCTTGAGGACCTTGCCGACGGGGTTGCGCGGCAGCTCGTCCACCACCAGCAGGCTCTCGGGGAGCTTGTAGCTGGCGATGTGCCGCTCGCGCAGGAAGTCGACCAGGGACGACAGCGTCACCTCGGCGCCGGCCCGCGGGACGACCACGGCCCGGGTGCGCTCCCCCAGCGCGGGGTCGGGCACGCCGACGACCGCGACCTCCTCGACGTCGTCGTGCCCGGCGAGCAGCGTCTCGAGCTCGGCCGGCGAGATGTTCATCCCGCCGCGCACGATCATGTCCTTCGCCCGGTCGACGTACTGGAGGTAGCGCAGGTCGCCGTCGGGGTCAGCGACGTACATGAACAGGTCACCACTGCGGTAGAAGCCGTCCTCGGTGAACGGGTCCGAGGTGGTGGTGCCGGGCAGGTAGCCCGCGATGACGCCGGGACCCTTCACGAGCAGCTCGCCGGGCAGGCCCTCCTCGGTGATCTCCGCGCCGCTGCCCGGGTCGACCAGTCGCGTCTCGTAGCCACGCGGGCCACGGTTCGACCAGGCGTGGTCCGGCGAGCCGAACCGCGGGAACAGGTGCGAGCGGTGCTCGGGGTCGGGCACCGTCTCGGGGTCGCCGACCAGGTTCAGCCCCTCGTTCGAGCCGAAGCAGTTCACGATGTCGATGCCGAACCGCTCGCGGTAGGCACGGATCATCGAGGGCGGCAGCGGCGCCGACCCCGAGCCGATGTGGCGCAGGCTGCGCATCCCCTCGGGCGTCATGAACGGCAGGTCGAGCGCGCGCACGAGCAGCGCCGGCGGGACGACCGTGTAGGTCACCTGCTCCTCGCGGATCTGGCCGAAGAACACCGGCGCGTCGAACGGGTGGTGCAGCACGAGGGTGGCGCCCGTCAGCAGCCACGGCACGAGCATCCCGCCGATCCCGGCCATGTTGACCATCGGGAAGGGGTTGAGGACGACGTCCTCCCCCGTCAGGCTCATCGCGTCGACGCTGGTCAGGCCCATCGGCTCCCAGTCGTTGGCGCAGCGCGGCACGCCCTTCGGGGTGGCCTCGGTCCCCGAGGTCCAGCAGATCGTCACGGCGTCGTTCGGGTCGAGGTCGACCTCGAGACGCTCGAACGGCGTGCGGTCCACCGGTGCCGCGAGCGCCGCGGTGAGGTCGACGTGACCGGCCACGGCGCGCGGGCCGAAGGTCAGCACGGTGTGCACCGCGGGCAGCGCGGCGAGCGCGGCCAGCCGCTCGTCGAGCGGGGCGCCCTGGAACTCGACGGCGCTGACGAACGCGGTCGCGCCGGCCAGCTCGCACATCTGGGTCAGCTCGTACTCGCGGTACTGCATCGGGAACGGCGTCGCGATCGCGCCGATCGACGAGAGCGCGACGTAGGAGACGGCCAGGTCCGCACAGTTGGGCAGCTGCAGGCCGACGACGTCGCCCGGGCCGACACCCGCGGCGAGCAGGAGCGCGGCGAGGTCGTGGGCGCGCTCCTGCACCTGGTGCCACGTGTACCGCTGCGGCTCCAGGCCCATGAGCGAGGCGAGGTTCGGCGCGTCCACGAGGGCCGTACGATCAGGGGCCTGCGCGGCGTGCTCGCGCACGCGTGCGGGCCACGTGGGGACGCCCCAGACGCCCAGCGCCTCGTACTCGGCCACGCGTGCGAGCGGGTGCAGCCTCATGGTTCTCCTCCGGGGTCGACTGGTCTTTTACTACATCTAACGTAGTGACCTGTCAACGACGGAGGGCGCGATCCGTCGGTGCTTGACTCGGCACTCGGCAGGTCCCACGCTGGTTACCGATCAGAAACTATGACGTCGAAAGGCTCGGGGATGACTGCCGCGGAGACCGACGAGAACGGTGCGTCGCCCCTCGGCCGCGCCCTGATCCTGCTGGGCGACATGTGGACCCTGCGGATCGTCATGTGGGTGTTCAACGGCAAGCGCCGCTTCCAGGACCTGCGCAACGCGCTCGCGATCTCCGACCCCGTGCTGTCCCGCCGGCTGAGCTCGCTCGTGGACGACGGCATCCTCGCCGCCCGCGAGTACCAGACCAATCCCCCACGACGCGAGTACGTGCTCACCGACGCCGGCCTCGACCTTTGGCAGGTCCTCGTGGCGATGTGGGTGTGGGACCGCCGCTGGGCCGGCCACCTGCACCGCGACGCGCAGACCCGCCTGCGCCACCTCGACTGCGGCCACCTGACCCGACCCGTCTTCGGCTGCGGGGCGTGCGGCGCCATCGGCGTCGGCGCGCGCGACGTGACCGGCTCGGTCGACGACCGCCTGCTGCTCGACAGCGTCCAGCGCCGCTCGCGGCGCTCCCCCACCATGACCACGCCGATCGACGCCTCGGGCGTGCTGGGCGACCGCTGGTCGACGTTCCTGCTCTCCGACGCGTTCACCGGTACCCGCCGCTTCAACGACTTCCAGGAGAACCTGGGCATCTCGCCGGTCACCCTGACGCAGCGCCTGCACCTGTTCGTCGAGGCCGGCCTGATGTCGCGCGAGGAGGTCGCCGGCGGCAAGCGTCAGGAGTACCGCCTGACCTCGAAGGCGCTCGACTTCTTCGACGTCACCACGACGATCAACGGCTGGGCGCAGCGCTGGCTCACGCAGGACGGTCGCTCGGGACTCAACCTCACGCACATCCCGTGCGAGTCCGACCTCGTCCCGCAGTTCACGTGCAACGCGTGCAACGCCGTGCTCACGCGCACGAACATCCGCTTCGAGGGGCCGATCGCCGAGCTGTGACCCGGCGACCGGCGCGCTCCTCTGCCTGCCGGTGCTCTACGTGCCCGTGCTCTACCTGCCAGTGAAGTGCGCGGGACGGCGCTCGAGGAAGGCCGCGACGCCCTCCTGGTGGTCCTGCGACAGCTGGCACTGCGTGAGCGCCTCGATGTGGTGCTCGAGGTGCTCGTCGCGCGTCCGCGAGGTCGACCAGTTCAGCAGCGACTTGGCCCGGGCGATCGCGAAGGGCGAGCCCGTGGAGACCTTCGCGGCGAGCTCGCGCGCGGCGGCCAGGAGGTTCTCGGGCTCGACCACGTCCATGACGAAGCCGATCCGCTGCGCCTCCTCGGCGTCGATGAACTCGCCGGAGAACACCAGGCGCTTGGCCTGCTGCGGTCCCACGAGGTCGGGCAGCAGCCAGGTGCCGGCGCCGGTGTCCGGGATCAGTCCGCGCTGGACGAAGATCCACGAGAACCTCGCCCGCGTGGACGCGATCCGGAAGTCGGCCTGGGTGGACAGCTCGACGCCCAGGCCCGCCGCGGGGCCGTCGACGGCGACGATGACCGGAGTCGTGGCCTCCCAGAAGTACCAGTGGCGGCCGTCGGTGTGCCCGTCGCGGTCGTGGGCGCTCGTGCCCTCCTCCACCGGACGCAGCTCGGTCAGGTCGGTGCCGGCGCAGAACTGACCGGGGACGCCCGTCAGGATGATCGCCCGCACGGCGGGATCGGCGTCCGCCTCCAGCGTGTGGTCGCGGATCGCGTCGTACATCGCGTAGTTCAGCGCGTTGCGCTTCTCCGGGCGGTCGATCGTGATCGTCGCGACGCCGTCCTCGACCTCGTAGTGGACGTGAGGGCTGGTCATGACTGCTCCTGGGGGCTCGGGGCGACGAACCGGAAGGTCACGCCGCACAGCTCGACCGCGTCGCCGACCCGCGCGGGATCGGCGGCGACCACGTCCACGGACCGTAGCCCACGGGGTCCGCCGTCGGCGGGCAGGATCGTCAGGGTCTCGCCACGGGCCAGGCGCACGACGCCGTCCTGCGGCGCCTCACGGACCAGCAGGTCGGCCCACGTCGACGCGAGCCCGGACGGGTCGTCGGCGACGAGGGACGCGGCGACGATGTCGCGGGCCACGTCCGGCGAGCACTGCTCGAACACGGCGGGGGCGAAGTGCCAGCTCTCCGGCGGGCTCACCTGGTCGATCTCGGCGAGCGTGCCGAGGTGCTTCGGGTGCCACTGCGTCAGCGGGGCACCGTGGTAGTCCTCGTTCATGATCGGCGCGAAGCCCAGGCCCGCGGCGCGGTCGACGAGCGCCGGCACGTCGTCGACCTGCACGACCACCATGTAGCCGCCCGGGCCGTTCCTCTCCAGCATCCGGCCGTGCGGCGACGCGGGGTCCAGCGGCGAGACGACCTCGACGAACGTGTCGGCGAAGCTGAAGATGACGTGCTCGAAGCCGAGCTTCGCCATCTCCTCGTCGAGGCTCACGCCGCCGGTGAAGCCGAAGAGCTCGCGCGCCTGCGCGGAGGCGGCGGCGAGGTCGTCGGTGATCAGCACGACCTGGCGGATCCGGGGCAGGGACATCATCGACCTCCAGTCGAGTCGGACGCGCGCAGCTGTTCGCGCAGCTCGCGCTTGAGCACCTTCCCCACGGGGTTGCGGGGCAGGGCGGGGACCACTTCGAGCCGCTCGGGCCACTTGAACTTGGCGACGTCGGCGGCCTTCACGATCTCGACGACCTCGGCGAGACCGACGGGCTCGTCCGCCGAGGCCGGGACCACGAACAGGCACAGCCGCTCCCCCAGGTCGGGGTCGGGCATGGCCACCGCGGCGGCCTCGGCCACCCGCGGGTCGGCCGTGACGATGGCCTCGATCTCGGCGGCCGAGATCTTGTAGCCGCCGCGCACGATGAGGTCCTTCGCGCGGTCGACGTGGACCAGCAGGTCCTCGTTCTCGGCGCTGATCTCGAAGACGTCGCCCGTGCAGAACCAGCCGTCCTCGTCGAAGCCCTCGCGGCCGCGGCCGAGATAGCCCGAGAAGATCGCCGGGCCCTTGAGGCGCAGCTCGCCGGGGCGGCCCGGCGCGTCGATCTCGGTGCCGTCGGACAGGTCCACGAGACGCGCGGACATCGCCGACGCGACGCGCGTGCGGTAGGCCAGACCGGGGCGGCCGTAGCGCGGGAACAGCCGGCCGCGCTGGGCGGGATCGGGCACGGTCTCGGGCTCGGCGAACAGCATGCCGCCCTCGTTCGAGCCGAAGAGGTTGAGCACCTCGACGCCGCGACCGCTCTCCCATGCGTCGATCATCCAGCCGGCCAGCGGGGCCGACCCGGACGACACCGCGCGCAGCGACGACAGGTCGCGGTCGGGACCACGGCCCGAGACGACGGCGTTGAGCACCGGCGGCGGCGCGCACGTGTAGGTCACCCGGTGACGCTCGATCTGCTCGCAGAACAGCTCGAGGTCGAACGGGTGGTGCTGGACGAGGGTGCAGCCGTTCAGCAGCCAAGGCACGAACATGCCCGCCAGGCCGCCGCCGTTGACCATGGGGAACGGGTTGAGCAGGACGTCGTCGGCGGTCAGCCGCGGGGACTCGGTGCACGCCGTGCCGAGCACCTCCCACTCGCCGTAGGCGCGGGGCACCCCCTTGGGGAAGCCCTCGGTGCCCGAGGTCCACACGATCGTGACGGGGTCGGCCGAGCCGAGGTCGAGGGTCGCGGCGTAGGCGTCGGCCTCCGCGAGCTGCTCGTCCGTGGCGTCGAGGGAGGCGAGACGCGGGTCGGCGGCGGGATCGCCGAACGCGGCGACCGCACGCAGTCCCGGGACGCGCTCGCGGAAGTCGGCGGCCTCGGCGGCGAGGTCGCGCCCGAGGGCCGAGGTCGTGGTGACGAAGACGCCGAGGCCGGCCAGCTCGCTCATGCGGACCAGCTCGTGGCTGCGGTACTGGATCGGGAAGGGGCAGGCGACCGCCCCGAGGCGCGCGATCGCGACGAGCGTCAGCGGCAGCTCGACCACGTTGGGCAGCTGCACGCCGACCACGTCGCCGCGCCGGACGCCGAGGGCGTGCAGGGCGGCGCTCGTGCGACGGACCTCGTCGGCGGCGTCGCGCCACGTGAGCGACCGGACCGGCCCGCCCATGACCGTCGCGCGGTCGAGCGGGTCGACGAGCGCGAGCCCGTCGGGCCGGGCCGCCACGGCCTCGTCGAGCAGTCCGGACCACGTGCGCCCGGTCCACCAGCCACCGGCCGCGAAGGCGGCGCGCTGCTCCTCGTCGAACAGTTCCATGGCCGTGATCCTAGACGAGGCCCCGAGAAACTACTAGATAGGAAGTCACGTTGAATCGCCTATGCGCTGGACTTGCAGGCATCGTTTGGCTGTAAGGTCAATTGCGAAAGCCACGACTCGGGAGGAGGGATCGATGACGGAGACGACCGACATCGTCGTCGTGACGCGCGATCGGCCCGGCACGGCCACGGTCACCCTCAACCGTCCCGCGCGCCGGAACGCCTGGACCGTTCCGCTGCAACGGGCGTACTTCCGCGCCCTCGAGGACCTCGTCGCCGACCCCGACGTGCGGGCGATCGTGGTGACCGGAGCGGGCGGCACGTTCTGCCCCGGAGCCGACACCGAGGCCCTGCGGACGTACAGCGACACCGGCACGACGAACCCCGAGATGGCGACGATCGAGCAGCCCGAGTGGTTCCCGCTGCTCGTCCCGAAGCCGGTCGTCGCCGCGATCGCGGGGATGTGCGCCGGCGTCGGGCTGGCGCAGGCGCTGATGTGCGACCTGCGGATCGCCGCGCCCGACACCCGGCTCACCACGGCCTTCGCGAAGCGGGCCCTGCCGCCGATGCACGGCATGGGGCCGCTGCTGGCCCGCGCCGCCGGCGACGCGGCCGCGTCCGACCTCCTCCTCACCGCCCGCACCTTCGACGGCTCCGAGGCCCAGCGCCTCGGCGTGGTGAACGAGACCGATCCCGACCCGCTCGGGCGCGCGCTCGACCTCGCCGAGCAGATCGCCGCGACGTGCGCGCCCTCCTCCCTCGCCGCCATCAAGCGCCGTCTCGTCGCACCGTGGCTCGACCGGGTGCGCGAGGACGTCGAGAGCGTCGACGCGACGCTCGACGACGTGCTGTCCTCGCCCGACTTCCGCGAGGGCCTGACGAGCCTGCTCGAGCGGCGACCCCCACGATTCCCCCCTCTGACCCGGGACTGGTTCCCCGCAACGCGAGAAGAGTGACCTCCATGTCCGACACCGTGCTCGACCGCCTCCGCCTGCCCGTGGTGGCGGCGCCCATGTTCCTGATCTCCGGTCCCGACCTCGTGGTCGCGGCCTGCGAGGCCGGGGTCGTGGGCTCCTTCCCCAGCCCGAACTGCCGCACGGCGGCCGAGCTCGACACGTGGATGGGCACGATCCGCGACCGGCTCGCGGGCTCGCCCGGCGCTGCGCCGTGGGCGCTCAACCTCGTGACGCACCGCAGCAACGCCCGGCTGCCCGAGGACCTCGCGCTCGTCGCCGAGCACCAGCCCGACATCGTCATCACGGCCCTCGGCTCGCCGCTGCCCGTCATGGACGTCGTGAAGTCGTACGGCGGCCTCGTCATCGCCGACGTCGTCAGCATGAAGCTCGCCCGCAAGGCGATCGCCGCCGGCGTCGACGGTCTGGCCTGCGTCTCGGCCGGCGCGGGCGGCCACACGGGCCACCTCTCGCCGTTCGCGTTCATCTCGGCCGTGCGCGAGGAGTTCGACGGCATCGTCACGGTCGGCGGCGGCATCACCGACGGCGCCGGCGTGGCCGGGGCGGTCGCCGCGGGCGCCGACCTCGTCTACATGGGCACGCGCTTCCTGGCGACGGCGGAGAGCATGGCGCAGGACGAGTACAAGCAGATGGTCGTCGACCACGGCCCGGACGACCTCGTCGTCACCGCCGGCGTCACCGGCACTCCGGCCTCGTGGCTGCGGCCGAGCCTCGTCGCGAACGGCTACGACCCCGACGCGATGACGGGCCCGGCCGAGCGCGACTACGACTCCACCGGGGGCGCCGGTCGCCGCTGGAAGGACCTGTGGGCCGCGGGCCAGGGGCTGCAGACGATCCACGCCGTCGAGCCGACCGCGACCGTCGTCGAGCGCCTCGAGCAGGAGTACCGCGCCGCGAGCGAGCGCTTCACCCGCCTCGCGCTCGCGGCCCGCTGACCCCGCCTCCCGCCCCCTCCACTTTTGGAACGGGATGCACCGTTCCACCCCCGAGAACGGTGCATCCCGTTCCAAAAGTGGTGTCGGGGGCCGGGCTGGGCGACCCGAGCCCGGACGGACGGAAGCCCGCCACCCTCTCGCAAGGTGGCGGGCTTCCTGGGTCCAGTCTGGCTCAGAGCCCGACGGCCGTCGCGGCGGACTCCTCCGTGCGCCAGCGGCGCAGCTCCTCGCCGGCGCACCACGTGGAGTGGGTGCCGCTCGAGATGCGCTCGGGCAGCTTGAGCTTGCACACCGGGCCGTCCGAGAGCCGTGCGGCGTCGAAGACCACGGCGTACGACGCGTCGTCGTTCATGTCCGAGATCAGCGTGACCAGGTAGCCGTCGTCCTCCGAGGAGGAGCCCACGCGGGGCGCCATCGCGGTCTCGCTGCCGTAGACGCCGTCACCGAACGCGAACGTCTCCTCGGCGCCGGTCCACGAGTCGTGCTTGACCAGGCCGTTGAACAGGAACCAGCCCGGCTTGTTGGTGGCCGAGTACGAGTAGCGGTGCTTCACGCCGCCGAACGAGCCGTTGATCATGCCGAACTCGGAGACGGTGTCGGTGAGCCGCTCCTCCTTCGTCTGGCCGGTCTTGAGGTTGAAGCGCCAGCGGTGCAGGCGCGTCTCCATCCGGTCCTGCGCGAGGAAGCGGAACGCCCGCTCCCACTGCGTGCCGGTGCCGTTGTCGGCCGGCTCGGGATCGGTCTGGAAGTAGCCCTCCAGGACGACCTCGTCACCCTCCTCGAACGCGTTCGTGAAGTGCAGGACGTAGGTCGACTCGGCCTCGAACCACTTGATGTCCGAGGTCTGGCCGCGCCGCGGGATGACCGCGAAGCGCGCGGGCATGTCGCGGTGCCAGCGGGCCACGTGCGCGTTCTGCTTGAGCGCCTCGGGGTCCCAGAACAGCGGCATGTCGTTGAGGATCGCGTAGTTCTCGGTGAACGCCATGTCGTGCGGCAGGCGCGGGCCGGGCAGCGGGATGTCGACGTAGTGGACGAGGTCGTTGTTCTCGTCGACGACGCCGTACTTCATGTACGGCGCCTCCTTGCTGTAGTTGAAGAACATCATCTCGCCGGTGCGGTCGTCGACCTTCGGGTGCGCCGAGACGCCCCAGTCGAACGGGAAGTGACCGTTCCAGCTCTCCTTGCCCAGCGTCTGGGCGGAGAACGGGTCGACCCGGTACAGGTCGCCGCACTGGTAGAAGCTGGTCAGCGCGACGCCGCGGTGGACCACGACGTCGGTGCTGGACGCGTCCTTCATCTGGCGGCGAGCGCCCCAGCCGTCCTCGCGCAGCGCGATCTGCGGACGCTCGGCCAGGCCGGCCCACAGCGCGTGTCCGGCCTCCTGCTCGGCGAGGTAGCCGTCGGTGCGGATCATCCGGTTGCGGTAGAAGGCCTTGCCGTCGCGGAAGCCGACCACGTGGATCATGCCGTCGCCGTCGAACGGGTGGTAGTTCTTCAGCGAGGCGTGCACCGGGTTCTCGGTGTTGCGCAGGTAGACGCCGTCGAGGTCGGCGGGGACCTCGCCCTCGACGACCTGCAGGTCGTCGGCGACCCACTCGTTCGTCTGCGGGCGCCAGGGGCCGGTGCGGTAGGGGTGGTCGTCGTCCTCGGGCAGCGTGGAGAGCAGCTTGCCCACGAGCTCCAGATCCATGAAGAGTCCTCTCAGTCCTGCGTGGGTCAGCTGGCCGTCACGACGAAGCTGACGGTGGTGGCGGTGCTGCCGCCGAAGTTGAGCGTGCCGACGGTGTCGGCGCCCTCGACCTGGTAGTCGCCGGCCGTGCCGGAGACCTGCTTGGTCGCGTCGAGCACCATGCGGATGCCCGAGGCGCCCACGGGGTGGCCGCCGCCGATGAGGCCGCCGCTGGGGTTGATCGGCAGCCGGCCGCCGATCTCGATGTCGCCGTTCTCGATCGCCTTCCAGGACTCGCCCGGCTCGGTCAGGCCGATGTGGTCGATCGCGATGTACTCGCTCGGCGTGAAGCAGTCGTGCGTCTCGAGCGCGTCGAGGTCGTCGAGGCCGATCTGGGCGCGGTCGAACGCGTCGTGCACGGCGCGGCGCAGGTGCGGCATGACGTACGGCTGGTCGGCCGCACGGTCGAGCTTCTGCTGCAGGCCCAGGCCCACGGTCTGGTGACCCCAGCCGGCCATCCGCGCCAGCGGGCGCAGGTCGGGGTGGCGCACGAGGAACGCGTCGGAGACGAGCACGATGCCCGAGCCGCCGTCGGTGATCTGGCTGCAGTCGAAGCGGCGCACGCGGCCGTCGACCGGCGGGTTGAGCGCGGGGTCGCCCGCCGGACCGAGGTCGGGCACGTCCCAGCCGCGCGTCTGCGCGTTCGGGTTGAGCTTGGCGTTCGCGAAGTTGATCTCGGCGATGCGGCTCAGGTGCTGCTGGTCGATGCCGTAGCGGCGGTCGTACTCGTCGGCGACCTTGCTGAACATGTAGGGCCACATGAAGGTGGCGTCGTCGCCCTCGTGGCCGGCCCAGGCGGCGGCGCCGAGGTGGTGCGCGGCCTGGTCGCCGCTGACCGTCTTCTCCAGCTCGACGCCCACGACGAGCGCCGAGTCGTAGTTGCCGGCGCGCAGGTCGGCCATCGCGGCCAGGACGGCGATGGAGCCCGAGGCGCACGCGGCCTCATGACGCGAGGAGGGGACGCCCCACAGGCCGTCGTTGACGGTGGCCGGCATGGCACCGAGCTGGCCCTGGCCGGCGAACAGCTGGCCGAAGGCGTTGCCCACGTGGACGACGCCGATCTCCTCGGCATCGACGCCGGAGGCGGCCAGGGTGCCGTCGACGACCTCGGTCGCGAGATCGGCGAAGTCCTTGCCCTCGCGGGTCAGGTTGCGGGCGAAGTCGGTCTGGTACCCACCGAGGATCCAGACGTTCGACGGCTTGGACATGATCCACCTCTTCTTCCACGCGCGCTCACGCGTCGCTGACGATACTACACTTATCAGAGTTGCTGGGGAAGCGGGAGAAATCCCCCGTCCCGGAGCTCAGTGCGGCGCGACCGTCCCGTAGTCGGCGCGCCACGGCGTGGCGACGGGGCGGATCGTCACGCCCGGCTCGGCGGCCACGACGTGCGGCACCGCGTTGATCACCTGACCGGCGACGGCGTACTGCTCGGCGCCCATGCGGCTGCGGTCGTCGGGGTGCTTCTCCAGCTCCATCGCGATCCTCACGCCGGGGTGGCCCGTGACGGTCACCCGCCACAGCGGCGGCTCGGGCTCTGGCAGCGCCGCGGTCTCGACGAACCAGTGGATCGACATCGTGAGCCGTCGCTCGCCGGCGACGATCCCGTGCCAGCGCCAGTTCGTGTGCCCGACGGTCCCCTGCGGGATCACGCCGGCGGCGACCTCGAGGTCGGACAGCGCCGGGTGGCACACGTGGTCGCTGACGATCTCGTCCAGCTGAAGGCCGAGATGGTGGGCCATCGCCCCGACGACCTCCTCGAACATCCCGTTGAGCGAGCCGACCGGCCCCCACGACGGGTCGTTCGGGTCGTGCGCGCCGAGCTCGGCGCCGAAGCCGAGCGAGCCGAACAGGTACTCGGGGTCCTGCACGAGTCGCGCGTCGGCCATCTCGACGACCTCGACGTGGTCCACCCGTGCGCACACGCCCGTGGCCAGGACCGCGACCTGCTCGCCGATGAAGCCCGGATTCAGGCCGACGCCCATGAGCGTCGCGCCGCCGCGCTCGGCCGCCTTGCGCAGCCGGTCGAGCCGCTCGCCCGCGTGGACCAGCGGGTCGGTGTAGCCGTTGATGCTGAGCACGTTCTTGCCCGACTCGAGCAGCGCGACGATGTCGTCGTCGTGCGAGCCGTACGGACCGATCCGGCCGGCATGGACCACGACGTCGGCGTCGAGCGCGAGGATCTCGTCGACGTCGGAGGTCGCCAGCACGCCGGTCGCGTCACGGCGGGCGAGGTCGCCCACGTCGCGTCCGGCCTTCGACTCGCCGTAGACGTAGGTGCCCACGACGTCGATGCCCGGGTGGTCGAGCATCGTCCGCAGGATCGCCGTGCCCATGGCGCCGGTCGCCCACTGCACCACGCGGTACGTCATGCCAGACCCTCCACGACGAGCGCCATCGAGACGCCGAGGGCGGCCGGGATGACGAGCAGCGCGTACCCGCCGCCGCGGCGCTCGAGCAGGTCGAGCGCGTTGGCCAGCAGGATGCCGCCGCTCGCGGCTAGCGGGTGGCCCACCGAGACGGCGCCGCCCTGGACGTTGACCCGCTCGGGGTCGATGCCGAGCTCGCGCGTCAGCAGCAGCGGGGTGACCGAGAAGGACTCGTTGAACTCCGCGACCGCGACGTCCTCGACGCCGATGCCGGCCCGCTCGAGGGCGAGGCGCGCGGCGGCCACGGTGCCGTCGAGGCCGGGCGAGCGCACGGCCGTGTGCGCCCACGAGGCGATGCGGCCGCGCGGCGCGCGACCCAGCACGTCCTGAGCGGCGGCCGAGCCGATCACCGCGGCGGAGGCGCCGTCGCACAGCTGCGGCGCGGTGCCGACGGTGTGCAGGCCCTCGGCGGGGCGGGTGAAGCCGGGGAACCGCTCCTCGACGCGCGACCACAGCGGGTCCTCGCCGAACAGCGGCGCGAGCGCGCCGAGGGACTCCGCGGTGGTGTCGGCCCGCGCGCCCTCGTCGGCCTTGAGGATCGTCTCGCCGTCCAGGGCGACGGGGACGACCGAGTCCCACGTGGCCGCGGCCGAGCGCTGGTGCGAGCGGACCGCCCACGCGTCGAGATCCGCGCGCGAGAAGCCGTGCTTCGCGGCGGTGAGGTCGGCCGAGACGCCGATCGTGACGAAGCCGGTGGTCGCGCCGACGCCGGGATCGAAGGCGAAGGCGGGCCTGTCGCTCATCATGGGCACGCGCGACATCGACTCGGCGCCGCCGGCCACGACGACGTCGAGCATCCCCGAGCGGACCTGGGCGGAGGCCGTCGCGAGCGCGTCGAGGCCCGAGCAGCACATCCGCGAGACGACGCCGGCGGGGGTGGAGTCGGGCCAGCCGGCCGCCATCACGGCGACGCGGGCGAGGTCGGCCGCCTGCTCGCCGTGGGCCGTGCTGACGCCGAGGACGACGTCCTGCACCGCGTCGGCGGGCACGCCGCGGGACTCGATCTCGCGCAGCAGCTGGGCGGCCAGCTCGTGGGCGGGCACGCCGGCGAGCGTCCCGCCGTCACGACGCACGCGGCCGCGCGGCGTCCTCACCGCCTCGTAGACGAAGGCCTCGGTCATCGCACCCACCTGTCCCTGATCGTGCCGCCCGGCGCGAGCACGCTCGGGACGTTACTCCATTAACCAGAGTGACTCAAGCCACGAAGGTGCGCCATCTCGCCCGAGCGCGCCTAGGATGCCCGGGTGACCATTCGTGGCTACTCCCCCGCCGAGCCCGAGGGGACCGGTGCGCCCAACGCCCTGTCCCGCGGCTTCGGCGTGCTCGGGGACGAGTGGACCCTCTTCCTGCTGCGCTTCGCCCTCCTGGGCTGTCGCCGGTACACCGAGTTCTCGAGTCGCATGCCGATCTCGCACGCCGTGCTGAGCGGTCGCCTCGACGCGCTCGTCCGGGCCGGGCTGATGGAGCGGCACGAGTACCAGCAGCGCCCGCCGCGGGCCGAGTACGTGCTGACCGACTCGGGGCGCGCGACGTGGCCGATCCTCGCGGCGATCTGGGGCTGGGAGCGCACGTGGGTCGACCAGCACTCCTACGAGACCCCGCCGATGCGCCACGTCACGTGCGGGAACGAGATCACGCCGGTCCTGGCCTGCCGCGAGTGCCACGAGCCCGTCACGGTGCAGGACCTCGACACGGCCTGGGGACCCTCGGGCGGCTGGCGCAGCTCGGTGCCCGAGGTCGCCACGCGGCGCCGCTCGTCCACCCGCGGCACCGCCGTGGGCCACACGTTCTACCCCGACACGATGGCGATCTTCGGCAACCGCTGGTCGTGGGCGCTGATGGGCGCGGCCCTGCTCGGCGTCCACCGCTTCGGCGAGTTCGAGTCCGCCCTGGGGCTGCCGCCGTCGCTGCTGTCGGGCCGCCTCAGCACCCTGCGCGAGCACGGCATCCTCGAGCAGGTCACGGGCGACTCCGCCGAGCGTCCCGAGTACCGCCTGACGAAGAAGGGACTGGCGTTCTTCCCCGTCATCGCGATGACGATCGGCTGGGCCGAGCGCTGGTTCGACACCGGCGAGGGCCCGGCGCTCGTGCAGACCCACCGCGCGTGCGGCTCGGTCTTCCACGGCGTCCTCGTGTGCGACCACTGCGGCGAGGACCTGCGCGGCACCAGCATCGACCTGGCCGAGGTCGCCGCCGGGGAGTGACTCCCCGGCGGCGCCCCGCCCTCACTTCAACGTGACGCCGAGCAGCTTCGGCTTGCCCAGGAGGTTGCTCTCGAAGCCCTCGACGTTCTCGCCCAGGCCCGTCAGGGAGTGCTGGAACACGATCGGGATGATCGGCATGTCCTCGACGACCGCCTCCGACGCCTTGTCGAGCGCCTTCTTGCGGTCCTCCTGCGTCGTGGCCACGGCGTCCTCGGCGAGCGCCTCCTCGATGCCGGGCGTCGACTGCTTCGAGGTGTTGAAGTAGGCCTCCTTCGTGAACATCAGCCGGTACGTCAGCGCCGGGTCGGGGCGGCCCGTCCACGCCGCGAAGAACGCCGGTGTCTTGACGTCGTTGAAGTAGTCGCTGTTGGCCTGGTTGACCTCGCGCGGGACCAGGTTGGCGGTCACGCCGATCTCGGACCACTGCTGCTTGAGGATCTCCCCGACGCGCGTCGACGTGGAGTCGGCGTAGAGCAGCAGGTCGAACGTCAGTCCGTCGGCGCCGGCCTCGGCGATCAGCCGCTTCGCCTCGTCGACGTCGTAGTCCAGCTGGGCCTTCTCCGAGGGCTCGGCCCAGTAGCCGTCGGGCAGGAAGCCGCGGGGCTTGGTGCCGAGGCCGAAGTACGCGCTCTTGAGCAGCGTGTCGCGGTCCATCGCGAGGCTCAGCGCGCGTCGCACGCGCGGGTCGCCGAGCTCCTCGGACGCGCGGTTCGTGTAGATCATCCAGGTCCACATCCGCGGCTGCTCGTGCAGCGTGAGCTTGTCGTCGTCCTGGATCGACTCGGCGTCCGCCGGCACGATGTCCCAGGCGATGTCCTGCTGGCCGGAGCGCAGCGAGGTCGCGCGGGTCTTGGGCTCGGGCATCACCCGGATGACGACCTTGTCGACGCGCTCCACGTCCTCGTCCCAGTAGTCGTCGAACTTCTCGTAGGTCATCGACGTGCCGCGCTTCCAGTCGACGAACTTCCAGCCGCCCGCGCCCACGGGGTTCGTGCTGAGGTCGCCGCCGGCGGCCTCCGCCGCCTTGGGCGAGACCATCATGCCGGCGCGGTCGGCCAGCGTCATGACGAGCGCGGAGTTCGGCGCGGTCAGGTTGAGCTTGACCGTCAGGTCGTCGACGACCTCCACGGACTCGATCGACTCGACGTCGGCGGCGATGTTGGAGCCCTCCGCCGCGGCTCGCTCGAGGTTGTACTTGACCGCCTCGGCGTCGAGCGGCTCGCCGTCGTGGAAGGTCACGCCCTCGCGCAGCTTCAGGACCAGCGCCGTGGGCGTCTCGTACTCCCACGACTCCGCCAGGCCGGGCTGCGGCTGCAGGTCCTTGTCGAACGAGACGAGGGTGTCGTACAGCGGGTAGAGCATCTGGTGGTCGCCGCCGGAGTTGCCGCGGATCGGGTCCATCGAGGAGATGTCGGCCTGGGTCGCCACGCGCAGCGTCCCGCCGTCTCCCCCGTCCGATCCTCCGCCTCCGCACGCACTGACCGCGACGAGCATGGCGGCCGCCAGGCCCACCCCGATCCGGGTCGACATCCTCATGAGCTGGCTCCTTCTGATCGCGCGTTCAGGCTTCGTGCCGATGACCCTAGAGACGGAAATCACATTGAGCAAGGGCGGATTTCCGCGTCAACCGTCTCCGGCGACCCGCCCAACCGCTCATCGACTGAACGAGCGTTCACCGCATTCGCCCGGTGATTCCAAGGGCTGGCCCAGCGGTTGACCCGACGTGATCTACGTCATATCTTCGACATGAAACTTGCGTCAAGTTCAAGTGAGCCGCACGACGAGAGGTGCATGTCCCGTGACGATGTCGGAGCAGTTCCACCGGGAGATCGACGACTACCTGGACGCCCTGCGGCGGCGCCGGCGCGAGGCCTGGCCCGAGGTCGGCGAGCCGACCATCGACTACCCGTTCGGCGAGTCGACCGTCACGCACTACCTGCGCTCGTGGGCGGAGCGCC
This sequence comes from Aeromicrobium sp. MLTX1, assembly GCF_046452335.1. Taxonomy (NCBI): domain Bacteria; kingdom Bacillati; phylum Actinomycetota; class Actinomycetes; order Propionibacteriales; family Nocardioidaceae; genus Aeromicrobium; species Aeromicrobium sp. MLTX1. Next base: position 1,507,078 of record NZ_JBKFDN010000001.1, on the reverse strand, counting down.
AGCCCGACCGCGCCGCGATCGTCTACCACGGCCGCACCGTCACGTACGCCGAGCTGGACGCCGCGAGCGACCGGGTCGCCGCCTACCTCGCCCACCGCGGCTTCGCCCCCGGCGACCGCGCCGCCGTGATGATGCCGAACTGCCCGCAGTTCCTCATCGCCTTCTTCGCGATCCTCAAGTCCGGCGGCGTCCACGTGCCGGTCAACCCGATGTTCCGGCGCGAGGAGATCAACTACGAGCTGCTCGACTCGGGCGCCACGGTCGCGTTCGTCCTCGACGAGGTCGCCGACGAGTTCCGGGCCGGCGCCGAGGGCAGCCACGTCGGCGAGACCATCGCGTCGGCGCACACCGACTTCCTCCCCGACGGCGCCACCCTCCCCCGCGGCATGGCCGCGGACGTGCCCGTGGCCGAGGGGACGACGCGGTTCACCGCGATCCTCGAGCGGGACGACCTCCCGGTGCCGACGGATCCCGACGACCCGCACGCGCTCGCCGCGCTGAACTACACCGGCGGCACCACCGGCATGCCGAAGGGCTGCGAGCACACCCAGTTCGACATGCTCTACACCGCGATGAGCGGCGGCCAGCTCGGGTTCGGCGGCGGCCCCGACACCGTGAGCCTGGTCTTCGTCCCCGTGTTCTGGATCGCCGGCGAGGACGCCTTCCTCGTCTCGCTGATGACCGGCGGCACGTGCGTGCTGCACTACCGGTGGGACGCCGACGAGGTGCTGCGGTCGATCCACGAGCACCGCGTCACCGCGATGGCGGGCACCGTCGACAGCTACCTCGAGCTGCTCGACCGGGCGAAGGACTCGGAGTACTCGCTGTCCTCGTTCCGCGCGCCGGTCACGATGTCGTTCGTCACGAAGCTCACGGTCGAGATCCGCGAGCGCTGGGCCCGCGAGACCGGCGCGCCCGGCGTCATCCGCGAGAGCTCCTACGGCATGACCGAGGACCACACCCTCGACACCTTCACGCTCGGCCTGCAGAAGGACGACGCCGACCTCACCGGCCGCCCGGGCTTCACCGGCCTGCCGATGCCCGGCACCGACGTCGCGATCGTCGGCTTCGACACCGGCGAGCTGCTGCCCGTGGGCGAGGAGGGCCAGATCATCGTCCGGTCGCCCAGCATGATGCGCGGCTACCACCAGCGGCCGGAGGCGACGGCGACCACGCTGCGTGACGGCTGGCTGCACACCGGCGACATCGGCACGATCGACGAGACCGGCGCGCTGCACTACCTCGGCCGCACGAAGGAGATGCTGAAGGTCAACGGCATGAGCGTCTTCCCGTCCGAGCTCGAGCACCTCTTCAGCCGGCACCCGCAGGTCGCGGCCGCCGGCGTGATCGGCGTGCCCGACGCGAGGAAGGGCCAGGTGCCCGTCGCCTACCTCCAGCTCGTGCCGGGCGCCGAGGCGACGGCCGACGAGATGCTGGCGTGGTGCCGCGACCACATGGCCACCTACAAGATCCCGCGCGTGGAGATCATCGACCAGATGCCGCTCGCGCCGACGGGCAAGGTCTCGAAGGTCGGGCTGGAGAAGCTGGCCGCCGCGGTCCCGGCCCACTGAGCGCGATGACCTCGCCCGCCGCGCTGTCGGGGATCCGCGTCCTCGAGCTCACGCACGCCATCGCCGGCCCGCAGACCGGCCAGATCCTCGCCGACCACGGCGCCGACGTCATCAAGGTCGAGCCGCCCGGCGGCGAGCTGGCACGCGACGCGATGCCGGCGGTCGACGGGGACAGCACGTACTTCGCCGCCCAGAACCGCGGGAAGCGCAGTGTCGTGCTGGACCTGAAGGACCCGGACGGCCTCGCGACCTTCCTCCGGCTCGTCGCGACGTCCGACGTCGTGCTGACGAACTACAGCGCAGGCGTCCCCGAGCGGCTCGGCTGGGGCTTCGAGGCCCTCAGGGCCGTCAACCCGTCGATCATCATGGTGCACATCACCGGCTTCGGGACGACGAGCGCCGACCGGGCCCTGCTCGCCTTCGACGGCATCATCCAGGGCATGAGCGGCATCCCGCAGATGACGGGCCCGGCCGACGGCGAACCCACCTTCGTGGCGCCGTTCGTCGCCGACCACCTGGCCGCCTACCGGTCCACGATGTCGATCCTCATGGCGCTGCGGATGCGCGACGTCCGCCCCGAGGCGCAGTTCGTCGACGTCAACATGCTCACCTCCTACATGGGCCTTCTCGCGCACGACGTGGACGAGTCGCTCGAGGGCCGCCCCTACCAGCGCGACGGCAACCGCGTGCCCGTCTCGATCTCCAACACGTGGGCGGCCCGTGGCGGGCACGTCCACCTGTCGCCCGTCGGCGACGAGAAGTGGTCGCGGTTCTGCCGCGCCATCGGCCGCGAGGACTGGGCCGAGTCGCTCTCCTACGAGGACGCCGTGCTCGTCGCACGCGACGAGGTGGACGAGGTCGTGGGCGCGTGGTGCCGCGACCGTGATCGCGACGAGATCCTGGCGCAGATGCGCGATCTCGGGATCCCCTGCGGACCGGTGCGCGGACTGACCGAGGCGGTGCGCCACCTCGACGAGCGCGGGGACGAGAGCGTCGTGCGGGTGACCTCCCCCGCGGGCCGGACGGTCGCCGTGCCGGGGCCGCTCACGACCGTCGGCCTCGCCGACGGACCCCGCCGGCTTCGCGTGCCGCGCGTGGGCGAGCACGACGAGGAGGTCCTGGCCGAGCTCCGCGCCGACACGACGTCCTCCTGAGCCGCACGTCGTTTGTCACCCCGCCGAGCGGACGCCTAGCATTCCTGCACGCGTCCTCGGTCCCCGTGACGCGACCGAGACGGAGTGACGATTGACCACGCGAGCCACCGGCGACCCCACCCACGACGCGATGCGGGTGGCGGCCTTCTGGCAGCCGCGGGCGCAGGGAGCGACGCACCGGATCCTCGTCGGCGCGTGCCTGTCGTTCCACGAGCTGGGCTACCACGGCGCGTCCACGCGCGCGATCGCCCAGCGGGCGGAGCTGAGCCCCGGCACCATCTACACGCACTTCGCGAACAAGGAGGACCTGTTCTTCCGGATCGTCCTGGACAGCCACGCCGCGTCGCTGGAGTCGCTGACGCAGGCGGTCGCCCTCGGCTCCGACCCGGCCGAGCGACTCCGCCTCTTCATGGCCGCCTACGCGTCCTGGCACGCCGAGTGGAGCGTCATCGCGCGCCCGGTCCACAACGACCTCCAGGTGCTGACGGACGACCACTTCCAGAAGGTCGTCGACGTCCGGCGCGCCACGATCGCGGTGCTCGACGAGATCCTCGAGGCCGGGATCGAGCAGGGCGTCTTCTCCATCGCCGACCTCCCCGGCACGCGGCGGCTGCTGATGTCCGCGTGCATCGACGTGTGCCGCTGGTACGTCGTGGGTGGCGAGCGGTCGCCGTCCTCGATCGGCCTGCAGTACTCCGCTCTCGCGCTGAAGTTCGTCGCCTCCTGAGTCAGCGGGTCAGGGTGAACCCGTCGAGGGTCTTCCCGACCTTGATCGCGGGCCGGGCACCCTTCCCGCGGTGGCCCACCACCGCGCGCACCTTCAGCTGCGTCGGCGACACGCTGATCACCTGGTAGGTCGAGGTCCGGTACGCCGCCTTCACGCGCGTGGCGCCGCCGGCCCGCCAGTCCCGGATCGAGGAGTCGTAGTACTTCGGTCCGCTGACCGACGCGAGGTAGGTGACCCCGGCCTTCCGGCCCCTCGCGTAGGAGTGGTCGTGGCCCGAGAGCACGAGGTCTGCGTCGTACCGCTCCAGCGTCGGCAGGAACCACTTCCGCATCTCGGTGTTCCTCCGGTCGCCCACCGACGCGAACGGGCCCGAGTGCATGAGGACGATCGACCACGGCCGGTCGTTCGTGCGCAGCGCGTGGGCCAGGAACGACCGCTGGCGCCGCAGGTCCGGGCCGAACGTGTCCAGGACGATGATCCGGGCCGGCCCCTGGTCGAGGTAGAACCACGTGCGGCGCTGGTCGGTGAAGCCGTTCGACGGGAACTGGAAGTAGGAGCGGAACCCGCGACCCTCTCCGGACCGGCACGGAGACTTCACCCGGCACTGCTCGTGGTTGCCGATCGAGGAGACCCAGTTGCGCCACTGCCCTGCCGGGGAGAGGGCCTCGTGCAGCTCGCTCCACTCGCGCCCGACCCACGGCTTGTTGACGACGTCCCCGGCTTGCAGCAGCAGCCGCGCGTCGGGAAAGCGCTCGGTGGCGGCCTCGATGATGCGGTCGGGCGGGCCGTCGTTGTCGACCTGGGTGTCGCCGAACTGGAGCAGCCGGAACGCGCGGTTGGCCGGGCCCGCCGTGGTGAATGCCCGCCAGCGCGTGGCGACGCCGCGGCCGACCACCCGGTAGCGGTAGCGCGTGGACGGCTCGAGGCCCGAGAGCGACGCGACGTAGCGGTACTGGCGACTGCCGGCCGTGCGCTCGGTCGTGCCGAGCTTGCGCCGGGCGGGCACGGTGCGGGTGATCCCGTCGGGCCCGACCGCGACGACCCGCTGGCCGCTCGCGGCGACCGGGCGGCTCCACGACACGTACTGCGAGCGCGACGGGTCGGCGGTGGGAGTGAGCAGGAGGCGATGGATCCCCGGGCTCGCGGCGGAGGCCACGGGGATCGCCGGCAGCACCAACGTCGCCAGTGCGGCCGCGACGATCGCGGGCACGATGCGCACTCCTCCACCGTAGGCGGTTTCCGCCGGGGCGACAGCCGGGCCGGTGGTGGGTGCGGGCGCCGGTGGGGACGGATCTTGGTACCAAGATGTCGCTGGGGCGACCCCAAGGTCGAAAGATCTGTCCTCGTCAGGGGTCGGCCCGCCGCGGCCCCGGGCGGCGGACGGCACCCCGCTACCGTGGTGGGGTGCGCATGCGGATCGACCTGGCCTACGACGGAACCGAGTTCAGGGGCTGGGCGACCCAGCCGGGGCTGCGCACGGTGCAGGGCGAGCTCGAGTCCGCGCTCGGCACGGTCCTGCGACTGGCCGAGCCGCCGCGGCTGACCGTCGCGGGCCGCACCGACGCCGGAGTCCACGCGCGCGGCCAGGTGGCCCACGTCGACGTCGACAGCCACCCGGGCGTCCTCGAGCGCCGGCTGCGCCGCGTCGTGCCCGACGACATCCGCATCCTGCGCGTCACCGAGGCCCCCGAGCACTTCGACGCGCGGTTCGCCGCGATCGAGCGCCGCTACGTCTACCGGATGACCGACCACCCCGCCGGACCCGACCCGATGCAGCGACGCATGGTCGCCGCGGCGCCGCGCCCGCTCGACGTCGACCTCATGAACCAGGCCGCCCAGCACCTGCTCGGCGAGCACGACTTCGCCTCGTTCTGCAAGCAGCGCGAGGGCGCCACGACGATCCGCAACCTGCTCACGCTGCGCACCGTCCGCGGCGGCGAGACGATCGCCACCACCGTGCGCGCCGACGCCTTCTGCCACTCGATGGTGCGCTCGCTCATGGGCTGCCTCGTGGCCGTCGGCGAGCGTCGGTACGCCCCGGAGTTCGCGGCCGAGATCCTCGCCGCGCAGGAGCGCGACCCCCGCGTGAAGGTCATGCCGGCTCACGGCCTGGTGCTGGAGGAGGTCGTCTACCCCGCCGACGACCAGCTCGCGGCCCGCGTCGAGGAGTCGCGCCGCCGCCGGGACGAGTGATGGCCCGCCTGACCAGCGCCGGGGTGCTGCTGCACCGCGTGCGCGACGGCCGCCGCGAGGTCCTGCTCGGACACCTCGGCGGACCGTTCTGGGCGAAGCGCCACGAGCGCGCCTGGTCGATCCCGAAGGGCGTTCTCGAGGAGGGCGAGACGCCCGAGGACGCCGCTCGTCGCGAGTTCCTCGAGGAGCTCGGCGTGCCCGTGCCCGACGGTCCGTGGACGGACCTCGGCAGCGTGCGCCAGTCCCGCAAGGACGTCCTCGTGTGGGCGGTCGAGGCCGACCTCGACCCCTCGACGATCGTGCCCGGCACGTTCGACCTCGAGTGGCCGCCCGGCTCCGGCACGATGCAGGCCTTCCCCGAGCTCGACCGCGTCCAGTGGTTCGGCCTCGAGGAGGCGGCCGAGCTCGTCGTCGCCGCCCAGGCCGCCTTCCTCGACCGCCTGCCGGGGTGATCATCACACCGGCGATCGAGTGGCGGCGAGCGCAGCGAGACGACGTATCGAGATCACCGACTCTCCTGTCCGCCCGCGGGCGTACCGTGGCCTCATGGACTGGGACGAGGTCGAGGCGTTCCTGCTGGAGTTCCCCGACACCGAGGCGAGCCTGTCGTGGGGCATGCCCGGGGTGAAGACCGGCGGCAAGCTGGTGGCGTGGTGGCGCGACCGCGACGACTCCCCCGGCGCCCTCGCGTTCAAGGTCGACCGCGACGAGCTCGAGGCCCTCGTCGAGGACGAGTCCACCCCCTACTTCACGATCGAGCACTTCCGGAAGTTCGACACGAACGCCGTGCTGGTGCGCCCCGGCGAGGCCGACCCGGCCGAGCTGCGCGAGCTGCTCACCGAGGCGTGGCGCGCCACCGCGAAGCCCACCGTGCTCAAGGCCTGGCTCGCCGAGCGAGGGGAAGCATGAGCCATTACTTCGACCGCGCTCCCGTCACCGACGACGAGCGGCGCACGATCTCGGTCGAGGTCTGGGGTCGCCGCCGTGACTTCGTGACCTCCACGGGCGTCTTCTCGGGCGACTCCCTCGACAAGGCCACCGCGATCCTGCTGGCCGAGAGCGATCCGCCGCCGACGGGCTCCACGGTGCTCGACCTCGGCTGCGGCTGGGGCCCGATCGCCTGCTCGCTGGCGGCCGAGGGCAGCACCGTGTGGGCCGTCGACGTGAACGAGCGGGCGCTCGCGCTCACGGCCGAGAACGCGCGCGGCCTCGAGGTGCACCCGGCCCTGCCCGAGGACGTGCCGGCCGACCTCACGTTCGACGCGATCTGGTCGAACCCGCCGATCCGCATCGGCAAGGAGGCCCTGCACGAGCTGCTGCTCACGTGGCTGCCGCGGCTGCGGCCCGGCGGCGAGGCGCGCCTCGTCGTCGGCAGGAACCTCGGCGCCGACTCGCTCCAGCGCTGGCTGACCGACCAGGGTCACCCCACCGAGCGCGTCGCCAGCAGCAAGGGCTTCCGCGTCCTGTCCGTGCGCGGTTGACGGTGCCGACCGAGCCTCAGCGCACGGCGGCCGAGGTCATCCGCCCGACGATGCCGGTGTCGTGGGTCGCCTCGACGAACTCGGGCTCGGCCAGGACCCGGCGCAGGAACTCCACGTTCGAGCCGGGACCGACGATCGTCGTGCGGTCCATCGCGTCGCGGGCCCGCTCGAGCGCCTCGTCGCGGTCGCGACCCCAGACGATGACCTTCGCCAGCAGCGGGTCGAAGAACGGCGTCACCTTGGTGCCGGGGGCGTAGCCGGAGTCCACGCGGACCCCCTCGCCCGACGGCATCTCCCACGTCTCGATCGCGCCGGGGCGCGGCAGGAAGCGCTCGGAGTCCTCCGCGTACAGCCGCAGCTCGATCGCGTGACCGCGAGGCTCGGCGTGGAGCGCGGGCACCGAGGAGTCGCCCGCGGCGATGCGCAGCTGCCAGGCCACGAGGTCGACGTCGTGGACAGCCTCGGTCACGGGGTGCTCCACCTGCAGACGCGTGTTCATCTCGAGGAAGTAGGACTCGCCCGAGTCGAGGTCGTGGATGAACTCGATCGTGCCGGCGCCGACGTAGCCGACGGCCTCGGTCAGCGCGGCCGCGCGCTCCAGCAGGCTCGCGCGGGACGCCGCGTCGAGCGCCGGGGAGGGCGCCTCCTCGACGACCTTCTGGTGGCGGCGCTGCACCGAGCAGTCGCGCTCGGACAGGGCGACGGCGCGCCCGTCGGGCAGGCCCATGACCTGCACCTCGATGTGGCGCGAGCGCTCGAGGTAGCGCTCGACGATGACGCGCCGGTCGCCGAAGACGGAGCCGGCGCGGCTGGTCACGGTCTCGAAGGCCGCGTCGAGCGCGGACGCGTCGGGCACGACGGCCATGCCGATGCCGCCACCGCCCGCGACGGCCTTGAGCATCACGGGGTAGCCGGCGGCGCCGGCGGCCGCCCGGGCCTCCTCGACGGTCTCGACCGCGCCGTCCGAGCCGGGGGCGACCGAGAGTCCGGCGCGCACCGCGGCGGCGCGGGCTCCGGCCTTGTCCCCCATCAGCTCGATGACGTCGGGCGACGGGCCGACGAAGACCATGCCCGCGGCCTCCACGGCCCGCGCGAACGCCGCGTTCTCCGACAGGAACCCGTAGCCCGGGTGCACGAGGTCGGCCCCGGCCGATCGCGCCGCCGCGACCATCGCCTCGACGTCGCCGAAGTCGCGGGGCCCGGACAGCTCCACCGTGACGTCGGCGGCGCCCACGTAGGGCAGGTCGGCGTCGACCTCGGGGAACGCCACGGCGCCCCGGTGGCCCTGCTCGCGGACCGTCCGCAGGATGCGCGCGGCGATCTCGCCGCGGTTGGCGATGAAGACGACCGACATGGTGCTCACTTCCGCTTCGGGTCGAGGAGTCGCTGGATCTCGTCGCCGATGATGTTGAACGCGAACACCGTGGCGGCGATGGCGATGCCGGGGATGAAGATCTGCATCGGCGCCTGGTCCAGGAAGGTGTAGGCCCGCGACAGCACGGCGCCCCACGAGGCGGTCGGCGGCTGCACGCCCAGCTGCAGGAAGCTCAGGCTGGCCTCGGCGATCAGGGCGAAGCCCATGAGCACCGCGACCTGGACGAGGATCGGCTGGATGATGTTGGGCAGCACGTGCGGCAGCACCATCCGCCGCAGTCCGCGCGCACCGAACGACTTCGCGGCCTCGATGTAGGTCTCGGACCGGATCGCCATGGTCTGGGCTCTCGCCAGCCTGAGGATCGCCGGTGACATCACGATGCCGACCGAGATCATCGCCGTGGTGATGTCGGGCCCCATCGTCGCGGTGATGCCGATCGCCAGCACGATCGCCGGGAAGGACATGACCGCGTCGACGACGCGCATGACGAGGAGGTCGGTGGTCCCGCTGAGCCAGCCGGCGGCGATGCCGAGCGGCAGGCCGATCACGACCGAGATCGCGACGGCGAGCAGCGCGGCCAGCACCGAGACGCGGGTGCCGTAGAGCATGCGGCTGAACACGTCGCGACCGAGGTCGTCGGTGCCGAGCCAGTGGTCGCCGCTCATCGGCAGCAGGATCGAGTTGAGGTCCTGCTTGTTCGGGTCGTAGGGCGCCAGGAAGTTGGCGAACAGCACGATGATCAGGACGAGCAGCAGGATCGCGTAGCTCACGCCGACCGAGAGGCGGCCGGCCTTGCGGGCCCGGCGCGTGGGCGTCGGGTTGCCCGCGGCCAGGTTGGCGGTGGTGTCGACAGCGGTCATCAGGAGATCCTCGGGTCGAGCAGACGGTACGAGACGTCGACGATGAGGTTCGTCAACAGGACGATCACGGCGGCCACGAAGACGACCGCCTGGATCACGCCGTAGTCACGCTGGTTGGTCGCCTCCACCGCGAGCGAGCCGATGCCGGACAGGCCGAACACCGCCTCGACCACGACGGCGCCACCGATGAGTCGCGACACCTGCAGGCCGATGATCGTGGCGAACGGCAGGCTCGAGTTCTTCAGCGCGTGCTTCCACACGATGCTGCGGTTCGACAGGCCCTTCGCACGGTGGGTGCGCACGTAGTCGGTCGAGAGGCTCTCGACCATCGCGCTGCGCACCTGGCGACAGATCTCGGCGCCACCGACGAGGCCCAGGGCGAGGGCCGGGAGCACGAGCCCCTTGAGCGCCTGGGCGGGGTCGTCCTGCAGACTCACGCCGCCCGGGCCGGGGAACCACCCCAGGTTGAGCGCGAAGACGATGATGAGCATCATGCCGAGCCAGAAGTTCGGGATCGCGATGCCGAACGTGGCGCCGGTGGTGAGGAAGCGGTCGAAGGTCGTGTCGACCTTCTGCGCGGCCCAGACGCCCGACGGCAGGCCCACCGCGACGGCCACGAAGAGCGCCATCGTCGTGAGGATCAGGGTCAGCGGCAGTCGCTGCATCACGAGCGCCGAGATCGACTCGCCCGTCTGGTAGGACGTGCCGAGGTCGCCCGTGAAGGCGCCGCCGATCCACGACAGGTACTGCGTGATGAGCGACTGGTCGAGGCCGAGGTCCTGGCGGATGCGCTCGAGGTTCTCGGGGGTCGCGTACTCGCCGGCGATCGCCACGGCGGGGTCGCCGGGGATGAGCCGCTGGAGCATGAAGACGATCAGGGTCGCCAGGATGAGGGTGGGGATCGCCGAGAGGAGACAGGTGCCCACCACGCGCAGGATCCTCATGCCGACACCGTCTTCCCGATGCGCTCGCCGTAGAGCTCGTCCACGCGCAGGCAGGCCGACGAGTGTCCGGGCAGCACCGGCAGGAGGTCGGGCTTGGTCTCGCGGCAGCGGTCCTGCGCGAACTGGCAGCGCGTGTTGAAGCGGCAGCCCGGCGGCGGGTTGAGCGGGCTGGGGATGTCGCCCTGGAGCGTGATGCGGCGCCCGACCGACGAGTCGTGCACGAGCGGCTGGGCCGAGAGCAGCGCCTCGCTGTAGGGGTGCAGCGCCTGGCCGACGAGCGACTCGGTCGAGGCGTTCTCGACGATGTTGCCCAGGTACATGACGTTGATGCGGTCGGCCAGGTAGCTGACCACCGAGAGGTCATGGCTGATGAACAGGACGGTCAGCTCGTACTCGGCCTTGAGGTCCTGGAGGAGGTTGAGGATCTCGGCCTGCAGGGCCACGTCGAGCGCGGCGACGGACTCGTCGCACACGAGCACCTTGGGATCGGTGACCAGGGCGCGCGCGATGTTCGCGCGCTGCTTCTGACCACCGCTGAGCTGGTGCGGGTAGCGCTTGAGCATCTGCGACGGCAGGCCCACGTCCTCGAGCGCCTTGGCGGCGACCTGCTCGCGGTCCTTCTTGTCGCCGCGGCCCATGACGTCGAGCGGCTCGCGCACGCTCTGCAGGATCGTGCGCCGCGGGTCGAGCGCGCTGTGCGGGTCCTGGAAGACCATCTGCACCGACTCGGAGAACGCCCGGCGCTGCTTGGCGTTGTAGGTGGAGACGTCCTCGCCGCGCCAACGGACTGTGCCGCCGCTGATCGGCACGAGGCCCATCGCGGCACGCGCCACGGTGGACTTGCCCGAGCCGGACTCGCCGATGAGGCCGAGCGTCTCGCCCTCCCGCAGCTCCAGCGTCACGCCGTCGACGGCGGTGACTTGACGCCGGCGGCCCACGGGGAACCGGACCGAGACGTCCTCGAGGGACAGCAGTGGTGTGGTCATGAGGCGACTCCTTCGAAGTCGAGCTCGGGGGAACGGATGCAGCGCACCTCGCGCAGGTCGGTCAGGGGAATGAGCTCCTGCGGCTGCTCGCACTCCGCGCGGGCGAACGGGCACCGCGGCCGGAACACGCAGCCCTCGACGCGCTCCCCGGGCGGAGGGACACGTCCGGGAATCGTGGCCAGGCGCCCGCCGCGCGACTCCGTGGAGGGCAGCGCGGCGAGCAGGCCCGCCGTGTAGGGGTGGCCGGGCGACTTCAGCACCTGCTCGACCGGACCGCGCTCGACGATCCGGCCGGCGTACATCGTGATCATCCGGTCGCACGTCTCGGAGACGACGCCGAGGTCGTGCGTCACGAAGAGCACGGACATGCCGCGCTCCTTCGCGAGCGACTTGATCAGGTCCAGCAGCTGGGCCTGGATCGTGACGTCGACGGCCGTCGTGGGCTCGTCGGCGATGAGCAGCTTCGGGTCGCACGCCAGCGCGATCGCGATCATCACGCGCTGGCGCATGCCGCCGGACAGCTCGTGCGGGTAGGCGCGCAGGCGCGCCTTCGGGTCCGAGATGCCCACCGCGTCGAGCAGTGAGAGCGCCTCGGCCCGAGCGGCCGACTTGGCCATCCCGCGGCGGATCCGCAGGGTCTCCATGAGCTGGCTCCCGACCGTGAAGACCGGGTCGAGCGCCGTCATGGGCTCCTGGAACACCATCGCCATGGGGACGTCGCTGCGCGGCGTGCGCCGCTTGCCGTCGTCGTCCCACAGCGGCTTGCCGTCCAGGACCGCCCGCCCCGTGATGTGGGCGGTCTTGGGGTCGAGCAGGCCCATCAGGGCCAAGGAGGTGACGGTCTTGCCACTTCCGCTCTCGCCGACCAGTCCCACGATCTCTCCCTGTTCGATCGTCAGATCGACGTCGTGCAGGGCTTGGACGCGGATGTCGTCACGACCGAAATGGACCTGGAGTCCTTCGACCTCGAGCAAGGGCATGACCGTCACCTCCTTGTGTCCTCGGCTCAGCCGAGGGTGACCCCGATGAACTTCGGCTTGCCGAGCAGGTTGCCCTCGAAGCCCTTGACGTCGTCGCTCAGACCGACGATGGAGTTGCCGAACACGAGCGGGAAGAACGACGTGTCGGCGAAGACCGCCTCGGCGGCCTCGTCCAGACCCGGCTTGCGCTCGTCGGGCTCGGTCGACTCGTCGGCCTTCTCCAGCGCGGCCTCGAGACCTGGGGTCCACTGGTCCGACGTGTTGAAGTAGCCGTCGGCCGAGAACAGCAGGCGGTACGTCATGGCCGGGTCGGGGCGACCCGTCCACTGCGACAGGTAGGCGGGCGTCTTGCGGTCGTTGAAGTAGTCGCTCGTGCCCTGGACGACCTCGAGCGGCTGGATGTCGACGTTGACGCCGACCTCGGACCACTGCTGCTTGAGGATCTCGGCGACGCGCACGGTGGCGGAGTCGGCGTTGACGATCATCGGGAACGACAGGTCGGTCTTGCCGGCCGCGGCGAGCAGCTTCTTGGCCTCGTCCGGGTCGTACTCGGACTTCACCGACTCCGGCGGAGCCGCCCAGTAGTCGCTCGGCAGGGCGCCGTTGGCGACCGAGCCACGGCCGAAGTAGGCGCTCTTGAGGAGGGCCTCACGGTCGATGGCCAGCGAGAGGGCCTTGCGGACGTTCGGGTCGCCGAGCTCCTCGGAGTCGCGGTTCAGGTACACCTGGTTGACGTTGACGCGCGGGGTGTCGCTGACCTCGACGTTGTTGGCCTTCTCGAGGCTGTCGGCGTCCGAGGGCGAGACGTCCATGACGACGTCCTGCTGGCCCGAGCGCAGCGAGGTCACGCGGGTCTTCGGGTCCGGCATGATGTTGAAGTTGATCGCCGAGACGCGCTCGGCGTCCTTGTCCCAGTAGTCCTCGTAGCGCTTCACCTTGATGACGGAGCCGCGCTTCCACTCGACGAACTCCCAGCCGCCGGCGCCGACGGGCTTGGTGCTCAGGTCGCCACCGGCAGCCTCAGCCGCCTTCGGGGAGACCATCATGCCGGCGCGGTCGGCCAGCACGAGCAGCAGCGAGGCGTCGGGTCCGTTGAGCTTGTAGGTGACCGTGTACTCGTCGTCCGCGGTGACCGTGTCGACCGAGGCGAGGTCGGCCTGAATGTTGGAGCCCTCGCCCTTCGCGCGCTCGAAGTTGTAGACGACGGCCTCGGCGTTGAACGGCTCGCCGTCGTGGAACGTGACGCCCTCGCGCAGCTTCAGCGTCAGCTCGGTCGGGGACTTCTGCTCCCACGACTCGGCCAGGCCGGGCTGGGCCTCGAGGCCCTTGTCGTACGAGATGAGCGTGTCGTAGAGGGGGTAGATCAGCACGTGGTCCGTGCCCGCGTTGCCGCGGATCGGGTCGAGCGACGAGGCGTCGGACACCGCCGCCACGCGCAGCGCGCGGTCGGAGTCGCCGGAGTCGTCGCCTCCGCCACCGCAGGCGGCGACGAAGGAGAGGAGCAGCGTCGCGACGACGGCTCCTCCGAGGGATCGAATCTTCATGATGCCTGTCCTTCCGTCCACTGCTTGCGCAGCTTGTACTTCTCGATCTTGTTGGTGGGGGTCCGGGGGATCTGTTCCACCGGGATCACGTCACGCGGCCGCATGAACTTCGGCATCGTGTCGAGACAGTGCTGCTCGATCGCGGCGCGATCGAACGTGTGGCCGTCGGCCACCTCCACGAAGGCGACGACGTCGTCCTCGTCGCCCTCGCCGCTGGGCACGGCGATGACCGCGGCCAGGGCGAGCGAGGGGTGCTTCACGAGCATCTCCTCGATGTGGAATCCCGAGATGTTCTCGCCGCGGACGCGGATGCGGTCGCCCATGCGGTCGATGTACGTGAAGACGCCGTCCTGGTCGCGCACGGCCGCGTCGCCGGTGTGGAACCACAGGTTCCGCCAGGCCTTGACGGTCGCCTCGGGCTTGGCCAGGTATTCCTCGTGGATGAGCGACGACAGCCGCGGGCGCATCGCCAGCTGGCCGACCACGCCGTCGGCGCAGATGCGGTCGCGCTCGTCGAGGATCGCGACCTCGAGGAAGGGGGTGGGCTTGCCCATGATCCCCTTCGGCATCGGGTCGGTGCCCTGGAGGACGAGCAGGCCGTCGTCCTCGAAGACCTGTCGGAGCTCGGCGTGGGTCAGGCCCCGGTAGAGGTCGTCCGGGGTGCCCTCGCCCTGCTCGGTCTGCTCGGTCAGGGTCACGAGCGGGTTGCCCGACTCCGACTGGCCGAAGCCGGACGTCACGAAGTCGATGCCGAAGCGCAGCGCGAAGTCGTGGTGGTTCGCCGGCAGCGGCTGCATGTGCACCTTGTTGAGCGGGTTGCGACGGTCGTCGTCGCGCGGCTCGGCGTTGAGCAGCCAGGGCGTCATGACGTCGAGCAGCACCGCGGTGGTGCAGCCCGTCTCCTTGACGCGGCGCCAGAAGTCGTTGGGGCTGAAGCGGTCCCACAGGCTGACCGAGGCGCCGGTCCACAGCGCCCGCACGACGTTGAAGTGCGCGCCGCCGACGTGGTACATCGGCAGGTCGTTGTAGACGACGTCGTCGCGCGTCAGCGTCCGGCGGCCGACCCAGCAGTACTGGTTGACCCAGCGGTGCGACTGGACGACGCCCTTCGAGGGTCCCGTCGTGCCCGACGTGTAGATGACGTTGGCCGGGTCGTCGAACTCGACGTGGACGGCCGGGCGCTCGGCCGGCTTGACCAGCTCGCCCAGCTCGCCGTCTCGAAGGCCGTCGATCACGACGACCTTCGGCGCGCAGCCCAGCCGGTCGCCGAGCGCGGTGACGCGCTCGTGCATCGCGCGGTCGACGAACAGCACGACCGGCGCGGTGTCGTTCAGCTGGTAGGCCAGCAGGTCGCCCGTGTACTGGAAGTTCACCGGCGCGTAGACCGCTCCGGCCTTCCACAGCGCGTACATCAGCACGGCCGACACCAGGGGCTGGGTGGTCAGGATGCTGACGCGCTCCCCCGGCTGCACGCCGAGCGCGGCGAGGTTGCCCGCGACGTGGTCGGTGATCTCGGCGAACTCGGCGTAGGTGAAGCGCTCGCCCGTCTCGCCGTACAGGACGGCGAGGCGGTCGGCGTCGTGCTCGGCGTGGTGGTCGAGCGCGTCGACGGCCGTGGCGAAGTCGAACTCCAGCCGCGACTCCAGCTCGGCGGCGGACTGGTACGGAGCCATGTCAGGGCCTCGTTCCGAAGGACGGCGGACCGACCTGCTCGGGGATCACGCGGTAGGCGTCGCGCACCCAGCGGGTGAGCACCTCGCGCGAGCGGCGCGGGTCGATGAGGTCGGCGACGCCGTAGCGCTCGGCCGTGCGGAACGGCGACCGGGCGGCCTCGAGCCGCTGGTGGATGTCGGCCATGAGCGCCTCGGGGTCCTCCGAGGCCTCGAGGTCGGCGCGGTAGGCGGCCTCGACACCGCCCTCGACGGGCAGCGAGCCCCAGTCGCCCGAGGGCCACGCCCACTGGCGGTTGTAGCGGTGACGGTTGATCTGGCCGGCGCCGCCGACGCCGAAGACCCGGCGCACGATGATCTCGGCCATCGGCACGCGGGCCTGGTAGGCCGCGACCACGGCGCGGGCTCCGCGACGGATCGACGCCGTCTTCTCGGCCTGGAGGCCGATCATCATCCCGGCCTGGTCGGTGAGGCTGACGATCGGCAGGTGGAACGTCTCGCACAGGTCGATGAGGCGGGTCAGCGCGTCGGCGCCGTTCGGCGTCATGGTCGCGCCCTTGTACGGGTCGGTCGCGACGACGCCCACCGGGTGGCCGTCGAGGCGGGCCAGGCCCGTGTAGACCGAGGCGCCGTACCCGGCGTACTCGAAGTTCGAGCCGCCGTCGAAGATCGCGTCGAGGATCGTGCGCAGGCGGTAGGGCTGGCGGCGGTTGCGCGGCACCACGTCGGCCAGGCCCTCGGCACCCGTCGCGGGGGCGACGGCCTCGACGACCGGCGGCAGTCCGTGCACGCTCGACGGCAGGTAGGACAGGAAGTCGCGGACGGCCTGGAGAGCGGCCTTCTCGTCGGGGACGATCCGGTCGATCGCGCCGCTGCGGCGGTGCACGTCGGCGCCGCCGAGCTCCTCCTTCGTGAGGTTCTCGCCGGTGGCGTGCTTCACGACCGGCGGGCCCGCCACGAACATCTGCGAGATGCCCTCGATGAGGACGCTGAAGTGGCTCATCGCCACGCGACCGGCGCCGAGGCCCGCGACGGGGCCCATGCAGGCGGCCACGACGGGGACCAGCGAGAGGTTGTCGACGAGCGCGTCCCAGCCGGGGTTCGCGGGCACGTAGGTGTAGCCGGCGTCCTCGATCATCCGGACGCTGCCACCGCCGCCGGTGCCCTCGACGAGCCGGACCAGCGGCACGCGCAACGCGCCCGCGAGCCGCTCGGAGTCGACCTGCTTGGCCATGATCGACGCGTCGGCGGCGCCGCCGCGGATCGTGAAGTCGTCGGCGCCGAGCGCCACGCGCCGGCCATCGATCTCACCCAGGCCGAAGAGGAAGTTCGCGGGCATCACCGCGACGGTCGAGCCGTCCTCGGCGTACGTCGCGAAGCCGGCCATGCCGCCGATCTCCTCGAAGGAGTCGGCGTCGAGCAGATCGGTGATCCGCTCGCGCACGGTGCTGCGCCCGGCCTCGTGCTGGCGACGGATCTTGTCCTCGCCGCCGAGCAATTCGGCCAGCTGCTGCCGGCGCGAGATCTCGTCGATCTCGTCGGACCACACGTGGCTCACTGGTGCCCCTCACGTCGTCGGTGGCGGCTCCTGCCGCCTTGGTTCACGCCAGACCTAAGCACTCGCTTAGGTCGTGCAGAATGCCAACGTAGGTGATCGAGGTCACAAAGGCAATGGGTAACTTGAATTCAGTTTCACATCGCGAAACGACGCTGCCCGAGCCGGACGAACCGGCTCGGGCAGAGGGGAAGGGCGGGAGGATCAGTCGGCCAGGCGGGCCACGACGGCACCTTCCTCGACGATATCTCCCTCGGAGAACAGGACTTCTTCGACACGTCCAGCACGCGAGGAGATCACCGGGATCTCCATCTTCATCGACTCGAGGATCACCAGGGGCTGGCCCTCCTCGACCTCATCGCCGACGGCGACCTCCACCTTGAACACCGAAGCCGTCAGCTCGGCTCGCACATCGGTCATGAAAGTACCTTTCGACAGTCGTCAGGGCTTGGATGGGAACTAAGCATACGCTTATGCTGAGTTTCGGGAAGAGGCCTGACGCATCACGCCTCCCGACGGACGGAGCGCGACGGTGACCGAGACGACCAGCCAGAGTCGGGAGCAGGGCGTGTCCCCGGCCTACCTGATCGACCGCGAGCGGGCCGAGCGCCGCATCGAGGAGTTCTGGGACGAGCGCGCCACCGGCGCCTCCCGCCGCATCCTGCGCGGCGCCACCCTCGCCTTCGCCGACCTCGGCTACCACGGCGCCTCGACCCGCGAGATCGCCAACCGCGCGGGCATGAGTCCGGCCGCGGTGTACATCCACTTCGAGTCCAAGCAGGAGCTCTTCCACCGCATCGCGCTGGACGGCCACCAGGCCTCGACCGGCGCCTTCAGCGAGCCGGCCCGCCGGGCCAGCGACCCGCTCACCCAGCTCAAGCTCGGCATCGCCTCGTTCGCGATGTGGAACGCCGAGATGAACCTGCTCTCGCGCTCGATCGAGTACGAGATCCGCCTGCACCGCGACCCGGAGTTCGCCGACATCTGGACGCTGCGCCGCAACGTCGACGTGCACCTGCTGGACATCATCACCACCGGCGTGGAGCAGGGCGCATTCACCGTGGCCGATCCCGAGTGGGCCCGGATCATGATCTTCTCGGCCGCGATCGACGTCTCGCGCTGGTACCGGCACGGCTCGCGCCGCACGCCGGCCGAGATCGGCTTCCAGTACGCGGACCTGGCGATGACCCTCGTCGGCGCGACCGACGTGCCTCGCTGACCCTGCCCCTTCGGGGACCTGTTGACACGAACGTCAAAGTCCGCTTCACTCGGTTGACACCGACGTCAATGAGACCGCCGTCACTCCTGCGTGGTCTCCCTCGATCCCCCGGAGGCAGCCGTCCCATGACGACCCCGCAGACCCTCGACCAGTACGTGGAGACCGTCCGCCGGCTCCAGGCCGACCTCCGTCCCGCCGGCATCCCGGCCGAGGTGCAGTACCCCGTCGGGGAGATCACGATCCCGGCCCACGTCTCGCACTGGGCCACCGAGCGTCCCGAGCAGGTCGCGCTCGCCCTGGGCGACGTCCGCTTCACGTACGCCGAGCTCGACGACGCGCACCGCCGCGTGGCCACGTGGATGTCCGAGCACGGCGTCGGCCGCGGGGACCGCGTCGCGATCTACCTCGGCAACTCCACCGAGTTCGTCATCGCCTTCCTCGCCGTGCTGCGCCTGGGCGCCGTGCACGTGCCGGTGAACCCGATGTTCCAGCCCGCCGAGCTCGCCTACGAGCTGCTCGACAGCGAGCCCGTCCTCGTCGTCACGAACCAGGCACTCTCCCCCACGCTCGAGGCCTGCGCCGACCGCGTGCCGGCGATCCCCGTCCTGCTGACCGACGGCTCGGGCGAGCTCGGCTGGGAGTCCGCGATCGCGGCCGAGCCGTACGCCGGCGACGACGGCGACCTCCACTCGCTCGCGGCCCTGAACTACACCGGCGGCACGACCGGCATGCCGAAGGGCTGCCAGCACAGCCAGCGCCACATGCTCTACACCGTGGCCAGCGCCGCCACCGCCACCGCGATGCCGGCGGACGGCAGCTACGTCTCGCTGTGCTACCTGCCGATCTTCTGGATCGCCGGCGAGGACCTGGGCATCCTCATCCCGTTCGTCCTCGGCGGCACCAGCATCCTCATGGCCCGCTGGAACGCGGCCGAGGTGATCGACACGGTCGAGCGCGAGCGGGTCACGCTCATGACCGGCACGGTCGAGAACTACCTCGAGCTGATGGAGACCCAGGACCTGACCACCCGCGACCTCAGCTCGCTCGAGGACCCGCAGGCCGTCTCGTTCATCCGCAAGATGACCCCCGAGGTGCGCCGCCGCTGGGCCGAGCTCGTTCCAGGCTCGACCCTGCGCGAGTCCTCGTACGGCATGACCGAGACGCACACGATCGACTGCGTGCCGTACGGCTTCGCCGAGAACGACTTCGACCTGCTGGCCGAGCCGGTGTTCTGCGGCATCCCCGTTCCTGGCACCGACATCGCGATCGTCGAGCTGGGCACCCAGACCCCCGTCCCGCTGGGCGAGGTCGGCGAGATCATCGTCCGCAGCCCCTCGGTCACCGACGGCTACTGGCGCAACGAGGAGGCCACCCGCGACCAGCTGGTCGACGGCTGGATCCACACCGGCGACAACGGCCGCATCGACGAGCAGGGCTTCCTGCACTACCTCGGTCGTCGCAAGGAGATGATCAAGGTCAACGGCATGAGCGTCTTCCCCGCCGACGTCGAGATGCTGCTGGCGCAGCACCCCGCGGTCGACTCGGTCGCCGTCGTGCCCACCGACGACCCCGACACCGGCCAGCGTCCCGTTGCCTTCGTCGTCCCGCGCGCGGACAGCGACGTCACGTCCGAGGAGCTCGTGACGTGGGCCCGCGGCAACATGGCCACCTACAAGGTGCCCCTCGTGAAGGTCCTCGGCTCGCTGCCGCTGACCGCCACGGGCAAGGTGCGCAAGAACGAGCTCGCCGACGACGCGGCCGCGCTCAACGCGAGGGTCCCGTCGTGAGCGCACTGCCCTCGCTCGCCGAGGTCGACGCGCTGGGCCCGCTATTCGTCCGCGAGGTGCCCGAGCGCTACCGCGACCTCAACGGCCACGTGAACGTGCGGGGGCACTACGACCTGCACATGGACGCGGCCGAGGAGTCCTGGGAGCGCCAGGTGGGCCTCGACCAGGCCTTCCTCGACCGCACCGGGCAGAGCTCGTTCAGCATCGCCCACCACGTGCAGTTCCACCACGAGATCCTCGTCGGTCACGAGGTGTCGGCGTACCTGCGGATCCTGGGCCGCGCCCCCAAGACGGTCCACGCCGTCACGGTCGTGGCCAACCGCACCACCGGCGAGATCGCGAGCACCCTGGAGTTCGTCGAGGCCTACGTCGACCTCACGACCCGGCGCGCGACCGAGTTCGCCCCCGAGGTCGCCGAGCGCATCGACGCCCTCTTGGCCGAGCACGCGGCCCTGCCGTGGTCGCTGCCGTCGAGCCACCAGCTCGGCACCTCGCGCCCGTCCTGACTCAGCGGCCGAGGCAGGCCATCCAGATGCGGTGCATCTCCTCGACCGCGGCGGCCACGGTGGTCTCGCCGGCGACGACGAGGGGCGCGTAGCGGTCGTTCATGCCGGCGCCCATGAGGCCGAGCGCCTCGGGGTCGGCGACGGGATTCACCCGACCCGACTTCGCGTGCTGGCCGACGTAGACGGCGGTGCGGTGCACGGCCTCGCCCTGGATCTGGCTCCACAGCGCCCGCAGCTCGGGGTCGGCCACGGCCTGGTGGTTGAGCACCGTCATCAGCGCGAGGTTCTCCACCGTGGCCTCGAGCGTGGTCTCGATCGTGCGGCGCAGGACGCCGTCGACGTCGTCGCGGTCGATGCCCGAGAGATCCTGGGCGCGCAGGAAGCGGTCGCGGACCTGCTCGGCGAGCACCGCGAACACCTGCTCCTTCGAGGCGAAGTAGACGTAGAAGGTGGCCCGGCTGACGCCCGCGCGGCGCGTGATCTCGGCGATCGTCGTGGCGCCGTAGCCCAGCTCCTCGAACGCCTCGCGCGCCGCGTCGAGCAGCTCGCCGTGGCGCTTGGCGTCGGCGCGGTCGTGGTCCTCGCGGACCGCCCAGCCCTGTGTCATGGCCCCAACCCTAGCGTGACCATTGACACAGGTGTCAACAGTCGCGAGGATAGGCGTTGACACCCCTGTCAACGTCGGGAGACACGATGAAGGTCCTGATCGCCAACCGCGGCGAGATCGCCGCGCGGATCGAACGCGCGGTGCTCGCGCTCGGCTGGACGGCGCAGCACGTCCACACCGCCGAGGAGGCCGGCACCGCCGGTCCCGACAGCCACCCGCTCCCCCGGGCCGGCGTCGCGGGCTACCTCGACGTCGAGGGGATCGTCGCCGCCGCCGTGCTGACCGGCTCGGACCTCGTGCACCCCGGCTACGGCTTCCTCAGCGAGAGCGCCGAGCTGGCGCGGGCCTGCGAGGCCTCCGGACTGACGTTCGTCGGCCCCGAGCCGTCGACGCTCGAGCTCTTCGGCGACAAGGGCCGCGCCCGCGAGCACGCCCTCGCCCAGGGTGTCCCCGTCCTCGACGCGACCGAGCGGGACGCGAGCCTCGCCGACGTCGCCGCGCTGCTCGAGCGCCACCCCGGCGGCATCATGATCAAGGCCGTCTCCGGCGGCGGCGGGCGCGGCATGCGCCCCGTCACCGACCCGGCCGATCTCGCCGAGGTCTACGACCGCTGCCGCTCCGAGGCCGAGCGCGCCTTCGGCAGCTCAGCCGTCTACGCCGAGCGCCTGCTGCCCAGCGCGAAGCACATCGAGGTCCAGGTCCTCGGCGACGGCTCGGCGGTCGTCACGCTCGGTGAGCGCGAGTGCTCGGTGCAGCGCCGCCACCAGAAGGTCATCGAGACCGCGCCGAGCCCCTCGCTCACCGACGCCCACCGCGAGCGCCTGGTCGCGTGGGCCAAGGACCTCACGGCTCCCCTCGGCTACCGCGGCCTGGCCACCGTGGAGTTCCTCGTCAACGCCGAGCTGCTGCACCGCGGCGGCCCGCTCGACGCCGTCTTCATCGAGGTCAACCCGCGCCTGCAGGTCGAGCACACCGTGACCGAGGAGGTCACCGGCGTCGACCTCGTACGGTCGCAGCTGCTCGTCGCCTCCGGACAGGGCCTGGACGAGGTCGGCCTGTCCGGCGACGTCCGCCCGCGTCCCGGCGTGGTCGCGATCCAGTCGCGCGTCAACGCCGAGGAGGTCGTCGGCGGCACGGTCGTCGCGACCACGGGCACCGTCACCGAGTTCACCGCGCCCGAGGGCGTCCGCGTCGACACGGGCATCGCGCCCGGCGCCGTCGTCGACGGCACGTTCGACTCCCTGCTCGCGAAGGTCATCACGGTCACCGAGGGCGACCACGTCGCCGCGTGCGCCGACGCCGCCGAGGCGGTCGCCGCGCTGCGGGTCGAGGGCGTGCGGACGAACGTCCCGTTGCTGCGCGAGCTGCTGACCTCCGACGTCGTCCGCCGCGGCGACGTCACCACCGCGTGGCTCGACGGCCTGCTCGCCGAGCGTGCCGAGTCCGAGCGCTCCACCGACGCGTCCGGCACCGTGGCCTCGGTCATGAACGGCACCGTCCTGGCGGTGTCGGTGAAGGTCGGCGACACCGTCGGCCCGCGCACCCCGCTCGCGACGCTCGAGTCGATGAAGATGGAGCACCCGGTCACGGCGGGCTTCGCCGGCACGGTCACCGAGGTCCTCGTGGCCGAGGGCGACCAGGTCGCGGCCGGCCAGACGGTGGCCGTCGTCGCCCCGGACGACTCGATCGAGCACGACCATGCCGAGGACGAGGACGTCGACCTCGATCACATCCGTCCCGACCTGGCCGAGCTGCACGACCGGATCGCCCGCACCCGTGACGACGCCCGCACCGAGGCCGTCGCGAAGCGGCACGCCCGCGGGCACCTCACCGCCCGCGAGTGGGTCGACCTGCTCGTGGACGAGGGCACGTTCACCGAGTACGGCGCGCTGACGGTCGCGGCCCAGCGGCAGCGCCGCAGCCTCGAGGACCTGATGGCCAACACGCCCGCCGACGGCATCATCACGGGCCTCGGCACGATCAACGGCGCGACGTCCGAGGCGTCGAGCCGCTGCGCCGTGCTGGCCTACGACTACACCGTGCTCGCCGGCACGCAGGGCTACTTCAACCACAAGAAGACCGACCGCCTGCTCGAGCTGGCGCGCGACCGGAAGCTGCCGGTGGTGTTGTTCGCCGAGGGCGGCGGCGGTCGTCCCGGCGACACCGACACCGCCGACCTGCTCGCCGCGGGCCTCAACGTGCGCACGTTCGCCACGATGGGCTCGCTCAGCGGCGTCGTGCCGACGGTCGGCATCGTGACGGGCCGCTGCTTCGCGGGCAACGCCGCGCTGCTCGGCTGCTGCGACGTCATCATCGGCACCGAGGACGCGAACCTCGGCATGGCCGGCCCCGCGATGATCGAGGGCGGCGGCCTGGGCGTCTTCACGCCCGAGCAGATCGGCCCGATGTCGGTGCAGGGCCCGAACGGCGTGGTGGACATCGTCGTGGCCGACGACGCCGAGGCGATCAGCGTGGCCCAGCGCTACCTCTCCTACTTCCAGGGCGCGCAGCCCGAGTGGACCGCCGCCGACCAGCGCCGCCTGCGCCACGTCATCGGCGAGAACCGCAAGCAGGTCTACGACATCCGCACGGTCATCGAGTCGCTCGTCGACACCGACAGCGTGCTGGAGCTGCGCCGCGAGTTCGGCACCGGCGCGATCACCGCGCTCGTCCGGATCGAGGGCCGCCCGTACGGCCTCGTCGCGAACAACCCGGCCCACCTGGGCGGCGCGATCGACGCCGACGCGGCCGACAAGATGGCGCGCTTCCTGCAGTTGTGCGACTCGCACGGCCTGCCGGTGGTCTCGCTGTGCGACACGCCGGGCTTCATGGTCGGCCCCGAGAGCGAGCAGACCGCCACGGTCCGCCACTTCAGCCGCCTGTTCGTGATCGCCGCGCACCTGAGCGTGCCGATGACGACGATCGTGCTGCGCAAGGCCTACGGGCTCGGCGCGCAGGCGATGGCCGCGGGCGGCTTCGCCGAGACCACCGCCACCATCTCGTGGCCGACGGGCGAGATCGGCGGCATGGGCCTCGAGGGCGCCGTGCGACTCGGCTTCTCCAAGGAGCTCGCCGCGATCGAGGACGAGCAGGCCCGCGCCGAGCGCTACGAGGAGCTCGTCGCCCAGCACTACGAGGCCGGCAAGGCGATCAACGGCGCCATGAAGCTCGAGCTCGACGAGGTCATCGACCCCGCCGACACCCGCCGCTGGATCGTCGCCACCCTCGGCGACTGGCACGGCGAGGGCTCCCACCGCTTCGTCGACACTTGGTGAGGCGAGCGGCTACTGGCCGTAGGAGAACCTGAGGTCCGCGAAGAACAGGTGGTTCAGCCGGAACCGCAGGTGCCCCAGCTTGCTCTCGTCCGGCGCTTCGTCGGGTGTCAGCAGCCGAAAGGTGAGCAGGGTTTCGCCGTCTCCAGCGTCCGCGACGTCGAGCCACACCTCGTCGCGCGGACGACTGGGCCACAGCGACGACCAGACGAGGCTCTGGTCCTCGACGGACCGGAGGACCGTTGGCTCCGCCTCGTCTTCCAGCAATCGAAGCCACGGCCTCGCGCCCGCTTGGTGCGGCTCGACGAGGGACCGCCACACGATCCGAGGCGGCGCCGGCAGCTTGCGCGCCCGCGCAGCTAACTCGAGCATCAGTGGATCATATGGCGAAGCAACGGAACTTCTCCGAGATCCTCGAATTCTCAAGCCGCTCTTCGCTATATGAAGCACCGGGAATCTCGGTCGTGGATAGTCGGCAGCCATCGAATTTGACGATCCGACCCGATCATTGCGTGCGAGGATGCCGGTATGCACGAGCAGTTCGAGGTGAGCGGAGGCCCGCTCGATGGGCAGTCTGTCGCGCTCGAGAACGAGCACGACGAGGAAGTCATCTTCACAGAAGGCAAGGTGAAGCACGTTTACCGGACTTCGGTACGCCGGCCAAAGGACGAAACTAAGCACCCGGTACTACGGAAGCTCCTCTACGTCGGGCCGAACCCGTTCAGTCGGTGAGTCGCGTCCGCCGGCGACTACCAGGCGCGGCTAAGGAGCTGCGTTTCAACGGTGGGATGTCACTTCGCCGCGGCGACCAAGTTCGCGAAATTCTCACTCACTAGTTGCCTCGCGTCAGTTTCAGGTAGCTCGACGACCTGTGCGAGTGCCTCCAGCGTCGTTGTGACGTGCCATGGGTACGCAGGGCCGGCAGACGTGGCGGTGAACGGACCGTCAGTCTCAGTCAGGATCCGGTCGATGGGCATGGAACGCACCAACTCTCGTCCCTTTTCGGTCGCGAGCATGGGAAGCCCCACGCTGAACCAGCAACCATAGGTAATCGCCGTTTGCAGGTTCTTTGGCGTACCTGTGAACCAGTGCAGAACAGCAATTCCGGCATCTGGCCGGGAAGCTAGAGCGGCGAGCGTCGCCGCTGGCGCTCCCCGAGAGTGTACTGACATCACCCGTCCGCCTTCGCGGGCACATGATCGAAGTATGTGGTCGAAGACCAGCCGCTGGACTGGCCGCGAAGCAGAGTTTCGGGACAACCCATCGAGGCCCACCTCGCCGACGAACTCGGCCCTAGGAAGCAGAGAGTCAAAGATCTCGAGCTCGGAGGACCGCTCGGCGGCTAGTTCGGGATGGATTCCCAGGGCCGTCTTGATCATCGGCTTGCCGGCAGCGAGCGCCGCCGTGCCAATGTAGGCCGAAGGCGTAGTCGTCACCGACAGTGTCGCAATGCGTCGATGCTCAATGGCCTGAGCAACCGAGTGAGGTTCCGGGTAGAGGTCTAAGTGGCAATGAAAGTCGACGATCACGTGACTCCAAGTGTGGCATGGAGCGCACCCAACTCCGCGACTGCTCTTGCAATCATGTCGCGAGTGGCTGGGCGATCGGACTCTGCGACCCCGGAAAGCGAGGACCCCAGCCATCGATTAACCCCGACGTCGTCGATCGTGGATAGTGCATAGCCGACCGATCGAACGTCGTCGAACCGCGCGTGCTCTTCATCGTCGCGGCCAAGGTCCTCAAAGATATAGTCCGTCGCGTCACCTATGTCGGCTGCCAGGAACGCCGCCCTCCTGACCTGACACGGAAGGCACCTACCGCAGTGGGTGTAATTGAAGCGCTGGAAGCGTCCGCAGCTTGTGCTCGCCGATGCGGCTTTCACAAGAGTGGAGACATCAGCGCACTCTGCCATCATCTCGCCTTTGGTCTTGAACCTGTACGGGTTGATGATGTCGACTTCGATCCCGACACCGTCAAACACGTCCTGGACCATACGCAAAAACCGCGGGTGGGCAGTTCTGGTGCTGAGACTTCCTACTCGAAGGGGCGTGAGCGGCGGGTTGATGCAGATGTAGCCATTCTCGCTCACATAGAGCGGGATACGACTTCCGAATGCATATTCGAACAGCGTTGTCGCTGCAAGTGCTCCGTAGGCAATGAATGCCATCGACCGGGCGCGTTGCGTGGTCTCCTTCTGCCGGCCGGTCGCGACGTTGTGGTTCAGAACTAGGTGCTCACCTCCGAGAGTTCTCGCGAAGGACACCTGCTTCGCCTCATCTCCCCTAACGCTTTGGGAGACGAAGAATGGGGACTTCTTCTGACCAACCAGATCGACTCCTCCAATTAGACTGTCCAGCCCGCCTGAGAGAAGTGCGACACAGTCGGACACAGGGTTGTGGGCCTTCTTGCCGACGGGGTAGGAGTACGGCACCTTCCCTGCCGTGAACTCCAAGCTCCAGCGGTCAGTCGTAAGGAAACTCAGCGCTTCCGAAAGACGCGGGGCGTGAGCCGCCCAGCGGTCCGGGTCGCTCACGGGGACGACCAGTTCGAACTCCCGGGTCCACCCGTCCGCGCTTGCCGATCTCCGCGTGTCTGCGTCCGCCGCAAGCGCAGTTAGCGCAACCGAGAGGAAGTCCCAGGCTTGTGTAGCGGGCGTCAAACCTGCACGTCGGACCTGGCCAAGCAGGGCCGATCCGGCGCTCACGCGTGCACTGGAAGCTGGAGCATACAGTCCGACCTGTTCTCCATTTGTGACTCTTTCGACGCGCCTATTTTTCGGGTTGAACAGCTTCGCTTCATACCTCATTCGACGTACTCCTCAAAGACGCGAAGCGCCTCACTCATCGCCATTCGAACCGTTTCCTGAACCGACGATGTCGAGAGTTTCGCTCCAGCGTCCGTGACCTTTCGAAATGCTTCCGCGACTGTCTCCTTGATGTACGCGCGAACCTGCTTGAACCTCGCAAGCGCGACTGCCTTGGATGGGGCCTTATCGAGGAGATGCTTCCCCACGTCTAACTGAAATCGTCTGTAGACGTCGTGGGCCGTGAAACTCTCGATCGCGTACCTACGCTGCTCATCTGTCAGCGCAAGAAGGTCCGCATCGTTGAAACGCTCGAGCACGTCTGCCAGTGCGTCGCGGATCGCCTCGCGCGCGCTCTCTGCATCTTGAGTACCGTCATGTGGACGCGCGGCCTCAACGACTGCATCCATCACTTCTTCGGCGGACCTGCTCGACAGCAGCTTGCGATCTAGAAGCGACTCGCCCGTACTCGGATCAAGCACACCGCTCAGGTTTCGAGCAGTCCTCCCCGTTCCAGCGAGTCGGCGGCTCAGGTTCGCGCTTCCGCCGTAGCCGGTCGAAACATAGTGGCGAACCCCGGAGCGCATCCGCTGAACGTCTCCGGTCCTAGCGAAGGACGTCAGGTTCGACCGGGCGCCTGAGAATCGCCGACCGGGTGCAAGCAGCTCCACGTCCCCTGTTTCTGTCGGGGTCGCAGCTGGGTCACCCTCTGGTGGAGTGGGTTGGTTCGGGTCACCGTTATCGATAGGCGGATCGTCGGCCCACGGTGGGACCAGTGCGACGCCAGCGCCCGGGCCGGGGCTGCTTTGAGAAGTCCCCATCAGTCCTGAGCCTTCGCCGGCTGCTTGATCGCCTTCTTGACGGGGCCTGCCACCTTTGAGTCGTTCGTCCACTTGTCGAAAAGTTTCGGGGCCCACTTCTCCTGCCGGATCTTCGGCACGATTGATGGGTCGATCTGAGTCGGCGGGCGTTCACCTAGAAAGCCAGCCAGGCTAGTCCCGAGGTGTTCACCTCCGCGAGCAATCTCGAGCAGCGCGTCCAAGATTGCTGGAACTCCCCAGAGGTCTTCCCGACGGGCGACATCTATCAGTTTGTCGAAGACAGTCTGCAAGTCAGCTTGATTGAGTGCCGTGATGTCGCTGCGAAGGACTGCGGCCTCCGACGGCGAATGCACCAGCGCCTCGAGTACCTCCGCGGCCTGGGCAGACAGGCCAGCGTCTGCGTGAACGACGGGAAGGTGCTCACGACTGACGTAGATCGCCCCACGCATATCTTCGTCGCTGAGAGGCGGTGCCAAGTTCAACCACTCCTTTGCGAAGGGGGCACCCCAGAGCTCCATGTTTAGGCCCTCAGTCTGTCCGTCGCCGCCGGGCTCCAGCGGCCTTAGGAAAGCAGGCTTACCGTCCGCGCTATCCGTGATCGCGGCCGCCAACTGCAGATACAGCTCCGGAGGAGCCAAGCGTTCGAACAGTAGCAATTTCGCGAGGACCTGCTCGTCCACTGTCACGCCCTGACTACGAGCCACAGCCATGCGGATGGAGAGGGTGTTCATGAAGCGTTTGATCAACCTCGGATTGCCTGCAATCCCAGTTGCAGTCGCCATGAGTGGAGTGAGGCGCTCGGCGGTATCAAGTTGCGCCGCCAGGGGTGCGGGTAAGGAGACGCCGAGGCTCTGAACAAATGCGCGGTCGACGCGCTTGCCTCTCCATGAGTCCTTCAGTTGTTCGCACACCGCGATCCGGATCGTCTCTTGGTCATTTTCGCCGAGTGAACTCTGATGCACGAAGAGCAGGAACATGTAGGCCCGCACCTCTTGAGTACCCAGCGTCGGCACTCGGATCGGAATCTGGATCAACTTGTCGAAGTAGTTGGTGACGAGGGCCGTCGATGGGTCATCAAAGTGCTTGCGGACCGCGTGCTTGATCATCTCGTCGTCGGCAGCAATGACGAACGCCGTTCGATCCAGAAAGAGGAACAGGCGGATCGCTTCAAGAGTCGAGACCGCTGTTTCGGGCAGGCAGCGATCCAAGTCGTCGATTAGGACCACGAGCCTTATGTCGAGTTCCTCGAGCGCTTCCTCGAAGGTGCGGCGCAGGGCCTCAATCCTCTGCCTAGGACTCTCCTCAGTTTCCGAGTTCTTGATGAGCGTCTTGCCTTCAGCCGCCATCTTCTCAATCAGCCCTTGGCCATCTTCGATGACCTCGCCGTCAACTCCGTTGCCCGCGCGACCGAACCACGAAGTGACCTGTCCGATCAGGCCAACTGGGGGCAATCCGAGGGCCAGCGCTACCGCTGAGCCACCGACTAGGCTCGCGGCTCGAAACCAGTCGATTCGCTCGAGGAACTCTCTGGTCTTGTCGGAGCCAGTCTCCTTCTCCTTCGCTACTTCGGCGAGTTTGGTCCCAATGGTTTCCAGGAGGGCCGCACGTGCATCGTCGTAGCCTTGGTAGAGCCAGGCGTTGAACTCGACGAACTCGTACTTGATCTCGGCTTCATGACTGGACTTTGATAAGGCTTCCCGGGTCAACTTGATCAATGATGACTTACCGGTTCCCCAAGCGCCGGAAACGCCGATCGACAGCGGCTTGCCGTCGGCCTGCTCGATCAGTTCAACGACAGATCCTGCGATAGTCGCGAAGTTGATGTAGTCAATTGACGTTTCTGAATCAAGCCACATGAGACGCTCCTCGTCCAACCTTCCTGCCGTTGACCGGCCGTCGAAGAACTCCGAACCTAGGCCATCGCGAGCCTTACTGTCCGAACATTTCGACCCTTCGCCCTTGTCGGTGCCAATAAGCCAGCGGCAACGAGACCAAGTTCGTAGTTCAGCTCTGTCCGCTTGCTGAAGTCCCGCGCGGAGCGTGGGTGCTGGGGACGCTGCATTCCGCGCGGAATGTTGCTGTCCTGTTGAGGAGATGGCGGCTTATTACTGCTTTCTTGGAGCCCCGCTAGGGCGCACCGGAACGCGCGGTGCATCGAGGCGTCCCGTCCGCTGGAGGGTTAAGCGAGCCGCTCGATGGTCGTGACGACGGTGGTGACCGAGGGGCGGGTCGGGGTGCTGGAGAAGCCGAAGCGGCAGGGTGGGTCCACCGGGCGAAGGACTCCGAGGTCCTCCCCGCGCCACGTTCCGGTGACCGCGTCCACAGAGACGACGGACGTCGCGCCGTACCACTCGCGGCGGTCGTTGCCGGCGGTGCCGCGGGTGCGCACGCCCTTCATCACGACGCGGGCGATCGGGTCGATCGCCCCGCACCAGGCGGGCGCGGTCGCGAGGCGCGCGGGCACGAGGCCGAGCAGCGTGCTCAGTGGCGTGCGGCCGCCCACCACCAGCCGCAGCGACAGGGACGGCGTCGAGACCTCCCACCCGTCTGCGGTGTCCACGACGGACACGGGCTCGATGACGACCTCGTCGAACGAGTAGGTCGCCGCGACGAAGTCCCGCACCCGTTCAGAAGGTGCGAGGAGCACTCGATGACCCGCGGCGTCCTCGATCATCACGTCCGCAAAGGCGCCCCAGGGCGAGGCGTCCCAGCAGCCCACGACCACGCGGACCCCGCTCGTGCTGCCGACGCCGGCGATCCGGCCCTCGAAGCGCTCCCTGATCCGTCCGGCCCTCACGTGACCATCCTGCCCGCTCGGGACCCGAGCGCCTGTCGGTGACGAACGGCAGGATGGGCTCATGCTGCTCGCCGAGCTCGTCGCCACCTCCGAGGAGGTCGCCGCCACCCGCTCCCGCAAGGCGAAGGTCGCGCTGCTCGCCGGCCTGCTCGCCCGCGTCGAGCCCGACGAGCTCGAGGTCGTCGTATCCTACCTCGGCGGTGCGCTGCGCCAGCGCCGCACCGGCCTCGGCTGGCGGGGCGTGAGCGCTCCCGCGCCGCCCGCAACCGAACCCTCGCTGAGCGTCCTCGAGGTCGATGAGGCGTTCGCGGCCATGGCGCTGCTCTCCGGCTCGGGCTCGCAGGGTGCCCGCCGCGAGGCCGTCTTCGAGTTGTTCGGGCGCGCCACCGCCGCCGAGCAGGCGTGGCTGCGCGCGATCGTCACCGGCAACCTGCGCCAGGGCGCGCTCGACGCCGTCACGCAGGAGGCAGTCGCACTGGTCGCCGACGTGCCGGTCACCGCCGTCCGCCGGGCCGCGATGCTCGCCGGCAGCACCGTCGCCGCGGCGCGCGCCGCCTTCGAGGGTGAGGAAGCGCTGGCCGCGATCGGCCTCGAGGTCGGTCGTCCGGTCATGCCGATGCTCGCCTCGAGCGCGCCCGACGTGGCCGCTGCCATGACCGGCCTCTCCCCCGACGGCACCACCGAGGTCGCGGTCGACGCGAAGCTCGACGGCATCCGCATCCAGGTCCACCGCGACGGCGACGACGTCCTCGTGGTCACCCGCAGCCTCGACGACATCACCACACGGCTTCCCGAGGTGGTCGCGGTCGCCCGGTCGTTGCCCGCCTCGCGGTTCGTGCTCGACGGCGAGGCTCTCGCGCTCACCGACGACGGCCGGCCCATGGCCTTCCAGGACACCGCCAGTCGCACCGCCCAGGTCGAGGGCGTCGCGATCACGCCGCACTTCTTCGACGTGCTGCACGTCGACGGGCGCGACCTGCTCGACGCTCCCGGGCATGAACGGCTGGCTGCGCTCGACGCGCTCGTTCCCGAGCGGCATCGCGTCCGCCGCCTCGTCACGTCCTCCGCAGAAGCCGCGGATGCCTTCGCTGCCGAGACCATCGCGGCTGGCCACGAGGGCGTCGTCCTGAAGGATCTCTCGGCTCCCTATGCGGCGGGCCGGCGTGGAGCGGCTTGGGTCAAGGTCAAGCCTGTCCACACGCTCGATCTCGTCGTCCTCGCCGTCGAGTGGGGCTCGGGCCGGCGGCAGGGCTGGTTGTCCAACATCCACCTTGGCGCGCGGGACGAGTCGTCCCCTACCGGCTTCGTGATGCTGGGCAAGACGTTCAAGGGGATGACCGACGAGATGCTCGCTTGGCAGACCGAGCGGTTCCTGTCGCTGGAGACGCATCGGGAGGGACACGTCGTTCACCTGCGGCCTGAGCAGGTCGTGGAGATCGCCTTCGATGGGTTGCAGCGGTCTACCCGGTATGCCGGTGGGCTGGCGCTGCGGTTCGCTCGGGTGGTTCGTTATCGCGACGACAAGTCAGTCGCTGAGGCCGACGCGATGGAGACGGTGCGGTCGCTCGTCACGGGGTGAAGGTGACGTGGTCTCGATAGACCCGTCTCGCTGCGCTCGCCGGGCACTCGACCACCGGGGTCCGGTGGTCGAGTGCCGCGAGGAACGAGCGGTGTATCGAGACCTCAGCCGGCGTTGCGGATGCTGCGGAGGTTCACGACGCGGTAGCCGGCCTGGAAGGTCAGGCCGTTCGTGAAGTAGTTGGCCACGGGGGTCATGAGCGGGACGAAGTCGGCCCGCTCGAGCAGCGCGGCCTCGGCCTCGCCCCAGCGCTGGCAGCGCTCGTCGCCCTCGAGGCTCGACACGCTGTTCTTGATGAGATCGTCGAAGGCCTCGTTGTCGACGCGGCCCCAGTTCATGGCGCCGCCCTCGCCGAACACCGAGCTCATCTTCGTCGCCATCGGGTACGGCGTGCGGATCGCGGTCTGGTACGGGTAGACGAAGATGTCCCAGCCCGAGCCGTCGCCGTAGAGGATGCCCGCGCCCTGCGCGAGGGTGCCGTTCGTGACCTCCACCTTGATGCCCAGCTGGCGCAGCGTGTCGGCGATGTAGTCCGGGCCCGAGTTCTGCACGTCGTAGCCGAGCAGCTCGACCGTCAGCTCCTTGCCGCCCTCGCCGTAGCCCGCGGCCTCCAGCTCGGCCTTCGCCTTGTCCATGCTCAGCTCGGGCACGAACTTCTCGTTCTCGGGCGTGTAGCAGTTCATGTTGTCGGTGATCACCGTGCGCGCGGGCTCGGCGACGCCGAACGAGGCCGCCTTGGCATACCCGGCCGGGTCCAGCGCGTGCGCCACGACCTTGCGCAGGCGCTCGTCCGCGAACGGGCGGCCCTCGCGCTCGTTGAACGACACCGAGTCGGCACCGAAGGCCTTGCCCTGGATCGGCTCGTGCTCGCGCTCGAGGCGCTCGGAGTCACGGCCCAGGACGGCCGCGATGTCGGTGGCGCCGGTCTCGAAGAGGTTGGCGCGGGTCGAGTCCGCGGTGACCACGCGCATCGTGACCTTCTCGGGGAGCTCCTCGTCGTCGCCCAGGCCGGGCGAGTCCCAGGCCTCCAGCACGTACTCCTCGCCGCGCTTGAGCGTCGTGATCTTGTACGGACCCGAGCCCTGCGGCGCCGTGGCGAGGCCCTCGACGTCCTCGAGGCCCTTCGGGCACACGATGAACGCGTTGGTCATCGACTCGAGCATGTCGGTGTGCGGCTCGTTGACCTCGATGGTCAGGGTGTCGGCCTCGTCGTCGCCGACGATCGACTTGGCGCCGCCCGAGCCGAACAGGCGGCCGCGGAACGGCGAGCCCGACTCGGGATCGGCGAGACGCTCCATGTTCTTCGCGACGTCCGACGGCAGCAGGTCGGAGCCGTCGCTGCACTTCAGGTCGGGGCGCAGGTGGAAGACGACCTTCGTGGGGGTGACCTCCCACTTCTCGGCCATCGCCGGGGCGACGCCGCCGGTCTGGTGGTCCTGGCGGACGGGGGTGTCGTAGACGGCCTCGAAGACCTGCATCGCGCCCTGGTCGGAGGCCGAGATCGCGGGATCGAAGGTGTCGACGTCGTTGCGCAGGTCCATCACGATGCTGTCGGGGACCTCCCCCGCCTTGCCCTCGGAACCTCCGGACTCACCGCCGCACGCCGCGAGCGTGAGCGCCGCGACGGCCACGAGTGCCGATGCCTGAATTCGTCTCGACATGAACAGCCTTCCCTCCGATGAGCGTGTGATCGTCCTCACACGTTCCCGCCATCCTGCTGGCCTCGGAGACCGAAGTCAATGTTGAATTCAGGTTTAGTTAGCGTTTCACCGTCACGGCATCGTGGCGGTGGGCATGCCGGTGGCAGGCCGCACACAGGCCCACGAGATTCTCCAGATCCGTCGGCCCCCCATCGGACCATCGCCGTCGGTGATGCACGTGGTCGATGGCGTGCGTGCAGTGCTCGGTGGCACATCGTCCGCGCTGCGCGAACCACGTCGCGTGACGCTGCTTCGGCGTCGCGTCCCGATGGCGACGGCCGACGTCGAGGACTTGGGCGCGGGGGCCGATCCGGTCCACCAGGACCGGCACGAGGTCGGCACCGCAGGTCAGGTGGGCCAGCAGGTTCGGGCCGATGTGGCCGAACCCGACCAGCTCGGCGGGCTCGACCGGAGCGAACGCGGACTCGGTGGCCGGCGCCAGGGCGGCCTGCAGGGTGCCGGCGTCCACGACCACGTGGACCTGCGGCCGCACGGTTCCGTCAGACGGGAGGCCGTCCGTGAGCACGCGCGTGAGCAGGAGGTCGAGGCCGTCGAGGCGGCGCTGCGCCCCGGTGCGGTCGTCGCCGGCCTCCCGCGGGACGGACACCGCGTCGAGCACGGCCGCGAGCCTGGCTCCCACGTCGGTCGGCAGGAAGCCGGTCAGGTGCCACCCGTCGGGAAGCGCGCGCAGGCTCACGTGGGCCTTGTCCTGGCCCTCGATCCACGCCGCGTCCAGCTGCTCGGGGTACAGCACGGCGCGCATCCGGTCGACGAGTGACTTCAGCCGCGACGGGGTGTGCTGCTCCGCGACCGAGACGAGGTGCGTCTCGATGCGGCGCACCTCGTCCGGGTCGACGTGACGGAGCGCGAAGGCGAAACGTGCGACGTGGTCGCCGGAGATCCGCCCCGCCCGCGCGGCCGCGCCCACCTCGGGCAGGTCGCGCATCGTGGCGGCCGACCGGATCAGTCGCTTGGTCCGGCCGGAGTCCTGTCGCAGCTCGCGCCGCGCCCAAGTGGCCGCACTCGAGGCGTCCTCGGCGACGTAGGCCTGCGTGACGTCGATCTCCTCCAGGCGCTCGGCCAACGCGGCCTCGGCCGCATCCCGCAGCACGGCGAGGGCGCGTGCCTCGTCGTGCACCGAGGTGGTGACGGACTGCAGCGTGCGCAGGGCGTCGCGCAGCACCGTCAGCACCTCGTCGGCCCCCGAACTCATGCACCCATCCTATTGGGTCACCTGTTCGAATGTCCAGCCTTTTTCCCTGTCATTCCAAGACAAAGATGAGACATTTGGCCCACGTCGCAGCCGCGGTCGGCGCCCGTCAGCGAGCGTGCGTCACGCCTCCGTCGACCGTGATGGTCGAGCCCACCACGTAGTCGCCCGAACGAGCGGCCAGGTAGATCGCCGCGGCAGCCATGTCCTCGGACGTGCCGATGCGGCCCGACGGGATCGAGGCCTTGATCTCGTCGCCACGATCGCGCGCGTCCTTGTTCATGTTCGAGGCGAACGCGCCCGGCGCGATGCCGCTGACCGCGATGTCGTCCTCGATCAGGCGGATCGCCATGCGACGCGTCAGCTGGATGACCCCGGCCTTGCTCGCGTGGTACGAGTACGTCTCCTGCGGGTTCAGGCTGATGCCGTCGATCGAGGCGATGTTGATGACCTTCGCGAGGTGGTCGCCCGTGGCCGCCACGAGGTCGGACTTGAGCGCCTGCGTCAGGAAGAACAGGGACTTCACGTTGAGGTCCATGACCTTGTCCCAGCCCGACTCGGGGAACTCGTCGAACGGGGCGCCCCAGGCGGCACCGGCGTTGTTGACCAGGATGTCCAGGCTCGACTCGTGCTCGCGGTAGCGGGCGACGAGGTCGTTGATGCCGTCGAGCGTCGAGACGTCGGCCGGCAGCGACACGCACGTGCCGAACTCCGAGAGCTCCTTCGCGGTGGCGTCGCACGCCTCGGCCTTGCGAGCCGAGATGTAGACGCGGGCGCCCTGCTTGAGGAAGCCCTCGGCGATCATGCGGCCGATGCCGCGCGAGCCGCCGGTGACGAGGGCCGTGCGGCCCTCGAGGCTGAACAGCTGGGTGGTGTCCATGGATGAAACCTCCGTGTGGTTGGACGGTTGGTCAGTGCTGCGGAAGGTCGACGAGTGCGGCCAGGTCGGTCCGGTGCGCCGCGGGCGTGCCGAGCGCGAGCTGGTCGGACTTGGCGCGCTTCAGGTACAGGTGGATCGCATGCTCCCACGTCATGCCGATGCCGCCGTGCAGCTGGAGCGCCTCCTCGGCCGCGTGCACCGCGACGTCGGAGCAGTACGACTGGGCCACGGCCTGTGCCACGGGGGCGTCGGCGTCGTCCGTCGCGAGCGTGTCGGCGGCGTAGCGTGCGGCGGCCTGCGCCTGCGCGACCTCGAGGTAGAGGTCGGCGAGCCGGTGCTTGATCGCCTGGAACGAGCCGATCGGCCGGGCGAACTGGACCCGCGTCTTGGCGTACTCGACGGTCGTCTCCAGGCACCACTGCGCCAGGCCCACCTGCTCGGAGGCGAGCAGGGCGGCACCGGCCGCGAGCGCGGCGTCGATCGCCGCCACGGCAGTATCGCCCTCGGCCAGCACGCGGCCCTCCCCCGTCGGCGTGACCGACGCGAGCGGGCGGCTCATGTCGAGCGACGTGAGCGGCTCGACCTCGGCCGACTCGTGCAGCGCGAGCCGCACGGTGCCGTCGACGAGCGTCGGCACCAGGAACAGGTCGGCGCCCAGCGCCCCCGCCACAGGGGCGACCGCACCACGCTCGGGCGCCGACCAGGATCCGGACCGCGCCGACCACGGCAGCACCAGCACCGCGCGGTGCTCGCCGGCGGCCAGCTGCGGCAGGACGTCCTCGGCTCCGAGGGCGACCAGCGCGGTGGTGGCCACGACGGCGCTCTCGAGGAACGGGACCGGGGCGACGGTGCGCCCCAGCTCCTCCAGGACCACGGCGGCCTCGCGCGCACCCGCGCCGACGCCACCCCACGCCTCGGGGACCAGCAGGCCGGCCAGGCCGAGGTCGCCCGCGAGCGCCGACCACACGCCGGACACGTCGGTGTCGGGCGCGTCGTAGAGCGCCGCCACGCGATCGGAGTCCGTCGTGCGACCCAGCGCGCCACGCACGCTCGACCGCAGCGACTCCTCGACATCGGAGTACAGCAAGTCACTCATCGGGGCACCTCGTTGAAGGGCACGCCCTTGTCGGGGCGGTGGTCGGCGGGCAGGCCCAGCACGCGCTCGGACACGACGTTGCGCATGATCTCGGACGTGCCGCCCTCGATCGAGTTGCCCTTGGCGCGCAGGTAGCGGAAGCCCGGGCCGCGGCCCAGGAAGCTCGCCGACGCGGTGCGCACCATCGTCCAGTCGTCGTACTGCAGGCCGGCGTCGGGATCGAGCTCGAGCGCGAAGCCCGAGATCTTTTGTGCCTGCTGGGCGAAGGCCAGCTTCATGGCGGAGCTCTCGGGGCCGGGCTGACCGACGGCCAGCTGCTGGCGGAGGCGCTCGCCCGCGAGGCGGGTCACCTCGGTCTCGACCCACCACGACATGAGGCGGTCGTGCTCGGCGGCCGAGCGGACCGACGGATCGCTGCGCCACCGCTCGGTGACGATGCCGATCTGGCCGGCCTCGCGGTCGGCACCGCTGCCGATCGCGACGCGCTCGTTGTTGAGCGTGGTCGTCGCGACGCGCCAGCCCTGGCCCACCTCGCCGACACGGTCGGTGTCGGGGACGCGGACGTCGGTCAGGAAGACCTCGTTGAACTCGGCCTCGCCGGTGATCTGGCGCAGCGGGCGCACGTCGACGCCGGGGTCGCTCATGTCGACCACGAAGTACGACAGGCCCGCGTGCTTCACGACCGTCGGGTCGGTGCGGGCGACGAGGATCGCGCGCTGCGCGTTCTGCGCGCCCGAGGTCCACACCTTCTGGCCGTTGACGGTCCAGGTGTCACCGTCAAGGACGGCCTTGGTGGTCACGCCCGCGAGGTCGGAGCCGGCGCCGGGCTCACTGAAGAGCTGGCACCAGACCTCCTCGCACGTGAACAGCGGGCGTAGGTAGCGGTCCTGCTGCTCGGGGGTGCCGAACGCGATGAGCGTCGGTGCCGCCATGCCCAGACCGATGCTGTTGAGCCCGAGGTCGGGCGCCGGGGCGCCCGCCTCGGCCAGCAGCTGCTCGACGACCTGCTGCTCCTCGCGCGGACGGTCCAGTCCGCCGCGCCCGACCGGGAAGTGCACCCAGGCCAGGCCGGCGTCGAACCGGGCGCCGAGGAACTCGACGGGGTCGACCGTGGCGAGGTCGAAGCGGCCGACCAGCTCGGCGACCGCGGCGCGGACATCAGTCACGCTGGGCCTGCTTGCGGAGCTCGTGACGCGCGAGGGCGTTCTTGTGCACCTCGTCCGGGCCGTCGGCGAAGCGCAGCGTGCGCACCTGGGCGAACCACTCGGCGATCGGGAAGTCCTGGCTCAGGCCGCCACCGCCGTGGACCTGGATGGCCTTGTCGACGATCCACTCCACCGTGCGGGGAGCGGCGATCTTGATGGCCTGGATCTCCGTGTGCGCGCCCTTGTTGCCGACGGTGTCCATCAGCCAGGCGGCCTTGAGGGTCAGCAGGCGGATCTGCTCGATCTTCACGCGCGACTCGGCGATCCAGTCGCGGACGACGCCCTGCTCGCTCAGCGGCTTGCCGAAGGCGACACGCTCGTTGGCGCGGGCGATCATCAGCTCGAGGCTGCGCTCGGCGATGCCGATGAGGCGCATGCAGTGGTGGATGCGGCCGGGCCCGAGGCGGGCCTGCGCGATGGCGAAGCCCTCGCCCTCGCCGGCGATGAGGTTCGAGGCCGGGACGCGCACGTCGGTGAAGATGACCTCCGCGTGGCCGCCGTGGTCGCGGTCGTCGTAGCCGAAGACGCGCATGCCGCGCTTGATTTCGATGCCGGGGGTGTCACGGGGGACGAGGATCTGCGACTGCTGGCGGTGACGCGACGCGTTGGGGTCGGTCTTGCCCATCACGATCATGATCTTGGCGTTCGGGTTCATGGCGCCCGAGATGAACCACTTGCGGCCGTTGATGACGTACTCGTCACCGTCGCGCTCGATGCGGGTCTCGATGTTGGTGGCGTCCGAGCTGGCGACGGCCGGCTCGGTCATCGCGAAGGCGGAGCGGATCTCGCCCTCGAGGAGCGGCTCAAGCCACTCCTTCTTCTGCTGCTCGGTGCCGAACATGCTCAGCACCTCCATGTTGCCCGTGTCGGGCGCGGCGCAGTTCGTCACCGTGGGGGCGATGTGGAGGCTGCGGCCCATGATCTCGCACAGCGGGGCGTACTGGAGGTTCGTCAGGCCCGCGCCCTCGGCGCCGGGGTGGAAGAGGTTCCACAGGCCGCGCTTCCTCGCCTCGGCCTTGAGCGGCTCGATGACCGGCGGCGGCGACCACACGTCCGGAGCGGACTCGAGCTGCTCCCAGAACGTCGCCTCGGCGGGGTACACGAACTCCTCCATGAACGCGTTGAGGCGATCGATGAGGTCTTGGGTGGTCGAGTCGTACGCGAATTCCACGGCATTTCTCCAAACTTGAATTCAGATTCAACTCAGAGTAGCGCGTGAGGGGTCGCTCTGGCAATGGTCTCCGGGGGCCGTCAGGCGCGGGCGGGCTGCGGCAGCGTCATGCCCAGCGCGTTGAACCACAGCTTCGTCGACGTCTCCACCATCGCGTCGACGTCCCAGCTCTCCCCCAGCGCGATGGAGTAGTACGCCAGCCGGCTCACCATGCTGGCCAGGGCGCGCGCCGTCATCAGCGGGTCGAGCGTCGGGTCGGCCAGGCCGGACTCCTGCGCCGACTCGATCCAGCGCGCCACGCGGTCGGTGAACAGCTGCGAGCGGCGCACGCGCAGCTCGCGGAACTCGGGGTTGATCGTGGCGACCTGCTCGAGCAGCACCATGAGCTTGGCGTTGCGGCCGTACGCCTCGAAGTACGCGCGGTTGCTGGCCTCCAGCACCGCGGCGATGTTCTCGGGGTCCTCCGCCACGTGCGGCAGGCCCGGGTGCAGCATGTCGTCCTGCGCGACCTGAAGGACGGCCGTGAAGATCTCGTCCTTGCTGTCGAAGTACGTGTAGAAGGTGCCGATCGACGTGTTCGCCTCGCGGGCGATGTCGGTCAGCCGGGAGTTGATGAACCCGTCGCGCTCGAAGACCCGGCGGGCGGCGCGGACGAGGGACTGGCGGGTGCGCAGACCCCGGGCCGTCACCGGAAGGGAGCGCAGGTGGCTCTCGTCGATGAGGGACCCGGGGACCGCGTCACCCTGGGGACTACTGGGCTTGGTCACCGACGGGCCTGAGGACCGAGATGACGGGGGCACCCGCGACCAGGTCCTTGAGGACCCCGCCGAACGCCTCGAACTCGGGCGATGCGCCGTGGCGACGCAGGGCGTCGCCGTCGGCGTACGTCTCGAGCAGCACGTAGTCGACCTGGCTGCCGCTGACGCGCTGGAGGTCCCAGCGGGTGCAGCCCTCGTCGGCGAGCATGCCGGGACGGGCGGCCGCGACGGCCTCCTCGAACTCGGCGGTGCGGTCCTCGCGGACCGTGACGGCGGCGGTCACGTTGATCATCGGTCTCCTCCGGTCTCGGCGATGCGACGACGGCCGAAGACGGGCGTCCGCTTCTCGACGAACGCGCGCACGGCACCGATGTGGTCATCGGTCAGGCCCGTCGCCTTGTGCAGCGGAACCTCGGCGTCCATGCTCTCCTCGAGGCTCTCACGCGGAGCGCGGTCGAGGTTGTCGAGCATGCTCGCGTAGGCCTGCGCCGGACCGTTCGCCAGCTGCTCGGCCAGCTCGCGGACGCGCGCCTCGAACTGCTCCTCGGGGACGACCTCGTTGAGCAGGCCCAGCTCGCGCGCCTCCTCCGCGCGGACGCGCGGGTTCAGCAGCATGAGCTCGCGGGCCTTGACCGGGCCGACGATGTCGTTGAGCAGCCACGCGACGCCGAAGTCGCCCGACAGGCCGATGGCGCCGAACGCCGTCGCGAAGACCGCGCGCTCGCTGCCGATGCGGAAGTCGGCGGCCAGGGCCAGGCCCAGGCCGGCGCCGGCCGCGGCGCCCGGGATCGCGGCGATCACGGGCTTGCGGCTGCGGTAGAGCTTGCCGACCGTGGCGCGCTGCGCCTTGCGCTGCGCCTCGACCGCGTCGGCGTCGACCTCGTCGGCGCCGGCGCCCTCACCGCCCTTGGCGTCGAAGTCCTGGACGTCGCCGCCGGAGCAGAACGCCTTGCCGGCGCCCGTGATGACGATGACGCCGACCTCGTCGGACTCCTGCATCGCGTCCACCAGCGACTCGATGCCCGCGACCATCGCGTCGGACAGCGCGTTGCGGCGATCCGGACGGTTGAGGGTGATCGTGCCGATGCCGTCCTCGACGTCGCCGTAGACGTCGTCCTCGGTGCTCGTGCCGTTGATCAGCATGACTCTCCTCAGGCGACTTCGAACAGGCCGGCGGCACCCATGCCGCCGCCGATGCACATGGAGATCACGACGTACTGCACGCCGCGACGCTTGCCCTCGATGAGGGAGTGGCCGACGAGGCGGGCGCCGGTCATGCCGTACGGGTGGCCGACCGAGATCGCGCCGCCGTTGACGTTGTAGCGCTCGGGGTCGATCTCGAGGCGCTCACGGCAGTAGAGCGCCTGCGAGGCGAAGGCCTCGTTGAGCTCCCACAGGCCGATGTCGTCGACGCTGAGGCCGTGCTGCTTGAGCAGCTTCGGGATGGCGAAGACCGGGCCGATGCCCATCTCGTCCGGGTCGCAGCCCGCGACGGCCATGCCGCGGTAGACGCCCAGCACGTTCGCGCCGCGCTGCTCGGCGACCGAGCGCTCCATGAGGACCGAGGCGGAGGCGCCGTCGGAGAGCTGCGAGGCGTTGCCGGCGGTGACGCTCGAGGAGGTCACGACCTGGCCGTCGGGCAGCACGGGCGACAGGCCCGAGAGCGACTCGAGCGTGGTCGAGGGACGGTTGCCCTCGTCCTTGCTCAGCGTCACGCGCTGCTCGCTGATCTGCTTGGTCTCGCGGTCCTGGACCAGCTGGACCGACTCGAAGGGGACGATCTCGTCGTCGAAGAGGCCGGCCTCCTGCGCCGCGGCGGTGCGCTGCTGCGAGAGCAGGGCGAACTCGTCCTGGGCGTCGCGGCGGACCTTGTAGCGCTCCGCGACGATCTCGGCCGTCTGCAGCATCGGCATGTAGAGGTCGGGGCGGTGCTCCTCGAGCCACGGGTCGTTGGCGCGGTGGCCGTTCATGTGCTCGTTCTGCACGAGCGAGATGGACTCGACGCCGCCGCCGATCGTGATGTCCATGCCGTCGGCGACGATCTGCTTCGCGGCGGTGGCGATGGCCATGAGGCCCGAGGCGCACTGGCGGTCGACCGACATGCCGGCCACCGAGGTCGGCAGTCCGGCACGCAGCGCGGCCTGGCGAGCCA
Organism: Aeromicrobium sp. MLTX1; assembly: GCF_046452335.1. NCBI lineage: Bacteria > Bacillati > Actinomycetota > Actinomycetes > Propionibacteriales > Nocardioidaceae > Aeromicrobium > Aeromicrobium sp. MLTX1. Next base: position 1,464,475 of record NZ_JBKFDN010000001.1, on the reverse strand, counting down.
CGTTGAAGCCCGTGCTGCCCTGCTGCATCGCGGCGCCGAAGACGACGTCGTCGACCTCCGCGCCCTCGATGCCGGCGCGCTTCACGGCCTCGGAGATGGCGTGGCCGGCGAGCTGCTGGGCCTGGGTGTTGTTGAACGCACCGCGGTAGGCCTTGCCGATCGGGGTGCGGGCGGTCGAGACGACAACGGCCTCTCTCATGGGCGTTCCTTCGAAAGTCGTGGGTTCCAAGTCCTTACGCCGACGGCGAAGAACGGCTAACATGAATCTTACTTCAGTTTCAACTCTGGCCGCTCCGCCCCCTGATGTCAACAGGCGCCGGACGCAGGGAAGGATCCACACGCATGACAGGGAGCACCGGGCGCCGCGCCCGACCGCGGCAGACCTCCGGTGCCGCCCTCGTGATCGTCCTCTCGCTGCTGTCCACCGTCACGGCCCTGCTGCAGACCATGGCCGTGCCCGTGCTGGGCAAGATGAGCCGCGACCTCGACGTCTCCACGGCCGCGATCGGCTGGGTCGTCACGATCAACCTGCTCGCCGCGGCCGTCCTGACCCCGATCTTCAGCAAGTCCGGCGACCTGCACGGGCGACGCCGCGTGGTGCTCATCGTCATCGGTGCCGTCGCCGCGGGCTCGCTGCTCGCGGCCGCCACCTCGTCGTACTGGATGCTGCTCGTCGCCCGCACGATCCAGGGCGCGTCGTTCTGCCTCTTCCCCCTGTCGGTCGGCATCCTGCGCGACCACCTCGACCTGAAGCGGCTACCGCTCGGCCTGTCCTTCCTCACCGGCGCGATCAGCGTCGGCGCCGGTGCCGGCCTGGTCCTGACCGGCGTCCTGACCCACGGTGACCGCGACTACCGGAACATCTTCTGGTTCACCCTCTGCGTGGCCCTGGTCCTGCTCGTCCTGTCGGTGGTCGTCATCCCCAAGGACCGGCCCCACAGCGCGGGCCGCGTGGACTGGCTCGGCGGCTTCCTGCTCGGCCTGGCCCTCGTGCTGCTGCTGCTCGCGATGACGCAGGGCAACGCGTGGGGCTGGACGAGCGTCGCCACCACGGCCTCGTTCGCCGGGTCGATCGTCACGTTCGCGATCTGGCTCGCGGTGGAGAGGCGGGTCACCGAGCCGCTCGTCCCGATCGCGATGCTGCGCGACCGCACCCTCGCCTCGGCGAACGCCCTCGGCTTCTTCATCGGCTTCGGGATGTTCCTGGTGTTCCTGGGCATCACCGCCCTCGTGCAGGTGCCGTCCAGCCACGGTCACGGCTTCTCCGCGTCCGTCCTGGAGACGAGCCTTGTCTACCTCCTGCCCGCCGCGAGCATCGGCATCGTCGCCTCTCCCCTGGGCGGCATGTGGGTGGGTCGCTTCGGCGGCCGCGCCACGCTGCTCGTGGCCTCCGCGATCGGCCTGCTGGGCTACCTCCAGCTGCTCGCGTTCCACCAGCACGCGTGGCTGGTCGTCCTCGGCGGCGTCATCACAAACGGCGCGTTCAGCATGGGCTTCGCCGCCGTGCCCGCCGTGGTGACCTCGGTGGTTCGACCGCAGGAGACCGCTCTCGCGAACGCCATGGCCTCGATCACCCGGTCGGCGGGCAGCGCGCTCGGCAGCGCCCTGATGGTGGCCCTCATCGCGAGTCACCTCATGGCCGACCAGCACCCGCGCGAGTCGGTGTTCACGATCGCCTTCGCGATCGGCGCCGCGAGCATGGCCCTCAGCATCGTCATCACGCTCGTCGGCATCCCGCGCCGCTCGGCGAGCGCCGCGGCGGAGCCGGCCCCCAGCCGGGAGCCGTCGAACCGCTGAGCGGGTCAGCACCCGGCGGTCGAGTGCCCCGCGAGGAACGAGCGGGTGTATCGAGACCGGGTCAGTCGCCGGAAGGCGAGATCTGCAGCGCGTTGACCCACAGCTGGGTCAGGGAGTCGACCATCTGGTCGATCGTCCAGTCCTCGCCCAGCACGAAGCGGGAGTAGGCGGCGCGGGCGACCATGCCCGAGAGGAAGTAGGACGCCAGCTGCGGGTCGATGTCGGCGCCGGCGACGCCGCGGTCCTGGAGCTGCTTGATGCTGCGCGCGTTGCGCTGCACGAACGCCTCGCCGCGCTTGCGGCGCTGCTCGCGGAAGTCCTCGTCGATGCTGGCGACCTGCTCGAGCAGGCGCATGAACGGCGCGTAGCGCTCGTAGGACTCCAGGTAGGCCCGGTTGGCCGCGCGGACCTGCGCGATGGGGTCGTCACCGACGGCGTCGACCGCACGGACGTCTGGGTGGAGCATCTCCTCCTCGACCTCGGCCTGCACGGCGGAGAAGATCTCCTCTTTGCTGTCGAAGTACGTGTAGAAGGAGCCGGCCGAGATGCCCGCCTCGGTGGTGATGTCCACGAGGCGGGCATCGAGAAAGCCGTCGCGCTCGAACACGACGCGCGCCGCGTCGATCAGGTTGGCGCGCGTGCGCAGCCCACGAGGCGTCGTGGGCAGCTCGCGCTCCGTCGCCGGGCCGGCGAATCCGGCCGAGCGACGGTGGCGCGTCGCGTTCTCTGGGGAGCTGCTCATGCCGTCATCCTAGAGGGAAGGTGACGTCAGGTTCGGCTCTGCACGGCGTGGCAGCACGCGTTGTTACCCGGCTTCTACAAGCCGGCCCAGGGACTCCGCGACCGCGACGGGCTTCTCGGAGCCCTCGCGCTCGAAGACCTGGCGGGCGCGCAGCTGCACGCCACCGGGCACGTGGTCGATCGAGATGACCTCGGTCGTCATGCGCACGCGCGAGCCGATCGGCAGCGGCGCGGGGAAGCGCACCTTCTCGTAGCCGTAGTTCAGGCTGTGCGCGAACGCCTCGAACGAGATGAGCGAGTACGAGAACGCCGGGCCCAGCGAGAGGCTGTAGAGGCCGTGGGCGATCGTCGTGCCGAGCGGGCTCTCGGCGGCCCGCTCGGGGTCGACGTGGATCCACTGGTGGTCGCCGGTCGCATCGGCGAACGCGTTCACCTTCTCCTGGGTAACCTCGTGCCACTCGGTGGGACCGATGACCTTCCCGACGAGGGCTTCGAGGTCGGCGACGTTCTGGGGGCGGACGGGCAGCTGGGTGGTGTCGGTCAAGGTTCTGTCCTTCGTGGGTGGGTGGGAAATCTCGGGGTCAGCGTCCGCGCCACACGGGCGCGCGACGCTCGGCGAACGCGGTGGCGCCCTCGCGGGCGTCCTCGGACTGGTTGACGCGCAGCATGACCGGGTCCTGCTGCTTCCAGCCCTCCTCCATGCCCCAGTCGGCGGCGTTCTCGAGGACGTACTTGGAGCCCTCGAGGGCCAACGGGGCGTTGTCGACCAGCTGACCGGCCAGCTCGAGGGCGACCTCGAGCGCACGGCCGGGCTCGGCGACGCGGTTGACCAGGCCGACCTGGAACAGCCGCTCGACGGGGACGTGGTCGCCGGTCAGGGCGATCTCGGCGGCCACGTGGTACGGGATGCGCTGGGCGAGGCGGAGAAGTCCGCCGCCCGCGGCGATGAGCGAGCGCTTGACCTCGGGCAGGCCGAGCTTGGCGTCGGACGCGGCGACGATGAGGTCGCAGGCCAGCGCCATCTCGAGGCCGCCGGCGACGGCGAAGCCCTCGATCGCGGCGATCAGCGGGGTCTTGGGGCCGCGCTGGGCGAAGCCGCCGAAGCCGCGGTCCTCGAACATCGGGACGTCACCCTCGAGGAAGGCCTTGAGGTCCATGCCGGCACTGAAGCCGCGGCCCTCGCCACGGATGATGCCGACGACCAGCGAGGGGTCGGCGTCGAGCTCGTCGAGGATCGCGGCCATCTCGCGCGCCACCTGGCCGTTGACGGCGTTGCGGGCGTCGGGACGGTTCAGGGTGATCAGCAGGGCCCGGTCGTCCAGGACCTTCTCCGTGAGTACGACTGACATGACTCTCCTTTGCTGGTTCCGCCGGTGGCGGGCTGGTTCGGGGCGTGGGGCCGGTGGGCGCCCCGGCCGTGCGGGGCGCCCACCGGGTCTCACTCGGTCCCGCGGATGGTCCGCAGGTCGACCGTGCGATAGGTGGCGTTGAACGTGAGTCCGTCCGCGTAGTAGTTGGCGATGGGCCACAGCAGCGGGACGAGGTTCGTCTGCTCGAGCAGCGCGGCCTCGGCCTTGCCCCAGTTCTCGCAGCGCTCCTCACCCAGCGAGCTGGTCGCGACGGCCGAGAACGTGTCGAAGTCGTCGTTGCGGGTGCGGCCGAAGTTGTACGACCCGCCCTCGCCGAGGTTCGAGCTCATCTTCGTCACGAGCGGGTACGGGTGCGGCGCGGCGCTGAGGTACGGGAACACGATGACGTCCCAGTCGCCCTCGTCGCCGTAGACGATCGCGCCGGCCTGGGCCTGCGTGCCGTTGGTGACCTTCACGTCGATGCCGATCTTGCGCAGCGCGTCGGCCACGTAGTCGGGGCCGGAGTTCTGCACGTCGTAGCCGAGCAGGCGCACGGTCAGCTTCTTGCCGTCCGGGCCGTAGCCCGCGGCCGCGAGGTCGGCCTTGGCCTGGTCGGGGTCGTACTTGAGGCCCAGCTCGCCGTTGGACTCGGTGTAGCAGTCCATGTTCGGCGTGACGACCGTGTTCGCCGGCTCGCCGACGCCGAAGGACGCGGCCTTCGTGTACGCCGCCGCGTCGATCGCCTGGGCGACGACCCGACGCAGTCGCTCGTCGGACATGGGCGCCTCGGGACGCTGGTTGAACGTCAGGGAGTCGGCCTCGAAGGCCTTGCCCTGGATGAACTCGTGGCTGCCCTCGAGGCGCTCGGAGTCGCGGCCCAGGATGCCGGCGATGTCGGTCTCACCCGTCTCGAACAGGTTCGCGCGGGTGGCGTCGTTCGTGATGACGCGGAACGTGATCTTGTCCGGGACGCTGTCGGGATCCTCCAGCGCCGGGGAGTCCCAGGCCTCGAGCTCGTACGTGTCGCCGCGCTTGAGCGAGGTGATCTTGTAGGGACCCGAGCCCTGCGGCTCGGTGGCCAGCTTCTCGGTGTCCTGCAGGCCCTTGGGGCAGATGACGAAGGCGGTGGACATGCTGTCGAGCAGGTCCGAGTGCGGGTCGTTGACCTCGATCGAGACGGTGTTGGCCGCGTCGTCCGCGACGATCTCCTTCACGCCGCCGGCGCCGAAGAGGCGGCCGGTGTAGATCGAGCCCGTCTTCGGGTCGGCCAGGCGTTTCATCGAGTTCGCGATGTCGGTGGCGGTCAGCTTCGTGCCGTCGGCGCAGGTCAGCCCCTCCTTGAAGGTCATGTCGATCTTCGTCGTCGTGACCTCCCAGTCCGTCGCCATCGCCGGCACGTACTCCCCCGTCTTCATGTCGCGGCGGACCGGGGTGTCGTAGATGGCCTCGTACATCTGCACCGCGCCCTGGTCGGCGGCGGTGAGGAACGGGTCGAACGTGTCCGGGTCGTTGCGCAGGTCCATCACGACGCTGTCGGGGGCCTCGCCGGCGACGCGGTCGCCCTCCTCGGACGAGCCGCCGCACGCCGCGAGGATCGAGGTCGACAGCGCGAGGGCGCCGGCCAGGCCGACGGTGCGCCGCCAGGGACGGGTTCGGGAAGAGGTCATGGGGGTCAATCCTTCGTCGGGAACTCTGAAACCGAATTCAGTTTCTGCAAAGAGTGTGACCGAGGTCACCCCAAAGATCAATACTGAATTCAGTTTCATTTAGACCGAAGGGCCGGTCCCCCGTCGGGTTGAGGGAACCCGAGGAGAACCGGCCCGTCCGGACGCACGGAGCACGGCTCCGCGCCGGCTCAGCCCTTGACGCGGATGGTGCGCAGGTCCGTGGTGCGGTAGCCCGTCTCGAAGGTCAGGTCCTTCGAGAAGTAGTTGGCGATCGGCCACATCATCGGCACCACGTCGACGCGCTCGAGGAGGGCCGCCTCGGCCTTGCTCCAGTTCTCGCACCGCTCGTCACCGGTCGACGCGGGCGCCAGCTTGGCGAACTTGTCGAACTCGGGGTTCGTCACGCGACCGAAGTTGTACGAGCCGCCCTCACCGAGGTTCGAGCTCATCTTCGTCACGGCCGGGTACAGGTGCGGCGCGGGCGCGTTCATCGGGAAGACCAGCAGGTCCCACTCGCCGGAGTCGCCGTAGACGATGCCGGCCGCCTGGGCCAGCGTGCCGTTGGTGATCTCGACCTTGATGCCCAGCTCGCGCAGGGCGTCGGCGACGTACTCCGGGCCCGAGTTCTGCAGGTCGTAGCCCAGCAGACGCACGGTCAGCTCCTTGCCGCCCTCGCCGTAGCCGGCGGCCTCGAGGTCGGCCTTGGCCTGGTCCTTGTCGAACTTCGGCTTGAGGTCGCCGTTGCTCTCGACGTAGCAGTCCATGTTCGGCGTCGCGAGGGTGTCGATCGCCTCGCCGACGTCGAAGGACGCGGCCTTCGTGTAGCTCTCGGCGTCGAGGGCCTGGGCCACCACGCGGCGCAGCGCCTCGTCGGCGAACGGGGCGCCGTCGCGCTGGTTGAACACGACCGAGTCGGACTGGAACGCCTTGCCCTGGATCGGCTCGACGACCGACTCGAGGCGCTTGGAGTCACGGCCCACGACGCTGACGATGTCGGCGTCGCCCGTGTCGACGAGGTTCGCGCGGGTCGAGTCCGACGTCACGACGCGGTAGGTCAGCTTTGCCGGGACGCTGTCGGGATCCTCCAGCGCCGGCGAGTCCCAGGCCTCGAGCTCGTACGTGTCGCCGCGCTTCATCGAGGTGAGGCGGTACGGGCCGGAGCCCTGCGGCTCGGTGGCCAGCTTCTCGGTGTCCTCGAGGCCCTTCGGGCACACGATGAAGGCGGTGGCCATGCTGTCGATGAGGTCCGAGTGCGGCTCGTTGACCTCGACCGAGACGGTGTTCGCGGCGTCGTCGCCGACGATCTCCTTCACGCCACCGGCGCCGAAGAAGCGACCCGTGTAGATCGAGCCCGTCTTGGGATCGGCGAGGCGCTTGAGGGAGTTGGCGATGTCGGTCGGCTTGAGGTCCGAGCCGTCGCTGCACTTCAGGCCCGTCTTGAGCTCGAAGTCGATCTTGGTGGGCGTGGCCTCCCACTTCGTGGCCATCGCGGGCTCGTACTCGCCCGTCTTCCAGTTGCGGCGCACGAGCGTGTCGTACAGCGCCTCGTACATCTGCACGGCGCCCTGCTCGGCGGCCGTCAGCATCGGATCGAAGGTGTCCACGTCGTTGCGGAGCACCAGCGTGGCCTGGTCGGGCGCCTCGCCGGACGTGCCGGCGGACGAGTCCGAGCCTCCGCCGCACGCCGCCAGGAGCGACGCGGCCAGGGCCACGACGGCCGCCGATCCCAGTCCACGACGCAGCGCGGACGGACGACCGGAGCCTCCTCGGTAGTTCAACTTCATGCTCGACCTCTCACAGACTCGCTACGTGCCGGCGGGGGTCGCGGCACTCGCCACGATTCTATATGAACTTGATTTCAACTTTACCTACAGGGGGTGCCCTGGGTCACAGACCTGCGTCACGTGCCTCGAGATCGGCCCGCTGCATCAGCTCGTCGATGAGCTCGCTGGAGATCGCTCCGGTCACGGCGGTGTTGCGCGGATCGTCGATCGAGCGGCGCAGCACGCCTTCGGCGATGATCGCGATCTTCCACAGGCCCAGCACGTACCAGAAGCCGATCGCCGAGACGTCGCGTCCGGTCGCGCGGGCGTACTCCTCCACGAGCTCGGCGCGGGTCGGGAACCCGGGCATCGTCGGCCCGCGGAATCCCGTGATGATCTCGTCGTCCGCCTGGGGCCAGTACGCCAGCAGCCCGCCCAGGTCGGCCAGCGGGTCGCCGAGGGTCGACAGCTCCCAGTCCAGCACCGCGGTGACGCGGCCGGCCGAGGGATCGGAGATGACGTTCATGAGGTGGAAGTCGCCGTGCACGAGGGCCAGGTCCTGGTGCTGCGGGACGTTCGCGGACAGTCGCGCCGCGAGGTCGTCCACGATCGGCAGGTCGCGCGTGCGCGACTGCTCCCACTGACGGTGCCAGCGCTTGAGCTGGCGCTCGGCGTAGGGCTTGCGGCTGGCCAGGTCGACCAGACCCGCCTTCTCGAGGTCCACGGCGTGCACCTCGCCGAGCGTCGAGGCCAGCGAGAGGCCGATCTCCCGGCGCGTCTCCTCGGGCACCGACTCGACGGCCTCGATCGTGTCGAGGACGCGGCCGTCGACGAAGTCCATGAGCATGATCGGCGCGTCGGTGACGGCGGGGTCCTTCGTGAACCCGTGGATCGTCGGCACCGGAACGCCCGTGCCCTGGAGGCCGGACATGATGCGGTGCTCGCGCTCGACGTCGTGCGCCGAGGCCAGCAGCGTGCCCAGCGGCGGGCGGCGCAGGATCCAGCGGTGGTCGGCGGCGTCGGTGACCAGGAACGTGAGGTTCGACTGGCCGGCCCCGACGCGCGTGAACTCGATCGGGCCCACGGCGTCGATGCCGAGGGACTCGATCCAGGCCGCGATCGGACCGGTCTCGATCAGCTGCGTCACGAGGCGCTCCTGTCCCGCGTCACCTTCGTGCCGTGCTCGAGCACGCTGCCGCGGTCCAGCTGGCGCTTGAGGATCTTGCCGGTCGAGCCCTTGGGCAGCTCGGCGACCTCGTGGTAGATCCGCGGCACCTTGTACTGGGCGAGCCGCTCCTCCAGCCAGGCGCGCAGCGCCGAGCTCTCGACGACGCGGCCCGGGTGCGGGGCGTACACGGCGGCGACCTCCTCGCCGAGGCGGTCGTCGGGGACGCCGATCACGGCGACCTCGCGCAGGTCGGGGTGCGTGTAGAGCACCTCCTCGATCTCGCGCGGGTAGACGTTGTAGCCGCCCCGGATGACCAGGTCCTTCTTGCGGTCGAGGATCCAGATGTCGCCGTCCTCGTCCTGCTTGCCGATGTCGCCGGTGAGGAACCACTTGCCGCGCATGACCTCGGCCGTGGCCTCGGGACGGCGCCAGTAGCCCTTCATGATGACCGGGCCGGCCAGGGCGACCTCGCCGCGCTCGCCGAACGGCACGGGGTTGCCCTCGGAGTCCACGACGCTCGCCTCGAGACGGTGCAGCGCGGGGCCGACCGAGCCCTCCTTGCGACGCGGGCTCAGCTTCGCCGAGGTGCCGGCGCCGGTGGTCTCGCTGAGGCCGTAGCCGTCGAGGACGCGGCAGCCGAAGCGCTCGCGGAAGGCGTCCGCCACGGCCAGCGGCAGGGCCGCGCCGCCGGACAGGGCGTGGGTCAGGCCGGCGAGGTCGTCGCGCGAGTCCTCGACGTCGGCGTGCAGCATCGCGTTCCACATCGTCGGGACGCCCGCCAGCACGGTGAGCCGGTGCGCCGCGGCCATCCGCAGCAGGCCCTCGCCGGTGAACGGGCGCAGCAGCGACAGGCTCGCGCCCACCTGGAAGGTGGCGACCATGACGCAGATCTGGCCGAACACGTGGAACAGCGGCAGCGCCGTCCCCACGCGGTCGGTGCTGTCGCTCTCGAGCGTCCCGGACACGATCTCGGCGCAGGCCACGATGTTGCCGTGCGTCAGCTCGGCGCCCTTCGGCTTGCCGGTGGTGCCCGAGGTGTAGAGCAGCACGCCGGTGTCGTCGGGCTGCATCGAGCGCGGCAGATCGAGGTCGGCACCGGGACCGGTCTCGATGTCGCCGGCCTCGAGGGTCCACAGGTCGATGCCGGTGGCGATGGCGGCCTGCTGCGCGACGTCGACCGACTCGTGCCAGGCGATCGCCAGCGAGCACTCGGCGTCCGTGAGGAAGTACTCCAGCTCGACGGCGGTCGAGGCCGAGTTCACGGTCACGCCGATCGCGCCCACGGCGAGGATCGCCTGGTGCACGACGGCGAACTCCTGCGAGGTCGGGGCGAGGAGCAGGACGCGGTCGCCGGGCTCGATGCCGGCGTCGGTCAGGCGCTGCGCCCAGGCGGCGACGAGGTCGCGCACCTGGCCGTAGGTCCAGGACTGCTCCCCCACCCGCAGGGCGATGCTGTCGGGGGCGTTCCGGGCGTGCTCCCACAGGCGGTCGACGGCGTTCATGACGGGACTCCTCTCGCTCCGGGCGGAGCGGGTCGGGACGGGATGCGGGTCAGCTGACGGTGACGGGCTCGCGGCGCGAGCGCCAGCGGCTGCCACCGAGCGTCGGCACCGCGGAGAGCAGCGCCTTCGTGTACTCCTGCTGCGGCGCGTCGAAGACGGCGTCGGCCGTGCCGGCCTCGACCATCTCGCCGTGGCGCATGACGTACACGTGATCGGCCAGGTAGCGGATCACCGACAGGTCGTGCGAGATGTAGAGCATCGAGACGTCGAGCTCGCGCTGCAGCTGGCGCAGCAGGTTGAGGATGCGCGCCTGCACCGAGACGTCGAGCGAGGCGGTGACCTCGTCGAGGATCATCAGCGACGGCGAGAGCGCCAGCGCCCGCGCGATCGAGACGCGCTGGAGCTGACCACCCGACAGCTGGTGCGGGTAGCGGCGCATGGCCGCCTTCGGCACGCCCACCTTGTCGAGCAGGTCGAGCGCGGTCGCGGCGCACGACTGCGACGTGACGCGCTTGCCCGTGGCGACGCTGACGGCCTCCTGCACCGCCATGGCGATCTCCATGCGCGGGTTCAGCGACGCGTGCGGGTCCTGGAACACCAGCTGCGCCTGGCTGCGCAGGTGGCGCAGCGCCTTGCCCTTGGGGTTGGTGATGTCGACGCCCTCGAGGGTGATCCGCCCGCTCGTCACGGGCGTCAGGCCGATGGCCGCGCGCGCGATGGACGACTTGCCCGATCCCGATTCGCCGACGAGGCCGACGGTCGAGCCCTTGGGCACCGAGAGGTTGATCCCCTTGACCGCCGTGAACGGGGGCGGGCCGGGGTAGGTGACCTCGACGTTCTCCAGCTCAAGCATGGTTCATCTCCCGTTCGACGTCGAACTGTCCGTCCTCGATCGTCACGAGGTCCTCGTTCCGATCCGTGTTGAGATCCGGGACCGCGCGGATCAGGCCCCGCGTGTACGGGTGGTCCGGCCCGGAGAGCAGCTTCGCCGTGGTGAGGTCCTCGACGATCTCACCGCGGAACATCACGATCACGCGGTCGCAGACCTCCGACAGCAGCGAGATATTGTGCGAGATCAGCAGCACGGCGCTGCCCTTGCGGTCGTTGAGGTCGCACAGCAGCTGCATGACCTGCGCCTGCACCGTGACGTCGAGCGCCGTGGTGGGCTCGTCGGCCAGGATCAGGCTCGGCTCGCCCATGAGGCCCATCGCGATCATCGTGCGCTGGCGCATGCCGCCGGAGAGCTCGTGCGGGTACTGCTTGAGCCGCTTGGCGGGCTCCGTGATGTGCACGTCCTCGAGGCTGCGGATCGCGAGGTCGCGCGCCTCCTTCTTGGACAGGCCCTTGTGCTCGCGGACCGTCTCGATCATCTGCGCCCCGATCTTGCGCGCGGGGTTCAGCGACGACATCGGGTCCTGGAACACCATCGCCAGGTTCGTGCCGAGCACGGTGCGCAGCTCGCGGTCCGAGCCGTTCGCCAGGTCGTGCCCGTCGAAGTCGATCCGGTCGGCGGTCATCGACAGGCCCTTGGGCAGCAGTCGCGACACGGCCAGCGAGGTCAGCGTCTTGCCGCTGCCGGACTCGCCGACGATGCCGACGATCTCACCGCGCTTGAGCGAGAAGGAGACGTCGCGCACCAGCGGCGGGACGTCGTCCCGGCCCTCGATGCTGATCGAGAGGTTGCGCACGTCGAGCAGGGTGTCGTCGTTCATGGCCGTCCCTTCCTGGTCTCGGTCTCCATGCCGGGGTCGAGGGTGATCTCGGGCTGGGCCGCCTGCGCCTTGGCGCCGTTCCGGCGGAGCCTCGAGCGGAACAGGCTCGGTCGCTCGTTCCACAGCACCGGGTTGACCGCGCGGGCCACGGCGTCGCCGAAGAGGTTGACCGCGAGACCGGTGATGAGGATGAGCGTCGCGGGCACGAGCGCCGCGTACGGGTTGAGGTAGAAGTTCTTGACGCCGTCGGTGAGCATCTGGCCCCAGTCGAACTGCGGCGACTGGATGCCCAGGCCCAGGAAGCTGAGCGAGGACATCGCCATGATCCCCTCGGCGACGGTCGTGAACGTGACGATCACGAGGCTGTCGGCGACGTTGCGTCCGACGTACCGCGTGCCGATGCCGGACTTGTTGATGCCCACGACGCGCGCGGCCGCCATGTAGTCCCGCACCATCACCGAGTCCACGAGGCTGTAGGTGAAGCGGGCGAAGTGCGGCGTGAAGGCGACGCCGATGGCCAGCACCGCGCCCTTCGCGCCGACGCCGACGATCGCGACGACCACGACGGCGAGCAGGATGTCGCCGAAGCCCATCATCGAGTCGATGACGGCGCCGCCGACCTTGCGGACGCGGGGACCGCCGGCGGCGATGAGGCCGCCGATCAGGCCGCCGACCACCATCGCGAACAGCACGGCGGCCGACGCGTAGAGGATCGAGAGCCGGGTCGCGGCGAGTGTGCGGGTGAGGATGTCGCGACCCAGGGCGTCGGTGCCGAAGCGGTAGTCGGCGGACGGGCCCTCGCTCGAGCGGGACATGTCGCTGACGACGGCCTGGTCGCCGAAGCCGTTCGGGCCCAGGATCACCAGGACGGTCAGGCCCAGCAGGATCAGACCCGAGACGATGCCCGTGGGCGTGGACAGGAACGCGCCGAACATCTGGCGCGCGCTGCTGCGGCGCTCGTGCTTCTTCATCGGCCGGCCTCCATGGTCCGGGGATCGACGATCCCGAGGATGATGTCCACGAGGGCGTTCACCAGCACGACCGAGAAGCCGAGCAGCAGCACGATGCCCTGCACGACCGGGTAGTCGCCGACGAGGACGCTGTGGACGAGGGTGGTGCCCAGGCCGAGCCGGGCGAAGACCTGCTCGACGATGACGGCGCCGCCGATGAGGCTGGCGAAGGTCACGCCGCCCATCGCGAGCATGGTGGTGATCGAGTTCGGGAACACGTGCGCCAGGTAGAGCTTGCGCGTCGGCAGCCGCTTGCTGCGCGCGGTGCGCACGTAGGGCGACTCGAGCACCTCGAGGGTGCGGACGCGCACGAGGCGCGCGATCGAGGCCGCCGGGCGGATCGCGATGGCGATCGCGGGCAGCACGGCCGCGTTGAGCGAGCCGGAGCCGGCCACGGGGAAGATCTGCCACGTCACGGCGAAGAAGAAGGCCAGGAAGGTCGCGATCAGGTACTGCGGGATCGAGGCCATCGCGCCGGTGGAGCTGCTGAACATGATCTCGAACGCGCGGTGGCCGTTGCGGGTCAGCACCGCGCCGATGATGCCCATCGGGAGGCCGACGAGCAGGATGATCAGCATGCCGAAGACGGCGAGCTGGGCCGTGGGGCCGATCTTCTGGGCGATCTCGTCGGTGACGGGCTGGCTCGTCGCGAACGACGTGCCCATGTCACCGCGGAAGAGACCGCCGATGTAGTCGAGGAACTGCTTGTACATGGGCTGGTCGAGGCCGAGGCGCTCGCGGGCGACCTGCACGGCCTGCTCGTCCGCGTCCATGCCGGCCACGAGCCGGGCGGGATCGCCCGGGGCCAGGTGCATCATGAGGAACGTGAGGGTGGTGATCGCCACCAGCACGAAGGCGAGCCGGACGAGCCGGGACACCAGGAACCGACGCCATTTCATGTCACATCGTCTCCATCAGCATAGGTCGGATCTTTCCTGGGATTCGGGGGGTTTCTCGGACCGCCGAGTGCGGCTCGCGCGGCTGCTTGTGTTGCTCGTCACAGCCTAAGTCATAGTCGAACTCAAGTTCAGGTCGGGGTCCGGTCCGTGGACACGGGCGGCGGGACAGAGGAGTATCCCGCCGCCCGTGCGGTCCGGCGTCAGGCGCGCGAGAGCTCTCGCTCCATGCGGCGCAGCTCGACCCGCGCGATGGTGCGCTTGTGCACCTCGTCGGGGCCGTCGGCGATGCGCAGCGTGCGCTGGTGGGCGTAGAAGCTCGCGAGCGGGAAGTCGTCGGTGACGCCGCCGCCACCGTGCACCTGGATCGCGCGGTCGATGATCTTCAGCGCGATCTCCGGGGCCGCCACCTTGATGGCCGCGATCTCGGTGCGGGCCTTCTGGTTGCCCACGGTGTCCATCAGGTACGCCGTCTTGAACACCAGCAGGCGGATCATCTCGATCTCGATGCGGGCCTCGGCGATCCAGTCCTGGATGTTCGAGCGGTTCGCGACGGGCTCGCCGAACGTCGTGCGGCTCTGGGCCCGCGCGATCATCAGGTCGAGCGCGCGCTCGGCCATGCCGATCGAGCGCATGCAGTGGTGGATGCGACCGGGCCCGAGGCGGGCCTGGCTGATCATGAAGCCGTCGCCCTCGCCGGCGAGCAGCGCCGTCTTGGGGACGCGGACGTCCTCGAACAGGATCTCGGCGTGACCCTCGCGGTCCATGTAGCCGAAGACCGGCAGGCCGCGGACGATCGTCACGCCGGGGGTGTCGACGGGGACGACCATCATCGACTGCTGGCGGTGCGTCTCGGCCTCGAAGTTGGTCTTGCCCATGACGATGAGCACCTTGCAGTTGGCGTGCAGGGCGTTCGAGGCGAACCACTTGCGGCCGTTGAGGACGTACTCGTCGCCGTCGGGGGTCATGCTGAGCTCGACATTGGTGGCGTCCGAGCTGGCGACCGCGGGCTCGGTCATGCAGAAGGCCGACGCCATCTCACCCGCGAGCAGCGGCTTGAGGTACTTCTCCTTGTGCTCCTCGGTGCCGAACAGCTGGAGGACCTCCATGTTGCCGGTGTCGGGAGCGTTGCAGTTGATGGCCTCGGGCGCGATGTACGGGCTGCGGCCCGTGATCTCGGCCAGCGGCGCGTAGTCGAGGTTGCTCAGGCCGGGCGATCCCCAGGCCTCGTCCTTGTGGGGGTGGAACAGGTTCCACAGACCGCGGCTCTTCGCCTCGGCCTTGAGCTCCTCGAGGACCGGCGGGTGGAAGTTCGGGTTGCCGGACTCCGCCATCTGCTGGTGGTACACGGCCTCGGCCGGGTAGACGTGCTCGTCCATGAAGGCGAGCAGCTTCGCCTGGTACTCCTTGGCGGTCTCCGAGAGTTCGAAATGCATGTCAGCTCCTTGCTGGCTGTGGGTGGGGTCGGGGGTCAGGCCAGCGAGGCCTGGTAGCGGCGCATGCCGGCGATCCAGCGGTCGATGTCGCCGGCCTTGCGGGACTGGAAGACCTTGACCTCGGGGTGCGGCAGGATCAGGAACTCCTCGGACTCCATCGCCTTGAGCACGATCGCGGCGACCTCGTCGGCCTCGAGCACGCCACCGGCGTCGGTGACGGCCTGGGCGGCGCGACGCTGCGTCTCGTTGGTGATCGGGGCGCCGCCGGTGAGCATGTCGGTGTTGACGCCCATGGGGCACAGGCAGCTGACGGCCACGCCCTGGTCGCCGTACGTGATCGCGAGCCACTCGGCGAACGCGACGGCGCCGTGCTTGCTCACCGAGTAGGTGGCCGAGCCGATCTGCGTCAGCAGGCCGGCGGCCGAGGCGGTGGACACGAAGTAGCCCTGGCCGCGCTCGATCCAGCCGGGCACCAGCAGCTTGGCGGCGCGCACGTGCGCCATGACGTTGACCTGGTGGGCGACGTCCCAGTCCTCCTCGGAGGCCTCGAGGGTCACTCCCCCGCCGACGCCGGCGTTGGCGAAGTAGAGGTCGACCGGGCCGAAGGACTCCTCGGCGGCGGCGATCAGCCGCTCGATCTGAGCGGTCTGCGAGACGTCGCCGGCGACCGCGACGGCCGAGCCGGGCGTGGCCTCGTTCAGGCGGGCCGCGACGGCCTCGACGCCGTCGGACTTGAGGTCCGCGACGACGACCTTCGCGCCGTTCGCGACCAGCGCGTCCGCGAGGGCGGCTCCGATGCCGCCACCGGCTCCGGTGACGACGGCGACCTTGCCGTGGATGTCCATGGTGCTCCTCCGAGTGGGGACGGTCCGGGGCCCGCGGTGCGGGTCCGCGAGGGGGACCGTGACGTGCTTCACACCCTAATCTGAATTCGGACTCAAGTTCAAGTCCCGGTCGTCGCAGGCTCCGCGCCCAGCGTCTCCGGGTCCAGTCCGAGCAGTGCGGCCAGCGCCGGGATCGTGCGCTCGGCGTCGCTGTGGACGATGCCGCCCATGCCCAGCGCGTGGGCCGCACGAATGTTCATGGCCAGGTCGTCGATCATGATCGCCTCGGCCGGACGCACGCCCAGCCGCTCGCAGGCGACCTCGTAGAGCCGGCGCGACGGCTTGCGCACACCCTCGCGGCCCGAGATCGCCTGGACCTCGAACAGCTCGTCCAGGCCGTGGCCGGTGTAGCAGTCGCGACCGAGCGAGTTCGACACCAGCGCCACCGCGACGCCCTGCTCCTTGAGCCGGCGGACGAGCCCGGTCATCGCGTGGTCGGGGTGCAGGTCCTCCTGCATCCGCGCGATCAGACCTACGGCCTCGACCGTGTGGCCCTGGGCCGCCAGCGCCAGCGCGAGCGCCTCCTCGAAGACCTCGTCCTCGACGCGGCCGCACTCGTGGTCGACCAGCGCGGCCTTCGCCGCCTCGTCGTGCGACAACGCGTTCACGACGGCCTTCGGGTCGCCGCCGCACACCTCACGGCTGAATCGCTCGAACGAGGCGAAGACGCTCGCGGTGAGCACTCCCCCGAAGTCGAACAGCACGGCGCGCGGCGTCTCGGCGGACGCGACGACCTCGACGTCGCTCATCGCGCGCGAGCCGCCGACTCGGCGAGCTCGCGCAGCGCGCTCTTGTCGATCGAGCGCTTGAGGATCTTGCCGGTCGCACCCTTGGGCAGCGCGTCGACGAAGGAGTAGATGCGCGGCACCTTGTACGCCGAGAGGCGCTGCTTGGCCCACGTGCGGATCTCGTCGCCGGTCAGCTCGTGGCCGGGGGCCGACGCGATCACGGCGGCGATCTCCTCGCCGTAGTGGTCGTCGGGGATGCCGACCACGGCCACCTCGACGATGCCGGGGTGCTCGTACAGCACCTCCTCGACCTCGCGCGGGTAGACGTTGTAGCCGCCACGGATCACGAGGTCCTTCACGCGGTCGACGATCGTCAGGTAGCCGTCGGCGTCGACCGAGCCGAGGTCGCCGGACTTCAGCCAGCCGTCGACGAGCTCCTGCGCGTTGACGTCGGGGCGGTTCCAGTAGCCCTTCATGACCGTCGGGCCCTTGATGAAGACCTCGCCGACCTCGCCCGGGGACAGCACGCAGCCCTCCGAGTCGCGGATCTCGACCTGCGTGCCGGGCAGGGTCGGGCCGGTGGTGCCCGTGCGCTGCTCGCGGTGGATGTCGTTGAAGGTCGCCGCGCCGGTGGTCTCGGTGAGGCCGTAGCCCTCGAGGATCGTGCAGCCGAAGCGCTCGGTGAACGCGCGGATGATCTCCACCGGCAGCGACGCGCCGCCCGAGGAGGCCATCCGCAGCGACGCGAAGTCCTCGGGCGTGTAGTCGCCCTGCGCGTGCAGCATCGCGTTCCACATCGTCGGGACGCCCGAGACGGTGGTCAGCTGGTCGCTCTTGACCATGTCGAGCATCCTCTCGGCGCTGAACGGCGACAGCAGCGAGAACGAGGCGCCGATCGCGAGCGCCGTGTTCATGCAGACGGCCTGGCCGAAGACGTGGAAGAGCGGGAGTGCCGTGCCGAAGCGGTCGTCGGCGGTCAGCTCCAGCACGGGCAGGAAGGAGTCGACCGTGGCGTCGAGGTTGAGCGCGGTCAGCTCGGCGCCCTTCGGACGGCCGGTCGTGCCCGACGTGTAGAGGATGATCGCGGTGTCGTCGGGCGCGTGGTCGTGTGCGTCCTGCAGCGGCTCGGCGTCGAACGACAGGCCGGGCTCGAGCTGCCAGAACTCCACGCCCCGGTCGGCCGCGGCCTCGCGGGCCGCGTCGGCGCACTCGTGCCACGCGATGACCAGTGAGGCCTCCGAGTCGTCGAGGACGTAGCCGATCTCGGGCGACGTCGACATGACGTTCATCGTCGTCACCGTCACGCCGGCGGCGTGCAGGCCGTAGTAGACCTCGGGGAACTCGGGGATCGTCGGCGCGATGAACAGCACGCGGTCCAGCGGCGAGAGGCCGGCGGCGCGCACGGCGCCGGCGACGCGGCGGTTCGTCTCGCGCAGCTCGGCGTACGTCACGGTGCGCGGTGAGCGGATCGCGACCCGGTCCGGCTCGGCGTCGGCGTGGGCCCAGATCCGCGAAACGATGTTGACCATGCGTCGTCCTTCGATTGCCTCGGCTGTGACGCGGTTCATGGTCCTGCATCACAAGGTGAACTTGGTTTCAGATTTAACACGATAACCCGGCGGCCCTCGTCCGGGCCACCCCCGTTCCACGGGGCGAGCGTCCGATCTGGAATCCGGCTCTGGTTAGAGTGACCGCCATGACCACCCCCGCACGACCCACCGTGGACGACCTCGACGCCCTCGGCACCGCGATGCGCCTCGTCGCGCCGCCGGAGTTCGAGGACGGCAACGGGCACGTGAACGTCTGCCACTACTACCGGCTCCACATGGAGGGCTCGGACCTGGCGTTCCGCGAGCTCGGGTTCGACGACGACTACCGCGTCCGCACCGGGCACAGCGTCTTCAGCGTCGAGCACCACGTTCGGTTCCTCGACGAGTCCCTCGTCGGCGACGAGCTCTCGGTGCACCTGCGGATCCTCGGCGTCGGCCCCAAGACGGTGCACGGCCAGACGATCCTGGCGAACCGCTCCCGCGGCACGGTGGCCAACACGCTCGAGTTCCTCGAGCTGCACGTCGACCTCGGCACGCGTCGCACCACGCCCATGCCCGACGACATGGTCAAGCCGCTGGAGTTCCTGCGCGACGAGCACGCGGCGCTGCCGTGGTCGCTCCCCCTCGCCGGTCCTCTCGGCGTCCGCTGACCGACGCCCTGCGGCACCGCACCTCCTCGGCTAGCGTCGAGGCGACGGGAGGACGCCGATGCCGAGGGACACCGAGCCGGAGCGCACCCCCGACGGCCGCTTCCTGGTCATCGGCGGGCGGAAGTGGCGCGCCACCGATCCGCAGGTCCCCGACGGGCTGCGTCAGGAGCTCGTCGACGAGCTGATGAGCGCGCGCCGCGCGGTCAAGGCCGGCGAGCCCGACGCCCGCGACCGGGTCGGCGACGCCAAGGTGGCCCTCGGCGAACGAGGCCGACCGTGGTGGGAGGAGCCCACCGACCACTCGATCGCCACCCGCTCGACCGCGGCGATGCGCGCCCTGCTGCGCAAGCGCGACGGCTCGACGACCTGTCCCAGCGACGTCGCCCGCGTGGTCGGCGGCGAGCAGTGGCGCGACCGCATGGACGCGGTTCGTCGACTCGCCGATGCCCTCGCCGAGGACGGCGTCGTCGTGGTCACCCAGCGCGGCGAGCCGGTGACCGCGACGACCGCGAAGGGCCCCGTCCGCATCGGACGGGGCGACCGCTTCGCCTGAGGGTCAGCGGACCCGCACGACCTTGCTGACCTGTCCCGACCTCACCTGGGCGTCGCCGGAGTAGACCACGCGGATCCGGTGCTTGCCCTTCTTCGTGATCTGCGGCAGCAGGATCGCGACCTTGCCGCCGCTCGAGGCGTACAGGCGCTTCGTGGCGATCCGCTTGCGGCCGTCGTAGACCCGGATCGTGCCGGTGGGACGCACCAGCGGCGCGGACACCCGCACGACGAGGCGCGCGCGCTTCGTGCGCTTGAGGCTCGACGCCACCGACATCGCCACCCGCGAGCGGGCCTTCGTCGCCGGCACCGAGACGGTGGCCGACCGGAAGATCCCGGCGAAGCTGCCCGACGCGACCGTGTCGCGCGCCGTGAGCGTGCGACCGAGGTCCGCCGCCGTGATCCGGTAGGTCGCGCCCGTGCCCACGCGGGTGGACCCACGCCACCACGAGATGGCGGAGGTGCCGCCGGAGTTCGTCAGACCGCGCGACGTCGCGCGGAGCACTCCCCCGGGCGCCCGCGTGCCCGAGAGCAACGGCGCGCCGAGCGGGGCCGTCACCTTCGACAGGTCGAGGATGCCCGCGCCGCAGGACGTGCGTCCCGAGGTCGTGCAGTCGATCGTGTCGGTCGTCAGAGCACCGCCACCGATCACCTGCGCCCCCTTGATGTCCGGGGAGAAGCCCTGCGTCGCGGCCTTGAGCTGCGCCTCCACGGCGGTCGGGTCCGTGACGCCGAGCGAGTACAGCAGCGCCGCGCCCGCGGAGACCGCCGGGGCCGCCATGCTGGTGCCCTGCGACCGGCCGTAGCCGGGCTCCGTCGGACCTTCGACACCCAGGTTGACCGTCGAGAGGATGCCGCGC
Organism: Aeromicrobium sp. MLTX1; assembly: GCF_046452335.1. Lineage (NCBI taxonomy): Bacteria > Bacillati > Actinomycetota > Actinomycetes > Propionibacteriales > Nocardioidaceae > Aeromicrobium > Aeromicrobium sp. MLTX1. Next base: position 1,444,213 of record NZ_JBKFDN010000001.1, on the reverse strand, counting down.
TCGGGGTACGAGGTCGGCGAGCCGGGGGTCGTGGGGTCCTCGGGCCGCAGGACGTTCATGTCGCCACCGGGAGCCGCGATGTCCGATCCGGGGCCCGCCGTCGAGTACCAGGCGCGGTGACCGGTCTCGCTCGTCGCGACGACGCTCACGTAGCCGTCGCACGAGGCGGGCACGCTCTGGGCGACCGGGAAGATGTCCGGGACCGACGAGTTGCCTGCCCCGGCGACCAGCGTCGCGCCCTGCGAGCGCGCGAGTCCGCCGACCACGTCGTACAGCAGGCAGGCGGCACGGGCTCCGTCGGCGCTGGCGTAGTCCGAGCCCAGCGAAAGGTTGACCACCTGGGCCGGCGTGCGGTTGAGGGGCACCCCGTACGCGCGCAGGTCGAGCCCCGCGGCCCACAGGATGCCGACCGCGATGTCGGAGTCCCAGCCACCGCAGTGCCCGATCACGCGCACCGGCTGCACCTTCACCGCGGGAGCGACCCCGGCGACGCCGATGCCGTTGTCCGCCGTCGCCGCGACGGTGCCGGCGACGTGCGTGCCGTGCCACGAGCTGTCGGTGACGTAGTCCGCGGGATCGTCGTTCTCGCCCAGGTCGAAGCACTTCACCGCCAGATCCTCGTCCACCCAGTCGCCCGGATCGGACGGGTCAGGGTCCCAGCCGTCCTCGTCACCGGCGTTGACGTACGTGCCGTCGCGGACGCAGTCGCCCGTGGCCTCGTCGGGCGTGCACTCGTCGTCGACGAAGTCGTAGCCGGCGACCGTCTGGCCGGCCAGGTCGGGGTGATCCGTGATGCCCGTGTCGACGACCGCGACGACCACCGAGCCGCTGCCGCGGGTCGAGCGCCAGAGGGACGGTGCCTTGGTCGTGTAGCCGCCGTCGTCCCGCGTGGCGTCCCAGAGGTTGCCCTGCGTGAGGAAGCCTGGGTCGTTCACGGCGACCGGCGGGGCGCTGGAGACCGTGCGCAGCGTGTCGGGCACGACCCATTCGACGTCCGGCCGGGCCGACAGCTCGGCGATGGCGGGCTCGAGATCCTCCACGGCCACGGGACGCTCGAGCTCCAGCACCGACAGGCCGGCGGGAGCGGCGCGCGTCGAGCCGATGTCGGCACCGGGCAGCTCGGACTCCGCCGAGCGCGCGAGCGACGACCGCCGCGCCGTCGTGGCGGTCGACGCCTTGACGATCAGGCCGCGCGCGATCTGCGGCGTCGGTCGTGCTGCCGGGTCGGCGGCTGCAACCGGATCGGGCTGCTGGGCAGAAGCGCCCGTGCTCACCAGCGCCGAGGCGACCAGGAGCACGGGCAGGGCGGTGAGGGCGAGGGTGCGACGCACAGGAGGTCCTGTCTCGAGGTGGTTCCCCCCGACGGGAACGACCTCAGCAGGATAGGGCAGGTCCCGCGCGTCACACCATCCCCTCGCATCACGCGAGGATCAGCGGACGCGGACGACCTTGCTCTTCTTCGTCGCGCTCACCTTCGCGCTGCCGGAGTAGATCACCCGGATGCGGTGCTTGCCCTTCTTCTTGATCTTGGGCAGCGTGATCGTGACCTTGCCCTTGTTCTTGGAGTAGATCTTCTTGACGGCGATGCGCTTGTTGCCGTCGTAGACCCGGATCGTGCCCGTGGCGCGCACGTACGGAGCCTTGATCTTGACCCGCAGCTTGACCTTCTTGGACTTGCTGAACTTCGACGGCATCGAGAACGCCATCTTCGGCTTCGACTTCACCACGACCGAGCGCTGGTGGAAGATCGCGCGCGAGCCGTTGGTAGCCGTGGCCCGCACGGTGACCTTCTTGCCGAGGTCGGCCTTCGTCACGCGGTAGGTCGTGCCGTAGCGGACCACCTTCGATCCGCGGTACCAGGTCAGGCGCACGGTCGCACCGTTGCGCCACGAGCCGGTGGTCGCGCGGAGGGTGCGACCCGGGCGGGCCGCGCCGCTGATGCGCGGGGCGCTCGTCGGGGCCTTGGCCATCAGCACGTTGTAGGCGCTGACGACTCCCGAGCCGCACTGCGCGGCCGTGCAGCTGCCGGAACGGCGAGCCGTGGCCTTGAGGACCCGCTCCACGACGTCGGGGTTCGTGATGCCCACCGAGTACGCCAGCGCGGCGGTCGCGGCCACGGCGGGCGTGGCCATGCTGGTGCCTTGAAGCTCCTCGTACGTGTAGCCGCCGGGCGCCTGATCACCGTTGTTGTACGTGGAGATGATGTTCTCTCCATCGACAGCCGCTCCCGAACCACCGGGACCCGCCAGATCGATTCCGGCGCCGTAGTTGGAGTAGCCGGCGCGCGTTCCGGTCTTCGTGGTGGCCGCAACGGCGATGAAGCCGGGGCAGACCGACGGGACGTTGTAGGCGTGATTGCCGCCGTTGTTGCCGGCCGCGGCGACGATCGTCGAGCCACGCTTGCGGGCGATCGACGCGATCTGGCCGTAGAACTGGCAGAGCTGACGGACCTGCGTCGTGTTGGGAACGTAGCCGCCGAGCGAGAGGTTGATGACCTTCGACGGGGTGCGGTTCACGGGCACGGTCGCATGACGGCGACCGTCGTAGGCGTTCACGTTGGCGCCCGAGGCCCAGAGGATGCCCATGGCGATGTCCCAGTCGGTGCCACCGCAGCGGCCCAGGACGCGGATGGGCTGGATCTTCACGGTCGGGGCGACACCGACAACGCCGCCGTTGTTGCGCTTCGCCGCGATCGTGCCGGCGACGTGCGTGCCGTGCCACGAGCTTCGACCGGGACCCATGTACTCGCACTGCGCGCTGCTCGTGCGGCCGTCGCCCGGATCAGACGGGTTCGAGTCCCAGCTGCTGCGGTCATTGGCGCTGATGTAGGTGCGGCGGTACGCGTACCGCGAGCAGGAGGAGTTCATGCAGTCGTACTCGTCGTCGACGAAGTCGTACCCGGCAACGAACTGCCCGGACAGGTCGGGGTGCCCCATGAGCACACCGGTGTCCAGCACGCCGACGCGCACGCTCGGGGAGCCGGTGGTGATGTCCCACGCGCGGTTGGCGTGGACGCCCCACGTGCCGTTGAGGTTCCACAGGCGCCCATTTACGTAGTAAGGGTCCGAGGCCGTGGCCGACGGCAGGCGCACGCCGTTGGGGACGGCCCACTCGACGTCCGGGTTGTCCTCCAGCTGCTCGATCGCGTCGTCGAGGTCGGTGGCGTCCACCTGGGTCGACAGGTCGAGCACGCCGAGGTCGCTCGCGCCCTCGGTCGAGTTGGCCACGCCGACGCCGTCGGGCAGCTCGGCAGCGACCTCGTCGGTGAGGTCACCGACCTCGGTGTCCGCGTCGTCGGCGAGCTTCACGATGATGCCGCGTGCCGGCTGCGGCGCGTCGGTGGTGTTGAGCGGCGCGGCGGGCGCGGGCTCGGTCTGGGCGACCGCGGCCATCGCGCCGCCGGCGAGGGCGAGCGACGTCACGACCGGGACGACGAGAGAGAGTGGACGGCGCAGACGCAGCGTCATGGATGGACCTTCCCCGAAAGCAGAGCCACCTCGTGCGCGAGGGGCCACGCGCGAGCATATCCCGAAACCCCCGCGTTCCCGGCATCGGCGGGGCTGGCAGAGCGGTGAGTGGTCAGCCCTTCCCGCGCGGGGGCGGTGAGCTGTCAACCGCATGGACCCTCGGTGCGGTTGACCACTCACCGGGTCCGCGGAGGTTCGGTTGACAGCTCACCGCCCCCGTAGGTGCCCGGGAACGACGAAGCGCCCACCCCGTGCGGGGTGGGCGCTTCGTGCGGAGGTGTTACTTGGTCTCGTCCTCGGAGGCCTCGGGGGCCTCCTCGGCGACGGCCTCGTCAGCGGGAGCCTCGGTCGTCTCCTCGGCCGGAGCCTCGGTGGCCTCGTCGGTCACTGCCTCGTCGGTCGCGGTCTCCTCGACGGGAGCCTCCTCGACCGCCGGGGCGGCCTCGGCACGCGGGGCCTTCGGCGCGCTGGCGTCGAACTCCTTGGTCTCCACGATCTCGATGACGGCCATGGGGGCGTTGTCGCCCTTGCGCGGACCGATCTTCGTGATGCGCGTGTAGCCGCCCGGGCGGGTGGCCATGGCCGGGCCGATCTCCGTGAAGAGCGTGTGCAGGACGCCCTTGTCACGGATGACCTTGACGACCTGGCGGCGGTTGGCCACCGTGTCGGTCTTGGCCTTCGTGATGAGGTGCTCGGCGTACGGACGCAGACGCTTGGCCTTGGCCTCGGTCGTCGTGATGCGGCCGTGCTCGAACAGGCTCTGGGCCAGGTTGGCCAGGATCAGCCGCTGGTGCGAGGGGCTGCCGCCGAGGCGAGGACCCTTGGTGGGGGTGGGCATGTCGTTACTCCTGAATCAGTGGTGTCAGAGCAGCTCAGTACTGCTCGTCCTCGGCGAAACCGGCGTCCTCGTCGAAGTTGTCGATGACGGCGGAGGGATCGAAGCCCGACGGGCTGTCCTTGAGCGACAGACCGAGCTCGGCGAGCTTGGCCTTGACCTCGTCGATCGACTTCGAACCGAAGTTGCGGATGTCCAGCAGGTCCTGCTCGCTGCGCGTGATGAGCTCACCCACGGTGTGGATGCCCTCGCGCTTGAGGCAGTTGTACGAGCGAACCGTGAAGTCCAGGTCCTCGATCGCCAGCGCCAGGTCGGCGGCCAGCTGCTCGTCGACCGGCGACGGGCCGATGTCGATGCCCTCGGCCTCGACGTTGAGCTCGCGAGCCAGACCGAACAGCTCGACCAGGGTGGACCCGGCCGACGCGATCGCGTCGCGCGGCAGGATCGAGGCCTTGGTCTCGACGTCGATGATCAGCTTGTCGAAGTCGGTGCGCTGCTCGACTCGGGTGGCCTCGACCTTGTAGGTGACCTTCAGGACCGGGCTGTAGATCGAGTCGACCGGCATGCGGCCGATCTCCTCGTCGCCGGTCTTGTTCTGGACGGCCGACACGTAGCCGCGGCCACGCTCGACGACCAGCTCGATCTCGAGGCGACCCTTGTCGTTCAGGGTGGCGACGTGCAGGTCCGGGTTGTGGACCTCCACACCGGCCGGCGGCGTGATGGCGGCGGCGGTGACGTCACCGGCCTCATCGGCGCGCAGGTACATCACGACGGGCTCGTCGATGGTCGAGGAGACCACGAGGTTCTTCAGGTTGAGGATGATCTCGGTGACGTCCTCGGTGACGCCCTCGATGGTCGAGAACTCGTGGAGGACACCGTCGATCTTGATCGAGGTGACGGCCGCACCCGGGATCGACGACAGCAGCGTGCGACGCAGCGAGTTGCCGAGGGTGTAGCCGAAGCCGGGCTCGAGGGGCTCGATGACGAACCGCGAACGGAACTCGTCGACGACCTCTTCGGACAGGACGGGGCGCTGGGCGATCAGCATGGTGTTTCTTCCTTTCCGGACCCACCGCTATATGAGGGCCGGGTTGGTGGACAGAGGTGGAGGATCAGATCTTCGAGTAGAACTCGACGATCAGCTGCTCCTGGATCGGAACGGTGATCTGCTCGCGGACCGGGTTCTGGTGAACCAGGATGCGGCCACGCTCGGGCGACACGTCGAGCCAGCCGGGCACGGTGTCGGAGTCGTGCGTCTCGCGCGCCACGATGAACGGCGTCGTCTCCAGGCTCTTGGCCTTGACATCGATGATGTCGTGCTTGCTGACCTGGAAGGACGGGATGTTCGTCTTCACGCCGTTGACCAGGAAGTGACCGTGAGTCACCAGCTGGCGGGCGTGACGGCGCGTGCGGGCCAGGCCGGCACGGTAGACGACGTTGTCGAGACGGCTCTCGAGCAGGCTCAGCAGGTTGTCACCGGTCTTGCCGGGACGGCGCGAGGCCAGCTCGTAGTACTTGCGGAACTGCTTCTCGAGGACGCCGTAGGTGTAGCGCGCCTTCTGCTTCTCCTGCAGCTGGGTGCGGTACTCCGACTCCTTGACGCGGGTGCGGCCGTGCTGGCCGGGCGCGTACGGACGGCGCTCGAAGGCCTTGTCCCCACCGACGAGGTCGACGCCGTAGCGGCGCGACTTCTTGGTGAGAGGTCCGGTGTAACGGGCCATGGTTGATTACTCCTTGAGGAAAAAGTCGACGACGCGTCAGAGACGACGGTGCTTGGGCGGACGGCAGCCGTTGTGCGGGCTGGGGGTCACGTCAGAGATGGTGCCGACCTCGAGGCCGACGCCGCTGAGCGACCGGATCGCCGTCTCGCGTCCCGAGCCGGGGCCCTTGACGAAGACGTCGACCTTCTTCATGCCGTGGTCCATCGCCTGACGTCCGGCGGCCTCGGCGGCCATGCCGGCGGCGTACGGAGTCGACTTGCGCGAGCCCTTGAAGCCGACGGTTCCGCCGGAGGCCCACGCGATCACCGCACCGCTGGGGTCGGTGATCGTCACGTGCGTGTTGTTGAACGTGCTCTTGATGTGGGCCTCGCCCTGAACGACGTTCTTCTTCTCCTTGCGGCGCACCTTCTTGGCACCGGAGTTCTTGGGGGGCATCGGCTACCTCACTTCTTCTTTCCGGCGACGGTGCGCTTGGGGCCCTTGCGGGTGCGCGCGTTGGTCTTGGTGCGCTGGCCGCGAACGGGCAGGTGCGCACGGTGACGGCGGCCCTGGTAGGAGCCGATCTCCATCTTGCGGCGGATGTCCGCGGTGACCTCGCGGCGCAGGTCACCCTCGACCTGGTAGTTCGCCTCGATGTGGTCACGGAGCGCGACGAGCTGGTCGTCGTTCAGCTCGTGAACGCGGGTGTTGGGGTCGATGCCGGTGGCGGCGAGGGCCTCGACCGCACGGGTGCGGCCGATCCCGAAGATGTACGTGAGTCCGATCACCACGCGCTTTTCGCGCGGCAGATCCACTCCGACGAGGCGTGCCATGTGCTGGCAGTTCCTTTCGGTTAAGCAGAGGTGTCGTCACCTGGGGCATCTCGATCGCCTCGATCGAGCTCCGGCCTCTGCGCCGGAGGTGACACCCGGGACTCCGCCTGGTGGCGGGGCCCGGGTGAGCCGTCAGATGTTCAGGGTGCTGCGTTGAAGAAGGTTGCTGCTCAGCCCTGGCGCTGCTTGTGGCGCGGGTTCTCGCAGATCACCATGACGCGGCCGTGGCGACGGATCACCTTGCACTTGTCACAGATCTTCTTCACGCTCGGGTTGACCTTCATCGAGAAGCTCTCTCTTCGGTACGAACTGAACGTGGGGGATGTGTAGTTGTCACTTGTAGCGGTAGACGATGCGTCCGCGGCTGAGGTCGTACGGCGAGAGTTCCACCACGACACGGTCCTCGGGGAGGATCCGGATGTAGTGCTGGCGCATCTTGCCGCTGATGTGCGCGAGGACCTTGTGGCCGTTGGCCAGCTCGACTCGGAACATCGCGTTGGGCAGGGCCTCGACGACCGCACCCTCCATCTCGATGACGCCTTCTTTTTTCGCCATACACCTCAACTTCTTCGTATCGACTGATCGGCCTGGCACGCACGTCTCCCCACCCGTTCAAGGGCTGCCGGAGGGCATGGGGATACGGCCCGACAAGGCCGACACACAAGTCTACGTCGAAAGGGGTGCCGGACTCAAATCGGCCACGGGAGGCCGGCCTGCAGCACGGCCTCGTCGAGCGCCGCGGTGCGCAGTCCGGTGATCTGCTGGTACTCCGGGTCGGCCACCATCTGGCTGAACGCGGCGCGCGACGGGTAGCGCACGAGGAGCACCGCGTCCCATGCCCAGCCGTCGGGCGCGACCAGCGCCGTGGACAGGTCGCCGACGTACACGACCTCGCCGCCGACCCTCTCCAGGAAGGGCGCGATGCGCGTCGTGTACTCGCGATAGGAGGCGACACCGTCCTCGCGGAACTGCAGGAGGTTGAGCATCACGACCGGACCTCCGGGGTCCTCGCCGAGGAACCGCTTGAGGTCGGCACCGGTGGGATCGACGGCCATGCGGCGACCCTAGCGGCTTCAGTCCATCCCGGTGATGAGCGCGCGGTGGAAGGCCGCACCCCGCTCGAGCGTGTCGATCGCGACCTTCTCGTTCGGCGCGTGGATCGAGTCGCGCTGCGCCCGGGTCATGTGCAGCGGCGCGAACCGGTAGACCGAGTCGCTGATCCGGGTGAAGTGGCGCGAGTCGGTGCCGCCGGTCTGCACGTACGGGACGACGGCGATGTCGGGGCCGAGGGCCTTCACGGCCTCCCCCAGCGCCCGCCAGGCGTCGTTGTCGGTGCGCGACACCGGCGGCGGGTCCTCGCCGTCCATCCGCTCGACCTCGACGTCGAGGCCGCGGAACAGCCTCTCGAGCCGCGCGCGGAGCTGCTCGCGGGTGTCCCCCACGGCGAGCCGCACGTTGACGTTGGCGCGCACCTCGGTGGCGAGCACGTTGCGCGCGGGGCTGCCGCTGAGCTGGGTGACAGCCATCGTCGTGCGCACCATCGCGCCGGTCTCCTTGCCCAGCCGGGCCAGCAGCTCGGCCACGGGCCGGTTCGCGCGGCGGGCATGAGCGAGCACGGGCGCGACGGGCTTCGGCACCAGGCCGGCGAGGGCCTCGAGCATCTGCAGCACCGGCTCGGACAGGTGCGGCGTCGCCGGGTGCCGGTCGATCCGCACGATGGCCCGGGCCAGGCGCGCCGTGGCGCCGTTCTTCGACGGGGTGGACGCGTGCCCTCCCCCACCGCGCGCCAGCAGGCCGACGTCGACGGTGCCCTTCTCGACGATGGCGACCATCGCGGTGGTCGCCGAGACGCCGGGCAGGCCGTCGTCGACGATCGCGCCGCCCTCGTCGGAGACGAGCCACGGGCGCACGCCCATCGAGTCGAGGTGCTCGACGACCTCGGCCGCGCCGTGCCCGAAGACCTCCTCGTCGGAGCCGAAGGAGAGGTAGACGTCGCGGGCGGGCTCGAAGCCCTCGGCCAGGAGCGACTCGACCGCCTCGGCGATGCAGACCAGCGGGCCCTTGTCGTCGAGCGCGCCGCGGCCGTGGACGAAGCCGTCCTCGATGACGCCCGCGAACGGGTCGCGCTCCCACTGCTCGGCGGGGGCCGGCACCACGTCGTAGTGCGCCATCAGCACGAGCGGCCGCTCGGTGGAGCGTCCGGGCCAGCGGAACAGCAGCGTGCCTCCCTCGAACTGCGTGAGCTCGAGGGACGCGTGCAGGCTCGGGTAGAGCCGGGCGAACGTCTCGCGGAACGCGACGAACTCGGCCTCGTCCCGCTCGTCGGGCGCCGACACGGTGCGGCACGCGACCAGCTCGGACAGGCGTGCGGCGGCGTTCATCGTCCGATCTCCTCCTCGATGATGGCCGGGTCGGCGAACGCCAGCCGCGGCACGAACGTCAGTCCGATCGCGGCCACGAACGCCGTGACCGAGCAGACGATCCAGACGGTGTAGTAGCCGGACATGGACGCGGCGGTCGCGTGCGTGGCGCCCGTCGCGAGGGCGACGCCGAAGACGCAGGACGCGAACGACCCGCCGATGGTCTTGGTGGTGTTGGTCAGCCCGGTCGCGACGGCGGTCCGTCCCTCGGGTGCCGCGGCGGCCGCGGCGGCGGGCAGCGCGGCGACCAAAGCACCGGAGCCGAGGCCCGCCACCACCATGCACGCCGCCATCTGGGCGACGGAGTGGTGCAGCGGCACGAGCGAGGCGTACCCGATGCCCACGAGGGTCGCCGCGCCGATGAGGCAGGCCCGCGGCGTGAACCGCTGGCTCACCCGGGCGAAGACGAGGGCGCCGATCAGCATCGAGAGCACGTAGCCGCCGATGATCGGGGCCACGGTCGAGGAGTTGAGGCCGAGACCGTAGCCGTGCACGTCCGGGTCGGTCTGGGCGAAGGTCGACAGCGGGATCTGCGCACCGAGCACGCTCACGCCGAACAGCAGGGCGGTGAACTGCACGGGCCACATCGAGGCGCGGCGCATCACCCGCAGGTCGATGATCGGATCACCGGCCTGGAGCTCGTACGCGACGAACGGCACCAGGACCAGCGCGCCGAGGGCGATCGCGATCCAGGGCCACGGCGAGCCGACGCCGAGCACCCGCACGAGCGACAGGCCTCCGGTCACCAGCAGCAGGCTCGAGCTCAGCAGGACCAGCCCGACGCCGTCGAGCGATCCGGACTGGCGCTCGTGGACGTCGGGGACGAAGCCGATGATGACGAAGACGACGCCCACCGTGAGCAGCGCCGGCACCGCCAGCACCATCCACAGCTCGTCGAACGCGGCGGAGGTCGCACCGGCCGACAGCGCGCCGGCGATGGCCCCGGCCTGGAGGGCGGCGACGATGACGCCCGTCGCGCGACGAGTGGCCGCGGCCCGTTGTTCCATCCCGGCGCTGCGGCGGTAGATCAGGGCGACCTCGAGGGGCAGCCAGACGGTGAACACGCCCTGCAGCGCCCAGAACACGAGGTAGGCCTCGAAGGTGGTCGCGAAGGCGATGCCGCACGTGGCGATCGCGGTCAGCACGGCCGACCACACCAGCACCTTCTGGTGCCCGATCAGGTCACCGAGCTTCGACAGCGGTGGGACGCACAGCGCCGAGAGCAGCAGCTGGGCCGCCTCGAACCAGTTGACGTCGGCGTCGTTGATGTCGAGGTGGCGCGCGATGTCGCTGGCCAGCGGCGTGTAGTACCCCTGCAGGAACCCGCTGACGAACTCGACGAAGACGAGAGCGCCGACGAGTCCGGCTCCGACCGAGGCCGCGCGGGATCGGGTCATGCGCTCACGCTAGTGCCCCAGGAGTCAGCCGATGGCGGCGACGGCGGTTTGCGCGGCCGTGTCGATGGCCGTCCGGCCCGACTCGAAGGTGGCCTGGTCCTCGGCGAGCACGGCGACGAGCAGCGTGTGGCCGTCGGCCTCGATCCGGCCGATGCTCGTGACGTCCCACAGCGCCGTCGCCGACCGCTGGAGGTAGCCGACCTTGAGCTCGGCGGCGGAGGGATCGTCGGCGGCAGCGCTGACGCCGAAGCTCTGCGAGTCGACGACCTGTTCCATCAGACCCGCCAGCCAGTCCCTGGCCGCGTCGTCGAGCACGGAGTCGTCACCGAACACCACCTCGAGGAGGCGGAGCTGGTCCGTGACGGTGGTCTGCGTCAGTCCCCAGCTCCCGTCCGCTCCGGCCTCGGTGTCGGTCAGCCCGATCTCGGCGTTGAACGCGTCGAGACCCTCCTGGCCGCCGATCTCGCGGTAGAGGCTGTTCGTCGACGCGTTGTCGCTGTACTCGATCGCGGCCGCCGCCCACCGCTGCTGGGTCGCGTTCAGGTCGCCGCCGTTCTGCCACAGCAGTGCCGCGATGATGTCGACCTTGACGATGCTCGCCGTGTCGTACTGCTCGTCCTCACCCACCGTGACGGAGTCGCCGTCGTCGAGGTCGAGCACCGCGACCGCGACCCCGTCGGGGAGGTCCAGGTCCGTCACCTCGACGGGCGCCGCCTCGGTCGTGGTGGCGTCCGCCGCCGCGGAGGCGGAGTGCGCCGCGGCCACGGCGACCTCGGTGGACGACGAGGACGGGTCCGCGTCCGCCGTGCCCGTCGAGGTTGACATCGCGACGCCACCGACCACCATCGTCGTCGCCGCCGCCAGCACCCATCGGACCCGCCTCGTCATGGCACGAGGCTGTCGCCCCGACCTCGGCGGAGGTCGTGACCGGCCTGTGGCCGGGCTGTCAGTGCCGGTGGTGGTCCCGCGGGTCGCTCAGGCCCTCGACGCCGTGGCGGTCGTGGATGAGCCGCGACAGCACGATCGAGGTCTCGGTCTGGCTGACGCTCGCGGCGCCGATCCGGATCTGCTCGAGCGCCTGCTCGAGGTCGCGCACGTCCTCGGCGACGAGGTGCAGGATCGCGTCGGCGGCGCCGGAGACCGTGGCCGCCGCGTGGACCTGCGGCACCTGGAGGAAGGCTTCGCGCAGGACGTGGGGCGAGATCGTCCCCTGGCAGTGCACCTCGACGTAGGCCTCGGTGGTCCAGCCGCGGTGGTGCGGGTCGACCACCACGGTGAAGCCGCTGATGACGCCGGACTCGACGAGGCGGTCGACGCGCCGCTTCACGGCGGGTGCGGACAGGCCCACGCGCGAGCCGAGGGCGGCATAGCTGGCCCGGCCGTCCTCGGTCAGGGCGTCCAGCAGGGAGCGGTCGATCTGGTCCAGGCTCATGCGCGCAACGTATCAAACGCGAGGGTCGCGAATGCGCAAGAAAGCGCCTGCAACGCGCGCGAAAAACCACTGGTTGTGGCGTCCCGCGCTCCCTAGGCTCGTGTCATCGTCCCCCGAGGAGCCCCATGACGCAGATCCTGACCACGCCGCTGGTCGCCCCCGTCCGCAGTGCGCGCACGCGCCACTACGTGATGTGCCCGCCCACCGAGTTCGACGTGGTCTACTCGATCAACCCGTGGATGGACCCCACCGCGGCGGTCGATCGCGAGCTCGCACGGGCCCAGTGGCAGGCGCTCCAGGACGTGTACGCGGGGCTCGGGCACCGGATCGACCTCCTCGAGCCCGTGGCCGGACTGCCCGACATGGTGTTCGCGGCCAACGGCGCCGTCTCGGTGGCCGACCGCACGTACGGGGCCGCGTTCGCGTTCCCGCAGCGTCAGGCCGAGGCGCATGCGCACGTCGACTTCCTGCGCGCCGCCGGCCGCGAGGTCCAGCGCCCGGCCCACACGAACGAGGGCGAGGGCGACTTCCTCGTCCTGCGCGACGTGGTGCTCGCCGGCCACGGCTTCCGCACCACCACCGACGCGCACCGCGAGGCCGAGGCCGCCCTGGGGCGCCCGGTCGTCTCGCTCGAGCTGGTGGACCCGCGGTTCTACCACCTCGACGTCGCGCTCGGCGTGCTCGACGACGGACACGGCCACGGCCCGGCCGACATCGCCTGGTTCCCCGCCGCCTTCAGCCCCGCCGCTCGCCGCACGCTGCGGCGCCTGTTCCCGGGTGCGCTCGAGTGCTCAGAGACCGACGCGCTCGCCTTCGGCCTGAACTTCGTCAGCGACGGCCGGAACGTCGTGCTGCCGGCAGAGGCCACCGGACTCGCGGCAGCGCTGCGCGACCGTGGCTACGAGCCGGTGCCCGTCGAGCTCTCGGAGTTCGTCAAGGGCGGCGGCAGCGTGAAGTGCTGCACCGCCGAGCTGCACCGCTGACGCTCAGGCGGTGACGGGCGCGCGGCGGCCCATCCGCGCGAGCAGGCGCGTCTGGCGGTCGGCGTCCGGCGGCACCTCGACCGGGCCCCGGAAGACCCCGTCGTCGTACGCGTGATCGCCGAAGCCCTCGAAGGCGGCCTCCATCGCGTCCATGTCGGCCTCGGTGAACGTCGTGGGCCGGCCGTTCGACGTGCCGAGGTCCCAGCCGTGCACGACGAGGTCGAAGCCGTAGAAGGCGTCGAGGGTCGCACCGATCGTGGTGCGGCCGAAGACGCCGTCGAACTCGCGCGCGGCGATCGCGTCGTCGGTCGCGAGCGGCCGGACGGCCGCGAGGTGCGCGGCCCACGCCTGCGCGGGATCGCCGGAGGGCCGCGGGCCCGCGTCGATCTCGTGCCGGGCCAGGAAGTCGCGCTCGGTGTCGATCACGTGGTCGACGACGTCGGCGGCGGTCCAGCCCTCGCAGGGGGACTCCGCGGACCAGTCGGTGGTGGCGGCGACGACGTCGCTGAAGCGGTCGGCCGCGTCGAGGTAGATGCTCATGACTCCAGCGTGGTCGCCCGACGGCCTCGACTCTTGAAAGAATCCGACACATGACCGGTGGAGACGACGTCCGGCGCATCGACCCGACCGAGCGGGCCCACCTGCTCGACGCCTCGGGCTACACGCCGCCCATCCACCGCTTCGCCCCCTCCCCCGCGCTCGCGTCGGTGGTGCGCCGCTACTGGATGCCGGTCTGGTCGCTGCCCGACGGGCGGGTCTCGGTCCAGCGCGTGCTGCAGTACCCGGTCTGCCTGGTCGTCGTCTCGCACGAGTACGCGCGGCTGGTCGGCCCGAGCAGCGGTCTGTCCACCACCGAGCTGGGCGGGACCGGCTGGGCCCTCGGCACGATCCTGCAGCCGGCCGCCGGCGTCGCGCTGCTTGGCGGACCGGTCGACGGGCTGACCGACCGTGCGGTACCGCTCGCGACGGCGTCGTTCCCCGTGGGGGACCTCGTCGCCCGCATCCGCGCCGCGGTCGGCGGCGCTCCTGACGATCCCGAGCGGCAACGGGCTGCCGTGGCACTCATGGAGGAGTCGCTGGCCGGCCTGCTGCCGGTCGACGAGGAGGGCCTGTTGGTGAACGCGATCGTGGAGTACGTCGAGGGCGATCCCGAGGTCCAGCGCGTGACACAGGTGTGCGAGAAGTTCGCGATCACGGAGCGCTCGCTGCAGCGGCTCACCGCACGCCGGATCGGCCTCTCGCCGAAGTGGCTGATCCAGCGGCGCCGGCTGCACGAGGCCGCCGAGCGGCTGCGCGACGAGCCACGCCCCGACCTCGCCCGCGTGGCGGCCGACCTCGGCTACGCCGACCAGGCCCACTTCGGCCGCGACTTCCGCACCGTCACCGGCCTGACCCCCGGCGAGTTCGCCGCCGAGCCCCGCGTCTGACCTCCGGTCAGCGAGATCTGTAGCGGTATCCACGCTTTTTCGGTGGATCCGCCGCGAAAGAGGTGGACAGCGCTACACATCTCGCGCGCCGGAGGCGCGGTCAGACGCCGTCGGCGGTGTCGGCGGTGAGGACGTACCAGGTGTCGCCCTCGCGCTGGAGGTCCCAGTTGTCCTCGAGGCCGTCGGGCCACTGCACCGTGACGGTCGCGCTGTCGTCGACGACCTCGGCGGACATCGGCACGTCCTCGAGGTCGGCGCCGTCGGCGGTCCACTGACCCTCCTGGTCGCGGACATCACCGCACTCGAGGTCCTCGGGGACCAGCACGGTCTCCTTCACGGCCTCGCAGTCGCCCTCGTCGGCGGCCATCAGGTACTGGCGCAGGACGCGCTCGGCGTCCTGTCCCGCGGTCTCGCTCGGCGATGAGCCGTCGCCGTCCCCGGTGTCGTTCGAGCTCGCGCCGCAGCCGCCCAGCAAGGCGGCCACCAGCAGGAACGGGACGACCCACGAGGTGCGCATGCCCCCAGTCTGCCCCGGCGACCAACCCGGCCGTGGATGCGACGAACGCGTCAGGCGGTGGGCTCGGCGCAGGGCACGCCGAGCTCGGCGAGGCGCGCCGCGCCGCCGTCGAGGGCCGTCAGCACCCACACGCCCTCGGTGGTCACGGTGATCGAGTGCTCGTGGTGCGCGGCCCAGGTGCCGTCGGTGGTCACGGCGGTCCAGTCGTCCTCGAGGATCGCGGCGCGCGACGTGCCGAGCGTGATCATCGGCTCGATCGCCAGCGCCATGCCCAGCTGGAGCTTCGGGCCCTTGCCGCGACGGCCGCTGTTGGGCACGTCGGGGGCCATGTGCATCTCCGAGCCGATGCCGTGCCCGGTGAAGCCCTCGGTGATCCCGTAGCGACCCTGGCTGCGGACGTACGACTCGATCGCGTGCGAGATGTCACCGACCTTGCCGCCGATGCGCGCCGCGGCGATCCCCCGCCACAGCGACTCCTCGGTGACCCGGTTCAGCTCGGCGACCTCGGGGGCGACCTCGCCGACCGGCACGCTGATGGCGGCGTCGCCGTGCCAGCCGTCGACGACCGCGCCGAAGTCGATCGAGATGAGGTCGCCGTCGGCCAGCACCCGGTCGCCCGGGATGCCGTGCACGATCTCGTCGTTGACCGAGGCGCAGATGACGCCCGTGAACCCGTGGTAGCCCAAGAAGTTCGAGGTGGCGCCCTCGGCGGCCAGCCGCTCGCGGGCCAGCGCGTCGAGGTCGTCGGTGGTGACGCCGGGGGCGACGGCCGCGCGCAGCACCTCCAGGGTGCGCCCCACGACCAGGCCGGCCTGGCGCATGGAGGCGAGCTGCTCGGGCGTCTTCAGCTCGATCGACTCACCGAACATGGTGGGTCCGTCCGTCAGGCGAGCGTGGACAGCGCGTCGGCGATGCGGGAGCCGACCTCGTCCGGGGTGCCCATGCCGTCGACCTCGATGAGCAGGCCACGGTCGCGGTAGACCGCGAGCAGGGGCTCGGTCTCGTTGCGGTAGACGTCCTGGCGGTGCCGGATGACCTCTTCGGTGTCGTCGGACCGGCCGCTGACCTTCGCCCGCTCGAGCAGGCGACCGATCAGCTCGTCCTCGACCACCGTGAGCGCCACGACGCCGTCGAGCTCGGAGCCGAGGTCGGCCAGGATCTGGTCGAGCTTCGCGACCTGGTCGAGCGTGCGCGGGTAGCCGTCGAGCAGGAACGCCTCACGCGCGTCGTCCTGCGCGAGACGGTCGGCGACCATCGCGTTGGTGACCTCGTCGGGCACGTACTCGCCGGCGTCCATGTAGCGCTGCGCCGTCTTGCCGAGCTCGGTCTGCTGCGCCACGTTGGCGCGGAAGATGTCGCCGGTGGAGATGTGCGCACCGTTGATGCGCTCGGCGAGCGCCACGGCCTGCGTGCCCTTGCCCGCACCGGGAGGACCCATGATGAGGAGTCGCGTCACTTGAGGAACCCTTCGTAGTTGCGCTGCTGCAACTGGCTTTCGATCTGCTTCACGGTGTCCAGGCCGACGCCCACGATGATGAGGATCGTCGTGCCGCCGAACGGGAAGTTCTGGTTGGCCCCGACCAACGCGATCGCGAGCATCGGGATGAGCGAGATCAGGCCCAGGTACAGGGCGCCCGGCGCGGTGATGCGCGACAGGACGTAGCCCAGGTAGTCCTGGGTGGGCTTGCCGGCGCGGATGCCGGGGATGAAGCCGCCGTACTTCTTCATGTTGTCGGCGACCTCCTCGGGGTTGAACGTGATCGACACGTAGAAGTACGTGAAGAACACGATCAGCGCGAAGAAGGTGATCATGTAGTACGGGTGATCGCCCTGGACGAAGTGGTCCTGGATCCAGCTCGCGGCTCCGGAGTCGGAGTTGAAGTTGACCCACAGGACGGGCAGGTACATCAGCGACGACGCGAAGATGACCGGGATGATGCCGGCCTGGTTCACCTTGAGCGGGATGTAGGTGGAGGAGCCGCCGAACATGCGGCGTCCGACCATGCGCTTGGCGTACTGGACCGGGATGCGGCGCTGGGCCTGCTCGATGAAGATGACCAGCGCGACGACCGCGAGGCCGACGGCCACGACGACCGAGAAGGTGGCCCAGCCGTTCGTCTGGCGGATGTTCCACATCGCGCCGGGGAACGTGGCGACGACCTGCGTGAAGATCAGGATCGACATGCCGTTGCCGACGCCGCGGTCGGTGATGAGCTCGCCGAACCACATGATGACGGTGGTGCCGGCGACCATGACGGTGACGATGAGCAGGTACGACAGCATGCTGTCGGGGCTGTAGAGCAGCGGCAGGTTGCAGGCGCCCTGGAAGAGGTCGCCGCTGCGCGCGAGGGCCACGATGCCGGCGGCCTGCAGGATCGCGAGGCCGACCGTGAGGTAGCGGGTGTACTGCGTGATCTTCGCCTGACCGGACTGGCCCTCCTTCTTGAGGGCCTCCAGACGCGGGATCACCACGACGAGCAGCTGCAGGATGATGCTCGCGGTGATGTAGGGCATGATGCCCAGCGCGAACACGGTCAGCTGCAGCAGCGCACCGCCGGAGAAGACGTTGATGAGGGCGAACAGGCCGGCGTTCTCGCCGCCCGCCGCCAGGTCGACGCACTCGCGCACGTTGGCGACGTTGACGCCGGGTGCAGGCAGCATCGAGCCGAGCCGGAAGAGCACGACGATCCCCAGCACGAAGAGGATCTTGCGACGCAGTTCAGGTGTCCTGAACGCGTTCACGAAGACTTTGAGCACGAACTTCCTCCAGCTTCACGGCACGATGCCGTCTGACTTTAACAGTGAGCGAAACGGGCGGGTCCTCCCGATGGGGAGAACCCGCCCGATGTTCGCTGAACGACTCCGAACGACCGCGTCAGGACGCGGAGACGGACCCGCCGGCGGCCTCGATCTTGGCCTGGGCCGAGGCGGACACCTTGTCGACGGTCACCTGGACCGCCACGTCGATGTCGCCGCCGCCGAGCACCTTGACGGGCTGGCCCTTGCGGACCGCGCCCTTCTCGACGAGCGAGGGCACGTCGACCGTGCCGCCCTCGGCGAAGAGCTCGGCGATCCGGCCCACGTTGACGACCTGGTACTCGACCCGGAACGGGTTCGTGAAGCCCTTGAGCTTCGGCAGGCGCATGTGGAGCGGGATCTGGCCGCCCTCGAAGCCGGCCGACACCTGGTAGCGGGCCTTGGTGCCCTTGGTGCCGCGACCGGCGGTCTTGCCCTTGGAGCCCTCACCGCGACCCACGCGGGTCTTGGCGGTCTTGGCGCCCGGGGCGGGACGCAGGTGGTGCAACTTGATCGCCATGATCAGTCGACCTCCTTCACGGTGACGAGGTGCGGGATGGTGTTGACCATGCCGCGGATTTCGGGACGATCCTCGACGACCTTGACGTCGCCGATGCGCTTGAGCCCGAGCGAACGCAGCGTGTTGCGCTGGTTCTGCTCACGACCGATGCCCGAACGGACCTGGGTGACTTCGAGCTTCGCCATCAGACGGTCACCTCCGCGGCGCTGGGCGCCTTCTCCTTGCCGGCCTTCAGCAGGGCGGCGGGGGCGACGTCCTCGACGGCCAGGCCACGACGGCCGGCCACGTCCTCGGGGGACTCGAGCGAACGCAGGGCCTCGACCGTCGCGTGGACGATGTTGATCGCGTTCGAGGAGCCGAGGGACTTGCTCAGGACGTCGTGGATGCCGGCAGCCTCCAGCACGGCGCGGACCGGGCCACCGGCGATGACGCCGGTACCGGGGGACGCGGGGCGCAGGAAGACGACACCGGCCGCCTTCTCACCCTGCACCGGGTGCGGGATGGTGCCCTGGATGCGGGGGACGCGGAAGAAGCTCTTCTTCGCCTCCTCGACACCCTTGGCGATGGCCGTGGGAACTTCCTTGGCCTTGCCGTAGCCGACACCGACCTGGCCGTCGCCGTCACCGACGATCACCAGCGCGGTGAAGGAGAAGCGGCGGCCGCCCTTGACGACCTTGGCCACACGGTTGATCGTGACGACCTTCTCGATGTAGTTGGACTTGTCGGCGTTGCGGTCGCCGCGGCCTCCGCGACGCTCGCCACCCTGTCGGCGCGTGCTCATGCGGCACTCCCCTTGTTCGTCGTGATGGTCATCAGAACTCCAGTCCGCCCTCGCGGGCGCCGTCGGCCAGAGCCGCGACGCGACCGGCGTACTTGTTGCCGGCGCGGTCGAAGACCACGGCGCCGATGCCGGCCGCCTTGGCGCGATCGGCGAGCAGCTCGCCGACCTTCTTCGCCTTGGCCGTCTTGTCGCCGTCGAACGAGCGCAGGTCCGCCTCCATGGTGGAGGCCGACGCCAGCGTGTGGCCGTCGAGGTCGTTGACGACCTGGGCGACGATGTGCTTGCTCGAACGGGTGACGACGAGGCGAGGACGCTCGGCCGAACCCTGGATCTTCTTGCGGCCACGGATCTGGCGGCGCTGACGCGACGCGACCCGGCCCGCGGTGTGCTTGGCGTGCTTGATCGAGATTGCCATGGCTTACTTACCAGCCTTTCCGGCCTTGCGCAGGATGCGCTCGCCCGCGTAACGCACGCCCTTGCCCTTGTAGGGCTCCGGCTTGCGGATCTTGCGGATGTTGGCGGCGACCTCGCCCACGACCTGCTTGTCGATGCCCGAGACGGTCAGCTTGGTCGGACCCTCGACGGTGAACGTGATGCCCTCGGGCGCCAGGAACGGCACCGGGTGGCTGAAGCCGAGGTTCAGCTCGATCTCCGACGGGCCCTTGGAGAGCACGCGGTAGCCGACGCCGACGATCTCGAGCTTCTTCTCGTAGCCGTCGGTGACACCGATGACCATGTTGTTGACCAGCGTGCGCGAGAGGCCGTGGAGGGCCTTGCTGCGACGCTCGTCGTTGGGGCGCTCGACCGCCAGCGCGCCGTCATCGTCCTTGCGGACGGTGATGGGCTCGGCAACGGTGTGCGAGAGCTGGCCCTTGGGGCCCTTGACGGTGACGGTCTGGCCGTCGATGTTGACCTCGACGCCGGAGGGGACGGCGACGGGGAGCTTGCCGATGCGCGACATGTTCAGTCTCCTCTCGTCACCAGACGTAGGCGAGGACTTCCCCACCCACTCCGTTGTTGTTGGCCTGACGGTCGGTCTGCAGACCCTGGCTCGTGGAGATGATCGCCACGCCCAGGCCGCCGAGGACCTTCGGAAGGTTGTTGGACTTGGCGTACACGCGCAGGCCCGGCTTGCTGATGCGGCGGATGCCGGCGATCGAGCGCTCACGGTGCGGTCCGTACTTGAGCGTGATCGTCAGCGACTTGCCGACCTCACCCTCGGACGGCTCGGCCACGGAGTAGTCGGTGATGTAGCCCTCCTGCTTCAGGATGGCGGCGACGCCCTCCTTCAGCTTGGAGTGCGGCATCGTGACGGCGTCGTGGTACGCCTGGTTGCCGTTGCGGACACGCGTGAGCATGTCCGCGATCGGATCGGTCATCGTCATTTCAGTGTGTTCCGTTTCTCGCCGCGGTTTCCGTCTCGTCCGGCGTGACGCCGTGGGAGGGGACCTGCTGCGGGTTGGTGGTGGTGATTACCAGGAGCTCTTGGTCACGCCGGGCAGCTCGCCGCGGTGCGCCATCTCCCGCAGGCAGATGCGGCACAGGCCGAACTTGCGGTAGACGGAGCGGGGACGGCCGCAGCGCTGGCAGCGCGTGTAGCCACGGACGCCGAACTTCGGCGTGCGGGACTGCTTGACCTTCAGACCGGTCTTCGCCATGTCAGTTCTCCTTGTACGGGAAGCCGAGCAGCTTGAGCAGAGCGCGGCCCTCATCGTCGTTGGTGGCCGTGGTGACGACCGTGATGTCCATGCCCCGGCTGCGATCGATCTTGTCCTGGTCGATCTCGTGGAACATGACCTGCTCGGTCAGGCCGAACGTGTAGTTGCCCCGGCCGTCGAACTGCTTGGCCGACAGTCCGCGGAAGTCGCGGATGCGCGGCAGCGCGAGCGTCAGCAGACGATCGAGGAACTCCCACATGCGGTCGCCGCGCAGCGTGACGTGCGCGCCGATCGGCATGCCCTCACGCAGCTTGAACTGCGCGATGGACTTGCGGGCCTTGGTGACCTGCGGCTTCTGGCCGGTGATGGCCGTGAGGTCCGCGATGGCACCCTCGATGAGCTTGCCGTCGCGGGCAGCCTCGCCGACGCCCATGTTGACGACGATCTTGGTGAGGCCGGGGACCTGCATGACGTTGTCGTACTCGAACTGCTCGCGCAGCGCGGTCACGATCTCCTCGCGGTACTTCGCCTTGAGGCGGGGCGCGGTGGTGGTGGCCATCTCAGATCTCCTTTCCGGTCTTGCGGCTGATACGGGTCTTCTTGCCGTCGACGACGCCCGAGCCGACCTTGGTCGTGGTCTTGCCGCCATCGGCGTCGACCACGAGCATGACGTTCGAGACGTGGATCGGGGCCTCGGCGGTGATGATGCCGCCCTCGGTCCCGGTCTGTCCGGCGCGGGTGTGCTTCTGGACGCGGTTCACGCCCTCGACGAGGACGCGGTCGTTCTCGAGGACACCGATGATCTTGCCCTCGACGCCCTTGTCCTTGCCGGCGATGACCTTGACCTGGTCACCCTTGCGAATTCGAGCCATCTCAGAGCACCTCCGGAGCGAGCGAGATGATGCGCATGAACTTCTTGTCGCGCAGCTCGCGGCCCACGGGGCCGAAGATGCGGGTTCCGCGCGGATCGCCGTCGGTCTTGAGGATGACGGCGGCGTTCTCGTCGAACTTGATGTACGAGCCGTCCGGACGACGGCGCTCCTTGGTGGTGCGCACGACGACCGCCTTGACGACATCGCCCTTCTTGACGTTGCCTCCGGGGATCGCGTCCTTGACGGTGGCGACGATCGTGTCGCCGATACCGGCGTAGCGACGACCGGAGCCACCGAGCACGCGGATGCAGAGGATCTCCTTGGCACCCGTGTTGTCGGCGACCTTGAGTCGCGACTCCTGCTGAATCATCTGTCTCTCACTTCGCCTTCTCGAGGACCTCGACGACGCGCCAGCGCTTGGTGGCGGACAGCGGACGCGTCTCCGACAGGAGAACGCGGTCGCCGATGCCAGCCTCGTTGGCCTCGTCGTGAGCCTTCAGCTTGATGTTGCGGCGGAGCACCTTGCCGTACAGCGGGTGCTTGAAGCGCTCCTCGATGCTGACGACGACGGTCTTGTCCATCTTGTCGCTGACGACCAGACCCTCACGGGTCTTGCGCGACGAGCGGGAGTTGCTCCCACCTTCATTCGGCACAGTGGTGTCCTTCGTGCTCATGCCTGAACCTCCTCGATGATGCCGAGCTCGCGCTCACGGATGACCGTGTAGATGCGCGCGATGTCCTTGCGGACCGTGCGCAGACGCGCGGTGTTGTCGAGCTGACCGGTGGCGTTCTGGAAGCGCAGGTTGAACAGCTCCTCCTTGGCCTCCTTCAGCTTCGCGGCCAGGTCATCGGCGTTGAGGTCGCGGAGCTCTGCGGTGTTGCTTGCCATCACAGGTCTCCTGTCTCACGGGTGATGAAGCGTGCCTTCATCGGCAGCTTGTGGATCGCACGGCGCATCGCCTCACGGGCGACCTCTTCGGACACACCGGAGAGCTCGAACATGACGCGGCCGGGCTTGACGTTCGCCACCCACCACTCGGGCGAGCCCTTGCCGGAGCCCATGCGGGTCTCGGCGGGCTTCTTGGTCAGCGGGCGGTCCGGGTAGATGTTGATCCAGACCTTGCCGCCACGCTTGATGTGACGGGTCATGGCGATACGGGCGGACTCGATCTGACGGTTGGTCACGTAGTGACCCTCGACCGCCTGGATGCCGAACTCGCCGAAGGCCAGCTCGGTGCCACCCTTGGCAACGCCACGCCGCTTGGGGTGGTGCTGCTTGCGGTACTTGACGCGACGAGGCATCAACATCAGGACTCAACTCCTTCGGTGGCCGCGGGAGCGGCTGCGGGAGCCGCCTCGGCGGCAGCCGGCGCAGCGGCGGGAGCGGCGTCACGAGCGGGGCGGCGACCGCCACGCTCACCACGGCCGGGACGACGGCTGCCCGGAGCGGCCGCGCGACGGGCCTGCTCGGCCTCGCGCTCGGCCCGGGTGCCGGCGACCTCGCCCTTGTAGATCCAGACCTTCACGCCGATGCGGCCGAAGGTCGTCTTGGCCTCGTAGAAGCCGTAGTCGACGTCGGCGCGCAGCGTGTGCAGCGGGACGCGACCCTCGCGGTAGAACTCCGAGCGGCTCATCTCCGCGCCGCCGAGACGGCCCGAGCACTGGATCCGGATGCCCTTGGCACCGGAGCGCATCGTGCTCTGCATCGCCTTGCGCATGGCGCGTCGGAACTGGACACGGCCGGACAGCTGCTCGGCCACGCCCTGCGCGACGAGCTGCGCGTCCATCTCGGGCTGCTTGACCTCGAGGATGTTCAGCTGGACCTGCTTGCCGGTCAGCTTCTCCAGGTCGCCGCGGATGCGGTCGGCCTCGGCGCCACGGCGACCGATGACGATGCCCGGACGCGCCGTGTGGATGTCCACGCGGACACGGTCGCGGGTGCGCTCGATCTCGACGCGGCTGATGCCGGCGCGGTCCATGCCCTTGGTGAGCAGGCGGCGGATCTTGACGTCCTCACCGACGTAGCTGGAGTACAGCTTGTCGGCGTACCAACGGCTCTTGTGATCCGTGGAGATGCCCAGGCGGAAACCGTGCGGGTTGATCTTCTGACCCATGTCAGTTGCCACCCTTCTTCTGGTCGGTTGCGGGTTCGACGACCACCGTCAGGTGGCTGGTGCGCTTGAGGATGCGGTTGGCCGCACCCTTGGCGCGCGGGCGCCAGCGCTTCATCGTCGGGCCCTCGTCGACCATGACGGTCGTGATGACCAGGGTCGAGCGGTCGAGGCCCTCGGTGGTCTCGGCGTTCGCGGCGGCGGAGTCGACCAGCTTGTAGAAGTTCTCGGCCACGGCCTGCGGCTGGAACTTCAGCATGGTCAGCGCGTCCTCGACGCGCGCGCCGCGGATCAGGTCGGCGACACGGCGCGACTTCTGCGCGGTGACGCGGACGTAGCGGGCGACGGCGAAGGCACCGGGGCGATCGCCCAGGAGCCGCTCGCGGCGCTCGCTCGTGTTGTCACGGGTGGTGGCACTCATCGGCGCTTCGCCTTCCGGTCGTCCTTCTCGTGGCCCTTGAACGTGCGGGTGGGAGCGAACTCACCCAGCTTGTGGCCGACCATCGAGTCGGTGATGAACACGGGAACGTGCTTGCGGCCGTCGTGCACGGCGATCGTGTGTCCGATGAAGGACGGCAGGATCATCGAGCGACGCGACCACGTCTTGATCACGTTGTGGGTCTCGGCTGCGTTCTGGGCGTCCACCTTCTTCTCGAGGTGGCCGTCGACGAAGGGACCCTTCTTCAAACTACGAGGCATCTTTTTCTCCAGGTCCTCTCTCAGCGGCCGCTCTTGCGACGGCGGACGATCATCTGGTCGCTGGCCTTGCGCTTGCGCGTACGGCCCTCGGGCTTGCCCCACGGGCTGACCGGGTGACGGCCACCGGAGGTCTTGCCCTCACCGCCACCGTGCGGGTGGTCGATCGGGTTCATGGCAACACCGCGGACGGTCGGGCGCTTGCCCTTCCAGCGGTTGCGGCCGGCCTTGCCCCAGTTGATGTTCGACTGCTCGGCGTTGCCGACCTCGCCGATCGTGGCGCGGCAGCGGACGTCGACGTAGCGCATCTCGCCGGAGGGCAGACGCAGCTGCGCCTTCGAGCCCTCCTTGGCGACGAGCTGCACCTTGGCGCCGGCCGAGCGGCCCATCTTCGCGCCGCCACCGGGACGGAGCTCGATCGCGTGGATCGTGGTGCCGACCGGGATGTTGCGCAGCGGCAGGTTGTTGCCGGGCTTGATGTCGGCGCCGGTTCCGGCCTCGACCGCCATGCCCTGCTTCAGGCCCTCGGGCGCGATGATGTAGCGCTTCTCGCCGTCGGCGTAGTGCAGCAGCGCGATGCGGGCGGTGCGGTTGGGGTCGTACTCGATGTGAGCGACCTTGGCCGGCACGCCGTCCTTGTCGTAGCGCTTGAAGTCGATCACGCGGTAGGCGCGCTTGTGGCCGCCACCCTGGTGACGGGTGGTGATCCGGCCCTGGTTGTTGCGGCCGCCCTTCTTGGGCAGCGGCTCGACCAGCGACTTCTCGGGCGTCGTACGCGTGATCTCGGCGAAGTCCGCCACGCTCGAGCCGCGACGGCCCGGCGTGGTGGGCTTGTACTTGCGAATAGCCATGTCTCAGTCAGTCCTTCAGCTCGGGCTCGAGAAGATGTCGATGCTCTGACCCGCGGCCACACTGACGACGGCGCGCTTGGTGTCCTTGCGCTTGCCGGTGCCGGTGCGGGTGCGACGGGCCTTGCCCTTGCGGTTGATCGTGTTCACGCCGGTGACCTTGACCCCGAAGATCTCCTCGACGGCGATCTTGATCTGGGTCTTGTTGGCGTCCGGGTGGACCAGGAACGTGTACTTGTTGTCGTCGAGCAGGCCGTAGCTCTTCTCGCTGACCACGGGGGCGATCAGGACGTCCCGTGCGAAGGTTCCGTGGTTGGACATCAGTTCTCCTCCTGGGCGGTGAACCCGGCGGCCTCGGCGCTCTCGGCGCTGTCGAACCAGACCGTGGCCTCCGTGTCGTCGTACGCGGCGGCACCGGGAGCGACGAAGGTCTTGTCGGCCTCGACGGCCTTGACCTCGTGGCCCTTGGGCGCGTTGCCGCTGGCGAGCGGAGCCTTCGAGCCCGGGCCGTACGGCTGGGTCTTCGTGGCGTTCGCCTTGACGTCCTCGTCGGCAGCCTCGGCCTTGGCCTCGGTCTTCGGCGCGGCCTTCTTGGCCGGCTTCGCGGCGGGGGCGTCGGCCTCGACGACCGCCTGGCTCAGCTTGACCGTGTCGGTGCCCTCGGCCGAGCGCGCCGCCACGAAGGCGTCGAACGCGGCCTTCGTGAAGATCACGTCGTCGGCCAGCAGCACGTCGTACGTGTTGAGCTGGTCGAAGGACAGCGTCGCGATGAACGCGGCGTTGCGCAGGCTCTTGACCGTCAGCGCGTCGTCGCGATCGACGACCACGAGGACGCGGGCGCGGCCCGTGAGCTCGCGGACGGCGGCCAACGCGACCTTGGTGGACGGCGCGTCACCGGAGACGAACGACTCGATGACGTGCAGGCGACCGCTGCGGGCCCGGTCGGTGAGGGCACCGCGCAGGGCGGCGGCCTTCATCTTCTTGGGCGTGCGCTGGTCGTACGAGCGCGGCGTGGGGCCGTGCACGATGCCACCACCGGCGTACTGGGGGGCGCGGATCGAGCCCTGACGGGCGCGGCCGGTGCCCTTCTGGCGGTACGGCTTCTTGCCGCCGCCGCGGACCTCGCCGCGCGACTTGACGTCGTGCGTGCCCTGGCGGGCGGCGGCGAGCTGTGCGGTGACGACCTGGTGCATCAGCGGAATGCTGACGCGGGCGTCGAAGATGTCGACGGGCAGGTCGACGTCGATGGTCTGTGCCATGTCGGTCAGGCTCCCTTCGCGGCGGAGCGGATGACGACGAGGGCGCCCTTGGCCCCGGGCACGGCGCCCTTGACCAGGATCAGGCCGCGCTCGGTGTCGATCGCGTGGACGGTGAGGTTCTGGGTGGTGACGGTGTCGGTACCCATGTGGCCGGCCATGCGCAGGCCCTTGAACACGCGACCGGGGGTGGCGCAGCCGCCGATGGACCCGGGCTTGCGGTGGTTGCGGTGCGCGCCGTGCGAGGCGGAGACGCCGGCGAAGCCGTGACGCTTCATGACGCCGGCGAAGCCCTTGCCCTTGCTGGTGGCTGTCACGTCGACCTTGTCACCGGCGGCGAAGATCTCGGGCGAGATCTCCTGGCCGAGGGTGTAGTCGGCGACGGCCTCGGTGCGGATCTCCACGACGTGGCGGCGCGGCGTGACGCCGGCCTTCGCGAAGTGACCGGCCTGCGGCTTGTTCAGCTTGCGGCCGTCGGTCTCGCCGAAGCCGAGCTGGACGGCGCTGTAGCCGTCGTTCTCGCGGGTGCGGATCTGGGTGACGATGTTGGTGGAGGCCTCGAGGACGGTCACCGGGATGACCCGGTTGTTCTCGTCCCAGACCTGCGTCATCCCGAGCTTGCGACCGAGGAGGCCGCGCGCGGTGAGTGTGCTGCTCATGGTGTGCGTCCCTCCCTTAGAGCTTGATCTCGATGTCGACGCCGGCCGGCAGGTCGAGTCGCATGAGCGAGTCGACGGTCTTGGGCGTCGGGTCGATGATGTCGATGAGCCGCTTGTGGGTGCGCATCTCGAAGTGCTCGCGGCTGTCCTTGTACTTGTGCGGCGAACGGATGACGCAGTACACGTTCTTCTCCGTCGGCAGCGGCACGGGGCCGGCAACCTTGGCGCCGGTGCGGGTCACGGTGTCGACGATCTTCTTCGCCGAGGAGTCAATGACCTCGTGGTCGTAGGCCTTGAGCCGGATACGGATCTTCTGTCCCGCCATGCTCTCGCTCGTCCTTTACGTTCGTCTTCGCCAGCCCCCGGGTTCGGGGTAGGCATGC
This sequence comes from Aeromicrobium sp. MLTX1, assembly GCF_046452335.1. NCBI lineage: Bacteria > Bacillati > Actinomycetota > Actinomycetes > Propionibacteriales > Nocardioidaceae > Aeromicrobium > Aeromicrobium sp. MLTX1. The sequence continues at coordinate 1,416,622 of NZ_JBKFDN010000001.1, read as the reverse complement.
CCCCCGTCTCCGTACCCCGAGGTCGGGCGTGTCGCGGGCGCTGACGCGCACAAGGAAACGCACACTTCTCGAGTTAGGTGGTTGGACCGGCTCCGCCCCGCTGCTGCGGTGCGACTGGCCGGACAACATGGTCTCGGGATCGGCGCGAGCGTTGAGCTGGGCGTGAGTTCCCAACCGCTGGCGCCACCGCGAACATGCCGGGGCAACCTGACCATTCTGACAGACTCCGCCCGACGAACACAAATCGGGTCCTCGCGACGTTCGTGTGGGCTCGGACACGGCCGCTAGTGGTGGCCGTGACGCTCCGACTGCAGGTGTCCCGCGGGCTCCAGCTGGAAGGTGGAGTGGGCCACGTCGAAGTGGTGGCTCAGGCACGTGCACAAATGGTCCAGCACGTGGTGCGCGTCGTCCATGTCGACGATCGACTCGTCGACCACGACGTGGGCGCTCATCACGGGCATGCCGCTGGTGATCGTCCAGACGTGCAGGTCGTGCACGTCGACGACGCCCTGGACTCCGAGGATGTGGTCGCGGACCTGGTCCAGGTCGACGTCGCGGGGGCTGTTCTCCAGCAGCACCTCCCCCACGTCGCGCAGCAGGGAGATCGCGCGGGGGACGACGAGTGCCGCGATCACGAGGGAGGCGACGGGGTCCGCCTGAGCCCAGCCGGTCGCCAGGATGACGACCGCGGAGGCGATGACGGCGACCGAGCCCAGGGCATCGCCGAGCACCTCGAGGTAGGCACCGCGGACGTTGAGGCTCTCCTCGGCCCCGCCCCGCAGCACCAGCAGGCCGACCACGTTCACGGCCAGTCCGATCGCGCCGGCGACGAGCACGGGCAGCCCGGCGATCTCGGGCGGCTCGGACAGCCGTCCCACGGCGCTGACCACGATGATCCCGCAGATCACCAGCAGGATGAGCCCGTTGGCTCCCGCCGCGAGCACCTCGGTGCGGTGCCAGCCGTAGGTGCTGCGCGCTCCCCCGGGTCGCTGCGCGACGGCGATCGCGGCCAGCGCGAGCACGAGGCCGAACGAGTCGCTGAGCATGTGGCCGGCGTCGGCCAGCAGCGCCAGCGAGCCGGTCAGCCAGCCGACCACGACCTGGACCACGAGCACCGACAGGGTCAGTACGAGCACGAGGACGAGCCGTCCCCGGTGCCTCACCCCGGCGCCGTGCGCATGATCGTGTCCCACACCGCGAGGCTACCCGTCACGACTCCGAGGGCGGTGAGCTGTCAACCTCTTCCCCAGGCTGGCGGTGGATGGTCAACCGAAACGGGGGTCGATTCGGTTGGTGAGCCACCGCGACCCGCGAGGTGAGGTTGAGGACTCACCGCCCACCCGGCCGTCACGCCCTCGGACATGACAGAACCCCCGGGGCCGAAGCCCCGGGGGTTCCTCACGCAGTGCGTGTCAGCAGATCAGCTCACTTGTTGATCTTGGTGACACGGCCGGCGCCGACGGTGCGGCCGCCCTCGCGGATGGCGAAGCGCAGGCCCTCCTCCATGGCGATCGGCTGGATCAGCACGACCGACATCTCGGTGTTGTCGCCGGGCATGACCATCTCGGTGCCCTCGGGCAGCGTGACGACGCCGGTGACGTCCGTGGTGCGGAAGTAGAACTGCGGGCGGTAGTTGTTGAAGAACGGCGTGTGACGGCCACCCTCCTCCTTGGACAGGATGTAGACCTGGCCCTCGAACTCCGTGTGGGGAGTCGTGGAACCGGGCGCGATCACGACCATGCCGCGCTCGACGTCCTCGCGCTTCGTGCCACGGAGCAGGAGGCCGACGTTCTCGCCAGCCTGGCCCTCGTCGAGCAGCTTGCGGAACATCTCGATGCCGGTGACGGTCGTGGTCTGCTTGTCGTCACGGATGCCGACGATGTCGACCGTGTCGTTGACCTTCACGATGCCGCGCTCGATACGACCGGTGATGACGGTGCCACGACCGGTGATCGTGAAGACGTCCTCGACCGGCATGAGGAACGGCTTGTCCGTCTCACGCGGGGGCAGCGGGATGTACTCGTCGACCGCGGCCATGAGCTCGAGGATCGACTCGCCCCACTTGGCGTCGCCGGTCAGGGCCGGGTGGGCCGCAACCTTGACGACGGGGACGTTGTCGCCGTCGAAGTCCTGCTCGTTGAGCAGCTCGCGAACCTCGAGCTCGACGAGCTCCAGGATCTCCTCGTCGTCGACCATGTCGCACTTGTTGAGCGCCACGACCATGGCCGGCACGCCGACCTGGCGGGCGAGCAGCACGTGCTCACGCGTCTGCGGCATCGGGCCGTCGGTGGCGGCGACCACGAGGATCGCGCCGTCCATCTGAGCCGCGCCGGTGATCATGTTCTTGACGTAGTCGGCGTGGCCGGGGCAGTCGACGTGCGCGTAGTGACGGTTCTCGGTCTGGTACTCGACGTGCGAGATCGAGATCGTGATACCGCGCTGGCGCTCCTCGGGAGCCTTGTCGATCATGTCGAAGGCCGAGGCCTCGTTCAGATCGGGGTACTTGTCGTGCAGCACCTTGGTGATCGCCGCGGTCAGCGTCGTCTTACCGTGGTCGATGTGACCGATGGTGCCGATGTTCATGTGCGGCTTGGTCCGCTCGAACTTCGCCTTAGCCACTGGGGCCCTCCTGGTTTGGTTTCTCTAGCTTGTGTTGACTGAAACGCCGTGTGGAACGCGGTGGAGCGAACCTCAGGCCACCCTATGCGATGGGGCCGAAGCTCACTCGCCCCGGGCCTTCTTGATGATCTCTTCGGCCACGGCCTTGGGGACCTCGGCGTAGGAGTCGAACTGCATCGAGTACGACGCGCGTCCCGAGGTCTTCGACCGCAGGTCGCCCACGTACCCGAACATCTCGGACAACGGCACGAGCGCCTTGATCATCTTGGCGCCGCCGTAGCCCTCCTCCATGGACTGAACCTGTCCACGGCGGGAGTTGAGGTCGCCGATCACGTCGCCCATGTAGTCCTCGGGCGTCGTGACCTCGACGGCGAACATCGGCTCGAGGAGGACCGGGTTGGCCTTGCGAGCGGCCTCCTTGAAGGCCTGGTTGCCGGCCAGCTTGAAGGCGAGCTCGCTGGAGTCGACGTCGTGGTAGGCGCCGTCCTCGAGGGTGAACTTGACATCGACCATGGGGTAGCCGGCGAGGACGCCGAACTCCATGGCGCTCTGGGCGCCCGCGTCGACCGAGGGGATGTACTCGCGCGGGACGCGACCACCCGTGACCTCGTTGACGAACTCGTAGCCACCCTCGCCACCGGCCTCGGGGCTGTTGGGAGCCAGGCCGATGACGACCTTGGCGAACTGACCCGAGCCACCGGTCTGCTTCTTGTGCGTGTAGCTGTGACCGGTGATGGTGCCGCGGATGGTTTCGCGGTACGCGACCTGGGGCTTGCCCACGTTGGCCTCGACCTTGAACTCGCGCTTCATGCGGTCGACGAGGATGTCGAGGTGGAGCTCGCCCATGCCGGCGATGATCGTCTGACCCGTCTCCTCGTCCGTGTGGACCTGGAACGTCGGGTCCTCCTCGGCGAGCTTCTGGATCGCGACGCCCAGCTTCTCCTGGTCGCTCTTCGTCTTGGGCTCGATGGCGACCTGGATCACCGGATCCGGGAAGGTCATCGACTCCAGGACGATCGGGTTGGCCGCATCGGCCAGCGTCTCGCCCGTGGTGGTGTCCTTCAGGCCCATGACCGCCACGATCTGGCCGGCGCCGACCGACGCGATCTCCTCACGCTTGTTGGCGTGCATCTGGTAGACCTTGCCGATCCGCTCCTTGCGGCCCTTCGTGACGTTGAGCACCTGGGTGCCCGCCTCGAGACGACCGGAGTAGACGCGCACGAAGGTCAGCTTGCCCAGGTGCGGGTCCGTGGCGATCTTGAACGCCAGGCCGGCGAACGGCGCGTCGTCCGACGGGGGACGCGTGTCGTTCTTGGACTCGTCCTTCGGGTCCAGGCCGACGATGTCACCGACGTCGATCGGGCTGGGGAGGAAGTCGACGACCGCGTCGAGCAGGGGCTGGACGCCCTTGTTCTTGAACGCCGTGCCGCACAGGACCGGGTTGAGCTTCGCGGCCAGGGTGGCGCGACGGATCGCGGCCTTGAGGTCCTCGACCGAGATCTCCTCGCCCTCGAGGTACGCCATGGCGATCTCGTCGTCGACGTCGGCCAGGGTCTCGAGCAGGTTCTCGCGACCCTCGGCGGCGGCGTCGGCCAGGTCGGCCGGGATCTCCTCGACCGTGTAGTCCTCGCCGATCGTGGTCTCACCGCGCCACGTCAGGGCACGCATGCCGATGAGGTCGACGACGCCCAGGAAGTCGGACTCGGCGCCGATCGGCAGCTGCAGGACGAGCGCGGTCGCGCCGAGGCGCTCGCGGATCGTCTTGACGCAGAAGTCGAACGACGCGCCCGTGCGGTCGAGCTTGTTGACGAAGCACATGCGCGGCACGCCGTACTTGTCGGCCTGACGCCACACCGTCTCGGACTGGGGCTCGACACCGGCGACGCCGTCGAACACCGCGACCGCGCCGTCGAGGACGCGCAGCGAGCGCTCGACCTCGACGGTGAAGTCGACGTGACCGGGGGTGTCGATGATGTTGATCTGGTGGTTCTTCCACCAGCAGGTCGTCGCGGCCGACGTGATCGTGATGCCGCGCTCCTGCTCCTGCTCCATCCAGTCCATCGTGGCGCCGCCCTCGTGGACTTCACCGATCTTGTAGGTGATGCCCGTGTAGAAGAGGATGCGCTCGGTGGTGGTGGTCTTGCCGGCATCGATGTGCGCCATGATGCCGATGTTGCGGACCTTGGTCAGGTCGGTGGTGATGTCGGTTGCCACGTGAGGATCAGCCTTTACGGAGGTGTGGGTCGGTGTGGGAGCGCGAGGTCGTCGCGCTCACGATCACCAGCGGTAGTGGGCGAACGCCTTGTTGGCTTCGGCCATCTTGTGGGTGTCCTCGCGCTTCTTCACGCTGGCACCGAGGCCGTTGCTGGCGTCGAGCAGCTCGTTCATGAGGCGCTCGGCCATGGTCTTCTCGCGACGCTCGGAGCTGTACTTGACGAGCCAGCGGAGCGCGAGGGTGGTCTGGCGGCCGGGACGGACGTCGACCGGGACCTGGTAGGTCGCACCGCCGACGCGGCGGCTCTTGACCTCGAGGGCGGGCTTGACGTTGTCGAGCGCGCGCTTGAGGGTGATGACCGGATCGGTGCCGGACTTCTCACGCGTGCCCTCGAGGGCCGTGTAGACGATGCGCTGTGCGACCTGCTTCTTGCCGTCGAACAGCACCTTGTTGATCAGCTGGGTGACCAGCTGGCTGCCGTAGACCGGATCGGTCTCGATGGCACGCTTCGGAGCGGGACCCTTGCGAGGCATCAGCTCTTCTCCTTCTTCGCGCCGTAACGGCTGCGAGCCTGCTTGCGGCCCTTGACACCCTGGGTGTCGAGCGAGCCACGGATGATCTTGTAACGAACGCCGGGGAGGTCCTTCACACGACCACCACGGACGAGCACGATCGAGTGCTCCTGGAGGTTGTGGCCCTCGCCGGGGATGTAGGCGGTCACCTCGGTGCCGCTGGACAGACGCACACGAGCGACCTTCCGCAGCGCGGAGTTCGGCTTCTTGGGGGTCGTGGTGTACACGCGGGTGCACACGCCACGCCGCTGGGGCGAACCCTTGAGGGCCGGGGTGTTGGTCTTGACGACCTTGCTCTGGCGGCCCTTGCGGACAAGCTGGTTGATGGTGGGCACTATGCCTCTTCCTGGGAATTCTCCCGTTCGATCGCGGGCGCGCATGCGGCCTCGCGGGTCTTCCTCGATCTCCACCACGACGGCATCCGGCCACCGTGATCACGGATCATCGGGCCAGGGGCCCTTGTCCGTTCGAACGTCGCGCCGACTCACGTCGGGCACGGCTCCCCATCTTACCCGAGCCCGCCACGTCGAAACAAATCGCCTCGGGCCGCCGGCACCGGCCGGGAGTCAGGGGACGCGAGGACCGTCGAGCCACGCCACCGCGGCACCCGTCGGAGCGACCGCGGCGGCCGGGATCCGGCCCCACAGCGCGAGGTACAGCTCCGTCGCCGTGCCCACGGCCTCGCCCTCCACGTCGATCTCGCGCTGGACCAGTCGCGGGGGTCCGTCGGGGTCGTCCTCGTCGGGGGCGACGATCCAGCTGCGGTCGAGATCGGTGGCGACGAGGCGGACGGGCGCGTCGACGCGCGGCCGCCTCCCCCGCTCGGTCATCCGGCGGCCGAAGACGCGCACGACCTCGGAGATCCCGTCGCCCGCGACCTGCGGATCGACGTCCCACGCGACGTCGGGGAGGCCGAGGGCCTGCGCGAGGTCGACGCGGTGCACGCAGGTCTCGTGCAGCTGGCGGCGCGGCCAGAAGCCGGCGACCTCGTCGATGCGCGCGAAGTTGGGGACGGGCTCGTCGGGGTCGACCGCCTGGAGCGCGGCGATCAGCGCCGTGGCCGTCCCGGCATACCACTCGTCGAGCGGCTCGGTGGCGCGCGCGTCGGGCTCGTCGACGATCCGCTGGCCCGAGAGCACGATGGCCGCGGCCCAGCGGTGGATCGACCCGAGGTGCCGCACGAGGTCGGCCGTGGTCCAGCCCGGGCAGGCGGGCACGGGCTCGTCGCCCTCGATGCGCCCGACGAGCGAGGCGACGCCGGCCATCTCGCGGCCGAGCAGGATCAGCGGATCGTCCATGGTGCCCTTCCTACCGGTCGCCGAGGAGCAGCTGGGCGAGATGGACTGCCTGCACGTCGGCGAGGTCGTCGAGCTGGGTGCGGCAGCTGAAGCCGTCCGCGACCACGATCGCGTCGGGTCCGGCCTCGCGGACGGCCGGCATGAGCTGCTGCTCCGCGACCGCCACCGAGACCTCGTAGTGACCCTTCTCGACACCGAAGTTGCCGGCGAGGCCGCAGCAGCCACCGACGCGCACCACGTGGGCACCCGTGCGGGACAGCAGGCGCAGGTCGGCGTCGAACCCGATCACCGAGGCCTGGTGGCAGTGCGGCTGGACGACGAGGGTGCGGCCCGACAGGTCGGGCACCTCGAGCTCCTCGCGGTCGGCCAGCAGCTCGGCCAGGGTGAACACGCCCTTCGCGACCTCGGCCGCCCGAGGATCGTCCACGAGCTCGGGGGCGTCGGTGCGCAGCGCGGCCAGGCACGAGGGCTCGAGGCCCACGACCGGGATGCCGGCCTCGACGTAGGGGTGCAGCTGCTCGACGGCGGCCGCCGCCAGCTCGGCCGCCTTGTCCAGCTGGCCGGTGGAGATCCACGTCAGGCCGCAGCACTGCTGGCGCTCGAGCAGGCGGATCTCGTAGCCCGCCGACTCCAGCAGCCGCACGGCGTCGCGGCCCGCGTCGGTGGAGAAGTACTCGGTGAAGGAGTCCGCCCACAGCAGCACGGGGTCGCCGCCGGTGGCCCGCTCCTGGCGGGACAGCACCTTCGAGAGCGTGCGGGTCGCGAACGTGGGGATGCTGCGGCGCTGGTCGATGCCCGCGACCCAGCGGGCGACGTGGGCCAGTCCCGGAACCCGCAGGGCGAGGTTGGCCAGTCGGGCGACGGGCGCGGTGAGCCGGGCCCACATCGGCAGGCGCCCGAGGACGTAGTGGCTCCGGGGCCGGATCCTGCCCTTGTACGTCTGGTGCAGGACCTCGGCCTTGTAGGTCGCCATGTCGACGCCCGTGGGGCAGTCGCCGGCGCAGCCCTTGCACGACAGGCACAGGTCGAGAGCCTCGTGGACCTCGGGGCTGCTCCAGCCGCCGTCGACGAGCCGGCCGTCCACCATCTCCTGCAGCACCCGCGCGCGCCCACGCGTGGAGTCCTTCTCCTGGCGGGTGGCCTGGAAGGAGGGGCACATGACGCCGGCGCCGGGCGCGGCGAGGCACTTGCCGACACCGGTGCAGCGGTGGACCGCGGCGCCGAAGTCGCCGTCGTCGTGCAGCAGGCGCAGGCTGCGGCGGCGACCGGGCAGGCCCGCCGGCCAGCCGGCGCCCATCCCCCGCAGGTCCTCGTCCAGGGGACGCGGGCGCACGAGGACGCCGGGGTTCATGAGGTCGTCGGGGTCGAAGACCTGCTTGACCTGCTCGAACAGGCCGACCGCCTCGGGCGAGTACATGAGCGGCAGCAGCTCGGACCGCGCCCGGCCGTCGCCGTGCTCGCCGGAGAACGAGCCGCCGTGCGATGCCGCCAGGGTGGCGGCGTCGGTGAGGAACGAGCGGAATCCGCGCCGGCCGTCGGGCGCGTCCAGCGGGAAGTCGATGCGGACGTGGACGCAGCCGTCGCCGAAGTGTCCGAACAGCGTGCCGTGCAGCCCGTGCTGGTCGAGCAGCGCCTCGAAGCCGCGGAGGTACTCCCCCAGCCGATCGGGCGGGACGGCCGCGTCCTCCCAGCCGGCGAGGGCGGGTCGGTCCCAGGCGCGGGACGCCAGGCCGGCGCCCTCCTCGCGGATCCGCCACAGCACCGACTGCTCGATCGGCGAGGTGACGTGGCGGTGACCGATCGCGCCGGACTCGCGGACCACGCGATCGGCGCGCGCCCGCAGCTCGGCCGCGTCGTCGCCGGCCAGCTCGACGTAGAGGTAGCCGTCGCCCGGCGGCAGGTCCGGGACGGCGGAGGCGCCGTGGGCGGCGCGGTAGACCTCGACGATGCGCCCGCCGAGTCCCTCGCACGCGATCGGCTCGAACGGCAGGATCGCCGGCACGTGGTCGGCGGCCTCGGCCATCGAGGGGAAGGACAGGACGACGAGGTGACGCACCGGCGCGTCGGCGACGAGGTCGACGGTGGCGCCCAGCATCACCGCGAGCGTGCCCTCGGTGCCGGCCATGAAGGAGGCGACGTCGAAGCCCTTCTCGGGCAGGAGGTGCTCGAGGCTGTAGCCCGAGACCTGGCGGCCGAAGCGCCCGAACTCGGTGCGGATGGTCGAGAGGTTCGCGCCGACGAGCGAGCGCAGGCCCTCGAGCCGCTCGGACGTGACGGCGACGTCGCGACCCACCTGGAACCGCTCCCCCGACATCGTCAGCAGGTCGAGCGCGGCGACGTTGTCGGCGCTGCGGCCGTAGCCGAGCGCGCGGTTGCCGCAGGCGTTGTTGCCGATCATGCCGCCGACGGTGCAGCGCGTGTGGGTGGACGGGTCGGGGCCGTAGCGCAGTCCCGCGGGGGCCGCCGCCCGCTGGAGCGTCGCGTGGACGACGCCCGGCTCGACCTCGGCGGTGCGGGTGGCCTCGTCGATCGCGAGGATCCGGTTCATGTGGCGCGAGAAGTCGAGCACGACGCCGGTGCCGATGGCGTTGCCCGCGATCGAGGTGCCCGCGCCGCGTGAGGTCAGCGGCGTGCCCGACGTGCGGCAGGCCTCGACGACCGCGTGGACCTCGTCGAGGTCGTGCGGCCGGACGACCACCTGGGGCTCGACGCGGTAGAGCGAGGCGTCGGAGCTGTAGAGCGCGCGGGCCAGCGACGAGGCGTCGACGTCGCGCACGCCGGACCGCTCGAGCCGGGCCAGCACGTCTCGACCGGTCTCGAGCCGCTCGAGGGGAGGCGTGGTCATGACTGTCCTTCGTCCGCGGGTTCCGTCAGTAGCATGCTACTGCCCGCCGCCCCGACGGCGGCGCGGACGTCCCCGGCCCAGCCGTCGTCGACCTCGTCCCCCACCCGCGCCACCTGGTGCATGAGCAGGGTGCCGGTGTGCTCGAGGTGCGCGGCCATGGCGCGTCCGGCCGCCTCCGCATCGCCGTCGCCGATCGCGAGCGCGACGGGCGCGTGCTCGGCCGCCACCTCGGCGAGCGGGCGCGAGCGGCCGAACGTGGAGACGCCCCGCGCCTGGATCGAGTCGCGCAGGCGGGTGACCTCGGCCTCGAGACGCGGGTTGCGTGCCGCGGAGGCGACGAGCGCGTGGAAGTCGCGGTCGACGCGGCTGAAGTCCGACTCGCGCCCCGCAACGGCGTGGTCGCGGGTGGCGGCCACGTTGGCGGCGAGCCGGTCACGCAGGTCGCGGTCGGCCAGCCGCGCGGCGGCCGCCGCGGCCGGGACCTCCAGCAGCAGGCGCAGCTCGAAGACCTCGCGCACGTCGGCGACGGTGACGCCCCGGATGCGGACCCCGCGGTTGCGCTCGATCTCGACGAGGCCGAGGTCGGCCAGCCGCAGCACCGCCTCGCGGACCGGGGTGCGCGAGACGTCGAGCTGCTCGGACAGCCGGTAGATCGAGTGCTGCGAGCCCGCCGCCAGCTCGCCCCCGACGATCCGCTCGCGCAGCAGGGCGAACACGCGGTCGGTGGCGGTGGTGCGGGTGTCCACGGTCACACCCGGGCCCGCTGCGCCGGGGTGGGGTCGAGCATGGACAGAACCATACGACGGCACCGGCTACCCTTGACTTCTCCTACTACCTGGCAAGGGGATCGATGCGCCGTCTGACCGCCGCCATCGCCGCGACGGCGGCGATCCTGACGCTGTCGAGCTGCACCACGGATGCCGGCGTGCCCAGCGCCGACCGAACGACGGTGCCTCCGGAGATCGACTCGCACGAGTCCGGTCCGGCCAGCCCGATCGCCTACGGCCTCAGCGTGCCCGCGGGCGCGACCCAGCTCGGCCCGCTCGTCCGCTACCGCAGCGAGCGCCTCATCGCGGCGTACAAGCCCGAGCTCGACGCCGTGCGCGCCGAGCAGGCGCTCGAGGAGGCGGAGGAGGCCGAGGAGCAGGGCACCGAGGCCACCGAGACGCCGACCCCCACCCCCACGATCAACAACCGGCCCGAGGGCGACTTCTTCGAGGATCTCGAGGACCCGCCGAAGCCCGACACCTTCGTCTCGCTCATGCGGATCGACGGCAACCCCACGCTCGTGGTCCGCCGCCTGCTGGCCGAGCTGTCGGTGCTGCTGCCCGAGTCCGGCATCGTCACCGACGACCTCTCGGCCTACTGCAAGGCCCGCGACCGTCGCGTCACCGGCTGCGCCCTCGACGTCTCCGGCACCACGCCGGGCGGCCGCGACCTGCGCGTCCGGATGAGCGTCGATCCCGGCGACGTGTCCACCCGCACCGGCAACTTCGCCTCGCTCGAGCGGCCCGTCATGCGACTCGACGTCGCCTACGTCGGCGACCCGCGCGCCGGCCAGGAGGACCGCACGCCCGAGGACCTCGACAACCCGCCGCAGATCGAGGACACGACCGAGAAGACCGACTGGATCTGGCCCAAGATGGACGAGGACGCCTCGGCCGACGAGCCCGTCATCGACGGCTTCTCGCCGCCGTCCAGCGCCACCGTCCTGCTGTCGGGCCAGCGCCCGCCCTTCGCCACGATGACCACGCTGCGGGCGTCCATCGCCACCGAGGTCGCCGAGAGGTTCACCAGCGAGCGCATCGAGGGCCCCGTCCAGCGCGACGTGATGGCCGACCTCAACGAGGTCGTCATCTCCACGTGGGGCACCGGGGCCGACGGCCGCGAGGTGCGCACCGTGCACACGCTCTCGGCACGCGGCAACTACCTCTCGCTGTTCCTCAACCCCGCGTCCTGAGGCCCGTCCGCTCGGGCTGTCGAGGGACGGCTGAGCCTCTAGGGTTGTCTCGATGAGTCGTCTCGATCCGCTGCCGGTCAGCACGTCCGCACCCAAGGAGCGCGTCGCCTACCTTGACAACGCGCGGTACTGGGTCATGCTCCTGGTCGTCATCGGCCACTCCCTGACCGAGCTCGTGGTGATGGACTCCGCCCGCGGCGTCTACACGTGGATCTACCTGTTCCACATGCCGTTCTTCGTGCTGATCTCGGGCTACACGGCACGGCACTACGTGGGCGACTTCCGCCAGATCCGGCGCATCGTGTCGACCCTGATCGTGCCGTACCTCATCGTCGAGACCGGGCTGCAGCTGATCACCCGCCACTACGACGGCGAGCCCGAGCACTTCATGATCCTGTCGCCGCAGTGGCTCGGCTGGTTCTTGGCCGCCCTGTTCATCTGGCGCCTGACCACCCCGATCTGGCGAGCGCTGAAGTACCCGATCACCACCGCCGTGCTGATCTCCCTGCTCGCCGGCCTCATCGAGATCCCCAACGTGCTGGCGCTGCCGAAGGTGCTCGGCCTCCTGCCGTTCTACGTCATCGGCCTGCACTTCGACCGCGAGATCTTCCTGTGGCTCGGCCACGCGCGCAACCGCATCGTCGCGGCGGTGCTGCTGGGCAGCTCGTTCGTCGTGTGCCTGGCGTTCGCGCAGTCGTGGGCCGACCGCTGGCCCCTCACGACGTGGCTGCTGTGGAAGGCCCGCTACGACGAGCTCGGCGCCGGCCCGCTCGAGGGCATCGCGATCCGGGCCCTGCTGCTCGTGATCGCCTTCGTGCTCACGCTGGCCGCCCTCTCCCTCGTGCCGCGGGGCCGCTCGTGGACCACGACGATGGGCGGGCGCACCTTCTACTGCTACCTGCTGCACGGCTTCGTCATCCTGTGGCTCGACCGCCACTTCGACCTCTGGCAGCGCATCGAGCCCTACGGCGCCACCGCGGTGCTGGGCTGCATCGTCACCGCGACGATCGTGGCCAACCTGCTCATGACCAAGCCGGTCGCCACGGTGTTCCGCCCGATCTTCGAGCCGCGCCTGACCTGGATGTTCCGCGACCCCAGCGAGGACACCCAGCACCTCCCGGGCGACCACCCCGACGTGTGGGACCGCGGCGTCGAGCGCACCCTGCCCCGGCGCCCGCACCGGCCGCCGAGTCACCACCACCTCCGCTGAGCCCGGCGTCACCGCCCGGGCATGACGAAGGGGCCCTGCCGATCGGCAGGGCCCCTTCGCGTTGACTCAGTTGTCGAAGCTGAAGTCGTAGTCGTCCAACGCCACCGGCGCCGCGTCCGAGGATCCGAACTGGTAGTCGAAGCTGTCGTAGCCCGTGACCGCGTAGGCGTTCTGACGCGCCTCCTCGGTGGGCTCGACCCGGATGTTGCGGTACCGCTCCAGGCCGGTGCCGGCCGGGATCAGCTTGCCGATGATGATGTTCTCCTTCAGACCGCGCAGCGAGTCCGACTTGCCCTGGATCGCGGCCTCGGTGAGGACGCGGGTCGTCTCCTGGAAGGAGGCGGCCGACAGCCAGGACTCGACGGCCAGCGAGGCCTTCGTGATGCCCATCAGGACCGGACGGCCCGAGGCGGGGGTGCCGCCCTCGGCCACGACGCGACGGTTCTCCTCCTCGAAGATCGCGCGGTCCGCGAGATCGCCGGGGATGAGCTTGGCGTCACCCTGCTCGATGACCGTCACGCGACGGAGCATCTGGCGCACGATGATCTCGATGTGCTTGTCGTGGATCGCCACGCCCTGGCTGCGGTAGACCTCCTGGACCTCGTCCACGAGGTGCTCCTGCGCCTTGCGGACACCCAGGATGCGCAGGACCTCCTGCGGATCGGGCGTACCGTGCGTGAGCTGCTGACCGACCTCGACGGAGTCGTTGTCCTGGACCAGCAGGCGCGCACGCTTGGTGACCGGGTACTCCATCGGCTCGGCGCCGTCGTCGGGCGTGACCACGATCTTGCGACCCTTGTCGGTGTCGTCGATCGTGATGCGACCCGCGGCCTCGGTGATCGGGGCCTTGCCCTTGGGCTGACGGGCCTCGAAGAGCTCCACGACGCGCGGCAGACCGTGCGTGATGTCGTCACCGGCCACACCACCGGTGTGGAAGGTACGCATCGTCAGCTGGGTGCCGGGCTCACCGATCGACTGGGCCGCGATGGTGCCGACGGCCTCGCCGATGTCGACGAGCTTGCCGGTGGCCAGCGAACGGCCGTAGCACTTGGCGCAGGTGCCGGTCTTGGCGTCGCAGGTCAGGACCGTGCGCACCTTGATCGACTCCACGCCGGACGCGATGAGGTGGTTGATCTCGACGTCGCCGAGGTCCTCGCCGGCGCCGACCAGCACCTCGCCCGTCTCCGGGTGGACGATGTCGACCGCCGCGTTGCGGGCGTAGGCCGACGTCTCGACGTTCTCGGCGGCGACGAGGGTGCCGTCGTCGAGACGCGTCGCGATCACCTTGGGCAGACCGCGCTCGGTGCCGCAGTCCTCCTCGCGGATGATGACGTCCTGGCTGACGTCGACCAGACGACGGGTCAGGTAGCCCGAGTCGGCCGTGCGCAGCGCGGTGTCGGCCAGGCCCTTGCGGGCGCCGTGGGTCGCGATGAAGTACTCGACGACCGACAGGCCCTCGCGGTAGTTCGCCTTGATCGGGCGCGGGATGATCTCGCCCTTCGGGTTGGCGACCAGGCCTCGCATGGCGGCGATCTGACGCAGCTGCATCATGTTGCCTCGAGCACCGGAGTTGACCATCATCCAGATCGGGTTGTCCCCGCTGGCCTTGAACATCTCCTCCATCGTGCCCGCGACCTCGGCCGTGGCCTGGGTCCAGATCTCGATGAGCTCCTGGCGACGCTCGTCCTCGGTGATGAGACCGCGGTCGAACTGCTGCTGCACCTTGGCGGCCTGACCCTCGTACTTCTCGAGGATCTTGCCCTTCTCCTGCGGGCTGACGACGTCGTCCATCGAGATCGTCACGCCCGAGCGGGTCGCCCAGTGGAAGCCGGCGTCCTTCAGGTTGTCCAGAGCGACGGCCACGTCGACCTTGCTGTAGCGCTCGGCGAGGTCGTTGACGATGACGCCGAGCTCCTTCTTGCCGACCTGGAAGTTGACGAACGGGTAGTCCTGCGGCAGGGCGTCGTTGAAGATCGCGCGGCCGAGCGTGGTCTCGCGGATCTCGCCGTCGATGCGGATCTTCACCTTGCTCTGCAGCGTGATCTCGCCACGCTCGAACGCCATCGTCGCCTCGGCCGGCGAGCTGAACGCACGACCCTCGCCCACGTGACCGTCACGGTCCAGGGTCAGGAAGTACAGGCCGATGATCATGTCCTGGGTGGGCATGGTCACCGGACGGCCGTCCGACGGCTTGAGGATGTTGTTCGTCGAGAGCATGAGGACGCGGGCCTCGGCCTGCGCCTCGGCGCTCAGCGGCAGGTGCACGGCCATCTGGTCACCGTCGAAGTCGGCGTTGAAGGCCGAGCAGACGAGCGGGTGGATCTGGATGGCCTTGCCCTCGATGAGCTGCGGCTCGAACGCCTGGATGCCCAGACGGTGCAGGGTGGGCGCGCGGTTCAGCAGCACGGGGTGCTCGGTGATGACCTCTTCGAGGACGTCCCACACGACCGGGCGGGCGCGCTCGACCATGCGCTTGGCGCTCTTGATGTTCTGCGCGTGGTTCAGGTCGACCAGACGCTTCATCACGAACGGCTTGAACAGCTCGAGCGCCATCTGCTTGGGCAGACCGCACTGGTGCAGCTTGAGCTGCGGGCCGACGACGATGACCGAACGGCCCGAGTAGTCGACGCGCTTGCCGAGCAGGTTCTGACGGAAGCGACCCTGCTTGCCCTTGAGCATGTCGGAGATCGACTTCAGCGGGCGATTGCCCGGACCCGTGACGGGACGACCACGACGGCCGTTGTCGAACAGCGAGTCGACGGCCTCCTGCAGCATCCGCTTCTCGTTGTTGACGATGATCTCGGGCGCGCCGAGGTCGAGCAGTCGCTTGAGGCGGTTGTTGCGGTTGATGACGCGGCGGTACAGGTCGTTCAGGTCGGAGGTCGCGAAGCGGCCACCGTCGAGCTGGACCATCGGGCGCAGCTCCGGCGGGATCACCGGGACGGCGTCCAGGACCATGCCCGCCGGGTTGTTCTCGCTGCCCATGAAGGCCGAGACGACCTTGAGGCGCTTGAGGGCACGCGTCTTGCGCTGACCCTTGCCGGTGGCGATGATCTCGCGCAGCGACTCGGCCTCGGCCTGGAGGTCGAAGTCCTGGAGACGCTTCTGGATCGCCGCGGCGCCCATGAAGCCCTCGAAGTACTTGCCGAAGCGGTACTGCATCTCGCGGAACAGCAGCTCGTCGCCCTCGAGGTCCTGGACCTTGAGGTTCTTGAACCGGTCCCAGACCTCCTGGATGCGCGCGATCTCACGGTCGTGACGGTCGCGCAGCTGGCCCATCTCGCGCTCGGCCGCATCGCGGACCTTGCGCAGCTCGGCCGCCTTGGCGTCCTCGGCCTCGAGCGCCGCGACGTCCTCCTCGAGCTTGACGGCCCGGGTGTTGATCGCGTCGTTCTTGCGGTTCTCGATCTGGTCGATCTCCTGACGGATCCGACTCTCGAGGCTGTCGAGGTCGCGGTGACGAGCGTCCTCGTCGACCGAGGTGATCATGTAGGCCGCGAAGTAGATGACCTTCTCCAGGTCCTTCGGGGCGAGGTCCAGCAGGTAGCCCAGCCGGCTCGGCACGCCCTTGAAGTACCAGATGTGCGTGACCGGGGCGGCGAGCTCGATGTGGCCCATCCGCTCGCGGCGCACCTTGGAGCGGGTCACCTCGACGCCGCAGCGCTCACAGATGATGCCCTTGAAGCGCACGCGCTTGTACTTGCCGCAGTAGCACTCCCAGTCCCGGGTGGGACCGAAGATCTTCTCGCAGAAGAGTCCGTCACGCTCGGGCTTGAGCGTGCGGTAGTTGATCGTCTCCGGCTTCTTGACCTCGCCGAACGACCAGTTGCGGATGTCGTCGGCGGTCGCGAGACCGATCTTGAGCTGATCGAAGAAGTTCACGTCGAGCACGGTGTCTTCTTTCCCTTTCGAAAGGTGTGTGGAGTCCGGACTCAGAGCTCGTCGACGGACGACGGCTCACGGCGGGACAGGTCGATACCGAGCTCCTCGGCGGCGCGGAAGAACTCCTCCTCGGAGTCCTTCATCTCGACGGCGGTGCCGTCGGCCGAGAGCACTTCGACGTTGAGACACAGCGACTGCATCTCCTTGACGAGAACCTTGAACGACTCCGGGATGCCCGGCTCGGGAACGTTCTCGCCCTTCACGATGGCTTCGTACACCTTGACGCGGCCGACGATGTCGTCGGACTTGATCGTCAGCAGCTCCTGCAGCGCGTAGGCGGCACCGTAGGCCTCGAGGGCCCAGACCTCCATCTCACCGAAGCGCTGGCCACCGAACTGGGCCTTACCGCCGAGCGGCTGCTGGGTGATCATCGAGTACGGGCCGGTCGAGCGCGCGTGGATCTTGTCGTCGACCAGGTGGTGCAGCTTCAGCATGTACATGTAGCCGACGCTGATCGGGTCGGGGAACTGCTCGCCGGTGCGGCCGTCGAACAGGCGGGCCTTGCCGTCGGGGCCGACCATGCGGTCGCCGTCGCGGTTCGGGCGCGTGTTCTGCAGCAGTCCGGAGATCTCGTCCTCGCGAGCACCGTCGAACACCGGGGTGGCGATGTTCGTGTTCGGGTCGGCCGAGTCGGCGCCGATCTTGCGCAGGCGGTCGGCCCACTCCTCCTTGGTGGAGTCGGGGACCTCCCAGCCGGCCTTGGCGATCCACCCGAGGTGGGTCTCCAGGACCTGGCCGACGTTCATGCGGCCGGGCACGCCGAGCGGGTTCAGGACGATGTCGACCGGCGATCCGTCCTCGAGGAACGGCATGTCCTCGACGGGCAGGATCTTGGCGATGACGCCCTTGTTGCCGTGGCGGCCGGCGAGCTTGTCGCCGTGGCTGATCTTGCGCTTCTGGGCCACGTAGACGCGAACCAGCTGGTTCACGCCGGGGCTCAGCTCGTCACCCTCGGACGCGTCGAAGACGCGGACGCCGATGACGGTGCCGGACTCGCCGTGCGGGACCTTGAGCGACGTGTCGCGCACCTCGCGCGCCTTCTCGCCGAAGATCGCGCGGAGCAGGCGCTCCTCGGGGGTCAGCTCGGTCTCGCCCTTGGGCGTGACCTTGCCGACGAGGATGTCGCCGTTGCCGACCTCGGCGCCGATGCGGATGATGCCGCGCTCGTCGAGGTTCGCGAGGGTCTCCTCGCTGACGTTCGGGACGTCGCGCGTGATCTCCTCGGGGCCCAGCTTGGTGTCGCGGGCGTCGACCTCGTGCTCCTCGATGTGGATCGAGGTCAGCAGGTCGTCCTGGACGACGCGCTGGGACAGGATGATCGCGTCCTCGTAGTTGTGACCCTGCCAGGGCATGAAGGCGACGAGCAGGTTGGTGCCCAGCGCCATCTCGCCCTCGTCGGTGCAGGGGCCGTCGGCCAGCGGCGTGCCGACCTCGACCCGCTGGCCCTCGCGCACCAGCGGACGCTGGTTCGTGCAGGTGCCCTGGTTCGAGCGACGGAACTTCGCCAGGCGGTACGTGGTGTACGTGCCCTCGTCCTCCATGATCTCGACGAGATCGGCGGAGACCTCCTTGACGACGCCGGCCTTCTTGGCGACGGTGACGTCGCCGGCGTCGACGGCGGCACGGAACTCCATGCCGGTGCCGACCAGGGGCGCGTCGTTGCGGATCAGCGGCACGGCCTGACGCTGCATGTTGGCGCCCATGAGCGCGCGGTTCGCGTCGTCGTGCTCGAGGAACGGGATCAGCGCGGTCGCGACCGACACCATCTGGCGCGGCGAGACGTCCATGTAGTCGACCTCGCCGGCCGGGCGGAGCTCGGCCTCGCCGCCACGCTGGCGCACCAGCACGGCGTCCTCGGCGAACGTGCCGTCCTCGTTGAGGACCGAGTTCGCCTGGGCGACGATGTAGCGGTCCTCGTCGGTGGCGGTCAGGTAGTCGATCTGGTCGCTGACCTTGCCGTCGACGACCCGGCGGTACGGCGTCTCGACGAAGCCGAACGGGTTGATCCGTCCGAACGACGCGAGCGAGCCGATCAGGCCGATGTTCGGGCCCTCAGGCGTCTCGATCGGGCACATGCGGCCGTAGTGCGACGGGTGGACGTCGCGGACCTCGTAGCCGGCGCGCTCACGCGACAGACCACCCGGGCCGAGGGCCGACAGACGACGCTTGTGCGTCAGGCCCGCGAGCGGGTTGTTCTGGTCCATGAACTGCGACAGCTGGCTGGTGCCGAAGAACTCCTTCAGCGCCGCCGTGATCGGACGGATGTTGATCAGGGTCTGCGGCGTGATCGCCTCGACGTCCTGGGTCGTCATCCGCTCGCGCACGACGCGCTCCATGCGGGCCAGGCCGGTGCGGAGCTGGTTCTGGATCAGCTCGCCGACCGTGCGCATGCGACGGTTGCCGAAGTGGTCGATGTCGTCGGCCTCGACCGGGACGGTGCCGGCCGGGGTCTCGAGCTCGGTGGCGCCGTCGTGCAGGGCCACGACGTAGCGGATCGTCGCGACGATGTCGTCGAGCATCAGCGTCTGCTGGTCGAACGCGGCGTCGGTGCCGAGCTTCTTGTTGATCTTGTGGCGACCGACCTTGGCCGTGTCGTACCGCTTCGGGTTGAAGTAGTAGTTCTCCAGCAGGGTCTGCGCGGCCTCGACGCTCGGCGGCTCGCCCGGACGCAGCTTGCGGTAGATGTCGATGAGCGAGCGGCGCGTGACCTCGGCGTCGACCATCTCGTTGGTGACGGCGGTGTCGCGGGCCTTCTTCTCGAGCTCCTCGCGCACGATCTCGCTGCGGACGGAGTCCTTCTCCATCGTGATGCGGACCGACTCGTACTGGCCGAACTCCTCGAGGATGCGCTCCTCGGTGAAGCCCAGGGCCTTGAGCAGCATCGTGACGGACTGCTTGCGCTTGCGGTCGAGACGGACGCCGACGATGTCGCGCTTGTCGATCTCGAACTCCAGCCACGCACCGCGCGACGGGATGACGCGCGCCGTGAAGATGTCCTTATCGGACGTCTTGTCGGGGGTGCGCTCGAAGTAGACGCCCGGCGAGCGGACGAGCTGGGAGACGACGACACGCTCGGTGCCGTTGATGATGAAGGTGCCCTTGTCGGTCATGAGCGGGAACTCGCCCATGAAGACGGTCTGGCTCTTGATCTCGCCGGTCTCGTTGTTCATGAACTCGGCGGTGACGAACAGGGGGGCGGCGTACGTGACGTCGCGGTCCTTGCAGTCCTCGACCGAGTACTTCGCGGGCTCGAAGCGGTGGTCGCGGAAGGACAGGCTCATCGTCTCGGAGAAGTCCTCGATGGGGCTGATCTCCTCGAAGATCTCCTCCAGACCGGACTTGCCGGAGACGTCGTTGCGCCCGGCGGCCAGATCGGCCTCGACGCGCTCGCGCCAGGCATCGCTGCCGATCAGCCAGTCGAAGCTGTCGGTCTGCAGGGAGAGAAGCTCAGGAACCTCGAGCGGTTCGGCGATCTTCGCGAACGAGATGCGCGAGGTGGTGTTCGTGGGTGCGGCGGTACGCGAGGCGGCCAAGAGAAGTCCTTCCGAAGGAACTCGCATGCGGTGAACGTGGCGGTTCTGTACTCTTCAGTTGTCGTCGAGCGGCTCGTGCCGCTCCACCACACGGCTGGTGCCGTGTGCGCGCACGCTTCGGGAGCCCCGTCAAGTCCTGCACACAGCGAGCAGAACGAAACCGGGGCATGACAAAGTGGGCGCGAACCTCAAGCCTATCGCGCCGACACTCCGATATCAACCCCGGGTCTTGACATCGGCGCGATGATCGGGAACGATCATTCGTTTCCCCTTTGCTCCCGGCGAATTCGACACTCCCCCGGAAACGGCGAAGACGCCCGTTCCCCGAGGGAAACGAGCGCCTTCGCGTGAGCAGTCAGCCGAAGATCACTTGAGGGTGATCGTGGCGCCGGCGGCCTCGAGGGCCTCCTTGGCCTTGTCGGCGGTCTCCTTGTTGACACCCTCGAGGACGGCCTTGGGGGCGCCCTCGACGAGGTCCTTGGCCTCCTTCAGGCCCAGGCTCGTGAGGCCACGGACCTCCTTGATGACCTGGATCTTCTTGTCGCCGGCCGACTCGAGGACGACGTCGAACTCGTCCTTCTCCTCAGCGGCGGCGGCGTCGCCGCCACCAGCGGCGGGAGCGCCCGCGGCAGCCACGGCCACCGGAGCGGCGGCGGTGACCTCGAAGGTCTCCTCGAACTGCTTCACGAACTCCGAGAGCTCGATCAGCGTCATCTCCTTGAAGGCATCCAACAGCTCGTCGGTGCTCAGCTTCGCCATGATTGGCGTCCTTTCTGCAATGAGACCCCGAGGGGGTCCCGATGGGAATCGGGCGGTTCAGCCCTCGGTGACGTCGGTCTCGACGTTCTCGGTGTCCGACTCGGCCGCGGGGGCCTCGTCGGCGGGTGCCTGCTCGGCGGTCTCGGCGGCGGGAGCACCCGCAGCCAGGACCGACGGATCGGCTTCGGCCTTCGCCTGCAGCGCCGCGATGGTGCGGGCCGCCTGCGACAGCGGGGCGTTGAACAGCCCCGCGGCCTTGGCCAGGTTGGCCTTGAGGCCACCAGCGAGCTTCGCGAGGAGGACCTCGCGCGACTCGAGGTCGGCCAGCTTGTTGATCTCGTCGGCGGAGAGCGTCTTCCCCTCGAGGAAGCCACCCTTCAGGACGAGAGCGGGGTTAGCCTTCGCGAAGTCGCGCAGACCCTTCGCCGCATCGACCGGATCGCCCGTGATGAAGGCGATCGCGGTGGGACCGGTGAGCAACGACTCGTCGAGCTCGAGGCCGGCATCCCTCGCGGCGATCTTGGTCAGCGTGTTCTTGGCGACGGCATAGCTCGCGGCATCGCCAAGCGCGCGCCGCAGATCCTGCAGCTGCTTGACGTTGAGGCCGCGGTACTCGGTGAGCACCGCGCCGTTGGACTCGCGGAAGCTGTCCGCGAGCTCGGCGACGGCTGCTGCCTTGTCCGGGCGTGCCATGGGTCTCCTTCACTGTCATGCGAAGACCACCTGCACGAGAAGAGCGTCCCGTGCCACTGGCACAGGACGCTCGTGTGAACGCAGGGACGAACCCTGATCTGCACCTGCGCAGGTCGCCCTCTCGGGCACTTCGGGTGACTCGTGGGAGACACCACCGGCGGTCTTCGGCTCGTCCAGTCTAGGCGGCCGCCGGTGGTTCCTCCAAATCGGGGTCGCTCAGCCCTCGCGCGGGGTCTCCGCGGTGGGAAAGGCGCCCAGTCCCTTCATGTCGGAGATCTCGTCCTTCGGCGGGGCCTTGACCTCGACGGGCTCGCCCCACTTGGTCCAGGTGATCGTGCTCTCGGTACCCGCCAGGTCCATCGTCATCTTCCGCAGGAGGTCGTCGGCGCCGACGTGCATGACGTAGCGCAGCTCCTTGGGCATCGACTTCGGCAGCTGCTGGCCCTGCTCCTCGAGCACCTTGGCGGTGTCGACGGCGACCTCGATCCTCGTCGTGTCGACGCCGTCGACCTGGCCGCCGTCGCCCTGGTTGTCGAACTCGACCAGGGCGGACTTGAACGTCTCCAGCTGCGCCGTGGGGTCGGCCTGGTCGGCCATCGAGCCGTACTGCTTCGCCAGCGGGCTGTCGGGATCGGTGAGGTCGATCTTGGCGTACTTGCCGCCGGTCATCTCGCCCATCTTGAGGTACATGACGCCCTCGACGAGGCGCAGGTCCATCGTCATCGCGTCCATGTCCATCGTGAGGTGCGAGGCGGAGTCGGTGACCGACTCGGCCATCTGGACGTCGCCGTTCATGGTGATGGACTGGCCGCCCATGCCCGAGGTCATCTCCATGTGCGCGCTGCCGGCCTCGAGCTGGGCCGCGCTGAGGCGCTCGACGAAGTTGTCCTGCGTGAGCTCGCCCTCGGCGGGAGCCGCGGCGGGCTCCTTCGCGGCCGCCGAGGCGCTGGAGCCGTCGGCCGCGGCCGGGGCGGCGTCGCCGTCCCCGGAGCCGCCACAGGCGGACGTGAGTGCCAGCAGGCCGGCGGCGAGCGAGATCCCGAGAGTCTTCCTCATGCGGACGACCCTACCCGGCAGTCCCACCGCGGGGCCCCGCGAACGCGACGACGCCGCCCTCCCGAAGGAGGACGGCGTCGTCGGGTGATCGTGAAGGCTCAGGCCTCCTCATCGACCGCCCAGTTGCGCGAGCGCGAGGGGTCGACCGGGATGCCGGGGCCGTTCGTGGTGGAGATCGTGGCGCGCTTGATGTAGCGGCCCTTCGAGCTGGCCGGCTTGAGACGCAGGATCTCCTCGATCGCGGTGCCGTAGTTCTCGGCGAGCTGCTCGGCCGAGAAGGACGCCTTGCCCACGATGAAGTGGACGTTGGCGTGACGGTCCACGCGGAACTCGATCTTGCCGCCCTTGATGTCACCGACGGCCTTGGCCACGTCGGTGGTGACGGTGCCGGTCTTGGGGTTCGGCATCAGGTTGCGCGGACCGAGGACACGACCGAGGCGGCCGACCTTGCCCATCATGTCGGGCGTGGCGACGACGGCGTCGAAGTCGAGCCAGCCCTCGTTGATCTTGTCGACGAGCTCGTCGGCACCGACGAAGTCGGCACCGGCCTCACGAGCGGCATCGGCGTTGGCGCCGGTGGCGAAGACCAGGACCCGGGCGGTCTTGCCGGTCCCGTGCGGCAGGTTGACGGTGCCACGCACCATCTGGTCCGCCTTGCGGGGATCGACGCCGAGACGCACGACAGCGTCGACGGTCGAGTCGTACTTGGTGGAGCCGGACTCCTTGGCCAGGGTGGTGGCCTGGAGCGGCGTGTAGAGCGCGTCGCGGTCGATCTTCTCGGCGACGGCGCGGTACGCCTTGCTGCGCTGTGTCATGACTGGTTTCTCTTTCTGTACCAGGTGTGGTGCGGGCCCAGCTGGCCCTCCCACGGGGGATGTTCGGGGTGGTTCAGCCGTCGATGGTGACGCCCATGGAGCGGGCGGTTCCCTCGACGATCTTCATCGCGCCGTCGATGTCGTTGGCGTTGATGTCGGGCATCTTCGTCTGGGCGATCTCGCGCACCTGATCCTTGGTGAGCTTGCCGACCTTGTCCTTGTTCGGGACGGACGAGCCCTTCGACAGGCCGGCGGCCTTCTTGATCAGCTCGGCGGCCGGCGGCGTCTTCGTGATGAAGGTGAACGAGCGGTCCTCGTAGATCGTGATCTCGACGGGGACGACGTTGCCGCGCATGGACTCGGTCTGGGCGTTGTACGCCTTGCAGAAGTCCATGATGTTGACGCCGTGCGGGCCGAGCGCGGTGCCGACGGGCGGCGCCGGGTTGGCCTGGCCGGCCTGCAGCTGCACCTTGACGACAGCTGCGACCTTCTTCTTGGGAGGCATTTCGGGTCCTTCTAACTGGTTGTGCGTTCT
The DNA here is from genome assembly GCF_046452335.1 of Aeromicrobium sp. MLTX1. Lineage (NCBI taxonomy): Bacteria > Bacillati > Actinomycetota > Actinomycetes > Propionibacteriales > Nocardioidaceae > Aeromicrobium > Aeromicrobium sp. MLTX1. The sequence goes on along the minus strand of NZ_JBKFDN010000001.1, from coordinate 1,392,570 downwards.
GTGTCCGTCACCGCTCGAACGGCTCGGCGACCGACCTTTGATCGCGGGGCGATCAAACCTTCTGGATGTAGTCGAACGGCAGCTCGACCGAGGTCTCGCGACCGAAGATCTCGACGAGGCCCTTGACCTTCTGGCCCTCGAGGTTGATCTCGGTGATCGTCGCGTGCAGCGTGGCGAACGGCCCGTCGATGACGAGGACCGAGTCGCCGGCGGCGAAGTCGCTGAACTCGACCTTGGCGGGCGCGGTCTGCTGCGGCTCGGCGGTGGCGGTGGCCTCCGCGGCGACCTCGGCCTCGACGGCCGGGGCGAGCATCTTCTCGACCTCGGACAGGCTCAGCGGCACCGGCTGGTGCGCGTTGCCGACGAATCCGGTGACCGACGGCGTGTGGCGCACGACGCCCCACGAGTCGTCGGTGAGGTCCATGCGGACGAGCACGTAGCCGGGGAGCACGGTGCGCTTGACGAGCTTGCGCTGGCCGTTCTTGATCTCGGCGACCTCCTCGGTCGGCACGACGATCTCGTGGATGTAGTCCTCGGCGTTGAGCGCGACCTTGCGGTTCTCGAGGTTCTGCTGGACGCGCTTCTCCATGCCGGCGTACGTGTGGATCACGTACCAGTCGCCGGGCTGGCTCCAGAGGCGGTCGCGGAACTCCTGCAGCGGGTCGACGGACTCCTCGTCGGCCGCATCGGCCTCGGAGGTCTCGGTCGCGACGTCGGTGTCGACGTCGGCCTCGTCCGTGCCCTCGGCGTCGGGGGTCTCGTCGGACGACGGCTCCTGCGCGGACGTCTCGTCCACGGGCGCGTCGGTCTCGTCGAATTCGGAGGTCAAGATGTCAGTCCTTGGTCTAGGCGAAGATGGCGAACGCGGCCTTGCCGAAGCCGTAGTCCAGCGCGGAGACGAACGCCATCATGATCAGCACGAAGACGAGCACGACGAAGAAGTAGTTGACGACCTGCGGACGGGTCGGCCACACCACCTTGCGCAGCTCGGCGACCACCTGGCGGTAGAACGTGAGCGGGGACGTGCGCTTGGTGCGCGTCCCGGCCAGTTCGTGATTCTCGCTCACGGTGCTCCTTCGTCGAACGGTGTCGGCTCATGGCCGACCTTGCAGGGCACGAGGGACTTGAACCCCCAACCTTCGGTTTTGGAGACCGATGCGCTGCCAGTTGCGCCAGTGCCCTTTCGCCCGGATCCGGGCATGACGAAACAGGGTGAGTTTCGCCGGTTTCGTCAAGTGTACGCGGCCGGGCCGCGAATGCGAAACCGGGCGTCCCCGGTGTCCCCCGAGCCCCTCTCCCGCGGCCGTGACACGATGGCCGCGTGCGGCCCCTGACGACTCTTCCCAAGGCTCACCTGCACCTGCACTTCACCGGGTCGATGCGTCACGGCACGCTCATCGAGCTGGCCGAGCGCGACGGCGTGCACCTGCCCTCGGCGCTCGTCGAGGAGTGGCCACCGCAGCTCTCCGCCGCCGACGAGAAGGGCTGGTTCCGCTTCCAGCGACTCTACGACGTGGCGCGCTCGGTCCTGCGCACGGAGGACGACGTGCGCCGCCTCGTGCGCGAGGCCGCCGAGGACGACCTCGCCGACGGCTGCGTGTGGACCGAGATCCAGGTCGACCCGTCGGGCTTCGCCGCGCGCTTCGGCGGCATCACCGCGTTCACCGACCTCGTGCTGGACGCCGTGCGCGACGCGTCGGCCTCGACCGGCCTGGGCATGAGCGTGATCGTCGCGGCCAACCGCACCCGGCACCCAATGGATGCGCGCACCCTGGCCCGCCTCGCGGCGCAGTACGCGGGTCGCGGCGTGCACGGCTTCGGGCTCTCCAACGACGAGCGACGCGGCGACACGGCCGCGTTCGGCCCAGCATTCCGCATCGCCGACCGCGCCGGCCTGGTGCTGGCGCCCCACGGCGGCGAGCTGCGCGGGCCCGACCACGTGCGCCAGTGCCTCACCCACCTCGCGCCCCACCGGCTGGGCCACGGCGTGCGCGCGGCCGAGGACCCGCGGCTGCTGGAGACCATCGCCAACGCCGGGATCGGCCTGGAGGTGTGTCCGGCCTCCAACGTGGCACTCGGCGTCTACGCCACGATCGACGAGGTCCCGGTGCGCGACCTGCTCGCGGCCGGGGTCGAGGTCGCCCTCGGCGCCGACGACCCGCTCCTGTTCGGCACGCGTCTCGCGGGCCAGTACGCGCTGCTGCGCGCCGCGCAGGACTTCAGCGACGAGGAGCTCGCCGAGCTGGCCCGGAGGTCGCTGCGCGCCTCGCACGCCCCGGACGACCTGCGCGCCTCCGCCCTCGCGGGTGTCGAGGCCTGGCTGACCGACGAACGTGGAACGATGGCGCCATGAGCGACAACCAGCCGCCGTACCCCGGCGATTCCTCGGGTCAGCAGCCGCACGACCCCACCCCGGGCCCCGAGCAGCCGGGCCAGTCCGGCCAGCCCGCGTACCCCGGCCAGCAGCCCTACGGCGCCCAGCCCGGCCAGCCGTACCCCGGGCAGCAGCAGTGGGGCGCGCCCGGCCAGCAGCAGTGGGGCGCTCCCCCGCCGAAGCACCCCAAGGCCACGCTCGTGCTCATCCTGGGCATCCTCGGCCTCATCGTGTGCGGCGTCCTCGCGCCCTTCGCCTGGGTCATGGGCAACCGCGCCGTCGCCGAGATCGACGCGAACCCGGGCGTCTACGACGGCCGCGGCGAGGCCCAGGCCGGCCGCATCCTGGGCATCATCGGCACCGTGCTGCTGATCATCGGCATCGTCGTGTTCGTCTTCGCGATCGTCCTGCTCATGATCGGCATCGCGTCGTCCTCGACCAGCACGTCGGACTACTCCGACCTCTCGCTGATCTCGCTGTTCTCCTGAGTGCCGTCGGCGCCGGCTACAGGTCGGCGCCGACGAGCACCGGCTCGTTCACGAGCCGGATCCCGAACTCCCGCTGCACCCCGTCGCGCACCTCGCGCGCCAGGTCGAGCAGCTCGGCCGTGGTGGCGCCCCCGCGGTTGGTCAGCGCCAGCACGTGCTTGCCGGAGAGGCCCACGGGGCCCCGGCCGAAGCCCTTCTCGAAGCCCGCGTGGTCGATGAGCCACGCGGCGCTGGTCTTGACCGAGCCGTCGGGCTGCTCGAAGCGCGGAGCGCCCTCGGGCAGAGCAGCGGCCTCCTGGGCCGAGAGGATCGGGTTGGTGAAGAACGACCCCGCGCTCCACGTGTCGTGGTCGTCGGCGTCGAGCACCATGCCCTTGCCGCGCCGCAGCGCGAGCACCGTCTCGCGGACCTGCGCCAGACGCGCCCTCGCGCCGACCTCGACGCCGAGGTGGCGGGCGAGCTCGGCGTAGCGCACGGGGGCGCTGAGCGCGCCGGCGAAGCGCAGCTGGAAGGCGACGGTCAGCACGACGAAGCGGCCGGGCTCGTCCTTGAAGCGGCTGTGCCGGTAGGCGAAGCCGAGGTCGGTGAACATGAGCGTGCGGACGCGCTGCTCGACGCGGTCCCACGTGCGAACGCTGACGATCGTGTCGGCGACCTCCTGGCCGTAGGCGCCCACGTTCTGGATCGGGGTGGCGCCCACCGACCCGGGGATGCCGGCGAGGGCCTCGACGCCCTCCCAGTCCTGCGCGACGGCATGGGCGACGAACTCGTCCCAGCTCTCGCCGGCCGCCACGGTGACCATGGCGCCGCTGCACGCGTCGGCCGAGACCTCGATCCCGCGCGTGCGGATCAGCACGACGGTGCCCTCGAAGCCGTCGTCCGCGACGACGAGGTTGCTGCCGCCGCCGACCAGCAGGACGGGCTCGCCGGCCTCGTCGGCCGAGCGGACGGCGGCGATCAGCTCGTCCTCGGTGGTGGCCTCCACGACCGAGCGGGCCGGGCCTCCCAGGCGCAGCGTGGTGACCTCGGACAAGTGCATGGCGGTGACGCTAGCAGGCGGCTGCGGGACGCCCGACAAACGTCGACGACCCCCGCGCCCAAGGGCACGGGGGTCGTCGGAAGACGGGTTCAGCGCGTCTCGCGGTGCGCCTGGTGGGCGTCGCAGCGCGGGCAGTACTTCTTGACCTCGAGGCGGTCGGGATCGTTGCGACGGTTCTTCTTCGTGATGTAGTTGCGTTCCTTGCACTCGGTGCAGGCCAAGGTGATCTTGGGACGAACGTCGGAGCTCTTGCTGGCCACGGTGTGCCTCTTCTGGTCGGTGCCCCACCCGTTCCCGGGCGGGTGATGTGATGCTGACTTGCCGGTTTGGTAGCTGGGGCGGGGCTCGAACCCGCGACCTCACGATTATGAGTCGTGCGCTCTGACCAACTGAGCTACCCAGCCACGGAGTTGCGAGTCGCCTCGCTCCTCAGAGCCCCTTTACGGAATCGAACCGTAGACCTTTTCCTTACCATGGAAACGCTCTGCCGACTGAGCTAAAGGGGCAAGCCGACAAGTAAAGATACCGGGTCAGGTGCCGGGTTCCCAAATCGGGGTGGGCACGTCCTCGCGCGGCCCCGGCATCGCAGGGATTATCGGGCGGCCCGGGCGAGTCGGGAGGGCCACGACGGGCCCCCGTAGATGAAGCCCGTGTACGCCTGGACGAGGTCGGCGCCGGCCTCGATCCGAGCCCTCACGTCGGCCTCGTCGGTGACGCCGCCGACCCCGATCAGGGTCAGCCCCTCGCCGGCCCGCGCGCGGATCCGGCGCAGCACCTCGGTGGCGCGCTCGGCCAGGATCGGGCCGGACAGTCCGCCGGCTCCCGCGGCGTCGACGACCTCGCGCGACGTGCGGAGTGCGTCGGGCCGGGCGATCGTCGTGTTGGTGGCGCTGATGCCGTCGAGGCCGAGCTCGAGCACGAGGTCGGTGACCTGGTCGATGTCCTCGTCGGCGAGGTCGGGCGCGATCTTCACCACGAGCGGCACCCGGCGGCCGTGGTTGCCGTCCGCGACGGCCTTGACCGCCGCCAGGATCGGCTCGAGCGACTCGACGGCCTGGAGGTCGCGCAGGCCGGGCGTGTTCGGGCTCGAGACGTTGACGACGAGGTAGTCCGCGTAGGGGGACAGCAGCCGCGCGCTCTCGACGTAGTCCTGCGCCGCGCGCTCGGCCGGGACGACCTTCGTCTTGCCGATGTTGACGCCGATGACGGCGCGCTGCCCGGCGGCGGTGACGCGCAGGCGGTGCAGGCGTGCGGCGACCTGGGCGGCGCCGTCGTTGTTGAAGCCCATCCGGTTGACGATCGCGTGGTCGTCGACGAGGCGGAACAGGCGCGGGCGCTCGTTGCCGGGCTGCGGGCGGGCGGTGACCGTGCCGATCTCGACGTGGCCGAAGCCGAGCGCCAGGAGGCCCAGGACACCGCGCGCGTTCTTGTCGAAGCCGGCGGCGAGGCCGAAGCGATGCGGGAACTCGACGCCCATCACGGTGACGGGGCGCGGCTCGACCCGGTAGGCCAGCGAGGTCAGCGGGCGCCCGGCGCGGATCGCGGCGAAGGCGCGCTCGTGGATCCGCTCGGGATCCATGCGGGCGAAGACGGTGTCGAAGAGCGCGTCGTAGGCCACGGCGCCACCCTAGGCCACGGGCCGGGGACACTGGACTCGTGATCTCGGAGTGGACCTGGCCGGCCTACGTGGCGATCCTGCTGGGCGGCGTCCTCTTCGCCGTCCTGTTCGCGCCGCTGCTGGCCCTGCAGTCGCGCCGCTTCGGCCGGCTGACGCTCTCGCGCACGATCGCCGTCGGCCTGTTCTCCGTGTACGGGGTCGCGCTGGTCGCCTACACGCTGCTGCCCCTGCCGGAGCAGGACTGGTGCTCGCTGCACCCCTCGCCGCCGGTCCAGTGGCGCCCGCTCCACTCGCTCGACGACATCGCGAACGCCGGGAGCGCGACCGCGTTCGCGGTGCTGCAGGTCGTGTTCAACGTGGCGCTCTTCGTGCCGTGGGGCGCGTTCTGGCGCCGTTACGCCGGGTGGGGCGTGGGCCGGACGGTGCTGAGCGGGTTCATCGTCTCGCTGCTGATCGAGTCGACCCAGGGCACCGGGCTGTGGGGCCTCTACGACTGCGCCTACCGCGTGGCCGACGTCGACGACCTCCTGACGAACACGACCGGTGCCCTCCTCGGCGCGGCACTGGCTCCCCTGCTGCTCTCGTGGGTGCCGCGTGCCGACGTCGACACCCGCCGCCGCGGCGAGCCGCGTCCCCTGACCACCTCGCGACGCCTCGCGTCGGCGCTGATCGACGTCGCCACCGTCACGATCCTGGGCGTGGTCATCACGATCGTGTACCGGGCGATCGTCCTGTACGGGCTCGAGCGCCCCCTGCCGGACGAGGGCGACTGGACGGCCCAGCTGCCGTGGGAGACGCTGGCGTTCGTCCTCGTGCTGGCGCTCCCCGTCCTCCTGGGTGAGCCGACGCCGGGCCAGCGCGCCACGTGGCTGCGGCCCGAGTATCCGGACGCGCGCCCGGGTCGGCGCGTCGTGCGCCTGCTCGCGGGAGCCGGCGGCTGGGCGCTCATCACCCTCGTGGGCACCCTGCCCCCGGTGGCGACGTCCGAACTCGCCGGCGTGCCGCCCTTCGTGGCCGGCGCGTGGGCGGTGGTCTCGGCGGTGCTCATCGTCCGCGATCCCACGCACCGCGGGCCGTCGTTCCGGTGGGCCGGCGTGGCGCTGGTGGACTCGCGTCAGCCGCGGAGCCAGGCGGCGACCCACCAGAGCACGCCGTAGGGGGCGTCGGCGTAGGGGACGGAGACCTGCCAGCCGTCGCCCAGCCGCTCGCCGAGGTCCGACAGAGGCTCGATCCCCGACGCCCACAGCTGCGCGCCGAGCTTCGGGTCCAGCCCGGCGAGGCGGGAGCCGTCGCCGGCGCGCAGCGCGAGGTCGACCGTGTCGTCGAAGTCGAGCGCGCGCTCGTCGAAGTGGCCGGGGGCCTTCTCGCCGCGCTTGGCGCTGCCGTTGGCCATGACGAGGAGGACGTCGGCGCCGTCCTCGACCCGACCCGCGAAGCCGGCGGCGTCGAGCAGCGCCCGCGCCACCTCGGGGGCGAAGGGATCGTCGCCGACCACCGAGACGGCCTCGGCGCCGCGCGTGACCGCCTGCACCGCCGCGACCGCCGAGACACGAAGCTCGGCCACCGGGTCCTCGAGGCTCGCGTAGCGCGGCAGCAGCGCCGGGACGGGCGGCACCACGACGAGGCGGCGGATCACGCGAGCCCCCGGATCGCCCGTGCGGGCGGGCGTCGGCCGGCGATCGTCCACGCCATGTCGACCACCTGACGCGTCTCGGGCACCTGGTGCACGCGGTAGACGCGCGCCCCGGCCGTGGCGGCGACGGCGGTGGCCGCGAGCGTGCCCAGCAGGCGCTCGCCGACCGGCGCGCCGAGGGTCTCGCCGACGAAGTCCTTGTTCGACAGGGAGACGAGCACGGGCCACCCGGTGTCGACCATCTCGTCGAGCCGGCGGGTGACCTCGAGCGATTGGAACGTGTTCTTGCCGAAATCGTGCGCGGGGTCGATCAGGAGGCTCTCGCGGGAGACGCCGAGCGCGACCGCGCGCTCGGCCTGCGCGACCGTCGAGGCGATCGCATCGGCGACCACGTCCTCGTACTCCAGGCGGTGCGGTCGCGTGCGAGGCGTGACCCCGCCGGTGTGCGTGCAGACCATCGCGACGTCGAACTCGGCGGCGACCTCGGCCAGGCCGGGGTCGGCGCCGCCCCAGGCGTCGTTGAGCAGGTCGGCGCCGGCCTCGCAGACGGCGCGGCCGACCTCGGCGCGCCACGTGTCGACGCTGATCACGACGCCGGGGAACGCCGAGCGGACCCGCTCCACGAAACCGACGACGCGGCGCTTCTCCTCGTCGGCGTCGATCTCCACGCCGGGCGCGGCCTTGATGCCGCCGATGTCGACGATCTCGGCGCCCTCCTCGACGACCTGCTGCACGCGCTCGAAGGCGGAGTCCTCGGCCCACGTGGCGCCCTTGTCGAAGAACGAGTCGGGGGTGCGGTTGACGATGGCCATCATCAGCGTGGCGTCGTCGGCGAAGGCGTGGCGGCCGAGGCGCAGGGTCATCGTGCGACCTCCGCGACCGGCGGACGCTCGGAGAGGTCGACTTCGCGCGAGATCTCCTCGAGGCCGCGGAACTGGTGGAGCACGACGCGATCCTCCCCCACCCGGGCGTCCGAGCGCGACATCACGGCCGCGGTGAGCTGCACCGCCATGGGACCGAGGTCCTGGAGCGTCTGGTGCGAGTGGGCGCGGCGGCCGAGGTCGACCTGCGCGATCGCGTCGAGGCCCAGGCGGTCGGAGACGTCGATGAGGGCCGCGAGGTCGACGCCGTACCCGACCGGGACGTGCAGGGTCTCGTAGACCGAGCGGCGCACCGCCCACTCCCCCGCGAGCGGCTGCACCACGCGACCGAGGTGCGGACGCGCGAGCGCGAGCAGCGGCCGTGCGACGAGCTCGGTGGCGCGGCCGCCGCCCTGCGGGTCGTCGGCGGCACCGGCGCGGAACGGCCGCTCGTAGAAGCCCTTGACGAGCGCGACGCCGGGGTCGGTCAGCAGCGGGCCGAGGAGGCCGGTGACGAAGTGCGTGTCCCACTCGGTGAGGTCGGCGTCGACGAACGCGAGGACGTCGCCCGTGGTGACGAGCTGGGACTTCCAGATGGACTCGCCCTTGCCGGCGCGCGTGCCGAGGTCGGGGCGGATGTCGGCGAGGGCGTGGACCCGGGCGCCGGCCTCCGCCGCGATGCGGGCCGTGTCGTCGCCGGAGCCGCCGTCGATGACGACGAGCTCGTCGACCAGGTCGGAGTCGCGGACGAACGCCGCATGGATCCGGCCGACGACGTCGCCGACCGTGGCGGCCTCGTCGACCGCGGGGATCACGAGGCTGACGCGGGTGCCGGTCGCGCGCTTGGCCTCGAGCAGCTCGTCGAGGTCCCACGGACGCCGGTACGTGCGCCGGTCGAACCACGTGTCTGCCACGCGTTCACCGTACTCGTGAGGTCAGCGGGGGTCGCCGTCGACGACCACGCCGCCGAGGAGCCGCTCGACCGTGAAGCGCGCCTGGGCCGGCGACGGCACGGGCGCGTCGTCCTCGGGGGCAGGCTCCGCGTCGTACCCGAGCGCGGCGATCGCCTCGCGCCGGGCGCGCTCGAGACCCGCTGCGACCTCGGCGCGGGTGTGGCCCCCGGCGGGACGACGAGCCTCCTCGAGCAGGTCGAGCTCGTACGCGTCGGGCACGAGGTCGTAGAGGGCGTGCAGCGTCCAGTCCTCGCCCGGGCGGTCGTCGGTGGCGCTCATGGCATCGACGATAGGGGCCGGCACCGACGGATGTGGAGGGCGGGAAAGGGGCGAGCCCCCGACCGTGTCCGGTCGGGGGCTCGCGTCACGTGGCAGGTAGAGGATTCGAACCTCTGAAGGCAATGCCGGCTGATTTACAGTCAGCTCCCTTTGGCCGCTCGGGCAACCTGCCGCGACAGTCTGCAAGATTACCCCAGCGTCCCGCCGGGCCCGAAATCAGGGCCGCCTCGGAGCACCGCTCCCGTGCGGCGCGGCAGGCCGTAGGGTGGGCCCATGGCCGACTCCTCCTTCGACATCGTCAGCAAGATCGACCGCCAAGAGGCCGACAACGCCCTCAACCAGGCGGTCAAGGAGATCTCGACGCGCTACGACTTCAAGAACACCAACGCCTCCATCGAGTGGAAGGGCGAGTGGGGCGTGGAGATCACCGCGAACGCCGAGGAGCGTGCCCGCGCCATCCTCGACGTCTTCCAGACCAAGCTGGTCAAGCGGAACATCAGCCTCAAGGCCTTCGAGGCCGACGAGCCGCGCCAGTCCGGCAAGGACGTCAAGATCAACGGCACCTTCGGCGAGGGCATCAGCACCGAGCAGGCCAAGAAGGTCAGCAAGCTGATCCGCGACGAGGGCCCCAAGGGCGTCAAGGTGCAGATCCAGGGCGACGAGCTGCGCGTCACGAGCAAGTCGCGTGACGACCTTCAGGAGGTCATCGCGCTGGTCAAGGGCGCCGACCTCGACTTCGCGGTGCAGTTCACCAACTACCGCTGAGTCACGCTCAAAAACGGCCGAGAGTCCGCACAGAGTCCGCAAGATTGGCCGTATTCGCCATCAGGCTGGCTGCGGCGGCTCGCGTTCGGTCTTCTGCCTTCGGCCAGAGGTGGCTGTAGACGTTTAGTGTGATCGATGCCGACGAGTGTCCGAGCGCGTGCTGCACGGTCACGACGTCGCATCCTTCTGAGATGAGCCCGGACGCGAAGAAGTGCCGCAGGCCGTGGAGCGTGAACTCCTCCATCCCAACCTTCGCGCGCAGGCGTCGCCACTGGTTGCCGGCGCTGTTGCGGTTGTAGACGTAGGCGTTGAGCGAGAAGAGCCAGCGCTCATCCCCCAGCGGTGGGTGGAGCTCGACGTGGGCGGCGATCACCTTGACGAGGTCTTCGGGCAGGTACACCGTCCTGGCGGACTCGTACTTCGGCGAGGTCTCCACGGTCTTCGCATTCACCTGGCCTTGGATCTGCCGCCTGACGGACAGGGTTCGTCGAAGGAAGTCGACATCGCCCAACTGGAGCCCAGCGGCCTCGCCGAGACGGAGGCCGGCGAAGGCGCACACCGCGACGAACGCGCGGAAGTGTGGCGGTGATTCGACCAGCGCCGCATTGACCTGCTCGGGCGACGGGATCTTGATCCTCCCCTCCGACTTCGCCTGCCGTGGGGGTGTGATCCCGGAGGTTGGGTCCTGTCGGATGACGCGCGCCTTGACCGCGGCGAGGAAGGCCATGCGGACGTAGTTGTAGCGCGTCCGTCTGGTCGATGCGGCGAGTCCGGTGTTGCGCTTGGCCCCAGGTTTCGTCATGGACTTCAGCCACGCTTCGACGTGCAGCTCGGTGATCCGATTCATCGGGACGTCCGCGAAGGTGACGGAGGCGAGGGTCATCGCGGCGGTCTCCGCGGTTCCGTCGACCCAGTCCTGAACGTCGGACCACCGTGTGAACCACTGCCGGAACGTCGTCTTGCCTGCCGCGGGGTCGACGTAATCGCCCCGGACGACTGACGCCGTGACCTCGTCGAGCCATCGCTGCGCCTGGGCCTTCTTCACGAAGTGACGAGCGTGCTCCTTACCGGACTCATCGCGGTAGCGGGCGCGGTATCGCTCGACAGTGATGGTCTTCTCGATACCGGTCCTGTCGTCTACGACGACCCGTTCGGACGTGCGCTTCGAAATGCTGGCCATACCCCAGCATGCGCCGGGAGACCGACAACTCGGGCATCCATCCATTGCCTCTGGATGGCAATGGCTGACAGTCACCGAGTGATCTCGGTTATTGCGAAATGAATGCCGGCGGCGCCCTGCGCCCGTACGAGAAACGCGCCGTACCGAGCCGGCCCTAATCGATAGGCGAGGTTGTCTCGTGCGTATGACAGTGATACGCTAAGCGTCATACAGTATTACAGGAGGTGAAAATGGCTGTCTTGAACGTCAGGGTCGACGACCGAGTCCGAGATGAACTCAGGGAGATGGCGGACGACGAGGGCGTCACGCTCAGCGAGTACGTACGGGACCTGCTCATGGAGGCGGTGGTTCCGGTGCAAGACCCCGAGGGCCAATCGCTACGTCGTAGCAGCGAGGAACGGCCACCCGAGACCATGAAACTGGCCGACCGGCAGATTCTCTCGTTGCTCCACAGGATTCTGGCGCGAGTACTGCCCGAGGACGCCAATGACGTCGACGGCGACTATGAATACCAACTGATGCGGGCGCGCATTCTCGAGGAAGGTTTCACGGCGGAGTACTCCTACGAGGTGGCCGGGTTCCGCACAGAGCTATCCCCGCGCGACTGTCGACGCGTCACTGACATCTTGCAGATGTTTCGGATGCTCACCTACAGCATTCGACACCTTGAGGAGGGCGGCTCCCCGGTCGACGGCGAACTGGCCCGTGCACTCGAGTTCCAAGGGTTTGACTACAACGATTCCTTGGAAGGCCACATGGCCGACTACGTCAAGTTCCAGATGCGCGACGATGACCGCTGGTCCGAGTTGAGGCCTCAGATCGAGAGCCACGACCGAGGCAACTCGCACTTCCCGGTGCTCGACACGTACACGCGAATGTTGAACGAGTACCGCCGCATCATGGACAGCCGCAACCGGGAGGACCGGTTCGATCGACTGGCCTACTACCTGTCAGCCGAAGAGCTTGAGCGCATCAGTGACGCGCGTGTGCACCCGTCGAATCGGCGAACCGAAATGTAGGTCCGGTGATCCTGAACAGACGCCGGACTTCTTGCCGCAACGGAGCGGACTTACTCCTCGCTATCGCGAGCTCTCGGAGCGCCAAGTTCCTGCGCAACTCGTGCCGCGAACTCGGGGTCAGAGTGGATACGGGTGACTACGTCGTCGGCGATCTTGTTGACGTCCATGGGGCCGGAGTACTCAACCCCGACGCTTCGCGTGAACTGAAGGTCAGGACGCGAGTCGTAGGCGCTCTCGCCGTTGTCGCCGTAGGCGGTGAGGACGTGGTCGAAGATGAGCTGGACCTTGGTGTGGAAGATGTCGACGGTGTAGGGCGTCTCGGGCAGGCTCTGGTCCAGGACCCGGCGAATGGTGCTGTTGACGTCGTTGGTGGTGGCGACCTTGCGCCGCCAGTCCTGCACGAGCTTCTCGTGCAGGTGTTCCAGCAGTTGCTTCGCGCTGCTCTTGACCGTCTCGTGCTCCTCGTCGGTGAGGACCGGGTCAGGTTGGGTCAGAAGGTCGAAGATCGCCAGCTCTTCCTCGGACATGCCCTCTCGGACCGCCCGACCCTCCTCGACCGTCAGGGTTTTAGAGAGCTCGATGAGTCGGCGCAGGTACTCGTCGATGTTGACGCTGCCCGCGTTGTAGTCCTCGATGAGTTGCTCGATCCGTTCGACCAGCTCGTACCGGGTCGGGTTGCGCACCGCGGCGCTGATGGCCTGCTGTCGGAGCAGTTGGGCGAGCCGGTCGGTCTCCGCCCGTTTGCGGCCGGCGAACTTGGCGGTGAGGCCGTCGAAGTCGATGAGCGACAGGTCGATCAGGGGATCGGGTTTGGTGCCCTCGGTCGCGGCGCGGATCACGTACTCCTCGGCGCCGACCGACCTGTCGAGCAGAGCATCGACCGCGTCGGCCACCGCAGAGATGTCAGCCTCGGGAGGACGTGTGACTTCCGCGATGCGCTCGTGCAGCACTCGGATCGCGGCGACGTTGCGCTGTTGAGCGGCTGCCTTCGGGTTAGGCAGTAGTGCCTTGAAGAGTTTGCGGACCTGGCGGGCCTTGACGGTGAAGTCGTTGCGGGTCTCCTCGTCGACCAGCAGCGCCTCGACGGCGGCGTCGCGTTTGGCGATGTGGTCGAACCCTTCAGCGTCGCGCATCGCCACGAGATCGACGCCGACGCCTGCGCAGAACGAGATCAGGTCGGCGAGGGCCTCGTCCAACTCGCCGGCGAGCGCGTCGATGATCTCGATGGGCGACTCACCCGCACTCGTAGCGCCGTAAACGGCCAGGGCCTTCTCCAGATTCCGGAAGACGCCGACGTAGTCGACGATGAGACCGTTGTCCTTCTCGGGGAAGACGCGGTTGGCCCGGGCGATGGTCTGCATCAGGGTGTGGTTCTTCATCGGCCGGTCGAGGTAGACCGTCGAGACGCTCGGGGCATCGAAACCGGTCATCCACATCGCACAGACGAAGACGAGCCGCAGCGGATCGGAGGCGTCCTTGAAGTTCTCGGCGAGGTCTTCGCGGTTCATGCGCTCGCGGTGAGGTCGAATGTCGAGTCCCCGCTCATCGAGCATCTTCAGCTCGTTCTGGCTCTGGGAGACCACGACCGCCATGTCGGTCGTCTCCATCAGCTCGATCCGCGACGCCAACCACGGGCGCTCCAACTCAGGCAGCGCATCGTGCTTCTCGCGCAACTCGGCGAGGTGCTCGGCCCACGCCTCCTTGACCAGGTCGTGCATGCGAACGGCGGCCGCCTTGTCGAGGCCGACATACATGGCCTTGCCGGAGAACCCGCGCCCGACGAAGTGCCGCACCAAGTCTGCGGCGATGGTCCTCAGACGCTCGGGTCGGGTCAGCAGCGTGTACTGCGTGCCGAACTCGCGGGCCAGCGCGCCCTCGGCATCCTCGTCGAGTTCGGCCGCCTCCAACAGAGCGTCGAGCTCGTCCGAGAAGTTCTCGTTGACCAGCTGCACCTCGGGGATGCGGTTCTCGTAGTAGAGCGGCACCGTCGCGCCGTCCTCGATGGCGTCGCGGAAGTTGTAGATGCTGACGTATTTGCCGAACTGCTCCCGGGTCGCCTGCTCCTCGCCAGCAATCAGCGGCGTGCCGGTGAAGCCCATCATCGAGGCGTTGGGCAGGGCACGGCGCATGTTGAGCGCGAGGGTGTCGTATTGGCTGCGGTGTGCCTCGTCGGTGATGACGATGACGTCAGAGCGGTCCGACAGCACCGGCATCTCCCGCTCGCCGGCGGCCTTGGACGGCTGGAACTTCTGGATCAGCGTGAACACGTAACGGTGGTCGGCCGCCAGCAGGTCGCGCAGGTGGGCGATCGACTCCGCATGCACCTTCGCCTCGGGCGGGATCGCCCCGGCATCGGCGAACTCGCCGTGGAGCTGGGTGTCGAGCTCGGTGCGGTCGGTGACCATCACGAACGTCCACTTGCCGGCGACCTGGCGCAGCACCTTCTGGGTGAACCACAGCATCGACAGGCTCTTGCCCGAGCCCTGGGTGTGCCAGAACACCCCGAGACGCTTGTCCTGCTCAGCTCGGGCGCGGCGCAGGTTGTCGATCGCGGCGTTGACGCCGAGGTACTGATGGGAGCGGGCGACGGTCTTGATGAGTCCGCCCGGGCGCTCCAGATAGGTGACGAAGTTCTCGAACAGGTCCAGCAGGATCTCCGGATCACAGGTACCGCGCAGCGCGGTCTCCAGCGCGATCGCGCCACGAGTGCCCGCCGCGTCGATGACCTTCCAGTCGCCGAAAAACTCCCACGGCGCGTACGTCGCGCCGACCTTTGCCTGGCTGCCGTTGGACAGCAGCACGAAGCAGTTGGGGATGAAGAGCTGCGGAATGGTGTCGCGGTAGTCGGTCAGGTTCCGGCCGTACGCCGACTTGATCGCCTCGTTCGGCTCCTTGAACTCCATCAGCACCAGCGGCACACCGTTGACGAACAGGGCGACATCGAGGCGACGCGAGTGCAGGTTGCCCTTGACCCACATCTGCTGCACGGCCAACAGGTCGTTGTTGGCCGGGTCACTAAGGTCAAGGAACCGCAAGGTCTCGATCCTCTTTTCCCCGTTCTCGTCGGTCCACTCGGCGCGGTGACCATCGCGCAGCAGGTCGTAGACCTCCCGGTTGGCCCGTACCCGGTCCATGACCGAGCGGTCCTTGGTGAGCATCTCGATCGCCTCGTTGATCGAGACGTCCGGGACCTCGGGGGCGTTGAGTTTGCGCATCGCGAACCGCAGCCGATGAGTCAACACCACGTCGTGCTGGGAGTCGCGGCCCAGCGTGCCTGCAGGTCCGAGAGTCTCGTGGAAAGCATCCACCTGCGTCCAGCCGAGCTGCCCCAGCAACTCCATGCTGGGCCTCTCAACATAGGCGAACTCCGGACCCGTCGGCGCCATCACGCCACCTGACCCTCGACCAACGCATCCAGGTCGAGCGACGAGACGTCGATCTGGCCGGTCACCAGCTTCGGCAGGAGCAAGTCGCGGAGCGAGGACAGGTTGCGAATCTGCTGCTCGAGAACGTGGACTTGGCCTTCCACTGGCTCAGTCGCCGCTCGGTAGTCGTTAAGCACCGACCGGTCGGGCACCACGAACGGGAAACGCTTGAAGGAGCCTTTCGTGATCTCCTTGAAGGTGGCGCCAGTGCCGAGTGCCGCGAGTTCACCGGCCTTCGACTCCAGCCACTCGTAGATGAAGCTCGGGCTCCACCGCTCATCAGGAAGGATGACTATGAACCCTTGGTTGGTCGTCGCCTCGGTGGTGGCAATGGCGAGGACTCCGAGTGTCGCCCGGCTCGTCATCAGCACCGACCCTGCGGGAAACATTTTCGCCGAGCTCTTAGCCAGCCCTTGCTCGGTAATGGCCAACTCCGAAGGCGCCGAATATCGCCAGCCCGTCTTGGTGAGATCGGTTGGCGTGTACCAAGCAACGGTCCCGCCGTCCCAGTACGCGGGGTCCGACTTCGATGGCGTGCCACCGCCGGTGAAGTTCAACTCTGCGCCACACGTCGAGACCTCCCACCCCTCCGGGATCGGGCCGAGGGCGGAGTCGACGAGGGGGACGTCCTCGTGGCCGGGGTAGCAGAACTTCACGAACCACTCGCGGTAGATGGCCCGCGCCATCTCCTCCAGCACCGCCACTCGCCTCCGGTTGTTCTCGATCAGGTCGTCAAGAGCCCGCAGCGAAGAGGCAATCGCCGCCTGGTTGATTGGGCCTGGGACCCGGATCGGCAACAGGTGGGCATGGTTTCGATTCAGCGTAGGGTTGGCAGCGCCCGCGTCGAGATCGGCGAGGCGGAGTGTCTGAAGCAGGTAGTAGACGAAGCGCGGGTTCGATCCTTTGAAGTCCTTCACCCAGAGTGTTGTGTCATGCGGCCAGTACGGCCCTTCGCTCCAATGAACCTTCCCCAAGACACCCTTTCGTCCGGTGACAACACCCGGGCCGTCGACCTTCGCAATGTCGGTGGTGTAGTTGGAGCCACCGGAGGAGATGACGGGGAAATCGCCAGGAGTCGAGCCCTTCTGCGTGAGGTCGAACCCGCGTTGGAGCGTGAGGAAGTCGCCGAGGGTGGTGTCGCGCCAGTCGCTCATACGTCGAGAATCCCCTGGATGGCGGCATCCACTTTGGCGCGCAGCCCGTCGGCTTCGTTACTCAGGAGGGTGAACTCCTCATACAGCTCCTCGATCTTGACGGCGAAGTCCTCGTCGTCCTCGGCCACGGCGGCCGAACCGGTGTAGCGGCCGGGGTTGAGGCTCCAGCCCTGGGCTTCGATCTCGGCGCGGGTGGCGATCTTGCAGAGGCCGGCGACGTCGGCGTATTTCCCGTCGGGGAAGTGCTCCTTGAGCAGCACGTCGCTGCCCTCGCTCGACTCGACGTCCTCGCCTCGGTAGAGGCGGACGACGTTCGCGAGGAACTCGATCTGCTCGGGATTGAAGTCGCGGTGGGCGCGGTCGATCTGGTTGTAGACGTGGCGGGCGTCGAGGAAGAGGACCTGGTCTTCGCGGGTCGTGCCGATCTTGGCCTTATCGAAGAACCACAACGTCACCGGCAGGGTGACGGTGTAGAAGAAGTTGGAGCCGATGGCGACCATGACGTCGACCGCGCCGGACTCGACGATTTGCTTGCGAATCTGCTTCTCGGAATGCCCGGCATCGCCGGCGCTGTTGGCCATGACGAATCCGGCCCGGCCCTTTGGTGCGAGCGCGGAGTAGAACTCCTGAATCCACAGGTAGTTCGCGTTGTCGGGCTTGGGGATGCCGAAGGGGAACCGTTTGTCGCCGGCGAGCTGCTCCTTGCGGACCTCGTCGACGTTGAAGGGCGGGTTGGCCATCACGAAGTCGAATGCTCCGACCACGTCGTGCGGGTCCTCGTAGTAGGTGTTCGCCAACCGGATGTCCCCGGAGAGCCCGTGGAGGGCGAGGTTCATCTTGGCCAACGGCACCGTTTCCTCGGTCTTCTCGGTGCCGAAGATGCTGAGCTGCTTGGTTGCGGCCCCCTTCTCGTCGGACGCCGCATGGCGTTCGACGAACTTGGCACATTGGACGAACATGCCTCCCGAGCCGCAGGCCGGGTCGAGGACACGGCCGTGGAACGGTTCGAGGATCTCCACGATTAGCCGGACGATCGAGTAGGGCGTGAAGAACTCGCCACCGCCCTTACCTTCCTGCGCTGCGAAATTGGACAGGAAGTCCTCGTAGATCAGTCCGAAGGCATCGCCGCCGAGCTGCTCAGGCAGGGGCGCGAAGAGCCGCAGCAGCTCGATCAGCGTGGCCCGGTCGAGACGGGAGTAGCCGCGCGGAAGGACGTCCTTCAGCTCGGGGTTCTTCGCCTCGACTCCCTTGATGGCCTCATCGACGGCCTTGCCGAGGTCTTCGGCTTCAGGCAGGTCGACGAGATATGACAGCCGCGAGGCCTCGGGCAGGTAGAGCACCGACCTGGCCTTGTAGTCGGCGGGAGTCGATGGGTTGCGGGCGCTTGCCTTCGACTCGACCTCGGGGCTGACCTCGTCGAAGCGGTTCTCGGCATACGCCAAGAACACGAGCCCAAGAATCGCCGCCCGGAACTGCCCCACCGACAGGGACGAGTTCGCTCGCCGCTTGTCCGCCGCCGTCCATAGGGTGGTCCGCACCTGGGCAAGATCCGTCGCTTTCACGGCTTAAGCCTATTGCTCAGCAACCCGCCCTACGCGCCGCACCAAGAAGTCGTGCGCGCGGCCCTGGTCAGCCGCATCTCAGGCCCATGGACGCCGTCACCCCGATCCTGCGTCGCGCCGACGACCGGCTCCTGTCACTTCGCAACGCTTCCTGCCCGGAGTCACCGTGTCGTCGCCTTCAGAGGCCGCTTCTCGTGTCCTCGTTGACTGTCGTTGGCTGCTCGGTTTTTCGTTCTTTGTCGCCTGCGCGTTGCTGTCAGAGCCTTTCAATGTGTCGGCACGCATGCTACGAAGGACGTAGATGGGGTTGTCCTGAAAAGGGCGGCCCTTCAGCCATTTATAGGGGTCCGTTGGTTGTCGACGGACGTCGTCGGGACGGTGATTCGAGTGCATGGCGGCGCGAAGTTCTACCGGGGCGACGCGAAGGCCGCGCGCGCCTACGTGGAACGTGATCGCTCCCGCGCCGACGACTACTACCTCGCCGAGGGCACCGGAGTCGCTGAACGACTCAGCGCCACCCGCGACGGCGTCGGCCAGGCCGGTCCGATGGACGGTGCGACTTACGAGCAGTGGGTCGCTGGTATCGATGTCGACACAGGCGCCAAGAAGGGCCGGCTCCGCGACGACGCGAACGCGCTCCGTTTCGTCGAGGTCACCGTCAATGGGCCCAAGACCTGGTCACTGGCCGCTGCACTCCACCCGGACATCTCGGCGGCTCTGGATGCCGCGCAGGATCGGGCGGCCAACCAGATCGTCGGCTGGGTCGCCGAACACGCGACCACACGAGTGGGCCCGCGCGGACGGCAGGTGCAGGTACCCGTCGGGTCGATCGAAGCAGCCGTCATCCGGCACTACACCTCGCGGGCCGGTGATCCGCACCGTCATCTCCATCTGCAGATCAATGCCCGGGTCCGGGCGGCGGGCGCATGGCGAGGCATCCACTCGGTCGGGATCCGCGACAGCATCGAAGCCATCAACGGGATCGGACACGCTGCGGTCGCCACCGACGCGCACTTCCGGTCGGTCCTCGCCGCGCACGGGTTCGTGCTCGACGCCAAGACCAGCGAGATCCGCGAACTTCTCCCCTACGTCGGCGCGTTCAGCGCGCGGACCGCGCAGATCCGCCGCAACGTCGACCGGTACGAAGCCGCCTGGCGCAGCGATCACCACGGGGAAAAACCCGGTCCTCGACTGCGCGAGGCCTGGGACAGGCGCGCTTGGGCAACAGCCCGCCCCGACAAGATCGTGCCCAAGGACGGCAGAGAACTCGTGGCGAGCTGGAACGCCGAACTGCGCGACCTCGGCTACGAGGACCCGACCGGCTCTGTCCCGCTCACTGGGACCCACCCGGGATGGATCGACCGCGATGCCGCCGCCGAGCTCGTGATCACGATGCTCGGCGCCAAACGATCGGCATGGAACTCCGCCGACATCCGCGGCAAGACCGAGGTCCTGCTCACACATACCGCACTCATCTCCGACCCAGCCGCGAGGGCCGAACTCGCCGGGGACATCACGGCTCGAGCCGTCGACCTGTGTGTGCAGCTGCTCGGCGGCACGGAGACGCCCGAACACGTCCGATCGCTGTGCTCGCGGACAGTGCTCGACATCGAGGACGACATCGTCGACCGGATCGCGCGGCGTGGGACTCTGCCAGCCCGCAAGGCTCGCATCGCCGGGCGTGGCCTGGTGCGGATTGACCCGACCCAAGCCGCCGTGGTCGGCGTCCTGGGCGGCGACGGGCCACTGGTCGTGGTCGAAGGTGCGGCCGGCGCCGGGAAGACCACCGCCCTGCGCTCAGTCCAGGACGCGCTGGCGCGGCAAGGCCACCGACTGGTGGTGGTGACGCCGACGCTGAAGGCCGCCGAGGTCGCCGCCACCGAAACCGGAGCCGAAGGCCACTCCGCCGCCTGGCTGATCCACCAACACGGGTGGCGCTGGACGGCGGACGGTGTCTGGACCCGCCAACCGAACCCCACCCCGAGCAGCGCGGCCAGGCTCGGCACCGGTGATCTCCTGCTCATCGACGAGGCCGGGATGCTCGACCAGGACACGGCTCGCGCGCTCCTCACCCTCGCCGACGAGACCGGGGCTCGGGTGGCCTTCGTCGGTGACCGCCATCAGCTGCCCGCCGTCGGTCGCGGCGGCGTCCTCGACCACGCCGTCGCGTTGGCGCACCCGACAGCCGTCACGAGGCTCGAGAAGGTGCACCGATTCGCCGATCCCGACTACGCCGCGTTGAGCCTGCGGATGCGCACCGGAGAGGACCCGGGCGCGATCTTCGATGCACTCCACCGCCGAGGGCAGGTCGTAGTCCACGTCTCTGAACCGGAACGGACCGCTTCCCTCGCCGGAGCTGGGGTTTGCGGCGACCTGGTCATCGCCGACACCCGCGAGCAGGTCGCCCAGCTCAACGCCGCCATTCGGGACTGCAGGAACACCGCCCCGCCGGCAGCCGGTGTCACGACCGCCCACGGGGAGCAGATCGGGCTCGGCGACCGGGTCGCCACTCGCCGCAACGATCCGAGTCTCCAGGTCGCGAACCGTCAGACCTGGACCGTGATCGGGGTCGAGAACGACGGCAGCCTGCTCCTACGTGGCCGCGGACGCGATCGCGCGATCCCGGCCGACTACGCGGCGCGGTTCGTCGAACTCGCCTACGCCCGCACCGTGCACGGCGCCCAGGGCGAGACCGTCGACTCCGCGCACGTCGCCATCGACGACACCACCGGAGCAGCAGCCGCCTACGTCGCCATGACGCGAGGTCGTTCCTCGAACACCGCACACCTCGTCGCCGACTCGGTCGAGCTCGCGCGGCGGCAATGGATCGACGTGTTCAGCCGCGACCGCGCCGACCTTGGCCAGCGCACGCGAAGCAGCAGGCCCTCGACGCCGTCGACCGTTACGGCAGTCAGAAGCGACGTCAGTCACTGGATGAGGAGAGTCGACGCCAGACGTTGTACGTCGAGTTCGGGTCCCGCGGCGGGATCGGCTTCTGAGGCCGGGGCTTGCGTTTGCGGATCGGGCGCCACTCGACACCGACCTGCTTGGTGATCCAGGCACTGAACCCCGCCGGGTCGCGCGGTGACCTGTCCTGAGAGACGGTCGCGGCATCGATGACCGGCTGCCAAGCCGCCTGGACCACGTCGGGAATGTTCAGGCGTTCCCACACCTGCATCAGCAGGATCCCGTCGATGGAGTCGAGCATCAGATCGGAGCTGAGGCCGACGATCGCCCACTCGTAGTAGTCGATCCGTTCGGCCTCCACCGACAAGTCCCAGACCCGGGTGCGAGGCGACCCGAACATGATGCCGGCGACCTGGATCTTGCTGAAGCAGTCGGGCATCGGCACCGACCACAGCCGGTCCGGCACGAGAAACGTGCCGCCTTCGGAATCCTGGCGTTCGTCGAAATCGATGACCGGCTTCACCGCGAGTTCGGCATCGGCAGCTTCCAACAGCCGCTCGACCACCTCCAACGTCGGGGACTTCTTGCGCGACTCATACTCCGAGACCGACGACTGCTGAGTCCCCGACCAGCGCGCCATTTGCTGCTGGGAGATCCCCGCCGCCCTGCGAGCCTGCTCAATCACCGTCACGTCCGTCAGCATCACCACACTTTATCGCTGAACATCGATAGGAAGTGGTTACACACCCACTGGGTGAGGTCGAGAATCGCTTGGCCTCAACGACCAGCAAGGACGACAGCCATGACCGCACTCATGAACCCCGAAGACGGGCCCAGGAACAACCTCGGGGACGAAATGCTCAGCCTCCAAGAAGCCTGCCGACTACTCCGGGTCCCCGAAGGCACCCTCCGCTACTGGCGCCACCTCGGCTGCGGCCCCCGCAGCTTCAAGCTCGGCCGCCACGTCCGCTACTGGCGCGCCGATCTCGTCCAGTGGCTCACCGAACAGACCAACCGTCCTCAGAGCCGCCTTTGACGGCGGGGCCTCCGGCGCGGGACGGCCGCGCGCCGGTCAGCCGGGGCCCAGGTTCTCCAGTAGCCCGGGCACCTGCTGGTGCGCGCGCCCAGTCGCTAGTCAGAGGTCCATGCCCGGGAAAAGGGGCTCCTGCCTTGCCTTGGCGCTGAGCCGATACCTCGTGTGTTTGCTGCCGCGACCGGGTTGGGTCGGTTCGACGCTGCCCTCCGCCTTCAGAGTTCGTAGCCAGTGCTCGGCGGTCTTCGGGTTGAGACCAAGGAGTTCACTTATCTCGGTCTTGGACAACTCGCCGCGAAGCCCCAGCAAGTCGAGGACCTGTCGGCGCCGGTTAGGCCGTGGCCGCCTGCCGCGCATGTGGACTGTCGCGGCGTACTCAGAAAGCGTGTAGCGCGCACCGCCGCGCGTTCCGGTTTGGGTCACCAACTCGCGCGCAACCAAGTCTTGCAACTCGAACGTGGCCGCGCGGCTATCAGTGATACCCGTGGCAGCACGGTACTTTGCGTTGTCCATGACCTCGCCCCGACGCATCAGCGCTAGGCCCGTGCATTGGGAATCCCGAAGACCTTCACGTCCCAGCAGTTGCAGCCACGCGACCGTTTCGTCGTCCAACAGAGTGTGGTTCGGCAGCAACACCTCGAATGCTGTCGTGGAGTCTTTGAACCGGGGTGGACTCATTCCCGCATGCCGCAGAGCTGAGATCATCGCGCGAATGCCGGAGCCACGGTTCTCGCAAACCGTCCGGTCCTCGTCTGGAACCTGCACGTCCTCCAACAACTTCATGAGGAGACTGTTACGCGCAGAGGATCGCCCTTCCTCGCCCAACCGTTCAAGGTCGACGGCCCCGAAGAGTCCGCCCGGATTCATGAGGCGCAGTCGATCAGGGTACATCTCGATCTGCACTTGGTTCCCGCGCGAACCAGGGCTCAAATCTCGGTGCACCAATGCGTTGACGAGAGCCTCGCGAAGTGCCTCGGGTGGGTACTCCCACATGTCGCGGCGCCCTTCGCCGGTAATGAGGGCGCGGCGGCTCATGTTCCGTCGGATGACACTCATCGCCTCGGCCACCATTGCCGGGATTGGCCCGTCGATGCTCACATTGTCCAGGAATCGGACGCCAGCGTGTGTGCTCTCTCCAGTGGCGGTCGGATAGTGCACGAAGGTGACGTTCAACTGCGGAAAGAACTGCTGGGGGTAACGACCGAGGGCGAGAACTCCGGCCATCGTTGGGTGCTCACCACCCTTGGCGTCGCGCACAATCACCTTTGTCATACGCAGAACCACCCCTGCCGGTTCCTCCGCGAAAATGCGAGGGTTGTTTTCGCGCATTCGAGCGACAAAGGCGTCGACCGCGACGCGATCTAGGTCATCGGGGGTCGCCTCCGAGACCACCTCGCTGTCGAACTGAGGCTGACCCCGATCGGCGACGACTTGTTGCACTTCTTCGGAGGTAAGGCGCCTGTCGCTCTCCCCAACGCGGATATAGCTGCCACGTTC
This sequence comes from Aeromicrobium sp. MLTX1, assembly GCF_046452335.1. Classification (NCBI taxonomy): domain Bacteria; kingdom Bacillati; phylum Actinomycetota; class Actinomycetes; order Propionibacteriales; family Nocardioidaceae; genus Aeromicrobium; species Aeromicrobium sp. MLTX1. The sequence continues at coordinate 1,368,784 of NZ_JBKFDN010000001.1, read as the reverse complement.
CTTGCCCAGGGACCGGACGTAGCAGGGCTTCTGCTCTCTCGCTAGCTCCGGGACGTTGGCAACGAGGATCGGACGGCCGTCGACCTCGGCAATCTCAATCTCGGGCTTCAAGGGAGGAACCATGTCCTCTCGGCACATTGACGCCAGGTCGGCCATCATCTTCGCAGGGTCCTCAAGACCGACCGCGGCGAAACCCGCGGCTTCGTCCAGCCCGAGCGCCAATGTGCCCCCACCCGGGGTGTTCGAAAAGCTGGAGAGCGATTCGCGCGCGCTCTTCGGCAATCCACCGGTCGCGCGCTTGACCTCGACTGCGGTTGCCTCGGCCCCAAACTTGCGTAGTTCGGCGACAAGGACGTCGACACCTGCCGGCATTGCTCCTCCTAGGTAACGAACACCTAGGAGGATAGCCGAGTTTTCGAGGATGACATCGAGGCCCTTAAGGATGTGCGATCCTCCTAACTGATCATCCTAAGTTGGAGGACGTTAGGAGGATCGCACCGGGCAAGGGCCAAAGCATCAACTGGGTCGAGGTCGTGGCCAGTCGCCCTCGGCTTAGGTCTCCGGGTGGAAGGCGAAGGCGAGGGTCATGCGTCGCGAGCAGTTCGCCGAGCGGCGATGTCGGCGAAGACCCGCTCGCGCGGGACGGTCTGGACGGTGCCACCGCCGACCTCGTCCACCCGCGCGGAGATCTCCGCCGTCCACGCCTGCGCGATCGACTCGTCGTCAACCTCGACCGACTCCAGGAGTCGGAGGGCGACGTCCTTGCGCACGGAAGGCGGCAGGTTCAGACCCGCTTCGTAGAACTCCGATGCGCTCAGCGACATGCCCCGACCCTACGCCCGATTCGGGGATCCTCCAGAGTCCGCAGAAAGTCCGCAAGACCTCCGACGGCCTCCGGTACCCACCAACGCGTTTCCGCAGGTCAGAGGCCATACCCGCGAATTGCCAACCACTGCCGACCCCGCGGGGCCGGTTCACCAACTACCGCTGAGCCGTGACGCCGCGCTGACGGGCGGCTCCGGCCACGAGGACCGCGGCGAGCAGCATGACCGCAGCAGCGGCGACGAGGGCCCGGGCGGCGCTGAGCTCGTCGGCGACGAATCCGAGCGCCACTCCCCCGGCCGACGCCGAGCCCAGGAACGCCATCGAGGTGACCGAGAGCGCGGTCGCGCGGTTCGCCTCGGTGACGCGGTCGTGCACGAGCGCGTTGTAGGCGGCGCCGAACGACGTGTGCACGAGGTAGCAGAGCCAGAAGCCCGCGATCAGCGCGACCGGCCCACCGGCGATCGCCATGACCGCGAGGCCGAGCGCCTCAGCCGCGCCCAGGATCGGCGCCAGGACCCCGGGCCCGACCTCGCGCAGCACCCGCGAGGCCACCGTGGCGCCGAGCGCCGCGAGTCCCCACGCGATCGACGACACGATGCCCAGCACGGTGCCCGCACTGGAGGTGTCGGAGGAGAACTCCGCGAGCCGCACGGGCATCAGCAGCTCGAGTCCCGCCACGGCGACGCCGCACAGCAGCATCGCGGCGGTGAGCAGGCGCAGCCGGCGGCCGAACGCCACGCGCACCCCTGAGACGAGCGTCGCGCGCCAGCCCGGCGCCGCCTCCTCGGTGTGCTGGACCGACTCCATCAGCAGCCGCGCGCACACGATCTGCACGACGACGATGGCGATCGACAGGGCGTAGGGCACGGCCAGCGAGACCCCGTCGGACCAGGGGGCGACGTAGAGCAGCCCCGCGGTGAGCACCGAGCCGACCGCGATGGCGCCGCTGATGACACCACCGGCCAGGGCCAGCGCGGAGGGCACCTCGTCCGAGGCGCCCCGGGCGTTCTCGGCGTCGACGAACCACGACTCGAGCGCTCCGCTGTCGAGCGCCCGGAACAGGCCGCTGACGGCCCAGGCCAGCGCGAACGCCAGCACCGACTGCGCCACGAGCGTGAGGCCGTAGGCCGCGATCGCCGCGACGCCCGACGCGATGAACACCGGGCGGCGCCCCCACGAGTCCGCGAGCGCCCCACTGGGGATCTCCATGACCAGCACGACGACGCCCTGGGCGGCCATCGCGAGGCCCACCTCGGCGATCGTCAGACCCCGCTCCAGGGGCAGCAGCAGGGAGACCGGCATGAGCAGTCCGGTGGCCAGCCAGCGCAGCCCGAGCAGCAGCAGGAACCGGCCTCTCACCCCCATGCCCCGACTCTAGGACCACCCACGGGGAAGACGGCGGCAGGAAAGGGTGTTGACTCAGCACGTGGCGACGACCAATACCGACTCCAAGGCGGGGCTGATCTACGGAACGGCCGCCTACCTGTGCTGGGGATTCTTCCCCCTCTACTGGCCCCTGCTCGAGCCCGCGTCGGCCTACGAGGTGCTCGCGCACCGCATCGTCTGGACGTTCGTCTTCTGCCTCGGCCTGCTGACCATCGCCCGCAAGTGGGGCGCGTTCCGCGCGATCATCGGCCAGCGCCGCCTCATGGTGCCGCTGGCCCTCGCGTCGGTCGTCATCACGCTCAACTGGGGCGCCTTCATCTGGGGCGTCACCAACGGCCACGTCATCGAGACGAGCCTGGGCTACTTCATCAACCCGCTCATGACCGTCCTGCTGGGCGTCTTCGTGCTGGGCGAGAGCCTGCGCCGCCTGCAGTGGGTCGCGGTCGGGCTGGGCATCCTCGCCGTCGTCGTGCTGACCGTGGACTACGGCCGGCCGCCGTGGGTCGCGCTCGTCCTGGCCACGACGTTCGCGACGTACGGCTTCCTCAAGAAGCGCGCCAACCTCGGCACGATCGAGGCGCTCTCGGTGGAGACGACGATCCTCACGCCGTTCGCCGTCGCGTTCCTGGTGTTCCTCGGCATCCGCGGCACGCTGACGTTCGGGCACGAGGGCGCGCTCAACACGGTGCTGCTGATGGGCACCGGCATCGTCACCGCGATCCCGCTGCTGATGTTCGGCGCCGCCGCGATCCGGCTCTCGCTCACGACGATCGGCATCCTGCAATACCTCGGACCGATCCTGCAGTTCATCTTCGGCCTGACGATCTTCGGCGAGCACATGGGCACGGCACGCTGGATCGGCTTCGTGATGGTGTGGTCGGCGCTCGTGATCTTCACCTACGACGCGATGCGCACGCGGCGGCGCGCGAAGCGCACCGCCGACGAGTGCGCCGCGGAGTCGACCGCGATCTGACGCCCCTGGCCACGGCGAGTGGCGCAGACCGGGGTCACGAGTGGCGCAGAAACGCCCGCCACTCGGCGAGTGGCGGGCAGTTTTGCGCCACTCGCGGTTCCGGGCGGGAGCGGCGGCGGTTCCGGGCGGTTGCGGCGGGTCAGCCGAGGCGGTCGGTGGCGCGGGTGCAGATGTCGTCGAGGGCGTCGCGGGCCGGGCCGGCCGGGAGCTTCTCGAGCAGGGCGCGGGCCGCGTCGGCCTCGGCCCGGACGTAGGCGCGAGCCCGGTCCATCGCGGGGTGCTCGCGCAGCGCGCGGATGACCCACTGCACGTCGTCCTCGTCGGCGATCGGGCCCGAGAGCAGCTCGCGCAGTCGCTCGTCGCCCTCCACCGGCGCGGACTGCACCAGCAGGGTGGGCAGCGTCGGCACGCCCTCGCGCAGGTCGGTGCCGGGCACCTTGCCCGAGTCGTCGGCGTCGCTGGCGATGTCGATGATGTCGTCGGCCAGCTGGAAGGCGACGCCGATGCGCTCGCCGAACTCCAGCAGCGTGGCCTCGACGTCCTCGCCGGCGCCGGACATCATCGCGCCGAAGCGCGCGGCCGTGGCGATCAGCGAGCCGGTCTTGTCGGCCACCACCGAGAGGTAGTGCTCGAGCGGGTCGTCCTCGGGTCCGGGGCCGAGGGTCTCGCGCAGCTGGCCGTGCACCAGGCGGGCGAACGTCTCGGCCTGGATGCGGACGGCCTCGGGGCCGAGGTCGGCCACGAGCGACGAGGCGCGCGCGAACAGGAAGTCGCCGACGAGGATCGCGACCGAGTTGTTCCAGCGCGCGTTCGCGCTGGGAGCACCGCGGCGCATGGACGCCTCGTCCATGACGTCGTCGTGGTACAGCGTGGCGAGATGCGTCAGCTCGACCACCACGGCCGCCGGCACGATGTCCGCGGCGGTGGGGTCGCCGAACTCGGCGCACAGCACTGTGAGCAGGGGACGGAAGCGCTTGCCCCCGGCCTGCAGCAGGTGCGAGGAGGCCTCGGCGACGAGGGGCTCGGGGCTGTGGGCCGAGGTGACGAGCAGGTCCTCGACCTGCTGCACACCGGCCGAGACCCGCTGCTCCAAGGCGTCATCCGCGAACGACCCGACGCTGGCCACGTCCCACTTCCTTCCCACGACCGCCGACGACATGCCCGCTAGCGCACGAAGGCGCCGGCGTTCTGGGCCAGATCGAGCATCGGACCCGGCAGGAGGCCGAGCACGACCGTCGTGATCACGGCCAAGGCAATCACCACGGTAGTCGTCACGCCCGCGACGGCCACGGTCGGCCCATCACCGACGGGGTCGGTGAAGAACATCAGGACGATCACGCGGACGTAGAAGTAGGCCGCGACGGCGCTGCACAGCACGCCGATGACGACCAGCAGCCACGCTCCGCCGCCCCACGCCGCGCTGAAGACCGCCCACTTGCCGATGAAGCCGGCGGTGAGCGGGATGCCCGCGAACGACAGCATGAACACGGCGAACGAGCCCGCCAGGAACGGCGACTCCTTGCCCAGTCCGGCCCACTTCGACAGGTGCGTGGTCTCGCCCGCGGAGTCGCGCACGACCGTGACGATCGCGAACGCGCCGATCGTGGCCACGCCGTACGCCAGCAGGTAGAACAGCACCGAGGAGACCGACGTGATGGACAGGCCCTCCTGGTCGCCCAGGTAGGCGCCCGAGAGGCCCACCGTGAGGAAGCCGGCGTGCGCGATCGACGAGTACGCCAGCATGCGCTTGACGTCAGTCTGGCTGATCGCGACGACCGAGCCGACGATCATCGTCAGGACCGCGACGACCCACAGCACGGGCCGCCAGTCCCACGACGCCCCGCCGAAGGCCACGAACAGCACGCGCATCATCGCGATGAACGCGGCGGCCTTGGTGGCCGCGGCCATGAAGGCCGTGACCGGGGTCGGCGCGCCCTGGTAGACGTCGGGGGTCCAGCTGTGGAACGGCACCGCGCCGACCTTGAACAGCAGGCCCACCAGCAGCAGGCCGATGGCCGCGAGCAAGATCGCGGTCTCGTCGCCGCGCGCGGAGACGGCCGTGTTGATCTCGGTCAGGTTGAGGCTGCCGGAGTAGCCGTAGGCCAGCGCCGCGCCGTAGAGGAAGAACGCCGACGAGAACGCGCCCAGCAGGAAGTACTTCATCGCCGCTTCCTGGCTGAGCAGGCGACGACGGCGCGCCACGCCGCACAGCACGTACAGCGGAAGCGACAGCACCTCGAGCGCGACGAACATCGTGATGAGGTCGTTCGAGACCGCGAACAGCATCATGCCGCCGAGGGCGAACACCGCGAGCGGGAAGACCTCGGTGTGCTCGAGGCGGGCCGTGGTGGCCTCGGTCTCGCCGGGCGAGCCCGGGGCGTCGGCCGCGCGGCCGGTGAAGTCGCTGAGGCCGCCCTCGTGGCTGCGCTCGGCGAACATCAGGAACGACAGGATGCCGAAGACCAGCAGCATCGCCCAGGTGAGGACGCCGGGACCGTCGACCGCGACGGCGCCCTCGCCCCCGACGGAGCCCAGGGCGGCCCAGCGGCCCTCGGGGACCTCCTCGAGGCCGAGGTAGACCCACACGGTGAGGCCGAGCGTGATGATCGAGCCGAGCACCGCGACGACGGTCTGGGCGACGAAGCGCACCCGGCGGGGCGCGACGACCTCCACCACGAGGCCGATCATGGCGACCGCGGCGATCGCGATCAGCGGCGACAGCTGGCCGTAGTCGAGGTCGGCCGCCGGGATGTCGGGGCCATCGGCGGCCAGGGACCCGGGCAGGACGGACGCGAGCGTGCCGATCATTCGTGGGCTCCTTCCGTCTGGTCTGCGAGGTCGATGGGCGCGCGCTGCGGCGGATCGCCGACCCCCACGGTGGCCACGACCGGCTCGACGGCCGGGTCGATCACCTCGAGCAGCGGCTGGGGCACGAAGCCCAGGCCGATGATGAGCACGAGCGCGGGCGCGAGCGCCCCCACCTCCCGGCGCGACAGGTCGGTGAACCCGGCGGTGCCCTCGTTGAGCGGGCCGGTCATCGTGCGCTGGTACATCAGCAGGATGTAGACCGCGGCGAGCACGATGCCCAGGGTCGCCACCGTGGCGATCGGGATCGAGCGGCTGAAGGTGCCGACGAGCACGAGGAACTCCGACACGAACGGCGCCAGGCCGGGCAGCGAGAGGCTCGACAGGCCGCCCACGAGCAGCACGCCGGACAGCACCGGCGCGACCTTCTGGACGCCGCCGTAGTCGCTGATGCGGGCCGAGCCGCGGCGGGCGATCATCATGCCCGCGACGAGGAACAGCACCGCGGTGGAGAGGCCGTGGTTGAACATGTAGAGCACCGAGCCGGTCATCGACACCGACGTGAAGGCGAAGATGCCCAGGATGATGAAGCCGAAGTGCGACACCGACGTCAGCGCGATGAGGCGGCGCAGGTCGTCCTGGCCGATCGCGAGCAGCGCGCCGTAGAGGATGCTGATGACCGCGAGGACGAGCACGACCGGGCTGGCCCACTCCGAGGCGCCCGGGAACAGCTCGAGGCACCAGCGGATCATGCCGAACGTGCCGATCTTGTCGATCACGCTGACCATCAGCACCGAGGTGCCGGGCGTCGCCGAGGCGGCCGCGTCGGGCAGCCACGTGTGCAGCGGCCACAGCGGCGCCTTGATCGCGAAGGCGATGAAGAAGCCCAGGAACAGCAGGCGCTCGGTGGACTGCGACATCTCCAAGCTCATCAGGTCGGCGTGCAGGAAGCTCGGGCCGCCCTGCTGCGTGGAGAGCACGTACAGTCCCACGACCGACGCCAGCATGAGCAGACCGCCGACGAGGTTGTAGACGAGGAACTTGACCGCGGCGTAGCTGCGCTGGCCCGTGCCGTGACCGCCGATCAGGAAGTAGATCGGGATCAGGGTGGCCTCGAACAGGACGTAGAACGTGAAGACGTCGGTGGCGGCGAACACGCCGATCGCGAGGGCCTCCAGCACCAGCATCAGCGCGAAGTACGAGTTCGTCCCGGCCGGGTCGTCCTCCTTGTCGCGCCACGAGGCCAGCAGCACGATCGGCACGAGCACGGTGACCAGGAAGATCATCGTCAGGCCGATGCCGTTGACGCCGAGCGCCCAGTGGGCGCCGATCGCGCCGATCCACTCGTACTCCTCGGTCAGCTGGTAGCCGCCGCTCTCGATGTCGAACCGCGCGAGCAGCGCGAGCGACATCACGAGGGTCAGCAGCGACACGGCGACCGCGACGTACCGCGGCAGGACGGCGTCGACCGTGCGCGGCAGCAGCGCCACGACGAGCGCGCCGAGCAGCGGGACGGCGATCAGCAGGGACAGCATCATGCGAGCGTCACCGCCAGCAGGCCCAGCAGGACCACGAGAGCACCTCCGAGCACCATCAGTGCATAGGAACGGACATAGCCGGTCTGCGGCTTGCGCAGCTCGCCGGAGACTTCACCGATGCGGTCGGCCGACCCCGACACGAGGCCGTCGATGACCTTCGCGTCGGCCCAGACGAGGGCTCGGGTGAGGTGGGTCGCGGGGCGGCCCACCAGCGCATCGTTCACGTTGTTGCCGTACAGCTCGGCGCGACCGGCCCGCGTGAAGATCGAGACCTCGGAGTCGGCGGGCGCCGTGTCGGCGATCTCGCGGCGTCCGTAGAGGACCCACGCGAGCGCCACGCCGGCCGCCACGACCGCCAGCACGATGAGCGTGATGACGAAGATCGGCACCCCGAACTCGTGGTGCTCGGTGTGGCCGGTGGCCGGCTCGAGCCACTTCTCGATCCAGTCGCCGAACGCCATCACGCCGGCCAGCAGCGATAGCGCCGCCAGCACGATCAGCGGCACGGTCATCACGGCGGGCGACTCGTGCGGGTGCACGTCCTCGCGCCAGCGCTTCTCGCCGAAGAAGGTCATCAGCATGAGGCGCGTCATGTAGAACGCGGTGATGCCGGCGCCGATCAGGGCGGCGAGGCCCACCCAGATGTTCTCGCCCAGGGCCGCCTCGATGATCTTGTCCTTGGAGAAGAAGCCCGAGGTGCCCGGGAAGCCCAGGATCGCCAGGTAGCCGATGCCGAACGTGTAGAACGTGATCGGCATGGCCTGGCGCAGGCCGCCGTAGTGGCGCATGTCGACGTCGTCGTTCATGCCGTGCATGACCGAGCCGGCGCCGAGGAACATGTTGGCCTTGAAGAAGCCGTGCGTCAGCAGGTGGAAGATCGCGAAGGCGTAGCCCGCGGGGCCGAGGCCGGCGGCGAGCATCATGTAGCCGATCTGGCTCATCGTGGAGCCGGCGAGCGCCTTCTTGATGTCGTCCTTCGTACAGCCGATCCAGGCGCCGGCCAGCAGCGTGATGAAGCCGACCGCGATGACGAAGCTGCGCGCGGTCTCCGAGGCGTCGAAGACGTCGTGCGAGCGGACCACCAGGTAGACGCCGGCGGTGACCATGGTGGCGGCGTGGATGAGCGCCGAGACCGGGGTGGGGCCCTCCATCGCGTCGAGCAGCCAGGCCTGCAGCGGGAACTGCGCCGACTTGCCGCACGCGCCCAGCAGCAGGAGAAGGCCGAGCGCGGTGGCGACGTTGCCCGAGACCGAGTGGACCTGCGCGTTCACCGCGGCGATCGAGCTGGTGCCGAACCAGGCGAACATCGTCATGATCGCCAGGGCCATGCCGAGGTCGCCGACGCGATTGAGCACGAAGGCCTTCTTCGCGGCGGCTGCGGCCGACGGCTTGTGCTGCCAGAACCCGATGAGCAGGTAGGACGCCAGGCCGACGCCCTCCCAGCCGAGGAACAGCACGAGGTAGTCCGCTGCCAGGACGAGCGTCAGCATCGCCGCGATGAACAGGTTCAGGAAGGCGAAGAAGCGGCGGCGGCGCGGGTCGTGCGCCATGTACCCGATCGAGTACACGTGGATGAGCGTGCCGACGCCGGTGATCAGCAGGACGAACAGGCTCGAGAGCGTGTCGAACGTGAACGAGAAGTCCACGTGGAAGCGGCCCGCGTCGATCCACGTGCCGAGGGTGGTGGTGACCGAGCGGTCGCCGGAGTCGCGTCCGGCGAGCTCGATGAACATCACGAGGCCCAGCACGAACGACGCGGCCGAGCACGCGGTGGCGATGAGGTGACCGAAGCGGTCGGACTCCTTGCCCCACGTCAGCAGCAGCGCTGCGCCCGCCAGGGGGATGGCGATGAGCAGCCAGGAAAGTTCCAGCACGGCGTCTCCCTCAGGCCTTCAGCAGGTTCGCCTCGTCGACCGAAGTCGTCCGACGCGTGCGGTAGATGGACACGATGATGGCCAGGCCGATGGTGACCTCGGCGGCGGCGACGACCATGACGAAGAACGCCGCGACCTGGCCGTCGAGGTTGCCGTGCTGGCGCGCGAAGGTGACGAACGCGAGGTTCGTGGCGTTCAGCATGAGCTCGACGCACATGAACACGACGATCGCGTTGCGGCGTACGAGCACGCCGATCGCGCCGATCGAGAACAGCAGCATCGACAGGGTGAGGTACTCGGTCATGGCGTGACCCCCTCATCGTCGTCAGTGTCGGGCTTTCGGGTGTCGGGCTTCTCGGTGGTCAGCGGACGCTCGTCGGGATCGATGTCGCTGGCCGAGATCTCGCCGACCACGTGGGTGACGTCCTCGGCGCCGTGCACCTCGAACTGGTGGCGCGACACGAGCGTGCCGGGCACCGACTCGGGCAGCGGCGTGCCGTCGGGCAGCAGGGCCGGGGTGTCGACCGCGTTGTGGCGGGCGAAGACACCGGGCGTGGGCGCGTTGCCGGGGTGCTTGCCGGACTCGGCGTAGTCGCGCATGCGCCGCTCCTGCAGCTCGGCCTGCGTGGGCGGGTCGACGAGGCGCTCGCGGTGCGCCAGCACCATGGCGCCGAGGACCGCGACGATCATCAGGGCCGCGGTGAACTCGAACGCGATGACGTACTTGCTGAACAGCAGCGAGGCGAGTCCGTGCACGTTGCCGTTCGCGTTGGCCTCGCCGATGCCGACGACGGCCGAGGAGACCGACTGGGCGACCGCGAGGGCCAGCACGAGCGCGAACAGGATGCCGACGACCACGGCGGCCGCGCGCTGGCCCTTGATCGTCTCGACGACCGAGTCGGCCGTCTCGACGCCCACGAGCATCAGCACGAACAGGAACAGCATCATGATCGCGCCGGTGTAGACGATGATCTGCACCGCGAACAGGAACGGGGCGCCCTGCGCCGCGTAGAGCATCGCCAGGCTGATCATGACGACCGCGAGGCACAGCGCCGCGTGCACGGCCTTGCGCGCGAAGATCAGGCCCATCGCCGCCAGCACCATCACCGGGGCGAGGATCCAGAACGCCGTCACGAGGTCGCCTCCGTGCCGCTCGTGGTCTCGACGATCGGCAGCGACTTCCCGCGGTAGTAGTCCGTGTGGTCGTCGCTGATCAGCATCTCGTGCGGCGGCTCGACCATGCCGGGCAGCAGCGGCGCCAGCAGGTCGGACTTCTCGTAGATGAGGTCGGCGCGGTTGTCGTCGGCCAGCTCGTACTCGTTCGTCATCGTCAGCGCGCGCGTGGGGCAGGCCTCGATGCACAGGCCGCACAGGATGCAGCGCAGGTAGTTGATCTGGTAGACGCGGCCGTACCGCTCACCGGGGCTGAAGCGCTCGTCCTCGGTGTTGCTCGCGCCCTCGACGTAGATCGCGTCGGCCGGGCACGCCCAGGCGCACAGCTCGCAGCCGACGCACTTCTCCAGGCCGTCGGGCCAGCGGTTGAGCTGGTGACGTCCGTGGAAGCGCGGCGCCGTGGGCACCTTCTCGAACGGGTACTGCTCGGTGACGGGCTTCTTGAACATCGTCCGGAACGTCACGCCGAAGCCGGCGATCGGGTCCCAGAGCGTCTCCTTGAGCGTCGTCATGGTCACACTCCCCCATCGGTGGGTTGCGAGGTGGTCGGTGCGGAGGAAGCGGTGGCGCGCTGCGAGGGCAGCGGCGGCACCGGGTAGCCGCCGGCGAAGGCGTCGAACTCGGCGGGCTCCGGCTCGAGCTCCTCGTCCTCGTCGTCCCGCGAGGGCAGGAAGAAGGTGACGATGAGCAGCGCGCCGGCCACCGCCGCGGCGATCAGCATGGCGTTCTGGTCGAGCATGTCCTCGACCTGGAGCTTGCGGATGAACGCCAGCGCGACGATCCAGCCCAGCGCGATCGGGATGAGCCACTTCCAGCCGAAGTGCATGAACTGGTCGTAGCGCATGCGGGGCAGGGTGCCGCGCAGCCAGATGTACATGAAGATGAAGCCGAGCGTCTTGAGGAAGAACCACAGGACGGGCCAGTAGCCCTCGTTCGCACCCTCCCAGATCTGGGCGATGCCGAACGGGGCGCGCCAGCCGCCGAGGAACATCGTGGTGGCCAGCGCCGCGACGGTGACCATGTTGATGTACTCGGCCAGGAAGAACATCGCGAACTTGAACGACGAGTACTCGGTGTGGAAGCCGCCGACCAGCTCGCCCTCGGCCTCGGGGAGGTCGAAGGGGGCGCGGTTGGTCTCGCCGACCATCGCGATGACGTAGATGATGAACGACGGCAGCAGCGGGATGAAGAACCAGATGTCCTCCTGCGCCGCCACGATCTCCGACGTGGACATCGAGCCGGCGTAGATGAACACGGCGACGAGCGACAGGCCCATCGCGACCTCATAGCTGATCACCTGGGCGCTCGAGCGCAGGCCGCCCAGCAGGGCGTAGATCGAGCCGGAGGACCAGCCGGCCAGCACGATGCCGTACACGCCGACCGACGTGACGGCCAGGATGTAGAGCACCGCCACGGGCAGGTCGGTCAACTGGAGCGGCGTCTCCTCGCCGAAGAAGTTCACGACCGGGCCGAACGGGATGACCGCCCACGCCAGGAACGACGGCACCACCGCGATGATCGGGGCGACGTAGTAGACGACCTTGTCGGCGGCCTTGGGGAAGATCTCCTCCTTGAGGCCCAGCTTCACGCCGTCGGCGAGGCTCTGGAGCAGGCCGAAGGGGCCGTTCACGTTGGGGCCGATGCGGTGCTGCATGCGGGCCACGACGCGGCGCTCGAACCAGATGTTGAACAGCGTGTAGAGCACCAGGAACACGAAGATCAGCAGGGCCTTGAGGGCCACCACCCACCAGGGATCGTTGCCGAACAGCTCGCTCATGCCGCCACCTCCCAAGAGAAACGACGATAGGTCGGCGACGGCATGAGGTGTCCCATGCTCGCTCGCTGGCGCTCGCTCATGCGGTGCCTCCCGAGAGGACGACGCGGGCGCCGTGCCCGGCTCCGAGGGCGGCGCCGAGGTGGACGCCGGAGTTCGTGGGCGCCCAGACGACGCCGTCGGGCATGAACGCGGCCTCCGCGACGAACGAGGCCGAGCCGGAGGGCCCGGTGAGCGTGGCCTCGGTGCCCGGGGCGACGCCGGCCGCGAGCAGCGTGGCCTCGCTGGCCCGCAGCACGGGGACGCGTGCGGTCTGGCGATAGTGGTCGGCGCCGTCCTGGAGGCGGCCGTCGTCGACGAGCTGCTTCCAGGTGTCGAGCACGACCTTCTGCGCCGTGGACTTGGCGGCGGCCTGCTTGCGGGCGCGGAAGGCGGCGCGCTTGCCGTCCCACGGCCCGAGCTCGTGCCACTCGGCGGCGGCCTCCTCGACCGTGCGGATGCCGATCGGGCGACCCAGCTCCTCGGCGATGCCGGCGAGCACGCGCACGTCGGGCAGGGCCGGCGACTCGAACAGGACCTTCGCGAAGGGCCGCGGACGACCCTCCCAGTTCACGAACGTGCCGGCCTTCTCGACCGGCGGCGCGACGGGCAGGACCACGTCGGCCAGCGCCGTGACCGCGGACTCGCGGACCTCGAGGCTGACGACGAAGTCGACGACCCGCAGCGCCTCGCGGGCCGCTCCGGGATCGGCGAGGTCGTCGAGGTCGACGCCACCCACGACGAGCGCGCCGAGCTCACCGGCGGCCGCGGCCGCGATGATCGCGTCGGTGTCGAGGCCGGCCTCGTCGGGCAGGCTCGGGACGCCCCAGTCGGCGGCGACGTCGGCACGCGCCTCGGCCGAGGCGACGGGACGACCGCCGGGCAGCAGAGTGGGCAGGCAGCCGGCGTCGAGCGCCGAGCGGTCGCCCGCGCGACGCGGGACCCAGGCCCAGCGGGCGCCGGTCTCGGTGGCCTTCGCGGCGACGGCGGAGAGGCCGCCGGGGACCGTGGCGAGGCGCTCGCCCGCGAGGATGACGGCGCCCGGCTCGAGGGCCAGCTCGGCCAGCGCCGCGGGCTCCTGGCCGGGGATCGTCGGGACGAGCGTGCCGCTCATCTTCGACAGGCCGCGCGTGGTGTGCGTGCCGAGGGCGACGACCTTCACGCCCTTGCGGCTGGCCTTGCGCAGGCGCAGGAACAGCGCGCCGGCCTCGTCCTCGGGCTCGAGGCCCACCAGCACGACCGTGGACGCCTTCTCGAGGTCGGCGAAGCGCACGCTCGCCGGCGTGCCGGCGACCTTGGCGGCGAGGAACTCGGTCTCCTCCTTGGCGGTCGCCCGCGTGCGGAAGTCGATGTTGTTCGTGCCGAGCGCGACGCGCGCGAACTTGGCGTACGCGTACGCGTCCTCAACCGTGAGGCGGCCACCCGTCAGGACGGCCTTGCCGGCCGCGGCGGCCAGACCGCGCGCCGCCACGGCGAGGGCGCCGGGCCACGACGTGGGCTCGAGCTCGCCGGTCTCGGGGTTGCGCACCAGCGGCGTGGTGAGCCGGTCGGCCTGGCGCGACCAGGTGAACGCGAAGCGGTCCTTGTCGGTGATCCACTCCTCGTTGACCTCGGGGTCGTCGCCGGCGAGGCGGCGCATGACCTTGCCACGGCGGTGGTCGACGCGGATGGCCGAGCCGCACGCGTCGTGCTCGGCGACCGACGGGACGCTGATGAGGTCGAACGGGCGCGAGCGGAAGCGGTAGTCGGCGCTCGTGAGCGCGCCCACGGGGCAGATCTGGATCGTGTTGCCGCTGAAGTACGAGCCGAACGGCACGTCCTCGGCGATGCCGATCTGCTGCTGGGCGCCACGCTCGAGCAAGGCGATGAACGGGTCACCGGCGATCTCGGACTGGAAGCGCGTGCAGCGCTGGCAGAGCACGCAGCGCTCACGGTCGAGCAGGACGTTGCTCGACAGCGGCAGGGGCTTCGGGAACAGGCGCTTGGTCTCGATGAACCGCGACTCCGAGGCGCCGTGCGACAGCGACTGGTTCTGCAGGGGGCACTCGCCGCCCTTGTCGCAGACGGGGCAGTCGAGCGGGTGGTTCGCCAGCAGGAACTCGAGGATGCCCTCCTGGGCCTTCTCGGCGACCGGCGAGGTGACCTGCGTGCGCACGACCATGCCGGGCGCGACCTCGAGCGTGCACGAGGCCTGCGGCTTCGGCATCGGGCGGCCGTTGCCGGCGTCGGGCACCTCGACGAGGCACTGGCGGCAGGCGCCGACGGGCGCGAGCAGCGGGTGGTCGCAGAACCGCGGGATCTCGGTGCCGATGAGCTCGGCCGCGCGGATCACCAGCGTGCCCTTCGGCACGCTGACCTCGACGTCGTCGATCGACAGCGTGACCAGGTCGACGGGCGTCGTGTCGGTCGGGTTCGGCTCGGTGACGGTCATCGGACGGCCTCCTTCGCGAACAGGGTCGAGGCGGCGGGCGGGAACAGCTCGCGGCTCGGCGTGGTCATGCCGGCCTCGAACTCCTCGCGGAAGTACTGGATCGCCGAGGTGATCGGGCTCGTGGCGCCGTCGCCGAGGGCGCAGAAGGCGCGGCCCAGGATGTTGTCGCACAGGTCGAGCAGCAGCTCGATGTCGCCCGACTGGCCCTTGCCCTCGTCGATGCGGCGCAGGGTCTGTACGAGCCACCACGTGCCCTCGCGGCACGGGGTGCACTTGCCGCACGACTCGTGCTTGTAGAACTCGGTCCAGCGCAGGACGCAGCGCACGACGGACGTGGTCTGGTCGAAGATCTGCAGCGCGCGGGTGCCCAGCATCGAGCCGGCCGCACCGACGCCCTCGAAGTCGAGCGGCACGTCGAGGTGCTCGGCGGTCAGCAGCGGCGTGGACGATCCGCCGGGGGTCCAGAACTTCAGCTCCGAGCCCGGGCGCATGCCGCCGCCGAGCTCGAGCAGCTCGCGCAGCGTGATGCCCAGCGGGGCCTCGTACTGGCCCGGCTTCGCGACGTGCCCCGAGAGGCTGAAGATGCCGTGACCCTTGGACTTCTCGGTGCCCATCGAGGCGAACCAGTCGGCGCCGCCGGCGATGATGCCCGGCACCGAGGCGACGGACTCGACGTTGTTGACCACGGTGGGCGAGGCGTAGAGGCCCGCCACCGCGGGGAACGGCGGGCGCAGGCGGGGCTGGCCGCGGCGTCCCTCGAGCGAGTCGAGCAGCGCCGTCTCCTCGCCGCAGATGTAGGCGCCGGCGCCGGCGTGGACGATGAGGTCGAGGTCGTAGCCGCTGCCGTGGATGTCGCGGCCCAGGTGGCCGGCCTCGTAGGCCTCGCGCACCGCGGCGCGCAGGCGGCGGATCACGTGCAGCACCTCGCCGCGCACGTAGATGAACGCGGTGTGGGCGCGGATCGCGCGCGAGGCGATGATGACGCCCTCCACGAGCACGTGGGGGTTGGCCATCATGAGCGGGATGTCCTTGCAGGTGCCCGGCTCGGACTCGTCGGCGTTGACCACGAGGTACTTCGGGTTGGGGTTGTCCTGCGGGATGAAGCCCCACTTCATGCCGGTGGGGAAGCCGGCGCCGCCGCGACCGCGCAGACCGGCGTCCTTGACCTCCTCGATGATGGCGTCGGGGTCCATCGTGAGGGCCTTCTCGAGGCCGCGGTAGCCGCCGCGCTGCGTGTAGGCGTCGAGCGTCCAGGCGCGGTCGTCGGCCCAGTTGGCGGTGAGGACCGGGGTCAGCACGTCGGTCATTCGGTGTCCTCGCTCTCCTGCAGGTCGGCGCCACCCTCGACGTCGGTGTCCGTCTGGTCGGCCACGGTCTCGGACTCGGCGCGGCTCGTGTCGGCCTCGGCGACCGCCTCGGTGGGCGACTCGGGCGCGGCCTCGGAGCCGGACGCGTCCAGCGGCGGGGCGGCCCAGCCGCGCTGCTCGGCGATCTCAAGGCCCGCGAGCGACGCCCCCGCCGCGGCGGGACCCTCGTCGACCAGCCCGTCCTCGAAGCCGCCGATGACCCGCTCGGCCTCGCGCCAGGACGTGATCGTGGCACCGCGCGTGGACTGCACGGTCTCGCCGGCGCGGAGCCGGTCGACGACGTCGATCGCGGAGTCGGGGGTCTGGTTGTCGAAGAACTCCCAATTGACCATCATCACCGGGGCGAAGTCGCAGGCCGCGTTGCACTCGACGCGCTCGAGCGTGACCTGTCCGTCCTCGGTGGTCTCGTCGTTGCCGACGTCGAGGTGGCCGCACAGGCGCTCGAAGATCTCGTCGCCGCCCATGACGGCGCACAGCGTGTTCGTGCAGACGCCGACGTGGTGCGTGCCCATCGGGCGGCGCTTGTACATCGTGTAGAAGGTCGCGACGGCGCTGACCTCGGCCTCGGTGAGGCCCAGGATCTGCCCGCACGCCTCGATGCCCTCGGCGGTCACGCGGCCCTGCACCGACTGCACGATGTGCAGCATCGGCAGCAGCGCGCTGCGTGACTGCGGGTAGCGCGCCGCCAGCTCGCGGAGCTCGGCCAGCGTGGTCTCGCTCAGCGTCTCGGAGATCTGCTCGGTCACCGGTCAACGCCTCCCATCACGGGGTCGATCGAGGCGACCGCGACGATGACGTCGGAGAGCATGCCGCCCTCGCTCATCGCCGAGACGCCCTGCAGGTTCACGAACGACGGCTCGCGGAAGTGGACCCGGAACGGCCGGGTGCCTCCGTCGGACACCGCGTGGCACGCGATCTCGCCCTTCGGGGACTCGATCGGGAAGTAGGCCTGCCCGGCCGGCACCCGGAAGCCCTCGGTGACGAGCTTGAAGTGGTGGATCAGCGCCTCCATGGACTCGCCCATGATGTGCTGGATGTGCTGAGGCGAGTTGCCCTGGCCGTCGGCGCCCACCGACAGCTGAGACGGCCACGCGATCTTGCGGTCGGCGACCATGACGGGCTGGCCCTCGGTGCCGGCGAGGCGGTCGATGCACTGCTCGACGATCCGCAGCGACTCCCACATCTCCTGCTGGCGGATCATGAACCGGCCGTAGGCGTCGGGCTCGTCGCGGGTGACGACGTCGAACTCGTAGGTGTCGTAGCCCCAGTAGGGCTGCGTGCGGCGCAGGTCCCAGTCCATGCCGGTGGAGCGCAGGATCGGGCCGGTGATGCCGAGCGCGAGCACGCCCGCGAGGTCGAGGCGGCCGACCTTCTGGAGGCGGCCCTTGAAGATCGGGTTGGCGTTGCACAGCGCCGCGTACTCGGGCAGGCGCTTCTTCAGCAGGGCGACGAGGTCGCGCAGGTGCTGGATCGAGCCGTCGGGCAGGTCCTGGGCCACGCCGCCGGGGCGGAAGTACGCGTGATTCATGCGCAGGCCCGTGATCAGCTCGAACGCCTTGAGGATCTCCTCGCGGTCGCGGAAGCCGCACGTCATGACGGTGAGGGCGCCGATCTCCATGCCGCCCGTGGCGATCGCGACGAGGTGGCTGGAGATGCGGTTGAGCTCGAGCATGAGCACCCGGATGACGGTGGCGCGCTCGGGGATCTGGTCCTCGATGTCGAGCAGCCGCTCGACCGCGCCGACGTACGCGGCCTCGGTGGAGAACGGCGCGACGTAGTCCATGCGGGTGCAGAAGGTCACGCCCTGGGTCCAGGTGCGGAACTCCATGTTCTTCTCGATGCCGGTGTGCAGGTAGCCGATGCCGGCGCGGGCGTCGCGGACCTGCTCGCCGTCGATCTCGAGGATGAGGCGCAGCACGCCGTGCGTGGACGGGTGCTGCGGACCCATGTTGATGACGAGGCGGTCGCCCTCCAGGGCGTCGGCCTCGATCGTGTCCCAGTCGCCGCCGGTGACGTTGAAGACGGGGCCGGAGGTGGACTCGGACGTGCCCGCGTACGGGTCGGTGGTGGTCTCGGTCATCAGCTGTACGACCTCCTGTTGTCCGGGGCGGGGATGAACCCGCCCTTGAACTCGACGTCGATGCCGCCCAGCGGGTAGTCCTTCCGCTGGGGGTGGCCGGGCCAGTCGTCCGGCATGAGGATCCGGGTCAGGTGCGGGTGACCGTCGAAGACGATCCCGAACATGTCCCACACCTCGCGCTCGTGCCAGTCGGCCGTGGGGTAGACCGCGACGACGCTGGGGACCGTGGGGTCCTCCTCGGGCGCGGTGACCTCGAGCCGGATCCGGCGGTTGTGGGTCATCGAGAGCAGGTGGTAGACCGCGTGCAGCTCGCGCCCGGTGTCGCCCGGGTAGTGCACGCCGCTGACGCCGCTGAACAGCTCGAAGCGCAGGCCCGCGTCGTCGCGCAGGTGCCAGGCGGCCTGGAGCAGCGACTCGCGACGGATGAAGAACGTGATCTCGCCGCGGTGGACGACGACCTTCTCGATCGCGTCGTGCAGGCCCTCGCCCGAGGCGAGCCGCTCGGCGACCTCGTCGAACCAGCCGCCGTAGGGCGGCTGCGAGGCGCCGGGCATGACCACGGGCCGGCGCAGTCCGCCGAAGCCGCTGGTGTCGCCGGTGCCGTGGACGCCGAAGGCGCCCTCACGGACCTCGATGACCTCGAGCTCGGTGGCGTCGCTCTTCTGCAGCTCGGCCCTGATCTCGTGCGAGGCGTCCTGCGTCTCATCGCTCATCGGAGGAGTCCCGCCTGTGCGGAGGTGGGCAGGGCGGCCAGTGCGGCGGCCTCCTGCTCGCGGATCTCGGCGTTGCGGTCGGCGCCCAGCTGCGTGTGCTGGATCGAGTCGCGCAGCTTGAAGATCGCGTCGATGAGCATCTCGGGACGCGGCGGGCAGCCGGGCAGGTACATGTCGACCGGGACGACGTGGTCGACGCCCTGGACGATCGCGTAGTTGTTGAACATGCCGCCCGAGCTGGCGCAGACGCCCATCGCGAGCACCCACTTGGGGCCGGGCATCTGGTCGTAGATCTGGCGCAGGACGGGAGCCATCTTCTGGCTCACGCGACCCGCGACGATCATGAGGTCGGCCTGGCGCGGCGACGGCCGGAAGACCTCCATGCCGAAGCGGCCGGAGTCGTAGCGCGGCGCGCCGAACGTCATCATCTCGATGGCGCAGCAGGCCAGGCCGAACGTGGCCGGCCAGAACGACGCCTTGCGGAAGTAGCCGGCGAGGCCCTCGACGGTCGAGAGCAGCACGCCACTGGGGAGTTTTTCCTCGAGGCCCATCAGGTCCAGTCCATTCCCCCGCGACGCCACTCATAGACGTACGCGATCGTGATGTTGAGCAGGAAGAGCATGACGGCGAAGAACGCGAACCAGCTCAGCTCGTCGAAGGCGACGGCGAACGGGTAGAGGAACACGATCTCGATGTCGAAGACGATGAACATCATCGCCGTGAAGAAGTACTTGATGGAGACCTTGCCGCCGCCCTCGGGCAGCGGGCTCGGCTCGATGCCGGACTCGTAGCGATCCATCTTGGCCCGGTTGTACCGGGCCGGGCCGGTGAACGGCGCGATGCCGACGCTGAACAGCGCGAACGCGAACGCGATGCCACCCAGCACCAAGATCGGGATGTACTCGTTCACGGCACCTCCAGTCACCCTCGGACGAACCTTGTGAAGATCTTCACAGGCTCCGTGGTCCTCACTCTAGTAACACCGGGGGGCACGATGTGAGTTAGGTAACACTTAGGCGGCGTGGCGTCCGTCACGCGGACACGGAGAGGGATCAGGCGGGGCGCTCGGCGCGGTGCACCGCGACGATGCCGCCCGAGAGGTTCTCCCACGTGACGGGGCCCCATCCGGCCTCGGTCATCCGCACCGCGAGGCCGCGCTGGTCGGGCCACGAGCGGATCGACTCGGCGAGATAGACGTAGGACTCCGGGTTCGAGGAGACGCGTCGCGCGATCGGCGGCAGCGCCCGCATGAGGTAGTTGGAGTAGAGCGCCTCGAAGGGCTTCCACGTGGGGGTGGAGAACTCGCACACGACGATGCGGCCGCCGGGGCGCGTGACGCGGAGCAGCTCACGCAGGCCCTGGAGCGGGTCGTGGATGTTGCGCAGGCCGAAGGAGATCGTCACGGCGTCGAACACACCGTCGGCGAAGGGCAGCGCCATGCCGTCGCCCGCGGTGAAGTCGAGGCCCGGGAACTGCTGCTTGCCGACCTCGAGCATGCCGATCGAGAAGTCGCACGGCACGACGTGAGCGCCCGCCTCGGCGAACGGGGCGCTGGAGGTGCCGGTGCCGGCGGCGAGGTCGAGGATGCGCTCGCCGCGCTGGGGATCGACGGTGGCGACGACCTTCTTGCGCCAGCGACGGTCCTGGCCGAGGGAGAGGACGTCGTTCGTGAGGTCGTACCGCGCCGCCACCGTGTCGAACATGCGCGCGACGTCGCGAGGATCCTTGTCCAGCCCTGCTCTCATGGCGCCACCTTCTCACGGCCGACCTCGCCCGTCGCGCGCGTGGGGCGCCGACGAAGCGCTGGGCGTGACGTTTGCGGGCCGAATCGCCGCCCACGGCCCCGCGAACGTCACGCCCAGCGCTGCGCGCGCCTCATCGCGCCGCGAGTAGGGTGGAGCGGGTGAGCACGCTGGCGACCGACGGACGGCCCGAGCCGCTCGTCGTACGGTCCCGCGAGATCGAGGACCCCGGCGCGCTGCTGGCCCTGCTGCCTCCCACCCCCGACGCCCTGGCCTGGGTGCACGGCGGCGACGGCATCGTCGGCTGGGGCCGCGCGGCCTCCTACTCCCCCGACGGGGACGACCGCTTCGACGCCGCCGACGACTGGTGGGCCGAGGTCGTCGCCGCCTCCGTCGTGCGCGACGAGGTCGAGCTGCCCGGCAGCGGACTGGTCGCGTTCGGCAGCTTCACGTTCGCCGACGGACCCGGGTCGGTCCTCACGGTGCCCGAGGTCGTCGTGGGCCGCCGCGACGGCCGCTGCTGGGTCACCACGATCGGCCTCTCGCTGGGCCCGTCCCCCGAGCTCTCCACGACCACGCCCGCCGATCCCGCCGGCACCCTGTTCGCCGACGAGCCAGGCCGACGCGACGACTGGGCGGCCACGGTCGAGGCCGCCGTCCGGCGCATCCAGTCGGGCGAGCTCGACAAGGTCGTCCTGGCCCGCTCGGTCGACGCCGCCTTCGAGGAGCCGCTCGACGTCCGGTCGCCGCTGGCCCGCCTCGCCTCGGCCTACCCCAGCTGCTGGACCTTCCACGTCGACGGCTTCTTCGGCTCCACGCCCGAGATGCTCGTGCGCCTGCAGGGCGGCCTCGTCACGTCGCGCGTCCTCGCCGGCACGATCCGCCGCACGGGCGACGACGCCCGCGACCTCTCGCTCGCGGCCTCGCTCGCCCGCTCCAGCAAGGACCTCGAGGAGCACGAGTACGCGGTCCGCTCCGTCGCCGACGCGCTGGCCCCGCACTGCACCGGCATGAACGTGCCCGAGTCGCCGTTCGTGCTGCACCTGCCCAACGTCATGCACCTGGCCACCGACGTCACAGGCGTGCTGCGCGACGACGCGGGCGTGCTGGCGCTCGTCGCCTCGCTGCACCCGTCGGCCGCGGTGGGAGGCACGCCCACCGCCGACGCCGTCCGCGTCATCGCCGAGATCGAGCGGCTCGACCGCGGCCGCTACGCCGGCCCGGTGGGCTGGATCGGTGCGTCGGGCGACGGCGAGTGGGGCATCGGCCTGCGCTCGGCGCAGGTGGCGCCCGACGGCCGCGGCGCGCGGCTGTTCGCCGGCTGCGGCATCGTGGCCGACTCCTCCCCCGCCGACGAGCTGGCCGAGGCCGACGCCAAGCTGATCCCCGTCCGCGACGCGCTGGCCTGACGGGTCAGCCGACCAGCTGCGACCTCAGCCGGGACAGCTCGGCCGCGGGGTCCTCGGTGACGCCGCCGTGCACGGGTCCGGGCTGGACGACCGTGGACTTCGGCGCCTTGAGGAAGCCGAACCGCTGCCCCAGCGGATGGCCCGAGGCCTCGCCACCGCGCGCGTCGCCCGCGCAGACGCCGCTCACGAACTCCAGGGCGGCGCAGACGCGATCCAGGTCCAGGCCTGGCGCGAACGCGGCGAGCCGCTGCCGGTCCACCCCCCACTCCACGGCCAGGAGCTCGGCCTCCTGGCAGTAGAGGACGACGCCGACGTTCACGAACTCCTCCCGCTCGGGTCGTGGCACGCAGCGCAGGACGACGTACTGGTAGGCGTAGGTGCTCATGCGTCCACCTCCGGGAGCCAAACGGTGCTGTCGAGCCGCGCGGCGAGGAACTCGACGTACGCCTCGCGGAGCGCCTGGGGCGTGGTGTCGGGGGTCGTGGTCAGCCACTCGTCGGGGACCTCGGCCACGACCTCCTCGAAGACCTCGCGCGAGAGGAGACGTCGGGCCCGGGCGTCGGCCTGCGCCACCTCGGCGAGGTGCGGGCGCAGCACGTGATCGGAGGCGTCCCAGGGCTGCGCGGCGAAGCGGGCCGGGTCGGTGACTCCACGGCTCCAGGCGTGGTGGAAGTAGAGCGAGGCGCCGTGGTCGATGACCCAGACGTCGCCGTGCCACACCAGCAGGTTGGGATTGCGCCAGCTGCGGTCGACGTTCGCGCAGAAGGCGTCGAGCCACAGGATCATGCCGTGGTCGGTGTCCCGGGCATCGATGTCGCCGTCGAACCCGAAGGAGCCCGGGAGGAAGTCGACGCCGAGGTTGAGGCCGATGCTGGCGTTCAGCAGGTCCTGCACCTCCTCGTCCGCCTCGTAGCGGGCGATGGCCCGGTCGAGCTCGAGCGCGACGAGGCGCGGCGTGCGCAGCCCCAGCCTCGTGGCCAGTCCGCTCACGATGACCTCGGCGACGAGCACCCGGACGCCCTGACCGGCTCCGGAGAACTTGCAGACATACGTCCCGAGGTCGTCGCCCTCGACGACCCCGGGCAGGCTGCCGCCCTCACGCAGGGGCGTGACGTACCTGACCACTCCCACCCGCGAGATCACTCGCGCTCCTTCGACTCGTCGACCATGGCCCCATCATGGCCGACGTCCACCACGGGACTCATCCCCGTCGGTGCGAGCCGCTAGCGTCGGCCCATGCGGATGGACGAGGCCGAGCGGCGCCGCCGACTCGGGGTCAGGCACGCGCTCGCGGCACCGATCGACTCCCCCGAGGACGTGACCGCTGCGGTCGCCGCGCTGCACAGCACCGATCCCGCGTCGATGGTGCTGTCGGTCCTGGCGCGACTGCGCGAGCCCAGCATCGCCGAGGTCGAGCGGGCGCTCTACGAGGACCGCTCGCTCGTGCGCGTGCTGGCGATGCGCCGCACCGTCTTCGCCGTGCCCACCGCCGACTCCCCCGCCTACATCTCCTCCACGCAGCACTCGGTCGCCGGACCCGAGTACCGCAAGCTGCGCGGCATGATCGCCGACTCCGGCATCGACGAGCCCGACGACTGGCTGGCCGCGGCCCACGCCGCCGCGCTGGCGGCCTTCGAGCGTCTCGAGGTCTTCAGCAGCGCCGACCTCGCCGCCGCCGACCCGCTGCTGTCGACGCGCATCGAGATCGGCGCCGGCACGAAGTACGCCACGCAGCAGTCGATCGCCAGCCGGCTGCTCACCGTGATGTCGGCCGAGGGTCACGTCGTGCGTGCCCGGCCCGCCGGCACGTGGGCGTCCACGCAGTTCCGCTGGGCGTCGATGCGGCGCTGGCTGCCGCAGATGGGCGACCTGCCCGACGCGGCCGAGGCACGCTCACTCGTCGCCCGGCGCTGGCTCGCCCGGTTCGGCCCGGCCCGTCCCGAGGACCTGCAGTGGTGGACGGGCTGGACGAAGGGCCACACCACCGCCGCGCTCGCCACCCTCGACACGGCCGAGGTCGAGCTCGACGACGGCACCGGCCTCGTCCTCGTCGACGACCTCGACCTCACGCCCGATCCCGGCCCGTGGGTGGCCCTGCTCCCGGCGCTCGACCCCACCACGATGGGCTGGAAGCACCGCGCCTGGTACCTCGGGCAGCACGGTCCGCAGGTCTTCGACACCACGGGCAACGCCGGTCCCACCGTCTGGCAGGACGGCCGGATCGTCGGCGGCTGGGCCATCCGCGACGACGGCACGGTGGCCGTGCGGCTCCTCGCCGACGTCGGCACCGAGGCCGAGAAGGCCGTCGAGCAGGAGGCCGACGCCCTGGAGCGGCGCCTCGCGGGCACCGTGGTCAAGGCGCGCGGCCGGCGCTGGACCCCGGTGGAGAAGGAGCTACGCGGCTGACTCGCCCAGCGGGGTCAGCTCGCGGTAGCGCGGGTCGAGCCCGTCACCGCTGGACCGCCCGGTGACACGACGCTTGATCCACGGGCCGAGGTACTCCACGGCCCACTGCAGCTGGGCCTTCACGCGCTCGGCGAGCGTCATCGGGGACGGGTCGGCCAGCACGAGCGGCTCGAGGTCGTGGTCCACGCCGAGCGCGTCGAGCACGGCGATCGCCATGCGCTGGTGGCCGGCGGGCGACATGTGCATCCGGTCGGTGTCCCACAGGCGCGCGTCGCGGTAGTCGGTGAGGTTCCAGTAGTCCACGAGCGTCGCGCCGTGGCGCGCGGCGATCTCGCGCACCGCGTCGCGGTAGCGGACGAACCGGGCCCGCACGATCGCGTAGATGCGCGAGCCGCCCGGGTCGGCCGGGGTGAACATCACGACGCGCGCACCGGACTCGACGAGCCGCCCGATGACACGGTCGTACTCGGCCAGCAGCGCGTCGAGGTCGACCTTCGGCCGCATGATGTCGTTCGCACCGGCGTAGATCGTCACGAGGTCGGGGCGCAGCGCCAGGGCGGGCTCGAGCTGCTCGGCCGCGATCGGCATCAGCTTGCGTCCGCGGATCGCGAGGTTGGCGTACGAGAGGCCGCCGCCCTGCGCGCGATCGAGCGCCGCGGCGAACCGGTCGGCCCATCCCCGCACGCCGTTCGGCAGGCGCGGATCGTCGTCGCCGACGCCTTCGGTGAACGAGTCGCCCAGGGCCACGTAGCGCGCGAAAGTCACCTCCCGAGGGTACGCGCCGTCTCAAGTCCCGGACCTCGGCCTCTCCATCGCCATGGGAACGACGCTTCCCGTCCAGATTGGAGAATCCGATGACCCCCCTCGTGAAGACCACCTCCCGCGCGCTGGCGCTCGGGACCACCGGCGCCCTGGTCGCCGGACTCATCGCCGCCGCACCCGCGAGCGCCGCGGTGAACGTGGACGTACCGCCCACCAAGACCGTCAGCGGCGAGCTGTCCGGCCCCATCGGCATCGAGGACGACGCGTCAGGGAACGTGTACGTGGCGTCCCAGAACGACAACGCCGTCGTGGTGCACCGCGCGAACGCCTCGGGCGCCTCGGCGCCGCTGCGGCGGATCAGCGGAGGCGCCACGGGCCTGGCCTCGCCGCGCGACGTCGCCCTCGACGCGAACGGCTTCCTCTACGTCGTCAACCTCGCCGGGGACGTGCGCGTCTTCGCGCCGAACGCGACCGGCAACGTCGCGCCGACGAAGACCTTCGGCACGGGCGCGGGCAACGCGTGGGGCATCGACATCGCCGGCGGCGAGATCTACGTGCGCAAGACCAACGCGTACAACGTCTACTCCCCGGCCGCCACGGGCTCCCCCGCACCGACCGAGCGCGTGGTCACGGGACTCGGCCTCGGTCGGTCGATCGTCGTCTCCGGACCGCGCGTGTGGACCGCCAGCGGCACCCAGCTGCGGGCGTACTCCCGGACCGCGGACGGCGCCGCCACGCCGATCCAGGCGATCAACAACGCGCTGCCGAACACGGAGATCAACGGTCTCGACGCGGACTCGGCGGGCCGCATCCACGTCGCGACCTTCAGTCCGGCCACGGTGCGCGTCTTCGCTCCGAACGCCGACGGGAACGACACGGCGCTGAAGATCCTCGGCGGACCCGCCTCGACGCTCAACTCGTCGACGGGCCTGACGATCCTGGGCGGTGGCTCCTTCGCCGTCGCCAACTTCGGCCAGGGCCGCTACCAGGTCTTCAAGAGCCTCTTCGCCAAGCCGATCACCAAGCCCGGCAAGGTGCGGTCGCTCAAGGTCGGCGGCAAGCGCACCTCGAAAATCCGCAAGGTCGCGTGGAAGGCCCCGTCGTCCAACGGCGGCGCGAAGATCACGTCCTACCGGATCGTCGTGAAGAAGGGCGGCAAGACCCTGCTCAAGCGCAACGTCAGCGGCTCGACCCGCTCGCTGAAGATCAAGCGCTCGAAGCTGCGCAACGGCGTCAACACCGTCTACGTGCAGGCGAAGAACAGCAAGGGCCTCGGCCCCGTGGCCAAGAAGAGCTTCCGCGTGCGGAAGTGACCGGCACCTGAACGGCAGCACGCCCCGGACCTTCGAGGTCCGGGGCGTGCTGTCGCAGGTCAGCGCTTCTTCGGCAGCGTGCTGGACCCGCCGTGCAGGACCGTGAGGATCTGCTGGAAGCGGCTCTCGGTCTTCTCGTCCCGGGTGAGCGACTGCAGCATGAGGACGGGCTTCATCCGCTGCTTCGTGATGGCCTTCGGGTAGGTGAACTCGCGCAGGCCGTCGGGACCGTGGATGCGCCCGAAGCCCGAGTCGCCGACCCCGCCGAACGGCAGGCCGGGGATGGCGGCGAAGGAGATCACCGAGTTCACCGAGGTCATGCCCGACCGGATTCGCGTGGCCACGTCCATGGCGCGCTTCCTGCCGAACACCGCGCCGGCCAGGCCGTACTTCGTGGCGTTGGTCAGCTCGACGGCCTCGTCCATGTCCTTGACCGGGTTGACCACGAGCGTCGGACCGAAGGTCTCCTCGGTGACGGCGAGCGAGTCCTCGGGCACGTGCGTGATGATCGTGGGCTGCACGTACTTGTCGCCGACGGCGCCGGCACCGCCGAGGACCGCCTGGCCGCCGCGGGCGAGCGCGTCGTCGATGTGGCTGCGGATGACGTCGAGCTGCTTGGGCATCGTGGCGGGGCCGTAGACGCCGCCGTCGTCGTAGCCGGGACGGATGCCCTCGGCCTGCTTGAGCAGCTCGGCCATGAACGGGTCGAAGACCCGCTCGTGCACGTAGACGCGCTCGGTGCCGATGCAGGTCTGGCCGGCGTTCGACATGCCCGCCCAGAGCGCGGCCTCGGCGGCCGACTGCAGGTCGGCGTCCTCGTCGACGATGAGCGAGTCCTTGCCGCCGGCCTCGATGACGACGGGCGTGAGGTTCTCGGCGCAGGCCGCCATCACCTTCTTGCCGGTCGCGGCCGAGCCGGTGAACGCGATCTTGTCGACGGCGGCGGTGCACAGGTGGTTGCCGGTCTCGCCCAGGCCCGTGACGAGGTTGAGGACGGGGCGACCGTGCACGACCTCGGTGAACGTGTCCACGAGGAAGCGGCCGACGCCCGGCGTGTACTCGCTGGGCTTGAACACCACGGCGTTGCCGGCGGCGAGCGCGTAGGCGATCGAGCCCATCGGCGTGAACGTCGGGTAGTTCCAGGGGCCGATGACGCCGATGACGCCGAGCGGCTTGTACTCGACGTAGGCGGTCTGGTTGGACATCAGCAGGCCGGTGCCGACCTTGTGGCGACCGAGGACCTTGCCGGCGGACTTGGCCGCCCACGCGATGTGGTCGATCGCCAGGCCCGCCTCGAGCAGGGCGTCGCCGTGCGGCTTGCCGCCCTCGCGGTGGACCTGGTCGGAGAGCTGGCCGAGCCGGCGGGTCAGCACGCTGCGCCACTGGAGCAGGTACTCCTTGCGGCCGTCGAAGCCCAGGTCGCGCCACCAGGCGGAGGCCTCGCGCGCGGCCGCGACGGCGGCGTCGACCTCGGCCCTCCCGTCGATGGGGTGGGTGCCGACGACGTCGCCCGTGGCGGGATTCAGCGAGTCGAACGTGGGACGGGGACCCTCGGTGGTCTCCACGGAGGGCTCGATGGTGGCGGTCATGTCAGGCTCCTCGGATGAGATCGGCGACCTTCTCGCCGATCATGATGGTGGGTGCGTTGGTGTTGCCACGCGGGACGCGCGGCATGACCGAGGCGTCGGCGACCCGCAGGCCCTCGACGCCGTGGACCTTCAGCTCGGGATCGACGACGCTGCCCTCGACGGTACCCATGGCACACGTGGAGGTCGGGTGGTACAGCGTCTGGCCCAGCCGTGAGACGACGTCGAGGATCTGGTCGTCGGTGGGGTTGCGCACGGCGGGCTCCCACGGCTCGTCGAGCATCCGCGCCATCGGGCCCTGCCAGATCATGTCGAGCATCCGGCGGTAGCCGCCGAGCATCGCGTCGAGGTCGGCGCGGTCGTCGAAGTACGCCGGGTCGATCTCGGGGTGCCACGACGGGTCGGCCGAGCGGAGCCGGATCTGGCCGCGGCTCTGCACGTTGACCAGCGTGGGCGCCACCGTGACCGATCGGCGCACGGGCTCGTGCAGGCCGTTGTCGTAGAAGCCGCTGGGCGCCACGTGGATCTGGATGTCGGGCAGGTCGAGGTCGTCGCGCGACGTGTAGAACGCGCCGCCCTCGCCGATGTTGGACACCAGCGGGCCCGTCTTGGTGGCCTTCCAGCGCAGCATGTTCGCCACCGTGATCGCGTCGGCGAGGTCGGTGGTGTTGCGCGTGTAGACGAGCGTGCCGGCGACCGGGTGGTCCTGGAGGTTCTGGCCCACGCCCGGGGAGTCGACGACCACGTCGATGCCGACCTCGCGCAGGTGGGCGCCGGGACCGACGCCCGAGAGCATGAGCAGCTGGGGGCTGTTGATCGCGCCTCCGGACAGGATGACCTCGCCGTTCGCGCGGACCACGTGCTCCTGTCCGTGCTTGCGGTAGGCGACGCCGGTGGCGCGGCCGTCCTCGATGAGGATGCGGGTCACGAACGCCTCGGTGCGCACCGTGAGGTTGGGACGACCCATTGCCGGCCGGATGTAGGCGTCGGCCACCGACCAGCGCTCGCCGCGGCGGTTCGTGACCTGGTAGACGCCGGCGCCCTCCTGCGTGGCGCCGTTGAAGTCGTCGTTCTGCTTCAGGCCCGCGGCGACGGCCGACTCGACGAACGCCGAGGTCAGCTCGTGGGTGAAGCGGCGGTCCTCGACGACGAGCGGGCCCTGCGTGCCGTGGTACGGACCGGCGAGGCGCTGGTTGGCCTCGGACTTCACGAAGTACGGCAGCACGTCGTCGTAGCCCCAGCCGGTGGCGCCGTACGCGTCGCGCCACTCGTCGTAGTCGGCGGCGTTGCCGCGGATGTAGATCATCGCGTTGATCGACGAGCTGCCGCCGAGGGTCCTGCCGCGCGGCCAGTAGGCGCGTCGGCCGCCCAGGTGCTTCTGCGCGCTGGTCTCGTAGTTCCAGTCCCAGCGGGTCTTGAACAGCTGGCTGAACCCGGCCGGGATCTTGATCATCTCGTCCTCGTCGGCGGGCCCGGCCTCGAGCAGCAGGATGCGCCGGTCGCGGTCCTCGCTCAGCCTCGCGGCGATCACTCCACCGGCACTGCCCGCACCGATGATGATGTGGTCGAACGCCTCGTCGGCCATGTCTGCTCCTGCCCAGCGCAACCCAGTGTGACGCTGGCCACAAACCTAGACGGCGGCGAGACCCGAGACAACCGATTGCAGGGCACGGCGTCCGGCGCGCTGGACCTGCACCTCGAGCACCTCGATCCCGACGGGCGCGCGCGACAGGTAGGCCGCCAGCTGGCTCGCCTCGACGAGCCGGTGCTTGACGCCGTGCGCGGCGCAGAGAGCGTCGATCCTCGTGCGGGTGGGCGTGCCGAAGACGCGCTCGAACGCCTGGGAGTACTCGGGCGATCCCTGCTCGAGCGTGTGGAAGATGCCACCGCCGTCGTCGTTGAGCACGACGATCGTCAGGTCGGGGCGTGGCTCGATCGGGCCGATGAGCAGGCCGTTGGCGCCGTGGAGGAACGTGAGGTCGCCCATCAGCGCGATCGCGCGGCCGTAGCTGTTGAGCGCGGCGCCGACCGCGGTGGACACGGTGCCGTCGATGCCGGCCAGGCCGCGGTTCGCCAGGACCCGCGGGCCCGGGGCGCGCACGGGCGCCACGAGGTCGACGTCGCGGACGGTGTTGGACGAGCCGAGCACGAGCAGCCCGCGGGTGGCGGCCTTCCAGACCGCCTCGGCGACGGTGAACTGCTCGGCCTGCAGCAGGGCGCTCTGGATGCGGTCACCTGCTTGCAGCCAGCTGCGCAGCCAGGCCTCGTCGGTCACGCCGCCGCGCACGGAGATCCGGTCGGCGAACCTCACGTTGCCGCCGGGGACGCCGGGGAACGTCGACGCGTCGCCCACGTGGACGGTGGGCAGGTTGGTCTTCGTCAGCAGGTTCGTGACGGGACGCGAGAGCGTGGGGTGGCCGGCGCTCACGATGCGCTCGATCCGCTCGATCAGGCGACCGCCGAGCACGACGCGGCCGCACGCCACCGAGGTGGGCGCGCCGCGCAGCCCCGACGAGGGCTCGGCGATGATCGGCCAGCCGGCCTGCTGCGCCGCGGCGGCGAGCGTGGGGTCGGCGCCGTCGCCCGCCACGACGAGGGTGCGCGGTCCGGTCTCGAGCACCTCGGTGCGGCCCGCGACGGGCTGGCTCATCGACCACGAGTTCTGCGGGAACTTCCACGAGACGGACTCGACGAGCGGCTCGTCGAGCTCGACGTTGAGGTGCACCGGGCCGCCGCCGCGCACCGCCCCGGCCAGGCCGGTGATGCGGTCGGTGAACGTGATGCCGGGGAACATGCCGGGCTGCACGGTGGTCTGGTTCGCGCCCGTGCCGCGCAGGGCGCCGGGGCGGTCGGCGGTGACGGCCAGGACGGGCACGTTCGCGTGCAGCGCCTCGAGCAGGGCGGGGTGCAGGTTGGCGACCGCGGTGCCGGAGGTGGTGATGACGGGGGTGAGGCGGCCGGAGGCCTTGGCCAGGCCGAGCGCCAGGAAGCCGGCCTCGCGCTCGTCGACGCGGACGTGCAGCCGGATGAGGCCCTGGTCGTCGGCGGCGTGGAGCGCCAGCGCGATCGGACCCGAGCGCGAGCCGGGAGACAGCACGGCGTCGGAGACCTCCTGCGCGAGGAGGGTCGCGACGAGCCGGCGTGCCGTCTCGACGGCGCTCTCCTCGGTCACAACGACTCCCGTACGTGGTCGAGGCGGGCCTGCCAGCGCTCGTCGACCTCGGCCGGGGCGGCGACCTTGGCGTAGGCCTCCTCGTCGAGCACGGGGCGCGTGGGCCACAGGCTGCCGTCCACCGGCTCGAGCGGCTCGGCGACGACGTCGCTCGTCAGGAGGTGGGCCGTGCCGATGCCGCAGGCGTACGGCAGGTCGGGCAGGGCCGCGGCGAGCGCGACGCTGGCGGCCAGGCCGATCGAGGTCTCGACCGCGCTGGAGACGCTGATCGGCATGTCGATCTGCTCGGCGATGCGCAGGCACGCGCGGACGCCGCCGAGCGGCTGCACCTTGAGCACCGCGATGTCGGCCGCGTCGAGGTCGCGCACGCGGAACGGGTCGGCGGCGCGGCGGATCGACTCGTCGGCCGCGATCGGGACGTCCACCTTGCGGCGCACCTGCGCGAGCTCCTCGACCGTGGCGCACGGCTGCTCGACGTACTCGAGGCCGCGGGCCACGTGGTCGAGCTTCTTGATGGCCTTGATCGCGTCCTTCACGCTCCACGCGCCGTTGGCGTCGATGCGGATGAGCACGCCGGGCAGCGCGTCGCGGATGGCGGCGATGCGCTCGATGTCGTTCTCGATCGTCTCGCCGGCCTCGGCGACCTTGATCTTGATGGTCTTGCAGCCGCTCTCGACGGCCGTGCGCGCCGCGGTGGCGCCGTCGCCGACCGCCGGGACGATGCCGTTGATCGGGACGCACTCGCGGACCGGCTCGGGCCAGGGCTTGCACGCGGCCTCGACGGCGGCCTGCAGCCAGGGCAGCGAGGTGATGTGGTCGTACTCGGGGAACGGGCTGAACTCGGCCCACCCGGCCGGGCCCTCGGCGAGCATCCCCTGGCGATTCTCGAGTCCACGGAACCGCGTGCGCATGGGGATCGAATAGGTACGGAACTCCACCCACGAGAGTATCCACGGTGAGGCGCTCAGGTTCCACTGCGCCTCGAACTTCGCGACGGGCGGACCCACGTGGACCTGCCTACGGTGGAGTCATGTCCGACATCGCCATCGTGGGAGGCCACGGCCAGGTGGCCCGCCTCCTCGTCCCTCTGCTCACCGACCGCGGCGACCTCCCGGTCGCCCTCGTCCGCAACCCTGACCACGCCGCCGACCTCCCCGGCGCGGCGATCCGGCTGCTCGACATCGAGAACGCCTCGGCCGAGGACTTCGCGACGGTCTTCACCGACTGCCACGCCGTGGTCTTCGCGGCCGGCGGCGGGCCCGACGGCAAGATCGAGCGGAAGAGGACCGTCGACCTCGAGGGCTCGCTGAAGTCCATCGAGGCCGCCAAGTCGCTCGGCATCACGCGCTTCGTGCAGCTGTCGGCGATGGGCGTCGACACCGACCCTGGCGAGGACGTCGAGCCCGTGTGGAAGGCCTACGTCGAGGCGAAGCGCGACGCCGACGCCGCCCTGCGCGAGAGCGGCCTCGACTGGACCATCGTGCGCCCCGGCGCTCTCACCGACGACTCCGGCACGGGTCGGGTGAAGGTCGGCGAGACCGTCGACCGCGGCGAGATCCCCCGCGCCGACGTGGCCGCCGTCCTCGCGGCCGTCCTCGCCGACGACAGCACCATCGGGAAGCAGTTCGAGGTCGTCGGCGGCGACACTCCCGTCGCCGACGCCCTCACCTCGCTCTGAGCCGAGGCTGACGGTTTCCCCGGTTACGTGGGTTTCCTGTCACTGACCGGGGGTTGCGATCCCCGGTCGGTGACAGAGAACCCCGGCCGGTGGGTCGCTCGGCCTCGGCGCTCGACTGAACGAGGTTTCCTGTCACTTCACGTGGTTCGCAAACCCCGTGAAGTGACGGTTTCCCCGCTTAACCGGGGAAACCGTCACCCGCCAGCGCGACGCGGTCGGGCTTGCCGTTCGGCAGGAGCGGGAGGGCGTCGAGGCGGTGGACGGCGCGCGGGGTCCAGGTGCGAGGGTGACCGGCGCGATCGAGCGCCGCGGCGGCCTGCGCGCGGTCGAGCTCGCCCACGACGAACGCCACCACCGCCTGCCCCCATTCCGGATCGGGCCGCGCGACCACCACGACGTCCAGCACGCCCGGCTCGTCGCGCAGCGTGGACTCGACCGCGGCCAGCGGCACGTTCACTCCGCCACTCACCGCTACCTGGTCGGCGCGCCCCAGCACGTGCAGGCGCCCGGCGTCGTCGATCCGACCGAGGTCGTTCGTGACGAGCCACTCGCCGACGCCGTCGGCGAGCACCGCACCCGCGATCGCCACCCGCCCGTCGTCCTCGATCCGCAGCCGCACCCCGTCGAGCGGAACGCCGTCGTAGACGCAGCCGCCGCACGTCTCGGTCATGCCGTAGGTCCGCACGATCCGCGCGCCCGCCTCGGCCGCGCGCTCCAGCACGGCAGGCGGCGCGGCAGCACCACCGAGCAGCACCGCGTCGAAGGAGGCGAGGTCGCCGGCCCGCCCGGCCTCCACCAGCCGGAACAGCTGCGTGGGCACGAGCGAGGCGTAGCGACGCGACCCGGTCATCGCACCAGCGGCCGCAGCGATGTCGGCGTGCTCGTCGAGGAACACCGGCTCGGTCCCAGCGACGATCGAGCGCACCAGCACCTGCAGCCCGCCCACTCCGGTCGGCGGCAACGCCGAGAGCCACTGCGCCGGACCGCCGAGCCGTGACAGCGCCGCGTGCGCCGAGGCGAGCACCGCCGCGTGGGACAGCAGGAGAGGCTTCGGCTCGCCGGTGCTGCCCGACGTGCGCATGAGCAGCGGCTCGCCTCCGTCCGTCACCCAGGGCCGCAGCAGCTCCAGCACCTCGCGAGCGGAACCGGCGACGGGAGACAGGGAGGCAGCCACCCGACCACTGTAGGACCGGGCCGGCGGGCGCCTCCTACACTCACGGGGTGACCTCCCCGACCGGCCTGAAACTGTGGATCGAGGGCGCGCGGCTGCGCACGCTGCCCGCCGCCATCGCCCCCGTCGCCGTCGGCACCGGCGCCGCCGCCTACGACGACGGATTCGTCTGGTGGAAGGCGCTCGTGGCGCTCGGCGTCTCGCTCGCGCTCCAGGTCGGCGTCAACTACGCCAACGACTACTCCGACGGCGTCAAGGGCACCGACGAGAACCGCGTCGGCCCGCTGCGCCTCGTCGGGTCGGGACTCGTCGCCCCCGAGAAGGTCAAGCGGGCGGCGTTCGCCTTCCTCGGTCTCGGCGCCGTGCTCGGACTGGTCCTCGCCGCCACGTCGGGCTGGTGGCTCATCGCCGTCGGCGCCGTCGCGATCCTCGCCGCCTGGGGCTACACCGGCGGCTCGAAGCCCTACGGCTACCGGGCACTCGGCGAGGTCAGCGTGTTCGTGTTCTTCGGCCTCGTGGCCGTCCTCGGCACCACCTACGTGCAGCTGGGCAGCATCAACGGCGTGAGCGTCGCGGGCGCGATCGGCGTCGGCTCGCTGGCCTGCGCGATCCTCGTCGCCAACAACCTGCGCGACATCCCCACCGACACCGAGACCGGCAAGCGCACCCTCGCCGTCGTGCTGGGCGACCGCCGCACGCGCTGGCTCTACATCGGCCTGATCCTGGTCGCCTTCGTCCTGGTGGTCGCGTGGTGCGCCACCCAGACGCCGTGGGCGCTGCTGGCCTGGCTGGGCATGCCCACCGCGGGTCGCGCCGCCTCCGCCGTTCGCTCGGGCGCCACCGGCCCGGCACTGATCCCGGTGCTCAAGGAGACCGGCATCGCCGAGCTCGTCTACGCCCTGGGCCTGACCGTGGGCCTGTTCATCGGTCCGGTGTGAACGTGCCCGTCCGGGTGAGCTCGGACAGCTGCTGCAGGTAGGGCGTGGGGTCGAGGTCGTGCTCGGCCACCCAGCGGTCGTCGAAGTAGGTGTGCGTGTAGCGGTCGCCGCCGTCGCACAGCAGCGTGACGATCGAGCCCTCGCGACCCTCCGCCACCATCCGCGAGGCGAGGCCGAGCGCGGCCCACATGTTCGTGCCGGTGGAGCCGCCGACGGGCCGTCCGATGAGGTCGGAGGTCCAGCGCATCGCCGCGATCGACGCCGCGTCGGGCACCCGCACCATCTCGTCGACGACGCCGCCGACGAACGACGGCTCGACACGCGGCCGCCCGATGCCCTCGATCCGCGGCGCCCGGTCGGTGGTGACGTCGGAGGAGTCGGTGTCCCAGCCGTCGTAGAACGCCGAGCCCTCGGGGTCGGCGACCAGCAGCCGGGTGTCGAAGCGGCGGTAGCGCACGAAACGACCGATCGTGGCCGACGTGCCGCCGGTGCCCGCGCTGACCACGATCCACTCCGGGATCGGGTGCGGCTCGGCCGACAGCTGGGCGAAGATCGACTCCGCGATGTTGTTGTTGCCGCGCCAGTCGGTGGCGCGCTCGGCGAACGTGAACTGGTCCATGTAGTGGCCGTCGCACTCGTCGGCCAGCCGCTGCGCCTCGGCGTACATCTGTCGGGCGTCGTCGACGAAGTGACAGCGCCCGCCGTACCACTCGATGAGCGAGATCTTCTCGGCGCTGGTGCTGCGCGGCATGACCGCCACGAACGGCAGGCCCAGCAGCCGCGCGAAGTAGGCCTCCGAGACGGCGGTGGAGCCACTGGACGCCTCGACGATCGTGGTGCCGCGGTGGATCCAGCCGTTGCACAGGGCGTAGAGGAACAGCGAGCGCGCCAGGCGGTGCTTCAGGCTGCCGGTGGGGTGGACCGACTCGTCCTTGAGATAGACCTGCACGCCCGGGAACGGCAGGTCCAGGGCGTGCAGGTGGGTGTCGGCGCTGCGGTTGGCGTCAGCCTCGACGCGGCGAACCGCCTCGGCCAGCCAGGCGCGGTCGTCAGTCGACGTCTTCGGCACGCCGCGACTCCTCGATGCGGTCGTTGAGGGCCTGGGCGCGCTCCTGCAGCTTCACCGCCACCTGGTCGCGCAGGCCGCGCAGGGTGAACATCGCGATGACCGAGGACACGACGAGCGCCAGCAGCAGGACCCAGAGGTCGAGCACGGCGGTCGGATCGAAGATGAGGCGGGAGATCCCGAACAACACCGCCCACGTGACGAGGAAGACCCCGAGTCGAGCGAGCGTGTACGTCCAGAAGGCCTTCATGCCCCGAATTCTAGTGGCCGGGGCCGAGCCCGCGGACGCCCGGGAGGCCACCTCATCCGGGCGCGCGGCTGGAACCGGGTCGGTACGCTCTGGCCATGGGCAAGGTGTTCCTCGTGCTGGCGGCCGTGGTCCTCACGGTCTACAGCCTCTACGACCTCGTGGCGACGCCGCGGGACCGCGTGCAGCACCTGCCGAAGTGGGGCTGGGCCCTGCTGATCGTCCTCGCGCCCTACGCCGGCGCCGCCCTGTGGCTGATCTTCGGCGTGGCCAAGGGCCGCTCCCCCGGCAGCGGTCCGCGCAAGCGCCCGCCGCGGCCCCTCGGCCCAGACGACGACCCCGACTTCCTGCGCGGCCTCTGACCTGCCCGCTGGCTGGGCGGTGAGTCCTCAACCCTTCCCGCGAGTGCCCGGTGAGCCCTCAACCCCTGGGCCCACCCATGCGGTTGCTGACGCACCGCCCCTCCCCGGGAAGGGTTGACAGCTCACCGCCTCCCGAGGGTGTCAGGCGTCCCAGCGGAACAGGCGCGCCGAGACCAGGGCGCAGACGGCGGTGAAGCCGAGCAGGATCGCCATCGGCGCGAGGATCGCCTCGACGCCCTGACCGCGCACCATGACGTCGAGCATCGCGTCGTTGAGGTGCCGCAGCGGCAGCAGCCGGCTGATGAACTGGAGCCAGTCCGGCGCCCCCTCGAGCGGGAAGAACGAGCCCGACAGGAACGCCATCGGCAGCACGATGAAGTTCGCCAGGCCGACGGCGCCCTCCTCGGTCTTGCTGATCGAGCCGGCCAGCATGCCGATCGAGAGGAACGCGAGCGTGCCCGCGAGGACGAGCGGGATCACGAGCGGCCACGAGCCGGTGAGCACGAGCCCGAACGCGCCGACGGCGAGGCCGAGGAAGATCGCGGTCTGCCCGAGCGCGACCGACACGCTGACGCCCACGCGGGCGAGCACCACCGACGAGGTCGGGATCGGCGCGAGCCGCAGCCGCCGCAGCAGGCCGGACTGGCGCCAGGCGACGAGGTTCACCGCGGCGCCGAACGTGGCGCTCATGGCGATCGCCCAGCCCAGCAGGCCGGGCGTGACGTACTGGATCGTCTCGAGGGACTCGTCCTCCACCTGACGCGGCTCGAGCGTGAAGGCGGGATTGCCGCCCGCCGCCGCGAGGTTGGCGGAGTCGACGACGCCCTGGAACGTGCCGCGCACGCGGGCCGCGGCGACCTGGTCGGCCTGCGAGAAGTGCACGACCATCCGGTCGCCCTCCTCGGTGACGACGGCGGCGATGTCGCCGTCGCGGACCTCCTGCAGGGCTTTGACCTCGTCGGAGGACTTCGTGATCTCCACGCTCTCGTCGAGGGCCTCGCGCGCGTCCGCGGGCATGTCGTCGAGCGCGGCGACCGTGCCCACCTGGACGACCTCGAGCCGCGGGGCGCCCTGGTCGGTGAGGATGCCGCCGAACAGCACGAGGAACATGAGCGGGAACAGCACCGCCCAGAACAGGGTCATGCGGTCGCGGACGAAGCCCTTGAACATCGCGCGCGAGAGCGAGAGCAGTGCGGTCACGAGCGGTACTTCCGTCCGGTCAGGCTGAGGAACACGTCCTCGAGCGTGGCGCCCGAGGCGGTGAGTCCGTTGAGGGCGTCGAGGCGGGCCAGCTCGGAGAGCACCTCGGCGGGGCGGCGCGTGGACAGGATCGTGCGGTCGGGGTGCACCTGCACCTCCTCGACGCCGGGGATGGCGCGGGCGCCGGCCTCGTCGATCGCGTCGGGGGCGAGGCTGATCCGGGTGGGTGCGTCGAGGCCGCGCACGAGCGCCGCGGGCGAGTCGAGCTCCAGCAGCCGGCCGCGGTCGACGATCGCGACCCGGTCGCACAGGACCTCGGCCTCCTCCATGTAGTGCGTCGTCAGCACGACGGTGCGCCCGGAGTCATTGAGGCCGCGCAGGAAGTCCCACAGGTTCCGCCGCGCCTGCGGGTCGAGGGCGGCGGTGGGCTCGTCGAGGAACACGACCTCGGGATCGTGGACGAGCGCGCAGGCGATCGAGAGCCGCTGCGCCTGACCACCGGAGAGGTCCTCGACGCGCGAGTCGGCCTTCTCCTCGAGCCCGACCTGCTCGAGCAGGGCGTCGGCGCGGGCCGCGGGCACGTCGTAGAGCGCGGCGAACGTGGCCAGCTGCTCACGCGCGGTGAGGCGCTCGAAGAACGCCGACGACTGCAGCTGGACGCCGAGGCGGCGCTGGAGCCGGGGGTCGCGCTTCCACGGGTCGTGACCGTCGATCGACACCGAGCCCGCGTCGGGATGGCGCAGCCCCTCGATCATCTCCAACGCGGTGGTCTTGCCCGCGCCGTTGGGTCCGAGGAGTCCGAAGAACTCCCCCGGCTCGACGGTGAAGGTCAGGTCGTCGACGGCGGTCAGGTCGCCGTAGACCTTGGTGAGGCCGGCGACCTCGATGCGTGCGCCCATGGGCGCGAGGCTAACGGACGGCTCAGGCGTAGCTGTGCTGGCCCGAGACGAACAGGTTCACCACGTAGTAGCTGATGATGAACGTGACGAAGCCGATCAGCGCGAGGTAGGCGGCGCGCTTGCCCTTCCAGCCGGCCGTGACGCGCGCGTGCAGGTAGCCCGCGTAGACGATCCAGGTGATGAGCGCCCAGACCTCCTTCGGGTCCCAGCCCCAGTAGCGGCCCCACGCGAGGTGCGCCCAGATCGGTCCGGAGATCAGTGCGCCGAAGGTCCACATCGGGAAGCCGATCGCGTTCATCCGGAAGGCGACCTGGTCGATCCGCGCGGCCGCCGGGAAGCGGGCCAGGACGGGTCCGACCTTGCCGCGCTCCTCGGCGCGGACCTTCACGAGGTAGAGCACGCTGGCGGCGGCGCCGACCATGAACATCGCCGCGGCGACCATGATCGAGCTGACGTGGATGTACTTCCAGAACGTGTTGAGCGCGGGCACGAGCGGGCCGGCGGGCGTGTAGCTGGAGATCGACATCGCCAGGATGAAGATGCTGACGGCGAGCACGACGCCGCCCATCCACTGGATGCGCGAGCGCCACACCATGATCAGGTAGACGGTCAGCGCGATGGCCGTGCCGGTGACGCCGAACTCGTACATGTTGCCGAACGGGGCGCGCTGCGTGGCCAGGGCGCGGGTGACCGAGCCGCCGATGAGCAGCAGCGTGCCCAGCACGGTGAGCGAGACGGCGATGCCGACGAGGCGGTCGGGCGTCTCGGGCTCGTCGGTGTCGGCCGTGGCGACGGCGCCCTCGGAGGCGCCGGCGGTGACGGCGACCGGGGACTGGCGGCGGGCCGAGACCCACTCGGCCACGTGGCAGAAGAACGCGATGCACAGCACGGCGAACGCCGAACCGGTGAGGTAGTTGGACAGCTGGGCCCACTGGTCGAGAGTCATGCCGGTTCCTTCTCGTGCTCGTCGCCCAGCTCCGCGTGGAGCCGGGTCAACAGGTCGTCGAGTTCTGCGGGGAGGTCGTCGCGCGGAACGCGATCGAGCGCAGCGACCTCCACCACGGTACGTGATCCGTCCCGGCGGGCCCGGATCCAGGTGCGCCGCGGGCGGACGATGAGCGAGGCCGTCAGGCCCAGGATCCCGACCCCCACCCCGAACAGCGGGAGCCACGGGACGGGGGTGTGGCCGATCTGGAATCGCGCGAACTGCTTCAGCTCGACGAACTCGATCGTGCCGCCGCCGGGCAGGTCCTGGCTCTCGCCGGGGCCGAGGTCGACGCGGAAGTTGCCGTCGCCGTCCTTCACCTGCGTCATGTTCGTGGTGTCGAGCGAGTAGACCGACTGCGAGACGCCCTCGTCGAGGCCGAGGTCGCCGGTCCACAGGTTCATGCCGATGCGCGGGTTGAGCGCACCGGGGAACACCGAGACCGAGGGCTCGTCGGGGTCCGACGAGAACGCGGTCGGCAGGAAGAAGCCCTGGAAGCCGAGCTGCTCGCCGTCGGCGTCGGGCACCTTCACGACACCGGTGGACGTGTAGGTGGAGTCGGCCGGCAGGAACGGCACGGGGCCGTCGAACGCGACCCGACCGGTGGAGTCGGTGACGCGGATGACCGGCGCGTATCCCTGACCGACGAGGAAGACGTCCTCGCCGCCCACGGCGAGCGGGTGGTTGACCTCGATCGAGAACTCGCCGTCGTCGTCGCTGCCGGCCTCGTTGTACGTGCCGGTGGCGCGGAAGAGCTTCGGCGCGCCGCGCTGGTTGCCCTCGACGTAGAAGCGGGTCAGGACGTCCTCGAGCTGGATCGACCACGGGTCGAGGTCGGTCTGGGCGTCGAACATCGCGCCCGAGGAGAACTCGTCGTACTGCGAGAGCGTGTTGCTGAAGCCGCCGCCCTCGACGACGATCACGTTGCCGCGGTAGCCCCACAGCGCGGCGGCGGCCACGCCCAGGAGTGCCACGACGATGCAGATGTGGAAGACCAGGTTGCCCAGCTCGCGCAGGTAGCCCTTCTCGGAGCGCAGCTCGCCGGCGTCCTCGCTGTCCTGCACGACGTCGATGCGGGCGCGCGGCAGGGCGCGGCGGCCGGCCTCGAGGACCTCGGCGACCGACTTCTCGGTCTCGAAGCGGTCGTTCGCGGGCAGGCGCCCGAAGTTGCGGGGCGCCTTCGGCGGACGGGCCTTGAGGCCCTGCGCGTAGACCTTGCAGCGCGGCAGGATGCAGCCGATCAGCGACACCATGAGCAGCAGGTAGATCGCGCTGAACCACACCGAGGAGAACACGCTGAACATGCCGAGCTTCTCCAGCACGGGCGCGAGCTTCGGGTGGTCGAGGTAGTACGCCTGGACCGCCCTGGCGTCGACGCCGCGCTGCGGGATGAACGAGCCCGGCACGGCCGCGATCGCCAGCAGCAGCAGGAGCAGCAGGGCGGTGCGCATCGACGTCAGCTGGCGCCAGGCCCAGCGGCCGAACTCGAGCGGGCGCAGCTCGGAGGCGACCTCGTTGCGCTTGTCGCGGGGACTCAAATCAAGACCTCGAATCCACTGATCCAGTGCTGCAGGGCGATCACCATGTCCTGCCACCAGCCGGTGATGAGCAGGACACCGGTGGCGATGAGGAGCGCGGCGCCGATGGCCGAGACGAGCCGCTGGTGACGGCGCACCCACCCGGTGACGCGCAGGAACCGGCTCAGGAACAGCGCCGCGACGACGAACGGCAGGCCGAGGCCCAGGCAGTAGACGAGCGCGAGGAACGCGCCTCGCCCGGCCGTGGCCTCGTTGGCCGAGAGGGCCAGGACGGCGGTGAGCGTGGGGCCGATGCAGGGGGTCCAGCCGACGCCGAACACGACGCCCAGCAGGGGCGCGGCGACGAGGCCGACGCGGCGGACGCCGTGCTTGCGGACGTCGCGCTGCAGCAGCGGGACCCAGCCCAGGAACGCCAGGCCCATCACCACGAGCAGGATGCCGGCGATGATCGAGATCTCACGCTGGTACGGCAGCAGCTGCTGACCGGCTGCGCCGAACAGCGCTCCCCCGGCCACGAACACCGCGCTGAAGCCCAGCACGAAGAGCAGGGAGCCCGCCACGACGCGGCCGCGTCGCGCGGTCTCGAGCTCGGTGACGGCGACGCCCGAGACGTAGGACAGGTAGCCCGGCAGCAGGGGGACGACGCACGGGCTGAAGAAGGAGACGAGGCCGGCGAGCAGGGCGACGGGCACCGTGAGGACGAGGTTGCCCGAGGCAGCCGTGTCCAGGAACCACTCGGTGACGTCGCCAGAGATCACGACGTGCTCTTCTTGGTCTGCTCCACCAGACCACGCAGCGTCGCGTCGGTGAGCTCGCCCATGACGCGGGCGGCGACCTTGCCGTTCTTGTCGATGACCCACGTGGTGGGGATCGCGACCGACGGCAGCGAGTCGGCGAACGCGGCCTGGTTGCGGCCCGCGGAGTCGTCGATGCTCGGGTAGTCGATGCCGAACTCGGCGTTGAACGCCTTGGCCGGCGCCGGGTTGTCCTTGGTCAGCAGGCCGAGGAACTGGACCTTCTCGTCGGCCAGCTCGCTGGAGGCCTTCTGCAGCGCGGGCGCCTCGGCGCGGCAGGGCGCACACCACGAGCCCCAGAGGTTCACGACCAGGACCTGCCCGGCGAAGTCGGTCGAGCTGATCTCGTTGCCGTCGAGGTCGGTGCCCTTCAGCTCGGGCGCGGGCTTGCGCTTGCCCGGGTCGATGAAGGTGATCTCGCCGTTGCCGGAGATGAAGCCGTCGTCCCCGGTGTCCTTGACCCCACCGACACAGGCCGAGAGGACGAGCGCCATGAGCGCGACCACCAGGAGTCGCGCGGAGAGCCGCTTGCTCATGCTCCGCCGACGAACTTTCCGCGCAGGGCGTCGGGGATGAGGTGGCCGGCGGGCTCGCTGTAGACGAGGCCCTTGAAGGTGTCGTCCTCGAAGGTCAGCGTCGTGAGGCTGGCGAGCGTGCACTGGCGGTTGCGCGGGTCGTGCGCGAAGCGGCCCTTCTCGTAGGACTTGCGCGCGATCCACACCGGCAGCTGGTGCGACACGATCAGTGCCTCGTGGCCGCGGGCGGCCTCGCGGGCGTCGTCGATCGCCAGCAGCATACGGCCGGCGATGTGCGCGTACGCCTCGCCCCACGACGGGCGGAACGGGTTCCACAGCCACGGCCAGAAGCGCGGGTTCAGGAAGGCCTTCGGTCCGACGCCGACCGTGCGGCCCTCGAACTTGTTGCCCGCCTCGATGACGCGCTCGTCGGTGTGGATGTCGAGCTTCAGGATGTCCGCGACCGGCTTCGCGGTCTGCTGCGCGCGCTCCAGCGGCGAGGCGACCAGGTGCGTGATGTCGTGCGACTTCAGCGACTCGGCGACGGTGGCGGCCATCTCGTGACCCAGGTCGGAGAGGTTGTAGCCGGCGAGCCGACCGTAGAGGACGCCCTCGGGGTTGTGGACCTCACCGTGGCGCATCAGGTGGACGATCGTGCGGGTGCTCATCTGGTTCCTTCGTGTCAGCGGGCCGCCGCGGCGGCCGCGCGGGCGGCGCCGGGGAGGGCTTCGGCCAGTCTAGAGAGGGGCTCGGAGTCGACGTCGGGGTCGTGCGCCGCGGAGAGGAACCAGGCCTCGTACGCACTGGGCGGCAGGTAGACGCCGGCGTCGAGCATGGCGTGGAAGAAGGCCGTGTAGGCGGCGGTGTCCTGGGCCTGCGCGCCGGCGAAGTCGGCCACCGGCTCGGCGACGCCCCAGAAGACGCTGAACATCGTGCCGGCGGTCTGGAGCGTGTGCGGCACGCCCGCGGCGGCGAGGGCGTCGGAGACGAGCGCCTGCACCTGCGTGGAGGTCTCGTTGAGCCGATCGTAGACCTCGGGGGTGGCCAGCCGCAGCGTCGTGAGGCCCGCCGTGGTCGCCACGGGGTTCCCCGACAGCGTGCCCGCCTGGTAGACCGGGCCGACCGGTGCGAGCAGGTCCATGACGTCGGCGCG
Source organism: Aeromicrobium sp. MLTX1 (assembly GCF_046452335.1). Taxonomy (NCBI): domain Bacteria; kingdom Bacillati; phylum Actinomycetota; class Actinomycetes; order Propionibacteriales; family Nocardioidaceae; genus Aeromicrobium; species Aeromicrobium sp. MLTX1. The sequence continues at coordinate 1,324,870 of NZ_JBKFDN010000001.1, read as the reverse complement.
ACCGCCGAACGCCGCGGCCGGGAAGCCGCCTCCCATGACCTTGCCGAAGGTCACGAGGTCGGGCTTCCAGCCCTCGACCCGGCCGTCGATCTCCCAGTAGCCGCTGCGCGCGGCGCGGAAGCCGGTCATGACCTCGTCGGTGATGAACAGCGCGCCGTGCTCGGCGCACGTGCGGGACAGGTGCTCGTTGAAGCCCGGGTGGGGCGGCACGACGCCCATGTTGCCCGCGGCGGCCTCGGTGATGACGCACGCGATCTGGTCGCCGTACTCGGCGAAGGCGGCGTCGACGGCGGCCGGGTCGTTGTACGGCAGGACGATCGTGTCGGCCGTGACGTGGGCCGGGACGCCGGGCGTGCCCGGGATGCCGAGGGTGACGACGCCCGAGCCGGCCTCGGCCAGCAGCGCGTCGACGTGACCGTGGTAGCAGCCGCTGAACTTCACGATGCGGTCGCGACCCGTGAAGCCGCGCGCCAGCCGGATGGCCGACATGGTGGCCTCGGTGCCCGACGAGACCATGCGCACGCGGTCGACCGGCGTGCGGCCGACGATCTCCTCGGCCAGCAGCACCTCGGGCTCCGCGGGGGTGCCGAAGCTCGTGCCGCGCGCGGCCGCGGCGGTGACGGCCTCGATGACCTCGGGGTGCGCGTGGCCCAGCAGCATCGGGCCCCACGAGCCGACGAGGTCGACGTAGCGGTTGCCGTCGGCGTCAGTGAGCCACGCGCCCGTGCCCGAGGCCATGAAGCGGGGCGTCCCGCCCACGGCACGGAAGGCGCGGACCGGCGAGTTGACGCCACCGGGCGACACCCGCTGGGCCCGGGCGAACAGCTCCTCGGATGCGGTGGTGCTCATGCGTGCTCCTCTTGGCTCGTTCCGGCGATCGAGTGCCGGCGAGCGCCAGCGAGCCGGTGTATCGAGATCACGTGGTCTCGATACATCCGCTCGTTCCTCGCGGAGACTCGACCGCCGGTCACAGGCGGCGGGCGACCTCGGCCGCCCAGTAGGTCAGGATGATGTCCGAGCCGGCGCGGCGGATGCTGAGCAGCGACTCGTCGATGGCGCGCTCGCGGTCGATCCAGCCGTTCGCGGCGGCGGCCTCGATCATCGCGTACTCCCCCGACACCTGGTAGGCGGCGACGGGCACGTCCACGGCCGCGCGCACGTCGGCCACGATGTCGAGGTAGGACATGGCGGGCTTCACCATGACGATGTCGGCGCCCTGCTCGACGTCGAGCAGGGTCTCGCGCAGCGACTCGCGTCGGTTGCCGGCGTCCTGCTGATAGGTGCGGCGATCACCCTGGAGCGAGGAGTCCACGGCCTCGCGGAACGGGCCGTAGAACGCCGAGGCGTACTTCGCGGCGTAGGCCAGGATCACGACGTCCTCGTGGCCGGCGGCGTCGAGCTCGCGGCGGATGACCTCGACCTGGCCGTCCATCATGCCGCTGGGGCCGACGACGTGGGCGCCGGCCTGCGCCTGCGCCACGCCCATGCGTCCGTAGATCTCCACGGTGGCGTCGTTGTCCACGCGGCCGCGGTCGTCGAGCACGCCGCAGTGGCCGTGGTCGGTGAACTCGTCCAGGCACAGGTCGGCCATGACGAGCAGGTCGTCGCCGACCTCGGCGCGGGCGTCGGCGATCGCGACGTTGAGGATGCCGTCGGGGTCGAGGGCGCCCGAGCCCACGGCGTCCTTGTGCTGGGGCACGCCGAACAGCATGACGCCGCCGAGCCCGAGCTCGACCGCCTCGGCGTAGGCCCGGCGAGCGGACTCGCGCGAGTGCTGGACGACGCCCGGCATGCTCGCGATCGGCCGCGGCTCGTCGATCCCCTCGGCCACGAACATCGGCAGGATCAGCTGCGAGGGCACGAGGTGCGTCTCGCGGACCAGCCGGCGCATCGCCGCGCTGGACCGCAGGCGGCGGGGGCGCTCGATCATGCTTGCCTCCTTGGGCGGGTCGTCACGTGATCTCGATACAGCGTCTCGCTGCGCTCGCCGCCACTCGATCGCCGGAGCCGGGCCGGCGATCGAGTAGCTCCGCGAGGAACGAGCGGGCGTATCGAGATCAGGCCTTGCGGCGCGAGGACGGCTTCTTCTGCGAGGGACGCAGGACCGGCTCGCCGGCCTCCACGAACTGCAGGCGTCGCGCCTCGCCGAACTGTGCGAGGGCGTCGGCCAGCTCCTCGGCGGACGGCTTCTCGGCCATCACGTCGACGCGCAGGCCGTGCTCCTCGGCGGTCTTGGCCGTGGCCGGACCGATGCAGGCGATGATCGTCGTCGCGTGCGGCTTGCCGGCGATGCCGACGAGGTTGCGCACGGTCGAGCTCGACGTGAACAGCACGGCGTCGAACTTGCCCGACTTGATCGCCTCACGGGTCGGCGCCGGCGGCGGCGAGGCCCGGACGGTGCGGTAGGCGGTGACGTCGTCGACCTCCCAGCCCAGCTCGACGAGGCCGGCCGCGAGGGTCTCGGTGGCGATGTCGGCGCGCGGCAGGAAGACGCGGTTGATCGGGTCGAGCAGCTCGTCGAACGGCGGCCAGTCCTCGAGCAGGCCGCGACCGGACTGCTCGCCCGAGGGCACGAGGTCGGGACGGATGCCCCAGGTCTCGATGGCCTCGGCGGTCTTCTCGCCGACGGCGGCGATCTTCAGGCCGGAGAACGCGCGCGCGTCGAGTCCGTACTCCTCGAACTTCTCGCGGACGGCCTTGACGGCGTTGACGCTGGTGAACGCGACCCACTCGTAGCGGCCCTCGACGAGACCGCGGACGGCCTTGTCCATTTGCTGCGGGTTGCGCGGCGGCTCGACCGAGATGGTGGGGACCTCCTCGGAGACCGCGCCGTACATCCGCAGGCGCGCCGCGAGCGACTGCGACTGCTCCTTCGTGCGGGGCACGAGCACGCGCCAGCCGTAGAGCGGCTTGGTCTCGAACCACGACAGCGCGTCGCGCTGGGCGACGACCTCGCCCACGACGACGATCGCCGGCGGGGTCATCTGCGCGGCCTTCGCGGCGTCGGCGATGCCGGCGAGCGTGGAGACCACGGTCTCCTGACGGGTGGTGGTGCCCAGGCGCGTCATCGCGACGGGCGTCTCGGGCGAGCGGCCCGCCTCGACCAGGCCGGAGGCGACCTCGGCGATGCGGTTCACGGCCGAGAGCAGCACGAGCGTCTCGTGGCGGGCGGCCTCGGTCCAGTCGACCGAGGCGTCGCCGACGCTGACGACCTTGAACTCGCGGTGCTGCTTGTCGGTCAGCGGCACGCCGGCGTACGCGGGGACCGCGGAGACCGACGAGACGCCGGGGACGACCTCGAAGGAGATGCCGGCCTTGGCGCAGGCCATCGCCTCCTCGGGGCCCGTGGCGTACGTGAACGGGTCGCCGACCATGAGGCGCACGACGTGGGCGCCGGTCTTGGCGTGCTTGACGACGAGCTTGCCGCGAGCGGCGTGCGTGAGGGTCTCGCCGGAGGCGTTCGTGCCGCCGTCGACGATCTCGGCACCGTTGGTGACGAGCGCCTCCTGCTCGGGGGACTCGACGATCACGACGTCGGCCTGGGCGAGCACCTCGGTGGCTCGCACGGTCAGCAGGCTGGCGTCGCCGGGGCCGGCACCGACGAAGCTGACCCGGCCGACGGGCTGGGTGCTGGTCGCGGTGGTGGCGGGGGACGTGGGCATCGCGGAGGTGGTGGACACGCTCTTCCTTGCTTTGTTCGGTGGCGGAGTCTCGTGCTGCGTGGTGGTGCTCATGGCGCGGTCACCGAGCGCATGAGCTGATCGGCGCCCTCGGCCAGCAGCTCCTCGGCGAGCCGGCGCCCGAGGGCGGCGGCTTCCGTGGGAGTACCGGAGGCGGACCGTCGGATGACGGGGTTGCCGGAGAGGTCTCCGACGACGGCGCGCAGCCAGAGCTCGTCTCCGTCGTCCCCCCAGACGACGTCGGCGAGGGCTCCGACGGGCGCGCTGCACCCGGCCTCGAGGGTGGCGAGGAGGGTGCGCTCGGCCGTGACGGCGGCCCGGGTGTCGGGATCGTCGATCACGGAGAGCAGGTCGAGGGTCGCGTCGTCATCGGCGCGGCACTCGACGGCGAGGGCTCCCTGTCCGGGAGCCGGCAGCATCTGCAGGGGGTCGAGGACCTCGGAGGCCTCGTCGGCGCGGCCCAGGCGCAGCAGTCCGGCGCGGGCGAGCACGATCGCGTCGAGCTGGCCGCCGGTGACCTTGCCGATCCGGGTGTCGACGTTGCCGCGCAGCTCGGCGACCTCGATGCCGAGGCCGAGCGCGTTGAGCTGGCTGACCCGGCGCGGGCTGCCGGTGCCGACGCGCGAGCCACGGGGCAGCTCGCCGAGGGTGAGCCCGTCGCGCGCGATCAGCACGTCGCGGGGGTCCTCGCGCTGCGGCACGGCGGCCAGGGCCAGGCCCTCGGCGTCGCCGGTGGGCAGGTCCTTGAGCGAGTGCACGGCGAAGTCGACCGTGCCGTCGAGCACGGCCTCGCGGACCGCGGCGACGAACACGCCGGTGCCGCCGATCTGCGCGAGCGGCGCGCTGGAGCGGTCGCCCTCGGTGGAGATCAGCACGAGCTCGACGTCGACGCCGTGGGCCTCGCGGATGCGGTCGGCCACCCAGCCGGACTGGGTGGTGGCCAGGGCGCTGGCGCGGGTTCCGAGTCGGAGGGTCATGCGTCTCCTCCCGGGTCGGTGACGGCGGTGACCGCCGACGGGTCGAGCTGGAACAGGTGGGCCAGCGCGTCGGCGTACGTGAGGTTCTCGGGGCCCTCGACGAGCTCCTTGACCCGCACGGTGGGCTGGTGGATCAGCTTCTCGGCGACGCGGCGCATCGCGCGGCGGACCTCGTCGAGCTGGGCGTCGTCGAGGCCGGACAGCCGGGACTGGAGGCGCGCGGTCTCGGCGCTGACGACCTCGGTGGCCATGCTGCGCAGCGCGACCACCGTCGGGGTCACCTTGGCCTGCTGGCGCGAGGCGAGGAACGAGTCGACCTCGGACTGCACGATGCGACGGACCTGCTCGACGTCCTCGGCCACCGAGTCGGCCGTGGCGTGGGCGGCGAGCACCTCGATGTCGATGACCTCGACACCGGGCAGGTCGCGGACCTCGTGGGCGACGTCGCGCGGCAGCGCGAGGTCGATCACCGTGAGCTCGCGACCGTCGGCCGTGGCGCGCTCGATGCGCGGCGTGTCGAAGACGACGCCGGAGGCCCCGGTGCACGTGATGAGCACGTCGGCCGCGGACAGCTCGACGTCGAGCGACTCCCACCGGACGGCGCTGACGCCGTGCGTGGCGACGAGCTCGAAGGCGCGCTGGAACGTGCGGTTGGCGACCCAGATGCGCGACGGGTCGACGCCGCGCTCGATCAGGGTGCGCACGGCGAGCAGGCTCATCGTGCCCGCGCCGGCGACGAGGAACCGCTTCTGGTCGCCGACCACGGCGTCGCCCGCGGCGTCGAGCGCGGCGGTGACCAGCGACGGGGCGAGGCGGTCGATGCCGGTCTCGGCGTGACCGCGCTTGCCGATGCGCAGCGCCTGCTGGAACAGGGCGTTCAGGCTCGTGCCGGCGGTGGACTCGGCCTGCGCCTGGTGCAGGGTGGTGCGGACCTGACCCAGGATCTGGCTCTCGCCGAGGATCATCGAGTCGAGGCCGGCGGCGACGCGGAACAGGTGCGCGACGGCGGCCTGGTCGTAGTGCACGTACACGTACGGCAGCAGGGCCTCGCGGCGCAGGCCCGACTGGTCGGCCAGCAGTTGCGTGACCTCCTCGACCGAGCCGTGGAAGCGGTCGGCCTCCACGTAGACCTCGACCCGGTTGCAGGTCGAGATGACGGCCGACTCGGTCACGGCGGGGACGTCGAGCGCCTGGTGCGACAGCTTGACCGCCGCATCGGTGTCGAGGGACGCCTGCTCGAGCAGGTCGACGGGAGCGGAGCGGTGGGAGAGCCCAACGACGAGAACGCTCATGCCGTCACCTCCGTAGAGAAGCGACGGTACGGACGTGCCGGCATGAGGTGCCCCATGGTCACTCGCTGACGCTCGCTCATGAGATCACCGCCTCCTCGGTGGAACCCGCCTGGCGGCGGTGTGCGTGGTAGCCCAGGATCTGCAGCTCGGCGGCGACGTCGACCTGGCGCAGGTCGACGTCGTCCGGGACCCGCAGGGCCGTGGGCGCGAAGTTCAGGATGCTGCTGATGCCGGTCGCGACGAGGGCGTCGGCGACGCTCTGCGCCGCACCGGGCGGGGTGGCGATGATGCCGAGCGAGACGGCGTCGCGCTCGACGATCTCCGGCAGGTCCTCGATCGAGAGCACCTCGTGCCCGCCGACGACGGTGCCGATGAGCTCGGGATCGGCGTCGACGACGGCGGCGACCTTGACGCCGCGGGCGCCGAAGCCCTGGTAGGCGGCCAGCGCCTTGCCCAGATGACCCGCGCCGACGATGACGACGGGCCACGGCTGGGTCTGGCCCACGACGGCGGCGATGTGGCCGGCCAGGAAGCGGACGTCGTAGCCGACGCCGCGGGTGCCGTAGGAGCCCAGGTGCGACAGGTCCTTGCGGACGATCGCGGAGTTCACGCCGGCCGCGGTGGCCAGGTGCTCGGAGGAGCAGACGTCGGTTCCTCGCTCCGCGAGCTCATCGAGAGCCCGCAGGTACAGCGGGAGCCGGGCGACGGTCGCGTCGGGGATCCCAGCGGGGCTGCGAAGAATGGTCACGATGCTCCTGCGCCGCGGAATGACGGGAATTTTGGGCCGTGGCGCGCCGCCAGTCTAGGAGTTTGGGAACCCTTTCACAAAATCGGCGACGGCGACGCGACCCGTTCAGCGGTCACTGGTGGGGAGCCCGTCGACCTGCGCGGTGATGCGGTTCCACAGGAACGGAGCCAGCGTCCGCGTGAACGTCGCGGTGAAATGGTGACGGTCGCGGTACACGTTCACGCCGCCGATCATGGCCGGGCAGACGTCCTCGAGGCAGTAGAAGTCGGTCATGTCGATCCGCTCCGCGCCGTCGGTCATCCGGGCGGCCTCGCCGAACGCGTCGCCGTACGGGAAGGCCTCGTCGCGCGACACCGAGCACGTGGTCTCGTCCCACGAGTCGACGCGGTCGAGGCACTTCGCGGGCGGCGTGCCGTTGTCCGGATTGTCGACCACGGCCGCCACCGGGATGCCGAGATCCGTCGCCTTCGTCCAGGCCTCCGAGAGCGCCTTCGCCTGCTGCGCCTGCGAGCCGGCGAGGTTGCGGGAGTAGCCCGTGGTGACGATGAGGTCGATGTCGTCGCGGTTCTGCTCGATCCACTCCTGGACGTTCTCGCGCCACGCGGGGCAGGTCTGCAGGACCTCGGGCACCGCGGTGCGACCGGGCAGGTCGGTGGACCACGCGCAGCCGCCCTTGAGCTGCGTGGTCAGCGAGAGCTCGTCGAGCTCGGCCAGGCGCACGAAGCCCGGCAGCAGGGCGCGGGCGTGGGAGTCGCCCAGCAGCACGACGTGCGGCCGGTCGCCCGAGCGCTCGCCGAAGTCGCAGGACTTGAGCTCGACCTGGTCGTTCTTGCCCCAGCACTCGCTGCGGCCGCCCCAGTCGCGACTCACGTCGGGGCCGGCCGGCACCCGCATGGTGGCCAGCTCGGGGTTCTCGCACTCACCGGCGGGCGGCATCGACGCGGCGCCGAAGCACTTCGGCATGTCGGCGTTGACCCGGGCCGTGAACTCCTCGGCGCGCTGCTCCTCGGCCTGCCCGGCCTGGTAGCCGAACGCGGAGAAGCCCACCACGAGGGCGGCGGCGAACACCGACACCAGGCCCGTGACGCGAGGCCGGCGGATGCCGAACCGGGTGCCGAAGCGGATCGGGTTCTCCACGAACCTCATCGTCAGCCAGGCCAGCGCGAACGTGCCGAAGAAGATGCCGACCCGCGGCCACAGGCCCATCTCCTCGCCCAGGATCTCGGGCAGCAGGATGATCGGCGGCCAGTGCCACAGGTACATCGAGTACGAGAGGTCTCCCGTGACCTGCACGGGGCGCCACGCCATGATCGGCGTCGGCGAGAGGCGGCCGGACGGGGTGCCCGCCGCGATCACCAGCAGCGTCGCCAGGACGGGCGCGATGGCGGCGGTGCCGGGGAACGGCGTGCTCTCGTCGTAGACGAAGGAGCACAGCGCGATGACGCCGAAGCCGAGCCACGACGCCGCGATCGCCGTGCGCCGCGGCAGCCGGATGCGGTCGACGAGGGCTACGGCGAACAGCGCGCCGGCGCCGAACTGCCAGGCGCGCGCCGGAGTGGCGAAGTAGGCCAGCTGCGGGTGCTGCGAGGTCAGCCACAGCGAGAACAGGAAGCACGTCGCGGTGACGACCGACAGGACGACCAGGACCGCCTTCGCGCGCGCCCATCCCCGGCGCCGGGCCAGGGCGAGCGCCGCCACGATCAGCAGCGGCCAGACGAGGTAGAACTGCTCCTCGACCGAGAGCGTCCAGTAGTGCTGGACCGCCGAGGGGACGCCGTCGGCGGCGAGGTAGTCCACCGAGTCGATCGCCAGCACCCAGTTCTCGACGTAGAGCGTCGAGCCGATGATCTCGCGGAAGTTCTGCGTCCACTGCGCCGGCGGCAGCCAGACGAGGACGCCGATCGCGGTGACGAACAGCACGAGGTAGGCCGCGGGCAGCAGGCGCCGCGCGCGCCGCGCCCAGAACTGCGCCAGGTCGACGCGGTCCTTGCGCTCGACCTCGCGCATGAGGTGGCTCGTGATGAGGAAGCCGGAGATGACGAAGAAGACGTCGACGCCGATGTAGCCGCCGCTCAGCCGGCCCGGCCAAAGGTGGAAGACGACGACCGCCAGGACGGCGGCCGCCCTCAGGGCTTGGATCTCAGGACGCATCAGGTCAGCGGCCGCGCCGCAGCAGGCCCTTCAGGCCCTGGTTCGCCTCGAGGTCCTTGAGGCGCGCCTCGGCCTTCCGGGCGCGCGACTCGGCCTGCGCGATGCCCTGGTGCGCGGCTCGGGCCGCGTTCCAGACGCGCAGGTCCATCAGCTCGGGCTCGGTGGAGCGGGGACGGACGACGAGGCCGGGACGCGCCTCGACCTGGGCGACCGCGCGGTCGAACGGGGTCTCCCCCGCCGGCAGGTCGAGCGCGTGCCGCAGGCCGTGCTTCTCCAGGAAGCCGGCGAAGCGGGCGAGGCGCTCGGGGTGGTTGCCGATGAGGGCCGAGTAGTCCGAGCGCTCGAAGATCCGCTCGGGCGTGTCCTCGAGGCGGTGCTCGGTGACCTGCGTGTGCGGGATCTCGAAGTACTCGCACAGCTCGCGGGTGCGGCTGTCGTGCACGATCACGTGCGCCGGGGTGCCGGCCAGCAGCGACGAGATGTTGCCGTGAATGCGGTGGCCGACGGTGAAGTCGCGCGCGGCCATCGACTCGATCCACGTGGGCGCGTGGCAGTGCAGCACGGCCTTGTTGTCGGCGATGACCTCGTGGCGCATCGAGCCGGGGTACTCGCGCGAGCCGGCCTTGACCGCGGGGCCGCCGAGCATCGCGTCGAGGTCGCGGATCTCCTGCGCGACGAACTCGGCGCGTGGGTGGCGCTTGAAGACGTCGGCGACCCAGCCGGCGGGGATCGGCACGTGCGGCGTCAGGTTGAGGCTGACCTTGGTGCCCTTGTCGAACGTGGGCGCGGTGTCGCGGACGTGGAGATCGCGGCCACGCAGGAACATCGAGGGGCAGCCGATCACGTCGACCTCGGAGAAGCCCAGGTCGGACAGGTAGGAGGCGGTGCGCTCGCCGCGCACGCCGATCGAGGGGCCGTGGGCCAGCACCGCGCGCATGAAGCGCCGGGCTGCCGCGTCGACCTCCTCGGACCGCTCGGGGGTGCCGTCCAGCTGGAACTGGCCGCCGACGCCGAGGATCGTGACGGGGACCGTGAGGCGCTCGATCGCCGAGGTCAGGTCGCCGAGCTGGGGCAGGTAGCCGCGGCGGAACGCGTTGGCCAGCGGGATGACGACGTGCCGCTGCTCCTCGTTGAGGCGGTCGACGCTGCGCATCAGCGTGTTGAGGTTGTTCGCCTCGACGTCGACGCCGTCCACCATCACCGAGCGCTGCGCGGACGCGGCGAAGATGAGGTTGCCGGAGTTCTTGCCGCATCCGGCGCGGAACCGCTTCATCGACGGCGGGTCCAGCGGGTCGACGTAACGGCGGACGTAGATGCGATCTGACACGCCTAGAAGTTTCCCCGACCGCGACAAGGAACGCTAATGCGCCCCGCCGCGGGCCCGGCTCAGCCGCGGGCGAGCGCGGCGCGCAGGCGCGTGGGATCCACGCGCCAGAAGTCGTGCTGGCGGCCGTCGACGAAGGTCACCGGCACCTGCTCGGTGAAGCGCTCCTGCAGGTCGGGCTCGGTGTCGATGTCGACCCGTACCCAGTCGTCGCCGGTCTCGGCCACGAGCTGCGCGACGACCTGCTCGGCGGCCTCGCACAGGTGGCAGCCCTCGCGGGAGTAGACGACGACGCGGGCGTCGTCGGCGTGGGCGACGACGCTCATGCCGGCTCCGAGCGCACGAGGGCGCGCAGGCGGCCCTTCGCGACCTTGCCCGTGGGCGAGTGCGGCAGCGCGGCCACCACGATGACGCGCGACGGCACCTTGAAGCGGGCCAGGCGCTCGGCGGCGATGGCGCGGACGGCCTCCTCCACCGGTGCGGCGTCGCCCTCGGGGTCGTCGGGCACGACGAAGGCGACGACGGCCTCGCCGGTGCGCTCGTCCTCGACGCCGATGACGGCGACGGACTCCACGCCGGGGGCGTCGACGATCGCCTCCTCGATCTCCGAGGGGTACACGTTGAAGCCCGAGACGTTGATCGTCTCCTTGAGCCGGTCGACGAGGACGAGGTTGTCCTGGTCGTCGAGCAGTCCGATGTCGCCCGTGGCCCACCAGCCGTCGGCGTCGGGGCCGTCGGAGCCGTCGGGCCAGTAGCCGGAGAAGAGGTTGGCGCCGCGGACGTAGACCTGGGCGGGGTCACCGGGCGCGGCGGGCTGGCCGAGGAAGTCGCGCAGCGCGATCTCGACGCCCGGCAGCGGACGGCCCACCGAGCCCGCGGGCGGCAGCTCGCCGGGCTCGCGGCCGTCGCCCACCGTCGTGGTGACGACCGGCGAGGTCTCGGTGAGGCCGTAGCCCTGCTCGACCGGCTGGCCGGACAGGGCGTGGAAGGCCTGCGCGAGCTCGGGGTCCAGCGCGGAGGCGCCCGAGACGATGAGCCGGACGCTCGAGAGCGCCTCGGCGAGACCCTCGAGACCCTCGAGACCGACGAGGGCCTGGATCACCTGCGGCGCGAGTGGGAGGTTGGTGATGCCGTACTCGACGATGTCGCCGAGCAGCGAGCCCGGGTGGAACTCCTCGATGAGCACGACGGTGGCGCCGGCGCGGACCGACAGCGCGAGCACGCAGTTGAGGCCGTAGACGTGGAACATGGGCAGCAGCCCGAGCACGACGTCGTCGGACGTGATGACCGGCGGCGACTCGATCTGGAGCAGCTGGTCGATGTCGGCGGCCAGGGCGCGGTGCGTGAGCATCACGCCGCGCGGCAGGCCGGTGGCACCGGAGGTGAACAGCACGACGGCGAGCGACTCCGGGTCGCGCGGCGCGACGGGCACGGCGTCCCTGGCCTGGTCGAGGAGAGCGCCGAAGCGCAGCTCGCCCTCCTGCGGGGCGGCCCGGTGGACCACGATGAGCGAGTCGCCGGTGTCGGCCTGGCGCACCTGGGTGATCGACTGGGCGTCGCCGACGACGATCTTGGGCGAGCAGGCCGCGACCATGCGGGAGATCTCGCGGGGCGTGGCGCGGGGGTTGATCGGCACGGCCACGAGACCGCCGCGCAGCACGCCGTAGTAGGCCACCGCGAGGTCGATGCCGTTCGACATCACGAGGGCGACGCGCTGGCCGGCCAGGACGCCGCGCGCGAGCAGGGTCTGGGCCACGCGATCGGCCCACTGGTCGAACTCGGCCCACGTGACCCGGCGGTCGGTGCGGGGCTCGATCAGGGCGATGCCCTCGGGGTCGCGACGCGCGCTCTCACGCAGATCGTCACTCACGTTGACGGTCATGTCGCCGAGTCAACCACACCTGCTGGCCGCGCAACGCCGTTACAGTGATCGCCATGTCCCCGCGACGACCGCCCGAAGGACCACGGAACCTGCAGTCGCGCTCGATCCTGGCCGGCCAGGCGGCAGCGGCGGCGGCGGAGGTCGAGCAGGCGCTCGCGCAGCCGGTGGACCCCACCGCGGCGGCGTTCTTCGACGTGGACAACACGATCATGCAGGGCGCGTCGATCTTCCTGCTCGCCCGCGGGCTGCACCGGCGCGAGTTCTTCACCACGCGCGACATCGCCCGCGCCGCCTGGCAGCAGGCCTACTTCAAGTACGTCGGCGTCGAGGATCCCGAGCACATCGAGCAGGCCCGCAGCGTGGCCCTCAAGTTCATCGCGGGACACGAGGTCCGCGAGCTGGAGGAGATCGGCGAGGAGGTCTTCGACGAGTACATGGCCGAGAAGATCTGGCCGGGAACCCGCGCGATGGCGCAGTGGCACCTCGACCGCGGCCAGCGCGTGTGGCTGATGACCGCGGCACCCGTCGAGATCGCGCAGGTCATCGCGCGACGGCTCGGCCTCACCGGCGGGCTGGGCACCGTCGCCGAGCACGTCGACGGCGTCTACACCGGCCGGCTCGTCGGCGACATGCTGCACGGCGAGGGCAAGGCCGTGGCCGTGCGCGCACTGGCCGAGTCCGAGGGCCTCGACCTCGAGCGCTGCTACGCCTATTCGGACTCCTCCAACGACATCCCCATGCTGTCCCTCGTCGGCCACCCCTGCGCCGTCAACCCCGACGGCGGCCTGCGCTCGCACGCCAAGGCCAACGGCTGGCTCGTGCGCGACTACCGCACCGGCCGCAAGGTGGCGGCCGCCAGCCTGAAGGCCGGCGCCGTGGGCGCCGCCGCCTCGGCGGCCTACCTCGTCGGCAAGCGCCTCCGCCGCCGCCTCTAGTCGACGGGCGGCCGGCGGTGCTCGGGCGGGGCGCCGAGACGGTCGTAGTCCTCGTCCGAGAGACCCGGCAGCGGGTCGTGGTCGCCCGGGGCGAGCGCCGGCAGGATCATCGCGACGTAGCGGCGGCGCACGGTGGGCGAGGCGACGGGCGAGTTGAGACCCAGCACGATCATCCGCAGCAGCCAGTAGATGTCGACCGGCTCGAGGTCGGCGCGCAGGACGCCCGTGACCTGGCCGCGACGGAGCAGGTCGACGAAGGGCTCCCCCAGCTCCTCGAGAGCCTCGTCGGTGACGTGGCTGGCACCGACCTCGCTCAGGACCGGGGCGTAGCGCCCGATCACCTCGACGAAGCGCTCGGCCACCTCGAGCAGGTCGGCGTCCTCGTCCTCGGCGCCCTCCACGAGCGGCATGAGCTCCTCGGCGAAGATGCGGCCGAACGCGGCGCTCTCGAGCGCCGCACGGTTGGGGAAGTGGCGGTAGACCGTGGCGACCCCGACGCCGGCCTCGGTGGCGATGCGCTCCATCGACGGCGAGGCGTCGTCGGCCCAGAGGCGCTGGACGGCGACGAGGATGCGCTCGGCGTTCTCGCGCGAGTCACGTCGTGACATACGTCTCTGCCCCTCCTCTTTCCTCGTTTCACCCCCCATCCTACGATGTGAGAGTCACCTATCACTTCGTGAGGAACACCTGTGTCGACTCTCCTGTACCGCTGGGGCAAGTCCGCCTTCGCCCATCCGTTCCGCTTCCTCGGCGCCTGGCTGGTCCTGCTGGCCGTCATCGTCGGCTCGATCGCCGTCAACGCGCCGAAGCTCAGCAGCGAGGTCACGATCAACGGCGTCGCCGCGCAGGAGGTGCTGGAGCAGCTCGAGGAGGAGATGCCCGCCGCCGCGGGTGGCGCCGGCCAGATCGTCTACCGCGCCCCTGACGGCGTCAGCTTCTTCGACGAGCAGTCCGCCGGACTCCTCGCCCAGTCGATGCAGGCGATCTACGGGAACGACACCGTCGTGAACCCGGCCGACCTCGCCGGTTCCGCCGACGCGCAGGCCGCCGCACAGCAGGAGATGGCCGCGCAGGTGCAAGCCGCCGAGCAGGCCACCGCCGCCGCCCGCGCCGGCCAGGAGCTCGACCAGCCCCTGCCCCTCGTCGTCGGGGGTGAGCTCGTCCCGGGTGTGACGATCTCGGCCGACGGCACCGTCGCGATGGCGCAGTTCCAGTTCACGAAGCAGACGATGGACCTGCCCGAGGGCACCATCCACGACGTGCTCGAGGCCGCCACGGCTCCGGTCGAGGCCGCCGACATCCAGGTGCTGCCCGGCGCCTCCCTGCAGGAGCTGCCCGAGGTGGCCGGCATCGGCGAGGCCGTCGGCATCGTCATCGCCGCCGTCGTGCTGTTCCTCGTCCTCGGCTCGGTCGTCGCGGCTGGCCTGCCCCTGCTGACCGCCATCCTCGGCGTCGGCGTGGGCGTCGGTGGCGCGTACGCCCTCGGCCACTTCTACGAGCTCGGCTCGATGAGCGTGGTGCTCGGCCTCATGCTCGGCCTGGCCGTCGGCATCGACTACGCACTCTTCATCGTCAACCGCCAGCGCCGCCTCATCATGCGCGAGCGGCTCAGCGCCCACGAGGCCACCGGCCGCGCCGTCGGCACCGCGGGCAGCGCCGTGTTCTTCGCCGGCACCACCGTGATCATCGCGCTCGCCGCCCTCGTCGTCATCGGCATCAGCCTGCTCACGACGATGGCGATCATCGCCGCCGCCACGATCGCCGTGGCCGTGCTCGTCGCCCTCACCGCCCTGCCGGCCCTGCTCGGCCTGGTCGGCGAGCGGATCGTCTCGGAGAAGGCGCGTGCGCAGTTCGCCGAGCGCGAGGCCGCCGGCAGCGACCACGCCACCGCGCGTCGCTGGGCGACGTTCCTGTCCAAGAACCGCTTCGTGGCCGCCGCCGTCGTCGTGGTCACCACGCTCGTCATCGCGATCCCCGCCCTCGACATGCGTCTGGGCCTGCCCTCGAGCGAGAACTACAACACCGGCACCGACCAGCGCGAGAGCTACGAGACCGTGAGCGGCGCGTTCGGCGAGGGCCTCAACGGCCCGCTGCTGGTCGTCCTCTCCTCGCGCACCGACCAGCCCGTCGACCAGCAGGCCGCCGGAGCGGTCCTGGCCGAGCTCGGCCAGGTGAAGGACGTGGCCTCGGCCAACGCCGCCGGCATGAGCGAGGACGGCCGCACCGTGCTGGTCTCGGTCATCCCGCGCGAGGGGCCGACGGACCCGTCCACCGAGACGCTCGTGCACGAGCTGCGCGACCGCTCGAGCGAGTTCTCGCAGCAGTACGACATCGACCTCGGCGTCACCGGCCAGACGGCCATGGGCATCGACATCGCCGAGAAGATGAGCGAGGTCATGCCGATCTACCTCGCGATCGTCATCGTGCTGTCGCTCATCGTCCTGACGATCGTGTTCCGCTCGATCATCGTGCCGCTCAAGGCCACCGCCGGCTTCCTGCTGACGATCCTGGCCACGCTCGGCGCCACCACCGCCGTGTTCCAGTGGGGCTGGCTGAACAGCCTCTTCGGCCTGGACTCGACGGGCCCGGTAATGGCCCTGCTGCCGATCCTCGTCACGGGCATCGCGTACGGCCTGGCCATGGACTACCAGGTGTTCCTGGTGTCCTCGATGCGCGAGTCGTGGGTGCACGGCCACAGCGGGCGCGAGTCCGTGATCGACGGCTTCAGCCACTCCAGCCGCGTCGTCGTGGCCGCCGCGGTGATCATGACGGCCGTGTTCGCCGGCTTCATCTTCAACGGCGACCCGATGATCAAGCAGATCGGCTTCGCCCTGGCCATCGCCATCGCGATCGACGCCTTCCTCGTGCGCATGACGCTCGTGCCCGCGCTGATGGCGATGTTCGGCGACCGCGCCTGGCGCCTGCCGAAGTGGCTCGATCGCGCCCTCCCCGACCTCGACATCGAGGGAGACCAGCTGCTCAAGCGCCTCGGCGCGAAGCAGTCCTGACCCGCTCGGCGGTGGCGTGCGTGGGGCCGTGTCGTCCCCCCGCACGCCACCGCCGGCGATTTTCTTTCGTCCGGATGTAACGCCGGACGCGAGTCGTGACAGGTCTCGGGTGTCAGCAGTTCTCGGACTGCCCATCACCTGAGGAGATTCCCCATGACTCACCGCGCTCGCATCGGTGCGCTCGCCGCCGGCCTCGCCCTGGCCTTCGGCCCGCTCGCGGCCCCGGCCGCCCACGCCGACCGGCCGACCACCTCGGAGCCCTGCGCCACCCAGACCACCCAGGTCGAGCGCGCCGAGGCCCAGCTGGCCAAGGTGAACGCCGTGTTCGCCCAGCAGCAGGCGAAGGTCAAGAAGGCGAAGAAGGACGTCCGCCAGGCCGACACCGCCTCGCAGAAGCGCAAGGCCGTCAAGAAGCTCAAGATCGCGAAGGAGCGCCGCACCAAGGTCGCCAAGACCAAGAAGGCGCAGCTCCAGCGCGTCGCCAAGGCCAAGGCGCGCCTCGCCACGTGCCTGGCCAACCAGCCCGCCGCCTGAGCGAGCCCGAGACTCGCCCGCGTTGCGGGACGAGGGAGGCCGGTCCGCCCCAACCCCCGGGGCGGGCCGGCATTTTCCTGTGACGCGTGGTCAGCTGCCCGGAGTCGCGCCGCGCATCATGCCGACCGGCCGCGCGGGCGTGCGCCCCGCCAGCTTGCGCAGGCCCCGGTGCCGCGCGACCCGCACGGACACCGCGCTGACCCCCAGGACGTCGGCCGCCGTGGAGACGTCCATCCCCATCCCGTCGACGAGTCCCACCGCCGCCCGCTCGCGCGGGGGCAGGGACGCCAGCATCGACCGGAGCCAGTCCTGACCCTCGACCTCGGGTCCGTGGTCGGGCACGACCTCGTGCAGCTCGTCGGTCTCCACCGGGAGCGTGTTGCGTCGCTGCGAGGTGCGGCGCGAGTTCGCGCTGATCCGGCGGGCGATGCCGAACAGCCAGCCGCCGAAGTCGGCGGCGGTGCCCTCGAACTGCGAGACCTTCGTGGCGGCCACGTACCAGGCCTCGCTGGCGACGTCCTCGGGCGACGCGGCGGTGTCGCCGGTGGGCCGGGTCTGCAGCCACGTCACGAGCCGGCCCGCGTGGGCGCGGTAGAGCTCGCGCCATGCGTCCGGCTCGCCGCACTTGGCGGCCTTGATGACGGCGTCGTCACTCATCGACGCCCTGCGCCTTCTGGTCCTTCTCGGGCTTGGCCGGCTTGTCGGTCCCGTTGCCGTTCCCGTTCCCGCTCCCGTTTCCGTTGCCGCGCTCGTGCGCCTGTTCCGACGAGCCCCGCTCCGAGGGGTCCTTGTCCTGCCCTCGGTGCTGACCGTTGTCGCCCTTGTCCTGGCTGCGCGTGTCGCCCTGGCCGCGGTCCTTGGCGGCAGGCGGGTCGACGGGCGCGTCCGTGCTGCCCTGGTCCTTCGGCGTGGGGTCGGCGGCCGAGCGGCCGGACACATCGGCCTTCTCCGCCGCACCGTCGCCGCCCGAGGAGGTGACGACCTTCCCGGCCGGGGACTGGTCGGCGCCCTCAGCGGGGGTGGGAGCCCCGTCCTGGCGGTCCTGCGGGGTCGGGTCGCTCGGCGTGACGATCGCGTCGCGCAGCGGCGACGACGGAAGGAGCGGCACGTCGATCGCGCCGACCGCCCAGGCGCCGCCCACCGAGATGACGCTGACCCCGAGGAACGACCCGACCACGAGGGCGAGACGCCGGCCGCGGCTGCGCGTGGGTGCCGGCGAGGCGTTGCTGCGCGCCGCCATGGCCAGACGGAACACGAGGTCGTCGGACGGCTCGAGCGTGGGGGCGTCGAGGCGCAGGTCCGGCCGTCGGTCAGGCATGTCGGCTCCTCGACTCAGATGAAGGGATTGCCCCGCTCGACGAGCAGGTTGTAGAGCGTCTGCTGGATGGTCTCGCGCACCTGGTCGGTCACGTTGAACAGCAGCATCGGGTCGTCGGCGGACTCGGGCGGGTACGCGTCGGTGCGCACGGGCTCGCCGAACTCGATGATCCACTTGCTCGGCAGCGGGATGAGACCCAGCGGCCCGAACAGCGGGAAGAACGGGGTGATCGGGATGTACGGCACCCCGAGCAGGCGCGCGAGCGACGGGATGTTGCCCACGAGTGGGTAGATCTCCTCGGCCCCCACGATCGAGACGGGCACGATCGGCACCTGGGCCCGCATCGCGGACGACACGAACCCGCCGCGACCGAACCGCTGGAGCTTGTAGCGCTCGCTGAACGGCTTGCCGATGCCCTTGAAGCCCTCGGGCCACACGGCGGCGAGCTCGCCGGAGGTCAGCAGGCGCTCGGCGTCCTCGGCACAGGCGAGCGTGGCGCCCATCTTGCGCGCGATCTGGCCGACGTAGGGCAGCCGGAAGACGAGGTCGGCGCCGAGCGGCCGGATCGGACGCCCGGTGTGCTTGCGCACGGCGTAGCCCGTGATGAGGCCGTCGACCGGGACGGTGCCGGAGTGGTTGGCCACCAGCAGCGCACCGCCGTCGGTGGGGATGTTCTCCACACCGCGCACCTCGAGCCGGAACCAGCTCTCGGCGAGCGGCTCGACCAGGTGCGACAGCAGGTCGAGCACCTCGGGGTCGAGGCCGAACTCGTCGACCTCGTAGGAGCCGGAGAGGCGGCGACGCAGGCTGCCGACGATCTCCAGCACCTTGACCTGCCAGTCGGTGCCCATGAGCCGGCGGGCGCCCTCGGCGAAGGCGGCGGCGACGTCCTCGGGGTCGAGGTCGGCCGTGGCCTCGCGAGGCGGCTCCTGGCGGTGGCCCTGACCCTCGTCCTCGGGCACCGCGCGGAGATGGCGCTCACGGGTGGGTCCGGTGGTGGGCTGCTCGGGCTCGACCGGCGGCGTCTTCTCGGGCGCAGCCTTCTTCGGTGCGGCCTTCTTGGTGGACGCGGCCTTGACCGTGGTGGTCTTCGCGGCGGCCTTCTTGGCGGCCGTGCGCTTCGCGGCGGTCTTCGCCGCGTCCTTCCTCGGCGCGGCCGAGCGGGCTGCCGCGGACGTGGCGGCGTCGGCCTGGGCGGCCGAGGTGGGCTTGGTGCCCGAGGCCTTCGCTGCCTTCTTCGCCGCAGGCTTGCCGGTGGCCTTCTTCGCGGCCGGACCGGCGAGCGATCGCGCGGCCCGCGAGGGGGACGTGGAGCCGTTGCCCCGTCCCGGCCGCCCGGAGGTGCCGATGCCCTTCAGGTCGTCCTTCATCCGGTGATCCCCCATGCGTGCAGCAGGCCCGGGCGGGCCGTCTCGGCGTACCACTCGAACGTCTCGCGCGTCGTGTGCCGGGGACGGTAGCCGAACATCTCGTGCAGCGCCGTGGTGTCGAGCACCCGCCCGTACGTGAGCAGGCGGTGCACGCCCGGCGACACGTCGGAGCCCATGTAGTGCACCATGCGGCGCAGCACCGAGCCGAAGCCCAGCGGCAGCAGCGGGAGCGTGGGCTTGCCCATGATCCGCGCGGCCTGACTGAGCATGAGGATCCCGTCGCCGGCCACGTTGAAGGTGCCGGGGTGGTCGTCGTGCGCGGCCATCGCGATGACCTCGAGCGCGTCCTGCGGGTGCAGCAGCTGCAGGCGCGCGTCGAAGCCCATCGGCACCGGCAGGACGGGGTTGGAGAAGTACGTCCCCAGCACGGTCGGGAAGTGCGGCGACAGCCACTGCGCCATGCGCAGGGTGGTCACGCAGACGTCGGGACGGCGGCGCGCGAAGCCGCGCGTGTAGCCCTCGACCTCGACGATGTCCTTGGCGAACCCGGACTTGGTGCCGCCGCGCGCCGTCGCGGACTCGGTGAACACCGCGGGGTCGCGCGGGGACGCGCCGTACACGGCCGCACTGCTGGCCAGGACGACACGCTTGACGGTCTCGGAGCGCTGACAGGCGGCGAGCACCTGCATCGTGCCGATGACGTTGATCTCCTTGGTGGCGCTGCCGCCCGCGCGCGACCGCATCGGCGCCAGGTCCGCGTGGACGACGGTGTCGACGTCCTCGACGGCGAGCACCTTGGAGATGACCGGCGTGCGGATGTCCGCACGCACGAACTTGACTGACCCGAGATCGTCGGTGGGCAGGGTCGTGTCGACGGCGACGACCCTGACATCCTCCGCTTCAGCGATGCGCCGGGCGACCTGAGCCACGCCCGGCGTGGCCGCGCCCGTGACGAGGACGACCCCGGCCATCGGTCACTTGCCCAGACGGCGGCGCTGCACTCGCGTGCGCTTGAGCATCTTGCGGTGCTTCTTCTTCGACATCCGCTTGCGGCGCTTCTTGATGACAGAACCCACGACTCACCTCGATCTGATCTTTCACACAGGACAGACCAACACTAGGCGATCGCACCCCGTCGGCGCACACGCAGGTGGCGGCTCGGGGGCGAAGTCCTGCCGGTCCGCCCCCCACGGACCCCAGGTTGCGTCAGCCGGCTTGGTAGAACGACTTCTGCAGCAGCTCCTCGACCGCGTGCTCGGGCACGCGGAAGGAGCGACCGACACGCACGGCCTCGAGCTCACCCGAGTGCACGAGTCGGTACACCGTCATCTTCGAGACACGGATCTGGTCCGCGACCTCGGCGACGGTCATGAAGCGGGTTCCCTCAGTCATCTCACACCATCCTCCCAGGGCACGCGCGCTCTCCGGCTTCCCCACCGGAGAGTGAGCGCGCGTGCTTGATGGAAGCGTAGTGGCACGTGAGTCACCTGTGAACGGAAAACTTGAAACTCTCAGGAAACTCACGTACCTTCGGCCGCCGCGACCGCCCTTGTGTACCGCGGCCGTACTGCGAAACGCGCAGTTGCACCGGGAATTTCAGTCAGTACGAGGGGTCGAGGCCGTTCAACGGAAAGCTCTCGGTGCGGGTCGCCTGGATCGAGCGGTCGAGCCACGACGCGGGGTCGTAGCCGTCCTCCCAGCGCCGGTAGAGCGCCCTGCGGCCATCGGTCATTCGGGTGGGAGCGGGCTGGCCGCGCAGCTGCTCCACGGCGCGGCGCCACGCCTCGGGGGTCTCGGTCTCGGGCGGGAGCGGATTGCCGCTGACGATCGACAGCAGGTGTCCCCAGGCGCGCGGCACGACGTCGACCACGGCGTACCCGCCGCCCCCGGTGGCCAGCCAGCGTCCGCCGGTGAGCTCCTCGGCGAGGTCGCGGACGGCGAGGTACGAGGCGCGCTGGCCGTCGACGCTCAGCATGAGGTTGGTCAGCGGGTCGTCCATGTGGGAGTCGCAGCCGTGCTGGCTGACGATGATCTCGGGGGCGAACTCGCGCACGATCGGCGGCACGACCGCGTGGAACGCGCGCAGCCAGCCCGCGTCGGACGTGCCCGGCGGCAGCGGGACGTTGACCGCCGAGCCCTCGGCGCCCTCGGCCCCCACCTCGGTGGAGTAGCCCGTGCCCGGGAACAGGGTCTGCGGTGACTCGTGCAGGGAGATCGTCAGCACCCGAGGGTCGTGGTAGAAGATCGCCTGCACGCCGTCGCCGTGGTGCGCGTCGACGTCGATGTAGACGATCTTCTTGGCGCCCTGGTCGAGCATCCACTGGATGCCCATCGCGACGTCGTTGTAGACGCAGAAGCCGCTCGCGCGGCCGGGCATCGCGTGGTGCAGGCCACCGCTGACGTTGATCGCGCGCTTGCGCTCACCCGTCCAGACCAGCCGTGCGGCCTCGAGGCTGGCGCCGGCGATGAGCGCACTGGCGTCGTGCATGCCGCGGAACACGGGGTTGTCCTCGGTGCCGAGGCCGTGCGCGGGGTCGGAGTGCGTGGGGTGCTTGCTGAGGTTGACGACGCGCTCGACGTAGTCGGGCGTGTGGACGCTGAGCAGCTCGCTCTCGGTGGCGGGACGGGCGCCGACGACGTCGAGGTCCTCCAGGACGCCGAGCTCCTCGGCGAGCGCCATCGTCAGCTTCACGCGGACGGGCGCCATCGGGTGCGACGGCCCGAAGTCGTAGTCGGTGAGGTGCTCGTCGAACACCACCGCGGCGCGATCGTCCATGCCTTCAGCCTAGTTCCGCGGAACGGGCGATCGCGGCCAGAACGCCAGCACGGATCCCCTCGCCGACGCCGTGCTGGTCGAACGTGGTGATCGCCGCGTGGGTGGTGCCGTTCGGGGAGGTGACGCGGCGGCGCAGCTCCTCGGGGGACTCGTCCGAACCGGCCAGCAGCTCGGCGGACCCGACGAGGGTCTGCACGGTCAGCGCGCGGGCCGCCTCGGGGTCGAGGCCGCCCTCGATGCCCGCGGCGATCATGTGCTCGGCGAGGTGGAACAGGTAGGCGGGTCCGGAGCCCGAGACGGCCGTGACGGCGTCCTGGTGCGACTCGTCCACCACGACGACCTCGCCTCCGGAGCGGAGCAGGTCGACCACCGCGTCGAGTCGCTCGGCGGGGACGCGGCTGCCGGGCGAGACGCCGAACATGCCGCGGCCGATCACCGCGGGCGTGTTGGGCATCGCGCGGACCACGCCGACGCCCTCGGGCAGCTCGGCCTCGATCGTGGCGGTGCGGACGCCGGCCGCCAGCGAGATCACCGTGGCGCCGTCCGCGGCCGCCGCCGCGATGCCGGGTAGGACCGACGCCACGTCCTGCGGCTTCACGACCAGCAGGATCATCTCGGCCCCGGCGACCGCCGCGACGTCGTCCGACGTCTCGTGGCCCTGGGCCTCCAGCTCGGCACGACGCTCGGCGCTGCGCTCCACGACGACGATGTCGTCCCGGCCCGCGCGGGCCATCGCCTCGGCCAGCGTGCCTCCCATGACACCGCCACCGACGACCGCGATCCTCATGGGACCGAGGGTAGTTGGCGGTGGGCCCGGCCCGGCCAGCGGGCGTGACGGGCGTCTCTCAGGCGCCGATGCCCAGCACCGCGAGCGCCTCGTCCACGGACCCCACGATCGTGAACAGCTCCTCGTCGCGAGGGCCGATGAAGCCCTCGGCCGCACCGTGCGACACGATCTCGCGCAGCGGACCGTAGTAGCCCTCGGTGTCGACCACGACGATCGGCTTGTCGTGGAAGCCGAGCTGGCGCCACGTCAGGATCTCGAAGAACTCCTCGTAGGTGCCCAGGCCGCCGGGCAGGACGACGAACGCGTCCGACAGCTGGTGCATGAGGGCCTTGCGCTCGTGCATCGTCTCGACGACGTGCATGTCGGGGTCGTCGGTGCGGCCGCCCTCACGCTCCAGCAGCGACTGCGGGATGACGCCGACGACGCGGCCGCCGTGCTCGCGGGCGGCGCGGGAGGCCGCGCCCATGATGCCGATGCCGCCGCCGCCGAACACCAGGTCCACCCGGGCCCGGGCCAGGGCGGTGCCGAGCTGCTCGGCCACCCGGAGGTACTCGGGCCGGGCTCCGTCGCGGGCGCCGCAGAACACGCAGACGGCGTCGATGCTGGTCTCGCTCATGGCACTCACGGTGCCAGTCTGGGGCGAACGGTCGACGACGGCCCGGCAACCGCGCGATGACGGCGCGCCGCCTGCGCCTATCGTGGCCCGGTGCGCATCGACCCCTTCGTCGTGATGATCCTCGGCCTCGCCGGCCTCGGGATCGTGCTGCCGGCGCAGGGCGAGGTGCTCGAGGTCGTCAACGTGCTCGTGCAGGTCGGCATCGTCGCGCTGTTCTTCCTCTACGGCGCGCGCCTGTCGACGGCCGAGGTCGTGCACGGGCTGACCGCGTGGCGCGTCCACGTCGTGATCGTGGCGGTCACCTTCGTGGTCTTCCCGCTGATGGGCCTGGCGCTGTCGCCGCTGGCGCCCTCGGTGATCTCCCAGCAGCTGCTGACCGCGCTCGTCTTCCTGTGCCTGGTCCCCTCGACCGTCCAGTCGTCGGTGGCGTTCACGTCGATCGCCGGCGGCGACCGCGCGATCGCCGTGGTCGCGGCCTCGACCTCCAGCCTGCTCGGCGTGTTCCTCACGCCCCTGCTGGTCGCGCTGCTCCTGGGCGGCGACGTCACGGTGGACGCCGAGGCGATCCTGCGCATCGTCGGCCTGCTCCTGCTGCCGTTCCTCGCGGGCCAGGTCGCGCGCCGGTGGCTGCGGCCGTGGCTCGTGCGGCACGACGTGGGTCTGCGTCGCTTCGACCGGTCCACCGTGCTGCTGGTGGTCTACGCCGGCTTCAGCCGCGGCACGAACGCCGACGTGTGGGACGTCCTCGACTGGGGCGACGGCGCCGTCGTCGCCGGGGTCTGCGCGGGCCTGCTCGCGCTGTCGTCGCTCGTGTGCTGGCTGGCGGGTCGCCGGTTCGGTCGCGGGGCGCAGGTGGCGATCTACTTCTGCGGCACGAACAAGTCGCTCGCCGCGGGCCTGCCGATGGCCAGCGTGCTGTTCTCGGCCACCACCTTCCCGCTCATGATCCTGCCACTCATGGTCTACCACCAGCTCCAGCTCGTGGTGGGCTCGATCATCGCCACCAGACTGTCGGGGCACGGTCGTAGCGTGCAGCCATGACCGTCACACCCGCGATGATCACGTGCGACACGACCGACGCCCTGGCGTTGGCCACCTGGTGGGCCGAGCAGACCGGCGGCACCATCACCGAGGAGAACGACGGCTGGTACGTCATCGTCTCCGTCCCCGACAGCCCCACGCTGGCGTTCCAGAAGGTCGAGGACCCCACGCCGGGCAAGAACCGGCTCCACCTCGACGTGCTCGCCGACGACCTCGACGCCGAGGTCGCGCGACTGCGCGAGGCGGGCGCGGGGCTCGTGGCCGAGCGCGGCGACGCGAGCTTCCGGTGGGTCACCCTGACCGACCCCGCCGGCAACGAGTTCTGCGTCGCGCAGCGGTCCTGACCCGGCTCAGACCGGCGTCGGCGCGAGGTGCAGGCGGGCGTATGCCAGCGCCTCCAGCAGGTCGGCGTCGCGGTCGTCCGCCTTGCGCGTGTTGACCTCCACCACGACGTGGCCCGTGAAGCCGCGGTCGGCGAGGTGGCCCAGCAGGCGGTCACAGCCCTGCGTGCCGCGGCCCGGGATGAGGTGCTCGTCCTTGATCGAGCCCGAGCCGTCGGCGAGATGAATGTGCCGCAGCCGGTCGCCGAGGTCGTCGATCAGCTGCATCGAGTCGATCCGCGAGGTGGCGCTGTGCGAGAAGTCCACCGTGACGTTCTCGTACTCGAACGGCACCGGGTCCCAGCCGGGTGCATAGGCCTGGAACTCGCGCTTTCCCGAGCGCCACGGGTACATGTTCTCCACGGCGAAGGCCACGTCGTACTCGTCCTCGAGTCGGGCGATGCCCTCGACGAAGCCGCGCGCGTACTCGCGCTGCCACCGGAACGGCGGGTGCACCACCACGGTGTCGGCGCCCACGTCGAGCGCCATCTCGGCGCTGCGGTGGATCTTGCCCCACGGGTCGGTGCCCCAGACGCGCTGCGTCACCAGCAGGCACGGCGCGTGGATCGAGACCACCGGGATGTCGTGCGCCCGGGCCAGCGCCTTGATCGCCGTGGTGTCGGCACTGACCTCGTCGAGGCCCACCATGACCTCGACGCCGTCGTAGCCCAGGCGCGCCGCGGTCGCGAAGCCCGCCGCCGTGCCGTCGGGATAGACCGAGGACGTCGACAGCGAGACCATCGGCTGGCTCACACTCACGCCTTCCAGACTAGGGCGGCACTGGTCACAGGTGGTCCAGATACTCGATCAGCACGCCCTCGCGCAGCGCCCACGGACAGATCTGGAGCTCGTCCACCCCGAAGAGCTCCATCGTGGCCTCGGCGACCACGGCGCCCGCGCGCATCTGGTGCGCACGCATCGCCGAGACGCCCGGCATCGCGGCGATCTGCTCGTCGGTGGCGACCCGGAGCTCCTGGCCCAGGCGCACGAGATCGCGGTGCTTGAGCGTGCGCCGGACGTAGGGCCCCTCCCCCGACGGCGCGGCGCCGCACATGCGCGCCAGCGAGCGGAAGGTCTTGCTGGTGGCGACGGCGCGGTCGAAGCGGCCGCCGCGCAGCAGCGGGCCGGCGACAGCGCCGATCTCGCGGCGCACCTCGCGACGCAGGTCGTCGTGGTCCATCCCGCGGTCGAGCCACTCGCGGGTGAGCCGGCCGGCGCCCAGGGGCAGCGACGTGGCGGTCTCGGGCTCCTCGTCGGAGCCGACCGCCAGCTCGAGCGAGCCGCCGCCGATGTCGAACACGCCGAGGCGACCCGACGACCAGCCGAACCAGCGGCGCACCGCCAGGAACGTCAACCGGGCCTCGTCCTCGCCCGGCAGGATCTGCAGCTGCGTCCCGCTGACCTCGGCGACCCGTGCGATGACCTCGTCGGCGTTGCCGGCGTCGCGGACCGCGGAGGTGGCGAACGCCAGCACGCGCTCGGCGCCCTTGTCCTCGGCCTGCGAGGCGGCCTCGGCCACGTACTTCACGAGGCGGTCGGTGCCCTCGGGCGTGAGGTGGCCCGAGGCGTCGAGGTTCTCCGCGAGGCGCAGCGGCTCGCTGAACGAGTGGGCCGGGATGGGCGGTCCACCACGGAACGCATCGACGATGAGCAGGTGCCCGGTGTTGGAACCGATGTCGAGGACGCCGATGCGCATGGGGCTCAGTGTGACATCGCCGCGGCGGGCTGCGCAGGCGAGCGCGGCGGCTCGAACACTCCGGTCCGCGCGATCTCGCGGTAGAGCACGGGCGCGAGCGTGGCCGCGTAGGACGCGGAGACGTGGTTGTAGTCGCGGTAGACGTTGACGCCGCCGATCACCGCGGGGCACACGTCCTCGTGGCAGAACAGCGGCTCGGTGTCGACGAAGTGGGCACCGTCGACCTGCTCGGCCGCGGGCCCGAACGGGTCGAACTCGGGCACGACGTCGTCGAGCGGGACGTCGCACTGCGACCAGTCCGTCGACCCGAGGGCGGCGAGGCAGTCCACGGTGTCGCCCGGCATCCGCGGGTTGTCGCGCAGCGCCACGATCGGCACGCCGGCGCGGGTGACGGGCTCCCACGCCTCGACGTGGCTGGCGACCTGGCGACCCTTCGGGCCCTTCATGCGGCCGTTGTACGAGGTCGTCACGACCACGTCGTAGTCGGTCACGTGCTCGTCGAGCCAGTCGGCGAGCTTGCCGCGCCACTCGTCGCACAGCGGGCCGCGCTGGGTGTCCTTGCGGTCGACGACCGGCAGCGTGCTCCAGCCGCAGCTGGCCTTCGCCGCGGCGTCCACGGAGACGACGCCCTGCTCGGCGAGACGTGTGAACGCACCGAACAGCACGCGGGCGTGGGAGTCGCCCAGCACGAGGATCCGCGGGGCGTCCTCGGCCGGCTTCGCGTCGGGCGCCAGGTCGCAGATGTTGAGGTTGGCGTCGCCGGGATCGGACCAGCAGTCGAGGTAGGCGACGAAGTCCCGCCCCGCGCGGCTGACGTCGGGCCGGATGACGCCGTCCAGGTCGGGGTTCTCGCACGACTCGCCGTCGGTCAGCGCGGCCATCGTCATGGCGCCGAAGCAGTCCGGCTCGTCGGCTGTCATGAGCGCCTCGACCCGCGAGACGTCGCTCTCGATGGCCTCCACCCGATCCGTGCCGGGGACCGTGACGAGGAACGCCGCCAGCACCGCGGCCGCGGCCACCGTGACCCACAGGCCCCCGTGGTCGACCAGCGCGCGAAGGCCCGCGACCAGTGTCACCGTGACGATCGCGGCGAGGCCGACGAGCAGCAGCAGCTCCGCGCGGTCGCGCAGGCCGATCTCGCGGTCGGCGATCTCGGGAGCGAACCGCAGGGCGGGCCCGGCCCAGCACAGACCGGCCCAGGCGATCGCGGCGAGCCAGCCGGACAGGCGGGGACCGAGCCAGGTGGCGGGCGAGCCGTGGGCGGGCCCGGAGGCCGCGAGGAGGACACCGGCGATCGCACCGATCACGGTCAGCGGGAGGTCGCCGGAGACGAGCACCGCCACCGCGGCGACGCCGAGCGCCGTGCCCCACGCGATGAGCGCCATCGGGCGTCGCAGCGCCTCCTCACCCGCCCGCGACAGGGCGAGGGCCACGAGGACGCCGAGGCCGACGGGCCAGAACCGGGCGCCGAGGTGCAGCGCCGGGTCGAACGCCCACCAGACGAAGGAGGCGGCGGAGAGGACCAGCACGATCAGGCTCAGCCCGCTGGCGAGCCGGTCTGCGACGAGGCGCAGGACCAGCACGACCACCGCGGACTGCACGAGCAGCGAGACGAGCCAGAAGGTGGCCACGGGCGAGTCGACCGCGACGGTGCGCACGTTGGTGAGCGCGAGTGCCGCGTCGCGCACGTCGTGCAGGACAGGCGCCCAGTCGCGGACGTCCATCCAGCGCTGCACGGCCAGGCCGGTGGCGACGAGCACGACCAGGGGCGGCACGAGGAGCCGCAGGCCGGTGCCGAGGACCTTCGCGAGCGGTCGGTCGCGCTCGACGAGCAGGACCTGGGCGAACAGCGCGCCGGCCACGACCAGCAGGACCTCGACCGCGACGTCGGCCCCGGGGAAGCGTCCGGGCCAGTAGACGCCGAGGACGAAGAGGGCCGCCGCGGCGGCCGCGATGGCGCACCACGCGGTGGTGAGTCGTCCCCCGGTCACGTTCGCCAACCCTACGTGGGCCGTCCACGTGACCTACCCTGACTCCGTGCCCGAGGTCGACCTGGGATTCCCCCGCTCGTTCGTGGAGTTCGCGAACCCCGACGACGCCACCGAGGTCTTCCGCTGCGACCTCACGTGGCTGACGTCGCGCTGGACCTGCATCTTCGGCGCCGGCTGCGCGGGCATCTACGCCTCCGCGCCCGACTCGGGCTGCTGCACCCTCGGTGCGCACTTCAGCGACGAGGACGACCACGCTCGCGTCGCCGGGTTCGTCGAGCAGCTCGACCCCACCGAGTGGGAGCTGCACGACCTCGGTCGCGCCGAGGGCTGGACCGAGCGCGACGCCGACGGCGAGCTCAAGACGCGGGTCGCGGACGGCGCCTGCATCTTCCACAACTCGCGCGACTTCCCCGGCGGCTACGGCTGCGCCCTGCACGCGCACGCCCTCGCCACGGGGCTCGAGCCGCACACCACCAAGCCCGACGTGTGCTGGCAGCTTCCGCTGCGCCGCGAGTTCCGCGAGGTCGACCCCGGTGACGGCTCGCACTACACCGAGGTCAGCATCGGCGAGTACACCCGCGCGGGCTGGGGCCCGGGAGGCGCCGACCTCGACTGGTACTGCTCGTCGAACACCGAGGCGCACGTCGCGCCCGAGCCGGTCTACCTCGGCAGCCGGGCCGAGCTGACGGCCCTCATGGGCGAGGCCGGCTACGCCGAGCTGGTGGGCCACTGCGAGCGCTTCGTCGCCGCGGGTCGCCCGGTGCCGCACCCCGCCGACCCAAGGTGACCCTGACTGGGACGGCGATCACGTGACGGGCAACAATGCCGTATGCACCTCGATCACCTGTCGTTCGCCGTCGGACCCGCGGGCCTCATCGCGACCACGACCGAGCTGAGCGAGAAGTTCGGCGCCGTGTTCCAGGCGGGCGGCATCCACCCCCGCTTCGGCACCAACAACATGATCCTGCCGCTGAGGAACCGCCAGTACCTGGAGGTCGTCGAGGCGCTCGAGCACCCGGCGTCGGACAAGGCCCCGTTCGGCCAGGCCGTGCGCGCCCGCTCCGAGCTCGGCGGCGGCTGGCTCGGCTGGTGCGTCTCGGTGGAGGACATCGGCCCGGTCGAGCACCGCATCGGCCGTCACGCCGTCCCCGGCAACCGTCACCGTCCCGACGGCTACAACCTCACGTGGAAGCAGATCGGCGTCCACGGCATGCGCGCCGATCCGCAGCTGCCCTTCGTCATCTCGTGGGACACCCCCGAGGACGAGCACCCGTCGCAGATGGTCGAGTCCGAGGTCACGCTGACCGCGCTGGAGATCGCCGGCAGCCCCGAGCGACTGGCCGACTGGCTCGGCGAGCCGGCGGTGGGAGCGCTCGAGCAGATCGAGGTCCGCTGGGTCGCCCCGAACGGCGCGCCGGGCATCCTCGCGGCCGAGTTCGACACCCCGAACGGGATCGTCCGGGTCTGATCGCCGCGGGGTCGCACGCCTTGTCGGTGGCCCCTCCTACGCTGTCTTCCATGCCGCCCAAGACCGCGTCCGCCTTCGCCTGCTCCGAGTGCGGCTGGACCACCGCGAAGTGGGTCGGCCGCTGCGGCGAGTGCCAGGCATGGGGCACGGTCGACGTCGCCGGCGGCAGCTCGCGCACCGGCCGCACCAGCGCCGGACCGGTCTCCAGCCCCGCCGTCCCGATCGCCGAGGTCACCGCCACCGAGGCGGCCGCCATGAGCTCGGGCATCCCCGAGCTCGACCGCGTGCTCGGCGGTGGCGTCGTCCCCGGCGCGGTCATGCTGATGGCGGGCGAGCCGGGCGTCGGCAAGTCCACGCTGCTGCTCGAGGTCGCGGCCCGCTGGGCCCGCGCCGGGCGCCGGACGCTCTACGTCTCGGGCGAGGAGTCCGCCGCGCAGGTGCGCCTGCGGGCCGAGCGCACGGGCGCCCTCGCCGACGAGCTCTTCCTCGCCGCCGAGACCGACCTCGGCGGCCTGCTCACCCACATCGACGCGGTCAAGCCCAGCCTGCTGATCGTCGACTCGGTCCAGACCATCGGCTCGGCCTCGGTCGACGGCGTGCCCGGCGGCGTCACGCAGGTGCGCGAGGTCGCCGCCACCGTCATCGGCCGCGCGAAGGCGGAGGGCATCGCCACGCTGCTGGTCGGCCACGTCACGAAGGACGGCTCCGTCGCGGGACCGCGCGTGCTCGAGCACCTCGTCGACGTCGTGCTGCAGTTCGAGGGCGACCGCACCAGCCGGCTGCGCCTGCTGCGCGCCACCAAGAACCGCTTCGGCCCGGTCGACGAGATCGGCTGCTTCGACCTCGTCGACGCCGGCATCGTCGAGGTGCCCGACCCCACCGGCCTGTTCGTGTCGCGGCACGAGTCGCCGGTCGCGGGCACGTGCGTCACGGTCACGATGGAGGGCCGTCGGCCGCTGCTGGCCGAGGTGCAGGCGCTCACGGTCGCGGCCACCACGCCGTCGCCGCGACGCTCCTCCAGCGGCCTGGACTCCTCGCGGGTCTCGATGCTGCTCGCCGTGCTGAGCAAGACGGGCGTCTCGCTGGGCAACCAGGACGTCTACACGGCCTCGGTCGGTGGTGCTCGGCTGCACGAGCCGGCCGTCGACCTCGCGGTGGCGCTCGCCGTGATCTCTGCTGCCGGCGGCTCGCCACTGCCCGGTGGACTCGTCGCGATCGGCGAGGTCGGACTGGCCGGTGAGGTCCGCCCCGTGCGCGGTCTCGAGGCCCGGCTGCGCGAGGCGGCGCGCATCGGTTTCACACACGCGATCGTGCCCACCGGCACCGAGAGCCTCGACCGCGTCGGCCTGAAGGTGCTGCGAACCGGTGATCTCGCCGCCGCGCTCCGGGCGCTGCCCTAGGATGAGGCCGACCACTACGTGAGCGAGAGCGAGAGACGTCGTGCCGGCTTCAGACCTGCGGGCGACCCTGAGCTCCGTCGCGCCCGGAACGGCGCTGCGTGAGGGTCTGGAGCGCATCATGCGGGGGCGCACCGGCGCCCTGATCGTCATCGGCCAGGACCGCGTGGTCGACTCGATCTCCACGGGCGGCTTCGCCCTCGACGTCCCGTTCACCGCCACCGGCGTCCGCGAGCTGGCGAAGATGGACGGCGCGATCATCCTCGACTCCTCGGCCACCCGGATCATGCGCGCCGCCGTGCACCTCATGCCCGACCCGTCGATCCCCACCACCGAGTCGGGCACCCGCCACCGCACCGCCGAGCGCGTGGCCCGCCAGACCGGTGTCCCCGTCATCTCGGTCTCGGCGTCGATGCACACGATCGCGCTCTACCAGGACGACCAGCGCTACGTGCTGGAGGAGCCCACGGTCGTCGTCAGCCGCGCCAACCAGGCGCTCCAGACCCTCGAGCGCTACCGCACCCGTCTCGACGAGGTCTCCGACGCGCTGTCGGCCCTCGAGGTCGAGGACCTCGTCACGGTCCGCGACGTCACCGCCGTCGCCCAGCGCCTCGAGATGGTGCGCCGCATCTCCGACGAGATCGAGATGTACGTGCTCGAGCTCGGCTCCGACGGTCGCCTGCTCTCGCTCCAGCTCAACGAGCTCGTGGGCGGCGTCGACGCCGAGCGCACGCTCGTGGTGCGCGACTACCTGCCGCCGGGCTCGGACGAGCAGGCCGCGAAGGTGCTCGACGCGCTGGCCGAGCTGGAGTCCCAGGAGGTCCTCGACCTCGGGATCGTCGCCTCGGCGCTGCACATCGGCGACGGCAACTCGCTCGACGCGTCGGTGTCCCCGCACGGCTACCGGCTGCTGGCGCGCATCCCGCGGCTGCCCGGCTCGGTGGTCGAGCGCCTCATCACGCACTTCGGCACGCTCCAGCGCCTGCTGGGCGCCAGCCTCGACGACCTGCAGGCCGTCGAGGGCGTGGGCGACCTGCGAGCCCGCGGCGTCCGCGACGGCCTCTCGCGCCTCGCCGAGTCCAGCATCCTCGAGCGCTACGTCTGACGCTCGGCTGTCGGATCACGGCACTGGCTGCACCGGACGTCGCTCGAGGCTTGTCTCGAGCGCTACGTCTGACGCTGGGCGGTCGGATCACGGATCTGGGCGGCACCGGCCGCCCGATGGGCTCAGTCGTTTCCGGCGGTCGAGCTGGCGGTCGGCCGCGCCGGTGTCGGCTGCGAGGCCGGCTTCTTCGTGGGCGCCGTCGTCGGCTTGGTGGTGGCCTTCGTCTCGGGCGTCTCGGGCGCGCGCCGCGCGAGCTTGAACGTGACCTCGCCGGGCTCGCCGCCGTACGTGCCGATCTTGAGCGTGTAGGTGCCCGGGGGCGCGAAGCCCTCGCTGGTGCCGCAGCCCGCGCCGGAGCCGCGGCCGGTCCACTCGACCGAGGTCACGGTGCTCCAGCCGGCCGGGATCGCCACGGCCTCGTCGAAGAACGCCGCCCGGCAGACCGAGGAGTCGTAGATGGGCGCGCGCTCGGTGTCGACCACGGCGAGCAGCTCGCTCGCGCTGGGCCGGAAGGTGCACGCGGCACCGTCGAGGGCGGTCAGCATGAGGTCCATCCGGACCGGACCGCCCGCGAACTGGCCCGTCGGCACGGAGGGGACGATGCGCACGTTGTCGGGCTCGCACAGCGCCGCGTCGGTCTCGATCGCGACGGAGACCTGGTCGGCGGGCGGCGCCGTGGTGGGCGGGCTGCTGGGCGTGGTCGCGGTGGGGGTGGGCTGCGTGGCGGCCGCCGGCTTCGGCTCGTCGTCACCCATCAGCTCGACGACCTTCACGACGCCCCAGGCGATCGCGAGCAGGGCCGCCAGCACGAGCAGCCGGCGACGCCAGAAGACGTCGCGTCCGACCGGCCTGTTGCTCACCGCACCACGTTATCCGTCCGTCCCGGCGTGAAAGGATCGACGCGCCATGCCTGCCACCACTCCCCCGCCCCGCGAGCTCCACGAGCGCATCATCGACTGGTTCGGCGCCCACCGGCGGACCTTGCCGTGGCGCGACGACCCGGCACCGTGGCGCGTCATGGTCTCCGAGCTCATGCTCCAGCAGACCCCCGTCGTCCGGGTGCTGCCGGTGTTCGAGGCCTGGATGGAGCGCTGGCCGACGCCGGCCGATCTCGCGGCCGAGCCGTCGGGCGAGGCGGTGCGGGCCTGGGGCCGCCTGGGCTACCCGCGGCGCGCGCTGCGTCTGCATGCCGCGGCCACCGCGATCGTCACGGAGCACGGCGGCGAGGTGCCGAGCACGTACGAGGAGCTGCTGACGCTCCCGGGCGTCGGCGACTACACGGCGGCCGCGATCGCCTCCTTCGCGTACGGGAGGCGCGCGGTCGTCCTCGACACGAACGTGCGGCGCGTGTTCGCCCGGGTCGTCGAGGGGGTGCAGTACCCGGCGCCCACGGTGCGGCGGGCCGAGCGCGACCTCGCGACCTCGCTGCTGCCCGACGACGAGGGACGAGCGGCCGTCTGGGCCGCGGCGACCATGGAGCTCGGCGCGCTGGTGTGCACCGCGCGCTCGCCCCGCTGCGAGGCCTGCCCCGTCGCCGACCTGTGCCGCTGGCGCGCGGCCGGCTATCCCGAGCACGACGGACCGCCGCGTCGCGGCCAGGCCTGGCACGGCACCGACCGCCAGTGCCGCGGCGCCCTGATGGCCGTGGTCCGTGACGCCGACGGCCCGGTGGCGCCCGAGCTCGTCGCCGCGGCGTGGTCCGACAGCGCCCAGCGCGAGCGCTGCCTCGACTCCCTCCTCGACGACGGTCTCCTCGACCTCACCCCCGACGGCCACCTCACCCTCCCCGCCTGACGCGCCCGCCTCCTTCCGCCCGTCGCCCGTCGCCCGCTGCCTACCGCGAGTGGCGCAAAACGGCCCGCCACTCGGCGAGTGGCGGGCACTTCTGCGCCACTCGCGACCCCGGTTTGCGCCACTCGGCGTGGACTCGGTGGCCGAGGCTACGGGACCGAGGCCTCGATCGCGCGGACGAGGATCTCGCGCAGCACGGCCTGCTTGCGGGCGTTGTACTCCATGACGTGCCCACCGCCGGCCGCGGCGGCTCGCTTGGCGGCGGCGTAGCGGTCGCGGTCGTCCGGGTGCGTGCGCAGCCAGTCACGGAAGACGCGGTGCCGGACCGGCTCGGTCGCCTCCGGCCCGAAGACGTGCACGTTGGCCCGGGGGTCCGCGCTCCGCAGCAGTCGGTGCCCCCTGCCACCAGGGCTCCCGTACCGCGAGCACCAGACCGACGGCCTGGAGCGCAGGCACGTACGCCGCCTCGTCTTCGGGGTCGGGGACGATGACGTCGACGTCCACGATCGGCTTCGCGGGCAGCCCCGGAACCGAGGTCGAGCCAACGTGCTCGACCTCCACGGCCGGACCGAGCGCGCCCACGATCAGCGCGCGCAGCGCCTCGAAGTCGCCCGCCCACCGCGGATCCGGCTCGGCGATCGTCAGGTCGGTCCCGGGCCCGAACCCCTCGACCCACGGACTCGCCCCGGCCGGCGCCGGCGCCTCGCTGAAGTCCAACAGCCTCTCGCGCTCCACCCTCCGACCGTAGCCGCTCACTTCACGAGGTTTTCTGTCACTTCGCGAGGTTCGCGAACCTCGCGAAGTGACAGTTTCCCCGGTTAACCGGGGAAACTTCCATCCCCGCGCACGACGAAGGGCCCGGGTCAGGAGACCCGGGCCCTTCGTTCAGGCGGTGCTCAGTCGTCGGAGCTCGCGCCGGCCTCGACGGCCGGCGGGACCTCGGGCAGCTCGAGGTCGGCCTTCGACGTGCCGGTGAAGGTGAACTCACCGTCCACGTAGTCGACCAGGACGATCTGACCGGCGTGGAGATCCCCGTAGAGGAGCTTCTCGGCCAGGGCGTCCTCGACCTCGCGCTGCACCGTGCGACGCAGCGGACGCGCGCCCAGGACCGGGTCGAACCCGACCTTGGCGAGCTGCTCCTTGGCCGCGGAGGTGAGCTCGATGTCGATGTCCTTCTCGCCGAGGCGCTCCTCGAGCGAGCCGACCATCATGTCGACCATCTGCAGGATCTCGTCCTGCGTCAGCGGCGGGAACACGATGACCTCGTCGACACGGTTGAGGAACTCGGGACGGAAGTGCTGCTTGAGCTCCGTCGAGACGCGCTCCTTCATCCGCTCGTACGTGCCGACCGCGTCGCCGGCCTGGGCGAAGCCCAGGTTGACGCCCTTGGAGATCTCACGCGCACCGAGGTTGGTGGTCATGATGATCACGGCGTTCTTGAAGTTGACGACGCGACCCTGACCGTCGGTGAGGTGACCCTCCTCGAGGATCTGCAGGAGCGAGTTGAAGATGTCCGGGTGGGCCTTCTCGATCTCGTCGAACAGGACCACGCTGAACGGCTTGCGGCGCACCTTCTCGGTGAGCTGGCCGCCCTCCTCGTAGCCGACGTAGCCCGGAGGCGAGCCGAACAGGCGCGACACCGTGTGCTTCTCGCTGAACTCGCTCATGTCGAGCTGGATCAGCGCCTCGTCGTCGCCGAAGAGGAAGTTCGCCAGCGCCTTGGACAGCCAGGTCTTGCCGACGCCCGAGGGGCCGGCGAAGATGAACGATCCACCGGGACGGCGGGGGTCCTTCAGGCCGGCACGCGTGCGGCGGATCGCCCGGGACAGGGCCTTGATGGCCTCGTCCTGACCGATGACGCGCTTGTGCAGCTCCTCCTCCATGTGCAGGAGTCGGCTGGACTCCTCCTCGCTGAGCTGGCCGACCGGGATGCCGGTCGCCTTGGCCAGGACCTCGGCGATGAGGTGCTCGTCGACGACCGCGACCTGGTCGAGGTCGCCGGACTTCCAGGCGCGCTCACGCTCGTGCTTGGCGGCGATGAGCTTCTTCTCCTCGTCGCGCAGGCTGGCGGCGAGCTCGAAGTCCTGGGCGTCGATCGCGCCCTCCTTGCGGCGGCGGACGTCGGCGATCTGCTCGTCGAACTCCTTGAACTCCGGCGGCGCGGCGGCGCGACGGATGCGCAGGCGCGCACCGGCCTCGTCGATCAGGTCGATCGCCTTGTCCGGCAGGAACCGGTCGCTCACGTAGCGGTCGGCCATAGTGGCCGCCGCGACGAGCGCGTCGTCGGTGATCGAGACCCGGTGGTGGGCCTCGTAGCGATCACGCAGCCCCTTGAGGATCTCGATGGAGTCGACGACGGACGGCTCGTTGACCAGCACCGGCTGGAAGCGGCGGTTGAGGGCCGCGTCCTTCTCGAAGTGCTTGCGGTACTCGTCGAGCGTCGTGGCGCCGATGGTCTGCAGCTCGCCGCGAGCCAGCATCGGCTTGAGGATGCTGGCGGCGTCGATCGCGCCCTCGGCGGCACCCGCACCCACGAGGGTGTGGATCTCGTCGATGAACAGGATGATGTCGCCGCGCGTGCGGATCTCCTTGAGCACCTTCTTGAGGCGCTCCTCGAAGTCACCGCGGTAGCGCGAGCCGGCCACGAGGGCACCGAGGTCAAGCGTGTAGATCTGCTTGTCCTTGAGCGTCTCGGGCACGTCGCCGCGCACGATGTCCTGCGCCAGCGACTCGACGACGGCGGTCTTGCCGACGCCGGGCTCGCCCACGAGGACAGGGTTGTTCTTGGTGCGCCGGCTCAGCGTCTGCATGACGCGCTCGGCCTCGTCGTCCCGGCCGATGACCGGGTCGAGCTTGCCCTCGCGGGCGGCCTGCGTCAGGTTGCGGCCGAACTGGTCGAGCACGGCGCTGGACGCGGCGGCGGGGGCCTCGGTGCCGGCGCCCGTGGTCTCGGACTCCTTGCCCTGGAAGCCACTGACCAGCTGGATGACCTGCTGGCGGACGCGGTTGAGATCGGCGCCCAGCTTCACGAGGACCTGGGCGGCGACGCCCTCGCCCTCGCGGATCAGGCCGAGCAGGATGTGCTCGGTGCCGATGTAGGTGTGGCCCAGCTGCAGCGCCTCGCGCAGGCTCAGCTCGAGCACCTTCTTGGCGCGCGGAGTGAACGGGATGTGCCCGCTGGGTGCCTGCTGGCCCTGCCCGATGATGTCCTCGACCTGGCCGCGAACGGCTTCGAGCGAGATGTCAAGGCTTTCCAGTGCCTTTGCGGCAACGCCCTCACCCTCGTGGATGAGGCCCAGCAGGATGTGCTCGGTGCCGATGTAGTTGTGGCTGAGCATGCGCGCTTCTTCCTGCGCGAGCACCACGACTCGTCGGGCCCGGTCGGTGAATCTTTCGAACATGTCGGTCCCCTCTGCTGGACTGGTCTTTTCAGCATAGACGGGTCTGGGTGACCCGCCTCGCCGTGTCCAGTTGCTTAACTCAACCGTCATGCACCCGCCGGGCTTCCACTGTTCGCTGTCGGCGGAATCGGGCCGCGACGGCAGCCTTCGCGCGGCGTCTCAGCGCATGAGCGACTCCCGGGCCGGAGGTGCCGCCGCACGGGCCGCCGAGGCGGCCGGCTTGCCCACGAGGGCGGTCTCGATGCTCAGCGCGCCCGACGGCGAGCGCTCGCCGACCACCTTCACCGGGTTGGCGTAGGGCGCGACCGAGCCGGTGACCTCGAAGCGGGCGCGCCCGCCGTCGAGCTCGGCCCGGCCCACGTGGACGACGCGGCCGCTGGGCCGCACGAGCCACAGCCACGGCCGGGTGCCGCCCGTGGCGTCACGGTCGTCGCTGAGGACGTAGCAGTCCAGCGAGTACCGCTCGGAGCACACGCGCTCGCGCACCATCACCCCGAGCATCTGCGGCACGGACAGGTCGGCCTCGCCGACCTCCTCTGCCAGGGCCACGGCGCCGGCGGCGCCCGAGCAGGTGAACGTCAGCAGGTCGCTCGTGCGGAACCCGAGCGCCGGCACCTCGGCGCGAACGGCCTCGAGCACGGTCGCACGGGACACCCTGGCCCGTCCGCCGAACGTGATCTCCTCGCCGCGACGGCGGCCGAAGTCGGTGACCTCGGCGGTCGCCGGGACGAGGACCTCGGGCCAGTGGGCGCGGTAGCCGATGAGCATCCGCGCGGTGAGGACCGCGCGCCCGGCGGGGGTCGCGAGCGGCGGCTGCGACCGTGCGAGGTCGGGCAGCGCCGCCTCGTCGCCGACCCGCGCCAGCGACTGGGCGGCCCGGCGCACGACCGTGGGATCGGCGTCCGCGAGTGCCCGGGTGAGGGCCTCGGGGACCTCGGGGTCGCGCCGGCGGCCCAGGGTGACGGCCGCGAGCGACCGCACGCGCGGCTCGGCGTGGGCGGTGAGGAGCTCGACGGCCACGGGGGTGGCGCGCTCGGAGCCTCGGCGGGCCAGGGCGGCCAGCGACTCCTTCGCGATGTCGCCGCGAGAGCGGTGGGCCAGCTCGACGAGCTCGTCGTCGCCGCGCTGCTCCCAGGGAGTGAGGTCAGGCATGATGCGTCCTTTCGGGAGCGGGGCTCACTGGCCCGCACGGGTCTGGCAGCGGCCGCGCACGGTGCTGCCCTGGCCCGAGGTCAACAGGACCGAGCTGCGGGCGCTCACCGCGCAGCGCGTCTGGGCCATGAGGTTCTCCCGCGCCGACGTGGCCGTCGGGCAGGTGTCCCCGTGGTTGTGGGAGAGGTCGAGGAAGTGGCCGAGCTCGTGGGCGGCGGTGCGCGAGAAGCCCTCCGCCGCGCGGCCGACCTCGCCGCCGACGAGGCCGTCGGACTTGCCGCCCTTGCCGCAGTCGCCGGGCACCGGCGAGATGCCGACGAAGTCGTCGCTGATGTTGGCGACCAGGAACATGTCGATCCCGTCGTTCGGGACGCTCCAGTCGTCGGACAGGTCGTCGGCCTCGGACTCGCTGCCGATGTCCTCGTAGCCGTCGGCCGCGGGCACGTCGATCCAGAAGTACTGCACGCGCCCGAGGCCGAGCGAGGCGTCGGCGTAGATCCGGCGGATCCGGTGCACGGCGTAGTCCACGCGCTCGTCCGCCTCCGCGAGCGTGACCGATGCGGCGTCGAAGCCGACCTCGATCAGGTTGAGGTGGACGTGCTTGCGCTCCAAGGCGGTGAACGCCTCGCCCAACGTGACCTGCACCGGCGATCCGGTGGCCGGGTCGGGCGGCGGCGTGCCGCGCCAGAAGCCGAGCACGTCGCGCATGACGGAGAGGTCTCCGGTGCCGCCGAGGCCCATCGCGCTCATCGCCTGGCGCACCGAGCGCACGCTCATGGCGTGACCTCGGACTCCAGCGCGGTGACGCGGGCCGTGAGGTCGGCGATCGCGGCCGTGGCGGCGGTGAGCTCGGTGGTCAGCGCGGTCACCTGGCCCTGCAGGGAGGTCAGCGTCGCCGCGACGTCCTGGCCGGCGACGACCGCGCCGTCGGGCATCGTCACGCGACCGTTGACGACCACGCCGCCGGTGTAGTCGCGGTCCCAGTTCAGCACCAGGGTGTCGCCGAAGCCGTGCACGAGCGCGCGCCGGAACGGGTTGCGCCGCAGCGAGCCGAAGATCCGGCCGCGTCGGTCCGCGCCGCCGTCGAGCATGAGGTCGGTGCCGAACTGCTGGTGGATACGGCTGCGCACGATCAGCCAGTCCCGGTTGTTGAAGCCGGAGATCTGCTTGCATGCGTTGACGCTGACGCCGCCGGGGTAGTCGTTGTCCCAGTTGAGAGTCAGGCCGTCGTCGAAGTCGTGGACGAGGGCCCGCCGGAACGGCGTGTTGGTCCGGCGGCGCGCGGCCGCGTCGAGGATGAGGTCGTTCGCCGTGGCGCGCACGACGAGCCCCTCCAAGTGGATGATGTCGCCTTCGAAGCGGATGTCGGTCATCTCGGTGGTCCTGTCGGGAGGTGGGTGCTGGCGGGGAGGCTCCCGGCGCCGGGACTGATACCCGGCGCCGGGCGCGCTCAGCTCGGCATGACGTCGTAGCCGCCGGGGCCGGGGGCCGGCGGGTCCTCGACCTTCGCGAGCGTGTTGATGCTGACGTGCGGCCACTTGATGCGGCCGGGGCCGCCGTCGAACCGGTCGAAGAAGTCCAGCTGCACGACCTGGGCGTACTGCAGCCGCAGGTCGATGCCGCCGTCCGCATTGCGGACCTCCTGGATCCAGAAGGTCGACTTCATCTCCGAGGCGTTGGCCTGGCGCACGATGAACGGGATGTTCGAGATGCCGCCGGTGGCGACGGTGCTGTCGAACTCGAGCCGGGTGGTGCGCACGATGTCGACGCCCTCGTTCGCCGCCTTGAGCAGCGCGGTCGAGTCCACGGGGTTGAACAGCCCGCGGAACGGCGCGTCGCGAAAGTGCTTGTAGGGCTGCAGGTACGGGTTGGCGTCGACGTCCTGATTGACGCCGAGCGGCAGCGCGTTGATGCCCGGGATCGTCGGCGGACCGTCCGAGACCGTCGCGACGCCCAGGCCCAGCACCGAGTCGCCGTGCGGGATCGTGGCGAGCCGGGCGATGTCCACGACGTCCTCGTCGAGCGGGTCGGTCATGCTCAGGAAGAGGCCCGGCTCGTGGTGGATCGCGGTGTCCGGCGCGCCGGTCAGGCTCGTCGACGGGAAGTCCTCGGACACGATCTGCTTGATGCCCTGCTCGTAGTCGAGGGCGACGAGGAGCTGGTCGGCGTTCGGCGTGAGCCCGCCGGCCGCCGGGGCGATGCCGCGGTTCGGCACGGCCTTGTCGACGAGGCTGAACGTCAGCTTCTCGTTGTACTGGTTCATCAGCAGCCGGTACGGCGGCCGGAACGTCGCGCCCTGCGGCGGGCCGAAGGGCAGCGCGATCATGTTCCAGCCGCGGCCGGCGAGGTCGGGCTCATTGGACCAGGTGCCGGGCAGGAGCTTGAACGGACCGAGGTCCTCGTCGCCCGGCACGGCCTGCTCGACGGTGCGGAAGCGGCCCCGCAGGGCCTCCAGCTGTTCGGTCTTGGTTCTCATGGGGGACCCCCGGGTGTGGAAGAGCTCCGCCGCCGACGCCCCGAGCGCGTGCCGGCGGACTGACGTCGTTGACGAGGTCCGCCCCGGAGCACCTGATACCCGATCGCGTCCTAGGTTGGGTCCATGAGTGCCGACATCCGCGCCAGGGTCCAGCAGCTCCTCCCCGGGATCCGCCGGGACCTCGAGGACCTCGTCCGCATCCCGTCGGTGAGCGCCGACCCGGCGCGGGCGGACGACGTGCGCCGCAGCGCCGAGGCCGTCGCGGAGCTGCTGCGTGCCGAGGACTTCGACAGCGTGGACATCGTCAGCGCGCGCGAGGACGGCGGCGCCCCGGCCGTCATCGCGCACAAGGCCGGCCCCGCCGGCGCGCCCACCGTGCTGCTCTACGCCCACCACGACGTGCAGCCCGAGAACGACCACGCCGAGTGGGACTCGCCGCCGTTCGAGCCGACCGAGCGCGACGGGCGGCTCTACGCCCGCGGCGCCGCCGACGACAAGGCCGGCATCGCCGCGCACCTCGGTGCGGTGCGCGTCTTCGGCGGCGACCTGCCCGTGAGCGTCACCCTGTTCGTCGAGGGCGAGGAGGAGGTCGGCTCGGACACCCTGCCCGAGCTGCTGCGCCAGCACCGCGACCGGCTCGCGGCCGACGTCATCGTCATCGCCGACTCGGCCAACTGGGACATCGGCGTGCCCGCCCTCACCACGAGCCTGCGTGGCCTCGTCCGCGCGGACATCGAGGTCCGCACCCTGACCCACGCCGTGCACTCGGGCATGTGGGGCGGGCTCGTGCCCGACGCCCTGATCACCCTGAGTCGGCTGATCGCGTCGTTCCACGACGACGCGGGCGACCTCGTGATCGAGGGCCTGCACCACGGCCCCGCCGCCGACGTCGAGTACCCCGAGGAGCGGCTGCGCGCCGAGTCCGGCGCGAACCCCGGCGTGGAGTGGATCGGCACGGGCGCCGTGGTGGAGCGCCTCTGGACGAAGCCCGCCCTGTCGATCACGGGTCTCGACGCGCCCGCCGTGGACGGCGCGAGCAACACCCTCGTCCCCTCCGCCCGGGCCAAGGTCTCGCTGCGGATCGCGCCCGGCGACACCGCCGAGAACGCGCTGGAGCGCCTGCGTCGTCACTGCGAGCAGCACGTCCCGTGGGGCGCCGAGCTCGGCTTCACCGTGGTGGACACCGGCGAGGCGACCTCGATCGACGCCACCGGTCCCGCCTACGACGCGGCCCGCGCCGCCTTCACCGAGGCCTGGGACGGCACCGCGCCCGTGGACATGGGCA
Source organism: Aeromicrobium sp. MLTX1 (assembly GCF_046452335.1). NCBI lineage: Bacteria > Bacillati > Actinomycetota > Actinomycetes > Propionibacteriales > Nocardioidaceae > Aeromicrobium > Aeromicrobium sp. MLTX1. The sequence continues at coordinate 1,282,289 of NZ_JBKFDN010000001.1, read as the reverse complement.
TCGGCGGCTCGATCCCGTTCATCGCCGAGTTCCTCGAGACGTTCCCGCAGGCCAGCGTGCTGGTGACGGGCGTCGAGGACCCCGACACCCGCGCGCACGGCGCCAACGAGGGCCTGCACCTCGCGGAGTTCGAGCGCGTCGTCCTCGCCGAGGCCTTCCTGCTGCGGAACCTGGCCCGCGACTGACTACTCGCGGCGCTGCACCGGGAAGAGGATGGCCTCCCGGATGCCGATGCCCTGGAGCAGCATGACGAGCCGGTCGACGCCCAGGCCGATGCCGCCCGCGGGCGGCATGCCGAACTCGAGCGCGCGCAGGAAGTCCTCGTCGACGTCCATCGCCTCGGGGTCGCCGGCGGCCGCGAGGCGCGCCTGCTCCTCGAGCCGCTCGCGCTGGATCACCGGGTCGTTGAGCTCGGAGTACGCCGGCGCCAGCTCGACGCCGTTGATGATGAGGTCCCACGCCTCGACCAGGCCCGGCGTGGTGCGGTGCTTCTTCGCCAGCGGGCGCACGGCCTCGGGGTAGTCGCACACGAACGTCGGCTGGATCAGCGTGTGCTCGACGAGCTTCTCGAAGAGCTCGAGCACGACCTCGCCCGCGCCCCAGCCGTCCTGCAGGGCGACGCCGTGGTCGCGCGCGACCTCGCGGACCTTCGCCTCCGGCGTGTGCACGTCGATCGCGGCGCCCGTGGCCTCGGCCACCAGCTCGTGGATCGTGGCGCGGCGCCACGGGGCCTCGAGGTCGATCTCGGTGCCGTCGCGGCCCGGGACCACCGTCTTGCCGACCGCGCGGGCCGCGTCGACGACGAGGTCGCGGACCAGCTCGGCCATCGTGTCGTAGGAGCCATACGCCTCGTACGCCTCGAGCATCATGAACTCGGGGTTGTGGGTGTTGTCGACGCCCTCGTTGCGGAAGGTCTTGCCGATCTCGTAGACCTTGTCGATGCCGCCGACGAGTCCGCGCTTGAGGTGCAGCTCAAGGGCGATCCGCAGCAGCACCGGCTCGTCGAACGCGTTGAGGTGCGTGTGGAACGGGCGGGCCGCGGCGCCGCCGTTGGTGTGCTGCAGGACGGGCGTCTCGACCTCGATGTAGCCGTGGCGGTCGAGCGTGGCGCGCAGCGACTTCAGCACCGAGGCCTTCACGCGCACGTTCTGGCGCGCCTCCTCGCGGACGATCAGGTCGAGGTAGCGCATGCGGGTGCGGGCCTCGTCCGAGAGCGGCTTGTGCTCGACCGGCAGGGGGCGCAGCGTCTTGGCCGCGATCTGCCAGGTGGTGGCCATGACCGAGAGCTCGCCGCGGCGGCTCGTGATGACCTCGCCGGTGACGACGAGGTGGTCGCCCAGGTCGACGAGCGCCTTGAAGTCGGCGAGCGACTCCTCGCCCACCTCGGCCAGCGACAGCATGGCCTGGATCTCGGTGCCGTCGCCCTCGCGCAGTCGGACGAAGCACAGCTTGCCGGTGTTGCGCAGGAAGATGACACGGCCGGCGATCGACACGACCTGGCCGGTGTGCGCGTCGGCGCCGAGCTGCTCGGGGTCGTTCGCCTCGACGACCTCGCGGATCGCGTGGGTGCGCTCGACGAGCAGGGGGTACGGATCGACGCCGGAGTCCAGCAGGCGCTGGCGCTTCTCCCGGCGCACCCGCATCTGCTCGGGCAGGTCGTCCTCGGGAAGTTCAGGCGTCTCGGTCACGAGGCACGAGTCTAGTCGGCGGCCGCGGGCGCGCCGACACGGTCACTCGGCCGCGCGGCCCTCCTCGGCCAGGTACGGCTCGACACGGCGCTCGGGACGCACGCCGGCCTTGTCGGCGAAGAAGGCGCGCATGACGTCCATGTCGGCCTTCACGTCGCCCGTGAGGTGGATCGTCGGCCCGATGCCGGTCGTCATCGTGGTGCGGTCGCAGTACGCGAGCGTCACCGGCAGGTCGGCCTCGCGGGCCAGCCGGTAGAAGCCCGACTTCCAGCGCGGCACGTTGCCGCGGGTGCCCTCGGGCGTGATCACCAGCTGGAAGGTCTCGCCCGACCTCGCCTGCTTCACGAGGTCGTCGACGAGTCCGGCCGGGTTCTTGCGGTCGACCGCCACGCCGCCGAGCGCGCGCATGATCGGGCCGGCCGGGCCGCGGAACAGCTCCTTCTTGCCCAGGAACTTCGGGCGGAAGCCGGCGCGCCAGGCGACACCCAGCATGAGGACGAAGTCCCAGTTCGAGGTGTGGGGCGCGGCGAGCAGGATGCCCGAGTGCTGCGGGGCGGGCTCCGACCGGAAGGTCCACCGGCTGAAGAACCAGTACACGTCGGCGACCAGGCGCAAGATCCTCATCCCCGGAGGCTAGCGCGGCAGGGCACCGGCCGCGGTCCCGGACGCGCGTCGGCGGAAGTTCGGCCGATCCACAGGCTGCGTTCACCTCGCGGTCAGGTGTGGCAGGCAGCGTGGAGCCATGACAGCACCGCGGATCACCGCCCACCGGGGGCAGAGCGCGACGCACCCCGAGAACACCATCCCCGCACTGCGCGAAGCCGTGCGCCTGGGGGCCGACGCCCTCGAGATCGACGTGCAGCCCACGGCCGACGGCTCGATCGTGCTGATGCACGACCGCTCGCCGCTGCGCACCACGAACCTGCGCCACGTGCGCACCGCCAAGGTGGGCCTGTCGGTCCAGCGCTTCACCCTGGCCGAGCTGGCCGCGCTCGACGCCGGCAGCTGGAAGTCCCCGACCTTCGCCGGGACGCCCGTGCCCACGCTGCGCGACGTCGTGCACGCGCTGCGCGGCACCGACGCGCGCCTGGTCGTCGAGCTGAAGCCCGCTCCGGTGGATCCGCGCTCCTACGTGCGCGCCGTGCTCGACGAGCTCGGCAGCCACAGCCGCGCCACCCTGATGAGCTTCGACCGCGCCATCTGCGAGGCCGCGCTGCCCGTGCACCATGCCGTGGGCCTGGTGACCCGGAGCCGGCCGACCCGTGAGGACCTCGAGCGCTTCGACGAGTTCCACGTCAGCCACCGGCGCGTCGACCGCGCGCTCGTGGAGCGCGTGCACCAGTCCGGCGGCACCCTGACGGCGTGGACCGTGGACGACCCGCAGCAGGTCGAGCGCCTCGGCGACCTCGGCGTCGACTCGGTCACCACGAACGACGTCTCCGCCGCCCGCCCGGCGCTCGTCTGACCCGCCCGCCCGTCACGAGATCTGCTCCTTTTTCGACGTTTGAGAGGCCCTCACAGGTCGAAAAAGGAGCACATCTCGGCCCGGGGCGGTCAGCGGTTCTTGGCGGCCACGAGGCGGAGGCCCTGGAGGGTGAGCTTCGGGTCGCGGGCGGTGATCGTCTCGCACTCGGTGAGCACGACCGCGGCGTGGCTGCCGGTGGCGATGACCGAGACGTCCTCGGGCTCCTCGCCGAGCGAGTCGATCATCCGCTCGACGATCGCGTCGATGAGGCCCGCGAAGCCGAACACGATGCCCGACTGCAGCGCCTCGACCGTGTTCTTGCCGATGACGTCGCGCGGCGTCGTGATCTCGACGCTGCGCAGCTGGGCGCTGCGGCGCACGATCGCGTCGAGCGAGACCTCGACGCCCGGAGCGATCGAGCCGCCCAGGTAGCGACCCTGCGCGTCGATCGCGTCGATCACCGTGGCCGTGCCCGTGAGGTCGACGACGATCGCCGGACCGCCGTACAGCTCCTTGGCCGCGAGGGCGTTGACGATGCGGTCGGTGCCAACCTCGCGCGGGTTGTCGGTGTGGATCGGCACGCCGGTCTTCACGCCCGGGCCGACCACCCACGCCGGCACGTCGCCGTAGTAGCGCAGGTAGGTGCGCCGCAGCGCCACCAGCAGCGCCGGGACGGTGCAGCACATGGCGATCTCGTCCACCTCGGGCAGGTTCGCGCGGCGCAGGAAGCCCTCCACCACGAGGAACCACTCGTCGGACGTGCGTCGCTCGTCGGAGGCGACGACGAAGTCGGCGATCAGCTCGTCGCCGTCGAACAGGCCGATGCTCGTGTCGGCGTTGCCCGCGTCGATCGCCAACAAGGTCATACGGTGACCAGGTCTCCGCGCTTGAGGCCCGAGTCGGCCGGGACGTCGGCGGCGTCGTGGCCCAGCGTGACGATCGAGTTGTCGGCGTCGACGAACACGACGCTCGGCTGCAGCTCGCGGGCCTCGGCGTCCTCGACCTGCGCGTAGGCGATCAGGATGACGATGTCGCCGGGGTGCACGAGGTGCGCGGCGGCGCCGTTGATGCCGATGACGCCCGAGCCGCGGGGGCCGGCGATCGTGTAGGTCTCCAGGCGGGCGCCGTTGGTGACGTCGACGATGTGCACGAGCTCGCCCGGCAGGATGTCGGACGCGTCGAGCAGGTCCTCGTCGACGGTGACCGAGCCGACGTAGTGCAGGTCGGCCTGCGTCACGGTGGCGCGGTGGATCTTGGACTTCATCATGGTGCGCAGCATCGGGTCACTTCCCTCTCTTCGCGACGTCCCCGAGAGGGACGGCGCAGTTGTCGAGCAGGCGCGGTCGGCCCACCCGGGCGGCCACCAGCAGGCGCGACTCCCGGCCGGGCTGGGCCGGTCCGAGGTCGGGGCTGGTGAGCACGAGATAGTCCGGGTCGATGCCGGCGTCGGCCAGCACCTTCCCGGCGGCATGGAGGACGGCCTCGGGGCCGTCGGGTCCGGCGTCGACGCCGGCGCGGAGGGCGGCCGAGATCGCGGCGGCACGCTCGCGCTCGGACGCGGTCAGGTAGCGGTTGCGCGAGCTCATCGCGAGCCCGTCGGACTCGCGGACCGTGGGGCAGCCGACCACCTCGACGCCCAGGCACAGCTCGCGCGCCATGAGCCGGATCAGCGTCAGCTGCTGGTAGTCCTTCTCGCCGAACACGGCGACGTCGGGACGCACGAGGCCGAACAGCTTCGAGACGACGGTGAGCACGCCACGGAAGTGCGTGGGGCGCTCGGCGCCCTCGAGGATCGAGCCGAGCGGGCCCGGATCGACCGTGATCGCGCCGTCGAGGCCGTGCGGGTACATCTCGTCCACCGTGGGCGCGAAGACGACGTCGACCCCGGCGGCCTCGCAGTGCTCGAGGTCGGCGTCGAACGTGCGCGGGTAGGCGTCGAGGTCCTCCCCCGGCGCGAACTGCGTGGGGTTGACGAAGATCGAGACGACGAGCGTGTCGGCGAGCGGCCGCGCGTGCCGCATGAGGCTCACGTGGCCGTCGTGCAGGGCGCCCATCGTGGGGACGAGGGCGACGGTGCCGGACGTGGCGGCGCGCAGCTCGGCCGCGGTGCGGACGACGGTGGGCATCAGCGGACCTTCTCGCGGATGACAGCCGTGCGGACGGCGTCGGCCGTGTCGGTGTCGATGCGGCCGGTGGACTCGGCGCGGTCGGCCGTGGCGGTGGCGAGGGCGGCGTAGGTGCGGCGCACCGACGGGTCGGCCAGCTGGGCGACGTGGGCGCGGACGGTGTCGACGTCGCCCCGGGCGACGGGACCGGTGAGGGCGGCGTCGCCGTAGGCCAGCGTGTTGTCGAGCGCGGCCTCGAGCAGCGGGCGCAGCACGGCGGCCGGGTCCTCGGCGCCGATCTGGCGCAGCAGGTCCATGGCCTGCGTGACGATCGTGGTGAGGTGGTTCGCGCCGTGGGCGAGCGAGGCGTGGTAGGTCGCGCGGTCGGCCTCGTCGACCCACATGACCGAGCCGTTCAGCTCGGCGACGAGGGTCTCGGCGGCGTCGCGGTCGGCCGGCGTGGCGGTCACGCCGAAGACGCAGCCGCGGTCGAGGTCGACCTCGGTGCCGGTGAAGGTCATGGCGGGGTGCATCGCGAGGGTGCGGGCACCGGCGCGCGCGAGCGGCTCGAGGACGGCGAGGCCGTGACGGCCGCTGGTGTGGGCGATCAGGCGGCCGGGGCCGACGTGCGGCGCGAGTTCGGCCACGACGCCGGCGAGGGCGTCGTCGGGCACGGCCAGGACGACGATCTCGGCGCGGCGCACGACCTCGGCGGGCTCGAGCACGGGGACGCCGCCGAGCAGGGTCTGCACGCGGAGACGCGAGGCGTCGGAGCGTCCGCTGACGCCGACGAGGTGGTGGCCGGCTCGCTGGAGCCGGCCGGCGAGGACGGAACCGACACGGCCGGCGCCGACCACACCCACGCGAGGGTGCGACATGGATCTTGCCTTTCGTTCCAGTCCCGAAGCGGGTACCAGACAAAGTGACGCCGTCAGTCTACGTCGCGGATCCCCGTCCTGTGCACTGAGGTGACCACGATCACAGTGGGACGCACGATGAGGCATGCGGGTACCGGAGCGGGGCGAAAGGCCTCATCGTCCGTCCCCGAAGGAGCGGGTCGCTCTGCCACACTGGCGCCATGGCTCGGATCCTCATCCGTGCGGGCAAGGACCCGTTCACGGCGGTCGTACCCGAGACGACCCTGACGCAGGACGTCTTCAACTCCAACAGCGGGAACTTCCTGTTCCAGCACTCCGTGTGGAAGGCGCTCGACGTGGCGCCGCACGAGCTGGTCGCGAACTCCACCCTGAGCGAGCGCCGTGCGGCCACGGCCGACGACGCCGCGCGCATGAACGACGAGTTCGACCACTTCGTCGTGCCGATGGCGAACTCGTTCCGCGCCGACTTCGCGGACAAGCTCGACAACCTCGCGGCCCTGGTCGAGCAGCTGACGATCCCCGTGACCGTCATCGGCATCGGCGCGCAGGCCCCCGCCGACCGCTCGTTCGACGCCCTCGCCGACGTGCGCGACGTGACCCGGCGGTTCGTCGCGGCGGTCCTCGAGCGCTCCGCCTCGATCGGCGTCCGCGGCGAGTTCACGCGTGACTTCCTCGTCGACCTCGGCTTCCCGGGCGACTCGATCGACGTCATCGGCTGCCCCTCGCTGTTCCTGCACGGACCCGACCTGAAGGTGCGCGACGTGCCGGCCTCGCTCGCCGAGGACGCCGCGCTCGGCCTCAACCTGACCCCCGAGGTGCCCGGCATCGGCGCCTTCGCCACCGAGCAGGGCGCGCGACACCCGAACCTGACCTACGTCGGCCAGGACCAGCACGACCTGCGGCTGCTGCTGTGGGGCGTCCCGCACCCGCACGTCACCGACCCGCTCGTGCCCGCGCACCTGCGCCACCCGCTGTACCAGCAGGACCGGATGCGGCTCTTCGTCGACACGTGGTCCTGGTACGACTTCCTCGCCCAGCAGGACTTCGTCTACGGCACGCGCTTCCACGGCAACGTGGCCGCGCTGCTGGCGGGCACGCCGGCGCTCATGCTGGCGCACGACTCGCGCACGCTCGAGCTGGCCGAGTACCACCGGATGCCGCACCGGCTGCAGCCGCGCTTCGACGAGCCGGTCCGCGTCGAGGACCTCCTCGAGGCCACCGACCTCGCGCCGTTCCACGAGGCCCTGCCCGAGCGCTTCGACCGCTACGCCGCGTTCCTCGAGCGAAACGGCCTCGAGCACCGCTGGCAGCCGGGTCGCGACGCCTCGCAGTTCGACTACCGGCTCGAGGCGGCCTCGTTCCCGCCGGCCGTGCACACGCTCGCGCGCCCCGACCTCGGCGAGGTCGCGGCGCGGCTCGACTGGCTCCGGCACGCCATGGTCATCGACATGACGCGGCACCCGAAGCGGTACGACTACCCCTTCGACACGCCGGCCTACCAGGGCGCGGGCTCGCGCCACGCCCGCCTGGCCGACCAGCGCGACGAGCGCGCGAAGCGCCAGCAGCAGCGGATCGACGAGCTGACCGCACGGATCGACCGCCTCGAGCGCGTCACGCCCGGCGGCCTGCTCGTGCGTCTCGCGCGCAGGCTGCGCGCGCTCTTTCGCGGCTGAGCGGGGCCGGGGCGACCCGGCTGGCAGACTGGACCCTGCGCCTCGGCGCGGGCCTCTAGCTCAATTGGCAGAGCAGCGGACTTTTAATCCGCGGGTTGTGGGTTCGAGTCCCACGGGGCCTACCCTTCCCCTTCCGTCGGCGCCGAGTGGCGCACACCGGGTCCCCGAGTGGCGCAGAACCGCCCGCCACTCGGCGAGTGGCGGGCGGAATTGCGCCACTCGCGCTTCAGGGGGGGCGAGCGGCGGGGCGGTGCGGTCAGGCGGTGGGGTCCTCGCGGAGGCGGACGATCGCCTTGCCGGTGTTGGCTCCGGTGAGCAGGCCGGCGAAGGCCTCGGGCATCGCGTCGAGCCCGTTCCACGTGGTCTCGTTGTAGGTCAGGTCCCCGTCGCGGAGCCACTGGCCGACCTTCTGCTCGAACTCGGGGCGCAGGGACTCGTGGTCGCTCACGATGAAGCCGCGCAGCGTGAGGCGCTTGCCCACGGCCTTGAACATGTTGCGCGGGCCGCTGGCCTTCGGGTCGTTGTAGCCCGAGATCGATCCGCACAGCGCCATCCGGCCGCGCTCGTTGATGTGCTCGAGCGCCGCCTCGAGGTGGTCGCCGCCCACGTTGTCGAAGTAGACCTCGAAGCCGTCGGGGAACGCCGCGCCGACCTGGCCCATGACGTCGCCGTCGCGGTAGTTGATGGCGGCGTCGAACTTCAGCTCGTCGGTCAGCAGCGCGACCTTCTCGGCCGATCCGGCGCTGCCGACCACGCGCTCGGCGCCGGCGAGGCGCGCGAACTGGCCGACGAGGCTGCCCACGGCGCCCGCGGCCGCCGAGACGAACACCGAGTCGCCGGGCTGGAACGCGGCGACGTCGAACAGGCCCGCGTAGGCCGTGTGGCCGGGCATGCCCAGCACGCCGAGGAAGTACGAGGTCGGCAGGCCGTTGAGGTCGAGCTTCGTCGCGTACTGGTCGGCCAGCACCGCGTGCTCGCGCCAGCCGAGGCCGTGACGGACGACCGTGCCGACGGGCAGGCTCTCGGAGCGCGACTCCACGACGACGCCCACGGCACCGCCGTCGAGCGCGTGGTCGAGCTTGAACGGCGGCACGTACGACTTCACGTCGTTCATCCGCGGGCGCATGTACGGGTCGACCGTCAGCACGATGTTCTCCACCAGCACGTCGCCCTCGCGCAGGTCGCGCAGCTCGCGCTCGACGAAGCGGTAGGTCTCGGGTCCCGGCAGTCCGGTGGGGCGCTGGGCGAGGTGGATCTCGCGGGTCGTGGTGGTCATGCTCGTCCTCACGGTCGGTCGCCGCGTCGCGGCGGTGGTCCGGGCGCGCCCGATGCGCGACGCCCGGCTCCCGCCATCGTATGGACCGCCGGAAGGCCTCACCCGGGAGGGCGACCGCCGGAGGGGAAGCCGGACGGCGGGCCGCCCCGGCCGCCGCCGGTGAGCGAGCGGGTGTCAGCGGAGTCGCTGCTGGGCAGCGCGGCCTCGAGGTCGGCGACCACCACGTGCTCCCCCGCGCTGATCCCGTCGGTGACGGCGACGACGGTGCTGCCGAGCGCTCCGAGCGTCACCTGGCGCCGCTCGACCTCGCCGTCGGACAGCACGAGGGCGGTGCCCTGGGTCGCCGTCCGGCGCGTCACCGCCGAGCTCGGCACGGTGACGACGTCCGCCGCCGTGCCGGTCACCACCGCCACGGACACGGCCGAGCCCTCCGGCGCCGACGTCTCGTCGTCGATCCGTACGGTCACGCCATAGGTCGTCGACGACTGCTCGTCCGAGGCATCGGGCTGCAGCGCGATCGCCGAGACCTCGGCGCCGAGCGACGCTCCTGTCGCGGTGGTCACGGTGGCGGCCTGGCCGACCTCGAGCGCACCGAGGTCGTCGACCGGCACGCTGAGCGTCGCGGTGGCGTCGCCGTCGCCCACGAGCACGAAGGCCCGGTCGCTCGTCGAGACCTCCGAGCCGGCCGCGACGTCCGCCGCGAGGACCGTGCCGTCGAACGGCGCGGTCAGCGACGCGGCCGCGAGGTCGGCCTCGGCCGACGCGAGCGCCGCCTCGGCGGTGTCGACGTCGGCCTGCGCGGACGCGAGATCGGCGGCCGTCGCCGTGGTCCCCGAGGAGCCGCCGGAGGGCGCCGCCGAGCCGCTCTTCGACTCAGGAGCGGCCTGCCGCTCGGGCTGCGACTTCTCCGGCTGGGTCGGGGTCTGCTCCTGCTTTCCGGAGTCCCGGTCCGGCGTCTGCTGCTCGGGCTCGTCCTCCGGTTCGGACTCGGCGTCCTCGGCCAGCTGGGCGACCGCCTCGTCGAGGGTCGCACCGAGCTCGACGAGGGCGGCCTGCTGCTCGTCCTGCTCCTGCGCCACGACGTCCTGGGCGTCCTGCACGGCCCGGAGCGCGTCGCGACACTCCTGCGTGAGCCCGGCGGCGTCCGCGTCCTCCGTGGCCTCCTCCTCGGCACACGCGTCCTGCTGCGCCGCCAGGGCCGTCTTCGCCGCGGCGATGGCCGCGGTGGCGTCGCTCTGCGCCGTCTTGACCGCCTCCTGCTGCTCCTTGAGCTCGGCAAGCCGCGTCGCGAGCGAGTCGTCGGACGCGGCGACCGTCATCGTGGCCGTCCCGGTGAACAGCGCACTGGTGACGGTGCCGGACGTCGAGGCGGACGACGGCGTCGCGCCGGATCCGCCGGACGCCCGCGAGACGGTGTCGATCTGCCCGTCCTCGACGTCGTCGAGGTAGGCCTCGGCGTCGGCGAGGTCGGCCCGCGCCGCGATGACGCTCGCGCGAAGGTCCGTGGCGTCGAGCGTGGCCAGCACATCGCCGGCCTCGACCTCGTCGCCCACGGACGCCCGCACCTTCCTCACGGTCCCGCTCGTCGCGAACGCGAGGTCGGAGCGGTTCGAGGCGGCGATCGTCCCGTCGTACGTCACGGTCTGCTCGACGTCCCCCTTCGCGGCGGTGGCGGTGCGGTACCGGTCCTCGCCCGCGTCCGAGGAGGCGGCGAACAGGCCGACGCCCAGCACCGTCGCCGCGGCGACGGCCGAGACGCCGACCCGCCGGCTGACCTGGATCACGCGGCCGCCGCCTCGTCCTGCTGGTCCTCGTCCTCCGGGGCGCCGCCCCGGCCGCCCGGGCCGCGCGTGACGCACTCGCCGTCGGCGGCGGGACTGATCGCGATCGAGGTCGCGGTGACGGCACCCTTCGAGTCGGACTCACCGCGCGTCTGGACGCACACGCCGACCTTCACGTCCTCGGCGTCGGCCTTCTCCGTGGTCGCGTAGGTCGTGTCGTCGGTGACGGCGACCGTCACCGAGCTGGTCTCGTCCGAGCCCGGACGCGTCGAGGCGACCGTGAAGCCGCTGTCGGTGACGGCCGTGACGCGACCGGCCGCGAGGCCGCCGCCCATGCCCCCACCCATGCCCCGGGGCGCGTCGGACGGACGGTCGGTCGGCGCGTCCGACGGACGGTCCTGCGGCATGTCGCCGCGGTCCGGACGCTCGCCGCCGGGTCCGCCGAAGCCGCCCGAGCAGTCGTCGCCCTCGGCCTCGGTGATCCGCACGGACGCGGCGGTGACGGTGTCGTCGCCCTCGCCCGACACGACGACGCACGAGCCGGCCGTGACGTCGTCCAGCGAGCCCGCGACCTGCTGCGTGAACGTCGTGGAGGACGTCCACGTGACGGCGGTCTGGCTCGAGGAGCCCTGCACCTGCGCGGTCGAGCCGTCGACGGCGGCGACCTTGCCCGAGCCGGGCTGGCCTCCGCCGGGGCGGCCCGATCCCGGCTGCTGGGACGACTGCGCCGAGGCCGGGTCCTGGTCGACGTCCTCCTCCCCGCAGCCGGAGAGGGAGACCGCGAGGACCAGGGCGGTCGCGGAGAGGGTCAGGATGCGCTTCATGGTGACTCCTGTCGTGAGGGGGTTCATTCGCTGCGGAGGGCCTCGATCGGCGTGAGCCGGGCGGCGCGGCTCGCGGGGTAGACCCCGAAGCCGAGCCCGAGGGCCAGGGAGGTCGCCAGCGCGAGCAGGGTCGCGAGGGCGGAGACGGACACGGGCTGGTCGATGAGGGGCGGCAGGGCCCACGCGCCGGCGACGCCCAGGGCCACACCGACGAGTCCGCCGGCCAGCCCGAGGATCGACGCCTCGACGAGGAACTGGCGCCCGATCACCGAGGGGGTCGCGCCGAGGGCCTTGCGCAGGCCGATCTCGCGGATCCGCTCGGTGACCGAGACGAGCATGATGTTCATGACGCCGATGCCGCCGACCAGCAGCGAGATCGCGGCGACCCCACCGAGCAGCACCGTGAGGGTGCGGTTCGTCGAGTTCGCGGTCTCCAGCAGCGACGCCTGGCTCGTGACGGTGAAGTCCGCGTCGTCGGTGCCGGTGATGTCGTGCCGGTTGGTCAGCAGGGCCTCGATCTCCTGGTAGGCGGCCGATAGCCCGTCGGAGGAGGCCGCCTGCACGTAGATCGAGGAGAGGGTCGTCCCCGTCGAGCCGGTCGCGGCGGCGGCCGCGGACAGCGGCACGACGGCCGTGTCGTCCTGCGAGGTCTCCGACGACGAGCCCGACGGCGCCAGCACGCCGATCACGGTGAACGCGGTCCCGTCGACCGTCACCGACTGCCCCACCGGCGAGCCGATCGCGAACAGCTCGGCCGCGGTGTCGGCGCCCAGCACCATGACCTTCGCGCCGGACTCGGCCTCGGCGGCCGTGAAGAACCGACCGGACTCGACCTCGCGGTTGCGGACCTGCTGCCACGGCGGGGTCGTCCCGACCATCGACGTCGTCCAGTTCGTCGTGCCGTTCACGAGGGAGACGGAGGCCGAGGTGGTGGGCGCGACCGCCTCGACGTCGGGCACCGCGTCCTGGTCGGCGATCGCGACCGCGTCGGCGAGGGTCAGCGTCGTCGCCGACCCGAAGCCGCCGCGCTGGCCGCCGCTGGTCGAGTTGCCCGGCGAGACGACGAGCAGGTTGCTGCCGAGCGCGTCGATCTGCTCGGCGACCTCGTCCTGGGCGCCCTGCCCGAGGCCCACGGTGAGGATCACCGACGAGACGCCGATGATGATCCCGAGCATCGTCAGGGCCGAGCGCAGCGCGTGCGCCCGGACGGCCTCGAGGCCGGTGCGGAAGGTCTCGGCCCAGTTCATGCCAGGCTCCATTCCGAGGCCTGGACGACGCGCCCGTCGCGCACGACGACCTGACGGTCGGCGCGCTCGGCGACGTCGTGCTCGTGCGTGATCAGCACGATCGTGCGGCCCATCGAGGAGAGCTCGTCGAACAGCGCCAGCACGTCGGCGGTCGAGCGCGAGTCGAGGTTGCCGGTGGGCTCGTCCGCCAGCACCATCGCCGGGTCGGTGACCAGGGCGCGGGCGACGGCGACGCGCTGCTGCTGGCCGCCCGAGAGCTCGCCCGGGCGGTGGTCGGCCCGATCGCCGAGCCCCACCCGCTCCAGGGCGGCGACCGAGCGCTCGCGGCGCTCGTCGCGGTCGACCCCGGCGTAGACCAGCGGCAGCTCGACGTTGCGCCACGCCGGCAGGCTCGGCAGCAGGTTGAACTGCTGGAAGACGAAGCCGATGAGGCGGTTGCGCACGTCGGCCAGCCGCACCTCGTCGAGCGTCGAGACGTCCTCGTCGGCGAGCGCGTAGGTGCCGTGGGTCGGCACGTCGAGGCAGCCGAGGATGTTCATCAGCGTGGACTTGCCCGAGCCGGACGGCCCGACGATCGCGACGTACTCGCCCTGCTCGATGTCGAGCGTCACACCGTCGAGGGCGGCGACCTCGAGCGCCCCGGTCGTGTAGACCTTGCGCACGTCCCGCAGGGAGATCAGCGCGCTCATCCGTTGCCCCCGGGCAGCTGGCCCGGCATCGCACCGCCGGGCGGCATGCCGCCACCGGCGGGGAACCCGCCCTGCTCGCCGCCGCGGCCGGCGCCGCCACCCGCGCGACGGACGGCCTGCTCGTACCGGACCGTGTCGCCCTCCTCGAGGCCCTTCACGATCTCGGTGCTCATGCCGGCGGTGTCGCCGATCTCGACGGCCGTCCGCTCGGCCTTCCCGTCGGTCACCTTCGTGACGTAGGCCTGCCCGTCCTCGGTGGTGATCGCCGCCGTCGGCACCGTGAGCACGTCGGCGCGCGACTCCACGATGATCGAGACGTCGGCGCTCGTGCCGGCGTAGAGGTCCTCCTGCTCGCCGGTCAGCGCGATCGTCACCGGGAAGGTGGCGGTGCCGTCCGTGCCCACCTCGGCGACCCGGCCCACCGACTGCACCGTGCCGAAGACCGGCTCGGTGGCACCCGTGGGCGTCACCTGGGCCTGCAGCCCGGCCTCGATCCGCTCCACGTCGGCAGCGGAGACGCTCGCGGTCAGGACGAATCGCCGCGGCGTGATGACCGTGATCCCCGTGCTGTCCGTGGTCGAGGCACCCGTGGCGCCGCCGGATCCACCCGAGCCGCTCGAGCCGCTCGAGCCGCCGACGCGGTCGCCCTTCTCGTAGCCGACCGAGGCGACGGTGCCGGCGAACGGCGCGGTGAGCGTCGCCGCCTCCAGCGCGTCCTCGGCCGCGGCCACGTCGGCCCGTGCGCTCTCCACCTTGGCGGTGTTCGCCGCCTGCTGGGCCGAGGTCTCGTCGCCGTCGCTCGCCGCGGTCGTCTCCGCGGCCGTCAGCTGGGCCTCGGCCGACGCGAGCGAGGCCTCCAGCGCGGACGTGTCGATCGTCGCGAGCACCTCGCCCTTGCGGACGGTGTCGCCCGCCTCGACCCGCACCTTCGTGACGGTGCCGGAGGAGTCGAACGCCAGCGTCGACGAGCGACGGGCCGCGAGCGTGCCGCTGCCGGTGACCGTGTCCTCGAGCGTCGTCGTGGTCGCCTCCGCCGTGGTCGTGGTGGCGGTGGCCTCCTCGGCGTCGGAGCGTCCGACGTACCAGGCGGCCGAGGCCACCAGGACGGCGACGGCCGCGGCGGCGAGGCGCCGTCGACGGGTTCCGAGCAAGCTCGCGAGCGTTCTCATGCAGTCCCTCCGGGTCGGTGTGGGCACCACCGTGGTGGTCCCTGCTGGGGCCGTCCTGCGGCGTGCCTGTGAACGGGCTGTGGGGCGCCGGGTGACTCGCGTCTCACCGGCCGAAAAGGCGCGTCTCACCCCTCGATCCGTGGTGGGGGGCCGTGGAACACTGGTCGGACCATGTCGGCTGATCACACCCAGGGATCCGGGTCGGCCACCGCCCACGCCCGCGGTGTCGCCGACCTGCTGCGTCATGCCCAGGAGGTGGCCGCCGAGCTCGAGGCGTCCGCCGCCGCCGAGGCCGAGCGCATCACCACCGAGGCCCGCCGGCTCGAGGCCGAGGCCCGGCTCCTCTACGACGACGCGCGCCAGGTGCGCGACACGGCCGACGCCCACCTCGTCAACGTCACCGAGCAGCTCGACCGGGCGTCCGAGGACGCCGCCACGATCGTCGCCGACGCCAGCGAGCAGGCCACCGTCCTGGTGCGCGACGCCGAGCAGCGCCGCGAGGTCGCCGAGCGCGATGCCGAGGCCACGTTCGCCGACGCCCACGAGCGCACCGAGGTCATGCTCACCGAGGCCGCCGGCGAGGCCGGCCGCCTGCTGTCCGAGGCGCACGAGAAGGCCGACCGGCTCGTCCGCGACGCCGAGGCCCGAGCCGCCGCGCTCCTGTCCACGGCCCGGGCCGACAGCGAGCGACGCACCACCGAGGCCGAGGAGTACGTCGAGCGCATCGTCGCCGAGGCCGACCAGCACACCCTCGAGATCTCGCAGGCCGCCACCCGCAACGCCGAGATGGTGGTCGAGTCCGCCATCGACGAGGCCGACCGCGCCAAGGTCGAGGCCGAGCGCCTGCTGGCCCACGCCCGCCAGGACGCCGACAGCCGCGTCGAGCACGCGCGCGCCGAGTCCGAGCGCACGATCTCCGCCGCCCGCGCCGAGCTCGACGAGACCCGCGCCACGATCGACCTGCTGCTGGGCAACGGCCACCTCGAGTCCGAGCGGATGCGTCAGCAGGGTCACCGCGACGCCGCGTCCGTCCTGCGCCGCACCCGCATCGTCGCCGGCGGCATCGCTGCGCGCGTCCGCGCCCGTCTGGCCGACGACATCGCGCAGGCCGAGGAAGCCGCCGCCGACCTCGCCTCCGCCGCCGACGACGTCCTCTCCGACGCCCAGGTCCGCGCCGAGCGCATCCTCGTCGAGGCCGGCCAGGAGGCCAGCCGGCTGCGCGCCCAGGCCGAGGCGCTGGCCGACGCCACCGAGGAGCGCGCCTCCCGCCGCCTCGCCGAGGCCGAGTCCGCCGCCCGCCTGCTGCGCTCGCGCGTGAGCGACGAGGTGCTCACCACCCAGCGCGACGCGCTGCGCGAGAGCAAGGCCCGCCGCGACGAGGCCACGGCCCTGCTCGCCGAGGCCCACGAGCGCGTGGCGCAGGCCCGCCACGAGGCCCGCACGCTGCTCGAGCAGGCCCGCGGCGAGGCCGACGACCTGCTGGCCGCGCGCGACCGAGCCGCCGACGAGCTCGCACGACTCTCCGACGTCATCACGGTGCTCTCGGGCCATGACACCGACCACTCCGGCAACGAGGAGCAGCCACCCGCATGACCGAGTCCACCGCCGACTTCCGCATCGTCCTGCGCGGGTTCGACCCCGTCCAGGTCCAGTCCCGCGTCACCGAACTCGAGGACGAGATCGAGCGCCTGCGCGCCGTTCCCGAGGCCCGGCCGGTCGACGAGGAGCCCAGGCCGACCGAGCCCGCGTCCTTCGAGCACCTCGGCGAGCGCGTCGTGCAGATCCTGGCCCTGGCCCGCGAGGAGGCCGCGGCGCTGCGCGAGTCCGCCGCCACCGAGGTCGCCGAGGCGCGTCAGTCCGCCGACGAGGAGATCGCCCGCCTGCGCGAGCACGCCCAGGTCCACGCCGACACCACCCGCGGCGACGCCGAGGCCGAGGCGACCCGCACGGTCGAGGACGCCCGAAGCACCGCCGCCGACCTGCTCGAGAGCGCCGAGCGCGAGGTGGCCACCCGACGGCACGAGGCCGAGACGCTGGTCGAGCGCCAGCGCGCGAAGGCCGCCGCCGCCAACGCCGACTTCGAGGTCGCGATGGCTTCGCGCCGCGAGGCCGCGGAGCAGCAGTTCGCCGAGTCCGAGGCCGAGCACCGCTCGCGCCTCGACGAGCTGGAGCGCCGCCTGCAGGAGCAGCACGCGGCCGCCGAGGCCGAGCGTGCCGACGCCGAGCGCGACGCCCGCCGCATCCTCGAGGAGGCCCAGGCCCGCGCGAACGGCCTGGTCCACGACGCCAAGTCCACGGCCGACCGCATCCGGGCCGAGTCCGAACGGGAAGTTGCCGCCGCGATGCAACGACGCGACAGCATCAACGACCAGCTGGCGAACCTGCGCCAGATGCTGAGCACCCTCACCGGGTCGCCGGCCACGCCCCGGGACGACACCACCGCGTGACACGGGACACCCGTCCCGTGCGTTGAGGACCTGCGGGGTGCTTGTCCCCTCTGAGACAATGGACCCACCATGAGCAGCCCGAACTCGTCCTTCCGCACCGTCATGCGCGGCTACGACCCCAGCGAGGTCGACGCGCACATCGCCACGCTCAAGGAGCACGCGAAGGCCCTTCGCGAGCAGATCGCCGAGGGCGAGGACCGGCTGGCCGCGGTCACCGAGCCGAACTTCCGGCACCTCGGCGACCGCGTGGGCCAGATCCTGAGCCTCGCGGAGGAGGAGGCCGCCGCGCTGCGCAAGGCCACCGCCAAGGAGGTCGAGACCCAGCGCACCGACGCGAACGACGCGGTCCGCAAGCTGCGCAAGGAGGCCGACGCCTACGACGTCAGCACGCGCCGCGAGGCCGACGAGTACGCCGGGGCGACCCGTCGAGAGGCCGACGAGTACGCCGAGGCCACCCGGCGCGAGGCCGATCTCGAGGCCGACCGCGTGCGCAAGCAGGCGCTCGACGAGGCCGCCAAGGTCACCGAGGCCGCCCAGGCCGAGCTCGACCGCATCACCGCCGAGCACCAGCGGTCGGTCGCCGAGTTCGAGCAGGACCTCGCCGCCCGTCGCGCGAAGGCCGAGGCCGAGCAGGCCGAGGCCGCTCGTCTCGACCGCGAGCGTGCCGACGAGGCGCACCGCAAGGCCGCCGCGATCGTCGAGGACGCGAAGGCCGAGGCCGAGCGCGTCCGCGTCGAGTCCGAGCGCGAGGTCGCCGAGATCGAGCGCCGCCGCGAGAGCATCAACGCCCAGCTGACGAACGTCCGCCGTGCACTGGCGAACCTCACGGGCGAGGCTCCGCAGGAGGAGCAGGGCTCCCTCTTCGAGGCCTCCTCCGAGCGCGGCTGACCCGCACCGAGCACGTCACGGCCCGCCCCTGTTGGGGCGGGCCGTTCTCGTTGCGCCGACGGACTGTTCTTTCGGCGCGCGGTCAGTCATCATCTTCCCCATGCGCCACATTCGTCACATCGGAGCCGCGACGGCCGTCGCGGTCGTCGTGACGGCCCTCGCCGGGGGCGCGCTCGTGGTGGCGCAGGAGCGCACGGCGGTCGAGCGGCCCGCCGAGACGACGCTCCAGCCGGCGGCGAAGAGGCCCGCGCTGAGTCTCGGCGCCACGCCCCGCAGCCTCGAGCGCGGCCAGGTCGTGACGTTCCGCCTGAAGACCTCCACGAAGCACCCGCGGCCCGTGCACCTGCAGCGCTACGACTCGACCCGCAAGGCCTGGCGCACGATCGCGAAGCGCACGGTGCGCGGGAGCGCCTCCGTCCGCCTGAAGCCCGGGACCGGCACGTTCACCTACCGCGCGATCGCGCCGCGCGTCAGGCACAGGAGCGGAGGCTCCGCGCACACGCACCGCCTCGCCCGCTCGGGCAAGGTCAAGGTCGCCGTGCGCGCCGTGCAGCGCACCGTGCCGTCCCGGCCCGCCACCCTGACGGCCGAGGAGAAGACGCTGCTCGCCGCCGTGCGCGAGGCCCGCGGCACCTACGCGCGTCCCGCCGTCACGGCCGCCACCGATCGCGGCGCGGAGGCCTGCCTCACGACGTACGCGCGACGTCATGCCGCGTGGATGGCGAGCCTGGGCCGCGCCGCCGATCCGGGCTCCGCGGAGCACCGTGCCGCCGGGCGCAGCCTGCCGGCGAAGGACTGCCCCGGACGGACCGTCTCGGCCGTCACCCGCGCCGTCGGCAGCGGGAGCGCCGCCGACGCCGTCCGCACCACGGTCGACGCCTGGCTGTCCTCGCCCTACGGCGAGACCGGCCGCCTGCTCTCGGCCTGCCACGACGCCAGCGGCTTCGAGTACGGGATCGCCTCGACCACGGCCGGCGGGACGCGCTGGCTCACCGTCCTCGTCTCGTCGGACACCGCCGCCACCACGTCGTCGGGGGCCTGCTGATGGCCGCCCTGCCCGGCACGCAGCCGCGCCTGACCGAGTACGCGCAGCACCTCGTCCGCCGGTTCACCTACGGCCACAACGGCCGCCTCGAGGCCGACGTCCTGCGGTTCGGGTCCGTCGACGCCTGGTTCGAGGCGCAGCTGTCGCCCGGCAAGGATGCGACCGCGGACGCGACGCTGGCCTGGTTCCCGCACCTGCGCGACTCCCCCGCCACCGCATGGGAGAACGCGCGCAGCGGTGCCTACGGCGGCTGGCAGTACGGCAACGACCTCGTCCGGTACTCGCTGTCCCGCCGCGTGGTGTCGACGTGGCAGGTGCACGAGGTGATGGTCGACTTCTGGTCGAACCTGCTGCACATCCCGGCCGGCGAGGACTCGAGCTTCCCCTGGCGGATGCACTACGACACGCACGCGATCCGTCCGCACGCGCTCGGCACCTATCGCGCGCTGCTGCGGGCGGCCGTGACCCATCCGTCGATGTCGGGCTACCTGTCGAACCACCGCAACACCAAGGCGCAGATCAACGAGAACCTCGGGCGCGAGCTGCTCGAGCTCTACACCGTGGGCCGCACGGCCGGGTACACCGAGGACGACGTGAAGGACTCGGCCCGCCTGCTCACCGGCTTCACCGTCGCGGTCGGCAAGGACTACGCCGCCGGCTACGACCCGGCTCGCCACCACGTCGGGGCCGTGTCGGTGCTGGGCCAGCGGTTCGAGAACGCCGCGGCGGACGGACGGCCCCAGCTGGACGCCTACCTCGACTGGCTCGCGATGCGGCCCGAGACGGCGACGCGCATCGCCCGCCGGCTGTGCGTGCGGTTCGTCAGCGACGACCCGCCGCAGAGCGTGGTCGACGCGGTCCGCGCCACCTACCTCGACTCCGGCTCGGACATCAGGGCGTGCCTGCGCACGCTCGTGCGCCACGACGCGTTCCGCGCCTCGGCCTTCCGCAAGGCGCGCACGCCCGTGGAGGACGTGCTCGCCACCCAGCGCGCGTGCGACATCGTGCCCACCGGCGCGGGCTCGGGCAGCCACGTCGACTCGTTCAGCTGGCAGTGCAGCTGGACCGGTCAGGCGCTGTTCTCGTGGCCGCGGCCCGACGGCTTCCCCGAGCAGTCCGACACCTACCTGTCCCCCGCGCGCATGCTGCGGACGTGGACCGTCCACACCTGGATGGCCAGCACGAACGGCACGCTCAAGCAGGCCACCCGGCCGCTCGTGCGCGACCTCATCCCGCCGGTGTGGCCGCTGCCGCTGGCCGACCTCGTGCACCACCAGTCCGTCATGATGACCGGCCGCCGGGCCACGTCCGAGACCGTCGCCGGGGCCGCCACGCTGATCGACAAGCCCGCGTCCCACGTCTTCTCGAAGTCCTGGGAGCGCGAGACCGACTACCTCGCCTGGATGCTGACGCTGATCCGGACGGCGATCCTCAACGCACCGGAGGCGATGCTGCGATGACCGACGGACACGACGCGTCCTGCGCCGACTACGGCGTCACCCGGCGCAACCTGCTGAGGTCGGCGGGCCTGATCGGCATGGCGGGCGTCTCCACGAAGATGTTCGGCGACGTCCTGACGTCCACCGCCTACGGCGCCACGAACGGCAACATCCTCGTCGTGCTGTCGCTGCGCGGCGGCGCCGACGGGATGTCGATGATGGTGCCGCACGCCGAGTCGGCCTACTACGCCGCGCGCCCGAACATCGCCGTGAAGAAGGCCGAGCTGCTCAGGCCCGACGACACGTTCGGCCTGCACCCGTCGTTCAGGCCGCTCGAGTCGCTGTGGGACAGCGGGCGAATGGCCGCGATCCACGCCGTCGGCCTGCCGACCCCGAACCGCTCGCACTTCGAGGCCATGGAGCTGGTCGAGGACGCCGACCCCGGGTCGTCGGAGCGGATCGGCTGGCTCAACCGCGTCATCGGCTGCTTCACCTCGAACGACGTGTTCGACGGCATCCAGGTGGGCTCGACCGTCATGCCGACCTCGCTCATCGGGCCCGAGCCGTCGTTCGCGACCTCGGACTTCTCCTCGCTCTCGGCGCCGTGGGCCGACCACGCGGGCCTCGGCCCGCGCGTCCGCTCGGTCCTGTCGACGATGTACCGCGACGCGGGCACGGTCATCGGCAAGGCCGGCCAGGAGGCGCTCGCCCTCGACCGGCGCACCGGCACGATCGCCGCCGAGGAGAAGAAGGGCCCGCAGCACGGCGCGGTCTACCCCGAGCACAACGAGCTCGCGCGCGCCCTGGCGAGCTCGGCCGCGCTCATCCGCGCGGGCGTCGGCGTGCGCGCGATCGCGGTGGACTTCGGCGGCTGGGACCACCACGTCGACATCTCGTGGCGGATCAGCCGGCAGATCGAGCAGATGTCGAAGTCGATCGCGGCGTTCCTCACCGACCTCGGCCCCGACGCGTCGCGCGTGACGATCGTGACGCTCAGCGAGTTCGGGCGCCGGCTCGGCCAGAACGGCGCGGCGGGTCTCGACCACGGCTACGGCAACGCCGTGTTCGCGTTCGGCGCCGGAGTCCGGGGCGGCTACTACGCGAACTGGCCGACGCTCGCCACGGACCGCCGGGTCGACGGCGACCTCGCCGTCACCACCGACTACCGCAGCGTGCTGGCCGAGATCCTCGCCGCGCGCTTCCCCGAGGTGGGCGTCGGCACGGTGTTCCCGGGCCTCACGCGCACGACCCTCGGGTTCATGTCGCCGTATTGAGTCAGCCCGGGAACTGGCGCACGCGGCGCCCGCGGACGTCGTCGATCGTGATCGCGATGTGGACGGGCGAGCCCTCGGCGCTGACCCACGAGTTCGGCAGCCGGGTGCCGAACTCCTCGAGCTGCGCCTTCGTCGCCCGTGCCGCGCTGCCGCGCACCACGACGCTCCAGCCGGTCTGGTACGTGTCGTCGTGGTGGTCCGCCTCGAGGACGAAGCGGCGGTCGACGATCGTGGACAGTCCCGAGGTCTCGCTCGTGCGGATCAGGATGATGCCGTCGTCGTAGGCGTAGTTGACGGGCAGCAGCTCCAGCTGGTCGCCGGTGTCGAACGCGATCCGCGCGAACCGACCGACCTTCAGCAGCTCGCGGCACTCGTCCTGGTCCAACTCCTGGATCGATCCGGTGCTCATGTGTCCATTGTGCACGCGTGACCAGCGTTACGGTGTGGCCATGAACTCGCTCCGCAGCCCCTGGCTCGCCGCGTTCGGCCTCGCCGTCGTGGTGCACCTGGCGCTCGTGCTCGCCGAAGCCCAGCCGTGGGAGAGCATCTCCAAGTGCCTCCTCGCCCCCTTGCTCGTCGGGTGGGTGATCGAGCAGAAGGGCCCCCGGATCCTCGCGCTCGCGCTCGTCTTCTGCCTCGGCGGCGACCTGTTCCTCGAGATCGACGGCCTCTTCATCGCCGGGATGGCGTCGTTCGCGGCGGCGCACGTGTGCTTCGTGACGTTCTTCGTCCGCCGCGGCGCGCTCGACGTGCTCCGCCGCCGGGTGTGGATCCCGCTGGCCCTGCTGGTCGCCGCCGTGGTGCTGCTGGTGTGGGTCTGGCCCGGGCTCGACGCCGAGCTGCGGGTGCCCGTGGTGGTCTACGCGCTGCTGCTGTCCTCGACCGCGGCCACCGCCCTGGCGGTCGACCTGCGGGCCGGGATCGGCGCCCTGCTGTTCCTGTTCAGCGACGGTCTCATCGCGGCGCGCATCGCCGACCGGGTGCCCGAGGAGTCGGCGTTCGGTAACTTCGTCGTCATGCTGACCTACGCGCTGGCACTGTTCTTCCTCACCACCGCGATCGTGCAGAAGGAGGCCCGCAGCCGGGCCGCCACCGCGGGGTTCGATGCGACGCGGCCCACGGACTGCTGGCCGAAGCTGCCGACGGGGGCGGCGTGAGCACCGTCGAGGCCTCGGGCCTGGCCTTCGACGTCGACCTGTTCGGACCCGAGGACGGCACGCCCGTCGTGCTGCTGCACGGCTGGCCGCAGGACCGTCGCTCGTGGCGTGGAGTCGCCGAGCGCCTCGCCGCCGAGGGGCTGCGCGTCATCGTGCCCGACCAGCGCGGCTACAGCCCCACCGCGCGACCCGAGGGCGTCGAGAGCTACCGCGCCGACGTGCTGGCCGACGACGTCGTCGCGATCGCGGCGGCGCTCGGGCACGACCGTTTCCACCTCGTCGGTCACGACTGGGGCGCGGCCGTCTCGTGGGTCGTGGCCACGCGTCACGCCGCCCACGTGCTGACGCTCACCGCGGTCTCGGTGCCGCACCTGGCCGCCTACAACGAGGCGCTGGCCGGCGACCCCGACCAGCAGCAGCGCGGCGCCTACATCGGCCTGCTGCGCCGGCCGGGCAAGGCCGAGACGGTCCTGCTGGAGGACGACGGGGCGCGGCTGCGCGCGATGTACGGCGGCGACGTGCCGCCCGAGGACGAGGCCGGCTACGTCGAGAAGCTGTCCGAGCCGGGTGCCCTCACGGCGACGCTGAACTGGTACCGCGCGATGACGCCCGCACTCTCGGCGACGCCCTCGGTGACGGTGCCGACGACATTCGTCTGGGGCGCCACCGACCTCGCCATCGGCCGCTACGGCGCCGAGCGCTGCGGCGACCACGTCACCGGCGACTACCGCTTCGTCGAGGTCGACAGCGGCCACTGGCTCCCCGACACGCACCCCGACCTGCTCGCCTCCGAGATCCTCGACCGGGTCCGCAGTTTCCCCGGTTAAGTGGGTTTTCTGTCACTGAACGAGGTTTGCAAACCTCGTGAAGTGACAGTTTCCCCGCTTAACCGGGGAAACTGTCAGCGCCGGAAACGGCATGATGGGCGCATGACGGAGCGCGCAGGACAACCGGCCGCGGCGGAGGACCTCGTCGACCTGGCCCATCTCGTGACCGCCTACTACACGCTGCGGCCCGACCCCGGCGTCGTGGAGCAGCGGGTCGCCTTCGGCACCAGCGGGCACCGCGGCTCGAGCCTCGACACCGCGTTCAACGAGGACCACATCGCCGCGACGACGCAGGCGATCTGCGACTACCGGTCCCAGGAGGGCATCACCGGCCCGCTGTTCATCGGCCGCGACACGCACGCGCTGTCCGAGCCCGCGTGGGCGACGGCGCTCGAGGTGCTGGTCGGCAACGACGTCGAGGTCCTCGTGGACGCGCGCGACGGCTACACCCCGACGCCCGCCGTCTCGCACGCGATCCTGCGCGCCAACCGCGGCCGCACCACCGGCCTGGCCGACGGCATCGTCGTGACCCCGTCGCACAACCCGCCCGCGGACGGCGGCTTCAAGTACAACCCGCCCCACGGCGGCCCCGCCGGCAGCGATGCCACCTCGGCCATCGCCGACCGCGCCAACGAGCTCATCGCGGCCGGCCTCGGCGGTGTCCGCCGCGTCCCGTTCACGCGGGCGCGCGCCGCCTGCCGTCCCTACGACTTCCTCGGCACCTACGTCGACGACCTGCCCCAGGTGATCGACGTCGAGGCCATCGCGGCCGCCGGGGTGCGCATCGGCGCCGATCCGCTCGGTGGCGCCAGCGTGGCGTACTGGTCCGAGATCGCCGACCGGCACGGCCTCGACCTCACCGTCGTCAACCCCGTCGTCGACGGCACGTTCCGGTTCATGACGCTCGACTGGGACACCAAGATCCGGATGGACTGCTCGTCGCCGCACGCGATGGCCTCGCTCATCGAGCAGCGCGACCGCTTCGACGTGGCCACCGGCAACGACGCCGACTCCGACCGCCACGGCATCGTCACGCCCGACGCCGGCCTGATGAACCCCAACCACTTCCTCGCCGTGGCGATCGCCCACCTCTTCGGTGGCGAACGGCCGGACTGGCCGGCCGGCGCCCGGATCGGCAAGACGCTCGTGTCGTCCTCGATGATCGACCGCGTGGCCGAGCAGGTGGGCCGCCCGCTCGTCGAGGTCCCCGTGGGCTTCAAGTGGTTCGTCCCCGGCCTGATCGACGGCTCGTTCGGCTTCGGTGGCGAGGAGTCGGCCGGCGCGTCGTTCCTGCGCCGCGACGGCGGCGTGTGGACCACGGACAAGGACGGCATCATCGCCGCGCTGCTGGCCTCGGAGATCATCGCCACCACGCAGAAGTCCCCCAGCCAGCTCTACGCCGAGCTGGTGGAGCGTCACGGCGACCCGGCCTACGCCCGCGTGGACGCGCCCGCCGACCGCCAGCAGAAGGCGCGCCTGGGCAGCCTGAGCGCGGACGACGTGACCGCGACCGAGCTCGCGGGCGAGCCCATCACCGCGGTGCTGACCGAGGCGCCGGGCAACGGCGCCGCGATCGGCGGACTCAAGGTGACGACGGAGTCGGCGTGGTTCGCGGCCCGCCCCTCGGGCACCGAGGACGTCTACAAGATCTACGCCGAGTCGTTCCGCGGACCCGACCACCTGGCCGAGGTGCAGGCCGCGGCGAAGTCGGTGGTCGACGCGGCGCTGGGAGTGGACTGAGTCAGGCGAAGGGCCAGTCGAGGCCGGGGATCGTCAGCCCGCGACCCAGCTCGTGGGCGCGCTTGTTCCAGTCCATCGTCCGCGCCGCGATCCAGTAGCGCTGCTGCGCCATGAGCATCGTGAGGCTGGAGCCGACGACCTCGGGGTAGGCCGTGCCCATCGTGATCGCGATCTCGCGCGCCGCGCGGGCGTCGTGGGCCGCGTCGTGCGCCTTGTCGAGCCGGACGCCGTAGTGCGCGGCGACGTCGGACAGCCGGCGCTGGCCGTCGCGGTCGCGGTCGACGCCCCAGTCGATGACGAACGGGTCGACCACGAGGAGACGGTCCCAGTCGGGCTGGTCGAGGCCGTGGCGCTCGGCCTCGGCGCGCAGCAGCGTGAGGTCGAACGAGGCGTTGTAGACGACGAGGCCGATGCGGCGCTGCACGAGGTCGTGGACCCACGCGAGCACCGGCCGCAGCGCCTGCGCCGACATCGGCGCGCGCGCCAGGTCGGAGGCGGTGATGCCGTGGATGTCGGCCGAGGACTCGGGAATCGGCACCCCGGGGTTGACCATGCCCATGAGGTCGCCGCCCACGTCGGACAGCGCGGCGAAGCTCAGGATCCGGTCGGCGCGCGGATCGATGCCGGTGGTCTCGAAGTCGAGCGAGGCGAGCGGCTGGCGGTACCAGGCGTTCGGGTCCTCGCGCGGGGGCAGGACGTTCTTGGCGCGCCGTCCCGGGCCGGGACGATCCGGCTCAGACGTGGGGCGGGCGGACGCTTCAGGCATGGGGCGGTTCCTCTCGGTGCTCATCGTTCGACTCGTCCGTCCCCGCCCGCGTGTCCGCGTCCCGTTCCCTCAACCGACCTTCGAGCTCGGAGACCTTGGACTTGCGCCGCCGAGCCGAGGCCAGTGTGCTGACCAGGGCCAAGGACGCGAGCACGCCCGCGATGGCTCCGAACAGCGTCGCCCACTGGAATCCGGGAGCCTCGTTCACCAGGGTGATCCAGCCCGCGTCCGACGCGCTGTTGTCGCCCAGGCTGATCGACAGCGTCAGCCAGTTGGGCGCGGCCAGCGCGACCGCCACGAGGGCCACCCCGATCTTCCACGGCCACTTCAGGAACGGGCGTCGCACCTGCCACACGACGAGCACCGGGAGGAAGCTGAAGACGAAGCCGTAGAACAGACCCCAGAAGATGCCGACGGTCATGCGTCCGTCGACCTGACCGCCCACGCGCTGGGCCCACCAGCGCGGCAGTGCCGCGGCCAGCAGACCGTAGACGACGAGGGCGACCACCACGAGCACGAGCACCACCACGATGCGCCGCACCCAGATCTCTGCCCCGGTCCGAGACCCGGGACCATCCGATGACAGACCTGCGGAACGGGAGTTCGCGGGGTCGGCCATGGCGCCCATTCTGACACTCCTGCCGGACACTTCACAGAGGGCCACCCGGTAGGGTTGACCCGAGCCCATGGTCTTCCTCGTCGCGCTGCACTTTCTCGTTGCAGCGTCCTCCCCTGCGCTCGTCCGCATGCTGGATCGCAAGGCCTTCCTGGTGCTCGCGCTGGTCCCGGCGGCGTCGTTCGTGTGGCTCCTGGGTCCCGTCAGCCGGGCCACCACCGACGGCGAGGCCACGTACGAGCACTGGGCCTGGATCCCGCAGATCGGGCTCGACCTCGACTTCGGCGTCAACGCGCTCAGCGGCATCGTGGCGCTGCTCGTCACGGGCGTCGGCGCGCTCGTCCTGGTCTACTGCGCCTGGTACTTCCGCCCCAAGGACTCCGAGATCTGGCGCTTCTCCGGCGTCCTCACCGGCTTCGCCGGCGCGATGCTCGGCCTGGTCCTGGCCGACAACGTCTACGTGCTCTACGTGTTCTGGGAGCTCACGACGGTCCTGTCGTTCCTGCTCATCGGCCACAACCCCGAGCGCCGCGCCAACCGTCGCGCCGCACTGAACGCCCTCATCGTCACCACGTTCGGCGGCCTGGCGATGCTCGTCGGCCTCATCGGCCTGCACCTGCTGAGCGGCACCCCGCGGATCAGCGCGATCCTGGCCGACCCGCCCGCCGCCGGACCCGCCGTCACGGCCGCGATCGCCCTCGTCCTGGTCGGCGCCCTGTCGAAGTCGGCGCTGCTGCCGTTCCACTTCTGGCTCCCCGGCGCGATGGCCGCGCCCACCCCGGTCAGCGCCTACCTGCACGCCGCGGCGATGGTGAAGGCCGGCATCTACCTCGTCGCCCTGCTCGCCCCCGTGTTCGCCGAGACACCCGGCTGGCGGCCGGTGCTCATCGGCTTCGGCATCGCCACGATGCTCCTCGGCGGCCTGCGCGCGCTGCGCCAGTACGACGTCAAGCTGCTGCTCGCCTACGGCACGGTCAGCCAACTGGGCTTCCTCATGGCCGTCGTCGGCGCCGGCACCCGCTCGGCGGCGTTCGCCGGGCTCGCCCTGCTCTGCGCGCACGGCCTGTTCAAGTCGGCGCTGTTCCTCGTGGTGGGCATCATCGACCGCTCCGTCGGCACCCGCGACCTCCGCGAGCTCTCGGGCATGCGCCGGGCGCGCCCCCTGCTGTTCGCCACCACCGTCCTCGCCACCGCCTCGATGGCCGGCCTGCCCGTGCTGTTCGGCTTCACCGCCAAGGAGGCCGCGCTCGCCGCGTTCGTCGACCTCGGCGAGGACCTCGGCCACCCGGGCTGGGGCCCGGCCGCCCTCGTCGGCATCGTGCTCGGCTCGATCCTCACGGTCGCCTACAGCGCGCGCTTCGTGTGGGGCACCTTCGCCGACAAGCCCGGCGTCGAGCCGTGCACCCCGCGCGACTTCTCGATCTGGTTCACGATCGTGCCCGCCACGCTGGCCACGCTCAGCCTGGTCGCCGGCCTCGCGGGGCCGTTCCTGACGCCGCGCCTGGCGACCTACTCCGACCAGTTCCCCGAGGGCGCCCACGAGTCCGTCCTCACGCTCTGGCACGGCCTCACCCCGGCGCTGTGGCTCTCGGTCCTGGCCATCGCCGCGGGCGTCGCGCTGTTCGTGTGGCGGCGGCCCGTCGCCGCGGCCCAGCACGCGATCGTCGACCGGGTGCCGTTCCCCGACGCCGAGCGCGCCTACCAGGGCGTCATGCGCGGGATCGACCGCCTGGCCGTCGAGGTCACCGGTCGCACCCAGCGAGGCTCGCTACCGGTCTACCTCGGCATCATCCTGGTGACCCTCGTCATCGTCCCGGGCATCGCCCTGTGGCGCGCCTGGGAGACGCCCGACGTGCGCGTCTCGGACAACCCGCTGCAGATCGTCGTGGGCATCGTCATGGTCGCCGCGGCCATCCTCACGGTGCGCTCGCGCCGCCGCCTGCGCGCCGTGCTGCTGCTCGGCGTCACCGGCTACGGCACCGCGATCCTCTTCGTCGCGCACGGCGCCCCCGACCTCGCCCTCACCCAGGTGCTCGTCGAGACGTTCCTGCTGGTCACGTTCGTGCTCGTGCTGCGGCGCCTCCCCCCGTTCTTCAGCGACCGCCCCTTCAACGTGGCCCGCTGGTGGCGCGTCGGCCTGGGCACCGCCACCGGCATCACGGTGGCCGGCTTCGCGTTCATGGCCACCAACGCGCGCCAGTCCACGCCGATCTCGGCCGGCTGGGCCGAGCCGGCCTACGAGTACGGCGGCGGCAAGAACATCGTCAACGTCGCTCTCGTGGACATCCGCGCGTGGGACACGATCGGCGAGCTCAGCGTCCTGGTCGTCGCGGCCACCGGCATCGCGAGCCTCATCTTCCTGCTGACCGACCGCTCGATGCGCCAGATCCGCCCGAAGCGCATCGTCACCGTCGACTCCAACGCCTGGCTGGCGGCGAACCTGCACGACCAGCGCCGCTCGATCGTGTTCGAGATCATCACCCGCCTGATCTTCCACACGGTGATCCTGTTCTCGATCTACCTCATGATCTCGGGCCACAACTCCCCCGGCGGCGGCTTCGCCGGCGGCCTCATCGCGGGCCTGGCCCTGATGATCCGCTACCTCGCCGGCGGCCGCGAGGAGCTCGACAACGCCGCGCCCGTCGACGCCGGCTTCGTGCTGGGCCTCGGCCTGGCCACCGCGGCCCTCTCGGGCCTGCTGCCCACGCTGCTGGGCGGTGGCGTCCTCCAGAGCGCGATCGTCGACATCCCGATCCCGGTGCTCGGCGAGCTGCACCTGGTGACCTCGGTGTTCTTCGACATCGGCGTCTACCTCGTGGTGGTCGGCCTGTCGCTCGACGTGCTGCGCAGCCTCGGCAGCGGCATCGACGCCCAGATCGACGACGAGAACGACGCGGCCACGGTCGCCACGAGCGAGGTGCCGCGATGAGCGCGAACCTGATCCTGATCATCGTCGTCGGCGTCATGGTCGCCTGCGGCACGACGCTCGTGCTCGAGCGCAGCCTGACCCGCATCCTCGTGGGCTTCGTGCTCATCGGCAACGGCCTCAACGTCATGTTCCTCGTGGTCTCCGGCCCCGCCGGCGCCGCGCCCATCCTCGGCCTGTCGGGCGACCCGATGGCCGATCCCCTGCCGCAGGCCATGGCGCTGACCGCCATCGTCATCACCCTCGGCACCACCGCCTTCGGGCTCGCGCTGGCGTACCGCGCCTGGCAGCTCACCGGCACCGACGACGTCCAGGACGACCTCGAGGACGACCTGATCCGCCGCCGCGCCGAGACCGACCAGGTCTCGGCCACCTTCGACGAGGCCGACAGCGAGCTGCCCGACGAGGGCTACGCGGGCGACGCCACCCTCGAGCCCGGCGACGAGGTGCCCCGATGAACGACCTGCTCGACCAGCTCGTCCTGGCACCGGTGATCCTGCCGCTGCTGGGCGCCGGCCTGTGCCTGGCGTTCGGGCGCTTCGCCGCCCCCCAGCGCATCATCAGCATCATCACGCTGCTGGCCGTCGTGGCGTCGGCGTGCGTGCTGCTGGTCCGCGCCGACCAGCACGGACCCCAGTCCTTCAACGTCGGCGGCTGGCCGGCCGAGATCGGCATCAGCCTCGTGGCCGACCGGCTCAGCTCGCTGCTGCTGCTGATCTCCACGCTCGTCACGCTGTGCGTGCTGCTGTACTCGATCGGCCAGGGCATCGTCGAGTACGGCCGCGACTCGCCGCTGTCGGTCTTCTACCCCACGTTCCTGGTGCTGAGCGCGGGCGTCTCCAACGCCTTCCTCTCGGCCGACCTCTTCAACCTCTTCGTCGGCTTCGAGATCCTGCTCGCCTCGTCGTACGTGCTGATCACGCTCGGCGGCACCGAGGCCCGCGTGCGGTCGGGCACGATCTACATCATCGTCAGCCTGGCGTCGTCGGCGCTGTTCCTCATCGCCATCGCGTCGGTCTACGCCGCCACCGGCACCGTGAACTTCGCGCAGCTGGCGCTGCGCCTGCAGGAGCTGCCCGACTCCACGGCCACGATGCTCCAGCTCATGCTGCTGCTGACCTTCGCGGTGAAGGCGGCGGTGTTCCCGCTGTCGGCGTGGCTGCCCGACTCCTACCCCACCGCGCCCGCGCCGGTCACGGCCGTGTTCGCCGGCTTGCTGACCAAGGTCGGCGTCTACGCGATGCTGCGCACCCAGACGCTGCTGTTCCCCACGCACGAGCTCCGCACCCTGCTGCTGTGGGCGTCCATCCTCACGATGGTGGTCGGCATCCTGGGCGCCGTCGCGCAGTCGGACATCAAACGTGTCCTGTCGTTCACGCTGGTGAGCCACATCGGCTTCATGCTCTTCGGGATCGCGCTGGGCACCGAGCTCGGCGTCGCCGGCGCGATCTTCTACATCATCCACCACATCACCGTGCAGACCACGCTGTTCCTCGTGGCCGGCCTGGTCGAGTACAGATCGGGCACGACCAACCTCGACCGGCTCGGCGGCCTCGCCCGCCTGGCGCCGGTCCTGGCCGTGATGTTCTTCGTCCCGGCGATGAACCTGGCCGGCATCCCGCCGTTCTCTGGCTTCCTGGGCAAGCTGGCGCTGCTCGAGGCCGGCGTCGACGAGTCCGACTGGCTCGCCCTCGTCGCCGTGGCCGCCTCGGTGATCACCAGCCTGCTGACCCTCTACGCGGTCGCGAAGATCTGGAACCGCGCCTTCTGGCAGCCCGCCGGCGACCCGGAGGACGACACGCCCGTGCCGTTCGACCCGCACGTCCAGGGTGGCTCGCTGCACGGCCGCAGCGGCGTCTCCACCGCCACGCAGCGCGAGACCACGTGGAAGACCGACACCGAGGGCGAGCGACTGCCCGCCCGGATGGCGGTGCCCACGATCGCGCTCGGTCTCGTCACGGTCGCGCTCACCGTCTTCGCCGCGCCGCTGTTCTCGATCGCCGAGCGTGCGGCGGACGAGCTCCACGAGCGCACCCCCTACATCGAGGCGGTGCTCGGCGATGGCTGACCGCTCCCGAGGCCTGCACCTGTGGCACCTGCCCGTCATCGCGTGGCTGACGCTCGTCTGGCTGCTGCTGTGGGGTGAGGTCACCCCGATCAACCTCGTCGGTGGTCTCCTCGTGAGCGCCGTCATCGTGCTGGTGTTCCCGTTCCCGCGGGTGTCGGTCGAGGCGAAGATCCGGCCCTGGTCCACGATCGTGCTGCTGTCGCGCTTCCTGGCCGACCTCACGGTCGCCAGCTTCGGCGTCGCGTGGCTGGCCGTGCGCCCGAAGTCCCCGCCGCCCAGCGCGGTGCTGGAGATCGACCTGGTGAGCGGCTCCGAGCTGCGCCAGACCCTCACCGGCGAGCTCATCTCGCTGGTCCCGGGGTCGCTGCTGATCGAGCTCGACTCCGAGGGCCGCCGCCTGTGGCTGCACGTGCTCGACGCCGGCACGCCCGAGCGCATCGCCGAGGCCCGCCGCAAGGCGCGGATGCAGGAGCACCGCCTGCTCAAGGCCATCGGCACCGACGCCGAGATCGCCGAGAGCGACCGACGACTCCGGGAGGACGCCGCATGACCGTCGTGGGAATCGTCTGTGCCGTGCTGCTCGGCCTCACCGGCCTGCTGTGCCTCGTACGCATCGTGCGCGGCCCGACCATGCTCGACCGCACCGTCGCGGCCGACGTCTTCGTGGCGGCCTGCGTGGGCGCCATCGGCGTGGAGGCCGCGATCGGCCGTCACAACACCACGCTGCCGATCCTCGTCGCGCTGGCCCTCGTGGCCTTCCTCGGCTCGGTCAGCATCGCGCGGTACGCCGCGCAGTCCGCGGGAGGTGGCCAGTGAGCTGGGGGCTGCTCGTCGACGTCCTCTCGGGTACCTGCCTGGTGCTCGGGGCCGCGTTCGCGTTCGTCGCCGCCATCGGCGTCGTGCGCTTCCCCGACGTGCTCACCCGGATGCACGCCGCCACGAAGCCACAGACCTTCGGCCTGCTGCTGATCCTGGCCGGGCTCGCCCTGCGGATCGAGAGCCTGAGCGACCTGACCCTGGTGATCGTCGTGGCGCTGTTCCAGCTGCTGACCGCGCCGGTCTCCGCGCACATGGTCGGGCGTGCCGCGTTCCGCGCCGACCAGGTCGACCGCGACAAGCTCGTGGTCGACGAGGGCGACTGACTCCTCTGGGCAGCACGGCCCGCGCCCCCTAGAGTGCGGGCATGATCCGATTGCTCATCCGCGCGGCCATCAACCTGGTCTCCGCCGCCATCGGCCTGCTCGTGGCCAACGCCGTGCTGGACGACCTCGAGGTCACCGCCTCCGGCTTCGTCCTCACCGTGGTGATCTTCGCGCTGGCCCAGGCGATCCTCGCGCCGTTCATCCTCGTCGTCGTGAAGCGCAACGCTGAGGCGTTCCTCGGGGGCGTCGGCATCGTCTCCACGCTGGTGGCGCTGTGGGTGGCGAGCCTGTTCGGCGACGCGCTGACGATCTCGGGCCTGGCCACGTGGCTGATCGCCGCCGTGATCGTGTGGCTCGCGGCCGCGCTCGCGTCGTTCCTGCTGCCGTTCCTTCTGGTGAAGGCCGGCGTGGAGAACGCGCGCGAGCGCCGCGGCGCCTGACTCAGTCGGCGAGGTCGACCACGACGGGCGCGTGGTCGCTGGCGCCCTTGCCCTTGCGCTCCTCGCGGTCGATGAACGCGCCCTCCACCCGCTGCGCGAGTGCCGGCGAGCCGAGCACGAAGTCGATCCGCATGCCCTTCTTCTTCGGGAAGCTCAGCTGCGTGTAGTCCCAGTACGTGTAGACGCCCGGGCCGGGGGTGTGCGGGCGGACGACGTCGGTGAAGCCGGCGTCGACCACGGCCGAGAACGCCGCGCGCTCGGGCTCGGAGACGTGGGTGCGACCCGCGAAGACCGCCATGTCCCACACGTCGTCGTCCTGCGGCGCGATGTTCCAGTCGCCCGTCAGCGCGATCTGCGCCTCGGGGTCCTTGGCGAGCCACTCCTGGCCCGCGTCGCGCAGCCGCGCCAGCCACTCGAGCTTGTAGGCGTAGTGGGCGTGGTCGAGCTCGCGGCCGTTCGGGACGTAGAGGCTCCACATCCGCACGCCGCCGCACGTGGCGCCGATGGCGCGCGGCTCGAGGAGGTCCTCGTACTGCGGCTGGTCGACGCCGAACGAGCGCTCGACGTCCTCGAGGCCGACGCGCGAGATGATCGCGACGCCGTTCCACTGGTTGACGCCGACGTGCGCGTACTCGTAGCCCAGCGCCGACAGCTCCAGGCCGGGGAACTGGTCCTCACGGCACTTGGTCTCCTGGATCGCCAGGACGTCGACGTCGTGCCGGTCGAGCCAGCCGACGACGCGGTCGATGCGGCTGCGGATCGAGTTGACGTTCCACGTCGCGATGCGCATCAGAAGTCGACTCGCAGGGGGTAGGAGGACTGTCCGTCAGCGGGGGTGTTCACGCCGAGCACGTGGGTCAACTGGATCTCGTTCCTCTCGAAGGCCAATCGCGATCCTGCCATGTAGAGCCCCCACACCTTGGCCCGGCCCAGCGTGACCTCGTCGAGCGCCTCGTCCCAGTGGTCGACCAGGTTCTGGCACCAGGCGGCGAGGGTGAGCGCGTAGTGGTCGCGCAGGTTCTCCACGTGGCGGACCTCGAAGCCCTCGTCCTGCATCGCGCGGACGATCGTGCCCGAGCCGGTGAGCTCGCCGTCGGGGAACACGTAGCGGTCGATGAACTGGCCGGCCGTGGCGCGGCCCGTGTTGTCGCGGCGGGTGATGCAGTGGTTGAGCATCCGGCCGTCGACCTTGACCTTGCCGCGCGCGAACGCGAAGTAGTCGGCGTAGTTGCGCACGCCGATGTGCTCGGTGAGGCCGATCGAGCTGATCGCGTCGAAGTCGGTCTCGGGGACGTCGCGGTAGTCGCTGAAGCGCACCTCCGCGAGGCCGGACAGGCCCTCGCGCTCGATGGCCTGCTGCGCCCACTGGGCCTGCTCGCGCGACAGCGTGACGCCGAGCGCCTGCACGCCGTAGTGCTGCGCGGCGTGGCGGACCATCCCGCCCCAGCCGCAGCCGAGGTCGAGCAGCCGGTCGCCGGGCTTGAGGTCGAGCTTGCGGCAGATGAGGTCGTACTTCTCGGCCTGCGCCTCCTCCAGGCTCGCGTCGGCCTTCGGGTAGACGGCGCACGTGTAGGTCATCGACGGGCCGAGGACGAGCTCGTAGAACCGGTTCGAGACGTCGTAGTGGTGGTGGATCGCCTCGGCGTCGCGGCCCTTGCTGTGCCGCAGGCCCTCCAGGGCGCGCCGCCACTTCGGCAGGTGCTCCTCGGCCGG
The DNA here is from genome assembly GCF_046452335.1 of Aeromicrobium sp. MLTX1. Classification (NCBI taxonomy): domain Bacteria; kingdom Bacillati; phylum Actinomycetota; class Actinomycetes; order Propionibacteriales; family Nocardioidaceae; genus Aeromicrobium; species Aeromicrobium sp. MLTX1. The sequence goes on along the minus strand of NZ_JBKFDN010000001.1, from coordinate 1,247,006 downwards.
CGGCGTGGGCGGACGGAGGTTGCCGAAGCCGAGGCTGCGGACGATCTGCAGCATCTCGGCGGCGCTCGGGACCCGGAACTTCAGGCGGCTCATGAGCGCCTTCATGATCTCGTACGGGTCGCCGGGGTGGACGCCCTCGACCTCGAGGTCGCCCGACACGTAGGCACGGGCGAAGCCGAGGTCGCCCGGGGCGGTCATGAGGTAGGCCAGGCCGCGCTCGTTGACCAGCCGCAGGCGCAGGAGGGAGTCCTCGGGTCCCAGCGAGCTGCCGTCGAACGCCTCGAACCGGATGGGCATGCCGTCGCGCAGGAGCCGTTCGAAGGCCTCCGCGATCGTCAGTCGCGTCTCGGATGCGATGCTCATGAGTTCCTCACCGCCTTGTCGTAGAGAGAGTGGAGTCGAGCCTGCGGGTCGTACCGGTCTCGCAGCCGGTCGAGTCCCGCGGTGTCGTAGAGGGAGTCGAAGGTCTCGCGGTCGTAGAAGGCCTCGGAGTAGAGCGACTTGTGGCCGCCGAGCCGGTGCACCTCGGCCTCGATCCGGCGGTTCACCGCGCCGGGCTCGGAGTCCTCGGGCACGACGACGGTGCCCCAGAAGCCGACGTTCACGTAGACCTCGCCGGGCACGAGCGGGTACGTGGGCCAGGCGCGTGTGGTGCGCAGCGGGCACAGCCAGACCGGTCGCATGCCGACCTCGCGGTCGAACCAGGCGAGGAAGTCGTCGAGCCGCTCGAGCGGGACCTCGATGTCCTGGATGACGCGCTCGCGGCCCGGGACGTGCTTGAGGCGGTCGAGCACGCGGCTGACGCCGACGGTGGAGTCGAGCGCGACGAGCCGGTGGTAGACGTCGCTGCGGCGCCACCGGCGCGGCCAGACCCGACGCGCCAGCGGGTGCTGCGCCCCGAACGCGGCCGAGCACCAGAACCAGTCGGTGTCCCAGCGCCACAGGTAGTCCTCGAGCGTCAGCACGTCCTCGCGGCGCCGCTGGATCGAGCGGTAGTAGACCTGCTGGCCTGTGTAGTCGCTGGTGGGCAGGTCGGTGTCGGCGAACCGCGCGAGACTCAGGAAGACCTCGCCGGGGGTGAAGGCGGTGCCGTCGACGGCGTCGACCTCGACCCCGTCCCAGCGTCCGGTCTCGGCGATCTCGGCGATGGCCTTGGCCGCGTCGACGGCCGAGCCGAAGCGCACGTGGCGCAGGTGCGCCTGCGCGGGCGCGGGCTCGAGCCGCACGCGCAGGCGCACGGCGTAGCCGAGGCTGCCGTAGGAGTTCGGGAACGCCGCGAAGAGCTCGGCGTGCTCGTTGTCGGGGGTGGCGGTGACGATCTCGCCTGAGCCCGTCAGGACGTCCATCTCCAGCACGGCCTCGTGCGGCAGGCCCAGGCGCAGCGAGGTGGACTCGATGCCCAGGCCGGTGACCGCGCCGCCGAGCGTGATGGTGCGCAGCTGCGGCACCACGGTGGGGACCAGGCCGTGCGCCAGCGTCTCCTCCACGAGTCGCTCGTAGGTGCACATGCCCTGGACGTCGGCGGTGTGGCTGACGGGATCGATCTCGATGACCCCGTCGAGTCCCGACACGTCGAGGCCGGGGCCGTCGGCGCGGCCGCGGGGGCGGAACAGGTTGGAGGTCTTCTTCGCCAGCCGGACGGGGCGTCCCTCGGGGATCGCCCGCCACGAGGCGAGGAGGGTGTCGACGGCGTGCTCGTGCTGCGTCCAACCCTGCATACTCCGCAGGCTATCCCCGAGGATGGTCCGGCAGCCAGACCAAGACCTCGGCATTCTCTCCGGTGATCGTGAGCGTGGCCACACCGTCGACGCGCAGCTCGTCGCCGGCGTCGAGGACGGTGCCGTCGACGGAGGCGGGGCCGCGTGTGACGTGCAGCAGGGCGCCGGCCTCGGCGACGACCTCCAGCGGCGCCTCCGCCGGTCGTGCGACCAGCAGCCGGGCGTCGGCGTGGACGGGGACCGTGTCGTGCAGGCCGGGTCCGTCGGGCACCGTGACCTGCGCGTACTCGGGCGCGTCCCAGTTCCGGCTGCGCAGCATCATCTGGACGAACCGGAGCGGCTCGGTGGCGCTGGCGTTGCGCTCGGCGTGGGTGACGCCGGAGCCCGCGCTGAGTCGCTGGGCGAGACCGGGCGCGACCTCGCCGCGCTGACCCGTGGAGTCCTCGTGGGCGAGCACGCCGTCGAGCACCCACGTGACGATGTCGGCGTCCTCGTGACGGTGGTCGTCGTAGCCGGCGCCCGGCGCGAGACGCTCTTCGTTGATCGCCACGATCGGCCCGAAGGCGACGTTGTCGGGGTCGTAGTGCCGCCCGTACGAGAACGAGTGGAGGGTCTCGGTGCCCTCGGCGACGGTGCGGTAGCGGTCGGCGGACCGGCGGACGACGCGGTCAGGCATAGCCGAGCTCGTGCAGGCGCTCGTCGTCGATGCCGAAGAAGTGGGCGATCTCGTGGACCACGGTGATGCGGACCTCCTCGACGACCTCCTCCTCGGTCTCGCAGATCGCGAGCGTGGGATTGCGGTAGACGAAGATGCGGTCGGGCACGACGCCGGCGTACGTGGAGTCGCGCTCGGTGAGCGGGATGCCGTCGTAGAGGCCGAGCAGGTGGGGGTCGTCCGGCGGCGCGTCGTCCTCGATGAACAGCACCACGTTGTCGAGCCGGTCGGCGAGCTCGGCGGGCACGTCGGCGAGGGCCGCGGTCACCAGCTCCTCGAACCGGTCCGGGTCGACGTCGATCACGCCCCGAGTCTAGGCGGCTCCCCGAAGCGCTGGCAGTGACGTTCGCGGGGCCACTCCGGCGAATCGAGCCCGCGAACGTCACTGCCACCGCTTCGGGGGGAGGTCGCGGGTTGCCCTATGCTGGACGGGTTGTCCGGCCCCCTTCGTCTAGCGGCCTAGGACGCCGCCCTTTCAAGGCGGTAGCGCGGGTTCGAATCCCGTAGGGGGTACTCGACGCCATCGTCCCCGAGCCGAACTGCTGCACATGCCCCAGAGAACCTTGCCGTCCACCGCCGACGCGGAGGAGACGCCCCGCCTGCACTGGGCCGCGCTCGTCTTCACGATCGCGACCATGCTCAGCGCCGCGGTCGTCGGCCTCACCGCGAGCGACCACTTCACCCGACTCACGATGGCCGCGAGCGTCATGGGGTGCATCGCGTTGTGGCAGACCCTGCGCGACCCGGTGGTCATGGTGGGGCTCACCGTCGTGATCCTGGGTGCCGTCCTGGGCTGGGGACTGAACTTCTACGACCGCATCTGGTGGTACGACGACTTCGCGCACTTCACGTTCTCGCTCGTGAGCACGATGGGCATCGCCCGGCTGCTGCTGCACAAGTACCGCGCCGAGTCCGCAGCGCTGCTGCTGGTCGCGCTGTGGCTGTCGTGGCTCGGCATCGGCTCGCTGTGGGAGATCGGCGAGTGGACGTCCGACCAGCTGCAGGCCACGCACCACTCGCGCGGCTACGCCGACACGATGGCCGACATGATGCTGAACTCGGCCGGCTCGGCGATCGGCATCTGGATCTACTGGACCTGGCTGCGCACGCCCGCCGACCGCGCCGCGGTCCTGCCCCGCGCCGACTCCGCGCGCTAGGTTCGAGGCACGGCCCGACGCAGGAGGACGGCATGAGCTTCGAGACACCGACCGGCACCCGGGGACGCCGGAGCACGAGCAATCCCCTGATGCGTCTGGTCAACCGGTTCATGGTCCGCCGGGCCCGCCGCTCCGAGACCGCGACGCTCGGGCGCATGCGGATCCTCGCGCTCACCACCACCGGCGCGAAGAGCGGCCAGCGGCGCGAGACACCGCTCGCGTGGTTCCCCGGCGACGACGGCACGTGGCTCGTCGTCGCGTCGGCGAACGGCGCCGCGAAGAACCCCGCCTGGTACCACAACCTCGCGGCGCACCCGGACGACGCGACGATCGAGATCGGCGACCGCCGGATCGCGGTGACGGCCGAGCAGCTGCACGGTCAGGAGCGCGAGGCGGCGCTCGCGGCGATCGTCGCCTCGGCCCCGAACTTCGCCGGCTACGGCGACAAGACCGACCGCGAGATCCCGGTCATCCGGCTGACCGAGCGTCCCGCGGCCGGCTGACGCGCGTCAGGCGCCGGCGACGTCGATGACGACGCGCCCGCGGATCCCGCCCGAGAGGATCTTCTCGGCGAGCGACGGCAGGTCGGTGAAGGCCGCGTCGACGGCCACGGCGCGCAGGTCCTCCTCGGAGAACAGCTCGTCGAGGCGCGACCACGCCTGCTTCCGCGCCTCCAGCGGGGCGTGCACGCTGTCGACGCCGAGCAGGGCGACGTTGCGCAGGATGAACGGCATCACGGTGGCGGGCAGGCCGTGGCCGCCGGCGAGTCCGCACGCGGCCACCGCGCCGCCGTAGCGGATCTGCGAGAGCACGTTGGCCAGCGTGGTGCCACCGACGCTGTCGACCGCGGCGGCCCACCGCTCCTTCGCGAGCGGCCGGGGGTCGCCCGAGAGCTCGTCGCGCGCGATGATCTCGGAGGCACCCAGGTCCGTGAGGTACTGGTGCTCGCTGTCCTTGCCCGTCGCGGCGTGGACCTCGTAGCCCAGGCGCGCGAGGGTCGACACGGCGAAGCTGCCGACGCCGCCGGTCGCGCCGGTCACCAGGACCGGGCCGTCCTCGGGCGTCACGCCCGCGGCCTCGAGGCGCAGCACGCACAGCATGGCCGTCAGGCCGCCGGTGCCGACGGCCATGGCGCCCCACGGGCCGAGGCCGGCGGGGGTGGCGACGACCGAGTCCGACTCGATCCGCTGGTACTGCGAGTAGCCGCCGGGCTTGGTCTCCGACAGCTCCGCGCCGGTGAGGACGACCTGGTCGCCCTCGGCGAAGTCCCCGCCGCCCTCGACGACCTCGCCGGCCAGGTCGATGCCGCAGGTCATCGGGAACGAGCGCACGACGCCGGGCTTGCCCAGGATCGCGAGGCCGTCCTTGTAGTTGAGCGACGAGTGCGTGACGCGGACGAGCAGGTCGCCGCCGGTCAGCTCGTCGCGGGTCGAGGTCACCAGCTCGGCGGGCTGCTTGGGCGCGTCGACCCGGTAGGCCTTGAAGGTGGTCTCGGTCATGGGTGTCTCCTCGGACGTTGCGGTCGAATCGATGGTCAGAAGGTGCCGGTGTACGGCCGCGGGGCGACCGCGGCGTGGACGTACCGGATGAACTGGGTCCAGTCCCACACTGGCAGGCCCGTCGCGCGATGCACGGCGGAGGTGTACGGCGGCAGGTCGCTGCACTCCAGGAAGATGCCGCCGATCGGCGCCTCACGGGTGGCGCGCACGGCCGCGTCGACGACGTCGCGCTCCATGATCTCGGTGTCGAGCGTGCCGGTCTCGCGGAAGATCGCGTCGACGAAGTGCTCGTACTCCTCCATGCCCACGACGTGCAGCCGGTCGAGGTCGGTGAAGCCCGCCGCCTCGAGCAGGGTGGGCGTCATGTTCGCGCCGTTCGCGGTGACGAGCGCGAGCTGGCGGTGCGAGCCCAGCATCGTCGTCAGCATCGGCAGCTGCTGCAGGCTCGACAGGAACACCGGGATGTCCAGCGCCTCGGCGACGGCGGGCTGGTACGCCGCCATGAAGCCGCAGTTGCTCGTGATCGCGCGGACGCCCTCGTCCTGCAGTTGCAGCGCGGCCTCGACGACGCGGCCCGTGGAGTCCGGGTCGGCGCCGTTGAGGACGGCCGAGCCGTCCATCCCCTCGATGCCGAGGTAGCGGATCGGGAAGTCGAACGTCGAAGCGTTGCCGATGTCTCCGGGCGGGAACGCGATGTGCCACTCGGCGCTCAGCATCCCGATCGTGTAGCCGTAGGACACCTGGCCCTTGCGCGCTTCGTAGACCGTCATCGTCGTCCTCTCACTTCCAGTCGTCGGCGTGCTCGCGCACGAAGTCGTCGAACGTGCGGGGCGCCCGTCCGATCAGGTCCTCGAGGTCCGTCGTGACGTCGGCGTACCGTCCCTCACGCACGTCGACCAGCAGCTCGGCGTAGTAGGAGCCGCGCTCCGTGCCGTCGTCGTAGGTCGTCGCGAGCTCCTCGACGCGCAGCGGGTCGGCCGCCTCCACGATGCGTCCCGTGACCACACCGATCCGGCGGGCCAGCTCGGGCACGCCGAAGGACTCCGGACCCGTGAGCGTGTAGCCGCGGCAGCAGTGGCCGTCCTCGGTAAGGGCCACGAGCGCCGCCTCGGCGATGTCGCGCGTGTCGAGCCACGACACGGGCGCGTCCCCGGTGGGCAGCGCGATCGTGCCGTCGACGACGCCGGCGCGGAAGCCGCCGCCGGCCGAGAAGTTCTGGAAGAACCAGCTCGGTCGCAGCAGCGTCCACTCGCCGTCCCACCGCTCCAGGACGCGCTCGACCGCGCGGTCCGGGTCCTCGTCCGGCTTGTCGCCCCGCCCCATCTCCGAGAGGAGGACGACGCGCCGGATCGCGGGCGCGGACGCGAGCAGGTCGGCGACGAGCTCGGCCATGCCCGTGCCGTGGGGCGGCTTGACCAGGTACAGACAGTCGACGCCCTCGAGGGCCGCACCCCACGTGGCGCGGTCGGTCCAGTCGAAGACCCGGTCGCCGCAGCCCGGGCGGCTCGAGAGCCGCACGTGCGCGATCCCGCGCTCCGCGAGCAGGGCCGCGAGGTCGCGCCCGGTCTTGCCCGACGCGCCCGTCAGCGCGATCACGACTCCATCGTCTCCAGCCAGTTGGCCGGCACGAGGCAGAAGAACGCGTTCGTCCCGGGCGTGCCCTCGTACTCGACCGTGCAGCCCTTCTCGAGCGTCACGACCTCGCCGGCCGGCACCACGATCGTCTCGTCGCCGACGTGCAGCGAGAGCTCGCCGTCGATGACGTAGAACGCCTCCTCGTACGGCAGGGTCCACGGCTCGGAGCGGCCTCCGTCGGGGAACCGCACGATGCCGGCGGACAGCTCGGACAGGCCGTTCGGCATCGAACGGCGCTCGATGTCGATCGGCCCGTTCTGGGCGGTGAAGTCGGCGTTGAAGGGCGCCAGGCGGACGGGGTGGGACATGGAGGCTCCTCGGGTTCAGGGAAGGGGGATCATGCCGCCGTCGACGACATGGTTCTGGCCGGTGACGAACGACGCCTCGTCCGAGAGCAGGAAGCGCACGACCGTGCCGATCTCGCCGGGCTGGGCGTAGCGACGCTGCGGGATCGTGGCCAGGCGCTCCCGGTCGATCGGGTGGGTCTGCACGAAGCCCGGCAGGACGCAGTTGGCGCGGATGCCGTCGGCCGCGACCCGCGTGGCGTAGAGCTTCACCCAGCTCTGCACCGCCGCGCGGACGACGCTCGAGACCGGCATGACCTGTTCGGGCACGAGGGACGCGTAGCTGGTGACGACGACCCAGGCGCCGCGACCCGCGGCCTGCATGTGCGGGGTCACCAGCCGCGCCAGGTCGACCACGCTCGTGAAGAGCAGGTCGAACCCGGTGCTCCAGTCCTCGTCGGTCAGCTCCAGCAGGTCGCCCTTCGGCGGGTGGCCCGAGTTCACCGCCACCGCGTCGATGCGGCCGAACCGCTCGATCGTCGTGGCCACGAGCCGCTCGCGGTCGGCCGCGTCCGTCAGCGATCCGCGCACGGCGACGGCGCCGAGCTCGTTCGCGAGCTCGACGACGGCCTCGGAGCGCGCGAACAGCACGAGGTCGTACGACGACGCCAGCGTGCGCGCGATGCCCGCGCCGATCCCGCTGCTCGCCGCGGTGACGATCGCGACCGGACGGCTCACTTGCGCGCCGCCCGCAGCCACTCGAGGTTCTCGGTCGCCGTGCGGTGCGGGTCGAACGCCTTCACGTCCAGCACCGGGTCGGGCATGCCGAGCATGAGCTTGGCCAGCAGCTGCGACGCGGCGGGGCCCATCATCGTCCCGTGGCCGTCGAAGCCCGTGATGGTCCACAGGCCCGACTCGACCTCGCCGATGAACGGGTGGCCGTCGCCGCCGGTCGCGTCGGCGGCCGCGCTGATCGTGCTGCGGATGCCGACCTCGGCGAAGATCGGGGCGCGCGTCTCGGACGCCTCGGCGAACTCGGCCAGCATGTCGCTGACGCCGTAGCGCTCCGGCAGGGTGGAGCTCAGGATCGTCACCATGGCGCCGTCCTGCTCGCGCTCCACGCACCAGCCGGTCTCGAGGTCGATCGTCAGCGGCAGGCGCTGGTCGCCCAGGACGGGCGTCGTGAAGCCGTAGTGCACCCACATCGGGAAGATGTCCATGTCGAGGCCGAACTTCGCCAGGAGCTTGGGCGACCCCAGGCCGCTGGCCACGACGACGCGCTCCGCCACGACGGGCTCGGGCCCGGCGATGAGCCAGCCGCCCTCGACCTGCGTGAGGTCGGCGACCTCGAAGCGCTCGCGGATCTTCACGCCGAGCCGGCGCGCGGCCGCGGCCACGCCGTAGACGCCGTCGGTCGGGTTGACGCGGCCGTCCTCGGGGGTCCAGCAGCCGCCGACGAGGCCGTCGGTGCCGAGCCACGGCACGACCTCCTTGAGGTCCCGCGCGGTGAGCATCTCGACGTTCGGCGCGCCGTGCGTCGCCTGCGTCTTGGCCGCCTCGGCGAGCTTCGCGAAGAGCTCCTCGCGGCCGGTCAGCATGAGGTAGCCGTCCTGGTGGTACTGGCACGGCTGATCGAAGACGTCCTCGAACGTCTGCCAGAACCGGCGGCCACGGATGGCCAGCTCGATCTCCGTCGCCGTGCTGAACTGCTGGCGCACGCCACCGAGCGACCCGCCCGTGCATCCGCTGGCCAGCTCGCGACCCTCGAGCACGACGATGTCCTTCTCACCGAGCTCGGCCAGGTAGAAGGCGAGCGTGACACCGACGATGCCGCCGCCGATGATGGCGGTGCCGACCTTGGTCGCGTCGTTGCCGGGTGTCTGTCCCATTGAAGGGTCCTTTCGAAGATGTGGGTGATGTTCAGGGTGTGACGGGATCACATGACGCGTCCACCGTCGGAGACGATGACCTGCCCCGTGACGTTCGGCCAGGAGCTCACGTCGAGGCCGGTGCGGGCGATCTCCGCGGGGTCGGCGATCCGCTTGAGCGGGGTCTCGTCCTCCACCGCGGTCTGCTCGTCGGCCGGGATCGAGGCGTACATGTCGGTGGCGACCGGGCCGGGCGCCACGGCGTTGACCCGCACGTGCGGGGCGAGCTCGCGGGCGAGGGTCTTCGTCAGTCCGATGACCGCCGCCTTCGACGCTCCGTAGGAGACGCCGTGGACCGAGCCCACGACACCACCGGTCGAGGACAGGTTGAGCACGGCTCCCCCGGTCGCCGCGAGGTCGTCGCGCAGCGCCCGGGTCAGCTTCATGGGCGCCTTCACGTGGATCGCGAACGCGTCGTCCCACAGCTCGTCGGTGGTCTCGCCGAGCTCGCCGTGCGCGAGGATGCCGGCGTTGTTCACCAGCAGCGACACGGCACCGAGGTCGCCGGCGGCCGACTGCACGGCAGCGACGCCCTCGTCCGTCGTGACGTCGGCGACGACGGCGACCGCACGACCGCCGATCTCCTCCACCGCGCGCACGGTCTCCTCGGCGTCGGTGCCACGCCCGCGGTGGGTGAGCACGACCGCGTAGTCGCGGCGCGCGCACTCCAGCACGAACGCGCGACCGATGCCGCGGGAGCCCCCGGTGACGACGGCGACGGGAGTCGTCATCGGTCCTCCGGCAGCTGGACGACACCCTCGATCTCGACGAGACCGCCGAGGGGCAGCTCCTGGACCGCGAAGGCCGAGCGGGCCGGCGGGTCGGTCGGGAACCAGCGCGCGTACACCTCGTTCATGTCGGCGTAGTGCTCCATCGACGACATGAAGACGGTGGTCTTCACGACGTCGGCCAGCGTGGCGCCGTGCTCGCGCACGACGGCCTCGAAGTTGGCCAGCGCGCGGTCGGTCTGGTCGCTGGCGCCGTCGACGAGCGCGCCGTCGACGATGCCGAGCTGGCCGGACACGAAGAGCAGCGAGCCTGCCTTGACGCTCGCGCGGAGGGGGTAGGTGGCCATGGGTGGTTCCTTTCGGTAGGTCAGAAGGTCGCGGCGAGTCGGAAGGCCGCGTGGACCGCACCTTCGATGCGGTGGGGGTTCATGACGTCGCCGACCGCGTGCACGGGGACGTCGTCGGGCAGCTCGTCGAACAGCTCGGAGCGCGGCTCGGTCCAGGTGTGGACGACCCAGTCGGCCTCGAGCTCGACGACCTCGGAGGGGCGGACGACCGGCCGTCCGTGGTCGTCGGTGTGGCGGTAGGTCAGCGCCTCGACGCCGCCGTGGTGGCACAGCAGCCGCGGCCCGGCGGGGTCGAACTCCGTGACCTTGGTGGAGCAGCGGATCGCGATGCGGGCCTCGTGCATGAGCGTCAGGAAGTCGTCGCGGACCTCGGGCTCCACGAGCTCGGCGGGCCCCGGCGTGGCAGTCACGAAGGTCACCTCGCAGCCGGCGCGCGCGGCGACGAGGGCCGCCGACATCGCGTTGGTGCGGTGGTGCTCGTCCACCACGACGACTCGGCCCGAGAGGACCGGGTGCCCCGAGACGACGTCGGCCGCGGCGACGAGGCGCCGGTGGTCGCGCGCCGCCCACTGCGGCAGGGTCTCGGCAGCGCCGGTGGCCAGGACCACGATGTCGGGGTCGAGCGCCGCGATGTCGCGACCCTCGGCGGTCCGGCGCAGGCGCAGGTCCACGCCGAGGCGGCGGACCTCGTTGCCCAGCCAGTCGACGGCGTCGACCAGCCCGTCGCGACCCTCGGTGCGCGCGGCGATCCGCACGGTGCCGCCGGTGTCGGGTCGCTCGTCGAACAGCGTGACGTCGTGCCCGCGCAGGGCGCTGACCCGCGCGGTCTCGAGTCCGGCGGGCCCGCCGCCGACCACCACGACGCGGCGCGAGGTGGGCGCGGTCGTGGTCTCGATGTCGCCGAGGAAGCGCTCGCGTCCCGTGACGGGGTTGTAGACGCACTTCACGTTGCGGTGACGGCCCAGCTCGCCCTGGCACATCTGGATGCAGCCGATGCAGGGCCGGATCTCGTCCTCGCGCCCCTCGAGCATCTTCGTGACGAGGTGGGGGTCCGCGATGTGGGCGCGCGTCATGCCCACGAAGTCGGCGTCGCCGGCCTCGATGGCGGCCGCGGCCATCGCGGGGTCGGTGATCCGACCGACCGCCCCGACGGGCAGGCCCACACGCTCGCGCACGGCACGGGCGTAGTGCAGGTAGCAGCCGCGGCGCACCGCCATGGTCGGGATGACCGAGCCGTTGAAGTTCGCCGAGACGTTCATCCCGTCGACGATGCCGAGCTCGTCGATCCGCTGGTCGATGTCGAGCCAGGCGCCGGTGTCCAGCGAGCCCTCGGTCTCGTCCGAGCCGTTGACGCGCACCATCAGCAGGGCGCCGCCGATCCGCTCGCGCACCGCCTCGAGCACGCGCCGGCAGAAGAGGAAGCGTGCCTCGTCGCTGCCGCCGTACTCGTCGGTGCGGCGGTTCGTCAGCGGCGAGAGGAACAGGTTGACCAGCTGGCCGTGGCCCACCGCGATCTCGACGCCGTCCATGCCGCCGCGCACGGCCCGCTCGGCCGCGCTCGCGAAGGCCTCGACGATCTCGTCGACCTGGCGCCGCGTCATCTCGCGCGGGACCGAGCCGTAGAGGTGGTGCGAGAAGCCCGAGGGCGCCCAGACGCCCCCGTCGCCGCCGTCGGTGCGCCCGCCCATGTGCCCCAGCTGGGGCACGATCACGGCGCCATGGGCGTGCACGGCCTCCGAGAGGCGCTCGTAGCGCTCGATGATCCGGTCGTCGAAGTTGTGGTAGATCCCGTAGGGCGTCGGCGAGCTCGGGTGCACGGCGGTCGTGCCCATCGAGACCATCGCCGCGCCGCCCTTCGCGCGCTCGGCGAAGTACGCGACGTCGTCGTCGTTGGGCAGGTGCTCTGTGTCGATGTTGTGCGTCGCGTGGGCCGTGACGACGATCCGGTTCCGCAGCGTGACGGGCCCGAGCCGCAGTGGCTCGACGAGGGAGCGCAGGTGGGCGGACGTCATGCCCACGCCTCCCAGGCGGGCGCCGAGGCGTCGAGGACGAGCGCGTCGTCGTCCCGCAGTCCGGCCAGGACCCGGTCGGACTGCTCCCCCAGGGCCGGGGTCAGCAGCAGGCGCCACTTCTCCTGGAGCTCGGCGCGGCCGAAGTCGGTGCCGGGGTCGCCCGGGGCGTCCAGGAAGACGCCGTCGACGCTGGCGCCGTCGGTGGTCTCGATCGTGACGCGGCTCGGGTAGCGCGCCGGGTAGTGCTGGTCGAGGTCCGCGTCGTGCTCGAGGACGACGCGCGAGGCGAGGTCGAGCCGCTCGGGCTCGGCGAGGACGGACTCGTCCATCTCGGCCGCGCCGGCGGCGCCGTGCAGCGCGATCGAGGCGAGCACGAACGGGAAGCTGTACTGCGCGGAGTCGATCGTCCCGGGACGGAGCTCGTCGAGGAACGTGGCGGCCTGGTGGGTCCCGACCCGCACCCGGGCGATGCGCTCGGGCGTGATCGCGTGCTCGGCGAGCAGGCCGCGGAAGCCCGCCGCGGCGGCGTGCGTGTAGCGGCAGGCCGCGAACGACTTGAAGTAGGTGTTGGCCGTCTCGTAGACCTCGCCGATGCTCGTGACGAACGGGTCCTCGGCCGCGCCCGGCTGGTGGAACGGGGTCGCCGGGAGCACGTCGTTGTCGGCGAGCGCGTAGCCCTCCGGCAGGCTCATGAAGCCGGCCGCGGCGAGCTCGGCGGCCATGACGCCGGTGGCGGCGCCCCAGCCGATCGACTCCTTCACCATCGGCGAGCCGAACGTGGCCATCGGGGCGTGCAGCCAGCCGATCTTCACGGCGCGCTCGATCTCGTCGGCGTCGGCGCCGGAGACCTTGGCGGCCGCGGCGGCGGCGCCGATCGCGCCGGCGCAGCCCGTGCAGTGGTAGTGGTCGCCGTCGTGCTTCGGCCACAGCAGGTGCGCCGCCCGCAGGCCGATCTCGTAGCCGACGACCTGCGCCGTGAGCGCCTCCGCGACGGTGGTGCCGCTCGTCGCCGCGGCGAGCACGGCCGGCACGATGACCGATCCGGGGTGGATCGCGCCGGCCAGGTAGTGGCCGTCGTCGAAGTCCAGCGCACTGGCCGCCACGCCGTTGGCGAAGGCGGCCATGGTGGGCGACGAGCCCTGGCCGCGGCCGACGACCGGGGACGGGCCCGCGGTGCGGCCGGTGACCTTCGCGGCGATGCCGGCCGAGCCGGTCACGGCTCCCCCGACCATCGTCGAGACGGTGTCGCTCAGCGCGTCGGCGGCCCGCTCGCGGACGGAGGTCGGGACGTCCTCCCAGCGCAGGCCGGCGGCCCAGGCGGACATCTTCTTGAGGGGATCGGTCATGAGGAGCTCCTGGCAGGACGAGGCGTGGGGTGGGTGGGCGGAAGGGTCGGGGCGCCCCGTGAAGGGGGTGGGGCGCCCCGACCGGTCACGGGGTGAACGAGGCGAAGGTGCCGTCCTGGATCTCCAGCAGCGCCGTCGCCGGGGAGTCCGGGTCGACCGCCGCGCCCTGGTTCTCGTCGAAGCGGAACGTGCCGCGGATCGGCAGCTCGAACGACTCGGTGTCGGCCACCTGCGAGATCAGCGACTCGCGATCCTCGCCGCCGTTCTCGAGCCCGTCGAGGAAGACGAAGAACGAGTCGTAGGCGACCGCGTTGGCCTCACCCGGAGCCTCGCCGTTGTCCGCGCTGTACGCGTCCACGAAGGACTTCACGCCCTCCGACGAGGAGTTCGGGTCGAAGACCGCGTTCACGAGCACGCCCTCGACGGCGTCCTTGCCGGCGATCTTGACCAGCTCGGGGGTGTTGGAGCCGGCCGTGACGAGGATCTTCACGTCGTCCCAGCCCAGGGCGTCGGCCTGCTTGATCTGCAGGGCGGCGTCCGTGTACGTGTTCAGCAGGACGATCGTGTCGACGCCCTGGTTGCGCAGCGTGGTCAGCTGGGGCGTGAAGTCCTTCTGACCCGTGGTCGTGGCGATCGAGTCGACCACCTCGAGGCCCGCGTCGGACGCCGTCGCCTCGAAGGACTCCACGAGTCCGGTGCCGTAGTCGTCGTCCGAGGCGATCAGGCCGACCTTCTTGGCGCCGATCTCCCGACCCGCCTGGTACGCCATCTCGGCGCCCATGGAGGCGTCGTCGATGAGCGTGCGGAAGAGGTTCTCGTGCAGCTCGGCCGTGATCTCCGGGTTCGACGAGTAGCTGACGAACAGCGGGATGCCGCAGCGCTCGTAGATCGGCATCGCCGCGAGGGTCACCGAGGAGTTGCTGTGACCGAAGACGGCCATGATGTCGTCGTCGTCGCAGATCTTCTGGGCCACCGAGGCGCCCTGGTTGGGGTCGGCCACGTCGTCGAACGACTTGACCTCGATCTTCGCGCCCTTGAGCGGGCCGGACTCGACGCCGCCGGCATCGTTGATCTGCTTCGCCGCGAACTGGACGCCCGCGAGCTGGTTCTTGCCGTAGATCGCGTTCTCTCCGGTCATCGGACCCGCGACGGCCACGACGATCGTGTCCTTGTCACCGGCCTCGTCACCGCCCCCACACGCGCTCAGCATGAGCGCTCCACCGGCCAGCGCGGCCAGCATCAGCTGTTTCCTCGACATGTCACTCCTGGTTTTCGTTGGTTGGGAGTTGCTGCCACGGCCGGGAGGCCGCCGCGATGGTGGGGAAGTGGTGCCCGGCGGGTGCGGAGCCCGCACCCGCCGGACCTGGACTCACGCGCCGGGGCGCGTCTTGATCTCGCCGCCCTGCACCTGCAGCAGCGACTGCGAGGGCTTGCCGGGGGTGACGGTGGGCTCGTGCTTGTCGTTGAAGACGAACTCGCCGACGATCGGCAGGTCGAAGGACTCGATGCCGTCGATCGTGCTGATCAGCGACTCGCGGTCCTCGGCACCCTCGTCGAAGGCCCGGAAGACGACCCACGCGGAGTCGTAGGCCACGGCCGCGCCCTCGCTGGGCTCACGGCCGTTCGCGTCGCTGAAGGCCTTGACGAACGCCTGCGTGCCCTCGCTGCTGCTGCCCGGGTCGAAGATCGCCGAGACGTACGTGCCCTCGGCGGCCTCGGCACCGGCGATGTTGACCAGCTCGGGGTTGTTGGCGCTGGCCGTGACCAGGATCGGCACGTCCAGACCGAGGGCCTTCGCCTGCTTGATCTGCAGCGCGGCGTCCGTGTAGAGGTTCAGCAGGACGAGGCTGTCGATGCCGGCGTTCTTCAGCTCGGTCAGCTGCGGGCTGAAGTCCTTCTGGCCCGTCGTGGTGACCAGGCTCTTGGCGACCGTGAGGCCCAGCTCCTCGGCGGCGGGCTCGAAGTTCTCCTTCAGGCCCACGCCGTAGTCGTCGTCCGACGAGATGACGCCGACGTTCTTGCCCTTGAGCTCGCCTGCGGCGAAGCTCGCCATCTCGGCGCCCAGCTTGGCGTCGTCGACGAGCGTGCGGAACAGGTTCTCGTGCAGCTCGGCCGTGATCTCGGGGTTCGAGGAGTAGCTGACGATCAGCGGGACGCCGCAGCGCTCGTAGATCGGCTCGGCGGCCAAGGTCGCGGAGGAGTTGACGTGGCCGAAGACGCCGATGACCTCGGTGTCGTCGCAGATCTTCTGCGCGACCGACGCGGCCTGGTTCGGGTCGCCCGCGTCGTCGTACTTGACGACCTTGATCTTCTTGCCCTTCAGCGGACCCTCGGGGATGCCGCCGCCCTCGGTGTACTGGTCGACGGCGAGCTGGATGCCCGCCAGCTGCTGCTGGCCGTACTCGGCACTGTCGCCGGTCATGGGCCCGGCGACCGCCAGGACGACGGTGTCGGAGTCACTGCTGCCGGAGCCTCCGCCACAGGCACTGGCCAGGAGGGCCGTGCTGAGGGCGGCGGCCAGGGCCACGCGCTTGCTGAACATGTGTTGCTCCTACTTCTCTTGCGGGGGGTGGGTGGCGGCAGCCGCCTCGGCATCGGCCGAGACGACGCCGAGGAACTGGTCGGCGAAGTGCTCGTTGTGACGCAGCTCCTCCGAGGTGCCGGAGTAGAGGATCGAGCCCGAGCCGAGCGCGTAGACGCGGTCGGCGATCTCCATCGCACCGAGCGCGTTCTGCTCGACGAGGAGCACCGTGACGCCGCGGTCGCGCAGCTGGCTCACGAGCTCGAGGATCTGGTCGGCGAGCACGGGCGACAGGCCCATCGACGGCTCGTCGAGCATGATCATCGTCGGGTTCGCCATGAGCGCGCGCTCCACGACGAGCCACTGCTGCTCGCCGCCGGAGAGCTGCCCGGCCGTGCTGCCGGCGCGGCGGGCCAGGATCGGCGTCGACGCGATGATCTCGTCGGCCCGCTTCGCCGCGGCGCGGAAGTCGCCGGTGTAGGCGCCCGCCATGAGGTTCTCGCGCAGCGTGAACCGGGGGAACACGTGGCGGCCCTCCGGGACGTGCACGAGTCCGGCCGAGACGATCCGGTGCGCCGGGGTCCGCGCGAGGTCGGTCCCGTCGAACGAGGCCTCCCCGCCCACGGGGCGCAGCAGGCCCGACAGCGTCTTGAGCAGCGTGGACTTGCCGGCACCGTTCGCACCGACCAGCGCGACGATCTCGCCGCGGTTGACCTCGATCGAGACGCCGTCGAGGGCGGTGACGGGGCCGTACTGGACGCACAGGTCCTGGGCCTTCAGCAACAGGTCAGGCATCGCGGAACCTCTTTCCCAGGTAGGCCTCGAGCACCTGCTCGTCCGAGCTCACGGTCTTCGGGTCGCCGTGGGCGATGCAGAGTCCGGCGTCGAGCACCATGACCCGCGAGGCCGTGTTCATGACGACGTTCATGTTGTGCTCGATGACCACGATCGACAGGTCGCGCTGGGCGTGGATCTGGCGGATCAGCGTCACGAGCGAGGCGGCCTCGCGCGGGTTCATGCCCGCGGCCGGCTCGTCGAGCAGGAGCAGCTTCGGCGACGTCGCCAGCGCCCGCGAGATCTCCACCCGGCGCTGGTCGCCGTAGCTGAGGTCCGTGGCGATGTGGTCGGCCTTGTCCGCGATCCCGACGAACTCGAGGATCTCGTCGGCGGCCAGACGGGCCGACGCCTCGCGGGACGACTTGCCGCGGCGCAGCGCGTCGTACCAGTGGAACGTCGAGTGCATCCCGATGAGGACGTTGTCCCGCACGGTGAGCCCGGGCGCGAGGCGGATGTTCTGGAACGTCCGCGCCAGCTTGTACCGCTTGCTCAGGATCCGCGAGGACGGCCAGCGGACGTCGCTGCCGCCGATCGTGAGCGAGCCCGACGTCGGCCTGTAGATGCCCGAGAGCACGTTGAGCAGGGTCGTCTTGCCCGAGCCGTTCGGCCCGATCAGGCCGACGATCTCGTTCTCGGCGACCTCGAAGTCGACACGGTCGAGGGCGATGACGCCTCCGAACCGGCAGCCGACGTCGGTCGCCTTCAGCAGGGTCGTGCTCATCGCGACACCTCTTCCTTCTCGTGCTCGTCCTCGACCTCGGCGGCGGGAGGCGCTGCGGCAGCCGCGCCCTTGCGGCGGCCGATCTTCCCGATGAACGGGAGCCGGACCGCGTTGGGCGTCCGCGAGCTCAGGCCGAAGATCTGGGCGAGACCGCCCGGACGCCACAGCAGGATCACGAGCATCAGCACGCCGAACACGGCCGAGCGGTAGTCGGCCAGGGCCCGCAGGTACTCGGTCGAGCCGATGACGAGGATCGAGCCGAGCAGCGGGCCGATCGTCGTGGCCATGCCGCCGATCAGGACGATCTCGACCACGAGGATCGACTGGTCGACCTTGAACGTCGCGGGTCCGACGAAGCCCAGCAGCAGCACCTGCAGCACGCCGGCGAGACCGGCGATCGCGCTGCCGATGCCGAAGGAGAGGACCTTCGTCAGCGGCACGTTGATGCCGTGGGCGCGGGCGATGATCTCGTCCTCGCGCACCGCGAGCATGGCCCGGCCGAAGTACGACCGTCCCAGCACCCAGGCGAAGCCCATCACGACGACGGTGACCCCGAGGATGAACAGGTACGTGTTCTCCAGCGGCGCCAGGTCCCAGCCGAAGAAGTTGCCCGCGGGGATGCCCGGCAGGCCGGTCGCACCGCCCGTCAGGTCCTTCTCGTTGATGAGGAACAGGTAGAAGATCTGGCCGACGCCGAGCGTCACGAGGGCGAGGTAGTCGCCGCCCGCGCGCCACGAGGTCAGTCCGACCAGGAGTCCCACCACGCCCGCGCCGACCGTGGCGGCGACCATGACGAGCAGCAGCGGCATCCCGGTGTCGAGCAGCAGCCGCGCCGAGACGTAGGCGCCGACGCCGAAGACGGCGGCGTGGCCGAAGCTCAGCAGCCCGGTGAACCCGAGGATGATGTTGAGGCCCGTGGCGAACACCGTGAACACGAGGATCAGCGCGGCGACGCGCACCGTGTACGGCTCGACGAGGTTCGGCAGCAGGACCGCGGCGACCAGCGCGATCGCGCCGATGGCCCAGAGGACCTTCTTGGGGAGTACCTGCAGCATCAGACACGCTCCTGGATGCGGGAACCGAGCAGGCCGGTGGGACGGACGAGGAGGATCGCGATCAGCAGGACGAACGCCACCGCGTCGCGGTAGGAGCCGGTCGCGGGGCCGACGGTGGACTCG
Source organism: Aeromicrobium sp. MLTX1 (assembly GCF_046452335.1). Classification (NCBI taxonomy): domain Bacteria; kingdom Bacillati; phylum Actinomycetota; class Actinomycetes; order Propionibacteriales; family Nocardioidaceae; genus Aeromicrobium; species Aeromicrobium sp. MLTX1. The sequence continues at coordinate 1,228,380 of NZ_JBKFDN010000001.1, read as the reverse complement.
AGCACGCCGATGACCAGGCCGCCGATCATGGCGCCCTGCAGGTTGCCGATGCCGCCGACGATCGCGGCCGCGAATCCCTTCAGCAGGACCGCGAAGCCCATGCCGAGGTAGACGACCTCGAGCGTGTTCGCGTAGAGCAGGCCGCCGACGACGCCCATCGCGCCACCGGTCAGGTAGACGACGGCGATCGTGCGGTTGACCGGCACGCCCATGAGGCGGGCCGCGGTCATGTCCTGCGCGACCGCGCGGATCGCGAAGCCCGCCTTGGTGAACTTCAGGAAGGCCAGGAAGGCGAACATCGCGACGAACGCCACGACCAGCGTGACCAGCGCGGACTTCGAGATCTGGAGGTCGCCGATGTGGACGTAGCCGCCGCCGGTGAACGACGGGAACGGCAGCGTGCCGTTGCCCCAGATGCGCTCGACGATGTTCCGGATGATGAGTCCGGCGCCGAGCGTGGTCATCATCGGGATGAGCAGGTGCTGGGTCAGCACCGGCCGTACCGCGACCTCCTCGACCGCGACCGCGAGCAGGCTGCCGACGACGATGCCGCCGAGGCACGCCAGGGGCAGCGGGACGCCGAGCGTGTAGAGCCCGTAGGTCGAGAACGCGCCGGCCATGAGGATGTCGCCGTGGGCGAAGTTGACCAGCCCGAGCGCGCCGTAGACGACCGAGAAGCCGATCGCCACGAGGGCGTACGTGCTGCCGATGGTCAGACCGTTGATGATCTGCTGCAGGAGCTCCATGGCGGCCTCAGTGCCCCGCGTCGACGAGCATGCCGGGACGGTGCGGGACGAGCGCCGCCGGGTCGAGGCCGCGGTCGAGCAGGTCCTGGGGAGCCTGCTCCCCGCGGGCCAGCGCCGCACCGAGGCGGGCCGTCGCGGGCGCGGTCTGGATGCCGTAGCCGCCCTGGCCGGCGAACCAGAAGAAGCCGGGCGCCTCGGGGTCCTCGCCGACCACGAAGTTGCGGTCGGGGACGAAGCTGCGCAGGCCGCCCCACGAGGTCGAGACGCCCTTCACGCCGATCGTCGTCGCGTCGTTGACCTCGTCGATCGCCCGCGAGATCTCGAGGGAGTCCGGCTTGGCGTCCTTGGGCTCGCTCGGCGTCTCGTCCGCCGGCGAGCACAGGAACTGCTCCCCCTCCGGCTTGACGTAGAAGGCCTGGTCGATGTCGCCCAGGATCGGCAGGTCCTTCGTGCCGGCGCCGCCGGGCGAGGAGACCATGAAGATCGTCCGCAGCAGCGGCCGCAGGCCGACCTGGCGCACGCCGGCCGCCTCGGCCACGACGTCGGCCCAGGCTCCGGCCGCGTTGACCACCAGCGGCGCTCGGCGGGTCTCGCCGTCGCTGGTGGTGACCGCCCAGCGGCCGTCGTCCTCGCGCTCGACGCGCTCGACCTTGGCGCCCTTGTGGATCTCGGCGCCGTTCTGGCGGGCCGTCCGGACGTAGCCGCCGTGGATCGCCAGGACGTCGAGCTCCATCGCGCCGGGCTCGTACATGCCGACGTTCGAGAAGCCGGGCCGCAGCAGCGGGAAGAGCTCCATCATCCGGGCCTCGTCGACCAGCTCGGCGTCGGGGACGAGGGGCAGCACGTCGGCGTGCAGCTCCTCGATCACGCTCTCGCGACCCTGCTTCGCGAACTGCAGCAGCGGCCGGGGCGTCATGAGGATCTGCTCGAACTCCGCGGGGGGCTTCGTGAGGAACTCGCGGCTGCCCGTGGTGAGGGCGCGGATGTTCGGTCCGCCGTAGGTCTCCAGGAACGTCGCGGCCGATCGGCCGGTCGTGTGGAACGCCAGCGAGGACTCCATCTCGACGAGGCAGACCGACCGGTCGCTCGACAGCTCGCTGGCGATCGACACACCGGCGATTCCGCCGCCGACGACGATCACATCGAATTCGGACTGGGTCATGCGCTCGACTCCCTACCTCGGATCCACGTGACATCCGTCACAGGATCAGCACTATGACACCCGAAGATAGCGGGGCACAAGCGAGCGCTTAGTCAACATTGCGTTTCCGCAATGTAAAAAACTGAGATTGCAGGGAAAACTAGTTACAGCACTGCAGCGAGCAGTGACTGAGAGAGCCCTCGGAAGGTCTTTGCGTCCCATCCAGTGAGACGATTCCACCGGTCCAGGCGGTACGCCACGCTGTTCGGGTGCAGGTGCAGGACCCGCGCCGTGTCGGCGATCGAGAAGCCGGTGTCAACGTACACATCCAGCGTCTCGACGAGGTGCGGATTGGCCTCGACGACCTCGCGGAGCCCCCGCACGATCGGCTCCAGACGGTCCGCCTGCGAGCGGATCGTCGCCCGCAGCCAGTCCTCGTCGAACCGGCGCGTGGGCTGGGCGTCGGTCGCGATCTCGAGGCACAGCCGCGCGTCGAGCAGCGAGTCGCGGGCGCCCTCGAGCCCGGCGCGCTCGAGGCCCACCCCGAGCCGCACGTCGGGCTCCGCCGCGCGGATCGTGAGCTCGAGCTCGTCGGCGCTGCAGCCCTGGGCCAGGACCTGGACGCCCGCGGGGTGACCGACCGCGAAGGCGGTGCCCCGTCGAAGCCCGCTGGTCAGGCCCGCCGCCTGCGCCAGCGGGTCGTCCTCGAGACCCACCCACGCGGCGACGAAGGCTCCGGAGGGGTCGAGCCCGAGCGTGACGGCCACGTCGTGCGCCTCGGCCGCCAGCTCGTCGCGCTGCAGCAGCTCGACCAGCCGCTGGCGCAGCGACAGCGCGTGGGTCTGCCGCGCCCGGGCCGTGGTCTCGTAGGCCGCGACGATCTCCGACGTCATGACCTCGATCGACCGCCACAGCAGCGTCGCCAGTCCCGGGAGGCAGGAGGTCTCCTCGTCGGCGTAGGCGACGAGGTTCTGCCACAGCTCGCGGTTGCCCACGTGGTACGCCCCGATGACGGTCGCGACGCTCACGCCCTGGGTGGCCCGCAGCCGGCCGAGGTCGGCCGCGCGCGCCCGCTGGCTGCCGCTCACGACCTCGTTCCGGCCGAGGGCGATCAGCAGCAGCCGCTGCTGCTCGGTGACGTGCTCGACGTGGTCGTCCAGCGGCACGAGCGAGTACTCGGGCTGGGCGAGCCGGATGCTGCGCGTGATCCGAGGTCCGAGCTCGTCCAGATCGGCCGCGACCCGGGCGCACAGGGCCGTCGCGAGGCGCTTCTCGTGGTCGTCCATGACCCTCCTTTGTGGAATCCACCAAAGGCCAGTCGGTTCTGGCCCGGATTTGGTGCTTCTGACCGGTGATATCACGAGTCAGGTCCGATTGAATCAGAGATCCACGTCACAGGAGGTCGTCGATGAAGCTCTCGGATCGCTACACGGTCGAGGACGGAACCGTCTTCATGTCCGGTCTGCAGGCGCTCGTGCGCCTCCCGCTGGACGTCGCGCGCTTCGACCGTCGCGAGGGCCGTGCGACAGCCGGTCTCGTGTCCGGCTACGAGGGATCGCCCCTCGCCGGCTACGACCTCGAGCTCTCGCGCCAGCAGCAGCTGCTCGACGCGGCCGACGTCCAGTTCAAGCCCGGGCTCAACGAGGAGCTCGCGGCGAACATCGTCCAGGGCAGCCAGCTCGCCGGCAACGCCACCGACCGGATCAACGACGGGATCGTCGGCTACTGGTACGGCAAGGCGCCCGGTCTCGACCGGGCCTCCGACGCGCTCCGCCACGCGAACCTCGGCGGCGCCCACCACGAGGGCGGCGCCGTCGCCATCGTCGGCGACGACTCGATCGCGAAGTCCTCGACCGTCCCCAGCTCGAGCGAGATCGCGATCGCCGAGCTGGGCATGCCCGTGCTCGTGCCCGCCGACCCGGCCGAGTGCCTCCGACTGGGCCTGCACGCCGTGGTGATGTCGCGCTTCAGCGGCCTGTGGACGGGCCTCAAGATCGCGACGAACGTCGCCGACGGCACCGCCAGCACCACCGTGTCGTCCGACTTCGCCCCCGTCATCCCCTCGCGTCGCATCGCGGGCCGGGACTTCACCCACACCGTCAGCGCGCGCTTCCTCCAGCCGACCCTGGCCGAGCTCGAGCGCAGCCTCTTCACCGAGCGCATCGAGCTGGCCCGGCGCTACATCGTGGCCAACGACATCAACCGCGTCGAGGGCGCCGGGGACGGGGCCGTCGTCGGCATCGTCGCCGCCGGCGGCACCTACTACGACGTCCGCCAGGCGCTCGCGGGACTCGGCCTCGACGACGAGGACCTCGAGGCGAGCGGCATCCGGCTGCTCAAGCTCGGTGCCGTGCACCCGCTCGACCCCGAGCAGATCAAGGACTTCGCGATCGGCCTGTGCGAGGTCATCGTCGTCGAGGAGAAGCGCTCGTTCGTCGAGTCGGCCCTCAAGGAGATCCTCTACGGCCACCTCGAGGCGCCGTCCGTCAGCGGCAAGCGCACGCTGACCGGCCTACCGCTGTTCCGGGCGGACGCCGACCTGACCCCCGAGATCATCGCCGACGTCCTGCGGTCACGGCTGGCCGAGCACGTCTCGCTGCCCGAGGTCGAGGTCGAGCTCACGACCCGTCCCCGCCGCAGGGCCCGCATCCAGCTGCCGCTGCTGACGGCGAACCGCACGCCCTACTTCTGCTCGGGCTGCCCCCACAACCGGTCGACCAAGGTGCCCGAGGGCTCGCTGGTCGGCGCCGGCATCGGCTGCTCGGGCATGGTCTCGCTGATGCCCGAGGAGCGCGTCGGCGACGTCATCGGCATGACGCAGATGGGCGGCGAGGGCGCCACGTGGATCGGCATGTCGCCGTTCGTCGAGAGCGGCCACCTCTTCCAGAACATGGGCGACGGCACGTTCCACCACTCCGGCTCGCTCGCGATCCGCGCGGCCGTCGCCTCGGGCGCGAACATCACCTACAAGCTCCTGTACAACTCCGCCGTGGCGATGACCGGCGGCCAGGAGGCCGTCGGCCTCATGACGGTCGACGAGATCGTCGAGGAGCTGCTCGCCGAGGGCGTGGCCAAGGTCGTCATCACCACCGAGGAGCCCCGCCGCTACCGGCGCCGCCGGCTGCCGAAGGGCGTCGACGTCCGCCACCGCGACGAGCTCATGCGCACGCAGGAGGAGCTCAGCCGCACCCCCGGCGTCACCGTCCTCGTCAACGACCAGGAGTGCGCCACCGAGCTGCGCCGCAAGCGCAAGCGCAAGATCGTCGAGGCGCCCCCGACGCGCGCCTTCATCAACCAGCGCGTCTGCGAGGGCTGCGGCGACTGCGGCGACAAGTCCAACTGCCTCTCGGTGCATCCGGTGAGCACGGAGCTGGGGCGCAAGACCAAGATCCACCAGGCCTCCTGCAACATCGACCTGTCGTGCCTCGACGGCGACTGCCCCTCCTTCCTCACCGTCACCCCGGGCGGCGCGAAGGCCAAGCGCGTCGTCCCCGCGCTCTCCGCGGACGTGCTCCCCGAGCCCGAGCCGGTCGTCTCGGCGGACTCCTTCGAGATGCGCATCACGGGCATCGGCGGCACGGGCGTCGTCACCGTCTCCCAGATCGTCGCGACCGCGGCCCAGATCGACGGGCGCTTCGTGCGCGGTCTCGACCAGACGGGCCTGGCCCAGAAGGGCGGCGCCGTCGTCTCGGACGTCAAGCTCAGCACCGCCCCGGTGGACCGCGCCAACAAGATCGCCTCCGGCCAGGCCGACCTCTACCTCGGCTGTGACGTCCTCGTCGCCGCGCAGGACTCCTACCTCGGCGTCGCCCACGAGGAGCGCACCGTCGCTATCGTCTCGACGGCCGAGGTCCCGACGGGCGCCATGGTCACCGACACGACGGTCTCGTTCCCCGAGGCCGAGAGCACGGTCGGCCGCATCCAGCAGGTCACCCGCGAGCAGGAGAGCCGCTTCGTCGACGCCCGGGCGATGACGCTCGACCTGTTCGACGACGACCAGTTCGCGAACATCTTCCTGCTGGGCGTCGCCCACCAGGCCGGCGCGCTGCCGGTCCGGGCGACCAGCATCGAGACCGCGCTCGAGCTCAACGGCGTGGCCGTGGAGCGCAACGTGCAGGCCTTCCGCCGCGGACGCCAGTTCGTCGCCGACCGCGCGGCGCTGCTGACGGACCTCACCGCCGAGGCCCCCGAGACGGCGGCGCTGGCTCCGGTCTCCGACCGGGTGCGCTCGCTCGTCGCGCAGGCGGGCTTCGCCGAGGGCGCCGCCGACACCGAGCTGGTCACGTCGCGCGCGGCCGACCTCGAGTCGTACCAGAGCCTCGCCTACGCCCGCCGCTACCTCGAGGTCGTCGGACAGGTGCGCGAGCGGGAGGCCTCGACGGCTCCCGGCTCGAGCGAGCTGACGCTCGCCGTGGCGCAGCACCTGCACAAGGTGATGGCGTACAAGGACGAGTACGAGGTCGCCCGCCTGTCGATCGACCCGTCGCTCGACGCGGCCCTCGAGGCCGAGTTCGGTCCCGGCGCGAAGGCGCAGTACCGCCTGCACCCGCCGATGCTGCGGGCGCTGGGCATGAAGCGCAAGATCGCGCTGGGCGCCTGGTTCAAGCCGGCGTTCCGCGCGCTCTACGCGATGCGCCGCCTGCGGGGCACCGCCCTCGACCCGTTCGGCATGGCGAAGGTGCGCCGGGCCGAGCGGCAGCTGCGCGAGGAGTACGTCGAGCTCGTCGGGCGGATCTCGCGCGACCTGCCCGAGCTGGGCGTCGAGCGCGCGGCCGCCATCGCGGCGCTGCCCGACCTCGTCCGGGGCTACGAGGACATCAAGCTGCGCAACATCGAGCTCTACCGCGAGCGTCTCGCCGAGGCCCTCGCGCCCGCCGGCCCGGCCCTCACGGAGGTGACCGCGTGAGCGGACTGTTCGACGTCGCCGGCCGCACCGTGCTGGTGACGGGCGGCGGGCGCGGGATCGGCCGGATGATCGCCGACGGGTTCGTGGCCGCGGGCGCCGAGGTGCACGTGGTCTCCCGGCGCCTCGACGTCGAGGAGCTGCGCGCGGCGGGTCTGCGACCCTGGGTCGCCGACCTCTCGAGCGAGGCCGGCTGCGCCGCGTTCGCGTCGGAGTTCGCCGACGCCACCGGGCGGTTGGACGTGCTGGTGAACAACGCCGGCGCCACGTGGGGCGCTCCGCTGGAGGAGTTCGACTCCGCGGCGTGGGACAAGGTGGTCGACCTCAACCTCAAGTCGCCGTTCTTCCTCGTCCGCGAGCTCGCGACGCTCCTCGAGGCGTCGGCCACACCGGACGCGCCCTCGCGGATCGTCAACATCGGGTCGATCGACGGCCTGCGCGTCCCGACGCTCTCCACCTATTCCTATACGGCGTCGAAGGCGGCGCTCCATCACCTCACGCGCGTGCTGGCCGTCGAGCTCGGTCCGCGGAGCATCACGGTCAACGCGATCGCCCCCGGACCGTTCGAGTCCAAGATGATGGCGGCGGTGCTGGCCGAGTCCCGCGACGAGTTCGAGGGGGCCGCTCCCCTGGGCCGCATCGGGCGCCCCGACGACGCCGCGGCGCTGGCCATCCTGCTGGCGGCCCCGGGAGGCTCCTTCCTCACGGGCACCGTGATCCCGCTCGACGGCGGCCTCAGCATCGTCAGTCCGCGCTGACGTGCCCCAGCATCTGCAGGATCAGCCCGACGTGGTGGTCGGCCAGCTCGTCGATCGTGCGTGACGAGCGCTCGTTGAACCACGGGGAGACATCCGCGAGCCGCAGCACCGCCCGCGTCGCGGTGTGCACGTCCGGCACGCTGAAGTCGCCCTGCTCGATGCCGGCCCGGACCACCGTCTCGACGATCTGGTGGATCTCGTCGGCCATCCCGAGCACCTCGGCGAGCTGGCTCAGGCCGAGCGCGCGGTAGTCGCGGTTGACCACGAGGACGACGATCTTCTCCTCGGCGTGGAACCGCAGGTACTCGCGGACGATCACCGAGATCGTCTCCACGGGCGGGGCGCCGCGGTCGACGATCTCGCGCAGCATGTCGATCACGTAGCGGAAGGTGATCGCCGACATCTCGTGCAGCAGCTCGGACTTGGTGTCGTAGTAGGTGTAGAGACTCGCCGGGCTGGCCTCGGCCACGGTCGCGATGTCGCGGGTCGTCGTGGCGTGGAAGCCGCGGCCTGAGAACGCCACGACGGCGGCCACGAGGAAGCGGAAGCGACCGGCCGGCTCGACGCCGTCGAAGAGACCGCGCGGGCTGATCGCGGCCGGACTGCGCTGGAACGACATGCGTCGGCGGGCGGCCAGCTCCACGAAGTCTTCGGGCTCGGCGCCGTGGGATGTCACGGCAGCGACTCTAGTGGTTGGTGCGCCGGGCTACCGAACGGTCACTAGGGTCGGGAGGGTGGCCGGACGCTTCGCTCCGTCGCCGTCGGGCGACCTGCACCTGGGGAACCTGCGCACCGCGGTCCTCGCGTGGCTGTTCGCCCGCGCCGACGGACGCCCCTTCCTGATGCGGGTCGAGGACCTCGACCGCCAGCGCTCGCGGCCCGAGTTCGAGGCCAGCCAGCTCGCCGACCTCGCCTCCCTCGGGCTGACCTGGGACGGCCCGGTCGTCCGCCAGTCCGAGCGCGACCCTCTCTACGCCGCCGCGCTCGAGCGCCTCACCGCGGCGGGCCTGACCTTCGAGTGCTTCTGCACGCGCCGCGAGATCGCCGAGGCGGTCAGCGCGCCGCACGGCCCGCCCGGCTCGTACCCCGGCACGTGCCGCGACCTCACCGAGAGCGAGCGTGAGGCGCGCCGGGCCGAGCGCTCCCCCGCGATCCGGCTGCGCGCCCGCGAGCGCTCGTGGACGATCCGCGACGAGCTGCACGGCGAGGTCGAGGGCCACGTCGACGACCTCGTCCTGCGACGCGGCGACGGCGCCCACGCCTACAACCTCGCGGTCGTGGTCGACGACGCCGACCAGGGCGTCGACCAGGTCGTCCGGGGCGACGACCTCCTCGACGCGGCCCCCGCGCAGGCCTATCTGACGCACGTCCTGGGTGCCCCCGCGCCGGTCTACGCGCACGTCCCGCTGGCCCTCAACGCCGAGGGCCGGCGTCTGGCCAAGCGCGACGGCGACGTGACCCTGCGCGACCTCTCCCCCGAGCAGGCGTGGGAGCTGATCGGCACGTCCCTGGGCGTCGCCGCGCGCTCCCCCGAGGCCCTGCTCACCGAGCTGGACCCCCGGGAGATCAGCCGCGAGCCCTGGATCGTCGCGTTCTGACCACCCCCGTTTTGGAGAGTCGCAGAACCGTCGGGTAGTCTTGCGGTCGCGGTTGAAACCGCAACGCACAAGGCCCCGTGGCGCAGTTGGTTAGCGCGCCGCCCTGTCACGGCGGAGGTCGCGGGTTCGAGTCCCGTCGGGGTCGCCAGTGCTGAGAGCCCCGCCCGTATGGGCGGGGCTCCTCTCGTTTCCGTGAGCGCTCAGGCCGCGCCGAACGCCGCCGTCTCCTGCGCCTGGAACCTGCGGCGCCCGAGGGCGTTGATGATGCGCAGCGCGGGGCCGCCGAGGTTCAGCACCCGGTGCTCCGCGTCGGCCGGGAGGCCCTTGAGCGCCCACGGCACGAACAGCCGGGCCTGCGCGAGCGACTGCTTCGGACGGAACCGGGTGCGCTCGAGCTCCTCCCACTCGCTGCCGCCCACGTAGCGGTGCAGGATCGGGATGGCCGCGCTCTCCTCGTGCCCCAGGTGCTGGTCCAGTGCCTCGCCGAGCTCCTCGAGCGAGTCCGACAGCAGGTCGTGCGCGCGCACGTCGCCGCCGGCCGAGAGCCGCTGGAGGGCGGCGGATGCCGCCGTCAGCAGCGGGTCGAGGACCGCGTGCTCGGCCTCCATCTCGTGCAGGACGCGCTCGGACTCCGCGTCGGACGCGGCGCGCACCCGCTCGAGCAGCAGCGGCCAGAGGATCTCGTCCTCCTTCGTGTGGTGCTGGTGCAGCTCGTGCGTGAACAGCGACCAGCGCTCGGCCAGCAGGATCCAGCGCGGGGTGTCGTCGGTGGCGGCGTGCGCGGAGGCGCGGGTGAAGTCCCGCAGGTCGCGCCGGAACGCGTGGTGCAGGACGTACATCATCGTCATGTCGGCGGGGCCTTCGGGCGCGGCGGCCTGACCCGGCAGCAGCAAGGGGGTGGGGGACATCTGCCTTCTCTCTCGGGACTGCGGTGCAACGGGGGTGGGACGCGCGGGCGCGGCCACCCACGACCGGAGAGCACCCTGCGCCGCCGCTGATACGCGACCGAGGCGATTTCGGTGGCGCGGTGGCCGTGCGGTAGGGTGAACGTCGCTCCACGGAGCACGGCCAGGTAGCTCAGTTGGTACGAGCGTCCGCCTGAAAAGCGGAAGGTCGCCGGTTCGACCCCGGCCCTGGCCACCACCTCGAGATCCCCGGTCCCCGACCGGGGATTCTTGCTTTCTGGGGCAAGCGTGTCGACGCCCGCGACGCATCGACCTACGCTGGAACGATGCGCTCCACCGTCCTCCAGGTCGCCCGCCGACTCGTCGTCGTGCTCGGCCTGCTGCTCACCGCCTCGCTGCTCGCGGCGCCCGCCCACGCCGCGAAGCCGAGCTCGCCGAAGCGCTTCGGCGGCTACGCCTTCGACACGTGCGTGGCTCCCTCGAACGACGTCATGGACGCGTGGAACGTCGCCTCGCCGTACACCGTGGTCGGCATCTACACCTCGGGCAACTCGCGCTACTGCGACGAGTCGAAGCAGCCGTACCTCAGCCCCGCGTGGGTCCAGCGGCAGGCGTCGCGCGGCTGGCTCTTCCTGCCGATCCACGTCGGCTACCAGGCGCCCTGCTTCGACTCGAAGTCCGCGAAGAAGCGCATGGCGTACGACCGCGGGAAGGCCCGTGCCCAGGCGCGCGCCGACGCGGACGAGGCCGTGCGCGCCGCCGCCCGCTACGGCTTCGCCAAGAAGAACGCGGTCTACCTCGACATCGAGTGGTACGACCGCGCGAACCGTCGCTGCAACGCCGCGGTGCTGAGCTTCATCGACGCGTTCGTCCAGCGCGTGCACCAGCGCGGCTACAAGGTCGGTCTCTACTCGAGCGCCTCCGCCGCGATCCAGGCGGTCGACGAGGTGCGTCACGCCGGCTCCAAGAACTTCGACTACCCCGACCAGATGTGGTTCGCCTGGACGAACAAGAAGGCGAACACGAACGGGCGTCCCTACCTGCAGAACACGTTCTGGAAGCGCGACCGTCTGCACCAGTACCACAACAACGTCGAGGTCTCCTACCGCGGACGCAAGGTGCTGATCGACAAGAACGTCCTCACCGTCGGCGGCGGCTCCAAGGCCAAGAAGGAGCAGAAGGTCTGCGGCATCAAGCCCACGCTCAACCGCTACCGCACCCTCAAGGCGGGCTCGCGCGGCGGCGACGTGAAGCTGCTCCAGTGCCTGCTCAAGCGCGCCGGTCACGGCGCCACCGTCACCGGTCGCTGGAACGCCCGCACGACGAAGGCGGTGAACTCCTACCGCGCCTCGCTCGGCTGGTCGCAGACCTCCACCGCCTCGCGCTCAGTGTGGACGGCGCTGCTGTCGCGCGGCAAGACGCCGATCGCCCTCAAGCGCGGGAAGGTCGGCGAGCCGGTGCACCGCCTGCAGCGCTCGCTGCGAGCGGCGGGCCAGAAGGTGGACGTGACGGGCATCTACGACGCCCGCACCACCACGGCCGTGCGGACCTACCGCAAGACGGTCGGGCTGCCGACCTACCAGACCGCCGACCAGGCGGTCTGGGACGCGCTCCAGCGCGGTCGCCGCTGACTCAGGTGCGGCTGGTGGTCAGCAGGATGCCGCCGAGGCCCACCAGCATCGCGCCGCCGGAGCGCCGCACGGCCGCCAGCCGGCGCGGCGAGCCCGTGAACCACTGGCGGGCGGTGCCGGCCAGCAGCGCCCAGCCCGAGTCGCACACGATCGCGATGAGCAGGAAGAGCACGCCGAGCACGGCCATCTGCAGGCCGATGGCGCCGGACTCGAAGCTCACGAACTGCGGCAGCACGGCGACGAAGAAGACGATGGTCTTGGGGTTGGTCGCACCGACCACGAACCCCTCCCCCAGCGCCCGCCAGGGCGACTCCTCGGGGCCCTCGACCTCGGCGCTGACCGAGAGCGACGCGTGTCGCATCGCCTGCACGCCCAGGTACACGAGATAGCCGGCGCCCAGCACCTTCACGATCGTGAACAGGACCGCCGAGCCGGCCACGATCGCGCCCAGGCCCAGCGAGACCGCCAGGACCACCGGCAGTCCACCGAGCCCGTTGCCCAGCACGCTGAGGATGCCGGCACGGCGCCCGTGCGCCAGCGATCGGCCGATCACGAACAGGACGCTCGGGCCGGGGATGAGGATCAGCACGAGCGAGGCGAGCGCGAAGGCGAGCAGCTGGTCGAGGGCGGGCACGGCTGCAGCGTAGTCCTCCGCGGGGCCTGCGGGGAACGACGACGGCCCACCCGGGAGCCGGGTGGGCCGTCGTGGCGGGAGTGACCGTCAGTGCATGACGACCGGGGGGTGACCCTGGTCGTCGAGCAGCTTCACGGGCTCGCTCTTGCGGGGCAGGAACGCGACCGGGATCAGCGTCACCAGGAGCACCGCGAAGGCGACCCAGTAGGACTGCTCGAACGCGTGGGCCAGGTCGTTGAAGCCTGCCTGCAGCTGCTCGGGCGAGACGCCGAGCATCGAGACCAGCTGCGAGCCCTGGTCGGTGTGCGACGCGGCCGCCAGCTGCGCGGGCGTGAGGCCCTCGTCGACGCCGGGCAGTGCCTCCGAGCCCGGGATGATCGAGCCCTTCTGCATGCCGTTGGTCAGGACCACCGAGATGACCGCGATACCGGAGGCGCTGGCGACCTGCTGCACGACGTTGAGCAGCGTCGAGCCGCGGGCGACCTCGTGCGAGGTGAGCGTCTTGAGCGCCGACGTGAAGATCGGCATCATCGTGGCACCCATGCCCAGGCCCATGACGAACAGCCAGCCGATGATCTGCCAGTACGGCGTGCTGGGCTCGGTGCTCTGGGCGACGCCGAACATGCCGACCAGGATGCCGGCGAAGCCGAACGGGACGATCCGGCCGACCGGGACCCGGTCGACGAGCGAGCCGGCGATCGGCATCGTCAGCATCGCGCCGATGCCCTGCGGGGCCACCAGGATGCCGGCCATCATGACCGACTCGCCGTGGACCTGCTGGAAGTACGTGGGCACCAGCAGCAGCGCGCCGAAGAAGGCGCCGGCGAACAGGAACATCACGATGAGCGAGACCCGCAGGTTGCGGTTCCCGAGCAGGCGCAGGTCCAGCAACGGGTGCTTCGGACGGAACGACCACACGACGAACGCGCCGATGAGCAGCACGCCGATGACCGTGGGGACGATGACCTTGGTGGCCATGGCGGTGCCCTCGCCCGGGATGGACGAGATGCCGTAGAGCAGCAGGGCCAGGCCCGGCGACATGAGCAGCATGCCGATCACGTCGAGCGACTCGCTGGGCTCGGGGGCGTCCTTGGGCAGCACGCGCGCGGCGTAGACCAGGCCGATGAGGCCGATGGGCAGGTTGATGAGGAACACCCAGTGCCACGACGCGGCGTCGATGAGGATGCCGCCGATGATGGGGCCGAGGATCGGGCCCAGCAGCATCGGGATGCCCAGGATCGCCATGAGGCGACCCATGCGGTGCGGGCCGGCCGCCCGGGTCATGATCGTCATGCCGAGGGGCATGAGCATGCCGCCGCCGAGGCCCTGCAGGACGCGGAAGGCGATGAGCGACTCGATGTTCCAGGCCGCGGCGCACAGCACCGAGCCGAGGGTGAACAGCGCGATCGCGGTCATGTAGAGGCGCTTGGTGCCGAAGCGGTCGGCCGCCCAGCCCGTCAGCGGGATGACGGCCGCGAGGGCCAGCATGTAGGCGGTGGCGGTCCAGGCGACGGTCGCATACTTGAGCGGCTCGCCGTCGGTGGACAGCTCGGTCTGGAACGTGGGCAGGGCTACGTTGACGACGGTGACGTCGAGGATCGACATGATCGCGCCGAGCACGACCACGCCGGCGACCTTGAGGATCTCCGGAGTGATCTTGTCGTCGTCGGCGGCGACTCCTTCAGGAGGACTGGCTGACATCTGATTCTTCTTTCGCAAGGGGCTTGAGGGCCTCGACGAGCGCGAGGCACTGATCGGTGTCGAGGGTGCCGAGCAGCGTGCGCACGGCGTCCTCCTTGGACTTCAGGTGGCTCTGCGCCAGGCTGCGTCCACGGTCGGTGAGGGTGACGAGCTTGACCCGCCGGTCCTCGGGGTTCTCGGTGCGCACGACGAGCTTCTTGCGCACCAGCTGCTGGATGTTCCGCCCCGCGGCCGCCGGCGAGAGCCCGACCGACTCGGCCAGGTCGCCGATGGCGACGGGGTGCTCGTAGTGGGCGAGCACGAACGAGAGCCGCGCCTGCGTGAACGACAGGTCGAGTCCCGCCACGGACTCCAGCGACTCGCCCTCGGCCGTCGTGAACACCCGCCCGAGGAATCCTCGGACGGCTTCGAACGCGCAGGCATGGGGTGACTGGGTCATGACCGGGAAATACTAACGCACATGCAACTATTGCGGAACCGTGACCTTCGTTACGCCCCGCGTGGACAAGGAGTTTCCCGCACTGCCGTAGGATTGGGCGAGTGCCTACACGCTCTGATCTGCGCAATGTCGCCATCGTCGCCCACGTCGACCACGGCAAGACCACTCTCGTCGACGCGATGCTCCAGCAGCAGGGCGCCTACGCCGAGCACCAGGAAGTGACCGAACGGGTCATGGACTCCGGTGATCTCGAGCGCGAGAAGGGCATCACGATCCTCGCGAAGAACACCGCCGTGAAGTACTCCGGACCCGGCACCGAGGACATCCCCGGCAAGACCGTCACCATCAACATCATCGACACGCCCGGCCACGCCGACTTCGGCGGCGAGGTCGAGCGCGGCCTGTCGATGGTCGACGCGGTCGTGCTGCTGGTCGACGCCTCCGAGGGCCCGCTCCCCCAGACCCGCTTCGTGCTGCGCAAGGCGCTGCTGGCGAAGATGCCGGTCATCCTCGTGGTCAACAAGGTCGACCGCCCCGACGCCCGCATCGCCGAGGTCGTCGACGAGACCTACGACCTCTTCATGGACCTGCTGCCCGAGGACGCGGCGGACGACGCGCTGGACTTCCCCGTCGTCTACGCCTCCGGCAAGGCGGGCGTCGCCTCGCTGGAGAAGCCCGAGGACGGCACGCTGCCCGATGGCGACAACCTGATCCCGCTGTTCCAGACGATCATGGAGCACGTCCCCGCCCCCGAGTTCACCGAGGGCGCGCCGCTCCAGGCCCACGTCACCAACCTCGACTCCTCCCCCTTCCTCGGTCGTCTCGCGCTCGTGCGCGTCGAGGAGGGCGAGCTCAAGAAGGGCCAGCAGGTCGCGTGGATGAAGCGCGACGGCTCGGTCGAGCGGGTCAAGATCACCGAGCTGCTCGTCACCGAGGCGCTCGACCGCAAGCCGGGCGAGTCCGCCGGCCCCGGCGACATCGTCGCCATCGCCGGCATCAGCGAGATCAACATCGGTGAGACGCTCGCCGACCCGGAGAACCCGATCGCGCTGCCGCTCATCCACGTCGACGAGCCCGCGATCTCGATGACCATCGGCACCAACACGTCGCCGCTCGCCGGCCGCGAGAAGGGCACCAAGGTCACCGCCCGCCTCGTCAAGGACCGCCTCGACGCCGAGCTGATCGGCAACGTGTCGATCCGCGTGCTGCCCACCGACCGCCCCGACGCCTGGGAGGTCCAGGGCCGCGGCGAGCTCGCGCTGGCGATCCTCGTCGAGCAGATGCGCCGCGAGGGCTACGAGCTCACCGTCGGCAAGCCGCAGGTCGTCACCCGCGAGATCGACGGCAAGCTGCACGAGCCCGTCGAGCGCCTGACGATCGACGCCCCCGAGGAGTACCTCGGCACGATCACCCAGCTGCTGGCCGTCCGTAAGGGCCGCATGGAGCAGATGGTCAACCACGGCACCGGCTGGGTCCGCATGGAGTTCCTGGTCCCGGCGCGTGGCCTGATCGGCTTCCGCACCGAGTTCCTCACCGACACCCGCGGCACCGGCATCGCCCACCACATCTCCGAGGGCTACGAGCCCTGGTTCGGCGAGATCTCGACGCGCCCCTCGGGCTCGCTCGTGGCCGACCGCGCCGGCGCCGTCACCTCCTTCGCGATGACCAACCTGCAGGAGCGCGGCACGCTGTTCGTCGAGCCCTCCACCGAGGTCTACGAGGGCATGATCGTCGGCGAGAACTCCCGTGACGACGACATGGACGTCAACATCACCAAGGAGAAGAAGCAGACCAACATCCGCTCGGCCACCTCGGACAACTTCGAGAAGGTCATCCCGCCGAAGAAGCTCTCGCTCGAGCAGTGCCTGGAGTTCTGCCGCGAGGACGAGTGCGTCGAGGTCACGCCGAGCAACGTGCGCATCCGCAAGGTGATCCTCGACGCGGGCGAGCGCGCCCGCACCGCCCGCAAGCGCAAGTAAGCGCTCCGCGCCTTCTCCGAACCCCTCTCCGGCCTCGCCGGGGAGGGGTTCGTCGGTTTCCGTCACTCGAGGTCCAACCTGTGCGTCTTGCGCATAGTGTGCGTCGCACACTATGGTGTGACGCATGGACGAGTTGACCCAGCAACACCTGCAGGAGCTGCGCCGCGGAACCGTGGTGCTGGCCTCGCTGCTGAGCCTGCGCGAGCCCGGGTACGGCTACGGCCTCCTCGAGTCGCTGGGCGCCGCCGGCATCGCCGTGGACGGCAACACCCTCTACCCGCTGCTGCGTCGCCTCGAGAAGCAGGGCCTGCTCACCAGCGAGTGGAACACCGAGGTGGCGCGGCCGCGGAAGTTCTACCGCACGAGCGCCGAGGGCGAGCGGCTCGCCGCCGCCCTGCTCGCCGACTGGCACGAGATCGACACCGCCCTGGGGCGGCTCACCACCGGAGGAACCGCATGACCACCACGCTCACCGACCGCTACGTCCACGCCGCCACGCGCTGGCTGCCCGGACGCACGAAGGACGAGGTCGCCGCCGAGCTGCGCGAGCGCATCGGCGACACCGTCGCCGCCCGCGGAGGACACCCGGACGCCGAGCGCGAGACGCTCGAGGAGCTCGGTGACCCGCTGCGCGTCGCCGTCGACTACACGGGCCGCGAGCCCGCGCTCATCGGGCCGCGCCTGTTCTTCCCGTGGCTGCGCCTGACGACGATCCTCGTCGCCATCGTCGCGCCGCTCGTCACGGCCGTCACCGTGATCGTCGGCGCCTTCGAGGGCGACTCGATCGGGTCGATCATCGGCGGCGGCATCTGGACGCTCCTCGAGATGGTCGTGCACCTGGTCTTCTGGACCACGCTCGTGTTCGCGGTCTTGGACTGGCTGGGCACCTCGGTCGACGGCGTCGAGACCTGGTCGGTCGACCAGCTGCCCGACCCGGACACCGGCACGAACACCGCCGACCTCGTGGCCGGGCTGATCTTCCTGCCGGCGTTCGCCGCGATGCTCATCTGGCAGCACGTCGGCTCGCCGTTCTTCGACGACGGCGAGCGGATCCCGATGGCGGACCCCGAGCTGTGGAGCTGGTACCTGCCGCTCGTCCTCGTGACGCTCACGCTGGAGCTCGGGCACCTGCTCTGGATCCACCGCACCGGCTACACGTGGGCGGCGGCGTGGGCGAACCTCGGCCTCGCGCTGCTGTTCGGGATCCCGACCATCGTCCTGCTGCTGGACGGGTCGATCGTCAACCCCGAGCTCGTCGCGCACCTCGACTGGGACCCCGAGATCGTGGAGAAGGTGCTCACCGGCACCGCGGTGATCGTGGGACTGGTCACCGTCTGGGAGGCGTTCGACGGGTTCCGCAAGGCCCGGCTGCACGCCGGCCGGCGCTGAGCGCGCGCGGGGCGAGGGTCAGTAGCCCGAGCCCCGCGTCTGCGCGAGGTACACGAGCGCGGCCACCGTGCCGGCCAGCGGCAGGATGCCGATGGGGTTGCGCCAGATGATGTCGACGAAGATCGCCAGCGGCAGGATGATCAGCCAGACGTTCTTCGGCAGCGTGCCGGCCATCTCGAAGTCATAGGGCTTGCGCCGGACGCAGTCGACCAGGGCGAAGACCTTCGTGCACAGCAGCAGCCACCAGATCGCCGGGGTCACGAGAGCCAACTCCATGGGGGGAAGACTACGGTGGGCACCACCCTGAGGTGGTGCCCACCGCTGTTTCCGTGGGATGCAGGCGTCAGGACGCGGTGGTCCCGGAGCCGTTCGACGCGGTCGACGACTTCTTCGCCGGCGCCTTCTTGGCGGCGGTCGTCTTCTTCGCGGCCGTCTTCGTGGCCGGGGCCGACTTCTTCGCAGCGGTCTTCTTCGCGGCCGTCTTCGTGGCGGTCGTCTTCTTCGCGGCGGTGCCCGAGCCGGTCGCCTTCTTGGCCGGGGCCTTCTTGGCGGTGGTCGACTTGGACGAGGCCGTCTCCTTCTTCGCGGCCGTCTTGGCGGCCGACGACGACTTCTTGGTCGCGGCGGACTTCGCCGGGCTCTTCTTGGCGGCAGCCGGCTTGGCGGACGACGCGGGAGCGGTGGCCTTGCGGATGCGGGCCGAGCTGGCGAACGAGGCGGCAGCGGCGCCGGCGGACTCCGTGGCGTCCTCGACGGCCTCGGCGGCCTTGCCGGTGAGGTCCTCGGCCTTGGCGGTGAGCTCGTCGATGATCTCCTCGGCCTTGCCCTTGAGGTCGTCGACCAGGTCGTCGGCCTTCTCGCGGAAGTCGTCGACGGCGGTCTTGAGGTCGTCGACCTTGACGTCCTCGACCTTGCCGCGGAGCTCGGACACGAACACCTCGGCGCGCGCGGCGAGGTCGTCGGCGGCCGTCTTCACGTCGTCGATGGTCAGGCCCTTGGCCAGGGTGCGCAGGTCGTCGCTCTTCTTCACGAGGTCGGAGTAGGCGGCGGTGGCGGAGCCGAGCGCGGTCTGCGCGAGGGTCTCGGCCTTCTTCTGCAGGGTGGCGACGTCGAAGCCCTTGACGGTGGACGGCAGGGCGGCGATGTCGTCCAGGATGGACTTGATCTGGGCGTTGATGGTGTCGGTGATGCTCATGAGTTCTCCTCGAGGTCTGCGGTTCCGACGAACGAACGGTAGATGTCCCGCAACGCCGACTTCTGGCGCGCGGTCAACCGCGGGTCGCGGTCGATGGCGTCCTCGACCGAGGTCTCCCCGGCGCGCTCGGCATCGAGGATGCCGGCACGGACGTAGAGCGACTCGGCCGAGATCCTCAGTGCCTTCGCGATCTGCTGCAGCACCTCGGCGGACGGTTTGCGCAGTCCACGCTCGATCTGGCTGAGGTACGGATTCGAGACGTCCGCGAGCTCGGCCAGCTGTCGCAATGACATCTGCGCCTGGGTCCGCTGGTCACGCAAGTACTCGCCGAGCGACCCGACGGCCGAGCCGACGGCATCTGGCATGTTCAGCTTCCCCATGTCTCCAGCGTGCTTGCAATAGTTAGCGAATGCAAGCAAGTGTGATGCACCGGACACGAACGGCGCGATACGAGAAACGGGAGTGACTCGGGTTAGCCTGTGGTGGCCGATGTGCCCTCGGGTGGCGCACCTCCCTCTCTCACACCCGTCAGATCTCCATGAACTTCACGCTGCTCCGGCGCGCCCTGCTCGCCCTCGCCGTCACCGGCACCCTGCTGCTGGCCCCCTCCACCGCCGCCGAGGCCGCCCCGAAGAAGCCCGCCAAGGTCACGGTGTTGCGCGCCAAGACGTACACCTCGACCCTGACGATCCGGTGGAAGCGTCCCGCCCGGGCGACGAAGGTCGCGATCTGCGTGAAGACGTCCCCGCGCGCCAAGTCGTGCATCCGCAAGGTCACGACCCGCAAGACCGGGGTCACCTTCCACAAGCTGCGCCCGAACTCCGGCACCGACTTCTACTACCGCCTCACGTCGTACCGCGGGAAGCGCCAGGGCCCGTCCACCCGCTGGAAGAAGGCCAACCTCAAGGTCGGCAAGGGCCCGACGCACCGCGTCACGGGCGGCCAGGGCCACTACCTGACCTTCCGCTGGAACCGTGCCACGAGCGCCTCCAGCTACCAGGTCCAGCTGTCCACCAACCGCTCGTTCCGCGGCAAGGTCATCACCGCCAGCCGTCGTGGCTTCGGCGCCAAGGTCACCGGACTCAACGGCGGCATGACGTACTTCGCCCGCGTCCGGGGCGTCAACGGCGCGGTCAAGGGCCCATGGGGCCCCGCGACGCGCACCAAGCTGGCTCCCGTCGCGACCCGCGCCACCGTCGCCACGTACAACCTGTGCGGCGAGGACAAGTGCCGCACGTCCGACAGCGGCGCCTGGTTCCTGCGGAACGTGCCGAAGTGGTCGGTGCGCAAGCCGCTCGCCGGCGCCGTGGTCCGCTCGGCCTCGCCCGACATCGTCCTCACACAGGAGTCGGCCACCAAGACCGCCTTCCACACGCAGCTGCCCGGCTTCCGCAAGGGCGCCTACAAGAGCGCCAAGACGATCTACTTCAAGTCCTCGCGGTTCACCTCGCTCGACGGCGGCGGCCTGACGCTGGACTCCAGGACGGGGCGCTACGCCACCTGGAACCTGCTGCGCGACCGCCGCACCGGCACCGCGTTCATCGTCACCAACTCGCACCTCGAGCCGCACAAGGGCGCCGCCCGCGACCAGCTGCGCCTCCAGCAGACCGCGCGGCTGATCTCGAAGGTCAACGCGATCAACCCCCACCGGCTGCCCGTGGTCTGGGGCGGCGACTTCAACTCCAACGAGTCGAACGCCAACCAGAGCAACTACCCGGGCGGCTTCGACGCGCCCCAGCAGCGCTTCGCCCGGCACGGGATCGTCAACTCGCTCGACCGCGCGGCGCAGATCTCGAACGCCGAGCTGAACAGCGCCAACGGCGGCGTCCCGGTGCCCAAGTCGAACGGTCACCACGTCGACGCGATCTTCGTCCCGGTCGCCGGGATCACCGTCGAGGCGTGGTCGATGCCCGCGAACTTCATCGAGACCGCCAACGGTCGCGAGTACGCGATGCCGTTCCCGTCCGACCACAATCCCGTCGTCGCGAGGCTGCTCGTCGGAACCCCGTAAGATGCCCTCGTGCCCGGTCTTTTCCGAACCTCGTGCCTTGTCGGCGCGGGCTTGGTGCTGACCGCCGCCGCCGGACTCCTGGCCGCCACCACCGATCCCGAGGGGAACGGTCCCGTGGTCGCGCTCGCCGGGCTCGAGACCCCGTACCTCAAGGTCACGTCGGTCGACGTCGACCCGAGCGCCGTCTCGCTGGTCTGGGCCGGCAACGGCACCCAGTACCGCGTCAGTCTCGGTGACGACCTCACCCGGCCCGACCGCACGATCCTCACCACCGAGCCGCAGGCCGTGCTGCCCGCGCCGAAGGCCGCCGACCCGAAGGGCCGGGTGAGCTACCGCGTCGAGGCGGTCGACGAGGGCGCCACCGAGCTCGCGGTCGAGGGCACCGTCACCCTGCTCCCCGACGTGCCGCGCAAGCCGAAGGTCAAGGCCACGGCGCCCGACGGCGCCGTCGTGAAGTGGCGCAAGGCCGACTACGCCACCACCTACGACGTCGCCGTGTCCAAGAAGCGCAACCAGCTCCCCGCCAAGGTGCGCCGGCTCGCGAAGGGCGGCACCGCGTTCGCCACCTCGTCGCTCAAGCCCGAGCAGACCTACTACGTGCGGGTCCGCGCCGTCGGCGACGCCGGCGTGAGCGAGTTCGGCCCGCCCACGAAGATCACCACGCCGCCCGAGGCGTCGCAGTTCACGGTCGGCTCGTGGAACATCTGCGCGGAGGCGTGCAAGGGCTTCGGCGGCCGCGTGGGCGACCAGGCGGCGCAGGTGCACGCCTCGAAGGTCGACATCATGACGCTGCAGGAGGCCGGCGGCCAGCGCGTCGGCCCCACCACCCGCGCCGCCTTCAGCGGCGGTCCGAGCGAGCTCGTGGCGGCCGAGGGCGGTGGCAACTCGCGCTACATCCTCTACTCGTCGCAGAAGTTCGAGCAGCTCGCCGGCGGCCGCTGGTCGATCGGACACGGACGCTGGGCCACGTGGGCCCGCCTCGTCGACAAGGAGACCGAGCGGCCCTTCGTCGTCGTCAGCGTGCACCTGCTCAGCGGGCACGACAACACGGGCAAGCGCGCCGACGAGATGCGCTCGCTCATGGGCAGCCTCGCCTCGGTCAACCCGGACGACGACCCCGTGCTGATGGCGGGCGACTTCAACTCCGGCACCCACCGCCGCGGCGACACCGTCGGCCCGATCGTGCGCGCGAACGGCCTGCGCGACTCCGTCGAGGTCGCCGAGGAGACCGAGAACGCCCAGGTCAACACCGGCAGCCGTCGCGGCGACAAGGCGATCATGTCGGCCGACCACGTCGACCACGTCTACGTCTCCGACGACTGGGAGGTTCCGTCCTGGCGCCAGTTCGCCAACCTGAACGGCACCACCTACGTCGGACCGTGGCTCTCCGACCACAACATGATCGCCGCCACGGTCGCCCTCCCCCGCGAGGAGGGGGAGCTCGTGAAGGAGCCCACGGCGATCGTCACGGTGCCCGCCGAGATCGACCCGGACATCTCGCCCAGCCTCGTGGACTGACGTCCCGTCCCGTCGTTCTGGCGAAAACGATGTGACTGATGTGACTCTCGCGAGTTACCCTCGTGCCCATGCGTCTTCGTCTGCTGGCCTGCGCGGTGGTCGCCGTCCTGACCGCCGCCGCCCTCGGCACCCCCGCCGAGGCGGCCTCCAAGAAGCCCGCCGCCGTCGGGCTGGTGTCGGTCACCGGCGCCGCCCCGTACGACTCGTCCGGCACGAAGTACGCCAAGATCTCCATCTCGTGGCCGAAGGCCACACGGGCCAAGAAGTACCAGGTGTTCGTCGCCGGCAGCCGCTCCGGTGTGGCCAAGGCCAAGAGGCCGCGCGTCGAGGTGAAGTCGCGCAAGGCCACGATCACGAAGCTCAAGCGCAACCGCACGTACTGGATCCAGGTCCGCGCCGTGAACGGCTCGAAGGCCGGCAAGCGCTCGGCGCGCATCGCCCGCGTCACCCCCGCCGCCACCGCGAAGCTGTGGTCGAAGCGCCACCCCGTCTACCGCCTCATGAGCTACAACGTCTGCTCCAACGCGTGCAGCACATGGGAGACGCGCCAGCCGCTCGTCGTGAACGAGGTGCTGCGGCTCAAGCCCGACGTCCTGGCCGTCCAGGAGGCCAGCCGCTGGAAGAACGCCGTGATCCCGGGCTACACCGAGACGCTCGGCGGCAAGGACAACCGCATCTTCTACCGCACGGCCGCCTTCGAGCAGGTCACGCAGCGCCTCTCGGCCACGCAGCAGTCGTCGGAGTGCCCGCTCGAGGTCGACCCCCGCACGGGCAAGGTCGTGCGTGACGACGAGGGCGATCCGGTCCGCGTCGAGCCGTGCGTCCTGCCGCTCGACGGCGTCGCCGAGCCCGAGGGCAAGGACGCGCCCTGGTCGGTGCTGCGCCACAAGGCCAGCGGCCAGGCGGTCGTGTTCGTCGGCATCCACCTCAAGGTCGACGAGGGCGGCTCCAACGCCACGGTCCGGGCTCGCCAGACCTCGCAGATCTTCACCGACCTCGGCAACCAGCTGGCGTGGTGGGGCAAGCGCCTGCACAACCTGCCGGTCGTGCTCCTGGGCGACTTCAACACCAACCGCAGCCGCGCCGGCAACAGCCGGCTCGAGACGGTGATGCAGGCCAACGGCTTCTACGACGCCTACGAGCAGGCGCTCAAGGTGTCGCGCCAGCACTTCAACACCGCCAACCCGCGCTGGTCCACGAAGCCCGTCGTCGGTGTGACGTGGGGCGACCACGTGGACAAGGTCTGGGTGCGTCCGGGCCGCTCGCGCGTCCACCAGTGGGCCAACGTGGGCAAGATGTCCGGCGGTCGCTTCGTCGCGCCGCTGCCCTCGGACCACCACCCGCTGATGGTGCGCGCGCAGGTCTCCTGACCCGCGCCCCGTGGCATCAGCCCTTCTTGTGGCGGGGCTTGCGGTCCTTGCCGTCGGACGACTTCGACTTGTCGTAGGACTTGGGCTTGTCGTAGGACTTGCCCGAGCCCTTCGCGTACGACTTCGACGGCGGTCGCTTGCGCTCGCCGCCCGGACGGCCCGTGTCGGGCTGGATGTCGATCTTGCGACCGGAGATCCGGGTGCCGGAGAGCGCGTCGAAGACCGCCTCGGGCAGGTCGGCCGGCAGCTCGACGATCGTGTGCTCCATGCCGATCGTGATCTTGCCGAAGTCCGAGCGCTTGAGGCCGCCCTCGTTCGCCAGCGCGCCGACGACCATCGACGGCCGGATCTTGTGCCGCTTGCCCACCGCGATGCGGTAGGGCGCCATGCCGTCGGAGCTCGGCCGCGGCGTGCGCTCGGAACGCTCGCGCGGGGCCCGCTTCTCCTGCGGCGGATCGGGACGCAGGAAGAACTCCTTGTCGTCCTGGCTCATGACCGCGAGCGCCGCGGCGATCTCGGTCATGTCGACGTCGTGCTCCTGCGCGTACTGCTCGACCAGCCCGCGGTAGACGCCGAACTGGGGGTCGCCCATCGCGTTGGTGATCGAGCCGGCGAAGCGGTCGGCGCGGCGGGCGTTGACCTCGTCGGGGGTCGGCACCGGCATCTGCTCCACCGGTCGGCCCGAGACCCGCTCGAGGGACTCGAGCATGCGGCGCTCGCGCGGCGTGACGAAGACGATCGCGTCGCCCGAGCGGCCGGCGCGGCCCGTGCGACCGATGCGGTGCACGTAGGCCTCGGGGTCGTGCGGGATGTCGTAGTTGACCACGTGCGTGATGCGCTCGACGTCGAGACCGCGCGCAGCGACGTCGGTGGCCACGACGATGTCGATCGCGCCGCTCTTGAGGGCGCCGACGGTGCGCTCGCGCTGGGCCTGGACGAGGTCGCCGTTGAGGGCGGCCGCCGTGTAGCCGCGGCTGCGCAGCTTCTCGGCGAGCTCCTCGGTGGCCTGCTTCGTGCGGACGAAGATGATCATGCCGTCGCCCTGCTCGACCTCGAGCACGCGCGTGAGGGCGTCGAGCTTGTTGTGGTGCGCGACGGGCATCCAGCGCTGGCGCACGTTCGTGGTGCTGCGCGTGGCCTGCGGCGTGGAGATGTCCTGCGGGTCGTGCAGGTAGCGCTTGGCCAGGCGCCGGATCGCCGGCGGCATGGTGGCCGAGAAGAGCGCGACCTGCTTGTACTCGGGAGTGTCGGCCAGGATGCGCTCGACGTCCTCGGCGAAGCCCATGTTGAGCATCTCGTCGGCCTCGTCGAGGACCAGCATCTCGAGGTGCGACAGGTCGAGCGAGCCGCGGTCGAGGTGGTCGATGACGCGACCGGGCGTGCCCACGACGACCTGCGCACCGCGCTTGAGCCCCTGGAGCTGGGCGCCGTAGCTCTGGCCGCCGTAGACCGGCAGGACCTTCAGGTCCGAGCCGTGCGAGTAGCTGGTGATCGCCTCGCTGACCTGGAGCGCGAGCTCGCGGGTGGGCGCGAGCACGAGGGCCTGGGTCTTCGGCGAGCCCGGGTCGAGGCGCTGGATCATCGGGAGCGCGAACGCGGCCGTCTTGCCGGTGCCCGTCTGGGCCAGGCCGACGACGTCGCCGCCCTTGATCAGCGCGGGGATCGCCTGCGCCTGGATCGGGCTGGGCGTCTCGTAGCCGAGGCTGCGCACCACGGCGACGAGCGCGTCGTCGAGGCCGAGGTCGTCGAAGGAGGCTTCGTCAGTCATCACAGGTTCAATCCGGCCCGCACGTGCAGGCCTGCGTCGGGGTCGACGATGGGCTCCTGCGCGGCGGCGACGCCGTCGGCGAGGAGGGTGACGTCGACCTGGGTGTTCCGCTTGATCAGTGCGAGCGCGATGGGCCCGAGCTCGTGGTGGCGCGCCGCGCTGCCGACCTGACCGACGACCTTGCCGTCGTGGACGACGTCGGTGCCGTGCGCCGGGAGGTGGTCGACGGAGCCGTCGAGGTGCAGCAGGGTGAGCCGGCGGGGCGGCCGGCCGAGGTTGTAGACGCGGGCGACCGTCTCCTGGCCGCGGTAGCAGCCCTTGTCGAGGTGCACGGCCGAGCCGAGCAGGCCGACCTCGTTGGGGATCGTGCGGTCGTCGGTGTCCGACCCGAACCGGGGGCGCCCGGCCGCGATCCGCAGCGCCTCCCAGGCCAGCACGCCCACGGGCGTGCCGGGGACGGCCGCGAGGTCGGGGACGAGCTCGGTGACCAGCCCGTCGGCCCAGCGGCCGATCACGAAGCGGTCGTCGACTCCGGCGACCTCGACGCGCGACATGAAGCGCATCCGGTCCAGGAACTGCACGAGCGCCTCGCCCGCGCCGGGCTCGGTGTGCGCCCAGAACGTCTCGCCGTCGTCGACGCCGGTGAAGTCGTGCTCGATGCGACCCTGCGGCGACAGCAGCAGGACGTCGGTCCAGCGGCCCGCCTCCAGCCCCTCGAGGAACTGGGTGGTGAGCGAGTGCAGCCAGGTCAGCCGGTCGGGGCCGGTGATCCGCAGGACGTCGCGGTGGGAGAGGTCGACGAAGCCGTCGCCCGACAGCAGCGCGCGCTGCTCGGCGGCGAAGGTGGAGCCGTAGTGCGCGGCGACGCCCGCGTCGAGGCCCTCGGCCTCGACCGCGCCCGGGCGGTCCAGCAGCGGGCTAGACACGCTCGAGCTTCCCCCAGAGGTGGGACTGCATCGGCTGCCCCTCGGCGGCCATGTCGTACGCGTACATCAGCGCTCCCTCGACGAGTCCGTACATCCGCTGGCCCGCGGTGTACTCCTTGGCGGTGACGGTGCGGGCCACGACGTCGGTGGCCAGCGTGATGCGGGCGCCCTCGACCTCGCCGTACCAGATCTCGGCGTAGCCGGTGGGGTGCGCGAGGACGAGCTCGAGCTTGCCCTCGCCGGACGGGCGCAGGAAGCCGGTCTCGAGCGCACCCGGGCGGACGCGCTCACCGGCGTCGTCGGTGATCCAGGTGCGGCTGAAGTAGTGCAGGAACGGCCGTCCGTCGTGCGCGAACGCCACGTCCTGCTCGAAGCCGAACGCCTCGATCGTGGGGTACTCGCCGCGGCCGTTGCCGTGCCAGGTCCCCAGCAGCCACGCGACCGGCATGAGGTCGGGGTGCAGGTCACTCGGGATCTCGAAGGCCATGGGTTCCATGCTATCGGCCGCCGCAGAAGTCGCCGCTACGCTCCTGCCATGCGTGCGGTGGTGCAGCGGGTGAGCCGGGCCGAGGTCCGGGTCGACGAGCGAGTCGTCGGGAAGCTCGAGGGTCCGGGGCTCGTGGTGCTGCTGGGGGTCACGCACGACGACGCGCCCGACGACGCCGAGCGCCTGGCGGCGAAGATCGTGCGGCTGCGGATCATGGCCAGGGAGCAGTCCATCGACGAGACCGGCGGCGGGGTCCTGGCGATCAGCCAGTTCACGCTCTACGCCGACACCCGCAGGGGCCGGCGCCCCTCGTGGGGCGCGGCCGCACCGGGCCCAGTGGCCGAGCCGCTCTACGACGCGTTCTGCGCCGCGGTCGAGCAGGCCGGGGTGACCGTGGCGCGCGGGGTCTTCGGTGCCGACATGGCCGTCGAGCTGGTGAACGACGGGCCCGTGACGATCGTGCTGGATTCCTGAGGGCCGCTCTCAGCAACCCCCGTCATACTGGGAAGGTTGATACGACGACGAGGAGGATGCGGTGACCGACGCCCCCGGTGCGACCCGGCGACCCGGATCGCGAGCGTCGAACCGTCGTTCCTTCCGCCAGCGCCACCCGATGGTCGTCTGGTCGGTCGTGCTGATCGTGCTGCTGCCGCTCGTGGGCGGCGCCGCGTATGCCTTCAACCTCAAGCGCAAGCTCGATGACGTCGAGACCGTGAAGCTCAACCCCAAGACCGAGCCCGACCCCGACGAGGGTCGTGCGCTCAACATCCTGCTGCTCGGCTCGGACAAGGGCGAGCCGCAGGAGGGGCAGTCGAAGAACACCACGATCTCCGAGGACGCCGCGTCGGGCGACTGGCCCAACGGCAAGTACCGCAGCGACACGCTCATGGTCGTGCACATCCCGGCCGACCGGAAGAAGGTCTACCTCGTCTCGCTGCCGCGCGACTCGTTCGTGCCGATCTACGACGAGAAGGGCAAGACCACCCACTCGGAGAAGATCAACGCCGCGTTCAGCGCCGGCGGCCCGCTCGCGGCGATCAACACGGTGGAGAACCTCACCGGCCTGAAGATGGACCACCTGGCGATCATCGACTGGGAGGGCTTCAAGGACCTCTCGTCCGCGGTCGGCGGCGTCGAGGTCACGATCCCGCAGGCCTTCTACGACCCCAAGCAGAAGGTGCAGTGGGAGGCCGGCACCCAGACGCTCGAGGGCAAGAAGGCCCTCGCCTACGTCCGCACGCGCTACGGCCTCGCCGGCGGCGACTTCGACCGGATCAAGCGCCAGCAGAACTTCATGCGCTCGCTCATGGGCAAGATGCTCAGCTCGGGCGTCACCACCAACCCGAACAAGCTCACCCGCACGGTCACGGCGCTCACCGAGAACCTCACGGTGGACGAGGGCTGGTCGGGCACCGCGATGGCCAAGCTGGCGGTGTCGCTGCGCGGCGTCCGCACCGACGACGTCACCTTCATGACGGCTCCGGTCCAGGGCACCGACACCGATCCCACGTACGGCAGCATCGTCGTGCTGCAGCAGGACAGGATGAGCGAGCTGTTCACCGCGCTGAGCCGCGACCGGATGGCCGAGTACCTCGAGAAGTACCCCGACGACGTCCTGCCTGATCCCGAGGACGTCAGCTGAGCTAGCGGGCCCGGCGGTTCCACTCGATCGCCGGACAGGTGTCCATCACCATCGGCACGCCGGCCGCGATCGTGCGCTCGAAGGCCGCCTCGTCGATGACGCCCAGCTGGAACCACACCGCCTTGGCGCCGACCTCGACGGCCTGGTCGGCGAACGGCCCGGCGTCCTCGGACCGGCGGAACACGTCGACCACGTCGATCGGGAACGGCACGTCGGCGAGCGTGGCGTAGCCCTGCTCCCCCAGCACCGTGGGCGCGTCGGGGTGGATCGGCACGATGCGCTTGCCGCGCCGCTGGAGCAGCTGCGCGATCGAGTACGCGGTGCGCGAGGTGTTGTTCGACAAGCCCACCACGGCCCACGTCTCGAGGTCGTCGAGCATGAGCGAGACGGCGTCCGGATCCTGCCACGAGGTCATGCTCCGACCGTAGCCGCCGACGCCCACGCCCGCCGGTCGGCGACCGCGCGGGTGCTCGGTCCGTATCCTGATCGCGTGACGACCGTCCTGACGTACGGAACCTTCGACCTCTTCCACATCGGCCACCTGCGCCTGCTGGAGCGCCTCTCCTCGATGGGCGACCGGCTCGTCGTGGGGGTCTCCACCGACGACTTCAACGCCGGCAAGGGCAAGAGCACCGTGGTGCCCTACGCCGACCGGGCCGCGATCGTCGGCGCGATCAAGGGCGTCGACCAGGTCCTGCCCGAGGAGTCGTGGGAGCAGAAGCGCAGCGACATCGTCGAGCACGGCGTCGACCTGTTCGTGATGGGCGACGACTGGACGGGCAAGTTCGACGACCTCTCCGACCTGTGCCGCGTGGAGTACCTGCCCCGCACCAAGGGCATCTCGACGACCGGCCTCAAGGAGATGCTGCGGGTGCTCGACCCCGGGCACATCGAGGAGATGCAGGACGCGCTCGGCGTCCTCTCCCGCCTGCTCGACCACTACCGCGACCTGACCTGAGGGGCGTGACCTGACCTGAGGCTCAGGCGCCGCGGCCGGGGAGCATGAGCTCGAACGTCGTGAGCTCGTCCTCGGTGAGCTTGAGGTAGCCGCCCATCGTGGTGGCGAGGTCGGCCGCGATCGTCAGGCCGAGGCCGCCGGTGTCGCCGTCCTTGCGGCTCGTCCCGCGGCTGAAGATCTCGTTGCCGAACGTGCGGCGACCGCTGTCGCCGACGACGATCTCGACGTACGTCCCCGCGTCCCGGGCCGACACCGTGATGGGTCCGACGCCGTGGCTCGCGGCGTTCTCGATGAGCACGTCGAGAATCTGCACGACCGGGCCGGGAACGACGCGCGCCGGCACCGGACCCCGGTCGTCGTGGTTGACGTCGTGGCCGAGGGCCTCCACCTGCGGCTGCCAGCGCTCGACCACGTCGGCCACCAGCTCGTTCAGGTCGACGTCCACCGCGTCGCCGAGACGGTGACCACGCGCCAGGCCGAGCAGCTCGTCGATCGCGCTGCTGAGGCGGTCCAGCTCGGGCAGGTAGCGGTTCAGCTCGTCGGCGACCTCGGGCGGCGTCTGCGGCCACAGCGCGAGGTCCTCGAGCTCCAGGCGCAGCGCCGTGATCGGAGTGCGCAGCTGGTGCGACGCGTTCGCGGCGAACTCGCGCTCGCGCCGGACGAGCTCGCCGAGCCGCTCCGAGCTGCTGCGCAGGGCGTCGCCGATCGCCTCGGCCTCCGGGATCGAGTAGTGCGGCGGGTCCACGTCGAAGCGCCCGGTGCCGAGCCGGTCGGCGGCCTCGGCCAGCTCGCCGAACGGCCGTGAGAGCCGGCGCGCCAGCACGTAGCCGAACCCGGCGGCGACGACGGTCAGGCTCAGGCCGATGACGATGAGCGGGACGAGCGCCTCGGAGATCCGGCGGTCGATGAGGTCGCGCGACCGCGAGAGCGTCAGGGTGCCGCCGTCGGCGAGGGCTCGCTCCTCGACGATGTCGTCGGCCGGGTCGGGGGTCGGGCCCGCCACGACCGTGGGCCCGTCGTCTGGCTCGTAGGTCAGCGTCTCGGCCTCGCTGAGGAAGCCGCCGAGGAACGCCTCGTCGACGGGAGACTCGTTCTTGCGGCGCTCGTCGACCACCACGGCCAGCTGGTCGGCGGCCCGCTCGATCTTGCGCTCCTCGTAGGTGGTCACGAGGTCGGCGAGCATGTAGGCGCGCGGTATGCCGTAGAGCGCGAGCATCGCCGCGGTCATGCCCACCAGGGCCACGATCAGCCGCTCACGCACCGGGCTGGTCCTCCAGCCGGAAGCCGACGCCGCGCACGTTGGCGATCTGGACCGGCGCGCCGGCCTCCTCGAGCTTCTGCCGCAGGCGGCCGACGGTGGCGTCGACCATCTTCGTCGAGCCGAACCAGTTCTCGTCCCACACCTCGTTCGTGAGGCGCTCGCGGGTGACGACCGCGCCGCGCACCTCGTCGAGCAGGACGAGGACGTCGAACTCCTTGGACGTCATCGAGACCTCGGTGTCGTCCACCCAGGTGCGTCGCGCGGCGGTGTCGACCCGCAGTCCCGCGCTGGCAGGCGGCGCGGCGGGCGCCGCGGCCTCGGCCGCGACCGGAGCGGCGCTGCGGCGCAGCAGCGCCCGCGCGCGGGCGAGCAGCTCGGCCAGCGCGAACGGCTTCGCGAGGTAGTCGTCGGCGCCGACGTCGAGGCCCACGACGCGGTCGAGCTCGCCGTCGCGGGCGGTCAGGATGATGATGCCGCCGTGGTACCCGCCCTCGCGGGCGCGACGGCAGACCTCGAGTCCGTCGATGTCCGGCAGGCCGAGATCGAGCAGCACGAGCTCGACGTCGCCGGTGGCGATGCGCTCGACGGCCGCGAGGCCCTCCGCGACCCGCTCGACGTCGTAGCCCTCACGCTCCAGCGTGCGGACGAGGGGCGGGGCGATCTTGTCGTCGTCCTCGACGACCAGCACACGGGTGGCCACGCTCACCGAGCATACGGCCGTCGCGCCCGACGAGCATGCTCCCGTCTCACCCGACCGTCCTGCACCAGCAGCACCACGACGGCCGCGCTCAGCGCCAGCAGCGCGAACCGGGCCGGGGTCAGGCCCGATGCCCCGCCTCCCGGCAGCCCCGCCGTGATGGCCAGCAGGGTGCCGCCGGACGTGGCCGCCACGAGGGCGCCGGCCGCGAGGTGGGACTCGAAGCAGTTGTGCAGCCACATCTTCGTGGCCGCCGCGACGCCCAGGACGCCCATCACGATCTCGCCCAGCAGGTAGGCCGCCGAGGGCGCGTCGATCACGCGGACGAGGTAGACCAGCGCGATGGCCAGGCACGCGGCCGCGGCCCAGCGGGAGGCGGTGGTGCGGAGTCGTCGCATCTCAGAAGTCCTTGTCGGCGGTGCCGGTCTCGGTGACGTTGGTGGTGGAGCAGCGGTTGCCCGACAGGTCGGTGGCCGCGTTGCTCGGCGTCCAGACCATGGCCGCCGCGGTGCTGCTGGTCTTGAGGTCACTGGCCTTGCCGCTGGCGAAGGTGCCCAGCTTGAGGGTGACGACCGTGCGCTCGAGTCCGTTCACGGTGACCGTGCCGGCCGTCATCGTCGCGTTGATGCTGACGGTGCGCAGGAGCCGGACGTAGTCGCCCTTGAGGTTCACGGAGCCCAGGCCGAGCACGGTGCTGCCGTTCATGACGTCGAGCGTGTCGCCCTTGCTGCCGCGCAGCAGGGCCGGCACGTTGCCGTCGCGCAGCCGGACCTGGACGTTCGTGCTCGTCCCGTTCCAGCCGGCCATGATCGACGCCGGGTTGACCTGGGCGGTGTAGGTGAACGTGACGGTGTCGTTGGCGCTCGGCTGGCCCGCGATGCTGCCCGAGCCGTTGGTGGTCTGGACGTCGGCGCCGGCGAGCGGGCTGTTGTCGACCGGGACCGTCTCCAGGGCCGAGACCGTGGTGCGGCCCGAGCCGTCCAGGAGGACCGCGCGCAGGTCGTAGACCGCGCTGGCGACCTTCGTGGTGTCCCACGTGCAGGAGTAGGGCGAGGTCGTGTCGGTGCAGACGTCGGTCCAGGTCGAGCCGCCGGTGGGGGCGTACTGGATCCGCACCGAGGTCACGCCGGCCGTGGAGCTGGCGACCGCCGTCAGCGTGGCGGTGCGGCTCAGCAGGACGCCCGGGTCGTTGAGGGAGACCGAGGAGACGGTGTTGTCGACGACGCGGTTCGCGACGGCGGCGGACGTGGTGGCGTTGCCGGCCTCGTCCGTGGCGATCGCGCGGAAGGAGTACGTGCCGTTCGCGAGGTCGTTCGTGGCGGCGCGGCAGGACCACGGCTCGGCCTCGATCGTGCAGAGCGACTTCCACGTGGACGTGCCGGACGCGGCGTACTGGATCTCCACGGTGGCCAGGCCGGAGTGGGCGTCGGCGGCCGTCGCGGCGAACGTGCGGGTGCCGCTGAGCGGGGAGCCGGGGTCGGTCATCGTCACGGTGGGGGCGACGTTGTCGACCGTGACGTCCGTGACGACCTCGGAGGTCGTGGTGGTGGTGCCGGCGGTGAGGACCGCACGGAACTCGTAGTCGCCCGACGTGACCGCGGCCGAGTTCCACGAGCACGTGTAGGGGGCGACCAGGTTCGAGCACGCGGTGGACCACGTCGACGCGCCGGCCAGGCGGTACTGGATGCGGACGGTGTGGCTCAGCGTGCCGGTGTTGAACGCAGCGGCCGAGAGCTGGACCGTGCCGCGCACCGTGTCGCCCGGGTCGTTCATGACGACGAGGAGCTTGTTCGCCACGGCCGTGCGGACCGCGTCGGAGGTGGTCTCGTACCCGGCGTGGTCGGTGGCGCGAGCACGCAGGTCGTAGCGGCCGTCCGCGAGCGCGGTGGTGTTCCACGCGCAGGAGTACGGGGCCGTCGTGTCGGTGCACATCGCCGTCCACGTACCCGATCCGGCCACGCTGTATTCGAGGGTGACGTCCTTGACGCCCAGACCGGAGTCCGAGGCCTCGGCGGCGACGGTGACCGTGCCCTGCACCGCGGTGCCGGGCGACGTGACCGTGACCGTCGGCGGCGTCCAGTCGGCCGAGGCCGTGACGGTGGCGGTGCTGTCGGTGGTGGAGGTGAACGCGGCCGAGGAGAAGCCGGGAGCGACGAGCGCAGCGACGGACAGGAGGGCCAGAACTGCCAGCAGACCGAGGGAACGGCGCGCGGGGGACGTGCGCATCGACTCTCCTGACTGGGTGTTCTGGTCCATGTCCTCAACGCTACGGAGCGTCGCTCCACGGCTGATCCACACGAGTTCCCCAGAAGCTCCACACTTCTGGGGCGCCTGACCGGGACGGTCAGACGGCGACGCGGCGGCCGGGGACGACCGGCAGCGTCGGTGCCAGCACCGAGACGGGAGTGGGGAGGGTCCCGGTCGGTGCGGCAGAGGGGGCGTCCGCGGCCTCGGGGGCCTTCTCGCGGCGCGGACGCAGGGCGCGGCCCAGCTCGACCAGGGCGAGGAGCGCGATGACGGCGGCCGGCAGGCCGATCACCATCATGCGGGTCTCGCGGTCGGCCAGGGCCATGAAGACGTAGCCGACGTGCGGCACGGTGTGCTCGACGACGGGCTGGGTGCCCTCGACCAGGCTGAACTGCCACGGGTCGGGGTCGGGGTTGGCGTCGCCCTGCGTCGTGAAGAGGCGGGCGCCGTTCTCGGCCGGCTCGATCTCGGTGATGCGGTGCGTCACGAGGGTGCCGACGCCGCTGTCGGCCGGCGGGAGGTAGGTGATGACGTCGCCGACGGCGAGGTCGGCCACCGGCACGGGGCGCTCGAAGGCGATCGAGCCCTTCTCGAACGTGCCGGACATCGAGCCGCCGGTGATCACGTAGCGCTCGAAGCCGAAGAGGCTGGGCGCGATGTACGCGATGCTGGCGAGGGTGACCGCGACCAGGACCAGCGTGGAGACTCCACGCCCGAGCAGCCGGGCGGCGCGGGTGAGGTGCTTCATCGGAACTCCTGGGGGCGGTCGGTGAGGGGATCGTGGGGGTGCTGCGTGCTCCGGGCCGGGGTGGCAGGGCGCCCGGGAGGCGCCCTGCCGTCAACCCAGTTCCCCGGAGCGGGGCGTCACTGGTTGGTGGTGGTCCCGTCCAGCTGGACGGCGTCCCACGTGTACGTGGCGGTCGCGGACTTGCCCTGCTGCGTGTTGGGCGCGGCCTGGTCGAGCGTGACCGTGAAGGTGTAGTCGTTCGCCTCGCCCGGGGCCCACGTGCCGAGGGCGTTCTTGGTGCCGTCGGCCAAGCCGCCGAAGGTGCCGGTGTAGACCGTGGTGTTCTTCGTCGTGTTCTTGATGACGAGCTTGAGGTTCTCGCCGTCGAAGCCGTTGGTCGAGGAGACCTCGGTGAGGGAGAAGGCGGCGGCGAGCGAGCCGGTGTTCGTGAGCTTGAGCGAGCCGTTGAGCGTGTCGCCCGGCTTCAGGTTGTCCAGCGAGAAGACGGCCTTGCCGGCCTTGGAGTTGCTCTGCGTCAGGGTGCCCGAGGTGGCGGCGCTGATCGTGTTGCCCGAGGTCGAGCTGAAGGTGGCGCCCGAGCCCACGGCGATGGCGCCGGCGGCGAGCAGGGTGGCGAGCGGGACGAGGATCTTCTTGGTGCGCATGTTCTTCTCCTGGCTGTTCGAGCCGCTCTCTGCGGCCCGTCTGGGTTGACAAGAAGAACGCTACGGAGGCCAGATCCACGGAATCTCCACACGAGATCCCCACTCGATCCTCGGTTCGGCACCGGTTCCTCCCCGTGCCGGAACCGCTCGGAACGGACCCGCTCAGCGACCCCCGGACGCACGACGAGGGCCCCGGGAGATCACTCCCGGGGCCCTCGTGCGGTCTGGCTCAGATGGCGACGGCCACCTCGGCGACCGAGCCCTTGGCGGCGACGACCTGCGAGTCGACGACCTCGGCGCGCGGCGCGAGCGTGCGCAGCGTCCAGTTGCCCGGCGCGGCGAAGAACCGGAACTGGCCCGTGGCCGAGGTGGGCACCTCGGCCGTGAACTCACCGTTGCGGTCGAGCAGGCGCACGTAGGCGTTGCCCACGGGCTGCTCGCCCCGCAGCACGACACCCTGGATCACGGCCTGGTTCGCGACGTCGACGCCCTCGAGGCTGGGTCCGCCCTTGATCGCTCCGCACATCTCAGGCCTCCCCGGGCTCGTCGCCGACGGCGACCGGCACGCCACGCAGCGAGCCGTACTCGCTCCAGGAGCCGTCGTAGTTCTTGACGTTCGGGTAGCCCAGGATCTCGCTGAGCACGAACCACGTGTGCGAGCTGCGCTCGCCGATGCGGCAGTAGGCGATGGTGTCCTTGCCCTGGTCGAGGCCGGCGTCGGAGTAGAGCGACTGCAGCTCCTCGTCCTTGCGGAAGGTGCCGTCGTCGTTCGCGGCCTTGCTCCACGGCACGTTGCCGGCGGTGGGGATGTGGCCACCGATCTGCGCGGCCTCCTGCGGCAGGTGCGCGGGGGCGAGCAGGCGGCCGGCGAACTCGTCGGGGCTGCGCACGTCGATGAGGTTCTTCGTGCCGATGGCCTCGACGACCTCGTCGCGGTAGGCGCGGATGTCCTCGTTCGGCTCCTGCGCCGTGTAGGTGGTGGCGGCGCGCGAGGGGGTCTCGTCGGTCAGCTCGCGGCTGTCGAGCTCCCACTTCTTGCGGCCGCCGTCGAGCAGGCGCAGGTTCTGGTGGCCGTAGTACTTGAGGTACCAGTAGGCGTAGGCGGCGAACCAGTTGTTGTTGCCGCCGTAGAAGACGACGGTGTCGTCGTTGGACACGCCCTTCTCGCTCAGCAGCTGCTCCAGGCGCTCCTTGCTGACGAAGTCGTGACGGACGCCGTCCTGCAGGTCCTTCTTCCAGTCCAGCTTGATCGCGCCGGGGATGTGGCCCTTGTCGTAGGCCTCGACGTCCTCGTCGACCTCGATCAGGACGATGCTGTCGTCGTTCAGGTGGTCCTCGACCCAGTCGGCGGTGACGAGTGCGGTCTCGCGGCTCATGGTGCTTCCTTTTCCTCTGCGAAGTGGTGGAGTCGTGCGGTGGTCTGGGGCCTCAGGCCGTCTGGCCGGTGAGGCGTCGGGTGGTCAGGTAGAGCTCGCAGCCCAGGCAGAAGCCCGTGGTGGCGTTGAGCAGGGCGGCGACGAAGGCCAGGCCGACGGCGACGAGGCCGACCGTGGTGAGTCCGGCCACGAGGGCCAGCAGGCCGATCGCGGTGAACACCAGGCCGACCGTCTGGGCGAAGCGCGGCGGGCGCGCGTCCTCGGTGCGCTGCGGCGCGCCGATGCGGGGTCGCACGACGGTGCGGAACAGCCACGCCCAGGGCGAGGCCGACAGCGAGACGAACGCTCCCAGCGCGAAGATCGCCACCTGGACGCCGAGCAGCACCTCGCGCACGGGCGAGGGCGCCACGAGCACCAGCGCCAGGACCAGGCTGGTCACGGCGGCGGTGAAGCGCAGCGCGCGAGGATCGACGACGGGGGTGTCGTGGGACATGACGGGGTGCTCCGAACAGGAGTGAGGGCTGACAGTGCGGGTGAGGGAGTCAGCGCAGACGACACAGCGCCGAGCGCGTGCGGCAGTTGTCCACCGCGCGGCGTCGGGTCAGGTGTGTCGTGAACATGCCTCCAGCGTAGGGGCACGACCCTTCGTGCCCGCGCCCAGATCCCGTCATGTGAGACGAGCATCCACGATGAGAGACGGTCAGGCGGAGATCGCCCGGTCGAGCGCGACCAGAACCTGGTCGCGGGTGGGCGCCCCTGACGCCCGCTCGACGATCCGGCCGCTCGCGTCGAGCACCAGCACGGTGGGCGTGCGCAGCACGCCGACCCGGCGGACGAGGTCGAGCTCGGCCTCGGCGTCGATCTCCACGGCGGTCACGCCCGGCACCAGTCCGGTGACCTGTCCCAGGACCTGGCGCGTCGCGCGGCACGGGGCGCAGAAGGCGCTGGAGAACTGGACGAGCGTGGCGCGCTCGCCGAGCGGTGCCCCGAGGTCGTCCGGGCCGAGCCGGTCGGCGTCGTCCGACGTCGCGGCGGCGGTGAACCGGCCGTTCTTCCAGCGCATGACGGCCGCCCCGAGACCCGCGACCACCACGGCCAGCAGCAGCACCTGCACTCCGGTCATCGGCTCTCCTCCTGGATCGGTCCGCCATGTGTCATCGATGTGACGTGGTTCGCATTCACGCGGCACCTCTCGTCACGGGCACATCACATGAAGTATGGTCGACAGGGCAATGAGGCTTCGATGAACGCGGTTCGTTCGTCGGGGCCTCGACGTGTATGAGGAGGCCATCCCACCGTGTCCCACCTGCTGCTGCTGACGAAGAGCACCCAGTCGTCCGTCGAGGTGCTGCCGTCACTGGCGCTGCTCCCCCACCACGTGAAGATCCTCCCTGCCGAGGCCAGCGCGCTCATCGACGCGCCCCAGTGCGACGCCGTCCTGGTGGACGGACGACATGACCTCGCCCAGGTCCGCAGCCTCACCCGCGTCCTGCGCACGACCGGCATCGAGTGCCCCCTCATCCTCATCCTCACCGAGGGCGGCCTCACCGTGGCCGCCGCCGACTGGGGCATGGACGACGTCATCCTCACCACCGCCGGCCCTGCCGAGCTCGAGGCCCGCCTGCGCCTGAGCATGGGCCGCGTCGCCGCCGACGGCGACAAGTCCGAGGACGACAGCCACATCATCAGCGCCAGCGGCCTCGTGGTCGACGACGTCACCTACACGGCCAAGCTCGACGGCCGCGTCCTCGACCTCACCTTCAAGGAGTTCGAGCTCCTGAAGTTCCTCGCCCAGCACCCCGGACGCGTGTTCACCCGCCAGCAGCTGCTGCAGGAGGTGTGGGGCTACGACTACTTCGGCGGCACCCGCACGGTCGACGTCCACGTGCGTCGCCTCCGCGCCAAGCTGGGCCCCGAGAACGAGACCCTCATCGGCACGGTCCGCAACGTCGGCTACCGCTTCGTCTCGCGCCGCGAGCCCGGCGAGGCCGCCGCCGACCGCGCCGCCGAGCGCCAGGAGTCGGCCCGCCGCCAGGTCGCCGGCCGCGCCTGATCCTCGCCTCCGGCGAGCGAGATTCGTAGCGCTGTCCACCCTTTTTCGGCGGCAACCACCGAAAAAGGGTGGATACCGCTACACATCTGGCTCGTGCGGAGCGCGAGCGGGCGTCAGCCGAGGGTCGGGATGAGGCCCTCGAGGTAGTCCACGGTGTCCTGCCAGCCCTCGACCGCGTGGCAGTCGACGCCGAGCGCGAGCACCGGGTAGTCGTTGCCCTCGGGATCGAGCCGGTCGCCCACGAACAGCATGGCGTCCAGGCCGATGCCGGTGGCGTCGGCCAGCTGCCGCATCCCGTAGGCCTTGTCGATGCCGCGGTGGGTGATGTCCACCGAGGTCGAGCCGCCCGAGCGCACCTCGAGGTCGGGCAGCACGGCCGCCACCGCGTCGCGCAGCGCGCCCTTCTTCCGGCCGTCGGGGTCCCACGCCATCTTCGCGTCAATGGGCGCCTTCTGACCCAGCGCCGAGAACGTGATCTGCGAGCCGCGGTCCTCGAGGATGTCGCCCCACGTCTGCGACTCCCACAGCCCGAGCCGCTTGGCCTCCTGCTCGACGGCGGCGAGGGCGCGATCGCGCTCGTCCTCGGTGAGCCGATGGGCGTAGACGGTGACGATGTCGTCGCCGCGCAGCCGGTAGTACTGCGTGCCGCACGTGGGCAGCAGGTGGATCCGCTCGAGGACCTCCGCGGGCGCCCGGGGCAGCTGCTCGACGACCTGCTTGCGGAACTGCTCCAGCTGACCGCCGGAGATGATCGCCACCTCGACCCGCTCGGCGAGCCGGATCAGCAGGTCGCCGATCGGCTCGGGGATCGCGCACTTCGACGGGGCGAGCGTGTCGTCGAGATCGAACGCGACGAGTCGGGGTCCGGACACGCGAGGGAGTCTACTGTTGAGTACATGCGCCGTCTGCACAACATGACCCAGGCGTACGACTGGGGCTCCACGAGCGACATTCCGCGTTTCCTGGGGCGGACGGTGTCCGGCGAGCCGGTCGCCGAGATGTGGCTCGGCACCCATCCGCTGGCCCCCTCGCAGGTCGAGACGGCCGAGGGTCTGCGACCCCTGTCCGACATCGCCGGCGAGGTCCCGTTCATGCTCAAGATCCTCGCGGCGGAGCAGCCGCTGTCGATCCAGGTGCACCCCGGGCAGGCCGAGGCGCGCGAGGGCTTCGCGCGCGAGGAGGCCGACGGCGTCCCGCTCGACTCGCCCCAACGCGTGTTCAAGGACCCGAACCACAAGCCCGAGATGGTCTACGCGCTCAGCACGTTCGACACCCTCGTCGGCTTCCGGCCCACCGCCGAGATCCTGCGCGTGTTCGCCCAGCTGGACACCCCCACGATCAACGCGGCCTCGGCCACCCTGCGCGCCAAGACGGGCTTCAAGGGGATCGTGCGCGTGCTGGAGAACCTGCTGATCGCTCCCCCGCCGCCGGCGGAGATCGCCCAGGTCGTCATCCAGTGCAAGGCGCTCGTCCACGACGGCGTCGACATCAAGCGGGCCTACAGCACCGCCGCCATGATCGCCCGCCACCATCCCGACGACGTCGGCATCGTGGTCTCGCTGCTGCTCAACCGCTTCACGCTGCAGCCCGGCGAGGCGATGTTCCTCGGCACCGGCGTCATCCACGCCCACCTGTCGGGCCTCTGCTTGGAGGCGATGGCCAACTCCGACAACGTCATGCGCGCGGGCCTCACCCGCAAGGCGCTCGACCCCGAGGGCCTGATCCGCTGTCTCGAGGCGGGCATGGCGCGCGTGGCGCGCGTCGAGCCGGGCTACCCCTCGTTCTCGACCGAGGTCTACCACCCGGAGGTGGAGGAGTTCGCGCTCGCGGTCACGCAGGTGTCGCCGGCCGATCCCGACGGCGTCTCGATCATCGCGGCGAGCCACTCGATCGTCATGTGCATCGGCGGTGCGGTGCAGCTGCTCAACGCGCAGGGCGAGAAGATGGCGCTCAGTCGCGGCGAGACGGTCTACACCGATGCCGAGGACGGCGACCTGACCCTCGTCGGCACCGGCGAGGTCGCGCAGATCTACCTGCCCGGCCCCGGCACCCCCGACTCCGAGCTCAAGGACCTGGTGGGCCACCGGCCCGTGCGCGCCATCCCCTGACCGCCCCTACCGAGATGTGCTCCATTTTCGACCTCTCACGCCGTTCCAAAGGTCGAAAATGGAGCACATCTCGGTCAGCGGCGGACGGCCACCTGCAGCAGCAGGGCGGCGGCCGGCAGCGCGAGCGAGGCGGCGAGCAGCAGGGGCGCCCGGCCGTCGCGCAGGACGAGGGCGGGTGCGGGCTGGCGGCCCGAGGCGATCCGGCGCGACCTCAGGTGCAGCGGCACGAAGAGCACCAGCATCAGCACCGCCGCGACCGACGCCAGCACGAACGTCCAGGCGCGGGCGCCCTCGAGCGCGATCCGCGCGGTGACCACGAGCATCACCACGAGGCTCAGCAGCGTGCGCTGCCACGCCAGGACCGTGCGCTCGGTGGGCTCGCGGTGCTCGGTCACGACCCGAATCCCCGGATGACCGCGACGTCGAGCAGGAACAGCGCGACCGCGAGCACGAGGAACGCCGCGAGCACGAGGTAGGGCCCGCCGCCGGGCAGCGGCGTGTCGGTGCGCAGCGCGCGCTCGGTGCGCGCCCAGCTCACCCAGGACCCGACGGCGCCCCACAGCGCGCCCGCGGCGAGCAGCACGACGATCACGTCCCGGACCCACGGCGTCAGCGAGAGGTCGAGCACCTCGAGCGCCAGCGCGAGCGCGAACAGGGCGCCCGACGTGCGGATCCAGGCCAGGAACGTGCGCTCGTTCGCCAGCGTGAACCGCGGGTCGGGGTCCGATCCCGTCCCGTAGACCGATCCCGGCCACCGTCGCATCGTCGCCTCCTAGAGCAGGTCGTCGCGGTCGAGTCCGGGCAGCTGCGCGACGATCTCCTTGACGCGCTGCGACTGCGCGAGGTCGAGCACGAGCACGGCGTCGTCGGTCTGGACGACGGCCACGTTCCGCAGGCCGAGCACCGCGATCTGCACGCCCTCCTGCCCGCGGGCCACACCGTCGGCGTCCACCCACACCACGTCGGGCGAGGACCCGAGCGGCGCGATCGAGGCGAAGTCGCCGAGGTCGTCCCAGCCGAAGGTGGCCGGCACGACGGCCATCCCTCCCTCGGCCGCGACCGGCTCGGCCACGGCGTGGTCGATCGCGATCTGGGTCAGCGTGGGCCACGTGCGCTCGAGCTCGGCGACGAACGCCGGGCTGCCCCACTCGCCGGCGATGGCGCGCAGGCCCGCCGCGAGGTCGGGCTGGAAGCGCGCGAGCGAGTCGAGCAGCACCGAGGCGCGGGCGACGAACATCCCCGCGTTCCAGACGAAGTCGCCCGACGCCAGGTAGCCGCACGCGGTCTCCTCGTCGGGCTTCTCGACGAACGTGCGCACGGCGCG
This sequence comes from Aeromicrobium sp. MLTX1, assembly GCF_046452335.1. Lineage (NCBI taxonomy): Bacteria > Bacillati > Actinomycetota > Actinomycetes > Propionibacteriales > Nocardioidaceae > Aeromicrobium > Aeromicrobium sp. MLTX1. Next base: position 1,186,223 of record NZ_JBKFDN010000001.1, on the reverse strand, counting down.
CGCCGACGCGAACCCGTCGAGCGGCGCCCCCGCGGCGATGTAGCCGAAGGCCGTGGACGGCTCGGTCGGCTCAATCCCGATCGTGACGACGTAGCCCTGCTCGGCCACCGCGATCGCCTCGCGCACGGCGTCGGCGAACCGGTCGGGGTCGGGGATGCGGTGGTCGGCGGCGAACGAGCCCACGACCGCGTCGGGATCGGCGCGCTCGATGATCGCGGCGGCCAGGCCGATGGCGGGCATCGAGTCGCGCGGCGACGGCTCGAGCAGCAGGTTCACCAGCTCGGGCAGCTGGGCCGCGATGGCGCCGGCGTGGGCCGCTCCGGACACCACGTGCACGTGCTCGGGCGAGGCGAGCGGGAGCATCCGGTCCCACGTCTGCTGGATCAGCGTGCGCCCGGTCCCCTCGAGGTCGAGCAGGAACTTCGGGCGCGCCTTCCGCGACAGCGGCCACAGTCGCGTCCCGGCCCCGCCGGCGGGAATGATGGCGTGGAAGGTGGACACGGCCGTCACTGTAGTGGTCCGCCGCGCCCCTCGCGGTCGGTCGACTCTCCCGATCCCGGCCATACTGGGTGCCGTGTCCCGCCTGACCGCTCGTGAGCTGATCGACCTCGTCCTCGACCCCGACTCGTGGGAGTCGTGGGACGAGCCCGTGGACCACACCGTGCACCCCGAGCCGTACCGCACCGACCTCCTGGCGGCGGCCGAGCGTGCCGGCACCGACGAGTCGGTGATCACGGGACGCGCCCTGATGCGCGGCCGGCCCGTCGCGGTGCTCGTCAACGAGTTCAAGTTCCTCGCCGGCTCGATCGGGCAGGTGGCCGCCGAGCGCATCGTGCGCGCCGTGCGCCGCGCCACCGCCGAGGGCATCCCGGTGCTGGCCACCACCGCGTCGGGCGGCACCCGCATGCAGGAGGGCACGCCCGCGTTCGTCCGGATGGTCGACATCTCGCGCGCCCTCATGGACCACAAGGCCGCCGGCCTGCCGTACCTGATCTACCTGCGCCACCCCACGACCGGCGGCGTCTTCGCGTCGTGGGGCTCGCTGGGCCACATCACGATCGCCGAGCCGGGCGCCCTCATCGGCTTCCTCGGCCCCAAGGTCTACGAGCTGCTCACCGGCGCGCCGTTCCCGCCCGGCATCCAGACCTCGGACAACCTCGCGAACCGCGGCATCATCGACGCCGTCGTCATGCCCGAGGAGCTGCCGTTCATGGTCGACACGGCGCTGTCGATCCTCATCGACCCGCCCGGCGAGTCCAGCCGCGAGCGACGACCCGCGGCCACCGAGCGCCGCCACGACGCGTGGGACTCGGTGCTGCTGACCCGCACGCCCGACCGTCCCGGCGTCCGCGAGGTGCTGCGCTGGGGCACCGACGAGATCATCCGGCTCCAGGGCACCGAGCGCGGCGAGCGCGACGCCGCGATGATCGTCGCCCTGGCCCGCATCGACGGCGAGCCGTGCATCGTGATCGGCCAGGACCGCACCACCCAGAGCCGGATCAAGCCGATGGGCCCCGCGGCCCTGCGCGAGGCGCGCCGCGGCATGAAGCTGGCGAACGAGCTGGGCCTGCCGCTCGTGTCGTTCATCGACACCCCGGGCGCCGAGCTCTCGCCCGACGCCGAGCAGGGCGCGATCGCGGGCGAGATCGCCCGCTGCATCAGCTCGATGTCGACGATGCGGGTGCCCTCGGTGTCGGTGCTGCTGGGCCAGGGCTGCGGCGGCGGGGCGCTCGCGCTGCTGCCCGCCTCGCGCACGATCGCCGCAGAGAACTCGTGGCTGTCGCCGCTGCCGCCCGAGGGCGCCAGCGCGATCGTCTTCGGCGACGTCGACCATGCCGCCCAGCTGGCCACCGAGCAGCGGATCAGCGCGTTCGACCTGTACGAGTCGGGCGCGGTGCACCACCTGGTGCCCGAGCCGGACGGCGACGATCCCGAGGCCTTCGCCCGCGCCCTCGCGGCCGAGGTCGCCCACCACCTGCGAGAGCTGCGAGGACGGCCATGACCCTCCTGGACCTGGCCGAGTCCGCCCTCGAGGCCGACGGCGTCGCCCCGTTCAACGAGGCCACCACGATCGCGCTGCGCGACGGCAGCCCGCTGCGGCTGGAGCGCTACGACGAGGTCGTCGGAGCGGTCGCGGTCGGTGACGCGCCCGTCGAGTTCGTCGTGCACCCGCGCTACCGGCGCCAGGGCCGCGGGCGAGCCCTCGTCGACGACCTCGTCGAGCGCGGCGAGACGCGGTTCTGGGCGCACGGCGACCTGCCCGGCGCGCAGGCGCTCGCCGCCGCCGCGGGCCTGCACGCCGAGCGCACGCTGCTCGTCCTGAACACGGCCGAGGCGGTCGTGCCCGAGGTCGTGACGCCGGCCGGCGTCACGCTGCGCTCCTTCCGCGAGGAGGACGCCGACGCGATCGTCGCGGTCAACGGGCGCGCGTTCGCCTCGCACCCCGAGCAGGGCGCGATGGATCGCGCCGACTTCGACCGCCGCCGCGCGCAGGAGTGGTTCGACCCCGCGGGACTGTTCGTGGCCGAGCGCGACCATGAGGTCGTCGGCTTCCACTGGACCAAGGTCGAGGACGGCGTGGGCGAGGTCTACGTCGTGGGCGTCGACCCCGCGGCGCACGGCGGCGGACTGGGCAAGGCGCTCACCGCGATCGGCCTGCGCCACCTGTGGAGCCGGGGCGTGTCCGCGATCGACCTCTACGTCGAGGGCGACAACGACCCGGCCCTGGCCGTCTACCGCGGCCTCGGGTTCACCGAGAAGGCGCGAGACGTCCTGTACGCCGCGCGCGCCTGACTCAGACCAGGCCGCGCTGCAGCTCGGCCGCGAAGCGGCGCACCGCCGCGGGCGCGGCCGTGCCGAAGCCGACCATCGTGGCGAAGCCGTGGATGAGTCCCGGCTCGCGCACGAGCGAGACGCCGACCCCGGCCTCGCGGAGCGCCTCGGCGTACGCCTCGCCCTCGTCGCGCAGCGGGTCGAACGCCGCGGTCACCACGTGGGCCGGCGGCAGGTCGTGCAGGTCGCCGCGGATCGGCGAGATCCGCGGGTCGGTGCGGTCCTCGTCGCGCACGAGGTACGCGCCGGTGAACTCCTCCATGAGGTCCTCGGTCAGGAAGTAGCCACGGCCGAAGTCGCGCCGGCTCTGGCGGATCGTCGTGAAGTCGGTGACGGGGTAGACCAGCAGCTGGAAGCGCGGCACGGGTCCGCCGGAGCGCACCATCTCCTGCGCCACCACGGTGGCGAGGTTGCCGCCGGCGCTGTCGCCGCCCACCGCGATCCGGTCGGCGTCGATCGCCAGCGCGGAGGCGTTCTCGCACACCCAGGTCCACGCGGCGACGCAGTCCTGGACCGCCGACGGGAACGGATGCTCGGGCGCCAGCCGGTAGTCGACCGCGACGACGCGCACCATCGCATGCTCCGCCACGAACCGGCACAGGGCGTCGTGGCTCTCGAGGTCGCCGAGCGTGAAGCCGCCGCCGTGCAGCCAGACGAGGGCCGGCGACGGGCCGACCAGGTCGCGTGGCGTGTAGAACCGCAGCCGGATCGGGCCGGCGGGACCGGCGATCTGGCGCTCGGTCACGGCGCCGATCGGCTGGGTGCCGCCGAGCAGGCGGTCGGCGCGGGCGAGGTCGCGACGCTGGCGGCTGATGGGCGTCGAGGCCGGGTCGGGGGCCTCCAGCCGCATGAGCGCCAGCAGCGCCTGCATGTCGGGGTGCAGCACCTGGTCGCCGTGGCGCCGTGGCGCCCCGAACATGGCCCGCTTCACGGGTCGGGGAGCCGCGCCGACGGCGGCGACGGCGGCCCTGCGAACCCGTCCTGACACGCTCATGGACGCGAACGTAGCAGCCTCACGCGTCACTTCTGTGACACAAAGCGAGCAATGACTTGCCAGATGGCGCATCATGGAGAGGACGACACCACGTCTCGTACACGACGAGAGGAAAGTCGATGGGCACTGCGAAAGCGTTCAAGGTCGACCAGAGCGAGCCTCAGCCCAACCTGGCCGCGCCCCTGGGCGAGACCCCGGTGGCACGCCCCGGGTTCCGCCGCTCCATGTCCCTGCTCGTCCTGCTCTCGATCCCCCTGTGGGCGCTCCTCGCCGGTGGCGCCTACCTGGTGGTGCGGGCGCTCGGCTGAGTTCACCTGCTCTTCACCTGACCGTGGCAGGGTGAGTCCATGGAGACCACCGACCTGACGGTCCCTGAGCCCCTCGTCTCGTCCCCCGACGAGTTCGACGTCGATCCGCCCTACGACGCCACCGACGGCGCGCTGCCCGACGACCGCTTCCTCGACCGCGAGCTGTCGTGGATCGCGTTCAACGCGCGCGTGCTGGAGCTCGCCGAGGTCGACACGCTCCCGCTGCTCGAGCGCGCCCGGTTCCTGGCCATCTTCGGCAGCAACCTCGACGAGTTCTTCATGGTGCGCATCGCCGGCCTGAAGCGGCGCATCGCCGCCGGCGTGGCGGTGCCCTCGGCCAGCGGCCTCAACCCGCGCGACGTGCTCAGCTCGAGCCTCCAGGCCAGCCGCGTGCTGATGGAGCGCCAGGCCAACCTCCTGCACGACGCGATCATGCCCGCGCTCACCGACGAGGGGATCTGCCTGCTGCGCTGGCACGAGCTCACCGACGAGGAGCGCGGCCGGATCACCGAGTTCTACCACCACCGCGTGTTCCCGGTCCTGACGCCGCTGGCGGTCGACCCGGCCCACCCGTTCCCCTACATCTCCGGCCTCTCGCTGAACATCGCGCTCGTCATGCGCAACCCCCGCACCGGCAAGGAGCACTTCGCCCGCGTGAAGGTGCCGCCGGTGATCCAGCGCTGGGTCAAGGCCTCCGACGGCCGGTACGTCGCCCTCGAGGACGTCATCGCGGCGAACCTCGACAGCCTCTTCCCGGGCATGGAGATCATCGACCAGCACACGTTCCGCGTCACCCGCAACGAGGACCTCGAGGTCGAGGAGGACGACGCCGAGAACCTGCTGAAGGCGCTCGAGAAGGAGCTGCTGCGGCGCCGCTTCGGCCCGCCCGTGCGGCTCGAGGTCGACGAGACCATGTCCGACGCCGTGCTCGAGCTGCTGGTCAGCGAGCTGGGCGTCTCGGACGAGGAGGTCTTCCGCCTGCGGGGTCCGCTCGACCTGCGCAGCCTCAACGAGATCGCCGACAACGACCGGCCCGACCTCAAGTTCCCGCCGTTCGTGCCCGGCACCCACGAGCACCTGGCCGAGGTCGAGACCGCGAGCCCCGCCGACATGTTCAGCGCGCTGCGCAAGCGCGACGTGCTGGTGCACCACCCCTACGACTCGTTCGCCACGAGCGTGCAGCGCTTCATCGAGCAGGCGGCGGCCGACCCGCACGTCCTCGCGATCAAGCAGACGCTCTACCGCACGTCGGGCGACTCCCCGATCATCGACTCGCTCGTCGACGCCGCCCGCTCGGGCAAGCAGGTGCTGGTCCTCGTGGAGATCAAGGCGCGCTTCGACGAGCAGGCCAACATCCGCTGGGCCCGCAAGCTCGAGCGCGCCGGCTGCCACGTCGTCTACGGCCTCGTCGGCCTCAAGACCCACTGCAAGCTGGCGCTCGTGATCCGCGACGAGCCCGACGGCCTGCGCCGCTACGCGCACATCGGCACCGGCAACTACAACCCGAAGACCGCACGACACTACGAGGACTTCGGCCTGCTGACCTCGAACCGCGAGATCACGCACGACCTCACCGAGCTCTTCAACAGCCTCTCGGGCTTCGCGGTCTCCAGCGACTACGACTCGCTGCTGGTCGCCCCGCGCGAGCTGCGCTCGGGCCTCATCGAGCGGATCGACGGCGAGATCGACAAGCAGCGCGCGGACAAGCCGGCGCACATCGCGATCAAGCTGAACTCGCTCGTCGACGAGGCGATCATCGACAAGCTCTACGAGGCGTCTCGCGCGGGTGTCGGGGTCGACCTCATCATCCGCGGCATCTGCGCCCTGCGTCCCGGCGTGCCCGGCCTGTCCGAGAACATCCGGGTGCGCAGCATCCTGGGCCGCTTCCTCGAGCACAGCCGGGTGTTCGTCTTCGGCGCCGGCGACGACCGCGAGGTGTGGATCGGCTCGTCCGACCTCATGCACCGCAACCTCGACCGCCGCGTCGAGGTGCTCGTGCGGGTGCCGTCGGCCGCGCACGTCGACCAGCTGGCCGACCTCCTCGACACCATGTCGTCCGACGAGACGCTCTCGTGGCACCTGGGTCCCGACGGCGCGTGGACGCGCGTGCCCGGGGCGAACGTCCAGGAGATGCTCATCGACCGGGCACGCTCTCGTCGGTCGCGGGCCTGAGGGCGCACACTGTCACCATGGCGAGCAAGGTCATCACCGCCGCGGGCGGCATCGTGTGGCGCAAGGCCGGCCCGAAGGGGTCCGGAGGGCTCGAGGTGCTGCTCGTGCACCGCCCCGGCTACGACGACTGGACCTTCCCCAAGGGCAAGACCGATCCCGACGAGCCGCTGCCCGTCACGGCCGTGCGCGAGATCGCCGAGGAGACCGGCTACCGGGTCCGCCTCGTCCACCCGCTGCCCGAGGTGACCTACCGCGTCCGCGGCGGCCTCAAGCAGGTGGCGTACTGGATCGCCCGCCCCGTCGAGGACGAGACCGACTTCCGCCCCAACCGCGAGGTCGACCAGGTGCGCTGGCTCTCGCCCCGCGCCGCGCGCAAGAAGCTGACCTACGAGCACGACCGCCGCCTGCTGGAGGCCTTCGAGGACCTCGCGGCGCGCAAGTCCCACAAGGCGCGCACGCTCGTGGTGCTGCGGCACGCGAAGGCCGTGGGGCGCGACGCGTGGGACGGCGGCGACCTCGACCGGCCGCTGGCCCCCGCCGGTCACGACCGCGCCAAGGAGCTCGTCCCGGTGCTCACCGCGTTCGGCGCCCGGCGCATCGTCAGCAGCCCCGCCACCCGCACGGTGCAGACCGTGGACCCCTACGTCGGCGCCACCGACGAGCTGCTCGAGCTCGACGACCGTCTCCTCGAGGGCGCCTCGGCCGCGAAGGTCGAGCGGGCCGTCGAGGGACTCCTCGGCACGAAGCGCCCCACCGTCGCGTGCACGCACCGTCCGACGCTGCGCGACGTCTACGCGGCCCTGGGCATCGACGGTCCCGTGCTGTCGCCCGGGCACGCCCTGGTGATCCACCACCGCAAGGGGCGGGTGCTGGCCTCCGAGCTGGTGTGACGGGCCGGAACGGCCGCGCGCGCACCCAGCCTTCCGCCTGAGTTCACCTGTCGTTCACCCTCGCCGCAGGTTCGATACACCTGCGATTCCTAGCGTGGCGGTGTTCGAGGCGATCGCCTCACACACACGCTCCACGAGAGGGAACACAGTGAACCGCAAGTCCATGCGCACCCTGGCCGCCACCGCGGCGGGTTCCGCGCTGTTGTTCAGCCTGTCCGCCTGCGGCGCCGCCAACGAGAGCGCCTCGGCCGACGACTCCTCCGAGAGCTCGCTCAGCGGCACCCTCAACGGCGCCGGCGCGAGCTCGCAGCAGTCCGCCGTCAACGCGTGGAAGCAGGGCTTCCAGACCGCCAACGCGGACGTCACCGTCAACTACGACGCCATCGGCTCCGGCGGCGGTCGTGAGCAGTTCATCGCGGGCGGCGTCTCGTTCGCCGGCTCCGACGCCTTCCTCGACGACGAGGAGGTGGCGGCCGCCAAGGATCGCTGCGGCTCCGACGTCGTGACCGTCCCGGTCTACGTCAGCCCGGTCGCGGTCGTCTACAACCTGGACGGCGTCGACGACCTGCAGCTCTCGCCGCAGACCATCGGCGCGATCTTCGCCGGCGACGTCACGAAGTGGAACGACGACGCCATCGCGGCGGACAACCCGGACGCCGAGCTGCCCGACTCCACCATCACGCCCGTCCACCGCGGCGACGCCTCGGGCACCACCGAGAACTTCACCGCCTACCTGGACGCCGCCTCCGAGGGCTCCTGGTCGCACGGTGAGGTCGAGGAGTGGCCGGTCAAGGGTGGCGAGGCCGCCCAGCAGACCTCCGGCGTGATCCAGGCCGTCTCCGGCGGCCAGGGCACGATCGGCTACGCCGACGCCAGCCAGGCCGGCGAGCTGAGCACGGTCGCCGTCAAGGTCGGCGAGGAGTTCGTCGCGCCGACCCCCGAGGCCGCCGCCAAGGTGCTCGACGCCGCCACGCAGGTCGAGGGCCGCGCCGCCACCGACCTCGCCCTGGAGATCGACCGCAAGACCGAGGCCGCGGGTGTCTACCCGATCGTCCTGGTCTCGTACCAGATCGCCTGCCAGAAGTACGAGGACGCCACGGAGGCCGAGCTCGTCAAGGAGTGGCTGACCTACGTCGCCGGCTCGGAGGGCCAGAACGCCTCCGCCGAGGCCGCCGGCTCGGCCCCGCTCTCGGACGACTTCGCCGCCAAGGTCAAGACGGCCATCGACACGATCGGCTGATGCGCTTGGTCCGGGCGAGGGCCGCACCCCTCGCCCGGGTCATGCGCAGCAGACGAACTCCAGCAAGGACACACGTGAGCACTTCCACCGAACCGCGAGCGGCCACCCGCCCCGGGGACCGCATCTTCCGCGGCATCTCCCTCGGGGCGGCCGTCGTCATCCTGGCGACGCTCGCCGGCGTGGCGATCTTCCTGACCGCCGAGGGCATCCCCGGCATCACCGCCTCCCCCGACGAGGTCAAGAGCGGCGAGAGCTTCCTGCAGTACGTCGGACCGCTCGTGTTCGGCACGCTGTGGGCGGCCGCGATCGCGCTCGTCATCGCGACGCCCGTCGCGATCGGCGTCGCGCTGTTCATCTCCCACTACGCGCCGCGCCGGCTGGCCCAGCCGATCGGCTACGTCATCGACCTGCTGGCCGCCGTGCCCAGCGTCGTCTACGGCACGTGGGGCATCATCACGCTGTCGTCGGCGATCCAGCCGCTGTACGTGTGGCTCGAGGAGAACCTGGGCTTCATCCCGCTGTTCGCCGGGCCCGCCTCGGCCACCGGCCGCACGATCCTGACCGCCGCCCTGGTGCTCGCGATCATGGTGCTGCCGATCATGACCGCGATCTGCCGCGAGATCTTCCTGCAGACCCCGCGCCTGCACGAGGAGGCCGCGCTCGCCCTCGGCGCCACGCGCTGGGAGATGACGAAGATGGCCGTCTTCCCCTACGCCCGCTCGGGCATGGTCTCCGCGGCGATGCTGGCCCTGGGCCGCGCGCTCGGCGAGACGATGGCCGTCGCGATGGTGCTGAGCGCCTCGGGCGTCGTCACCTTCAACGTCATCAGCTCGGGCAACCCGAACACGATCGCCGCGAACATCGCGCAGTCGTTCCCCGAGGCCAGCGGCCTCACGGTCAACGCGCTGATCGCCACGGGCCTGGTGCTGTTCCTCATCACCTTCGCGGTCAACTTCGCCGCCCGCGCCATCGTCGCCCGCAACAAGGAATTCTCCGGAGCGAACTGACATGACCACGACCCTCACCCCGCCCCCGCAGCAGGACGACCTCGCGGACTCGCTGCGCACGCGCAGCCTCCCGACCGCCGCGCCGCGGGTCATCCACGCGCTCGCCGTCGTCCTCGTCGTCGCCGGCATCTTCACCGACCTGCGCCTGGCCGTCCTGGGCTACGCGCTCGCCTGGGTCGTCCCGCTGTGGTCGCGCCTCGTCGAGGGCGGCCGCAAGGCCACCGACCGCGTCGTGACCCTGCTCGTGGCGTCGGCCTTCGGCCTGGCGCTCATCCCGCTCGGCAGCATCATGTGGAGCGTCCTCGAGAAGGGCCTGCCGGTCCTCAGCTCGGAGTTCTTCACCTACTCGATGCGCAACGTGGTCGGCGAGGGCGGCGGCATCTACCACGCGATCGTCGGCACGCTGCTGATCACCGCGGGCGCCACCGTCATCTCGGTCCCGATCGGCCTGTTCACGGCGATCTACCTCATCGAGTACGGCGAGGACAGCCGCCTCTCGACGTGGATCCGCTTCCTCGTCGACGTCATGACGGGCATCCCCTCGATCGTCGCCGGCCTGTTCGCCTACGCGCTGTTCGTGGTGTTCTTCGGCGACGGCGTGCGCATGGGCATCGGCGGCGCGGTCGCCCTGTCGGTGCTGATGATCCCGGTCGTGGTCCGCTCCTGCGAGGAGATGCTCAAGCTCGTCCCGAACGAGCTGCGCGAGGCCTCCTACGCGCTGGGCGTGCCGAAGTGGCGCACGATCGTCAAGGTCGTGCTGCCCACCTCCCTGGCCGGCATCGTCACCGGCATCACGCTGGCCATCGCCCGCGTGATCGGCGAGACCGCTCCCCTGCTGGTGATCGCCGGCGCGACCGACTCGGTCAACTTCAACCTGTTCGACGGGCGCATGGCGACCCTGCCCGTCTTCACCTACTCGTCCATCATGCAGCCCGGCGTGCCGCCGGAGCCGAGCATCGCGCGGGCCTGGGGCGCCGCGCTCGTGCTGCTGATCATCGTGATGCTGCTGAACCTCGTCGCCCGCCTCGTCTCCCACTTCTTCTCGCCCAAGGGCGAGCGCTGAACCACCCGGAAGGAAACCCCATGGCCAAGAGCATCGACGTCTCGGACCTGAACATCTACTACGGCGACTTCCTCGCCGTCGAGGGCGTGAACATCGCCGTCCCCGCCCGCGCGGTCACCGCGTTCATCGGCCCCTCGGGCTGCGGCAAGTCCACGTTCCTGCGGTCGCTGAACCGCATGCACGAGGTCATCCGCGGCGCCCGCGTGGAGGGCAAGGTGCTGGTCGACGGCCAGGACCTGTACGCCTCGGACATGGACCCGGTGAACGTCCGCCGCAAGATCGGCATGGTGTTCCAGCGGCCCAACCCGTTCCCGACGATGTCGATCTCGGAGAACGTGCTCGCGGGCCAGCGGCTCAACAGCAAGCGGATGAAGAAGTCCGAGGCCGACGACATCGTGGAGCGCTCGCTGCGCCGCGCCGGCCTGTGGGCCGAGGTCAAGGACCGCCTCGACCGTCCCGGCTCGGGTCTGTCCGGCGGCCAGCAGCAGCGCCTGTGCATCGCGCGCGCCGTGGCGGTGGAGCCCGAGGTGCTGCTCATGGACGAGCCCTGCTCGGCGCTCGACCCGATCTCGACGAGCGTCATCGAGGACCTGATCCACGAGCTCAAGAACGACTACACGATCGTGATCGTCACGCACAACATGCAGCAGGCCGCGCGCGTCTCGGACCAGACGGCCTTCTTCAACCTCGCGGGCGTCGGCCAGCCCGGCCGCCTCGTCGAGCTCGGCCCGACCGAGAAGATGTTCGCCAACCCCGACGACCCCGCCACCGAGGCCTACATCCAGGGCCGCTTCGGCTGAGCGAAGACCGGTCCTTACGGCAGGAAGGGGCGCGCGAGGAAGTAGAACGCGGCGGCGACGGCGGCCGCGGCGGGCATGGTGACGACCCAGGCCACGACGATGTTCTTCGCGACACCCCAGCGGACGGCACTGAAGCGCTTGGTGGCACCCGAGCCCATGATCGCCGAGGTGATCGTGTGGGTGGTCGAGACCGGCGCGTGCAGTCCGATCGCCATCACGTAGAGGACGCTGGCCGCGGTGGCCTCGGCGGCGAAGCCCTTCGGCGGGTCCAGCTCGATGATGCGGCGGCCGAGCGTGCGCATGATGCGCCAGCCTCCCGAGTAGGTGCCCGCGGCGATCGCGCTGGCTGCCGCGACGATGACCCAGAGCGGGACGTCGTCACCGGTGTGGAAGCCGCCCGCGACGAGCGCCAGCACGATGATGCCCATCGTCTTCTGGGCGTCCTGCAGACCGTGACCGAGCGCCATGCCGGCGGCCGAGACGGTCTGCGCGTGGCGGAAGCCGCGGTTGACCCGGGTGGGCTTGGCATGGCGGAAGATCCACATGATCGCGGTCATCAGGCCGAACGCCAGGAAGAAGCCCAGCGCGGGGCTCAGCACCATGGGGATCGCGACCTTGTCGACCAGCGTGTCCCAGTGGACCACGGTGGACGAGGCGATGCCGGCGCCGACGATGCCGCCGATGAGGGCGTGCGAGGACGACGACGGAATGCCGAAGTACCACGTGATGAGGTTCCAGGTGATGGCGCCGATCAGGGCGGCCAGCACGATCGTCAGCGCATGCGCCCGGTCGGCGTCGGTGAGGCTGGTGACCCCGTCGATGTCGATGATCCCCTGGATCGTCTTGGCGACCTCGACGCCCAGCCAGGCCCCGACGAAGTTCAGGACGGCGGCCATGGCCAGCGCGACCCGCGGGGTCAGCGCCCGCGTCGACACCGAGGTGGCGATCGCGTTGGCGGCGTCGTGGAAGCCGTTCGTGTAGTCGAACACGAGGGCGATCACGACGACCGTGACCACCATGACCGTGACCAGGTCCACTCAGGACTCCTTGACGGCGATCTGCTCGACCGTGTTGGCGACCGACTCGAGGGCGTCGATCGCGGCCTCGACGGCCTCGACGATGTCCTTGAGCTTCAGCACCTGCATGGCCTTGTAGTTGCCGTCGAACAGGTCGGCGAGGAGACGGCGGTGGTTGCGGTCGCCCTCGTTCTCGAGGCGGTTGATCTCGATCCAGAACTCGTCGAGGTCCTTCATCGTGCGCAGCCGCGGCATGGCCTCGGCGGTGAGGTTCGAGGCGCGCTGGAGCACCTGGACCTGCGCGGCGAAGGCGTCGGGGAACTCCGTGATGCCGTAGAGGGCCGTGCTGTCGACGACCTCCTCCATGTAGTCCATGACGTCGTCGAGGCCGCTGGCCAGCGCGTAGATGTCCTCACGGTCGAACGGCGTGATGAACGTGCTGTTCACGAGCTTGATGATCGCGTGCGTGGTGTCGTCCGCGGCATGCTCGGCGTCGTTCATCTGCGCGGCGAGGGCGGTCTTGTCGGCCTCGGGGTCCAGGACCCTGGCGACGATCCCGGCGCCGGTGACCAAATGGTTGGCCATCTCGGTGAAGAGGTCGTAGAACGAAGCCTCGACCGGTCGGATGCGAAAACGCACGCGGGTACTCCTCGGCATGTGGCGGGCAGACTCTGCCCATGGTAGGTGCTGGGCGAGTGCCGCCGCCAACCGAGGGCAGTCAGGCTTCGGGGTCGACGCCCAGGAGGCCGTCGATCTCCGACTGGGTCAGTGGCGAGGTGGCACCCGACGCGGCGATCATGAGCCGCGAGGTCAGCTCGATCTCGGCCAGCGCGGCGTCGTCGCGCAGCCGATCGTCGAGCGGCTCGCTCGTGCGCTCGCCGGGGGGGTACAGGGCCACATACCGAGAGTACGCGGGTACGCGCCGGTAACCGAAGTCCCGGACGGAAAACCGCCCGTTCGGACTACGCCCGCACCCCGGTTTCCGGGGGGTCAGTCCACCCAGACGCGCGCGTTGCGGAACATGCGCAGCCACGGGCTCTCGGCGGACACGTCGCCCGAGGTCCAGGACAGCTGCACGTTGCGCTGGACGCGCTCGGCGTGCGGCATCATCGCGGTGAACCGGCCGTCGGGCGTCGTGACCGCCGTGAGGCCGTCCGGGGAGCCGTTCGGGTTGGCCGGGTACGCGCTCGCGACCTGCCCGTCCACGTCGACGAAGCGTGCCGCGCGGTGCACGGCGGCGGCGTCGCCGCGGGCGGAGAAGTTCGCGTAGCCCTCGCCGTGCGCCACCGCGATCGGCACCTTCGAGCCGGCCATGCCGGAGAAGAAGATCGACGGCGAGTCGAGCACCTCGACGAGCGACAGGCGCGCCTCGTACTGCTCGGAGGCGTTGCGGGTGAACCGCGGCCAGGCGTCGGCGCCGGGGATGATGTCGGCCAGCGACGCGAACATCTGGCAGCCGTTGCAGATGCCGATGCCGAAGGTGTCGGGCCGGGCGAAGAACGAGGCGAACGCGTCGGTCAGCGCCGGGTTGAACAGCACGGAGCGCGCCCAGCCCTCACCGGCGCCGAGCGTGTCGCCGTAGGAGAACCCGCCGCACGCGGCCAGGCCGACCACGTCGGCGAGGTCGAAGCGACCGGACTGCAGGTCGGTCATGTGCACGTCGTAGGTCTCGAAGCCGGCGCGGTCGAAGCCGAACGCGGTCTCGACGTGCGAGTTCACGCCCTGCTCGCGCAGGATCGCGACCTTCGGGCGGGCCCGGCCGACGAGGTAGGGCGCGGCGACGTCGTCGGTGGGGTCGAACGTGGGCGCGACCGTGAGGACGGGGACCTCGGCGCCGACCGCGGCGTGCTCGGCGTCGGCGCACTCGGGGTTGTCGCGCCGGCGGGAGATCCGCCAGGAGACCTCGTCCCACGCCTGGGCCAGACCCTGCAGGGGCTCGTCGAGGCCGAGGGCCGGGACGCGCACGTGGCGGTCCGCGGTGGACGTGCCGACGCGGCGCACGAGGTCGGCGAGGCCGTGCTCGGCGAGCAGCGCAATCGCCTCGTCGGCACGGTCGGCGGGCACGGCCAGCACCGCGCCGAGCTCCTCGGTGAACAGCGCGGCGAGGTCGGCGACGTCGAGGTCGGCGCCCACGCCGCCCGCGAACGCCATCTCGCACACGGCCGCCCACAGGCCGCCGTCGGAGCGGTCGTGGTACGCCAGCAGCAGGCCGGCGTCGCGCAGCGCGTTGACGCCGTCGACCAGCGCCACGAGGCGGGTCGGGTCGTCGAGGTCGGGGACGGTGCCGCCGAACTCGCCTCGGACCTGGGCGAGCATCGAGCCGCCGAGGCGGTTCGACCCGGCGCCGAGGTCGGCGAGCAGCAGCGCCGCGCCGGCGGGCAGCTCGGGGGTCGCGGTGCCGCGCACGTCGGGCAGCGCGGCGAACGCGGTGACGACGAGCGAGACCGGCGCGATGACCTGCTTCTCGGTGCCGTCCTCCTCGGTCCAGCGCGTGCGCATCGACAGCGAGTCCTTGCCGACCGGGACGGAGATGCCCAGCGCGGGGCACAGCTCCATCGCCACGGCGTGCACGGTGTCGTAGAGGGCGGCGTCCTCGCCGTCCTCGCCGCACGCGGCCATCCAGTTGCAGGAGAGCTTGACGCCCGGCAGGTGGATCGGCGCGGCCAGCAGGTTGGTGATCGCCTCGCCCACGGCCATCCGGCCCGAGGCCGGGGCGTCGACCGACGCCAGCGGCGTGCGCTCGCCGCTGGCCATCGCCTCGCCGGCGAAGCCGACGTGGTCCGACAGTGTGACCGCGACGTCGGCGACGGGCACCTGCCACGGACCGACCATCTGGTCGCGGTGCGTCAGGCCGCCGACCGTGCGGTCGCCGATCGTGACGAGGAAGCGCTTCGAGGCCACCGACGGGTGGCGCAGCACGTCGTAGGCGACCTCGCGCGCGTCGAGGTCGGCGAGGTCGAGCCCCTCGGAGGCGCGCGCCACGCGGGTGACGTCGCGCGTCATCTTCGGCGGCTTGCCGAGGAGCACCTCGAGCGGCATGTCGATCGGAACCTCGTCCTCGGGGTCGACCGGTGCCAGCACCAGCTGGGCGTCGTCGCGGGCCACGCCCACGACGGCGAACGGGCACCGCTCACGGTCGGCGAGGGCGGCGAACCGCTCGAGGGACTCGGGCGCGATCGCCAGGACGTAGCGCTCCTGGCTCTCGTTGCACCACGCCTCCTTGGGCGCCAGGCCACTCTCCTCGAGCGGCACGGAGCCCAGCTCGAAGGTGGCGCCGACGCCCGCGTCGTCGACGAGCTCGGGGAACGCGTTGGACAGGCCGCCTGCGCCCACGTCGTGGATCGACAGGATCGGGTTCTCCTCGCCGAGCGACCAGCAGTGGTTGATGACCTCCTGCGCGCGTCGCTCGATCTCGGGGTTGCCGCGCTGGACCGAGTCGAAGTCCAGCTCGGCGGCGTTCGCGCCCGCGGCCTTGGAGGAGGCCGCGCCGCCGCCCATGCCGATCCGCATGCCGGGACCGCCCAGCTGCACCAGCAGGGTGCCGGCCGGGAACTGGATCTTCTCGGTCATCTCGGCGCTGATCGAGCCGAGGCCGCCCGCGCTCATGATCGGCTTGTGGTAGCCGCGGCGGACGCCGTCGACGGTCTGCTCGTAGACGCGGAAGAAGCCGCCGAGGCCCGGACGACCGAACTCGTTGTTGAACGCGGCGGCGCCGATCGGGCCCTCGGTCATGATGTCGAGCGGGCTCGCGATGTGCGCGGGGCGGCCGAACTCCTCGGTCTCCCACGGCTCGTCCGTGCCGGGCAGGTGGAGGTTCGACACGACGAAGCCGGTGAGGCCGGCCTTCGGCTGCGATCCGCGGCCCGTGGCCCCCTCGTCGCGGATCTCGCCGCCGGCGCCCGTCGCGGCACCCGGGAACGGCGAGATCGCGGTCGGGTGGTTGTGGGTCTCGACCTTCATCAGCACGTGTACGTCGCCGTCGCGCGGCGCGTAGCGGCTGGGGCGGTCGGCCGACTCGGGGAGCCAGCGCGTGGCCGGGCCGCCCTGCATGATCGAGGCGTTGTCCTTGTAGGCCACGATCGTGCCGTCGCCGTGGAGCGCCTCGGTGTGGCGGATCATCGCGAACAGCGAGCGGTCCTGCGGCTCGCCGTCGACCACGAAGTCGGCGTTGAAGATCTTGTGGCGGCAGTGCTCGGAGTTCGCCTGCGCGAACATCATCAGCTCGACGTCGGTGGGGTTGCGGTCGAGGCCGACGAACGCGTCGACGAGGTAGTCGATCTCGTCGGGCGACAGGGCCAGGCCGAACTCGGCGTCGGCGCGCTCGAGCGCCTCGCGGCCGCCACCGAGCACGTCGATCCGCTGCATCGGCTCGGCCTCGCGCTCGTCGAAGAGCTCGGCCGCGGCCTCGCGGGAGTACAGGGCGGTCTCGGTCATCCGGTCGTGCAGCACGTCGGCGCACGCGGCGAGCTGCTCGGGCGTGGGCCGGCCGCCCTCGAGCGTGTACTCGGTGACCCGCTCGACACGGCGGACGTCGAGCCCGCAGTTGTGGACGATGTCGGTGGCCTTGCTCGACCACGGCGAGATCGTGCCGAGGCGCGGGCCGACCACCACGAGCGTGCCGTCGGGGCCGTCCTGCACCGGATCGCCGTAGTCGAGGATGCGCGTGACGGTGTCGGTGGTGGCGGCGTCGAGCGGACGCTCGCTGGCCACCCAGTGCACGTGCCGGGCGCGGACGCCGGTCAGTCCGGGGGCCACCTCCTGCAGACGGATCAGCAGGGCCTGGGCTCGGAAGGCGGAGAGGGCGTTGCCGCCCTCGACCACGGTGAGTTCGACGTCGCGCGACACGCGACCCAGCCTATCGGCCCGTCCTACCCGGCCTGCCGGGCGCATCGGTCCGCGTGGGTGCTGGTGCGCGGCGCGGTCCGGTGCCATCGTCGGAGCATGACCACACCGGCGGTGGAGGTGAGCGGACTCGTCGTCGAGCGCGGCGGCCGCACCGTGCTGGACGGCCTCGACCTCGAGATCCCTCGAGGCCGCGTCACGGGGCTGCTGGGGCCGAGCGGCTGCGGCAAGTCCACGCTCATCCGGTCGATCGCAGGCGTCCAGGTGGTGTCCTCCGGCTCGGTCACGGTGCTGGGCGAGCCGGCGGGCTCGGCCGTGAACCGGCGCCGCGTGGCCTACATGACCCAGGCGAGCTCGGTCTATCCCGACCTCACCGTCGAGCAGAACCTCGCCTACTTCGCGGCGCTGTCCTCGGTGGGGCGCGACCGTGTCCAGGCCGTGCTGTCCGCCGTCGACCTCGGCACGCAGCGCGGCAGTCTGACCCGCGAGCTCTCGGGCGGGCAGCGGGCGCGCGTCTCGCTGGCGGCGGCGCTCATCGCCGAGCCCGAGGTGTGCCTGCTCGACGAGCCCACGGTGGGCCTCGACCCCGTGCTGCGGCGCGACCTGTGGCGGCTGTTCGCCGGCCTGGCCGAGTCGGGCGTGACCCTGCTGGTCTCGAGCCACGTGATGGACGAGGCCGACCGGTGCGACGTCGTGCTGCTCATGCGCGAGGGCGCGATGATCGCGCAGGACTCCCCCGCCGGCCTGCGTGCGGCGACCGGGACGGCCGACATCGAGTCGGCCTTCCTCGCCCTGGCCGAGGGAGGAGCCGCGTGAGGGGCGCGACCGCGACGGCCCAGCGGGTGCTGGCGCAGCTGCGGCACGATCCCCGCAGCATCGTCATGCTGCTGTTCCTGCCGTCGATCCTGCTGGCGCTGTTCCGCTACGTGTTCGACCAGCAGCCGCAGGTGTTCGCGCGGGTCGGTCCGCAGATGCTGGCCCTGTTCCCCTTCATCCTGATGTTCCTCATCACGAGCGTGACGATGGTGCGCGAGCGGATCTCCGGCACGCTCGAGCGGCTGCTGACGACGCCGCTGCGGCGCGGCGAGCTGATCGGCGGCTACGGCGTCGCGTTCGGGATGGTGGCGCTGGCGCAGTCGGCGATCAGCCTTGTGGTGGCGCAGTGGCTGCTCGACCTCGGTCTCGACCGGCCGTGGGAGGCGCTGGTCTTCGCGATCCTCGGCTCGGTGGTCGGCACGGCGCTGGGCCTCTTGGCGTCGGCGTTCGCGCGCACCGAGTTCCAGGCCGTGCAGTTCATGCCGCTCGTGATCATCCCGCAGATCCTCGTGTGCGGACTGCTCGTGCCGGTGGACGCGATGCCCGAGGTGCTGCAGTGGCTGTCCGTCGTCATGCCGCTGACCTACGCGACCGACGCCTTCTCGTCCCTTGCGGCCGGCGAGGCCGCCTCGGAGCGGGTGACCGACCTCGTCGTGCTGATCGGGTTCGCGGTCGGCTCGATCGCGCTGGCCTCCCTCACCCTGCGCCGCCGCACCCCCTGACGCCGAGTGGCGCGAACCGGGGTCGCGAGTGGCGCAGAAACGCCCGCCACTCGTCGAGTGGCGGGCGGAAATGCGCCACTCGCGGAGAGGGGGACGGGCGCGGCGGTGTTCAGCGGGCGGCGAGCGCGATGCCGAGCAGCAGGCAGCCGACGAACGAGGCGGGCACGAGCCACAGCACGCCGAAGAAGAGGGTCACGGTCGTGCCGACCTTCGGCGGGAAGAACCAGCGGGCGCGGGGCAGGTCGGCCGCGTCCTGGAGGACCCCCGGACCGAGCCCGAAGCCGCGCCACAGCGCCTTGAGCCGGGAGAACACGCGCGGACCGCCGGCGGTGCCGGCCAGCTGGCCCAGCACGAGGCGCGCCTCGCCCACGTCGTCGCTCATCGCCACCGCGATGCCGAGCTCGGTGGCGAGCTGCTGCTCGTCCTCCACGGCCGCGATGATCCGCGAGCGTCGCCAGGCGAACGCCCCGGACGCGAGGGCTCCGACCCCCGCGATGAGACCCGCCAGCACGACCAGCCAGGTGTCCTCGGCGAGGAGGCTGATGATCGCCAGGCCCGCGAGGAACGGCCACGACACGACCATGATCGCGAGGCTGGGCCAGCGCAGCAGCCGCACGCCGAGCCGCAGCGCCTGCGCCGCACGCTCCGCCGCGACCTCGGTCTGGCCGTCCACCCGCGCCGTGAAGCCGCCGACCGCCGCGTTCACCCGTCGTCCCGTCCTGCCGATGCCCATGCCTCCAGCCTAGGGAGGACCCCCGCGCGCCCCGAGATTTACTCCATTCTCGACCTTTCAAGCCGTCTGAAACGTCGAAATCGGAGCAAATCTCGAGTGGGCGGCAGACCGGACGAACTAGTGGCTTAACTCACAGTTAAAACCTTGTTACGATGACGCACCACCGTTCCGTTCCGTGCACTCCCACCCGCACGGAGCTCGTCCTTTCGAAAGGCTCATCGTGACCCGTACTCCTGCTGTGGCGCGCCGTCTGGCCGTGCCCCTCTCCGCCACGCTGATCGCCGGCATGGCCGGCGCGCTGACGATGGCCGGCGCCGGCACGGCGAACGCCGCCGACGTCCGACTGTCGAAGACCTTCACGTACAACTGCGGCGTCACCGCGGGCCCGCTCGACCTCGGCCGGCACGACCTCGGCGTGGCCATCTCCACGACCGTGCCCACGTCGGTCCGCGCCGGCCAGACGATCCCGGCTCGACCCGTGAACATCACGCTGACGCTCCCCGAGGACCTCCGCGCCGCCACGGCCGGCCTCCTCCAGGGCCGCGAGGCCGCCGGAGCCAGCACCGACGCCTCCCTCACCCTGACCACGGGCGGCCGCAGCACCGCGGTGCGCATCCCGAGCCTGGCCGCCCCGCGGACCCCGGTCCCGCAGAACGTCGGCGACAAGTGGACCATCCCCGCCACCGGCACCGTCCCGGCGATCAAGGCGCCCGCGAACACCAAGCACACCGTCGCGCTCGGCGTGCCGAAGTCGTTCACGATCGCCGCCACGATCTACCGCGCCGACGAGAGCACGGTCCCGTCGAGCCTCACGTGCACCGGCCCGTCCAACCTGGCCCTCGGCTCGATCAAGGTCCCCAACCGGGCACCGGTCGTCAGCAAGAAGACGGTCAAGGTCGTCACGAAGCAGAAGAAGGCCAAGGCCTTCATCCTGCGCGCCCGTGACGCCGACGGCGACCGCCTGACCTACAAGGTCGGCAAGGTCAGCAAGAAGGCCGGCAAGGTCAGCGGCAAGGGCCCGAAGTTCAAGTTCGTCCCGAAGAAGGGCTTCAAGGGCAAGACGGCGTTCTACGTGACCGTCCGCGACGGCTACGGCGGCAGCGCCAAGACGAAGGTCGTCGTCACCGTCAAGAAGTGACGCCACCCGCAGCATGACGCAGGGGCGAGGGCCGCGAGGCTCTCGCCCCTTCGCCTGTCCGGGCTACTTCAGGAACTTCGAGGTGGAGCGGTCCTTGAGGATCGTGCCGCCGGTCTGGCACGTGGGGCAGTACTGCAGCGAGGAGTCGGCGAAGACCACCTCGGCCACGGTGTCGCCGCAGACCTCGCACTTCTGCCCCGCGCGGCCGTGCACGCGCATCCGCTCGCGCTTGGCATCCTTCAGGTCGGCCGCGGGCTTGCCGTCGGCCGCCGCGACGGCCTCGGTGAGGACCGAGGTGACGGCCTCCTCCAGCCGGCCGATCTCCTCGTCGTCGAGCTTCTCGGCGATCGCGAAGGGCGAGAGCCGCGCGGCGTGCAGGATCTCGTCGCTGTAGGCGTTGCCGATGCCGGCCACCACGCTCTGGTCGCGCAGCAGCCGCTTGACCTGCATCCGGCGCTGCAGCAGCGGGCGCAGCTCGAAGCCCGGCGCGAGCGGGTCGGGGCCGAGCCGCTCGATGCCGGGCACCTCGTGCGGGTCGCGCACGGCGTAGACGGCGAGGCCCTTGCGGGTGCCGGCCTCGGTGAGGTCGAACCCCTCGTGCGGTCCTGAGCCCCGGTCGACACGGAACCGCAGCGCGAGCGGCCCGCCCATCTTGACCCGGCTGTCGCCGAAGTGGTCGGACCAGCGCAGCCAGCCCGCCTTGGCCAGGTGGATCACGAGGTGCAGCCCGTCCACGTCGATGTCGATGAACTTGCCGTGCCGCGTGACCCCGGTGACGGTGAGCCCGGCGAACGACGAGACCGGAGGGTCGTAGGTCTTGAGCACGGCGAACGACGCCGGCTCGATCTCGACCACGACCGCGCCGTCGAGCTGGGCCTGCAGCCAGTGGACGAGGGCCTCCACCTCGGGCATCTCGGGCATAGACGTCAGCGTACGAGGATCAGCCGACGAACGTCAGCCACAGCAGCACCAGGTTCAGCGCCACGATCGCCCCGGCCGCGAGGGCGGCGAGCACCGTGGTGGCGCGCCGGTTGACGAACTCGCCCATGATCGATCGCCGCGAGGTCAGCCAGACCAGCGGCACCACCGCGAACGGGATGCCCATCGACAGCACGACCTGCGACACCACGAGGGCCCGCGTGGGGTCGATGCCCAGCAGCAGCACGATCACGGCGGGGACGAGCGTGACGAGGCGCCGGGTGACGGGCTTGAGCGACCACGGCGTCAGCGCGCGCATGACCTCGGCGCCCGCGGCACTGCCGACCGAGGTCGACGAGATGCCCGAGCCCAGCAGCGCGACCGCGAACAGCAGCGCGACACCCGCGCCGATCTCGCTGGTGATGAGCTCGTGCGCGCCGGCGATCGTGTCGGTGCCCGGGAGTCCCTGCAGGTTCGCCGCGGCCATGAGCAGCAGGCCGAGGTTGAGCATGCCCGCGAGGATGAGTGCCAGCACGACGTCGATCCGGGTGGCGGCCAGGAGGTCGCGCACCGACGAGCTCTCCCCGCGCGCGCCGAGGCGGTCGGCCGTCAGGCTCGAGTGCAGGTAGACGGCGTGCGGCATGACGGTGGCGCCGACGATGCCCGAGGCCAGCAGCACGCTCTCGGCACCGTCGAAGCGCGGCACGAGTCCCTGTGCGACCTCGGCCGCGACGGGCGGACCGACGACGAGTCCGGCGAGGAAGCCCACCGCGATCAGCAGCAGGAAGCCGACGATGACCCGCTCGAGCGCGCCCTGGCCACGGCGGTCGCCGATCGCGAGCACCAGCATCGCGACGAGGGCCGTCAGCACGGCGCCCAGCGGCAGCGGCACGCCGAACAGCAGGTGGAACGCGATCGCGCCGCCGATGACCTCGGCCAGGTCGGTGGCGATCGCGATCCCCTCGGCCTGGAGCCAGTACGCGAAGCGCGTGCGGACGCCGACGCGGTCGCCCACCTGGCCCGCCAGCGAGCGCCGGGTGACCAGGCCGAGCTTGGCCGAGAGGTACTGGATGAGCACGGCCATGAGGTTGGCCAGCACGATCACCCAGACGAGGGTGTAGCCGAACTGGGCGCCGGCGGTGAGGTTCGTGGCGACGTTGCCGGGATCGACGTACGCGATCGCAGCGATGAACGCCGGCCCCAGCAGCGTGAGCCGGCGCCGCAGGACCTGGGTCACTCGACCCGCAGGTCCTGGTACTCGGTGTGCTTCTCGACGAATCGCTTGATGTAGCTGCAGTGGATGCGGGCCTTCTTGCCGCGCGCCCGCACGTCGTCGAGCGCGAAGGTCACGAGCTGGCTGGCCAGGCCCTGGCCCTCGAAGCGCTCGTCGATGATCGTGTGCGGGAAGACGACGACGTCGCCCTCCTCGCGAGCCTCGGTGAAGCCGGCGCGCTCGCCGTCGACCGCGATCTCGTACCGCTGCTCCGCTGCGTTGTGGGTGATGTCGACCGTCATGGGAACGACCCTCCCACACTCGGTTTTCCCTTGCGCACCATGCGTGCCCGGCCGGCCGCGACGTTCGTCTCTTCGGGCCCGGTCCCGCCGCTCAGTCGCTACGGTGTCGGGTATGAAGATCAGCGTCATCGGCTGTGGCTACCTCGGCGCCGTCCACGCCGCGAGCATGGCGGAGCTGGGCCACGAGGTCGTCGGCGTCGACACCGACCTGGCGAAGATCGAGAGCCTGTCCGCCGGGCGGGCCCCGTTCTTCGAGCCGAACCTGCCCGAGCTGCTCGAGCGCACCCTGGCCAGCGGCCGGCTGTCGTTCACCACCGACTTCGCCGACGTCGCCGACGCGCAGGTGCACTTCCTGTGCGTCGGCACCCCGCAGAAGCGCGGCGAGTACGCGGCCGACCTGGCCTACGTCGACGGCGCGTTCACGAGCCTGCTGGAGGTCATCGCGCCGGGCGCGCTCGTCGCCGGCAAGTCCACCGTGCCCGTCGGCACGGCCGAGCGCCTCGCCGCCCAGCTGGCCGAGGTCCGGCCCGACGCGATGCTCGTGTGGAACCCCGAGTTCCTGCGCGAGGGCTTCGCGGTGAAGGACACGCTGCACCCCGACCGCCTGGTCTACGGCGTCCCCGACGGCGAGGCCGGCGAGCGCGCCACCGCGCTGCTCGACGAGGTCTACGCCGCGATCCTCGCCGAGGGCACGCCGCGCCTCACGATGGACCCGGCCACCGCCCAGCTGGTCAAGGTCGCCGCGAACTCGTTCCTGGCCACGAAGATCTCGTTCATCAACGCGATGGCCGAGCTGTGCGAGCGCACGGACGCCGACGTCACCGCCCTGGCCGACGCGATCGGCCTCGACGACCGCATCGGCCGCAAGTTCCTCAACGCCGGCCTCGGCTTCGGCGGCGGCTGCCTGCCCAAGGACATCCGCGCGTTCATGGCGCGCGCCGGCGAGCTCGGCGCCGACCAGACGCTGAGCTTCCTGGCCGAGGTCGACGCGATCAACACCCGCCGCCGGGTGCGCATGGTCGACCTCGCCCGCGAGGAGTGCGGCGGCTCGCTCATGGGCCGCACGGTCGCCGTGCTGGGCGCCTCGTTCAAGCCCGACAGCGACGACATCCGCGACTCGCCCGCCCTCAACGTGGCCGAGCAGCTGCGGCTGCAGGGTGCGAACGTGCGCGTCACCGACCCGGCCGCGCTGGGCAACGCGAAGTCGTCCTACCCGAACCTGCTCTACGTGGAGGACACCGAGGAGGCGCTCACCGGCGCCGACCTCGTGCTGCTGCTCACCGAGTGGCGCGAGTACCGCGAGCTCGATCCCGAGGCCGTCGGCGCGCTGGTGCGTCGCCGGGCCCTGCTCGACGGGCGCAACGCGGTCGACCCCGACCGCTGGCGCGCCGCCGGCTGGACCTACCGCGCCCTGGGCCGCCGGGCCTGAACCCACGACAGGGGGCCCGCAGCCATCGGCTGCGGGCCCCCTCTCGTGTCGGTCTCAGTCGATCTCGCGCTTGAGGATCTTGCCCGTCGCGGTCATCGGCAGCGCGTCGCGGAACTCCACGATGCGCGGGTACTTGTACTGGGCGAACTGGCCCTTGGCCCACTCGCGCAGCTCGGCCTCGGTGGTGGGATCGTCGGCGTTCTTGACCACGACCGCCTTGATCTCCTCGCCGTGCGACTCGTGCGGGACGCCGATGACGGCGACCAGCGAGACCGCCGGGTGCGTCATCAGCACCTCCTCGAGCTCGCGCGGGTACACGTTGTAGCCGCCGCGGATGATCATGTCCTTGCTGCGATCGACGATGTAGTAGTAGCCGTCGTCGTCCTTGCGGGCGAGGTCACCGGTGCGGAACCACTCGCCCTGGATCGCCTCGGCCGTGGCGGCGGGGCGGTTGTAGTAGCCCTTCATGATGCCGTGACCCTTGATCGCGATCTCGCCGATCGCCTCGGGGTCGTGCGGCACGTCGCTCCAGTCGTCGTTGATGAGCTTCATCTCGACGCCCTCGACCGGGCGGCCGATGGAGCCCACGCGGACCTCCTCGCCGCGGACGCCGAACGAGGCGACGGGCGACGTCTCGGAGAGGCCGTAGCCCTCCTGGATGACGATGCCGAACTTCTCCTGGAACTGACGGTGGATGTCGGCCGGGAGGGCGGCACCGCCGGCGGCCGCGGTGCGGATGCTCTTCGCGATCGCCTCGACGTCGATGCTGCCGTCGGACGCGGCGAGCGCCTGCAGCAGGCCCCAGTACATCGTGGGCACGCCGGCGAAGAACGTGATCTTCTCCTTGAGCAGCAGCGCCAAGGCGGCCTCGGGCTCGAACCGGGGCAGGTAGACGACCGTGCCGCCGTAGAGGAAGGCGCCGTTCTGGATCACGGTCTGGCCGAAGATGTGGAACAGCGGCAGCACCGCGAGATACGTGTCGGGGTCGTTCTCGTCGGCGCCGAACAGCGACGTGCCGAGGGCGGCGTTGGCGCGCAGGTTGCGGTGCATCAGCTCGGCGCCCTTGGGCTGGCCGGTGGTGCCGGACGTGTAGAGGATGACGGCGGTGTCGTCGTCGTCGCGCTCGACCGTGGTGAACTCGGGCGACTGCTGGGCCACGAGCGGGCCGTAGAACTCCGGCGGCTCCATGGGCTCGGGCGCGGCCGAGTCGAGCTTGATGAGGAAGAACTCGCGGCAGGCCTCGACCTCGTTGAAGC
Organism: Aeromicrobium sp. MLTX1; assembly: GCF_046452335.1. Lineage (NCBI taxonomy): Bacteria > Bacillati > Actinomycetota > Actinomycetes > Propionibacteriales > Nocardioidaceae > Aeromicrobium > Aeromicrobium sp. MLTX1. The sequence goes on along the minus strand of NZ_JBKFDN010000001.1, from coordinate 1,160,532 downwards.
CGGCCCAGGCGCGGTCGCCGATCGGCAGGTCGGGGGTGCCCTCGAAGGCGATGAAGGCGACGGCGCCGGAGTCGTCGAGGTGGTACGCGACCTCGCGCTCGGACAGCAGGACGTTCAGCGGCACCACCGAGGCGCCGGCCTTGAGGATGCCGAAGTAGGCGATCGTGAAGTACGGCAGGTTCGGGATCGAGATCGCGACCTTGTCGCCGGGCTTGATCCCCCGCGAGACGAGCAGGTTGGCGACCTGGTTGGCGGCGCCGTTGACCTGCGCGTAGTTCAGGCGGGTGTCGCCGAAGACGATGGCGGTGCGCTCGGGGTACTTCGCGGTCGTGTCGTCGAGGATCGCGGCGAGGTTGGTCACGGTGCCTTCTTTCCGGGGGTGTGGCCTCAGTTACATCGTCACTGTAATCGAGGCGCCGCACCGCGAGAACACCGTGCCCACCGCTTCACCAGGTGAGGCCGGTGAGTCGCTCGTAGGCCTCGATGTAGCGCTCGCGCGTGCGCTCGACGATCTCGTCGGGCAGCCGCGGCGGAGGCGTGTCGGAGGCGCGGTCCCAGCCGGACTCCTCCGACGTGAGCCAGTCGCGCACGAACTGCTTGTCGTAGCTGGGCTGCGCCTGTCCGGGCACGTAGCGGTCGGCGGGCCAGAAGCGCGACGAGTCGGGCGTGAGCACCTCGTCGGCGAGCACGATCGTGCCGTCGGGACGGGCGCCGAACTCGAGCTTCGTGTCGGCCAGGATGATGCCGCGCTCGCGGGCGATCTCCTCGGCGCGGCCGTAGACGGCCAGGGTGAGGTCGCGGAGCCGCTCGGCCATCTCGGCGCCGACGGTCTCCACGACCGCCTCGAACGAGACGTTCTCGTCGTGGTCGCCGAGGTCGGCCTTCGTGGCCGGCGTGAAGATCGGGGTGTCCAGGCGCGAGCCGTCGACGAGGCCGTCAGGCAGCGGGATGCCGCACACCGCGCCGGTCTCGCGGTAGTCGGCCAGGCCCGAGCCGGTGAGGTAGCCGCGGGCGACGCACTCGACCGGGAACATGTCGAGCCGCTCGACGACGAGCGCACGGCCGGCCACCTCCGGCGGGACGTCGGTGCTGACGACGTGGTGGGGCACGAGGTCGGCCAGCTGGTCGAACCACCACAGGCTCATCCGGGTGAGGATCTCGCCCTTGTCGGGGATCCCCGGCTCGAGCAGGAAGTCGTAGGCGCTGACCCGGTCCGACGCGACCATCAGCAGGTGGTCGCCGTACGTGTACAGGTCGCGGACCTTGCCCGAGTGCAGGTGGGTGGCTCCGGGAATCTCCAGCGGCATGGGATCAGGCTAGTGGCCTGCCCGTCCGGGCGTTTCCGTGGCAGGCTGTGCCGGTGCCATCGACCCGGACCACGACCACGACGCTGCTCGTGTCGGCCCTCGTGGTCTACAGCGCGCAGGGGATGCTCGTCCCGGTCCTGGCGCCCGTCACCCGGCTGGTCGGGCTCGGCGAGGTCGACCTCGGCGCCGTCATGACGCTGTCCGCCGCGATGCTCGTGCTGACCGGACCGTGGTGGGGCCGCGAGGTCGACCGGGTCGGCGTCCACGCGGTCCTCGTGCGCGGCCTGCTGGTCGCCACGATCGGTGCCGCCGGCTTCGCCGCGATGACCGAGGTCGCCGTCCGGCAGGAGCTGCCGCGCTGGCTCGTGCTCACGGCCTTCGCGCTGACCCGGGGCGTGCTCTACGGCGTCGGCTTCGCCGCGGTCCCGGTCGCGGCGCTGACCTACCTCGCCTCGACGAGCGACGGCGCGACCGCGCGCACGAAGGCGATGGGCGCGTTCGGCGCGGTGCAGGGCATCTCGCTCGTCGTGGGTCCCGCGATCGGCGGCCTCGCGGCGATCGGCGGACTGCTGCTCCCGGTGCACCTCGCGCCCGTCCTCGTCGGAGCGACCCTCGTCGCGGTGTGGCTGCTGCCGGCGCCGGAGCGGCAGGAGCGTCCCGAGCGCGAGCGCCTCGGCTTCGGCGACCCGCGCGTGCTGCCCTACCTCGCGGCGGGTGCCGCGCTCTTCCTCGGCCTGGCCCTCGTCGAGATCATCCTCGGCTTCCTCGTGCAGGACCGTCTCGGCCTCACGAACACCGAGACCGCGGGCGTCGTCGCGGTCGCGGGCGTCGCGATCGGCATCGGCTTCGCGCTCACCCAGGCCGTCGTCGCGCCGCGCGTGTCCGGCGGACCGCGCGCGCTCATCGTGATCGGCAGCCTCGTCGCCGCGGGCGGGTACGCCCTGGCGATCGTCGCCACCACGCTCGGCGTGCTGCTGCCGGCACTCATGGTCATCGCGGCCGGACTCGGGCTCGCCGTCCCGGGCTACAACGCCGGCGCCACGCTCGTCGTCGAGCCGTCGGAGCACGCCGCCGTCGCCGGTCAGCTGTCCGCCACCGTGGGCCTCACCTACGTGATCGGGCCCGTCCTCGGCGCCGGTCTCTACGGCCTCAACGACCTCGCCCCGATCGTCGGTGCCGCGCTGCTGTCGGTGGTGGCGGCCGTCGTGGCTGCCGCGCGGGTCCGTCCCGTGGCACGATGACGCCATGGGCGTCGTGCATCCCGGATCCGAGCTGAACCCCACCAAGGCCGAGCTGCTGGAGGCGTGGCTGCCGAGCCGCGACTGGTGGCCGCAGGGTGCGGAGGTGCCCGCCTTCCAGGCGAACTTCCGCTTCGACGACCCCGAGGGCGAGGTCGGCATCGAGTCGTTCCTGCTGCCCGTGCGCGACGAGATCGTGCACGTGCCGCTGACCTACCGCGCGGCCCCGATCGACGGCCCCGAGCTGGTGGGCGAGATGGACCACTCGGCGCTGGGTCGCCGCTGGGTCTACGACGGCGCGACCGACCCGGTCTACCTCGCCGAGGCAGCCGCCGTGATCCGTGAGGGTCGCGGCGAGGTCACGATGCTGACGCCCGAGGGCGAGCCGATCCCGCGTCGCCGGTTCACTGCCGCCGTGCACGGCAGCGGCTCGGGCCACGGCGAGCTGCACGTCGCACGGGTCGTCGACGCCCACGCCCCCGCCGAGGCCTCGGGCATCCTCACGGCCACGTGGGCCGAGCACCCGGGCCCCGCGGTCCTGGCCTGGCTCGCCTGAGCCTGATCTCGATACTCCCCCGCAAGCGGGAGGTGCCCCCACCGCTCGTTCCTCGCGGGCACTCGATCACCGGCGGTCGAGTGGCTGACGAGCGCAGCGAGGCGCCGTATCGAGACCCCGGACTCAGAGGATGGCGCCGGGTGCGTAGGCCGCGGCGTCGGGGTGGCGCTGCAGGACGGCCTCGACCTGCGTGAGCACCTGCGCGACCTGCGAGACGGCCGCGCCGGTGAAGGCCAGCGGCTCGGCGACGAGGCGCTTCAGGTCGTCGGCCGTGAGCCCGAGCCGCTCGTCTGCGGCGAGGCGGTCGAACAGGTCGTTGTCGGCCGTGCCCTGCTCGCGCATCTCCAGCGCGACGGCGACCGCGTGCTCCTTGATCGCCTCGTGGGCCGACTCGCGGCCGACGCCGTGGCGCACCGCGGCCATGAGCACCTTGGTGGTGGCCAGGAACGGCAGGTAGCGGTCGAGCTCGCGCTGGACGACGGCCGGGAAGGCGCCGAACTCGTCGAGCACGGTCAGGAAGGTCTCGAACAGGCCGTCGGCGGCGTAGAACGCGTCGGGCAGCGCCACGCGACGCACGACCGAGCACGACACGTCGCCCTCGTTCCACTGGTCGCCCGACAGCTCGCCGACCATCGACGCGTAGCCGCGCAGGACGACCGCGAGACCGTTGACGCGCTCGCACGAGCGGGTGTTCATCTTGTGCGGCATCGCCGACGAGCCGACCTGGCCGGGCTTGAAGCCCTCCGTGACGAGCTCGTTGCCCGCCATGAGGCGGACCGTGAGGGCCAGGCTCGACGGCGCGGCGACCAGCTGCACGAGCGCACTGACGGCGTCGAAGTCCAGCGACCGCGGGTAGACCTGGCCGACGCTCGTGAACGTGCGGTCGAAGCCGAGGTGGGCGGCCACGCGCTGCTCGAGGTCGGCGAGCTTCGCCTCGTCGCCGCCGAGGAGGTCGAGCATGTCCTGGCCGGTGCCGACCGGGCCCTTGATGCCGCGCAGCGGGTAGCGCGCGATGAGCTGCTCGACGCGCTCGATGCCGACCAGCAGCTCGTCGGCGGTGGTGGCGAAGCGCTTGCCCAGCGTGGTGGCCTGGGCGGCGACGTTGTGGCTGCGACCAGCCATGACGAGCTCGGCGTGCTCACCGGCGAGGCGACCGAGGCGGGCCAGCGCGGCGATGGCGCGGTCGCGCACGAGCTCGAGCGAGGCACGCACCTGCAGCTGCTCGACGTTCTCGGTGAGGTCACGCGAGGTCATGCCCTTGTGGATGTGCTCGCTGCCGGCCAGCGACGCGAACTCCTCGATGCGGGCCTTGACGTCGTGGCGCGTGACGCGCTCGCGCGCGGCGATCGAGTCGAGGTCGACCTGGTCGACGACGGCCTCGTGCGCCTCGATGACGCCGTCGGGGGTCTCCACCCCGAGGTCGTGCTGGGCCTTCAGCACCGCGATCCACAGCTGCCGCTCGAGGACGATCTTGTGCTCGGGCGACCAGATGCGGGCCAGCTCGGCGGAGGCGTAGCGGGAGGCGAGGACGTTCGGAGTGGTCACCGGCCCATTGTCGCAGTCCGCGCTCAGGGCGTGGAGAGCAGGACGCGGCCCTCGTCGTCGAGCAGCTTGCCCTGACGCTTGACGCTGCGCACGATCGTGGCGCGGTCGGTGACGCGCCAGCCCGGCACGCGCTCGGCCGCCGTGGCCTCGAACTCGAACAGCTCGGCGAGGGCGTTGAACCGCACGACCAGCGCGAGGTTCGACGAGCCGACCACGGCTGCGCACCGCACCACGCAGGGCAGGCTGCCGATCGCGTCCCCCGCCGACCGCGGGTCGTCCGCCACGGCCTCGAGGATCACGCCCCGTCCCGCACCGCCGGCGGAGGCCACCACGTCGCAGCCCAACCGGATCGCGCGCGAGCGCAGCGCCCGCTCCAGCAGGCGGCGCGCGGTGGGCTCGGGACGGTCGAGCCGACGGCCGATGTCGGCCACGCTCATGCGGGGGTCCTCGATGAGGATCTCGGTGAGCTGGTCGAGCACCTCGGCGTCGGGCGGCGTGACCCTGCCGTCGCCGCGGCGGTCGAGCCCGCTGACCTGCTCGGGGGTGAGGGCGCCGAGTCGCCACTGCGCGTCCTCGCGGTGGACGCCGGCGATGAAGGTCGACCGCGTGCCGACGACGTCGGGATCGTCACCGACCAGCGCGTCGACGGCCTGGCGCATCGCGGAGAGTCCACGGCCGATGAGGATGATGGCGACGTCGTCCTTGCCGGCCAGCAGGTCGACGGAGTAGACCTCCTCCGACTGGGCGATCTGCTCGGCGACCCGGACGTCGGCGCCGGGCCGGCAGGTCAGCTTGAGGACCACGGCGTCGCGGTCGGGCGCCAGCTGCTCGGCGCTGGGACGGACCACGAACCAGGCCAGCCGCTCGGCGACCAGACGGTCCCAGCGACGGGCGGCGGTGGCGGGATCGACGCCGATCGTGCGGCCGATGGCGCTCCACGGGGCCCGAGGAGCGACCTGCAGGGCGTGCACGAGCGCGAGGTCGACCTCGGGGAGCTCAGGCAGGGACTGCGACGACGCGTACATGCGGCCAGAATACGGGTTGCCGGTCCGACCGCACGCTCAGGTGACGGATCAGCCCGTCGGAGACCCTCCGACTGACGGAACCGCGCTGTGTCGTCGGCGGGACTCAGCCGGGCAGCTGCGCCGCGATGTCGCGACGGTGGTGCGCGCCGCGGATCCGGACGAGGTCGACGGCCTCGTACGCGCGGGCCCGGGCCTGGTCGAGGTCGTCGCCCACGGCCGTCACCGACAGCACCCGGCCGCCGGCCGTGACGAGGTTGCCGTCCTCGTCGACCTTCGTGCCCGCGTGGATCACGTCGACGCCCTCGACCGCGTTGGCCTCGTCGAGGCCCTCGATCCGGTCGCCCGTGACGGGCGACTCGGGGTAGTGCTCCGAGGCGATCACCACGGTGAGCGCGGCGCCGTCGCGCCACTGCGGGAGGCCGACCTCGGCGAGGGTGCCGGTGGCGGCGCCGTGCAGGAGGGCCGACAGCGGCGTCCTCAGCAGCGACAGCAGCGCCTGGGTCTCGGGGTCGCCGAAGCGGGCGTTGAACTCGACCACGCGGGTGCCGCGACTGGTGAGCGCGAGGCCCGCGTAGAGCAGTCCCTGGAACGGGGTGCCGCGCGCGGCCATCTCCTTGACGGTGGGCAGCAGGACCCGCTGGGTCACGTCGCTCACGAGGTCCTCGGGCGCCCACTCGAGCGGCGTGTACGCGCCCATGCCGCCGGTGTTCGGTCCCTCGTCGCCGTCGAGGGCGCGCTTGAAGTCCTGGGCCGGCTGCAGCGGCAGCACGGTGGAGCCGTCGGTGATCGCGAACAGCGACACCTCGGGACCGTCGAGGTACTCCTCGATCACGACGCGCTCGCAGGAGACACCGTGGTCGTAGGCCGCCTGGCGGTCCTCGGTGACGACGACGCCCTTGCCCGCCGCGAGGGCGTCGTCCTTGACGACGTAGGGCGGTCCGAACGTGTCGAGCGCGTCGGCGACCTGCTCGGGCGTCTCGCACACGCGCGCCATCGCGGTGGGCACCTCGGCGGCGGCCATGACCTGCTTCGCGAAGGCCTTCGAGCCCTCGATCTGCGCGGCTGCCGCGCTCGGCCCGAAGCAGGCGATGCCGGCCTCGCGCACGGCGTCGGCGACGCCCGCGACGAGCGGGGCCTCGGGGCCGACGACGACGAGCCCGGCGCCGATGCGACCGGCGAGGTCGGCCACGGCGGCGCCGTCGAGGGGATCGACGGGGTGCAGGGTGGCGATGTCGGCCATGCCCGGGTTACCCGGGGCGGCGTGGACCTCGGTGACCTGCGGGTCGCGGGAGAGGGCCAGGGACAGGGCGTGCTCGCGGCCGCCGGTGCCGATGACGAGAACCTTCACCCGTCGAGCCTATCGCCGGTGCTCACCGGCGCCCGCATCGATCAGGAGGGGGCGATGTCGGCGGCGATCTCGCGCGCGAAGGCCACGAGGGCGTCCCACGGGCGCGGGCCGTCGGTGCCGGTGAGGAACGAGGACCACGTCAGCGGCGGCTGCGCCGGCAGCGCGAGGTCGTCGAACGCCCGGGTCCACCCGGCGAGCAGGCGCTCGTCGTAGCGACCCGAGGCGAGCAGGAAGGACGTGACGGCCGAGACCGTGCCCCGCCGGGCCTCGTCGTCCTCGCGCAGCAGCTCGGCGAGGTCGGCGCCGAAGCCCTCGGCGTCGAACTCGGGCCACGACGCGGCGGCGTGCAGGCCGTCGCGCAGCAGGTCGGGCAGGCGGTCCCAGTCGGTGATGTCCTCGCGGTGCGGGCCGAACGCGATCGTGGCCAGCGCCGAGACGACGCCGCCCGCGCCGATCGCCGCGAAGAAGCCCGCCATCGCCTCGGGACGCCGGTGCTGGCGCTCCAGCACGCGCAGCAGCCGCGTGAAGCGCGCCGCCTGCTGGCGCGAGACGAGGTCGGACGGAGGAAGGACGTCAGTCATCGGCCCCCCGGGACCCGCGGCCCGTGACGACGTCGCCGAGGGCGCTGACGACCTCGTCGAGCGTCAGCGGCGCGAGGGTGACCGCGACCTCCTCGGTGCCCGTGCGCGGGGCGTGCTCGACGCGGTACCAGCCCTGCGGTCCGGCGTCGACGACCGTGACGGTGGCGTCGACGTCGCGCTCGGCCCAGTTGCCGGTGGCGCGCCAGGCCAGCCGCCAGCCCTCGAGGACCGGGTCGAGGTCGGCGTCGCCGCTCGGGTCGACGCCCTCCAGCGTCATCGCCGCGTCGATCACGGTGGTGTTCGTCGTGACCGTGGGGCGCTCGGCCGGGACCTCGCGGTCGAAGATCGCGAGCCACTGGCGCAGCTGGTCGCGCAGCAGGCCCAGCTCGGTGGCGGTGACGACGACGGCGCCCTCGGCGTCGGGCGCGCTCGTGGTGGCGCGGCCGTCGGGCATCCAGCCGATGAACAGGGGCGAGAGCGTGGCGCCGTCGAAGCGCTCGACGACGACGCTGCGGGCGGGGCCCACTGCGACCTCGACCAGGCTCGCGGCCGTGGGGTGGACGCCCGTGGAGGTTACGAGGCCCTCCTGGCGCAGGCGGGTGGGCGCGTCGGCCGGGGCCACGCGGCCGGCGTGCACCTCGGCCAGCTTGATGAGGTCGTCGTAGCCGACGGTGAGCTGCAGGAAGGTCTCGTCGAGTCTCGGCACGGTGGCTCCAGCGTTCGCAGGGGTGTCGTTCATGTCAGTCCCAGAAGGTCAGCTTGTCGCCGACGTCCTTCCAGGTGTCGCCGTCGGTGACGGTGTCCCAGGCCTTCGAGGCGCCGTCGCTGATCTCGTCCCAGTGGTCGACGACCTCGGCACCCGCCCAGACCAGGCCGGTGCCCACGGCGATGGCGCCGGTGACCGGGTTGGGCGCGATGAGGAACGCCGTGGTGGAGGCGCTGAAGGCGGTCTCGGCCACGTCGGCCACGTAGCCGGCGCCCTCGCGCTCGAAGGCGTCGATCGGGTTGCCCTGCTGGATCAGGTTGTTGACGCCGACCGCGGTGCTGTAGACGCCGCCCACGATGCCCAGGCCGCGCATGAGCCCCAGGCCGCCGGGGTTGCGGCTCAGCGGGTCGGCCCAGCCGGCCGTGGGGAAGCGGGTGCCGGGTCCGGCCCACTTGGGCAGCTTGTTCAGCAGCGCCGTGGGCGGGGCGGCGTGGCGTCCGCCGCCCGAGAGCATCCAGCGCGCCCACTCGCCCGTGCGGCCGCCGGCGTTGGCCATGCGGGTCAGCATGTTGCGGCCGACGAGGCCGGTCTGAAAGATCGGCGCGACGCCCGTGGCCATCTTCTTCATCTTGCCCAGCGCCGAGGCGACGGAGATGAGCGGGAAGTCGTCGTCGTTGCCGAAGATGTTGCCGAACTCGGCGCCGAGGTACTCCCCCAGCAGGTCGTTGAGGGTGTCGTTGATGGCGCTGAGCGACATCGTGACCTTGCCCTCGCCCGACTCGTCGAGCAGCAGCGCGATGTCGGCCAGGCCGTTGAGCTTCTCGGCCGCGTCGTCGAGGAACGTCGCCTTGGCCTCGATGTTCTCCAGACTCGGCAGCGCGACCGGGCTGGCGGAGCGCGCCGACGCGGCGTTCGTGCGGATCTTGGACGCCAGCTCCTCCGCGCGGGTGGCCGACAGCGTGAGCTTGTCGTAGTCCATCTCGACGGTCATAGCGTGACCTCCTCCTTCACCGCGAACCACAGCGCGACGTGCTCGGGCCGGGTGCCGCCCGCCACGCGCGGGGGGACGAGGTCGTGCTCGCGCACGAACGACCACTCCACCACCGCCATGTTGAGGGGCGAGGCCCACCGGCGCGAGGCGACGAGGACTCCGGCGTCGCTGCGCAGCGTGAGCAGCTTCGGCAGGCCCCGGTGGGTGAGCCGCATCCCGGGGAGCACGAACCGCTCGTCTCCCGTGACCGCGAGGCGCTGGCGCCGGCCGAGGCCGCTGCGCCGGCCCTCGGTGGTGATCGTGGCGACGCGCTCGCCGTTCAGCGTCACCGGGACGCCGTCGTCGTAGGCGTCGCGGAACGGGTTCGCCTGCCGCTCGGCGGCGGTCCGGCGGTCGGTCAGGTCGAGGCCGACCGTCGCGTCGCCCACCGTGACCTCGATCGCGTCGGTGCGCCGCACCAGGCGCGCCGGACCCCAGGACGACCGGGCGTGGGCCCGCCACTCGTACCGTTGCTCGTCGCTCACACCATCTCCCCCATGAATGTGCTTCGAAATCCTAGAGCAGGTCGTGCAGGACGACCGTCTCCTCGCGGTCGGGACCGACGCCGACGGCGCTGATGCGCGAGCCGCTCATCGCCTCGATCTCGCGCACGTAGGACTGCGCGTTCGCGGGCAGGTCCGAGAGCTCGCGGGCACCGCTGATGTCCTCGGTCCAGCCCGGGAAGAACTCGTAGATCGGCTTCGCGTGGTGGAAGCCGGTCTGGGTCATCGGCATCTCGTCGACGCGCTCGCCGTCGACCTCGTACGCGACGCACACGGGGATCTGCTCCCAGCCGGTGAGGACGTCGAGCTTGGTCATGACGAAGTCGGTGACGCCGTTGATGCGCGCGGCGTACCGGGCCACGGGGGCGTCGTACCAGCCGCAGCGGCGGGGGCGGCCGGTCGTGGTGCCGAACTCGCCGCCGTTCTCGCGCAGGCGGTCGCCGTCGGCGTCGAACAGCTCGGTGGGGAACGGGCCCTCGCCCACGCGGGTGGCGTAGGCCTTGACGATGCCGATCACGCGGGTGATCTCGGTGGGCGCGATGCCCGAGCCGGTGCACGCGCCGCCCGTGGTGGCCGACGAGCTGGTGACGAACGGGTAGGTGCCGTGGTCGACGTCGAGCAGCGTGGCCTGGCCGGCCTCGAGCAGGACGGTCTTGTCCTCGCGCAGCGCGTCGTGCAGCACGAGCGCGGTGTCGGCGACGTACGGACGCAGGCGGTCGACGTGGCCCAGCAGCGACTCGACGATCTCGTCGGCGTCGACCGCGCGGCGGTTGTAGACCTTGGTGAGGATCTGGTTCTTGAGGTCGAGGGCGCCCTCGACCTTGGCCTGGAGGATCTTCTCGTCGAAGAGGTCCTGCACGCGGATGCCGAGGCGGTTCATCTTGTCGGCGTACGTGGGGCCGATGCCGCGGCCGGTGGTGCCGATCTTGCGGCTGCCGAGGAAGCGCTCGTTGACCTTGTCGAGCGTGCGGTTGTAGTCGGCGATGAGGTGTGCGTTCGCGCTGACCAGCAGGCGCGAGGTGTCGATCCCGCGCTCGTTGAGGCCGTCGATCTCCTGGAACAGGACGTCGAGGTCGATGACGACGCCGTTGCCGATCACCGGCACGCAGCCGGGGGTCAGGATGCCGCTGGGCAGCAGGTGCAGGGCGTACTTCTCGTCGCCGATGACGACAGTGTGACCGGCGTTGTTGCCGCCGTTGAACTTGACGACGTAGTCGACGCGGCTGCCCAGGAGGTCGGTCGCCTTGCCCTTGCCCTCGTCACCCCACTGGGCTCCGACGATCACGACTGCGGGCATGGAATGCCACCCCTCCATCAGACGGAAAGCCCCGCTACGGGGGCTCGTGCTCGTCAATCCTACCGAGAACCCGCCGCGCGGGAGCCACCGGCGCTCGCCGCGGACCGCGGAAGCACGGCGAAAAGGAGACATTCGCACCAGTTCGTCCGGAGTGATGGACATCACTGGAACCTGCCGTAGCCTTCCTGTAACTGCACGTGTAACGGTGAGTTGCATTGGGACTCCCCCGGGCCCGCGGCACTCGAAGGAGGAACCCTCTTGCACCCCCATCGCCTGACCCTCGTCCCTGCGGGAGACGTCCACCTCTGGGTGCCCCGGTCCTCCACGCTGCGGGCGTTCGCCACCGCCGCGCCCGACCCCCGCCCCGTCACGCCCGACCAGCAGCGACGCCTCGACGTCGCCGGTCTCCCGCGCCCGGTCGACGACGAGGTCAACCCCTGGATCGGCCTGCGCGCCACCCTCCACGGCGCCGACCTCACCTCCCTGGCCGGCACGCTGCGCCGCTACTGCGCCCGCCACGAGAGCCTGCGCTGCATGTTCGTCCGGCGCGACGACGGCAGCTACGAGCGACGCATCATCGACGCCGAGCTGATCGGCTTCCAGCCGCGCCACCTCGGTCACCACGCCGACCCGGGCGAGGCGTTCGACGCCGTCATGGCCGAGCTCGACGACCGCACGGGACCGCTCGCGTGGCCCGCCGCCACGGTGGTCAGCGTCACGGACGCGAACGGCGACATCACGGTGTTCGCCGCCTTCGACCACGTGACCTTCGACGGCTACAGCGCCTACCTCACGATGGGCGAGCTCAAGCACCACCTCGAGGCCGAGCTGAACCACGCGCCGCTGCCCGCCCCCGTGGGCAGCTACGTCGACTTCGCCGTCGAGCAGCGCGCCCTCCAGGACGCCATCACCCCCGACAGCCCGGCCCTCGAGCCGTGGCGCCGGGCCGCCGACGCCGCGGGCGACCTGCCCGGCCTGCCACGCGCCACCGGCGTCCGCCGCGGCGACCGGATCCAGCACCGGATGCGGTACCCCACCTTCGCCGGCCCCCGGCTGAGCCGGGCCTTCCACCGCTGGTGCGACCGGCACGACGTGCCGCCCGCCCTGGCGTTCACCGCCGTGCTGCTGCGCGCCATGGTCGCGGAGGAGGACGACGAGCGACTCACGGTGCTCATGTCCACGCACAACCGCAACCGGCCCGAGTGGCACCAGGCCATCGGCTGGTTCTCGGGCATCGTGCCGATGACGGTGGACCTGGGCCGCGACCTCCCGCTGATCGAGCTCGTCCGCCGCACCGCCGAGGCGTGGCGGCTCGGTCGCACCGCCGAGTCGATCCCGCTGCCCCTGGCCAACCAGCTGCTCGGTACCACGATGCGACCGGCCGCCGTCGTGTCCTTCCTGGACTCGCGCCACTGCCCCGGCCGCGACGAATGGGAGGAGATGGACTCCACCGTGTTCCTCGGCGAGGTCGAGCCCAGCGACGAGATGCACCTGTGGATCAACTCGATGCCCTACGGCACCGAGCTGCTGCACCGCAGCCCCGACACCCCGCCCTGCACCGAATGGCTCGACCGCGTGATGAACCGGATGCGCGACCAGATGGTGGCGGTCACGCGCGAGGTCCACGACCCGATGGAGGCACTGACATGAGAATGACCCGCATCGAGGAGCTCGACACCATCGACGGTGACGTCGTCCTCCTCCGCCCGTCCGAGGAGTCCGTGGCCGCGCTGGCCGCCGCCCCGGCGAACGAGCACCGGCCGTCCTACATGCAGGACCAGCACCTGCGGCTGCGTCGTGCCATGGAGCGGGTGGGCTCGGCCGACGCGAACTGGCTGGGCCTGTGCTTCGACGTCCGGGGCCCGCTCGATGTCGATGCCCTGCACCGCGCCGCCACCGCCTGGGTGCGCCGGCACGAGGTCATGTGGGGCACGTTCAGGAACGACCCCGCCGATCCCGACGGCGAGCTGACGCGCCACGCGATCGCGCCCGAGGACCTGACGCTCACCATGACGCCGCTCGGAACGCACGCGGGCGACGAGGTCAACCAGGTCCTGCTCAAGCACTTCAGCGACGCCGTCGACCCGATCGACAACTTCGGGTACGCGATCGCCGGGGTGTCGGGCGAGGACCGGTCCACGATCTTCTGCGGGTTCGACCACTGCTACGGCGACGGCTTCAGCGTCCTGCTCGCGTACATGGAGCTCTCGCAGCTGTACGCCAACGAGATCGGCGACGAGCCGGTCGAGATGCCTCCCGTGAAGGGCTACATGACCTACGCGCAGGAGGAGCGCGCCGACGCGCAGCAGTACGGCATCGACCACCCGTCGATGCAGTTCTGGGCCGACTACGCGATGGACGGCGCCGGCGCGAAGGACGGCTTCCCCATGGACCTGGGCATCGCCGAGGGCGAGCGGTTCTGGCTCGTTCCGATGGACTACGACATCCTCACGGCGGCCGAGTGCGACCGGCTCGAGGCGATCGCGAAGGAGGAGTCGGCCACGTTCCCGTCGGTCGTCTACGCGGCCTTCGCGCTCGCCGCACGCGACCTCGCCGGCGCGAGCGCCTACCGCTTCTTCAACCCCGTGGCGACGCGCCACACCCCCGAGACGCTCCCGACGATGGGCTGGATGATCAACGTCCTGCCGATCCACATCCCGGTCGCCCCCGAGGCCACGCTGTTCGACGTCGCCCGCGACGTGCGCCAGAAGTTCCGCGACGCCCGGGTCTGCGAGCCGGTGCCCGCCCTGCGGGTGATGGAGGTCGTCCAGGAGGTCTTCGGCTTCTCGCTCGAGGACACCCACCGGCCCGCGATCGTCTCCTACCTCGACGGGCGGATGATCCCCGGCCAGGAGAAGTGGGCGCAGGACCGGTTCCACGGCACGACGGGTCAGGGGTACGACGACAACGTCAACGTGTGGATCAACCGCACGCCGACCGAGCTCTACGTGATGTGCAGCGTCCCGCAGACCCCCACGGCCGTCGAGAACGTCGACGCGTTCTTCACGTACGCCTCGACCATCCTGCGCGGGGCCCTCACGCGCTAACGTCGAGCCCGTGAACTCCTGGCTGGCGGTCAGCAATGCCCACGCGGGATCCTCCGACGAGGCGGTGATCGCCGAGGTCCTCGAGGTCCTGCGCGAGGCCGCCGAGGTGGAGCACGTCGCCACCGAGGATCCCGACCACCTCGCTCGCACGCTGGCGGAGCACGCCGACGTCGACCTCGTCGTCTCGATGGGCGGCGATGGTAGCCTGCACGCCGTGGTGCAGGCGCTGCACGACGCCGGCCGCCTGCCGGGCACGCCCGTGGGCCTGGTGCCGCTGGGCACGGGCAACGACTTCGCCCGCACGCTGGAGCTGGCCGAGGATCCCGTCGCCGCCGCACGCGACCTCGCGGCCGGCGCGGTGCGCGCGATCGACCTCGTCCTCGACTCGACCGGCACCGTGGTGGTGAACGCCGCGCACGTGGGGATCGGCGCCGAGGCCGCCGCGCGGGCCGAGCCGGTGAAGCCCGCCCTCGGGCCCCTCGCCTACGTGCTGGGCGCGATCTCGACCCTCTTCACCCCCAGCGCCGACGTGCACGTGACGATCGACGACCGCACGCTCAGCGGGCGGGTGGCGCAGGTGGCCGTGGGCAACGGTCGCTTCGTCGGCGGCGGCGGCGAGCTGCTGCCGAAGGCCGTGGTGGACGACGGCCTGATGGACGTGGCCGTGGCGTTCGCGGCCCGACTGCCGCAGCGGATCGCCTACGCGCTGCACCTGCGTCGCGGCACGCACCCCAACGCCGACTTCGTGCACTACACGCGGGCGACGTCGGTGCGGGTGACGGGCGACCCCGTGCGGTGCACGACCGACGGCGAGCTCACCGATCCGCGCTCGGAGCACGGCTGGCGGATGCTCGCCGACGGTCTTGCGATGCGGCTGCCGGCGTGAGTCAGCCGACGAGCGCCTCGTAGCCCTCGCGGCTGGACTCGCGCAGGAACTCACGGCAGCGGTGCGCCTCGGCGTCGTCGCCCAGCCGCTCGCTCGCGGTGGCCAGGACGGCCAGGGAGTGCAGGAAGCCACGGTTCGCCTCGTGCGTCCACGGCACGGGCCCGTGGCCGCGCCAGCCGTTGCGGCGCAGCGAGTCGAGGGAGCGGTGGTAGGCCGTGCGCGCGAAGGCGTAGCCCTCGAGATCGCGGCCCTCGGCGAGCGCGGCGTCGGCCAGACGGGCCCACGCGGCGACCGAGTCGGGGTGGCGCGAGGCGACCTCGTCGGCCTCGGCGCCCTCGGCCAGCAGGGCCGTGCCCGGGTCCTCGGGCAGCAGCGTCTCGGGCGGTTCTCCCAGAAGGTTGGTCATGGTGAGCCAGCCTAGACGGGCAGTCCGACCGCTACCGCTGGTGCGTGTGGGCGATGTACACGTCGCACGGGGCGTGCGCCGCGACGTCGCGCGCGATGCTGCCGAGCACGCGGGTCAGGCCCTGGACGCGCTTGTTGCCCACGACGATGACGTCGGCGTCGAGCTCCTCGGCGGCGCGCACGAGCGCGTCGGCGGGCTTGCCCTCGCCGGCGCCGTACGTGACCTCGAGGCCCGGGAAGTCCTTGCGGATCTGGCTGAAGACGTCGCCGGCGACGTCCTTGGCCGTCTGCTCGTTCGTGATGAGGATCTCCTCGGAGCCGACCTCGATGCGCTCGGCCTCGAAGTTCTTGCCGTACGCCGACAGGACGTGCAGGCGGGCACCGAGTCCGGCTGCCAGCTCGGCGGCCTTGCGGGCGGCTGCGGCCGCGGGAGCGGTGTTGTCGACGCCGGTGAGGACGATCTTGGCCATGGGTTTCCCTTCGTCACGCGGGCGAGGGCCGCCCGGACTCCTGCCTCGACCCTAGTGGGAGTCGGGCTCCCGGAGCCGGTCCGGACGTCCGGTTCCCGGTGACCGAGACCCCGTGGACGCGACGACGGCGGGGACGATCGCTCGTCCCCGCCGTCGGTGCTCGGTGCGTCAGTGCGTGCCGGCGCTGCGCAGGTTCTGGCAGGCCTCGACGACGCGCGCCGCCATGCCGGCCTCGGCGGCCTTGCCCCAGGCGCGCGGGTCGTAGGCCTTCTTGTTGCCGACCTCGCCGTCGACCTTCAGGACGCCGTCGTAGTTCTGGAACATGTGCCCCACGACCGGGCGGGTGAACGCGTACTGCGTGTCGGTGTCGACGTTCATCTTCACGACGCCGTAGTCGACGGCCGCGCTGATCTCCTCGGGCAGCGAGCCCGATCCGCCGTGGAACACGAAGTCGAAGGCGCGGTCCTTGCCGAACTTCGCGGCGACGGCCTCCTGCGCGGCCTTGAGGACCTCGGGGCGCAGCTTGACGTTGCCCGGCTTGTAGACGCCGTGGACGTTGCCGAAGGTGAGCGCCGTGAGGTAGCGGCCGTTCTCGCCCAGGCCGAGGGCCTCGACGGTGGCGATCGCGTCCTCGGGCGAGGTGTAGAGCTTGTCGTTGATCTCGGCCTCGACGCCGTCCTCCTCGCCGCCCACGACGCCGATCTCGACCTCGAGGATGATGTTCGCGGCGTGCGCCTTGGCGAGCAGCTCCTGCGCGATCTCGAGGTTCTCGGCCAGCGGCACGGCCGAGCCGTCCCACATGTGCGACTGGAAGTACGGCAGACCGCCGCCCTTCACGCGCTCGGCGGACGCGTCGAGCAGCGGGCGGACGAAGCCGTCGAGCTTGTCCTTGGGGCAGTGGTCGGTGTGCAGCGCGACGTTGATCGGGTACTTCTTGGCGACCTCCTGCGCGAACGCGGCGAAGGCCAGCGAGCCCGACACCATGTTCTTCACGGTGGGGCCCGAGAAGTACTCGGCGCCGCCGGTGGAGACCTGGATGATGCCGTCGCTGCCGGCCTCGGCGAAGCCGGCCAGGGCGGCGTTCAGCGTCTGGGAGGACGAGACGTTGATCGCGGGGTACGCGAAGGAGTCGTTCTTCGCCTTGTCCAGCATCTCGGCGTAGACCTCGGGAGTGGCGACGGGCATGGGTCCTCCTGTGGGAACTCGTGTTGCGGTCAGTATTCCACCGACGCGAGGTCGGCATGCTCACGGATCCAGGCGTGCATCGTGATCGCCGCCGCGGCCCCCGCGTTGATCGATCGCGTCGAGCCGAACTGGGCGATCGCGACCATCCGCTCGCACGCCTGCGCGGCCTCTGCGGTGAGGCCCGGGCCCTCCTGGCCGAAGACCAGGACGGCGTCCAGCGGCAGCGACGTGGTCTCGAGCGGGACGGCGCCGGGCAGGTTGTCGACGCCCACCACCGCGACCCCGGCCTCGCGCGCCCACGCCACGAACGCCGGGACGTCCTCGTGGTGGTACACGTGCACGTAGCGGTCGGTGACCATCGCGCCGCGGCGGTTCCAGCGGCGCTTGCCGATGATGTGGACGCCGCCCACGTTGAACGCGTTCGCGGTGCGCACGATCGAGCCGATGTTGAAGTCGTGCTGCCAGTTCTCGATCGCCACGTGCAGCCGGTGCCGCCGCAGGTCGAGGTCGGCGACGATCGCCTCCACGGTCCAGTAGCGGTAGCGGTCGACGACGTTGCGGGTGTCGCCGTCGCGCAGCAGCTCGGGATCCAGCCGCGGGTCGTCGGGCCACGGCCCCACCCACGGGCCGACGGTCACGCGACCCCGTACTGCTCGCGGTACGCGCGCACCGCGGGGAGGTGCTCGGCGTGCCGGCCGGACTCCTCCAGGTACTCGATGATGTCGTCGAAGCTGACGATGGAGGTCACGGTGATGCCGTGGTCGCGCTCGACCTCCTGGATGGCCGAGAGCTCGCCCGTGCCGCGCTCACGGCGGTCGACGGCGACGATGACGCCCGCGACCTCGGCGTCGAGGCGGTCGACCAGGGCGATGACCTCGCGGATCGCGGTGCCCGCGGTGATGACGTCATCGATGACCAGCAGGCGGCCGCGCGGCTCGGCGCCGACGAACAGGCCGCCCTCGCCGTGGTCCTTGGCCTCCTTGCGGTTGAAGCACCAGGGCACGTCGCGGTCGTGCGCGTCGGCCAGCCGCACCGCGGTGGCGGCGGCGAGCGGGATGCCCTTGTAGGCGGGGCCGAGCAGGACGTCGAACTCCAGGTCCGCGCCCGCGATCGCGTCGGCGTAGAAGCCGCCCAGCGCCGCCAGCCGCGCGCCGGTGTCGAACGCGCCCGCGTTGAAGAAGTACGGCGATGTGCGCCCCGACTTCAGGGTGAACTCCCCGAACCGCAGCACCTCGTGCTCGAGGGCGAACTCGATGAACCGGCGCTGGTAGTCGTGCATCCGCCCAGCGTAAGGCGCCCGCAGTTTCCCCGGTTCAGTGGGTTTTCTGTCACTGAGCGAGGTTTGCAAACCTCGTGAAGTGACAGTTTCCCCACTTAACCGGGGAAACCGTCACACGCCGGGCTTGCGCTCGGAGGAGACGAGGTCGCCGACGACGACGTTGCGGTTGTCGGTGCGGAAGAGCTCGGAGCAGGTCACGAGGGTGACGACGGCCTCGGTGGCCTCCTCGCCCCCGGCCTCGGGATCGGGCACGGGCCACAGCGGCCACGAGGTGGTGAAGGGGACGCGGATCTCGTCGCCGTCCTGACGCAGCTCGTAGGTGAAGACGTGGGTGCGGGTCTCGACGACGACCTCGTCGCCGGCGCGCAGCTTGAGGAAGTCGCGGAACGGCTCGCCGTGCGTCACGCGGTGGCCCGAGAGCACGAGGTTGCCGACCTCGCCGGGCAGCGAGCCGTCGGTGTCGCGCCCGACGCCCTTCGCGAGGGTGGCGTCGTCGTCGCCGTCGAGGATCGGCACCTCGAAGTCGGCGCCGAACCGCGGCACCCGCAGCAGGCCGGCCCCGGTGACGGGGTCCTCCTCCGCCTTCCAGGCTTCGGAGATCTCGCCGCGGATGCGCTCGTGCTCGCGCTGGGCGACGACGTTCGTGCCGAAGTACTGCCAGCCCACCCAGCCCAGGATGCCCACGCCGGCGAGCAGCAGGACCACGCCCGCGACGAGCATGAGGCGCGAGGCGAGCGAGCGGGTCGGGGCGGCGGACACACCCCCATTGTCCGGTGTCGACCGAGCCGCGCGCGACGAGCCTGAGATCTCGATGAGGAATCTGTTCATTTTCAACCGCCGTCAGGTCGCCGCATGTATTCTGAGGGAGCAGGTTCGGGGAGCTCGTGAGCCGCTGAATCTGCCGTCGGTCCGCCGTTTCACCCCCCGAGAACGGCGGGCCGACCTATTTCTCCCCCTCCTTCGCCCGCGGTCCCCGGCTAGGGTCGAGCCGTGAGCAGGCGCAGCGCTCGACTCGACGGCATCGGCACCACGATCTTCGCGGAGATGAGTGCGCTCGCCGTCGAGACCGGAGCGATCAACCTCGGCCAGGGCTTCCCGGACGAGGACGGCCCCGAGGTCGTCAAGGAGGCCGCGCGCGCCGCGATCACCGACGGCCCCAACCAGTACGTCGCCGGCATCGGCATCCCGCCACTGCGCGAGGCGATCGCGCGGCACCAGCAGCGCTTCCACGGCATCGAGGTCGACCCCGATCGCGAGGTCGCCGTGACGACCGGCGCGACCGAGGCCGTCGCGGCGGCGCTGCTCGGACTGGTGGACCCCGGCGACGACGTCCTCGTGCTGGAGCCCTTCTACGACTCCTACCGCGCGATGATCCAGATGGTCGGCGCCCGCCACCGCGCCGTCACGCTGCGCGCCCCCGACTTCCGGCTGCCGATCGACGAGCTGCGCGCCGCCGTCACGCCGCGCACCACCGCGATCGTCCTCAACACGCCGCACAACCCGACCGGGGCGGTGCTCACGCGCGAGGAGCTGACCGCCGTCGCGGAGGTCGCGATCGAGCACGACCTCGTCGTCATCTCCGACGAGGTCTACGAGCACCTCAGCTTCGGCACGCCGCACGTGCCGATCGCGACGCTGCCCGGCATGGCCGAGCGCACCCTCACGATCAGCAGCGCGGGCAAGACCTTCTCCTTCACGGGGTGGAAGGTCGGCTGGGCCACGGGACCCGCCGACCTCGTCGACGCGCTCATGGGCGCGAAGCAGTTCCTGACCTACACGTCGGGCACGCCGTTCCAGCCCGCCGTCGCCGCAGCGCTCGACCTTCCGGACGCGTTCTACACCGAGCTGCGCGACGACCTGCGCCGCAAGCGCGACCTGCTGTGCGGCGGGCTCGCGGACCTCGGCCTCGACGTCTTCGTCCCCGAGGGCACCTACTTCGCCACCACCGACGTGGCGCCGTTGGGCTTCGCGGACGGGCTCGAGTTCTGCCGCGAGCTGCCCCGCCGGGCGGGCGTCGTCGCGGTGCCGCACCAGGTGTTCCACGACGACCGGCCCGACGGCTCCAACCCCGGACGCACCCTCGTGCGGTGGGCCTTCTGCAAGCGCGAGGCCGTCCTCGAGGAGGCCGTCACGCGCCTCGCGCGCCTGCAATCCCGCTGATCCCCGGGTGCAACTCATGTTTGCATGTGTCCCCGATCACACCTAGAGTCACGCCAACGACACTCTCGGAGGGGGACTCTCGTGTCACGACAGCTCAAGGCGATCCTGGTGGCTCTGCTCGGCGCCCTGGTGGTGATCACCGCGGGAGCCGGCGCCTCGGCCGAGTCGGGCTGGTGGGTCGCCACCTCGACACCGAGCCCCGAGTCCCAGGTCAACGCCACCGGAGAGCCGTCGGGAGGCACGAACGCCGCCGGCGAGGTCACCGGCTACATCGACGCCCACACCCACATGTTCATGGACCTCGGCATGGGCGGGAACGCCGTCTGTGGCTCGACGTACAGCGAGAAGGGCATCGCCGACGCGCTCAAGGACTGCGACCGCCACGGCGTCTCGCTCCTGGAGAACCTGACGAACTCCGGCGCCGGACGCGGGCCCCTCGACCCCCACGACACCGTCGGCTGGCCCACCTTCAAGGACTGGCCCACCTACTCGTCGTTCACCCACCAGCAGATGTACTACAAGTGGGTCGAGCGGGCGTGGCGCGGTGGCCAGCGGATCATGGTCAACGACATGGTGTCGAACCCCGGCCTGTGCCCGATCCTCGGCGTGATCGCCGGGCCGAACAAGTACAACTGCAACGACATGGACACGGTCCGCCGCCAGATCCAGGCGACCTACGACCTCCAGTCGTTCATCGACCAGCAGTACGGCGGCGCCGGCAAGGGTTGGTACCGCGTCGTCACCAGCCCGAAGCAGGCGCGCGACGTCGTCGCCCAGGGCAAGCTCGCGGTCGTCCTCGGCGTCGAGGTCTCCGAGCCGTTCAACTGCAAGCAGGTGCTGGGCGCGCCCCAGTGCACCAAGGCCGACATCGACAAGGGCCTCGACGAGCTCAAGGCCAAGGGCGTCTCGAGCATGTTCCTGTGCCACAAGTTCGACAACGCCCTGTGCGGCGTGCGCTACGACGAGGAGACCGCCGGCCTGCTCGTGAACGCCGGCCAGTTCCTGACCACGGGCACGTGGTGGAACCCCAAGACCTGCAAGGAGGGCGAGGTCGCCGACAACACCGTGATCGGCGGCGTGCTGCCGCCCGAGATCGCGAGCGTCCCGGGCCTGCCCGCCGTGCTGCCGGTCTACCCGAAGGGCCCGCACTGCAACCCGCGCGGCCTGACCGAGCTCGGCGAGTACGCCCTGCGCGGCCTGATCAAGCGCAACATGATGGTCGAGCTCGACCACATGAGCGCGAAGGCCGCGGGCCGCGCGCTCGACATCCTCGAGGCCGAGGCCTACCCGGGCGCGCTGTCCACGCACGACTGGCTGTCCACCGACTACATGGACCGCCTGTACGCCCTGGGCGGCTTCGCCACGCAGTACGGCCACGCCGCCAGCGAGTTCGTCACCCAGTGGCGCGAGACTAAGCCGGTCCGCGAGAAGTACGGCGTCGGCTACGGCTACGGCACCGACATGAACGGCTTCGGCGGCACCGCCGCCCCGCCGGAGGAGTCGGGCAAGATCCAGTACCCGTTCACCGCCCGCGACGGCACGGTCCTCGACCGTCAGGTCACCGGCGAGCGCACCTGGGACTACAACGACGAGGGCGTCCCGCACTACGGGCTCGTGCCCGACTGGATCGAGAGCCTGCGCACGCTGGCCGGGTCCGAGATCGTCGACGACCTCGCCGCCGGCTCCGAGTCGTACCTGCGCACGTGGGGCGCGACGAAGGACTTCGCCCCCGGCGCCAACCTCGCCACGGGCGCGATCGCCACGGCGAGCTCCACCGAGTGGAGCCTGCTCAACGACCTCAAGCCCGGACGTGCGGTCGACGGCAAGCTGTCCACGCGCTGGGCCAGCAAGTACGGGCAGGACGACGCCTGGTTCCAGGTGGAGCTGCTCTCGCCGCGCCAGGTCCGCAAGGTGACGATCGAGTGGGAGAGCGCCTACGCGCGCCAGTACCGCGTGCAGACCTCGCTCGACGGCCAGCGCTGGCGCGACGTCGCGATCGTCGGCAACGGCAACGGCGGCCTGGACACCGTGACCTTCCAGCAGCCCCAGTCCGCCCGGTTCGTGCGGATGCAGGGCGTGGAGCGGGCCACGCGCTACGGCTACTCGATCAAGGAGTTCGGCGCGTTCAGCTGAGACAGAGGACCGCCCCAACCCTCCGAATGGGGGCCGGGGCGGCGAGAGGCCGGTGCTGCTCCGGCCACCGCTTCGGCCGAAGCGCACGAAGCGATGTGCCCAACCTACAGGGCCTGCCCGAGCGAACGTGAGGTGGGTCTCATGTTTGGTGCTCGACCGGCAGGACCAATGGGACGCCCGGTCGATAGGCCAGGTGCACGGCGGAGGGGGCGTCGAGCACGACGTGGTCGGCTCGTGCCCCCACGCGCAGGTGACCGACGTCGTCGCGTCGCAGCGATCGGGCGCCGCCCATCGTCGCGGCCCACAGCGCCTCGCGCGGTGTCATGCCCATCTCGCGCACGGCCACCGCGAGGCAGAACGGCATCGACGACGTGTAGGAGCTGCCCGGGTTGCAGTCCGTCGCGATCGCCACGGTGACCCCGGCGTCGAGCAGCCGGCGCGCGTCCGGGTACGGCTGGCGCGTGGAGAACTCCACGCCGGGCAGCAGGCCCGCCACGGTCGAGGACGCGGCCAGCGCGTCGACGTCCTCGTCCGACAGGAAGGTGCAATGGTCGGCCGCGGCGGCGCCGAGCTCGACCGCGAGCCGCACGCCGGGTCCGTACCCCAGCTGGTTGGCGTGGATCCGGGGCTGGAGGCCCGCCGCGATCCCGGCGTCCAGCACCGTGCGCGCCTCGTCGACGCCGAACGCGCCGTCCTCGCAGAAGACGTCGATCCACCGCGCGTGCGGCGCGCAGGCGCGGAGCATCTCGCCGGTGACGAGGTCGACGTAGTCGGCGGCGGTGGTGCCCGGCGGGACGACGTGCGCGCCGAGGAAGGTGGTCTCCTCGGTGAACTCTCGTGCCACCGCGAGGGACCGGGCCTCGTCGGCCACCGTCAGCCCGTAGCCGCTCTTGATCTCGACCGTCGTCGTGCCCTGCCGGCGCATCTCGTCGGTCAGCCGGCGCACGGTGCTCCGGAGCTGCTCGTCCGACGCGGCACGCGTCGCCGCCACGGTGCTGCGGATCCCGCCCGCCGTGTATGACTCGCCGGCCATCCGGGCCTCGAACTCGGCCGCCCGGTCCCCGTCGAAGACGAGGTGGGAGTGGGAGTCGACGAACCCCGGGATCACGGCGCGGCCGCCGACGTCGCGTGCCTCGTCGGCAGGCGGCGCCTCGGCGGCGCGTCCGCTCCACACGACCCGGCCATCCTCGATCACCAGGGCGGCGTCGTGGAGCACCGGGCGCTCGTCGTCCCAGGTGGTGAGCTCGCCGATGCCGCTCACGGCGACGGAGGTCATGGGCGCTCCCAGCACTCGTGGATCGCGCGGGCCAGCCGGGCCGCGATCTCGTCCGGGTCGTGGCCGGGATCGGGAACGACGTCGGCCGCGGTCGCCGCCCAGAGCGGCTCGCGGGCCCCGGCGGTGCGCATCGATCGGCGCAGCCGCACGGTCCCGGCGTCGCCGAACCCGAGGGACGCGTGCCCCTCGGTGGTCGCGGCGTGCCACAGCTGCTCGGCGGACCACGCGCCGCGCACGCCCGACCGCAGCCGCTCGTGCATCTCCACGGCGCGCGCCTCGAGGAACGGGTCGATCACGGTGTGACCGTCGGACCCGAGGGTCAGCCGGGCGCCGGCCTCGCGCAGCGCCACCGACGGGCCGATCCCGTCGGCCAGCTCCGCCTCCGTCGTCGGGCAGAGGCAGACGAACGAGCGCGCGGCGCCGATCGTCGCGATGTCGCGGGGCGTCAGGTGGGTCGCGTGCACGGCGGTGGTCCGGTCGGTCCAGACGCCGGCCTCGTCGAGCAGCTCGACGGGCGTCCTGCCTGTGGCGGCGAGGCACGCCTCGTTCTCGGCGGGCTGCTCGGAGACGTGCACGTGCAGTGGCGCCGAGGGCCGCGCCGCGGCGACGAGCTTGAGCTGGTCCCGCGGCACCGCCCGGACCGAGTGGATCGCGGCGCCGACCACCACGTCGGCGGTCCCCGCGTGCCGGGCGGCGAAGGACTCGACGCGGGCGGCCCAGCGCTCGGCATTCCCGTCACTGAAGCGCGCCTGGACTCCCTCGGGCGGGCGCCCGAACCCCGACGCGAGGTAGCACGTGTCGAGCAGCGCGAGGCGCATCCCGGACTCCCTCGCAGCCGCCACGAGCGCCTCCGACATCGCGTGCGGATCGGCGTACGGTCGGCCATCCGGGGCGTGGTGCAGGTAGTGGAACTCCCCCACCGTGCGGAGCCCGGCGAGGTGCATCTCGGCGTAGGTCGCCGCTGCCAGCTCGAAGAGCAGGTCGGGGTCGAGCACGGCCGCGAGGTCGTACATCCGCGCTCGCCACGTCCAGAACGAGTCGCCACCGGTGACCCGGCCGCGCAGGGCCCGATGGAAGACGTGACTGTGGCAGTTCGCGAACGCCGGGACGGCGGTCAGGTCGGCGGTCACGTCAGCTCCTCGAGGACCGTGGCCAGCGCCTCGACGCCGGCCTCGCAGTCGGCGTCGTCGGCCCACTCGTCCGGCGAGTGGGAGACGCCGGTCGGGTTGCGGACGAACAGCATCGCCGTCGGCACCCGGGCGCTGAGGACGCCCGCGTCGTGACCCGCCGCCGTCGGCAGCAGCGGCGCGTCGAGGACGGTGGCCAACCGGTCCCGCAGCGGCACGTCGAAGGCCACGGCGGGGCTCACGGACTCGGCCTCCAGCTCGACCGTGGTGCCGTCGGCCTGCGCCGCCTCGCGCGCGGCCCCGACGATCTGGTCGACGAGCGCCGTGAGCTCGTCCTCGTCGGCCGCGCGCGCGTCCAGCCAGGCCGTGACCCGCGAGGCGATCGCGTTGGTGCCGCCCGGCTCCACCGCCAGACGGCCGAAGGTCGCGCGTGCCTCGGCCGCCGAGGCGATCCCGCGAGCGGCGAGCGCCGTGGCGGCATAGGCCAGCATCGGGTCGCGGCGGTCGGCCATGACCGTGGCCCCCGCGTGGTTGGCCTCGCCGTGGAAGTCCAGCCGCCAGCGCCCGTGCGGCCAGATCGCGGTGGCGACTCCGACGGCGTCGCCGGAGTGCACGAGCGAGCGACCCTGCTCGACGTGCAGCTCGACGAACGTGCCGATGTCGTCCAGCCAGTCCGCCGGTCCGGCCGCGCGCGGGTCGCGGCCTGCCCTCGTCATCGCCTCGGCCATCGTCAGGCCGTCACGGTCGGTCAGCGCGAGGGCCCGGTCGGCGTCGAGCGTGCCGGCGGCGAGCCGCGAGCCCGCGCAGGCGATGCCGAAGCGGGCGCCCTCCTCGTCGGCGAAATTGCCCACCACCACGGGTCGCGAGGGTGTGACTCCCTGCTCTCGCAGCCGGTCGATCGCGGCGAACGACGACACGACGCCCAGCGGTCCGTCGAACGCTCCGCCGTCGGGAACCGAGTCGAGGTGCGACCCGACCAGCACGGCGTCGGCGCCGGTTCCCCACCACGCGAGCTGGTTGCCGTTGCCGTCCTCGACCACGTCCATCCCGCGACCCGCCGCCTCGGCGGCGAACCACTCCCGCAGCGTCAGGTCGGCGTCGCTCCAGGCGAAGCGGCGGTAGCCACCGGCGCGCCGGTCCCGGCCGATGTCGGCGATCGCCTCGAGCATCAGCACTCCTGCATCGGGATCCGCAGGCCGCGCTCGGCAGCGACCTCGGCCGCCCGCTCGTACCCGGCGTCCACGTGGCGCATGACGCCCGTGCCCGGGTCGTTGACCAGCACCCGCTCGATCTTCTCCGCGGCCAGCGCGGTGCCGTCGGCCACGATGACCTGGCCGGCGTGGATCGACCGGCCGATGCCCACGCCGCCACCGTGGTGCAGCGACACCCACGTGGCACCGGACGCGGTGTTGAGCAGCGCGTTCAGCAGCGGCCAGTCGGCGATCGCGTCGGAACCGTCGGCCATCGCCTCGGTCTCGCGGTAGGGCGACGCGACCGAGCCGGAGTCCAGGTGGTCGCGACCGATCACGACGGGGGCGCTGAGCTCCCCGGACGCGACCATCTCGTTGAACCTCAGCCCGGCGAGGTGACGCTCCTGATAGCCGAGCCAGCAGATCCGGGCGGGCAGCCCCTCGAAGTGCACCTTCTCCTGCGCCTGCGTGATCCAGCGGGCGAGGTGCTCGTCGTGCGGGAACAGCTCGAGGATCGCGCGGTCGGTCGCGGCGATGTCGGCCGGGTCGCCCGACAGCGCGGCCCAGCGGAACGGGCCCTTGCCCTCGCAGAACAGCGGGCGGATGTAGGCCGGCACGAAGCCGGGGAAGGCGAAGGCGCGGTCGCAGCCGCCGAGCCGCGCCTCCTCGCGGATCGAGTTGCCGTAGTCGAAGACCTCGGCACCGGCGTCGAGGAAGCCCACCATGGCGGTCACGTGCTTGGCCATCGAGGCGCGGGCGCGCTGCGTGAAGCCCTCCGGGTCCCGTGCGGCCTCGGCGTGCCAGTCGGCGACGGAGATCCCCTCGGGCAGGTAGCTCAGCGGGTCGTGGGCGCTGGTCTGGTCGGTGACGATGTCGATCGGCGTGCCGCGCTCGAGCAGCTCGGTGAACACCGTGGCCGCGTTGCCGACGACGCCGACCGACAGGGCGCGCCCCTGCTCCTTCGCCTCCACGGCGCGCTCGACGGCGGTGTCGAGGTCGGTGAAGTACTCGTCCAGGTAGCCGTGCTTCACACGGCGCTCGAGGCGCGACTCGTCGACGTCGACCACCAGCACGGAACCCTCGTTCATCGTGACCGCGAGCGGCTGGGCGCCGCCCATGCCGCCCGCGCCGCCGGTGAGCGTCAGGGTGCCGGCCAGGCTGCCGCCGAACCGCTTGCGGGCGACGGCGCCGAAGGTCTCGTACGTGCCCTGCAGGATGCCCTGGGTGCCGATGTAGATCCACGACCCGGCGGTCATCTGGCCGTACATCGTCAGGCCCTCGGCCTCCAGCCGGCGGAACTCCGGCCACGTCGCCCAGTCGCCCACGAGGTGGGAGTTCGCGATCAGCACGCGCGGCGCCCAGGCGTGGGTGCGGAACACCCCGACCGGCTTGCCCGACTGCACCAGCAGCGTCTCGTCCTCCTCGAGTGTCTCGAGCGTGCGGACGATCGCGTCGTACGCCTCCCAGCTGCGGGCCGCGCGACCCGTGCCGCCGTAGACGACGAGGTCCTCGGGACGCTCGGCGACCTCGGGGTCGAGGTTGTTCATCAGCATGCGCAGCGGCGCCTCGGTCTGCCACGAGCGGGCGCGCAGCTGCGAGCCGCGCGGGGCGCGCACGGTCGGACGGGTCGGCTGGTTCATGAGGCATCTCCGTGGGTCGTGGACTCGGCGGCGGCGAGCAGGGAGCCGTCGCGGACGAGCGCGGCGACCTCCTCCAGGTCGGGTGAGAGGAAGCGGTCGGGCCCGGGCCCGGCGACGCGCTCGCGCAGCAGGGCGATCGCGGCTCGGGTGGCCGGGCCGGGGCGCAGCGGCGCGCGCAACTCGATGCCGCGGGCGGCGGTGAGGATCTCGACGGCGAGGACGCGGGTCAGCAGGTCGACGGCCGTCCGGAGCTTGCGCGCCGCCGACCACCCCATCGAGACGTGGTCCTCCTGCATCGCGCTGGAGGGGATGGAGTCCACGCTGGCCGGGACCGCGAGGCGCTTGAGCTCGGACACCATCGCGGCCTGCGTGTACTGCGCGATCATGAGGCCCGAGTCGACACCGGGGTCGTCGGCCAGGAACGGCGGCAGGCCCTGGCTGCGGGCGGGGTCGAGGAAGCGGTCGGTGCGGCGCTCGCTCATGCTCGCGACGTCGGCGACGGGGATGGCGAGGAAGTCGAGCACGTACGCGAGCGGGGCGCCGTGGAAGTTGCCGTGCGACTCGATCCGGCCGTCGGACAGGACCGAGGGGTTGTCGATCGAGGCGGCGAGCTCGCGGCCGGCGACCGCGGCCGCGTGGTCGACGGCGTCGCGCGCGGCGCCGTGCACCTGCGGCGCGCAGCGCAGCGAGTAGGCGTCCTGCACCCGACCGTCGCCGTGGCGGTGGCTCGCGACGATCGGCGATCCGGCCAGCAGGCTCGCCATGTGGTGGGCGGCCGTCGCCTGACCGAGGTGGGGCCGGAGCGCCTGCAGGTCGGCGGCGAGGACCCGATCGGTGCCGAGCAGGCCCTCGATGCTCATCGCGGCCGCGAGGTCTGCGGTGTCGAGCAGCCGGTCGAGGTCGGTGATCGCGAGCGCGAGCATCCCGAGCATGCCGTCGGTGCCGTTGATGAGGGCCAGGCCCTCCTTCTCGGCCAGCTCGACCGGGCGCAGGCCGTGCGCCGCGAGCGCCTCGGCCGCGGGCCGGACCGTCCCGTCGCGCTCGACGACCTCGCCCTCGCCCATCACCGCCAGCGCGCAGTGCGCGAGGGGCGCGAGGTCGCCCGAGCAGCCGAGGCTGCCGTACTCGCGCACCACCGGGGTGAGGCCGGCGTTGAGGAGGTTCGCGTAGGCCTCGGCCGTGGCCGGCCTGACGCCGGAGTGGCCCTTCGCCAAGGTGGAGAGGCGCAGCAGCATGAGCGCGCGCACGACCTCCGTCTCGACCCGGGGCCCGGTGCCGGCGGCGTGGGAGCGGATCAGGCTCTTCTGCAGTCGGGTGCGCGCGTCGGAGGGGATGTGCCGGGTGGCGAGGGCGCCGAACCCGGTCGAGATCCCGTAGACGGCGACGTCGGCGGCGGCGAGCTCGTCGACCCACATCCGCGACTTCTCGATCGCCTCGAGCGCGTCGGGCGCCAGCTCGACCGTCTCGCCGCGACGCGCGACCGCCACCACCTCGTCGATGGTGAGCGCGCGGCGCCCGAGGGAGATCGTCATGACCTCATTGGACGCCTGCGGGGAATCGCGGCGCGAGAGGGAGAATCGAATGCATGTCTCGGATACGAGATACTGGTGCCATGTCCCGTCCGGTCCCCGCGGCCACCGGCGCCCTCCGGGTGTTGAAGTTCCTGTCCGCCCAGGCCGAGCCCGTCTCGGCCACGCGGATCGCCGCCGCCGTGGGCCTGCCGCGGTCGTCGGCCTATCACCTGCTGGCGGCGATGGAGGACGAGGACTTCGTCGTGCACTACGTCGACGAGCGGGCCTGGGGCATCGGCGTGGCGGCGTGGGAGGTGGGCCACGGGTTCGCGCGGCAGGAGCCGCTGGCGCGGATCGCGCGCGTGCCGCTGGCCCGGCTCGTCGACACGGTCGGCGAGTCGGCCCACCTGACGATGCTGCACGGCTCGGACGTGCTCTACGTCGTCGAGGAGCGCGCGCAGGGGCGCCCCCGCCTGGTGACCGACGTCGGCGTGCGACTCCCGGCCCACCTCACCGCGTCGGGCCGCGCGATCCTGGCCTGGCTGCCACCGGAGCAGCTGCGGGCGCTCTACCCGTCGCGGGAGTCGTTCGTGACCCGCACCGGCCTGGGCCCGCAGTCGCCCACCGAGCTCCGTCGGGTGCTGACCGAGACCCGACGCCGCGGCCACGCCCGCGAGGAGGGCGAGGTGACGCTCGGCTTCTCGTCGATCGCCGTCCCGATCATCGCCGCCGGCATCGACGCCTCGGTCGCGGTCACGTGGGAGACGGGCAGCCGCCCCGACGTCCCCCTCGAGCACGTCCAGCGCACCGCCGACCTGCTCGCGCGGCGCTTCCGCCGCGGCACGTGACCCGCGAGGCGCTCGACCGTGCCACCCTGTCCCCGTGCGTCGCGAACGGTCGGACCTCCGCGCGCTGTCGGCGTCCGCGCTCACGTACCCGGAGGTCGGCGCCACCCGCGGTGACCTGCCCAACGGCTACCGGACCTTGGTGCGGCGGCGCGTCATCGGCCGCGGCCGGGAGCGCTTCGAGGAGGCCGCGCGCACGCTCCTCGGCTGGGACCTGCACCGCCGGGCGGGGCTCGGCGTCCGCGCGTCCAGCCCGACGGTCCTCGAGGGGGCGGTCGCGGTGCTGCGCGTCGGATGGGGACCATTCGGGATGGACGCGCCGGTGCGCGTGGTCCAGGTGATCGACGAGCCGCGCCGACAGGGCTTCGCCTACGGCACCCTGCCGGGACACCCGGAGTCCGGCGAGGAGTCGTTCGTCGTCGAGCTGGACGAGGCCGGCGCCGTGGTCGTGGCGATCACGGCGTTCTCCCGCCACGCGACACTGGTGGCCAGACTCGGCGGACCGGTGACCACCTTCGCCCAGTCCCGCATCACCGAGCGCTACCTCCGGGCGGCCTGAGCGGCCCGGAGACGACGAGAGCGCGGCTCCTGCGACTGCAGGATTCCGCGCTCCGAGGTGGACTTCTGGTGGAGCCGCCTGTCGGAATCGAACCGACGACCTTCTCATTACGAGTGAGATGCTCTACCGACTGAGCTAAGGCGGCGCGATTCGGCGAGGATCGCCCGCCGAACCAAGTGTGAACTATACCGGGTGCCACCGCGCGAAGAAAAACCCGGGGCGCGTCCTCGGTACGCTGACCGCGCGGGAGCGGCGAGCACCTCGTCGCGGAGAGTGGAGGCCATGCAGATCGCGATCGTCGGAGCGGGTCACATCGGGCAGGCGCTCGCCCGTCTCGCGCGCAGCGCGGGGCACGAGGTGACGATCAGCAACTCACGAGGGCCTGAGACGCTCGCCGATCTCGCTCGCGAGCTGGACGTCGTCGCCACCGCGGCAGCGGACGGGGTGACGCACGCCGATCTGGCCGTCGTGACCGTCCCGTTCACGCGCATCGGCGACATCGATCCCGCGCCCTTCGTCGACCGGCTCCTCGTGGACACGAACAACTACTACCCGACCCGGGACGGTCGGATCGCCGAGCTCGACGAGCACCGCTCGACCACGAGCGAGATCGTCCAGCGGCACTTCGACGGCGCCCGCGTGGTCAAGGCGTTCAACGCGATCCTCGCGACCGACCTCGTCCCGCCGTTCGGCATGCCCGCCGCGCGGCGCGCACTTCCGGTCGCCGGTGACGACCCCGAGGCCGTCACCGTCGTGCGCGACCTCCACGCCGACTTCGGGCTCGACACCGTCGATGCCGGACCGCTGGCGGACAGCTGGCGGTTCGAGCGCGCCAAGCCCTCGTACTGCATCCCTCTCGACGAAGCCGACCTTCGAGCCGCGCTGGCGTCCGCCGAGCGAGACGTCGAGCTGCCGCACAACTCCTGGCACCGCACCGGGTCCGTATGATCAGCCGCGTGGACGCACCGACCCAGGCAGAGCTCGACGACATCCGCGCCAGCATCGACAACATCGACGCGGCGCTCGTTCACCTGCTGGCGGAGCGCTTCAAGTGCACCAAGCGGGTCGGCCGGCTGAAGGCCGAGCACGACCTGCCGCCCGCCGATCCCGCCCGCGAGGCGCGCCAGATCGAGCGGCTGCGCGAGAAGGCGCTCGAGGCCGACCTCGACCCCGCCTTCGCGGAGAAGTTCCTGAACTTCATCATCAGCGAGGTCATCCGGCACCACGAGGCCATCCGCGACTGAGCGCTGGCAGTGACGTTTGCGGGCTTGATCACGGCATTTCGCCCCGCGAACGTCACGCCCAGCGCTTCCGGGGGTCACTGCGGGCAGACGGTGCCGTCCTTCGGCACGGTGCCGTCGCCGAAGTAGGCGTCGACGGCCTCGCGGATGCAGGCGTTGCCCGAAGTGTAGGCCGTGTGGCCGTCGCCCTCGCGGGTGAGCAGGACACCGGACTCGAGCTGCTCGGCCATCGCCTCGGACCACTCGTACGGCGTGGCCGGGTCGCGCGTGGTGCCCACGACGAGGATCGGCGGGGCGCCCTCGGCGGTGACGTCGCCCTGCGGGTGCTGGCCCTTGATCGGCCAGTCGTGGCACGCCATGACGCCCCAGCCCAGCGAGGCGCCGAACACGGGCGACACCGCGCGGAACTTCGGGATGAGGTCCTGCGTCTGCGCGGCGTCAGGCGCGCCGTCGGAGTCGAGGCAGTTGACCGCGTAGATGACCTGACCGGAGTTGTTGTCGAACGAGCCGTCCTGGTTGCGCTCGAAGTACGTGTCGCTCAGCACCAGCATCACCGAGGGGTCGCCCTTGACGAGGCCGCGCAGCGCAGTGGTCAGGTACGGCCAGGACTCCTCGGAGTAGAGCGCCACCGCGATGCCGTAGAACGCGCGGCCCTCGGTGAGCTCGCGGCCACCGGGCGCCTCGAGCGGGGTGTCGCTGAGCTTGGCCATGAGCGCGTTGATCGTGTCCATCCCCTCCTGGACCGAGTCGCCCACGGGGCACTCGTCGCCGTCGATGCACGACGCGAGGTAGGCCTCGAGCGCCTGCTGGAAGCCGGTGGCCTGGCCGAGGCCCTGGCCCTCGGCGTCGAGCGTCACGTCGACGGCGCCGTCGAGCACCATCTTGTCGACCTTCTCAGGGAACAGGTCGGCGTACGTGGCGCCCAGCTGGGTGCCGTAGGAGAAGCCGAACCAGCGCATCTCGTCCTGGCCCAGGACGGCGCGGGCGATGTCGTGGTCGCGCGCGGCCTCCTCGGTGGAGACGTGCTCGGCGAGGGCGCCGGAGTTCTCGCGGCAGGCCGTGCCCATCTCCTGCACCGAGCGGGTCAGCGCGGCGACGCCGTCCGCGTCGTCGGGATCGGGGTCGGTGTCGATGAACGCGTCGAAGCGCTCGTCGGACAGGCACTCCAGGGGCGTGCTCTCGCCGACGCCGCGCGGGTCGATGCCGATCACGTCGTGCGTGCGGCGCAGGTCGTCGGGCAGCTCGCTCGCGAGGTAGCCGACGAAGCCGACCGCGGAGCCGCCCGGTCCGCCCGGGTTGACGAAGATCGCCTTCCCGCCCTTGCCCGTGGCGGGGACGCGGCGGACGGCCAGCTCGAGGGTCTCGCCGCCCGGATCCTCGTAGTCGACCGGCACCTCGATCGTGGTGCAGCGGTCGTCACGGCAGTCGCGCCACGTGACGTCCTGGTCGTAGAAGCGCTCGAGGCCGGCCGGGGCCGTCTCGCCCGTGGGCTCGGGGTCGGGCGCGGCCCGGTCGACGAGGAACAGCGCGCTGACGGCGCCGGCGACCAGCGCCACCACCAGCAGCGAGACCAGGGCGATGACGGTGACGCGCTTCATCCGAGGAACCTCGACATCATGTGCTCGAGCGCCAGCTGGGGCGCGGCGTTGGCCTGGAGCGCCTCGCGGCAGCCGACGATCGCGTCGATCGAGGCGAGCGTGCCCTCGGGCGTGGAGCGGGCGGCCATCGTGGCGATGTCGTCGGCGACGTCGGCGTTGATGGCGGCCGCCCCCGTGCCCAGCTGCTGCGCCAGCACGTCGCGCTGGAAGGACAGCAGGTCGAGCAGCACGCCGTCGATGGCATCGCGCGCCATGCGCTTGCGCCGACGCTCCTGCTCCTTGCCGAGCGAGGAGAGCGCACCGGCGTAGCCGGCCGGACGACGGCCCCGCTCCTCGACGCCCCAGGACTCCTGGAGGTTGCTCAGCTCGCGCGCGTCGAGCACGTCGCAGCGCTCCTTCGCGCGGGCGGTGGCCTCCTGGTCGATCCGCTGCGCGGCGCGCAGGCAGTCGCCGAGGCCGCGCAGGCCGACCGGCAGCGCGAGGATCTCGGCACGACGACGGCGCGCCTCGGGATCGCGGGCGAGGCCGCGGGCGCGGCCGATGTGGCCTTGGGCGGCGGCCGCGGCGCGCTGCGCGACGTCGAGCTCGATCCCGTCGCGCTCGTGCAGCAGCCGGGCGATGGCCGCGGCGGGCGGCGTGCGCAGCAGGACCGGCCGGCACCGCGAGCGGATCGTCATGATGACGTCCTCGACGGCCGGCGCGCACAGCAGCCAGACCGTGCCGGGCGCGGGCTCCTCGATCGACTTGAGCAGCGCGTTGGCGGCCTGGTCGGTGAGGCGGTCGGCGTCCTCCACGACGAGGATCTGGTAGCGCCCCATCGAGGGGTGCAGGGCCGAGCGGCGCACGGCATCGCGGGCCGCGTCGACGCCGATGCTGAGGCCGTCGGTGTTGATGACGGCGATGTCGGGGTGGCTGCCCGCCGCGGCGGTGACGCACGAGTGGCACGTCGTGCAGCCGCCCTGCTCGCACTGCAGCGCGGTGGCGAACGCGACGGCGGCGTTGGAGCGACCCGAGCCGGGCGGACCGGTGAACAGCCAGGCGTGGGTCATCTGCCCCGCCACGGCGGACCCGAGGGTGGCGACGACGTCGTCCTGTCCGACGAGCTCGTCCCAGACGGGAGCGGTCATGCCTGCGCTCCTCGCGCCTGGGGCAGCCACGGCAGGACGGCTGCGCGGACGTGCTCGTGGATCACCCCGGGCGCCTCGTCGGCGTCGAGGACGACGTAGTGATCGGGGTCGGCATCGGCGAGGTCGAGGAAGTGACGACGCACGCGGTCGTGGAACTCGATCGGCTCGCCCTCGATGCGGTCGGGCTCGCCCGCTCGGGCCAGGCCGACGCGCGGGTCGACGTCGAGCACCACGGTGAGGTGCGGGCGCAGGTCGGCGGTGGCCCAGCGGGCCAGCGGCTCGAGCTCGCCAACGTGGAGGGCCCGCCCGGCGCCCTGGTAGGCCAGCGTGGAGTCGACGTAGCGGTCCGTGATGACGACCGTGCCGTCGGCCAGCGCCGGCAGGATCATGGTGTCGACGTGCTCGGCCTTGTCGGCGGCGTAGATGAGCGCCTCGGTGCGCGGGGAGAGGTCGCCCGTGGCCGGGTCGAGCAGGATCGAGCGGAGCCGCGCCCCGACCTCGGTGCCGCCGGGCTCACGCGTGAGCAGCGCGGTGTGCCCCCGCGACTCGACCCACGACGCGAGCAGTCGTGACTGGGTGGACTTGCCCGAGCCCTCGCCGCCCTCGAACGCGACGAAGACGCCGACCTCGGTGACGAGGGGGTCGTCCGATGGCTGCATGGGGCGAGCCTAGTCGGCTCGCCCGACAGCGTGGCGCACGGCCGAGCGCGCCTGTGGACGACGCCGGCTACGCGACGGGATCGCGGTCGCGGCCGAGCAGGAAGTCGTGCGCGAAGCCGGCGATCGCGGCGCCGACCACCGGCGCGAGGATGAACACCCACACCTGCGCCAACGCGTCGCCGCCGGCGTACCAGGCGACGCCGAGCGAGCGCGCCGGGTTCACCGAGGTGTTCGACACCGGGATGCTGATGAGGTGGATCAGGGTCAGCGCCAGACCGATCGACAGGCCCGCGAAGCCCACCGCCGCGCGCTTCGCGGTGGTGCCGAGGATGACGAAGAGGAACACCGCCGTCAGCACGACCTCGATGAGCGCCACCGACGCGAGGCTGTAGCCCATCGGCGAGCGGTCGCCGTAGCCGTTGGTGGCGAAGCCGGTCTCGACCGGGTCGAAGCCGCCCTCGATCCCCCGCGCGATGATCAGCAGGACGGCCCCGGCCAGCGTGGCGCCGACGACCTGCGCCGCGACGTAGCCGGGCAGGTCGCGCCACGCGAATCGCTTGGCGACCGCGAGGCCCACCGAGACCGCGGGGTTGAAGTGGCCGCCCGACACCGGGCCGAACGCGTACGCGCCCGTGAGCACGGTGAGGCCGAAGGCGAAGGCGACGCCCAGCCAGCCCACCCCGACCGCCATCTGCGCGTCGACGGGGATGGCGGTCGCGGCGAAGATCGCCGTGCCGCAGCCGCCGAAGACCAGCCAGAACGTGCCGAGCGCCTCGGCGCCCAGCCGTTGGGCCATCGTGTACTGAGGTGCCTCGGTCATGAGTGCTCCGTCCCACTGCGAAGGGTTCCTACACCGTAGGGCACGAACGCGGTCGTGGGCGAGACCTCCGCGGGGGTGGACTCAGGACTTCTCGGCGGTCGACTTCTTCGTCGTGGCCTTCTTCGCGGTGGTCTTCTTCGCGGTGGTCTTCTTGGCCGCCGTCTTCTTGGTGGCCGTCTTCTTGGTGGCCTTCTTCGCCGTCTTCTTGGCGCCCTTCTTCGCGGGCCCCTTCGCGCGGCGCTCGGCGAG
This sequence comes from Aeromicrobium sp. MLTX1, assembly GCF_046452335.1. NCBI lineage: Bacteria > Bacillati > Actinomycetota > Actinomycetes > Propionibacteriales > Nocardioidaceae > Aeromicrobium > Aeromicrobium sp. MLTX1. Next base: position 1,123,989 of record NZ_JBKFDN010000001.1, on the reverse strand, counting down.
CAGCTCGACGGCACGCTCGTGCGTCAGCGTCGCGATGTCGTCGTCCTTGCGCAGCGTGGCGTTGTACTCGCCGTCGGTGACGTAGGCGCCGAAGCGGCCGTCCTTCGCCACGATCGGCTTGCCGCTGGTGGGGTCCTCGCCGAGCTCCTTCAGCGGAGCCGCGGCAGCACGACGACCGTAGGTCTTGGGCTGGGAGTAGATCGCCCGCGCCTGCTCCTCGGTGATCGTCAGCAGCTGCTCCTCGGACTCCAGCGAGCGCGAGTCGGTGCCCTTCTTCAGGTACGGCCCGTAGCGGCCGTTCTGCGCCGTGATCTCGGTGCCGTCGACGTCGGTGCCGACGACACGCGGCAGCGTCAGCAGGCGCACCGCGTCCTCGAGGCCGATCGAGTCGAGGTCCATCGACTTGAACAGGCTGGCCGTGCGGGGCTTGGCGCCCTTCTTGGCGTCCTCGGGCAGCGACTCGGTGACGTAGGGGCCGTAGCGGCCGTTCTTCGCGACGATCTCGAGACCGGTCTCGGGGTGGGTGCCGAGCACCTTCTCCATGCCGGCGGGCGTGGCGAGGAGCTCCTTGGCCTTCTCGAGCGTGAGCTCGTCGGGCGGCAGGTCCTCGGGCACGTTGGCGCGGGTGGGCTGCTCGCCGCCGTCCTTGGCCGGCACCATCGGCGGGCCCTCGACGTAGGGGCCGTAGCGACCGACGCGCACGGCGATGCCCTCGCCGAGCTCGAAGGTGGCCAGGCCACGGGCGTCGATCTCGGGCAGGTTGTCGACGAGGCGCTTGAGGCCGGTGTCGGTCTCCCCCTCGCCCGACCAGAAGCCCTCGAGGACGGCGACGCGGTTCTCGCGGCCGTGCGAGATCTCGTCGAGGACGCCCTCGAGCTCGGCGGTGAACTCGTACTGCACGAGGCGCGGGAAGTGCTGCTCCATCAGGCGGATCACGCTGAACGCGACCCAGGCCGGCACGAGCGCCGTGCCCTTCTTGTAGACGTAGCCGCGGTTCTGGATCGTGTTGACGATCGAGGCGTAGGTGGAGGGGCGGCCGATCTCGCGGTCCTCCAGCTCCTTGATGAGCGAGGCCTCGGTGTAGCGCGCCGGCGGCTTGGTCTGGTGGCCGGCGGCGGCCAGCTCGACCGCGGTGACGACGTCGCCCTCGGAGAGGTTCGGCAGCTTGGTCTGCTGGTCGTCGCCCTCGGCGTCGGGGTCCTCGGTGGACTCGACGTACGCCTTGAGGAAGCCGTGGAACGTGATGGTGCGGCCCGAGGCGCCGAACTCGACGTCCTGGCCGCCCTCGGTGGCCGCGCCGATGCGGATCGAGACCGAGTTGCCCTTCGCGTCGGCCATCTGCGAGGCGATCGTGCGCTTCCAGATCAGCTCGTAGAGCTTGAGCTCGTCACCGGACAGGCCGGTCTGCTTCGGGGTGCGGAACGTCTCGCCGGCGGGGCGGATCGCCTCGTGCGCCTCCTGGGCGTTCTTGACCTTGGAGCTGTAGACGCGTGGCTTGTCGGGCAGGTAGTCGGCGCCGTAGAGCTCCTTGACCTGCGAGCGCGCCGCGGTGAGCGCGGTCTGCGACAGCGTGACCGAGTCGGTGCGCATGTAGGTGATGTAGCCGCCCTCGTACAGCTTCTGGGCGATCGACATCGTGCGCTGGGCGCCGAAGCCGTGCTTGCGCGAGCCCTCCTGCTGCAGCGTGGTGGTGCGGAACGGTGCGTAGGGACGGCGCGTGTACGGCTTGGACTCGACCGAGCGCACGGTGAACTCGCGGCCCTCGAGCGCGGTGGACAGTGCCTGCGCGGCCGGCTCGTCGAGGTGGACGACGTTGCCCTTGAGCGCGCCCGAGCTGTCGAAGTTCGAGCCCGAGGCGACGCGCTTGCCGTCGACCGTGGCGAGCTTCGCCGGGAAGCGCGAGGGCTCGAGATCGCAGCCGAACGTGGCCTCGAGGTCCCAGTAGGACGCGGTGCGGAAGGCCATCCGCTCGCGCTCGCGCTCGACGACCAGGCGGGTGGCCACCGACTGCACGCGGCCGGCGGACAGGCCGCTCATGACCTTCTTCCACAGGACCGGGCTGATCTCGTAGCCGTAGAGGCGGTCGAGGATGCGGCGGGTCTCCTGCGCGTCGACGAGGTCCTGGTCGATGTCGCGGGGGTTGGCGATCGCGCGCTGGATCGCCTCCTTGGTGATCTCGTTGAAGGCGATGCGCTTGACCGGGACCTTGGGCTTCAGCTCGTCGAAGAGGTGCCACGCGATGGCCTCGCCCTCGCGGTCCTCATCGGTCGCGAGCACGAGCTCGTCGGCCTCCTTGAGCAGCTTCTTCAGCTCGGCGATCTGCTTCTTCTTCTCGGCCGGGACGACGTAGACCGGCTCGAACCGGTTGTCGATGTCGACGCCGAGTCGCGCCCACGACTCCCCCTTGTACTTCGCGGGGATCTGGTCGGCGCCCTGCGGCAGGTCGCGGATGTGGCCCACCGAGGAGGAGACGACGTAGCCGTCGCCGAGGTACGCCGCGATGCTGCGCACCTTGTTGGGCGACTCGACGATCACCAGTGATGTCACGTTGGGTTCCTCCGAGGGGGCCTGTTGGGGAGAGAGGCCGATGGAGGCCCACCGTAGCGCCTCCTGTCAACCATTTTTCTCACAGGTGCCAGCCGTGGAAGAATCCGGCGAGTGGAGAAGGTGACCTACGGACAGGTGCTCCGGTCACCCGGAACCGTACCCCTGTACATCGCGGCGTTCCTCGCCCGAATCCCCATGATGGCGGTCCCGCTCGTGCTCACGCTGCTGGTCGTCGAGGGGCTCGGAGCCTCCTACGGCGAGGCCGGGATCGTGGCCGCCGTGGAGACCATCGGGGCGGGTCTCGGCGCGCCCTGGCGCGGCCGGATGATCGACGGCCTCGGCGTGCGGCGCGCGCTGATCCCCTCGATCGCCGTCCTCTTCATCGTCTACCCGCTCGCCGCCACCGCGAACTACCTCTGGCTGCTGCCGCTGGCGTTCGTCATGGGCCTGTTCATCGCGCCCGTGCACTCGATCGTGCGGGTGTCGCTGGCCGCGAACCTGCCGTCGAGCCACCACCGCAGCGCCTTCGCGCTCGACTCGGTCATCGCGGAGGCCTCCTTCATCATCGGCCCGGCCGCCGCGGGCGTGCTCGTCGTGGCGGCCTCGCCGGAGATCGCGCTGCTCGCGGTGGGCTTCACGGTCGCGCTCGGACTGCTCATCCTGTGGTGGCTCGATCCGCCCACGCGCAGCGAGGGCCAGCCGCCGGCCGCCCGGACCCGCGGCTTCGACTGGGTCACGCGCGACCTGATGTTCCTCTTCCTCGTGTCGGGCGGGGCGATGGTGGCCCTGATGTCGACCGACCTCGGGATCATCGCCGTGCTGCGCGAGCTGGACGCGGTCGGGCTCGTCGGCGTCGTGTACCTCGGCTGGGGCCTGTCGTCGCTCGTCGGCGGCCTCATCTACGGAGCACGCCCCGCGTCGATCCGGCCCACATACCTGCTGCTCGCGATGGGCCTGCTGACGATCCCCGTCGGCATCGCGCACGCGCCGTGGACGCTCGCGCTCGCTGCGATCCCGGCCGGCCTGCTGTGCGCGCCGATCATGACCGCGTGCAGCGAGTACATCGCCAAGCTCACCGACGAGTCCCGTCGCGGCGAGGCGATGGGCTGGCAGGCCACGGCGTTCACGGTCGGCGGCGCCGCGGGCGCTCCGGTCATCGGCGCCGCGATCGACCAGTGGGGCGCTGCCGCCGGCTTCGCGGCCGGAGGCGGGATCGCCGTGGCCATCGCGCTCGTGTCGCTGGGCGGCCAGCGTCGGCCCGTGCGAGTGGGGGCCGGGAGCTAGACGAGGAAGCCGTCGGCCACGAGCTCGCGCACCGCGGTCTCGTAGGTCCGGCGCACCTCGGCGGCGTCCTGCTCGAGCAGCTGGGCGATCGCGTCGAGCAGCTGACCCGCCGTCAGGTCGCCGTCGCTGGCCGAGACGAGTCCGGCCTCGATCGTGTCGAGCTGGCGCGTGGGGCGCAGGCCGCCCATCCGAACGACCCGGATGATGGCGGGGTCGGGCGCGCCCGCCGGACCCGCCGTCTCCTGGACGACGTCGTCGCCCACCCGCCACGCGCGGTCGAGCACGTCGCCAGCGTCGAGGGCGTCCGCGCGGTCGGCCCAGGCGGCGAACTCGGTGCTCACCGGCTGCGCCACGGGGCCGGTCCACTCCTCGATCCGCACCTGCGGCGTGGCGCGGCCGGCCTTGCGGAGGGTGATCCAGCCGAAGCCCATGGCCTCGATGCGCTGCTCGGCGAACCACGAGAGCCAGCGGTCGTAGCGCTCCAGGTGACCGGGCGCGTGCCGGAGTCCGGCGTCGGCGAGCCACATCTCGGCGTACTCGGGCAGGTCGACCCGCTCGCGCTGCACGACCCACGCGTCCATCCCGGTGGGCGCGATCCACGACGCGAGCCGCTCCTGCCAGGGGACGCCGTCCTCGTGGATCCACGCGGCGAGCACCTGGCACCAGCCGTCCTCGTTGAGGTGGTCGGGCGCATGCGTGACGATGCGGCGCACGACGTCGTCGCCGGGGAAGCCGGTCTCGCGGTAGACGAGGCGGTGGCCCTCGGGCGGCGAGACGACGAACGGCGGGTTGGTGGAGATGAGGTCGAACCGCTCCCCCGCGACGGGCTCGAAGAGGCTGCCCTCGCGGACGTCGAGGTCGACGCCGTTGATCGCGGCGGTGAGCCGGGTGAGGTCGGTGGCGCGCCGGTTGACGTCGGTGGCGACGACGTCGCGTGAGTGGGTGGCGAGGTGCAGGGCCTGCACGCCGCAGCCGGTGCCGAGGTCGAGCGCGCGTCCCACCGGCGGCCGCACCGTGAGCTGCGCCAGCGAGGACGAGGCCTCGCTGATGCCCAGCACGTAGGAGGGGTCACGCGGGTTCTCGCGTCCGTCGAGGCCCGGGGTCAGGTCGCACACGACCCACCAGTCGTGGAGCTCGTCGCCGTAGGGACGCAGGTCGAGCAGCGCCCGCGCCTCGTCGCCGTCGGCCTCGACCAGGCCCACCGCGAGCGCGGTCTCCCACGCGTCGCCGAAGGCCGCCTCGGCACTCGTGCGGGGCACGGACGCCTGCAGCTGGAAGAGCCTGATGAGCGTCGAGAGGGCCGACCCGTCGGCCGTGGCCCGCAGCCCGGGCACCGTCTCGTTGCGGGCCAGGGCGCGCCACGCCGCGTCGCCGAGGACTCCGTGCACGGCGTCGACGGTGAAGCCGTCGATCGCCTCCCGGAGCCTGCCGACGTCGGGGGTCGCCACGGTCAGGAGACCAGCTCGTCGATCGAGGTGTGCAGGCCGAAGACCTTGTCGAGGCCGGTGATGGCGAAGATGCGCAGGAGACGCTCGCTGGTGCAGATGATGTCGAGGGAGCCGTTCTCGGCCCGCACGCGCTTCAGCGCCCCGACGAGCACGCCGAGGCCCGTCGAGTCGAGGAAGGCGACGTTCTCGATGTCGATCACCAGGCGGATGTGTCCGTCGTCGATCGCGCCGACGACGACTTCACGTAGGCGCGGCGCGGTGTAGACATCGATCTCCCCCGCGACCTCGACCACGTGGAACGGGGGTGACTCCCGTTCGGTGAGCGTGAGGTCCATGTCCGAATTCAATCATCCGGGGGCACGTCTTCCCACCTGAACGCACGCACGGGCCAGTCAGGGTGGTGGGGGACACTTCCCCCATGCCCCTGCACCCCGTTCTCGCGCGTCATGCCGAGCGACTCGTGCACGTGCAGCACCACCCCGCCGTCGAGCCCGTGGTGGAGCCGTGGCCCGAGTGGATCGACCCCGAGGTCCGCGACCTCTTCGCGGCCGAGGGCGCCGACGTGCTGTGGGGGCACCAGGCCGAGGCGCTCGCGGCGCTGCGCGACCGGCGGCACGTCGTCGTGGCGACCGGCACCGCCTCGGGCAAGTCGCTCGTCTACCAAGCGGCCGCGCTGCAGGCGCTCCGCGAGGGACGCGGCGGTTCCGGCCTCTCCGGCGCCCGACGGCCGTCGGTCCTCTACCTCGCGCCGACGAAGGCACTCGCCGCCGACCAGCTGCGGCGGCTGCCCACCGGCGTGCCCGGCCTGCGCCCGGCCACGGTCGACGGCGACAACAGCCGCGAGGAGCGCGCGTGGGCCCGCGACCACGCCAACTGGGTGCTGGCGAACCCCGACATCCTGCACCGCACGATCCTTCCGCAGCACGACCGATGGGCGCGCCTGCTGGCCGGGCTGCGCGTGGTCGTGATCGACGAGTGCCACCACTACCGCGGCGTCTTCGGCGCCCACGTGGCGCTGATCCTGCGCCGGCTGCGGCGGATCTGCGCGCACTACGGGGCCGACCCGCTCTTCGTCCTCTCGTCGGCGACGGTCGCCGAGCCCGCCGCGTCGGCCGAGCGGCTGATCGGGGCGCCGGTCACGGCCGTCACCGAGGACGCCTCGCCCCACGCCGCCCGCACCGTGGCGTTCTGGCAGCCCCCGCTGCAGGCCGCGCGCGACGGCGTGGAGGTGCGTCGCTCGGCGGGCTCCGAGGCGTCCGACCTGCTCACGGACTTCGTCGTGGGCGGCACCCGCACGCTCGTCTTCGTCCGCTCGCGGCGCGGCGCCGAGCAGCTGGCCATGACCACCTCGCGGGCGCTGGCCGAGGTCGATCCCGAGCTGGCCGGGCGCGTGGCCACCTACCGCGGCGGCTACCTGCCCGAGGAGCGACGCGAGCTGGAGGCCCGGCTCCGCTCCGGCGACCTGCTCGGCCTGGCCAGCACCAACGCGCTCGAGCTGGGCATCGACATCTCGGGCCTCGACGCCGTGGTCACGGTGGGCTTCCCCGGCACCCGCGCCGCCCTGTGGCAGCAGTGGGGGCGCGCGGGACGCGCCGGGGTCGACAGCGTGGGGGTGATGATCGCGCGCGACGACCCGCTCGACTCCTTCCTCGTGCACCATCCCGAGGCCGTGCTGGGCGCGCCGGTCGAGGCCACGGTGTTCGACCCGGAGAACCCCTACGTGCTGGGCCCGCACCTCGCGGCCGCGGCCCAGGAGCTGCCGCTCACCGAGGCCGACTTCGGCCCGTTCGGCCCCCGCGCGGCGGAGGGCGTCGCCGCGCTCGAGGCCGCCGGGATGCTCCGCCGGCGCGCGGCGGGCTGGTTCTGGACCAGCCGCGAGCGCGCGGCCGACCTCGCCGACATCCGCTCCGCCGGGGGCCACCCCGTGCAGATCGTCGAGGGCACCACGGGACGCCTCGTCGGCACGGTGGACGCCGGCTCCGCCGACGCCGAGGTCCACGAGGGCGCGATCTACGTGCACCGCGGCGAGGACCACCTCGTCGAGTCCTACGACCCCGAGCACGGGGCGGCGGTGGTCCGCCGGGCCGACGTGCACCACACCACCAGCGCGCGCTCGGCCACGGCGGTCACCGTGGTCGAGGAGCGCCGCCGCGTCGCCTGGGGCCCGGCCACGGTCGCCTTCGGCGACGTCGAGGTGGCCAGCCAGGTGATCGGCTACCAGATCCGCGACCGCAGCACCGGCCGCGTGATCGGGGAGGAGCCGCTCGACCTGCCCGAGCGCACGCTGCCCACCGCGGCCGTGTGGTGGACCCTCGACACCGACGTCGCCACCGGCCTCATGGACCCCGAGGCGCTGCCCGGTGCCGCGCACGCCGCGGAGCATGCCGCGATCGGCATCCTGCCGCTGCTGGCGACGTGCGACCGGTGGGACATCGGCGGCCTGTCGACCGCGCTGCACCCCGACACCGGGAAGCTCACGGTGTTCGTCCACGACGGCCATCGCGGGGGCGCCGGGTTCGCCGAGCGAGGGTACGAGCAGATGGCGCAGTGGCTGCGGATGACGCGCCACACGATCGCCGAGTGCACGTGCCGCGACGGGTGCCCGTCGTGCGTCGTCTCGCCCAAGTGCGGCAACGGAAACCACCCGCTCGACAAGGCCGGGGCCGTGCTCCTGCTCGACGCCGTGCTGGCGTCCGCACCGGCCTGATCGGGCCGTTTCGCCCGGAGTTCCGGGCGTCCTCGATTGGCCAATCTTGGACGTCGGTGCGAGGGTTGAAAGGTTTGCACCAACAGACCTGAAAGAAACCTGAGGTGATTTCTCCGATGGCCATCGGCATCGACCGACCCACCGACGACGTGTTCGAGCCCGAGCTGGAGCCACGCCCAGAAGGGAGACTCGACAAGGTCGTCTTCGGGGTCGCGGCCGCTCTGGCCCTCGTGGTCGTCCTGTGGGGAATCCTCGACCAGGTCTCCCTCGGCGAGCGCGCCTCGGACGCCCAGTCGTGGGTGATCGAGTACACCGGCTGGCTGTTCGTCATGGCCACCACCGGCTTCGTCGTCTTCGCCATCTGGGTGGCCGCCAGCCGCTACGGCAAGATCCCGCTCGGCCGTGACGGCGAGAAGCCGGAGTTCCGCACCGCCTCGTGGATCGCGATGATGTTCAGCGCGGGCATGGGCATCGGCCTGATGTTCTGGGGCGTCGCGGAGCCGCTGACGTTCTACCTCGCTCCGCCGCCGGAGACCGCCGAGGCCGGCACCGACGCCGCCATGCAGGTGGCCATGGGCCAGACCCTGTTCCACTGGACGCTGCACCCGTGGGCCGTCTACGCGGTCGTCGGCCTGGCGATCGGCTACGGCACGTTCCGCCTGGGTCGCCCGCAGCTGATCTCGGCCGCGTTCACGAAGCTGCTCGGCCGCAAGCAGACCGAGGGCCCCATCGGCAAGGTCATCGACATCATGGCCATCTTCGCGACGCTCTTCGGCTCGGCCGCGTCGCTGGGCCTGGGCGCCCTGCAGATCGCCGCCGGCATCGAGCACAACGGCTGGGTCGAGTCGGTGGGCGAGACGCTCGTCGTCGCGATCATCGTGGTCCTGACGATCCTGTTCATCCTCTCGGCGGTCTCGGGTGTCGCCAAGGGCATCCAGTGGCTGTCGAACATCAACATGGTGCTGGCCCTCGTGCTGGCCGCCTTCGTCTTCCTCGCCGGCCCGACGCTGATGATGCTGAACCTCATCCCGACGTCGATGGCCGACTACGTCGCGTTCCTGCCCGAGATGGCCGGCCGCACCAACGCCAACGGTGGCGAGGTCGCCGACTGGCTCGGCGCGTGGACGATCTTCTACTGGGCCTGGTGGGTCTCGTGGACGCCGTTCGTGGGCATGTTCATCGCGCGCATCAGCCGTGGCCGCACGATCCGCCAGTTCGTCACCGGCGTGCTGCTGGTGCCGAGCATGGTCAGCCTGATCTGGTTCGCGATCTTCGGCGGCGCCGGCATCAGCGAGGCCGACGCGATCTCGGGTGGCGAGTCCTCGGTGGACTCGAACTACGCGCTGTTCGACCTGCTGCAGCAGTACCCGATCCCCGCGATCACGACCGTGCTCGTCATGCTGCTCGTCGGCATCTTCTTCGTGTCGGGCGCCGACGCGGCCTCGCTCGTCATGGGCACCCTGTCGCAGCGTGGCTCGATCCACCCCGCGACCTGGACGGTCGTCTTCTGGGGCGGCCTGACCGGTGCCGTCGCGGCGATCATGCTGCTCATCGCCGACCCGGGCGACCCGGTGGCCCTGCAGGGACTGCAGGCGCTGACGATCGTCGCCGCGCTGCCGTTCCTGCTGGTGATGATCGCGCTGTGCGTGTCGCTCTACCGCGACCTGCGCTCGGACCCGATCATCGTCCGCGAGGACCTGGGCCAGAGCCTGGTCGAGGACGCGGTGCTGGCCGGCGTCGACCGCCACGGCGAGGACTTCGCCCTCGTGGTGGAGGAGGCCCCGTCCGACGGCCCGTCGGATCCCGTCGTCGACGGCGACGACCCGATCATCGACAAGTCCGTCAAGAGCTGAACCCGTCCGCCCCCGCCGCCTCACTCGAGGTACCAGGCGGGGGCGGCCCGGGCCCGCTGGTCGGCGGCCCACCGGCCGATCGACCAGCGCGGGCCCACCACGCGCGCCGTGACCGTGGCGACGTCGGCGTCCATCCGGCAGTCCTGCAGGCGCGCACCGTTGTCGCCGGCCACCTGACGCGCCTCGCCACAGGGATCCTGCCCCTCCACGCTGGCCCGCGAGGCCGCCAGGGCCGCGAGATCGGCGGCCGCAGCCGCCCGCTCGCGCAGCGACACCGCCAGCGCGACCTGCAGGCAGACGAACGCCACGAGGCCCAGCAGCGCGACGACCGCCGCGGCCTGCACCGTGGCCGATCCCCGCTCCGCTCTCCTCATTCGACGACCGCCACCGAGCGACTGGAGAGGTCGAGGTGCACGCGCGGCACGAGTGGCAACCGCGCCCGGTAGCGCACGGTGACCCCGGCGCGGTCGCCGTCGCGGCTCACCCGCATCCTCGCGCCCGGCACGGCCTCGCGCACCGCCGCACGCGCGTCCGCCGTCGACTGCCCCCGCGCCAGCAGGCGAGCGGCCTCGCGCGACGCGTCGGCGACGCGCATCTGGGCAACGCCGAGCGACACCACCCAGACCAGCACGCACGCCACCAGCACGACGAACGGCAGGACCACGACCGTCTCGGCGGTGACCATCCCCCGCTCGCCGCGCCTCACCACTGCCACCGGAACAGGTCGGGCAGCGTGGTCGAGAACGCCCGCGCGACGAGGTCGGTGGCGAACTCGAGGACCCACCGGCCCATCGCGGAGCCGGGACCGCCGAGGATCGCCCCGGCGACCGTGACGGCCGCGACGCCGCCGACGGCATGTTCGGCGGTGACCTGGCCGTGCTCGGCTCGACTCAGCTTCTTCATGCAGTGCCTCCTCGGGCGGGGCCGCGGCACCCGGCTCCCCGGGTGCCGCGGCGGGACGGTCAGAACGGCAGCAGGTCGGGGATCCGGCCGAGCACGTCCCGGACGAGGTCGCCGAACCAGTCGGACTGGCCGATCTTCACCAGGACGCCGCCGATGGTGCAGGCGCCGAGCGTGCCCACGGCGTACTCGGAGGTGCTCATGCCGAGCTCGTCGGCACGATCGGCGACACGGCGCAGGGTGGCGATCAACTTCATGGGTGTCCTTCCAACGGATGATGTGACACCCGAAGATGGCGATCCGGGGCCCCGATCTGCGGACCCTCCGGAAGCCTGTGGAGATCTCTCGGCGCCACGCGTCGGGCTGGGGACGAGTCACGGCCGGACCGACCCCACGACCGCGATCACCGTGGGAGCGACGCCCACCAGCACGAACGCCGGCAGCAGGCACAGCCCCATCGGCACGGTCGTTCGGACGCCGACGCGCCCGACCATCTCGCGCCGCTGCGCGCGGTCGGCCCGGCGCAGGTCGTCGGCGGTGTCGCGGATCAGCGGGACGATCGCGGCTCCCGAGGTCTCGGCCCGCGCGAACGCGCGGCCCACGGGTTCGAGGACGTCGCCGTCGAGCGACCTCCACGCCGTCGCCGGGTCGGCGGCGAGGCGCACGCGGAGGGCGACCGCCTGGAGCTCTGGCCCGATGGGCTCGGGTGCCTGCGCCGCGACCGCGAGCACCGCCTCGTGCGGCGAGCGCCCGGCCTCGAGGACCGCGGCGACGAGGTCGAGCGCGAGCGGCGCACCGCGCACCAGCTGGACCCGCCGGCGGGCGTCGCGCGACGACTCCCACCGGCCGGCCTGCCGGTGGACGAACGGCGCGGCCGCCGCACCCACGACGAGACCGACGGCCCCGAAGACCAGCCAGCCCGCCACCGGCGCGCAGGCTGCGACGAGCAGTGCTCGATCCACGCGCCGGGCTGCTGGCGCCCGTCTCAGCCGTCCGTGACGTCGCCGGGCGTGCCCCGGAACCGCCACGAGGACGGCCGCGGCCACGAGCAGGCCCGCGATCATCCGCCGGCCTCGAGCCGGTCGGCGATCCCCTCGATCCACAGCACGCCCGCCGCGGCGAAGGCGACACCCAATGCGACGCACGCGGCGCCGGGGACGGTGGTGAGGACGACGTGCAGCGGGTCGACCCCGAGGCCCGTCCCGAGGCCGAGTCCGAGGGGTGGCATCGCGATCACGAGCAGCGCGGTGGCACGGGCGGGCGCGACGCCCGCGGCCAGCTCGCGCTCGAGCTCGCGGTCCTCCCGCGCGGCCTCGCGGACCCGCTCGAGGGTGTCGACGAGCGCCACTCCGGACGACTGCGAGACGGCCCAGGCCTGGCCCACTCCCCTCAGCGCCTCGGCGCCCGGACGGCGTCCCAGCTCGAGCAGCGCCGTGGCCACGTCACCACCGGTGGCCGCGGCGGTCGCGGCGACGCGAAGCACGGGCGCCTCGAGCTCCAGCCGCTGGAGTGCGGTGGTCGGCGGCACCCCGCTGCGGAGCTCGCCGACGAGTCCGTCGATGACCACCTGGCACTCGTCGCGGACCGCGAGCCGGCGCCTGCGCTCGCGGGCCCGGCCCCAGCGGACGCCGGCGGCGACCGCGATGCCCGCCACGGTCCAGGCGAGGATCGTCGGTGCGGCGGGCAGGACGACCAGGGTGGCGCTCGACGCGAGCACGGCCACCGGGACGAGCTGGCGGCGCCCCGGCCGCCGCCACGTGACCGGGCGGATCCGCACCCGGACCCAGCCCCACGGCGGTCGCCAGACGAGCACCGCGGCCACGCCCAGCAGGGCGGCCGCCTCCCTCACGGCTCGACGACCCGGCCGCGACGGATCTCCAGCCGAGGCCGCACGACGAGTCGGCCCGACGCGTCGGCCGCGACGTCGGCCAACGCCGCGACCTCGCGCACCCCGTCGGCGTGACGCACGACGTGCACGACCGCATCGAGCCCCGCCGCGACCTGGGCGTGGACCGCGTCGCGGGTGAGCCCCGCGGCAATGCCGAGCGCCTCCATCCGGGCCGGGACGTCGTCCGGCGCGTTGGCGTGCACGGTGCCGCAGCCGCCCTCGTGTCCGGTGTTGAGGGCCGCCAGCAGGTCGACCACCTCGGCACCGCGGACCTCGCCCACCACGATCCGGTCCGGACGCATCCGCAGGGCCTGACGCACGAGGTCGCGCAGTCCCACCGCTCCGGCGCCCTCCACGTTGGGTGGGCGCGCGACGAGACCGACGACGTGCGGGTGCCGGGGCCGCAGCTCGTCGGAGTCCTCGACGACGACGATCCGCTCGGCCTCCGGCACGAGGTGCAGCAGCGCGGCGAGGACCGTGGTCTTGCCCGAGCCGGTGCCGCCGGTGACGAGGAAGCTGCGCCGGGACGCGACGAGATCACGCAGGGCGGCGCCCATCTCCGGTGCGACGGAACCGCCGGCCTCCAGCTCGGTCAGGGTCATCGCCCGTTGCGGCGGCACCCGCAGGGAGATCGCGGTGCCGGTGCGGGCGACCGGCGAGAGCACCGCGTGCAGCCGGGTGCCGTCGGCGAGGCGGCCGTCGACCCACGGCGACGCGTCGTCGAGCCGTCGCCCCGCGGTGGCCGCGAGGCGCTGCGCCAGGCGGCGCACGGTGGCCTCGTCGGCGAACCCGACCTCGGGCCGGGGCGCGAGACCGTCGCCTGCGTCGACGTAGACGCCCTCGGCGCCGTTGACCAGGACGTCGGTGACGCCGGGCAGGTCGAGCAGCGGCTGAAGGACCCCGGCGCCCAGCACCTCGCTGCGCAGCTGCTCGACGATCGCCAGCACCGTGGTGGTGCCCCACAGCTGCTCCTCGGCGCGCAGCGCCTCGGCGACCGAGTGCGGCGTGGGCTCGGAGCCCGAGGCGGCCAGCCGCCGCCGGACCCGCTCGACGACCTCGGCCCGGACGGCCGTCACCGCAGGCCCACCGTGTCGAGGACCCGCCGCGCAGCCCCGACCACCGACCGCGCGCGCAACGGCCCGAGGCCGTGCTCGAGGTCGGCCGCCAGGCGTCGCGAGGTGCCGAGATCGGCCAGGACCGGCAGTCCGAGCTCGCGCCCGACGGCGGCGGCCGGCATCCCCGACGGCGCCGACCGCGTGACGAGCGCGACCGAGCCGGACCAGGAGCCCAGCCGCTCGACGAGCGCCCGCGCCGCGACCACCCCGCGGAGCCGCCGCGGCACGACGACCACCGTGAGGACCGAGCGCGAGGCGAGCTCGCGGCCGAGATCGTCCAGGTGGCGCGGCACGTCGGCCACGACCACGTCGAAGCCGCGCATCGCCGCGCCGATCACCGGGGCGCTGCCGTGCACCGGACGTCCGGCCCGGCCGAAGGACACCAGCGCGATCCCCCGGTGCACGGGCAGGCTCTCCACCAGCTCGGCCGCGCCGACGTGCCCGACGGCCCCGTCGAGATCGTTCCAACGGGAGCCGTCGACGGCCTCGGCACCCGTGACGAGGTCGAGTCCCCCGCCCAGCGGATCACCGTCGACGAGGACGGGAGAGAGGTCGCGCCGCGCGGCGAGCCCGGCCGTGGCGGCCGCGAGCGTGGAGGCGCCCACGCCTCCGCACGCGCCGACGATCGTGATGGCGCAGGCCTCGCCCGAGCCGTCGAGGGCCCGCACGAGCGCCCCGACGATCGCGGCGTCCTCGTCGGCGCACAGCACGTCGCGCGCCCCGAGGTCGAGCGCCGAGCGCCAGGCCTCGCGCGGGTCGGGCGCCACCACGACCACCTCGTCGCGCCGTGGCAGGTCGATCGCCAGCAGGGCGTCGAGGCTGCGGGAGTCGACCAGCACCGACGACGCCGAGCGCCACGCGCGGCGCACCCGGTCGACATCGGCGATGGTCTCGGGCTCGTGACCCGCGGCCGCGCACCAGCGCCGCGCGCTCTCGGCGAACGACGCGTCGCGGGTGACCACCAGGGGTGCTGCGGAGGGCGGGCGTGGGTCCATGCCCCCACCCTCGCGAGGCCCGGGACGCACCGGGAGAGGTCGCGCCGAGCCTGTGGACGGAGCGCCGGGTGTGACGCAGGCGTGTGGACGAATCTCCCCGACTGTCGGTGCGGACCGCCTACGCTGGAGGACATGGCGACCCCCGCGGGACGGCCCGCCGCCTTCTTCGACCTCGACAAGACGATCATCGCGAGGTCCAGCACGCTTGCCTTCAGCAAGTCCCTCTTCGCCGAGGGCCTGCTCAGCCGCCGCGCCGTCCTGCGCAGCGCCTACGCGCAGCTCGTCTTCAGCACGGGCGGCGCCGACCACGACATGCTCGAGAAGATGCGCGACGAGATCAGCGCCATGGTCACCGGCTGGGACGCCGTCACCGTGCGCCAGATCGTGCGCGAGGCCCTGCACGACGTCATCGAGCCGCTCGTCTACTCCGAGGCCCTCGACCTCATCGAGGAGCACCGCGCGTCGGGCCACGACGTCATCATCGTGTCGGCCTCCGGCACCGAGATGGTCGAGCCGATCGCCGAGATGCTCGGCGCCACGCACGCGATCGCCACGCGCCTGGAGGAGGTCGACGGCCGCTACTCCGGCCGCGTCCTGCACTACTCCTACGGCCCGAACAAGGTCACCGCGATGCGCGAGCTGGCCGAGGCCGAGGGCTACGACCTGGAGCGCAGCTTCGGCTACTCCGACTCCGAGACCGACATCCCCATGCTCGAGGCGGTGGGCCATCCGTTCGCGGTCAACCCCGACAAGGGACTGCGCCGCCGGGCCACCGAGGAGGGCTGGCCGATCCTCACGTTCGAGCGGCCCACGGCGCTGCGCGCGCGGCTCCTGCCGGAGTCCACCACGGGCAAGGCGATGGCCCTTGGCGGCATCGCGGCGTCGGCCTCGCTGCTGGCCCTCGGGATCACCGCGGCCGTGCGGCGTCGCACCTCGCGACCGGCCTGACAACGCCGTTCACCCTTGTGGTTCCAGTCCGCGTGAGGCACGCTGGAGCCAGAACTCCAGAGCAGTCCGCACCCCGGTACCCACGCGGCGATCTCCCGTCCCACAGGGCAATCGCAGACGGGACAACCGCCGTCTCACGACGCCGGACCCGAGGCGATGATTGACGAAGGCACGCTTGGTAGCTGAAGGTGCGGACTTCCACGACGGCGTCGGGCCCGCCCCGACGCCGTCGTCCTGTGCCGAGGCCGAACGGCTCAGCGCGAGGACAGCGGAGACGCCTCGGCGCCCCGCGTGAACGCCTCGGCGGCGTACAGCAGCCAGCGGTGGACGCCGGTCTCCTCGGTCCCGTAGGCCTCGAGCGCGGCGAAGTAGTCGGGCGCGGCGGCGACGTGGCCGGCCTCGGGCACGGTGACCGAGGCGGGGTCGACGCCGCGCGCCAGCAGCACGAGCCGCTCGGCCGCGCGCCCCACCACGCCGTTGTGCGAGACGAAGGCGCCCGCGGAGGCGATCTCGGCGTGCACGAGTGCCGCCACGACCATCGCCGGCGCCTCGGTCCTGGCGCCCAGCAGCTTCGCCAGCTGTGTCAGCCGGGCGGTTCCGGCCGGGTTCACGGGACGGCCGAGGTCGTCGTCGGGGACCGAGCCCGCCGCGGCCAGCGCGTGCATCCGCGCCATCGCCTGCACCGGCGAGCGCTGCCACGTGGGCAGCAGGCCGAGCAGCTCGGTGGACAGCCGGACGGCCGCCCGAGCGGTGGCGTCGCCGCCGCCCGAGGAGAGCTCGTCGAGGTCGATCTCGGAGCCCTCGAGCGTGGCCGTGGCCCAGGCGCCGATCAGCAGCGAGCGCGCGGTGTCGTCGGGCGTGCTGCGGCGCAGGCCGCGGTCGCGCAGGACGGCGTCCATCCCGTCGCGGGCGGCGCGGAACGCCGACGGAACGCCCTCGAGGGACGCGGCTGCGATGAACGGATCGGACACGCAGGCAGCGTACCCAGCGCACCTCCGGGGCCACGGGCTGACCGGCGGTAGCCTCGGAGCGTGGACGTCATCCCCGCCGCGCGCGCCGCCAAGTGGATGGTGGGCGACCGCCTCGCCACGGTGCTGCACCTCGGCGACGGCGGACTGGCGTACGAGCTGGCCGAGCAGGGCCACGACGTCACGGTCATCGGCGACGACGTCGAGCAGGTCCGCAATCCCGACCTCTCCTACATCCGCTCCGGCGGCGACCGGCTGCCGCTGCGGTCGAACAGCTTCGACGTCGTCATCACGCCGTTCCTCGAGGAGTCGCCTGCCGCGCTGGCCGAGTACGCGCGCGTCCTGGTGCCCGGCGGACTGCTGTCCAGCATGAGCCGCCGCCGCTACGACGACTCGATCCCGTGGATGCGCCGCCTGCGCACCATCACGGGCGACCGCGACGCCCCCGAGCCGGCCGTCGACACCTTCTCCGCCTCCGGCCTGTTCGGCCCGCCCGAGGTCGAGGTCTTCAACGCCTGGGAGGAGCTCGACCTGCCGCACCTGCTGCGCTTCGCCGAGCAGACCCGGCGCCCCTCCGTGCCCGAGTCCGCGCTCGGCGCCGTGCACGACCTGTGGCGCGAGTACGCCTCCGGCGCCGCGAAGCTCCGGCTGCGGCACGAGACCCGGTGCGTCCGCGCCGTCGTCGACAAGTCCGCGCTCGCCGGCGAGCCCGATCCGCCGGACGCGATCCTGCTCTCGCTGGACTGACGTGGGTCCCCTCGATGCGGCGATCGCACTGGCCGTCGTCGCCGTACTGGTGGCGCTGGCGCTGCTGACGCGCTGGGTGCTGCTGAGCCGCCGCCGCAGCCTCGGATCCGCCGAGGACCGCGCCACGTACGAGACGCTGCACACCGCCGCGCTGGCGGCACCCGCCCTCCGGTCGGGCCTCGACGCCGAGAGCGTGCGCCAGGCGCTCCCCCACCTGCGCCAGCTGATCGGCGCGCCGACGGTGGGCATCACCGACACGCACGGACCCCTCGGCTGGGCCGGCACGGACGAGACCGAGCACACGGCCGAGCTGGTCGCGGTCGCCCTCGAGCACGGCCGCACCCAGGCCTCGAACCGCGTGATCGTCGCGCCGCTCTCGGTGGAGGGCCGTGTCGTGGGGAGCATCGTCGTGGTCGACGAGAGCGCGTCGGCGGGCCTCGCGCGCACCGCCACCGAGGTCGCCGGCTGGGTCTCCAGCCAGCTCGAGCTCGCCGAGCTCTCGGCATCACGCACCGCGCTGATGGAGGCCGAGCTGCGGGCGCTGCGGGCCCAGATCTCGCCCCACTTCATCTACAACTCCCTCGGCGCGATCGCCTCGTTCGTCCGCACCGATCCCGAGCGCGCCCGCGAGCTGCTGCTCGAGTTCGCCGACTTCACGCGCTACTCGTTCCGCCAGCACGGCGACTACACGACGCTCGCCGAGGAGCTGCGGTCGATCGAGCGCTACCTCGTGCTGGAGAAGGCGCGCTTCGGCGACCGGCTGCGGGTCGTCACGCGGATCGCGCCCGAGGTGCTGAGCCTGACCGTCCCCTTCCTCACCGTGCAGCCGCTCGTGGAGAACGCCGTGCGCCACGGACTGGAGCGCAAGCCCGGTCCCGGCACGCTCACGGTGATCGCCGAGGACGCCGGCACCGAGTGCCTCATCTCGATCGAGGACGACGGCGTGGGCTCGGACCCCGAGACCGTGCGAGCCGCGCTGGCGGGACGTACGAGCTCGCCGTCGGTGGGCCTGGCCAACGTGGACGAGCGGCTGCGCACCGTCTACGGCAACGACCACGGCCTCGTCGTGGAGACCGCGCCGGGACTGGGCACGAAGGTGACGCTGCGGGTCCCGAAATTCACTCCCACCACGGTCGACTGACGATCCGTAGACTTGACCGGTGAGGTTCCTCAACGATCTGCAGCCCAGCCACGACCTGACGTACAACGACGTCTTCATGGTCCCCGGACGCTCGGACGTCGCATCGCGCTTCGACGTCGACCTGTCCACGAGCGACGGCACCGGCGCCACCCTGCCGCTGGTGGTGTCCAACATGACGGCCGTCTCGGGTCGCCGCATGGCCGAGACCGTCGCCCGTCGCGGCGGCATCGCGATCCTGCCGCAGGACATCCCGCTCGACATCGTCGCCGACACGGTCGCCCGCGTGAAGGCCGCGCACCCCGTCTACGACACGCCCGTCGTGCTGACCCCGAACATGACCGTCGGCGAGGCGCTGAGCCTCGTGCCGAAGCGCGCCCACGGCGGCGCCGTCGTCGTCGAGTCTCTGCACGGCCCCGAGCTCAAGGTCGTCGGCATCTTCACCCCGCACCAGGCCCACGAGATCGACCGGTTCGCGCAGGTCCGCGAGGTCATGCTGACCGACCCGTTCGTCCTGCCCGCCGGCGGCGACGTGCGCGAGATGTTCAACCTGCTCTCGGAGCAGCACGTCCCGTTCGCCCCCGTCGTCGACGGCGGCGCGCTGGCCGGCGTGCTCACCCGCAAGGGCGCGCTGCGCTCCACCATCTACACGCCCGCCACCGACCCCGACGGCCACCTCGTCGTCGGCGGCGCCATCGGCATCAACGGCGACGTCAAGGGCAAGGCCCAGGCGCTCATCGAGATCGGCGTCGACGTCCTCGTCGTCGACACCGCGCACGGCCACCAGGCCAAGATGTTCGACGCGCTGCCGCTCGTGCGCGAGGTCCGCGACGCCCACGAGGCCGCCACCGGTCGCCGCCTGCCGATCTCGGCGGGCAACGTCGTGTCGGCCGAGGGCGTCCGCGACCTCGTCGCCGCCGGCGCGGACATCGCCAAGGTGGGCGTCGGCCCCGGCGCCATGTGCACCACGCGCATGATGACCGGCGTCGGCCGGCCGCAGTTCTCGGCCGTGCTCGAGGCCTCCGAGGCAGCCGCCGAGCTGGGCGCCCACGTGTGGGCCGACGGCGGCGTCCGCTGGCCGCGCGACGTGGCGCTGGCGCTGGCCGCCGGAGCCGGCAGCGTCATGATCGGCTCGTGGTTCGCGGGCACGCACGAGAGCCCCGGCGACCTGAAGTTCGGCGCCGACGGCCGCGAGTACAAGGAGTCGTTCGGCATGGCGTCCTCGCGCGCCGTGGCCAACCGCACCCGCGACGCCGCCGGCTTCGAGCGCGCCCGCATGGCGCTGTTCGAGGAGGGCATCTCGACCTCGCGCATGTACCTCGACCCGGAGCGCCCCGGCGTGGAGGACCTGGTCGACCAGATCACCGCCGGCGTCCGCTCCTCGTTCACCTACGCCGGCGCCCGCACCCTGGCCGAGTTCTCCGACCGCGCCACCGTGGGCCTGCAGTCCAGCGCCGGTTACGACGAGGGCCGCCCGCTGCACGCCTCCTGGTGACCTTCGTGGGCGGTGAGCTGTCAACCTCTCCGCGCGGGTGGCGGTGAGCTGTCAACCGAACAGGTCCCCCATGCGGTTGGTGGCTCACCGCCCTCGCGGGACCGCCCGGAAGAGGGAGCCCCAGCGCTCCGCGAACTTCGGTGGCGGTCCGGTGTAGCCGTTGCGAGCGAGCGCGGCGAAGAGCCGCTGCACGGCTCCGGCCGGGTTCGCCGTCATGGCGGCCGTGATCTGGACGTAGGCGACGTCGTTGTCCCGAAATCCGGCGTACCGATCGATGTCCTTGCGGAACTGGAGTGGGTCCTCGGCGTGCTGCCGGCCCTCGTACTCGGCCACCAGTCGCCACTGCGGGAACCACAGGTCGCCGATGCCCAACCGTGTCCCGTCGAGGGCGAGGACGTCGGCGTTCACTTCCGGTCTCGGCAGGCCCGCTGCGTCGACGTAGGCGCGGAGCTCGGACTCCTTCGGCGACCAGGCTCGTTCGTGGAGCCACGGAAGGACCGCAGGCGCCTGGCTCGCGCCGGGCCGCCACGGGTGGAGTCGGCAGACGTCCACGATCTCGCCGACCGTTGCTAGCTCCTCACGCAGCAGGTGGTCGCCGATCACGATGAGGTCGAGCAGCATCATCGAGGCGCAGCACTGGACGAAGGCTGCCGCGGGCGTCACGCCGACATCGTCACGCGGGGGCATGACCGCCGTGCGATGCAGGAAGGTCCCGTTCACCGCGAGGTGATGGTCGCCGACGATCGTGAAGCGCACCGGTCGAACCGGTCCGACGTCCAGACCTGTCCGCTGGATCCGACTCACGTGGCTCAGCGCCGCTCCGTCCGGCATCGCGAGCGCCGCTGCCGCCTGCCAGTCGAGCGGCGTCATCTCGAAGCCCGTCCACCGCCACACGCCCGGATGGAGTCGCTCGAAGTGCCTGCCCTGCAGGCGACGGTCACTGACACCGGCGGAGCGCGCCTGTTCTCGGCTGAATGGTCCGCGGCGAGCCAGGTCGGGGATCTCGGGTGGTCGAGGCACCGTTCCACGCTGCCGCGGCGAGGACCCTCAGTGGCGGGTCCGGCCATCCCCTGTGGAAAGCGAGCTCAGCCCACGCCCCGCTGTGGATCCCCGCTCGAGCGGTCAGCCGTCAACCTCATCACCACCGCATGAGGTTGGTGACGCACCGGGTCTCCCCGGGAAGGGTTGACAGCTGACCGCTCACTCCAGGGGCCCGCGTCAGTGGGCGCCGGCCGAGACGATCTCGTTCGGGACGCCGGGCAGCTCGACGCTGCGGGTGACCCGCCCGGCGGCGAGGTCGACCTCGTGCACCGTGGACGCGCCGGGCTCGGTGATCCACGCGGTGTCGCCGTCGACCTCGAGGGTCGGCCGCGGACGCTGCCAGTCGAGCGGCTCCTGCCACGGGTCGATCACGACGATGCGGTCGGCGACCTGGCCCGTCACGGGGTCGATCACGTGCAGGGCGCCGTCCGTGCCCAGCACGAGAGCCTCGCCCGCCGGGCCGCGCCCGAGCGAGCGGAACGTGTAGCTCGTCCCGAGGTCCACGAGGCGCAGCTTGCCCGTCTCGGTGTCGATCAGGCTGATGCGCTCGGGACGCTCCAGCTCGGCGTCCGCGTCGACCTTGTAGTCGCCGAGGACGATGGGCGAGGCCGGGCTGCCGGCCTGGTTGCCGATGCGGCCGTACGCGTCGGGGCTCGACACCTTGGTGATCGTGCCGTGGTCCACCACGACGACGCCGTCCTCGCAGCCCACGACGGCACGGCCGTCGGCGGCGGTCGCCTCGCCGTGGACACCGGGGCAGTCGTCGGTGCGGGCCTTCTCGTCACCGTCGACGCCGTCGCGCAGGACGACGGTCGAGCGGGCGTCCGCGGTGCCCTCGGTGTGCATGAGGTCGCCGCCGAGGTTCACCGCCACGCCGTGGTGGGGGTCGGGCGTCTCGGTCGTCTCGAGGACCTCGGTCGGGTCCTCGGAGTCGAGGACGCGGATCGAGCCGTCACCGTCGCCGAACAGCACGGTGCGGCCGTCGCTGATCGTGACGTGGCCCGGCTCCGCGGCCTCGTAGGTCTCGCCGAACGCTGGCTCGCCCTTGGTCCGGTAGTGGGCGTGGTCGCCGTGCGCCTCGGCCTCGACGCCGGTGTCGAGCAGGCGGAAGCCCTCCTCGGTCGACACGAACACGTGCCGCGCGTCGCCGGCGGCGTTGACCCGCACGAACCCCTCGGCGGGCAGCGTCTTCACCGGCTCGAGGGTGTCGCGCTCCAGCACGAGGAGTCCGTCGTCGGTCGTCACCACGAGCCGGGGTCCGGAGACCTCGGCGCCACCGTGGTCGTCGTCGTGCCCGGACTCGCTCGCCGTCTCACCACACGCGGCCAGCGCCGACCCCGCCACCAGGGTCGCCACCGCCAGGCGGACGTGTCGCCATCTCGTCATCGTCGCTCCTTGTTGAGAATGAATGTCATTCCCGACAGAGTACGACAGGTCGACCCCGCCCCGTCACGGGGCGTCGGTCGAGGAGGGTCAGCGCAGGATGAGGTCGAGGCCGCGCGCGAAGGACGCGTCGAGGTCGGGGTCCTCGGCGAGGATGCCGATCTGGGCGGCCTGCCGGTGCATCTGGGTGGCCTGGGTGTGCCCGAAGACGTAGAGCAGCAGGGTGCGCGCGACGTCGGGCGAGGTCAGCGCGGCCAGCTCGGTCTCGATGCGCGAGTCACCCAGCCGGAAGGCCGAGGCGGTGGCCACGACGTCCGCTCCGTCGCGCGTGGACAGCAGCGCCTCGCGCAGGGCGTGGGCCGCCTTGGCCGGATCGGCGCCGACCTCGACGTTCGCGACGATCCGGTCGGCCATCAGCGCCAAGAGCGTCTGCTTGTCCGGCACGTGGTGGTAGAGCGCGCTGGGCTGCACCCCGAGCTCGCCGGCGACCCGGCGCATCGAGCAGAACTCCAGCCCGTAGGCGTCGAGCACGCGCAGGGCCCCGGAGACGACGTCGTCGAGGGTGTTGGCCATGTGGGCATCCTATCGGCTAGCCTGAACACCGTTCAGGTGAACACCGTTCAGGAGACCTCATGACCACGACCACCTCGGCGAGCCGTCGCCTCACCTCCACCGACCTCGCGCTGATCGCCGCCTTCGCCGCGCTGATCGCCGCGTGCGCGCTGCTCCCGGCCATCAACGTCGGCGCCGGCCTCGTGCCGATCACGCTGCAGACGTTCGCCGTACTGCTGTCGGGCGCCGTCCTCGGCGCGAAGCGCGGCTTCCTCGCCGTCATGCTCTACCTCGCGATGGGAGCCGCGGGCCTGCCCGTGTTCTCCGGAGGCGCCGCCGGCCTGGCCGTGTTCGCCGGTCCCACCGTCGGCTACCTGATCGGCTTCCCGCTGGCCGCCGCCCTGTGCGGGTTCATCGTCGAGCGCCTGCCGCGCGAGAAGGTCGCCACGAGCATCCCGCTGATCTTCGCCGCCGGACTGTTCTCCAGCGCCCTGCTGATCCACACGCTCGGCATCCTCGGACTGGCCTGGCGCGCCGACATGAGCGTCGCGGCCGCGGCCAAGTTCGACCTGACCTTCTGGCCCGGCGACGTCATCAAGAACCTCGCGATGGCCACGGTCGCGACCGCGGTGCACCGCGCGTTCCCGGACCTGCTGCCGGCCCGACGGAAGTGATCGAGCTCGTCGAGGCCGCCGTCGAGGGACGGCTCGAGCCCACCAGCCTCCGGCTCGAGGAGCGTCGCATCGCGATCGTCGGCTCGAACGGCTCGGGCAAGTCCACGCTCGCGCGGCTGGTGAACGGCCTCGTCGAGCCCACGAGCGGGCAGGTCCTGGTCGACGGGCTCGACACGCGCCGGAACGGTCGCGAGGTCCGCCGGCGCGTCGGCTTCGTCTTCACGGACCCGGCGGCGCAGCTCGTGATGCCCACCGTCGCGGAGGACGTCGCCCTGTCGCTGCGCAAGCAGCACCGCGACAAGGCCGAGCGCGAGACGGCCGCCCTCGCCGTGCTCGAGCGGTTCGGCCTGGCCGACCTGGCCGAGCGCAGCGTGCACGCGCTCTCGGGTGGCCAGCGGCAGCTGCTGGCGATCGCCACGGTGCTGGCGACCGACCCCGACATCCTCATCGCCGACGAGCCGACCACGCTGCTCGACCTCGCGAACACCCGTCGGGTCGGCGACGTGCTGCTGGGGCTGCCCCAGCAGGTCGTCCTGGTGACCCACGACCTCGACCTCGCCGCACGGTGCGACCGGGCGCTGGTCGTGCACGCCGGACGGGTCGCGTTCGACGGCCCGGCCGCGACCGCCGTCGACCACTACCGGGCCCTCGTGTCATGAGCTCGCCACTCGGGCTCTACCAGCCGGGGACGTCGCCGCTGCACCGGCTGACGCCCGGCCCGAAGCTGGCGGGACTGTTCCTGCTCGCGGTGGCCGTGCTCGTCGCGAAGGGTCCCTGGACCGGCGTCGGGTTCGTCGCATTCGCCCTCGCCCTGGCCGCGCTCGGTGGCCTCTCGCCCCGATCCCTGCTGCGGGCGCTGCGGCCCTTCCTCATCGTCGCGGTGCTCCTGCTGGCGTTCAACGCGTGGCAGAACGGCTGGCCGCGGGCGGTCGAGGTGGTCGCCGACCTGACCGCGCTCATCCTCGCCGCGACGGTCCTGACGGCCACGACCGCCGTCAACGACCTGCTCGACACGATCGTGCGCGGCCTGCGGCCCTTCCGCCGCCTCGGCGTCGACCCCGACCGCGTCGGCCTCACGTTCTCGCTCATGCTGCGTGCGCTGCCCGGCACGATCGAGCTGGCGGCCGAGACGCGCGACGCGGCCCGGGCGCGCGGGCTCGAGCGCAGCATCCGCGCCCGCACGATCCCGCTCGTGCTGCGCGTGGTCGCCCGGGCGCGGGACACCGGCGACGCACTGCACGCCCGCGGCGTCCTCGACTGACCCGGTTCGACCCCGTATCCATCGACAGTGACTAGGCTCACTCCCATGGCGCGCGCACTGCGGACGCTGGTGGTCGACGACGAGCAACCGGTGCTGGACGAGCTGGTCTGGCTGCTGGGCCGTGACGACCGGATCGGCACGATCGACACCGCTCGGTCCGGCACCGAGGCCCTGCGTCGCCTCGACGCCGGCGACATCGACCTGCTGTTCCTCGACATCGCCATGCCCGGACTGACGGGCATCGACATCGCGCGCCTGCTGGGGAAGTTCAAGACCCCGCCGCAGATCATCTTCGTCACCGCCCACGACGCGCACGCCGTGGAGGCGTTCGACCTCAACGCCGTGGACTACCTGCTCAAGCCGATCCGCGAGGAGCGCCTGCGCGAGAGCGTGCGCAGGGCCGTGGCTGACTCCGACCACGGCGGCGGCGAGTCCGACGACACGATCGCGGTCGAGCTGGCGGGCGTCACACGCTTCGTCTCCCGGTCGAAGGTCACCCACGCCGAGGCACAGGGCGACTACGTCCGGCTGCACACCCTCGAGGGCTCGAGCCACCTCATCCGCACGCCCCTCGGCTCGCTCGCCGACGACTGGGCCGACGCCGGCTTCCTGCGCATCCACCGCAGCCTCGTGGTGAACCGCGCCCACATCCTCGAGGTCCGGATGTCCTCGGGCCGCGCCAGCGTGGTCGTGCCGGCCGCCGGCGGGAACACCCTCGAGCTGCAGGTCGCCCGCCGCCACACGCGGGCGCTGCGCGAGCTGATCGGCGAGCACACGCCGTGACCGACGAGGCCCTGCCCGAGCCGTCCGGCCGGGTCCGCATCACCAGCCCGCTCTCCACGGCGCCCGCGCACGTGCGCAGCACGGTGGGCCAGGAGATCGACGAGGCCACCGGCGTCGGCGAGGTCTACATGCAGTCGCTCATCCGGTCGCAGCTGCGCGCCGCGATGACCGTGGCGATCACGCTCCTGCTCACCGTCGTCAGCCTGCCGCTGGTGTTCTCGTGGGTGCCCGGCCTGAACGACCTGCGCGTCCTGGGCATCCCGCTGCCGTGGCTCGTCCTCGGCGGGGGCGTGCACGCGGGCGTGATCGTGCTGGGCTGGCTCTACGTGCGCCACGTGGAGCGCGCCGAGCGCCTGTTCACCCTGCTGGTCGAGCCGGACGACACGAGGCCATGAGTCCGACCTGGGGCATCGTCGCCGTCTCCCTCGTCTCGATCGCGACCCTCGCGATCGGGGCGTTCGGCCTGCGCATCAGCCGCACGACGAGTGACTTCTACGTGGCCTCGCGGTCGGTCTCCCCTGCCCTCAACGGCTCGGCGATCAGCGGCGAGTACCTCTCGGCGGCCTCCTACCTCGGCATCGCCGGCCTCGTGCTCGTCTACGGCGCCGACATGCTCTGGTACCCGATCGGCTGGACGGCCGGCTACCTGCTCCTGCTGGTGTTCGTGGCGGCCCCGCTGCGCCGCTCGGGCGCCTACACGATCCCCGACTTCGCCCAGGTGCGCCTGCAGTCGGTGGCGGTGCGGCGCGTCTGCACCGCCCTGGTCGTGGCGGTCGGCTGGCTGTACCTGCTGCCGCAGTTCCAGGGCGCGGGACTGACCCTCGAGGCCGTCCTCGACGCGCCCCGCTGGGTGGGCACCGTGCTCGTCGCGATCATCGTGACGCTCAACGTCGTGCTGGGCGGGATGCGCTCGATCACGTTCGTGCAGGCGTTCCAGTACTGGCTCAAGTTGACCGCGCTGCTGGTGCCGCTCGTGTTCCTGCTGCTGGCCTGGTCGCGTGACGGACAGCCGGCCGCGCAGGCCAGCAGCGACTGGTGGATCCCCCTCGGCGACGCCAACCCGCAGACCGTCTACTCGACGTACGCGGTGATCGTGGCGACGTTCCTCGGCACGATGGGCCTGCCGCACGTGGTGGTGCGGTTCTACACGAACCCCGACGGGCACGCCGCGCGCCGGACGACCCTCATCGTGCTCGGCCTCGTGTCGGTCTTCTACCTGCTGCCGACGTTCTACGGGGTGCTCGGACGCGTCTACTCGTCCGACCTCATCGCCTCCGGCCGGGCCGACACGGTGGCGCTCGAGCTGCCGAGCCGCGTGATCGCGGGGACGGCCGGAGAGCTCCTGACGGCGCTCGTCACCGCCGGCGCCTTCGCCGCGTTCCTGTCGACCTCGTCCGGGGTGACGATGGCGCTCGCGGGCGTGGTGGGCCAGGGCCTGAGCAACCACGCGCCGTGGGGCAGCCGGCTCTCCTCCATCGCGGCGCTGCGGATCGCCGCCGCCGTGTGCGTGGCGGTGCCGCTCGTGCTGGCGTTCGTCGCCGAGCCGATCCCCGTGGCCAGTTCCGTGGTGTTCGCCTTCGCGCTCGCGGCGTCCACCTTCTGCCCGCTCCTGGTGCTGGGCATCTGGTGGCGCGGACTGACGTCGGCCGGCGCCATCGCGGGCCTCATCGGCGGAGGGATCAGTGCGGGCGCGGCGCCGTTCGTCACGCTCGCCCTCGACGTCGAGGGCTGGTGGGGCACGCTCATGAGCCAGCCGGCCGTGTGGTCGGTGCCGGTGGGCTTCGGGCTCATGGTGGGGGTGTCACTGGTCACCCGGTCGCGCGTCCCGGCCACCGTCGGTCGCACGATGGTCCGCCTGCACACGCCGGAGCGGGTGCAGGTGGACCGGCGGTTCTGACCTAGACCCGACGCGAGCTGTCGAGGCGGTCGAACGAGTCGAGCACCTCGTCCATCGTCGGCTTGGCGATCGTGGTGACCACCGCCGCGCGACCCTCGCGCTCCTGACGCAGGTGGCGCTTGACCGTGGAGGTCGAGCAGCCGAGCCGCTGCGCGAGCTCGCGACAGGTCTCGTCGGGGTGCGCCTTGCGAGCGCCGATGACCTCGGCGTGGTCGACGGGACCGCCACCGACGCGCGCCGTGCCGTAGGGGCTGGAGTCGACCCGCACCTCGATGCCGAGATCGCGACGCATGGTGCGGCGCTCGGCCTCGCTGGTGCAGGCGACGAAGCCCGACACGTCGACGTCGACGACGGACCGGTAGAGGCAGTCGTCGAGGACGCTGCAGCCCGCACATCGGCGGTGGGCGGCAGCGCGCTTGGTCAGATAGTCACGCCATTGCTCGACGGTGACGTCGCGTCGAGAGGGCGGGGACAGCAGGATCTCGTCCTGGTACATCTCGGGTGCCATGGCACACGGTGGGAGTGTCGGCCTCATTGCCATCTCCGATCATGCGAGTGACACCAGTCTAGAGGTACATTCCCCCGGTTTCGGAAGGTGTGACGCGATCGTCCGGGGTACCATCCTCGCCGCCCGCGCCCGGGAGGGCCAGGCGCATGTTCTGGAGCTGGTTCTGCGCCTGCACCTGCTGGGCGTAGAGCGCGGCCTGGATGCCGTGGAAGAGCCCCTCGAGCCAGCCCACCAGCTGGGCCTGGGCGACGCGCAGCTCGGCGTCGCTCGGGGACTCGGCGTCGAACGGCAGGCTGAGCCGCTCGAGCTCCTCGACGAGCTCGGGCGCGAGGCCGTCCTTCAGCTCGTCGATCGACTGGTGGTGGATCTCGCGCAGGCGGGCCCGGCTCGCGTCGTCGAGCGGCGCGGACTTCACCTCCTCGAGCAGCTGGCGGATCATGCCGCCGATGCGCATGACCTTCGCGGGCTGCTCGACCAGGTCGGTCAGCGGCGTGCGCGCGGGCTCGGAGGAGGCCACGGGCTGGCCCTGGGGGTCGATGATCCGGTCGTCGGTCATGCGCCCCAGCCTAGGCCGAGGTGCCTCGCACGGCTGTGCGACCTCAGGCGCCCATGTCGAGCAGCACCTTGCCCACGTGCGAGGACTCCTCGAGGATCCGGTGGGCGTCGGCGACGCGCGCGAGCGGCACGGTCTCGTGCACCACGGGTCCCAGGGTGCCGTCCTCGATGAGCGGCCAGACCCTCTCGACGAGCTCGGCCATGATCGCGGCCTTCTCCTCGGTGGGACGGAAGCGCAGCGAGGTCGCGGAGATGCTGCCCTGCTTCGCCAGCAGCGCGCCGAGGTTGAGCTCGCCCTTGCGGCCGCCCTGCATGCCGATCACCACGATGCGGCCCCCGCGGGCCAAGGAGGCGACGTTCTGGGCGAGGTACTTGCCACCGATGATGTCGAGGACGACGTCGACGCCGCCGAGGTCCTGGCAGGTCTCGGCGAAGTCGTCCTCGCGGTAGTTCACGACCGCGTCGGCGCCGAGGCCGCGCACGACCTCGGCCTTCTCCTCGCTGCCGACGGTGGTGACCACCGTGGCCCCGAAGGCCTTGGCCAGCTGGATCGCGGTGGTGCCGATGCCGCTGGCGCCACCGTGGACGAGCAGCTTCTGGCCCTCGCGCAGGCCCGCGAGCATGAAGACGTTGGACCAGACGGTGGCGTAGGTCTCGGGGATCGCGGCCGCGGTCGTGAGGTCGACGCCCACGGGCACCGGCACGACCTGGCCGGCCGGCACGACCACGCGCTCGGCGTAGCCGCCGCCGCTGAGCAGCGCGCAGACCTCGTCGCCGACGGCGAGACCCGTGACGCCCTCGCCGACCGCGTGCACGACGCCCGAGCACTCCAGGCCGATGACGTCGGTGGTGCCGGGCGGCGGCGGGTAGTGGCCCTCGCGCTGGAGGAGATCGGCGCGGTTGACGCCGGCCGCGGCCACCGCGATCACGACCTCGCCCGGCCCCGGCTCGGGATCGGGAAGCTCGGCGACGTGGAGGCTCTCGGGGCCCCCGGGCTCTTCGACGATGACGGCTCGCATGTGAACCACCGTAGTGACCGGCACACTGGTCCACATGCAGGTGACGCTCGTGCAACTGGCCGCGACCCTCGACTCGGCCGCGAATCGCGACCACGTGGAGGCGCGGCTCCGCGACGTCGAGGGCGGTGGACTCGTCGTGCTGCCCGAGGGCGCGATGCACGACTTCGGGGCCGCCGACCACGACCTCGCGGCCGTCGCCGAGCCGCTCGACGGCCCGTTCGTGGACCTCCTCGCTCGGGAGGCACGGCGCCTCGGCTCGACGATCGTCGCCGGCATGTTCGAGCGCACCGACGGCCTGCCTTTCAACACGCTCGTCGTGATGGGCCCCGACGGCGACCTCTCCGCGACCTACCGCAAGATCCACCTCTACGACTCCTTCGGCTACCGCGAGTCCGACCGCCTGCGCGCCGGCGAGATCGAGCCCGTGACGGTCACCGTCGAGGACCTCACGGTCGGCCTGATGACCTGCTACGACCTGCGGTTCCCCGAGCTGGCCCGTCGCCTGGTCGACGGCGGGGCCGACGCGTTCGTGGTGCCGGCCGCCTGGGTCGCGGGCGAGCACAAGGTCGACCACTGGCGCACGCTGCTGCGCGCGCGGGCCATCGAGAACACCGTCTGGGTGGCCGCCGCGGGCCAGGGCGGCGAGCGTTACAGCGGTCATTCCTTGGTCGCCGATCCGTGGGGAACTATCGTGGAGGAGGCCGCCGGGGGGGACGAGCTGGTCACCGCGCAGATCGCGGTGGACGCCGTGCAGCACTCTCGCGACGTGAACCCGTCGCTTGCCAACCGGAGGATGTAGACGCAGTGACGACCGCCACGCCGGGCCGACGACGACTGGACACGTCGGTCCCGACCCCGTACGAGGTCGCGACCCGTGAGCCGCGGGTCGCGTCGCCCCGTTGGGCGCGCCTGCTGATGCTCGGCACCTTCCTGGCCTGGCTCGCGAGCACCCTCGGCGCGGCGACGTCGATCTCCGACGTCGCCGCCCCCTCGTGGCTCTGGCGGCCCTCGGCGGCAGCACTGCTCGTGGTGTTCGCGGTGATCCTGACCCACCGGGTCGGCGGCTACATGCGCATCTGGGTGACGCTCTCGGGCCTGCTGGCGGTGGCCGCGGTGCTCACCGACATGAACTCGCTGCTCGCCGCGTCCGCCGGTGCCACGGCCGTGCTCTCGGCGGTGACCGCCGTGGTCTTCACGCGTCCCGCGGCCAACGTGCTGCAGGTGCTGCGCGAGTACGTCGTGATGCTGGTCCTGGCCGTCAGCGGCGCCGTGGGCGTCGCGGCGTGGAACGCCTCGGTGGACGTGCGGCCCTTCGGCCTCATGGTCATGGCCGTGTCGGTGACGCTGGCCGTCTCGATCGTGTGGCGTCTCGGCTCGAGCCTGCACGGCTTCGGTCGCCGCCACCTCAAGCTGCTCGTGGCCGTGGCCGTCATCGCGGTGGGACTGTTCTTCTACGGCAGCTTCGTGCGCACGGCCGGATCGCCCGCGTTGACGAACCTGCTCGACGACACGATCGTGTGGCTGCGCCAGAACATCGGCGGCGTGCCGCGGCCCTACGAGTTCCTCATCGGCTTCCCGGCGCTGATCGTGGGCGTCTCGATGCGGTCGCGCTACCGCGAGGGCTGGTGGGTGTGCGTCTTCGCCGTGGTCGGCACCGTGATCGTCGCGAACTCGCTCATCGACCCGCGGGCCTACCCCTCGTACTTCGCCCTCTCCACGCTCTACAGCGCGGCCATCGGTCTGGTCATCGGCCTGGTCATCCGGGCCGTGTTCTTCCGGCCGCAGTCGCGCCGCTCCGCGCGTGCCGTGCAGCACGCCGAGCGCACCGAGCCCGGGCGCCTCTCGCCCCTGCGCTGATCCCTCCGCCTCTCCCCCTCTCCACTTGTGGAACGGGTTGCACCCTTTCCGCCGCGGGAAGGGTGCAAGGCGTTCCACAAGTGGGGAGGGGTGCCGCGTCGGGGCGCTCCGCGTGCGGAATGCGAGAATCGACGCAGGTCCCGCCGCCTCGGCGGCGGGCCTGGAGGGGTGCCGGAGTGGCCGATCGGAACCGCCTTGAAAGCGGTCGCTGGCAGAGATGTCAGCCACGGGTTCGAATCCCGTCCCCTCTGCGTGAACCGTTACCGACTCGATCGCGCGCACCTCATGGTGCTCGCCGGGGTGTGCTTCATCGTCGCTGCCGTGGGCGTGCTGGTCGCGTTCCTGACCGGGACCGACAGTGCCCTGCGCACCACCGTGACCGTCCTCGCCGCCGGCGTGGCCGTGATCGCGCTCCTCGTGGCCGCCGTGATGAATCTGCGGCCGCCGGTCGTCCTGACCCTCGACCAGGCAGGGTTCCGCGCGCGCGGGCGCCACGGCGACCTCACGTGGAAGCAGGTCGAGTCCGTCGAGATCAGCGAGGGCCTGCTGCGCTTCACCGACGGCACCGGCGCGATCACCGCGTTCCCGCTGAGCCTCGTCGACCGCACGCGCCGGGCCGAGCTCGTCCGCGAGGTCTACGACCGGCTCAACACCGCCAACGGCTACCGACGGTTCGACCCGACCGAAGGCCTCTGAGAGCTCCGGGAACGCGAAAGTGGGAGCAGGCTGAGCCTGCTCCCACTTCACATTGGCGGAGCAAGCCCCGCCCCGGTGCCGGCAGCCCACACCAGCAAACAGGAACGGCGGGAGCAGGCTCTCCTGCTCCCACCGCACTGGCGGAGATGGCGGGATTTGAACCCGCGAGAGGTTTAAACCTCAACCCGCTTAGCAGGCGGGCGCACTAGGCCACTATGCGACATCTCCAGACAACCGGATCAGGATACCCACCCCGACCCCCAGCCGCCGAATCAGGTCGTGCGCTTGACGATCGAGGCGCCGCGATCGTAGAAGTCCGGCGGCAGCTCGGCCAGCGGGGTGGCCTCGTGCGGATGGGCCCGCATGCCGTCCAGCAGGAGCGTGCGCATGCGGCGGGCGAGCCACTCGCGGTTCTCCGGCGCGGCCGTGTGGACGGCGCCGAGCATCAGCGGTGCGGCGCTCAGGTCGGCCACGGCGAGGTCGTCGCGCGCCGAGCCCTCGGCCACGGCACGCTGCGCGAGGATCGCCAGCGTGCCCACCCAGCGGTCGGTGGGCCGGTAGTCCGGGTCGTTGATCGCCTGGCGGCGCATCACCTCGGCGACGATGCGCCGGTCGATCATCACCTGGGTGGCCTCGTCGACCACGAGCTCGATGCCCTCCCAGCCCGACGGCGCCTCCATCGCGCGCTCCGCGATCTCGTCGAAGATCGCGATGTACCGGTCGTAGAGGGCCCGCCACAGCTCCTCCTGCGAGGCGAAGTTCCGGTAGAGCGTGCCGGTGCCGACCTTCGCGGCCCCCGCGAGCCCGTGCAGGGGCGCGTCGAGGCCGTTCTCGGCGAAGTAGGCCTCGGCGGTGTCGATGATGCGCTCGCGGTTCGCCACGGCGTCGCGGCGCTGGGGCAGGCGGGGGGAATCTGACATCGAAGCCAACTTACGGGATTTCGGCCCGTCCGTTGCCCCGATTTCGCACCTCGAGGGAACACCCGCTAGACTCGTCGAGGCCCGCAAGGGCGTGCGCCCGTAGCTCAACGGATAGAGCATCTGACTACGGATCAGAAGGTTTGGGGTTCGAATCCCTACGGGCGCGCCAGACACCCCCGGTCGACCACCAGGTCGCCGGGGGTCTCTCGTTCCCCGCCGCGACCGATCCTTCGACCTTCGGGTCGCCCCAGCGACATCTGGGTACCAAGATGCGTCGCTCGGGGGTCTCCGTCTCCTCCTGCCGCGTTTCGCCCACGCAGAGTTGGCTCCTGTGCCACCCTCCCGTCATGGAAACCGCCCCCATCACCGCCTGGACCCTCGTCCAGGAGATCCCGATTCCCGCTGACGTCACCGACCTCCTCGTCGAGGGCGAGCAGGCAGTCGCGGCGTTCAAGACCTTCCGGGACTCCGCGATCTTCACGACCAAGCGCCTGATCGTGCGCGACGCGCAGGGCATGACCGGCAAGAAGATCGAGGTCTACTCACTTCCGTACAGCCGCATCGACATGTGGTCATCCGAGAACGCCGGCAAGTTCCTCGACTTCAACGCCGAGCTCGAGCTCTGGACGCGCGCCGGCCACATCAAGATCAAGCTGGACAAGAAGATCGACGTGCGTCGCCTCGACCAGCTCATCGGCTGGGCCGTCCTCAACGCCGGCTGACACACCGGCAACCGCCGCGCGCGATCCTTCGACCTTCGGGTCGCCCCCGCGACATCTGGGTACCAAAGGTGCGCCGCGTTCCGTCCGTGGACACGACGACGCGCCACGGTCGCGCACTTGTTACGTGACACGCCGTCAGCACATCTGGATGAGCGCTTCTCGTCACATCGGCGAAACGAAGCCCTCCCAGACTCGGACGGTCCCCGCTCGCTTCCCCACCTGCGAGCTCCCCCACCCGAGAGGGATCACGTGTTCACACAACGAGGATGGCGGCTCGCCACCGTGGGAGCGCTGCTCGCGCTGCCACTGGCTGCGGTGCCCGCCCACGCCGACGACGGCGAGCTGGCCTCCGGCAGCGACTGGACGGTCTCGCGCGCCGCCGGTGGCTACCTGGTCACGGTCGACCTGGCGAAGAAGCTCCCGGTCGTCTCCGACGCCCCGACCATCGAGGTCGACGGCGAGCCGATCGGCATCGCCACGGAGTCCGCCGACGGCAAGAGCCTGAGCGTCTTCACCGCCGACGCGTCCGTGCTGAAGGCCGACGACATCGAGGCCGGCTGGTTCAGCAAGCCGTCCGGCGCCCCGGCCCAGGTCACGAGCGTCGAGGAGATCGCCGAGGCCGATCCCGAGGCCCTCGACGCGAACCCCGCGTCGCTCGGCGAGTTCGAGCACACCGAGGCCGTCTACAACTTCGGCGCGCAGTCGATCCCGCTCGCGGCGATCGGCGGCATCCGCGGTGAGCTGCAGGGCAAGGTCTACCTGCCCAAGACCGGCGGCGCCCGCCCGGTCGTGCTGCTGCTGCACGGCCGCCACACCTCGTGCTCCACCGGCACCGCCAACCCGAACCGCTGGCCGTGTGGTGCGAACCAGATCAACATCCCGAGCTTCGCCGGCTACGACGGCACGGCTCGCGCGCTGGCCAGCCACGGCTACGCGGTCGTGTCGATCTCGGCCAACGCGATCAACTCCAACGACAACCAGCTCGCGCTGGACCAGGGCGCCCAGGCACGCGGCCAGCTGCTGCTGGACACCCTCACGATGCTCAAGAAGGCCAACGAGGGCGCTGCGGTCAGCTATTACGACCAGCAGACCGACGCCGACGTCACGCTCGAGCAGGCACTCGCCAACCAGGCGCCCCTGCCGGGCCTGACCGAGGGCACCGCGGGTCTGGCCCCGGCCGACTTCGTGGGTCGCTTCGACTTCTCGAACATCGGCATGATGGGCCACTCGCGCGGCGGCGAAGGCGTCACCTCGGCCGCGACGCTCAACCAGGGCCTCGCGAAGCCGTGGAAGATCACGTCGATCCTGCCGCTCGCGCCGGTCGACTTCGCGCGCATGACGGTGCCGAACGTGCCGATGAACGTGGTCCTGCCCTACTGCGACGGCGACGTCTCCAACCAGCAGGGCCAGCACATGCTCGACGACTCGCGCTACGCGTTCGACGACGACGTGCTGCGCAGCGGCGTGTGGATGATGGGCGCGAACCACAACTTCTACAACACCGTCTGGACCCCCGGGAAGTACGCGTACAGCGTCTCCGACGACTGGGGCGCGACCTCCACGGACGCCGTCTGCGGCCCCCGCTCGGAGACGAACATCCGCCTGAGCGCCGACGCGCAGTACGACGCCGGCACGGCCTACATGGCCGGCTGGTTCCGTCTGACGATGGGTGACGAGAAGCAGTTCCTGCCCATGTTCGACGGCTCCGCGCAGGTGCCCGAGGTGCTCGGCTCGGCCGACATCCGCAGCATGTCGACGGCCCCGGCCTCGGCACGCAAGACGATCACGACGTTCGAGGAGACCAGCTCGCTGGTCCGCGTCCAGGGCGCGGCCACCGCCACGGTCTGCGCGAGCGCCGCCGGTCGCACGGTCGCGCAGCCGCTCCCGGCCTGCACGCCCTCGACGATCAGCACCAGCGCGCTGCCGCACTGGACGCCCGCCAGCAACGGCGGCAACGTCCCGGCGACGCCGGTCACGAAGTTCTCGTGGACGGCCCTCGGCACCGGCACCACCACCGTGACGCCCAGCGAGGTGCGCGTCAGCGTCCCCGCGAAGGCGCGCAACGCGTCGGACTCGGAGCGCCTGTCGTTCAAGGTCGCCGCTGACGACACCGTCGCCAGCAGCACCGCGATCTCGCTGACCGTGGTCGACAACGCCGGCCGGACGTTTACGGCGCCCGTCGCGGACCTCAACCCGCTGGCGACCACGCGCCTGCCCGCCTCGACCAGCACGATCCTGAAGAAGATCGTGCTCCAGCAGGTCGACCTCCCGGTCGCCACGCTGGCGGACGCCGGCCTGAACGTCTCGGACATCCGCGAGGTCCGCTTCGGCGCCCTCGCCGGTCCGGACGCCCTGGCCACCGGCGGCGTGTTCCTGTCCGACCTCGCGTTCGAGAGCTCGGCGGTCGGCACGGCGAACAGCACCACGGTGCCGACGCTCAACGTGAAGGCCCCCGTCGTCGACGAGGGCAACGGTCCGGGCACGGCCGACATCGCGGTCTACCTCGACGAGGCGGCCTCGATCCCGGTCACCGGCTACGTGTCGGCGCTCGGCTCGGCCACGGGCCGCGCGGGCATCGCGATGGAGAAGGTCACCTTCGCCCCGGGCGAGACCTGCAAGGTCGTCACCGCCCCGGTGCTCGGCGACCAGCTGGCCAGCACGACGGCCTCCACCTCGGTGAAGGCCTCGGTCATCAACACGGCCGGCGCGGTCATGGGCACGAACGCCCTCGACTGGATGATCGTCCGCGAGGACGACGGCGTCACGGGCTCGGCGACGGCGCTGCCGCCGGCGGGTGTCCAGGGCGACGCGTGCGCGGAGCTCGCCGCGAAGGACGAGCAGGCCGACGTCTCGGTCAGCGACGACAAGCCCCAGCCGGGCGCGTCGGTCACCGTCACCGCGGGCGGCTTCCGCTCCGGTGAGGGCGTCACCGTGACGATCGCCGGGGTCGACCCGGTCGTCGCCGTGGCCGACGGCTCCGGTGCCGTCAGCGCCGCCGTCGCGATCCCGGACACCGCCACCCGCGGGGCCGCGGACGTGACGGTCACGGGCAGCGGCACCGGCCGCACGGGCACCACCTCGGTGGCCATCCTCGACGCGAGCACGACGACCCTGTCGATCTCCCCCGAGGCGCCGAAGATCAACGAGGCGGTCACGCTCACGGCGACGGTCGGCGGTGGCGACACCACCGGCAGCGTCGAGTTCTTCGACGGCGACACCTCGCTGGGCACCGCGGAGGTCGTGGACGGCGTGGCCACCCTCGGCGTCCCGGGCTTCAAGGCCGGTGCGCACGAGATCGTGGCGACGTTCGCCGAGACCGGCGTCACCGCCGGCTCGACGTCCGGTGCGGTCACCTTCACCCTGGTGAAGGGCAAGCCGACCCTGGTGATGTCGCTCTCGAGCGCCACCACCGTGTTCGGCAAGGCCGCGAGGCTGTCGGCGGTCGTCGGCGGCGCGGACGGCGGCAACGTCACCTTCCGCTACGGCACCGTCACGAAGAAGGTCGCCCTGGCCAAGGACGGCTCGGCCTCACTCACGCTGCCGGCCACCCTGAAGCCGGGCCGCTACACGGTCGCCGCGTCGTACGACGGCACCGACCTCACCGAGGGTGGGGTGGGCATCTCGTCGATGCTGACCGTGACGAAGAAGGCCACGACGACGAGCCTCTCGGCGCAGTCGTCGGTCAAGGCCGGCACGACCCTGCGTGGCAAGTTCGCCGTCCGCGGCGGCGTCGCCAAGGTCGCCCCGACCGGCACGGTCAAGGTCTACGTGAAGCAGGCGAAGGGCGGCTACAAGCTGGCCCGGACCGTGCGCGTCACGTCGACCGGCAAGGCGTCCTTCACGGTGAAGACGCCGAAGAAGCGCCAGGGCCTGCGGGTCAAGGTCGTCTACTCCGGTGACGCCAACTACGGCTCGAGCACGAGCTCGAAGTCGGTGCGCCTGCGCTGACGAAGTCACACGAGGCCCCGGCAGCATCCGCTGCCGGGGCCTCGTCGTGTCTCCCGCCCCTCGGCGGTCCGATCGGGCGACGGTTTCCCCGGTTACGTGGGTTTGCCGTCACCGACCGGGGATCGCGAACCCCGGGAAGTGGAGGCGAACCCCGGCCGGTCGCAGCGAGGAGGCAGGTGGCGTCCCAGCGCGGCCCCGCGCCCCCACTTGGAATGACGGGCCCCTCTGACCGGGGTTTCCTGTCACTGACCGGGGATCGCAACCCCCGGTCAGTGACAAGGAACCCACGTAACCGGGGAAACGGTGGACGGGTGGGACGGATGGGCGGGCGGGGACAGACGAGAGCGCCCCGGCCCGCCTTCGCGGACCGGGGCGCTCGTGACGCCGGTGCCAGGACCTACTTGATGACCTTCGCCGAGCGGGGCGTGTACTTCACGACCGTCGCGTAGCCGGTCTTGCGAGCCGTGACCTTGACCCGGATCCGCTGACCGCGGTCGGCCTTCGTGAGCTTGTACGACTTCTTCGTCGCGCCCTTGATGGCCTTGCTGCCGCGGTACCAGCGGTACGACAGCGTGACGCCGGAGTCCCAGCGACCCGGGTTGACCTTCAGCGTGCGGCCGACCTTCGGCAGGCCGCTCTGGAACGGCCGCGGCGTGCGCGTCAGGAGGCCGGGAGCCACCTTGAGCGCCTTGCTGACCTTCGTCACGGGCGCCCAGCCGGCCTTCGTGCCGGTGACGGCGACCGTCACGACCCGTCCCACGTCCTTCGGCGCGAGGCGGTAGGTCGACCCGGTGGCGCCGGCGACGGGCGCGCCGCCGACCGACCACTGGTAGGTCAGTGCCGTGCCGGCGGGCCACGTGCCGGCCGAGGCCGTCAGGACCGTGCCGACGCGTCCCGTGCCGCTCACGACCGGCACCGGGGCCGGGCCGAGCGGCTTGAGGCCGACCGTGTGCGTCAGCGTGGGCTCTCCCGTGCCGCCGGCGGTGCCGGGAGCGGCGGAGATCCGCAGCGACGCGTCCGACTCCGCCTCGACGCGGACCGTGAAGTCCGCGCGCGCGGTCTGGCCGCTCGAGACGCGCGGCACGGACCAGCGCAGCGTCGTGCCGTCGAGCTCGAGGCCGTCGCCCAGCGACACCACGGAGGCGTCGTCGAGCACGTCGGACAGGTCGATCTCGGCCGTCGCGTCGCGCAGCGGGTGCACCGCCGTGTTCTTCGCGGCCAGGCTGTAGGTGATCTCGTCGCCGGTGTCGACGTCTCCCGGCAGCGGGTCTGCCGACAGGCCGAGCGTCCACGCGTCGTCCTGGTCGGCGACCGCCGTCGAGACGCTGCAGGTGACGCAGAAGGAGCCCAGCGCGCTGCTGCTCGTCGTGATGCCGACGGTGCCGCCGGAGGCCGACTCCTTGACCGTGGCGGGGAACGAGACGGTCGCGGACGTGCCGGCCGCCGTGGCCGGGATCGTCCACCGCAGCGTGCCGCCGAGGTTCGCCAACTCCGCCGGCAGCGTGCCGAGGCGTGCGTCGTCGACGAGATCGGCGACGTCGACCGTCACGGTCTGACCGCCGAGAGCCACCTTGCCGGTGTTCTGCGCCGTCAGCGTGTGCACGACCGTGTCACCCGCGGCGACCGGACCCGTGGCGTCGGCAGCGGCCGACAGGTTCCACTTGGACGGCCACGCCGGCTTCACCGTGCCGTACAGCCAAGGGTTCAGCACGGGCCGGACGTCCTGGCCCGAGACCCGGTTCGCGAGCGCGACGAAGTCGGCCGTCGAGGCGTCCGAGCCGTTGTTCTCCGCGACCCACGTGCGCAGGATCTCGAACCAGGCCTCGTCGCCCACGATGGTGCGCAGTGCCTCGAACGTCATGCCGCCGCGTCCGTAGACGTAGTTGAAGAGGATGGCCGGATCGGTGAAGCCCGCCAGCGGCACCTGCCACTGGCCCGCCGTCGGGGCGCTGGCGTTCCACGAGTTGTAGTAGGCCGTCTCCGGCGTGGTCGTGGTGGTGCCGCTCGCGAGGTTGTAGGCCCGCGGGGCGTAGTCGCCCATGCCCTCGTTGAGCCACAGGTCGCTCCAGTCCGTCGGCGACACCGCGTTGCCGAACCACTGGTGCGCGATCTCGTGAATGAGCGTGCCGCGGCTGACCGAGTTCTGGTAGAACGACCGGTCCTGCGTCTCCAGCGCGTAGCCCACGTTGATGCGGTCGACGACCGCGCCGGTGGCCACGCCCGGGTACGGGCCGAACTTCGACTCCATCCAGCGCATGATGTCCTGCGTCTGCGCCAGGCTCGCCAGGGTCGTGCTCCGCTGCGTGGTCGTCATCGCGGAGTCGAGGAACGTCCAGTCGCGGTACGTGCCGCTCTCGAGCTCGACCACCGACTCGCGCACCTCGTACTTGCCGATCGAGACCATCGACAGGTACGGCACCATCTGGTTCGGCTGGCGCCAGTGCCAGGTCTCCAGCGCGCCGTTGCGCGTCTTGGAGTGCAGCGTGCCGTTGCTGGCCGCGGCCATGGTCTCGCCGTCCATCAGCCGCGGGATCGTCAGCTTGATGTCGTACTTCGCCTTGTCCTTCAGCGAGTTGTTGACCGGGTACCACGTCATGGCGCCGACGGGCTCGTTCACGGCGGTGGCGCCGTCGTCGCCGGCGATCCAGCCCTCACGCGAGCCGTCGGGGTCGATGTGGGTCACGGGCGAGCCGGAGTACGTGATCACCGTGGTGAACTCGCCCTCGACGGGCGTCGCCGGCGTGACGATCAGCTTGTACTTCGTGACCGCGGCGTCGACGTCGCGCGTCCACGTGGCGGGTACGCCGTTCACGGTGACCGAGTCGACCGAGAGGCCCTCGAAGTCCAGCGAGAACTCCGAGAGCGGCGCGTCGGCGGTCGCGGTGATCTTCGCGGTCGCGGCGATCGTGCTGGCGGTCGCGACCGGCGTGCCGGGAGTCCAGGCGATGTCGAGGTCGTAGTGCTTGACGTCGTAGCCGCCGTTGCCCACGTTCGGGAACAGGGAGTCGCCGGAGGTGCGGGCGCCGGCGACCGGATCGGCGGCCGAGGCGCTCGTGGCGGTCGCGCCGAGCGTGCCCAGGCAGAGGGCTCCGCTCAGGAGCGCGGCCGCGACGGCCCGGGCCGGTCGGGTCAGGGGTGGGGAGAGGGGCATTGCTGCTCTTTCGTCGGGAGGTGTTCCGCTCATCCTGTCCGAGGGACGTGGCGCGCGTCACTGGAACGCCAGAGGTTTCACATGCCCGCAACACGTGCGGTGCGTCGCTCTGGAGATGCGGGCACCGTGCGTCCGTGATGGCATGGAGACAAGAACAGACCCCGAGCGAAGGTGGAGATCATGGGACTTGACGACAAGCTGAAGAACGCCGCCGAAGACCTCAAGGGCAAGGCCAAGGAGGCCACCGGCAAGGCGACCGACAACGAGCGCCTCGAGGCCGAGGGCAAGGGCGACCAGGCCAAGTCCGACGTCAAGCAGGCCGGCGAGAACGTGAAGGACGCGTTCA
Organism: Aeromicrobium sp. MLTX1; assembly: GCF_046452335.1. Taxonomy (NCBI): domain Bacteria; kingdom Bacillati; phylum Actinomycetota; class Actinomycetes; order Propionibacteriales; family Nocardioidaceae; genus Aeromicrobium; species Aeromicrobium sp. MLTX1. Next base: position 1,082,643 of record NZ_JBKFDN010000001.1, on the reverse strand, counting down.
AGCACTGATCATCCAGGACACGACGACGAGGGCCCCGGGAAGAGATTCCCGGGGCCCTCGCTCGTGTGTCGGTCAGACGGTCGGAGGCGGCGTGACCGTGCCCGTGGCGCCGACGTCGCCCGTGGGCGTGGTCGGCGTCGTGGTGGTCGTCGGTCGGCCCGGCGTCGTGTAGGTCGAGGCCGTGTACGTCGGCTGGTCGGCGGACCTGGCCTTGAAGAAGGCCACGACGCCCGCGATGCCGGCCGTCAGCAGGCCCACGAAGGCGACCTTCTTGACGCCCGTGAAGCGCTTGCGCTTCTCGATCGGCAGCTTGTCGCTGACCTCGTCCGGCAGCTTGTCGACCAGATTGTCGCGCAGGTCGAGCAGCTCGTTCTTGTCCGGGAGCTTCTCCAGCAGGTCGTCGCGCAGCGCGAGCCACTCGGCTCGGTCGGGAAGACGCTCCACCAGCTGGTCCCGGAGGTCGCGCAGCTCGGAGGCGTCCGGCAGCTGCTCCACGACGGTGTCGACGTGATCCTTCACGCTCTTCTTGCCCACAATGGCTCCTTCGCACAGATGTCGTCGGACTTCCATCGTGGCTCACGGCGGGGTCAGTCGCACCTCGGCAGTCCCCTCGAGGACGACGTCGGCCGCGTCCTTGTCGGGGCGCAGCCCGCGCCAGCTGGCGTGGCGCAGGTGCCCCGCGGGCGACCAGTCGCCGAAGACGACCTCGCCGACCAGCCGCGGCGTGACCCACGTGGCGTCTCGCGAGGCGACGGACTCGACCTCGTCGACGAACGGCGAGGTCTGGCGCTCGAGCGGGTCGAGCAGCGAGCGCAGCTTGAGCCGCTCGGCGTTGCTGTAGCCCGTGCCCACGCGGCCGAGGTAGCGCAGGCCGCCCTCCACGGGCACGCCCACGAGCAGCGAGCCGATGCCCCGCCCGCCGCTGCTGGGGCGCCAGCCGCCGATGACGATCTCCTGGGTGTCCTGGTTCTTGATCTTGAGCCAGTCGGTGGAGCGCGCACCGGGGTCGTACGTGGACGCGCGCCGCTTCGCCACGATGCCCTCGAGCTTGTGGCTGCGGCTCAGCGCGACGGCCTCCTCGAGGGTGCCGCCGTGGGCGGGCGGCGCGTGCACGAGCTCCGACCCGAGATCCAGGTCCTCCAGCGCCTCGCGGCGGTCGTCGTAGGAGAGGTCACGCAGCGACATGCCGTCGCGCTCGAGGAGGTCGAACAGCATCAGCCGGACGGGCGTGGTGCGTCGGAGCCGCTCGACGTCACCCGGCTTCGTGACGCCCATGCGCTGCTGGAGCCGGCCGAAGGAGGGGATGCCGCGCTCGTCCATCGCGACGATCTCGCCGTCGAGGACCGCGTCGAGGCCGAGCCCGGCGAGCTCCTCGAGGAGCTCGGGATAGCTGGCGCTGACGTCGTTGTGGTTGCGCGAGTACAGCCGCACGTCCTGGCCCGAGACCACCGCGACGCACCGGATGCCGTCCCACTTCAGCTCGTAGGCCCACCCATCGCCCGAGGCGTCACGACCTCCCGCGAGCACCGCGAGCATCGGCGGGACGAAGCCCGACCGCCCCGCGGGCGCCTTCTTCCGCGCCGGCTTCGCCCTCTTCGTCGCCTTCGGCCGCGAGGTCGTGGACGGCGCCCCGGGCTGCTGGTCCTTCATGAGGTGGATCAGCCAGTTCTCCCCCGTCTTGATGAGCGCGAGGCGCTTCGAGCCGCCGAGGCCGCCCTCCCGGGTTCCGTGGAGCGTGGCGATCACCTCGTGGTCGTTCCACTTCTCGAGGTCGAAGTGGCCGTGGTCCCAGATCGTGACCTCGCCCGCGCCGTACTCGCCCTTCGGGATGCTCCCCGCGAAGGTCGCGTACTCCATCGGGTGGTCCTCGGTCTGCACCGCGAGGTGGTTGCCGCTCGTCGAGTCGGGCACGCCCTTCGGGAGCGCCCACGAGACCAGCACGCCGTCGCGCTCCAGCCGGAAGTCCCAGTGCAGGCGGCGCGCGTGGTGCTCCTGGATGACGAAGATCGGGTCGCCGTCGCGGCCGCGCACCACGGAGTCGGGCACGGGCTCGGGTGTCCGGCTGGCGTCGCGCATCGAGCGGTAGGTGGACAGCTTGTCGGCCACGGGCGCGGCGAGCGAGGCCATGGGATCGCCCCGCTCGGCCAGGCGCGCCGGCACCTCGTCGATCGTGAGGTGGCGCAGGCTCTCGTCGAGCTCGTCCCAGTCGCGCGGCACGGCGACCGTGGGCTCCTCGCGGCCGCGCAGGGAGTAGGGCGAGATCGTGGTCTTCGCGCCGTTGTTCTGGCTCCAGTCCACCAGGACCTTGCCTGAGCGCTTGGCCTTGCTCATGTCGCTGACGACGAGCTCGGGCATCGACGCCTCGAGCGCCTGCGCGACCTGCTTCGCGAAGGCGTTGACGTAGTCGGAGTCGTGCGTGCCGTCGAGGTGCGCGAACAGGTGGATGCCCTTGCTGCCGCTCGTGACCGGGAAGCACTCGATCCCGATGTCGGCCAATAGCTCGCGGGCCGCATGGGCGATCACGACGCACTCGGGCAGGCCCGTCCCGGGGCCGGGGTCGAGGTCGATCACGAGGCGGTCGGGATGCTGCGCGACGCCCGTGGCGTCGACCTGCCACTGCGGGACGTGCAGCTCGAGCGCGGCGACCTGGCCGGCCCACGCGAGGTCGGCCACCGACTCGAAGATCGGGTAGACGTTCGTGCGCGACTTGTGCTTGATCGTGACCCGGCGGATCCAGTCGGGCGCGGAGTCCGGCAGGTTCTTCTCGAAGAACACCTCGGCCCCCGGGCCGGTGCCGTTCACCCAGCGCTTGCGGGTGACCGGACGTCCCGCGAGGTGCGGCAGCAGCCACGGCGCGACCTGCACGTAGTAGGAGATGACGTCGGCCTTGGTGGTGCCCGTGGCCGGATACATCGGCTTCTCGCTGTTGGTCAGCCTCAACAGCCGTCCGTCCACCGAGACGGTTTGGGAGGACGCGCCTGCCACGACCTTGACCCCCTGCGCGTAGTGTCTGTAGTCACCAGTGTGAAGGAGCGGCCGTGACCGTGCTTGACTTCTTCTCCGAGGTGGCGCTCGACCTGCACGAGCAGCCCACCACCGAGAAGACCGTGGAACGCATCACCGAGTACGCCCGCAAAGCTGCCGAGTGCGACGACGCCGGCATCATGCTGGTCCACTCGCGCACGCGCATCGAGACGGCGTCGACGACCTCCGAGCGCGTGATCCGGTCGCACGAGCTCCAGCGCGAGCTCGACGAGGGTCCGTGCCTGGATGCGCTCGAGGCCGGGGGCAGCTTCGTCTCGAACGACGTCGGCCTCGACCCGCGCTGGCCCCAGTGGGGCAGGGCCGCCGGCGAGCTCGGCATCCGCAGCGCGATGAGCGTGCTGCTGGAGACCCGCGAGCGCCGCTACGGCTCGCTCAACCTCTACGCCGACCGGCCCGACGCGTTCGACGGCAACGATCTCGCCACGGCGCTGATCTTCGCCCGCCACGCCTCGGTCGCGCTCGCCAACGCGCACCACGAGCAGGGACTGCTCCACGCGATCGACGCCCGCAAGGTCATCGGGCAGGCGCAGGGAATACTGATGGAGCGCTTCGACATCGAGGCCGACCGCGCGTTCGACGTGCTGCGTCGCTACTCCCAGAACCACAACCAGAAGCTGCACGCCGTGGCCACCTGGGTCGTGGAGAACCGCAAGCGCCCCGTCTCGGAGTTCCCCGGCACCGTCCGCGTGGACGTGCCGGAGTCGCTCGTGGCCGATCCCGCGAAGAAGGCTCCCGAGACCGGCGACCCGCAGCCGGCCTGACTCAGGCCGACGACTTCTTCTTCGCCGCCTTCTTCTTGGGCTTGTCGTCGGACTTCGCGTCGCCCTTGCGCGCCTCGACACTGCGTCGCAGCGCCTCCATGAGGTCGACGACCTCGCCGCCCTCGTCCTCCTGCTCGCCGAAGGTGGCCTCGGTGTCGATGCCCTCGCCCGCCTTCTGCTTGGCCTCGATGAGGGTCTTGAGCTGCTCCTGGTAGTCGTCGGTGAACTGGCTGGCGTCGAAGTCGCCCGCGAGCGACTCGATCAGCTGGCCCGCCATCGCGAGCTCCTTCTGGGTCACCTTCGCGGTGTTCTCCAGCACGGGGAAGTCGGCGGTGCGGACCTCGTCGTCCCACAGGAGGGTCTGCAGCACGAGCACGTCGTCGCGCACCCGCAGGGCGCCCAGCCGGGTGCGCTGGCGCAGCGCGAACGTGACCACGGCGGTGCGCTCGGTGTCCTCGAGCGCGCGGCGCAGCAGCGTGTAGGGCTTGAGCGCCTTCTCCTCGGGCTCGAGGAAGTAGGGGTTGCCCAGGCGCAGGACGTCGATCTGGTCGTCGGGCACGAACTCGACGACGTCGATCTCGTGGCTGCGCTCAGCGGGCAGCGACTTGAGGTCCTCGTCAGTGAGGACGATCGTCCTCTCGCCGTCGTCGTACGCCTTGTCGATGTTCTTGTAGGGGACGACCTCCTTGCAGATCTCGCAGCGGCGCTCGTAGCGGATGCGGCCGCCGTCCTCGTCGTGGACCTGGTGCAGCGACACGTCGTGGCTCTCGGTGGCGGAGTACACCTTCACCGGCACATGGACCAGCCCGAAGCTGATCGCACCCTTCCAGATGGCTCGCATCCAGCCAGTATCCGCCCTCAGCGCCTCCAGCGCGACCGCTTGGCGTCCGTGCGCTGCGGCGGCTCGATCGGCACGAAGCCGGGCTCGTGGGGCTCGAGGTCGGGCAGGCGCTCCTCGAGCTGCGCGATCGCGCGCGGCAGGTCGTCGAAGGCGACGCCCGCCAGCTGGTTGGGCGAGAACCGCCACCACGCGAGCTCGAGCAGTCGCTCCCGCGTGGCGGGGTCGACACGGTCGCGGATCGGGCGCGCCGGGATGCCGCCGACGATCGAGTAGGGCGCCACGTCCTCGGTGACCACCGCACCGGCGGCCACGACGGCACCGTCGCCGATCGTGACGCCGCGCAGGATCACGACCTTCGCGCCGATCCACACGTCGTTCCCGACCACCGACGGCTCGCCGCGGAACGAGGTTCGCCCACCGGCCTCGGGGTCGATGACCTCCGACTCCGCCGCGGAGGGATGCCAACCCCACGTGGCCTTCTTGTACTGGAACGAGTTCACGCCGAGCCACGTCAGCGGGTGGCCGGTGGCGCTGATGAGGATGTCGGGGGCGAACTCGCAGTAGCGGCCGATCGTGGCGCCCTGGGACTCGACGCCGTGGGCGAGGCTGGTGAACGCGCCGACGCGTGTCGTGCCGCCGCGGACCAGCAGGTCGCCCAGCATCCGGATCGGCGGCTCGGCCAGCAGCTGCGACGAGCCGACGAGTCGCAGGCCCTCGGTCCCGCGTGCGTGCTCCACCACGGCGCCAGCCTAGGGGCTGCACCCCGCCGCGACTCGCCAGCGCGGCGTTTACCTCCTCGCAATCGGGACGCGCGACAATGGCTGACATGGCGTTTCTGTTGCGCGTGGAGCTCCCCGACGTGCCGGGCTCCCTCGGCGCACTCGCGACGGCCCTCGGTGGTGCCGGCGCCGACATCGAGGCGATCGAGATCGTCGAGCACCGCTCCGACGGGATCGCGGTCGACGACGTGCTGCTCGAGCTCCCGCACACCGTCATGCCCGACGCGCTCATCACGGCCTGCCACGCGCTCGAGGGCGTGCACGTCCACTGGATCAGCCGCTACACCGCCGGCGCGAACCTCAGCATGGACCTCGAGGCGGTCGAGGCCTTCACCGACGAGCCCGACCTCGCGATCGAGCGCCTCGTCGAGGTCATCCCGTCCACGTTCCGCACCGACTGGGCCATGGCCGTGGGCCCCGGTGAGGAGGGCGCGGCGTTCATGTACGGCTCCTCGGCGGCGCCGCGCGTCGTGCCCGACTGCGACGGCTGGCTGAAGGTCGAGAGCGCCCGCGCGCTGCCCGAGGTGGCCGCCTGGGACTCCACCGTGCTGGCCGGCTCCCCCGGCACCACCCGCTCGGGCACCGAGTTCTTCGTCGCCGTCGGCCGCCACGGCGGTCCGGAGTTCCTGCCCTCGGAGATCGCGCGCCTCGGCCACATGGTCTCGCTCGCTGCCTCCGTGCAGACCGAGGGCGACTGACCTACTGCTGCGGCGTCACCGGCGTGTGCGCGTGGTGGAAGCGGCCGAGCGCGGCGACCTCCTGCTCCAGCGCCGGCACCGTGCGGCGGGTCAGCAGCCGCACGTACGGCCACGTGGCCGGCGAGTTCACGAACGCCTTCGTCCAGTTGGCCAGCAGCACGGCGCGCGGGACGTAGACGCGGCTCTTGCGCTTCGCCAGGCCCACCAGGATCCGCTCGGCGCAGGTCTCGACGTCGGTGGTGGTGTTCGCGGGGTACGGCAGCTTGCGGCGGATCGCCTTGAAGGTGGGCAGGTCGGCCTCGGCGTTGCGGACGATGTCGGTGTCGATCCACGAGGGGTGGCAGATGCCCACCTTGATCCCCAGGTGCGCGACCTCCTGGCGCAGCGCGACGGCGAGTGCCTCGTTGCCCGCCTTGCTCGCGCTGTAGGAGCTGAGTCCGGCGATGTTGGAGAACGCGGCCAGCGACGACACGACGAGCAGGTAGCCCTTCGAGGCCCGCAGGTGCGGGATCGCGTACTTGGCCGTGCGGAAGACGCCGTTGAGATTGACGTCGATGACGCGCTCGAACGCCTCGTCCTCGATCTGGCGGACGGTGCCGTAGGAGGCGATGCCCGCGTTGGCCACCACGTGGTCGAGGCGACCGAAGTACGCCACCGCCTCGTCGATGGCGGTGCGGAGCTGGTCGCTGCTGCGGACGTCGGCCTGCCACCAGGCGGCCGACTCGCCGAGCTCGGTGCTCAGCTCCTCCAGCAGGTCGGGCTCGAGGCCGACGAGGGCGACGCGACCGCCGTGGGCGACGTAGGCCCGGGCGACGGCGGCGCCGATGCCACGCGCGGCGCCGGTGATGAGCGCGACCTTGCCGAGGAATTGCTGAGGCTTCAGAGACGACATGCCCGCCAAGATACCGGCGGTATGTGAAATGTGCCACTGCCGATGTCACATTCGCTCGTCGCCGCTCGGACGCCCTGGTACCTGTCCGTAACGTGACCTACCTCATGCGCCGACCCCGGAGAGACCCGGCTATTGTCTGCGGGATGAGCACCCCCCTGCCCGATCTGGGCTCGATGCGGATCGGCGTCGTGAAGGAGTCCGCGCCCGGCGAGACTCGCGTCGCCGCGACTCCGGCGACGGTGAAGCAGCTGATCGATCTCGGCTACCTGGTGACGGTGGAGAGCGGGGCCGGAGCGGCCTCGAGCTTCAGCGACGACGCCTACGCGGCGGCCGGTGCCACGATCAGCGACAAGCCCGATGCGTGGGCCAGCGACGTGATCTTCAAGGTCAACGCGCCGACCGAGATCGAGATCGCCCTGATGCTGGACGGCGCGACGCTGATCAGCATGATCAGTCCCGGCCTGAACCCCGATCTGGTGGAGAAGCTGGCGTCGCGACCGATCACGGTGCTGGCGATGGACGCGGTGCCGCGCATCTCGCGCGCCCAGTCCATGGACGTGCTCTCCTCCATGGCCAACATCGCCGGCTACCGCGCCGTGGTGGAGGCCGCCCACGAGTTCGGCCGGTTCTTCACCGGTCAGGTCACCGCCGCGGGCAAGGTGCCGCCGGCCAAGGTCCTCGTCGCCGGTGCCGGCGTCGCGGGCCTGGCCGCCATCGGCGCCGCGTCGAGCCTCGGCGCGATCGTGCGCGCCACCGACCCGCGTCCCGAGGTCGCCGACCAGGTCAAGTCGATCGGTGGCGAGTACCTCGAGGTGGTCGTTCCCGAGGAGGCCAAGGAGGTCTCCTCCGACGGCTACGCCAAGGCCACCAGCGAGGCCTACGACCGGCGTGCCGCGGAGATCTACTCCGAGCAGGCCGCCGACGTCGACATCATCGTGACCACCGCCCTGATCCCGGGCCGCGCCGCCCCGCGCCTCATCACCGCCGCCGACGTGGCCTCGATGAAGCCCGGCAGCGTCATCGTGGACATGGCCGCCGCGCAGGGCGGCAACGTCGAGGGCTCGGTCGCCGGCCAGAAGGTCGTCACCGACAACGGCGTCACGATCCTGGGCTACACCGACCTCGCGGGCCGCCTGCCCACGCAGGCCTCGCAGCTGTACGGCACCAACCTGGTGAACCTCATCAAGCTGCTCACGCCGGGCAAGGACGGCCAGATCGTCCTGGACTTCGACGACGTCGTCCAGCGCGGCGTCACCGTCGTGCGCGACGGCGAGAAGACGTGGCCGCCGCCGCCGGTGCAGGTCTCGGCCGCTCCGGCCCCGGCCGCCGCGCCGAAGGAGCCGGCTCCCGCGCCCGAGCCCAAGAAGCCGGTCAACCCCGGCGTCAAGATCGGCGCGCTCGCCGCGGGCGTCTTGATCTTCCTGTGGGTCCTGGCCACCGCGCCGGGCCAGCTGCCGCAGCACTTCACGGTGCTCGCGCTCTCGATCGTGATCGGCTACTACGTGATCGGCCACGTGCACCACGCGCTGCACACGCCGCTCATGAGCGTCACCAACGCGATCAGCGGCATCATCGTGGTCGGCGCCATGATCCAGATCGGCGCCGACGATGCGGTCATCCGGGCGCTGGCGTTCGTGGCCGTCCTCTTCGCCAGCATCAACGTCTTCGGCGGCTTCGCCGTGACCCGTCGCATGCTCAGCATGTTCTCGAAGTGAAGGGCTGACCTGTGACTGCCTCCTCCCTCGCCAATGCGGCGTACCTCGTCGCCGCCCTGCTGTTCATCCTCAGCCTCGCCGGGCTGAGCAAGCACGAGACCGCCCGCCGGGGCGTCGTCTTCGGCATCTCGGGCATGACGATCGCGCTCGCCGCGACGTTCGTCCTCGTGGTCGACAACGAGCCCGGCATCGGCCTGGCCCTGCTGATCGTCGCCATGGCGATCGGCGCCGCGATCGGCCTGTGGCGCGCCCGGATCGTCGAGATGACCGGCATGCCCGAGCTCATCGCGCTGCTGCACTCCTTCGTCGGCCTCGCGGCCGTCCTGGTCGGCTGGAACGGCTACCTGGGCTACCGCGACCTTCCGCACGACCTGCCCGGAGACGCCGGAACCCTGCTCGACATCCACAACGCCGAGGTCTTCATCGGCGTGTTCATCGGCGCCGTCACCCTGACCGGCTCGATCGTGGCCTACCTCAAGCTGAGCGCCAAGATGAAGAGCGCCCCGCTCGTGCTGCCGGCCAAGAACTGGATCAACCTCGGCGCGCTCGCGCTGTTCGTGATCCTGACGATCTGGTTCGTCGTCAGCCCCGCCCTGTGGCTGCTGATCCTGGTCACGCTCGTCGCGCTCGGCCTCGGCTGGCACCTGGTCGCCTCCATCGGCGGCGGCGACATGCCCGTCGTGGTCTCGATGCTCAACAGCTACTCGGGCTGGGCCGCGGCCGCCTCGGGCTTCCTGCTCAACAACGACCTGCTGATCATCACCGGCGCGCTCGTGGGCTCCTCCGGTGCCTACCTGTCCTACATCATGTGCAAGGCGATGAACCGCTCGTTCATCTCGGTCATCGCCGGCGGCTTCGGCATCGAGGCCGGCCCGGGCGACGACACCGACTACGGCGACCACCGCGAGATCAACGCCGAGGCCGCCGCCGAGCTGCTCTCGTCAGCCAAGAGCGTCGTCATCACGCCCGGCTACGGCATGGCCGTCGCTCAGGCGCAGTACCCCGTCGCCGACCTCACGGCGCGCCTGCGCGAGAAGGGCGTCGAGGTCCGCTTCGGCATCCACCCCGTCGCCGGCCGCCTGCCCGGGCACATGAACGTGCTCCTGGCCGAGGCCAAGGTGCCGTACGACATCGTCCTCGAGATGGACGAGATCAACGACGACCTCGCCGACACCGACGTCGTGCTCGTCATCGGCGCCAACGACACGGTCAACCCGGCCGCCGCCGAGGACCCGTCCAGCCCCATCGCCGGCATGCCGGTCCTGCACGTGTGGGAGGCCAAGAACGTCATCGTGTTCAAGCGCTCGATGGCCGCCGGCTACGCGGGCGTGCAGAACCCGCTGTTCTTCCGCGAGAACAGCCAGATGCTCTTCGGCGACGCCAAGGACCGCGTCGAGGACATCATCAAGGCTCTCTGAGTCCCGGCCCCGCCTCCGGCGGGCCAGATGTGTAGCGCTCTCCACCGTTTTTCGGCCCTCACGGGCTGAGAAGGGTGGGGAGCGCTTCACATGTCGGAGGTCAGTCGCGCGCGGCCTCGCGCCGGCCGGCCCGCACGTGTGATCCCACTGCGACCGCCAGGGCGAGGCCGAGGACCACGACCGAGGCGAGCAGCGAGACCCGCAGGGCCGTGTCGCCGTCGTGGGCCGACGCCGTGAGTCCGTAGGCGGTCATCAGCGCCGCGGTGCCGAGCGCCGACCCGATCCGCTGGCCCGTCTGGAGCGCTCCGCCGGCAGCCCCGCCCACCCTCGGCGGCACGTCCTGGAGGGTGAGCGTCTGGTTGGGCGCGACGACGCCGCCACCGCCGAGCCCGGCGAACAGCAGCAACGGCGCGAAGGTCCACCAGAGTGCCTCGTCGCTCTGCCCGGGCGTCACCCACGCCATCGCGGTGAAGCCGACCATGATCACGGCCAGCGCACCGATCGTGACCAGGCGCCCGGCGCGACTGACCAGCCGGCCCGCCGGCGTCGACGTGATCGCTGCGCCGACCGCGAAGGGGGTCAGCAGCAGGCCGCTCTGCAGGGCGCTCAGGTCGCGCACCTCCTGGAGCCACACGGACGACGTCAGGAACACGCCCGTGAACCCCGCGAAGTAGAGCGTGCCGATGACGATGCCGCTGCCGTAGGTGGGCAGCTCGGACAGCATCCGGACGTCGAGCAGCGGCTGGCGGTCGCGGGCCCGCACGGAGCGCTCCCACCGCACGAACGCCACCGCGAGCGGCAGCACCGCCAGCATGAGCAGCAGCGGCAGCCGCTCGCCGGACTCGGCAGCGATGAGCGGGTACAGCAGGCACAGCACCGTCAGGCCGAGGATCAGCGCACCCACGACATCGATGTGCTCGCGATCGGTGTCGCCGCGCGGCACCGGCACGAGGCGACGGATCGCCACGAGCGCCACGAGACCGATGGGCACGTTGATCAGGAAGATCAGCCGCCACCCCAGGTCGGTGCCCGCCAGCGCGATGATGGCGCCGCCGAGGACCGGACCGATCCCGGACGCGACCGAGACGGTCAGGCCGAAGTAGCCGAAGGCGCGACCGCGCTCCGGCCCGGTGAACAGCTCCTGGATCAGGCCGGCGTTCTGCGGCGTGAGCAGGCCCGCGGCCGCGCCCTGGGCCAGCCTCGCCGCGATCATCCAGCCCGCGCTCGGCGCCAGGCCGACGGCGGCGCTGGAGACGACGAACGCGATGAGGCCGATCGTCATGATCCGGCGCCGGCCGTACGCGTCGCCGAGGTGACCGCCCGCCACCAGCACGAGGCCGAAGGTCAGCGCGTAGCCCGAGACCACCCACTGCACGGTCCCGGCCGAGGCGTCGAGTCCCTCGCGGATCGACGGCACGGCGACGTTGACGACGGTGACGTCGAGCAGGGTCATGAACCCGACCACGAGGGTCACCGCGAGGATGTGCCAGCGCCGTGGATCGGGCTCGTCGACGGCGATCGGACCGGCTCCCCCGCGCGTCGTTCCGTCGCCCACCCGACCACTGTGCCGGTGCGCGCGCCGCCTGTCCTGTCGAGCGCGTCAGCCGGCGGCGGAGATCTCCTGGCGCAGGTGCGCCTTCATCGAGTCGGACGCGAAGCTGGCGTCGACGGCGGCGGTGGCCAACGCGCGCAGACCCTCCTCGTCGAGGCCCAGCAGGTCGGCCGCGACGGCGTACTCGTCGTTCAGCGTGGTGCCGAACATCGGCGGGTCGTCGGAGTTGATCGTCACCGTGACGCCGGCCTCGACGAGGACGGGCAGGGGGTGCTCGGCCAGCGACGGCACCGAGCGGGTGCGGACGTTCGACGTGGGGCACACCTCGAGGGCCACTCCCTCGGCGACGAGCCGCTCCATCAGCGCGGGGTCCTGCGCGGCGGCGATGCCGTGACCGATGCGCTCGGCGCCGAGGTGGTCGAGGCTGTCGCGGATCGACTCGGGGCCCGTGGACTCGCCCGCGTGCGGCACGCTGTGCAGGCCGGCGGCCTTCGCGCGCTCGAAGTGCGGGGCGAACTGCGGACGCGGCACGCCGATCTCGGGACCGCCCAGGCCGAAGCCGACGAGCGCGCCGGGGCCGAGCCGCAGCGCGGTGTCGAGCGTGACGTCGGCGGCGGGGATGCCGGACTCGCCGGGGATGTCGAAGATCCACTGCAGGGCCACGCCGAAGTCGCGCTCGGCGGCCTGGCGGGCGTCCTCGATGGCCTCGACGTACGCCTCGGCGGGGATGCCGCGCACGATCGACGTGTAGGGCGTCATCGTCAGCTCGGCGTAGCGGACGTTCTGGGCGGCGAGGTCACGACCGACCTCGTGGGTCAGCGTCCAGATGTCCTCCGGCGTGCGCAGCAGGTCGACCACCGACAGGTAGACCTCGATGAAGTGCGCGAAGTCGGTGAAGGTGAAGTACTCGGCCAGCGCCTCCGGGTCGGCCGGCACGGGCGAGTCGGTGTGGCGCGAGGCGAGCTCGGCGACGGTCTCGGGCGAGGCCGAGCCGACGTGGTGGACGTGGAGCTCGGCCTTCGGCAGCGCCGCGATGAACTCGTGCATCAGTCCACGACGCCGTAGAGACGGTCGCCGGCGTCGCCCAGGCCCGGCACGATGTAGCCGTTCTCGTCGAGGCGCTCGTCGAGTCCGGCGGAGAACAGCTGGAGGGGCGCGTCGATGTGGGCGGTGTCCCGCTCGAGCCGCTCGATGCCCTCGGGCGCCGACAGCAGCGTGATCGCGGTGATCTCGCGCGCACCGCGCTTCACGAGGAAGTCGATCGCCATCGCGAGGGTGCCGCCGGTGGCCAGCATCGGGTCGAGCACGTAGCACTGGCGGCCGTCGAGTCGGTCGGGCAGGCGCTCGGCGTAGGTCTCGGCCTCGAAGGTGGTCTCGTTGCGGATCATGCCGAGGAAGCCGACCTCGGCCGTGGGCAGCAGCCGCTGCATGCCCTCGAGCATGCCCAGGCCGGCGCGCAGGATCGGCACGACCAGCGGGCCCGGGCTGGTGAGCCGGACGCCCTCGGTGGTGGTGAGCGGGGTGGTCACCTCGACGGGCTCGACGCTGACCTCACGCGTGGCCTCGTACGCCAGCAGGGTCACGAGCTCCTCGGTGAGCCGCCGGAACGTGGGCGAGTCGGTGCTCGCGTCGCGCAGCACGGAGAGCTTGTGGGAGATCAGGGGATGGTCGGCGACGTGAACACGCATGCCTCGAGGGTAGCGGCCGGTCGCGGGCGTCTGTCACCATCGCAGAGTGGCCGAGGACGACGTCGACTTCGTGATCGCGGCGTACCGCGACGAGGGTGCGTGGACCGTCGTCGAGCTCCCGCCCCGGCTGGGTGAGGACTTCGACGGACTGACGGCCGCGCTCTCGCGATTCCCCTCCGATGTCGGGGTGCTCGGGCTGGCCTCGGTCAACGACGACTTCTTCGTGATCGTGCGACGCAGCGGCGAGCACGTGCGCGCCCTGCTGTCCGACGCGACGGCCGTCTGGGACTGGCCCATCGCGGCCGACCTCGCCGAGCTGGTGAACGCGCCCGACGCCGACGAGGAGCCGATGCCCGTGGGCGACCTCGACATCGTCAGCGACCTCGGTCTGGCGTCGGTGGAGCTGAGCCTGCTGTGCGACGACGACGACCTCTTCCCCGACGAGGCGCTGGCCGACCTCGCCGAGAAGCTGGGGTTCGGCGACCAGTTCGAGGCGATCGTCGGGTGACCTGGGACCCTTACATGCGGCGGGCGCTCGAGCTGGCGCGCGAGGCCGCGGCCGAGGGCGACGTGCCCGTGGGCGCCGTGGTGGTGCACGAGGGCGAGATCGTCGGCGAGGGCCGCAACACCCGCGAGCGCGACGCCGACCCCACGGGGCACGCCGAGATCGTGGCGCTGCGGGCGGCCGCGGCCGCGCTCGGGCGCTGGCGGCTCGACGGCTGCACGCTCGTGGTCACGCTCGAGCCGTGCACGATGTGCGCGGGCGCCGTGGTGTCCTCGCGGGTCGACCGGCTCGTGTTCGGCGCCTGGGACGAGAAGGCCGGCGCCGTCGGCTCGCTGTGGGACGTGGTGCGCGACCGCCGCCTCAACCACCGGCCCGAGGTCCTCGCCGACGTCCTGCCCGACGACTCCTCCGTCCTGCTGCGCTCCTTCTTCGGGCGCTGACGGTTCCGCAGTTTCCCCGGTTAAGCGGGGAAACCGTCACTTCACGAGGTTTGCGAACCCCGTGAAGTGACAGAAAGCCTCGTTCAGTGACCCTCCGGGAATAGTCCGGGGACTCCTGCGTTCTACTAGTTGAATCTTTAACTATCTTCTGGGAGACTGAGGACATGAGCAGCATGCAGATCGGCATCTTCACCGTCGGCGACGTGACCACCGACCCCACGAACGGCACGACCCCGACCGAGCACGAGCGCATCAAGGCCACGGTCGAGATCGCCAAGAAGGCCGAAGAGGTCGGGCTGGACGTCTTCGCCACCGGCGAGCACCACAACCCGCCGTTCGTGCCCTCCAGCCCCACGACGACGCTGGCCTACATCGGCGCGCAGACCGAGAAGATCATCCTGTCGACCTCGACGACCCTCATCACGACCAACGACCCGGTCAAGATCGCCGAGGACTACGCGACGCTGCAGCACCTCGTCGACGGCCGCATGGACCTCATGCTCGGCCGCGGCAACACCGCCCCGGTCTACCCGTGGTTCGGCAAGGACATCAGCAAGGCCGTCGAGCTGACGATCGAGAACTACCAGCTGCTCCAGAAGCTCTGGAGCGAGCCGGTCGTCAACTGGGAGGGGACGTTCCGCACGCCGCTGCAGGGCTACACCTCGACGCCCGCGCCGCTCGACGGCGTCGCGCCGTTCGTGTGGCACGGCTCGATCCGCACGCCCGAGGTGGCCGAGCTGGCCGCGTTCTACGGCGACGGCTACTTCGCCAACAACATCTTCTGGCCGAAGGAGCACTACATCCGGCTGATCAACTTCTACCGGCAGCGCTACGCCCACTACGGGCACGGCACGCCGGAGCAGGCGATCGTCGGCCTCGGCGGTCAGTTCTTCATGCGCAAGAACAGCCAGGACGCGGTCAACGAGTTCCGGCCGTACTTCGACAACGCCCCCGTCTACGGACACGGGCCCAGCATGGAGGACTTCACCGAGCAGACGCCGCTCACCGTCGGCAGCCCGCAGCAGGTCCTCGAGCGCACGCTCGCCTTCGCGGACTACTTCGGCGACTACCAGCGCCAGCTGTTCCTCGTCGACCACGCGGGCCTGCCGCTGAAGACGGTGCTCGAGCAGCTCGACCTGCTCGGCGAGATCCTGCCCACCATGCGCGCCGAGTTCGACGCGCGCCGCCCGGCCGACGTGCCGGACGCCCCCACCCACGCCGCCCGTGTCGCCGCCCGCGACGCGGCCCTCTCCGAGGAAGTGACCGCATGACCCGCCGCATCGTCGCCCTGTCCGCCGGCGTCGGCGAGCCGTCGACCACGCGCATGCTGGCCGACCGGCTCGCCGCCGCCTCCGGCTCCGCCCTCGGCGGCGCCAGCATCGAGGTCGTCAACCTGCGCGACTTCGCGCACGAGATCACCGATGCGGCGCTCACCGGCTTCGCGGCTCCGCGCCTGCAGCACGTGTACGACCAGGTCGGCGAGGCCGACGCGCTGATCGTCGTCGTGCCGACGTTCAAGGCCTCCTACCCGGGCCTGTTCAAGTCGTTCGTCGACGCGCTCGACAACGACGCGCTGATCGGCAAGGTCGTGCTGCTCGCCGCGACGGGCGGCACGGCCCGCCACTCGCTGGTGATCGACTTCGCGCTGCGGCCGCTGTTCGCGTACCTGCAGGCCGTGGTCGTGCCGACGGGCGTGTTCGCCAGCCCGCACGACTGGGGCTCGGCCGGCGAGGGCACGCTGCAGTCGCGCATCGAGCGCGCGGCGGGCGAGCTCGCCAGCCTGCTCGCCGGCGCCGGCTCGGGTCGCTCGAAGGACGACGAGATCGACCTCTTCAGCGAGACGATGCTCTCGATCAGCCAGCCCGGCTGACCTCGGACGCTCCGCCGCCCGCCCCCTGCCCACTTCTGGAACGGGATGCACCTTTCCGCTGCTGGAAAGCGTGCAAGACGTTCCAGAAGTGGAGTCGGAGGGGCGGGCGGCGGCGTCTCAGGCCCAAGCGGTGACGGCGCGCACGAGGAGCAGCGCCAGCGGCACGCAGGAGACCCCGAGCAGGACCGCGTTGAGGCGGCGGTGCTCCCACAGGATCGCGGCGTACTCGCGCAGGATCGCGCTGGGCCAGAAGTAGCGCGCCGTGCGCGCGCCGAGGCCATGCCCCTCGAGTCCCATCCGGTGCAGCAGCAGCGCCGCTCGGAGGACGTGGAAGTCGTTCGTGACGACCGCGAAACGACCGGACTCCACCCCGTGCTCGGCGGCGACGCGCGCGCTGAACCTCAGGTTCTCCTCGGTCGAGGTCGAGGCGTCCTCGAGCCACAGCAGCTCGCGATCGACCCCCTGCTCGGCGAGGTGGTTCGCCATCGCGACCGCCTCGGGCACGACCTCGTCCGGCCCCTGTCCGCCCGAGCAGATCAGGTGGGTGTCCTTGCCGCGCGACCGCGAGCGCTCGAGCGCCCGGCGGCCGCGGTCGAGCCGCGAGGCCAGCAGCGGCGTCACCCGCTCGCCGCTCAGCCCGGCGCCGAGGACGATGACCGCGTCGACCGGCCGGGCCCAGCGATCGGCGGCCCAGCCGTAGAGCAGTCCGTAGCCGACGAACGCCACGAACACGAACGCCAGGTAGCCCAGCGGCACGCCGACCGCGACGATCCAGTAGAAGAGCTCGCGGGCGACCTCGGTGTGGTTCCGGTCGATCCACCACAAAACGACGATCAGCGCGCAGTAGCCCAGCACCCCGATCCCGAAGACGAGCGAGAGCAGGTTGGCCGGGCGGCGGCCCTCGCGCCGGATCATGAGGACCCCGTTCGCGACGCTCGCCAGACCGAGGACCACCACGGCCGAGAAGGCGACGCCCAGGGCGATCAGCAGCGCCCACGCCAGCCGCAGCGGATCGTCGGACCCGGCGATCAGGAGTGCGAGGCGACCGAGCAGCCCGACGGCCGCCAGGCCGATCGCGAGGGTGAGGTAGACGCCGATGCGGAGCCGTCGCGGGTCCTGCCACGCGGTCACCCCGGCAGCGAGCGCCAGCAGCGCGACGAGTGCCCACCCCACGCCTGAACCCTAGGCCCCCGACGCCCTGACGGCCCCGATTGGGCCGCGGCGGGGTGACTGACGTAAACTCCTCGGCGGTGGCGTGTCCGAGCGGCCTAAGGAGCACGCCTCGAAAGCGTGTGTGGGTTCACGCCCACCGTGGGTTCAAATCCCACCGCCACCGCCAGCAGGATCGGAACCCCGTCGAGCGCGAGCTCGGCGGGGTTCTCGCCTTCCCGGAGCCGACTCAGACGTCGTCGAGGTCGCTCGTCGTGGCGACGCCGGACGCGGCGACATAGATGAAGGCGTCGACGACGGCGGTGCCGATGTCGATCGGCGCCGCCACACGCCGGTACTCCGGACCCTCGAACTCGTCGAGCCGGGCCCAGTGCTCGGGGAGGTCGGCGGACTCGAACACGACGACGTCGATCGTTCCGGCGGGTGGGTCGAGGAGCAGCGCCGGGAAGCCCTGAGCCGCTCCCCACCCCTCCTCGATCAGGCGCCCACGCACCACGCCATCGGTCCACCTGCCATCGAGCTCCTCCAGCTGAGCGGCGTTGGCGCGTCCCGGTGCGAGCGTGCCGTACGTGGCGAGTCGGCAGGTCACGTCGAGCGTCATCGTCTCGTCATCCTCGATCTGCGTCGGTGTCGAATCGGTCATGAGCCGGCGACGACCATCGCAGGTCGCTCGTCGGTGGTGGTGTCGGCGTGCCGTCGCGCAGCTCGGTTCAGCTGGTGGCTCATGACGAACCAGGAGACACAGGCCGCGAGGACGGCGCTCACGCCGGCCGCGAGGAAGGCGAGTGGTCCCCACCGCGTCGCCGTCAGTCCGAAGACGAGGGCGAACGTCAGGTAGCAGGGCAGGCTCCGCAGCAGGCCGTAGGCCACGTGGGCGCCGTCCACCGGCCGGCCGAGCGTGGCGACGACGAGTGTCAGGCCGAGGCACATCGTCGGAAACGCGCCGACGGTCCCGCCCACATCCGATCCGAGGGCGCCGGCCGTGAGCGTGGTGGCCACGACGATGGCCGCCGCGCATCCGCACACGACAGCCGTCGCGATCGGCGAACGCCTGCCGGGCGGGGCCGGGGCCCGGCGCGCCGGAAGCGCTGCGAGAGCGATCAGCAGCACCGCACCCGAGAGGATCGCCGCGTCGGCGGGCAGGAAGGTCAGGCCCCAGGACGCCGCCGCGAACGCCCCGATCCCGGCGAGCGCTCCGGCGACGACTCCGGCGCGCACCATGACCGCGCCGGCCGCGATGCCGAAGGCGACCTGCGCCGGCGCGTGCCCGGCGGCCGAGAGCGCGACCGCTCCGGCGGCCTCGCTGCCCTGGTCCAGCATGACCGCGGCGAGAGCGGCGGCCAGTCCCAGCGGGAGGGCAGCCGTCCATCCACCGGCGACGGGACCGAGGCGCTGCTCGACGCGCAGGGCGAGCAGCATGACGAGGGAGGCGAGGGGCGCGGTCAGCAGGAGCACGCATCCAGTCTGCGAGACCTGCTGCGTCAAGAAAAGCGACTGTTCTCGATATCGAAACGTCGTAGTATCCGACGTATGGACCTGCGACGCCTCGCGCTGCTGCGCGAGCTGGAACGTCGCGGAACGATCGCGTCGGTGGCGGCAGCCATGTCGTTCAGCCACTCGTCGGTCTCGGTCCAGCTCGCGACGCTGGAGCGTGAGGCCGGCGTGCCGCTGCTCAAGCGCGTCGGCCGCAACGTCGAGCTGACACCCGCGGGTCGGCGCCTGAGCGAGTACGCGACCGCTGCTCTCGCCGCGGACGAGGCGGTCAGGGCGGAGCTCGCAGCCCTGCGGGGAGAGCTGACCGGGCGGGTACGCATGACATTCGTGCAGACCCCGGCGTTGGCGTTGCTTCCGCGCACGCTCGAGCGTCTGGCCCAGGTGGCGCCCCACGTGGAGCTCGACGTGTTCCAGCGCGAGACCGGACCGTCCTTGGAGGACCTCAGCTCGCAAGCCGTCGACCTGGTGGTGGGCGTCGAGTACGACCCGCTTCCGGTCGGGCGACACGCTGCGCACCACCGCGTCGACCTCCTCCGTGAGGACATGCTGCTCGTGCTCCCGCGGGACCACCCCTGTGTCGCCGGGGACGGTCCCGTCCGCATCGCGGAGCTCGAGAACGACGTCTGGGCGTCGGGCCACGTCGGAACCGGCCTGGACACCTTCGTCGCCAACACCTGCAACCGGCTGGGCCGGTTCGCACCGCGCGTGCGGCACCGCAGCGACGACGCGATCGTCCTGAGCGCCTTGGTCGAGTCCGGACGTGCCGTGGCCCTGCTCCCGGCGATGTTCATCGCCGATGACGCGCCACCGGGTGTAGTCGCGCGGCGCCCCGCCGAGGAGCGACTGCAACGCACGCTCTTCTCCGTCGCGCGGACGTCCGCACACCTGACACCGGCGATCGAGGCGGTGCGGGACGCGCTGAGGCACACCGCCCTGGACGTCGCCACGGGTCGGGACGACATCGACATCCTGGTCGACAGATCCTCCTGAGAGGGTCGCTCCGGATCTCGCGCGCTCGGCGTCAGCGGACCAGCCCGCGCAGTCCGTCGATCGGCTGCTCGTCCCACTCGGCGAAGGGATCGTCGCCGACCTCGGCCATGAGGGCCGGTCGCGCGGCGGCCGCGGCCTCCTCGGACTCCCACAGCGCGATGCCGACGAGGCGACCACTCGCGTCGTCCACGACGCCGGTCCACTCCAAGCCCGGCTGCTCGCGCGCGACCCGGCTGTAGCGCTGCATCGAGTCGATCACGGCCGCGCGGTGCTCGGGCTTGGGCGAGTGCACCGAGACGACGGCGAAGGTCATGCTCGGCATTCAAGCACGGTGCTCGGTCACCGAACGCGGTGCGAGCACCGTCGCACACTGCTCACGAGCCCTCGCCGGGCGAACGGACGGCGAACGGACCCCGAACGCACCGAGTGCTCACGCATCGTGCTCCGGGCGCTCACCCGGCGTTCACCGGGAGGAACCTCTCACCGAGAGTCTCAGGGCGTCCTGATGGCTTTCCCCGTAGGAGCACACTGCCCATGCGATCCCTTCGCACGACCTCCAGCCTCGCGCTCGCCGCGGCGGTCGGGTTCGGCACCTTCACCACCACGCCCGCCCTGGCCTCGCCCCGACTGGCTGATGCGGCGGTGAGCTCGATGTCGAGCATCGCCGCACCGCCGGCCGCGGCGTCCGCGCTGCGCCAGGCGGTCGACCTCCCGACCGCCGACGTGTTCGACGTCGACTTCACGGACGGCAAGCTCACCGAGCACGCGCAGGGCCTCGAGCCCACCGTCCACGGCGAGCCCACCGCGGGCGCCGACCTCGGCACCGGGCGCTCGGTCCTGAGCTTCGACGGCACCGACGACGCGATCGGCTACCCGATCCGCTCGGAGTTCTCCAAGCTCGAGCAGGGCATGTCGCTGGAGTGCTCGTTCCGCTTCGACGGGCCGCGCACGTCCGCCAGCACCGAGGCGGCCCTGTGCTCGTCGAAGGAGTCGGGCGGCTTCGCCACCGTCATGTCGGGCAACGACGTGCACTTCATGATCCACGTCGGCGGCGGCTACAAGAGCGTCCGCGTCCCGATCACCACCGGCACGTGGCACCACACCGTCGCGACGTGGGACGGTACCCGCCTGAAGCTCTACCTGGACGGCGAGCTGGTCCGCGACGTCGCCGCCGCGGGTGCGTTCAAGCACTCGTCCGCCGGCGCCGACTCGATGATGCTGGCGGCCGACGTCAACGCCTCGAACAAGCCCCAGTTCTTCGCGCAGACCACGCTGCGCACGAGCCGCATCTACAGCGATCCGCTCACCGCCGAGCAGGTGTCGGCGCTCGCCGACGCCGACCGCGAGGGCCCCGCGGCGCCGAAGGCCGACGTCCTCGACCTCGACTTCTCCTCCGGCGCACCGGTCGACGGCGCGCAGGGCCTCACCCCGCGGACGTTCGGCTCGCCCGAGGTGCGCGACGACGCCCCGATGGGCACGAAGGTCGCCGAGTTCGACGGCGCCGGCTCGGCCTACCTCTACCCGTTCGAGGCGCAGTTCCCGAAGCTCGCCAACCAGATGACCGTCGAGTGCGTGTTCAAGTACGACGACGACTTCCAGGCCAGCGGCGTGGAGACGCGCGGCAACCTGTGCGGCGCCAAGGAGGCGGGCGGCTTCGGTGTCGTCATGTACGGCGACCGGCTCTCGTTCAACCCCCACATCGGTGGCTCGTACCGCAACACGAGCACGCAGATCGTGAGCGGGCGCTGGTACCACGCGGTCGGCACGTACGACGGCCAGACGGTCCGCCTCTACGTGAACGGCGTCCTCGCCGCCAGCACCCCCGCGACCGGCACGCTCAGCTCGCCGAGCGCCGGGGCGCGCAACCTCGTGGTCGGTGGCGACGCGAGCGGACGCGACCGGCCCGCGTTCTTCTCCCCCTCGACCATCAGCCACGTGCGCGTGTTCAGCGAGGCCGTGGACGCGGAGGGCGTGCTCGCCCTGGGTCGCGACGCCTTCGCGGGCCGCCCCGCGAACTACAACGTCAAGGTCAGCTCGACGACGCCGGCCGCGGGTGAGCGCCTCACGAAGCGCACCCGGTTCGGCGTCGAGTTCACGAACCCGGAGGGCGTGAGCCGCGACGTCCGCTACGCGCTCGACGGCGACGCGATCAAGCCGGGCGACGAGATCGGCGCCGGGCTCAAGGCCGGTGAGCACGAGCTCACGGTCGAGGGCCACGACGTCTTCGGCACGCCGATCGACCACACGACCACCTTCACCACCGCCAACGTGCCGTCCGCGGGTGGCACCGAGACCGAGCAGGGCGGCGGCTCCGTGCGCCTCTCGGCCAACGCCACGAACCCCTCGGGCGACCGCGTGCGCACGACGTTCCGCGAGGCCGACGTCGTCGTCGCGCAGCAGGGCCGCCAGGGCGTCCTCACCGGCATCCCGAAGGAGCGCGACTTCACGGGCACCGACGAGCAGCCGATCTCCGACGCCGCCGCACCCGGCGACGAGACGTTCCTCGACTCGCCCTCGACGTCCGAGCTGCCGTTCCAGCAGTTCGACGTGCCGGTCACGGGCAGCTCGGACCAGCAGGTGATCTGGAGCGGACGCGTCGATCCCGCACGCGAGGTCGTCCTGCGCGTCTGGGACGGCGGCGCCTGGGAGGAGCTCGCCCGCTCCCGCGGCAACGCCGAGGGCCAGGTCCAGCTGACCGGCGACCTGCGGAGCCGTCACCGCCACGGCGGCACCGTTCCGGTCCTGGTGACCGGCGAGGACCCGTTCGCCGACGACCTGCCCAACGAGGTCAAGAACTCGTTCGAGAACCCGGACGACTACGACTTCTCGATCGCCCACGTCACCGACACGCAGTACCTCTCCGAGGGCGCGGTGGAGCAGGAGACCGCGCAGGAGCGCGAGGTCTGGCGCAGCGCGTACCGCGGCATCACCGAGTGGATCGCGGCGAACGCCGACGAGCGCAAGATCGCGTTCACGGCCCACACCGGCGACATCATCGAGAACTGGCACAACGTCGGCTCCGACGAGCCGAACGCGCGGGCCGAGTTCGAGGTCGCGTCCGAGGCGCAGAAGGTCCTCGACGACGCCGGCATGGTCAACACGGTCCTGCCGGGCAACCACGACAACCTGTACGGCGCGGACACCGGCCCGGACGCCCTCTACAACGACTACTTCGGTCCGGACCGCTACGCCACGCTCGAGCAGAGCCGGGCCTGGCAGGACGCGAAGGCCGAGTTCACGCCGTGGAAGGCCGGCGACAACAGCAACAACTACGTGCTGTTCAGCGAGGGCGACCTCGACTTCGTCGTCGTCTCGCTCGGCTTCGGCGTCGACGCCGAGGAGGCCGCGTGGGCCGACGGCGTGCTCAAGCAGTTCCCCGACCGCAACGCGATCGTCCTGACGCACGCGTACCTCACTCCGAGCGTCAACCCCGACGGCCGCGGCAGCGGATTCTCGTACGACGGCCGCCAGGTGCTGGACGACGTGATCAAGAAGAACGCGAACGTCGCCCTCGTCCTGTCGGGCCACGAGCACGGCGTCAGCATCGAGCTGCGGCGCGACGTCGCCCGCAAGGGTCACCACGTGGTCGAGCTGCTCGCGGACTACCAGTTCTACAAGGTGAGCTCGGACGAGCTGGGGCTGACGGGCGTCGGCTACGACAGCAACACGCCGCTGCAGTTCGGCTCGTCGTTCTTCCGCCTGCTGCAGTTCGACGTCGACGCCGGCGAGGTCGCGGTCGACACCTACTCGCCGCTGCTGGAGAACTTCGGCGCCACCGAGTACGACGACCGCTTCCGCTACAACGGCACCGAGGACGACACGCGGCTGCCGATCAACCTGACGACCCGCAAGACGAGCTTCAGCTCCGACGGCCTCGTCGTGGTGGACCCGACCGACCGCGTGATCGGCGAGGAGACGGTGCGATCGGGCTGGCCGGCCACGGTCACCTGGAACGGCCTCGAGGAGGGTCGCACGTACGCCTGGCACGCCACGAGCGTCGACGCCGCCTCGGGCGAGGAGCTGCCCGGCGAGGTCAGCCAGATCTCGCTCTTCACGGCGGGCTCGAGCGGCACGGACACGACCGCGCCGGTCCTGACCGTCCCGAAGAACGGCTCGGTCGAGCTCAACGAGGTGTTCGACCCGATGGCCGGCGTCTCGGCGCAGGACGCGGTGGACGGCGACGTCACCGAGAAGGTCCAGGTCCTGGGCGAGGTCGACACGGCCAAGCCCGGCACCTACGCGCTCACCTACTCGGTCGCGGACGCCAACGGCAACCAGTCGATGGTCACGCGGGTCGTCGAGGTCAAGGGCGCGAAGGCCCCGGTCAACACGGTCCGGCCGAAGGTGAGCGGCGCGATGCGCGTCGGCTCGATCCTGCGGGCCAGCATCGGCACGTGGTCGAACACCGAGGCCGCCACGCTGGAGGCCCAGTGGCTGCGCGACGGCCAGCCGATCCGTGGCGCCACGGGTGGCGACTACCGCGTGACGTCGGCCGACATCGGCCGGGCGATCAGCGTGCGCGTCACGGCCACGACCGTCGGCCACCAGCCGGTGACCGCCACGTCGATGGCCTCGCGCGTCGCGAAGGCCAAGGCCACGGTCCGCGCCTCGCTGGCGAAGAAGCGGATCACGACCTCGCAGCGCGCCGCGGTGCGGGTCCGGGTCGCCGCTCCGGCCCGGGCCAACGGCAAGGTCCTGGTGAAGGTCAAGGGCCGCGTCGTCGCCGACGGCACGGTGCGGAACGGGAAGCTCACCGTCCGGCTGCCGAAGCTGAAGGCGGGCAAGCACCGCCTCGTGATCAGCTACCTCGGCAACGACCGGGTCGGCGCGCGCAACACCGCGGTCACCCTGCGGGTGGTCAAGCGCTGAGCCGACCCTGAACGACGCAGGCCCCGGGCGATCCCCGGGGCCTGCGTCGTGTGCGGGGCGGCGAGGTCAGTGCTCCGTCCACTCCTGCGACTGGGTCAGGTGGAACAGGTAGGCCAGCGGGGGCAGCACCAGCAGCGCCGCGAGGCCGACCACCACGAGGAGCCCGACGAGCGTCGCGTCCGCGCCGCCCGCATCGACGATCAGGACCTCGTCGACCAGCAGCCACGGATACTGCGCGACTCCCCAGCCCGCCACGACGGCCGCGACGGCCGCGACCGCGGACACGCGCGCCGGCCGATACCTCCGGCGCAGGAGCAGCAGCAGGGTCGCGGCTCCGGCGAGCGCCGAGGCCACGATCAGCGGCGCAGCACGGCCGGCGAGGCCTTCCGCGAGCGTGGGCGCGTCGCGGGTGATCGGCACCAGCGCGACGAACACCACGATGCCGGTGCCGACGCCCACGATCACCGTGCGCAGCCGCAACGTCTCGGCGAGCGTGAGGCGGCCGGCCCGGCTCGCGTCCGCGGTCAGGAAGACCCCCGCGAGGAACGCGCAGGTCCCGACGGCGATCAGCCCGCCGTAGACGGAGGTCGGGTTGAGCCAGGACGACCATCGGTCGCCGCGCCCGTCCAGCGGCACCCGACCCGAGGCGATCGCGCCCGCGACCGTGCCGAGGAAGAAGGGGGTGATGAGCGAGGACCCGGCGAAGACCGCACCGTAGAGCCGCGCCTGTCCCAGCGTCGCCGCGAACTTCCGGAACGCGAACGCGGCGCCGCGCAGCACGATGCCCAGGAGGGCCAGGAGCATCGGCAGGATCAGCGTGTCCATCGCGGCCGCGAACGTCTCGGGGAACCCGGTCCACCACATGACCAGGACGTAGATCAGCCAGACGTGGTTCGCCTCCCACACCGGACCGATGCTGTGGTCCACGAGCGTGCGCAGCTCGGCGCCGCGACGCGACCCGCCTGCGGTGAGGTCGTAGAACCCGGTGCCGAAGTCCGCCCCGCCGAAGAGCGCGTAGGCGACCACGCCGACGAACAGCGCGGCCGCGACGGCGGCCTCGAGGGTCATCGCGCCACCGGACTCTCGTCGACGTCCGGGCCGTACGGACTCGGCAGGTCCTCCTCCCCGGCCCGCCATCGACGCGCCATCGAGCGCAGCACCGTGATCGCGCCGACCGTGAGGACGGCGTAGAGGACGGCGGTGGCCACCAGCAGCATCCACACGTCGGGGTTGTCGCCCGCCGCGTCCGTGGTGCGCAGCACCCCGTAGACCACCCACGGCTGCCGTCCGACCTCCGTGGCGATCCAGCCGGCCTCGAGCGCGACGAGCGCCAGCGGGCCCGCCGCGACCGCTGCTCGCAGCACCCAGCGGCTCGCCGTGACGTCCCAACCGCGCCAGCGCGCGAACCAGTAGAGCACCACCGCGACGAACAGGATCGTGCCGATGCCGACCATCGTCTGGAACGCGAGGTGCGTGATGTTGACCGGCGGGTGGTCGGACACCGGGATCTCGTCGAGACCCACGACGGGCTCGGAGAACGAGTTCCGCGCGATGATCGACCCCAGCCCAGGGATGTCGAGGGAGTACCGGACCTCCCCGTCGACCAGCAGGCCGCCCAGCCGCAGGGGCGACGGGCTCTCGGTCTCGGTCGCGAGCTCGAAGGCGGCGAGCTTCGCGGGCTGCCGCTCGGCGATCCTCAGGCCCAGGAGGTGGCCCACGAACGGCTGGACGACGGCGGCGACGCTCGCGAACGCGAAGGGCACGGTGAAGCCCAGGCGGTGGTGCCGGTCGAGGCGTCCGCGCAGCATGCCCGCCGCGTAGACGCCGGCCACGAGGAAGCCCGCCAGCATGTACGCGGCGACCCACATGTGCGCGAACTGGAGCACCGCCCCCGGGTTGAACAGCACCGCCCACGGGTCGACGTCGACGACCTCGCCGCCTTCGATGCGAAAGCCCACGGGCATGTTCATCCACGCGTTGACCGCGATGACGCAGTACGTCCCGACGACGCCCGCCAGGGCCATCGGCACGACCATCACCAGGTGGACCCGCGGCGGCATCCGCCCCCAGCCGTACAGGTAGATCCCCAGGAAGATCGCCTCGACGAAGAACGAGAGTCCCTCGAACGCGAAGGGCAGCCCGAGCACGTCGCCGAACGGCCCCATGAGTCCGGGCCACAGCAGGCCCATCTCGAAGCTGAGCACGGTGCCCGAGACGGCGCCGATCGCGAAGAGGACCGCCGAGACCTTCGCCCAGCGCCGCGCGAGGGTCAGCGCCACCGGATCGTCGCGATACACGCCCCGCCAGTGGGCGACCAGGATCATCGCGGGAAACGCGACCCCGAACGACGCCAGCACGATGTGCCACCCGAGCGAGAGCGCCATCTGCTGCCGCGCGGGCAGCAGCCCCGCCGGGTCCTCACCGGCGAGCGCCTGGACCAGGTCGAGGGCCACCACGCCGGAGAGGTACCCGCGGTGGAGCCCGTCACACCTCGCAGGGTGCTACGCCGACCTCAGATCTCGGCGAGACGCGGCGCGGTCCTCTCCGCGAACTCGCTGACCCAGGCCACCGGGTCGGGACCGTGCGGCGAGACGGACACCGACTGGATCCCCAGCTCGGCGTAGGCGGCGACGTCCTCGAGGAACCTCTCGGGGTCCTTCACGGCGTCACCGGGCGACTGCAGGGTGCGCAGGATGTCGGCGGGATCGCGGCCGACGTCGGCACAGTGCTGGTCGAGGACCTCGAGCTTGTGCCGGATGACGTCGACGCCGGCCGGGAACAGATTGCAGGCGTCGCCGTACTCGGCCACGAACCGCAGCGTCTTCTTCTCGCCCATGCCGCCGAGCAGGATCGGCGGGTGCGGCTGCTGGATCGGCGCGGGATGGCAGATCGTCTCGGCCAGCTGGTAGTGCTTGCCCTCGTACGCGCCGTCGTCGTCACTCCACATCTGGTGGACGATCTGCAGCGTCTCCTCGAGCCGCTCGAACCGCTCCTTCATCGACGGGTAGGGCACGCCGAGACCGAGGTGCTCGCGCTCGTACCACGCGGCGCCGAGGCCCAGGATCGCGCGACCGCCCGACAGCACGTCGAGGGTCGTGGCGATCTTCGCCAGCAGGCCGGGATGGCGGTAGGTGACGCCGGTGACCAGCAGGCCCAGCTTGACCCGCTCGGTGACGGCGGCGAGGTAGCCCAGGGCCGTGTAGCCCTCCAGCATGGGGTCCTCGGAGCGGCCGACGGTCTCCATCTGGAAGTAGTGGTCCATCAGGGTGACGGCATCGGCACCGGCCTGCTCGGCCCGGCGCGCCGTCTCGGCGAGGGTCGGGGCGAGCGTCTGCGGCTCGCCGGGGATCGTGAAGTTGTAGACGTGGACGCTGAAGCGCATGCCTCAGCCTAGGCACGCCTGCACGACCGGTGCGACCGCAGCACGATCGGTGAGGTCGATCGAGTCCGGCGTGAGCGCCTCCAGCATCGCCTGCTCCTCGACCGTGCGCTGACGCTTCGCGGCCAGTCCCCGGCGCACCGTCGACATCATCGACTTCTCCACCAGGCTGAGTCGCGACCGGTCCATCGCGCCGCGCACGTGGAAGACCTCGAGCCGCTCGCGCAGCGCGGCGGGCAGCTTCGAGGCCACGAGCTCGTCGCGCTTCGTCGTGAGCTCGGGGTCGCTGAGCCCCACGGTGACCAGGACGAACCGGGTCGCCGTGCCGAGCTCCATCGCCTTCCTCAGCAGTCCGCTGCCCCGCAGGGTCGGGCCGTAGATCGCGCCGCACAGCACGACCACGTCGCTCGCGGCGAGCTGCTGCGCGGTGACCTCGTCGTCGGCCGCGATGGCTGCGCCGAGCGCCTCGCCGATCCAGCTCGCGTATCGCTCGGCGGACCCGTACTTGGAGGCGTGGACGACGAGGGGCACGCTCCGAGGCTAGGCCGCGGCGGGGGTCACCCGGGCGCTCGCGAAGCCCCTCACCAGCAGCCACAGGCCGAGCGACAGCTCCCAGGCCGCGATGGGCAGCGCGAGCAGGCCCGCCAGCACCGAGACCTGGTCGATCCAGCCCGCGACGGCACCCAGCGCCGAGACCAGCAGCAGGGGTGCGCCGACCAGTCCGACCAGCGGGATGGCACGCGGGACGAGCCCGCCGCGGAGCAGCAGGGGCGCGAGCAGCAGCGCGTTGAGCGCCGGCACCGTGTCGGGTCCGACGAGGAAGGCGGCGTCGTGGATCCCGACGAACGCCGGCGCCACCGCATCGCCCACCACGCCCTCGGCGAACGCCAGCACGACCAGGACGCCGACGAGGATCATCGAGGCCTCGAGCACGCGCGCCGCGACGAACCCCAGCGCCGCGCGCTCGCCGTGGGCCCGCACCACGGGGTACAGGACGACCGCGGTGCCGACGCAGGCGACGGCCAGGACGAGCTCGAGCGCGGCCCCGGCCCGCGCCGGCCCGATCGCGGACGCCGACCCGGGATCGTCGAGCAGGCCGCCCTTGAGCGCGACGGCGGGGATCGACGTCACGAACGTCAGCAGGTAGAGGACGCCGGCCCAGAAGGCCGTCCGGCGCGCGGTCATGGTCAGTGCTCCTTCACTGGTGTACGGCGTACACCTCAGGCCTGACACTAGGCTTACGGCGTACACCCGTCAAGCAGGAGGAGCGACGTGGCCGCAGCCGAGCGACCCGCCGTGAGCCGCGAGCGCACGCTCGCCGCCGCGATCGCGCTCGCCGACGAGCAGGGCCTGGCCGCCGTGAGCATGCGCCAGGTGGCCGCCCGCCTCGACGTCGTCCCGATGGCGCTCTACAAGCACGTCGCGCACAAGGAGGACCTCCTCGACGGCATGGTGGAGGCGATCGTGGCGGGCTACGAGCAGCCGGCTCCGGGCGGATCGTGGCCCGACCGCGTGCGCGCCCGCATCCTCGCCGCCCGCGCCGAGCTGGTCCGCCATCCCTGGCTGCGCCAGGCGATCGAGAGCCGCACGTCGCGCACGCCCGCCGTGCTCGCCCACCAGGACGCGGTGACCGGCGAGCTGATCGACGGCGGCCTCTCCGTGGACCTCGCGCATCACGTCATGCACGCCCTCGGCCACCGCATCTGGGGCTTCAGCCCCGAGGCCTTCGACGAGCCCGGCGGCGACACCCCCTCCCCCGAGGCGCTCGACGCCTTCGCGCGCACGTTCCCGCACATCGTGGCCGTCGTGCGCGAGACCACGCGCGACGGCGGCCGGTGCGACGCCGACCTCGAGTTCGACTTCGCGCTCGACCTGCTGCTCGACGGGGTGGAGCGCCTGCACGCCTCGGGCTGGCGCTCGCGACGGTAGGTTGGCCGCGTGACCACCCGCCGGCTGCTGCTCGTCAACGGGCCCAACCTCAACCTCCTCGGCGCGCGCGAGCCCGACATCTACGGCTCCGAGACGCTGGCCGACGTCGAGGCGCTCGTCGCCGAGGCCGCCACCGCCCGCGGCTACGAGGTACGCGCCGTGCAGAGCAACCACGAAGGCGTCCTCATCGACGCGATCCACGAGGCCCGCCACGACTGCGCGGGCATCGTCATCAACCCGGGCGGCCTCACCCACACCTCGGTCGTACTGCGCGACGCGCTCTCCGGCGTGGCGCTGCCGGTGGCCGAGGTGCACATCTCCGACGTCATGGCGCGCGAGTCGTTCCGCCACCACTCGTACGTCGCCGACGTGGCCGTCGTGCACGTGATCGGCGAGGGCGTGCCCGGCTACCGCGCCGCCACGGATCGGCTGATCGACCACGTCGAGGGCCGATAGGATCACCCCACCGGCGCGAGGGAAGGGGATGGTGTGACCTCCCATGACCTCGACGTCATCCTCCTGACCGGGTCCGGAGTCCTCATCCTGGCCGTCCTGGCCGTGCGCCTGTCCGTGGGCATCGGGCTGCCGTCCCTGCTCATGTACCTCGGGCTGGGCATCCTCATCGGCTACGACGGCGCCGGCGTCCAGTTCGCCGACGCGAACATCGCACTCGTCCTGGGCCTCTCGGCGCTGATCCTCATCCTCGCCGAGGGCGGCCTGACGACGAACTGGTCGACGATGCGGCCCGCACTGGGACTCGGCGTGCTGCTGGCGACGGTGGGCACGTCGATCTCGGTGGGGATCGTCGCCGCCGGCGCCCACTACCTGTTCGGCCTCGACTGGCAGCTGGCCGTCCTGATCGCGGCCGTCCTCTCGCCCACCGACGCCGCCGCGGTCTTCTCGGTGCTGCGCTCGGTCCCGCTGAAGTCGCGGGTGTCGGGCGTGCTGGAGACCGAGTCCGGCCTCAACGACGCGCCCATCGTCGTCCTCGTCACGGCGATCAGCGTGGGCGAGATCAACGACCACGGCGTCGGCGGGTTCCTCGCCCTGATCGTCTTCGAGCTCGTGATCGGCGCGCTGCTGGGCCTGCTGGTCGGCTGGGGCGG
Organism: Aeromicrobium sp. MLTX1; assembly: GCF_046452335.1. Taxonomy (NCBI): domain Bacteria; kingdom Bacillati; phylum Actinomycetota; class Actinomycetes; order Propionibacteriales; family Nocardioidaceae; genus Aeromicrobium; species Aeromicrobium sp. MLTX1. The sequence continues at coordinate 1,051,502 of NZ_JBKFDN010000001.1, read as the reverse complement.
AGCCCGGCTGCTGCGCCGCGCGGCGCTGCCCGCGGCGGGCCTGTACCCGCTCGTCGTCTTCGCGGTCACGGTGCTCGCGTACGCCTCGGCCGCGCTGATCCACGCGAGTGGCTTCGCGGCGGTCTACGTGGCCGCCGTCGTGCTGGGCAACACCGAGCTGCCGCACCGCTCGGCCACCCGCTCGTTCGTCGAGGGGATCGGCTGGCTCGCCCAGATCGGCCTGTTCGTGATGCTGGGCCTGCTCGTGCACCCGAGCGACATCCAGGCGTGGCACATCGGCGCCGGCATCGGGATCGGCGCGCTGCTGACCTTCGTGGCGCGGCCGGCGTCCGTCGCGGCGTGCGCCGCGTGGTTCCGCGTCGGCTGGCGCGAGCAGCTGTTCATCGGCTGGGCCGGCCTGCGCGGCGCGGTGCCGATCGTGCTGGCGACGATCCCGCTCGCGAACGGCGTCACCCAGTCCATCGACCTGTTCAACATCACCTTCGTGGCGGTCGTGGTCTACACGATCGTGCAGGCCGCGCCGCTGCACCGCCTCGCGCGCTGGTGCGGGGTCGAGAGCGACCGCGGTCGCGACGTCGAGATCGACGCGGCGCCCCTCGAGCGGATCTCGGCCGACCTGCTGCAGATCCACGTGCCGTCCACCTCACGCCTCGCGGGCGTGGAGGTGGGCGAGCTCCGGCTGCCCGAGGGCGCCTCGGTGACGATGGTGGTCCGCGGCGACTCGACGCTCGTGCCCCACCGCACCACGCGCATCCGCGTGGGCGACGAGCTGCTCATCGTGACCACGCGCGACCTGCGCGAGGACGTGGAGCGACGGCTGCGCTCGGTGGCGCGCCACGGCCGTCTGGCCGGCTGGGACGTCGACCCGCGACGCCGCGACGCGTGACTACGGCAGGGTGATCGTGGGGACGCACACGGTGACGTCCTGCGAGGCCTTGAGCTTCGTGCCCGCCTTCTTGAGGCCCTGGTAGTCGGGCCCGATCAGCACCGAGATGCCGTCCTCGGTCTCGAAGTCGGCCTGGACGCGCTCGACCTTGCCCTTGAACTGGCGGGCGACGAGGCGCGCGCGGGGGTCGGCCGGGTCCTGGCTCAGCACCATGACGTTCTTGGGCTTGAGCTGGCCGGGGTTGTTCTGGGCGACGCCGCCGAGGAAGCCGCGGCGCTCGAGGTTGATCTTGACGCGGTTGGCGACGCCGGCGCGCTGGCTGGCGTTGTAGACGTGCACCATGACGAGGTTGCTGCTGAGCACCTCGCCCTTCGCGATCTTCTTGATCTCGCACGTCGGCTCGGCGGCGACCGGGTCGGGCTTGGAGAACGCCAGGTTGAGCCCCAGCGCGGTGCCCGCGACGAACACGCCCGCGGTGCCCAGGACGACCAGACGCTCCACGGCCTTGCTCATGACTGCTTCCCGATCGTGAAGACGCGCGCGTGGACCATGGTGCGCTGCTGCAGGGCCGCACGCAGGGCCCGGTGCAGACCGTCCTCGAGGAACAGCTCGCCCTTCCAGCCGACGACGTGGGCGAACAGGTCGCCGAAGTACGTCGAGTCGGTGTCCAGCAGCGTCTCGAGGTCGAGGGTGGTCTTGGTGGTGGTGAGATCGTCCAGGCGCACCTGGGTCGGCGCGATGGCAGCCCAGTCACTCTGGGTCAGTCCATGGTCGGGGTACGGCCGCCCGTCCCCCACGCGGCGAAAGATCACCCGGTCAGTCTAAGGGGCGCCTCACAGCCGCCCGGTCACCACGGGATCCGTGGTGTGCCTCCCGCACCGCGCGGAGCCCTGGCGCGACGGCCGTGGGGAACTAGCCTGAGCACATGACCGAGACCGATCCCTCCGCCGACGAGGTCGCCGCGGCCGCCCGGGCCGCCGCCGAGGCGAAGGCCGCCGCCGAGGAGGCCCAGCGCCGCGCGGACGAGCTGGCCGCCGCGGCCGAGCAGGCGCAGGCCAGGGCCGCCGAGCATGTCGAGGCTCCCGCGCCCGAGGCTCCGGCCACGGACAGCGAGCAGGCAGCGCAGATCCGCGCCGGCTACGCGTTCGAGGGCCCGGCGCTGGAGATCGGCGCGCTGGTCGAGAACGGCGAGCCGCGCGCCGACGTCCCGGTGCGCATCCCCTTCGGCATGCTCAACCGCCACGGACTCGTCGCGGGCGCCACGGGCACCGGCAAGACGAAGACCCTCCAGGTGCTGGCCGAGCAGGTCTCGGCCGGCGGCGTCCCGGTCTTCGCGGCCGACATCAAGGGCGACCTCTCGGGCATCGCGACCCCCGGCGCCTCGAACGAGAAGCTGCTCGCCCGCACCGCGAGCATCGGACAGGACTGGCAGGCCACCGCGTTCCCCACCGAGTTCTACGCCCTCGGCGCGAAGGGCACGGGCGTCCCGATCCGCGCCACCGTGGAGTCGTTCGGCCCGATCCTGCTGTCGAAGGTCCTCGACCTCAACACCACGCAGGAGTCCTCGCTGTCGCTGGTCTTCCACTACGCGCGCAAGGCCGGGCTGCGCCTCGTGACGCTGGAGGACCTGCGGGCCGTCGTGGCGTTCCTCGACAGCGCCGAGGGCAAGCCCGAGCTCAAGGCGATCGGCGGCCTCTCCAGTGCGACCGTGGGCGTGATCCTGCGCGAGCTCGTCACGTTCGCCGACTCCGGCGCCGACGTGTTCTTCGGTGAGCCCGCGTTCGAGGTCGCCGACGTGCTGCGCACCGACGCCGACGGCCGCGGCATCGTCTCGCTGCTCGAGGTCCCGGGCGTGCAGGACCAGCCGCAGCTGTTCTCGACCTTCCTCATGTACCTGCTGCGCGAGCTGTTCTCGACACTGCCCGAGGTCGGCGACACCGACCGCCCGAAGCTGGTCTTCTTCTTCGACGAGGCCCACCTGCTGTTCAAGGGCGCGTCGAAGGACTTCCTCGAGATCGTCGTGCAGACCGTGCGGCTCATCCGGTCGAAGGGCGTCGGCATCTTCTTCGTCACCCAGACGCCGAAGGACGTGCCCGACGACGTGCTGGCCCAGCTCGGCTCGCGCGTCCAGCACCAGCTGCGCGCCCACACGCCGCAGGACGCGAAGGCGCTCAAGGCGACGGTCTCGACCTACCCGCACTCGGGCTACGACCTCGAGGAGGTCCTGACCCAGCTGGCCACGGGCGAGGCGATCGTGACCGTCATGAACGAGAAGGGCGCGCCGTCGCCCGTCGCATGGACGCGCGTCCGCGCCCCGCAGGGGTCGATGGAGCCGACCGACGCCGCCGCGATGACCACCGCCGTGGCCGCCTCCCCTCTCGCCGCCAAGTACGCGGCGGTCGCGTCCACCGGGGGCGCGGCCGAGGCGATGGCCGAGCGCACCCGCGCCGCCACGGAGGCCGCCACCGCCGAGGCCGAGCGCAAGCGCGCGGCCGAGGAGGCCGAGAGACTCGAGAAGGACCTGGCCCGCGAGCGCCCCACCGGCACGCGCGCGAAGAGCCGCAGCCGCGGCTCGAACCGGATGTCGCCCATGGACCGGGCGATCGGGGAGGCGAGTCGCACCGCCGCCCGCGAAATCATCAAGGCGATCTTCAAGAAGAAGCGGTGATCACATGTCGGGGGCAGTGAAGGCAGCAGCGGGAGTCGTCCTGTCGATGGGGCTCGTCGCCCCGGCGCTGGTCAGCGTGCCGGCGCAGGCGGCGGATTCGGACTACACGACGCGCAAGGTCGTCATCGGCACGAGCCACCAGGGCCGCAGCATCGTGGCCTTCTACCGCGGCGCGAAGAAGCCGAAGCGGGTCCTGCTCATCCTCGGGCAGATGCACGGTGACGAGCCGGCCGGCCGCAAGACCGCCCAGCACGCCGTCAAGCGCGTCAGGCCGAAGGCCGGCACGGGGCTGTGGATCATCCCGACGATGAACCCCGACGGCGCCGCCCGCAAGACGCGCACGAACGCGCGCGGCGTGGACCTCAACCGCAACTGGCCGACGAGCGGCTGGATCCGCGGCACGAAGGGCTCGCGCACCTACGGCGGTCCGAAGAAGGCCAGCGAGCGCGAGACACGCACGATGATGAAGTTCCTCAAGAGCCAGCGGCCGGACTACATCGTCTCCCTGCACCAGCCGCTGCACGGCGTCGGCAGGTCGGGCAAGGATGCGGCCTTCGAGAAGCGGCTGGCGAAGGAGCTCAAGCTCAAGCGCAAGCACTTCGGCGTCGCGCAGGGCAAGGGCACCTCGCCCACGCTCACCGGCTGGTACAACCGCTACCTCGCGAAGCACGGCACGGCGATCACGGTGGAGTACGGGGCGAAGCCGTCCTCGGGCTACGTGAAGGGGGCCAGCCGCGCGATCATGCGCGCGGCGCGCGTGCACCCCTAGGAACGCAAGGACCCCTCGCGTACCCGGCAGGGACCACTGACCCTTGCTGCATTCCTGCCCTGGGGGAGTTGGGTGATGTGCCGCCACGCGAGGGGCTGGTCACCACTATACGAGTCCGGACGTGAGCGCCCGAGGCGGGAGCCCGAACTCGCCGGGGCGATCTGCACAGGATCTTCACGATTCGTCCCCACGATCCGGCGACCCGGGCTCCTAGGTTGGGACTCATGACAGGACGTCGCATCCTGCTCGTCGAGGACGAGCCCACCATCGGGACCGCCGTGACCGACCGGCTGACCGCCCACGGCCACGAGGTCGTGCGGGCGTGGGACGGGCCCGGCGCGGTGGCGGCGTTCGAGCAGCACGACCCCGATCTCGTGGTGCTGGACGTGATGCTGCCGGGCTTCGACGGGCACGAGGTGTGCCGCCGCATCCAGGCCGTGCGGCCGGTGCCGGTCCTCATGCTCACGGCGCGTGACGACGAGGCCGACGTGCTCGTGGGCCTCGCAGTCGGGGCCGACGACTACCTGACCAAGCCGTTCCGCATGCGCGAGCTGGTGGCGCGGGTGTCCGCGCTGCTGCGGCGGGTCGACCGGGCGGCCGAGCTGGCCGCGTCCGCGCAGGGCTCGGTGCGCGAGTGGGGCGACCTGCGCCTCGACGTCGGCGCCCGGCGGGTGTGGGTGGCGGACGAGGAGATCCACCTGACGCCCACGGAGTTCGACCTGCTGGTCTGCCTGGCCGCCGCGCCCGGCGACGTGCTCTCGCGCGAGCGGCTGCTGGCCGAGGTGTGGGGCTGGGCCGAGGCCTCCGGGACCCGCACCGTCGACAGTCACGTGAAGGGCCTGCGCGCCAAGATCGGCGCCGACCGGATCCGCACGGTGCATGGCGTCGGCTACGCGCTCGAGGTCACCTCATGACGCGGCCGCTGGACCCCATCGGATCGGTCAAGGTCAAGCTGGGCCTGCTCGTCGCGGCGAGTGTCCTGGTGGCCTCGATCGTGGCCACCGTGGGCGCCGCCGGTGGCGTGCCGATCTGGCTGAGCATCCCCGTGACGATCGCGCTGGCCCTCGCGGTGACCCAGCTGCTGGCGTCCGGCATGACCTCGCCCCTGCGCCAGATGACCGCGGCCGCCGCGCGAATGGCGCGCGGCGACCACAGCACCCGCATCACCGACACCTCGCGCGACGAGATCGGCGAGCTGGCCCGCGCCTTCAACCGGATGGCCGCCGACCTCGAGCAGGTCGACCGGCAGCGCCGTGACCTCATCGCGAACGTCAGCCACGAGCTGCGCACGCCCCTCACGGCCATGTGCGCGCTGCTGGAGAACCTCGCCGACGGCGTGAGCGAGCCCGACCCGGCCACCCTGCGCAGCGCGCTGGCGCAGGCCGAGCGGCTCTCGGACCTCGTGGCCGACCTGCTCGACCTGTCCCGCGTGGACGCCGGGGCGGTACCGCTGCACGTGGAGCCGGTCGTCGTGGGCGAGCTGCTCGCGTCCGCGGCCGACGAGTTCCAGTACGGCGACCGCGACGTCGAGGTCACGGTGGACGTCGAGCCCGCCGACCTCACCGTCGACGCCGACGCGGCCCGGCTGCGCCAGCTCGTGGCGAACCTCGTCGACAACGCCACCCGGCACTCGCCGGCGGGCGGCACGGTGTCGATCCGGGCGCGGCTCGTCGACGCCGGCTGGCTGCTCGAGGTGGCCGACGAGGGCCCCGGCGTCGCGCCGGACTCCCGCGCCCGCGCGTTCGAGCGGTTCGGCACCCTCGCCGAGACCGAGGGCGGCGGCGGCACCGGCCTGGGCCTCGCCATCGCCCGGTGGGTCACCGACCTGCACGGCGGGACGATCCGCTTCGTCGACCCCGAGCCCGGCCACTCCGGCGCGCGCGTCCACGCCGTCCTGCCGCTCGCCGCACCCCCGACGCCTGACCGCGCCCCCGTGGCCGCACCGAAGGAGATCCCCGTGACCGACACCTCCACACCGACGCCGCCGTCGCCGTCCACCCCGCCGCCCCTCCCGTCCATGACGGACTCGCTCTTCGGGGGCCTGTGGCCCGACCGTGGCGAGCCCGGACGACCGCGCCTGCTCGCGTGGGCCGTCGGGGTCGGCGTGCTCGCCGGCATCGCCCTGCCGTTCCACGACCTCGGCCTCGGCACCTTCCTCGTCCTGATGGCGGCCGGCCTGCTGCTGTTCGCTGCCAGCCCGCGACGCCGTCGCCCGTTCACGATCGCGTGCGCCGTCCTGTGCACTCTCCTGGCCTCGACCGCGCTGCTGCGCGATGCCGAGTGGATCGTGATCCTGTGCCTCATGGCCGGGGGCGCGATCGCCACCATGGCGCTCACGGACGCGCGGAACGTGCCGGGCTTCGTGATCTCGGCGATCTCGTGGCCGCTCGCCGGACTGCGCGGCATCCCGTGGCTCGGCCGCACAATGCGGATGCTCACCGGCACCGGTCACGGCATCGCCGTGGTGCGGACCGTGCTTTGGTCGGTCCTCGGCCTGACGATCTTCGCCTTCCTGTTCATGTCGGCCGACGCGCTGTTCGCCGAGTGGTTCAGCGGCCTCGTGCCCGACTTCGGCTCGGCCGACTTCGCGGTCCAGGTGTTCGTCGCGATCGCCGTCGGCGGCATCGCCCTGGCCGGCACCTACCTCGCGCTCAACCCGCCGGAGGTGGACACGGTCCGCTGGGAGACCTCGCCGGTCGCGAAGCGCTTCGAGTGGCTCGTGCCCGTGCTGGTGGTGGACGCGGTGTTCGTCGCCTTCCTCGTGTCCCAGGCCGCGGCGATCTTCGGCGGCCGCGACTACTTCGAGCGCACGACCGGCCTGACCTACGCGGAGTACGTGCACCAGGGCTTCGGCCAGCTGACGGTCGCCACGGCGCTGACGCTGTTCGTGGTCTGGGCCGCGTCGCGCAAGGCGTCGCACGAGACGGCCGCGGACCGGACGTGGCTGCGCGTCGCACTGGGCCTGCTGTGCGTCATGACGCTGCTGGTGGTGGCGTCGGCGCTCAACCGGATGGCGCTCTACCAGGAGGCCTACGGCTTCACGCAGCTGCGACTGCTGGTCGACGTCTTCGAGGGCTGGCTGGGCCTGCTGGTGCTCGCCACGATCGCGGCCGGCTGGCGGCTGCGCGCCACCTGGCTGCCGCGGTTCGGCCTGATCAGCGGCGCGGTGCTGCTGCTGGGGATCGCGGCGATCAACCCCGACGCGTGGATCGCCGACCACAACCTCGACCGCTATGAGAGCACCGGACAGGTCGACTGGTGGTTCCTGTCACAGCTGTCGGACGACGCGGTCCCCACGCTCGAGTCCCGCCTCGGGAGCGAGAGCGAGTGCGCCCTGACCACCGACCGTCGCGACGACGCGTCGTGGCTCGAGTGGAACCTCGGCCGCAGCCGCGCCGAGGCCCTCGGGGTCGAGACGGACACCGTCCCGGACTACGCATCGGCCTGCCCGGGACAGACCGACGACTGAGGGACGGGCCCGATTCGCCCCGCGCGACCGGGTCCACGTAGACTCCTCGGCGGAGGATTCGCATAGTGGCCTAGTGCGCTCGCTTGGAAAGCGGGTTGAGTGAAAGCTCTCAGGGGTTCGAATCCCCTATCCTCCGCCACCGGAAGCCGGCTCAGGGAATCTCACCGAGATCCCGGGGGCCGGCTTCGCTGGTTCCCGGCGCCCGCCTGCCTGCTCAGAATGCGGACACCCTCGATCCGTGCCACCGTCTTTGCAGACCGAAACGGTCGGTGCACCCGCTCCGGCCGTCATCGAGGGAAGGGACCTGACATGTACTTCGGTGGATCCATCGCCCTGATCGCCATCGGCGCGATCCTCGCGTTCGCGGTGACCGATGCCATCAACGGCGTCGACCTGACCATGGTCGGCTACATCTGCATGGCGGCCGGTGCCCTGGGCATCGTGCTCAGCCTGATCGTCAACAGCCGCCGCGACCACGCCGTGCGCGACACCCGTCGCGACGACCTGCCGCCGGCGCGCTGAGTCACCCACCTCGCACGTCCGGTTCAGCTGGCGGAAGCATCTGCCGCCAGGGGGTGTTGAACCGGACATGCGCGGTGAATACAAGGTCCCGGGCGGCAAGCTCGTCGCGGTCGACCTCGAAGTCCAGAACGACCGGCTCGTCGACGTCAGCGTCTCGGGGGACTTCTTCCTCGAGCCCGAGGAGGCTCTCCTCGACGTCAACGCGGCGCTGACCGGCCTCTCGGTCGACGCGTCCGTCGACCAGCTCACCTCCTCCATCACCGGGGCGGTCGGCCCCGAGACCGCCTTCATCGGCTTCACGCCCGAGGCCGTCGGCATCGCCGTCCGCCGGGCGCTCGGCAAGGCCACCGGCTGGCACGACCACACGTTCGACGTCATCGGCCCCGTCACGATGGACCCGGCGATGCACGTCGCCCTCGACGAGATCATCGGCCGCGAGGTCGCCGACGGCACCCGGCCGCCCACGTTCCGCATCTGGGACTGGGACAGCCCGCTCGTCGTGATCGGCTCCTTCCAGAGCTACGTCAACGAGATCGACGCCGAGGGCGCGGCGAAGCACGGCATCGACGTCGTGCGCCGCGTCTCCGGTGGTGGCGCGATGTTCATGGAGCCCGGCAACTGCATCACGTACTCGCTCGTCGTCCCCGGGTCGCTCGTCGAGGGGCTGAGCTTCGAGCGCTCGTACTCCTTCCTCGACGACTGGGTCATCGAGGCGCTCGCCGAGGTCGGCGTGAACGCGCGCTTCGTGCCGCTCAACGACATCGCCAGCGACGCCGGCAAGATCGGCGGCGCCGCGCAGAAGCGCTTCGCCGGCGGCTCGGTGCTGCACCACGTGACGATGGCCTACGACATCGACGCCGACAAGATGACCGAGGTGCTGCGCATCGGCCGCGAGAAGATGAGCGACAAGGGCACCCGCTCGGCCAACAAGCGCGTCGACCCGATGCGCTCGCAGACCGGCCTGTCCCGCGAGGCGATCCTCGACAGCTTCCTCGAGACGTTCCGCCGCCGGTACGCCACGCACGACTCGGAGTACACCGAGGCCGAGCTCAGCGAGGCCAAGCGCCTCGTCGAGGAGAAGTTCTCGACGCGCGAGTGGACCCACCGCGTGCCCTGACCCCGCCCCCGCCCCGCCCGAGCCACTGAGTTTCCGCGAGTGGCGCAAAACGGCCCGCCACTCGGCGAGTGGCGGGCGTTTCTGCGCCACTCGCGACCCCGGTTTGCACCACTCGGCGTGCGGGGAGGGGGACGGGCGCGCCAGCACAGACGACGAGACCCGCCGAGCAGCGCTCGGCGGGTCTCGTCGTGAAGGCTGGATCAGCCGATCGGGTCGAACACGTCGTGATCGCCGACCGTGGCGGCCAGGCGCGCCCGGTGGAACTCGCCGTCGCCGATCAGGTGCTCGATCGCGAGCAGACGGCTGGCGTAGTGGCCGACCGAGTACTCGGCGGTCATGCCGATGCCGCCGTGCAGCTGGATCGCGTCGAGGCCGATGTGGCGACCGGCCACGCTGACCTGCAGCGCCGCGTGCGAGGCGGCCGTGGCCAGCTGCTCGGGCGTGGTGTCCTCGTCGGCCGCGACGATCGTGGCCCACGTGATCGTGCTGCGGGCCAGCTCGAGGGCGACGTACATGTCCGCGGCGCGGTGGTTGAGCGCCTGGAACGTGTTGAGCGTGACGCCGAACTGCTTGCGCGTCTTGAGGTAGCCGACCGTGGTGGTCAGGGCCGTCTCCATCGCGCCGAGCGCCTCGTGGGCGTAGGCGATGCGCGCGCGGTCGAGGGCGACCTCGAGCGCGGCGGTCTGGTCGCCGCCCTCGCCCAGCTGCACCGCGGGGGTGTCGCCGAACGTGACGGTGGCGGCGCGGCTGCCGTCGTTGGTGCGGACGGTCTCGACCGCCGTGGCGCCCTCGACGAGGAACACGCCGGTGCCGCCCTCGGGCAGCGCGGCCGTGACCAGCAGCAGGTCGGCACGCTCGGCCTGGACCACGGGGGCCTTCACGCCGTTGAGCTTGCCGTCGGCGAACGTCACCGACGCCTGCGTCGACCAGCGCTTGCCGGGCTCGAGCCAGGCCAGGATCGGCAGGACCTCGCCGCCGGCGATGGCGTCGACGTACTGCTTCTTCTGCTCGTCGGTGCCGAGCGCCTCGATGAGGCCGCCGGCCAGCACGATCGCCTCGACGAACGGGTCGGGCGCGATGACCTTGCCGAGCTCCTCGGCGGCCAGCGAGACCTCGACGGGCGAGGCCTCGAACGGCAGGCTCAGCACGCCCATCTCGGCGAGCTTGTCCCACGCGGCGAAGCCGGGCTCGGTCTTGGTGACCTCGCGACGGGCCTCGGAGGACTCGTAGACGTTGGTGATCAGGCCACGGACGGCCTTGACGAGAGCCTTCTGCTCCGAATCGATGGTGAAGTCCATGTCACAGTCCCAGGATCGTGCCGGCGATGATCTGGCGCTGGATCTCGTTGGATCCGCCGTAGATCGACACCTTGCGGTTGTTGAGGAAGACGCGGGTGTCGCGGCTGGTGATGGCCGCGGGACCCTCGAGGTCGACGAGCAGGTCCGAGACGGCCTGCGTCAGCTGCGAGCCCTTGATCTTGAGCACGCTCGACGCGGGGTGCGGCTTGTCGCCGGAGGAGCCGGCGGCCACGCGCAGAGCGGTGAGCTCGAGCGCGGTGAGCTGGTTCTCGATGTCGGCGATGCGCGAGGCGTACTGCTCGAACACGCCCTGCTCCTTGGCCTTCTTCTTGGCCGAGGCCAGGTGCAGCTGGCTGTCACCGACGCGGGCGATGCCCACGCGCTCGTTGCCGAGCAGGAACTTGGCGTAGGTCCAGCCCTTGTTCTCCTCGCCGACGAGGTTCTCGGCGGGGACGCGCACGTTGTCGAAGAAGACCTCGTTGACCTCGTGGCCACCGTCGATCAGCTCGATCGGGCGGACCGTGAGGCCCTCCGACTTCATGTCGATCAGCAGGAAGCTGATGCCCATCTGCTTCTTGGGCGCATCGGGATCGGTGCGGACGAGGGTGAAGATCCAGTCGCCGTACTGGCCGAGCGTGGTCCACGTCTTCTGGCCGTTGACGACGTACTCGTCACCGTCGCGCACGGCGGTGGTGCGCAGGCCGGCGAGGTCGGAGCCGGCGTCGGGCTCGGAGAAGCCCTGGCTCCACCAGATGTCGAGGTTGGCGGTCGCGGGCAGGAAGCGCTCCTTGAGCTCCTGCGAGCCGAAGGTCGCGATGACCGGGCCGACCATCGAGGCGTTGAACGCGAGCGGCGGCATGACGCCGGCCAGCTGCATCTCCTCGTGCCAGATGTGGCGCTGGAGCTGGGTCCAGTCCTTGCCACCCCACTCGACCGGCCACCCGGGCACGGCCAGTCCGCCGGCGTTGAGCGCCTGCTGCGAGCGCACGATCTGGTCGCGCGTGAGCTCGCCGCGGTTGATCACGGCGTCGCGGATCTCCTGCGGAACCTGGGTGGTGAAGAACTCACGCATCTCCTCGCGGAATGCCTGGTCCTCGGCTGACAACTGAAGTCTCATGAAGTGCCCCTTCGCACTAAGCGCTTGCTTAGCATCGAGAATACTGTGCAACTGCCGTTGACACCAGTGAGTCACTTCCGCTTCGACTTGGCTCGGAAGGGGCCCACCAGACGTGGTCCGGACAGCCGGCGCTCGAGCCGCTTGGTCTCGCGTCCGAGCGGTTGAGCAGCATACTCACCGAGGATGACACCGGCGGCCAGCGCCACCGCCACCGCCATCGCGGTGATGCCGGCGAAGATGCCCGACAGGCTCTCCTCGGCCAGCTGGGCGAGCGAGCGGTAGATCGTCAGGCCCGGCAGCAGCGGGACGATCGCCGGCACCACCATCACCAGCGCGGGGATGCGCAGCCGACGCGAGGCGGGATAGCTGACGACGCCGATGAGGAACGCGGCCATGCCGGCGGCCCAGGGCCGGTCGAGGCCGTTCTGGAACATCGCGGCCGAGAACGCGCCGGCGCCCGCGCCGATGGCCGCGATGACCGGCACCGAGGTCCAGGGTGCGTACGACTGCACCGCGAAGCCGGCGGCCGCGATCGCCGCGCCGATCGTGACGAACGGCAGGTGGGAGAGGTCGGGCCAGCTGGTGCCCGAGCCGAGGTCGACGCCGAGCATCCGGCCCACCATGAGTCCGCCCGAGACGCCGGCGACGATGCCGCCCGTCGCGAGCACGACCTCGAGCAGCCGCGCCACGGCCGTCAGGTGGTAGCCCGTGAGCGCGTCCTGGATCGCGCCCATGAGGCCCAGTCCGGCCAGCAGCACGACGATGTTGGCCGCGATGACGAGCGACGGCGGCGACGGCACCTGGAGCGCCGCGGCGGACACGGCGATGAGCGAGGCGCACAGGCCGCCCACCACCTGGATGTAGAAGTCGGGCAGCCGCCGGACCTCGAGCGGCCGTCGGACGACCTCGATCACGACGGCGGCCAGGAGGGCGATCGCCGTGACCAGCGCGCCGCCGCCGAGCATGAGGGCGACTCCGGCGCCGACCGCGCCCGCCGCCCCGATCACGACCGAGCGCGGCCGCGCGTGACCGCTCGTCGCGATCGCGGCCAGCCGCGAGCGCGCCTCGTCGAGGTCGACCTCGTCGTTCAGCAGGTCGCTCACGAGGCGGTCGATCGCGGTGACGTCCTCGAAGTCGGTCTCGCGGCGGACGACGTTGCGACGCAGGACCAGCGGAGGCTCGTCGAGCTGCTGGTCGTGGACCATCGTCAGCATGATGTGCGTGACGTCGACGTAGGTGCCGCGCAGACCGAGGTGACGGCAGATCGACGACATCGTCGCCGACACGTCGGCCGTGCCCGCGCCGTTGGACAGCAGCATCTCCCCCGCGCGCAGGGCGAGGTCCATGATGCGGAGAGTCTCCGGCGCCGAGGTGCTCATGGCTCCACCTTTCCTGATCGCCCACGAGGATGCCGCGTACCCCCGAACCGGTCCGCCTTCTGGGCCTAGGGTGGGGGTCCGAGCAGCGCGAGGAGGACCGATGACCGGCTGGACCGAGGACATCCTGGGCGACCCGTACGAGCGGCGCACGATCGACCTGGGCACCGATCCCGACGGCGAGGGCGAGATCACCGCGACCCTCGTCCGCCGCCGGTTCGAGGGCGAGCCGCGGGCGGCGCTGGTCTACGTGCACGGCTTCAGCGACTACTTCTTCCAGACCGAGCTCGCCGAGTTCTACGCCGACCGAGGGTTCGCCTTCTACTCCGTCGACCTGCGCAAGTGCGGCCGGTCACTGGGCCAGGGCCACACGCCGCACTACGTCTCCGACCTCGCGCTGTACGACCGCGAGCTCGACGAGACCCTGCGTACCGTGCGCGCCGAGGTGCCCGACGTGCCGATCGTGCTGTCGGCGCACTCCACGGGCGGCCTCGTGCTGCCGCTGTGGCTCGACCGGCTCAACCTCGAGCCCGGCGGCGCGCGCGGACGCGGCATCGCCGGCCTCGTGCTCAACAGCCCGTGGTTCGACCTCCAGGGCGCGCCGTGGATGCGCTCGATCGGCACGCAGGCGATCCGGGCGTTCGCGCAGATCCGCCCCAAGGACCGGATGCGACTGCCGCTCGCCGAGGCCTACGGCGTCAGCCTCTACCGCGAGCACGGTGGCCTGTGGGACTACGACCTCGCGTGGAAGCCGCTCGCCGGCTTCCCCGTGACCTACGGCTGGCTCACGGCGGTGCGGCGCGGCCACGCGGTCCTGCACCGCGGTCTCGACGTCGGCGTGCCCTCGCTCGTGCTGCGGTCGCACCGGTCGTGGTTCAGCTTCAAGCACCACGAGAAGACCGACACGTCCGACGCGGTGCTCGACGTGCGCCAGATCGCGCGGTGGTCGGGCTGCCTCGGCGGCGACGTCACCTCGCTGCAGGTGCGGAACGCCCGCCACGACGTCTACCTCTCGAACGACGACCCGCGCGCCGAGGCCTACCGGCTCACCGGCGAGTGGCTCGACCGCTGGATCCCGTGACGCGCACGATCGGGTTCGACCTGGACATGACGCTGATCGACTCGCGTCCGGGGATCCGCGCGGTGTACGAGGAGCTGTCGCGCCAGACGGGCGTGGCGATCGACGCCGAGCTGGCGGTGACGCGCCTCGGGCCGCCGCTCACGTGGGAGCTCGAGCACTGGTTCCCCGCCGAGACCGTGCCCGAGATGTTCACGCGGTACCGCGCGATGTACCCCGAGATCGCGATCCCCCGCGTGCTCGCGATGCCCGGGGCGGCCGAGGCGCTCGCCGCCGCACGCGAGCTCGGCCGCGCCATCGTCATCACCGCGAAGGCCGGTCCGAATGCCGTCCTGCACCTCGAGCACCTCGGGCTGCCCCACGACGCGGTGATGGGCGACGCCTGGCGCCAGCAGAAGGCCGAGGTCCTCGTGCGCGAGTCCGCCGACACCTACGTCGGCGACCACGTGCACGACATGGACGCGGCCCGGATCGCCGAGGTGAGGGGCCTCGCCGTGACCACCGGACCGAGCTCGGCCGAGGAGCTCCGGGCGGCCGGCGCGCGGCACGTGGTGGCGTCGTTGGTCGAGGTCCCCGCCCTGCTCCAAAGCTGAGGAACCCGTCAGTTTCCGGGACGCATGTTCCTGATGTGACATAAAGTGCGAGCGTTCGGGGTGAGCCCGCCCCTCCTCCTCTTTTCCTCTGGAGCCCCCGCGTGCCCACGCCCTCGCGCCTTCTCGTGCCGTTCGTCACCGCCCTGCTGATCGGAGCCTCGGCTCCCGCGTTCGCCGAGGAGACGGTCACCGCCGACCCGGTCGCCGACGCGACCGTCGAGCCCTCCACCGAGCCGACACCGGAGGCCGAGCCGACCGAGGAGCCGACCGCCGACCCCGAGCCGACGGCGGAGCCCTCCGCCGAGCCCGAGTCCGAGCCCACGGCAGAGGCCACCGCGGCTCCGGAGAAGAAGGCCGCCCCCACGCTCGAGCCGAAGCGGGCCCGCCAGGCCGTCGTTGCGGCGCCGAGCACCGTCGTCTCCGCCACCGAGCTGACCGACGCGCTCGCCGCCTGCGAGCCCGGCGACACGATCACCCTCGGCGCGGACATCACCACCTCGAGCACGTTGGCCGTCCCGTGCGACCTCACCCTCGACCTGGCCGGACGGGCGCTGCGCGCCTCCGGCATCGAGATCGGCATCGGCCGCCACCTGAGGATCGACGACTCCGCCACCGGCGGCTCGATCGTCACCTCCCGCACCGGCAGCAACGAGGCCGGCATCCGGTCCACCGACGCCCGACTGACGATCGACGGCGGCACCATCACCGCCACGGGCGGACACGCCGGAGCCGGCATCGGAGGCGGTCTCAACGACGGTCGCAACGGTGGCAACGGCGGCACCATCGTCATCAATGGCGGCACCATCACCGCCACCGGAGGCAGCTGGGCCGCGGGCATCGGTGGCGCCGGCTGGGGTGCCGGCGGCACCATCGCCATCAACGGCGGCACCATCACCGCCACCGGAGGTGAGTTCGGTGCGGGCATCGGCAGCGGATACAACCGGGGCTTCACGTCGATCTCGATCACCGGCGGCACCGTCGAGGCCCGCGCCGGCAGCGAGGCCTCCGCGATCGGAGCCGCGCGCGACGGCTACTTCGGGGGCTCGCCCATCGCGATCGGAGCCGGCGCCCACGTGAGCGTGACGGCCGGCTCGTCGTCCTCCGCCGTCGGGCTGCCCGGGGCCGGCTACAACGTGGGCCCGTTGACCGTCGACGGCACACTGCACGTCGCCTCCGGTCACCTCGACGCCTCCACGTTCTCGTCGTTCCGCATCGGCGCGACGGGAGCGGTGCTGGGGTCGGAGGCCACGCCGGCCGACGGCCCCGCGATCGTCGGTAGCGGACGCATCGACAACGAGGGCGTCCTCGTCGCCGGCAGCCTCGCCGAGGGCGTGCGCGTGGCCGGCCACCACTACCGTCTGACCTTCGACTCCGCCCGCGGCCCGGCGCTCGACCCGCTGACCGTCATGGCTCCGACCGTCGAGGACGGGCTCGCGACCCTGCCCGAGCCCTCGAAGCCCGGTCTGACCTTCGCCGGCTGGCAGCGCGACGGTGAGCCGTTCGACGCCACCACGAGCCTGGGCGACGGAACCGCCGACGGCATGCCCGTCACCGTCGCGCTCACCGCGCGTTGGGTCGTGCGCACCACGACCGACCTCGACACCGCCCTCGCCACGTGCCCCGACGAGACCATCGCCCTGGGCGCGGACCTCACCGTCGGCTCCTCGGTGAACGTCGCCTGCGACGTCACCCTCGACCTGGCGGGACACGACCTCACGGTCTCCGGCGTCACGATCGACGCCGACCGCACCCTCACCGTGGACGACTCCGAGGGCGACGGCACGCTCGTCTCGACGTCTCCCGACACGGCGGGCATCCGCACCACCGGCGCCGCCCTCGTGATCGACGGTGGCACCGTCCGCGCCACGGGCGGCAGCGGCTCCGCGGGAATCGGCGGTGGCAGTCACCAGTCCGGCGGCACGACCACGATCAACGACGGCACCGTCGAGGCCTCGGCCGGCCAACACGGCGCCGCGGGCATCGGCGGCGGGTACGCCGGAACCGGCGGCACGATCACGATCGAGGGCGGCGCCGTCTCGGCGCGCAGCTCGTGGGACGGCGCGGCGATCGGCGGCGGCACCGGCGCCTCCGCGGGAGACATCTCGATCCACGGCGGCGACGTCACCGCGACGACGTTCGAGGGCGTCGGGTCCGGCATCGGCGGAGCCTGGATGAGCCAGGGCGGCACCGTCCGCATCACCGGAGGGACGGTGACGTCGACTGCCGCCGACGGTGGCGCCGGCATCGGATCCGGTCGCAACGCCACGGGAGCCACGTCCGTCGAGGTCCTCGGCGGCACCGTGTCGGCGACGGGTGGCCGTTGGGCCCCCGGCCTTGGCTCGGGTCAGTCGACCTCCGCCGCGTCGAACGTCGAGATCGGCGCCGGCGCGGACGTCACCTCCATCGGCGGACCCGGCGCCGCCACGGTCATCGGTCACCCTGAGTCGGGTGCCCGAGGCGAAGTCACGATCGACGGCGTCGTCCGCGTGCCGTCCGGCGCCATCGACGTCTCCCGCAACGACCTCACGATCGGTGCGACCGGTCGCCTCGTCGGCACCACGGCCGATCCGACCGTCGGCGCCTCGATCACCGGCGACGGCACCATCGCGAACGGTGGCGTCATCGCCCTGACCGACGTCGCCGAGAGCATCGAGGTCACCGGCCACCACTACGACGTCATCGCGTCCACCGGCACCGTCACGATCTACGGACCCTCGGTGCAGGGCGGCTTCCGAGCCCTGCCCGCCGACCCCACGCGCGGCATCGACGTGTTCACCGGCTGGTCCCACGACGGCGACGCCTTCACCGCCACGACGAGCCTGCCGGGTGCGAGCGCCGACGGCTCGGCCGTGCGCGTCGAGCTCGAGGCCACCTGGGACGAGGGCGTCGCGGCGTTCGACATCGGCGACGCGGTCACGCTCGTCCCGAACGCCGAGCCGACCGCGGTCGCCCTCAGCCTGACCGACGGCGCGGGCGACCCCGTGAGCGTCGATCCGGCCGCCTGGGACGTGTCCGCCCCCGCGGGCGTCGAGCTGGAGCACGACGGCGAGGGCTGGCAGCTGAGCAGCACGGCCCCCGGCACGGGCACCGTGACCGCCTCGGTCGAGCAGGGCTCGCGCACCTACACCGCGACGCTCGAGGTCACCTCGCAGGCCGGCGCGCTCGACTCGATGACCCTGACCCGCACCGGCGATGCCGTCGAGGGCGGCACGATCACCGTGACCGCGACCGGCGCCGACGCGGCCGGGAACGACCTCGGCGACGTCTCGGACGACGTGACGTTCACCAGCTCGGTGGCCACCGACGTGATCGAGGGCAACCGCATCACCTTCCCGCACGCCTCACCGCACACGATCACGGCGACCCACGCGAACGGCACCACCGCGACGCTCGTCGTCGAGGTCGAGCCGGCCGCCGAGGTCCCGGTCGACGAGACCCCGGTGGACGAGACGCCCGTGGACGACGCGACGGACGCCGACGAGCCGGCGGACGAGCAGGAGACCTCGCAGGACGCGGCGAAGAAGGAGTCGGCGCTGGCCGGCACCGGCGGCACCACGTCGGCCTGGTGGCTCGCCTCCGGGCTGGCGCTGCTGGTCGCCGGAGGCCTGCTGGTCGGGCGCGTGCGGCGACGGTGACCGCTGTCGGGGCAGGCGTCTAGGGTGGTCTCCGTGGACGCACCCCTGGCGCTTTACCGCCGCTATCGGCCCGAGACGTTCGCCGAGGTCATCGGCCAGGATCACGTCACCCAGCCGCTGCGCCACGCCCTGTCGAACAACCGGGTCAACCACGCCTACCTGTTCAGCGGACCGCGCGGCTGCGGCAAGACCACCAGCGCCCGGATCCTGGCGCGCGCGCTCAACTGCGAGCGCGCGCCGATCTCCGATCCGTGCGGCGAGTGCCAGAGCTGCCGCGACCTCGCGCGCGGCGGCCCGGGCAGCATCGACGTGATCGAGATCGACGCGGCCAGCCACGGCGGCGTCGACGACGCCCGCGACCTGCGCGAGCGCGCGTTCTTCGCGCCCGTCAGCAGCCGCTACAAGGTCTACATCATCGACGAGGCCCACATGGTCTCGCCGCAGGGCTTTAACGCGCTGCTGAAGCTCGTCGAGGAGCCCCCGCCGCACCTGAAGTTCATCTTCGCCACGACCGAGCCCGACAAGGTCATCGGCACGATCCGCTCGCGCACGCACCACTACCCGTTCCGGCTCGTCCCGCCGAAGCTGCTGAGCGACTACATGCTCCAGCTGTGCCAGAGCGAGGGCGTCGGCCTCGAGCCCACCGCGCTCCCGCTCGTCGTGCGCGCCGGCGGCGGCTCGGTCCGTGACTCGCTCAGCGTGCTCGACCAGCTGCTCGCCGGCTCGGGCCCCGACGGCATCACCTACGACCTCGCGGTCCAGCTGCTGGGCTACACGCCCGACTCGCTGCTCGACGAGGCCGTCGAGGCGTTCGCGGCCGACGACGCCGCCACCGTGTTCGGCGTCGTCGACAAGGTGATCGAGTCCGGCCAGGACCCGCGCCGCTTCGCCGAGGACCTGCTCCAGCGGTTCCGCGACCTCGTGATCCTCAAGGCCGTGCCCACCGCCGTCGAGAACGGACTGCTCGAGACGCCCGCCGACCGCACGGCGGTGCTCCAGCGCCAGGTGGCGGGCTTCGAGCCCACCGAGCTCACCCGCGCGGCCGACCTCGTCAGCGAGGCGCTCACCGAGTTCCGCGGCGCCACCGCCCCGCGCCTCATGCTCGAGCTGATGTGCGCGCGCATCCTCGTGCCCGGCGCCGACAACTCGGTCGAGGGCTTCCACGCACGGCTCGACCGGCTCGAGCGGCGGCTCTCGGGCGCCGCTCCGGCTCCCGCGGCCGCACCTGCTCCTGCGGCCGCCGAGGCTCCTCAGCCCGCGGCGCCGGCCCCCACCCCGGAGCCTCCTGCCGCCCCGGAGACCACCTGGACCACCGAGGCCGTGAGTCCTGCGCCTCAGACACCCGAGCCTCAGGCGCCGACGCCCCAGCCGACTCCGGAGCCGACCCCGGAGCCCGCGCCGCAGCCCGCTCCCGTGGCGCCGCGGGTGCAGCCGCCCTCGGCCCCCGAGCCCGAGATCACCCAGCCGGCTCCCGCGCCCTCCGCGGCGCCCGGCCAGCTGACCACCGCCGACGTCCGCCGGATGTGGCCGCAGGTCCTCGAGCGCGTGCAGCAGCTGCGCCGGTTCACGTGGGTCATGCTCAGCCAGAACGCCCAGGTGGCCGCGCTCGACGGCTCCACCCTCACGCTCGCGCTGGTCAACACCGGCGCCCGTGACTCGTTCGTCAAGAGCGGCTCCGACCAGATCGTCCAGCAGGCGCTGTCGGACGTGATGGCGGTGCAGTGGCGCCTCGAGGCGATCGTCGATCCCTCGGCCACGCCCGCCGGCAGCACGCCGGCGCCCGCTGCCAGCGCACCGCCGGCCCCGGCCGCGCAGCAGGAGTCGCGCGTGCCCGAGTCGGTCCGCGACGCGCTGCGCCAGGGTCCCGTGCCGATCGAGCGCCTCGACCCCGACGCGGGCGTCGACCCCGACGACCCGGTCGTCGACGACGGCACGCAGGACGCCGAGGCACTGCTGGCCGAGCACCTCGGAGCCGAGATCATTGACGAGACCACCCACGGCTGACCCGAGCCCGCCGGTGCGGCGGCGACTCGACCTCGACGCGTCGCCCACCGAGGTCCTGCGGCGCCTGCGCGGTCGCGACCGGCTGGTCGCCCTCGTCGGGGCGTGGCACCAGGGCGAGGCCCTCATCGCCTGCGAGCCCGTGCGCCTGCTGGAGGCGTGGGACGACGTCGACCTGCCCCGCCACGAGGCCGACGGCTTCGGCGGCGGCTGGATCGGCGCGTGGGGCTACCGCCTCGGGCGTCACGTGGAGCAGCTCCCCGACGGCCCGCCGCGGCCGATCCCCCAGCCCGACCACCGCGTCGGCCTCTACGACCTCGTGCTGCGCCGGGTGCGGGGCACATGGTGGCTCGAGTCGCTCGGCGAGCCCGACCCGGCTCGCGTCGACTCGCTGCTCGAGGCGATCGGCACGCCCGCGCCGGCCCGGCCGTTCACCGCCGGCACCTTCGAGCTGACGCCCGGGCCCGACGCCCACCGCGCGGCCGTGCGGCAGGCCCTCGACCACATCGAGGCGGGCGACATCTTCCAGGTCAACCTGTGCGCGCGGCTCGAGGCCGCGTTCGAGGGCGACCCGCTCGACGCGTTCTGCACCGGCGTCGAGTCGCTGCGCCCCGCCTACGCCGCCTACGTCTCCTCGCCCGAGGGAGCGCTGGCCAGCCTCTCGCCCGAGCTGTTCCTGCGCCGCACCGGCGACGAGGTGCTGACCTCGCCCATCAAGGGGACGGCTCCGCTCACCGCCGACCCCCGCGAGCTCGAGGCCTCGGCGAAGAACCGCGCCGAGAACGTCATGATCGTCGACCTCATGCGCAACGACCTCGGCCGCGTCGCGCTGCCCGGATCGGTGCGGGTCCCGGCGCTGAACCGGCTCGAGCGGCACAGCGTGTGGCACCTGGTCTCCGATGTCGTGGGTCACCTGCCCGCCGACGTCGGCGACGGCGACCTGCTGCGCGCCACATTCCCACCCGGCTCGGTCACGGGCGCCCCGAAGGTGCGCGCGATGGAGATCATCGCCGAGCTCGAGACCACCGGCCGCGAGGCGTACACCGGCGCGATCGGGCACGTCAGCGCCACCGCCGGGATGGAGCTCAATGTCGTCATCCGCACGTTCGAGTTCGCGCGCGACGCCGAGGGCCGGCAGCGGGTCTGGCTCGGGGTCGGCGGCGGCATCGTGGCCGACTCCGATCCCGACGACGAGTACGCCGAGTGCCTCGTGAAGGCGCGGCCGCTGATCCGGGCGATCGGCGGACGGCTCGACCTCGAGGCCTCGCCGGTCGGCGCGCCGGACGAGGCGATCACACCCCTCGGCGACGTCGGACGAGCCGTCGACGCGACGCGCGGGATCTTCGAGACCGTGCTCGTCGTGGACGGCCGTGCCGACGACCTCGACGCCCACCTCGCGCGGCTCGACGCCAGCGTCCGCTCGGTCTACGGCACCACGGTCCGGGCCGGGCTGGAGGAGGCGGTGCACCGGCGCATCGTGGGTCTCCGCGACCGGCACCGGCTGCGCCTCGACGCCGTGCCGCACGGCGACGACGTCCGGGTCTCGATGACCGCGTCACCGCTCGATGACGCGCCCGCCACGTGGACGCTCGTGCCGCAGGTGCTCCCGGGCGGCCTCGGAGAGCACAAGTGGGCCGACCGCTCGCGGATCGCGCCCGCCGACGCCGAGCCGCTGCTGCTCGACGCCGACGGATCGGTGCTGGAGACCGAGCGTGCCAACCTCTTCGTGGTCCTCGACGACGGGCTCCACACGCCGGCCCTCGACGGTCGGCTCCTGCCCGGCACCACCCGCGCGCGGGTGGTGGAGCTGGCGCTCGGACTCGGCATCCCCGTCCTCCAGCACCGCCTCACCACCGCCGACCTCGCGGCCGCCACCGAGGTCTTCGTCACCAACGCGCTGCGCGGCATCGTCCCGGTCACCTCGTGCGAGGGCGTCGGCGCCTGGCCCCCGGGTCCCCTCACCGCCCGCCTCGCCGACGCCCTGCGGGGGGACGCATCGTGGTACCACGATGTCGTCCCAGCGACCCGAAGGTCGAAGGATCCGTCCCCCTCCGGGCGGCCACGCGTGCTGTTCATCGACAACTACGACTCGTTCGTGTTCAACCTCGCGCAGTACGTGGGCGAGCTCGGCGGCAGCACCGAGGTCGTGCGCAACGACGCCGCGTCGGTCGACGAGCTGCTCGCCGGCGACTTCACGCACGTGATCGTGTCCCCGGGGCCGGGCACGCCCGCCGACGCCGGCGTCAGCGCTGAGGTCGTCCGCCGGTTCGGCGCCCACACGCCCGTCCTCGGCGTCTGCCTCGGCCACCAGGTGATCGGCGAGGTCTTCGGGGCGCGCGTCGTCCGGGCCGACCGCGTGGTGCACGGGAAGTCGTCGCTCGTCCACCACGACGGGGCAGGCGTGTTCGCCGGGCTGCCCTCACCCCTGGTCTGCGCGCGCTACCACTCCCTCGTCGTCGAGGACGTCCCTCCGGTTCTCGAGGTCACCGCCCGCACCGGCTCGGGCATCGTCATGGGACTGCGCCACCGCGAGCTGCCGATCGAGGGGGTCCAGGTGCACCCCGAGTCGATCCTCACCTCGCGCGGGCACGACCTGCTCGCGAGCTTCCTGCGGCTCAGTACTGCATGACCACGCGGCCGTCGATCCGGCCGTGCTCCATCTCGTCGAAGATGTCGTTGATCTCGTCCAGCGACCGGGTCGACACGGTCGGGTGGATCCTCCCCGCCGCGAAGAACTCGAGCGCCTCCACCATGTCCTGACGGGTGCCCACGATCGAGCCGCGCACGGTCAGGCCGCGCAGCACGATGTCGAAGATGTTGGCCGGGAAGTCGCCCGGCGGCAGGCCCACGAACACGATCGTGCCGCCGCGCCGGGTCATGCCGGTGGCCTGGCCGAAGGCCTCGGGGTGCACAGCCGTGACGAGGACGCCGTGCGCCCCTCCCACCGTCTCCTGCACGAAGGCGACCGGGTCGTCCTTCGCCGCGTTCACGACGTGCTCGGCGCCGTGCTTGCGCGCCAGCTCGAGCTTCGCGTCGTCGACGTCCACGCCGATCACCCGCATGCCCATCGCCACCGCGTACTGGACCGCGATGTGGCCGAGGCCGCCGATGCCGCTGATGACCATCCACTGCCCCGGGTGCGTGTTCGCGACCTTGAGGCCCTTGTAGACCGTGACGCCCGCGCACAGGATGGGCGCGACCTCGACCTCGTCGACCCCGTCGGGGACTCGCGCGGCGAAGCGCTCGTCCACGAGCATGTACTCGCCGAACGAGCCGTCGACGCCGTAGCCGCCGTTCTGCTGCTGCTCGCACAGCGTCTCCCAGCCTTGGCGGCAGTACTCGCACGCGCCGCACGCCGACCACAGCCAGGCGTTGCCGACCCGGTCGCCGACCGCGAGCTGCGTGACGCCCTCGCCGAGCGCGACCACCTCGCCGAAGCCCTCGTGGCCGGGGATGAGCGGGCGCTTCGGCGGCACGGGCCAGTCGCCGTTCACGGCGTACAGGTCGGTGTGACACACGCCGGAGGTGATTAGGCGCACGAGCGCCTGGCCCGGGCCGGGCGTCGGCACCGGCACCTCGTCGATGGTCAGGGGGGCGCCGGCCTCGGCGCTGACGGCGGCGCGCATCGTGCGCGGGATGTCGGTCATGGTTCGTCCTCTCCACCACCGACGCTAGTCCGCGAAGGTGTCACCGACGTTGCATCCGATTTGGCCCCCGACCCCGGACGTGAAAGGCTGGAATCCGAGCCGGGATCCCCGGCCACCGGACGAGTGGAGTCGTACCCGGAGCGCGACAAGACGGCCACGAAGGAGTTCGCCATGTCGTGGATCGTTCTGGTCGTCTCGGGTCTGTTCGAGGCCGTGTGGGCCACCGCCCTGGGTCGCAGCGAGGGCTTCAGCAAGCTCGGCCCCTCGATCGTCTTCGTCGTCGCCTGCGCCATCTCGATGGCGGGCCTCGCGTGGGCCATGCGGGACCTGCCGATCGGCACCGCCTACGCCGTGTGGGTGGGCATCGGCGCCGCCGCCACGGTCGGCTGGGCCATGTACACCGGCACCGAGCCGATCTCGATCACCAAGTTCCTGCTCATCGGCGGGCTGATCGGCTGCGTCGTCGGCCTCAAGCTCGCGCACTGAGTCACGCACGCGGCCGCCGGACTCGCCTCGTCGGAGGCGGTCCGGCTGGCCGCGGCCGACTACGCTGTCGGTGTGTACGAAAGCGTGATCCAGGACCTCATCGACGAGCTCGGTCGACTGCCGGGCATCGGCCCGAAGAGCGCCCAGCGGATCGCGTTCCACCTCCTCGACGCCGACCCCGAGGACGTCAAGCGCTTCGCGCAGACCCTCGTCGACGCCAAGACCAAGGTCCTGTTCTGCTCGGTCTGCGGCAACGTCACGGTCGACACCACGTGCCGCATCTGCTCCGACCCGCGCCGCGACGACTCGGTCCTGTGCGTGGTCGAGGAGAGCAAGGACGTCATCGCGATCGAGCGCACCCGTGAGTTCCGCGGCCGCTACCACGTGCTGGGTGGCGCGATCAGCCCGATCGCCGGCATCGGTCCCGACCAGCTGCGCATCAAGGAGCTGCTCGGCCGCCTGCAGGACGGCGCCGTCACCGAGGTCATCATCGCCACCGACCCGAACCTCGAGGGCGAGGCCACGGCCACGTACCTCATGCGGATGCTCGTGCCCATCGGCCTGAAGGTCACCAAGCTCGCCAGCGGCCTGCCCGTGGGCGGCGACCTCGAGTACGCCGACGAGGTCACCCTCGGTCGCGCGTTCGAGGGCCGCACCGCCGTCGGCTGACGGTCGCGGACCCGGTCCAGCGCCCGGACGGCGGGCCGGAGGCTGGAAGCGCAGGCGCTAGACTGGCCGAGGCGCAACGTGGCGTCATCTCCCTGTGCCAGCAGATCCCCCAGAGCAAGGAAATGTCCATGGGCATCGTCGTGCAGAAGTACGGCGGCTCGTCGGTGGCGGACGCCACCAGCATCAAGCGAGTCGCCCAACGCATCGTGGCGACCAAGAAGGCCGGTCACGACGTGGTCGTCGTCGTGTCCGCGATGGGCGACACGACCGACGAGCTGATCGACCTGGCCAACCAGGTCTCTCCCCTCCCGCCGGGCCGCGAGCTCGACATGCTCCTCACCGCCGGTGAGCGCATCTCGATGGCGTTGCTGGCGATGGCGATCGAGACCCTGGGCCAGGAGGCGCGCAGCTTCACCGGCTCGCAGGCCGGCGTCCTCACCGACGACGTCCACGGCAAGGCCAAGATCATCGACGTCACGCCCGGCCGCCTCCAGTCGGCGATCGCCGACGGCGCGATCGTCATCGTGGCGGGCTTCCAGGGCGTCTCGCAGACCACCAAGGACATCACCACGCTCGGCCGCGGCGGCTCGGACACCACCGCCGTCGCGCTCGCGGCGGCGCTCAAGGCCGACGTGTGCGAGATCTACACCGACGTCGACGGCATCTTCACCGCCGACCCGCGCATCGTCCCCACGGCCACGCGCATCCCCGCGATCTCCTACGAGGAGACGCTCGAGATGGCCGCCAGCGGCGCCAAGATCCTGCACCTGCGGTGCGTCGAGTACGCCCGCCGCAACACCATGCCCATCCACGTGCGGTCGTCGTTCAGCGACAAGACGGGCACGTGGGTCGTGGCCGCCGAAGACGTCAGCAAGTACACGGAAGAAGGACAGGCGATGGAGCACGCCATCATCTCCGGGGTCGCCCACGACCGCAGCGAGGCCAAGATCACCGTCGTCGGGGTGCCCGACAAGGTGGGCTACGCCGCCGCCGTCCTGCGCGCCCTGGCCGAGGCCCGGATCAACATCGACATGATCGTCCAGAACGTCTCGGCCGCCGCGACGGCGCTCACCGACATCTCCTTCACGCTCCCGCGCGACGACGGCCAGACCGCCATGACCGCGCTGGCCCGCCTCAAGGACCAGATCGGCTTCGAGCGCCTCCAGTACGACGACAGCGTCGGCAAGGTCTCGATCGTCGGCGCCGGCATGCGCTCGCAGCCCGGCATCACCGCCACGTTCTTCGAGGCGCTGGCCGCGGCCGGCGTCAACATCGGCATGATCTCCACCTCCGAGATCCGCATCTCGGTCGTCGTGGCCGAGAACGAGGTCGACGCCGCCGTCAACGCCGCCCACGAGGCCTTCGGCCTCGGCAGCGAGGACACCGAGGCCGTCGTGTACGGAGGGACCGGACGATGACGAAGATCGGAGTCGTCGGCGCGACCGGCCAGGTCGGCGCCGTCATGCGTCAGCTGCTCGAGGACCGGAGCTTCCCCGCGGAGTCCGTGCGCTTCTTCGCCTCGGCCCGCTCGGCCGGCAAGACCCTGCCGTTCCGCGGCGAGGAGATCGTCGTCGAGGACACCGCCACGGCGGACGTCTCCGACCTCGACATCGCACTGTTCAGCGCCGGCGCCACGATGAGCAGGGTCCAGGCCCCCCGCTTCGCCGAGGCCGGCGTCACCGTCATCGACAACTCGTCGGCGTGGCGCAAGGACCCGAGCATCCCGCTGGTCGTCAGCGAGGTGAACCCCGGCGACATCCCCGCCGGCGACGGTCCCCGCGGCCGCGGCATCATCGCGAACCCGAACTGCACCACGATGGCCGCGATGCCGGTGCTCAAGCCCCTGCACGACGCCGCCGGCCTCGTCCGGCTCACCGTCAGCAGCTACCAGGCGGTCTCGGGCTCGGGCCTGGCCGGCGTCGAGGAGCTGCACTCGCAGGCCCTCGCCACGGTCGAGAAGGCCGACGCGCTCACCCACGACGGTCGCGCGCTCGAGTTCCCCGAGCCGGTCAAGTACGTCGCGCCGATCGCGTTCAACGTGATCGCACTGGCGGGCTCGATCGTCGACGACGGCTCGCACGAGACCGACGAGGAGCAGAAGCTCCGCAACGAGTCGCGCAAGATCCTCGGCCTGCCCGACCTGCGGGTCGCGGGCACGTGCGTGCGCGTCCCGGTGTTCACGGGCCACTCGCTGTCGATCCACGCGGAGTTCGCGCGCGACATCACACCCGAGCAGGCCGAGGAGATCCTCGCGTCGGCGCCCGGCGTGACGCTCACCGACGTGCCCACCCCGCTCGAGGCGGCGGGGCGCGACGAGAGCCTCGTCGGCCGCATCCGCCAGGACCAGTCGCTCGACGGCAACCAGGGCCTCGTGCTGTTCGTGTCGGGCGACAACCTGCGCAAGGGTGCCGCGCTCAACACGATCCAGATCGCCGAGCTGCTGGTCTGACCTGCCAGCCCGCCCAAGATTTGCTCCCATTGCCACCTTTCAGAGGGCTTGAAAGGTAGAAATGGGAGCAAATCTCGTCAGGGGCGGAAGGCGAGGAAGTCGTCGAGGACCTCGGGGTTCTGCAGCGCGCCCTTGGCCGCCGCGTCGTCCACGGGCGTGCCGCGCAGGATCTTCTTGACGGGCACCTCGAGCTTCTTGCCCGAGAGGGTGCGCGGCATGCCGCGGACCTGGTGGACCTCGTCGGGCACGTGGCGCGGCGACAGCTTCGAGCGCAGCTCGGTGGCGATCCGCCTCGTGAGGTCGTCGTCGAGCACGGCGCCCTCGACGAGCGCCACGAACAGCAGCAGCCGGCCGGCGCCGCCCTCGGAGTCCTCGAGGTGCACCACGATGCTGTCGGCGACCTCGGGCATCGACTCGACGACCGAGTAGAACTCCGAGGTGCCCAGCCGCACGCCGCCGCGGTTGAGGGTGGCGTCGCTGCGGCCGGTGATCGTGCACGAGCCGTACGAGGTCAGGTTGATCCAGTCGCCGTGCCGCCAGACTCCCGGGAAGTCCTCGAAGTAGGCCGCGCGGTAGCGCGAACCGTCGTCGTCGCCCCAGAAGCCGACGGGCATCGAGGGCATCGGCTGCTTGATGACGAGCTCGCCCAGCTGGTCGCGCACCGGCTGGCCCTGCTCGTCGAAGGAGTCCACGTCGCAGCCCAGCGAGCGGCACGAGATCTCGCCCGCGTAGACCGGGACGGTGGGCGCCGCGCCGACGAACGCGGCGCACGTGTCGGTGCCACCGGAGACCGAGGCCAGCTGCACCTGCGAGTCGAACTCGTCGTAGACCCAGCGGAACCCGGCCTCGGGCAGGGGCGCGCCGGTGGACCCGAGCGCACGCAGCGCCGACAGGTCGGCCACCTGCGCGGGGTGCAGCTCCTCCTTGCGGCACTGGAGCAGGAACGGCGCGCTGGTGCCGAAGTACGTCACGCCGACCTCCGCGGCCAGCTGCCACAGCGCCTCGAGCCCTGGGTGGGCCGGGTTGCCGTCGAACATCACCACGGTGGAGCCCGCGCCGATGCCGGAGACGAGGTAGTTCCACATCATCCAGCCGGTGGTGGAGAACCAGAAGAAGCGGTCCTCGGGGCCGAGGTCGCTCTGGAGGCTGAGCGCCTTGAGATGCTCGATCGTGATGCCGCCGTGGCCGTGCACGATCGGCTTGGGCAGGCCCGTGGTGCCCGAGGAGAACAGCACGTAGAGCGGCGCGTCGAACGCCAGCCGGGCGAACTCGAGCGGTCCGGTGGCCGCGGTGAACTCCTGCCACGTGGTCGCGCCGTCGGGAGCGGCCGCCGCGGGGTCCAGGTACGGCAGCCAGACGACCTGGCGCAGCGACGGGAGCGCCTCGGTGATGGTGGCGACCTGGTCGCGCCGGTCGATCCCCTTGTCGCCGTAGCGGTAGCCGTCGACGGCGAGCAGCACGACGGGCTCGATCTGCTGCCAGCGGTCGATGACGCTCTGCGTGCCGAACTCGGGCGCGCACGAGGAGAAGATCGCGCCGAGACTGGCCGACGCCAGCAGCAGGACGAGCGTCTCGGGGATGTTCGGCGCGTAGGCCGCCACACGGTCGCCGGGGCCGACGCCGGCCGCGAGGAGTCCCTGCCGCGCCCGCGCCACCTGCTCGCGCAGCCCGGCGGCGGTCAGCGTGACCTCGTCGCGGCTCTGCGACCGGGCGATCACCACGACGTCGTCGTCGGCGCGCCCCGGGATCCGCAGCATCGCCTCGGCGTAGTTGAGCCGCAACTCGGGGAACCAGCGCGCTCCGGGCATCGAGGCGTCGGGCAGCACGGGCTCGGCGGTGCCGTCGTGTGGCAGGTCGAGGTACTCCACCCAGGCGCCCCAGAACCCGGCGAGATCATCCACCGACCACTGCCACAGCGCCTCGTAGTCGGGGACGTCCACTCCCCTCGTGCGAGCGACCCAGGCGGCGAAGCGCTCGATCGCGGAGGTGCCGGAGAGGGCGGGTTCCCAGAGGACGTCGGCAGGCATGTCGGCAGTCTAGGTGTGACCCACGACGCACGAGAGCCGGGACCGCGCGGATCACGGGGCGGCCGCCGGCCATGGCTTCCCCACCAGACCGACGACCGCCTCGCTCGCGCCGGCCTGCCCCCCAGCACGCCGGCGCACCCCGCTCGGTGAAGGACCGGGCGGGGCGGCTCCTCGGCTTCCCTGCCCCGGTGCACACACGCGGGTGGACCCGCTCACCGGAGCTGCCGAGCGCCCGGAGCGATCCGGGCACCCGGTCAGTGTGCCCTAACTGCGAGTTACGCGCCAATCGGAGGAAGACCGCCGCGCGCACCCCCGGAACGGCACGAAGCCCGGACTCCGAGGGAGTCCGGGCTTCGTGAGTGGGTCGGGGTGACAGGATTTGAACCTGCGGCCTCGTCGTCCCGAACGACGCGCGCTACCAAGCTGCGCCACACCCCGTGTGCAACCTCAGAAATTCTACCCGGTCAGGGTGAGGACTGTCGCCTCGGGGCGGCAAGAGAACCGGAACGGGGTGAACGGCGAGGTTCCGCAGCCCGCCGAGACGTGCAGCCACGAGGGGTCGTGACCCGGGGTCCGGTGCGTGTGCAGGCCGTTCGCGCGGGCCCGGTCGATGTCGCAGTTCGTGACCAGCGCGCCGAAGCCGGGCACCTGCAGCTGGCCGCCGTGCGTGTGCCCCGCGAGGATCAGCTCGTTGCCGGCGGCGTTGAACGAGTCGAGCACGCGCAGGTAGGGCGCGTGCGCGACGCCGATGCGCAGGTCGGCCGTGGCGTCGGAGGGCTGGTGGTCGAGCCGGTCGAACCGCAGGTGCGGGTCGTCGACGCCCGTGAAGGCGATGCGGGTGCCCTTGACCGTGAGCTCGTCACGGCGGTTGTTGAGGTCGCGCCAGCCCTGGTGGGAGAGCACGGCGCGCAGCTCCTCGTAGGGCAGGTCGCGCGGGCGCTCCCAGTCGCCCCCGGTGTCGACGCCGGTGCCGCCGGACAGGTAGGTGGCGGGGTTCTTCAGCCGCGGCGAGTAGTAGTCGTTGGACCCGAACACGAACACCCCGGGCACCTGCAGCAGGTCGGCGAGCGCGGTCACGAGCGGCACGACCGAGTCGCGATGGGCCAGGTTGTCGCCGGTGTCCACGACGAGGTCGGGACGCAGGCCGGCGAGGGACTCGAGCCACTCCTGCTTCGCGCGCTGGCCAGGCGTGAGGTGGATGTCCGACAGGTGCAGCACGCGGATGGGCTCATGGCCCGCGGGCAGCACCGGCGCGGTGAACTCGCGCACCACGAACCGGCGCGTGGCCTCGACGTAGGAGTACGCGAGCGTGCCCAGTCCGAGCGCGGTGGTCGCTCCCAGCAGCCGGGTCAGTCGCATGCCGGAAGCCTAGTGGCCGGCTCCGACCGCCGTCAGATCCAGCCGTGCTCGTACGCGTGCTCGGCGGCCTCGTACCGCGAGGACGTGTCGGTCTTGGTCATCGCGCTCGAGAGGTAGTTGCGGACCGTGCCCTCGGCGAGATGCAGCGTGCCCGCGATCTCGGCCACCGACAGGTGCCGCCGGGTGAGCCGCAGCGCGTCCAGCTCGCGGTCCGAGAGCGGAGAGGCCTCGGCGTTCAGCGCGGCCGCGGCGACCTCGGAGTCGACGTAGCGCCGTCCCGCCGCGACCTCGCGGATCACCTGCGCGAGGGCGGACACGGGGCTCGACTTGGGCACGAAGCCCGCGATCCCCGCGGCCATCGCACGGCGGAGCACCCCGGGGCGCGCGTGGCGGGTCATGAGGACCGACCGCGCGAGCCCGTCGATCTGGGTCGCGACCTCGATCCCGTCCGTCGGCGGCATCTCCAGGTCGAGCAGCACGACGTCGGGCGCGTGCGTCCGCACCAGGTCGAGCCCGTCGGCGCCGTTGCCGGCCTCGCCCACGACCTCGAGGTCCTCCTCCAGGGCGAGCAGGGCCACGATCGCGCTGCGGATCATCTCCTCGTCGTCGACGACCACGACCCGGATCACAGGACCACCTCGACGGTGAAGCGGTCGTCCTCGCGCCGGACCGCCAAGCGGCCGCCGCCCGCCGCGACCCGCTCGGTCAGCGACGCCAGGCCCGAGCCGGGCGACCCCGTGGCCTCGCGGGCGCCGTCGTTCGTGATGGCCAGGCGCTCCGGTGACGCCTCGATGCGCACGGTGGTCGCGGCGCTGTGGCGCAGGATGTTCGTCGTCGCCTCGCGCAGCGCCAGCGCGAACAGCGGCTGGTCGAGGCCCTCGTCGCACTCCACGGTGACGTCGGCGCCGGCCGCCTCGAGGACGGCCGCCGCGTTGGCCATCTCCTCGCGCAGGCTCGTGCGCCGGTAGCCGCGCACGATCTCCTTGGTCTCGGTCATCGCATCGCGCGCGATCTGCTGGACCTCGCCCATCGACGCCCTCGCGGCGGCGGGATCGCGGTCGAGCTGGCGCTCGGCGAGCTCGGCCTTGAGCGCGATCACCTGCAGGTGGTGGCCCTGGACGTCGTGCAGGTCGGCCGCGAGCCGCAGTCGCTCGCGCACGGCCGCCAGGTCGGCCTCGGCCTCGCCGGCGGACCGCACCTGGAGCATGAGCTGCCACAGCCAGACCTGGAACACCGACACGGCCGGCAGGAAGAGCGCCATGAAGCCGATGACGTACGCGCCCTGGAAGTCGAGGTCGAGCAGCTGGTCCCAGCCCGCGACGGCGTAGAGGCCGAGCAGCACGGGCACCGCCAGCACGAGCAGCGTGTTGCGTCGCCGCGGCGCGACGTCGATCGCCAGCAGCGAGACGACGAGCCACGGCACCAGCACGATCCCCGGCGGGAAGGTCGGCGGCAGCCAGGCCAGCGGGTAGACCAGCAGGGCCGGGGCGAGGTACGTCGCCCGCTGCGACCACGCGATCTGCTCGTGGCCCAGGCCCGTGCGTGCGGCCGCGATGAGCGGCCGGCACGAGAACCACACGACGCCGGCGATCACCACGAGCAGCAGGACGCTGCGCACGACCGCGGTGCCCTGCACCAGGTCGCCCGTCGCCCGCGCCACCGGTCCGATCGTCCCGAACACGACGTAGATCCACAGGCTCGAGGCGGTGTAGCGCCAGGTCGCGACGAAGCCGTCGGGGTTCGAGCTCACGGTCCCGACCGTAGCCGAGGAGGCGCATGACAGATGTCATCGGTTCTGGTGACTCCACGCGCTGGTGGGCACCGGTCCCCGGCCGCGAGGGTGGAGACATGGAGACCACAGACGACGCCGTGATCGACGTTCGCGGC
Organism: Aeromicrobium sp. MLTX1; assembly: GCF_046452335.1. Taxonomy (NCBI): domain Bacteria; kingdom Bacillati; phylum Actinomycetota; class Actinomycetes; order Propionibacteriales; family Nocardioidaceae; genus Aeromicrobium; species Aeromicrobium sp. MLTX1. The sequence goes on along the minus strand of NZ_JBKFDN010000001.1, from coordinate 1,018,449 downwards.
CTGACCTGCACGTACGGCGACTTCACCGCCGTGCGCGACCTCGACCTGACGGTCCGGCGCGGCCAGCTGTTCGCCCTGCTGGGCACGAACGGCGCGGGCAAGACCACCACGATGGAGACCCTGGAGGGACACCGGGCCGCGGACGCTGGGAGGGTCCGCGTCCTGGGCCTCGACCCCGTGGCCGACCGCGCCCGGCTGCGGCCCCGGCTCGGCATCATGCTCCAGGAGTCGGGATTCGCGGGCGACCTCACGGTGCGCGAGACCGTGGACCTGTGGGCCTCGCTCACGACCCACCCGCGCCGCACCGACGAGGCGCTCGAGCGACTCGGGCTGGCCGACCGCGCCGGGACCCGCGTGGTCCAGCTGTCCGGCGGCCAGCGTCGCCGGCTCGACCTCATCCTCGCGACGCTCAACAACCCCGAGGTGCTGTTCCTCGACGAGCCGTCGGCCGGGCTGGACCCCGAGTCCCGCGAGGCCGCGTGGCGCTTCGTCGCCGACCTCAAGGCGGGCGGCACCACGGTCGTGCTGACCACGCACTACCTGGAGGAGGCCGAGGCGCTCGCCGACCACGTGGCGATCATGCACGAGGGCCGTGTCGCCACCGAGGGCACGCTCTCGGACGTCGTCGGCACGGCGCCCGCGGCGATCGAGTTCACCACCGTCGGCCTGGCCGGCGCCGACCTCGACCGCGAGCTGCGCACCGTCGTCGATCCCGTCTCGCTGCGCATCAGCGCCGACCGCGTCCGCCTCGACGTCGCCGACCTGCAGTCCTCGCTGGGCCGCCTGCTGCGCTGGGCCGACCAGCACGGCCACCGACTCGAGCGGCTCAACGCCTCGGAGGCCAGCCTCTCCGAGATCTTCACCCGCGTCAGCCACAGCAGCAACCGTCTGGAGGATGCCTCATGAGCACCACGACCACCCCCACCTCGCCGACCGCCCTCGCCCGCGTCCGCGCGATCGCGGGCTCGGAGTTCCGGCTCATCGCACGCTCGAAGGCCGTGCTGTTCAGCGCCACCGCGCTGCCGCTGATGTTCGCCGCGTTCCTGTTCGTCCAGCGCGAGACCGCCGTGGAGGCGTCCGACGACACGACCGCGTCGGTCGGCATGGTCTCGATGGTCGTCATGTTCTTCGTGATGTTCACCGTCTACATCACCGCCACGACGACCCTCGTGACCCGGCGCCAGGACCTCTTCCTCAAGCGGCTCCGCTCGGGCGAGTCCTCCGACCTCGTCATCCTGACCGGCCTGCTCGTGCCGCCGGTCCTGCTGTGCCTGGGCCAGACGCTCCTGGTCCTGGTCGCCATGGTGGCGCTGGGCAACGGCATGCCGGGGGCCTGGTGGTGGCTGCTGGTGGCGCTCGTGGGACTCCTGGCCTCGTCGGTCACGGCAGCCACCGCGACCGCGGCGCTGACGCCGAACGCCAGCGCCGCGCAGATCTCGAGCATGCCCTACGTGGCCCTCGCGCTCGGCACGCTGATCGCCTCGCCGATGACCGAGAACCGCTGGCTCGACCTCACGCCGGGCGGCGCCCTCGTGACGCTCGTGCGCGCCGCGTACGAGATGGACGTCTACGGCAACGTCGGCGTGGCCGTCGCGGGCCTCGCCCTGTGGACGTACTTCGGGTACGACCTGTCCAAGCGCCTGTTCCGCTGGGAGCCGCGGCACTGAGATCGCTCGTCGCGCAGGCGGTGGGAGAATGGCGACATGTCAGTTCTCAAGGACCGCCTGCGCGACGACCTCAACACCGCCCTGAAGTCCCGTGACGCCCTGCGCACCTCGGTGATCCGCATGGTGCTCGCCGCGATCACCAACGCGGAGGTCGCCGGCAAGGAGGCGCGCGAGCTGACCGACGACGACGTCCTCACGGTGCTGTCGTCGGAGGCCAAGAAGCGCCGCGAGTCGGCCACCGCGTTCGACGAGGGCAACCGCCCCGAGCTCGCCGAGAAGGAGCGCGCCGAGGCCGCGATCCTGGCGGAGTACCTGCCCGAGCCGCTCAGCGACGAGGAGATCGCCGCGATCGTCGCGGGCGTCATCGACCAGACCGGCGCCGCCGGCGAGGGCATGAAGGCGATGGGCAAGGTCATGGGCGCCGTCTCGGCGCAGACCAAGGATCGTGCCGACGGCGGCGCCGTGGCCGCCGAGGTCAGGCGCCAGCTCGGCGCCTGAGCCCCTCGCTCAGTCGTCGTCCCCGCCGCGGCCGCGCCCGCGGCCCCGGCGATCGTCGTCGTCCCCGCCGCTCTTCTTCGTGGCGCGGGGCGCGGACGGCAGGGTCACCGCGTCGAACTTGGCCGGGGTGAGCGACTTCTCGATCTCGCCCATGGCCGCCTTCCACTGCGGACCCGCCAGCGACGAGCCGCCTGCCTGGGAGAACGACACCGGGGTGCCGCGCAGCGTGGTGCCGACGAGGCCCGCCGGCTGGCCCTTCTTGTTGATGCCCGCGATCATCGACGCCGCCGAGATCTCGGGGGTGTAGCCGGTGTACCAGACGGCCTTGCTGTCGTTGGTGGTACCGGTCTTGGCGGCCGACGGGATGCTCAGGCCGGTGCCGTTGCTGTAGCCGAAGCCGCCCGGCTGCTGGAGGCCGACCAGGATCGCGTTCACCGTGGCGGCGGTCTTCTTGCTCATCGCGCGCTTGCACTCGGGCTTGTACTTCTTGATCGTCTTGCCGCTGCGGTCGAGGATCTCGGCGACCGGGGCGGGCTCGCAGTACATGCCGCCGGCGGCGGGGGTGGCGTAGGCGGCCGCCATGTCGAGCGGGCTGACGTCGATCGGGCCCAGCGTGAAGGACGGGATGTAGCTGCCGGGGCTGCCCTTGTCGATGTCGGGCTCGGCGGTGGGGATGCCCATCCGCTTGGCCATCTTGACCGTCTCGCACAGGCCGGCGTCGCGCTCGAGCTGGGCGAAGTAGGTGTTCACCGAGCGGCGCAGGCCGGTGACCATGTTGAAGCCGCCCGCACCCGTGGAGTTCTTGACCTCCCACTGGCCGGTGCCGTTGCCGTCGCAGTCGAAGTAGGTGCCCGTGGGGATCTTCATCGTCTGCGGCGAGTTGTAGGACTTGCTCGCGGGGATGCCGTCCTCGAGGGCCGCGGCGGCGGTGAACATCTTGAACGTCGAGCCGGCCTGGAAGCCGTTCGAGTCGCCGTACCGGCGGGGCACCGAGAAGTTGATGTAGGTCTCGCCCTTGCCCTTGCCCATCGAGCGCGACTGGCCGATGGCGCGCACCTTGCCGGTGCCGGGCTCGACGAGGGCCAGCGAGCCGATCGCCTTGTCGGTGTCGCCGACGTACTTCGTGACGGCCTTGTTGACGGCCTTCTGCATCGACAGGTCGATGTTGGTCTTGATGGTCAGGCCGCCGCGCTCGAGCATCGCCTGACGCTCCTTGACGGTCTCGCCCAGCGCCGGCTCCTGCAGCAGGTAGCGGCGGATGTAGTCGCACGAGAACGCGGCCTCGGAGTCGACGCAGCCGTTCGGGAACGACGTGATCTTCAGGCCGATCGGCGTGGCACTGAGCTCCTCGGCCTCAGCCTCGGGGATCTTGCCGAGGCGGGCCATGACGCCGAGCACCGTGTTGCGGCGCTGGAGCGCGCGCTCGGGGTAGATGCGCGGGTTGAACTGCTCGGGGTTCTGCACGAGACCGGCCAGCGTGGCGGCCTGGGCGGTGGAGAGCTTGTCGGGGCTGACCGAGAAGTAGTGGTAGGCCGCGGCGCGGATGCCGTAGGCGCCGTCGCCGAAGTACGCGATGTTGAGGTAGTGCTCCAGGATCTCGTCCTTGGAGTACTTCTTCTCGTAGTTGATCGCCAGCTTGAGCTCGCGGATCTTGCGGGCCGTGGACACCTCGGTGGCGGCGGCGCGCTGCTCCTTCGTGGCGGCCTGCTGCACCAGCGTCAGCTTCACGAGCTGCTGGGTGATCGACGAGCCACCCTGGGTGTTGCCGTCGGAGGCGTTGTTCATCAGGGCGCGCAGCGTGCCCTTGAGGTCGAGGGCGCCGTGCTCGTAGAAGCGGTAGTCCTCGATCGAGATGATCGCGGTCTGCATGACCGGCGCGATCTTCGCCAGCGGCACGTCCTGGCGGTTCTCCTGGTAGAAGTACGCGACGCGCTTGCCGTTGGAGGCGATGAGGCGGGTGGTCTGCGGGTTCGGCAGGTCCTGCAGCGCGAGCGGCAGGTCGACGACGTCCTTGCTGACCTTGTTCGAGGTGCTGGCCAGGAAGGCCGTGCCGGGCACGAAGATCGCCGCGACGATCACTCCGGCCAGCACCGAGAGCCACGCGATCGAGCCGATCGCCCCCAGCTTCGACGTCGGCCGCGGTTCGCTCTCGGCGACCTTCTTGATCGAGTCACCCATGTCCTGCCACGCCATGGGCACGAGGATACGGGAGATCGGCAACCCGCCCCGGCAGCGGCGAGCCCAGCGCGGCCCGGAGCGACATGACTATTTGGGACTATGTATCAACTACCCGGAGGAATCTGTCCGGTTACCGCGCGAATCCTTAGGCTTTTTCTCAGCAGAAACAAGTTCTCCTCTCGGTCACGGGGACCCGGAGGATCTCGGGAAAGGGTCTCTGCGCATGTGGAACAACAACTGGTCTCAGAACGCGGCTTGCCTCGGCAAGTCGGATGATCTCTTCGTCAAGGGCGCCGAGCAGAACCGCGCCAAGCTCGTCTGCAACGGCTGCGGCGTCCGCGCCGAGTGCCTCGCCGAGGCGCTCGACAACCGCATCGAGTGGGGCGTGTGGGGCGGCATGACCGAGCGCGAGCGTCGCGCCCTGCTGCGTCGCAAGCCCAACGTCCGCAAGTGGCGCGAGCTGCTCGTTCCCGCCAGCTGACCTGACCTCAGGCGCCCTGCGGGGCGCCGAGGTGGTCACCGATCACTCTCAGGCCACCCAGGTCGTGGACGTCCGTGTCCAGTGCGGGCACGGGCACCACCTCCACGTTGCGGTGTGCCGCACTGAACCGCTCGCGCAGACGGTTCTCCCGCTCCGCCAGCCGCATCCGCTCGGCATGGACGTCGAGCAGCTCCGCGGTCCGGCGCTCCGCCGCCCGTCCCCCCGCCAGGCGTGGCGAGGCCGACTCGGCGTCGGCCGCCGTGACCCCGGCCGCGGACTCGTCGTGGACGCGGTTGACCACGAGTCCCGCCAGCGGCATGTCGTCGGCCGCCAGCCGCTCCACGAAGTAGGCCGCCTCGCGCATCGCCGCCGCCTCGGGCGCCGCGATCACCAGGAACGCCGTGCCGTCGGCCTGCAGCAGCGAGAACGTCGCCTCGGCCCGCTGGCGGAATCCGCCGAAGAGCGTGTCGAACGCCGCGATGAACGTCTGCATGTCGGTGAGGACCTGCGCGCCCAGCACCTTGTTGAGGGCGCCGGTCACGATGCCCAGGCCCGCGGAGAGCAGCTTGGCCGGCCCGCGTGCCGGCGCCAGCATGAGCCGGATGAACCGGCCGTCGAGCAGCGACGAGAGCCGCTCGGGGGCGTCGAGGAAGTCCAGCGCCGACCGTGACGGCGGGGTGTCCACCACGATGAGGTCCCACCGGTCCTCGGCGTGCAGCTGGCCCAGCTTCTCCATCGCCATGTACTCCTGCGTGCCCGCGAACGAGCTCGAGAGCGCGACGTAGAACGGGTTGGCGAGGATCTCGGCGGCCTTCTCGGGCGAGGCGTGCGCCTCGACGACCTCGTCGAAGGTCGTCTTCATGTCGAGCATCATCGCGTCGAGCGAGCCGCCGAGCTCGGTGTCGATGCCCTTCACGGGGCGCGGCGTGTTGTCGAGCTCGAGCAGTCCGAGCGACTGGGCGAGGCGTCGCGCCGGGTCGATCGTCAGCACGCACACCGTGCGGCCCTGCTCGGCCGCGCGCAGGGCGAGCGCCGCGGCGGTGGTGGTCTTGCCGACGCCTCCGGAGCCGCAGCACACGACGATGCGGGTGGCCGGGTCGGCGATCAGGCCGTCGACGTCGATGCGCGCCGGCTGCTCGGTGGCGGAGAGCCGACGCTCGGTGCGGGGCCTGCGCTCGCGCGGGGTCGTGGTCGCGCCGGGGGTCATCGGGCGTCCTCCACGAGCGGCGCGAGCTCGGCGGCGAGGTCCTGCAGCGCGCCCAGGTCGATCCCACCCGTCAGCAGCGGGAGCGTGACGTGCGGGCGGCCGCAGTCCTCGATGATCGTGCGCTGCTCGTTCTGCAGCTGCTGGCGCTCGATGTGGCCGAACCCGTCGGCGACGAGGGTGGCGGCGGCGTCCCGGGGCAGCCCGGCCTTCTCCAGCACGGGCGCGACCGCCTTCGCGTCGAGCCGCCCGGCCTCGAGCGCCTCGACGGTGTCGTCGGACAGCAGGGACGGGCGCACGAGGTTCACCACGACGTGCCCCACCGGCAGCCCCGCCCGGCTGAGCTCGTCGATGCCGTCGAGGGTCTCCTGCACGGGCATCTCCTCCAGCACGGTGACCAGGTGCACCGCCGTCTGCGGGCTGCGCATCATGCTCATGATCGACTCGGACTGCGTCTTGATCGGGCCGACCTTGGCCAGGCCCGCGACGTCGTCGTTGACGCCCAGGAACCGCGCGATGCGGCCCGTGGGCGGCGCGTCCACCACGACGGCGTCGTAGACGAAGCGCGAGGACTTGTCGCCCGTGCGGCGCCGCGCGGCCTCGTAGACCTTGCCGGTGAGCAGCACGTCGCGCACGCCCGGCGCGATCGTCGTGGCGAAGTCGATGACGCCGAACTTGTCGAGGGCCCGCCCGGCGCGCCCGAGGCGGTAGTACATCTGCAGGTACTCCAGCAGCGCGGCCTCGGGATCGATCGCGAGCGCGTGCACGTGGCCGCCGGCGTCGCTCGTGGCGATCCGGCGCTCCTCGTAGGGCAGCGGCGGGACGTCGAAGAGCTGGGCGATGCCCTGACGGCCCTCGACCTCGCACAGCAGGACCTTCAGTCCCTTGCCTGCGAGCGCCAGGGCGAGCGCGGCCGCGACCGTCGTCTTGCCGGTGCCGCCCTTGCCCGTCACGACGTGCAGTGGAGTCGAGTTGGCCACGCCGTCGAGACTACCGAGGGTCGGGCCGGAGCGTCGGGCGAGAACCGCACCCGCCCGAGCGGGGATACAGTCGGGGCCATGACCAAGTGGGAATACCTGACGGCACCCGTGCTCGTCCACGCGACCAAGCAGATCCTCGACAACTTCGGGGGCGACGGCTGGGAGCTGGTCCAGATCGTGCCCGGCATGAACCCCGAGAACCTCGTGGCCTACTTCAAGCGCCCGGTGGCCTGACATGGGCGCCGTCGTCGACCGTCTGGCCTCGCTGGGGCTCACGGTCCCCGAGGTCGCGGCACCCGTCGCGTCCTACGTCCCGGCGCTGCGCAGCGGCTCGCACGTGTACACGTCCGGTCAGCTGCCGTTCGTCGACGGCGTCCTGCCCGGCACCGGCAAGGTCGGCGCCGAGGTCACGCCCGAGGACGCGCAGGAGTACGCGCGGCTGTGCGCGCTCAACGTCATCGCGGCGATCAGCTCGGTGGTCGACCTCGACTCGGTCGTGCGCGTCGTGAAGCTGACCGTGTTCGTCGCGAGCGACCCGTCGTTCACGGGCCAGCCCGCCGTGGCCAACGGCGCGAGCGACCTCATGGCCGCCGCGTTCGGCGCGGCCGGCTCGCACGCCCGCAGTGCCGTCGGCGTCGCCGTGCTGCCCCTCGACACGCCCGTCGAGATCGACGCGGTCGTCGAGGTCCGCTGACGTGCTGGTCCCGGTCCCTGCCCGGATGCAGGAGCGGCTGAAGGACTTCGAGCCCGAGAACGCCGTCGCCCCGAAGGACGCGGCCACGATCGCCGTCGTCCGCGACGGGGAGGACGGCATCGAGGCCTTCCTCATGCGTCGTCACTCGGGCATGGCGTTCGCCGCGGGCATGTACGTGTTCCCCGGCGGCGGCGTGCAGGACGACGACGGCGAGCCGATGACCTGGGTGGGCCCCGCCCCCGAGGTCTGGGCCGAGCGATTCCACTGCGAGCCCGACCTCGCGGCCCGGCTCGTCGTGGCCGCCGTGCGCGAGACGTTCGAGGAGACCGGCGTGCTGCTGGCCGGGCCCGACGAGCACTCCGTGGTCGGCGACACCACCGACCTGGCGTGGGCGCGCGAGGACCTCGAGGCCAAGAAGCTGTCGTTCGCGCGCTTCCTGTCCGACCAGGGCCTCGTCCTGCGTGCCGACCTGCTCGGCGCGTGGGCGCACTGGATCACCCCGGCGCTCGAGCCGCGCCGCTACGACACGCGGTTCTTCGTCGCCGCCCTCCCCGAGGGCCAGCGCATCGGCACCGTGAGCACCGAGGCCGACAAGTCGCTGTGGGCGCCGTTGTCGGAGGTGCTCGCGCTCGTCGACGCGAAGCAGGCCGCGATGATGCCGCCCACCGCCGTCACGTGCCGTGAGCTCTCGACGCTGGCGGCCACCGACGTGCTGGACGCCGCGGCGCAGCGAGACATCCGTGCCATCGAGCCGCACTTCGTCCGCAAGGACGGCCAGTGGTGGCTCGAGACCGAGCGTGAGGAGCACCTGTGAGCGAGCAGAAGGTCACCGACCGGGCGTCGTTCATCCTGGCCGACAACCCCGGGATCATGACGCTCGACGGCACCAACACGTGGATCCTGCGTGAGCCGGGCGCCTCGCGCTCGGTCGTGGTCGATCCCGGCCCCGACATCGCCGAGCACGTGGAGGCGGTCGCCGCGGCGGCCGGCGAGGTGGCGCTCGTGCTGTTCACGCACCACCACTGGGACCACACCGACGCGCTGGCGTCGTTCGTGAAGGCCACGGGTGCGCCCACGCGCGCGATCTCGGCGGACTACACCCGCGAGGCCGACCCGCTGGTCGACGGCGAGCGCATCGAGGTCGACGGCCTCCAGATCGACGTCGTGGCCGCACCGGGTCACACCCGCGACTCGGTGGCGTTCCTGCTGCCCCAGGACCGGGCGCTGCTCAGCGGCGACATGGTGCTGGGCCGCGGCACCACCGTGGTGGCGCACCCCGACGGCGCACTCGGGCCCTACCTGGACTCCATCCGGAAGTTCCGGGCGATCGTCGCGGAGGGCCGGGCCACCACGATCCTGCCCGCCCACGGTCCGGTCGTGGCGGACCCGGCGGCCGTCCTGGACTACTACCTCGCCCACCGCGAGGAGCGACTCGAGCAGGTGCGCGGCGCCGTCGAGCGCGGCGCCACCACGGCCCGCGAGGTCGTCGAGCTGGTCTACGCCGACGTCGACCCGGTCCTGTGGGACGCCGCCGAACTCTCGGTGCGCGCCCAGCTGGAGTACCTCGAGACGACCTGACCCGCGGACGGCGCGACGCGGGTCAGGCGATCTCGATGCGGTGGAGCAGCTCCTCCGCACCGGGGCCGGCCAGCTCTGCGGCGGCGTCCGCGCGCCCGGCCATCGCCAGGGTGAGCGTCAAGAGCTCGCCGGTGACGAGGGGACCCGAGCCCACGTCGAAGGGCGCGTCGTCCGCCTTGAGCGACAGGCCGCGCACGAGCGTGCGGCTGTTGACCGCGAAGTCCTTCGTGGCGAAGAAGCGGGCGACCTCGAGAACCGCGGTCTGATCCGGCACGAGCTCGATGCCGAGGGGCCGCACGATGTCCTGCGCGTGCACCACGACCTCGCCGAGCATGGCGACGTGGGCGCCGGCGGCGGCGGTGCGGCTGACGACGAGTCCGCGGAAGGTCTCCAGCGTCTCGCCCGGCGTGGCGCCGCGATGACGGGCGATGAGACGGTCGTTGTGCCGGTCCGGATCGAACCGCGAGCGGACGATGCTGACGATCCACTGCCGCGTGGTGGTGCTGGCGGCGGCGTTCAGGTGGGCGACAACGTCCTCGACGGACCAGCGCGGGCACGCCGATGTCGCCTCCCACTGCTCGGGGGTCAGCCGGTCGAGGATCTCGACCAGCCGGCGGCGTTCCCCGTGGGTGAGCTCCTGGACCGCGGCGGCGTCCACCAACTCAGCGCGAGCGGCGCTTGAGTCGCTCGAGGTCGAGGATGATGACCGAGCGCGGCTCGAGGCGCAGCCAGCCGCGCGACGCGAAGTCGGCGAGCGCCTTGTTGACGGTCTCGCGCGAGGCGCCGACGAGCTGCGCCAGCTCCTCCTGCGTGAGGTCGTGGTTGACGTGGATGCCGTCGTCGGCCTCGCGGCCGAAGCGCGCGGCGAGGTCGAGCAGCGCCTTGGAGACGCGGCCGGGGACGTCGGAGAAGACGAGGTCGCCGACGACCTCGTTGGTGCGGCGCAGGCGGCCGGCGAGCTGGTTGAGCAGCGCGTAGGCCACGTCGGGGTGCGACTGGAGCACCGGGTTGAGCGCGCCGTGGCCGAGGCTGCGCAGCTCGGTGTCGGTGACGGCGGTGGCCGTGGCCGAGCGCGGGCCGGGATCGAAGAACGACAGCTCGCCGAACATCTGGCCCGGGCCCAGGATCGCGATGAGGTTCTCGCGGCCGTCGACCGAGCGACGACCGAGCTTGATCTTGCCCTCGATGACGACGTAGAGCTGATCGCCCTCGTCGCCCTCGGCGAACAGGACCTCGCCACGGCGCAGGGTCACCGTGGACATGGAGGACTCGAGCGCGCCGGAGGCGTCGTCGTCGAGGCCGTTGAACAGAGGGGCTTGGCGCAGAACTTCATCGGTCACAGCGCTAGTTTCCCACATGCAACCCAGATCACACCCACCTTGGGCCCGTGCGTGTGTGAAGAGTCCGGATACGGTGTTAACGTGCCAGCCGATTCGACGCCCCCGACAACACGTCCGGCGACGTCCCTCGTGCGGCGCGCACGCAAGATCAACCGGGTGCTCGCGCAGACCTATCCCGACGCCCGGTGCGAGCTCGACTTCGCCGATCCGTTCCAGCTGCTCGTCGCCACGGTGCTCTCGGCGCAGACCACCGACCGCCGCGTCAACGCGATCACGCCCACCCTCTTCGCCGCCTATCCCGACGCCGCCGCCCTGGCCGCGGCCGACCGCACCGCTGTCGAGGAGATCATCCGGCCCACCGGCTTCTTCCGCGCCAAGACCGACAGCGTCCTGCGCCTGTCGGCCGCCCTCGTCGAGGACTTCGGCGGCGAGGTGCCGGGCCGGTTGAAGGACCTCGTGAGCCTGCCCGGCGTCGGTCGCAAGACGGCCAACGTCGTCCTGGGCAACGCGTTCGACGTCCCCGGCATCACCGTGGACACCCACTTCGCGCGCCTCGTGAAGCGCTGGGAGTGGGTGGACGAGGCCACCGCCAAGGATCCCGTCAAGACCGAGCACGCCGTCGGCGACCTGTTCCCGAAGAAGGACTGGACGATGCTGTGCCACCACGTGATCTGGCACGGCCGCCGTCGCTGCCACGCGCGCACGCCCGCGTGCGGTGCGTGCCCCGTGGCGCAGTGGTGCCCCTCGTACGGCCTCGGGCCCACCGATCCCGAGGTCGCTCAGGCCCTCGTCACCACTCAGGGGCCGGCATGAAGGAGACCGCCGCGCTGCCCGAGTGGCTGCACCCGCTGGCCGAGATGCTGGACTCGGTGGAGGCCGAGCACCTCGCGCCCCGCTTCCCGCACCCGCCGGCCGAGGCTCGCCCGGCGGCCGTGCTGATGCTCTTCTCCGACGGCGAGCACGGCCGCGAGCTGCTGCTCACCGAGCGCGCCGCCACGCTGCGCAGCCACGCGCGGCAGATCTCGTTCCCCGGCGGCCGCCAGGACGCGACCGACCGCGACGCGGTCCACACCGCGCTGCGCGAGGCCGAGGAGGAGGTCGGGCTCGACCCCCGCGAGGTGATCGTCTTCGGCAGCCTGCCCACGCTGTGGCTGCCGCCGAGCAACCACGCCGTGACGCCCGTGCTGGGCTACTGGACCAGCCCGCGCACCCTGCACGCGCACAGCCCCGACGAGGTCGAGCGCGTGCTGCCCACCCCGCTCGAGCTGCTGCTCGACCCCGAGCGCCGCTTCAGCGTCGTGCACCCCTCGGGCTGGACGGGGCCCGCCTTCGACATCGGCACGAACGTCCCGCTGTGGGGCTTCACCGCCGGCATCATCGCCCGCCTGTTCGAGCGCCTCGGGTGGGAACGCCCGTGGGACGCCTCCCGGACCCGACCCATCCCGGAGTGAGCATGAACTGGCTCGACATCGTCCTGGTCGTGACGTTCATCGTCTACGCCTACGCGGGGTGGGTGCACGGCTTCGTGTCCAACGTGTTCTCCGGCGGCGGTCTGCTGCTGGGCTTCCTGCTCGGCATCGCGCTCGCACCCCAGTTCTTCGCCCAGGACGAGGGCGACCCGCTGAAGGCCGTCATGTCGATCGTCTTCGTCTTCGTCATCGCGGGCCTCGGCAACTTCCTCGGGACCCTGATCGGGCGGTCGCTGCGGATCGGCCGCGGTCCCGGGCGCGCGATCGACGCCGTGTTCGGCGCCGCCTTCGGCACCGTGGTCGTGATGGCGGCCTCGTGGGCGCTGGGCTACGCGGTGAGCGCGTCCACGCTGCCCTACGTCAGCTCGGCCGTGCGCGACTCCACCGTGCTGGCGCGGGTCGACACCCTCATGCCCGAACGGGCCGGCGCGGCGCTGCGGTCGTTCACCGACACGCTCACCGGCGACGTGTTCCCGCGGTACCTCGACCCGTTCGAGACCGAGATCATCCCGCAGACGGATCCGCCGGACCAGGCCACGCTCGCCCTGGAGTCGGTCCGCGACGCGCGCGGGAGCGTCGTGCGGATCCTCGGCGAGGCCGAGTGCCGTCGCACGATCGAGGGCTCGGGCTTCGTCATCGCGCCCGAGCGGGTCATGACGAACGCCCACGTGATCGCCGGCGTCTCGCGACCCACCGTCACGCTCGGCGACCGACGCCTCGACGCGCGTCCCGTGTGGTTCGACACCGAGCTCGACCTGGCGGTCGTCGACGTGCCGGGCCTCGACGGCGACCCGCTGCGCTTCGACACCGGCGCGCAGCAGGGCGACCCCGCCGCCGTCCTCGGCTTCCCCGAGAACGGCCCCTTCGACGCCCGCGCCGCCCGCGTGCGGGGCCGCCTCGACCTGCGCGGCCCCGACATCTACGGCCAGGGCCGCGTCTCGCGCGACGTCTTCTCGATCCGCTCGCTGGTGCGCTCGGGCAACTCCGGTGGCCCGCTGATCTCGGCCGACGGCGACGTCATCGGCGTGATCTTCGCGGCCTCGGTGTCCGACGCCGAGACCGGGTACGCGGTCACGGCCGCCGAGACCGTGCCCGTCGCCACCGCGGCGCTGCGCGCGAACCGCACCGTGTCCACGGGGAGCTGCGCCTGATGCGCACGCTGGCCGCCGCGCTGCTGTGGTGCGTCACGACCGTGGCCACGTTCGTCGCGATCGGCGCGGGCTGGAGCACCACCCACCTGCAGAGCGAGGACGGGTTCGTCGACCTCACCTCACACGTCGGCGACGACCGCGAGGTGCAGGAGAGAGCGGCGGACCTCGCGGGCGAGGCGTTCGCCGACCAGACGGGCCTGCCCATCGCCCTGCACGACCGCGTCGCCGCGGCCGTCGGCGATGCCATCCTCCGCCTGACCGAGTCGGCCGACTGGAGCGAGGCGTGGCGCGAGACCACGCGCAGCGCTCACCGCGAGCTCTTCGGCGAGCCGACCCCCACGTCGATCCGCGCCGACGTCGCGCCCCTCGTCGGGCTCGCCCTGGGCGAGGTCGACCTGCCGATCCCCCTGACCGGTCCGGACGAGTTGATGGTGACCCTCAGCGAGGAGGACCCGGGCGATCTCGTGGCCGCGGTCGAGCGGTCGCGTGGCCTCGCGGTGGTCGCCGTGGCCGTCGCGGTGGTCGCCGCGCTGCTGGCGCTCGTCGTGTCGCGTCGCCGCTCCACCACGCTCGCCACGCTGGGCATCGGCGTCATGCTCGCGGCCGCCGCCTGGTGGGTGATCGGCCGCGAGGGCGTGCCGCGCCTCGTGGAGCAGCAGTCCACCGGGACGGACTCCGCGCGCGAGCTGGGTCACGTGCTGACCGCACGCATCGTGGAGTCCCTCGACACCACCCTGCTGTGGGTGGCGGTCGGCGGAGCGGTGATCGCCGCGGTGGGGCTGGTCAGCTCCGCGCGACGGTCTTGACGCGGGTGCCGGCCGGACCGCCGGGCTTGAGCGCCGAGGGGATCTGGCGCGCGGTGCCGATCGACTTCTCGGGGACGCGCACCTTCTTGAAGCGGCTCCACGCGATCAGGACGAGCACCACGGCGAGCAGCAGGTAGAAGCCCGTCACGATCAGGAACGCCCACGCGGGGTGCAGCCCGGTCATCGTCAGGAAGTACGCGATGGTGACCGACCCGAGGATGAGCACCATCAGCAACAGGAACGCGGCGACGGCCACGAGCGCGATGCCCAGGCCACCCGCCTTCACGCTGACACGCAGCTCCGACTTCGCCAGCGCGATCTCGTGCTGGACGATCGAGGAGAGATCGCGGGTCACATCTGCGACGAGTCGTCCGATCGTGGGGTCGTCCGTGGGCTTCGTCATGGAGCGAGCGTACCCAAGTCGGGGCGCGGCAGCCCGTCGTGACCGCCGCACCCCCGACCCGGGGTCACTCCTGGTCGGCCGCCGGCTTCTTCAGGCCCGCCGTGATGAGGTCCATCACCGACGAGTCGGCGAGCGTGGTCGCGTCGCCGACCTCGCGGTTCTCGGCCACGTCGCGCAGCAGGCGACGCATGATCTTCCCGGAGCGCGTCTTGGGCAGCTCGGGCACGACCATGATCTGGCGCGGCTTGGCGATCGGGCCGATCTCCTTCGCCACGTGGTTGCGCAGCGTGGTGATGTGCTCCTCGGTGGACTCGGCGGCCGACTCGCGCAGGATCACGAACGCCACGACCGCCTGGCCCGTGGTGTCGTCGGTGGCGCCGACCACGGCCGCCTCGGCGACGGTGGGGTGCGAGACCAGCGCGGACTCGATCTCGGTGGTGGACAGGCGGTGGCCCGAGACGTTCATGACGTCGTCCACACGGCCCAGCAGCCAGATCGCGCCGTCGGAGTCCTTCTTGGCGCCGTCGCCGGCGAAGTACATGTCCTTGAAGCGCGACCAGTAGGTGTCCTTGAAGCGCTGGTCGTCGCCCCAGATCGTGCGCAGCATCGACGGCCATGGCTCGGTCAGCACGAGGTAGCCGCCCTCGCCGTTGCCCACCGGCTGGCCCTCGTCGTTGACGACCTCGGCGCTGATGCCCGGCAGCGGGCCCATGGCCGAGCCCGGCTTCGCGGTGGTGACGCCCGGCAGCGGGCTGAGCATGTGCGCGCCCGTCTCGGTCTGCCACCACGTGTCGACGATCGGGGTGCGGTCGCCGCCGATGGTCGTGCGGTACCAGACGTAGGCCTCGGGGTTGATGGACTCGCCGACCGATCCCAGGATGCGCAGCGTCGACAGGTCGTACTGCGCGGGGATGTCGTCGCCCCACTTCATGAACGTGCGGATCGCGGTGGGCGCGGTGTAGAAGAGCGTGACCTTCTTGTCCTGGATGATCTCCCACCAGCGGCCCTTGTGCGGGCTGTCGGGCGTGCCCTCGTAGAGCACCTGCGTGGCGCCCTCGGCCGTGGGGCCGTAGACGATGTACGAGTGGCCGGTGACCCAGCCGACGTCGGCGGTGCACCAGAACACGTCGGTGTCTCGCTTGTGGTCGAAGACCGCGTTGAACGTGTAGGCGCATTGCGTGAGGTAGCCGCCGCTGGTGTGCAGGATGCCCTTCGGCTTGCCGGTGGTGCCCGACGTGTACATGACGTAGAGCGGGTGCTCGGCGTCGAACGCCTCGGGCGTGTGGTCGGTCGAGGACTCGTCGACCAGCTCGTCCCACCAGACGTCGATGTCCTGGTCGAAGGCGACCTCCTGGCCCGTGCGGCGCACGACCAGCACGTTCTCGACCGGGCTCCTGTCGCCGAGCTTGGCGATGGCCTCGTCGACGGCGGGCTTGAGCGCCGAGGGGTTGCCGCGGCGGTAGCCGCCGTCGGCGGTGATGACGAGCTTGGCCTCGCAGTCCTCCACGCGGCTGGCGAGGGCGTCGGAGCTGAAGCCGCCGAAGACGACGGTGTGCGGGGCGCCCAGGCGCGCGCAGGCCAGCATCGCGATGACGGCCTCGGGGATCATCGGCAGGTAGATCGCGACGCGGTCGCCGGCCTCGATGCCGAGCTCGGTGATCGCGTTGGCGGCCTTGCTGACCTCGTCCTTGAGCTGGGAGTACGTGATGTCGCGGGTGTCGCCGGGCTCGCCGACGAAGTGGAAGGCCACCTTGTCGCCGCGGCCCTCCTCCACGTGGCGGTCGACGCAGTTGTAGGCGACGTTCAGCTTGCCGCCGACGAACCACTTCGCGAACGGCGGGTTGGACCAGTCGAGCACCTCGGTGAACGGGGTGTCCCAGGTCAGGCGCTCGGCCTGCTCGGCCCAGAAGCCGAGCCGGTCGGAGGCGGCGCGGTCGTAGGCCTCGGCGGTGACGTTGGCGTTCGCCGCCAGGTCGGACGGCGGCTCGAAGGTGCGGTCCTCGTTCGCGAGGTTGTCGATGCCGGTCTGAGTCACGGGTGGGCCTCCTGGCGCAGGTTCGGGGGTGTCGCAGGTCACAACTGGTGACGACTTTACGGTGCCCCATCGACTCGGGTGTGCGCCAGCGCACACCGACGAGCGGCGGCTGCGCTGCGACGAACGGCGCGCGGGTGACCGATTCCCCGGTTACCTGGGTTCGCTGTCACCGACCGGGGATCGCACACCCCGGGAAGTGACCAGGAACCCACGTAACCGGGGAAACCGTCAGTCGAGCCAGCGGCTCAGCTCGGCCGCGAGGCCGTCGTCCTCGACGGTGCCGGTGACGTCGTCGGCGACCTGCTTGAGCTCGTCGGGCGCCTGGCCCATCGCGACGCCGCGGCCGGCCCAGCGGACCATCTCGACGTCGTTGCTGCCGTCGCCCACGGCGAGCACGTCGGCCGCCGTGAGGCCCATCGACGCGCAGACGACCTCGAGGCCCGAGGCCTTCGAGACGCCCTCGGGCGCGAGGTCGAGCCACGCGGTGTAGCCGATGTAGTAGTTGGTGCCGTCGAGGCCGAGGTCCTCCACGAGCGAGGAGAACTCGTCGCGGTCGTGGTCGGGCGCGCGGACCACGACACGGGTGACGGGCTGCGAGACCATCCGGTTGACCTCGTCGAGGATGATCTCGCCGGTGATCTCGCCCTTCGGGAACGCGCGGTTCACGCGGTAGCCGACGCCAACCTCCTCCACCGCGACGAGCGCCTCGGGCACCCGCTCGAGCACGCGCTTGACCGCCTCGCTGGCGTCGAACGTGGTGGTGTGGACGACCTCGAACGGGTCGACGTTGAAGACGACCGAGCCGTTGCTGGCCACGCCGAGGCCCTCGCGGAAGCCGAGCTTCTCCAGCACGTCGTACACGCCCGGCACGGCGCGGCCGGTGGCGATGACGACGGGGATCCCCTGCTCGCGCAGGCCCAGCACCGCGTCGCGCACGGCGGGGCTCAGCGTGTTGCGGTGGTCGACGATCGTGCCGTCGACGTCGAGCGCGACGAGCCGGGGACGCCAGCTCACGCCGAGGCCTGACCGAGGGGTCGCAGCACTTCGCCGAGGTACGGGTGCAGCGCGGCCGGGAGGCGGACCGAGCCGTCCTCCTGCTGGCCGTTCTCGAGCAGCGCGACGATCGTGCGCGTCATGGCGCACAGCGTGCCGTTGAGGGTGGCCACGTGGCTCGTGCCCTCGTCCGCGGTGCCGCGGGTGCGGACGTCGAGGCGGCGGGCCTGGAACTCGGTGCAGTTCGAGGCCGAGGAGAGCTCGCGGTACTTGCCCTGGGTGGGGATCCACGCCTCGCAGTCGAACTTGCGCACCGCCGACAGGCCGAGGTCGCCCGCGGCCACGTCGATGACGCGGAACGGCAGCTCGAGCTTCTGCAGCCAGGCCTTCTCCCAGCCCAGCAGGCGCTCGTGCTCGGCGGCGGCCTGGTCGAGCGTCGTGTAGACGAACATCTCGACCTTGTCGAACCAGTGCACGCGGAAGATGCCGCGGGTGTCCTTGCCGTACGAGCCGGCCTCGCGGCGGAAGCACGGGCTGAAGGCGGCGTAGCGGCGCGGCAGCGACTCGGTGGGGAGGATCTCGCCGCCGTGGTAGGCCGCGAGCGGCACCTCGGACGTGCCCACGAGGTACAGGTCGTCCTTCTCCAGGTGGTAGACGTCGTCGGCCGCCTGGCCCAGGAACCCGGTGCCGTCCATCGCCTGCGGCTTGACCAGCGCGGGCGGGATCATCGGCGTGAAGCCCCACTCGGCGGCCGTCGACATCGCCAACTGGACCAGCGCGAGCTCGAGCTGGGCGCCCACGCCGGTGAGGTAGTAGAAGCGCGAGCCGCTGACCTTCGCCCCCCGCTCCATGTCGATCGCGCCCAGCATCTCGCCGAGCTCGAGGTGGTCGCGCGGCTCGAAGCCCTCGGCCGCGAAGTCGCGCGGCGTGCCGACCTCCTCGAGCACGACGAAGTCGTCCTCGCCGCCGGGAGGGGCGTCGACCGTGGGGTTCGGGAGGGTCTTGAGCAGCTCCTCGAACGCCTGGGCGGTGGCGCCCTGCGCGGCCTCGGAGGTCTTGACCTCGGCGCTGAGCTCCTTCGTCCGGGCGAGCAGCGCCTGCTTCTCCTCGCCCTGCGCCTTCGGGATCTGCTTGCCGAGCTGCTTCTGCTCCGAGCGCACCGCCTCGAAGCGCACGATGGCGGCGCGGCGGGCCTCGTCGGCCGCGATCAGCTCGTCGATCACCTCGGGGGACTCGCCGCGACGCTCCTGAGCGGCACGCAGCAGGTCGGGTTCGTCACGCAACAGTCGAGGATCGATCACCCCGCCAGCCTAGCGAGGCGTGACCGGCCGACGTGTCGCGGCGCGGTTACGCTGGGGCAGCCCCATCCCGGACGAGAGGACTGTTGTGACGATCGACCTGCGCCGTGCCGACGGTGACCGGCCGCTCATCCCGAACGCCCTCCTGGCGGTCGAGTGCGTCCTGTTCCTCACGTTGGCCGTGCTGGTGTCGATGCGCTGGCAGCCCCTGATGGACCTCGACCAGTCGGTCGCGCAGTGGGCGTACGACGTGTCCGAGCCGCGGGCCTGGCTCGTCAGCCTCCTCGACATCATCGCGATCGCGACCAGCAACTGGACCGTCGGTATCCTGCTCGCCGTCCTCGCGGGCCTGCTCTGGTGGCGTCAGGAGCGCATCCTCGCACTGTGGGTCGTCGCGTCCGGCGTGGCCGTGCTGGGCGGCAACGCCCTCATCAAGCTGGCGGTCCGCCGCGAGCGGCCGGTGTGGGACCTGCCGCTGCACGAGATCGGCGGCTACTCGTTCCCGAGCGGTCACTCGGCCGGCGCGGGACTGTTCTTCACCGTCATGGCCCTGCTGACGATCGTGGCCACCGGGCGCGGCCTGCGACGCCGGCTGCTGCTGACGCTGTGGGTCCTGCTCACGCTGGCCGTCGCAGCCGACCGCGTGTTCCTCGGCGTGCACTTCCTCAGCGACGTCACCGCGGGCGCGTGCTTCGGCAGTGCCGTGACGCTGATCCTGTGGCACGTCATGGTGCGCGGCAGCGGGCGCCTGCCGTCCGACCTCGCCGTCGTCACGGGCTCGGGCCGGCGCCGCGCCGCCGTGGTGCTCAACCCCGTCAAGGTCGGCGACATCGAGGACTTCAAGGCCAAGGTCCGCCAGGTCGGCGCCGCGCACGGCTGGGACGAGCCGCAGTGGTTCGAGACCACGATCGAGGACCCGGGTCACGGCCAGACCCGCGCCGCGCTGGACGCCGACGTCGACCTCGTGATCGCCGCGGGCGGCGACGGCACGGTGCGCGCGGTGTGCGAGGAGGCCACCCGCTCGGGCGTCGCCGTCGGCGTGCTGCCCCACGGCACCGGCAACCTGCTGGCGCGCAACCTCGACATCCCGGTGAACACCCGCGACGCGCTCGACGTGGTCTTCGGCGGCCAGGACCGCGCGATCGACCTCGCCACCTTCACCACCGACGGCGGCACCGAGACCTCGTTCCTCGTCATGGCGGGGCTGGGCATGGACGCGATGATCATGACCGGCGTCAACGAGGACCTGAAGAAGCGCGTCGGCTACCTCGCGTACTTCGTCTCGGGCGTCAAGGCCATCACCTTCCCGCGCACCAAGGTCGAGATCACGCTCGACGACGAGGAGCCGCGCCACTTCCGCGCGCGCACCGTCGTGATCGGCAACGTGGGCTTCCTGCAGGGCGGCATCCCCCTGCTGCCCGACGCGCAGATCGACGACGGCCTGCTCGACGTGGTCATCGTCGCGCCGAAGCGCTTCATCGGCTGGCTGTCGATCGTGGCCCGCGTCATCACGCGTCGCAAGACCAACGACGCACGCCTCACCCGGCTGTGCGCCCAGCGCGTGCACGTGAAGGCCGAGAAGCCCGTGCCGATGCAGCTCGACGGCGACCCCGCCGGCGAGGGCCGCGAGATCACCGCTGAGGTGCACCCCGGCGTGGTGCTCGTGCGCGTGCCGGCGACGCTGGCGCCGGTCGAGTAGCGCTCAGCTGCCGGGGACGATGGCGGTGATGACCGTGCCGTCGGCACGGCGACGACCCGAGACCGGCGGCGGCGTGCCGTCGATCTGCGG
Source organism: Aeromicrobium sp. MLTX1 (assembly GCF_046452335.1). NCBI lineage: Bacteria > Bacillati > Actinomycetota > Actinomycetes > Propionibacteriales > Nocardioidaceae > Aeromicrobium > Aeromicrobium sp. MLTX1. Next base: position 997,885 of record NZ_JBKFDN010000001.1, on the reverse strand, counting down.
ACCCTGACCCTCGAGCGGCACCACGACGGGCTCGCCCGGCTTCACGGTCACCGTGCGCTTGCGCACGAAGAACTGCGGGTTGACCACCCGGCCGCGCGCATCGGGCTGCTGGTCCTCGACGACGAGCTCGAGCTGGTCGCGGCGCACCGTGACGCGGACGCGCGTGCCGTGCACCGTGACGCGGTAGACCAGCTCGTGCCAGTCGTCGGGCAGGCGCGGGTCGATCGAGAAGTCGCCCTGGTGGTCGCGGAACCCGCCGAAGCCTCCGGCCAGCACGCTCCAGACACCGCCGGTGGACGCCACGTGGACGCCGTCGGTGGCGTTCTTGTGCCGGTCGGCGAGGTCGACGAACAGCGCGCCGAGGAAGTAGCGGTACGCGAGGTCGCGGTAGCCCACCTCGGCCGCGATGATCGACTGCACCACGGCCGAGAGCGTGGAGTCGCCCGTCGTGATCGGGTCGTAGTACTCGAAGTTCGCGCGCTTCTGCTCCGCCGTGAAGTGGTTGCCCTGCAGGTAGAGCGCCAGCACGACGTCGGCCTGCTTGATCACCTGGAAGCGGTAGATCACCAGCGGGTGGTAGTTCAGCAGCAGCGGTCGCTTGTCCAGCGGCGTGTGGTCGAGGTCCCAGACCTCGCGCTCGAGGAAGTGCTGGTCCTGCGGGTGCACGCCGAGCGCCTCGTCGTAGGGGATCGCCATGTTGCGGGCGGCGCGCTCCCAGTCGGTGATCTCGTGCTCCTGGAGCGCGAGACGCGTGACCATCCGGCGGTGGGCGTCCGGGGCGCGCTTCTCGAGGCGCTTCACCGCGAGCGCGGCGGCGCCGAGGTTGAACCGCGCCATGACGTTCGTGAACAGGTTGTCGTTCACGACGGTCGTGTACTCGTCGGGTCCGGTGACGCCGTGGATGTGGAACGTGCCCACCTCCTCGTCACGCCAGAAGCCCAGGTCGACCCACATCCGTGCGGTCTCGACGAGGATGTCGATGCCCTGGCGGATCATGAAGTCCTCGTCGTCCGTGGCGAGGTAGTACTGGGTCACGGCATACGCGATGTCCGCGTCGATGTGGTACTGCGCGGTGCCCGCGGCGTAGAAGGCCGAGGCCTCCTCGCCGTTGATCGTGCGCCACGGGAACAGCGCCCCCGACTGCGACATCTCGCGGGCGCGCTTGCGGCCGGCCTCGAGCAGGCTGTGTCGGAACCGCAGGGCGTTCCGGGCGTGGTCGGGGTTCGTGTACGTCAGGAACGGGAGGACGTAGACCTCGGTGTCCCAAAAGTAGTGCCCGCTGTAGCCCGAGCCGGTGACACCCTTGGCGGGGATGCCGGCGCCCTCGGCGCGCGCGCTGGCCTGCGCGACCTGGAACAGGTTCCAGCGGATCGCCTGCTGGATGCTGGTGTGCCCGGGCACCTCGACGTCGGAGCGCTTCCAGAACTCGGTCAGCCATGCGGCCTGCGCCTCGCGCTGGTGGGCGACGCCCTCGACGCACGCCCGGTCGAGCGTGCGGCGGCAGCGGTCGACGAGCTCGCGCACCGGGACGCCGCGCGACGTGTGGTACGAGACCAGCTTCGTCAGGCGGACCTTCTGGCCGGGCTCGGCGTTGACGCGGTAGGTCACCTTCGCGAGGTCGTCCTCGACCTGCACGCGGGTCGTGTACTCGTTGTCGGTCTCCAGGATGTGCTCGGCCGCCACGGCCAGGGTCATGCCGCTGTCGGCGCAGCGGAAGCCCAGCTCGACGCGGCCCTGCTCGGCGTCGCCCCACTGGTGCTTGGGCTCGAGCACGCGGCGGTCGAAGCCGTCGGACTTGCGGGGGTCGTGTCCCTCGCCCATCGCCTTGGAACGGACGTGGTACTCGTCCTCGCCGTCCTGACGGTTGAGGATCTGCGACGAGATCGCGATCGGCGCGTGGTCGTCGACCATCGTGACCTCGAACTCGAGCACCGCGAGGTGGCGCTCGGCGAACGAGACCATGCGGGTGGCCAGCACGCGCACGAGCTTGTTCGAGGGCGTGCGCCACAGGATCTCGCGGCGCAGGACGCCGTCGCGGAAGTCGAGCGAGCGCTCGTACTCGAGCAGGTCGGCCACGCTCAGCAGCAGCGGCTCGTCGTCGACGTAGAGGCGGATCACCTTCGCGTCGGGCGCGTTGACGATCGTCTGGCCCACGCGGGCGAAGCCGTAGGCCTCCTCGGCGTGGTGGATCCGCCACGTCTCGTGGAAGCCGTTGATGAACGTGCCGTGGGTGTGGGAGTCGCGGCCCTCGGTGACGTTGCCGCGCATGCCCAGATAGCCGTTGCCGACCGCGAACAGCGTCTCGGTGACGCCGAGGTCCGTCTGGTCGGGATGCGTCTCCACCAGCCGCCAGGGATCCGCGGGCCAGCGGTCCCGGTCGAGGAAGTCCTCCGCCAGGGGCGCCTCGTGCGAGCTCACGCCGTCACCCCCGTGTGAAGGCGAAGGTACGGGGACGCCGGCATGAGTGCCTCATGGCTCGCTCGCTGTCGCTCGCTCACGGGACCAGCTCCGCGAGGTCGGAGACGACGACGTCCGCGCCGTTCTCGCGCAGGACGTCGGCGCCCGCACCGCGGTCGACGCCGACCACGAGGCCGAAGTCGCCCGCCGCGCCGGCCTGGACGCCCGAGACGGCGTCCTCCAGCACGACGGAGCGCTGCGTCGGCACGCCGAGGCGCTCGGCCGCGGCGGCGTACGTGTCGGGCTTCGGCTTGCCCGCGATCTGCTCGGTCGCGGCGACCTCGCCGTCGATGATCACCTCGAAGCGCTCGGTCAGCCCCGCGGCCTCGAGCACGAGCTTCGCGTTGCGCGAACTGGAGACCAGCGCGGCCTTCACGCCGCGCTCCTCCAGCGCGTCGAGCAGCCGCACCGAGCCGGGGTACGCCTCGACACCCTCGGTGCGCAGCACCTCGGAGAAGTAGTCGTTCTTGCGGTTGCCCAGCGCGCAGACGGTCTCGGCGGCGGGATCGTCCGACGGGTCGCCGTACGGCAGGTCGATGCCGCGGGACTCCAGGAACGACCGGACGCCCTCGTAGCGCGGCTTGCCGTCGACGTACGCGAAGTAGTCGGCGTCGGTGTAGGGGTCGGCGTCGGGGTGGCCGGCCAGGAAGTCCGTGAACATCCGGCCCCAGGCCATCTCGTGGACCTCGGCGGTGGGCGTGATCACTCCGTCGAGGTCGAACAACGCGGCGTCGTAGTCGTTCCAGTCCACGCAATCAGCCTAGGGGCTCGGTGCCGGTGACACCGAACCCCGTGACGGACGGCACGTCGATCCGACGTCGTCTCAGCGAATGGTGACCTGACGGCTGACCAGGTCGCGGCGGGCGGTGCGCTCGGCGGCGGACAGCTCGGCGGTCTGCGCCTTCGCCTCGTCGAGCGTCGCGACGAACGCCGGCAGGGCGGCGTCGAGCTCGTCGGCGCCGACGCCCTCGAGCTCCCAGACCGGGACCAGCAGGCCGTGCGCGCGGAAGATGCCGATGAGGGTCGTGCCCTCCGTGATCGCGTCGGTGTCGGCGGCGCGCAGCCGCGCGAACGCGTCGAGCAGCGGGCCCTCCTCGTCGAGCATGATCCAGCGCAGGTACGCGTGGTCGCCCATGTCGGTGACGTAGGCCGAGTCGGTGGCGGTCAGACGCGTGGTGGGCGCGACGGTGGCGTTGGCCTCCTCGAGCGCGGCCGCGGCGGCGGACGAGCCGCGGTCCTCCTCGACGAGCCACCAGTCGAAGCCGTCGTGCAGCTCCAGCTCGAACGAGGCGTCGGGCGCGATGAGGTCCTGCAGGCGGTCGCCGACGCCGGGAGGGGTCATGCGGATCGGGGTGCCGGGCTCGGTGTCCCGCGCCACCTCGATGACGTGCGCGAGATCGCGGCTGATGTCGCCGTGGTTGTGCAGCACCTGGAGGGCCACCCAGATCTCGCCGTCAGGACGGACGAGGCCCGCGCCGGCGCCGGGGAGCAGCGAGCAGACGCGGACGCTGCCGCCGTCGCGCAGGCCCACCACGGCGGTGGCCGACGGGACGAACTCGCGCATCGCGACCCAGTCGCCCTCGGCGGGGAGTCCTTCGAAGGTGCGCGCCACGAACGGCATGCGCTGCTTGGCCGGCTTGGTACGCCTCGACTTCTTGCCCATGGCCGACACGGTATCCGTCGGGCTCCGACGGCGGTCGCTCAGGCCAGCGTGAGCTCGGCACGCACGCACGTGCCTTCGCTGAGGTCGACCGACCACTTGTCGGCGACCCGGCTGATGATCGAGAGGCCGCGGCCGCCGAGGGAGTCCTCGTCGAACGGGCGCGGCACCATGTCGACGCCGTGGCCCGAGTCGCGGACGCTGAGCAGCAGGTGCCCCTCCTCGATGGCCCAGCCGATCTCCATCGTGCCGTCCTGGTCGGGGGTGCCGTGTGCGACGGCGTTGGCGATCATCTCGCTCAGCACGATCAGCGCGTTGTCGATGGCGGCGAGATCGGTGCGGTTCCGGGTGAGGAAGGCCGCGAGCTTCGTCCTGGCGATGCCCGGGGTGGAGGACTCGAAGGGCAGTCGCACGACGTCGCGGCTCTGCACCATGTGTCCTCCTCTCCGGCAGCGGGTCGGTCGATCCGCACCTGCCACGGGGCGCGCCGATGGGCGCCACGCGGCGATGACTAGTAACAATTAACCATTCAACTCTCGCGGTTTCAAGACCCCACAGGAGGTCCCCCGTCCCATGAGTGACTCCGGCCTGCCCCAGGTGTCCGTGTCCGAGGTGCCCGAGCCCCTGCCCGAGGACTGGGTGGTGCTGGACGTCCGCGAGCCCTTCGAGTGGGAGGCGGGGCACATCGCCGGCGCCGTGCACATCCCGCTGGGGCAGCTGCCGCTCGAGGTGGAGCGGCTGGACCCGCAGCGCCCGGTGCTGGTGGTCTGCCACCTCGGGCAGCGCTCGGCGCACGCGACGGCCTGGCTGACCTCGCTGGGCCATCACGCGGTGAACCTCGAGGGCGGGATGGACGCGTGGGAGGCCGCCGGGCGGCCGGTGGTGTCGTAGCGGCTCAGCGTCCCCAGACGCCCGGATCGCCCGGGTAGGACGGCGCGTTCGGCGGCACGAGCGCCTGCGGTGGCACCGGGGCGGCGGGCTGGACCGGGGCGGCGGGAGCCGGTGCGTGGTCGGCCGGGCCGGGGACGTAGGGCGGCGGGGGCACGACGACGTAGGCGGGAGCCGGCGCCGGGAGGGGCGGCCGGCGACGCTGGAGTCCGCGGCGCCGCGCCGAGAGCTCGACGAGGCCCCAGAAGACCAGGCACATGACCGTGGACGGGACGACCTCGTTCCACATGCCCGCGCCCTCGCCGCTGGAGTCGATGAGGCCGAGCACGTCGAGGGTCAGCAGCACCATGTTGTTCGCGACGTGCAGTGCGACCGCGGCCTCGAGGCCGCCGGTGCGGATGGTGATGAGGGCCGCCACGACGCCGAAGAGGAAGACCGAGACCAGGCCCCAGAAGTTGTAGAGGTGCCCGGCCGCGAACAGCAGGCTGGTGGCGATCACCGGGACGGCCGCGAAGCGCGTCCACGAGCCGATCAGCTGGAGCAGCGCGCCGCGGAACACGTACTCCTCGGCCGCGGCCTGGAACGGCACCACGAGCAGGACGACCAGCAGCACGAGCAGCGCCCGCCCGCCGGGGGCGTCGAAGCCGAGCGACTCGCCCGACGCGGCGGCGAGGACGATCGAGAGCCCCAGCGCGGTGCCGACGACGGCGAAGGCCAGGACCGTGCACCGGCCCAGCCAGCCCCAGCGCAGGTGCCCCGCCACGGAGTGCAGGTAGCCGACGTGGCGGCGCCAGACGACCGCGACGGACAGCAGGACGCACGGCAGCATCAGGACGATCGAGACCAGCTGGAACAGCAGGGCGCCCGGGTCGTCGGTGGAGATGTCGTCGCTCATCGAGTCGAGCCACGCGTCGAAGCTGGCGCCGCTGCCCACCACGACCAGCGCGGTGACGATGACCAGGACGACCGTGAGGGCGGCGTAGACCCCGGTGCCGGCGACGGCCGCGACCGGAAGGCGCCAGTGGGCGAAGTCGGGGGACTCGCGGGCGAGCCGGTGGTACGGCGTCGAGGTCGTCATCGCCGCATCCTCACACACACGCACGACGCCCCCGGCCCTGTGTCCACAGGGGCGGGGGCGTCGGAACGCGCAAGGAATTTACTTCGCGGACTTGGCGGCAGCCTTGAGGCGCGAGCCGGCGCTGACCTTCACGCCCTTGCCGGCGGGGATGTCGATGGTCTCACCAGTGGCGGGGTTGCGACCCGTGCGGGCGGCGCGCTCGACGAGCTCGACCGAGAGAACACCCGGGATCGAGATCTTCTCGCCCTTGGCGACCGAGTCGATGACGAGCTCGGCGAAGGCGGTGACGAACTCGTCGACGTCCTTCTTGGTGCTGCCGGTCTTGTTGGCCAGCTCGGCCACGAGATCGTTGCGGGAAAGTGCCACGATTCTGCTCCTGAAATGGATGAAATGGGTACGCGTGCAGTCTAGGGATCACGCGAAGGGGTCCGCCTCCCGGGGGCCCCCGGCGTGTCGCGAGATTTCAGGGCCAATCGGGTGCAGGGAGGTCCACGAGGGCCTCGATCGCGGCGAGGTAGGTCGCCCGCGGGACCTCGCGGACGCCCAGCGTCGCCAGGTGCGGGGTCTGCCACTGGGTGTCGATCAGCCAGTCCGGCAGGACCGACATCTGCTCGACCAGCCCGACCAGCGCGGCCTTCGAGGCGTCGGTGCGGCGGTGGAACATGGATTCGCCTGCGAACAGAGCGCCGATCCCGACTCCGTAGAGCCCGCCGACCAGACGTCCCTGCTCGTCGCGGGTCTCGATGCTGTGCGCGTGGCCGAGCTCGAAGAGCCGCACGTAGGCGTGGCGGATCGAGGCGTCGATCCAGGCTCCCGGGCGGCGCGGGTCGGCGCACGCGTCGATGACGGCCTCGAAGTCGGTGTCGACGGTGATCGCGAACGATCGCAGCGACCGCCGCAGCGACCGTGAGACCTTCAGGTCGCCCGGGCCGAGCACGCCGCGCTCCGTCGGCGACCACCACAGCAGCCGGCGGCGGTCGGGCATCGGGAACGCGCCGCGGCGGTACGCCTCGTAAAGGGTGGAGGGTTCGAGGTCGGCGCCGGAGGCGATGCAGTCGTCGTCGGGCCACTCCGCGGGCTCGAACGCCCAGGGCGAGGGCGGCAGGGGGACCGGCGTCATGCGTCCAGCATGGAGGCCAGGTGGTGCTCGACCGCGCTGCCCCACTCGGCGACCTCGGCGGCGGTCGCGGTGAGCAGGGCCCGGTGCCACGTGACGGCCCGGTTCACCGCGTGCGTGAAGCCGGTGGCGCGCCAGAGGCGGTCGAACTCCTCGGGCTCGACCTCCCAGACCTCGCGCCACGCGGGGACGACGTCGGCCCAGGCCACGTCGTCGGACGACGTGACCACGCCGTACGGGACGCAGAGCAGCTCGACCGCGTGGGCCCACATGCCGTCGCCGAGGTCGAACAGGCTCACGTGGCCGTCAGTGCCGTAGAGGTTCCACGGGTGCAGGTCGCCGTGCTGCCACGTGGACGGCACGGCGGACTCCGCGAGCTCGGCACACGCGTCCACGAGCTCGGACCGCCGCGAGCGCAGCGCCTCGATCGTGCCGGGCGCGACGTGCGGGCCCTCCTCGGCCGGCACCTGCTCGTGGATCTCGAGCATGCGGTCGAAGCGGTCGACGACGGTCTCCGGAGCGGCGTCGGGCAGGCCGGTGGCCAGCAGCTCCTCGCGGTGGTCGACGAGCGCGCGCTGGACCCGCGCGGCCTCGGCGACGGCGAGCCGCCAGTCCTGCACGGTGGGCGTGCGCCGGTCGCCGACCGTGGGGCCGTGGTCGCGGGTGAGCATCCAGCCCTGCTCGGCGTCGATCGCGAGTGGTTCCTGGACGGCGCCGGGCACGAGCCTGGCCATCTCCTGCTGCAGCGCCGGCTCGAACGCCATGGCCGGGCACGTGGCCTTGAACCAGACGAGGCCGGCGTCGGTCGGCACGGTGAGCTGCGTCGACCAGGCGCGGATGCGGGGCTGCTCGATCGGGCCTGTCACCTCGATGCCGTGACGCCCGAGCGCCTCCGCCGTCCACTCCTCGGCGAGGGCGCGCCACTGCGGCGTCGCCACCAGCGTCGAGAACGGCTCCTGCGCCATGGGCCCACCCTAGGGGGCCCGAGGCCGCTGCGCGTGCGGCGAACGAGCGCATTCGCGCCGTCTTCCTATGCTTGCGGCATGGGAATGAAGGACCGGATCGCGAAGGAGGCGGGCACCCGGGTGGTGCCCTCCGTGGCCTCGGGCTACGTCCGCACGGTCCTCGACAAGGCCATCGACGGCATCGGGCCGCTGCGCCCCGTCGTCGAGACGGCCGGGGCCAAGCTGGCCGCGAACGCCGGTGACGTCGAGAAGGCCGTCGCCGCGCTCGTCCGCTCCCACACGAGCCTCGCGGGCCTCCAGGGGTTCGTCACGAACCTCGGCGGCGTCGCGCTGGCGCCCGCCACCGTCCCGGCCAACGTCGTCGGCGTCACGATCGTGCAGTGCCACCTCGTCGCGAGCATCGCGCACCTGCGCGGCTACGACATCGAGGACCCGCGCGTGCGCAACGCCGTGCTCGCGGTGATGCTCGGCGAGGACACCGTCAAGGAGATGATCAAGAAGCGCACGCTGCCGTCGTCCCCGATGGCGCTCGCGACCTCCCCGGTGCACGACCCGGTGCTCGACGACCGCATCGCCAAGGAGGTCACCGGCGAGCTGGTCGGCCGCACGATCGGCCGCCGCGCGCTGATGCTCGCCGGCAAGAAGATCCCGCTGCTCGGCGGCGCCGTCGGCGCCGGTGCCGACGGATTCGGCACCTGGCAGGTCGGCCGCTACGCGCAGTCCGAGCTCAAGGACCGCCGCCTCCGTCGCCGCTGACGCGGGTCTCGATACGCCGCTCGCTCCGCTCGCGTGCTACTCGACCGGCGATCGAGTAGCAGGGCGAGGAACGAGCCCGCGTATCGAGATCAGGCGAGGGCGCGGACGACGGCCGAGGGGCTCTCGCGGCCGAGGACCTCGGCCATCCGCACGCTGGCGCGGACGAGGGCCGGCAGGTCGACGCCGTGCTCGATGCCCAGGCCGGTGAGCATCCAGACGAGGTCCTCCGTGGCGAGGTTGCCCGTCGCGCTCTCGGCGTAGGGGCAGCCACCCAGGCCGCCGGCGGACGCGTCGAACGTGGTGATCCCGCAGCGCAGCGCGGCGAGGGCGTTCGCGAGCGCCTGCCCGTAGGTGTCGTGGAAGTGCATCGCGAGCCGGTCGGCCGGCACGCCCGCGTCGGCGAAGTCGCCGACGAGCCGGGCCACGTGGGCTGCGGTGCCGACGCCGATGGTGTCGCCGATCGAGAGCTGGGTGGCCCCGAGGTCGAGCAGACGTCGTCCCACCCCCACGACCTGGGCGGGGTCGACGGCGCCCTCCCACGGGTCGCCGAAGCACATCGAGACGTAGGCGCGCACGTCGACGCCGGCGTCGAGCGCGCGGCGGACCACCGGCTCGAACATCGCGAACTGGCCCTCGACCGAGCTGTTGAGGTTCTTTGCGGCGAAGGTCTCGGTGGCGCTGGCGAAGATCGCGATGTGCCGCACCCCGGACTCCAGGGCGCGGTCGAGCCCGCGCTCGTTCGGCACGAGGACGGGCAGCGGCACGCGGCCTGCCAGGGGGAGTCGCGCGACGACCTCGGCGGCGTCGGCGAGCTGGGGAACCCACCTCGGGTGCACGAAGCTGGTGGCCTCGACGACCGGCAGTCCCGCGGCCACGAGGTCCTCGATGAACGCGACCTTGGCGTCGACCGGGACGATCCCGGACTCGTTCTGCAGGCCGTCGCGCGGTCCGACCTCGTAGATCGTGACGCGCGCGGGCAGGCTGGGGTCGCGCTCGACCATCGGCAGTGCCATCAGTCCTCCTGCGCCTCGACGTGGAACAGCAGGTCGCCCATCTTCACCTGGCGCCCGACCGTGGCGGCCACCTCGGTGACGACGCCCGCGTGTGCGGCGGTGAGCGCCAGCTCCATCTTCATGGCCTCGACCGCTCCGAGTCGCTGGCCGGCCTTGACGCGCTGGCCCGTCTCGACCTCGACGGCGATCACGGTGCCGGGCATCGGCGCGGTCACCTCGGCGTCGCCGGCGTGCAGGGTGCGCGGGCGACGGGTGCCGTCGGGCCGCTCGAAGACGTGGGTCTCGCCCTCGATCGCCACCCACACGCGGGTGCCGTCGGTGGTGGTCGGGACGACCTGGTCGGACGGGGTGCGGACCTCGTGGCGGACGCCCTCCTCGTCGACGACGGGCAGCACGAGCGGCGCGGCGGGACCGGCGACACGCCAGCCGTCGTCGGGCGTGGGCCACAGCAGGCGGGCCGCCGCGGCGGCCGCCCGCTCGGGCACCTCGGGCGGCGCGAGCAGGTCCTCGGGCTCGGCGTCGAGCCAGCCCGTGTCCATCGCGGCGGCGCGGAACGTGACGGAGTCGACGATCCGGCGCAGGAAGCCGACGTTCGAGCGGATGCCGAAGACCGCGGTCGCGTCGAGCGCCTCGACCATCGCGTCGACGGCCTCGTCGCGGTCGTCGCCGACCGTGACGATCTTCGCGATCATCGGGTCGAACGACGAGCTGACGTCGGCGCCGTCGAAGTCCTCGATGACCGACTCGATGCGGGCACCGGGCCACCAGACCTCGCGGATCCGCCCGGCCTGCGGGAGGAAGCCGGCGTAGGGATCCTCGGCGTAGACGCGCACCTCGACGGCGTGGCCGACCTCGACGACGTCCTCCTGCTCCAGCGGCAGCGGCTCGCCCGCGGCGACCGCCAGCTGCCAGTGGACGAGGTCGGTGCCGGTGACCTCCTCCGTGACGGGGTGCTCCACCTGCAGGCGCGTGTTCATCTCCAGGAAGTAGGCCTCGTCGCCGTGCACGAGGTACTCCACCGTGCCCGCGTTGACGTAGCCGACCTCGCGGCACAGGGCCACGGCGGCGGAGCGGATCCGCTCGCGCACGTCCGGGTCGAGGCCCGGCGCGGGGGCCTCCTCGACGACCTTCTGGTGCCGGCGCTGGACCGAGCAGTCGCGGTCGAGCAGGTGCACCACGTGGCCGTGCCGGTCGCCGAAGACCTGCACCTCCACGTGACGACCGCCCTCGACGAACCGCTCGATCAGCAGCGTGTCGTCACCGAACGCGGCGCGCGCCTCGCGGGCCGCGGTGGCGAGCGCGTCGGCGAGCTGCTCGGGACGCCGGACGACGTGCATGCCCTTGCCGCCGCCCCCGGCAGCCGCCTTCACCAGGACCGGGTAGGCGTCGGCGGGCACCGCGTCGGGCTCGTAGCGCGGCATGACCGGCACCCCGGCGCGCTCCGCGACCTCGCGGGCGCGGTCCTTGCGGCCCATGAGCTCGATGACGTCGGCGTCGGGGCCGACGAACACCAGGCCGGCCTCGACGACGGCCCGCGCGAACGCGGCGTTCTCGGACAGGAAGCCGTAGCCGGCGTGCACGGCGGTCGCGCCGGCCTTGCGCGCGGCCTCGACGATCGCGGCGACGTCGAGGTACGCCGGCACCTCGACCGCCTCGTCGGCGAGCGCGAGGTGCGCGGTGTCGCCGGGGACGTGCACCGCGATCCCGCGAATGCCGAGCTCACGGCAGGCCCGCAGCACGCGGGCGGCGATCTCGCCGCGGTTGGCGACGAGCACGGAGTCCAGGGCCATGTCACTCACATCCGGAAGACGCCGAAATTCGGCGAGGGAACGGGGGCGTGCGCCGCGGCGGCGAGGCCGAGCGCGAGGACGCGGCGGGTGTCGACGGGGTCGATGATCCCGTCGTCCCACAGCCGCGCGGTCGAGTAGTAGGGCGAGCCCTGCGTCTCGTACTGGTCGCGGATCGGCGCCTTGAACGCCTCCTCGGCCTCGGGCGACTCGAAGTCGCCGCGCACGGTGGCCAGCACCGACGCGGCCTGCTCGCCGCCCATCACCGAGATCCGAGCGTTCGGCCACATCCACAGGAAGCGCGGGTCGTAGGCGCGGCCGCACATGCCGTAGTTGCCGGCGCCGAACGAGCCGCCGATGACGACCGTGAACTTCGGGACGACGCTCGAGGCGACGGCCGTGACGAGCTTGGCGCCGTCCTTGGCGATGCCGCCGTTCTCGTACTCCTTGCCGACCATGAACCCGGTGATGTTCTGCAGGAACACCAGCGGGATGCCGCGCTGGTTGGCCAGCTCGATGAAGTGCGCGCCCTTGAGCGCCGACTCGCTGAACAGGATGCCGTTGTTGGCGATGATCGCGACGGGCCAGCCGTCGATGTGCGCGAACCCGCAGACCAGCGTGTCGCCGTAGAGGGGCTTGAACTCGTGCAGTCGCGAGTCGTCGACGATGCGGCTGATGACCTCGCGGACGTCGTACGGCGTGCGCGAGTCGACGGGGACGACGTCGTAGAGGCCGTCGGGGTCTTCGCGCGGCGGGAGCGCCTCGCGCCGGGTGATCGTGGGCTCCTGCGGACGCGCGAAGGTGTCGACGATCGAGCGGACCAGCTGCAGCGCGTGGTCGTCGTCGTCGGCCAGGTGGTCGACGACGCCCGAGACCTTGGCGTGGACCTCACCACCGCCGAGCTCCTCGGCCGTGACGACCTCGCCCGTCGCGGCCTTCACCAGCGGCGGGCCGCCGAGGAAGATCGTGCCCTGGTCGCGCACGATCACGGTCTCGTCGCTCATGGCGGGCACATAGGCGCCGCCGGCGGTGCACGAGCCGAGGACTGCCGCGACCTGCGGGATGCCGCGCGACGACATCTGCGCCTGGTGGAAGAAGATCCGGCCGAAGTGGTCGCGGTCGGGGAAGACCTCGTCCTGCATCGGCAGGAACGCGCCGCCGGAGTCGACGAGGTAGAGGCACGGCAGGTGGTTGTCAGCCGCGATCGTCTGCGCGCGCAGGTGCTTCTTCACCGTGAGCGGGTAGTACGTGCCGCCCTTGACGGTGGCGTCGTTCGCCACGATCACGCAGTCGCGACCCGAGACGCGGCCGATGCCGGTGATGATGCCGGCGCTCGGGACGGCGTACGGGTCGTCGCCGTACATCCCGTAGGCGGCCAGCGCGCCGACCTCGAGGAAGGGCGATCCGGGGTCGAGCAGCCGGTCGACCCGGTCGCGCGGCAGCAGCTTGCCGCGGCCGACGTGGCGGTCGCGGGCCTTCTCCGAGCCGCCCAGGCGTGCGGTCGCGGTGCGCTCCCGCAGCTCGGCGACGAGCTCTCGCATGTTCACGGCTCGAAGGTTAACACTCATTAACCTGCGCTGCTATGCTCCTACCGTGAGCCGGCGCGAGCAGATCCTCGAGACCGCGGCCGGCCTGTTCGCCGAGCGCGGCTACCACGGCGTCTCGGTCAACGACATCGGCGAGGCCTGCGGCATCTCCGGTCCGGCGCTCTACAAGCACTTCGCCGGCAAGGAGGACCTGCTGGCGCAGTCGCTGACCTCGATCAGCGAGCGCCTGCTGTCGGAGGGCCGTCGCCGCCGGGCCGAGGCACCCGATGCCTCCGCCGCGCTCGACGCCCTCGTCGCCTGGCACGTCGAGTTCGCCCTGACGCACCCGGCGCTCATCGTGATCCAGGACCGCGAGTGGTCGAACCTGCCCGAGCAGGCGCAGGTCGCGGTGCGCGAGCTGCAGCTGGCCTACATCGACGCGTGGGTCGAGACCCTGCGCGAGCTGCGGCCCGACCTCGACCGCGGCACGGCGCGCGCCGCGACCCAGGCCGTGTTCGGCCTGATCAACTCCACGCCGCACTCGGCGCGGATCAGCTCGGACTCGATGGCACGACTGCTGGCGACGATGGCGCGGGACGCGCTCCTGGCCTCCGGAGCGTGACCGTCGCGACCGCGACGCCCACCATCATCACGACGCCGCCCACCCACTCGAGCGTGCTGGGCACCTCGCCCAGCGCCGCCCACGCCGACGCGACGCCCACCGGCGGCACCAGCAGGATGTAGGGCACCACGCTGGCCGCCGGGTAGGTCGCCATGAGGCGGTTGAAGATCGTGTAGCCCACCAGTGACGCCAGCACGACCGTGTAGAGCGTGCTGGCCCAGGCGGCGATCCCGAAGCCGGCGAGGGCGTCGCCGATCTCGGCGGGCCCCTCGAACAGCAGCGACATCGCCAGGCAGGGCAGCGGCACGACGAGCGCCGACCAGACCACGAGCGACAGGCCCGACGGCACCTTGGCCGCTCGGGCGATGACGTTGCCGATCGCCCACGAGAGCGCCGCGCCGACGGTGACGAGCAGCGGCACGAGCGGCGCGTCCTGGTGGAAGCCCCACGCGACGATCGCGAGGCCGGCGGTGCCGATGGTGGCACCGATCGCCTGGCGGTGCGACGCGCGCTCGCCCAGCACGGCAGCGGCGATGAGGATCGTGAAGATGACCTGGGCCTGCAGTACGAGGGCCGCCAGGCCGGCGGGCATCCCGATCGCCATCGCCAGGTACAGCAGGCCGAACTGGCCCAGGCTCATGAACAGGCCGACGCCGAGGACCGAGCGCAGCGGCGCCTGCGGCCGGGCGACGAAGAACACGAGCGGGAACGCGACGAGGGTGAACCGGATCGCGAGGAAGAGGAAGGGCGGCACGTCCTGCAGGCCGACGTGGATGGCCACGAAGTTGCAGCCCCACAGCACCGCGACGAGCACCGCGAGAAGACTGTCGCGTCGGGTCACCGGACCATGCTCGCAGGGCCCCCTGCGCCGCACAGCGGAAGGGCCCGCCACATTCCGTCGAGATCGCGCCACGGGGGCGCCTCCGTCAGAGCGGCAGCGAGATCACCGCCGGCACCGGGGTGCCCGCAGCGAGGAGGTCGAGCACGTCGCGCTCGTGCGGGACGAACGGCTCGGGCAGCGCCGACAGCGGGTACCAGCCCATGTCGGAGGCCTTGTCGGCCTCGCGCAGCTCGGCATCGCCGCCCCACTGCGTGACCTCGAAGAAGACGTCGATCCGCTGCTCCACCTGCGGACCGCCGCGCTCGAAGCGGTGGATCGAGGTGAGCGGACGGAGGTCGTCGGGCGCGATCGAGACGCCGGCCTCCTCCTCGGCCTCGCGGACGGCGGCCTCGTGCACGGACTCACCGGGGTCGACGTGGCCCGCGATGACGGCCCAGTAGCCGTCGCGGTAGCCCGTCCCGTGCCGCCGCTGCACGAACACCTCGTCGCCGCGGCGCAGCACCACGTAGGCGGCCGCGACGAGCAGCGAGCGGGAGTCGGCGTGGTCGTCCAGCGGGTAGTGCTCGGTCATCGCGCCAGTGTGTCACTCACGGCCGACACCGCTCGCGGTAGAAGTCCTCGAGGGAGGCGCGCACGTCGTCCGCGAGGTCCAAGGTGAAGTAGGCGTGCTCGATCTCGGCGGTCCTCACGCGCACGCCGAAGCGCGAGCCGACCTTGTCCTCGGCCACCACGTGCGGGTCGCAGCGCCCCATGACGACGTCGAGCCGCAGCCGCTGGGGACGGTCGAGCGGCAGCTCGACCTCGGTGGGCGTGGCGGGACCGAACGCGAAGCGCAGGGTCGGCGCGAAGCCGAGCAGCACGACGTCGTTCGGTCCGCGCGGCTCGAGGTCCAGCGGCGCCGACCACGTGTCGCCGGTGACCTCGGGCGAGCCGACCGTGACCGTCGTGGCGTCGGCGAACGCCTGCTCGCCGCAGTCCCCGTCGACGAGGTCGCGCAGCACGCCGTACGGATCGGCCACGGGGATCTCCGAGCGCCGCTCCTCGTCGCCGTACCGGTAGGTGAAGTCCGCGACCGCCTCCAGCTCCTCCCCGTCGGGGCACGTGCCGGACGGCGGATCGACGTCGATGCCGGTGCCGAACCCGGGCCCGATCTCCTCCTCGCCGTCCCAGTCGACGGCCTCGGACCAGCGGTTCGACTCCAGTCGCATCGCCGAGATCGTGATCTCGCGCCGCGTGTCGTTGCGGATCGCGACCGCGATGTCACGCGTCAGCCGCTTGCCGCGGTACTGCATCACCTGGGCGGTGAAGCCGTCCGGCGGATCGCTCGGCTCGGGCGCGCCGGAGCACCCGGCCGCCACCAGGAGGGCTGCGACGAGCGCGATCCGACCCCGCATGGGCCGAGTGTAGGTCCGCTCAGCCGTGCCGCAGGGTGCGTCGCGAGATCAGCGCCGCGGCCAGCGCGACGAAGATCGCGGCACCGGCCGTGAACTGGACGCCGAGGTCGAACGCCGACGCCGCCGACGCGTGGATCCAGCCCTCGACCGGCGCACCGAACTGCTCGGCGAACTGCAGGGTGCTGCCGAGGGTCTCGAACGCGTTCTCCTGCTCGCCGAACTTCGCGACGGCGGGCACCGTGAGGTGCGAGCGGAAGGTCGCCGTCAGCACACTGCCGAGGACGGCCGTGCCCAGCACGGCGCCGATCTCGTAGGCGGTCTCGGAGATCGCCGAGGCGGCGCCGGCCTTCTGCGGCGGGACGCTCGACAGGATGAGGTCGTTCGTGATCGTCTCGGCCAGGCCGATGCCGATCCCGAGCACCGTGAACGCCACGGCGACCGACAGCACCGTGGGGTGACCCGTGAACGCGGCGATCGCGTAGCCGCTCGACGAGAGCACGAAGCTCAGCGGCACGAGCGTGCGCACCGGCACCCGCTCGACGAGGCGCACGGCGGCGAAGCCGGCCACCATCGTCGCGACCGAGCCCGGCACCAGGACGAGCGCGGACTCCAACGGCGACAGGCCGAGCACGAGCTGCAGCAGCTGCGCGCCGAAGTACAGGAAGCCCGCGAGCGCCATGAGGCTCAGCGCGTTCGCCGCGAGGGCGCCGCTGAAGACCGGGTTCCTGAACAGTGAGAGGTCGAGCATCGGGTTCGCACTGCGCTGCTGACGGCGGACGAACAGCCAGCCCGAGGACAGGCCGAGGGCGAGCGCCGCGAGCGTGACGTCGTCGAGACCCGCGCTGGCGCCGTGCTTGATCGCGTAGACCAGCGGCACCATCGCCAGGAGCGACAGCAGCACCGAGATCGGGTCGAACGGGCCCGGCTGCGGGTCGCGCGACTCGGGGATCACGGCGAGCGCCAGCGGCACGAACACGATGATCAGCGGGACGTTCAGCAGGAAGACCGAGCCCCACCAGAAGTGCTCGAGGAGGTAGCCGCCGACGACGGGACCGAGGACGGCGCCGCCGGAGAACATCGCGGCCCAGGCGGCGATCGCGGTACGGCGGTCGCGGGCGTCCTCGAAGATGTTGCGGATCAGCGACAGCGTCGACGGCATGAGCGTCGCACCGAAGAAGCCGAGCAGCGCGCGTCCGGCGATCAGCATCTCGGGGGTCGTGCTGAACGCGGCGATCGCCGAGGCCACGCCAAAGCCGACCGCGCCGACGACGAGCAGGCGACGCCGGCCCACACGGTCGCCGAGGCTGCCCATCGCGATGAGCAGGCCGGCCAGCATGAGCGCGTAGACGTCGACGATCCACATGAGCTGGTTGCCGCTGGGGCGCAGCTCACGGCTGATCTCCGGCAGCGCGAACGAGAGCACCGTGTTGTCGACCGACACGAGCAGCACGGGCAGCATCAGCACCGCCAACGCGAACCACTCGCGTCGGCCGGCACGGTGCGTCGCAGGCGTGTAGGTCGTCATGACCTCGACTGTACCGTCCAGACGGTACAGTTCCAAAATGACTCTGATCACAGTGCTTTCCGGTGATCGGGGTCACGCGATCGTCGCGTTTCGCCCTCGCCGGCTCCGCCTTCACTAGGCTGGGCCGCATGGCCGAGGAACGCAGCACCCGTGACCGCGTCCTCGACGCCTTCGAGCGACTGCTGGTCGGCGCGGGCAGCCGCGCGGCCACGCTCGACGCCGTCGCCGCCGAGGCCGGCGTCTCCAAGGGCGGCCTGCTGTACCACTTCCACAGCCGCGAGGCCCTCGTCGACGGCATGGTCGAGCGGCTGCGCGACCAGGCGGCCCGCGACGTCGAGCAGATGCGCGCCGCACCGCAGGGTCCGGTCGCGTTCTACCTCGAGACCTCGGTGGACACCGGCAGCGACTTCGACCGCGCGCTCATCGCGGCCTCCCGGATCGCCCAGGAGCACGACCACGGCGCCCGCACCGCCCTCGCCGACATCCGCGACGCCTGGTTCGGCGTGCTGAACGACCACCTCGCCGACGAGGCCCTCGCCCGCACGATCCAGCTGATCGGCGACGGGCTCTACTTCGACGACACCACCGGCCTGGGCAGCCCCGACGCCCTCGGCCACGTCCGCGAGGTCCTCGGTCGCCTCGGCCAGTGACTGAACGAGGTTTCCTGTCACTTCCCGTGGTTCGCAAACCTCGTGAAGTGACAGTTTCCCCGGTTAACCGGGGAAACTGTCCCTACGCGTCGCGCCAGACGGGCTCGAGGGTCTCGAAGGGCAGCCGGTCGAGGACGGCGAGGTCGCTGGCGGCGACCTCGTAGGAGACCTCGGCCGCTCCGTAGGCGACGTCGACGACGTCGGTGTCGCGACGCAGCCGACTCTCCATCGCGCCGACCTCGGTGATCGGCACGGTCACGCGCGCCCGCTGCCACAGGACACGCTCGCGGGTGCCGGCCACCTCGAGAGCGGCCGCCGTCGCGTCGGCGTAGGCGCGCGCGAGGCCCCCGGTGCCGAGCAGGGTGCCGCCGAACCACCGCGTGACGACCGCGACAACGTCGCTCACCTCACGCCCGGCGAGGACCTCGAGCATCGGCCGTCCGGCGGTCCCGGAGGGCTCGCCGTCGTCGTTGCTGCGCCGCAGCGCACCGTTGGGGCCGATCACGAACGCCGTGCAGTGGTGCCGGGCGTCGTGGTGCGTCGAGCGGACCTCGGCGATCAGCGCCCGCGCCGACACCTCGTCCTCGACCCGGCCGACCCGCGCCAGGAACCGCGACCGCAGCACGACGACCTCGGCCTCGGCGGAGCCACCGACGGGCCGGTCGATCGTGCGGTACGACACCTCAGCGCTTGCGCAGTTCCAGGAAGATCGAGGGACCGAAGTCGCTGGCCGCGAGCGGCTTCTGCAGCACGCGCTCGACCGCGACGAGGGCCTTCGTGGGCACGAGGCGCTTGAGCTTCTGGCTGCGCAGGTTCGAGACCGAGAGCTTGCGCTCCAGCACGAGGCCCGCCGCGGCCAGCTGGCTCACCACGGTGTCGATGTTGTGGTTCACGAAGGCGATCGCGTCGGGCTGGTCGGCCGCGACGGTGCGGATGCTGACCGGCTCCTTCGGCAGCGCCTTGCCGGCCTTCTTGAAGGCGCGACGGTTCTTGAAGTGCCCGTAGTTCGCGACCTCGATGATCGCGGTGCCGCCCGGCGCGAGGACGCGCGCGATCTCCGCGAACTCCTCGGTGGGCTCGGGGATGTGGTGCATGACGCGCACCATCGTGATGAGGTCGAGCTCGCCGTCCTCGAACTGCAGGGCGTCGGCCTGCTGGCGCGCCTTGATGACGTCGGTGCCCTCGAGAAACTTCTCGGCGGCGTCGAGCTGGGTCTGGCTGGGCTCGGCGAGCGTCACGCGATCGGCGTACTCGCGCAGCAGCAGGGCGAGACGACCGAAGCCACCGCCGACGTCGGCGGCCTTGGCGAACCGGCGGCCCTGGAGAAGACGGCGGATCGCGACCTGCTCGGCGGCGTTCTCGTAGTCGCGGTTGTTCCAGTACTGGGTGTAGTCGTACCCCCGGTCGTACTGGTCGGCGACCTTCTTGCTGGGCTTGTTGTCCTCGCTCACCGGGCAAATCCTAGCAATCCGGACCCCACGCCCCGAATCGCGCGGACGGCTCAGCGACCGAAGGTGCGCGGACCGAACTCGGGGTCGGACTTCTCCATGCCGGCCTTGCGGGCGATGGCCGTGTTGGGCGCCTTGAACATGGCCTTCTGCAGCTTGCGCTCGAGGGCGAACGCGCGGCGCGGGGTCGCGCGGCGCGTGTCGTTCAGCAGCCTCTTGGAGGCCGCGACGGAGTCGGGCGAGCGCGTCAGCAGCTGGTCGATCAGCTCGAGCGCGGGCTTGGTCGGGTCGTCGGCCACGCCCGAGGCGATGCCGTACTCGACGGCCTGCTCGCCGGAGAAGACCTCACCGGTCATCACGAGGCGCTTGGCTAGGTCGGCGTTGACCAGCTCGGCCAGGGCGACCGTGCCGCTCATGTCGGGGACCAGGCCCCACTTGGCCTCGAGGATCGACCACTGGCAGTCGGGCGTGGTGAAGCGGAAGTCGGCCGCGAGCGCCAGCTGGATGCCGCCGCCGAAGACGTGGCCGCGGGTGACGGCGATGACCGGCACCGAGAGCTCGCGCCAGGCCCACAGCGGCTGCTGGAACTTGTTCGTGCCCTTGAGCGGGTTGGGCAGGAAGTACTTGGCGACGCGCTTCTTGTCGGTCATGACCTGACCGAAGTCCAGGCCCGCGCAGAAGGACGGGCCGCGGCCCTCGAGCAGCACGGCGCGCACGTTCGGGTCGGCCTCGATGCGGTCGGCCGCCTCGAGGAGTCCGTCCAGCACGCCGAAGGTGATGCCGTTCAGCTTGTCGGGGCGGTTGAGCCAGACGCGGGCGATGGGCCCCTCGATCTCGGTGATGACGTGCTGTTCGCTCATGGGGATCAGGGTAGGGCGTCGCCGAGCGCGCGCCGCAACTGCTGCACCGTCTCGGTCAGCGAGTGCGACGTGGCGACGCCGTGCGGCCAGCCCGTGCCGCCGAGGAAGAGGTGCGTGCGCTTGCCCAGGGCGGCGAATCGCTCCAGCTCCTCCTCGCCGGGGACGATGACCGACGACCACAGGAAGACGGCCTCGGGCTCGCTGCTCTCGACGAACTGCTCCAGCGACTCCATGGGCAGCCGCGCGCCGAGCTCGGTCCAGGCGTGACCGTGACGGGCGAGGGCCGCGCCGAGCGCGACGACGGGGAGCTTGTGCTGCTCGTCCTCGACGCTGGCCAGCACGACGCGCGCCGGGCCCTTCGTCGGGTACTGGTGCGCCGCCGCGCGCAGGGCGCTGAGGATGCACGCGGTGACGAGGTGCTCGGCCGCGACGCCGATCCGGCCGTCCTCCCAGTGCAGGCCGACCTCGATCATCGCGGGCGCGATGGCCGCGTCCCAGGCCTCCTCGATGCCGAAGCGGTCGATGGCCTTCTCGGCGGCCTCCTGGACGCGCGCGGCGTCGAGCTCCTTGGCGCCCTCGATGATGTCGAAGACCGCCTGCTCGTGCGCCGAGGCCCGCAGGCCGGCCGGCCCGGCGCCGACGATCGCGGCGAGCTCGTGGGGCGAGAGGCGCTTGACCCGTTCGGCCGCGTCGTGCGCGGGAACGCCCGATTCGATGAAGCGTGCCATCGTGGCGACACGGTCCGCGTCGACGATCGTGTAGCGGCGGTGACCGCCGGCGGTGCGGAACGTGGGACCCACGCCGTAACGGCGCTCCCACGTGCGAAGGGTGGGGGCGGCGATGCCCAACATCTCCGAGAGAGTCCCCACGGTCCAGCGGCGGTGCATGGGGAAATCATAAAACCTATTCAAGTCGCTTGCCTAGTGAATAGGTTGAGTAGTACGGTCGGACTACTCACCGAGTTGTGCACACCAGCTCGTGTCAGTCCGCACCCTTGGGGAAGGGGCAGGTTTCATGGTCAACATCAAGCGACTTCCGTCACCCATCATCGAGTCCTACGAATGGCAGTGGGAGGGCGCCTGCATGGGCGTCGACTCCTCCGTCTTCTTCTCGCCCGAAGCAGAGCGCGGGATGAAGCGTCACCGTCGTGAGGAGAACGCCAAGGCCGTCTGCGCCACGTGCCCGGTCATCGACCGGTGCCGTGAGCACGCGCTCGCGGTCCAGGAGCCGTACGGCGTCTGGGGCGGCCTCACCGAGTCCGAGCGAGCCGAGATCCTCGCCGGTCGTCAGGTGGCCGTCGGCTGATGCCCGCGTCCAAGCCCGCGAAGTCCAGCACGTCGGCGAAGATCCTGTACCAGCCGGTCGGGCTCATCTCGTCGATCATCGCCGGACTCATCGCATCGGCCGTGTTCAAGCAGGTCTGGAAGCGGGCCAGCCCGAACAGCGAGGGCGATCCGCCCAACCCGACGCAGTCGGAGTTCCCACTCAAGGAGATCCTGCTCGCCGCCGTCATCCAGGGCGCGATCTTCTCCGGCGTCCGCGCGATCGTCCAGCGACAGGGCGCCCGCGCGTTCGCCAAGGCGACGGGCGAGTGGCCCGGCGACTGAGCGCACGACTCCGCGAAGACCGGCCCCTC
The DNA here is from genome assembly GCF_046452335.1 of Aeromicrobium sp. MLTX1. Classification (NCBI taxonomy): domain Bacteria; kingdom Bacillati; phylum Actinomycetota; class Actinomycetes; order Propionibacteriales; family Nocardioidaceae; genus Aeromicrobium; species Aeromicrobium sp. MLTX1. The sequence continues at coordinate 975,662 of NZ_JBKFDN010000001.1, read as the reverse complement.
CTCCTGCCGGTCTGCGCACACCGATGATGGCCGCGGGACTCCACCCCGCGGCCATCGTCGTGTCCGGGGCACGAGCGAAGTGGCCGGTTGCGCGGGCCGTGGAATAGTTGAACATGTGACTACTACGTACGCCGCCATCACCGCCCCGTCCGCCCTCGAGCTGCGGGAGCGGGGCCGGCCGGACGAGATCGACCCCGGCATGGTGGAGGTCGACGTGACGCTGTGCGGCATCTGCGCGACCGACACCCACAACTACACGTCGGGCGGCCAGATCCCGCCCGCGACGTTCGGTCACGAGTGGACCGGCACGGTGCGACGTGTCGGCGCGGGCGTGTCGACGGTGGAGCCCGGAACCCGGGTGGTCGCCTCGGTCGGACCTGCGTGCGGCACCTGTGCGCAGTGCACGGCGGGCCACCCCCAGCACTGCGACACCGCGTTCGCCGAGGCGAACGGCGTCACGCCCGACTCCCCCGACCACGGCGGCTTCGCCACCTCGCTCGTCGTCTCGGAGCGTCGGGTCATGCCGGTGCTCGACGGTCTCAGCGACGTCGAGGCCGCCCTCGTCGAGCCGACGGCCGTGACCTTCCACGCGGTCAAGCGCGCGCGGCAGACCCTCGGCGCGATCGTCGTCGTCCAGGGCGCGGGACCCATCGGCCTCCTCGCCGCGCAGCACGCGCGCCACGCCGGCGCCGGACGGATCTTCGTCGTCGAGCCGAACGCGGATCGTCGCGCCGCCGCGACCGCGCTCGGGTTCACCGACGTGCACGCGCCCGGCGAGGAGTTCACCCAAGTGCTGCTCGACGCGACGGACGGCCTCGGCGCCGACGTCCTCTACGAGTGCTCCGGCGTCGCCGCGCTCCTCAAGCCGTCCGGCGAGCTCGTCCGTCGTGGCGGCACCCTGGCGCTCCTCGGCTTCCCGATGACCGACTCGACCGTCAGCTACGGCGACTGGCAGGTGCGCGAGCTCACGATAATCGGCTCGCTCGCCTACAACCACGAGGACTTCCTCGGAGCCATGCGCGCGATCGCCGACGGCTCGGTCGACGTCGCCTCCCTGCACACCGGCACCATCGGCCTGGCCGACCTGCCGCAGCTCATGGACGAGCTCGACTCGGGCCAGTCCCGACACGCGAAGGTGCTCGTCGACCCGACCGCCTGAGTCGGTCGGGCGGGCACGAGAAAGGGCCGGATCCCGTGGGATCCGGCCCTTCTGCTGTGCGCGAGGGGGGATTTGAACCCCCACGCCCTTGCGGACACTGGCACCTGAAGCCAGCGCGTCTACCATTCCGCCACTCGCGCGTTGATCCGGTGAACCGGACCGACGTCAGAGTCTAACAGGCAGCGTCGGGGACGCGAACTCGGCGGGTCCCCCTCCCGCGATCGCGCCGGTGTGCGGCGGGTCGCAGCCGCGGAGGACGCCGTTCTGGCCCCGTGTCGATACGATCGACAGGACCGACCGTCGTCGATGTGGCATGCCCGAGGAGGTGAGCACCTGTGGCCGGAGTCCTGCAGCGCTTCGAGAAGCGCCTCGAGGGTGCCGTCACCGGGGCGTTCGCGCGCGCCTTCCGCAGCGCGGTGCAGCCCGTCGAGATCGCGGCGGCCCTCCAGCGCGAGGTCGACCAGAACGCGTCGGTCCTCAGCCGCGAGCGCACGCTCGTGCCCAACGACTTCACCGTGGAGCTCTCGCCGGCCGACCACGACCGTCTGGCCCCCTACGGAGCCACGCTGGCCACCGAGCTCGCCACGCTGCTCAAGGAGCACCTCGCCGAGCAGCACTACACCGCCGCCGGCCCGCTGCACATCGAGTTCGCCCTCGACGAGGCCCTGCACACCGGTCGCTTCACGATCGTCAGCGCCTCGAACGCGTCCGTCACGCCGGTGCGCGGCGAGCCGATCACCGACACCGCCGTCCGCCGCGCCAAGGTCGTGCTCGACATCGGCGGCCTGCGCCACCCCGTGAACCCGCCCGGCATCACGATCGGCCGCGGCTCCTCGGTGGACCTCAAGATCGACGACCCGGGCATCAGCCGCAACCACGCCGAGATCTCGTTCCTGGGCACGGGCGTGGAGATCCGCGACCTCGGCTCCACCAACGGCGTCATCGTCGACGGCCGCCGGGTCGACGCCGCATTCCTGCGCAACGGCTCCTCGATCCGTCTCGGCAACACCACGATCTCCGTGCAGATCAGCGAGGAGGTCGTGTGAGTGAGCTGACCCTCACCCTGATCAAGCTCGGCTTCCTGGCCGTGCTGTGGCTGTTCGTGCTCTCGGCCGTCTCGGTCATCCGCACCGACATCTTCGGCACGAAGGTCCAGACCGCGAAGACGCCCAAGGGCCAGAAGCCCCAGAAGCAGCCGAAGCCCGAGAAGGCCCGCCGCAACCGCAAGATGCGCGGCGCGCCGAGCATGCTGCAGGTCGTCGACGGTCCCAACGCCGGGCAGAGCGTCCCGTTGGGCACCGATCCGATCCTGCTCGGCCGCGGCACCGACGCCGCGATCCGCCTCGACGACGACTACGTGTCCACCCGTCACGCCCGCTTCGCCACGAACGGCGAGCAGTGGTTCGTCGAGGACCTCGGCTCCACGAACGGCACCTACATCGGCAGCCAGCGCGTCACCTCGCCGGTGCCGGTCGCACTGGGCACGTCCGTGCGACTGGGCAAGACGATCGTGGAGTTGCGCAAGTAGATGGCGCCGCTGACCTATCGCTACGTGGCGCTGACCGACGTCGGTCTGCGACGTTCGAACAACCAGGACTCGGGCTACGCCAGCCCGCGCCTGCTGGTCATCGCCGACGGCATGGGCGGCGCCGCCGCCGGCGACCTGGCCTCCTCCGCCACGCTCGCCGAGATCCGCGAGCTCGACCGCGACCTCGACCCCGAGGACGACGGCGACGCGCTCGAGGCCCTGCGCACCGCCGTGGCCACGGCCAACCACCGCCTGGCCCAGCTGATCGCCGACGATCCTGCGGTCGAGGGCATGGGCACCACGCTCGAGGCGATGCTGTGGGACGGCGAGAAGCTGGCCGTCGCCCACATCGGCGACTCGCGCGCCTACCGCCTGCGCCAGGGCCGTCTCAGCCAGCTGAGCATCGACCACACCTTCGTGCAGAGTCTCGTCGACGAGGGGCGCATCACGCCCGAGGAGGCGCGCGTCCACCCGCACCGCTCGCTGCTGCTCAAGGCGATCCTGGGCCGCGACGACTTCGAGCCCGACTTCACGTGGCTCCAGCCCGCCCCCGGCGACCGCTACCTGCTGTGCAGCGACGGCCTCACCGACATGGTCGACGACGAGACGATCGAGCGGACGATGAAGCTCGAGACGATCGACGCGGCCGCCACCGAGCTCGTCCGGCTGGCGCTCGAGGGCGGCGGCTACGACAACGTGACCGTGGTCCTGGCCGAGTTCGTCGACGGCGACGAGCCGGTCGACGAGAGCCTCGTCTGCGCCGACGGCCAGCCCCAGATCGTGGGCGCGGCCACCACCCAGCCCCGCCCGCGCACCGGCTCGGTCCGGGCGGCCACCGCGCCGACCACGCTCCCGGCCGGGGCCGACGACGCCGTCGAGCCCGACCCCGAGGAGCTCCGCTACGCGCCGCGTGCCGCGCCCCGCCGCCGCGGCCTCACGTGGCTGCTCGCGATCCTCGTCGTCCTGGGCCTCGTCGGCGGTGCCGGCGCGTACGCCTACGACTGGTCGCAGCGCCAGTACTTCGTCGCGCCGTCCGGCGACCAGGTCGCGATCTACCGCGGCGTCGACGTCGACATCCCCGGCCTGACGCTCAAGACGGTCGACGAGGTCACCCGCATCCAGATCGACACGCTGCCGCCCTACCAGCGCGACCGCGTCGCCGCCGGCATCGCCGCCGCCGACCACGCCGAGGCCAAGCGGATCGTCACCAACCTCAGCATCCAGGTCACCGAGCCGACCCCCACGCCGACGCCGACGCCCACCGCGACGGCCTCGCCGCGTCGCACCCCGGCCACGTCCGCGCCGACGGAGGCGCCATGAGTGCCCCGGGCGCCACCCCCGCCTGGATCCCCCGCAAGCGCCGCACCGCCGAGCTCGGACTGCTGCTGCTGGCGATCGCGATCGGCATCGGGTCCTACGCCGCCGTCGGCCTGGGCATCGACGGCACCGTCCCCGCGGGCATCTACACGGTCGGAGCGGTCTACGCCGTCGTCGCGCTCGGCGCCCACCTGGCCGTGCGCCGCTTCGCCGGCTACGCCGACCCCGTGCTGCTGCCCGTCGTGGTGGCGCTCAACGGCATCGGCCTGACGATGATCTACCGGATCGACCTCGGCCTCGAGGCCAACGGATCGGGCTTCGGCCCGTTCGCGCAGGGCCAGCTGCGCTGGACGATCCTGGGCGTCCTCATGTTCGTCGCGGTGCTCGCGCTCATCCGCGACCACCGCCGCCTCCAGCAGTACACCTACACCTTCGGCCTCGGCGCGATCGTGCTGCTGGTCCTGCCGATCCTGCCCGTCATCGGCAACGCGAAGCGTGGCGCGCAGATCTGGATCCAGCTCGGACCCTTCAGCTTCCAGCCCGCCGAGGCCGCCAAGATCGCGCTGGCGATCTTCTTCGCCGGCTACCTCGTGGCCAAGCGCGACGCACTCGCCCTGGCCGGCCGCCGGGTGCTGGGCGTCGACCTGCCGCGCGGGCGCGACCTCGGCCCGATCCTGCTGGGCTGGCTCGTCAGCGTCGGCATCCTCGTCTTCCAGCGCGACCTCGGCTCGTCGCTGCTGTTCTTCGGCCTCTTCGTCGTGATGCTCTACGTCGCCACCGAGCGGCCGGGCTGGCTCGTCGTCGGCGGCGTGCTGTTCGCGGCGGGCGCGTGGTTCGGGTACGCGGCCTTCGGGCACGTGCGCGACCGCTTCGACGCCTGGCTCGACCCGTGGGCCGACCCGGACAAGAACTACCAGATCATCACGGCGCTCTACGGGCTCGCGCACGGCGGGCTGCTGGGTCGCGGCTGGGGGCAGGGCAGCCCCGAGATGACGCCCTTCGGCTTCTCCGACTTCATCCTGTCCTCGATCGGCGAGGAGCTCGGCCTCACCGGCCTCATGGCGGTGCTCGTGGCCTACGGCCTCATCGTCGAGCGGGGCCTGCGCATCGCGCTGACCTGCCGTGACGCGTTCGGCAAGCTGCTCGCGGTGGGCCTGTCGGTCTCGTTCGCGCTGCAGGTGTTCGTCGTCGCCGGCGGCGTCATGCGCCTCATCCCGCTGACCGGCCTCACGGCGCCGTTCCTGGCCGCCGGCGGCTCCTCGATCATCATGAACTGGATCATCGTGGCGCTGCTGCTGCGCATCAGCGACCAGACCCGTCGTCCCGCCCCCGAGGTCTCCACGATCAGCGGGGACGACCAGACGCAGGTGGTGAAGCTCTCGTGAACAAGCCCGTGCGCGCCATGGCCATCGTGTGCCTCCTGATGTTCCTGGCCCTGCTGCTCAACGCCAACGTGGTGCAGTTCGTCCAGGCCGACGACCTGAACGCCAAGGAGGGCAACCGCCGCGTCATCGACGAGCAGTTCAGCCGCGAGCGCGGCGCGATCATCGTCGACGGCGAGCCCATCGCGCAGTCCGTGCCCGTGAAGGACAAGTGGCAGTTCCAGCGCAAGTACACCGACCCGAAGCTGTACGCGCCGGTCACCGGCTACTTCTCCTACATCTACGGCCGCGAGGGCATCGAGCAGTCGTACAACGACATCCTGTCCGGCAGCGACGACCGCCTGTTCGTCAACCGGGTCATCGACGTCATCTCCAACGACCAGCCGCAGGGCGGCAGCGTCGAGCTCACCCTCGACCCGGCCGCCCAGAAGGCCGCGTTCGACGGCCTGGCCGATCTCGGCGAGAAGACGCGTGGCGCCGTCGTGGCGCTCAACCCGCAGAACGGCGACATCCTCGCGATGGTCAGCCAGCCCACGTACAACCCCAACGCGCTCGCCAGCCACGACCTCGACAAGGTCACCACGGCGATGCGGCGCCTGGAGAACGACGAGAACCAACCGCTCATCAACCGCGGCACGCAGACCACGCTGCCCCCGGGCTCGACCTTCAAGGCCGTCACGGCGGCCGCCGGCATCGAGGACCTCGGGCTGAAGTCCGACGACGACGTCCGCGGCGGCGCCACCCTCGGCTTCCCCGGCATCGACTACAAGCTCACCAACCAGGGCGGCAGCGACTGCGGCGGCAACCCGATCACGTTCGAGCGCGCGCTCGAGGTCTCGTGCAACGTCTCGTTCGGCTGGATGGCCGGCAAGGTCGGCCAGGACAAGCTCGCCGAGCAGGCCACGAAGTTCGGCTTCGGCTCGCGCCCGCTGGACGACCTCGCCTCGGCCGCCAGCCGCTTCACCGCCGACCCCGACGTCGAGCTCGAGGCGCCGCAGCTGGCCCAGTCAGGCATCGGCCAGTACGAGGTCGCCGCCACGCCGCTGCAGATGGCCATGGTCGCCGGCACGGTCGCCAACGACGGCGTGCTGATGAAGCCGCGCGTCGTGCGCACCGTGCGCGCGCCCAACCTCTCGATCCTCGAGCAGCCCGAGCCGCAGGAGCTGGAGCGGGCCATGTCCGCCGGCGACGCCCGCGAGCTGAACGACATGATGGTCGCGGTCGTCGACGACGGCACCGGCTCGCCCGCGGCCATCCCCGGCGTGAAGGTCGGCGGCAAGACCGGCACCGCCGAGTCGGCGCCCGACCGCCCGCCCTACGCCTGGTTCATCAGCTTCGCCCCGGCGGACGACCCACAGGTCGCCGTGGCGGTGCTGGTCGAGTCCGCACAGAACACCAGCGACATCGGCGGAGGCCGCCTCGGCGGCCCGATCGCCCGCTCCGTGATGGAGGCGGTGCTGCGATGACCACCATCCACCCTTTGGGAGACTGGACACCATGACCGAGACTGACGCGTACATGAGCCCGCTCGGCGACCGCTACCAGGTCGGCGAGCTGGTCGGCCGTGGAGGCATGGCCGATGTCAGGGCCGGACACGACATGCGCCTGGGCCGCCCGGTCGCCATCAAGCTGCTGCGCGCCGACCTGGCCGCCGACGAGACGTTCCAGGAGCGCTTCCGCCGCGAGGCGCAGTCCGCGGCCTCGCTGAACCACCCGTCGATCGTCGCCGTCTACGACACCGGCGAGGCCACCGACGCGTCGGGCGCCCACGTGCCGTACATCGTGATGGAGCTCGTCGAGGGTCGCACGCTGCGCGACGTCCTGCGCGACGGCCGCAAGATCCTGCCCGAGCGCGCCCTGTCGATCACCGCCGACATCCTCAGCGCGCTCGACTACAGCCACCGCGCCGGCATCATCCACCGCGACATCAAGCCCGCCAACGTCATGCTGACGCCCGAGGGCAAGGTCAAGGTGATGGACTTCGGCATCGCCCGGGCGATCGCCGACACCTCCAGCGCCATGACCCAGACCGCGGCCGTCATCGGCACGGCGCAGTACCTCTCGCCCGAGCAGGCCCGCGGCGAGACCGTCGACGCCCGCAGCGACATCTACTCCACGGGCTGCGTGCTCTACGAGCTGCTCACGGGTCGTCCGCCGTTCGTGGGCGACAGCCCCGTCTCGGTGGCCTACCAGCACGTGCGCGAGGAGGCCCGCCCGCCGTCGCAGCTGAACCCTGACGTCTCGGTCGAGGTCGACCACGTCGTCGCGAAGGCGCTCGCCAAGCGCGTCGACGACCGCTACTCCAGCGCCGGCGACATGCGCAAGGACATCGAGCGCGTGCTGGCCGGCGGCTCGGTCGACGCTCCGACGCAGGCCGTCACGGCCGTCGGCGCCGCCGGAGCCACCCAGGTCACGCCCGCCGTCGCCGCGCCCGTGCTGCCGCCCGCCTCCGAGGAGGAGGAGAAGAAGAAGGGCGCCGGCAAGTGGTGGGCGCTCGCGCTCGTGCTGCTGGCGATCGCCGCCGCGGTGGGCATCGCGCTGATGCTCAACGACAAGGACCCCGAGGTCAACACGCCCCAGGTGGACGTGCCGCGCGTCGAGGGACTCGACGTCGAGACCGCCACGAACCGGCTCGAGTCGAAGAACCTCGTGGTGGGCGACACCAGCGAGCAGACCAGTGCCGACATCCCCGAGGGCCAGGTCATGTCCACCGACCCGGAGGCCGGCACCACGGTCGATGAGGGCACGACGGTCGACCTGGTCGTCAGCGCCGGACCCGAGCTCGTCGACATCCCGAACCTCACGAGCTACTCGTTCGACGAGGCCAAGGACCTGCTCGAGGGCGACCGGTACGGCCTCAAGGTCGAACGCCAGAACACCGACAGCGACCAGCCCAAGGGCCGGGTCCTCAACAGCAACCCGCCCCCGGGCACCCAGGTCGAGCGCGGCAGCACCGTCACGCTCATCGTGTCCCGCGGCCAGGTCGACGTGCCCAACGTCGTCGGTCAGTCGGTCGAGGCGGCCACGAAGACGCTCGAGGACGCCGGCCTGAAGGTCTCGGTCCAGGACGATCCGAACGGCACCGCGCCCGACGGCACGGTCACCGCGCAGAGCCGCGAGCCGGGCTCGATGGTGGCGCCCGCCACGACCATCACTCTCACGGTGTCGCGCCCGCCGGAGCCCGAGACCGAGCCGACGCCGGACCCGAACGCGCCGCCGACCACGCTGCCGACGCCCTGACGGGAGTCAGTCCACGACGGTGGCGTGGCTCAGCGACACGCTGCCGCCGTGGGCGGGCGCCTTCACGACGTCCACTTCACGCTGGTCGAGGCCGAGGCCGTACTTCTGCGCGTACTGCGTGTAGGTGGTGACCTCGGGCGACTCGGTCATGGCGCCGCGCAGACGGCTGCGGTCGCCGATCGCCTCGATGACGTAGGGCGGGGAGTACGGCACGCCGTCGAGCACCACGGTGTTGCCGACGCACTTGATGCCCGTGGTGGAGATCAGTCGCTGGCCCTGCAGCGTGATCGCCTCGGCGCCGCCTGCCCACAGGGCGTTCACGAACGCCTGGATGTCCTGCTGGTGCACGACGAGCAGGTTCGGGTCGAGTCCGGGGACCTCGACCGAGCGTGGGGCGTCCTCCAGGGCGATGCGCAGACCCGGACCCTCGACGGGCGTCAGGCCGGCCGGGTCGGAGAGCTTCGTGACGCGACGCGCCTCCCGGCGCAGGTCGGCGTCGTCGGCGCGACCCGTGAGTTCGTCGACCTCGCGCTGCAGGCGGGCGGCCTCGCCGCGACGGTTCTCGACCTCGTGGGCGCGGTCGCGCACCACCGAGTTCAGGTCGCCGCCGGCGGGCCTCAGGTCGGACCCGTTGGAGGTCACCGCGGCCGCGACCAGGACGATGCCGCACACGCAGGCGAGGACGAGGCCGAGCAGGCTCCACCTGCTGACGACCTTGATCTTCCCCTCCTCGCGTGGAGTTTCCGGCACGACGACTAGGCTAGCGGGGTACGACACACAGCGGCCGTCCCAGCCGCCCGACCGGGAGATGCTCGTGTTCAACAGGTTCAAGCGCAAGTCCGTCGCCGACAACGGCCCCAAGCCGGTGCGCATCGGCAACCGCTGGGCGGCTCCCCTGATGGTCGCGTGCGCGGTCATCGGCCTGGCCTGGATCGTCGTCTTCTACACGATCTCCAACACCGACGTGACGATCCCCTGGTACAGCGACCTCGGTGGCTGGAACCTCATGATCGGCATGGGCTTCATCCTCGCCGCCTTCGGCTTCGCGATGAAGTGGGAGTGAATCACACTCCTGTGATTCCCCACAGGCTGTGCACACAGCTGTGGACAAGGTGTGGACGCGGGCGTTTCAGCTGAGGATCATGAAGCGCCCGGCGAGGTCGTTCGTGCGCCAGGCCACGGCGGCCACGAAGGCCGCCCACAGCACGACGAACGTGGCGACCTGCGCGAGCGTGCGGCGCTCACGCGGTGCGTAGGCGAACATCAGGCCGAGCACGAGGCCGGTGAGGAAGCCGCCGAGGTGGCCCTGCCAGCTGATGCCCGACTGCAGGCTGATCAGGCCGTTGATCGCCAGCAGGATGAGCATGCCGGTGATGTTCTGGCGCGTGCGCACGAGGAACACCAGCGCGAGCCCGAACAGGCCGAAGACTGCACCGGAGGCGCCGATAGTCAGCGTGCGGAAGTCGGTGAGCAGGTAGACCAGCACCGACGAGCCGACCGCGAGCGTCAGGTACGTGAGGACGAACCGGACGCGCCCGAGCGTCTGCTCGACGAACGGACCGAACAGGTACAGGGCGTACATGTTGAACGCGAGGTGCAGCAGGCCGCCGTGCAGGAAGGCCGCGGTCACGAGGCGCCAGTACTCGCCGTGGGCGACGCCGTGGACCTCGCCGTCGTAGACGCCCAGCCCGAGCATCGCGCCGTCCTGGAAGAACCAGCCCCGGGTGCCGCCCGTGACCATGACGATCAGCTGGGCCAGCACGTTGAGCCCGATGATCACCATCGTGACCGCGCCGGCGTTGGTGGAGATGGCGCCGCCGGCGAGCGTGCGCGGCTGGCGCACCGCGGCCTGGCCCTGCTTCACGCACTCGGGGCATTGGAAGCCGACGCTGGCCTCGCGCATGTCCTCAGGACAGATGTAGCGCGAGCAGCGCTGGCACTGGATGAACGCAGGCCGACCCGGATGGCGGTAGCAGGTCTGGCCGGCGTTCTCGTCGGTCACTTCTCGAGGGTGACGGACTCGATCACGACGGGCTGCGCCGGACGATCGAAGCGATCGGTCTCGACCGCGGCGATCGCGTCGACCACGGCGCGGCTGTCGGCGTCCTTGACCTCACCGAAGATCGAGTGCTTCCGGTTGAGCCAGTCGGTCTTGGCGACCGTGATGAAGAACTGCGAGCCGTTGGTGCCGGCGCCGTTGGGCTTGGTGCCCGCGTTGGCCATGGCGAGCAGGTAGGGGCGGTCGAACTGGAGCTCGGGGTGGAACTCGTCGTCGAACTCGTAGCCCGGGCCGCCGCGGCCGTCGCCGAGCGGGTCGCCGCCCTGCAGCATGAAGTTGGAGATCACCCGGTGGAACGTGAGGCCGTCGTAGAAGGGCTTCGTCGACACCGAGCCGGTGGCGGGATCGACCCATTCCTTGGTGCCCTCGGCCAAGCCGACGAAGTTCGCCACCGTCTTGGGTGCCTGGTGGTCGAACAGCTCGATCTTGATGTCTCCACGGTTGGTGTGGAGCGTGGCGATGGTGGGCACTTCACGTCCTTTCAGGGGTTGGTTCCATCCTTGCACGAGACGCCGAACGTCTCCCGCTAGCGTGGGGGCATGTCGAGACTGGTGTTGCTCCTGATCGCTGCCGCCGCGGCCGTCGTGGTCGTCCGCAAGGCCACCGCCGAGCGCGGTGGGTCCTACGATCCGAGGATCGATCGGTGACCGTCGACCCGCACTCCGAGGGTGGTGTGACAACGCTCACCTTCTCGGCCCCGCCCGTGAACCTCTACTCGCTGGAGTTCCACGACGAGTTCGACGCGGCCCTCGATCGCGTCGAGGCCGAGCCGCCGCGCGTCTTGGTGGTGCGCGCCGAGGGGAAGATCGTGTCCGGTGGCGTCGACGTGGCGCAGTTCCACGCCCGCACGACCAAGGAGGCCACGCGCGAGCTCTACGACCGGATGATCGAGCTGCCCGAGCGGTTCGCGGCGCTGGACGTCCCCACGATCTTCGTCGCGCACGGCCTGACGCTGACGTGGGCGTTCGAGGTCGCGCTGGCCTGTGACGTGCTGCTGGCCTCGGAGAAGGCGAAGTTCGGTCTGGTCGAGCGGGTCATCGGCCTGACGCCGACGATGGGCGGCACGCAGCGGCTCGCGGGGCGCGCGGGCGTCGCGCGCGCCAAGGAGTTCGTGTTCACGGGCGCGCCGTTCGACGCCGTCACGCTCGAGCGCTGGAACGTCGTGAACCGCGTCTTCGCGCCGGAGGAGCTCGACGCCGGCGTCGCGGCGTTCGCCGCCGACCTGGCCGCGGGTCCCACCCGCGCGTTCGGCGCCGCGAAGCAGATCCTGCGCGAGTTCGAGACCTCCGGCGTCCCCGGCTCCATCGCCCGCACCACCGCGATCGCCGCCGAGCTCTTCGACACCGAGGACCTCCAGCACGGCATGGCCTCCTTCCTCGCCGACGGCCCCGGGAACGCCACGTTCGTCGGGCGGTGACGTGACAGTTTCCCCGGTTAAGCGGGGAAACTGTCACTGACGGAGGTTCGCGAACCTCGTGAAGTGACAGGAAACCTCGTGAAGTCAGGCGAGGACGGTGGGCGAGCGGCGGCCGTGAAGGCGACGCGACTGCTCGAGGGCTGCCAGGATCCGCTGGCAGGTAGCCCGAGGCGAGTGCAGGTCGGACCACACCCACCGGCTCATCCCACGGCCCGTCTCGCGAATGCGGTCCTCGCGGCGCTTCTCGTCGACGATCACCTGACCGAGGTTGCCGCCGCCGTACGGGTTCAGACGGCCGTACTTGAGTAGGCCGTCGAACTCGCCGCAGTGCCAGAAGTCCTCCCAGTCGAAGTCGACCCGACCGAGCGAGACTCCGTTCGCGTCGAAGTACTCCACCTGCATCCGGGGAACGGGAACACCGCCCATACGAAACATGTAGAGGGAGCGGAGCTCCCCAACGGTCTCGCACTCCGGGGTGGCCCAGATGACGGACAGACGAACTTTGGCGACGCCGGGCCATCGCGCCATCGCGCCGAGGCGCTCGTGCAGCTCTTCCGGCGTCACACCATGCCGTAGCGCGAGGGACGTCTGGATGAGGCCGGCCTCCGTGCCGGCGACCACCGCCGTCTCGAGCGCAGCGCGCCCAGGGACTACGAGGAGGTGCCCGTCGACTTCGACGATGTCCTCGTCCGGCAGGGTTCCCCCGTGATGGGTCACCTTCGCCTCGGCACGGGCGGTCGTCCGACCAAGACGCGTCACATGGACCTGGCTCAGGTCGAGGCCGTACGAGACGCCGCTGTGGATCACCGAGGCGGACTGGTGGCTGAGCACGACTCCCGAGGGCAGCTTGTCCTGCACCGCGAAGGCCAACAGCCGGTGCCTCTCCTCCGGCGAGAGGTCGGCGTGTCCGCGCGGCGCGTACGTCCCCGGGCGGATTCGCACGATGAGCTCCTGCCGGAGCGCGTCCTTGATCTGGCGGTCGGACACGCCCAGGTCGAGCAGATCGGGACGCAGGATGTAACCACCCCGGCGATCGGCCAAGGTCTCGAAGAAGGGCTCCATTCGTGAACTCTCGCGGATCCCAGACACGAGAACGGTCCTGACTTCGGACCCTGTGGACAACGCGGCACGTCGTCCACGAGCCCCGACTTCGCGAGGTTTCCTGTCACTTAGTGAGGTTTGCGAACCTCGCTAAGTGACGGTTTCCCCGCTTAACCGGGGAAACCGTCAATCACCCGAAGTCAAGGGTGCTTGACTGTCAAGCGACCTTGACCTTATGGTGGGGGCATGAGCGAACGGGTGGAGACGCGGGGGTACTGGGGGCGGGCGCGGTTCGGTGGGGGACCGGTCGCCCTGCTCGGGTCGTGCGCGGCCATCGCGCTGGTGGTGTCGGGAGGCGTCGCGGCGTGGGCGCTGGCGGCGCTGGACGGCAGCCGGCGCGAGGAGATCCTCGTGGTCGCGGTCGTCGCGCTGCCGTGGATCTTCGCGCTGGCGTGGGTGGCCCTCGTCGACCGGAGCAGCCTGCGCGACGCGGTGGACCGGCCCGACGACACGATCGAGGCCCAGTGGCTCCAGCGTGCGCAGAGCGGCGCGTTCACCGACCTGCTGCTGGTTCTCGGACTGACGCTCCTCGCGGGTGTCATCGTCGACCTGGAGGTGTCCCTGCGGGTCGGCCTCATCGCGCTCACCGCGTTCGCGATGGGCGACGTCGTCGTGCGGATGCTGTGGCTCAAGCGGCGGGACGGCTGATGCGGAACCACGTCCCGCGGCTCCGCGAGGAGCGCGGCTGGTCGCAGCGCCGGCTGGCCGACGAGCTGGGCGTGTCACGGCAGACCGTGATCTCGATCGAGAAGGGTCGCTACGACCCGTCGCTGCCGTTGGCGTTCCGGCTCGCGGCGGCGTTCGACTGCCGGATCGAGGACCTGTTCGAGCCCGACCCGGCCGACGACTGACTCAGGCGGTCGCGGGCGCCGAGGCCTGCGAGGCGTGGACGCGGTGGGTGGTGCGGCGCTCGGACCAGAACGACACGAGCGGGATGCACGCCAGCACGATGACGCTGAGCATGTAGCCCCAGGACCACTTCTCGCGCAGGGTCAGGCGGGCGACCAGGACGATCAGCACCATGAAGAGGAAGCCGTGCAGCTGGTCGATGACCAGGAAGGTGTCCTGGTTGCGGTTCCACCACGAGCCCTCGTCGGTGGCGATCTTGCCGATGAAGCCGGCCATCACGATGAGGAGGTTGAGTCCCACGATGGTCGCCATGACCTGGTAGGCGCGCAGAAGTCGGTCGTTCACCGCCCCAGCCTATCGATCTCGGCCAAGCACCATCTCACGCGCCATGCGCCACCACATGAACAGCGCGAAGGCCGCGAAGACCCACCATTGCAGGCCGTATCCGAGGTTGCGGCCGCCGGCCGTCCACGAGACGTCGGCCTCCGGGACCTCGGCCACGTCGAGGCCGCCGGCCACCGCCGGGTCGGTGGAGATCGCGAAGCCCGACCACAGGTCGGCGTAGCCGAGCTCGTTGAGCAGCGTGGGGATCCGGACCGAGCCGATCGTGCGCGCGGCGGGGTCCCAGCCGGACGCGGACTCCTCGCCCGGCTGGAGGACGGCCTCGAACGAGGTCTCGCCGACGGGCACGTCGGGGAACGTCGAGGAGGCCTCGGGCGCCCAGCCGCGCACGACCATCAGCTGGGCGTCGCCGACCGTGACGGGAGCCAGCAGCCACACGCCGGTGGCGCCGTCCTGCTCGCGGTCGGTGACCCAGAGCTGCTCGGACGCCGACCGGAACGTGCCGGTCACCGTGACCGGGCGCTGGTCCTGGTCCGTGGTGAAGACGTCGCCGGGGGCCCACACGGACTCGAGGGGGACCGCCGCGGTGGACTCACCCTGCTCGGCGCGCTCGTCCTCCTGACGTTGGTCGTACGCACCCAGCTGCCAGGTGCCCATGAACAGGCAGAACCCGATCGCCGCGATCGCGAACAGGTGCAGGCCGAGGACGGCCGGGCGGAACCACGCACCCACCCCCGGCCGGTCGTTCACGACGTGAACGGCTTGATGCCGGGGTAGAGCGGGAAGCGCTCGGCGAGCACGTGGGTGCGCTTGCGCAGGCCCTCGATGTCGACCTCGCCGGGCTGGAGCGCCGCGGCGATGATCTCGGCGACCTCGTGGAACTCGTCGGCGCCGAAGCCACGCGTGGCCAGGGCCGGCGTGCCGATGCGCAGGCCCGAGGTGACCATCGGGGGACGCGGGTCGTTCGGGACGGCGTTGCGGTTGACCGTGATGCCGACCTCGTGGAGGCGGTCCTCGGCCTGCTGGCCGTCGAGCTCGGAGTTGCGCAGGTCGACGAGCACGAGGTGCACGTCGGTGCCGCCGCTGAGGACCTGGATGCCCGCGGCCACCGCGTCGTCGGCGAGCAGACGCTCGGCGAGGATGCGCGCACCCTCGATCGTGCGCTGCTGGCGCTCGGCGAACTCGGGCTGCAGCGCCATCTTGAAGGCCACGGCCTTGGCCGCGATGACGTGCTCGAGCGGGCCGCCCTGCTGGCCGGGGAACACGGCCGAGCGCATCTTCTTGGCGATCGTCTCGTCGTTCGTGAGGATCGCGCCGCCGCGCGGGCCGCCGAGGGTCTTGTGCGTGGTGGTGGTGACGATGTGCGCGTGGGGCAGCGGGCTGGGGTGCAGGCCCGTGGCCACGAGGCCGGCGAAGTGCGCCATGTCGACCCACAGGATCGCGTCGACCTCGTCGGCGATCGCGCGGAACGCGGCGAAGTCGAGCTGACGGGGGTACGCCGACCAGCCGGCGATGATCACCCGGGGGCGGTGCTCGATCGCGAGCGCGCGCACCTCGTCCATGTCGACCAAGCCGGTCTCGGGGATCACGTGGTACGGGATCGGGTTGTAGAGGCGCCCGGAGAAGTTGAGCTTCATGCCGTGCGTGAGGTGACCGCCGTTGGCCAGGTCGAGGCCCAGGATCGTGTCGCCCGCGGTGGCGATGGCGTGCAGGGCGGCGGCGTTGGCCGAGGCGCCCGAGTGGGGCTGCACGTTGGCGTAGTCCGCGTCGAAGAGCTGCTTGAGCCGGTCGATGGCCAGCTGCTCGACCTGGTCGACGAACTCGCAGCCGCCGTAGTAGCGCTTGCCGGGGTAGCCCTCGGCGTACTTGTTCGTGAGCACGCTGCCCTGCGCCTCGAGGGCGGCGACGGGAGCGAAGTTCTCCGAAGCGATCATCTCGAGCGTCGTCTGCTGGCGGACCAGCTCGGCGTCGAGGAGCGCGGCGATGTCGGGATCGAAATCGGCGAGATGCTGGTCGTGGCTCATGGTCCGAGGATATCGCCCGGGCCGCGAGCCCAGATCCGCGCGCCCCCCGGGAGCGTAACCAAAACGCAACCGTCCTGCGGATGGCCCCGACTCCGCGACGGGAGTAGCGTCACAGCGAGTGTCCGGATGGTGGACACAACCCCGGGGAGGAAACAGATGAACTCGATGCGGCGACGCGTCACCGTCCTGGCGACCGCGGCACTGGCCGGCTCCGTGCTGGCGGCCTGCGGAGCGGGACAGAACGACGACGACAGCGATGCGGCCCTGATCGTGGGAACGACCGACAAGGTGGTCTCGATCGACCCCGCCGGCTCGTACGACAACGGCTCCATGGCGGTGCAGACGCAGGTCTACCAGTACCTGCTCAACTTCCCGGCGGGCAGCACCGAGCTGACCCCCGACGCGGCGGAGAAGTGCGACTTCGAGGAGCCGACGGTCTACGTCTGCACCATGAAGGACGGACTGAAGTTCGCCAACGGCAACGACCTGACCGCCTCCGACGTGGCCTTCTCGTTCAAGCGGATCGTCGACATCAACGACCCCAACGGCCCGGCCTCGCTGCTCGGCGCCATGGAGTCGGTGGAAGCGCGTGACGACAAGACCGTCGCGTTCACCCTCAAGGCGCCGAACGACCAGACCTTCGCCCAGGTCCTCGTGACCTCGGCCGGCCCGATCGTCGACGAGGACACGTACCCCGCCGACGGCCTGCTCGACGACGACGCCGCGGTCGAGGCCAACGCGTTCTCCGGCCCGTACACGATCGGCGAGTACAAGAAGAACGAGCTGGCCGAGTTCACGGTCAACCCCGACTACGACGGCACGTACGGCGAGGCCAAGTCCGACGTGACGATGCGCTACTACGCCGACTCGAACAACCTCAAGCTCGACGTGGAGAAGGGCGACATCGACGTCGCCTACCGCTCGCTGACGCCGACCGACATCGACAGCCTCAAGAAGTCCGACGACGTCACCGTCCACACCGGACCCGGCGGCGAGCTGCGCTACATCGTGTTCAACCTCAAGACGATGCCCGGCGACGACGACGCGCAGAAGCAGGCCGTCCGCCAGGCCGCGGCGTACCTCGTGAACCGCGAGGAGATCGCCTCGGAGGTCTACAAGGGCACCTACACGCCGGCCTACTCGGCCGTCCCCGAGGGTCAGAAGGGCGCCACCGAGGCGTTCAAGGACAAGTACGGCGACGCGCCCGACCAGGCCGCCGCGAAGAAGACCCTCGACGACGCCGGCGTCTCGACGCCCGTCGAGCTCAACCTCCAGTGGAACCCCGACCACTACGGCGGCAGCTCCGACCAGGAGTACCAGGCGGTCAAGCGCCAGCTGGAGGAAGGCGGACTCTTCACGGTCAACCTGCAGTCGACGGAGTGGAACACCTACTCCGAGGAGCGCGTCAAGGATGCCTACCCGGCCTTCCAGCTGGGCTGGTTCCCGGACTTCCCGGATCCCGACAACTACCTGACGCCGTTCTTCGCGCCGAACAACTTCCTCCAGTCGCACTACGAGGACGACGCGATGACCAAGCTGCTCGACGCCGAGCGCGTGGACGCCGACGAGGCCTCGCGTGACGCGACGCTCGCCCAGGCCCAGGAGATGGTGGCCGACCAGGTGCCGATCCTGCCGCTGCTCACGGGCGCCCAGGTGGCCGTCGCCGGCAAGGACGTGAAGGGCGTGAGCGACACGCTCGACCCGTCGTTCAAGTTCCGGTTCACGGCACTGTCGAAGTAACGGACACCCGGAACCGGGGTCCCGGCACGCCCAGCGCGTGCCGGGGCCCCGCTTCCACGTAGGAGGAGTGCAGCGTGACCACAGACGTCCTCGTCGCCGCCGACACACCGTCGGCCGAACCCCCCGGTCGCCGCGGCGGCCTCAGCCCGCTCGCGCGGTACCTGCTGATCCGGCTCGCGCTCATCGTCCCCATGCTGTGGGTGCTCGTCACCGTCGTGTTCTTCCTGATGCGCGTGATCGGCGACCCGATCACCGCGGCGCAGGGCGGCCGCCTCACCCCCGAGCAGATCGCCGAGCGCAAGGCCGAGGCGGGCCTCGACCGACCGATCCTCGTGCAGTACGTCGAGTACCTCGGCAACATCCTGCGCGGCGACTTCGGCACGACCCTCACGGACAACCGCGAGGTCACCGACATCCTCATCGTCAACGGCGCGGCCACGCTGGAGCTCACGTTCTGGGCGCTGCTCGTGGCGTTCTCGGTGGGCATCCCGCTCGGTCGCATCGCCGCGCGCCACCGCGACCGCGGCCCCGACGTGCTGCTGCGGCTGTTCGCGATCGTCGCCTACGCCGCGCCCGTCTTCTTCGTCGGCCTGCTGCTCAAGCTGGCCGTCGCGCCGTTCGGCTGGCCCACCTCGGGCCGGGCCTCGACGGCCACCGAGCTGACGCTCGCCAAGGTCGAGCCGCAGACGAACATCATGATCATCGACGCCATCCTGTGGGGCGAGCCCGAGTACATCTGGGACGTCCTGCAGCACGCCGTGCTGCCGGCGATCGCCCTCGGCCTGCTCACCGGCGGAATCTTCCTGCGCCTCGTGCGCGTGAACCTGCTGCAAACGCTGCGCGCGGACTACGTCACCGCCGCCCGCGCCCGCGGCGTCTCGGAGCGGCAGGTCGAGCGCAAGCATGCCTTCCGCAACGCGCTCGTCCCCGTCGTCACGGTGATGGGCATGCAGATCGCGATCCTGCTGGGTGGCGCGGTGCTGACCGAGACCACGTTCGAGTGGAAGGGCATCGGCTACGAGCTGGCGCAGTACCTCATCCGGCGCGATTTCCTCGCCGTGCAGGGCATCGTCACCGCGATCGCGTTCGTCGTGTGCATCGCGAGCTTCCTCATCGACGCCATCGTGGCGCTCGTCGACCCCCGAGTGAGGTTCTGATGCGCTACCCCGGTCGCTCCGTCATCCAGCAGTCCCACGGCCTGCAGCGCTTCATGCTGCTGCTCGGCGTCGGGCTGATCCTGTTCTTCCTCGTGCTCGCGGTCTTCGCGCCGTGGATCGCGCCCTACGACTTCAACCAGGTGCGCGGCGACGACGGCGTGCTGTTCGGCACGCAGCAGCCGCCGAGCGCCGACCACCTGTTCGGCACCACCGTCGGCGGCGCCGACGTGCTGTCGCGCGTGGTCTACGGCGCCCGCACGGCGATGGAGGTCATCGTCCTGGCCGTGATCGTGTCGAGCGTGATCGGCGTGCCGCTCGGTCTCGTCTCGGGCTACCTCGGCGGCTGGCTCGACAAGACGCTCGTGCTGATCATGGACGCGCTGTACTCGTTCCCGTCGCTGCTGCTGGCGATCGTCGTGTCGATCGTGGTCTCGGGCGGATCCAGCGGTGCGCTCGGCGGCATCGCGTCGGCGGCGATCTCGATCACCGTCATCTTCATCCCGCAGTACTACCGCGTGATCCGCAACGCGACCGTCTCGGTGAAGACCGAGCCGTACGTCGACGCCGCGAAGGTCGTCGGCGTGCGCACCCCGCGCGTGCTGTTCCGCCACATCCTGTCCAACGTGGCGCAGACGCTCCCGGTCATCGCCACGCTGAACGCGTCGGAGGCGATCCTGACCCTCGCGGCCCTGGGCTTCCTCGGCTTCGGCATCGAGCCGTCGGCCGCCGCCGAATGGGGCTACGACCTCAACAAGGCCATGCCCGACGCGACCAACGACATCTGGTGGACGGGCCTCTACCCGGGCCTGGCCATCGTGCTGGTCGTCCTCGGCGTGACGCTGCTCGGCGAGAGCCTCAACGACATCACCAACCCGCTGCTGCGCACCCGCGCCGCCGACAAGGCCGAGGGCGAGCTCGAGGTCGAGCTGGCCGAGGACCTCTCCGCCGCGCCCGAGCTGGGCGACGACCTGGCCGGGACCTCGGCTGCCGCGGAGCCGCCCCACCGGACAGCGGTCCTGTCGCTGTCCGACCTACGGATCAGCTTCGGCACCGACGCGGGACGCGTGGTCGCGGTGGACGGGGTCGGCTTCGACGTCGAGCCCGGCGAGGTCGTCGCGGTGGTCGGCGAGTCCGGCTCGGGCAAGTCGGTCACCTCGCGTGCCGTCATGGGCCTGCTGCCGAGCACCGCGAAGGTCGACGGCTCCGCGGTGCTGCGCACGGGCGGTGCCGACGAGCGCGAGCTCATCGGCATGAGCCCGCAGGCGCTGCGGCCCATCCGTGGCGACGAGATCTCGATGGTCTTCCAGGAGCCCTCGACCGCGCTCGACCCCGTGCGCACCGTCGGCTGGCAGATCATCGAGGCGATCCGCGCCCACCGCGAGACCAGCAAGTCCGAGGCGAAGAAGCGCGCGATCGAGCTGCTCGAGCTGGTTGGCCTGCCCGACCCCGAGCGGCGCGTCGACTACTACCCGCACCAGCTGTCCGGCGGGCAGAAGCAGCGCGTGGTCATCGCGATCGCGATCGCCTGCGAGCCCGACGTGATCGTCGCCGACGAGCCCACCACGGCCCTCGACGTGACGGTGCAGGCCGCGATCCTCGAGCTGCTGCTCGACCTGCGGAACCGGCTCGGCACGGCGATCGTGCTGATCACCCACAACATGGGCGTCGTCGCCGACATCGCCGACCGCGTCGTGGTCATGTACCGGGGCACGATCGTCGAGCAGGCGCCGGTCGACCGGCTGTTCTCCGCTCCCGAGCACCCGTACACGCGGGCACTGCTGGAGTCCGTCCCGCACCTGGGCCGTCCGAAGGTCGTCGAGGGCGACGCGGGTCCGGCGCCGCTGGAGAACGCGCCCGTCGTGCTCGACCTCGACGACATCGTGGTGGAGTTCCCGGGCGGCTGGGGCGAGCCCACCTTCCGCGCCGTCGACCACGTGAGCCTGCAGGTGCACCGCGGCGAGGTCCTCGGTCTCGTGGGCGAGTCCGGCTCGGGCAAGTCCACGCTGGGCCGCACCGCCGTGGGCCTGCAGCAGCCGACCTCGGGCATCGTGCGCGTCGGCGGCGAGCAGATCTCGGGACTGAGCGACGCCGAGCTGCGCCCGTTCCGCCGCCGGTTCGGGTTCGTGTTCCAGGACCCGGCCTCCTCGCTGAACCCGCGGATGTCGATCCTCGACTGCATCGCCGAGCCGCTGCGGGTGCACACCGACCTCTCCGACGCGCAGGTGCGGGAGAAGGTCCAGGGCCTGCTCGACTCGGTGGAGCTGCCGCGCGACTTCGCCGAGCGGTACCCGCACGAGCTGTCGGGCGGCCAGCGCCAGCGCATCAGCCTGGCGCGCGCCCTCGCGCTCGAGCCCGACCTGCTCATCGCGGACGAGCCCACCTCGGCGCTCGACGTCTCGGTGCAGGCGCGCGTGCTCGAGCTGTTCCTCGACCTGCAGCAGCGCCTGCAGTTCGCGTGCCTGTTCATCACGCACGACCTCGCCGTCGTGGACCGGCTCGCGAACCGGGTGGCGGTCATGCAGCGCGGGCGTCTCGTGGAGCTCGGCCCGCGCGACCAGGTGCTGCGCCGGCCCACGGAGGACTACACGCGCAGCCTCATCGCCGCCGTGCCGGTGCCCGACCCGGTGGAGCAGCGTCGCCGTCGCGCCGAGCGCGGCGACCTCCTCACGGGGGCCTGACGCCGGACCGTCAGCGGTCCCAGGCGGCGACTTGGGCGCGGCGCTCGAGGCCCAGCTTGGAGAGGACGGTGGAGACGTAGTTCTTCACCGTCTTCTCCGAGAGGAAGAGGGTCTCGGCGATCTCGCGGTTGGAGCGGCCGAGGCGCAGCTCGTCGAAGACCTTGCGCTCCTGCGCGGTGAGCTCGGCGAGCGGGTCGGGCTCGTCCTGGCGGCGCAGCCGGTCGAGCACCGCGCGGGTCATGGCGGGGTCGAGCAGCGACTGCCCCGCCGCGACCCGCTGGACCGCGTCGACCAGGTCGTTGCCGCGCACCTGCTTGAGCAGGAATCCGGAGGCGCCCGCCATGATCGCGTCGAAGAGCGCCTCGTCGTCCTCGTACGACGTCAGGATCAGCACGGACGTGCGCGGCGCCATGATCCGCACGCGGCGGCACAGCTCGATGCCCGAGCCGTCGGGCAGCCGCGCGTCGAGGACCGCGACGTCGGGCTGGAGGCTCTCGATCTGCGTGGCGGCCTCGGCGACGGTGCCGGCCTGACCGACCACCGTGATGACGCCCGAGTCCTCGAGCAGGTCGCCGACGCCGCGCCGCACGACCTCGTGGTCGTCGAGCAGGAAGACGCGGATGGGTTCGCTCACGGGGGTCAGCCTACGGAAGGTCGACCGCGGGCTCGGTGCTCTCGAGCGGGACCCCCCACGTCACGCGCGTGCCCCGACCGCCCGGACCTGGCTCGATCAGCAGGGATCCTCCCGACCGCTCGGCGCGCTCACGCAGGTTGGCGAGGCCGCTCGCGGGCTGCTGGTCGCCCATCCCGACGCCGTCGTCGGTGATCTCCGCGACGACACTCTCGGGCGCGACGACGAGGTGCAGCCGCACCGACGTCGCGCTCGCGTGACGGATGACGTTCGCGAGCGCCTCGTTCATCACGGCGTGCACGTCGCTGCGGCGCCCGATGTCGAGCAGGCCGAGGTCGCCCTCGATGTCGATGGACGGCGGGAAGCCCAGCGGCGCCGCGGTGGCCTTGAGCAGCCGGACCAGCCGCGCCTCGTCGGTGGCGGCGTCGGAGCCGAGCGCGAAGATCGCGCCGCGCAGGTCGGCGATGGCGCGGTCGACGTCGTCCACGGCCTGCGAGGCCCGGCCGGCCCAGGGCTCGTCCACGTGACGGGCGATCCGGTCGAGCGACAGGCCCACCGCGAACAGCCGCCCGATGACGAGGTCGTGCAGGTCGCGCGCGATCCGGTTGCGGTCCTCCACCACGGCCATCCGGGCCAGCTCGGCGCGCGTCGTGGCCAGCTCGTCGAACAGCCGCGCGTTGGCGATCGCCGTGCCCGCGACGGCGGCCAGGCCGGTGACCAGCCGCTCGTCGTCCTCGCTGAACCCTCCCGCCTTCTCGGTCAGGTAGAGGTCGCCGAACACCCGCCCGTCGATCCGGATCGGCACCCCGAGGAAGGCGCCCATCGGCGGGTGGTGCGGCGGGAAGCCCACCGAGTCGGGGTGCGAGGCCACGTCGTCGAGCCGCAGCGGCACGCCGCCACGCAGGACCACGCCGAGGACTCCGGCGCCGCGCGGCAGGGCACCGATCTCGGCGGCGGTCTCGTCGTCGATGCCCTGCGTCAGGAACTCGACGAGGCCCTCGTCGGGGTCGGTCCCGAGGACGCCGAGGGCGCCGTAGCGCGCACCGGTCAGGTCGCGGGCCAGCTCGATGATGCGGGCCAGCAGGCTGTCCAGATCGAGGTCGGACGTCACCGCCACCGCCGCCTCGACGATGTGCTCCCAGCGCTTCCGGTCCTGTTCATCCACGCGCTCACCGTACCGAGGGCCACGGGCCCGAGGTCCCGAGAACTCGTGACCTTCGGCCCTGCTCCCGAGCCGGCGCGCGCGGCACGATGGAGGTGTCAGAAAGGAACGAGTCCATGAGCACCAACACCATCGTCGTCGGTGTCGACGAGACCCCCGCCGGAACGGCCGCCCTGAGCTGGGCCGCCCGTGAGGCCGACCTGCGCGGCGCCGACCTCAAGATCGTGCACGTCTGGCAGATCGACGCGGCCGTCGCGATGGCCGGCGCCGAGGTGCCGTGGCTGGCCTACGAGACCGACGCCCGCTCGAACGCCGCCCGCTGGGTGGCCGACACGATCGGCGCGCAGGACGCGCAGGGTCGTCCCCGTCGCATCGACGTCGTGCAGGGCGCCCCCGGCCCGACCCTCGTCGACGCCTCGCGCGACGCGGCCATGCTCGTCGTCGGCACCCGCGTGCACACCGGCATCAGCCGGGTCCTGTTCGGCTCGGTGAGCCACTACTGCCTCACCCACGCGCAGTGCGTCGTCGTCGCGGTGCCGACGACCTCCACCGCCGAGACGGTGGACGTCGAATCGGCGGACGAGCTCGTCGAGCACTGAGTCACGGCGGCCGGGAGCACCACCGGCCGCCCTCCCGGCCCGCGCCCCCTTCCCGGCGCCGGCCGACGTGGAGGCCTCACCCCCCGGAGGCCCTCCCGCCCGCAGTCCCGGCGGCGACCCCACGCCGCCGGGGCTACGTTGGCGTCATGATCGAGCGCGTCCGCGGCCACGCCGGTGCGGCGATCTTCGCCCGCGTGGCCGGCCCCGAGGGCGAGGGACGTCGCGACCGCATCCACGGCACGCCCGGTCCGCGGCGGTTCGCGCCCGACGACCCCGTGTGGCGCGTGCACGGCGACGCCTCGATGTTCGTCGGCGGGATCCGCGCGCTGCTGCTGCAGTCGCTGCACCCGTTGGCGATGGCCGGCGTCGACCAGCACTCGGGCTTCCGCGGCGACCCGTGGGGACGCCTGCAGCGCACGAGCGGCTTCATCGCGATGACCACCTTCGGGACGATCGAGCACGCCGACCGCACGATCGCCGCCGTGCGGGGGATCCACGAGCGCGTCACCGGCACCGCGCCCGATGGCCGTCCGTACGCCGCCTCCGACCCGCACCTGCTGCGCTGGGTGCACGTCGCCGAGATCGACTCCTTCCTGCGCGCGCACGACCGCTACGGCTCGACGCCCCTGACCCCGGCCGAGCGCGACCGGTACGTGGCCCAGGCCGCGATCACCGCACGCCTGCTCGGCGCCACCGACGTGCCCGAGGACGTCGATCAGCTGCGCGAGACGCTCCGGGCGTACCGACCCGAGCTCGAGAGCACGCCCGCCGCGCGCGCGGCCGCCCGCTTCATGCTCATCCACCCGCCCGTGCCGTGGACCGTGCGTGCCCCTTACGGGATGCTCGCGGCGGCCGCGGTCGGGCTGCTGCCGCGCTTCGCCCGCCGGCCCCTGCGACTCCCGAGGCTGCCGGTGACCGAGGCCACTGCCGTGCGCGCCGGCGGCGTCGCCGTCACGCGCGCGATCGGCTGGGCGATGGCCCCGCCCGCGCGCTCCACGACATGAGGATCGGCCCGATGCACGACACAATGGAGGAGTTGCCACCCGACATCTAGGAGTGATTCCTCGTGAAGAAGCTTGCGCTGCTGACGGCCGCTGCCGTCGGATACGTCCTCGGAACCCGCGCCGGCCGCGGCCGCTACGAGCAGATCAAGCGTCAGGCCGAGAAGGTGTGGAACACCGAGCCGGTGCAGACGACCGCCCACAAGGCCCAGGACACCGCCAAGGCCGCCGCCGCCGAGGCCGGTCACCGGGTCGCCGAGACCGCGAAGGACGTCTCGGGCACCGTCGCCGAGAAGGCCAAGGACGTCTCCGGCACCGTGGCGGACAAGGCGAAGGACGTGACGAGCCAGGCCAAGGACGCCTCCGACACCGCGACCGAGAAGGTCAAGACCGCCGCCGACTTCTCGAAGGACGACGCCTCGAGCGACGCCACGCCGACCCCCGCCCCGGGGCCGGCCACCGTCGCCGCCGCCAGCTTCGGGTCCGCCACGCCGACCACGAGCACGCCCCCGAGCACGAGCCCCGACAAGACCTCGGGCACGACCTCGGAGCCCTCGGAGGCACCCGAGGCCGACGCCACGACCCTCGCCTACAGCACCAGCTCGGAGGGCCTGCGCGCCGACGCGAGCAAGGCCGACGAGAAGGCGCCGTTCGACATCGACGAGGCCGGCTCCGACGACCTCGCGTCGCCGAACCCGCTCGGCACCGACGAGCCGGACTCGCGCGCCTGATGCGGCTGAGGATCTTCACCGAGCCCCAGCAGGGCGCCTCGTACGACGACCTCCTCGCGGTCGCGCAGGAGGCCGAACGGCTGGGCTTCGACGCGTTCTTCCGCTCCGACCACTACCTCGCGATGGGCGGGGACGGGCTGCCCGGACCGACCGACGCATGGACCACGCTCGCGGGTCTGGCCCGCGAGACGTCCACCATCCGGCTCGGCACGCTGGTCACCAGCGCGACGTTCCGGCTGCCTGGACCGCTGGCGGTGACCGTGGCCGGCGTCGACCAGATGAGCGGGGGCCGGGTGGAGTTCGGCCTCGGCGCCGGCTGGTTCGACGCCGAGCACCGGGCGTACGGAATCGGCTTCCCCGACACCCCGGAGCGCTTCGACCGCCTGGAGGAGCAGCTCGAGATCATCACCGGGCTCTGGGCCGACACCACCGGCTCGTACTCGTTCGACGGCGAGCACTACACGATCTCCGACTCGCCGGCCCTCCCCAAGCCGGCGCAGGAGCGGATTCCGGTGATCGTCGGCGGCAAGGGCAAGCGCCGCACCCCGGCGCTCGCCGCACGGTTCGCCGACGAGTTCAACGTGCCGTTCGTCTCGGTGGAGGAGACGCGCACGCTGTTCTCGCGGGTTCGCGAGGCCTGTGAGAAGGCCGAGCGGGATCCGGCGACGCTGGCCTGGTCCAACGCGCTCGTGGTGTGCGCGGGCGCGGACGAGGCCGAGATCGCCCGCCGTGCGGCGTCGATCGGTCGCGAGGTCGACGAGCTGCGGGAGAACGGCCTGGCCGGCACTCCTGCGGAGATCGTCGACCGCATCGGCGCCTTCGCCGAGGCCGGCACCGAGCGGATCTACCTGCAGATGCTCGACCTGGCCGACCTCGACCACCTGGCGCTCGTCGCCGAGGAGATCATGCCCCACGTGTGATCGCTCGACAGTCTCGAACGACGAGGCACCCGGACCGCTGCGGCGGCCGGGTGCCTCGTCTTTTCCGGCCTCGGACAGGGTGAATTACACGAGTGTGGTTTACCCACAGCGTTGTCCCCACATGGGGACAACGCGTCCTCAGGACGGCGGTCCGACCTCCAGCGTGCCGCGCTCCATCTCCCACGTCAGGGACTGCAGGAAGTCGATGATCGCCGGGCGCGCGTCGTGCGGCACCTTGGCTGCGATCGCCTTCATCCGCTCGTGCATGTCGGCCAGGTGCGCCGACATCTCGCGTCGGGCCTGCTCGGTGGGCACGAGCAGCACCGAGCGGCGGTCGGTGGGGTGCGGCGTCCGCTCGAGGTGGCCCGAGGCCACCAGCCGATCGACGAGCGTGGTGACCGCGGCCGTGCTGATGCCGAGATGGTCGGCGAGACGCCGTGGCGTGACGCCCGGGAGGGCCCCTTCCGTGAGGCCGGCCTCCGCCTGCTCGACCGTCCGGATGACGTGACGCAGCGAGCGCAGGTCGGTCGGGTTGACGCGCATCGCGTCGCTGAGGCGATTCCGCATCTCGCGATCCGCGCGGACGAGCTCACGGACCGCGCGCAGCAGGTCGCGCTCGTCATCGGTGTAGGCGGGCGCCACCGGGGTACGTGGGGTCAGGGGCACGGCTCCATGCTAGCCACTATTTCTATAAGTTGATATCTAGACTGGTTAGCAATACGGTTTCAGAGTCCCCAGGAGGAACCGTGGAACCCGTGCTCGACCTCTCGCCCGGCGCAGTGGATGCCGCTGCCTCGGCCGCTGCCGTGCGCGCGGACCTGCCCGACCGGCTGCCCCACGGCGACCCCGACGACCTCGTCGTTCTCCTGGACGACGATCACCGGCCCATCGGCACCGCGCCGCGCCACGGCGTGCACGGCACCGACACGCCCCTGCACCTCGCGTTCTCCTGCTACCTCGTGGACGGTGAGGGCCGCGTGCTGCTCACGCGGCGCGCCCTGGGGAAGCGGTCGTGGCCCGGCGTGTGGACCAACTCGTTCTGCGGCCACCCGCGACCCGGCGAGGACGTCGTCGACGCCGTGAGCCGGCACGGGCGCGGCGAGCTGGGGCTCGAGCCCGAGGCCATCCGTCCCGTCCTGCCCGACTTCGCGTACCGCGCGGTCGACGCCTCCGGCGTGGTGGAGAACGAGGTCTGCCCGGTCTTCGTCGCCCGGGCCACCGCAGCCGTAAAGCCGCACCCCGACGAGGTCGAGGAGCACCGCTGGGTGCACGTGTCCGACCTGCGCGAGACCGTGAGGGTGGCGCCGTGGGCGCTCAGCCCGTGGCTCGTGGAGCAGGCCGCGGCGATCGAGGAGGCCGGCGCGTGGCACGAGCTGGCGCCGGACGAGACGGAGACCCACCCATGACCCTCCAGTCCGAGCTCGACTCGCTGCTGTACTCCGCGCGGGTGCCGGGACTCGACCGTGACCACACGGCCCTGCTGCACGCGCTCGAGCTCGGCAGCTCGGGCGGCAAGCGCTTCCGGCCCTGGCTCGTCACCACCGTGCACGCCGCGTTCGACGGCGACCAGCCCGAGACGGTGGTCGATGCCGTGGCCGCCGCCACCGAGCTGCTGCACACGGCCTTCGTCATCCACGACGACGTGATCGACAACGACGACACCCGACGCGGGCGTCCCAGCGTGCCGGGACACTTCCGCAGCGACGCGGCCGAGCTGGGCACGGCGCCCGGCGACCACGACACGTACTCGCGGGCCGGTGCGATCCTCGCCGGCGACCTCGCCCTCGCGGCCGCGATCCGCGCCGTGGCCACGTGCGGCGTCGACGCCGCCACCACGCACCGCCTGCTCGACCTCCTCGACGCCACGCTGCACGCGTCGGCCGCGGGCGAGCTGGCGGACGTGCGGCTCGCCCTCAGCCCTGCCATGCCGGGCGCCGAGGAGGCCATCGCCGTCACCGAGCACAAGACGGCCGTCTACTCGTTCGTGCTGCCGTTGCAGGCCGGAGCCGTGCTCGCGGGAGCCGACGACGCCGCGGTGCGAGCGCTCGGCGAGATCGGCCGGTGCCTCGGCATCGCGTTCCAGCTGCACGACGACGTGATGGCGATCTTCGGCGACCCCGCCGAGACCGGCAAGGACCCGCTGGGCGACCTGCGCGAGGGCAAGCGCACACCGCTCATGGTGCACGCCTCCCAGACCGACGCGTGGGCGCGGATCGCCCCGCACCTGGGGAATCCCGACCTCACCGAGGCCGCGGGCGCCGCCGTGCGCGAGGCCCTCGAGGAGTGCGGCTCGCGCCACCACATCGAGGACCTCGCCGAGGGCCACCTCACCGTCGCCCGCGAGCACGCGCGCTCACTCGGCCTCGAGTGCTCGCTGCTCGACCCGCTCGTCGAGCAGGCCTGGCGGATGACGCCCACGGCGCTGACGCGGGCCGCCCGGGCCGGTGCGGCATGAGCGTCCTGCACCCCGACGAGCACGGGAAGTCGGGCTCCACCGCCGCCACCGAGGCGTACGCGCTGTACGACGAGGTCGCCGAGGGCGCCGCCGCGCTCGTCATCAAGCGGTACTCCACCTCGTTCTCGCTGGCCTCGCGACTGCTCGCCGAGCCGATCCGCACGCGGGTCTGCAACATCTACGCGCTCGTGCGGGTGGCCGACGAGATCGTCGACGCGCCACGACCCGAGGGCGACCACGACCAGCAGCTGCGGCTGCTCGACTCGCTGCAGGCCGAGGTCCACGAGGCGATGCGCACGGGTCACAGCGCGAACCTCGTCGTCCACGCCTTCGCCCGCACCGCGCGGGCGTGCGGGATCGGCACCGACCTCGTGGACCCGTTCTTCGACTCGATGCGCACCGACCTGTTCCGCACCGAGCACGACAAGGCCAGCTTCGCGACCTACGTCTACGGCTCGGCCGAGGTCGTCGGGCTCATGTGCCTCAAGGCGTTCCTGCTCGACCAGCCCGACGTCAACGGCGCCTACGAGCGACTGGCTCCGGGCGCGCGTCGACTCGGCGCCGCCTTCCAGAAGGTGAACTTCCTGCGCGACCTCGGCGACGACCGCGACAATCTCGGCCGCAGCTACGTGCCCGGCCTCGACCCGGAGCACTTCGACGTGGCCATGCGCGACCGTCTGCTGGACGACATCGACGCCGATCTCGCGGCCGCCGCAGCCGTGATCCCGCAGCTGCCGTCCGGCAGCCGTCGGGCGGTGGCCGCCGCGCACGCACTGTTCGCCGAGCTCTCGCGCCGGCTGCGCAACGCCTCGCCCGAGCAGATCAGGTCCGAGCGGATTCGCGTCCCCGGCCCGTCCAAGGCCCGGGTCGTCGCACGCGCGGTCACGGTGGGCGTGTGATGGGGCGCGTCACGGTCATCGGCGGCGGGATCTCGGGGCTCGCCACCGCCGCGCTGCTCGCGGCCGACGGCTGGTCCGTCGACCTGCTGGAGCAGCGTGACGAGGTCGGCGGTCGCGCCGGCACCTGGGAGCAGGGCGGGTTCCGGTTCGACACCGGTCCCTCCTGGTACCTCATGCCCGAGGTCTTCGACCACTTCTTCCGCCTGCTCGGCACCTCGGCCGCGGAGCAGCTCGACCTCGTCCAGCTCGACCCGGCCTACCGCGTCTTCTTCGAGGGTCACGCCGATCCGGTCGACGTGCTCACCACGCGAGCGCAGAACGTGGCCCTGTTCGACGCGATCGAGCCGGGCGCCGGTCAGCGCCTCGAGCAGTACCTCGACTCGGCCGACGACGCGCTCGCGATGGCGGTGGACCACTTCCTCTACACGAGCTTCGACCGGCCGGCGAACCTCGCGCACGCCGACGTGCTGCGCCGGGCGCCGCAGCTGGCGGGCCTGCTGGGCCGGTCGCTCGAGTCGCACGTGGCCTCGCGGTTCGACGACGTCCGGCTGCGCCAGATCCTGGGCTATCCCGCGGTCTTCCTCGGCTCGTCACCGTCGCGCGCGCCGAGCATGTACCACCTGATGAGCGGCATGGACCTCGCCGGCGGCGTGCTCTACCCGCAGGGCGGCTTCTCCACGCTGATCGACGCGATCGCCGCCCTCGCGCGGGCGCGCGGGGTGCGGATCCACACCGGCGCCACGGTGATCGGCATCGACACCGTCGCGTCCGATCGTCCGCCCTTCGTCCCGGGTGCACGGGCGCGCGTCGAGGGCGTCACCTTCCGCACCGCGGAGCGCATCGAGTGGATCGGCGCGGACGTCGTCGTGGGCGCGACCGACCTGCACCACCTCGAGACCCGGCTCCTGCCCGAGCACCTGCGCACGTACCCCGAGTCCTGGTGGCGCCGACGCGACCCCGGGCCCGGTGCCGTGCTGGCGTACCTCGGTGTGGAGGGCGAGCTGCCGCAGCTGGCGCACCACACGATGTTCTTCACGCAGGACTGGGCGTCGAACTTCGACGACGTCCTCGGCCGGCCCGGTCGCGTGCCCGACCCGGCCTCGTCCTACGTCTGCAAGCCGTCGGCCACCGACCCCACGGTCGCGCCTTCGGGCGACGAGAACGTGTTCGTCCTCGTGCCGGTGCCGGCCGACGTCGGCCTCGGTCGCGGTGGTGTCGACGGAGCGGGCGATCCCGTCATCGAGAAGACCGCAGACGCCGCCATCGCGCAGATCTCCACGTGGGCCGGCGTGCCCGACCTCGCCTCGCGCATCAAGGTCCGCCGGACGGTGGGCCCCGGCGACTTCGCGGCCGACCTCAACGCGTGGTCCGGCGGCGCGCTCGGTCCCGCGCACACGCTGCGCCAGAGCGCGTTCCTGCGCGCCCGCAACGCGTCGCGCCACGTGGACGGTCTGCTGTACGCCGGTTCCAGCACGATCCCGGGCATCGGCCTGCCGATGTGCCTCATCAGCGCCGAGCTCGTGCTGAAGCGCCTGCGCGGCGATCGGTCGGCCGGCCCGTCCGCGGAGCCGTCCGGCACTACGGTGGTCGCGTGAGCTGGCTCTACCTCGCCTCGGTCGTCGGGGCGGGCTTCTGCATGGGCCTGGTCGACCATCGCTGGCGGCTGTTCCTGTTCCGCTGGCCGCGCCGGGCGCTGGTCGTGCTCGGGATCGGGTTCGTGTTCTTCCTGGTGTGGGACCTCGTGGCGATCCAGCTCGAGGTCTACAGCCGCGGCGAGTCTCCCGCCATGACCGGCATCGAGGTCGCCCGCGAGCTGCCGCTGGAGGAGCTCTTCTTCATCGCGTTCCTCTGCTACGTCACCGGTGTGCTGCACGGGCTGTTCACACGTGTCCTCGACCGTGAGGGAGCCGCGCGATGACGTACCTGGGCCTGGCCGCCGTGTTCACCGCCGCCGCCGTGCCGGTGCTGGCCGTCGCCGTGGTGAGGCGCCGCCCCGACCGCCGCTGGTGGGCCGCCACGGGACTCACGGCACTCGCGCTGGTCGTGCTGACCGCGGTCTTCGACAGCATCATGATCGCCGCCGACCTCTTCCGCTTCGACGAGGAGTCGCTCACCGGGATCCACGTCGGGCTCGCCCCGATCGAGGACTTCGCGTGGCCGATCGCCGCGACGATCCTCGTCTCGTCGCTGCTGCTGCTCCTGGCGCCGGCGCGCGAGCCGGCCGAGGACCGGTCGTGAGTCGCGCCGGGCAGGTCCTGGCCTCCTCGCGCCCGCTGTCCTGGATCAACACGGCGTTCCCCTTCGGCGCCGCGTACCTGCTCGCCGACGGCGGGTTCGACGCGGCGTTCTGGATCGGCTGCCTCTGGTTCCTCATCCCCTACAACCTGATGATGTACGGGATCAACGACGTCTTCGACTACGAGTCCGACCTGCGCAACCCGCGCAAGGGCGGCGTCGAGGGAATCGTGCTCGACCGGCGCGTGCACCGGCTGACGATCTGGTCGTCCGTCGTCACGAACGTGCCGTTCGTGGTGGTGCTCGCCGCGATGGGCTCGGCGGTCTCGAACCTCGTGCTGGCGATCAGCATCTTCGCCGTCATCGCGTACTCGGCGCCGGTGCTGCGGTTCAAGGAGCGGCCGTTCCTGGACTCGATCACGTCGAGCACGCACTTCGTGAGCCCTGCCGTCTACGGTCTCGCCCTCGCGGCGGCCCGCGGCAGCGACGTCGAGGTCACCGTGCCCGTCGTGGCCGCGCTGGTCGGGTTCTTCGCGTGGGGCATCGGCTCGCACGCGTTCGGCGCGGTGCAGGACGTCATGGCCGACCGCGCCGCGGGCATCGGCTCGATCGGCACCGCGCTGGGTGCCCGCCGCACCACGTGGTTCGCGCTCGGCGCCTACCTGCTCGGCGGCGTCTGCCTGCTGCTCCTGCCGTGGCCGGCCACGCTGGCCGCGCTGCTCGTCCTGCCGTACGTGGCGAACATCTGGCCCTACCGCTCGATCACCGACGCCACCTGCGAGGAGGCCAACGTCGCGTGGCGGCGCTTCCTGTGGCTGAACTTCCTGACCGGGTTCATGGTCACGCAGCTGCTGATCTGGATCACGCTCACCTGAGGGCGCGGAAGCGGTCCTGCCAGCGCACCCACGGCGGTCGCTCCGCCCAGTTGAGCCGCAGTGTGGTGACGGCGCGGTCCATCCGGCGCGCCAGCTGGGCGCGGCCGCGCACCGAGCGACCCGACACGGCCAGTCGGAGCGAGCGGTCGTAGCGGATGACGGACTCCGGTCCCAGCACGAAGGCGAGGTCCATGTCGTCGTGGACGTCGTCGAACCGGTGCACCCGACCGCGCACGCGCTCCCACGTGGTGCGGCGGACGGCCATGCTCGATCCCCAGAGCGGATGGTGGGCGAGCGCGAGGTAGGTCAGCACGTAGTAGGCGCCGAGGTAGACCGCCGTGGCGATCTGGCGCAGGACGGGCGGGAGGTCGTGGAAGTATCCGGCTCCGGTGACCGCGTCGATCTCCGGATCGGCCATGGCGCGGGTGACCTGCGCGATCCAGTCGGGGCCGGGGCGCGAGTCGGCGTCGAGCCGGGCGATCACCTCGCCGCGGGCGGCGTCGTAGCCGGTGGCGGCGGCGGGCGGGATGCCGAGGCGCGACTCGGGCACCACGCGGGCTCCGGCGGCTGTCGCGACGGCGGCGGAGTCGTCGGTGCTGGCGTTGTCGACCACGACGACCTCGAGCGGGGCGACGGTCTGAACGGCCAGCAGCCGCAGGCACTCGGCCAGCTCGGCGGCGTCGTCGTGGACGGGGATGACCACCGAGACGGTGGGCCCGGTCATCGCGGCTCCGCGACCGAGGTGCGGCTGACGACGAGCGCGGCGACGAGCGCTCCGAGCGCGCCGGCGGCGAGGTCGCCGATCGTGTCGTCGTAGCCCACCTGGATGCGGTCGTCGAGCCACGTGTGGCCCATCCACTCGAGGAACTCCCACACGACGGCGAGAGCGACGGCGGTGGTGATCGTGACGATGAACGCGCCGAGGCGGGGCCGGGCGATGCGCGGATCGTCGTGGGCGGGCAGGGCGCCGACCTTCACCAGGACCTGCCACGTGAGCGCGGCGATGAGCCCGGTGGCGACGGCGTGCACCACGATGTCGAGCTCCGGGACGGCGACGTACCAGTCGAGCTGGGCGGCCCAGCCGCCCAGCAGCAGGGCGGTGCAGTAGGCGACGTCGAGGGCCGGACCGGTGCCGATGGCGCGTGGGATGAACAGCCCGCCGAGCACGAGGAAGAAGAGGGCGAAGCCCATCCAGCCGCCCTGGATCGTCGCCGCGACGACGCTCACGACGCCTGCCGCACGCAGGACATCGGGGGCGATCAGCGGCATTCGACCATCCTACTGAGGATGGAGCTTCGCAGATCGGGCCCGGGCGCCGCGGCCCGGGAAATCGCCCGGAATCGCAGGAATCACATCCGTGTGGTTTGTCCACACGTCTGTGCACAGCTGGGGACAAACCGGGCGCCTGCCGCGGTCACCTGAGGTGGGCGAAGTCGTCCACTCCCTGGTCCTCCTCGGCGAGGGAGAACGAGGCGACGGCCCGGGTCACCATGCCGGTGGCCAGCAGGACGGCCACCGACACGGTGAAGGCCATGCCGCACAGGAACGCGAGCACCAGGGCGACCATGGCTCACGCCTCGCTCTCGCTCATGTCGTCCTCCGTCGTCGTGCTCGTCCGTGTGGATGGAGAGCCGCGAGGCGCGGATTCAGGACCGAGAGCGGGCGACCTCCCTCAGCGGCGCGGCGTGTCGGGTCCGGTGTCGGGCTCCGAGCGGAGCACGTCCTCGCGGGTCTCGTCGAACCGCGCGTCGCCGTGCTGGTCGCCCGGCGGGGTGTCGCCGTCGCCGTACTGGACGTTGCCGTTCTCGTCCGTCACGGCGCGCTCGCCGACGTGGTGCTCGTGCTGCTCCCCGGCGACCGGTCGGTCGGTCGCGTCGTTGCGACGCACCACGTTGCCGTGCTCGTCGGTGGTGACGTCCGGGTCGATCTCGTCGGCCTTCGACAGGCGGTGATCGGCGTGCTGCTTGGTCTCGTGGGCCTCGTGCTCGAGATCCTTCGCCTGACGCTCGAGTCGCTCGGCGTCGAGGCGCGCCTGGTCGGCGTCGGCGCGGGCCGCGGCGGCGCCCGCCGCGGTCTGGTTGGCGGTGACCGAGGCCTCCCGAGCCTCGTCGCGCAGTCGCGCGGCCTCCTCGCGGTGCTGGCGCTCCTGCTCCAGTCGGCGCTCCTCCTTGGCCTTGCTCCCCCTCTTCGCCAGCGCGGCCACGAGCGCCAGCAGCAGCAGGACCGCCACGACGGCGATCAGGATCCAGACCCAGGTGTCGACGTTGTCCATCGCACTTCTCCGTCCGCGGGCCACGGCTGCGTCGGTCGACGCTGGTGCGCCGGGCCCTCTCATTCCTTGGTACCGCAGTCGAGACGAGGCCGCTCGTCGGAGGAATCGGGGTCAGACGGCGGGCGAGGAGTCACGTCGGCGAACTCGTCGGCTGACTTGTCGCTGCGATCCACGAGCGCTCGACTCGCCGTAGGCCTGACAAAGACGGCACGCTCGGACCGCGATCCTGGAATGATCGCGGTGTGACTCCTGAGGAAAGGCTGCGCGAGCTTGCCATCCGGCATGCTGCTTTCGCGTGGCTCGACCGCGAGCGAGCGGCGGGCCACGAGACTTTCTCGCAGGAAGACACCAGCGGCCTGAACTTGGCTGGAGAGACCATTCGCCTGATGCCCACGCAGCAGGGGATCTGGAAGCCGGGCCAGCTGGGAGCTGCGCTCTCATTTCGCACGGTCTATCGGCCCGAGGGTGGTCTTCGGCCATACGACGACAGCGTGGGAGTCGACGGTCTCTATCGCTACAAGATGCGCGGGGACGATCCCGATCATTATCAGAACCGCGCACTCCGACAGGCCATGGCGGAGCGACTTCCGCTGATCTGGTGGCTGGGTGTTCAGGGTGGCGGTTACAGCGCCCTCTACCCGATCTACTTAGTCGGCGAGGAGCGAGCAGATCTGCAGTTCGTCGTCGATATCGACGCGGTTCCTCAGCCCGACATCACGTGGCCTTCGGTCGAGCTCGAACTTGATCCCTCCTACCGTCAGCAACTCACCAAGCTCCGCTTGCATCAACGACCGTTCCGAGCAGCCGTCTTGCGCGCCTACCGCACGTCTTGCGCCGTCTGCTCGCTTCGCCACAGCGATCTCCTCGACGCTGCCCACATTCAGGAGGATGGCGCTGGCGGACGCCCGGTGGTCACCAATGGACTGTCGCTCTGCAAGATGCACCATGCTGCCTATGACCGGAAGATCGTGGGGATTACGCCCTCGTATGAGGTCCGCGTCAACGCCGACGTTTTGCAGGAAGTCGACGGGCCGATGCTGCGACACGGCATCCAAGAGTTCCACGGCAAGAGGCTGATGGTGCTGCCAGAGCGACGCGCGCAACTACCCGACCCGTCGCTGCTCGAGGCTCGCTACCAGACATTCCTCGACGCAAACTGATCCCACTGGTCCTCGTTGCACAGCGCCTCAGGCGAAGGGACCGTCGAGCAGCGCCCACTGGATCAGCATGATCGTCTTGGCGTCGACGATGTCCGTGCCGATCGAGGCGCGCGCCTCGTCGATGCCGAGCTCGACGATCTCGATGTCCTCGCCCTCGTGGGCGACGCCGTGGCGGGTCCCGTGCGCGTCGCCCGAGCGGTAGGGCGCGGCGAAGAAGTGCAGTCGCTCCGTGACGGAGCCGGGGCTCATGAACACGTCGAACACGTGCTGCACGGGCCCGACCTCGATGCCCGTCTCCTCGGCGGCCTCGCGCCGGATCGCGGCCTCGGCGTCGTCCTCGTCGAGCAGTCCCGCGGCGGTCTCGATCAACATCCCGTCGGGGTGACCGTTGACGTAGACGGGGAAGCGGAACTGCCGCGTCAGCAGGATGGTCCTGGCGTCGGGGTCGTAGAGCAGGATCGTGGCGCCGTCCCCACGGTCGTAGGTCTCGCGCCGCTCGGTGCGCCACGTGCCGTCGGACATCCGCTGCTCGAACGTCGTCGCACGCAGGACGTACCAGTCGTTCGCCAGCACCTCCACGTCTTTCACGACGACGTCGGGGTTGCGGTCCAGGTCGCGCCCGGTGAGGTGCAGGCCAGTGCGCCCCCGGCGGTCCGGCGTGTCGATTCCGGCGGTCATCGGGCGTTCGCGATCAGTCTCAGCATGTTGACGATCGTAGATTCGACAGCAAATGACATGCGTGTAGTTCAGTCCACAGACTGACCCACAGGTGGGGAAAACAAAAGGACCCGCAGGAGATTCCTGCGGGTTGGTGAAAGTGGTGGAGCCTAGGGGACTCGAACCCCTAACCCCCTGCTTGCAAAGCAGGTGCGCTACCAATTGCGCCAAGGCCCCGTGGTGGGTGTGTCAGACGGAGTCGCTGTGCTGCGCCCAGGGATCGGGCTGCGCAGCGGCCTTGCGGCGGCTCGAGAACCAGACGGCTCCAGCGACCGCGAGTGCCAGGGTGAGGATCTTCTTCACGTCGATTCCTCCTTCGGTGGGCCTAGATGGACTTGAACCATCGACCTCTTCCTTATCAGGGAAGCGCTCTAACCGAGCTGAGCTATAGGCCCCGGGCAGCAATAGAAGAGATTACCCGAAGGTCCCCGGCGAGTTCCAATCGGGTCGGCGAGTGGTCGGTCACGTGACGCCCAGAGGCGCAGAACGGCCCGCCACTCGGCGAGTGGCGGGCCGTTTCGCGCCACTCGCGGGGAGGGGCGGCTGCGGGCGTTACTGGCGCTCGCCGAACGTCATCTCGATGCCACCGAGGATGCCGGAGGCGAGGTTGTACAGGTGCGCGGCGATCGTGGCCAGGGCCGTCATGAAGATGACGTTGAGGCTCGACACGAGGAGCGTCAGGCCGACGACGCGGCCGAAGCCGAGGTACTCGGTGATGTCGAAGCCGGAGGCGTCGTCGGCGAGCACGTTGGAGACGCTGTCGTTCAGGGCGCCCCAGACGCCGGTGATCTGCATGACCAGCCAGAACACCGTGACCGCGACGACGCTGACCACCATGAGCGCCACCGAGACGACGAACGCCATCTTCGTGACACTCCACGGCTCCACGTGGCTGAGCTTGAGGCGCGCGGAGCGACCCGTGGCCGCCGGAGCGGTCTTGGTGGCCTCGCCCGCCGACTCGGTCTGCTTCGGAGCCTTCTTGGGCTCGGGCTTCTGCTTCTTGGCCGGAGCCGGCTTCGGCTCGGCCTTCTGCTGAGGCTTCGCGGCGGGAGCCGGCGCGGCGGCCGGCGCGGCAGCAGGCGCGGCCGCGGCCTGCGTGGACGCCGACGCGGCAGCAGCCGCACCCCCGGCAGCGGCAGCGGCGCCACCGACGGCAGCACCCGCACCCGGAGCCTTCGGCGCCGGAGTGGCCTTGGCCTCAGGACGCGTGGGCTGCTTCTTCGGCTCGGCCTTCTTCGGCTCAGGCTTCCTCGCCGGCGGCTGGGCCGGCACGGCCTTCATCGTCTGCGTGGGACGGTCGTCGGTGGAGGGCGCGGGCGCCTTCGGCGGCGCCGGCTGGTCGTCACGGACCGCCGGGATCACCGAGGTCGTGTCGGGCGACGCCTGGGTGGTCCGCGCGTACTCCGCCTTGCTCAGCGGCCGGCGCGCGGTGACCGAAGGGGTCGTCCCGTTCGCCTTGGCGTTCTTGGCAGGCATGCCGTTCTGCTGACCGTTCTCCGGCTTCTGCTCACTCACTGTCGTCCCCGCTCGCGTTCGACTGCTCGGCCGTCTCGTCGTTCTCGTCCGTGTTCTCCGGGGTGGTGACCTCGGTGTTCCGGGCGATGGTGACCACGCGGTCGTTGCCCTTGAACTTCACGAAACTCACTCCCATCGTGCCACGGCCCTTCACAGGAACGCCGGACACGAGGCTGCGTGTGATCTGTCCGGACTCGGTCACGCTGATGACGTCGTCGGTGTCACGGAGCACCAGCCCGCCCACGAGCTCGCCGCGCGACTCGGTGATCTGCATGGCCTTGATGCCCAGTCCGCCACGGCCCTGGACGCGGTACTCGTCGATCCGCGTCTTCTTGGCGTAGCCGCCGTCGGTGACGGTGAAGACGTACAGCTTCTGGCTGTCGTCGTCCTCGCCCTCGCCCTCCTCGTCGGCACCGGCCTTGATGACCGTCATCGACAGCAGGGAGTCGTCGTCGCGGAACTTCATGCCCGTGACGCCCGAGGTGGCGCGACCCATCGGACGCAGCTGCTCGTCGTCGGCGCGGAAGCGGATCGACTGGGCCTTGCGGCTGATCAGCAGGATGTCGTCCTCGGGCGAGACCAGCTCGGCGCCGACCAGCTCGTCGTCCTCGTCGCGGAAGTTGATCGCGATGACGCCGGCCTGGCGCGGGCTGTTGTAGTCCGTGAGGCGCGTCTTCTTGACGAGGCCGCGCTTCGTGGCGAGCACCAGGTACGGCGCCTGCTCGTAGTCGCGGACCGCCAGCACCTGGGCGATCTCCTCATCGGGCAGGAACGCCAGCAGGCCGGCCACGTGGCCGCCGCGGGCGTCACGGCCGCCCTCGGGCAGGTGGTACGCCTTGGCGCGGTAGACGCGGCCCGCCGTGGTGAAGAACAGGATCCAGTGGTGCGCCGTCGTGGAGAACACGTGCTCGACGACGTCCTCGCCACGCAGCGACGCGCCGCGCACGCCCTTGCCGCCGCGGTTCTGCACGCGGTACAGCTCGGTCTTCGTGCGCTTGGCGTAGCCGCCCTTGGTGATCGTGACGACGAGCTCCTCGTCGGGGATCAGGTCCTCGTCCGAGAGGTCGCCGTCGGCCGCGATGATCCGCGAGCGGCGGTCCTCGCCGTACTTCGCGACGATCTCGGCCAGCTCCTCGCCGACGATCTCGCGCTGACGGGCCTCGCTGGCCAGGATCGCCTTGTACTCGGCGATCTCGGCCTCGATCTCGGACAGCTCGTCGATGATCTTCTGGCGCTCGAGGGCCGCCAGGCGACGCAGCTGCATGTCAAGGATCGCGGTGGCCTGGAGCTCGTCGATGTCGAGCAGCTCCATCAGGCCGTGGCGGGCCTCGTCGACCGTGGGGCTGCGACGGATCAGCGCGATCACGTCGTCGAGCTGGTCGAGGGCCTTCACGAGGCCGCGCAAGATGTGGGCGCGCTCCTCGGCCTTGCGCAGGCGGTACTCGGTGCGACGACGGATGACGTCGACCTGGTGACGGATCCAGTGCGTGATGAAACCGTCGAGGGTCAGCGTGCGCGGGACGTCGTCGACGATCGCGAGCATGTTCGCACTGAAGTTCGTCTGCAGGTCGGTGTGCTTGTAGAGGTTGTTCAGCACGACCCGGGCCACGGCGTCGCGGCGGACCTCGATGACGATGCGGCGGCCGGCGCGGTCGCTGGACTCGTCGCGCAGGTCGGAGATGCCCTGCACGCGGCCGGTCTGCGCCAGGTCGGCGATCTTGCGCATGAGCGCATCCGGGTTGACCTGGTACGGCAGCTCGGAGACGACGAGCTGGATGCGGCCCTTCGTGTCCTCCTCGATGTTCACCACGGCGCGCATCGGGACCGAGCCGCGGCCCGTGCGGTACATCTCCTCGATGCCGTGGGTGCCGACGATGAGGCCGTCGGTGGGGAAGTCGGGGCCCTTGATGCGGGCCAGCAGCGCCTCGAGGAGCTCCTCGCGGGACGCGTCGGGGTGCTCGAGCGCCCACTGCACGCCCTCGGCCACCTCGCGCAGGTTGTGCGGCGGGATGTTGGTGGCCATGCCGACGGCGATGCCGGCCGAGCCGTTGACCAGCAGGTTCGGGATCCGCGCCGGCAGGACCGTGGGCTCCTGCGAGCGACCGTCGTAGTTCGGCTTGAAGTCGACGGTCTCCTGCTCGATGTCGCGGAGCATCTCCATCGCGATCGGCGCGAGCTTGCACTCGGTGTACCGCATCGCGGCGGCCGGGTCGTCGCCCGGCGAGCCGAAGTTGCCCTGGCCGCTGATCATCGGCGCACGCATCGACCACGGCTGCGCGAGACGCACGAGGGTGTCGTAGATCGCCGAGTCGCCGTGCGGGTGGTACTGACCCATGACGTCACCGACGATGCGGCTGCACTTGTTGAAGCCGCGGTCGGGGCGGTAGCCGCCGTCGTACATCGCGTACAGGACACGACGGTGCACCGGCTTGAGGCCGT
The DNA here is from genome assembly GCF_046452335.1 of Aeromicrobium sp. MLTX1. NCBI lineage: Bacteria > Bacillati > Actinomycetota > Actinomycetes > Propionibacteriales > Nocardioidaceae > Aeromicrobium > Aeromicrobium sp. MLTX1. Next base: position 934,058 of record NZ_JBKFDN010000001.1, on the reverse strand, counting down.
CGCGCACGTCGGGCAGCGCGCGCGCCACGATCACGCTCATCGCGTAGTCGATGTACGAACGCTGCATCTCGTCCTGCAGCTCGACCGGTTCGATGCGGTCGCGTTCGATCGGGGTGTCGGTCACTTCTGTGTCCTTCTGTCTGTGGCCGGGCTACGCAGCGCGCCGCCGACCACCGGGGAGGTGGAGGTCAGATGTCGAGGAAGCGGACGTCCTTGGCGTTCCGCTGGATGAACGAGCGTCGCTGGTCGACGTCCTCGCCCATGAGGATCGTGAAGATCTCGTCGGCCACGGCCGCGTCGGCGAGGGTGACCTGGCGGAGCAGGCGGCCCTCGGGATCCATCGTGGTCTCCCACAGCTCGCTGGCGTTCATCTCGCCGAGACCCTTGTAGCGCTGCACCGGGGCCTCCTTCGGCAGGCGGTAGCCGGCCTCGGTGCCCGCGGCGATCACGGCGTCGCGCTCGGCGTCGGAGTACGCCAGCTCGTGCGCGTGGTTGGTCCACTTCACCTTGTACAGCGGCGGCTGCGCCAGGAACACGTGGCCGGCGTCGATGAGCGGCTTCATGAACCGGAACAGCAGCGTCAGCAGCAGCGTGGTGATGTGCTGGCCGTCGACGTCGGCGTCGGCCATCAGCACGATCTTGTGATAGCGCAGCTTGGCGATGTCGAAGTCCTCGTGGACGCCGGTGCCGAGCGCGCTGATGATCGCCTGGACCTCGGTGTTCTGGAGGATCTTGTCGATCCGCGCCTTCTCGACGTTGAGGATCTTGCCGCGCAGCGGCAGGATCGCCTGGGTCGCGGGATCGCGGCCGTTGCGGGCCGAGCCGCCGGCGGAGTTGCCCTCCACCACGAAGATCTCGCACTCCTCGGGGTTGCGGCTGGAGCAGTCGACCAGCTTGCCCGGGAGGCCGCCGCCGGAGCCGAAGCCCTTGCGGTTGCGGGCGAGGTCGCGCGCCTTGCGGGCGGCCACGCGCGCCGCGGCGGCGTCGATCGACTTGCGGACGATGTTCTTGCCCTCGGCGGGGTTGCGCTCGAACCAGGCGCCGAGCTCGTCGTTCAGCACCTGCTGGACGAAGCCCTTGGCCTCGGTGTTGCCGAGCTTGGTCTTGGTCTGGCCCTCGAACTGCGGCTCGGCGAGCTTGACCGAGATGATCGCGGTGAGACCCTCGCGGATGTCGTCGCCGGTGAGGCGGTCTTCCTTCTTCTTGATGAGGTTGTTGGTCTCGGCGAAGCGGTTGACCGTGGTGGTCAGCGCCGCGCGGAAGCCCTCCTCGTGCGTGCCGCCCTCGTGCGTGTTGATCGTGTTGGCGAAGGTGTGGACCGACTCGCTGAAGCTGTCGTTCCACTGCATCGCGAGCTCGAGCGACAGGCCGTTGGCCTCGTCCTCGCGCTCGAGGTTGATGACGTCGCGGTGGATCGGGGCCTTGCTGCCCACGTTGATGTGGTTGACGTAGTCGACCAGGCCGCCGTCGTAGCGGAAGGTGACCTCGCGCTCGACGTCGTCGGCGACGCCGTTGGGGTCGTCCTCGCCCTGGTGGCGCTCGTCGCGCAGCGTGATCTCGAGGCCCTTGTTGAGGAACGCCATCTCGCGGAAGCGCGTCTTGAGCGTCTCGTACTCGTAGGTGGTGGTCTCGAAGATGTCGGCCGAGGCGTAGAACGTGGTGGTGGTGCCGGTCTCGTCGGTGGCCTCGCCGCGCTCGAGGGGAGCGTCCGGCACGCCGTACGTGAACGACTGGGTCCAGCGGTAGCCGTCGCGCTTGACCTCGACGTGCATCTTCGTGGAGAGCGCGTTGACGACCGAGACGCCGACGCCGTGCAGACCGCCCGACACCTTGTAGCCGCCGCCGCCGAACTTGCCGCCGGCGTGCAGCGAGGTGAGCACCAAGGTGACCGCCGGGATCTTCTCCTCGGGGTGCTCGTCGACCGGGATGCCACGGCCGTCGTCGACGACCTTGACGCCGCCGTCGGCCTGGAGCACCACCTGGATGTTGGTGGCATAGCCGGCGAGGGCCTCGTCGACCGAGTTGTCGACGACCTCGTAGACGAGGTGGTGCAGGCCGCGCTCACCGGTGGAGCCGATGTACATGCCGGGTCGCTTGCGGACCGCCTCGAGCCCTTCCAGGACCTGGATGTTGCTCGCGTCGTACGTGCTGGGTGTCTCGGGCGCCTGGGTCACTGAACCAGTATACGGGGCCATTCTGTGCGTCTCACGACACGACACCTCCTGTGGAGCGTTGTTCCTTCATCCACAAGTGCCGCTGAACGGCGCTAGAAGGCCTCTGGGAGTCACGACGAGGGGGTCGATCAAGGTTCCCATCGTCCACCACCCCTCTGGGGCGTCCGTGACGGTCTGGCAACCTGGCTGTCACCCACGGTCTGGGAAAGTGGAGGGGTGAGTTCCACGACCCGCCTCCCGTCACGGGTGTCGGGGCCGGCGCTGGTGGTCGGCGCCGCCGCCGTCACCGTGTTCCTCGTTCTGGTGCGCGCCGCCCTGATGTCGTCGCGCGGACAGGCCGCCGACGAGCACGCGATGCTCACCGTGGCGGCCGGGCGCGAGGCCGAGCTGACCCTGCTGTCGATCTTGGGGCGCGTGCCGATCTGGTCCGCCGCGACGCTCGCGGTCGTGTGCCTGGTGCTGGCCGCCCGTCGCCACCACTGGCGCGCCGTCACCGGCGCCGCGGTGGCGATCGTGGGCGCGAACGTCACCACCCAGGTGCTCAAGCAGGGGGTTCTCGAGCGTCCCGACCTCGGGTACGGCTTCCACAACTCCCTGCCGAGCGGCCATGTCACCGTCGCCGCATCGGTGGTCGCCGCCCTGATGCTGGTCGTGCCGGCAGGCGCGCGGGCCGCCGTCGCGGGCCTCGGCACGTTCGCGGTCGGGCTGACCGGTCTCTCGACGATCGTCGCCGGCTGGCACCGCCCGGCCGACGTCGTCGCGGCGCTCGTCGTGGCGCTCGGCTGGTGCGCGGTGGCCGTCGTGGTGCAGGGCGGCCGGCGGGCGAGGTCTCGTGCGGTGCTGCCCACCGCTCTCAGTGGCGCCGTCGCCGCCCTGCTCGCGATCGTGCTGATCGGGGTGCGTCCGGTGGACGGGATGGACGGCTTCATCGACGCCTCCCTGGTGCTCGGGGCCGTCTCCCTGATCACCGCCGTCACGGTCTCGGCGATGGCCTGGATCGCGCCCGACGCCTGAGCCCGCCCCTCCGGGGTGACGAACGATGAGGCATTGCGCCCCGCTGGGGTACCCGAATGCCTCATCGTGCGTGCTCACCCGTAGGTGTCGCGCGGACCGCGGCCCTTCACCGAGCGGCGGCCCTTCTTCCAGCTCGGGGCCTGCGGGCCGCGGACGTCGATCCGCAGCACCTGGCCGTCGCCGAGCTCCTCGTTCAGCTTGGCCACCAGGCGAGGGGCGAGCAGCTTGAGCTCCTTCGCCCACGCCGTCGAGGAGGTCTCGAGGTGCACGACGCCGTCGGAGAAGCTGTCGACCCTGCAGTGCTGCGCCACCTCGGGCCCCACGATCGCGGCCCAGTCGGAGAACACGCGCGACGCCGCGAGCCGGTCGTTCCAGCCCTGGTTCTGCACCATCTCGCCGAGGACGTCACCCAGCGCGACAGCGTCCTCCCGACCACCCCGACGCGGCGGCGCGTTGCGGCGCATCGGTCGTCGCGGGCGCGCCGGCGGCGCGTTGCCGTTGCGGTAGGCGTCCGCGATCTCGCGGGCGAGGCGCAGGACGTCGTCGTCAGCCACGCGGGGTCACCACCGCGGCCGCGACGTCGAACGACTGGCCCACGAGCTCGGGCGGGACGTCACCCTCGACCGCCGCCGTCACCAGGACCTGCTCGGCCGTGGCCACGCGGGCGGCCAGCCGGGAGCGGCGATCGCTGTCGAGCTCGGCGAACACGTCGTCGAGGATGAGGATCGGGTCGTCGCCCTCCTCGCGCAGCAGCGCGAACGCCGCCAGCCGCAGGGCGAGCGCGAGCGACCACGACTCGCCGTGACTCGCGTAGCCCTTGGCGGGGAGCGCGCCGATCGAGAGCAGCACGTCGTCGCGGTGCGGACCGACGAGGCTGATGCCGCGCTCGAGCTCCTCGCGCCGGCGACGCCCGATCTCGTCCAGCAGCGCCTTGGCGATGTCGTCGGGGTCGCGCAGGTCCTGCACCCCCTCGACCGAGGGCTTGTAGTCCAGCGACACGACCTGCCGGTCCGCGGCCGCACCGGCGGCGACGTCGCGGTAGGCGTCGGTGGCGTGAGGGGCCAGGGCGTCGAGCAGCGCGAGACGCGCCGCGACCAGCTGCCCGCCGACCCGGGCGAGGTTCTCGTCCCAGATGTCCAGCGTGGAGATCTCGATGTTGCTGCGCCGGCCGGCGGTCTTCAGCAGGGTGTTGCGCTGCTTGAGCACGCGGTCGTAGTCGGCCTTCGCCCCGGCCAGGCGCGGCGTGCGCATCACGATGAGGTGGTCGAGGAAGCGTCGCCGGTCGGACGGGTCGCCCTTCACGAGCGCCAGGTCCTCGGGGGAGAACAGCACGGTGCGTGCGATGCCGACGAGGTCGCGCACGCGCGGCAGGGGATTTCCGTTCACCCGCGCGCGGTTCGACTTCCCCGGCGTGATCTCGAGCTCGAGCAGCGCGGAGCGGTCCTCGCGCTGGAGCTGCGCGCGCACGATCGCGCGGTCGGCGCCGGCGCGCACGAGGGGAGTGTCGGAGGAGACGCGGTGCGAGTCCAGCGTGGCGAGGTAGTCGATCGCCTCGACGAGGTTGGTCTTGCCCTGGCCGTTGGCGCCGATGAAGGCCACCGGACCGGCGGCGAGCTCGATCGCGACCGAGCCGTAGGACCGGAAGTCGGTCAGCTCGAGCCGGGTCACGTGCATGCGCCCAGCCTACGGCCGGCGAGATGTGTAGCGGTGTCCACCTGTTTCAGCCGATTTCGGCGCAGAAACGGTGGACACCGCTACACATCTGGGTCGCGGGAGCGACAGGATCAGGCCGGCGGTACGTCGGGGCTCTCCTGGGCGGCGCGGACCGCGTGGCCGCCGAACTGCTGGCGCATCGCGGCGACGGCCTGCATCGCGGCGGACTCGTCCTGGCGCGAGACGAACCGCGCGAAGAGCGACGCGGCGATCGTGGGCGCCGGCACCGCGTTGGCGATCGCGGCCTCGACGGTCCAGCGACCCTCGCCCGAGTCCTCGGCGTAGCCGCGCACCTTCGACAGGCCCGGATCCTCCTCGAGCGCCTTGACCAGCAGGTCGAGCAGCCACGAGCGCACGACCGTGCCGACGCGCCACGAGTCGAGCACCTCGGTGACGTTCTCGACCATGTCGACGGCCTCGAGCAGCTCGTAGCCCTCGGCGTAGGCCTGCATCATGGCGTACTCGATGCCGTTGTGGACCATCTTGCTGAAGTGGCCGGCGCCGACGCGGCCCGCGTGCACGAAGCCGTTCTCGGCATCGGGACGCAGCGCGTCGAACGCGGGCTGCACCTTCGCGATGTCGTCGGCGTCGCCGCCCGCCATCAGCGCGTAGCCGTTCTCGAGACCCCAGACGCCGCCGCTCACGCCGCAGTCGACGTAGCCGATGTTCTTCTCGGCCAGCTGCGCCGCGTGGATCTCGTCGTCGGTCCAGCGCGAGTTGCCGCCGTCGACGACGACGTCACCCTCGCCCAGCAGCTCCTGGAGCTCGGTGATCGTGCTGTGCGTGGGCCCACCGTGCGGGACCATCACCCACACCACCTTGGGGCTGGGCAGCTGGTCGACCATCTCGGCGAGCGACGCCACGTCGCTCAGCTCGGGATCGCGGTCGTAGCCGATGACCGTGAGACCGGCGTTGCGCATGCGCTCGCGCATGTTGCCGCCCATCTTTCCCAGTCCGACGAGTCCGATGTGCATGGGCGCCTCCCGACGTCGTGGCGCGTTCAGTTCTGAAGACGAACCGGCATGATCAGGTAGCGGAACGCGCCATCGGGATCCGCTCCCACCTCCGCGACTCCGGACATCGCGGCGGGCTTGGTGTGCTGCGTGAAGGACAGGTGCACGACCGGCTCGGTCATGACCGACAGCCCTTCCAGCATGTAGTTGGGGTTGAAGCCGATCGAGATGTCGTTGCCCTCGATCGTGGCCTCGACGCTCTCGGAGGCCTGGGCCTCGTCGCCGCTGCCGGCCTCGAGGAGCACCTGGCCCTCGGAGAACGACAGGCGCACGGGCGTGTTGCGCTCGGCCACCAGGGCCACGCGCTTCACGGCGTCGACGAGCGTCTGGGTGCCGACGTACGCGACCGTCTCGGCCTGCGCCGTGAACAGCTGGCGCACGCGCGGGAAGTCGCCCTCGAGCAGGCGGGTGGTGGTGCGGCGGACGCCGCCGCCGACCGTGCCCTCGAAGCCGATGAGGCCGTCGCCGGACTCGCTGGTGGAGACCGCGATCGTGATGTCGCCGCCGGCGGTGAGCGCCTTGGCGGTGTCGGACAGCACGCGGGCGGGCACGAGGGCGCGCGCCGAGATGTCGGAGGCCTCGGGGTACCAGGCCAGGTCGCGCAGGCTGGCGCGGAACCGGTCGGTGGCCATCAGGGAGATCGTCGAGCCCTCGAGCTCGAGGCGGATGCCGGTGAGCAGGGGCAGCATCTCGTCGCGCGAGGCGGCGGCGCTGGCCTGGCCGACGGCGGTGGCGAAGTCCTCGGACTTGACCGTGCCGGAGGAGGTGGGCATCGCGGGGAGCTGGGGGTACTCGTCGACCGGCATCGTCTGGAGGCTGAAGCGCGAGCTGCCGCACGTGACCTGGACCTTGGTGCCGTCGTGGACGAGGTCGACGGGCTTGCCGGCCGGCAGCGCGCGGACGATCTCGGCGAGGAGGCGGCCCGAGACGAGCGCCTTGCCCTCGTCGCTGACCTCGGCGGGCAGCGTGGCGCGCGTGGAGGTGTCGTAGTCGAAGCCCGAGAGGTGCAGCTCGTCGCCGACCGTCTCCAGCAGCAGGCCCGTGAGCACCGGGACGCTCGGGCGGGTCGGCAGGCTGCGGGCGGTCCAGCCGACAGCGTCGGCGAGGGTGTCGCGATCGATGCGGAACTTCACGTTCGGAGGCCTCTCATTCGTCAGTCGAATCCTGCCACGGTGAGCGTTCTTCCACACCCATGGGTGCACGTGACTTCGACTCGGGTTTCGGTCTTTGTACTTTCCGTCGTCGTAGTAGGGGCTGTGGATTCGGTGGACAACCCTCGTTTGTGCTGCGCTGCGGGAAATCTGTCGGTGGATGAAGTTGTGGTTCGTGCAGTGGGGGGACTCGTCCGGGCTGTGGACGATCATCGCGTGTTCACAGGTGATTCACATGCAGATCGTCCGGATGCACCGATGAGGGCCGTTCATGCACAGGCGTTTCCCCAGGTGTGGGCGCCGGAGAATGTCAAGACTGGCGAGCCTGCTGGCGGATGCGGGCCGTCAGCTCGGTGACCTGGTTGTAGACGGCGTGCTTCTCGGCCATGAGCTTGCGGATCTTGCGCTCGGCGTGCATCACCGTGGTGTGGTCGCGGCCGCCGAACTCGCTGCCGATCTGCGGCAGGGACATCTCGGTGAGCTCGCGGCACAGGTACATCGCGATCTGGCGGGCCAGGACGAGGTTGCGCGAGCGGTTGGGGCCGCACAGCTCCTCGATCGTGTACTCGGAGTAGGCCGCGGTCTGCGCCATGATCATGCCGGCGGTGATCTCGGGGTCGTCGCCCTCGGCGATCAGGTCCTTCAGGACGATCTGCGCGAGCTGGAGGTCGACCGTCGTGCCGTTGAGGTTGGCGAAGGCCGTGGCGCGGATGAGCGCGCCCTCGAGCTCACGGATGTTGGTCTGCACCTTGCTGGCGATGAACTCGAGCACGTCGGCCGGCGCGGTGAGCTTCTCGGTGGCGGCCTTCTTGCGCAGGATCGCGATGCGGGTCTCGAGGTCGGGCGGCAGCATCTCGGTCTGCAGGCCCCAGCTGAACCGGTTGCGCAGACGCTCCTCCAGGGTGCGCAGCTCGGCCGGCGGCCGGTCGGACGTCATGACGATCTGCTTGTTCTCGTTGTGCAGCGCGTTGAAGGTGTGGAAGAACTCCTCCTGCGTCGCGTCCTTGTTCTCGATGAACTGGATGTCGTCGACGAGCAGGACGTCGATCTCGCGGTACTTGCGTCGCAGCGCGGGGGTGCGGTTCTCGCCGATCGCGTTGATGACGTCGTTCACGAACTCCTCGGAGCTGACGTAGCGCACGCGCGACGAGGGGTAGAGGTTGATGACGTAGTGGCCGATGGCATGCAGCAGGTGGGTCTTGCCCAGGCCGGAGTCGCCGTGGATGACGAGCGGGTTGTAGGCCTTGCCCGGCGCCTCGGCCGCGGCGACGGCGGCCGCGTGGGCGAACCGGTTGGACGAGCCGATGACGAAGTTCTCGAACTGGTAGCGCGAGTTGAGGCGGGCCTCGGCGATGTTCGCTCGGTGCGAGGGGCCGGGGCCGCCCTGCGGGGCGGTGGGGCGGCTGACCCAGCTGGGGGTCAGCGAGTCGTCGTCGTCCTCGAAGTCGTCGTCACGGTCGACAAGACGATTTGTCGACTTGTCGCTATCGGGCTCCTCCTCGACGGTGATCGGCGCGGACACCAGGTCGGGCGCCTCGTCGACGACGTCGGGATCGATCGTGACCACGAGGCGGATGTCCTCGCCGGCCTGGGTCGTCAGCGCCTGCTCGAGGGCCGGGCGCACGCGCGACTCGAGCTGGGCGCGCGAGAGGTCGTCGTGGACGGCGACGATGAGGATGCCGTTGTGCAGGGAGAGCGGCTTGGCCGCGTAGACGAAGACCTTGGCTCCGGGGGACAAGGTGGCGACGGAATCGCGCCAGACGGTCTCCAGGTCCAGCTCAGCCTCGTCGCGCACCGCACAGCCTTCCTTCCCACCCATGGCAGGACATTCCCGAGTTCTTCCCGGCATCGAGGTCGACCGACGTCGGTTGTTCACACTGTTGTCCACACGTTGTGTATGAATCGAGTGGACGACACGTCCGTTCAGGGGAGGTGTCCTGTGGATATCCGGTGACGCTAGCAGCCGGTGGCGATTCGTCACAAGCGGGTTGGACGATTTGTGGGGACGCTGCGGCGTGTCGTGTGGACGCCCTGCGCGGATCAGGATAAGACTGGCCGCTTTGGGTCGGTTTGACCACGTCAGGCCGCCCCCCGTACCGTTAAGGGGTCGTCTCGAACGACGTCCGCCGCGTGCCCATGAACAGTTCCGGTCATGGGCGAGCGGTGGCCACTCCAACCGGCCACGTATCCGTACCGAAGGACCTCCTGTGAGCAAGCGCACCTACCAGCCGAACAACCGTCGCCGCGCCAAGAAGCACGGCTTCCGCCTCCGCATGCGCACGCGTGCCGGCCGCTCGATCCTGGCCGCGCGCCGCCGCAAGGGCCGCGACAAGCTGTCGGCCTGATTCCGCGTGCTGCCGCGCGTGCACCGCATGCGCGACGGTGAGGTGTTCCGCCAGGCGATCCGCCGTGGTGGCAAGGGCGTCCAGCCCGACCTCGTCGTCCACGTGGGTGGACCTGTCGAACCGACGGACGTCACGTCCGTCGGTTTCGTCGTGTCGAAGAAGGTCGGCCCGGCGCACGATCGCAATCGCGTGAAGCGCCGGCTCCGTCACCTCATGCGCGAGCGCATCGACGCGGTCCCCATGGGATCACGCGTCGTGATCCGTGCCCTTCCAGGCTCGGCCCACCGACGCGCGGCAGACCTCGGACCCCAACTCGACCAGGCGCTGCGCACGGCGTCGTCACGGATCCGGCCATGATGCGCTGGATCGTGGCGAGCCTGCTGCGCGCCTACCGACTGGTCATCAGCCCGATGTACGGGCAGGTGTGCCGGTACCACCCCAGCTGTTCGGCATACGCCCTCGAGGCGGTCGAGACGCACGGCGCCCTCAAGGGCTGCTGGCTCGCGATCCGTCGACTGGGCCGCTGTCACCCCTGGGCCGCGGGCGGGTTCGACCCCGTTCCGGGCCGTGATCGAGGAGAAGCATGTTCGACTTCCTAGGCACCATCGGCAGCGCCATCATGACGCCGCTGTACTACTTCGTCTCGGGAATCATCCTGGCGTGGCACTGGCTGTTCGAGCAGATCGGCATGGATCCCGACGGCGGCTGGACCTGGGTCCTGTCGATCGTGGGCCTGACCATCACGATCCGCGCGATGCTGATCCCGCTGTTCGTCAAGCAGATCAACTCCAGTCGCAACATGCAGTTGATCCAGCCGCAGCTGCAGGAGCTGCGCAAGAAGTACGGTCACGACCGCGAGCGCTTCGCCCAGGAGCAGATGAAGCTGTTCCAGGAGACGGGCACGAACCCGTTCTCCTCCTGCATGCCGCTGCTGCTGCAGATGCCGATCTTCTTCGCCCTGTTCCGCGTGATCGACCAGGCCGCTCGTAACGGCGCCGAGGGTGCGAAGGGCTTCCTCTCCGGCGAGCAGGCCGAGTCCATCGCCAACGCCCAGTGGCTCGGCGGCAAGATCGCCGACACGTTCATCTCCAGCGAGCACCTCGAGACCAAGATCATCGCGATGGTCATGGTCGTGGCGATGTGCGCCACCCAGTTCTTCACGCAGAAGCAGCTGATGGCCAAGAACATGCCGCCGGAGGCGCTCAACGGCCCGTTCGCCCAGCAGCAGAAGATCCTGCTCTACGTGCTCCCCGTCGTCTTCGCGGTCTCGGGTGTGGCGTTCCCCCTCGGCGTGCTGGTGTACTGGACCACCTCGAACCTGTGGACGATGGGCCAGCAGTTCTGGGTCATCCGCAACAACCCCGCCCCCGGCACTCCCGCCTTCGCCGCCAAGCAGAAGCGCGACGCGGCCAAGGGCAAGATCGTCCAGGCCGATCCGATCGCCGAGGCGAAGCAGGCGGCCGAGGAGCAGAAGGCCAAGCGCCAGCAGCCCAAGAAGCAGTCCCGCGACCAGCGTCGCAAGGGCGGCACGCCGCCCAAGCAGTCCCAGCCCCGCAAGGAGGATTCCGATGAGTGAGACCGATCTGGAGCGCGAGGGCGACATCGCCGCCGACTTCCTGGAGGAGCTGCTCGACATCGCCGACCTGGACGGCGACATCGACATCGACGTAGACGGCGACCGTGCCGCCGTCGAGATCATCGGTGGCAACCTGAGCCACCTCGTCGGTCGCGACGGTGAGGTCCTCGACGCCCTGCAGGAGCTGACGCGCCTGGCCGTGTACCGCGAGACCGGTGTACGCAGCCGTCTCATGCTCGACGTCGATGGTCACCGTGCCGCTCGCAAGGCCGAGCTGGTCAAGATCGCCGCGGAGGCCATCGAGCGGGTCCAGGCCGACGGCGAGTCCGTCGCCCTCGACGCCATGTCCCCCTTTGAGCGCAAGGTCATCCACGACGCGGTCGCCGACGCCGGCCTGCGCAGCGAGTCCGACGGCGCGGGCGCGGGTCGCCACGTCGTCGTGCTTCCGGCCGAGTGACCGTTTCACGTGAAACGGTGTTCGGCGAGCGGCTTCCGCTCGCCGAGCGCTACGCCGAGCTGCTGGCGACGTCCGGGGTCGAGCGAGGCCTGATCGGGCCTCGCGAGGTCGACCGGCTGTGGGAGCGGCACCTCTTCAACTGCGCCGCCCCCGTCGCGCGCGTTCCCCACGGTGCGACCGTGGCGGACGTCGGTGCGGGTGCCGGACTCCCCGGCATGGTGTGGGCGATCGCGCGCCCGGATCTGCACGTCACCCTGATCGAGCCGCTCCTCCGCCGCACCACGTGGCTCGAGGAGGTCGTCGCCGATCTCGGTCTCGAGGACCAGGTCACCGTGCTGCGCTCCCGTGCTGAGGACGTCGACCAGACCTTCGACGTCGTGACCGCCCGTGCCGTGGCGGCGCTCGACAAGCTGGCCCGCTGGTGCATGCCGCTGGTGCGCCCGGGAGGATTGCTGCTCGCCCTCAAGGGGCGGAGTGCAGCAGAAGAGGTGGAGGCTGCGCGCGCCACCCTCGCTCGGCTCAAGGCCGGCGATATCGTGGTGGCGACGTACGGGCACCGGTGGGACCTCGAGGTCCCGACCACGCTCGTCGAAGTCCAGCGCCGATGACACGCCGTGGAACACCCGATGTTCCACGTGAAACATGACAGGAGCCGTAGTGACGATTCCGACCGCCGCTGACTTCGCCGAGGAGCCGCTGGGGACGTCAGCGTCCACCCCCCTCGCCGACCAGGCCGGCTATCACGTCCAACTCATGGAGAGACTGGCCTCGACCGGCCGCTACGAGCGACCGCGCCAGACGCGGGTGTTCGTCGTCGCCAACCAGAAGGGTGGCGTGGGCAAGACGACCACGTCGGTGAACCTCGCCGCGGCGATGGCAGCCCGTGGCCTCTCGGTGCTGCTCATCGACCTCGATCCCCAGGGCAACGCGTCGACCGCGGCCGCGATCCCGCACGCGTCGGGCACGCCGGGAACCTATGAGGTACTCCTGGACGAGCTGCCGATCGACCAGGCCGTCCAGACGAGTCCCGATGTGCCGGGACTGCGCGTCGTGCCGGCCACGATCGACCTGGCCGGCGCCGAGATCGAGCTGGTGATGCTCGAGCAGCGTGAGCGTCGCCTCCGCAAGGCCATCGACGGGTACCTCACCGGACCCGGGCGCGATGTCGACTACGTCTTCATCGACTGTCCCCCGTCGCTCGGTCTGCTGACCGTCAACGCGATGGTCGCCGCCCGCGAGGTGCTGATCCCGATCCAGTGCGAGTACTACGCGCTCGAGGGCCTGAGCCAGCTGCTCGGCAACATCGAGCTCGTGCAGCAGCACCTGAACTCCGACCTCGACGTGTCGACGATCCTGCTGACGATGCACGACGCACGCACGAACCTCTCGTCCAGCGTTGCCGCTGAGGTTCGAGGGCATTTCGGCGATCGCGTGCTCTTCACGGCGATCCCGCGCTCGGTGCGCATCAGCGAGGCGCCGGGCTACCAGCAGACGATCATCACCTACGATCCCAACTCGACGGGCGCGCTCTCCTACCTGGAGGCCGCTCGCGAGATCACCCAGCGCGGCGCGGCGCCGGCCGACCAAGGAGCATCGTCATGAGCAACCCCCGCCCCGGCCTCGGCCGCGGACTGTCCGCCCTGATTCCCACCTCGCCGGCGCAGGCGAAGGAGACGGGTCTCGCGGAGGTCACGGGAGCGCGCCTGCGCGACATCCCGGTGGGCCAGATCTCGCCGAACCCGCGCCAGCCGCGCTCGGTCTTCGACGAGGAGGCCATGGCCGAGCTCGTCCACTCCATCAAGGAGATCGGACTGCTCCAGCCCATCGTGGTGCGGCAGACCGGGTCCGAGGCCTACGAGCTGATCATGGGGGAGCGGCGCTGGCGCGCCCACCAGAAGGCCGGACTCGACGCCATCACGGCCGTCGTCCGCGAGACCACCGACGAGGACCTGCTGCGTGACGCGCTGCTGGAGAACCTCCACCGGTCCGAGCTGAACCCCTTGGAGGAGGCGGCCGCCTACCAGCAACTGCTGGAGGACTTCGGCTGCACGCAGGAGGAGCTCTCCGAGCGCATCGGGCGTTCGCGGCCGCAGATCACCAACACGATCCGGCTCCTGAAGCTCCCTCCGGCGGTCCAGCGCCGGGTGGCGGCCGGGGTGCTGTCCGCAGGACACGCCCGCGCGCTCCTGGCGGTGCCGAACCCCGAGCTCCAGGACCGCCTCGCCTCCCGCGTGGTCGCCGAGGGCATCTCGGTGCGCCAGCTGGAGGAGATCGTGCGCTTCGGTGACGAGGAGGCTACGCCCGCGGCCCGCAAGCTCAACACCCGTCCCACCTCGCCCCGCGTGGGCGAGCTGGCGCACCGGCTCTCCGAGCGCTTCGACACTCGCGTGAAGGTCGACTTCGGCAAGTCCAAGGGCAAGATCGTCGTCGAGTTCGCGACGATCGGCGACCTCGAGCGCATCGTCGACCTCATGGACCCGGCTCCCAAGCCGGAGTAACCATCAACTAGTCACCAAAACAACAAAGCCACTTGTCGACAAATCGACAAGTGGCTTTGTTGATGAGACTAGGTCATGCGACGAACTCCGAGATCTCGGTGAGGATCGCGGACTTCGGACGAACGCCCACGATGGAGCGGACGAGCTCCCCCTGGTAGTACAGGTTGATCGTCGGCAGGCCGGTGACCCGGTACTGCGCCGGCGTGACGGGGTTGGCGTCGGCGTCCATCTTGACGACGGTCAGCGCGCCCTCCTTCTCGTTCGCGATCTCCTCGAGAATGGGAGCGAGCTGGCGGCACGGGCCGCACCAGGACGCCCAGAAGTCGACGAGCACGGGGCCCTCGGCCTTCAGGACGGTGGACTCGAAGTCGGCGTCGGTGACGGCGGCGATGTCAGCCATGGATTCTCCTCAGGGTGGTGTGGTGGTCAGTCGGTCAGGGCGACCGCGGGTTCGGGGTGCCCGGCGTGCTCGATGTCGGCCAGGAAGCGCTCGGCGTCCAGGGCGGCCTGGCAGCCGGTGCCGGCGGCGGTGATCGCCTGGCGGTACGTGTGGTCGACGAGGTCGCCGGCCGCGAAGACGCCGCGCAGGTTGGTGGCGGTGGAGCCGCCCTGCGTCAGCACGTAGCCCTCGTCGTCGAGGTCGACCTGGCCGACGAGCAGCTCCGAGCGCGGGTCGTGGCCGATCGCGATGAACAGGCCGCTGATGTCGAGGCGGCGCGACTCGCCGTTCGTCGTGTCCCGCAGCGTGACACCCTCGAGGATGCCGTCGCCGTGGATCTCGGCGACCTCGCTGTTCCACGCGAACTCGAGCTTGTCGTTCGCGTAGGCACGGTCGGCCATGATCTTGCTGGCGCGCAGCTCGTCGCGGCGGTGCACGAGGGTGACCTTGTCGGCGAAGCGGGTGAGGAACAGGGCCTCCTCGACGGCGGAGTCGCCACCGCCGACCACGGCGATGTCCTTGCCGCGGAAGAAGAAGCCGTCGCACGTGGCGCACCAGCTGACGCCGTGGCCGGAGAGCGCGTCCTCACCCTGGATCCCGAGCTTGCGGTAGCCCGAGCCCATCGCCAGGATCACCGCGTGCGCCTGGAAGGTGGAGCCGTCGGCCAGCTTCACGGTCTTGACGTCGCCCGTGAGGTCGACCGAGGTGACGTCGTCGGCCACGAGGTCGGCGCCGAAGCGCTCGGCCTGGGCGCGGAGGTTGTCCATGAGCGCCGGGCCCATGATGCCGTCGGGGAAGCCGGGGAAGTTCTCCACGTCGGTGGTGTTCATCAGCGCACCACCGGCGGTCACGGAGCCCTCGAAGACGAGCGGCTTGAGGTTGGCACGTGCGGCGTAGATGGCAGCGGTGTACCCGGAGGGGCCGGAGCCGATGATGATGAGACTGCGGACGTCGGTCATGAAGGAGCGCTTTCGATCGGGTTCACGTGCTTCAACGGATTCTAGGCGGTGAATGTTCCCCGCAGTCGCGGTCGGCTCACCGGCCGCGGACGATGGCTCGCCGGATCTCGCCGCGGTACTCGCCGTCGGCGATCTGGGGCAGTCCGCGCAGCCACACGACGACATAACGCGTGCGCACGTCGCGGGGCAGGGCGACCGAGAGGTCCTCGGCCGCACTGTTGAGGGTGGCGACCTCGCGCAGGTCGTCGAGGTTGCGCGGCAGCTCGGAGATCGACGACGGGGCGGTCAGGATCGACAGGTCGGTGGGCGTGCCCGCGAGGCGCAGCCGAACCTGCTCCACCTGCCGTACGGTGCCGAGGTCGAGGATCAGCCCGACGCCGTCCTTCAGGCCGCCCAGGTCGGCCCGGCCGTAGTACGTGGCGGTGCGCCAGCCCGTCTCGGGGTCCTCGTCGAGGATCGCCTGGGTGAGCTCCGGGTTCTCGCGACGGTCCTCGCCCTGCGGGTCGAAGTCGACGACGCGTGCCAGCGGCAGCACCCGCACGGGCGTCTCGGGTGCGGACTGGGCATACGGGTCGCCCACCTGTCCGGCCTCGCGCCCGACGAGGAACGCCAGCACGCCCGACAGCACGATCGCGGTGATGAGACCGAGCAGCACGAGCGCCCGGTCGCCGTGCGTCATCATCTGCATGCGCGCGGTGAACCGCTCGCGTCGCGTGGGCGGCTTCGGCTCGTACGCCTTGGGGCGGCGACGCGGCGGCTCGAGCCCCGGCGGGGGACCCGAGGGCTCGATCACGGGGTCGAGCCGCAGCAGGTCGGGCGACGTCACGTCGTAGCCGAGCGGCTCGTCGAACAGGTCGTCGTCACCCTCGCCGGCCTCGTAGAGCGCCCGCGCGATCTCCTCGGCCGATGTCAGCGCGTCGTAGGGGTGCCGTGAGGGCTCGAGGATCCGGTCGCAGATCTCGTCGACCTCGCGCAGGACACCGGCGCGCACCTGGCGGGGCCGCAACAGGTGGCCGTGCTCGGTGGGAGCGGCGCGCAGGCCGTCGACGTGGCCCCCCGGCCAACGGCTCACGAGGCAGGCGTAGAGCACCTTGCCCAGCGCGACCACGTCGGCCGCCCGGTAGGAGGCGAGGTCGTCGTCGGAGTCCTGGTGGTCGGCCGGGGCGAGCGCGGTGGCCACACCCAGACCCACGATGCGCACCGCTCCCGACTCCTTCAGCAGGATCTGGTGCGGTGTGAGGCGTCGGTGCACCAGGCCGCGGTCATGGGCGTGGGCGAGCGACTCGGCGACCTCCGCCACGATCGCCGCGGCGCGACGGTTGGGCAGCGGCGACTGGGCCAGCAGCCGGCTCAGCGGCGTCGCCTTGGCCCACTCGCGGACCACGACGTGCACACCGTCCTCGTCCTGGAGCAGGTCGAGCACCCGCAGGAAGCGGTGGTCGGTGACGCTGGTGGAGCGGCGGGCGGCCTCGAGGAAGTTGGGGCCGCGGGGGTCGTCGGCGGGCAGCAGCTCGACCCGCACGTTGCGGTGCAGCACCCGGTCGACCGCGCGCCAGTTGGAGGCGCCGAGGCTCTCGCTGACCAGATCGGCCAGCTCGTACCGCGAGGCGAGCACGTCACCGGAGACGTGGGGTCTCCGGTCGCTCATCAGTCCTCCTCGGCCGGTGCGGGCGCACCTCCGACCATCGTACGTGCGTCAGCCTCGACGCAGGACGCTGGAGACGACATAGCGCAGCTCCTCGACGCGCAGCAGGCGCGCGGCCAGGACGGTGGCCGCGGCGCCGGCCGCCCCGACGAGCACGAGCTCCCCGAGGGCCCAGGCCGGAGAGGGATCCCCGGTGACGAGGAACCGCTCCCAGGCCCAGCGCCCCAGCAGCATCACGAGGGCGGCGAACGCGCACACCAGGACGAGCCGCACGACGAAACGGACGGTCTCGGGGTCGGCGAGCGTGCCGATCCGGCGCGACAGGACGGTGGCCGAGATGGCGAGGCCGATCGTGTAGGCCAAGCCGTACGCCAGGGCGAGGCGCGTGGAGACCTCGATGGGCGGGGCGCCGGTGGTGACCGCGACCGCCAGCACGATGTTGGCCGCAGCGATCGCCGTCTGGATGAAGAACGGGGTGCGGGTGTCCTCGAGGGCGTAGAAGCCGCGCAGCACGACGTAGTGGAGGCTGAACATCACGAGCGCGAGCGCGAAGGCCGAGATCGTCGTGCCGATCGCGTCGGTGTTGCCGCGCGCGGCGCCGAAGCCCGCGAGCACCGAGGCCACCGGCGAGCCCAGGCATGCCACGGCCACCGCGATCGGCGCGATCAGCATGAGGGCCAGACGCAGCGTGCGGCTCAGCTCGAGGCGCATCCGGGTGTAGTCGTGCTCGGCCGCGCGGGCCGCCAGCGTGGGGATGATCGCCGTGGCCAGCGAGACCGTGATGACCCCGTGCGGCACCTGGCTGATGAGGAAGCCGACGTCGTAGACCACCTGGCCCGCGCTCGGGACGCCCTCCTTCTTGCCCTCGATGTCGGCACTGGACGCCAGCCGCACGATGACGAAGTAGGAGATCTGGTTGACCACGATGAACGCGAGCGTCCAGGCGCCGAGGCGCAGGGTGTGCCCGAGGCCGACGCCGCGGAAGTCGAAGCGCGGGCGGAAGCGGAAGCCCACCTGACGCAGGTACGGCACCAGCACGAGCGCCTGCACGGCGATGCCGAGCGTGGAGCCCAGGCCCAGCAGCCAGGCCTCGCCGGTGCTGAAGCCGTCGGCGGCGCCCGGGGTGGCGACCCCGAACACCACGGCGTAGGCGCCCAGCACGCCGAGGGCCACGAGGTTGTTGACGATCGGCGCCCACATCATCGGGCCGAACCGCTGGCGCGAGTTCAGGATCTGGCCCACCAGCACGAACGCGCCGTAGAAGAAGACCTGCGGCATGCACAGCAGCATCAGCAGCTGCGCGGACTCGCGCTGGCGCGTGAAGTCGTCGGTGAACAGGTCGGGACCGAACAGCAGCCGCAGCAGCACCGGCACCGCGAGCATGAGCACGACCGTGGCGATGCCCAGGACGAGCAGGCCCAGGGTGATGATCCGGTTGGCGTACGCGTCGCCGCCGTCGGGATCGTTCTTCATCGCGCGCACCAGCTGCGGCACGAGGACGACGTTGAAGATGCCGCCCGCGACCAGGATGTAGAGCGAGTTCGGGATCGAGTTCGCGACGTTGAACAGCGAGCCGTTCAGCGCGGAGCCGACCACGGCCAGCAGCACGAGCGAGCGGAGCAGGCCCGTGATGCGCGAGACGATCGTCCCGAGCGCCATCCAGGCGCTGGCGCGGGCGAGGTTCGGGTCAGTCATCGAGGTCCTCGGCGTCGGTCGCGGGGGCGGCGGCCTCGGCACCGCGGCGACGCCGTCGGCCGAGAAACCGGCGGGCCCAGGTGAAGATCACGAGCAGTCCGGCGGCGGCCATCGTGACCCACACGATCAGGCCGACGTTGCTCGTGCGGATGTTGAAGACGGCGGGCTCGCCGAAGGTCACGCCGGCTTCGGTGGCCAGGCGGGCGCTCACGGTGCTGGAGGTCTGGTCGCCGAGGTCGACCTGCACCGTGAACGTGTGCCGCTCGCCGGCGTCGATCTCGACGGGCTCGATGTCGTCAACGTTGAGCCCCGGGTTGTCGGCGACGAGCTCGAGTCCCACGCGCACGGTGCTGTCGGTCTCGTTGGAGAGCGTCAGCGGGAACCCGCCGCGGCTGCTCGACAGGGTGATGGTCGAGGGACTGTCGATCGAGATGCCCTTGAGCTCGGACTCGAGCGCCTCGGTCTCGGCGGCGATCTTCGCGTCGAGGGCGGCCTGGTCGGTGCGCCAGCGCACCGACAGCAGCGAGGCGATCTCGCGGTCGTGGTCGGGCCGACTGGGGTCCACCACGATCGCGTCGTGGAGGTCGGCGACCTTCGAGAGGTTGGCGACGCGGTCGAGGGTGGACGCCCCGAGCGACGTCGTGTCGACCTCCTCCAGCACGGCGCCGCTGTAGCTGACGGGCGCGGAGCGCACCAGCTCGGTGGCGGTGGCCGGTCGGGTCAGGCCGCCCGAGCCGCGCGTGGTGACCGCGCGGGCCACGACCTGGCCACCCGTGGTGCCGGGATCCCAGCTGGGATCGACGATCGTCATCGCGTCGGCGCGCGACTTCGGGTCGCTCTCGCGCTCGATGGCCCCCAGTGCGGCATCGGTGAGGATCCGCTGGCGCAGCGTCACGGCGGTCTCGCTGCCGGGGACGTCGGGAAGGGCTCCGTTCACCAGCAGCGGCAGCGGGCCGTTGCGCGTCTCGAGGCTCACGACCGAGCCCAGCCGCGGCTCCCAGCCGGGCACGCTCTGGCGCGAGACGAGGGTGGGACCCTCACCACGGCTGCGGATGTCCTCGAGCACGGGCAGGGTGGTGCCGGCGATCGTGGGCCACGAGGCGCGCGGTCCCGTGAGCGCGTGGTCGGCCAGGGCGTCGGCCGTGGCGTCGTCGACGACGTCCCACAGCGTCTCGGCGTTCTCGGGGTAGCGGTTCAGCGCCAGCTCGTCGGGCCGGGCGTACGAGACGATCCACGTGGTGGAGCCGAGCGCGAGCTCGCGCAGGTCGGCCAGCCAGTCCACCACCGCGGCGGCCTGGACCGTGGAGAGCTCGACGTCCTTCGGTGGGCTCTCCGCGTCGGTGAGCGGAGCCAGCGCGTCGAGCAGGGACGGGTCGAGCACCACGGTGCGACCCTCGCGCGGGGTCGCGGCGGCGGCGTCGAGGTAGTGGCGCAGCTGTCCGTCCTGCACCGAGGCGAGGATCTCCTCGGGTTCGGCGTCCTCGGGCGTCCACGTGGGGGTGAACGGCCAGACGAGACCGGCGGGGATCGCCGTGGCGGGGTTGGGCACCCAGGGCAGGAACGTGGTCGCACGCGCCACCGCGTCGTTCGAGCGCTGGCCCTCCTCGTCGGTGGCCAGCACCTGCACGCCCACGGGGTAGACGCCGCCCGCGCCCGAGAGACCGAGCTGCGACACCGGCACCTCGATGCGGAAGCGGCGGAAGGACCCCGGGGCGATGTCGCCGAGCTCGGCGAACGAGCCGGCGTCCACCACGCGCTCGCCCGTGTAGGACTGCCCGTCCTCGATCGCCGCCTCGATCTGGGCGCGCGACTCGAACGGGCTGCGCGGGATGACGAGGTAGGCCTGCACCGAGGTCCACGGCGTGGAGCCGGTGTTGCGGACGATGCCGGTCATCG
The DNA here is from genome assembly GCF_046452335.1 of Aeromicrobium sp. MLTX1. Taxonomy (NCBI): domain Bacteria; kingdom Bacillati; phylum Actinomycetota; class Actinomycetes; order Propionibacteriales; family Nocardioidaceae; genus Aeromicrobium; species Aeromicrobium sp. MLTX1. Next base: position 913,483 of record NZ_JBKFDN010000001.1, on the reverse strand, counting down.
TGATGGTGGCCTTCGCGGACAGCCGCGTGGGGGTCAGGCCGTCGATCCGCACCCCCAGCGAGCCGTCGGAGGCGGTGGCCGTGGGGCTCGGGGCACCCACCAGCAGTGACACCGCGACCACGAAGGCGGTGAGCCAGGCGCGGAACGTCACCACGTCATCGTAGTGGGACGGACGACGGCTCCCGCGGCTGCGACTCAGCGCGCGGCCCACCACGCGCGCAACGCCTCGATCGCCTGGTCCTCGGGCAGGGGGCCGCGGTCCATGCGCAGGTCGAGCAGGAAGCGGTACGCCTCGCCCACCTCGCGGCCGGGACCGATGTCCAGCACCTCCATGATCCGGTTGCCGTCGAGGTCGGGCCGGATGGACTGGAGCTCCTCCTGCGCCTCGAGCTGCGCGATGCGGGTCTCGAGGTCGTCGTAGGTGCGCTGGAGCCGCAGCGCCTTGCGCTGGTTGCGCGTGGTGCTGTCGGCGCGGGTGAGGATGTGCAGCCGCTCGAGCAGGGGGCCGGCGTCGCGCACGTAGCGGCGCACGGCCGAGTCGGTCCACTCGCCCGACCCGTAGCCGTGGAACCGCAGGTGCAGCTCGACGAGCGTGGAGACGTCGTCGGTGACGTCGTTCGGGTACCGCAGGGCGCGCATCCGCTTGCGGGTGAGCTTCGCGCCCACGACGTCGTGGTGGTGGAACGTCACCTGGCCGTCGCCGGTGAAGCGGCGCGTCCTCGGCTTGCCGATGTCGTGGAGCAGCGCCGCCAGCCGGATCGTGAGGTCGGGGCGCTCGTCGAGCCGGTGCTCCAGCTCGATCGCCTGCTCGAGCACGGTGAGCGAGTGCTCGTAGACGTCCTTGTGGCGGTGGTGCTCGTCGCGCTCGAGGCGCAGCGCCGGCAGCTCGGGCAGCACGCGCTCGGCCAGCCCGGTGTCGACGAGCACGCGCAGACCCTGCACGGGGTGGTCGGACAGCAGCAGCTTGTTGAGCTCGTCGCGGACGCGCTCGGCCGAGACGATCTCGATGCGGTCGGCCATCGCGACCATCGCCTCGAGGACGTCGGGCGCGCAGAGGAAGCCGAGCTGGCCCACGAAGCGCGCCGCCCGCATCATGCGCAGCGGGTCGTCGCCGAACGAGACGTCGGGCCCGATCGGGGTGCGCAGCGTGCGGTCGGCGAGGTCGTCGAGCCCGCCGTGGACGTCGACGAACGCGAGGTCCGGCAGCCGCACGGCCATCGCGTTGACGGTGAAGTCGCGCCGGGCGAGGTCGTCGGACAGGTTCGTGCCGAACGCGACGACCGGCTTGCGGGACTCGGGGTCGTACTCGTCGGCGCGGTACGTGGTGATCTCGAGCATGTCGGCGCCCTTGCGCACACCGATCGTGCCGAAGGCGCGGCCCACGTCCCACGTGGTGTCGGCCCAGCCCTCGACGATCGACTCGATCTGGTCGGGCGAGGCCGAGGTGGTGAAGTCCAGGTCGGTGACGGCGCGGCCCAGCAGGGCGTCGCGGACGGGTCCGCCGACGAGGGCGATCTCGTGGCCGGCGTCGACGAAACGGGCGCCCAGCTCGGTGAGCACGGGGTGGTTCGCCCGCAGCTCGTCGAGGCGCGTCTTCTCGTGCGCGGTCAGATCAGCCACAAGGGTCGAGTCTATCGGTCGCGCCGCGACGTCACGTATGCTGGCGGACATGGAGAACTGAGATCCCGCCCCGCCCACCCGCGACCCCGGAGATCTCATGTCATCCTTCCTCTCTCTTTCCCATGCCTCGTTCGTGCTGCCCGCGGGGCGCACGATCCTCCACGACCTCACGTTCGGTCTCGCGCCCGGTCGTCACGGAATCGTCGGCGACAACGGCAGCGGCAAGTCCACGCTGCTGCGGCTGATGGCCGGCGAGCTCGCGCCCACGTCGGGCACGGTCGACGTCCACGGACGCCTCGCGTACCTGCCGCAGGCGCGGGCGGCCGCCGGTGCCACCGTCGCCGACGTCCTTGGGGTGGCCCCGGCGCTCGCCGCTCTGGCGCGCATCGAGGGTGGCTCGGTCGACCCCGCCGACTACGACCTCGTCGGCGACGGCTGGGACCTGCCCGACCGCATCGAGCGCTGGCTCGACCGGGTGGGCCTGGCGGGGATCGAGCCCTCGCGACCCGTGAGCTCGGTGTCGGGAGGCGAGGCCACCCTGCTGCGGCTGGCCGGACTGATGCTCGCCGACCCCGAGATCCTGCTGCTCGACGAGCCGACGAACGACCTCGACGGCCCGGCGCGCGAGCGGCTCGAGGACATCGTCGACGCGTTCACCGGCGTGCTCGTCGTGGTCAGCCACGACCGGCGGCTGCTCGAGCGGATGGACCACATCGGCGAGGTGCGCGCGGGCGCGGTGCGCTGGTTCGGCGGCGCCTTCAGCGACTACGCCTCGGCGATCGAGGCCGAGCAGGAGGCCGCCCTGCGCGCCGTGTCGGCCGCGAAGGCCGACGTGCGCCGGCAGCGCCAGGACCTCGTCGACCAGCAGACCCGCCAGGCGCGACGCGACCGGCAGGGCCGGGCCAACGCCGGCAGCCTGCCGAAGATCGTGGCCGGCGCCTACCAGCGGAAGGCCGAGGTCAGCGCCGGGCGCCTCCGCGGGATGCACGAGGACCGTCTGGACAGCTCGCGCTCCGCCCTGGCCGCCGCGGAGGACCGCGTGCGCGACGACCGGCGGATCCGCGTGGACCTGCCGGACACCGAGGTGCCGCCGCGTCGCGAGGTGCTGCGGGCCGAAGGGCTGGTGCCGGCGTTCGGCACCGCCCAGCCGATGGACCTCGACCTGCGCGGGCCCGAGCGGATCGCGCTCGTGGGGCGCAACGGCGCCGGGAAGTCGTCGCTGCTGCGCGCGATGCTCGGGCTTCAGGAGCCGCGGGCCGGTCAGGTCACCGTGTACGTGCCGTGGCGCTACCTGCCGCAGGGCGTCGACCTGCTCGAGCCCGGGCTGACGGTCCTGGAGAACGTGCGTCGGGCCGCTCCGGACGCCGAGCCGCACGCCGTGCGCGCGCAGTTGGCCCGGTTCCTGTTCCGGGGGAACGCGGTCGACCAGGTGACCGGGACGCTCTCGGGCGGCGAGCGCTGGCGAGCCACGCTGGCGAGCCTGCTGCTGGCCACGCCCGCGCCCCAGCTGCTGGTGCTCGACGAGCCGACCAACAACCTCGACCTCGCGAGCGTGGCCCACCTCACCGAGGTGCTCGAGGCCTATCGGGGTGCGCTGCTCGTGGTCAGCCACGACGAGCCGTTCCTCGACGACCTGGCCCTCGACCGCCGGCTCGAGGTCGAGTGAAGTTTCCCCGGCTAACAGGGGAATCCGTCACCATGCGGGGGAAGTTTTCCCCGCTCTGTGACAGGAAACCCGGTTAACCGGGGAAACTTCGAGGCACGCGAAAGGGGGCCGACCCAGCCGGGTCGGCCCCCTTCACGTGGTGCTGGATCAGCCCAGGGCGAAGCAGGGCTCGGTGTAGTCGTAGCCCTCGGCCGTCGGGCCGGCCTGCATCTCCTGCTCGATCGAGACGCCGGTGGGCGCCTCCTTGTCGACCTTCGAGATCACGCTCTGACGCCAGGCGACGTCGTTCGGCTCGCCGGTCTGGTTGAACGCCTCGTCGGGGAGCATGCCCTCGTAGTCGACGCTGTCGAGCTCGGTGGCCGCCTTGACGACGTTCTCGCGGGTGATGCCGCCGTCCATGTCGGCCGCCGACTTCAGCGCCGCGAGCAGCGGGTACTCCCACACCCAGCCGGCCGTGTAGCCGTCGCTGGGCGAGTCGACGTCGGCGAGCGCGTCACGCATGGCCGCGTGACCGTCCGACTCGGTGCCCCACGGACCCCACGGGCCCGCCTGGAAGTACATCGCCTCGAGCGCCGGAGCGGCCTCGGTCTGCAGCAGCGCCGGGTTCCACGTGGGGCTCGAGCCCACGACGGTGCCCTTCCAGCCCTGAGCGGCCGCGCCACCGAGGATCGTGGCCATCTCGGCCGGACCCGTGGTGATGTAGAGCATCGACGGCTTCTCCTTCAGGACCGCCGCGACGGCACCGGCCTGGTTGTCCTGGCCGGTGGCGGTCTCGATGGCCTTGAAGTCGAGGTTGTTGGCCTTGGCGGCCGCCTCGACGCCCGCGGCCGCGTCTCCGCCGTAGTCGTTCGGGTAGTGGATCGCCAGGACCTTGCCCTTGACGCCGCGGTTGGCCACGGCCCAGTCGACGCCGTTCATGGCCTCGAAGCAGTAGTTCGCACCGGACTGGAGGATCTGGTCCTCGAAGTCCCACGCCGAGTTCCACGAGGCCGGGACGCCGATGACGTTGTCGGCCTTCATGTCCTCGAGGATCGCCAGGGTCTGGGAGGAGCCCAGGGTCTGGCCGAGCGCCAGGATGTCGTTGCGCATCTCCTGGTACTTCTTGTTGTGGATCTCGGGGTTGTACTCGGCGTCCGCGACGTACTTGTCGATGTTGACGTCGAAGCCGCCGATGCCGCCGTCCTGGTTGACCTTGTCCCAGAACGCCTTCTGCGCCTCGGTGATCGGCACGGCGAGCGGAGCGAACGGGCCCTTGGTGAGGTCGGAGATCGCGCCCAGGTAGATGCAGCCGTTGTCCTCGTTCACGGCGTCGGGACACGCCTCCTCGGTGATGCCGGGACCCGACGCACTGTCATCGTCCCCGCCGCCGCGGCAGCCCGTCAGCACGAGGGCCGCCACCGCCGCACCGGCGACCACGCGGGCCAACTTGCGGTGTTGCTTCATTGTTTTCCTCCTGGGTGGTTCGACGGTGCGGGCGCACCGCCACGGCCTCGCGGCCGGGGTCTAGTAGGAGAAGGGCCAGCCCTTCCAGTAGTTGCGGATCCGGGTCCAGATCCCGAAGAGTCCGCGCGGCTCGAAGATCAGGAAGCCCATGATCAGCAGGCCGTAGAGGATCGCCTCGAGCTGGAACACGGTCAGCAGCTCGCCGGGGATGTAGTGCGCGATGAACTGGCTGATCCGCGGCAGCAGCGCGATGAACAGCGCGCCCATGATCGATCCGCTGATGGTGGCCACGCCGCCGATCAGCACCATGGCGAGGTACTGGATCGACAGCAGCAGGCTGAACGCGCCGGGCTCGAACACGCCGATCACGGCGTAGTAGAGGGCACCGGTGACGCCGGCGAAGAACGACGACATCGCGAACGCCATGACCTTGTACTTCGTCAGGTCGACGCCGATGACGGCGGCGGCCACGTCGCGGTCGCGGACGGCGCCGAACGCGCGGCCCACGCCCGAGCGGGCGATGTTGCGGCCCAGGATCGCGAAGACGATGAGGAAGACCAGGCCGAGGAAGAACTGCGCCTGTCCGCGCGAGAGGCCGGAGATGGGCTCCATGGACGCGAAGTCGATGCCGAACAGCTCGAGCTCGGCGCCACGGCGGCCCACGCCGGGACCACCGGTGATGTTCCGGGCCTCGCGGAAGATGTGGTCGCCCAGGAACACCAGTCCGAGGGTGACGATCGCGAGGTAGAGGCCGCGCAGGCGCACCGCGAGCGGACCGACCAGCAGGCCGGCGATCGCCGCGACGATGCCGGCGGCCGGCAGCCAGATCCACATCGGCAGGCCGTAGCCGAGCAGCGCCCCGTCGGGGTCGCCGCCCAGCACCGCGCCGGTGTAGGCGCCGACGCCGATGAAGAAGGCGTGACCCAGCGAGACTTGGCCGGCGTAACCGGTGACGAGGTTGAGGCCGATCGCGCCGACGGCCGAGATCATGCCGAGGGTCAGGACCTGCAGCAGGTCGTCGGTGAGCAGGAACGGCACCACGAACGAGGCGATCACCAGGGCGACGACACTGCGGCGCTTGGCCGGGGTGTTCGCCAGGGTGAGGTCCTGGTCGTAGCTGGTCCGCAGCAGGGGGCGGCCCCGGAGTCCGGTGGCCTTGCGGGCGTGCTTCGAGGGCGTCGAGCGCAGCATCGTGCTCATACCCGCTCCACCTCCTTCGTGCCGAAGAGTCCGTACGGTCTGACCAGCAGCACCACGAACATGAGGGCGTAGGGCGCCACGAGGGCGAAGTTGTTGCCGAGCCAGGGCGCGACGTCGGGCTGGTAGACGGCGGTGACCGACTCGACCACGCCCACGGCGAGACCGCCGATGACGGCGCCGGGGATGCTGTCGAGGCCGCCGATGATGATGGCCGGCAGTGCCTTGAGCGCGATGATCCAGGTGTTCTGCTCCAGGCCGGCGCCGGTCGCGGCGACGAACGTGCCGGCGATGGCGGCGAGGCCGCCCGCGATGGCCCAGGCGAGGGCGAAGATCGCGCCGACCCGGATGCCCTGCGCGAGCGCCGTCTCCTGGCTGAGCGCGGTGGCGCGCATCGCCAGGCCGGTCTTGGCGTACCGGAAGAACAGCGCCAGCGCGATGACGGTGACGGTGGTGACGGCGATCAGGCCGAGGCGCTGGTGCGAGATCGACAGGCCCCAGAACTCGTAGCGCTCGCTGCCGCCGGGGTACGGCACCGACCGCGGGTCGGGGCCCATGTACCGGTTGGCGAAGATGCGCAGCACGATGTCGACGCCGATCGTGATGATCGCCAGCGTGAACACCGGCTTGCCCACCATGGGGCGCAGCGCGAGTCGCTCGACCAGCATGCCCAGCAGCGCGCCGAGGATGATGGCGACGACGAGGGCGGGCCAGAAGCCCAGGCCCCACTCGCTCGTCGCGTGGTAGGCGAAGAGTCCGCCGCACACCATGAGCGCCGGCTGGGCGAAGCTGATGACGTGGGTGGCCTTGTAGATCATCACGTAGCCCAGGGCCAACAGCGCGTAGATCGAGCCCTGCGCCAGCCCGTTCAACAGGGACTGCAGAAACGTGGTCATGCCTTCACCTCCTGGCTCGAGTCGGAGTAGAGGCCTTCGATCGCCTCGGCGAACCGCTCGTTGATGGCCGAGCGCTTGATCTTCTGGGTGGCGGTCAGCTCGCCCTCCTCGTGATCGAGCTCCTTCGGGAGCATCGCGAAGCGCTTGATCGTCTCGACGCTGGCGAACTTGCGGTTGGTCTCGTCGACGATGGACTGCACGAGTGCGATGACCTCGGGCTTCTGCGACAGGTCGCGGTAGGTGGTGAAGCCGAGCTTGCGCTCCTGGGCCCAGTTGCCCACGGTGTCGAGCTCGATGCCGATGAGGGCCGTCAGGTACTTGCGGCGGTCGCCGATGACGATGGCCTCCTTGATGTACGGGGAGGACTTCAGGCTGTTCTCGATCTCGCTGGGGCTGATGTTCTTGCCGCCCGCGGTGATGATGATGTCCTTGATCCGGTCCGTGATCTTGATGTGCGAGCCGTCGACCCACTCGCCGACGTCGCCCGTGTGCAGCCAGCCGTCGGCGTCGATCGTGCGCGCCGTGGCCTCGGGGTTGTTCCAGTAGCCGACGAACGTGCCGCGGTGACGGGTGAGGATCTCTCCGGTCTCGTCGTCGATCCGCACCTCCGCGCCCACCTGGGGCTCGCCGACCGTGCCGACCTTGACGCGTCCGGCCATGTTGGCCGTGGCGATCGCGGAGTTCTCGGTCATGCCGTAGACCTCGTGCATCGGGATGCCGATGCCCATGAAGAACTCGAGCACCTCCGGCGCGATCGGCGCCGCGCCCGAGGCCGCATAGCGGACCTTGGCCAGGCCGAGCCGCTCGCGCAGCGGGCGGTAGAGGCACAGCCAGCCGAGCGCGTAGACCGCCTTGGTGGACGCGGTGTGGTTGCCCTGGTTCTCCACGAGGGTGCGGCCGATCCACTCGGCGCGCTTCATCCAGAACTCGAAGTTCTTGCGCTTGAACCAGGACGCGCCGCTCATGCGGATGTGCACGCCGGCCGCGATCTTCTCCCAGATGCGCGGCACGCCGAACAGCAGCGTGGGCTGCACCTCGCGCAGCGCCTGCTGCACGGTCTCGATCGACTCGGCGAAGTTCACCTGCGAGCCGACGGCGGCGTTGAACCACGTGGTGAACACGCGCTCGGCCACGTGGCACAGCGGCAGGTAGGACACGACGAGGTCGCGGTCGCTGGCCGGCGGGTCGACGAACGCGCCGCCGCTCTGCAGCGTCTCGATGACGAACTCGACGTTGTCCATCGAGAGCATCGCGCCCTTGGGTGGGCCCGTGGTGCCCGACGTGTAGACGAGCGTGGCGAGGTCGTCGGGCCGGGCGGCCTCGAGCCGCTCGGTGACGGCGTCGGGGTGCTCGGTGCGGTGCTGCTCGCCGAGGGCGAGGAACGCGTCCCACGACATGAGCCGCTCGTCGGTGTAGCGGTCGTGGATGCCGCGCGGGTCGATGTAGACGACCGTGCGCAGGTCCGGCAGCTCGTCGGCGATCTCGAGGTACTTGTCGACCTGCTCCTGGTCCTCGGCGATGAGGACGCACGAGCCGGAGTCGCGCAGGACGTGCAGCACCTCGGGCGCGGGGTTGGTGGGGTAGAGCCCGACCGTGCCGGCGCGGACGGCCGTGATGCCGATGTCGGAGAACAGCCACTCGCAGCGGTTCTCGCTGTGGACGGCGACGCGGTCGCCGACCTCGACGCCGAGGGCGAGCAGCGCGTGACCGACCAGGGAGGAGCGCTCCCAGTAGTCGGCCCACGTGATCTCGTCCCACAGGCCGTAGTTCTTCTCGCGCATCGCGATGCGGTCGGGTGTCTCCTGGGCGCGCGTGCGGATGCGCTGCGGCAGCGTGGTCATGCCAGTTCCCCCTGCACCTCGGCCAGCGTGGCGTCGTCGACGGGCCCGAGGTAGGCGCGGATGACGTCGGGATGGGACTGCACCTCGTGCGGGGTGCCCGTGGCGACCGGCTTGCCGAAGTCCATCGCCATGACGCGGTCGGCCAGGTCCATGACCAGACCCATGTCGTGCTCGACGAGGATCATCGGGATGTGCAGCTCGTTGCGGATGTCGAGGATGAACCGGGCCATGTCCTCGGTCTCCTCGCCGTTCATGCCGGCGACGGGCTCGTCGAGCAGCAGCAGCTTCGGCTCCATCGCCAGGGCGCGGCCGAGCTCGATCCGCTTCTGGATGCCGTAGGGCAGCATCCCCACGGGCAGCTGGCGGTAGCCCTCGATCTCGAGGAAGTCGATGATCTCCTCCACCCGGCGGCGGTTGGCGACCTCGGCGTGCTTTGCCTTGCCGAGCCACGCCACCGCGGCGGGCCAGCCGTAGCCCAGGTGGGCGTGGCGGCCGAGCATGAGGTTGTCGACGACGTCGAGGTTCTCGAAGAGCTCGATGTTCTGGAACGTGCGGGCCATGCCGAGATTCGCGATGCGGTGCGGCCGCATGCCGCGGATGTCGGCGCCGGCGAACTCGACCGAGCCCTGCTGGGGACGGTAGACGCCCGACAGGACGTTGAAGATCGAGGTCTTTCCGGCGCCGTTCGGGCCGATCACGGCGAACAGCTCGTTGTCGAAGACGTCGAAGTCGACGCCCTGCAGGGCCTTGACCCCGCTGAACGACAATTCGACGCCGCGGACACTCACGACAGGTTGTGACAAGGGAACCCTCCGGGACGGGACGGTGTGGGAAGGGGGACGTGGGGGGACGCAGGGGTCACGACAGCCAGCGCTTCCTGCGCTTGTAGTGCTTGACGTCGCGGTAGCTCGTGGCCATGTCGCCGCGGCCGAGGTAGAAGTCGCGGATGTCCTCGTCGTCGAGCAGTTCGGCGGCGGGCTTGTCCATCACGATCTTCCCGTGCTCCATCACGTAGCCGTGCTGGGCGATCGATAGCGCCATCGTGGCGTTCTGCTCCACCAGCAGGACGGTGGTGCCGCGCTCGTTGATCTGGACGACGATGTCCTTGATCTGCGACACGATGCGGGGCGCCAGGCCCAGGCTCGGCTCGTCGAGCAGCAGGATCTCGGGCTGGGCCACGAGCGCGCGGCCCATGGCGAGCATCTGCTGCTCGCCGCCGGAGAGGTAGCCCGCGGTCTTCTTGCGGCGCTCCTTCAGCACGGGGAAGAGCTCGTAGACCTCCTCGATGCCCTCGGCGAGGCTGCCGCGACGGGTGTGGCCGCCGACGCGCAGGTTCTCCTCCACCGTGAACTCGCCGAACACGCGGCGACCCTCGAGCACCTGGCCGAGGCCGGCGGCGACGATCTTGGGTGCGTCGGCGTTCTGGATGGGCACGTCGCGCAGGGTGATCTCGCCCTTGGTGATCTCGCCGTCGTGGATGTCCAGCAGGCCCGAGAGCGCGCGCAGCAATGTCGTCTTGCCGGCACCGTTGGCACCCAGCAGGGCCACGATCTGACCCTGCGGCACCGTCAGACTCACGCCGCGCAGGACCAGGATGACGTCGTTGTAGACGACCTCCAGGTTCTTGACCGTCAGCAAACCTTCACTCCCTCGATTCGTTCGGCAGCCCCTCAAATGAAGGTGACGACATCCTCACATACGTTGTGAGTCAAGTCACTACCTATCTACACTCGGTGTGTCGAAAGTCGTCGTCGGAGATCCCTCCGCGACCATGGAGCGGTGGGAGCAATGGAATATCGGCAGACCGACGGGCGGATGCAGCGCAGCGAGCGCACCCGCGCGTTGATCGTGCAGGCGCACGTCGACCTGCTGCGCGAGGGCGTCCTCAAGCCCACGGCCGCGCAGATCTCCGAGCGCGCGGGCGTGTCGCGGCGCACCCTGTGGACCAACTTCCACGACATGGAGAACCTGCTCGGCAGCACCGTGGCGTACTGGTTCCGGCTCGATGACGAGCTGCGGACCGAGATCGATCCGGCCGCCTCACTGGAGGAGCGGATCGACCGGTTCTGCACGGAACGGCAGCGCCGGCTCGTGAACATCGCGCCGGCCGCGCGGGCAGCCGTGCTCGGCGAGCCCGAGTACGAGGCGCTGCGCGCGAGCCGTCAGGGGCACATCACGCGGGTGCGCGCCGACGTCGAGCGGACCTTCGCCACCGAGCTCGCCCTCGTCGACGACCCCGTGCAGCTGGTGGACTCCCTCACGGTCGCCGTCAGCTGGAACGCGTGGTCGCTGCTGTTCGACGACCACGGCTACCCCGCCGACCACTGCCGTCAGGTCATGGAGCGCTCCGTGCGCGCCCTGCTGGGCTCGGTGTGATGGTTTCCCCGGTTAACCGGGGAAACCGTCACTTCACGAGGTTCGCGAACCACGTGAAGTGACAGGAAACCTCGTTCGGTCAGCCCCGGGCGCCGAGGGCGGCCGCGCCGATGATGCCCGCGTTGTTGCGGTGCGTCGCGTGGACGATGGGGGTGCGCAGGCTCAGCAGCGGCAGGAACTTCTCGCTGTTCTTGCTCACGCCGCCGCCCACGACGAACAGGTCGGGCGACAGGATCTTCTCGAGGTGGCTGAAGTAGACCTGCAGGCGCTCGGCCCACTCCTCCCACGTGAGGTCCTCGCGCTCGCGGGCGCTCGTCGCGCACCACTTCTCCGCGTTCGGGTGTCCCGCGACCTCGAGGTGGCCGAACTCGGTGTTGGGCACCAAGGTGCCGGCGTTGATGAGGGCCGAGCCGATGCCCGTGCCGAGGGTGATCACGCAGACCAGGCCGTGCTCGTCGACGGCCGCGCCGTGGTCGTTCTCGGCGACGCCCGCGGCGTCGGCGTCGTTGACCACGTGCACGTTGCGCCCGAGCACCTCGGTGAAGAGCGCGTCGACGTCGGTGTCGATCCACGAGGGGTCGATGTTGGCCGCCGACCGGGCCACGCCGCGCTGCACGACCGCCGGGATGGCGACGCCGATCTGCGGCACGTCGGCCGCGTCGGGGAAGTGCTCGACGATCTGCGCCGCGACCTCGGCGACCGCACGCGGAGTGGCGGGCTTCGGTGTGGGGATGCGGAACCGCTCACCCACGAGGGTGCCCTGGTCGAGGTCGACCGGTGCCCCCTTCGTGCCCGTGCCGCCGATGTCGATCCCGAACCCCATGGCCATGCCAGAACCCTAGCGGCGCGAGGTCGCTCGTCGAGGCTTCCGGGGGTCGCGGCGTCCGCTCAGTCCTCGAAGTAGTAGTTCGTGGTGCCGAGGACGAGCCCCGTCGTGGCCGACGGACGGTTGAGCGCATCGTGCAGCAGGCCGATGCGGTGACGCTCGATCTTGCGGTTGGCGAACCGCAGCTCGATGCGTCCCTTGCTGATGATCCGGTAGGTGCCGCGCTGGTCGGGCGGGAACGACGCCCACGACGACCCCAGGCCCGGCCACGAGCCGATAGACACGCTGCTGCGGACGAACCGGCCGGCGCGGTCGAGCGTGAGGTTCGTCGTCGTCGACGTGCAGGACAGCAGGCAGTTGCCGCTCCAGTCGCGGTTCGTCAGGCTCGCGCCGATGCGGGCGCCCTTGCGCGGGAAGGTCGCGGGCTCGTAGAAGCGTCGCTCGTCCTTGCGGTTGGCCCGGTAGGTGAAGCCGTAGGTGTTCACCTTGACCTTCTGACCGCCGATGCGCGCGATGCCCTTCCTGGCGTTGTACGAGTACTTCTTGCAGGTCCTCGTGGTCTTGCGGCACTTCGGCACCACACCGTGGCGGGCCTCGCCCACGTACGCCCACCGCTTGTTGAGGAACCACACGGTCTGGGTGTCCCAGCCCTGGCTGTCGGACACCGAGGTGGTGGCGAAGCCCCAGAAGTACCGGCCGCTGAGGCTCTTGTACGTGCGCGGCTTCGGCGCGACGCCGACCTTGTAGGCCTTCGTGGCTTTGGCGCCGCTCGCCGTCGCGGTGAAGCGCAGGTTGCGGGTCTTGGCGCCCTTCGCGACGCGCACCTTGAAGGTGACGCCGTACTTCGTCGAGCGCGAGCCGACCGTGCCGAGGCTGCGGCTGCGCGGCGAGATCTTCAGGCCCGCACCGCTCGCCACGACGCGGGTGTTCGCGGCTGGCGCACGGCCGGTGTTGCTGACCTCGAGCCGCACCCGGACCCACTTGCCCTTCTGGGCGGCCTTGACCGGGTGGCCGCCGGCGATCGAGAGCCTCGGCGTCCAGCGGGTGACGAGGCTCTCGGCGTAGAACGCCTGAGTGACGGTGCTCGCGCCGTCGGTGACGTAGACGTAGGCACAGTCGTACTCGGCGGTGCGGAACGTGGAGAGCGCCTGGGAGGTCAGCGTGAGGACGGAGCCGGAGCGCGAGCGGCTGACCGCGAAGCTGCTCCCGGCCTCGAGGAACTGCCCGCTCGCCTCGGCCGTTCTCGCCGCGCCACCGATCCCGACCCGACGGACGCAGCTCGACCCGCTGAGCTCGCCGAAGTAGACCAGCACCGCGGGATCGCCGCTGGGGGTGCCGCGGAACGTCACGGTCGCCTTGAGCCGCTGCGCGGCGAGGTCCTGAACCACGTCGGTGCGCACCACGGTGCCGTCGTTCGGCGAGGGCAGCGGGTCGGCGATCCGCGCGGAGCGGTTGATGGCGCCCTGGGAGAAGTCGGTGCTCGAGGAGGCCGGCGTCCGGGCGGCCTTGCTCGCCGCGCCCGGGTCCACGGTCGCCGTCCGTGGGGCCTCGCGGAGGTCGACCTCGCCGGGGCTCGCGCTGGCGCCGGAGGCTGTGGCGGACATGAGGCCGATGCCCAGCGTGACGGCTCCGGTGGCGGCGACCGCCCGTTGGAAGAGCTGATGGCGGCGTGCGGACATGGAGAGGCTCCCCCGAGATCGCGGACAGTGGGGGTCATCCTCGCGGCGTCCGCTCGTGGGTGTCAACGACCGGCCTTACGCTGAGCGCATGGCTGGAGGACTTGTCGCCCTGCTCGACGACGTGGCTGCGCTCGCCCGACTCGCGGCGGCGTCGGTCGACGACGTCGCGGCGGCGGCCGGCAAGGCGAGCGCGAAGGCGGCCGGTGTCGTCGTCGACGACGCGGCCGTGACGCCCCGCTACGTGCACGGCGTCGACCCGAAGCGCGAGCTCAGCATCATCGGCCGGATCGCCAAGGGCTCCCTGCGCAACAAGCTGCTCTTCATCCTCCCGGGACTGCTCCTGCTCAGCCAGTTCCTGCCGTGGGTGCTGACCCCGCTGCTCATGGTCGGCGGCGCCTACCTGTGCTTCGAGGGCGCCGAGAAGATCTGGCACGTGCTGCACGCGCACCACGAGAAGAAGCAGGAGCCCTCCAGTGCGCAGGGCCCCGAGGCCGAGCAGCAGGTCGTCTCCGGCGCGATCCGGACCGACTTCATCCTCTCCACCGAGATCATGGTGATCTCCCTCAACGAGGTCGCGGACGAGCCGTTCCTGTCACGCGCGGTGATCCTGGTGATCGTGGCGCTGGGCATCACGGCGCTGGTCTATGGCGTCGTCGCGCTGATCGTGCGGATGGACGACGTGGGCGTGAGCCTCGCGGCCCGCACCTCCACGCTCGCCCAGCGCACGGGCACGCTGCTCGTGAAGGCGATGCCCAAGGTGCTGTCGGCGCTCGCGATCATCGGCATCGCGGCGATGCTGTGGGTCGGCGGGCACATCATCCTCGTCGGCACCGACGACCTCGGCTGGCACACGCTCTACGGCTGGGTGCACGACCTCGAGCACTGGATCGCCGGCGTCATGCCCTTCGCGGACGGCGCGTTCGAGTGGGTCGCCAACACCGCGGCCTCCGCCGTGCTGGGCCTGCTGATCGGCGCCGTGGTGGTGCTGCTGGTCAACGGCGTCAAGCGCCTCCGCCGCGGCACGGCCTCCGCGGCGCACTGACCCCGTCCCGTCCCGAGATCTGCTCCGTTTTCGACCTTTCAAGACCTCTCAAAAGTCGAAAATGGAGCACATCTCGTCACCGGGCGGAGGGTGAGCGCTCAGGACTCCACGGCGAGCGCGGTGGCGAAGCCGAGCATGACGGCGCCCGTCGAGCCGTCGACGACGCGGCGGAAGGTGGGCCGCACCAGCTTGTTCGCGGCGGCGTTCGCGATCTCGATCACGACGAGCAGCACGACGGCGCCCACCGCGACCAGGGTCAGCGCGTAGGCCAGCAGCGCCGGCAGGCCCTGGCCCGGGCTGACGAACTGCGGCAGCACCGCGAGGTTGAACGCCAGCACCTTCGGGTTGGTGATGTTGCAGACGAAGCCCTGACGGAACGCGGCACGCGCGCTCACGCTCGGCCCGGACTGGCCCACGGCCCACACGCTGGAGTCGCGTCGCAGCGCCGACCGCAGGGCCGTGAAGCCCAGCCACGTCAGGTACGCCACGCCCGCCCAGCGGATCGCCTGGAACACCGGCTCGGCGTGCGCGATCACGGCGCCCAGGCCCGAGGCGGCGAGGATGCCCTGCACCGCGCAGGCCAGCGTGATGCCGGCGGCGGTGAACAGGCCGCGGCGGCGGCCCCCGACCACGGAGGCGCGCAGGGTCAGGAAGGTGTCCGGTCCCGGGGCGACCGCCAGCAGCGTCGCGAACAGCAGGAAGGACAGGTAGGTCGTCACGACCGCATGCTACGGCCCACCGAGACGAGAAACGCACCGGATCCCGAAGGATCCGGTGCGTCGCTCGACACGGGCTGAGGCTGGCTCAGCGCTCCTCGGTGCCCTCGATGAAGGCCTCGAGGCGGGCGCGGCCCTCCTCGTCGGGGCGCTGCTCCGGCGGCGACTTCATCAGGTACGACGAGGCCGAGAGCAGGGCGCCCGAGACGCCGCGGTCCTTGGCGATCTTCGCCGCGCGGATGGCGTCGATGATGATGCCGGCCGAGTTCGGCGAGTCCCAGACCTCGAGCTTGTACTCCAGGTTCAGGGGCGCGTCGCCGAACGCGCGGCCCTCGAGGCGCACGTAGGCCCACTTGCGGTCGTCGAGCCACGCCACGTAGTCCGAGGGACCGATGTGGACGTTCTTGTCGTCGACCTTGCCGGCCAGCGAGCCGTGCAGGTTGGACGTGACGGCCTGCGTCTTCGAGACCTTCTTGGACTCCAGGCGCTCGCGCTCGAGCATGTTCTTGAAGTCCATGTTGCCGCCGACGTTCAGCTGGTACGTGCGGTCCAGGGCGACGCCCCGGTCCTCGAACAGCTTCGCCATGACGCGGTGCGTGATGGTGGCGCCGACCTGGCTCTTGATGTCGTCGCCGATGATCGGGACGCCGGCGTCCTCGAACTTCTTGGCCCACTCGGGGTCGGACGCGATGAACACGGGCAGGGCGTTGACGAACGCGACCTTCGCGTCGATGGCGCACTGCGCGTAGAACTTGTCGGCCTCCTCCGAGCCCACGGGCAGGTACGAGACCAGCACGTCGGCCTGGGTGTCCTTGAGGACCTGGACGACGTCGACGGGCTCGGCGTCGGACTCCTCGATGGTCTGGAGGTAGTACTTGCCCAGGCCGTCGAGCGTCGGACCACGCTGGACGGTCACGCCGAGCGGCGGGACGTCGGTGATCTTGATGGTGTTGTTCTCGCTGGCCTGGGTGGCCTCGGACAGGTCGAAGCCGACCTTCTTGGCGTCGACGTCGAACGCGGCGACGAACTCCACGTCACCGACGTGGTACGGGCCGAACGAGACGTGCATGAGCCCGGGGACGGTGCCCTCCGGGTCGGCGTCCTTGTAGAACTCGACGCCCTGGATCAGGGACGTGGCGCAGTTTCCAACGCCGACGATGGCCACGCGGACCTTGTTCTCCGAACTCATGGAGACCTCACTTTTCCTTGTCTGTCGTACTGGTTTCTTCCTGCTCCGTGAACGCGTCGGCGCGCTCACGGTCGATCAACTCGGTCAACCAGTTGATCTCGCGCTCCACGGACTCGAGGCCGTGTCGCTGGAGTTCTCGGGTGTAGGCGTCCATCCGCTCGCGGCGCTGGACCGCGGCCGAACGGACGTTCTCGAGGCGTTCCTCGAGGCGGGACCGACGTCCCTCGAGGATGCGGACCCGGGTGGGGGAGCTGGTGCGGGCGAACAGGGCGAACCGCACCCCGAAGTTCTCGTCGTCCCACGCCGACGGTCCGCCGTCCTCGAGCAGGGAGGTGAAGTACTCCTTGCCCTCGGCGGTGAGCCGGTAGACGATCCGCGGCCGCTTGCCGCGAGGCGACGTCTCGCTGTCGGCGGCGATGAAGCCGCCGCGGGTCAACTGCTTGAGGCAGGGGTAGAGGGTGCCGTAGGACAGCAGCCGGGTCCAGCCGAGCAGACCGTTGACGTGCTTGCGCAACTCGTACCCGTGCATGGGCGAGTCGGCGAGCAGGCCGAGGACGGCCAGCTCCAGAGCTGCTCCGCGTCGCGCCATGTGTCGCCCCCTTCCCCTGCACGTGCTTCCATTCGATGCCACGAATGGCTATATCGGTACGATACATCGAGTCGGGCGAATATCGAGACCCCGGCCCGCCGGTCATTCGTTTCTCAGGAATCTCCGTCAGACTGGCTCGTTGGTAGTCGTCGTCCGAAAGGAACCGATTCGTGGCGAGAACTCGCACGAAGCAGAAGCAAGGACCGCTCTCGCGGTTCGCCCGCAGGATCGGGGGCACCGGGTCGTGGCCCGTGCGCGTCCTGCGGTGGTTGTTGTTCCTCGGCGTCATCGGATTCGTCCTGGGCGCTCTCGCCGTGGCGATCCTGTACGCCACCACGAAGATCCCCGACCCCAACGCGGACTTCCAGACCGAGACGACGAACGTCTACTACTCCGACGGCAAGACGAAGCTCGGCAGCTTCGCGACGCAGAACCGCGAGAGCCTCGACTTCGACGAGATCCCCGAGGTCATGCGCGACGCCGTCGTGGCCGCCGAGGACCGCACGTTCTGGGAGAACCAGGGCATCGACGTGAAGGGCATCGTCCGCGCCGCCCGCAACAACGCCACGAGCGGTCAGATCACCGGCGGCGGCTCCACGATCACGCAGCAGTACGTGAAGATCCTGTACCTCAACCAGGAGCGCTCGTACACGCGCAAGATCAAGGAGGCCATTCTCTCGGTCAAGATCCACAACCAGCTGACCAAGTCGGAGATCCTCGAGGGCTACCTCAACACGATCTACTACGGCAACGGCTCGTACGGGGTCGAGGTCGCGTCGCGCACCTACTTCGGCAAGCCGGCCGCGAAGCTCAACGTCGGGCAGGCCGCCTTCCTGGCCACCGTGATCAACAACCCCTCGTACTTCGACCCCTACGCCGAGGGCGCCGCCGACCGCGTGCTGCCCCGCTACAACTACGTGCTCGACGGCATGGTCAAGCAGGGCTCGATCACCGCCGAGCAGGCCGCCGCGCACAAGGGCAAGTTCCCGAAGTTCAAGAAGCAGCGCGCCAACCAGCGGTTCGAGGGTCCGAAGGGCCACGTGCTCGACCTCGTCCGCAAGCAGATGCGCACCGAGGGCTTCCTCGACTCCGAGATCGAGGGCGGCGGCCTGCGCGTCGTCACCACGATCGACAAGGACATGCAGGACGACGCCGTCGCCGCCGTCAAGGAGGTCCGTCCCGACGGCCTCGACGAGCTCAACACCGCCCTCGTCTCGGTGGAGCCGGGCACCGGCGCCGTCCGCTCGCTGTACGGCGGCCCCGACTACCTGAAGAACCAGCTGAACTGGGCCACGCTCGGCACGCAGCCGGGCTCGACGTTCAAGGTGTTCGCGGTGGTCGCGGCGCTGGAGAACGGCTACAGCCTCCAGACCAGCCTGAACGGCAACGCGCCGCTGCGGATCGGCGACGCCGAGATCCAGAACCAGGGCGACTCCGGTGGCCGGTCGTACGGCCAGATCAACCTCGAGCGCGCCACCGAGTTCTCGGTCAACACCGCGTTCGTCGACCTGACCGACCAGATGGAGGACGGTCCGGAGAAGATCATCGAGGCCGCCCGCGAGGCCGGCATCCCCGAGTCCACGATCGACCGGATCGAGCCCGTCATCGGCGTCTCGCTGGGCTACGCCCCGGTCTCGCCGATCGACATGGCCAACGCGTACGCGACCCTCGCGGCCGACGGCAAGCGCGCCGACTGGTTCGTCATCGACCGGGTGAGCGACGCGCGCGGCACCAAGGTCTTCGAGCACAAGGTCGCCACCACGCAGGCGATCGACGAGGACGTCGCGGCCGACACGCTCGCGGCGATGCAGACCGTGGTCCGCAGCGGCTCGGGCGTCCAGGCCCGCACCTTCTGCCCCACGGCCGGCAAGACCGGAACCGCCACCGCCACCGACGGCGACGGAGACAACGAGCGCGTCTCGTCCTCGTGGTTCGTCGGCGCGACGCCCAAGATGGCCACGGCCGTCATGTACAACCGCGGCAAGGGCAACGAGGAGCTCGAGGGCTACCTCAACCCGTTCTTCGGCGGCACGTACCCGGCGCAGACCTTCCGCGCGTACATGAACAGCGCGCTCGAGGGATCCGAGTGCGGCTCCTTCCCGGCGCGCGCGAACATCAAGGGCGAGAAGGGCACGAAGATCTTCAACCAGGCTCCGAAGAAGAAGGAGCCGGAAAAGAAGAAGACCGAGCCCACGAAGCGTCCGACCACGCCGGCGCCCAAGCCGACGACCCCGGCGCCCACCACCCCGGCGCCCACGACGCCGCCGCCGGTCACCACGCCTCCGCCGTCGCCGGATCCGACCGAGCCGTCGATCCCGGCGCCCGGCGAGGGAGCCGGTCAGGACTGAGCTCGGGCCCGCTCACCCCTCGGGGTGGGCGGGCCCTCTCAGATCTCGCGGACGGTGTCGAAGCTGGCGATCGTGTAGCGCACCTGCGCCGGCACGGTGTCGCCGACGGCGGGCACCGTCGCGCCCTCGGGCAGCAGCACCATGCTGGCCTGCATGTGCGGAGGCTCGGCGAACCAGCGCAGCTTGCCGTCGATCGTGAAGGGCGAGAGCGCGAGACCGGCGGCCGCGAGGCCTCCCTTGGCGGCGGCCTTGCCGCGACCCGCGACCCCGGCGACCGCGCGCGGCGCCTCGAGGCCGATGCCGTGGCTCGTGCCGCCCGCGATCACGAGCACGTGACCCGCGCGGGGCACGCGGCCCTGGCGGTAGCCGATCCGCTCGCCGCGCTGCACGGTGTGGACGTCCATCACGGTGGCGCGCACCGCGAGGGTGTCCAGTCGGCCGAGCCACAGGCTCGTGCCCACCCGGGGGCGCAGCGTGAGGTTCGGTCGCTCGCCGCGCAGCTGCTCGAGCTCGTTCAGGCTCAGGTGCGAGCAGAAGACGGTGGTGGTCTCGAGGGCCGACGCCTCCAGGACGGCGCACCACAGGCGGGCCTCCTCGAGGTTGCCGCCGGTCATCGGCAGGTGCATCGCGAAGCCCTCGACCTTGAGGCCGGCCTCGGCGATCGCGCGGGCGGCCTCGGCCAGGTGGTGGCGGTCGAAGCCGTGGCGCGCCATCGACGTCTCGATCTCGACGACCACGCGCGCGCCGGGCTGCTGCTGGGCGAGCGCGGGGATGTCGGCGAGGCGGCCGAGCGTGTGCACGAGGCGCGGGTCGGACACCCGCGGCAGGAACGGGCGCCACGGCGTCAGCACCTGCACGTCGCCCAGGAACGAGCCGAGCAGCTCGTGGGCCTCCTCGTACGTGCCGACGGCGATCAGGTCGGCGCCGAGGCGACTCGCCTCGTGCGCGAGCCGCTGGCGTCCGAGGCCGTAGCCGTTGCCCTTGACGACCGGCACGAGCCCGGGCAGGGCGGCGTGGGTCGCGGCCAGGTGGGCCCGCCAGTCGGCGGCACGGATCTCGAGGTCGAACGCCATGGCTCCATCATTCCGGACCGCTCCCGAGCTCCCGCCTCCGGCGGGCGAGATGTGTAGCGGTGTCCACCCTTTCTCGGGCGGATCCGCCGGAAAACGGTGGATACCGCTACAGATCTGGCGCGGGCGGGCCCGCGGAAGGCCAGGACGAGGTTAGCCGCGGCGCTTCATGTAGGCCGTGAAGGCGGCGTACAGCGGCCTGTTGATCGGCAGGTCCCACTCGCCGAGGTACTCCACGGCCTCGCCGCCCGTGCCGACCTTGAACTGCAGCAGGCCCACGTGGGAGTCCTCGGTGTCGAGGGTGTCGGTGATGCCGCGCAGGTCGTAGACCTCGGCGCCGCCCGCGAGCGCGTCGCGGATCATCTGCCACTGCACGGCGTTCGAGCCGCGGACCTCGCGCTTGGCGGTGGTGGAGGCGCCGTAGGAGTACCAGGCGTGCGTGCCCACCTGCACGAGCGTGGTCGCCGCGACGAGGTCGCCCTCGTGGCGGGCCAGGTAGAGGCGCAGTCGCTGCGGATCCTCGGCGGTCATCGCGTCCCACATCGTCTCGAAGTACGACAGCGGCCGCGGCGTGAAGTGGTCGCGCTCGGCGGTCTCGACGTACACGCGGTGGAACTCGGCGAGGTCCTCGCGGGTGCCCGTGGTGACCTCGACGCCCTGCTTCGCGGCCTTGCGGATGTTGCGGCGCCACAGCTGGTTCATGCCGGCGAGGACGTCGTCCTCGGAGCGGCCGGCGAGCGGCACCTGGAAGTTGTACTTGGGCTGCCCGGCGGAGAAGCCGCCCTCGGCCGCCTGTTCGCGCCAGCCCAGCGAGCGCAGCTGGTCGGCCACGGCCAGCGCGGCGTCGTCGGTGTGGTCGGCCGGGACGTCGCCGAGCCGCGTGAGGACGTCGTCGGCCAGCGCGGCCTTCAGGGTGGCGGCGCCCCAGCGGCGGGTCACCAGCGCGGGACCCATGCGGATCCCGAACGCGCCGTTCGCCTTGAGGTGGGTGCGCATCGCGTCGAGCGCCTCGGCCACGTCGCCGCTCCAGTCGAGGACCGGACCCTCGGGCAGGTAGGCCAGGTAGCGCTTGAGCTTCGGCACCTGGCGGTAGAGGACGAGGCCCGCGCCGACGAGCTCGTCGCCCCGGAACCAGCCGATCGACTCCCCGCGCCACTCGCCCTTGACCGCCGCCCACGCGGGGGTCTGCAGGAAGCTCGCGGAACCGCGCGAGGCGACGAACGCCAGGTGCTGATCGGGTCCGATGGTCCGTACGTGCAGGCTCACGGCTCGAGGCTATCCAACGATGTTTGTTAGGCTCTCCTAACGAAGCACCCCGGACGTGCCCCAACGCCGCTCCGGGCCGTCGGCCCCGAGGCCGAAACCTTGGAGGAATCCTCGTGAAGACCTTTGTCGCGACCGTGCTCGGTCGCCGCGTCCTGACCCCGCACCTCGTCTCGATCACCCTGGGTGACATCGACGCGTGGGAGTCCACGGGCATCCCGGACGAGTACGTCCGCCTGCTGCTGCCGCCGCGTCCCGGTGCGCCGGTGGTGCTGCCCGAGATCGGCGAGGACTGGTCGATCACGTACCCCGAGGGCGCCGAGGAGCTCGTCCCCCGCGTCTACACGATCTCCGACCACCGCATCGTCGACGGCCGCGTGCGCGTGGACGTCGACGTCGCGCTGCACGACCACGGCATCGGCTCCGACTGGGCCCGCACGTGCGAGCCCGGCGACCGCGTGGGCATCCTCGAGCCGCACGGCCTCTACCGACCCGCGGCGGATGCCACCGACCAGCTGCTCGTGTGCGACCTCACCGGCGTGCCCGCGCTCGCGCGGATCCTCCGCGGCCTCGAGCCCGGCGTCCGCGCCGACGTGCACGTCGTCCTCACCGATGCTGCCGACGAGGTCCCGCTGCCGTCGGTCGCCGACGTCACCGTGACGTGGCAGGTCGTGGAGAACGACCATGACATCCCCGACGCGATCGAGGCCGTGGTCCGCGGACGCGACCTGCCCGTCGACCCGTCCGGCCGCTACGTCTGGGTGGCCGGCGAGGCCCGCGCCGGGCGCGCCACGCGCAAGCACCTGCGCCGCGAGCTCGGCTGGCCGCAGGCGTCCTTCTACACGTGCGGCTACTGGCAGATCGAGGCCGAGAAGTGGAACGCCCGCTACGAGCAGGTCGCCGAGCAGGTGCAGGCGCAGGCCATGGAGGCCTACCAGCGCGCCGGCGAGGACGAGGGCGCCTACCTCGACGAGCTCGACACGATCTACGAGTCCGTCGGCCTCTGACTCCCGCCGCGCTGCGGCGCCAGATGTGTAGCGCTGTCCACCCTTTTTCGTCCGATCCCCCGGAAAAAGGGTGGATACCGCTACAGATCTTGCGCGCCGGAGGCGCGGTCAGTGGCCGGCGGTGCCGCGGCGCCAGTAGCCGACGAAGCTGATCCGGTCCTTCGGGACGCCGGCGGTGACGAGGTGGCGGCGCGCTCCCTGCACCATGGACTGCTCGCCGACGAGGAACGCGTGCACGTCGGGCTCGGGCCTGACCGTGACCAGGGCCGGCAGGGCGATGTCGCCCGCGTGGGCCTCGGCGGGGCGGCTCAGCCACCAGACGTCGACGCCCGGCGGGTGGGACAGGTCGAACCGGTCCTCCTGCGTCGGCACCTCGAGGATCGCGGTGCCGGTCGCGGTGTCCGGCAGGCTGGCCAGGACGCCCGCCACCGCGGGCACGCCGGTCTCGTCGGCCAGCAGCAGCACGCGGTCGGTCCCGCGGCCGGGGTTGAAGGCGATGCCCTCGTCGACGATGCCGATCGGATCGCCCGGCCGGCACGTCTGCGCCCAGGTCGAGGCGGGTCCGGCGGTGCCGTCCTCGGGGCTGCCGTGGATGACGAAGTCGATGTCCAGCTCGGGGCCGCTGACGCCGACCGAGCGGAACGCCCGCACGGTGTAGTTCCGCAGCACGGGCCGCTCGCCCTTGTCGATCCGCAGGTAGCGCAGGTAGCCGAGCAGGTTGACCCGGTCGGGCAGCTGGTCGAGCCCGGTCTCGCCCGCGGTGGGGATGAACATGCGGAACCACTGGTCCCAGCCCATCGGAGTGAACTGCTCGATCGACCCGCCGCCCACCGTGACGCGCTGGAAGTGCGGCGAGATCCGCTCGCTCCGCAGGACCTCCAGCCGGATCAGCTGCTGACGGTCCGGCTTGACCAGCTCGCTCGCCTTCGCCATGGCTCCTCCTCGGTCGAGTTAGGCGAGCCTAACCGACGGGCCGAGCCGGGTCACCCGACCGTCCAGCAGGCGGATCAGGCGACGAACGAGGCCGGACGCGCCGGGGTGATGAGCAGGGGCATGCCGGCCTCGGCGGGGGTGCGGTTGCCCTTCTTGTGGTTGCAGCGCAGGCAGGCCGCGACGGCGTTCTCCCACGTGAGCCCACCGCCGCGCGAGCGCGGGATGACGTGGTCGACCGTCTCGGCCAGGCCGCCGCAGTAGGCGCACGAGCGGTCGCGGGCCTTGATGGCGCTCTTCGTGCACAGGTGCGAGCGGCGGTGCATCCAGCGAGCGACGACGTAGCGGACCAGGCGCAGCACCCGGGGCCGGGGGAACGGGCCGAACGAGTCGTCGGCCGCCTCCTCGATGACCGCCACCTCGCGCACCAGCATCTTGATCGCGTGGCGCAGCGACACGCGCTGCAGAGGTTCGTAGCTCGCGTTGAGCACCAAGACGTCACCAGCGGTCATGGGCGCGCCCCTTTCCGCTACGAAGCGTAACCAGAACGCGGTCATTCCGGGGTGAACGCTCGCCGAAACGTGCAAGTGACAATCCGCCCCTAAGGTGGTGGGCGTGACCGAGGCGCAACTGTTCGAGGGATACGGACCCGTCGCGGGCTACGACGAGATGTACGGCGAGTCGGGCGTCCGCGACCTCTACACCGCCGTGCACGCGGCCTTCGGGAAGATGCCGCCCGAGGAGGTCCGGCAGCGGGCCGACGGGCTCGCCTCGTCCTACCTCGAGCAGGGCATCACGTTCGGCGTCGCGGGCGAGGAGCGGCCCTTCCCGCTCGACATCGTGCCGCGCATCATCGAGGCCGACGCCTGGGACGAGGTCGAGGCCGGCGTGAAGCAGCGGGTCAAGGCGCTCGAGGCGTTCCTGGCCGACGCGTACGGCGCCGGCGAGCTCTTCCGCGACGGCGTCGTCCCGCGCGAGACCGTCGTGACCTCGAGCCACTACCACCGCGTCGTCGCCGGCATCGACCCCGCGAACGGCGTGCGCATCCACGTCTCGGGCATCGACCTGATCCGTGACGGGAACGGCGACTTCCGCGTGCTGGAGGACAACGCGCGCGTGCCGTCGGGCGTCTCCTACGTCATGACCAACCGCCGGGCGATGTCCAGCGGCCTGCCCGAGGTCTTCGCCGACCACCGCATTCGGCCGGTCGCGCGCTACTCGCGCCAGCTGCTCTCGGCCCTGCGCGCCGCGGCGCCCGCCGGCGTGAGCGACCCGACCGTCGTGGTCCTCACGCCCGGCGTCTACAACTCCGCGTACTTCGAGCACACGCTGCTCGCGCGCACGATGGGCGTCGAGCTCGTCGAGGGCCGCGACCTGGTGTGCCACGGCGGCCGCGTCATGATGCGCACCACCGACGGCCTCGCCCCGGTGCACGTCATCTACCGCCGCATCGACGACGACTTCCTCGACCCGCTGTCGTTCCGCGCCGACTCCGCGCTGGGCGTCCCGGGACTCATCAACGCGGCGCGCGCCGGCAACGTGACGATCGCCAACGCGGTCGGCAACGGCGTCGCCGACGACAAGCTGCTCTACACCTACGTGCCCGACCTGATCCGGTACTACCTCCATGAGGAGCCGATCCTGCGCAACGTCGACACGTGGCGCTGCGGCGACGCCGACCAGCGCGAGGAGGTGCTCGACCGTCTCGACGAGCTCGTGCTCAAGCCGGTCGACGGCTCGGGCGGCAAGGGGATCGTGATCGGTCCGTCGGCCACCCGCGAGGAGCTCGACGAGCTGCGCGCCAAGGTCATCGCGGCGCCGCGCGACTGGATCGCCCAGCCGGTGATCTCGCTGTCCACCGTGCCCACGCTCGTGGAGGACGGCATCCGCCCCCGCCACGTCGACCTGCGCCCGTTCGCGGTCAACGACGGCGACGACGTGTGGGTCCTGCCCGGCGGCCTCACCCGCGTGGCGCTGCCCGAGGGCGAGCTGATCGTGAACTCCAGCCGCGGCGGCGGCTCCAAGGACACGTGGGTGCTGGCAAGGCCCACCGAGCCGATCGAGGAGCCCGACGACGACCTCGACCCCGTCACCACCACGCAGACCATGGCACCGATCAACGCACCGCTGAGGGGGGAGGCCTGATGCTCAGCCGCATCGCCGAGTCGCTCTTCTGGATCGGCCGCTACCTGGAGCGCGCCGACGACACCGCGCGCCTGCTCGACGTGCAGATGCAGATGCTCGTGGAGGACCCCGCCACCGACGAGGTCACCAGCTGCCAGCAGCTGTTCGCCGTCATGGGCATCGAGGACTTCGAGGGCGTGCCGAACCGCTGGTCGATGCTCGACCTGCTGGCGTACGACCAGAAGTCGCCGAGCGCGATCGCCTCGGTGATCGGCTCGATGCGCGAGGCCGCCCGCAGCGCCCGCGAGACCCTCTCCACCGACGTCTGGTCGGCCATCAACACCACGTGGCAGGGCGTCCCCGCGGCCACGTCGATGCGCCCCGTCGAGATGTTCAACTGGGTCCGCCGCCGCACCGCGATGATCTCGGGCACCGCCGACGACTCGATGCCGCGCGACCAGGGCTGGTACTTCTACGTCCTCGGCCGCAGCATCGAGCGCACCGACATGACCGCGCGGCTGCTGTCCACCGCGGCCAGCGCCGGCGCCTCCGGGATCGCGTGGCAGAACACGCTGCGCGCCTGCGGCGGCTACGAGAGCTTCCTGCGCACCTACCGCGGCATCGAGCGCGACACCGCCGCGGCCGAGTACCTGCTGCTCGACCGCTGGTTCCCGCGCTCGATCGTGTCGAGCCTGAGCGAGGCCGAGCGGGCGCTGACCCGGCTCGACGTCGCCGGCCGCCGCGCCGGCTTCTCCGACGAGGGCCTGCGGCTGCTGGGTCGCGCGCGCACCGAGATCGAGTACCGCCCCCTGAACGAGATCCTCGAGACGATGCCGTTCGAGATGGAGCGGCTGCAGCGCGCCTGCGCCGCCGCCAGCGACGCGGTCACGGCGCGGTACTTCGCCCAGGAGGACTGGCACAGCTGGACGGGGAGGGTGTCGCTGTGAGTATGCGGATGAGGGTGCGTCACGCGACGACCTACACCTACTCCGAGCCCACGGTGGCCTCGTACAGCGAGGCACGCCTGACGCCGCAGACCACCGCCGACCAGTACGTGCGCCGGTCGCGTCTGGAGATCGCGCCCACCGCGTGGTCGCAGGAGTACCGCGACTACTGGGGCGCCACGGTCACCGCGTTCGAGGTCACCGATCCGCACGACGAGCTCACCGTGGTGGCCACGTCGGTCGTGGACACCGCCGACCCGGCCGAGCCCGGCGAGTCGATCGGCTGGGACGCCCTCGACGCCAACACCCTCGACCGGTACTGCGAGTTCGTGCACCAGCAGGACAAGGTGCGTCCGGCCGACTCCCTCGTGGCCGAGCTCGACGCGATCCGCGCCTCGTCCGCCACGCCGGGCGACTACGTCGAGCGGGTCGTCGAGCTGATCCGCGGCCGCGTCAAGCGCCTCGTCGCGGCCACGCACGTCAGCGCGACCGCCGAGGAGACGTGGGAGTCCGGCAAGGGCGTCACGCACGACATCACCCATGTCGCGATCGGTGCGCTGCGCCACGCGCAGATCCCGGCGCGCTTCGTCGCCGGTTACGTGCACCCCGAGGCCGATCCGGAGGTCGACGCTCCCGTCGCGTCCGAGCCGCACGCCTGGCTCGAGTGGTGGGACGGTCGCTGGGTGGGCTGGGACGTCACGCACGGCGAGGCCCCGGGAGAGCGCCACATCGTGGTCTCCCGCGGCCGCGACTTCGACGACAACCCGAACCTGCGCGGCATCTACTCCACGAGCGGCGAGTTCACCACCGCCGTCGAGGTCGAGATCACCCGCCTGGCCTGAGCGCGGCGGACCGGCACCCGCGCCGGTCGCCGGTGTCCGCGGCGCGCCCTACGGTGGAGCCATGAGCACCGCCTGGACCCGCAACCGCGTTCCCGAGACCCATCAGCCGTGGCAGGCGGACGCCGACCGCTACCAGGGTCTGGAGTACCGCCGCGTCGGCCGGTCGGGCCTCCTGCTGCCGCCGATCAGCCTCGGCCTGTGGTGGAACTTCGGCGACAACCGCACCTTCGACACCCAGCGCGAGGTGCTGCGCCACGCGTTCGACCTCGGCATCACGCACTTCGACCTGGCCAACAACTACGGCCCGCCGTACGGCTCCGCCGAGGAGAACTTCGGCCGGATGATGCGCGGCGACTTCGCGCCCTACCGCGACGAGCTCGTCATCTCGACGAAGGCCGGCTGGGACATGTGGCCGGGCCCGTACGGCTTCCTCGGGTCGCGCAAGTACCTGCTGTCGAGCCTCGACGCGTCGCTGCAGCGGATGAGCCTCGACCACGTCGACATCTTCTACTCGCACCGCGCCGACCCGGACACGCCCGTCGAGGAGACGGTCGGCGCGCTCGACACCGCGGTGCGCCAGGGCAAGGCGCTCTACGTGGGCATCTCGTCCTACTCCGCCGAGCGCACGCGTCGCGCGGCCGAGGTCGCCGCCGACCTCGGCACGCCGCTCGTGATCCACCAGCCCGCCTACTCGATGGTCAACCGCTGGGTCGAGGACGAGCTGTTCGCCACCCTCGAGGACACCGGCATGGGCTCGATCGCCTTCACCCCGCTGGCGCAGGGCCTGCTCACCGACCGCTACCTCGGCGACGAGCCGGTCGAGCGGTCCGGCGGGCGGTCCTCGTTCGACGCCTCCGTCGTCGAGGGCAACCGCGACCGGCTGCGCGGGCTGGCCGACCTGGCGCGCGAGCGCGGCCAGACCCTGGCCCAGCTCGCGATCGCGTGGGTGCTGCGTCCGGGGGCCGCCACGTCGGCCCTGATCGGCGCCTCCAGCACGCG
Organism: Aeromicrobium sp. MLTX1; assembly: GCF_046452335.1. Lineage (NCBI taxonomy): Bacteria > Bacillati > Actinomycetota > Actinomycetes > Propionibacteriales > Nocardioidaceae > Aeromicrobium > Aeromicrobium sp. MLTX1. The sequence continues at coordinate 884,876 of NZ_JBKFDN010000001.1, read as the reverse complement.
CCAGCTCGACGAGAACGTGGCCGCCGCGAGCAGCACGGACTTCACCGCCGAGGAGCTCTCCCGGATCGACGAGCTGGTCGGCCACGACGCCGATGCGCGGGTCGATCTGTGGGGTGGTTCTGCTCACATCGTGTAACTCTGAGTGACACCGCATGGTTTCTGGGCGTTTCTCGCCTAGGCTCTCCGCCATGGAGAAGACCGTCGCGGCGCACGCGCACGAGCTCACGAAGACCTACGGCAAGGGCGATGCCCAGGTCCGAGCGCTGGACGGCGTCTCGCTCGAGATCTACGAGGGCGAGTTCACCGCGGTGATGGGGCCGTCCGGCTCGGGCAAGTCCACGCTCATGCACTGCATGGCCGCGCTGGACACCCCCGACTCCGGCCGCGTCACGATCGGCCCCACCACGCTGGCCAAGCTCGACGACAAGGCCCTCACCGTGATGCGGCGCGAGAAGATCGGCTTCGTCTTCCAGGCGTTCAACCTCGTGCCCACGCTGACGGCCGAGGAGAACATCCTGCTGCCCCTGTCGATCGCGAACCGCAAGCCCGACGCCGCGTGGTACCGCAACGTCATCGACGCCGTCGGCCTCGCCGACCGCCTCAAGCACCGCCCGAACGAGATGTCCGGCGGCCAGCAGCAGCGCGTGGCGTGCGCGCGGGCGCTGGTCAGCCGGCCGTCGATCGTGTTCGCCGACGAGCCCACCGGCAACCTCGACTCCACGTCGGGCGCCGAGGTGCTCTCGTTCCTGCGCCGCAGCGTGGACGAGTTCGGCCAGACGATCGTCATGGTCACGCACGATCCGCACGCCGCGAGCTACACCGATCGGGTCGTCTACCTCGCCGACGGCCGCGTCGTGTCCGAGCTGCGCGAGCCCACCGCCGAGAAGGTCCTCGAGCGCATGAGCGCGGTGCAGCGCCGGATCGGCGCGTGACGTGCGACGGGTCACCTGGCGCAACCTCGTCGCCCGCAAGGTCCGCCTGCTCCTGAGCGCCTTCGCGATCGTGCTCGGGATCGCGTTCCTGTCGGGGTCCCTGGTGTTCACCGACACGATCGGCCGGAGCTTCGACCAGATCGCGTACGGCACGGTCACCGACGTCGCCGTGCGTCCGGTCACCGGCGACGGCGACGCCATCGCGATGAGCGTCAACCGGGAGGCCCGCACGATCCCCGCCTCGGTCATCGACGACGTCGCGGCGCTCCCGGGCGTGGCGCGCGCCGAGGGCGCCGTCAACGGAGCCGGCCTGTTCGTGGTGAAGAAGAACAACAAGCTGCTCGGCGGCACGGGCGCCCCGACCATCGCGCTCAACGCCGGACCCGCCGACCCGATCCCCAACGCCGCGGGCCAGCAGATGCTGAGCTGGGAGCGCGGCCGTCCCCCGGCGAGCGAGGGCGAGGTCGCGCTCGACTCCCGCTCGGCCGAGGTCGCGGGCTACCGCGTGGGCGACACCGTCAAGATCGCGCTGCCCGCGGACCCGCCGATCCTCAAGGCGAAGCTCGTCGGCATCTTCGACTTCACCTCCGGCGGGCTCGCCGGCGCGACGCTCGTGATGTTCGACGACGCGAGCGCCCAGCAGTACTTCCTCGGCGGGGAGGACGCGTACAGCGTCATCCAGATCGAGGCCGCACCCGGCGCCACGCAGCAGCAGGTGGCCGACGAGGTCGCGCAGGTCATCCCCGAGGGCACCGAGGCGGTCACGGGCGACGCCGTCGCCGAGGAGTCCAAGGACCTCTTCGACCAGCTCCTCGGCTTCCTCAACACCTTCCTGCTGGTCTTCGCCGGGATCGCGCTCGTGGTGGGCACGTTCCTCATCGTCAACACCTTCTCGATCCTGGTGGCCCAGCGCAGCCGCGAGCTCGCGCTGCTGCGGGCGCTCGGCGCCTCGCGCCGCCAGGTCAGCCGCTCGGTGCTCACCGAGGCGTTCGTGATCGGCGTCATCGGGTCCACGCTCGGCCTGGCCCTGGGCTTCGGCCTGGCGATGCTGCTCAAGGTGCTGTTCAGCAACTTCGGTCTCGACCTGTCGGGCACGTCGCTGGTCTTCCGGGGCCGCACCGTCGTGCTGTCCTACGTCGTGGGCGTGCTCGTGACGATGCTGGCGGCATGGATCCCCGCCCGGCGGGCCGCCCGGGTGCCGCCCGTGGCCGCGATGCGCGACGAGGTCGCGATGCCGGAGTCGTCGCTGCGCTGGCGTCTCGTGCTCGCGCTGCTGTTCGGCCTGGCGGGCGCCGGGGCGATGGCGGCCGGGTCGTGGCTCGACGTGCCGCGGCCCATCATCTGGGTCGGCGCGGGCATCTTCGGCGTGCTCATGGCCGTGGCACTGGGCAGCCCGATCATCGCCACCCCCGTGCTCGCCGTCTTCGGCGCGCTCTACCGCGCCGTCTACCGCTCCGTCGGCCTGCTCGCCGCGCAGAACGCCCGCCGCAACCCGCGCCGCACCGCCGCCACCGCGTCCGCGCTCATGATCGGCCTCGCCCTGGTCACGACGATGTCGATCCTCGGCGCCTCCATCAACAAGTCCATCGACGCCGGGGTCGAGCGCGAGTTCTCGGCGGACTTCGTCATCCAGAACGTCAGCGGCCAGGCCTTCTCGCCGGGCATCGCGAAGAGCGTCACCGAGGTCCCGGGCGTCGCGGCGGTGTCGCCCGTGCAGGCGATCGTGTTCCGCGCCGACGGCAGCCAGGTGTTCGGGTCGGCCACCGACCCGGCACGGTTCGGCGAGGTCTTCGACCTCGACTACGTCTCCGGCCAGGCCCCCGCCGCGGACGACACCATCGCGCTGAGCGAGTCGCTCGCCGAGTCGCTCGGCAAGACCACGGGCGACACCGTCGAGCTCTCGTTCACCACCGGCAAGGTGCCGGCCACGGTCACGGGCGTCTTCGCCGACAGCAACATCGTCGGACAGGCGGTCGTGCCGCTGTCGACGGTCACCACCGCCGGCATCCAGCGCGGCGACACCACGCTCGCCGTTAACGCCACCCCCGGCACCGGCACGGGCACGGTGCGTGCCAACCTGGAGCGCGCCGTGGGCGACAACCCCACGATCGTCGTGCAGGACAAGCAGAGCTACGCCGAGGCGCAGCGCGCCCAGGTGAACACGCTGCTCTACCTCATCTACGCGCTGCTGGGCCTGGCCATCGTGATCGCCGTGCTCGGCATCGTGAACACCCTCGCGCTGAGCGTCATCGAGCGCACCCGCGAGATCGGCCTGCTGCGCGCGGTCGGCCTCACCCGGCCGCAGCTGCGCCGGATGGTGCGGCTGGAGTCCGTCGCCATCGCGATCCTCGGCGCCGTGCTGGGCATCGGGGCGGGCCTGCTATTCGGCGTCGCCCTGCAGCGCTCGTTCGCCGACGACGGCATCAGCGACCTCGCGATCCCGGCAGGCTCGCTCGCGGTGTTCGTCGCGGTCTCGGCGCTCGTCGGCGTGCTCGCCGCGGTGCTGCCCGCCCGCCGCGCGGCGCGACTCGACGTGCTGCGCGCGATCACGGGCGAGTAGCCGGTCATCGACGGATTCGTCCGGAACGACGGCCCGCTGATAGACTCGTGAGGTTGCCGTTCGAGGCGACACCCTCCTGTGACGGAAAGCCCGTCACCGCTCAGTCCAAAGGAGAACCCGCAGTGGCACTGCGCAAGTACGAAGTCATGGTCATCCTCGATGCCGACATCGATGAGCGTTCCGTCGAGAAGAGCCTCTCGACCTACCTCAACAACACGATCGTCGCCGACGGTGGCTCGGTCGACAACATCGACGTCTGGGGCAAGCGCCGTCTTGCCTACGAGATCAACAAGAAGTCCGAGGGCATCTACGCCGTCATCGGTCTGTCCGCCGGTCCCGACTCGGTCAAGGAGCTGGATCGCCAGCTCTCGCTGAACGAGTCCGTCGTCCGCACGAAGGTCACGCGTCCCGACGCGAAGTGATTCTGTGGACGGAGTGTTTCCGTCCCCCGAATCCGACAGACTCGTCGCGAAGAGCACCTCGAGAGAAGGCTGATCCATGGCAGGCGAAACCACCATCACCCTCGTCGGCAACCTGACCCGCGATCCCGAACTGCGGTTCACGCCGTCGGGCGCGGCCGTCGCCGACTTCACCGTCGCGTCCACCGCGCGCACGTTCGACCGTCAGACGAACGAGTGGAAGGACGGCGACACGCTGTTCATCCGCTGCTCGGCCTGGCGGCAGCTGGCCGAGAACGTCGCCGGCTCGCTGACCAAGGGCACCCGCGTCATCGTGACCGGCGCCCTGAAGGTCCGTGAGTACGAGCGCCAGGACGGCGGCCGCGGCACGAGCGTCGAGATGACGGTCGACGAGGTCGGCCCGTCGCTGCGCAACGCCACCGCACAGGTCACCCGCACGTCGGGTGGCGGCGGCGGCCAGGGCGGCTTCGGCGGGGGCAACTCCGGAGGCTTCGGCGGCAACGCCGGTGGCAACTCCGGCGGCTTCGGTGGCCAGCAGCCCGGTCAGCAGTCCGATGCGAGCGCGTGGGCCCAGCCCTCGGCGCCGCAGCAGCCTTCCGGGGGCAACGACCCCTGGGGCGGCGGATCCGGCTCCAGCGACGAGCCTCCCTTCTGATCCATCACACGTAGCAAGAACATTTCCAGGAGCATCATGGCCAAGCCCGTAGTCCGGAAGCCGAAGAAGAAGAGCAACCCGCTCGCGGCCGCCGGCGTCACCACCATCGACTACAAGGACACTGCGCTGCTGCGCAAGTTCATCTCCGACCGCGGCAAGATCCGCGCCCGTCGCGTCACCGGCGTCTCCGTCCAGGAGCAGCGCCAGATCGCCAAGGCGATCAAGAACGCGCGCGAGATGGCGCTGCTGCCCTACACGTCCAGCGGTCGCTGAGTCAGGAGCACGAGACAGATGAAGCTCATCCTCACGCACGAGGTCAGCAACCTCGGCCAGCCCGGCGACATCGTCGAGGTCAAGGACGGCTACGGCCGCAACTTCCTGCTGCCCCGCAACTTCGCCATCCGTTGGACGAAGGGCGCGGCCAAGCAGGTCGAGTCGATCAAGGCCGCGCGCGACGCGCGCGCCGTGCACGACCTCGAGACCGCCCAGTCGATCAAGGGCAACCTCGAGTCGTCCGCGATCAACGTCCCGGCCCACGCCGGTGAGGGCGGCCGCCTGTTCGGCGCCGTCACCGTCACCGACATCGCCGACGCGCTGGCCCAGGCCGGCGCGAAGGTCGACAAGCGTCGTATCGAGGTCGGCAACCCGATCAAGAGCCTCGGCGCGCACACGGTCTCCGTCCGCGTGCACCCCGAGGTCGTCGCGACGGTCAAGCTGAACGTCGTCGCCTCCAAGTGATCCTCAAGACGCCGGGTCCCGCTTCACGCGGGGCCCGGCGCCTTGCTGTCGGGGCACTGGCGGGCCTGCTGCTCGCCGGCTGCCTCGGCGGCGGGGGAGATGACTCCTCCGGCGAGAAGACCGCCGCGGAGGAGGACACGTCGCTGCCGATGGCCGACGTGCACGCGGCCGAGCGGGCCGACGTCCGCGACGGCGGCACCCTGCGCCTGGGCATCACCTCCTTCCCCGCGCAGTTCAACCCGGTGCACACCGACGGCGTCGCCAGCACCGCGCCCCAGATCCTCGAGCCCACGCTCGGCAGCGCCGTGCGGGTGGGCCCGGACGGCTCGTGGTCGGTCGACACCGACTACGCCAGCAGCGTCGAGGTCGTCGACCAGGACCCGCTGACCGTCCGCGTCGAGCTCAACCGTCAGGCCGTGTGGCAGGGCGGCACCCCCATCACCTCGGCCGACATGGTCGCGTGGGTCGACGCGATGCAGGACGACGAGTACGCCGCCGCGCCGGCGCCCGTCTACGACCTCGTCGACTCGGTCGAGCCCGACGGGAAGTTCGCGTACGAGGTCGAGTTCGAGGAGCCCACCGCCGACTGGCCGGCCGCGGTCTACCCCATGCTGCCGAAGGCGTACACGAAGTCGGTCAAGACGTTCAACCGCGGCCTCGCCGCGAAGGCGCCCTCGGCGAACGGGCCGTACGTGGTCACCGAGATCGAGCGCCGCACCGGCACGATCACCCTCGAGCGCAACCCCCGCTGGTGGGGCGAGCCGGGCCGGCTCGACTCGATCGTGTGGCGGATCGGCGACGAGGACGTGCTCGCCCAGGCGTTCACCGCCGGTGAGCTCGAGTCCGCGCCCGTGACCCCGGCGAACCGCGAGGCCCTCGCGAAGGCCGACGTGCGCTCGGCGCTCGGCTCGGAGTGGTCTCACCTGACGATCAACGGCGGCACCGGCGCGCTCGCCGACGCCGACGTCCGGCGGGCCGTCATGCTCGCGGTCGATGGGCCCGGAATCGTCGACGACACCTCGAAGCGCTACGGCGTCGAGGCGGTGGCCATGGACTCGGTGGTGCTGCTGCCGGGCCAGGTCGGCGCCCCGGCCGGCAAGCCGGTGGCCCGCGACCTCGCCCGCGCCGAGAAGCTGCTCGCGAAGGCCGGCTGGCGGCGCAAGGACGGCGCCGGCCCCGCGCTCCGCAAGGGCAAGCCCCTCACCCTCAGCCTGCCCGTGCCCGACACCCGCTCGGGCGCCGTGCAGCGGGCGGAGGCGATCGCCGAGGACCTCGCCGAGGTCGGCATCCAGGTCAAGGTCACCACCGTCCCGGGCGCCACGTTCTTCGAGAAGGTCGTCATCCCGCTGGACTTCGACCTCACCACGTTCGCGTGGGGCGTGAGGCCGTTCGACCTCGCCGACACGCGCCGCCTGTTCACCCCGATCGACAGCCCGATGAACTTCACCGGCAAGGCGTCCAAGGCGATCGGGAAGGCGTTCGACGAGGCCATCGCCGACCTCGACGACGACGCCCGCGCCCGTCAGGTCGCGGCGATCGACGAGGTCGCGCGGGCGCAGGCGTCGATCATGCCGCTCGCGGTGATCCCGCAGGTGCTGGCGGTCGACCCGACGGTGCGGAACTACGGCCCCGCGGCGCTCGCCGACACGGACTGGACCGAGGTCGGGTTCGCGGCGAAGAAGAAGGGCGACTGATGGCGCGCACGCGGCGCCGGGCGGTGGCCTCGCCCACGATCCTGCGCGAGCTGCGGGTCGTGCGGGTCGCCGACGTCACCGAGACCACGCGCCGCGTCACGCTCGTCGGCGACCAGCTGGAGGAGTTCGAGGTCGCCGGCGGCACCGCCGCGCCGTTCCGCTCCGAGGGCTTCGACGACCACGTGAAGCTGCTCGTGCCGCTCGAGGGCACCGACCGGCCGCCGCTGCCGGTGCAGGGCCCCGACCGCCTCGAGTGGGGCGGTGCGGGTGGCCGCCCCGTGGCCAAGGACTACACGCCGCGACGGTTCGCCGACGGCGAGCTCGACCTGGACTTCGTGCTGCACGAGGGCGGCTTCGCCGCGGGCTGGGCCCGTCGCGCCACCCCGGGCGACCCGGCGTGGATCGTCGGCCCCACGCGGTCGCTGCTGCTGCCCGAGGGGGTCGAGCGGATGGTCCTGGCGGGCGACGAGACCGCGCTGCCCGCCATCGCGCGCCTGCTCGACGCCTGGCCGGGCACGATGACCGCCGACGTCGTGGTCGAGGTCGCCTCCCCGGCCGGCATCCAGGACCTGCCCGACCTGCCCGGCGTCACGGTGCGGTGGGTGCACGGCGCCGAGGCCTGGGTCGAGGCCGTGCGCGAGCTGCCGTGGTCCGACGTGCCCACGTTCTGCTGGGTCGCGGGCGAGTCCGGCGCCGTCCGTCAGGTGCGCCGCCACCTCGCCGACGACCGCGCCGTCCCGCGCGATTGCCTCGACGCCACCGGGTACTGGCGGCGCTGACGGTTTCCCCGGTTAACCGGGGAAACTGTCACTTCACGGGGTTTGCGAACCACGTGAAGTGACAGGAAACCTCGTTCAGTCAGGCTGCGTGGAGCTGGCGGGCGGCCACCGGGTGGCCCTGCCACCACAGCGTGTGGTCGAGCTCCGAGCCGTCGCGCGGGGCCCACGTGCGCACCACGACCCGTTCGGTGCCGAGCTCGCGGTCGATCCAGGCCCGGCCGTTCGGGAGGTCGATCTCGGTGCGGTCGACGTCGCCGCACGGCACGTGACGCGGACGCCCGACGAGGCGCAGCCAGCCGACGGGTCGCGTCGTCCCGCGGACCACGTGGCTGGCCAGTCCCTCGTGGGAGACGACCTCGTGCGGACCGAGGTGCCGCAGCACCGAGTCGAGCTCGGAGGTGGAGACGACGTAGACGCGGCCGATGCGGTCGCGACGTGAGCGCGGGCCCCGGAGGGCGTCGATGACGGGAAGGCTCATGTCTCCACCTCAGCGGGCGAACCTGTCAGTGGGCTGAAACGCAGGTGAACGTTCGGCGTGATCTCAGCGCGCGCCGAGGACGAGCCACCGGTCGCCGCGCTGGCGCAGCCACAGGGTTACCCAGCGCGTGGCCTGGAACAGCGCGTAGGCCGCCCACAGCCACGTGAACCCGGCTTCGGTCTCGCGGATCAGCAGGGCCACGGGCGTGTAGACGAGCAGCGTGACGAGTCCCGCCCAGGCCAGGTAGACGCCGTCGCCCGCGCCGATCAGCACGCCGTCGAGCACGAAGACGACGCCGGAGACCGGCTGGATCAGCGCGACGATCAGCAGGGCCGGGATCGCGGCCTCGCGCACGTCGGCGTCGGGGGTGAAGGCGCGGGCGACCCACGGCGAGGTGACGGCCAGCAGGACTCCCGACACGATGCCGAAGCCGAGGCCCCACGCGATCACTCGGCGCGTGACGTGGCGGGTGCCCTCGGCGTCCCCGGCGCCCAGGGAGTGTCCCGTGAGGGTCTGGGCGGCGATCGCGAACGCGTCGAGGGCGAACGCCAGCAGCATGACGATCGTGGTCGCGATCTGGTGGGCAGCCAGCGACGCGTCGCCGAAGCCTGCCGCCACGAGGGTCGCGAGGAGCAGCACGGCGCGCAAGCTGAGGGTGCGCAGCAGCAGCGGCACGCCGTCGCGGCCCGCACGGACGACGTCGGCCCAGCGCAGCCGCGCGGAGGCGTGCGCGGCGCGGCTGCGGCGGACGACCTGTCCCACCAGCGCGAGCGCCGCCGCCCACTGCGCCAGGACGAGGCCGAGCGCCGCACCGCGGATGCCGAGGTCGGCGCCGTAGACCAGTGCCACCGTGAGCACGACGTTGAGGACGTTGGCGGCGATCATCACGACGAGCGGCGTGCGCAGGTCCAGCACGCCGCGCAGCGCGCCGGTGGCGGCCAGGACGAGCAGCACGGCGGGGATGCTCGCGGCGGCGATCGTCAGGTACTGGGTGGTGAGCTCGGCGACCCGGCTCGAGCTGGCGAGGGCCTCGCCGAGCGGCCCCGCGGTGAGCGCCGCGAGCACGCCCAGGACGACGCCGATGAGCAGGGCCAGCCAGACGCCGCCGAGGGCGGACTCGAGGGCCCGCCGCGGCTCGCCGGCGCCCTGGTGCCGCGCGACCGTCGCGGTGCTGCCGTAGGCCAGGAAGACGCACAGGCCGACGATGGTCGTCAGGATCGTGGAGGCCGCTCCGAGGGCCGCCAGCTCGGCCCGGCCGAGGTGTCCGACGATGGCCGTGTCGGCCATCAGCATGAGGGGCTCGCAGATCAGGGCGGCGAAGGCGGGGAGGGTGATGGCCAGGATCCGACGGTCGAGAGAGGGGATCGGCACGCGGGCGACGATACTCCTGTGACGAATGTGGTGGATTTATCGACATGTCGGTGCTCGGCGTGCTAGCACCCGTGGAAAACCTCGACCGCGAAAATCACACTCGGGATTCCTCGCTCCACACCATGTGACTCACGTTTCCGCAGGTCAGAGGCCTGTGTGACGCGTGCCACACCACGGTTTCCACAGAGTCGTCCACCGACTGTGCACACTCATCACCGGCGTTTTCCACAGGTTTGCCGGAGTTCTTCACATCCCTTGTGCACTGCTGTCTCGACCCTGGTCCTACCGGCCCGTAAGGTCACCCGAGGTGGATGTCCCGCGCCGGGGGGAGCCGGTGATCGGCAGGACTGTCGGTGGGACTGCGTAGCCTCCAATCCAGCTGCCGATCACGTCGAGGAGTGCCGTGAGCGTTACCGATCTGTACGAGTCCGAGCGACCTTCGGACTCCGCGGCGTCGGGCTACGTTCCGCCCCAGGACATGGCGGCCGAGCAGAGCGTCCTCGGCGCGATGCTGCTGTCGAAGAACGCGATCGACCCGGCCACCGACCTGCTCGAGAGCCGCGACTTCTACCGCCCCGCCCACGAGCTGATCTTCGACGTCATCACCGACCTGTCCGGTCGCGGCGAGCCGGCCGACGCGATCACCGTCGCGGCCGAGCTCACGCGCCGCGGCGAGATCGGTCGCATCGGCGGCGCCGCCTACCTGCACGACCTCGTCCAGGGCGTGCCGATCGCGGCCAACGTCGACTACTACGCCGAGATCGTCCACGAGAAGGCCGTGCTGCGTCGCCTCGTCGAGGTCGGCCAGCAGGTCGCCCAGCTCGGCCAGGCGGGCACCGGCGAGATCCAGGACATCGTCGACCGCGCCCAGAAGGCCGTCCTCGACGTCGACGGCACCAAGTCGGGCGAGGACTACAACGTCCTGTCCGACCTCATGTCCTCCACGATCGACGAGCTGGAGGAGCTCGAGACGCGCTCGGGCGAGGTGCACGGCGTCATGTCGGGCTTCCCCGACCTCGACCGTCTCACCACGGGCTTCAAGCCGGGCCAGATGATCGTCGTCGCGGCCCGACCCGGTGTCGGCAAGTCCACGCTCGGGCTCGACTTCGTCCGCAACGCCTCGATCCGCCAGGGCATGACCTCGGCGATCTTCAGCCTGGAGATGACGGGCTCGGAGATCGCGATGCGACTGCTCTCGGCCGAGGCGAAGGTGGCGATCCACCACATGCGCGCCGGCTCGATGTCCAGCCGTGACTGGGACGCGATCGGCCGGGCGATGGCCATGGTGCAGGCCGCTCCGATCGTCATCGACGACAGCCCCAACATGACGATGCCCGAGATCCGCTCGAAGGCCCGCCGCATCAAGAAGCAGCACGGCCTCGACTTCGTCGTGCTCGACTACCTGCAGCTGATGACCTCGGGCAAGAAGGTCGAGAACCGTCAGGTCGAGGTCTCGGAGTTCTCCCGTCAGATCAAGCTGCTCGCGAAGGAGCTCGGCGTCCCGGTCGTCGCGATCAGCCAGCTGAACCGAGGCTCGGAGCAGCGCACCGACAAGACGCCGCAGATCTCCGACCTGCGTGAGTCCGGCTCGATCGAGCAGGACGCCGACATCGTGCTGCTGCTCAACCGCCCCGACGCCCACGGCGCGGGCGAGTCCGAGCGCCCCGGCGAGGCCGACATCATCGTGGCCAAGAACCGCTCGGGCCCGGTCAACAAGGTGGCCGTCTCGTTCCAGGGCCACTACTCGCGCTTCACGCCGATGGCGCGCGAGCCCGAGAGCGCCTCCGGCGGCGCCTCGGGGGCCGACTTCGCCTGACCCCCGAGCCGCCTGCGGCTCAGCCGGTCTTGCCGGCGATGAAGTTGACCCCTCCGACGCGCGGCGTGGAGCGCGCGGTGAAGTACGAGCGGTGGATCGTCAGGCCCGTCGGGTTGTTGTCGAGGGCGAGCAGGTTCTGGCCGCCGCGCTTGGACGAGCCCTGGCAGGCCGGGTCGCCGGAGTAGCAGTACGACCGCAGACGACCCTCGAAGGCCTTCAGGTCGCCCGTCGCCCGCGTGCCGAGCATGCCGAACTTCGTGAGCCCCTTCGTGGCGACGAACGGCTCGGTGGGGTTGTACATCGGGTCGCCGTAGAGCACGACGGCGGCGATCTTCCCGCGTGCGGTGGCGTTCGGGCGGACCCCGCTGCTGGCGGAGAGGGCGTCGCCGATGACGTGCGCGCCCTGCGAGAACCCGATCAGCGCGGTCTTGGAGTTCGGGCACTTCGTGGCGAGGTAGTTGAGCGACTTCTGCAGGGCGACGATGCCACCGTGCCGGCTGTTGTTGTATGCCAGTCCGGCCCAGCCGATGGACGCCGCGTACTTCAGTCCGGAGATGTACACGGTCTTCTTGCTGACCGTCTGGAGGTCGCCCGCCACGGGGCCGGGCCGGCCCATGCCGGTGCGGTAGGCGTACAGCGCGGTGCTGGTGGTGGCCGTGTTGGTGGTGCCGGCGGCCTCGTCGCTGCCGCGGACGACGACCGTGATGACGTTCGAGCACAGGGAGGTCGAGGCCGAGGCCTGGCTCGGTGGGGCGGCGAGCATCGTCAGGCCGAGCACGGCCGTCGCGCCGGCGATGGCGCCGCCGCGCAGGGTTCGGGAGGTGGTCATGGTGGGGTCCTTCCGCCGAGGGCCCGCGTCGTCGAGGACCCGATGACCCCACGATCGGGCCGGGCCGATCCGGCGGATACCCCCGCAAACGGGGGCTGAAAGAGGGTCCGGCACGTGGCAGCCCTCCCTCGGCGGGCGGTCGTGCGCGGCGACGGGTCATGATGGTCGCGATGACCGGAACGGGGACGGCGCGCGGTGGCTCGGTCGCCGAGGTGTTCTGGGTGTTCCTGCGCCTGGGGCTGACCTCGTTCGGCGGGCCGGTGGCGCACCTGGCGTACTTCCGCGAGGCGTTCGTCGAGCGCCGCCGCTGGCTGACCGACGAGGCCTACGCCGACCTCGTCGCCCTGTGCCAGTTCCTCCCCGGTCCCGGGTCGAGCCAGGTCGGGATGGTGATCGGCCTGCGGCGCGCGGGACCCGGTGGCCTGCTCGCCGCGTGGGTCGCCTTCACGCTGCCCTCGGCGATCCTGCTGGTGGCGTTCGCGTACGGGGTCGCGGCGTTCGGCGACGTCGCGGACGCGGGCTGGCTGCACGGCGTCAAGGCGGCCGCGGTCGCGGTGGTCGCGCAGGCCGTGATCCAGATGGCGCGCACGCTGACGCCCGACCTCAAGCGCCTCGTGATCGCGGCGGTGGGCGCCGCGGTCCTGCTCGTCGTCGCGAGCCCGGTGGCGCAGGTCGGCGTGATCGTGCTGGGCGGCCTCATCGGCTGGCTCTGGCTGCGGGCCGACCAGCCCGCGACGGTGCGCGACCTCGCTCGCGTCTCACACCGCGGCGGCATCGTCGCGCTCGTCCTGTTCACGGTGCTGCTGGTGTCGCTGCCGATCCTCGTCGCGGTGACGAACGACCCGACCCTGCGGCTGGCCGACATCTTCTACCGGACGGGTGCGCTGGTCTTCGGCGGCGGCCACGTGGTCCTACCGCTGCTGGAGGCGCAGACCGTGCAGGCCGGACTCGTCGACGCCGACACGTTCCTCGCCGGGTACGGCGCGGCGCAGGCGGTGCCCGGTCCGCTGTTCACCTTCTCGGCCTACCTCGGCGCCAGCATGGAGTCCGGTCCGAGCGGTGTGCTGGGCGCGTCGATCGCGCTGGTGGCGGTCTTCCTGCCGGCGGGCCTGCTCGTCGTGGGCGTGCTGCCGTTCTGGGACCGGCTGCGCCAGGCTCCCACCGCGCGGCGCGTGGTGATGGGCGTCAACGCGGCCGTCGTCGGCATCCTCGCCGCCGCGCTCTACGACCCGGTGATCACGCAGGGGATCATCTCGTGGGGCACGCTCGCGGTGGCCGTGGCGGTGTTCGCCTCGCAGTGGTGGGGCCGGGTCCCGATCTGGCTCGCGGTCGTGGCGGCCGGGGTCCTCGGGCAGCTGTTCCTATGACGGCAGCACGCCAAGGCTGCGCAGCCTCCGCTCGAACAGGGGCGCCAGCGAGCGCGTGTAGGTCGCGGTGAGGTGCTGGTGGTCGCGGAACATGATCTGACCGCGCGGCGTGACCACCCGGCAGCGGCGCTTCGGGCAGAAGGTCTCCTTCATCGAGATCCGGAGCGCGGCGCGCGGGCCGTACTTCTTCCGCGCGAGCTTCACCGACGGCACGGTCCAGTCGAACCACATGACGTCGCCGACCTCGGCCGAGCACCGGCGCCACTCGCGAGGGGCGGAGTTCTTGCGCAGGCACTGCGTGGGCGAGGGATGCGAGAGGACCCAGTTCGGGGAGTCGGACACCGCGATCACCGGGATGCGCCGATTCAGCGCGACCCTCCACGACCTGACCGTGTCCGGCCCGCGCCGGGCCCGGGTGCCGGGCATCGTCGAGGCGCGGTGGTGCGTGACGATCGCGCTGAGGTTCTTCTGGCGCCGGATGTAGCGGGTCACGTTCGCGCGCCACGTCTGGCAGTCGTCGCGAACCCAGGCCTTGAGGTTCTTGATCGGCCGCGACGACCACCCGCACCGTGACCGGATGAGGAGGGTGACGCGGATCGTGCCGGCCTCGGCCAGGCGCCGGAACGCCGGCGAGATCGCGCGCATGTGGGAGTCGCCGATCAGCAGCAGGCGCGGGCCCTTCCGGCCGTAGTGGCAGGGGAGCGCCCGCGTCTCGCCCGACTCCGCGCCCGAGAAGCAGGCCCGGGTGCCGGGAGCGATGTCGCGCTCGGCCGCGGCGATGCTCGACAGGCGCGGGGCGTCCTCGGCGACGGCCGGCGCGGCGCCGAGCACCAGCGCCGCGAGGGCGAGGACGACGACGAACCGAGCGCGCATGGGACCTCCCGTCCTCAGGGTGACACGCCCCGGGCCCGCGGCCGCCGCTCCGCGACGCAAGATGTGTAGCGGTATCCACCCTCTCGTCTCCGGAACGGCCGGAATTCAGTGGATACCGCTACACATCTGGTCTGGGGAACCCGGAAGACGCGGAGGGTCAGGAGCGGGCGAGCGCGCGCCCGGCCGCGCGGCCGGAGAAGATGCAGCCGCCCAGGAACGTGCCCTCGAGCGCGTTGTAGCCGTGCACGCCGCCGCCGCCGAAGCCCGCGACCTCGCCCGCCGCGTACAGCCCGGGGACGGGGGCGCCGTCCTGGCCGATGACCTGCGAGTCGAGGTTCGTCTGGAGGCCGCCGAGGGTCTTGCGCGACAGGATGTTGAGCCGCACGGCGATGAGCGGGCCCTTCGTCGGGTCGAGGATCCGGTGCGGCTTGGCCACGCGCACGATCTTGTCCATCCGCGAGCGGCGCGCGTTGTGGATCGCCATGACCTGCACGTCCTTGGTGAACGGGTTGTCGAACTCGCGGTCGCGCGCCACGATCTGCCGCTCGAAGAGCGTGGGGTCGAGCTTCGGCCCGCGGGCGATCTCGTTCATCCCCACGACGAGGTCGTCGAGCGACGACGCCACCACGAAGTCGACGCCGTGCTGCTTGAACTTCTCGACGGGGCCGGGGGCGCCCTTCGCGAGCCGGCTCTTGAGCAGGAACTTGATGTCGCGGCCCGTCATGTCGGGGTTCTGCTCCGAGCCCGACAGGGCGAACTCCTTCTCGATGATCGACTGCGTCAGGACGAACCACGAGTAGTCGTGGCCGGTCGCGACGATCTGCTTCATCGCGCCGTTCGTGTCGGCGCCGGGGACGCCGGACATGCCCTGCAGGCGCCGGCCGTTCGCGTCGAACCACATCGACGACGGACCGGGCAGGATCCGGATGCCGTGGTCGGGCCAGATCGGGTCCCAGTTGGTGATGCCCTCGGTGTACGACCACAGCCGGTCGCGGTTCACGATGCGGCCGCCGGCCTGCTCGGAGATCTGCAGCATGCGGCCGTCGACGTGCGCGGGCACGCCCGAGATGAGGTGGTCGGGCGCGGCGCCGATGCGCTCGGTGGGCCAGTTGGCGCGCATGAGGTCGTGGTTGTGGCCGATGCCGCCCGAGGTGACGACGACCGCACCGGCGCGGTGCTCGAACTCGCCCACGACGGTGCGCGAGGACCTCACGCCGCGCTCGGACTCGTCGGGCTCGAGGACCGAGCCGCGGATGCCCACGACCGCGCCGTCCTCGACGACGAGCTCGTCGACCTGGTGGCGGAACGCGAATTGCACGAGCCCGCCGGTCTCGGCCTGGAGCACGGGGTCGGCGAAGGTCTCGACCAGGCGTGGCCCGGTGCCCCACGTGATGTGGAAGCGCGGCACGGAGTTGCCGTGGCCGGTGGCGGAGCCGTCGCCGCGCTCGGCCCAGCCCACCATCGGCATGACGCGGTGGCCGAGCTCGCGCAGGTACTCGCGCTTGCCGCCCGCGGCCCAGGCCACGTAGGCCTCGGCCCAGCGGCGGCCCCAGACGTCCTCGTCGTCGAGGCGGTCGAACCCGGCCGAGCCGAGCCAGTCCTGGATCGCCAGCTCGGGGGAGTCCTTGATGCCCGTGCGGCGCTGCTCGGGGCTGTCGACGAAGAACAGCCCGCCGAGCGACCAGAACGCCTGGCCGCCGAGGTTCTTGCGGTTCTCCTGCTCGACCACGAGGACGCGCTTGCCCGCCTGGGCGAGCTCGTGGGTGGCGACGAGACCGGCGAGGCCGGCGCCGACGACGATGACATCGGGCGTGAAGGACATGGGAACACGGTCGCCGACGGATCGCCGCGAGACCAGTACCTTTGTGCCCACATGACAACGAACGTTGTCAGGACCTGCGAGGAGACCATGCCACCGTCCACCGACCGGCGCCGCGCGATCGCGACCGTCCTCATGGAGGAAGAGGGCCCGCTCGCCGAGACCTTCCTGGCCACGATCTCCCGCGAGATCCCGGCGTACGCGACACTCGACGAGCGGCAGCTGCAGGAGGTCCGCTCGATCATCGTGTGGACCCTGCGCCGGGTGCTGGACCTGTGGGCCGAGGAGGGCTCGCTCACCGAGGAGGACATCCGCCTCTTCCGTGGCGTCGGCGCCGTCCGCGCGCGCGACGGTCGCCCGCTGTCGGCCGTGCTGCGGGCCTACCGCGTGGCCGCCACGGTCTTCCTCGACCAGGTCTCCGACCACTTCCGTGACGACGTGTCGATCGACGACGTCACCTCGCTCGTGCGGGTCTGGTTCGCCGTCCTCGACGAGCTGTCCGAGGCGATCTACGACGGGTACGAGGCCACGGGTCGGGTGCTCGGCGCCGACCGCGAGAGCTCGCTGCGTCAGCTGCTGTCCGACCTGCTGCTCGGTCGGCAGAGCCACGCCGGCACGCTCGCGGGACGGCTGCGCGAGCTCGAGGCCCAGCTGCCGCCCACCTTCGACCTCGTGGTCGTCCGGCCCGGCGGCCTCGACGCCGCCGAGGCGGCCGCCGCGATCGCGGGTGTGCGCGAGCAGGCCGACGGGCCACTCGTCTCCTCGATCCACACCGTGATGGACGGGGTCGGCGTCGTCCTGCTGGCGCACGCCGACGACGCCGACCTGCGCGCGGTGCTGGATCGCCACGGCCTGCGTGCCGCCCACCAGCGCGGCGTCTCCCCGCGCCTCGCGCCGCGGGCGCACCGCCTCGCCCTGCACGCCGTCTCGCACGCGCCCGAGTTCGCCTGGACGCGGCCGGTGCTCGACGACGGCGACCTCGAGGTCATCGCGCTCGCGGCCGGTCACGCCGACGCCGACCCGGCGCGCGTCGCCGCCACGGTGCTGGGCTCGGTGGCCACCGACGCGGACGCGCTGGCCACGCTCGACGCGGTGCTGCAGTCCGGCGGCGCCGCCCCGGCCGCGGCGCGACTGCACCTGCACCCGCAGACCGTGCGCTACCGGCTCCGCCGCCTCGCCGACGCGACCGGACGCGATCCGCGTGACCCGTGGAACCGCTACGTTTTCCAGACCGCGCTGATGGCGGCGGGCGCCGGCGCGTAGGAGGGCGGATGAAGGTCGACCTCAAGAGGCAGGTGCCCACGTACGCCGCGCGGCACGGCGAGTTCGAGCTCGTCACCGTGCCGCCACTGCGCTACCTGATGATCGACGGCCACGGCGACCCCAACGTGGCCGCCGAGTACGAGGCCTCGCTGGCGACGCTCTACCCGATGGCCTACGCGCTGAAGTTCCTCAGCAAGAAGGAGCTCGAGCGCGACTACGTGGTGCCGCCGCTCGAGGCGCTGTGGTGGGCCGAGGACATGGCGGCGTTCACCACCGCGCGCGACAAGTCACAGTGGGACTGGACCGTGCTGAGCCTCGTCCCGGACTGGATCAAGGAGGCGCACCTGGAGGCGGCGCTCGCGACCGTGGAGCGCAAGGGCGCGCCGCGGCTCGACGCGCTGCGAGTGGAGACGCTCGACGAGGGCCTCTGCGTGCAGACCCTGCACCTCGGTCCGTACGACGCCGAGGGTCCGGTGCTGGAGCGGATGCACGACGAGGTCATCCCGGCACGCGGGCTCGTGCGCACCGGCCGGCACCACGAGATCTACCTCAGCGATCCGCGCCGCGCGGCGCCCGAGAGACTCCGCACGATCCTGCGCCAGCCGGTGGCCGAGGCCTGACGGGGACCGGGCCTCGGTCGACCTCCTACGGTGGAGGCGTGAGCGTGACACCCGACGACGTGACCCTGGCCCGAGACCTCGTCGTGGAGGCCGCGGCGCTCGCCGCCCGCATCCGCGACACGGGCGATCTCGCGACCCGCGCCAAGACCAACGTGTCCGACGTCGTCACGGAGGCCGACCTCGCCGCCGAGGCCCTCGTGGTGGAGCGGCTCGACCGCGACCGGCCCGACGACGGGCTGCTGGGCGAGGAGGGGACGGCGCGCGAGGGCACGTCGGGTCGCCGCTGGGTGATCGACCCCGTCGACGGCACCTACAACTTCGCCACCGGCTCGGACTACTGGTGCTCGGCGATCGCGCTGGCTGAGGGCGACGACGTCCTGCTGGGCGCCGTCGCGCACCACGCCTCGGGCACCGTGCTCGTGGGCGGGCCGGGTTTTCCCACGACGCGCAACGGCGATCCGCTCGCGCCGATCGCCGACGCGCCGCTCGCCGGCCTCGGCGCCGCGACCTACGCGCACCCGGCCTTCATCGGCAGCGGTCCCGGGTACGACGCCTGGACCCGCGCCGCTGCCCTGCCGGCCACGATCCGGATGCTCGGGTCGGGCTCGATGGACCTCGTCGGCGTGGCCACCGGACGGCTCGGCTGCTGGTTCCAGCACTCGACGCCCGACTGGGACTGGCTGCCCGGCACGGCACTCGTCGCGGGCCTCGGCGGTGCCGCGGAGCGCGTCGACGCCCATGGACTCGCGTGGTCGGTGGCCGGTCCGCCCACCGCCGTGCGCGAGCTGACCGCCGCCCTGAGAGGCGAGGCATGAAGGTCGTCGTCCTGACGGGCGCCGGCATCTCCGCCGAGAGCGGGCTCGCCACCTTCCGCGACGCCGACGGCCTGTGGGAGGGCCACCGCCCCGAGGACGTCGCCACGCCGGAGGCGTTCCGGCGCGACCGCTCGCTCGTCCAGCGGTTCTACGACGAGCGGCGGGCGTCGCTCGCCCGGGTGCGTCCGAACGCCGCGCACGAGGCGCTCGCGCGGCTGGAGGAGGCGCTCGGCGACGACCTCCTCCTGGTGACCCAGAACGTCGACGACCTGCACGAGCGCGGCGGCTCTCGGCGTGTGCTGCACATGCACGGCGAGCTGCGCCGCGTGCGCTGCCTGAAGTGCGACGTGCGGCACGAGTGGACCGGCACGCTCGCCGACGAGCCGCGCTGCCCGGCCTGCAACCGGCGGCGCGCGCTGCGGCCCGACATCGTCTGGTTCGGCGAGTACCCGCACGGCATGGACGAGATCCACGAGGCGCTCAGCGAGGTGGACGTCTTCGCGGCGATCGGCACCTCGGGCGTCGTCTACCCGGCGGCCGGCTTCGTCGACTACGCGCACGCGTCCGGCGCCACGACGGTCGAGCTCAACCTCGTGCCGACGCCGCAGGGCGACTTCCACACGGTCTACGAGGGCCCGGCCACGGAGGTCGTCCCGCGCTGGGTCGACCACCTGCTCGCGTAGGCCGCCGGGGTCGCTCTCCGAGCGCCAGATCTGTAGCGCTCTGCACCCTTTCTCGGCCGATCCACCGGAAAAAGGGTGGATACCGCTACACATCTCGCCCGCCGGAGGCGGGGATGACTGGAGGAGGTCAGCGGAGGGGGCCGCCGCCGGGCGGGGCGGCCTCGAGGACCTCGACCTCGTCGCCCACGCGGACGACGGCGCCGGGGGTGTCGGGGATGAGGTTCACCCCGAACCAGGCCTTGCGGTCGAAGCGGCGGATGCGGGCGAGGGTGCGCAGCGGCTCCTTGCCGCCTGCGACCGCGCCGGACGCGTGGTCGGCCTCGAGGGTCGTGATGACGCAGCGCGCGCAGCCCTTCACCGCTCGGAACGTCGCGTCGCCGACGCGCAGCACGCGCCAGTCGTCCTCGATCCACGACAGGTCGCCGTCGACGACGAGGTTCGGGCGCATGCGCTCCATCGGCACCGGGTCCCCGCCGCCGTCGACGATCGCCTCGTTCAGCGCGGTCAGCGACGCCTCGGTGGTCACGAGGAGGGGGTAGCCGTCGGCGAGGCTGACGCGGTCCTCGGGGCGGGCGAAGCCGGTGATCGGCCGGCGCGTGGGGTCGTCGAGGTGCACGAGCCGCACCGCGCCGCCGAGGAGCTCGCTGAGCCACGCGGTCGCGTCGCTCGCCTCCGCGGCGGTGAAGGTGGTCTTCCACAGCGTGACCGGCACCTGCCGCGCCGGGTCGGGTGCCGCGACCTCGATCGACTCCACGCCGGGCGCGCTGAGGCGCAGTCCGGACCCGTCCAGGCGGGGGTGCACGGTCAGCAGCCGGTGCGACTCACGGGCCGAGATGAAGTGGCCGCGCTCGTCCACCACCATCCAGCGCCGGTCGCCGGCCAGGCCCCACGGCTCGACGTCGGCGGTCGCCAGGTCCTCGACCCGCGCGGACTTCACCGGGTAGCGGTGCAGGGAGGTCAGTCGCACCGCAACAGGCTACGGGTGAGACGGGAGTGAACGGCCGCGCCGTGCCGGTCTGCGACGATGGCAGGCGTGGGCAGTCGATCCGAGGCGCTGAGCCGGGCGTCGTCGCGGTCCTCCGCACGCCGTGCGGAGTGGGGCATCGCGCTCGTCGCGCCCACGATGCGCGCGATCGTGGTGGTGCAGATCCTGCTGAGCGTCACGTCGGGCGCGAGCATCTCGGTGCACGCGGTCGCGTACTGGGCGCTGACCCTGTGCGTCATCGCGGTCTCGGTGCTGCTGATGGCCCAGTGCCTCGTCACGGGATCGGTCCGCCGGGGGCTGTGGCACTGGCCCGACGTCCTGCTCGCGTGGATCGCGATCCCGGCGATGAACCTGCTGCTGCCGGGCTCGCACGTCGTCGGCACGTGGGAGGCGTGGGCGTCCGGCTTCGCGATCAACGTCGCCGCGCTCGCCGCGGCCTGGATGCCTCCGGCCGTGGCCGTGGGTCACGGCCTCGCGCTCGGCGGCTGGTACCTCGTCTGGACCTCCGCGGCCGGGACGACCTCGTGGGAGACCAACCTCAGCAACGCGCTGACGGTCCCCGGCTACGCCGCGGTCGTCGCGCTGCTGACCTACTACCTGCGCGCGCTCGCCCGCGACGCCGACCGCTCGCGCGAGGACGCCGTCGCGGCGACCCGCGCGCTGGAGCTGGAGCGCTACCAGCTCACCGTCCACGACGCCTCGAGCATCTTGCGCCTGCTGTCCGACGAGGACACGCCCGCCGAGGTGCTGCCGGGGTTGCGCGTCCAGGCCGACCGCGAGGCGAAGCGGCTGCGCAACTACCTCGGCGCCGAGTCGGCACCCGTGCACCCCTCGGTGCGCACGGTCGGCGCGATGCTGGCCACGGCGCTCGAGGGCTTCGACGACCTCCCGCTCGAGCCGGCCGTCGCCCTCGGCGCCCACGTCGAGCTGGACGAGGACGTCTGGGTCGCCGCCGGTCGCGCGGTCACCACCGTCCTGCACAACGTCCGGCTGCACGCCCGCGCCCACCAGGTCGTCGTGCACGCCGACACCGACGGCGAGACGTGGGAGGTCGTCGTGTCCGACGACGGCGTCGGCTTCGACCAGGACAGCCAGCCCCTCGGCTTCGGCCTCGACACGCAGGTGGGGCAGGCGCTGCGCGACGTCGGCGTCTCGGTCGACCTGCGCTCGGCGCCCGGCCGCGGGACCTCGGTGACCATCACCGGCCCGGTGCACGAGGAGGCCCGATGACCGAGCGGATCCGCGTGGTCGTGATCGACGACAGCACCGTGATCCGGGGCGGCTTCGCCACGGTGCACCCCGACCTCGACGTCGTCGCGACGTTCCCGACCGTGGAGGACTTCGAGGCCTCCGGCGTCGACTGCGACGTCGTCGTGCTCGACCTGCTGCTGCGCGGACCGCAGCGCGCGACCTCGACCACGACCAAGCAGGGCCGCGCGGCGATCCGGGCGCTGCGCGAGCGGGGCCTCAAGGTCTGCCTCTACACCGACGAGCGGCGACCGATCGTGCTGGCGCTGTGCCTGCGGGCCGGCGCGCAGGGCGTGGTCCACAAGGCCGACCCGCCCCACGTGACGATGCAGGCGGTGCAGGACGTGCACGCCGACCGTGTCGTGGTCACGCAGTCGCTCGTCGGCCTCACTGAGCTGCTCGACCGCCGCGGCGCCAAGCTCGACCTCAGCACGCGCCAGCGGCAGGTGATCTCGGGACGTGCCCGCGGCCGGCACTGGGCCGACATCGCCTCGACCCTCTACATCACCGAGGACACGGCGCGCGAGCACTACCGCGTGGCCTGCCGCAAGCTGCGCGACTACCTCCAGCACACGAGCCCCGGCGACATCGAGCGCGCCGTGGGCCTGGCCCCGGGAGACGTCCTCGACGAGGAGTGACCCCCCGGTTCCGGGGGTTCCGCGCGCGGCGGGACCCCGTGAGGATGGAACCGGGTCTGTGGAGACGCCGGGGCTCGCTCCGGTCGGGAGGACCTTGCATGGTGTCGGACCACTCCGCGGCACGCCCGAATCTTCGGGAGGGACCTACTCGGGGGGACGCATCGACCGGGACGCGCGCTGCACGTCCCGGCCGATGCGTGCCCGAGGTTGCGCCGTCCGCCCGGCCCGGTGAGGCTGGACGTCGATGAGCGATCTGGACGAGCTGGCCCGTGTCGTGCTGCAACGGCGGCGGGAGCTCGCCCGGCCGATCGTGGTCGGCATCTCCGGCTACGGCGGCTCCGGCAAGTCCACGCTCGCCCGCACCCTGGTCTCGGCCCTGCCCGACGCCGTGCGCCTGCGCGGTGACGACTTCCTCGATCCCGCCCGCGTCCACCGGCGCTCGCCGGACTGGGACGGCGTCGAGCGCGAGCGGCTCGTCGACGACGTGCTCCGCCCCTTCCGCGACGGCGTGCCGGGGGAGTTCCGGCGGTACGACTGGGACCTGGGCCGGCTCTCCGACCCCGAGCCCGTCCCGCGCGCCGAGGTGCTGGTGGTCGACCTCGTGGGGCTCTTCCATCCCGTCACCCTGCCGCTGCTGGACCTGACCGTCTGGTGCGACCTGGACCTGTGGACCGCGACCCAGCGGGGCATCCTGCGCGACCGCGCCGAGGGCAACGACCACGACCGCGTGTGGGCCGAGGTCTGGGAGCCGAACGAGCGCGACTTCGAGGAGCGCTTCGCGCCGCGGGACGTCGCCGACGTGCTGTTCCCGAAGGACTGACCGGCCCGTCGCCGCCATGCGGGGCCGGTGGGCCGCGCCTAGCGTGGAGGGCATGACCTCCACGGACGTGCACACCGACCGACGCCTCGGCTGGGCACTGCTCGCGGCGGCCATCGCGCAGATCGCCGCCCCTGTCGTGCAGGCGCTGGCCGACGTGTCGCAGCCCGGCGACGGCAGCGACGACCTGCTCATCACGCCCGCAGGCTGGGCCTTCTCGATCTGGAGCCTGATCTACGGGCTCGCCCTGGCGCACGCCGTCGTCACGCTGTGGAAGGGCGACGGGGTGGGCAGCCGCCGGTTCCTCGGCGACCTCATCGCGCTGTACCTCGGCGCGGCCGTGTGGATCGCCGTCTCGGCCGCGGGCATCAGCTGGGCCACCTTCCTCGTTCTGGCGTTCATGACCGTGGTCGCGATCGACGCGGCCCGCCTGGCCGCCCGCGCCCGCCTGCACGACCCCGCGTGGACCACGTGGCTCGCCCGCGCCACGTCGGGCGTCTACGCCGGCTGGGTGAGCGCGGCCGTGTTCCTCAACCTCGGCACCGGCGTGATCGAGCTCGACCTCGCGCAGCCCGCCCAGCACGGCTGGCAGCTCGCGCTGCTCGCGGGCGCCGCGCTCTTCGCCCTCGGCGTGAACGCCCAGCTGCCGCGGAGCCCCTTCTACGCGGCCGCGGTCGTGTGGGCGCTCATCGGCATCATCGCGGCCGTCGCGGGTGAGTCCACCCCGGCTCTCGTGATCGCGATCGTCGCGATCGTGCTGCTGGTGGTCCAGACGGCCTGGCAGTCCCAGCGCGCGCTCGCCGACTGAGCCCGGCCCGCCCGCTTCCGTCCCCGGCCCCGACTTTTGTGACGCCTTGCCCGACTTTTGTGACGGGATTCGGCCGTCGGCGCCCGTCAGGGGCGAATCCCGTCACAAAAGTTGGAGCGGGCGCGGCAGACTCGAGGCGTGTTTGACCGGACTGACGAGGCGCTGCGCGACCGCGACAACCTGAAGTGGACGACGACCACCCACGGGGTGATCCCCGCGTGGGTCGCCGACATGGACGTGGCGGTCCCCGAGGTGGTGACGCGGCGCGTCCACGAGCAGCTCGCCCGCGGCGACGTCGGCTACCCCGACTTCGAGGCGCCCGACCCGCTCGTGGCGGCCTTCGAGACGCGGATGGCCGAGCGCCACGGCTGGACGCCCGCCGGTGGTCGCGGCCGGCTGTTCACCGACGTCATCCAGGCGTTCCAGGTGCTGACCGACCTGCTCACGGAGCCCGGCGACGGGATCGCGCTGCACGTGCCGACGTACCCGGTGTTCCTCGAGTCCGTCCACGACTCGGGCCGTCGCGTCGTGCCGATCCCGTTCAACGCCACCGCCGACGAGCTCGTCGCGACCTGGCGGCGCGAGCGTGTCCGGCTGGTCGTGGTGGTCAACCCGCACAACCCACTCGGCCGCATGCTCGACGCCGAGGAGCTGCGGCCCCTCGCGGACGCGGCGGCCGAGCTCGACCTGGTGGTCCTCGCCGACGAGATCCACGCCGACCTCGCGTTCGACGGCCGGCCGCACGTGCCGTTCGCGTCGCTCGGCACCGACGTCGAGGACCGCACCGTCACGGTGACCTCGGCGTCGAAGGCGTTCAACCTCGCCGGGCTGCAGTGCGCCGTCGCCCACCTCGGGCCGGCGCGGGTGCGCGAGCCGCTCGCGGCGCTGCCCTTCGCCTACCTCGGCGGCGTCAGCACCCTCTCGCGTGCGGCGGCCGTGGCGGCGTGGACGGAGGGTGGACCGTGGCTGGCCGAGCTGGTGGAGGTGCTGCAGCGCAACCGCGACACGATCACCGCGTGGGCCGCCGAGGTGGGCGTGGGCGTCGTGCCGGCCGAGGCCACCTACCTCGCGTGGCTGGACTTCGCGGGCACGTCGATCGCCGCGGACCCCGCGGGCGCGATCCTCGAGCGCGGCCGGGTGCGGCTCTCGGCCGGGCCCGACTTCACGGCGCACACGCCGCTGGACTCCTCGACGTACGCCCGGCTCAACTTCGGGACGAGCCCCGAGCGCCTCGCTCAGATCCTCGAGCGGATCGCCGCGACGCTCTGACCGTCACTGGTAGGTGATGAGCGCCGGGTGCGGGCGCACGCGGCGCCAGGTCTGCGCGACGTCGAGCATCGGCTCGTCCTCGTCGACGAAGTTCTTCCAACCCCACGAGACGTTCTCCGGCGCGTCGCCGCGGATGACGCCCCACGTGCCGAACTTGGCGCCCGGGCTGCCCTGGCCGTCGACGTGGATCACCGTGGAGAGCTCGGGATGGTCGGTGCGGACCTTCTCGCGGTCGCGGATCATCTGGGTCTGGAACTGGTGCAGCACGAAGACCTTCTGCGGCAGCGTGTGCTTGCGGGTGAGCTCGGCCAGCCACGCCGAGGTGCGGTTGATCTCGCGTGCCTGCGCGTGGCCGATCCGCTGGAGCGGCCTGCCCTTCGGGCCGAGCCTCCACTCCGGGTCGAGGGCGAGGCCCACGTGCGGCCGGCGCAGCAGCGACTCGTACTCCTTGGCCTGGGAGAGGAAGTCGGAGCGCCCGGGCTGGAGGTCGAGGATCACCACGATGCCGGCCTTCTCGGCGGCGTCGACGAGCGGCTCGAGGTCCTTCACGGACGTGCGGGCGGAGTAGTCGCCGTGCGGGCCCTTCTCGCCGGCCGCGACGGTGGTGATGATCTCGAAGGCGGGGACGAAGTGCTCGTCCGGGGCGACCTTGCGGTACTTGCGCACGAGCCGCTCGACGCGCGCCACCGACGCCTGCGTGCCCTGCTCGCCGAGCACGCCGAGCGCCGGGCCCGACGGATGGCCGTACATCGCCAGCAGGTGCTTGCCGCGAGTGGCGAACCAACCGCCGCCGACGGCCTCGGCGTTCGCGCGGATCACGCGGACGGCGTAGCCCGAGGCGCCGAGGGTCAGCAGCGGCCCCTCGGGATCGCTCCGGAGCAGCTTCGCCGACGGGGCGTGGCGGCGGGGATCGGAGGCGATCCGGACGAGCCGCGCGTCGCCCAGCGCGACGAGGTCGACCAACGCGCGCGACGGACTGCGGGTGGTGGCGACCGTGACGGCCTCCGAGCGCTGTACGGGCTCGGCCTCGTCCCCGGGCTTCTCGTCCGGGCCGAGGATGCGGGCGCCGAGTCGCTCGGCCTCCGCACGGCCCTCCTGGGTGTCGGGCAGCGCCGGAACGCCGAGGTCGCGGGCGCGCGCGAACGCCGCGTCGGGGTCCTGCTCGGGTACGAGGACCACGGCGGACGCGGAGTCGAGCAGGAAGCGGGAGACGGCGACGACGTCGTCGGCCGAGGCGGCGGTGAGTCCGTCGGGCTCCGCGGCGGTCACCTGCTCGGCCTCGGGCGGGCCGTCCTCGCCCTCGCACGCGGCCAGGAGAGTGGTCAGCAGGACCGCCGCACCGGCGGTGGCGAGGGCTCTGCGGATCGGGTGCACCCGGGCGACGGTACCCGCCGCGTCTGAACGGCGACACGCTGTGCACCGCTCGTTATGCTCTGCCGGGTGATGATGCAGGCGGGCGACCAGCAGATCGATGGACTGGCAGGGTTCATGGTCGACCTGATGGACCGCATGGGCCTGCTCGGCGCCGCCCTCGCGGTCGGCCTGGACAACCTCTTCCCCCCGATTCCCAGCGAGATCGTGCTGCCGATGGCGGGCCTCGCGGCCAGCCAGGGTCGCTTCACGCTGGCGGGCGCGCTCTTCGCGACCACGGCGGGGTCGGTCATCGGCGCGTGCATCATGTACTGGCTCGGCCGGGCCTTCGGTCGCGACCGCACGGCCCTCGTGTTCGCCAAGACGCCGCTGCTGAAGGTCCGCGACCTCGAGGTCACCGAGGCCTGGTTCGCCAAGCACGGCACGAAGGCCGTCTTCTTCGGCCGGATGGTGCCGATCTTCCGCAGCCTCATCTCGATCCCGGCCGGCGTCGAGCGGATGCCCTTCGGGATCTTCTTCCTGCTGACCACGCTCGGCAGCCTCATCTGGAACTCGATCTTCGTCGGCGCGGGCTACACCCTCGGCGAGAACTGGCACGTCATCGAGCCCTACGCCGACTGGTTCCAGCGCCTCGTGATCCTCGCCGTCCTCGTCGTCTGCGGCTGGTTCGTCATCACGCGCGTCCGCGAGCTCCGCGACCCGCGCGAGCACTGACGGTTTCCCCGGTTAAGCGGGGAAACTGTCACTTCACGGGGTTTGCGAACCTCGCTAAGTGACAGGAAACCTCGTTCAGTCGTCGCGAGGGCCGAGCGGCCCCACCGGCCGGGGTTCGCCTGCACATCCCGGGGATCGCAACCCCCGGTCAGTGACAGGAAACCCACGTAACCGGGGAAACCGACGGTCAGTCGCGCAGCGACGGGGGGACGCCCGCGTTCTCCGCGTCGGCGTCGACGATCTGCTGCTGGAGGCGGCGCAGGTCGGCGGAGGTCCAGCCCTCGGGCTGGAGCACCGAGGCCCAGCCGGCGACGTGCTCGCCGACGAAGTCGTGGCCGTGGCCCGAGGGCACGGCCATCCCCACGGCCATGTCCGCCGAGGTCTGCCAGAACGTGATGATCGGGTACCAGCGCATCGCGTTCGCGACGTCGGAGCCGCGCGGCTCCGACAGCCAGTCCGGCTTGCTCCAGATCAGGTCGGGGCTCCACCACGTGATCGGGTCCGACGGATGCACGAGGTACAGCACGTGCGGGCCGTCCCACGGTCGGGTCAGCGGGATCGTCGGCCCCCACGGGTCGTTCGTGAACCGCACGGTGCGTCCGTCGCGGAAGATCGGCTCGATCTCGCGGCTGCCGGGATCGCGCTGCTCGCGGAACTCCGTGTACAGCGAGTTGAACCCCGGCGGCCCGACGAACAGGCCGCCCGAGGTCCGGTTGCGCAGGTCGGCCTCGCCGCTGAACGCGGTCTCGAGCGCGAACGACCCGAGGCTCTCGCCGAACAGGTAGAGCCGCGGCCGGGAGTCGGCGGGCAGGGTGCTCCAGCGCTCGTAGACGGCGTCGAAGAGCGCCCGTCCGGCGTTGCGCGCGGCGCGCTGGTCGACCAGGAAGGACACCCACGACGGCAGGTGCGAGTACTGCATCGACACGATCGCCGAGTCGCCGCCGGTCAGGTACTCGAACGAGTTCGAGGCGCTCGGCTCGATGAAGCCCGAGCCGGTCGTGCCGGCCACCAGCAGGTTCGCCCGCTCGAAGCCGCCGGCGCGCTCGAGGTCGTCCACGGCGAGCCGCGCCCGCTCCTCGACGTCCTCGGCGTTCGCGGTCCCGGCGTACGCGCGGATCGGGTCGAGCGCGGGCCGGCCGGTGAACGCGGCGATCTCGTCGCCGCTGGGCCCGCGCGCCACGAAGCGACGGCCCTGTCGGCCGAGGTCCTCCCAGGCGAGCTCGGACGCGGGACTGCCCGACCTCAGCGGGCTCTCGGGCGGGTCGAGGCGCGACGAGACCTGCTGGTCGCCGAGCGCGAACGAGGAGTCCACGGCCGCGATGACGTTGTCGTAGACGACGCCGCTGAGCGTGAAGAACGTGAGCGCGGCGACCACGACGATGCCCGTGGCCCGGGCGGCCTGGGCGCCGATCCGCCGGGCGAGCAGGTCCGACAGCCAGCGCGCGGCCCGGCGCAGCCCGCGTCCGGCGGCGAGCAGCAGGCAGAACACGACGACCGCCACGAGCGGCACGGTCACGAACCGCCACGTGCTCGCGTCGCCCATGCCCATGAGCTCACGGACCCGGTCCTGCTGGCGGACGCTGACGATGTCGGCGATGCCGAGTGCGACCACGCCGACGCCCACGGTCCAGAGCCAGACGCGTCGCGAGGGCCGGCGCGCCTCGCGGTCGGCGAACGCGCGCCAGACCCACGCCAGGGCGACCGCCAGCCCGTAGCCGATCACGGCCGTGATGCCGGTGACGAGCCCCTGGAACAGCGCCGGGCGCGGCAGCAGGGACGGGGTCAGCGAGAGGAGAGCGAAGACGAGGGCGCCGACCAGTCCCGGGAGGGTTGGACGCAGCACCCCCCGCAAGGTGTCGAGCACGGTCCGCATTCTGACAGGTCGAAGGGTTCCCCCGTCAGCGGTAGCGTCGAAGCATGACCCACCAGCTCTTCATCGCAGGACAGTGGCGCGACGCCGAGGGCGGCGCGACCTTCGAGGTCGAGAACCCGGCGACGGGGGAGACGCTGGCCACGGTGGCCGACGCCTCGGCCGCCGACGGCCGGGCCGCGCTCGACGCCGCCGTGGCTGCGCAGGCCGACTGGGCGCGCACGGCTCCCCGCGATCGTGGCGAGATCCTGCGGCGCGCGTTCGAGATCATCACCGAGCGTACCGACGAGCTGGCCGAGCAGATGACCGCCGAGATGGGCAAGCCGGTCAGCGAGTCGAAGGCCGAGATCGCCTACGGCGCCGAGTTCTTCCGGTGGTTCGCGGAGGAGTCCGTGCGCATCTCGGGCCGGCACTCCGTCGCGCCGAACGGCGCGACGCGCCTGCTGACGCTCAAGCAGCCGGTCGGGCCGTGCCTCATGATCACGCCGTGGAACTTCCCGCTGGCGATGGGCACCCGCAAGATCGGCCCGGCGATCGCGGCCGGCTGCACGATGGTGGTCAAGCCGGCGTCGCTCACGCCGCTCACGATGCTGACCCTGGGCGAGATCCTCACCGAGGCCGGCCTGCCCGACGGCGTCCTCAACATCGTCACCACGAAGAGCACGGGCGAGGTGATGGAGCCAATCATCCGGGACCCGCGGCTGCGCAAGCTCACCTTCACCGGCTCCACCGAGGTCGGCCGCACGCTGATCGAGCAGGCGGCCGAGGGCGTGCTGCGCGTGTCGATGGAGCTCGGCGGCAACGCCCCGTTCCTCGTGTTCGAGGACGCCGACCTGGAGAAGGCGGTCGACGGCGCGATGCTGGCGAAGATGCGCAACATCGGCGAGGCCTGCACCGCCGCCAACCGCTTCATCGTGCACGAGTCGCTGGCCGAGGAGTTCTCGCGCCGCTTCGCCGAGCGGATGGAGCAGGCCGAGGTCGGCCCGCTCGTCGAGGCGAAGCAGCGCGACAAGGTGGCCGAGCTCGTCGACGACGCGAAGGAGCACGGCGCGAAGGTCCTCACCGGCGGCGAGGTGCCGGACGGCGCGGGCTACTTCTACCCGCCCACGGTGCTGACCGGCGTCCCGACGGAGGCCCGCGTCTGGCGCGAGGAGATCTTCGGTCCCGTCGCGCCGATCTTCACGTT
Organism: Aeromicrobium sp. MLTX1; assembly: GCF_046452335.1. Taxonomy (NCBI): domain Bacteria; kingdom Bacillati; phylum Actinomycetota; class Actinomycetes; order Propionibacteriales; family Nocardioidaceae; genus Aeromicrobium; species Aeromicrobium sp. MLTX1. Next base: position 854,259 of record NZ_JBKFDN010000001.1, on the reverse strand, counting down.
CACCGACGACGACGAGGCGCTGCGGATGGCGAACGACACCGAGTTCGGCCTCGTGGCCTACGCGTTCACGCAGAGCTACTCGCGCGCCATCAAGGTCTACGAGGGCCTCGAGACCGGCATGGTCGGAATCAACCAGGGCGTCGTGTCGAACCCGGCCGCGCCGTTCGGCGGGATGAAGGCCTCGGGCTTCGGTCGCGAGGGTGGCGACGAGGGCATCGAGGAGTACCTCGAGACGAAGTACGTGGGTCTCGCGCCGTAGCCGCCAGCGTCGCCGACACGCGACGGGTGGTTCTGAGTGCGCCTCCTGTGACTCGTGTGGTGTGTGTCATGACACTTTGGTCCTGATGGTGTAGTTCTTTGGGACCCTTTGAGGATGGTCTTCGCCGACCGCGCCCCGAAAACACCACCAGCACCCTCTGTCACAGGTAGCGTCCCGGGCGAGCGGATCCTGAGGGAGTCGGATCGCGCTCCTTCGGGGCCGCGGCAATGACGGTCCAGGTCGCGCCGGACGGTGCGATCTCGCGCCTTCCTGCGTGCTCTGCATCTCCCGCCCGAGAGGTCTCGTATGTCCATGGCGTTCCGCCTGCGCAGCCGACTGCTCACCAGTGCCTCAGCCTTCATGCTGATCGCCCTCAGCCTCGCCGGGACCATGACGGTCCTGGCGCCCGCACCGGCCGCGGAGGCGGCGCCGGCGCCGGCGTTCGACTGCACGGTCCCGCGCTTCTTCGCCCAGGCGGAGGAGCCGGTCGGCACGGTGAAGCTCAACTCCGGCTCGTACACGACCACCGGCGGCTCGCAGTGGACCCAGATCGGGTCGAACTTCACCGGTCAGAACGTGTTCAACGGTCTGGCGTTCAACCCCACCGACGAATACCTCTACGGCACGTTCTACGGCCAGACCTCGGGCACCAACATCCGCGGCTCGTTCGCGCGCATCAACCGCTCGGGCGTCGTGACGCCGCTCGGCGATGCGAACACCGCCCTGGGCGCGCCTCCCAGCACCCTGTGGGACAGCGGCGAGTTCGACGCCGACGGCAACTACTACGTGGCCTCGGGCAACGCCGGCACCACCACGATCCAGAAGATCGCCGGCCTGAAGAACGTCACGAGCGCCACGAGCACCCCGCGCCCGACGCGCACCACGATCACGCTGTCGCAGAGCATCCGATTCGCCGACCTGACGTTCCTCAAGGGCTACCTGTGGGCCGCGAACTACGGCCAGTCCTCCACGCTCTACCGGATCAACCCGACCACGGGTGCGGTCACGAGCTTCGCCGTCCCGACCGCGGTCATGCCGACGAACTCCTACGGCTCGGCGTTCACGATGACGAACGGCAACCTCGCCCTCATCGCGACCAACGGCTTCATGTACCAGATCGCGATCCGGAACGCCGACCAGGCGTCGCCCACCTTCGAGCTGATCAGCCGCGTCACCGCGCCGGCCAACCAGCGCAGCGACGCGACGAACTGCTCCACCGCGCTCCCGTCCAAGCTCAGCGTGACGAAGACCGGCCCGGCCACGGTCGTCGTCGGCAACCCGATCACGTGGCGCGTCGTCGTGAAGAACGAGGGCCCGGGCAACACGTCGGGCTTCGTCCTCAACGACATCCTCCCGAACGACCTCGCCAACCTCTCCGTCACCAGCACGGACACGTCGTGCGTCGTGACCGGCACGACGCAGAAGATCGCGACCTGCAACGGCGGCTACCTCGAGGTCGGCCAGGAGGCGGTCGTCACCGTGCGCGCCACCGCGCCCTCGACCCCCGGCCCGCTGATCAACCGCGCCTACGCGATCGGCAACGAGGATCCCGATCCCGCGCCGCCGACCTCCGCGGAGACCCAGGTCGTCATCGCCACGCAGGTGGACGTCCCGGCCACGGTCACCGACAGCTCGAACGGCACCTACGACCGCACCTCGGTCCAGGGCGGCACGATCTCCTACGCCGGCGGTCGCTACACGTACACCCCGCCGGCCGGCTACTCCGGACCCGACTCCTTCACCTACCGGACCTCGGACGGCACGCTCGTGACCGTCATCATCAACGTCACGCCCGAGGCGGACCCGGACAGCCGGTCCACGACCGTCGGCACCCCGGTGACGATCACGGCGGGCGCCCTCGAGGCGCTCGGCCAGGGCTCGGGCCTCACGCTGCACGCCGTGGGCGGCGCCCAGAACGGCACCGTCAGCCTCGACCAGGGCGTCGTGACCTTCCGTCCGACCGCCGGGTTCTCCGGTACCGGCAGCTTCACGTACACGCTGCGCGACGCCTCCGGCCAGGACGTCACGCAGACGATCACCATCACCGTCGCGAACGTCTTCAGCGACGGGAGCGCCGCCGAGGACGGCGTCACGACGCCGCAGAACACGCCGAAGCGGATCCCGCTGGCCGACCTGGTCTCCGCGTCCGGTCGGCCGCTCGACCCGACCCGTGTCACCGTCACCGGCGTGCCGGCGCACGGCACCGTCTCGGTGAACCCGACGACGGGCGAGCTCACCTACACGCCCACCGCGGGCTACATCGGCGACGACGAGTTCGTGGCGCGGGTCTGCGACACGTCGGACCCGGTCCAGTGCACCACCGTCACGATCTCGGTCACGGTGACCCCGAACGTCGTCACGGCCGTCGACGACTCGGACACGACGTCCGTCGAGGTGCCGCGGACGATCAACGTCCGGACCAACGACACGAGCGCCTCGGGCCAGCCGTTCGCGGCGCCGACCGTGACGACGGATCCCGCCCACGGCTCGGCCGTGGTGGAGTCCGACGGCCGGATCACCTACACGCCCGCCGACGGCTTCTCGGGCGTGGACACCTTCGAGTACCGCGTCTGCGACACGTCGACCCCGACGGCGATCTGTGACACCGCCACGGTGACCGTCACCGTGACCAACGACTTCGTCGAGGAGACCGCGGCCCAGGACGGCATCACGACGCGCCAGAACACGCCGAAGGACATCCCGCTCGACGACGTGGTCTCCGCGACCGGCAAGCCGATCGACCCGACCACGGTCACCGTCGCGAACCAGGCCGTCCGCGGTGAGGTCACGGTCGACGAGACCACGGGCGAGCTGACGTACACGCCGAGGCCCGGCTACGTCGGTGCCGACGAGTTCCGGGTGCGCGTCTGCGACACCTCGGACCCCGCGCAGTGCACCACCGTCACGATCTCCGTCACGGTCACCGCCAACACGGTGACCGCCGTCGACGACGAGGCCACGACGACCGTCGAGACGCCGCGGACGATCAACGTCCGGACCAACGACACGAGCGCCTCGGGCCAGCCGTTCGCCGCGCCGACGGTCACGACCGCCCCGGCCCACGGCTCCACGCAGGTGGAGTCCGACGGCCGGATCACCTACACGCCCGCCGACGGCTTCTCGGGCGTGGACACCTTCGAGTACCGCGTCTGCGACACCACGACGCCGACCGCCGCGTGCGACACCGCCACGGTGACGGTCACGGTGAGCAACGTCTTCGTCGAGGAGACCGCCGTCGAGGACGGCGTGAGCACGCCGCAGAACACCGCCAAGGACATCCCGCTCGACGACGTCGCCTCGGCGACGGGTCGTCCCCTGGACCCGACCAAGGTCACCGTCCCCGGCGCCCCCGCGCACGGCGACGTGACGGTCGACCCGGCCACGGGCGAGCTGACGTACACGCCGGACCCGGGCTACTCCGGTGACGACGAGTTCGACGTCCGCGTGTGCGACACCTCGAACCCCTCGCAGTGCACCACCGTGACGATCTCCGTCACGGTCGGCGCCAACACAGTGACGGCCGTCGACGACACCGCGACCACCCCGGTCGGCACCGCCGTGCCCGTGCTGGTGCGCCAGAACGACACGTCGGCCTCGGGCCAGGCGCTCGCGCTGCCGTCCGTGACCACGGAGCCCGAGCACGGCACGACGTCCGTCACGATCGACGGCCGCGTCGTCTACACCCCGGACGCGGGCTTCTCCGGCGAGGACACGTTCGAGTACCAGGTGTGCGACACCTCCACGCCGACCGCGGTGTGCGACACCGCCTCGGTCACGGTCACGGTGACGAACGTGTTCGCCGGCGAGACCGCCGTCGAGGACGGCGTGAGCACGCCGCAGAACACCGCCAAGGACATCCCGCTGGCCGACGTCGTCTCCGCGACCGGCCAGCCGATCGACCCGACCAAGGTCACGGTCTCGGAGGTCCCGAGCCACGGCGAGGTCACCGTCGACCCGACCACGGGCGAGCTGACCTACACGCCGGACGCCGGGTACACCGGTGACGACGAGTTCGAGGTCCGCGTGTGCGACACGTCCGACCCGGTGCAGTGCACCACCGTCACGATCTCCGTCAGGGTGGGCGCGAACACGGTCACCGCCGACGACGACACGGCCACCACGACCGTCGAGACGCCGCGGACGATCAACGTCCGCAGCAACGACGAGAGCGCGTCGGGTCAGTCGCTCGCGGCGCCGACCGTGACGACGGACCCCGCCCACGGCACCGCCGTGGTCGAGTCCGACGGCCGGATCACCTACACGCCGGCCGACGGCTTCTCGGGCGAGGACACGTTCGAGTACCAGGTGTGCGACACCTCCACGCCGACCGCCGTGTGCGACACCGCCACGGTGACGGTGACCGTCGACAACGTCTTCTCCGACGGGACCGCGGCCGAGGACGGCGTCTCGACGCCGCACAACACCGCGAAGACCATCGAGCTGGACGACGTCGTCTCGAGCTCGGGCCGCCCGCTGGACCCGACGCGCGTGACCGTCCCGGGCGCTCCCTCGCACGGGACCGTCACGGTCGACCCGACGACGGGCGAGCTGACCTACACGCCGGCCGCCGGCTACACCGGTGACGACGAGTTCGAGGTCCGCGTGTGCGACACCTCGAGCCCGGTGCAGTGCACCCTCGTCACCGTCTCGGTGACGGTGGGCGCGAACACGGTCACGGCGGACGACGACTCGGCCACGACGTCCGTGGAGACGCCGCGGACGATCGACGTGCGGTCGAACGACGACAGCGAGTCCGGTCAGTCGCTCGCGGCGCCGACCGTGATCACGGATCCCGCCCACGGCACCGCCGTGGTCGAGGCCGACGGCCGCATCACCTACACGCCGGAGGACGGCTTCTCCGGTGAGGACACGTTCGAGTACCGCGTCTGCGACACCTCGACGCCGACCGCGGTGTGCGACACGGCCACGGTGACGGTCACGGTCGAGAACGTCTTCGCCCCGGAGACCGCGGTCGAGGACGGCGTCGCGACGCCGCAGAACACGCCGAAGGACATCCCGCTGACCGACGTCGTGGACTCCACCGGCAAGCCGCTCGACCCGACCACGGTCACGATCCCGACGGCTCCCGAGCACGGTGACGTGACGGTCGACCCGACCACGGGCGAGCTGACCTACACGCCGGACCCGGGCTACTCGGGCACCGACGAGTTCGAGGTCCGCGTCTGCGACACCTCGGTCCCGGCCCAGTGCACCACCGTCACGATCGTGGTCGAGGTGTCCGAGAACGCGGTCGCCGCGGCGAACGACTCCGCCACCACGACGCTGGCCACCGAGGTGCTCATCGACGTCAAGGAGAACGACGAGTCGGCCTCCGGCCAGGCGCTCGCGGACCCGGTGGTCATCACGGCGCCGGCGCACGGCGAGACGCGTGTCGAGGCCGACGGTCGGATCGCGTACACCCCGGAGCGCGGCTTCTCGGGTGAGGACACGTTCGAGTACCGCGTGTGCGACACGTCGACGCCGACCCCGGTCTGCGACACCGCCACGGTGACGGTGACCGTCACGAACGCGTTCACCAACCAGCCGGTGGCCGCCGAGGGTGCCGAGACCGACCAGGACGAGGCGCTGACGCTCCCGCTGGCCGACATCGTGACCTCCGAGGGCGCGGCCCTCGATCCCCGCTCGGTGGGCGTCGTCGGTCGCCCGGCCCACGGTGACGTCACCGTCGACCCGGAGACCGGTGCCGTGACCTACACGCCGAACGACAGCTACTCCGGCAGCGACGCGTTCGACCTGGAGGTGTGTGACGCCTCGCGTCCCACGCAGTGCCACACGGTCACGATCCCCGTGACCGTCCGGGTCAACGCCGTCGAGACCGGTGACGACAAGGCCACGACCATCACGGGTCGCCCGGTCGTCATCACGGTCGAGGACAACGACACGAGCCGGACGGGTCGCCCGCTCACGGCCGCGCGGATCACCACGCAGCCCGAGCACGGCGTCGCGGAGGTCCTCGCGGACGGCACGGTGCGCTACACGTCGGCCAAGGGCTTCGTCGGCACGGACTCCTTCGAGTACGAGCGCTGCGACGACTCCACCCCGACGCCGGTCTGCGACACGGCGACCGTCACGGTTGACGTCACCGCCGATCCCGACGCCATCGACCAGGACGGCGACGGCACCGACACCGACGGCGCGACCGACGGTGGGGACGACACCCGCGGGAACGACGACGGTGACGAGGACGACGCCGCCTCCGACCGCGACGGTGACGCGCTGGCCGACACCGGCGGTCCCGCCGCCGCGATCGCCGCCCTCGGCGTCGTCGCGCTGGGACTGGGCCTGGGCCTCACCGGCGCCGCGCGCCGCCGCAGGGGCGAGTCCGCCTGAGCCGCACGGAGCCCGTCACGACCTCGGTCGTGGCGGGCTTCGTCGTTCCCGCGCCCGGTCAGCTGCCGTGGGCGGTGTCGCGGCCGTAGTCGTCGGACACGCGGCGCACGAACGCGGCGGGGGACTCGCCGGGCACCGGCTCGTGGAGGGAGACCTCCATGTCGAGCCCGAGGTCGTCGACGGGCACCGTCACCGACAGCACCTCGAAGCTCTCGTCGATGAGCGGCGAGACGAAGGTCCACGTGTCGAGGCGGGCCCACTCCATGTCGGGGAAGCCGCGATCGGCGGCGCGCGCCTCCAGGCGTCGCGCGATGAGGAACATCGCCTCGTCGGCGCGGCGCGGGCCGCGCGGCACCACGACGACGCGGATCACCGGGGTGGCGTCGACGGCGGCCGCCCGGACGGCTTCGAGGGCCGCCTTGCGGCCGAGCGTCTGCGTGGCCGGGTCGTGGCCCTTGAGCGCGCCGGACACGGTGGGGAACGACGAGCTCTCCAGCGACGAGCGCACGGGACGGAACATCAGCACGAGGTCGCCCGCGCGGGCGAGCGGGTCGACCGCGTGGACCGACAGCGCCGTGCGCAGCTCGGCGCCCTTCACGTGGAGCGAGACCGTGGACCCGTCGGAGAAGTGCGAGGGCATCGACAGTGCCTGCGCGAGGTCCATCCCGTGCGCGGCGGTGCGGCCCATGAGGCGCAGCAGGCTCGCGGCGGGGCCGTTCCAGTCCTGGAGCATCCCGGCGCGGTCGATCACGAAGATGAAGACGCCGATCGAGTCCATCAGCCGGTCGGCACGCGACGCCGATCGCGACCACGCGGCGATGTGGCTCGTCGTCCAGACCATGACGAACGCCAGGCCCGAGATCGCCAGCGGCGTGAGGGTGGGCCGGAGGACCTGGAAGGTGATGATCAGGACGGCCGCGACCTCGGCGGCCACGACGACCCGGCGGACGTGCCGCGAGGGGTCGTGCTGGCGGGTGCTGAGCGTGAGCACGCCGCCGCCGAGCAGGGTGAACGAGTACGCCAGGTGCACGACGTAGACGGGGCTGTCGTAGTAGTGGTCACCGTCGGTGATGCCCACCGCCGGCACCATGCCGATGAAGCTCACCGCCGCGATCCAGACGGCGCCGAGCCACAGCCACGGCGAGACCAGCCACCGGCCCTGGACCAGGCGCCGGCACGCGACGTAGAAGGCCACGGCGCAGACCTGGACGACGACGATGTTCACGGCCACCAGGACGCTCGGGTCGGTGTCGCCGGGGCCGCGCATCGCCCGCAGGACGTTCCACGTGGCCGTCCCCAGCACGAGGACGACCACCGGCACCGACACCGACGGCCGATGGTGCCGTACCACCAGGACCGACAGCACCAGCAGTGCCGAGGTCACCAGGTAGGCGGCGGTCATGGACTGGATTCTGGCAGCCCCGGGTGGCGGTGGCCACGGCTTTGTCTCGTCCCCCTGGAATCAGAGGGAGACATCCGCACGCAGGTGCCCCACGGCTCCCAGCGGACGTGCCGCGGCCGGTGCGGGACGGTGCGTGGAGAACTGCTCGCGGTACAGGCGGCCGTACAGTCCGTCCTCGTCGTCGACCAGCTCGGCGTGGGTGCCCTGCTCGACGACCCGGCCGTCGACGAGCCCGAAGATCACGTCGGCGTTCTGGATCGTGCTGAGCCGGTGCGCGATCGCGAGCGTGGTGCGGCCGGTGGTGGCGCGCTCCAGGGCCTCCTGCACGAGCCGCTCGGTCTCGTTGTCGAGCGCGCTGGTGGCCTCGTCGAGGATGAGGATGCGGGGGTTCTTCAGCAGCACGCGCGCGATCGCGATGCGCTGCTTCTCGCCGCCGGACAGCCGGTAGCCGCGCTCGCCCGTGACGGTGTCGTAGCCGTCGGGGAAGCCCATGATCCGGTCGTGGATGTTGGCGTCGGTGGCCGCTGCGACGATCTCGTCGGGCGTGGCGCCGGGCTTGGCGTAGGCGATGTTCTCGCGGATGGTGCCGTGGAACAGGTAGGGCTCCTGCGTCACCATCCCCACGCAGTCGGCCAGCGACGACAGCGTGATGTCGCGGACGTCGATCCCGTCGATCAGCACCTGCCCCCGGTCGACGTCGTAGAAGCGCGGCACGAGGTAGGTGGCGGTGGTCTTGCCCGAGCCCGACGGCCCGACGATGGCGGCCAGCTGGCCGCCCTCGATGGTGAGCGACAGCGCCGACAGGGCCCACGCGTCGGCCTGCGCCGTGGACGCGGCGTCGATCTCGCCCGAGGAGTCGCCGAAGCGGTCCTTCGTCGTCTCGCCGGTGAGGGCGCGCGGCTCGGGGTAGCGGAACCAGACGTCGCGGAACTCGATCCGGCCCTCCAGCTCGGACGGCTTCACGTCGCGCGCGCCGGGCCGGTTGACGATCGCGGGCTCGAGGTCGAGGTACTCGAAGATGCGACGGAACAGCGCCAGCGAGGTCTGCACGTCGAGCGACACCCGCATGAGCTGCAGCAGCGGCATCTGCAGGCGGGCCTGCACCGTGGTGAAGGCGACGAGCGTGCCGGCGGTGAGCGAGGCGGAGTCGCCCGGGATCCGGCCCGCGATGATGAAGCCGGCGAAGAGGTAGATGATCGCCGGAGTGATGGCGAAGAAGGTCTGCACCGTGGCGAAGAACAGCCGGCCCGTCATGGCCTGCTCGACCTGGAGGCGGGTCTGCTCGAGGTTGGCCTCGCGGTAGCGCTCGGCCTCGGACCGGCTGCGGTTGAAGACCTTGGCCAGGAGGATGCCCGAGACGCTGAGCGACTCCTCGGTGATCGCGGTCATCTCCGAGAGCGACTCCTGCGTGCGCCGGGCGAGCTGCTGGCGGCGCCGGCCGACCTTGAGCTGGAGCCACACGAACAGCGGCATGAGGATCAGGGTGAGGATCGTCAGCTCCCACGACAGGATCACCATCGAGATGAACGCCGCCGTGACGGTGACGGTGTTCTGCAGGATCGAGGTGGCGGTGTCGGTGAGGACCGTGCGCACGCCGGCCACGTCGTTCGCCAGGCGCGACTGGATGGCGCCGGTCTTCGTCGTGGTGAAGAACGCCAGCTCCATCTTCTGCAGGTGCGCGAAGAGCTCGCTGCGCAGGTCGGCCATCGCCGAGTTGCCGATCGTGGAGGTCAGCCAGTTCTGGGCGATGTTGAGCGTGGAGGCCGCGATGGGCAGGGCGCACATGCCGGCGACGAGCCAGCCCAGCAGGCCGAGGTCGGGTCCGCCCTCGCCGAACAGGGCGTCGTCGAAGACGGCCTGCGTCAGGAACGGGACGATCGAGGTCAGCAGCGCCGACAGGACGACGATGACCGCGACCGCGGCCATCTTGGTGCGGTAGGGCCGCAGCAGGGCGGCGATGCGGCGCAGGACCGGGCGGTTGTTCGCGGCGATCTCGGCATCGCTCAGATGCGTGACGGCCGGGCCCGGTCGTGGCACGGCGTCAGTCCTCGATCCGGGTGAGGACGATGGTCTCGAGGTCGGCCGGGACGAGCTCGAGGGTGCCCCAGGCGCCCACGTCGGTGCGCAGCAGCGCCCACACGAACAGTTCGCCCGCGACGACCTCGGGATCGATCGCGACCTCGAAGCCCAGCGGCACCTGCTCGACCTCGAGCGCCGTGGCGGCCAGCACCTCGCCGTCGGCGTCGACGACCTTGACCGTCGCGACCCCGCCCGGGGGGATCGCGATCTTCTCGCGCACGGACAGGGCACCGGAGACGGTCAGCAGGGGCATGCCGCCAGCGTAGTCCGGAGCCGTGACACCCACCTCGCGTGCGAGTTCGCGACGGTGCGTCGGAGGTCACACCACGGTTTGTGCCAAACCTGAGACCAACCTCATCTTCGTTGCTACCGTCGACGGTTGAAGTTTAATCTCGGGCTTCTCCTGTCGGCGCGCGTCTCGTGCGGCCAGACCGTGACGTCCGGTCAACCGCACCCGACGAAAGGTGAACGATGCGCCGCGCGCTCGTCTTCCTGTCCGCCCTGCTGCTGTCGCTGACCGCGGTGCTCTCCGGGGGAGTGCCGGCCGTCGCCGCCGTCTCGGCCGACCTCCAGATCCAGAAGTCGGTCGACTCGCCCGGGCCCTACGGCCCCGGTGACACGTTCGCCTACACGATCGTCGTCGGGTGCTCCTCGACGAACGAGGCGGGCTGCTTCGACACGGTGCTGTCCGACAGCCTGCCGGAGCCGCTGGAGCTCGATCCGGCCTTCGCCAACCCGGTGACGGCCGTGCTCTCGCCCACGGGACCGGCCGCGGTCTCGGTCGACGGCGACTCCTTCACGGTCGCGCCGCAGCACCCCATCGACGGTCGCGTCGGGCTCCGCGCGGGCAGCTCGATGACGGTCACGGTGCAGGTGCGCGTGCCGACCACCGTGTCGGCGGACTTCAACGGCGACGAGATCGTCAACACCGCCGCGGTCGTCGGCGAGAACGCCGAGGAGCAGCAGTCGACGGCGGCCGTCACGCTCGCGGTCGAGACCACGCTCGAGGCCGGCGTGTCCAAGTCCGTCGCGCCCGGCGCCGTTCCCGCCACCCCCGGCAAGCGGGTGAGCTGGACCCTGACCCCGAGCAACCAGTCCAACCAGACCGTCGACCGCATCGTGGTCGAGGACCGGTTCGACGGCGCGGGCTGGGACCACCTCGACTTCGCGGGGATCACGACCGATCCCGCTCCCGACTCCACGGACGACACCACCGTCGAGTACCTCGTCGGCGGCACGTGGACGCAGGAGGAGCCCGGCGACCTCGCCACCGTCGAGGGCGTGCGGGTGACCTACGAGGGCTCCTACGCGCCGGGCGCCGAGGCCCGGGTGGGGATCGCGACCGTGACCAACGCGTCGGTCTCGCAGATCGAGCCCGGCACCACCGTCGCCGTCGAGAACGAGACGACGGCGACCGTCGAGGTCGGCGACGACGTGAGCGACCCCGCCACCGACGACGCGACCGCCCGGATCCGGGCGTCCGACCCCACGGTCACGATCGAGAAGAGCCTGAACGACACGACGCTGGTCGTCGGGCAGGCCGTCACCGCCACCGTGACGGCCACGGTCGGCGAGCTGGACGTCCACGAGCTCGTCATCGCCGAGCCCTCCGCGGGCGCGGCCACGTTCACCGAGCAGGGGCTGCGGTTCACCGGCTTCGGCGACGTCCAGTGGCCCGTCGACGCCACGTCCGCCGAGATCACCTACGTCTACGCCGACTGCGCGTCCACGACGAGCTCGACCACCACCGAGGACACCCTGCCGGCACCGCAGTCCGGGTGCACCGTCGAGGGCTTCACCGTCACGTACTCGTCCGCCGACGGCACCGACGGGATCCAGGCCGCCTCCTACGCCGGCCTCGAGCTCGAGCTCACGGCGCTGACCGACCTCGACGAGACGCTGAGCTCGACGAACGAGGTCGACGCCGTCGTCACGAACGTCGACGGCGCCCGCGGCACCGACGAGGCCGAGGCCGCGTTCCAGGTGCGGCCGCTGGAGGTGCTCACCGAGGTCGACAAGCGGATCACGCCCAGCGCGATCTTCGGCGTGCCGGGTGCCGAGGCCACCGTCTCGGTGCCGGCGAGCGTGTCGAGCGAGTCCACCATCGGCTCCGACCGGCTCGTGATCCAGGACCCGGCGGATCCCGCCGCGGGCAGCGAGTTCTTCGACCACTTCGACCCGACCGCGATCTCCCACACCGAGATCCCGGGCTGCACCCAGCTGACCGTCCGGTACTGGGACGGCGACTCCTGGGTGGTCCTGCCCGGGGCCGAGAACGTCGCGGGCAGCGTCGCGAGCTTCGACCTCACGATCCCGGCCGCGCTGCGCGGCGGGATCGGCGGCCTGCAGTTCGAGTTCACGCCCCTCGCGGTCAACGGCTGCCCGCAGCTGCTGCCCCCGGGCTTCAACGTGATCCCGAGCTTCGAGGTCGAGGTCCAGTCCGGCGTCGACATCGACGAGGAGATCGTCGTCGACAACGACGTGCAGTCGGAGGTCTTCAACCGCCAGATCGACCAGGGCGACACCGCCGAGGCCCGGGACGACGTCACGCTGCGGCCGATCGACGGCGAGGGCCCCGACCTCGTCGACAAGGAGTGGCTCCAGTCCACCGTGCCGGCTCTCTCCGGGCAGACGCGGACCGCGCGGATCCACTGGAGCACGCAGGGCCTGAACTTCGCGAACGTCACGCTCACCGACCCGACCTCGACGGCCGAGCTCGGCCCGGGCTCGCCCGGCATCGAGACCTCGGTCTACGACGCGTTCGACCTCGTCGCGATCAAGCCGATCACCCCGTCCACCGACCCGCTGATCGTCGAGGACGTGATCAGCAAGGTGGAGCTGTACCTGAACGGTGCATGGACCGACATCACGGCGCAGGCTTGCCCGACGGCGGGCGTGTGCGCGGGCCGGTTCCCCGGCTACACCCTGACCGCCGCGCAGCGCACCGGGACGACCGGCGTGCGTCTCACGTACACCGAGCGCCAGGCGGGCGAGGGCGTCGGCTCGAGCGTCGACCGCCGGCCGCTCGACCTCGACTTCGCCGTGCGCGACACGCTGCGCAGCGACCCCGACGAGTACGTCCTGGGCAACTACCACGACCACACCTACAACACGAGCGACGAGGGCGTCGTCGAGAACACCGTGAACGTCCGTGGCTCGGGCGGGAGGTCGGGCGAGTTCTCGTCGAACGACGGTGACCGGATCACGATCCTCGACGCGCCCTTCAACGTCGACCTGACGAAGCAGTTCGACCAGACCCAGCTGGGCCTGCCGAGCCCCGGCAACGGGGTCGCCCCCGACGCCTTCCCGCTCATCTCGGCCACGCTGCGCGCCACGAACACCTCGGCCTCCAAGCTGTCGTCGCTCGTGATCAGCGACCCCGGAGTGGAGTCGGACGACACCACCACGTACGACGTGGCGGACCTGCACGACATCGACAGCATCACGCTCCCGTCGGGTGTCACCCAGGCCGGCGTCACGGTGACGCTGGACCGCTCGGGCACGACGACCGACCACACGTACGCGGAGGCGCTCGCCCTCTCCGCGGCCGAGCTCGAGGACGTCACGGGGGTCACGGTGTCGTTCGTCGGCGCGGACGGCGCCCCGGTCATCCGCAGCGGGGCGACCGCCGCGGTGACGCTCACGTGGCAGCTGCGCGCCGAGAAGCGCAGCGGCGGCCCGGTGGAGGCGACGTCCCCCGGCGGGATGCCGATCCTCAACGAGGCGTCGGTCCAGATCGACAGCCCCGGCCGCATCGCGTGCCCCGCCACGGCCTGCTCGACCGGCTACGACGCCGCGGACGACGAGTTCAACATCGTCACCGCGAGCTACGCCATCACGGCCCAGAAGGTCATCCGTCCCGACGCCAACCCCAGTGGCGACACGGTCTACGAGGACCAGGCCCGGACCTACACGACGACGCTGCGCGGTCAGCCGCTCGGCTCGGCCCGCACGACCCTCATGCGGCTCACCGACGAGACCGAGACGTTCTGGAACGTCATGAACTTCACCTCGGCCTCCATCAACCTGCCGCGACCGCTCAACAGCGTCCGCATGGACGCCAAGGTCGGCGACGTGTGGGTCGAGGGCTTCTGGGTCAACTCCCTGGCCGCGGGCACTCACACGTTCGGACTGCCTCCGGGCGTGACCGACCCGACGGTGGTCGAGGGCGTGCGCTTCAGCTTCCGCCAGCTCAGCGTCACCGGCACCGTCGTGCAGTGGGAGCGGCCGTACAACCCGAACATCGTCGTGAGCCTCAAGACCGAGCGCCGCGACACGCAGCGCGGCAACGGCGAGCCCGTGTCGACCACGCTGCCCGGCGTGGGCCCGAACGAGGGCGAGGGCACGGCGGGCCTGATCTCCGACGACCTGCAGGTGCACGGCGACGCGCAGTTCGGCGCGAACCAGACGTTCACCGACGACCGGACCGCCGCGGACACCACGCAGGTGCTGCACCGTCCGAACCGGATCCGGGTCGAGAAGACGCCGGGCAACGCCACCACCCCGCCGCAGTACACCCCGGGCGGGACGGTTCCCTACGTCCTGCGGGTGACGAACACGGGCCAGTGGCCGATGACCGGCTTCGAGGTCGTCGACCAGATCGAGCTCGTCGACGGCGAGGTGCCCGTCCGTGAGCCCGATCCGACCGGCTACGCCTTCACGCTGACCACGACCAACCCGAGCAACCCGGTGCCTTCGCCGACGCCGAGCTTCGCGGCCGGCCTCGACGCCGAGACGGGCCGGCTCGCCGTCACGATGCCGGACGGCTTCGTGTTCCGGCCGGGGTGGGTGCTCACCGTCCAGGCGCCGCTCGTGCTCGAGCCGGGTGTCGACGCCGACCAGATCATCGCCAACTCCGTGACCGCCACGTCCGACCGCGACTTCGAGGTGTGCCAGTACACGGTCGACTCCGTGACCCAGGCGAACCGGACGAACGTCGACAGCTGCACCGCGACGACGCACGTCCAGCCCCGGTCGAGCGCCACGCTGGCGATGGCGAAGGGCGTCAAGGGCGTCAAGGCGGGCGAGCCCGGCTCGGGCGACGACGACCTTGGTGTCGTGAACACCGCCGGGGCCGCGGCCGCGTGCGCGGAGCCGCAGTCCGACGGCTACTACCGCGGCACCTGCCTGCCGGTCACCCGACCGGGAGGCGAGGCGTCGTGGAAGCTCTCCTTCCGCAACACCGGCAACACGAACGCCAAGCTCGTCGCCCTCGTCGACACGCTCCCGGCCGTCGGCGACCGCGGCGTGATCACGTCCGCGGCCCGCGGGTCGCAGTTCGGCGTCCGGCTGCTGGGCACGGTGTCCGCGGACCTCGCGGAGGCGCAGCACCAGGGTGCGACGCTGCGCGCGTACTACTCGACGCAGCGACTGAGCACGGCGTGCAACACCAACGCCGTCCAGGTCCACACGGCGAACACCGCCCCCAGCGCGGGCTGCGCGTTCGGCTGGACCGAGTACGACGCGAGCACGCCGGACTCCCAGCTGGCGGCCGCGCAGTCGGTCAAGTTCGTGCTCGACTGGACCTCGGCCGGCCAGGGCGCCGGCCTGCGCCCGGGCGAGACGGCGGGCGTCGCGTTCAGCACCCGCACGCCGGTGAACCTGCCGCGCGCGTTCGACCAGTCCGCGACCCTGCCGACGGCGTACAACTCCTTCGCCGGCTCGTCGCGGTCGGTGGCCACGGTCACGCAGCCCGAGCGGGCCGAGATCGTCCTCGAGCCCACCCGTGTCGGCATCGCCACGGCCCAGGGCCGACTGACGATCGACAAGGTCGTCGAGGCGCCCGAGTTCTCGGTGCCGGTCGACCTGCCCGGGACGTACTCCTTCCGGGTGTCGTGCACGCTCGACGGGACGGACGTCGTCCTGCGCAACGCCGCGGGCGCGGTGGTCGACGGCTCGGTCGTCGTCACCGTCGACGACGAGGGCGGCAGCACCGTGGTGAACACCGCCACGACGCCCGTGTCGATCCCCCTGTTCGCCAGCTGCGCCGTCGCCGAGGTCCCGATCCCGGCCGGGGTCGAGGTCTCGTGGTCGCCCGCCGACCGGACCGTCGTGGCCGACGCGAGCCTGCGCTCGGTCTCGCAGATCAGCCACCCGTACGACGGAGCGGCCAGCGGCCCGACCGTGACCGCCACGAACGCCTACTCCGCCGGCGGCTTCTCGGTCGCCAAGAGCGTCGACGCCGGCGGTGCGGTCGACCAGGACGGCGAGCCGATCGTCTACGACCGGACCTACGGGTTCGACGTGACGTGCGCCTACCTCGGGACGACGATCCTCGACGAGCAGGTCGAGCTCCGTGACGGGGGCAGCAAGGCCTACTCGGGCCTGCCCACCGGATCCACGTGCGCGGTCGAGGAGACCGACGCCGCGGGGGCGACCGTCACGGTGCAGGTCGACGGCGAGGACGCCGAGAACCCGGCCGAGTTCACGATCGGCGACGACACGACCGTCGAGGTCGCCCACCTCAACACCTACACGGTGGGCGCGGTGAGCATCACGAAGCAGATCACCGGACCGGGCAAGGACCGCTGGGACGACCAGGAGTTCGAGGTGCGCCTCGTGTGCACCCTGGACCTGGACGGCGAGGGCGCCGCGGAGACCGTCTTCGACGACTCCGCCGTCCTGACCGCACCGGACGAGCTGGCCTGGCGGGTGGACGACCTGCCGACCGGCGCGGCCTGCACGGTGACCGAGCCCCGCAACGGCGGCGCCAACCACACGACGATCGACCCGCAGGACTTCACGGTCCGCTCGGGCGACCAGGTCGTCGAGGTCGGCGTCGAGAACCACTTCGAGCAGGGCGTCGTGCGCGTGCGCAAGACCCTGTCCGGTGAGGGCGCGGCCTTCCCGGTCGTGACCGACGGCACCTACGTCATGTCGCTCGAGTGCGTGCGCGAGGTCGACGGCACGACCACCGCCGTGGCGATCCCCGACGGCGCCGACCGCACCATCACCGGCGCCGGGACGGCCGAGTGGGACCGACTGCCGACCGGCGCCTCGTGCACGGTGAGCGAGAAGTCCAGCACGCCGCAGTCGCAGGGCGTGACGATGACGCCGGAGGGCGGCGAGGTCGTCGTGAGCGACACCGAGACCGCGGAGCCCGTCGAGGTCGTCGTGGACAACCGGTTCGACGCCGGCTTCCTGAAGGTCAACAAGGTCGTCGACGGCCCCGGTGAGGGCCTGCACGCCGACGCGGCCTTCGCGTTCGACGTGGCGTGCGCGCTCGCGGACGAGACGGTGCTGGAGCAGCAGGTGACGCTGGGGCGCGAGGGCAAGGCCACGTCGCTGTGGTCGGACGCCATCGGTCCGCTCCCGACGGGCACCTCGTGCCACGTCGTGGAGACCGAGGACGGCAAGGCCGACGGCAGCACCCGCGAGGCCACGGTCGTGATCGGCGCGGGCACGCAGGAGGAGGCGGTCGTCGCGACGATCACCAACACCTACGGCGCCGGCGAGGTCTCGGTGACCAAGCAGGTCGAGGGTGCCTACGCCGATCACCGCGAGGTGCGTCGGGCCACGTTCCCGATCACGCTGACCTGCCAGCTCGAGACCACGGGTCCGGACGGCGCGACCGTTCGCGGCACGGTGTTCGCGTCGGACTTCACGCTCAAGGCCGGCCGCACGCGGACCTTCACGGACGGCGCCGGCGCCCCGCTGCTGCTGCCGACCGGGACCCGCTGCTTCGCCGAGGAGACCGACGCCGGCGGCGCGTCCGAGGTCAAGGTCAGCCACGCCGACTTCGAGACCGGCGCGACGGTCGCCTCGGTGGACACGACGGCGCAGATCGAGATCGCCGTGACGAACGTGTTCGACGAGGACGTCTGGAGCATCGACTCCGGCGGCGCGGAGCGCGAGGACGAGACGTCGGGCGACGGCTCCGGCGACGGCTCGCTCTCGGACACCGGCTCGGGCGTCTCGGGCCTGGCGGTGGGCCTGGGCCTGCTCAGCCTGCTCGGCGGCGGGGTCGCCGTGGCGGCCGCCCGACGTCGCAGGTCCGACGCCGCCTGACGGGCAGCCAGAACGAGAGAGCCCGGTCGACCCTCAGGTCGACCGGGCTCCTTCGTGTGCCGTGGTGCCGGCTCAGCCGCAGAGCTCGTCGAGCTTCTCGCCCTTGGCCTGGATGTCGGTGGAGAGCGTGCTCATCTGCTGCGACACCTCCTGCAGCTTCTCGGTGTCCTGACCGGCGGCCTTGAGGTCGGCGAAGGCGCCCTCGAGCTTGTCGAACTCGGCCGAGAGCTCGCCGATGGCGTCCTTGACCTCCTGGTTCTCCAGCTCGTCCTGCGTCTTCTTCAGCGCGTCGCCCATCGAGGCGATCGTGTCGGTCGCCTTGTCGCTGTCGGTGGGGTCGATGCCGCTCAGGTCGCCCATCGCGTCCTTGACCTCCTTCTCGGCCACCTTGCAGGCGTCCTCGACGGACTGGCCGCCACCACAGGCGGAGAGTCCCAGGGTCAGGACCGCGGCGGCGAGTGCGGCGGCAGGCTTGCGAACGTTCATGTGTCCCCCTCGTCGGTGCGGCGCCGTCCCGATGCGGCGGCCGCGTTTCACCGACGATCGTTTCATGAGCGCGCCGCGTGCGCGCCGTGGGCCCGCCCGAAACGGCGGGGGAGCGGCTCAGCGGCCGAAGCGCCGCAGCCGCAGCGAGTTCGTCACGACGAACACCGAGCTGGCGGCCATCGCGAAGCCCGCGATCATCGGGCTGAGGAAGCCCAGTGCGGCCAGCGGGATCGCGGCGACGTTGTAGGCGAACGCCCAGAACAGGTTGCCCTTGATCGTGCGCAGCGTCGCGCGGGACAGCTCCACGGCCGTCACGGCGGTGGCGAGGTCGCCGTGCACGAGCGTGAGGTCGCTCGCGGCGATCGCCACGTCGGTGCCGGTGCCCATCGCGATGCCGAGGTCGGCGCCGGCGAGCGCGGCGGCGTCGTTCACACCGTCGCCGACCATCGCCACGACGCGGCCCTGCTCGCGCAGTTCGCGGACGACGTCGAGCTTGTCCTCGGGCGTGACCTCGGCGTGCACCCGCTCGATGCCCACCTCGGCCGCGACCGCGGAGGCCACGCGCTCGTTGTCGCCCGTGAGCAGGATCGGCTCGAGGCCGAGGCGCCGCAGGTCGGCCACGGCCTGCCGCGACGAGTCCTTGACCCGGTCGGCCACGGTGATCGTGCCGAGCACCCGCCCGTCGCGAGAGACCGCGATGACCGTGCCCGTGCGATCGGGACGGTCGTCGGCCCCGATCCAGGCCGGGCGACCGGCGCGGACCACGTGACCGTCGACGGTCGCCTCGACGCCCTGGCCCGCTTGGTTGCGGAAGTCCGACACGGGCAGCGGCTCGGCCAGCGTCGCGATCGCGCGCGCCACCGGGTGCTCCGAGGCCGACTCGACCGAGGCGGCAAGGCGGCGCAGCTCGTCGGCCTCGACCCCGGGCTCGGGGTCGACGTGCGCGACGCTCATCGTGCCGGTCGTGATGGTGCCGGTCTTGTCCAGCACGATCGTGTCGATCGCGCGCGTGGACTCGAGGATCTGCGGGCCCTTGATGAGGATGCCCAGCTGGGCGCCGCGGCCCGTGCCCACCATGAGCGCGGTGGGCGTGGCCAGGCCGAGGGCACACGGGCAGGCGATGATCAGCACCGCGACGGCGGCCTCGAAGGCGGCGATGCCCGGCGCGACCAGCAGCCACACCAGCAGCGTCAACGCGGCCAGCACGAGGACGCCCGGCACGAACCACGCCGAGATCCGGTCGGCCAGCCGCTGCACCTCGGCCTTGCCCTCCTGGGCCTCCTCGACGAGGCGGGCCATCTGGGCCAGCTGGGTGTCCTGGCCGACCGCCGTGGCGCGCACGACGAGTCGCCCGGACTGGTTGACGGTGGCGCCCGTGACGGTGTCGCCGACCGTGACGTCGACGGGCACCGACTCGCCGGTGAGCATCGACTCGTCCACGGCCGACCCGCCCTCGACGACCTCGCCGTCGGTGGCGACCTTCTCGCCCGGACGCACGACGAACACGTCGCCGGCGTGCAGCTCCTCGATCGGGACCTCGACCTCGCGGCCGTCGCGCAGCACCGCGACCTGCTTCGCGCCGAGGTCCATCAGGGTGCGCAGGGCGGCGCTCGAGCGGCGCTTCGCGTTCGCCTCGAGGTAGTGGCCGGCGAGGATGAACGTCGTCACGACCGCGGCGGTCTCGAAGTAGTAGTGGCCGTGCTCGACGCCGTGCCCGGTCACGCCGAGCCACAGCTGGACGAGCGACCACACGTAGGCGGCCCCGACGCCGATGCTGACGAGGGTGTCCATCGTGGCGGCGCCGTGGCGCGCGTTCAGTGCGGCCGACCAGTGGAACGGGTAGGCCGCCCAGAGCACGACGGGCGTGGTGAGCGCCAGGACGACCCACGGCCAGCCCGCGAACTGCAGGGCCGGGATCATCGAGATCGCCGCGACGGGCACGCTCAGGATCGTCGACACGATCAGGCGCTTGCGCATGGACTCGGCCGAGTGGAGGCCGCCGTGGGCGTCGTGACCCTCGTGGCCGGCGTGCGGGTCGTGGACCTGCGCGGTGTAGCCCGTCTTCTCCACGGTCTCGACGAGCGACTGCGGGTCGACCCCGTGGTGGGCGTGCACCGTGGCCTTCTCGGTGGCGTAGTTGACGCTCGCCTCCACGCCCTCGAGGCGGTTCAGCTTCTTCTCGATGCGCATCGCGCACGAGGTGCAGCTCATCCCGCCGATGTCGAGGCGGTAGGTGGTGGTGGGGTCCGCCTCGGTCTCGTGCGTGGTCATCAGACCAGCGGCAGGTCGCGCGGACCCGCCAGCGCGTAGCCGGCCTCGTCCACCGCGGACGCGACCTGCGCCTCGTCGAGCGGACCCTGGCTGGTGACCGTGACGGCGCCGGAGGCCACGTCGACCGCGACGTCCTCGACGCCGTCGAGCGCGGTGATCTCCTGCGTGACGGCCGCGGCGCAGTGGCCGCAGGTCATGCCGGTGACGGTGTAGGTGGTGGTGGTCATGGCTCTCAGCTCCTCACCAGACGCGCGATGGCGTCGGATGCTTCCTTGATCTTCTGGTCGGCCTCGGGTCCGCCCTTGGCCGCGGCGTCCGCGACGCAGTGGGCCAGGTGCTCGTCGAGCAGCTTCAGGGCGACGGCCTCGAGGGCCTTCGTGGTCGCGCTGATCTGGGTCAGCACGTCGATGCAGTAGGTGTCGGACTCGACCATCCGGTTGATGCCGCGGACCTGTCCCTCGATCCGCGCCAGTCGCTTGAGGACGGCCGCCTTGTCGTCGGCGTACCCGGGGTGCTCGTGGCTCATGCTTCGAACATACCCCTAGGGGGTACCCGTATCAAGCCCCCTCGCAACCCCGGTTTGCGCCACTCGGTGAAACGGCGCGAGACGGTCTGGCTAGAGTCCGGACCATGAGCGACATCCCCGGCCTGGACGGAGTGCTCGGCGTCGAGCACGTCGAGCTGACCCCCGACAAGGTGGTCGTCCGCTTCACGATCACCGACCGCCACCTGCAGCCGTTCGGCATCCCGCACGGCGGCATCTACTGCGCCGTGCACGAGTCCACCGCCAGCATGGCCGGCCAGATCTGGCTGGGCACGAAGGGCGTCGTCGTCGGCACGAACAACTCCACCGACTTCCTGCGCCAGGCCCGCAACGGCGACACGATCACCACCACCGCCACGCCGATCCACCGCGGCCGCACGCAGCAGCTGTGGCACCTGGACTCGGTCAACCAGGACGGGAGGCTGATCGCGCAGGGGCAGGTGCGCCTGGCGAACCTCGACCAGGAGGTCCCGCCCGAGGCCGTCGCGGCGATGCAGGGCAACCTGAAGGACTGACCGCCTCCCGGACGTGATCGGGCCCCCTGGTCCGAGCCGCTAGGATGGAGGGGTCCGCGCGCGACTGGCGTTGAGGTGGCTACCACCAGGGAGCCGCGGGCAGCACGACTTACGGGACCGTTCGCCTGGGCCCCGCGTCAGCCCGATCGACCGCTGACCCGGAGGCCACACACGATGACGATGATGAGCATGAGCTTCGACGTTCACGAACCGCTGACCACGATCGACGACCAGGACGTCAAGGTCCTGCTCCTCGAGAACATCCACGCCGACGGCGCGGACTTCCTGCGCAACAAGGGCTACCAGGTCGAGACGCGCAGCGCCGCGCTCACCGAGGACGAGCTCATCGAGGCGATCAAGGGCGTCCACCTGCTCGGCATCCGCTCGACCACCTACATCACCGAGAAGGTCCTGGAGCACGCTCCCGACCTGCTCGCGATCGGCGCCTTCTGCATCGGCACCAACCAGATCGACCTCGCGGCCACGAAGCGCCACGGCGTCGCCGTCTTCAACGCGCCGTACTCCAACACGCGCAGCGTGGTCGAGCTCGCGATCGCCGAGATCATCTCGCTCGCCCGCCGCCTGCACGAGAAGTCCACGGCCATGCACAGCGGCGTGTGGAACAAGTCGGCCGCCGGCAGCCACGAGGTGCGCGGCCGCACGCTCGGCATCGTCGGCTACGGCAACATCGGCAGCCAGCTCTCGGTGATCGCCGAGGCGCTCGGCCTGTCGGTCGTGTTCTACGACATCGACGACAAGCTCGCGCTCGGCAACGCCAAGAAGTGCGCCACGATCGACGAGCTGCTCGCGATCGCCGACGTCGTGTCGCTGCACGTCGACGGCCGTCCCGGCAACGCGGGCCTGTTCGGCGACGAGCAGATGCGCGCGATGAAGCCGCGCTCGCTGTTCCTCAACCTGTCGCGCGGCATCGCGGTCGACACCGCGGCCCTGCGCCGTCACCTCGAGTCGGGCCACATCGCGGGCGCCGCGCTCGACGTGTTCCCCGTCGAGCCGAAGGCCCAGGGCGACCCGTTCGAGAGCGAGCTGCGGGGCGTCCCGAACGTCATCCTCACGCCGCACGTCGGCGGCTCCACCGAGGAGGCGCAGCAGGACATCGGCCGCTTCGTCGCCTCGAAGCTGCGCGCCTACGCCAAGGCCGGCACGACGAACCTGTCGGTGACGTTCCCCGAGCTCAACCTGCCGAGCGACCCGGCCCGCCACCGCCTCGCGCACGTGCACCACAACGCGCCCGGCGTGCTCGCCACGATCAACACGATCCTGGGCGACCACGGCGTCAACATCGAGGGCCAGCAGCTCGCCACCCGCGGCGAGCTCGGCTACGTGGTCACCGACGTCTCGGCCGAGGTCGGCGCCGACGTGCTCAAGGAGCTCGCCGCGCTGCCCGAGACCGTGCGCCTGCGCCAGCTCAGCTGAGTCTCGCGCCCTGCGGGGACGGATCTTTCTACCTTCGGGTCGCTCCCGCGACACCTTGGTACCAAGATCCGTCCCTCAGGGCACCTGCCTGGAGAGGCGCTGCAGCGTTTCGGCGACCCCGTCGTCGATGCGCACGTCCGCGAGCTCGTCGCCCCGGGTGGGACCGCGGTTGATGATGACGATCTCGGTGCCGTCCTTCGCCGCGCGCCGGACGAACCGCAGCCCGCTCATCACCTGCAGCGACGAGCCCAGGACGACGAGCGCGGCGCCCTCGCGACCGGCGCGCTCCACGAGGTCGAAGCAGTGGTTGACCTTGGGCTTGGGCACCGACTCGCCGAAGAACACCACGTCGGGCTTGAGCCGCCCGCCGCACTGGGTGCAGTCGGCGACGACGAACCCAGCGGTGTCCTCGAGGTCGACGTCGCCGTCGGGCGCGATCGTCACCTCCTGATCCGTCCAGCCGGGGTTGAGGGCGTCGAGTCGGGCCTGCACCTCATCACGGCCGGTGACGTCGCCGCAGTCGAGACAGATCACCCGGTCGAGCCGGCCGTGGAGGTCGACGACGTCGAGCGAGCCCGCCTTCTCGTGCAGGCCGTCGACGTTCTGGGTGATGAGGCCGACCAGGCGGTCCTGGTGCTCGGCCAGGAAGCGGTGCGTGACGTTCGGCTCGGCGCCGCCCATCCGGCTCCAGCCGAGGTGGGCGCGGGCCCAGTAGCGCTGGCGGTTGGCGGGCGTGGCGATGAAGTCCTGGTAGGTCATCGGCTGGCGCGGCACGGCGTCGGGACCCCGGTAGTCCGGGATGCCCGAGTCGGTGCTGACGCCGGCCCCGGTCAGCACCAGCCAGCGTCGGTCGAACCAGTCGCTCACCCGGCCCCCGGGCGGCGCCGGGCGCCGATGTCGAAGGTGCGCTGCTCGAGGGTGGTGAGCCGCAGGTCGGTGGCCGCGAACCCGGCGCGCACGTCGTCGCGCAGGTCGGAAACGCGCCGGTCGAGCGCGTCGAACCGCGCGTCCATCCCTGCGAAGCGGGTGTCCGCGCGCGCCTCCGAGGCATCGAACCGCTCCTCGAACCGGTC
Organism: Aeromicrobium sp. MLTX1; assembly: GCF_046452335.1. NCBI lineage: Bacteria > Bacillati > Actinomycetota > Actinomycetes > Propionibacteriales > Nocardioidaceae > Aeromicrobium > Aeromicrobium sp. MLTX1. The sequence continues at coordinate 829,838 of NZ_JBKFDN010000001.1, read as the reverse complement.
GAACCTGTTCTCGAGGTGGTCGAAGCGCTCCTCGAGTCGGTCGAACCTGTTCTCGAGGTGGTCGAAGCGCTCCTCGAGTCGGTCGAACCTGTTCTCGAGTCGGTCGAACCTGTTCTCAAGGCCGTCGAACTTGCTCTCGAGTCGGTCGAACCGGGTGTCGGAGGCGTCGAACCGGGCGTCGAACCGCGCCACGACATCGTCGAGACGACGGTCGGTCGCGGTGAAGCGGGTATCGGTCCGTGCCTCGAGCCCCTGCGCGATGGCGACCATCTCGGCTCGCAGGTCGCGCTTCATCGTGGCGAGGTAGCCGAACAGCGCGACGGCGAACGCGGCGAATCCCACCCAGGTGATGGTCGACTCCAGGTCCATGACGGGCACTCCTCCAGTGTGACGGGTGCCGGTGACGATGTCAGCCCGCGAGGGCCCGCCGCATCCCGTCGTCCACAGGATCAGCCCTCGGCGAGCCCGATCAGCTTCTCCACGGTGTTGAGGTTGCGCGCGGTCCCGGGAACGGCGAGCGCGCGCCCGATGGAGGCGTCCTTCATCTGGGGTCGCCCGGCGCCGTCGGCGTACCGGATGTGCAGCTCGCGCCCGATGACCTCCCACCGGTCGTCGCCGGTCTCGAAGGTCCGCGCCTTCGCGATCGCCTCGGACGTCGGCTCGGCGGCGAGGAAGGTGACGTAGGAGAAGCGCTTCTCGACCACCTCGAACGGATGCGCCTCCAGGGCCGTGCGCAGCTCCTGCGGCGAGCGGCTGATGGCCTCACGGAAGAACCCGAAGCGCTTCTCGACCGCCTGCTCCAGCGCGCGGTCGAACGCCTCGGGGTCGTCGACGTCGACCAAGAGGTTGCCCGAGGCTATGTACGTCGACACGTCCGTGGCCCCGAGCTCCTCGGCGACCTCACGCAGCTCGGCCATCGGCAGCTTCGCGCCCCCGACGTTCACCGCCCGGAGCAGCACCACGCGTCTCGTCATGCCCTCAGTGTGCCGTCGCCGATCGACAGATTCCCCGGTTACGTGGGTTCGTGATCACGTCCCGGGGATCGCAACCCCCGGTAAGTGACAGGAAACCCACGTAACCGGGGAAACCGTCACAGCCGGGCCGCCAGCTCGGTGGCCTGCTTGATGGCGCGCTTGGCGTCGAGCTCGGCGGCGACGTCGGCGCCGCCGATGACGTGGACGGGGACGCCGACGGCCTCGAGCGGCTCGACGAGGTCGCGCACGGACTCCTGCCCGGTGCACAGCACGATCGTGTCGGCGGGGATGACGCGCGACTCGGGGGAGTCGCCGTCGGCGCCGATCGTCACGTGGAGGCCCGCATCGTCGATCCGGTCGTACCGGACGCCACCGACGAACTCGACGCCCGAGTCCTTCAGCGTCGTGCGGTGGACCCAGCCGGTCGTCTTGCCCAGGCCCTGGCCGAACGTGCTGCTCTTGCGCTGCAGCAGCGTGACGGCGCGCCGTGGAGGCGCCGCGGTCTTCGTGGCCAGGCCGCCGCGCTCGACGGAGGGGTCGGTGACGCCCCAGCGGTCCATCCAGTGCTCGAGCGACTCGCCGGGCTCGTGCAGCAGGAACTCCGACACGTCGTAGCCGATGCCGCCGGCACCGAGGACCGCGACGCGCTCGCCCGCGACGACCTGCTCGCGGATCAGCTGCTGGTAGGTCACGACCGAGGGGTGGTCGACGCCCGGGATCTCGGGAACGCGCGGCTCGACGCCGGTGGCGAGGACGACCTCGTCGAAGCCGCTGAGGTCCTCGACGGACGCCCACCGGCCCAGGTGCACGGTCACGCCGCGGCGCTCGAGCATCACCGAGTAGTAGCGGACGGTCTCGGCGAAGTCCTCCTTGCCGGGGATCTGCATCGCGAGGCGGAACTGGCCGCCGATCTCGGGCAGCGCCTCGAACAGCTCGACCGCGTGACCGCGACCCGCCAGCTCGACCGCGGCGGCGAGGCCGGCCGGGCCCGCGCCCACGACCGCCACGCGCTTGGCGCTGCGGGTCGGCAGCAGCACGAGCTCGGTCTCGTGGCCCGCGCGCGGGTTGAGCATGCAGCTCGCCCGCTGGTTCTTGAACGTGTGGTCGAGGCAGGCCTGGTTGCACGCGATGCACGTGATGATCTCGTCGGAGCGGCCCTCGGCGGCCTTGTTCACGAAGTCGGCGTCGGCCAGCAGCGGCCGCGCCATCGAGATGAGGTCGGCCTCGCCGGCGGCCAGGATCGCCTCGGCCTGCTCGGGGGTGTTGATCCGGTTCGACGCCACGACGGGCACGCCCACCTCGGCCCGCAGCTTCGCCGTGACCCACGTGAAGGCCCCGCGCGGCACGCTCGTGACGATCGTGGGGATGCGCGCCTCGTGCCAGCCGATGCCGGTGTTGAAGATCGTGACGCCCTCGGCCTCGAGCGCCTGCGCGAGCTCGACCGTCTCCTCCCACGTCTGCGCCCGGTCGACGAGGTCGAGCAGGCTGATGCGGTACTGGACGATGAAGTCCTCGCCGACGAGCTCGCGCGTGCGGCGCACGATCTCGATCGGGAACCGCATCCGCTTCGCCGCCGAGCCGCCCCACGCGTCGGTGCGGTCGTTCGTGCGCGCCGTGAGGAACTGGTTGATGAGGTAGCCCTCGGAGCCCATGATCTCGACGCCGTCGTAGCCCGCGCGCTGCGCCAGTGCCGCCGTGCGCGCGAAGTCGCTGACGGTGCGGTCCACCTCGCGGGTCGACATCGGCGAGACCCGGAACGGCGTGATCGGGGACTTCACCGACGACACGCCCTTCTTGAAGGGGGAGTAGCCGTAGCGCCCGGCGTGCAGGACCTGCAGCGCGATCTTGCCGCCGTGCTCGTGCACGGAGTCGGTGACGAGGCGGTGCCGGTCGGCGTGCCGCTTGCGCGACATCTCCGAGCCGAACGGCAGCAGCCAGCCGCGCCAGCTGGGCGCGAAGCCGCCCGTGATCGACAGGGCGACGCCGCCCTTGGCGCGCTCGGCGAAGTACGCCGCGAGCTTCGGGATGTCCTTGGCGTGGTCCTCCAGGCCCGTGTGCATCGAGCCCATGACCACGCGGTTGCGCAACGTGGTGAACCCCAGGTCGAGCGGGCTCAGCAGGTGCGGGAGTTCGCTCACCGCTGCCGCTCCGCGAACGCGATCGCGTCGGCCTCGATCTGCGGGAACTGCGCGGCCATCGCCTCCATGAGGGCCGTGGCGCCCTTCATCGGACGGGCCATCACCATGAACTCGCTGATGAGGCCGTCCTCGTTCGTGGTGATGAAGTCGCAGCCGTTCACGGTGACGTCGCCGATGCGCGCCTCGAACACGAGCGCGCTGCGGTTGTCCTCCTCGATCGAGCTGACGTAGCGGAAGTCCTCGAACACCCGCGAGACGCCGTTGAGGATCGCCGCAGTGATCGCCTTGCCGGGGTAGGGCTTGAAGGCGACGGGGCTGCGGAAGACGACGTCGTCGGCCAGCAGGTCCTCGACGCCGGCCAGGGAGCCGGACTCGATGCTGCTCTCGACGAGCTCGCGGAAGGCCTTCATGGGCGGTTTCCCTTCGGTTGGGAGGATGGGGTGGTGATCGGAAAGCTCGCGTCTTGGCTGCTCATCGCGGCCGGCGTCTTCAACGTCGTCATCTGGCCCCGGTTCTTCAAGGCGATCGTCGACGACGACCGTGCGTGGGGCGGCGCGAAGTGGCAGGAGCCGACGTCGTTCTTCTGGGTGCACCTCGTGCTGATCGGCACGGCGATGACGCTCGGCGTGATCGTGCTGGTCATCGGGATCCGCGCCCTTCGAGGGCAGTGAGGATCTCGTCGCACCACGCGATGCCCTGGTGCTCGCCGACGATGCCGCCACGCAGCGCGAGCCACGAGCCCAGGTCGGCGCCCTCGAGCGCGGCGGGGTCGGGGTAGAAGCGGGCCTCGCTCGCCTCGTACTCGGCGAGCCGCTCCACGTGGGCGGCACGGCGGTCGCGGGTGTCGGCCAGGATCGCCTCGGGGTCGCGGAACGCGCGCAGCTTCACCGCGAAGTCGCTGCGCAGCGCCTCGCGACCGCTGCGCTCGGCGGCCCAGCGGTCGAGCTCGGCCTCGCCGGCGGCGGTGATCGCGTAGGTGCGCTTGTCGGGCCGGCCGTCCTGCTCCTGCAGGGTGCCCTCGACCCAGCCGGCCTCCTGCATGCGGGCCAGCACCTTGTAGATCTGCTGGTGGCTGGCGGGCCAGAAGAAGCCGATGGACGCGTCGAAGCGCCGGGCGAGGTCGTAGCCGCTCGCGGCGCGCTCGGTGAGCGACACGAGGATCGCGTGGTCCAGGGCCATGGGCGGGAGCCTAGGCCTCTCGGCGCCCATATGCAACGAGGTTCATAACAGTCCGCTGGGCAAGACCGCGTCTCACGCACATTACGATGGGCAGCATGAAGCGATCCCTGCTCGCCGTCCCCCTGGCGCTCCTGCTCTCCGTCGCGGCCGCGTGCGGCCCGGCCGACGACTCCGACGATGCGTCGTCGGACTCCACCGCCGGTGCGACCGCCGACTGCGCGGTCGACCAGCTGCCGCTCGTGAAGTCCGGCACCCTCACGATCGCCACCGACGACCCGGCCTTCGAGCCGTGGTTCGTCGACAACGACCCCAGCAACGGCAAGGGCTTCGAGTCCGCCGTCGCCTACGCCGTGGCCGAGCAGATGGGCTTCGAGCGCGACCAGGTCGAGTGGACCAAGGTCCCGTTCAACACCTCGTACCAGCCCGGCAAGAAGGCCTTCGACTTCGACATCAACCAGATCTCGATCACGAAGGACCGCCAGCAGGCGGTCGACTTCAGCGAGCCGTACTACTCCGCCGCGCAGGCCATCATCGTGCGCTCGGACTCGAAGTTCGCCGACGCGAAGAGCCTCGACGACTTCCGCACCGCGAGCCTCGGCGCCCAGATCGGCACCACGTCGCTCAAGGCGATCGAGTCGCTCGAGACGCAGGACGCCCCGCTGGTCTATGACGACACCACCAAGGCGGCGCTCGCGCTGGCCAACGGCCAGGTCGACGGCATCGTGGCCGACCTGCCCAGCGCCTTCTACCTCGTCGCCGCCGAGCTCGAGGACGCGACGATCGCGGGTCAGTTCGACTTCGACGGCGGTGAGCCCGAGCAGTTCGGCCTCCTGCTGGAGAAGGGCAGCGAGCTGACCTCCTGCGTCGACGAGGCCGTCACGGCCCTGACCGAGGACGGCACGCTCGCCGACCTCGAGCAGGAGTGGCTGGCCGAGTCGCAGGACGTCCCCGTCCTGAAGTGACCCGGTGACCCACGCCGACCGCGGGCCCCTCGGCCCACCCCCGCTGTCCGCGCGGCAGCAGCAGCGCAACGCCTTCCGGCGTCGTCGCACGCTGCGCCGCGCGGCGGTGGGCACCGTCTCGAGCCTCGTCGTCCTGGGCCTGCTGGCCTGGGTGATCACGTCGGCGCCCGGCTGGCCGCGGGTCCGCGAGACGTTCTTCAGCGGGTACCACGCCCGCGAGTCCTTCCCCGCGATCTGGGACGCCTTCTGGCTCAACGTGCGGCTGTTCCTCACGGTCGAGGCGCTGGTGCTGCCGCTGGCCCTGCTGGTCGCGGTGGTCCGCGTCGTCCCGTCGCCGGCGATGGCGCCGTTCAAGATCCTCGCCGCCGCGTACACCGACGTCTTCCGCGGCATCCCCACGATCCTCGTCGTGATGCTCGTCGGCTTCGGCTTCCCGGCGCTCGGCCTGGCGGGCGTGCCCACGAGCCTGTTCTGGCTGGGCGTCATCGCGCTGACCCTGAGCTACGGCGCCTACGTCGCCGAGGTCATCCGCGCCGGCATCCTCTCGGTGCACCCCACGCAGTGGGCGGCCGGCCGCGCGCTCGGCCTCGGCTATGGCCAGACCCTCATCCGCGTGATCCTGCCGCAGGCCGTCCGCAACGTGACTCCGCCGCTGATGAACGACTTCGTCTCCCTGCAGAAGGACACCGCGCTGGTGTCCACGATCGGCCTCGTCGAGGCGCTGCGCGCGGCCTCGGTCTACCAGGCCAGCACCTTCAACGTGACCTCGCTGTGCGTGGCCGCCCTGTTCTTCATCGTCGTGACGATCCCGCTGGCGCGGTTCACCGACTGGCTCACGATCCGCTCCATGCGCCGGCAGGGAGGCCGCTGATGCTGCGCGTCGCAGGAGTCCGCAAGTCGTTCGGCGACCACGTCGTCCTCGACGGCATCGACCTGACCGTCGAGCCGGGTGAGGTCGTCTGCCTGATCGGGGCGTCCGGCTCGGGCAAGTCCACGCTGCTGCGCTGCATCGACCTGCTCGAGCAGACCGACGACGGCGACATCTTCCTGGGTGACCTCGAGCTCACCGACCCGGCCATCGACGAGAACGCCACCCGGGCCCGGATCGCCATGGTGTTCCAGGCCTTCAACCTGTTCCCGCACCTGAGCGTGCTGCAGAACCTCACGCTCGGACCCCGCCGGGTCAAGGGCGTCCCGAAGGCCGAGGCCGTGCGCCGCGCCCACGAGCTGCTCGCCCGCGTGGGGCTGGAGGCGAAGGCGGGGGCCTACCCCGACTCGCTGTCCGGCGGCCAGCAGCAGCGGGTGGCGTTGGTGCGTGCGGTGGCGATGGACCCCGAGCTGCTGCTGCTCGACGAGGTGACGTCGGCGCTCGACCCGCTGCTCGTGGCCGAGGTGCTCGACGTCATCCGTCAGCTCAAGGACGAGGGCCGCACGATCGTCATGGCCACCCACGAGATGGACTTCGCCCGCGAGTGCGCCGACCGGATCGTGTTCCTCGCCGAGGGCCGCATCGTCGAGGCGGGACCGCCCGAGCAGCTCTTCACCGCCCCGCAGGACCCGCGCACCGCGGCCTTCCTCGCCCGTCACCGCTGAGGCCCGCCCCTCCGGGGCGCCAGATGTGTAGCGCTGTCCACCCTTTTTCGGCGGATCCACCGGAAAGACGGTGGATACCGCTACAGATCTCGCGCGCCGGAGGCGTGAGTCAGGCGGCGGGGGCGTTGGCGGCGGCGCGGGCGGTGGTGGCGCGGATGACCGCGACGACCTGCTCGGGGGAGTCGCCCATGGGGACGTGGCCGCAGTCCTCGAGGGTGACGAACTCGGCGTTCCGCATCCGCTTGGCGGCGAGCTTGGCCTGGGACTTGTGGAGGATGAGGTCGTGGTCGCCCCAGGCGATCGTGATCGGGACCTTCGCCGAGCCGCGGAACGACGCGGGCGAGGTGAAGCCCAGCGGGAAGCACCGGAGGAAGTAGCGCCAGAAGCCCTTGCCGCTCTTCATCGCGAGCGCGTCGCCGTAGACGCGCTCGGCGGAGTACCGGCCCGGGTGACGGTAGAGGACGAAGCCGATGAGGAAGCGCCCGATCGCGAGGCTCGCGACGAGCCGCAGCACGGGCTTCGGCAGGTACGAGCCGAGCTTGAGCGGCAGCAGCGTCAGCGTGGCCTGGAGCAGGCTCCACGGCCGGAAGTAGCCGGCGGGCGACAGCCCGGTGGCCGAGCGCACCTGCCCGTGCTGGGCGAGCGCGATCGAGATCAGTCCGCCGAGCGAGTTGCCCGCGACGTGGGGCCGGTCGACGCCCCAGCGCTCGAAGTTCTCCGCGAACACCGACACGACGTTCTCGACGCTGTAGCCCGTGCCGGCGGGCAGGGCGGGAGAGTCGCCCAGGCCCGGCAGGTCGACCGCGATGACGTCGTAGTGCTGCGCCAGCTCGTCGATGACCGGGTCGAACGCGGCCCGCCGGTGACCGATGCCGTGCAGGAGGACGAGCGGCTCGCCCTGCCCGCGTCGCGTGTACGCCAGCTCGCACTTCATGGGACTCCTCGGGGATCGCACACCGGCACGACCGATGTGACACTCACGATGTCGCATGCAGCATCGCACAGTTCGCGGGCGCTGTGAACCGGACCACGGGGGACTCGGTTGCCACTGTGACAGCGTTGGTGTCAGAATCACCGCGTGACCCAGAGCACAGGACCCCTGAGTGGTGTGCGCGTCGTCGAGATGGTCGGGATCGGGCCCGGGCCGTTCGCGGCGATGCTGCTCGCCGACCTCGGTGCCGACGTCATCCGCATCGACCGTCCGGGCGGCAACGCCCTCCAGGTCGCGCCTCCCGAGCGCGACATCCTCGGCCGCAACCGGCCCAGCGCCGCCGTCGACCTCAAGACCGCCGAGGGCGTCGAGCTCGTGCTCCAGCTGGTCGAGCGCGCCGACATCCTCATCGAGGGCTTCCGCCCCGGCGTCATGGAGCGCCTCGGGCTGGGCCCCGACATCGCGCTGGAGCGGAACCCGCGCCTGGTCTACGGCCGGATGACCGGCTGGGGCCAGACCGGCCCGCTGGCCTCCTCCGCCGGCCACGACGTCAACTACATCGCCGTCGCCGGAGGACTCGACCCGATCGGCCGGGCCGGCGGCCCGCCGCAGGTACCGCTCAACCTGCTCGGCGACTTCGCCGGCGGGTCGATGTACCTCGTCACGGGCGTGCTCGCCGCGCTCACCCACGCCCGCGGCACGGGCGAGGGCCAGGTCGTCGACGCCGCGATCACCGACGGCGTCGCGCACCTCATGGCGATGACCGTGAGCATGCAGCAGTCCGGTGCGTGGAGTCCCCGCCGCGGCACGAACATGCTCGACACCGGAGCCCCGTTCTACGACGTCTACGAGACGTCGGACGGCTACTGGATGAGCGTCGGCGGCCTCGAGCCGCAGTTCTGGTACGCCATGCAGGAGGTCTTCGCCTCGGTCGGCCTGGGCGACCTGCCCGACCGGAACGACCCCAAGAACTGGGCCGAGCTGCGCGAGACGCTGCGCACGTGGTTCCTGAGCCGCACGCAGGAGGAGTGGACCGCGCTCTTCGCCGGCACCGACGCCTGCGTCGCCCCCGTCGTGCCCCTCGAGGAGGCGTACGAGCACCCGCACCACGTCGCGCGCGGCACGTACGTCGAGGAGTACGGCGTCACCCAGCCCGCACCCGCCCCCCGCTTCTCGGCCACCGGCACCGGCATCCACCGGGCGCCCGACCGGCCGGGTGCCAGCACCCGCGAGGCGCTGACCGCGTGGGGCATCGAGGACGTGGACGACCTGATCGAGAGCAAGGTCGCCGTCGAGAACGAGGAGAACTGATGGAGCGCACCCTGTTCGAGCCCGAGCACGAGTCGTTCCGCGACACCGTGCGCACCTTCCTGGAGAAGGAGGTCGTGCCCCACCACGAGCAGTGGGAGAGCGAGGGCATCGTCCCGCGCGAGGTCTGGACGAAGGCCGGCGAGCTCGGCCTGCTCGGCTTCATGATGCCCGAGGAGTTCGGCGGCGGCGGGGTCTCGGACTTCCGCTACAACGTCGTGCTCCAGGAGGAGCTCACCCGCGTCGGCGCGAGCGGCGTCGGCTTCGCGCTGCACACCGACCTCGTCTCGGGCTACCTGCTGAGCTACACGAACGACGAGCAGAGGCAGCGCTGGTTCCCGAAGTTCGTGTCGGGCGAGATGATCACCGCGATCGCCATGACCGAGCCCGGCACCGGGTCGGACCTGCAGGGCATCCGCACCACCGCCGTGCGCGAGGGCGACCACTACGTCGTCAACGGCGCGAAGACCTTCATCACCAACGGCATCAACGCCGACTTCGTCATCGTGGCGTGCAAGACCGACCCCGAGGCCGGCGCGATGGGCGTCTCGCTGATCGTGCTCGAGCGCGGCATGGAGGGCTTCGAGCGCGGCCGCAACCTCGACAAGCTGGGCCTCAAGGCGCAGGACACCGCCGAGCTCTTCTTCGACAACGTCCGCGTGCCGGTGGAGAACCTGCTCGGCGAGGAGGGCCGGGGCTTCGTCTACCTCATGGAGAAGCTGCCGCAGGAGCGCCTCACGATCTCGGTCGTCGCGGCGGCCGCGTGCCGCCGGGTCATCGACATGACCCTGGACTACGTGAAGAACCGCAAGGCGTTCGGCAAGCCGATCGGCTCGTTCCAGAACACCCGGTTCGTGCTGGCCGAGCTCGAGACCGAGCAGCGGATCGCGCAGGTCTTCGTCGACCGCAGCGTCGAGGCGCTCAACAAGGGCACGCTCTCGATCGACGACGCCGCGGCCGGCAAGTGGTGGACCACCGAGCTGCAGAAGAAGACCGTGGACTCGTGCCTGCAGCTGCACGGCGGCTACGGCTTCATGAGCGAGTACCCGATCAGCAAGGCGTACCGCGACACCCGCATCCAGACGATCTACGGCGGCACCACCGAGATCATGAAGGAGATCGTCGGGCGCTCGCTGGGCATCTGACCCCGCGCCGTTCGTAGGCTGCCCGCATGGGCGTGAGGAGCGGCTTCCCGATCCTGGCGACCCGGGACCTTCCGAGGCTCGAGTCGTTCTACCGCGACGCCTTCGGCGCCGAGCGCACGTACGCGTTCGACGCCGGTGGCCGCGACGTCTACGTCGCGCTCGCGCTGGGCGGCTCCGCGATCGGCCTCGCCGTCGACGACGACCTGCGGACCGAGCCGATCGGGATGGCGCTGTGGCTCTACGTCGACGACCTCGACGCCGCGTACCGTGCGGCGCTCGACTCCGGGGCCACGAGCATCGCCGAGCCCGCGGAGATGCCGTGGGGCGAGCGCGTCGCGCAGGTCCGCGACCCCGGCGGCTTCGTCGTGCACCTCGGGCTCGAGGCGGACTGACGGGTCAGGTGGGCTCCGCGGCGCCCTGCAGGGCGACCGCGTCGTCGTGTTCCTGGACGATCTCCGGCGACGGCCTGAGCGCCGCGACGATGGACAGCGTCATGCCGATGAGCCCGAGGATGCACAGCAGCAGGAGGGCGTAGCCGAAGCCGGCGATGACCTCGGCCGGCGGGTCGCCGGGGATCGACGCCTGCAGGACCGCGTCGCTGAGCGCCGGACTGAGGCCGATCGTCATGAGGGTCAGCGCCACCGCGAGGCTCAGGACGTTGCCAGTGTTCTGCACCGCGAGGCGCATGCCGTTGACGACGCCGAGGCTGGACTCGGGCGTCGCCTCGAGCAGCGACGTCGCGTTCGAGCCGATGAACAGACCCGTGCCCATGCCCATGAGGACGAGCCCGACGCCCAGCACCCAGGTGCTCTGCGTGAACACGCCTCCGGCCAGCGCGAACACGCCGAGCTGGCCGACGATCGCGCCGAACGAGGAGATCTGCCGCGACCGCCACCGCCGGGACAGCCGGCCCACGCACAGCGAGCCGAGGATGCTGCCGATCGGCATCGGCAGCAGGAGCAGCGCGGTCTCGCTGGGCCGGAAGCCCAGTGGCCCCTGGAGGTAGAGGCTCATCAGCACGATGGCCGGGAATCGTCCCGCGCTGAGGAAGAACCCGGCGAGCAGGAGCAGGCCGATGCCGTGGGTGCGCAGGGTCTCGACGTCGATGACGGGGTGGCGGCTGCGGCGCTCGGCGAACGCCAGGGCCGGCAGCAGCGCGAGGGCGAGCAGCAGACTGCCCCAGACCCACGGGCTGCTCCAGGTGAACTCGGTGACGAGCGAGATGCCCACGGTCGTCAGCGTGATGACGGCGATCACGAGGACGTTGCCCGGCAGGTCGAGCGAGGTCTTCTCCTCGCGCTCGTCCTTGCGCCGCAGCAGGAACCAGCCGGTCGTGAAGGCGACGAGGCCGATCGGGACGTTCATCCAGAACACCCATCGCCAGTCGGTGACCTCGAGGATCATGCCGGCGGCGATCGGGCCGACGAGGCTCGCGATCGGGAAGGACGCGGCGTACAGGCCCATGGCGCTGCCGAGGGAGTCGCGCGGGAAGATCGCGTGGATCAGCGTGGCGCCGTTGCCCAGCAGGATCGCGCCGCCCAGCGCGGCCACGATCCGCAGCCAGATCAGCCAGTCGACGGTGGGGGCGAAGCCGCACGCGAGGCTGCAGATCGTGTAGAGCGCGAGGGCGCCGAGGTAGAAGCGCCGCTGGTCGACGATGTCGCTGATCCGTCCGAAGAGCAGCAGGCACGCCGTGCTGGCGACCATGTAGCCCAGGATCAACCAGCTGGCCTGCAGCTGGGTCGCGTCGAAGTGCCGCGTCAGGGCGGGCAGGGCGACGTTGACGGTGCTCGAGTTGAGACCGATCAGCATGCTGACCAGGCACACGACGCAGAGCGTGGACCAGGCAGCGGCGCCGGCACGTGGTCGTTGGCTCCTCACGGCACCTCCCGAATAGAACCCTATTCTAAAATCACGTTCTTTGTACATCCTGCCTTGGTGTCACTCCGAGTCACACGCCGAGTAGCTCAGGTGCGGCGGAATGTGACCCTTGACACATCCGGGCCCGCACTGGATGATCAACCCATCCTAGAGTGAGATTCTAGATTGGGGTACGGAATTGTGACCACCTCAGGTGAGCGGCTCGTCCGGGTGGACGACCTGCACGTGGAGTTCAGCACCGGCGGCCGGCAGGTCGAGGCGATCAGTGGCGTGAGCCTCGACATCCGGGCCGGGGAGACCGTCGCCGTCGTGGGCGAGTCCGGATCGGGCAAGAGCGTGACCGCGCTCGCGATGCTCGGACTGCTCGGCAACGGGCGGATCAGCGGCGGCACGGTGCGCTGGGACGGCGAGGACATCACCCACGCGTCGAAGAAGCGGCTGCGCCAGCTGCGCGGCAACGAGGTCTCGATCGTCTTCCAGGACCCGATGACGGCCCTGGATCCGCTGTTCTCGGTCGGCAACCAGCTGTCCGAGGCGCTGCGGATGCACCAGAAGATGTCGAAGAAGCAGGCCCGGCGCCGCGCGGTGGAGCTGCTCTCCCAGGTGGGCATCCCCGACCCGGAGTCGAAGGTCGACGCCTACCCCCACCAGCTCTCGGGCGGCCAGCGCCAGCGCGTGATGATCGCCGGGGCCCTGGCGTGCTCACCGCGGCTGCTCATCGCCGACGAGCCGACGACGGCCCTCGACGTGACCGTCGAGGCGCAGGTGCTGCGGCTCATCCGCGACCTCCAGCAGCAGACGGGCGTCGCCCTCATGCTGATCACCCACGACATGGGCGTGGTCGCCGAGATGGCCGACCGCGTCGCGGTCTTCTACGCCGGCGAGGTCGTCGAGACCGGGACGGTGGAGGAGATCCTCACCGACCCCAAGCACCCGTACACGCAGGCGCTCCTGCGGGCGATCCCGCGACCCGACACCCCGCGCGACGAGCCGATGCCGGCGATCCCCGGCGTGGTGCCGTCGCTCGAGGCGATGCCCACCGGGTGCCGGTTCTCGACCCGGTGCCCGCTGTCGGAGCCCGGGCGGTGCGACGAGCCGCAGCCGCTGCTCGAGGTGGACGGGCGCCACGCCCGGTGCTGGCGGGTGGCCGAGGCCGACGAGCCGGCCCTCGCGGCGGGAGTCGCGCGATGAGCGCCGGGACGCCGGTCGCGCCGGTCACCGAGTCGCCCGTGAGCGTCGTGCCGGAGGTGACCCCGTCGACCGGTCCGATCCTCGAGCTGAGCGACGTGGTCAAGCACTTCCCCGGCCGCAAGCGTCAGCCGCCGGTGCGCGCCGTCGACGGCGTGAGCCTCTCGGTGGGACGCGGCGAGACGGTGGGCCTCGTGGGTGAGTCGGGCTCGGGCAAGTCCACGCTCGGCCGCCTCGCGCTGAGCCTGCTGGAGCCGACCTCCGGCCAGGTCTCGTTCGACGGCAGCGACGTCTCGAGGCTGGGCCGGCGCGACCTCGCGCGCCTCCGCCGCCGCATGCAGCTGGTCTTCCAGGACCCCGTCAGCTCGTTCAGCCCGCGCATGACGATCGAGGAGGTGCTGACCGAGCCGATGGTGGTGCACGGGATCGGCACCCCGGAGTCGCGGCACCGGCGCTGCCTCGAGCTGCTCGACCTCGTGGGTCTGCCGTCGCGGGCGCTCGAGCGGTTCCCGCACCAGTTCTCCGGCGGCCAGGCCCAGCGCATCGGCGTCGCTCGGGCGCTGACGACCGACCCCGACCTCATCGTGTGCGACGAGGCGGTGTCCGCGCTCGACGTGTCGGTGCAGGCGCAGATCCTCAACCTGCTGCGCGAGGTCCAGCGCGAGCTCGGGCTGAGCTACCTGTTCATCGCGCACGACCTCAACGTGGTGCGCTACATGTCCGACCGGATCTGCGTCATGTACCTGGGCAAGGTCGTCGAGTCGGGCCCGACCGACGACCTCATGAACGCGCCGCAGCACCCCTACACGGCGGCGCTCGTCGAGGCGGTGCCGTCGCTGGAGAACCGCGGGCACCTGCGCTCGCCGCTCGCGGGCGAGATCCCGAGCCCGAGCCGCCCGCCGTCGGGCTGCCACTTCCACACGCGCTGCCCGCGCCGGTTCGAGCCGTGCGACCACGACGAGCCGCAGCTGCTCCAGCTGGGCCAGCGCGAGGTGGCCTGCCACCTCGTGGACGAGCGGAAGGGGGTCGACGCATGATCACCTTCGCCGGCCGTCGCGTGGGCTACGGACTCCTGGTCCTGGGCCTCGTCGCCACCTTCACGTTCCTGACGCTGCGGCTGATCCCCGGCGACGTCGTCCGCCTCCAGCTGGCGGACGCGCCCGGCGCGACGGAGGAGCAGGTCGCCCAGCGCTCCGCCGAGCTCGGTCTCGACGAGCCGCTCGTCTCGCAGTTCTTCACCTTCATGACCGACGCGATGCGGCTGGACTTCGGCACCTCGTTCCAGGACGGGCGCCCGGTCGTGGACCACATCGCCGAGCGGCTGCCCGCGACGCTCGAGCTGGGCCTGCTGGCGCTGTTCCTCGGTCTCGCCCTCGGCATTCCCCTCGGCGTGATCTCGGCGCTGAAGCCGAACTCGCTGACGGATCAGATCCTGCGCGTGCTGGCGGTCGTGGGCATGTCGATCCCGAACTTCTGGCTGGCGCTCCTGCTCATCACGTACCTCGCGCAGTGGTTCGGGTGGTCGCCACCGCTGGTCTACGTCGGGCCACGCGAGAACCTCGCGCAGAACCTCACGCACCTGGCGCTCCCGGCTCTGGCGCTCGCGGTGGGGTCGATGGCCGGCGTGGCCCGCATGCTGCGCTCCTCGATGCTCGAGGTCCTCGGCTCGAACTTCATCCGCACCGTCCGCTCGCGTGGTGCCTCGGAGTTCACGGTGCTGGCCAAGCACGCGGGTCGCAACAGCCTGATCCCGGTGTTCTCGCTGCTCGGCCTCCAGGTCGGCGCGATCCTCGGCGGCACCGTGATCCTCGAGTCGATCTTCTCGATCCCGGGCATGGGCTCGCTGATCTTCGACGCGGTGCAGAACCGCGACTACCCCGTCGTCCTGGGCTGCGTGATCGTCTACGGCGGCCTGTTCATCCTCGTCAACCTGCTCGTCGACATCCTCTACGCGGTCGTCGACCCGCGGATCCGGTACTGAGAGGCCCTCGTCATGACGACCACCGAACCTCGACTCGCGTCCGCCGCCGCCACGGGAGCGCTGCCCCCGCCGATCCTGTCGCGCGGTGCGCGCCGGCGCCGCGGGATGTGGCGCTACCTGCGCGAGCAGCCCTTCGGCGCCGTCGCCGCCGCGATCATCCTCGTGTTCGTGGCGCTCGCGATCCTCGCGCCGCTGATCTCGCCGTACGACCCGCTGGCGCAGAACCGCTCCGCGATCATGGTGCCGCCGAACGCCGACCACCTCATGGGCACCGACGACCTCGGGCGTGACGTGCTCAGCCGCGTCCTCTACGGGGCCCGGACCTCGCTGCTGATCTCGGTCGCGACCCTCGCGATCGGCGGCGTCGCCGGACTCGTGCTGGGCATCGTGTCGGGCTACTTCGGCGGCACGTGGGTGGACACCGTGATCCAGCGGATCATGGACTCGCTCATGGCGGTCCCGTCGATCGTCCTCCTGCTGTTCGTGGCCGCCCTGCTCGGCCCGAGCATCCGCAACACGATCCTCGCGCTGGCACTGCTCGTGATCCCCGCCTTCAACCGCGTGGCACGTGGCGAGATGCTGCGCATCCGCGAGGAGACCTACGTCGAGGCGGCCCGCGCGGTCGGGTGCAGCACGAAGCGGATCCTGGTGAAGTACGGCCTGCCGAACCTCATGGCCCCCCTGTTCGTCGTGACCAGCCTGCTGTTCGCGATCGTCCTGATCGCCGAGTCGGCCCTGAGCTTCCTGGGCATCGGCACGCCTCCGCCGACCCCGTCCTGGGGCCGGATGCTCAGCGAGGCCTCGCGCCAGCTGGAGATCGCTCCGTGGATGGCGCTGTTCCCCGGCCTGGCCCTGTCCATCTCCGTGCTCGCGTTCAACCTGCTGGGCGACGCGCTGCGCGACTTCCTCGACCCCAAGCAACGTCGATGACCACCCGAACCCGCCGAACACCCCGTGCCGCGACCCAAGGAGACACCATGACCACCACCCGCAGACCGGCGAAGCTCGCCGCGATCCTCGTCGCGACGGCGGCCGTGTCGTCCGCCTGCTTCGGCAGCGGCGGCGGCTCGTCCGAGGCCTCCGCCGAGGGCGCGCTCGTCACGGACGACGGCCCGCCCCAGCCGGGCGGCACCTTCCACATCGCCGGCACGGCCGACGCGCCGTCGCTGGACCTGCAGAAGGAGCCGGCGTACTCGGTGCACTCGGCCATCGGCGCGGTCTACAGCCGGCTGCTCGCGTTCAAGACCGGCGAGGACGTCGAGTACGGCACGAACGAGGTCGAGGGCGACCTGGCCGAGTCGTGGGACACCAGCGAGGACAACCGCACGTGGACCATCACGCTCCGCGACGGCGTCGTCTGGCACGACAAGCCCCCGGTGTCGGGCCGCGCCTTCACCTCGAAGGACGTGCTGTGCACGTTCGACCGGATGAAGGAGATCCAGGGCCACGCGCTGGGCCTCATCGGCAACGTCGACTCGATCGAGGCGCCCGACGACCAGACGGTCGTGTTCACGCTCAAGTCCGGCTTCTCGGCGTTCGACGAGACCCTCGCCAACCCGTTCCTGGCGATCCTGCCGTGCGAGGCGAAGGACGGCGGCTTCGACCCGGCCACCGAGGCCGTCGGCACCGGCCCGTTCATGCTCGAGTCGTGGAAGCGCGACCAGGAGCGCGTCTACGTGAAGAACCCCGACTACTTCGTGGAGAACCAGCCGTACCTCGACGGCTACACGACCACGATCATGCCCGACGCGCAGGCGCAGATCGCCGCGCTGCGCAGCAACAAGATCGACATGATGACGACGCTCTCCACCGAGAAGCGCCAGGTCGACCAGCTGCTCAGCCAGGTCGAGGGCCTGCAGAAGAGCCAGGAGGCCGGCACGACGCAGACCCGCGTCTACATGAACGCGGAGTCCAAGCCGTTCGACCAGGTCGAGGTGCGTCGCGCCGTGGCGATGGCGATCGACAAGCAGGGCATGATCGACAGCATCCGCGCCGGCGGCACCGTCACCGGTCCGATCACCCCGACGATCTTCGGCGCCCTGCCGACCGAGGAGGTCGAGAAGCTCGTCCCGTACGACCCGGACGAGGCGAAGAAGCAGCTCGCCGACGCCGGCTTCCCCGACGGCTTCGAGGCCACCATGGTCGTCACGACCGGCTACGGCGAGACGATCGTCCGCGAGGCGCAGTGGGTCCAGGAGGACCTCGCCAAGATCGGCATCAAGGTCAAGCTGGACGTCCAGGACTACGCCACGTACGCCGGCGACACGTGGCCCAACGGCAAGTACGACATCGCCTACGGCCTCCAGACGCCGATGCTCACCGCCGACGAGTACCTGACCACCGAGTACCACTCGAAGGGCAGCCGCAACTGGTCGAACGTGAACGATCCCGAGCTGGACGCCAAGATCGAGGCGCAGCGCGCGATCACCGACGCCGGCGAGCGCGAGAAGGCGCTCCAGGAGATCGATCGGTACATCCTCGAGAACGTCCTGACGCCCCTGCCGCTCTACGTCTACGACGGCCAGACCCTGCTCTCGCCCCGCGTGCGCTCGTGGAACCCGCACCCGGACTACTCGGCCCGCGAGTACGAGAACATCTGGCTGAAGCAGGACTGAGCATGTGGGATGTCGATGGCACCGCACCACGGCCGGGCGAGCCCCTCGAGGTGGCGCCGGGGATCCACCTGGTGCTCGCGCCGAATGCGAACGAGTGGACCTTCGAGGGCACCAACACCTGGGTGCTGACCGGTGGCGGGGACGCCATCGTGGTGGACCCGGGGCCGGACGACCCGGAGCACCTCGAGGCGATCGACGAGGTCGTGCACACGAGCGGGAGCCGGCTGCGCGAGGTCGTGCTGAGCCACCACCACGGCGACCACTCGCAGGCGGCCGCCCCGCTCGCGAAGCGCTGGTCCGCGCCGATCCGGCCGCGGGTCCAGCGCGGCGTGATCGCCGAGGGGACGCGGTTCGACCTCGGCGCGAGCGAGGCGTGGGCCATCCGGACGCCGGGACACACCGCCGACGGGGTCAGTCTGGTCCTGCCGGACCACCGGCTCGTCCTCACCGGCGACACGGTGCTGGCGCGGGTGAACCCGTTCATCAGCCACCCGGACGGCACGATCGTCGACATCCTGTCGTCGATGCGACGGCTGGCCGACGTGGTCGACGACGACTGGGTGTTCCTGCCCGGGCACGGTCCGGTGGTGCGCGAGCCGCGCCAGTACCTCGAGAACCGCGTGCGCGACCGGCTTCGCCGCGTGGACCAGGTGGCGGCCCACGCCGCCGCCGGGCGCGGCCCCGCCGAGATCGCCCGCGCGATCCACCCCCACCTGAACTCGCTGCGACTGCGCGCCGCCCAGGCGTCGGTCGAGGCGATCCTGCACTACCTCGACGACTCGCGGGCCGACGTCGGCCCCTCCACCAGAAAGGCACCTCGCTGATGCCCATCACCGACACCAAGCCACGAGCGGACGTCGCCGACCGCTTCGTCCCGAAGACCTCGCCGGAGACCCGGCCGTTCTGGGACGGCACCGCGGCCGGCGAGCTGCGGATCCAGTCGTGCACCGACTGCGACCGTCCGTTCTTCTACCCGCGCTCGTCGTGCCCCCGGTGCGGGGGAGAGGCGCTGGAGTGGATCACCTGCTCGGGCCGGGCGTCCCTGTACTCCTACGTCATCTCGCAGCGGCCGGCGCCGGGCTTCGAGCCGCCCACGGTCATCGCGGTCGTCGAGCTCGAGGAGGGCCCGCGGATGATGACGAACATCGTCGGCGTCCCGCCGGAGCCGCAGTTCCTGCCGCTCGACCTGCCGCTGCAGGTGACGTTCGAGCAGCGCGGTGACCTCGCGATCCCGGTCTTCGAGCCGTCGGAGTCGGAGGTCGTGCGATGAGGGACGACGTCGTCATCCTCGGCGCCGCCGAGACCGAGGAGGTCGGGCGGCTGCCCGAGACCTCCACCCTGGAGCTGCACGTCCAGTCGGCGCGCCGCGCCCTCGCGGACGCCGGCCTGACGCTGGACCAGATCGACGGCATCGCCACGGTCTCGACCGGCGGTCCCGGCCCGGTCGCGGTGGCCCACGCCCTCGGCATCACGCCGACGTACGTCGACGGCACCTCGGTGGGCGGCTCGTCCTTCCTCTTCCACGTGCGCCACGCCGTCGCGGCCATCCGGGCCGGGCACGCGACCGCCGTTCTCATCACGCACGGCGAGTCCGGCCGGTCGCGCGTCGGCGCGGCGCCGTGGGCCCGCCAGCCCGACTCGTCGACGGCGCAGTTCGAGATGCCCTACGGCGTCCTCGGCCCGCCCACCACGTTCACGATCCCGGCGCTGCGGTTCCTGCAGGAGACCGGCAACACGCTGGAGCACCTCGCCGAGGTCGCGGTGGCGCAGCGGCGCTGGTCGTCGCGCAACACCCGCGCGATGTACCGCGACGTGGTGACGGTGGACGAGGTGCTCGGCGCCCGCATGGTCGCCTGGCCGTTCACGCTGCTGATGTGCTGCCTCGTCACCGACGGCGGCGGCGCGCTGGTGGTGACCTCGCGCGAGTTCGCGCAGGCCCACGGCAGCGACCTGCCGCTCGTGAACGTGGCCGGCACGGGCGAGGCCGCGACGACGCCGATGGTGTCGCAGATGGAGGACATGAGCACGTGCCGGCAGTTCACGCTGTCGAGCCAGGCGGCGTTCCGCGAGGCGGGCATGGGCCCGTCCGACATCGACCACCTGATGATCTACGACGCCTTCGCCCACGTGCCGCTGTACGGCCTCGAGGACATGGGCTTCGTCGGTCGTGGCGAGTCCGGCGCCTTCGTCGCCGAGGGGAACACCTCGCCGGGCGGCTCGCTGCCGATGAACACGAACGGCGGCGGGCTGTCCTACACCCACACCGGCATGTACGGGATGTTCGCGATCCAGGAGTCCGTGCGTCAGCTGCGCGGCCAGGCCGAGGCGCAGGTCGACGACGTCGAGACGAGCCTCGTGCTCGGCAACGGCGGCATGTTCATGAGCGCCGCGACCCTCGTCCTCACGCGCGGCTGACCGCCCCACCGACCCACCACCAGAGGAGAACGCATGTCTGCAGGAGATCGTCAGGTCGTCATCGTCACGGGAGCGGGGCGTGGGCTCGGGCGCGCCCACGCCCTGGAGTTCGCCGACCGGGGGGCGGCGGTGGTTGTGAACGACCTCGGCGCCTCGCTCGACGGGACGGGGCACGAGCCCGGCCCCGCCGAGCAGGTCGCGGAGGAGGTGCGCGCCCGCGGCGGCCTCGCGCTCGTCAACGGCGACGACATCAGCGAGCCCGAGGGCGCCCAGCGCCTCCTGGCCGCCACGCTCGACGCCTTCGGCAAGGTCGACGTCCTGGTCAACAACGCGGGCATCCTGCGCGACCGGACGCTCGTCAACATGACCATCGAGGAGTGGGACGCCGTCATCAAGGTGCACCTGCGCGGCACGTTCGCGCCGATGAGCGCCGTGGCGAAGCACTGGCGCGAGCTGTCGAAGGCGGGGCACGAGGTCGACGGGCGCATCATCAACACGACGTCCTCGTCCGGCATCTACGGCAACCCCGGCCAGGGCAACTACGGCGCCGCGAAGGCGGGCATCGCCTCGCTGACGATCATCGCGTCGCGCGAGCTGGCCCGGTACGGCATCACGGTCAACGCGATCGCGCCCGCCGCGCTGACGCGCATGACCGAGGGCCTGCGGACCGACCGCCCCGAGATCCCCGAGGGTCAGTTCGACCCCGGGGCGCCCGAGAACGTCTCGCCGCTCGTGGCCTGGCTCGCCAGCCCGGCCGCCGCCGGCGTGACCGGACGGGTGTTCAACATCCGCGGCGGCCACGTCAGCGTGGCCGAGGGCTGGATCGCCGGACCCGGCGTGGAGGAGGAGCGCCGGCTCACGGTGGAGGACCTCGACGGGATCCTCCCCGACCTGATCGCGCAGGCCCGGCCCAATGCCGTCATGAACGGCAAGGTCCCCCAGGAGGCGGCCCGATGAGCCTGAACCACGACATCGTCGGCGTCCGGTCCGAGCCGGTGGAGAAGTCCTGGACCAGCACCGACGCGCTGCTCTACGCCCTGGGCGTGGGCGCCGGCCACGACAACCCGCTGGAGGACCTGGCGTACACGACCGAGCACGGCGAGCCCGGCGGCGACGGCCAGAAGGTGCTGCCGTCGTACGGCGTGATGCTCACGTGGGGTGCTCGCGGGCGCAAGCTCGGCGACTTCGACCCGGCGATGCTCGTGCACGCTGAGCAGCAGATCGAGCTGCACCGGCCGCTGCCGCCCTCGGGGACCGTCTCGATCACCTCGATGGTCACGGGGATCGAGGACAAGCGCAGTGGCGCGCTCGTCCGGTCGCAGGCCGAGGCCGTGCTGGCGGACACGGGCGAGCCGCTCGTGACTGCGCGCTCGGGCGTCTTCATCCGCGGCGAGGGCGGCTTCGGCGGCACCGCGGCCGAGCCCGGCCTCGAGCAGGTGCCCGACCGCGAGCCCGACCAGGTCGTGGCGACCGGGTCGTGGCCGGGCCAGGCCCTGCTCTACCGGCTCAGCGGCGACCGCAACCCGCTGCACAGCGATCCGTCGTTCGCGGCCCGCGGGGGCTTCGAGCGGCCGATCCTGCACGGCCTGGCGACCTACGGGATCACCGCCCGGGTGCTGGTGTCGGCCGTGGCGAAGGGCGACGGCGACGCGATGCGCTCGATGGCGGGACGCTTCTCGGCACCCGTGCTGCCCGGCGACGACCTCACCGTGGAGCTGTGGGACGTGGACACCGGCGACGTGGCGTTCCGCGTGCGCCGGGCCGACGGCACGGTGGTGATCGACCGTGGCCGGGCCCGGTTCGCGCTGGGCTGACCCGCGCGCGTCAGTCGGCGTCGGGGTAGAGCCGCCGGACCAGCACGACGGCGTGCCGCGCCACGCGCTTGGCCTGGGCGGCCGTCCCGCAGCCGACGGCGACGCGGGCGGCCTCGCCCACCACGCTGGTGAGCGCGGCGACCGTCAGCCGGTCCTCCACGGTGTTGCCCAGGCCGAGGATCATGACGTTGCGCCGGATCCACTCCTGGCTGCGGTCGCGCCGCTGGGTCTCGAACTCCGGCGGCGCGTCCCCGGAGTAGAAGACCGGGTAGAGCCGACGGTCGCGCCAGCCGGCCTCGAGGTAGGCCAGCATGCCGGCCTCGAACTGCACGAGCGGGTCGGTGTCGCCCGAGGCGCGCACCTTGGCGACCGCGTCGGCCGCGGCGCGGGCGAGGCGGCCGACGTACTCGTCCCAGAGGGCGAAGTAGAGCTCGGCCTTCCCACCGAAGTGGTGGTAGACGCTGCCGACGCTGGAGCCGGCGCGGTCGACGACGTCGGAGATGCCGGCGCGCGTGTAGCCCTGCTCGATGAACACCTCGGCGGCGGCGTCGAGGACCTGGCGACGGGTCTCCTCCGTCTTCGCCCATCGGCGCCCCTGGGGGCGGGGCGCTTCCGTGGCGGACATGGACGTCTCCTCGTTCTCGGGGCCTGCGGTGCTGACACAGCATAGGACTTTTCGCCCTTGACGGCAGACCATCCCGTACGTGATGCTAAACACAGTTCTAGAGGACGATTCTAGAAACACATTCTCAGAGGAGAGACGATGATCGACTTCGAGCTCAGCGAGGAACAGCGCGCGGTGCGCAGTGCGGTGCGCCAGTTCATCACCAAGGAGGTCATGCCGCTGGAGAGCCAGGTCCTGCTGAACGAGCGCGAGGGACGGCCCGGCATCGACCGCGAGACCCTCCGCGATCTGCAGGCCAAGGCGCGCAAGCACGGCTACTGGGGCATCAACACCCCCGAGGAGTACGGCGGCATGGCGGTGGGCCCCGTGATGTCGGCGATCATCGCCGGCGAGGCCGGTCGCACCTTCGTCCCGTTCCGCTTCGGCGGCTCGGCCGACAACATCCTCTACGCGGGCACCCGCGAGCAGCAGGAGGAGTTCCTGCTGCCGACGATCGAGGGCGACCGCCGCAGCTGCTTCGCCATCACCGAGCCGGGCGCCGGCTCCGACGCCCGCAACATCCGCACCCGCGCGGTTCGCGACGGCGACGAGTGGATCATCAACGGCGAGAAGATCTTCATCACGAACGGCAACGAGGCCGACTTCGTCATGGTCTTCGCGGTGACCAACCCCGAGCTGGGCGCCAACGGCGGCGTGACGTGCTTCCTCGTCGACCGGGCGATGGGCTGGGAGTCCACCCCGATCCCGACGATGGGCGAGTGGGGCCCGGCCTCGCTCAGCTTCCAGGACGTGCGCGTGCCGCACCGCAACATCCTCGGCGAGGAGGGCCACGGCTTCGACCTCGCGATGCAGTGGATCGGCCAGGGCCGCTACATGATTCCGGCCGGCGCCCTCGGTGCGGCTGAGCGCATGATCGAGATGGCCGTCGAGCACGCGAACAGCCGCATCTCGATGGGCAAGCCGATCGCGGAGTACCAGGCGATCCAGTGGCACATCGCCGAGAGCGCGGTCGAGCTCGACGCGGCGCGCTGGCTAACGCTGCAAGCCGCGTGGGAGGTCGAGCAGGGCCGCGACGCGCGCCACGCCTCGTCGGTCGCGAAGCTGTACGGCACGAACATGGCCAACCGCGTGGTCGACCGCGTGCTGCAGATCCACGGCGGCATGGGCTACACGAAGGAGCTGCCGCTCGAGCGCTGGTACCGCGAGCTGCGCCTGCTGCGCATCTTCGAGGGCACCGACGAGATCCAGAAGCGCACGATCGCGCGCAACCTGCTGCGCGGTCACGTCAAGGTGGGGGCCTCGCTGTCATGACCGATCCCGGCTCGCGCATCGATCCGCTGGCGTTCTTCCGCCCGAAGTCGGTCGCCCTCGTGGGCGCGACCGACAAGTCGGGCTGGTCGGTCGCCACGTTCGCCAACCTGCAGGTAAACGGGTTCACCGGTGACGTGTACCTGGTGAACCCGAAGTCCCCGGAGGTCCACGGGACCAAGGCGTACGCGTCGCTGGCCGACATCCCCGGCCAGGTCGACCTCGTCTACGTCATGACGCCGATCGACGTCGTGCCGGACGTGATCCGGCTGGGGGCCCAGCGGGGCACGCGGCACTACGTGGTCCTCACCGCCGGCTACGGCGAGGTGGGCGGCGAGGGTGCGGTGCGCGAGCAGGAGCTGCTCGACCTCGCGACCGAGCTGGACGTGACGATCCTCGGCCCGAACGGCAACGGCTTCATCAACGCCGCCGACGGCATCACGCCGTACGGCCTGCCGATCCCGCAGCCGCTCATCGCCGGCTCGGTCGGCGTGGTGCTCCAGAGCGGCGCGCTCGCCAGCAGCGTGCTGTCGTTCGCACAGTCGCGCAACATCGGCATCTCGCTGCTCGTGGCGATGGGCAACGAGACGATCATGTCCGTCACGGACGTGGTGCGCGGGCTCGTGGACGACCCGAAGACGAAGGCGATCGCGCTGTTCCTGGAGTCGGTGCGCCGGCCCGAGGAGTTCGCCGAGGTCGCCCGGATGGCGCTGGCGGCGGGCAAGCCGATCGTCGCGCTCAAGATCGGGCGCAGCGTGAAGGCCTCGCGCACCGCGCAGGCGCACACCGGTGCGCTGGTGGGCGACGACAAGACGGTCGACGCGGCGTTCGCGCAGCTCGGCGTCATCCGCGTCGTCTCGCTGGAGGACCTCATCATCACGGCCGGACTGCTGGCCGAGACGGGTCCGCTGCCGGGCCGCCGCGTGGGCGTCGTGACGCCCTCGGGCGGCGCGTCGGAGATCATCGCCGACCGCGCGGAGGACGAGGGCCTGGATCTGGCCGAGTTCACGCCCGAGACGATGGCGCAGCTCACGGAGGTGCTGCCGTCGTTCGCGACGCCGAA
This sequence comes from Aeromicrobium sp. MLTX1, assembly GCF_046452335.1. NCBI lineage: Bacteria > Bacillati > Actinomycetota > Actinomycetes > Propionibacteriales > Nocardioidaceae > Aeromicrobium > Aeromicrobium sp. MLTX1. The sequence goes on along the minus strand of NZ_JBKFDN010000001.1, from coordinate 804,718 downwards.
CAACCCGCTCGACGTCACCGGCTACGTGCTGCTCGACCGTGAGCTCATGGGCAACGCGCTGCGCATCGTGGCGGCCGACCCGGGCATCGACTTCGTGATGATGCTCCAGGACCTGCCCCGGCAGACGGCCGATCCCGACCTCGCGCTCCAGCTGTACACGCGCAACGCGCAGACGATCCGCGAGTCGCCGACGCCCATCATCCCGGTGGGCAACGTCCTGACGGACATCAACGAGACCGGACGGATGATCCAGGCCGGCTCGCAGTACCCGCAGGTCGCGGGCGGCATCGAGCACGGGCTCACCGCGCTCGGTCACGCGGTGCGCTGGTCCGAGGTCGTGCGCCGTCAAGGCGAGGGTCAGCAGGAGCCGCCGCGCGTCGAGCCGGTCTTCCCCGAGGGCCTGCCGGAGCGTCGCGGTTCCTGGGCCGAGCAGCCGGCCGCCACGTTCCTGGCGGCGAACGGCGTCCCGATGGTGCCCTCCGAGCTCGCGGCGACCCCCGACGAGGCGGCCGCGGCGGCCGACTCGATGGGCTACCCCGTGGTGGTCAAGGCCGCGGTGGACGGCCTCGAGCACAAGAGCGACATCGGCGGCGTGAAGCTGGGGCTCGCGACCGCCGACCAGGTCCGCGAGGCCGTCGAGGAGGTGCTGGGGGCCGTGGCGGCCGCCGGCCACGACGGCGCGCGCGTCCTGGTGCAGCCACACCGCAGCGGCGGCTCCGAGCTGCTGGTCGGCGTGGTGCGCGACCCGGCCTGGGGACTGACGATGGCGGTCGCCCTCGGCGGCGTGTGGGTCGAGCTGCTCGGGGAGAGCGCCCTGCGGGTGCTGCCGGTCGCGCAGGACGAGGTCCGTCGCGCGATCGGATCGCTGCGCGGGGTGCAGGCGCTCCAGGGGGCGCGCGGGACCGAGGCGGTCGACCTCGACGAGCTGGCCCGCGTCATCACGCGGATCGGCGCGGTGGCGCACGCCCTCGGCGACGACCTCGTCGCGCTGGAGGTGAACCCGCTGCGTGCCTCGGCCGACCGGATCGAGGCGCTCGACGCCCTGGTCACCTGGTCGCAGGAGTGATCGGATCGCCCGCCGACGCGGCGTGGGAGGCATAGGCTCGGGCGCGTGCGAGTCGTGCGGGCGGTCGGGCGCTGGGCCCTGCGGGTGCTCCTCGTGGTGCTGGTGGCCGCCCTCGGGGTCGTGGTCTGGGCGCAGCTCAGCCCACGACCCGGGGTGTTCGTCATCAACTGGCTGTTCTCGCTGACGGACACCGGCGAGTTCCGCGGCGACGAGGCCGAGGGCGTCGAGGGGCGGACGGACGTGGCCTACGGCGACGGGCCCGACGAGGTCCTCGACGTCTGGTCGCCCGTCGACCGCAGCGGACCGCTGCCCGCCGTCGTGTGGGTGCACGGCGGCGCGTGGATCGGTGGCGACAAGGAGCAGCCCGCGCCCTACCTGCGGCTCCTGGCGCAGGAGGGCTACGTCGGCGTCTCGCTCGACTACTCCCTCGCGCCCGACCACCACTACCCGACGCCCCTGCGCCAGCTCGGCGAGGCGCTGACCTACGTCCGCGAGCACGCGGACGAGCTGGGCGTCGATCCCGATCGGATCGTGCTCGCCGGAGACTCGGCGGGCGCGCAGATCGCGGCGCAGTACGCCGCCCTCGTCGCCGATCCGGCGTACGCGCGCCTGATCGGCATCGAGCCCGCCCTCGAGCGCGGGCAGCTGCGCGCGGCGATGCTGCACTGCGGCCCCTACGACCCGCCGATGGCGATGGACGACGAGGGCACCGGTGGCTGGTTCGTGCGCACCGTGGCGTGGGCGTACCTCGGCACGAAGGACGCGGACGACCCGCGGGTGCGCGAGGCCTCGATCGTCGGTCACGCCACCGCCGACTACCCGCCCACGCTGCTCAGCGGCGGCGACGGGGACCCGCTGACGAAGCAGGGCCGCGCCCTCGCGACCCGCCTCGGCGAGCTGGGCGTCGAGCACGAGCCGCTGTTCTTCCCCGACCTCGGCCACGAGTTCCAGTTCGACCTGCGCACGCCCGAGGGCGAGAAGGTCATGGACGCATCGATCGCCTTCCTCGCGCGCGTGACGGCACGCGACTCCTGAGAATCCTGAGTCGAATCGCGTCACGCCCGGCCCACAACCCGGTCTCATCCCTGACGGCGCACCCGGTGCCGGACGAGAGGTGATCTCGATGCAGTCCTGGTGGCACACCGCGAACCCCGACATCCTCGTGGCCCCCGACGGCGAGCTCGGCCCGCGATCGGTGCGCGCGTCCCGCTTCGTCGACCGCGAGCGCGTCCAGCCCGGTCCCGGGGGACGGGCCCTGTGGGCCCGGCTGGCCGACGTGCTGGCGACCGTCGCCGACGTGACCCCGCTGAGCCTCTACGAGACCTCGGCCGACGACATCACTCTCATGCACGGTCGCACGATGCACTGGTACGGCACCGCCGGCACCGAGACCCTGGTCGAGACGGTCGACGAGTGCGGCTGGCGCAGCTTCGCCTTCGTGCCGCCGGCCCGCGCGGCCGCCGCGCTGATCGGCTCGATCGCCACCGGCAGCCCCGACGCCGACGGGCGCTGGCTGGCGTGCGCCCTGGCCGATCGCCGCGGCAGCGTCGTGCTGTCCGACGGCGACTCGCTCCTGCTGGGGGACCTGCCGCCGGCCGCCGGCCCGATCCTCGCGCCGATGCACCTGGCCTCCGAGGACGTCAGCATGCTGCTGCTCGCCCGGCTGCGCGTGCCCGCGCTGACCTGAGGGACGCCGGCCTCTAGGGTGCTACGGAGGGACCCGGAAGGACCGGTGGATTGAAGAACTCGCTGCTGCTGCTGTCGGGCTACGCCGGCAAGTCCGCCACCACCCTGCTGATCCTGTGGGGCTTCGCGCGGCTCAGCGGCGCCGAGGGCGCGGGCGAGTTCGCCTACGCGATGGCGGTCACCTTCCCCGTCTTCATCCTGGCCGAGCTCGGCCTGCGCAACGTCCTGCAGACCCTGCGCGGCGGCCCGCCGTTCCGTGCCTACCTGGCGCTGCGGATCGCCGCGGTCGCGCTGGCCGTCGCGGGCATCGGCCTCGCGGCGGTGTGGATCGACGGGTTCCCGCCGGCCGCCGTGCTGGTGCCGCTGCTGGGCCTGCGGGCCGCCGACTCGCTGCTCGACATCTGCCACGGCTGCCTCCAGGCCGCCGGGCGCATCGGCGCCGTGGCGCGGTGGATGTGGACGAACACGCTGCTGACGGTCGTCGCGGTGGCCGTGCCGCTGGCGTTCGAGCTGCCCGCCGAGGCCGCGATCTGGGGCTCCTTCGCGGCCTCCGTCGTCGTGCTGGTCCCCGTGGCCGCGTGGTGCCTGCGGACGATCGACCCGGCCCCGTGGCGAGCGAATCGAGCCGATGCGCGGCGGATCCTCGGCGCCGGCACGAGCCTCGGGGTGTCGCAGGGCGTCGCCTCGGCGATGACCTACCTGCCCACCGTCTACCTGGCGGCGTCGGCCTCCGCGGCCGTCGTCGGCGTCTTCGCGGTGACGCAGTACGTGGTCACGTTCGCGAACCTCTTCCTCAGCTCCATCCAGCAGACCCAGCTGCGGGGGCTGCGGGCCGGCCTCGAGTCCGGCGGGGTCGCGAGGCTGCGCGCGCTCAGCCGCGGCGTGGGCCTGCGGCAGGTCGGCGTCGGATTCGGGGTCGCGGCGCTGGCGCTGCTCGCGTTCCCGCCCGTGCTGCCGCTCGTGTTCGGCGACGAGTTCACCGTCACGCGCTGGGAGTTCCTGCCGATCGCGCTGGCCGTCGTGGCGCTGAGCGTCGACTACGCGACCACCGCGCCGCAGCTCGTCCTCAACCGCTACCGCTCCCGCGTGGGCGTCGCGGTCGTCGGTCTCGGGGCCGCCCTCGTGCTCGCGGCGCTGACGTACCGCGACGCCACGCTGCTCTCGGCCGGCTACGTCGTCCTGGCCGGCGTCGCCGCGCGCGCGGTGGCCGGCGCGGTCCTGCTGCGTCGCGCGCTCTGAGTCAGGACCAGAGCGCCCGGTACTGCCGGGCCATCCGCTCGCGGCCGTAGCGCTCCTCGGCACGGAGCCGGGCCCGGCGGCCCAGCTCGACCCGGCGCGCCGGCGAGCCGAGCAGCTCGCGCATCGCCTCCGCGAGCGCCGCGACGAACGCGTCGTCCTCGGCGAGCGGGACGACCACGCCGGCGTCGCCGAGGGCGTCCACCCCGGCGGCCGAGCTGGCCACGACCGGGGCGCCGCACGCCATCGCCTCCAGCAGGACGAGCGGCAGCCCCTCCCAGCGTGAGGGGACCACCACGAGGTCGGCCTCCTGCAGGTGGCGGACGGGGTCGTCCGCGCCGACGAGCTCCACCCGGTCGGCGATGCCGAGCTCGCGGGCGAGCGACGCGAGGGCCTCGCGCTCCGCGGGCTCGCCCGGGCCGACCAGTCGCAGCGACACGTCGAGGTCCACCAGGGCGGCGGCACGGACCAGCAGGTCCTGGCCCTTCTGGCGGGTCAGCCGCCCGACGCACACGACGGTGCGTCCGTCGGTCGGCCGCGGGACCTCCGGCGGCCGGAACCGCGCGAGGTCGACGGAGTTCTCGATCACCGCCAGGTCCGGCCGTCGGCCGAGCACGTCGCGACCCTCCGCGAGCTCGTCGCGGCCGACCACGACGGTGACGTCGGCGCGCCGGGCCAGCAGCCGCTCGATCGCCCGGTACGCCCCGGCGAGCCGGCCGCCGACCAGCCACGACCAGCCGTGCGGCACGAACACGAGCCGGGTCCCGCGCGGCCGCACGAGCCGCGCGAGGGCTCCCGTCTTGCTGGAGTGCGCGAACACCGCGTCGGCGTCGCGCATCGCCGCGCGAGTCCGGCGGAGGGCGGCCACGTCGGACGGGCCGGGCGCGCGCCGCAGCTCGATCGGCAGCCACTCGGCGCCGAGGGCCCGCGCCCGGTCGGCGAGGTAGCCGTCGGCGGGGCAGCCGACCACGACGCGACGACCGTCGGCCACGCCGATCTCGACCAGCTGGAGGACGACCTCGGCGACGCCGCCCGTGGTGGGCTGGGCGAGGTGGACGATGGGGCGCTCGGCGGTCATCGCGCGGCCTCGGCGGGCTCGTCCGGCGCGGGATCGCGCGTCACCGCGGCCGCGACGGCGAAGGCGAGGAACGCCCAGACGTAGCGCAGGTTCTGCAGGTTCAGCGTCAGCATCATCGCGACGATCACGACGACGCCGAGCAGCAGCGCCGCCCGCTGCATCCGGGTGAGGTGGGCGGCCCTGCGCACCTGGAGCACGGTCGCGCCGATCACCGCGCACAGGGCGAGCAGGCCGAGGACGCCGCCCTCGGCCGCGAAGCTGAGGAAGGTGTTGTGGGCGACCTGACCCTCGGTCCAGTTCCGGAACGGCGTGAGCCCGGCGGAGTACTCGGGGTACTGACCGATGCCGACGCCGAGCAGCGGGTGGTCGGTCCACAGCTCCCAGGCCCGGTTCCACAGTCGCCAGCGCGGGTCGGTCTCGGCGGCCTGGGACGAGGTCAGCAGGCGCTCGACGCCGGGCAGCAGCGAGCGGGATCCGATGTCGGGCACGAACAGCAGCATGGCCAGGCCCGCCACGCCGCCGGCCATGAGCAGCGTGCCGATCCGGCTGGACAGCAGGGCGACCACGGCCAGCCCGAGCAGCGCGGCCATCGCGACCAGGCCTCCGCGCGAGCCCGTCGCCAGCACGCCGGCCAGCAGCACGAGCAGGAGCACCGGCCAGCCGGCGAGCCGGTCGCGCGCCACGAGGTAGAACGCCACCGCGACCGAGGTCAGCAGGTACCCGGCGTACAGGTTCGGGTCCTGGAACCAGCCGAGGGCGCGGGTGCCGTCGGAGGGCGCGATCCCCACGAGCGAGGCCGCCGCCTGGGCCACCGCGCACCACACCCAGAGCCGGGCGACCCGCAGCAGTCGTCGCTCGGACAGCATGAGGAACGCCGCCGTCAGCGTCACGAAGTACACGAGGACGACGACGAGCTTCATCGTGTCGAGGACGGCGTCGCGGGCGTCGAACACGGGCAGCGTCAGCGCGGCGACCAGGCCCGACAGGACCATGACGAACAGCAGGACGGCGGAGAGCCCGGTGAACCGGCGCAGCACACCGCGGCGGACGGGGTCGAGTGCGTCACGCACGCGGGGCCACGTCACCACGACGAGCACCGGCATCAGGAAGTCCGCCACCGACACGTTCAGCAGGAAGCCGATCGGCGGGAAGAACATGAACGGCATCGTGACGACGACGAGCTCCACGGTGCTGAGCCGCAGCAGTCGCACCGCGAACAGGGCGACGAGCGCGAGGGCGAGCACCAGACCCAGCCGAGGGGCGGCCGCCGCCAGCAGCCCGCAGCCGATCGCGCCCGCCACGGCCGTGGCGACGAGGCCGGGCGGCGGGCCGGATCGCGGGGGGCGGGTGCGCGTGAGGAGGGAGGTCATCGGCCGTCCAGGACACCGGCGGAGCGCAGGGGCTCCACGTAGTGCTCGCGGGCGAACGCGACCTCGCGCGCGATCCGGTCGGCCGGGGGCGGGGTGAGGAAGTCGCCGTAGACGTGGCGCAGGTACGCGTCGACCGGAGCGGGCGCCGGGAGGGCGAGGCCGCCGAGGTCTAGCTCGCCCCCGCCCGTGAACCAGCGGGCCGGCACGTACTCGCGCGCGCCGTACGACCCGCACGAGTTCACCAGCAGCGCTCCGCCGCCGAGCCGGCCCGCGAGCGCGACGAGACCGCGGTGGGCGGCGGCGATCGCCCGGGACGGCACGACCGAGAGCACCGCGCGCGCCAGCCGCGCGACCGCCACCTTGCGCCGGTCGTAGTGCCGCCGCTCGGCGAGGTCCATGACCCGGAGCATGTGCAGCTGGGCCGTGAGCTTCAGCAGCGGCGTCAGCAGCCGGCGGACGACGGGGGAGTCGGGCGCGACGTCGAGCGGGAACAGGTCGACGCGGATGAGCGTGTGGTGCACACCGCGCAGCACGACGCGGGGGAAGAGGTACTCGTAGCCGGGGTCGCCGGGGGCCTCCACCGCGAAGTCCGTGCCCGCGAGACCCGCACGCAGCGCCTCGATCGCGCGCGGCTGGTCGGCCGACGGGACGTAGAGGTCGGCGTCGACGTCCCACGGGACGAGGTCACCGTGCCGCCGGGCGCCGAGGGCCGTGCCGTAGGCGAGGAAGTACCGGCAGCCCGACGGCGCCAGTACGCGGTCGACCTCGGCCAGCGCGCGCCGCAGCAGCGCCTGGATCTGCGCGATGCCCGGATCGGTGACGGTCATGCGGGGACGCGCTCGAGGAAGGGGCAGGCGTCCAGCAGGGCGGCGTGGTCGAAGGCGATCGGCTCGTCCGCGAAGTCCAGCCGGTCGAGCAGCCAGCCGACCTCGATCGGCTCGTCGCCCAGCGTGAGGGACTGCGCGTGCCGGAGCTTGTCCACCGACGCCATGTAGTCGTAGAACTTGAACTCCCCACCCGCCGGGCGGCTGCCGCCGGCGCCCCCGTCGGAGTCCAGCCACGCGTTCGGGATGCCGTACGCGTCGGCGAGGATCAGCCCGTGCAGCGAGGACGACACGATCCGCCGGCACGAGACGAGGTCGCGCAGGGTGCCGGTCACGTCGCTGCTGCCGAGGTCGATGATCCGCACGCCCTCGTCCGCCCGGGCCCGCGCCCAGCGGCTCTCGGACCAGCGCACGACGATGCCCACCTCGGCCTCCGGCTCGACCTCGGGCCAGTAGACGAGGGGACTGAGCAGCGCCGGGTCGCCGTAGACGCGCGGCACCGGCAGGCCGATGTTGCGCAGCCGGCTGCGGGTGAGCGGGCCGCGCACGGCGCGGTACTCCGCGGCCGGCGTGATGCCCCACTTGCCCTCGGAGCCGAACGCGCCCGAGCCCCACACGATCGAGTCCTTGCGGGCCTCGCCGACGATCGAGCCGACCGCGAGGTACGAGGGCCGTCCCGCCGGGGCGTAGGTCACGGGGTGCGAGGTCAGCAGCCCCACGAGCCAGGGCGAGAGCAGGTCACCGAAGTTGGGGGTGTGGCTCCACCACACGAGCGGCACGTGACCGTCGACGAGAGGGGTGTCCGCGGCCAGTCGGTACCGCTGCGCCAGCTCGCGCAGCGCGGCCGGGCCGGCGTGGGGCACCCGTGCCCGGGGGTCGGTGCTGCGGGAGGTGCCCAGCGCACGGACCGCGGCGACGCGCTCGCGGCGGGCCGGATCGGTGTAGAGGTCCCAGCGCCGGCGGACGGCCCGGCGGACGGCCTGTCCCTTGGTGAACGACGCTGACACGGTCCCCCCCGACCTGAGCTGTGGGCTGGCGGCCAGCATAGTGCGAGTCACTCCCGCCCCATAAGTCCCGTGGGACTCAGCTCCGGCGACGCACCGTCTCGCGCTTCTGCTCGTCGACGGCCTGCTCGTACGCCGTGACCAGCGCCTGGATCGTGAGCGGCTTGAAGCGCTCGATCATCGACGTGATGATCTCGGGCGGCTGGCCCGACGAGGTGAGGTGCGGCCACACCTGGGTGCGGAACAGCGCCGTCAGCTCGTCGGCCAGGGCGGTGCCGTGGGCGAGGATCAGCTTGCGCGCCGCGTGCGCCGCCTCGATCGGCAGCTGGGCCTCGAGGAACCCGATGCCCACGGCCAGGTGCGCGGGCGCCAGCTTGAAGACGTCCTCGTCCGGGGTCGGCTCGATGACGCCGAGGGCGATGAGCAGCTCGAGGGCGTTGTCGGACAGCTCGCGACCGGCCCGGCGCTCCAGCTCGGCCCGCTGGAGGGTCTCGGGCAGCTCGGGCATCCACGGCGCGAGCAGCGTGCGGTGCAGCGCCACCTGGCCGGGCGTCGCGTCGCCCGGGATCTTGTCGAGGTAGCCCTCGATGGCCTGGAGGGTGAAGCCGTGGGCCTGGAGCTCGCGGACGAGCTCGAGGCGGACGATGTGGTCGGCGCCGTAGTAGCCGTTGCGGCCCTCGCGGCGCGGCGGCGGGATGAGGCCACGGCCGGCGTAGAAGCGCACGGTGCGCACGGACATGCCGACGCGCTCGGCCAGCTGCTCGATGCCGATCGACTCGGGGGCGTCGTTCACGTGGTCGAGACTAGTCCCGCACCCGCTCGCGCTGCCCTACGCTCGGGCAGGTGCAGCAGCGCCGCAGGCCGACGCGCGCCGTGATCGTGCTCGCGGCGCTCTACGTCCTGCTGCTGGCGGCCATCGGGCTGTGGCCGCGACACGTCGACTCCGGGCTCGCCGTCCAGGACTGGCGACTGACCTCCGCGATCGCCGACGCGCTCTCGATCTCGACCGACCGGGTCGTCGACGCGGCCGAGGTGCTCGCCAACGTCGTGTTCTTCGTGCCGGTGGGCGTCCTCGTGGCGTGGGCGCTGCCGCGCGCCTCGGTCCTCGTGGCCGCCGTCCTCGGCGGCGCGGTCGCCCTCGTCATCGAGATCGTGCAGTGGCAGGGCCCCATCGACCGCACCGCCTCGGCGCTCGACGTGATCGCCGACGTGGTGGGTGCGGTGCTCGGCTTTGCGGCGATGCGCGCGGCGGCGAGCGGCTCACGGCTGGCCCGGGCCGGCTCCTGGGCGCTCGCGGTGGTCACCCTGGGGGTCCTCGGGGTGCTCCTGGCCGGGCTCGTCGTGTCCGGATCCTGACCGGAAACTCGGGCATGGATCGATCTTCGCCCGGATGGAATACTGGGGGTATGTGGCGACTCTGACAGTAATGGTGTCAGAATCATCGCCAACGCTTCCACCGGCTGTGAGGACATCCATGACCGAGGCATTCATCTACGACGCCATCCGTACCCCGCGCGGGCGCGGCAAGAAGAACGGGTCGCTCCACGAGGTCAAGCCGATCTCGCTGGTCACCGGCCTGCTCGACGAGATCAAGGTGCGCAACCCCGACCTCGACCCGAACCAGGTCGACGACGTCGTCCTCGGCGTCGTGTCGCCCGTCGGCGACCAGGGTGCCGACATCGCCCGCACCGCCGTGCTGGCCGCGGGCTTCGGCCAGCAGGTCGCCGGCGTGCAGCTCAACCGCTTCTGCGCCTCGGGCCTGGAGTCGGTCAACCAGGCCGCCTCGCGCGTCAAGTCCGGCTGGGAGGACCTCATCATCGCCGGCGGCGTCGAGTCGATGAGCCGCGTGCCCATGGGCTCCGACGGCGGCGCCTGGGCGATGGACCCCAAGACCTCGCTCGACACCGGCTTCGCGCCCCAGGGCATCGGCGCCGACCTGATCGCCACGATCGAGGGCTACAGCCGCGAGGACGTCGACACGTTCGCCGCCGAGTCGCAGGCGCGTGCCGCGAAGGCGATCGCGAACGGCTACTTCGACAAGTCCATCGTGCCGGTCCGCGACCTCAACGGCCTGACCGTGCTCGACCACGACGAGTTCGTCCGCGAGGGCACCACCGTCGAGTCGCTCTCGGGCCTCAAGCCCTCGTTCGCCGACATCGGCGACCTGGGCGGCTTCGACGCCGTCGCGCTCCAGCGCTACGTCGACGTCGACCGGATCAACCACGTCCACCACGCCGGCAACAGCTCGGGCATCGTCGACGGCGCCTCGCTGGTCCTGATCGGCAACGAGAACGCCGGCGCCCGCCACGGCCTCACGCCGCGCGCCCGCATCGTCTCGACGGCCGTCATCGGCTCCGAGCCCACGATCATGCTGACGGGCCCCGGCCCCGCCTGCCGCAAGGCGCTGGACAAGGCCGGCCTGTCGATCGAGGACATCGACCTGCTCGAGATCAACGAGGCGTTCGCCGCCGTCGCGCTCAAGCTCATGCGCGACCTCGACGACTTCCCGCACGACCGCACCAACGTCAACGGCGGCTCGATCGCGATGGGCCACCCGCTGGGTGCCACCGGCGCGATGATCCTGGGCACGCTCGTCGACGAGCTCGAGCGTCGCGAGAAGCGCTACGGCCTGGCCACGCTCTGCATCGGCGGCGGCATGGGCATCGCCACGATCGTCGAGCGCATCTGACCTCCCGACCCGAGACCCGAGAAGGAATACGTATGACTGCAACCGACGCGGTGCGCTACGAGGTCGAGAACGGCATCGTCACCCTGACGATCGACGACCCGAGCCAGAGCGCCAACACGATGAACGAGACCTACCGCGCCTCCATGGAGGCCGCGGTGAACCGTCTCGCCGACGAGATCGCCCAGGACGCCGACGCCATCAAGGGCGTCGTCGTCACCAGCGCGAAGAAGACCTTCTTCGCCGGCGGCGACCTCAAGCTGATGACCCAGGCCACCCCGGCCGACGCCCAGGCGCTGTTCGACAACGTCGAGTCGATCAAGGCCACGCTGCGCAAGCTCGAGACGCTGGGCAAGCCCGTCGTCGCGGCGATCAACGGCGCCGCCCTCGGCGGCGGCCTCGAGATCGCCCTGGCCTGCCACCACCGCATCGCGGCCGAGGGCCGCTACGAGATCGGCCTGCCCGAGGTCACCCTCGGCCTGCTGCCCGGCGGCGGCGGCGTCACCCGCACCACCCGCATGTTCGGCATCCAGGACGCGCTCATGAACGTCCTGCTCCAGGGCCAGCGCAACAAGCCCGAGAAGGCGCTCAAGATCGGCCTGATCGACGAGATCGTCCCGGCCGACGAGCTGATCTCGAAGGCCCGCGCGTGGGTCGAGGCCAACGCCGGCGACGAGGACGCGGCCAAGCAGCCGTGGGACCGCCCGGGCCACAAGATCCCCGGCGGCACGCCCAGCAACCCGAAGCTGGCGGCCTTCCTGCCCAGCTTCCCGGCGAACCTGAAGAAGCAGCTCAAGGGCGCGCCGTACATCGCGCCGCGCCACATCATGAGCGCCGTCGTCGAGGGTGCCCAGGTCGACTTCGACACCGCCAGCCGGATCGAGTCGCGCTACCTGGTCAACCTGCTCATCGGCCAGCAGTTCAAGAACATGACGCAGGCGTTCTTCTTCGACCTCGGCGCCATCAACGCCGGTGGCTCGCGCCCCGACGGCATCGCCGAGCGCCAGGCCGAGAAGCTGGCCATCCTGGGCGCCGGCATGATGGGCGCGGGCATCGCCTACGAGGCGGCGCGCGCGGGCATCGAGGTCGTCCTGAAGGACGTCAGCGTCGAGGCCGCCGAGAAGGGCAAGGGCTACTCCGAGGGCCTGCTGGCCAAGCAGGTCCAGCGCGGTCGCCTCACCGAGGAGAAGAAGGCCGAGATCCTCGGCCGGATCCACCCGACCGCCGACTACGCCGACCTCGCCGGCTGCGACTTCGTCGTCGAGGCCGTCTTCGAGTCGGTCGAGCTCAAGCACAGCGTGTTCGGCGAGCTCGAGCCGATCGTCAACGGCGACGCGCTGCTGGGCTCGAACACCTCCACGCTGCCCATCACGACCCTCGCCGAGGGCGTGCAGCGGCCCGAGGACTTCATCGGCATCCACTTCTTCAGCCCCGTGGACAAGATGCAGCTCGTCGAGATCATCGTGGGCGAGAAGACCTCCGACGAGGCGCTCGCGCGGGCGATCGACTTCACGAAGCAGATCCGCAAGATCCCGATCGTCGTCAACGACAGCCGCGGCTTCTTCACCTCGCGCGTGTTCGGCACGCTCGTGATGGAGGGCGTCGAGATGCTGGCCGAGGGCGTCGACCCGGTCGTCATCGAGCGCGCCGCGCAGCTGGCCGGCTTCCCGGGCCAGCCGCTGGCGATGTCCGACGAGGTCTCGCTGACGCTGCAGCAGAAGATCGAGGGCGAGGCCCGCAAGGCCGCCGCGGCCGAGGGCAAGGAGCTGCCCGTCACGCCCGCGTCCGAGGTCGTCAACCGGCTCGTCGAGCTCGGTCGCCCGGGCAAGGCCGGCGGCGCCGGCTTCTACGAGTACCCGGAGGGCGGCAAGAAGTACCTGTGGCCCGAGCTGTGGAACCTGTTCGTCAAGGACGACGTCGACGTGCCGCTCGAGGACATCGAGGAGCGCCTGACGTTCATCATGGCGATCGAGACGGTCCGCTGCTTCGAGGAGGGCGTCATCCGCCAGGTGGCCGACGCCAACATCGGCTCCATCTTCGGCATCGGCTTCCCGCCGGTCCACGGTGGCGCGCTGCAGTACGTCAACGGCTACGTGGCCGCGAACGGTGAGATCGGCATCAAGGCCTTCACCGAGCGCGCCCAGGAGCTCGCCGAGAAGTACGGCGAGCGCTTCAGCCCGCCGGCCCTGCTGCTCGAGAAGGCCGAGAAGGGCGAGAAGATCGCCTGATCGACCTCCTGCACGCACGAAGCCCCGGTCCGCTCGGACCGGGGCTTCGTCGTTGGGGGGAGGGTCAGACCGCGCCGTCCCTCGCCAGCACGGCACGGACGGTGCGGGTGAGGATCTGCAGGTCGCCCATGAGGGTCCAGTTCTCGACGTAGTGCATGTCGAGCGCGATCGCCTCGTCCCACGAGAGGTTCGAGCGACCCGAGACCTGCCACAGCCCGGTCATGCCGGGCCGCACGCGCAGACGGCGCAGGGCGGCGCGGTCGTAGAGCGCCACCTCGCCCTCGCGCTGGGGCCGCGGTCCGACCAGGCTCATGTCGCCGCGGATCACGTTGAGCAGCTGCGGCAGCTCGTCGATCGACCAGCGGCGGATGAAGCGTCCGACCCGGGTGACGCGCGGGTCGTCGTCGACCTTGAACAGCGGCTGGTCGGCGGTGCCCTGCTCCTCGAGCAGCCGGGTCAGCTCGGCGTCGGCACCCACCCGCATCGAGCGGAACTTGATCATCTGGAAGGGCGCGCCGTCGCGGCCCACCCGCTCCTGCCGGTAGAAGACGGGTCCCGGGCTCGACAGCCTGACCGCCAGCGCGGTCGCGAGGAAGAGCGGGGAGGACGCGATCAGCAGCGCCGCCGCGCCGCACCAGTCGAAGACGAGCTTCGGCCAGTTGCCGGCCTCGGCGTACTGCGGCTCCTTCACGGCCACGAGCGGCATCCCGGCCACCTCGCGCATGCTGATGCGCGAGCCGGCCACGGCCAGCAGGTTGGGGGACAGCAGCATCTCGATCCCCGCGGCCTCGAGCTCCCACGTGAGGTCGCGCAGGCCGTGGTGCCCGAGCTCGTCCGTGGCCGACACGATCACCGCGTCGGCGCCGGCCAGGTGCACGGCGGACTGGAGCGACCGCGCCCGGCCCATGACCGGGATGAACTGCTGGCCCACGCGCAGCCACTGGCTCTCGGTGGCGTCGACCGGCCGCCACACCCCGGTCACCCGCAGGCCCTCGGCCGGATGTCTGGAGAACCAGCCGGCGATCTCGCGCGCGTTGTCGGGCAGTCCGACGACGAGGACGTTCTCGACGAACCGGCCGCGCAGCACCTGGCGGCGCCGCCAGCGCCGCCACGCGCGACGGGTGAGCAGCAGCCCCAGCAGGCCGCAGGGGAACGCGAGCGCGAGGTAGCCGCGCGAGAGGTTGAACTCGAGCAGCACGGCGACGATCGCGATGACGCCGAAGACGGTCACGGTGGCGTGCACGATGCGCTGGTACTCCGCGGCGGAGCCCATGACGTTCCGCTCCCGGGTGCCGGCGAGGCGCAGCGCGAGCCACCAGCCGAGCGCGAGCAGGACGCCGAACTTCGTGTAGCCCAGGCCGAACTGCGCGTCGATCTGGTCGGCCTCGCGACCGAGCCAGGCGTACTCGGAGGAGAAGATCACCACGAGCAGGACGAGCAGGTCGCTGACGGCCACGCGGCGGACGTACTGGCGGCGCGTCGCCGAGAGCCCCTCGGGCCGCAGGAGTCGCTGGAGCGCGTCCTCCGCACGGGCGACGGGAGCGAGTCCGGAGCGCCCCCGGACAGTCACTCCTGTCACACCAGAACCATCAGTCGTCACGCCGCGAAGCACCCCCTCGTCCCGATCCGAGGACGACTCCCCGGGTGTACACGCCAAGAAAACCATTCGACAGACCTGTAAGTAAACACTTACATTTGGCTTGCGTCACCATTCTGCTGGCCGCTTCGAGGGGAAACACGACATGGCTGCCCGACTGATTCGCCCACTCTCGTACCTGCTCGGCCTCGGGGCGCTCGCCCTGCTGGCCCTCGCCGGGCCCGCCTCCTCGGAGGGCTACGGCGACCCGGTGATCGTCCCGGATGGCGGTGACTCCAGCGTGGAGGTCCGCCCGGGCGAGGAGTTCACCGTCTCGTTCTCCTCGAACGTCGAGTGCGCCTGGTCGGCCCGCTTCAACGGCACGACCGCGCCCGGCTCGGTGGACTTCGACTACTCCGCCACCTTCTCGGCGCCCACCGATCCCGGTACGTACACGGGCCGCGTCGTGTGCCGCTACTCCACGGAGGGCCCGTTCCGCCCGATCTCATTCAGCGAGGACGCCACCTGGGCCGCCACGCGCGACCAGACCACGACGCAGACCTTCACGGTCGTCGTGGCCGGCGACGCCGGTGATGCCGGCGCCGACGACGACGCCGCCGACGAGACCCCGGCCAGCGCCGACAACGGCGCCCTGGCCGACACGGGCGGCTCGAACTGGCAGCTGCTCGCCCTCGGTGGCGCCCTGGTCGTGATCGGCGGCGGCGTCGCCGTCGTCGCGGTCCGACGCCGCACGTCCGCCTGACCGCGGTGAGGAGGACGGCCGTCGTCTGGCTGTCGCTCGGCTTCGGGCTGGCGGTCGCCGGACTCGCGCTGGTGCCGCTGGCCCTCGAGGCCAAGGACGTGGCGTCCAGCCTGCTGCGCGCCCAGGACCAAGCCGTCGCCCTCAAGGACCAGATGGCGGCCGGCGAGACCGAGGCGGCCGCCGCGAGCCTCGAGCGGCTGCAGGCCAGCGCGTCGCACGCGCACCGCACGAGCAGCGGTGGCCTGTGGGACGCCGCGGCGAAGGTGCCGTGGCTGGGCCGCAACGTCGAGGCCGTGCAGGTCACGTCGGCGTCGATCGACGACATCGCCACCCGTGGACTGCCGCCGCTCGTGGAGGCCGGGTCGACGCTGTCCGTGCAGAGCTTCAAGCCGCGCGACGGGCAGGTCGACGTGAAGGCGCTCGCCACCCTGGCCCCCGCCGTCACGGAGGCGAGTCAGGTGCTGTCGGAGAACGCCGACGACATCCGCGCGATCGACGCCGAGCGCCTGCTCGGGCCGCTCGTCCGGCCGGTGCTCGACCTGCAGCGCCAGGTCGAGGACGCCGACCGCGCCGCCGACGCCGCGGGTCGGGTCATGCGCCTGGCGCCTGCCGCGCTCGGCGCGACGGGGGAGCAGCACCTGCTGCTGGTGTTCCAGACCAACGCCGAGATCCGCTCCACCGGCGGCCTCGCGGGCGTCTTCGTCCTGCTCACCACGCAGGACGGACGGATCACGCTGTCCGCGCAGGCGGCCTCGGGCGAGCTCAACCTCGCGGCCGACGGCACCCGGCAGGCCGACGCGAGGCTGACCCGCGAGGAGCGCGCGGCGTTCGGCACGATCATGGGGCACGACGTGCGCTCGACGAACATCTCGCCCGACTTCCCGCGCGTGGCCCGGATCTGGGCCGACCGCGCCGAGCGGGCCTTCGGCGAGGACGTCGACGGCGTCGTCAGCCTGGACGCCGTGGCGATGTCCTACGTGCTGCGCGGCGTCGGCTCGGTCAAGGTGGAGGGCGGGCCCACCCTCACGGCCGACAACGCCGTCCAGCGCCTGCTCCACGGCGTCTACGTCGACTTCGAGGACCCGTCCGCGCAGGACGCCTACTTCGAGTCCGCCACGGGACGCACCTTCGAGGCCGTCATGAACGGCCGCGGCGACTGGACCCGGATCGTGTCGGCACTGTCCGAGGCCGCGTCCGAGCGCCGCCTGCAGGTGTGGTTCCGCGAGGACGACAGCCAGCAGGTCATCGCCGACACGGCCGTGGCCGGCCGCGTCGCGCAGGACGACGAGACGCCGCACATCGGCCTCTACGTCACCGACGCCGCCCAGTCCAAGATGCAGTGGTTCCTGCGCTACGACACCCGCGCCAAGGCCACGACCTGCCGGGCCGACCGCAGCCAGGTCGTGCTGGTCACCACCTCGTTCCGCAACCAGTTCAGCGGCGACCCCGAGGAGTCGCCCTGGTACGTCACCGGCCGCGGCACCCGCACCGCGAAGGGCAACCAGCTGCTGACGTACCGGCTCCTCGCCCCGCGCGGCGGCCGGGTCGTGGGCTTCACGATCGACGGCCAGGAGCGACCGCTGGCCTCGAGCGACGTCACGTACGAGGGGCGGCCCGTGCAGTACGGCACCCTCACGATCCCGCCGGGCGACGAGATCTCGGTGACGTGGCGCGTGCAGACCGCGCCGGGCGCCGACGGCGACGCCCGCTACTTCGAGACGCCGGGGATCGACACCTCGAGCAACGACGTCAGGGTGCCGAGCGCATGTCGCCGGTCCTAGGAGGAGGCGCGCCTGAGCGCGGCCGCGATCGATGCCACGGCGGCCTCGACCCGCGTGGCGACCTCGCTGTGCACCTGTTCGGAGCGGCCGATCGGGTCGACGAGGTCCACGTCGGCGGGACCGTGCGACCGGCGCGCGGCGGCGTCCGCCACGAGGGAGTCGACGCTGCCGACGTCCGCGCCCTCGACGAGTCCGGCCAGCTCGAGCGTCGTGAAGGTGCGGCGCAGCGCCCGCGGCTCGAGGTCGAGCACGTCGGCGCGGTGCGCCCGCGTGGCGGTGAGCACGAGGTCGGACTCCGCGACGAGCTCGCGCGTGAGCTGGCGTGCGGCGTGCTGCGGCACGTCGAGGCCGCGGCGGCGCAGCTGCTCGGCCGAGTCGGGGTCGATCGGACGGCCCACGGGCGCGCGCACTCCGGCGCTCGTCACCGTGAAGCCGGGCCCGAGCCGCTGGCCCAGCATCGCCTCGATCACCGGCGAGCGGCACACGTTCGCCGTGCACACGACCAGGATCCGGGGGCTCACGCGCAGGAGCCTACTGCCGATCGTCTTCCCACCTGGAGGCCCACATGGAGTTGAAGGACTACCTGCGCATCGCGCGGGAGCGGTGGCTGCTGATCACCGTCGTGACCGTCCTGACGGTCGCGGCGGCGGGCTTCTACACGGTCTCGGTGACGCCGCAGTACCAGTCGACGGCGCGCCTGTTCGTCAAGACGCCGCAGAGCGCCGACGGTGGCGAGCTGCAGCAGGGCGGCCAGTTCAGCCAGCAGCGCGTGAAGTCGTACGCGACCCTCATCAAGGGCGAGGAGGTCGCGAGCCGCGTCGTGGAGAAGCTCGGTCTGGACGAGACGCCGCAGGACCTCATGGAGCGGATCGACACGAGCATCGAGCTGGACACCGTGGTGCTGTCGGTCTCGGTCACCGATCCGTCGCCCGAGCGCGCCCAGGAGCTCACCCAGACGGTCGCGGAGGCCTTCGCCGGCTACGTCCGCGAGCTGGAGACGCCCGACGGCCAGCAGGAGGCGCCGGTCAAGGCCTCGATCGTCGACCGGGCCACGGTGTCGGGCTCGCCCGTGTCGCCCCAGCCGGCGCGCAACCTCGGCATCGCGCTGCTGCTCGGCCTGCTGCTCGGGTACGGGCTGGCCGTCCTGCGCGAGCTGATGGACAACCGCATCACGTCGCAGGAGGACATCACCGCGGTGTCGGGCCGCGAGGTGCCGGTGCTCGGCGACATCCACTTCGACCGCGAAGCCGTGAGGCAGCCGCTCGTGCGCGGAAGGTCGGGGCACGACCCGCGGGTCGAGGCCTTCCGGGTGCTGCGGACGAACCTGCAGTTCATCGACGCCGGTGCCGGCCACCGGTGCTACGTCGTCACCAGCGCCGTGCCGGCGGAGGGCAAGACGACGACGGCGGCCAACCTCGCCCAGGTCATCGCCGACAGCGGCCAGCGGGTGCTGCTCGTCGAGGCCGACCTGCGCCGCCCGAAGCTCGCCGAGTACCTCACGCTCGAGGGCAGCGTCGGCGTCACCACGATCCTGCTCGGCCGCGTCGAGCCCGAGGACGCGATCCAGAAGGTGAGCGGCACGCTCGACCTGCTGCCCTCGGGACGGATCCCGCCGAACCCCGCCGAGCTGCTCGGCTCGGCCGCGATGACGAAGCTGCTCGACCGGCTGCGGCTGGACTACGACGTGGTCCTCGTCGACGCGCCGCCGCTGCTGCCCGTGACCGACGCGGCCCCGCTGGCCGCCGCCACCGACGGCGCGATCATGGTGATCAGGCACGGCTCGACCACGACCGACCAGTACGCCTCGGCGCTGGACCGCCTCGCCAGTGTGGACGCCCGGCTCTGCGGCGCGGTGGTGACGATGTCGCCGAAGCCGCGCAAGCGCCGCCGGGGCTCCGGCTACGGGTACGGCTATGGCTATGGCTACGGGTACGGCTACGAGCCCGAGACGGCGCGCCGCGCGCGCCGGCGGTCGCTGCCGGGTGACCGCGGTTCCAGCGCGGACTGAGGATGTGACGTTGGCGATGTCGCGTGCATTCGGCATGCGCGAGCGGGGGTCGGGTGTCTACCGTCGGTGACATGACCTCCCTCGTCCTGCGCGATCGCGAGATCAGCGTCGCCGTCGCGCTCCACGGGGCGGAGCCCGTCTCGATCCGCGACGAGGCCGACCACGAGTACCTGTGGTCGGGCGAGGATCCGTGGCGGCGCCACGCCCCCGTGCTGTTCCCCGTGATCTGCCGCGTGCCCGACGACCGCGTCCGCGTGGGCGACCGGACCTACCCGATGCCGCAGCACGGCTTCGCCCGCGACCGCGAGTGGTCGGTCGTCGACAGCGGCCACGACCGCGCCTCGCTCGTGCTCGTCGCCGACGACGAGACGCGCGAGCACTACCCCTACGACTTCGCCCTCGCCGTGACCTACGTGGTCGAGGGCCGCAGCCTCTCGGTGCAGTACACGGTCGAGAACCGCGGCGACGTGCCGATGCCGTTCGACCTCGGCTCGCACCCCGCCTTCGTGTGGCCGCTCGAGGACGACCAGCCGCGGTCGATGCACCAGGTGCGGTTCGACGAGCCCGAGACCGCGCCCGCGCGCCGGGTCGTGGACAACCTCCTGACCGACGAGCGCTTCGACAACCCCGCGTGGGACCGTGTCGTCACGCTCAACGACTCGTGGTTCACCGAGGGCGCCGTGATCCTGCCCGAGGTCACCAGTCGCGGCCTCGTCTACTCCTCGGGCGCCGGCCGCCAGGTCCGCCTGACGTGGGAGGGCTTCACCGGCATCACGCTGTGGTCGGTGCCCGGCGCGCGCTTCGTCTGCATCGAGCCCTGGCGCGGTCGCCCCGCGCCGGCCGACTACGTGGGCGAGCTCGCCGGCAAGCCGGGCGTCGCCGTCGTGGCACCCGGAGGCCGCGAGGAGCTCTCCTACGCGATCGAGCTGCTCTGACCCTCAGCGCGCGTCGTCCTTGGCGGTCTGCCCGAGCCGCGCGTGGCGGCGGCCGTACGCGAAGTAGATGACCACGCCGAGCGCCATCCAGATGAGGAAGCGCTCCCACGTCAGCAGCGACAGGTTCAGCATCAGCCAGATGCACGTGAGGATCGACGCGCCGGCGACGAGCGGCGCGAACGGCACCTTGAACGCGCGCTCCAGGTCGGGGCGCGTGCGACGCAGGATCAGCACGCCCGCCGAGACCAGGGCGAACGCGAACAGCGTGCCGATGCTGACCAGGTGGCTCAGCTCGGCCAGCGGCACGAAGCCCGCGAGGATCGCCACGAACGCCGTGGTGATGATCGTGATCCGGTAGGGCGTCCCGAAGGTGGGGTGCACCTTCGCCAGCCCGCGCGGCAGCAGCCCGTCGCGGCACATCGCGAACAGGATGCGCGACTGGCCCAGCAGCAGCACGAGGATCGTCGTGGTCATGCCGGCGACGGCACCCAGCGAGATGAGGTTGGCGGCCCAGTCGATGTCGTTGGCCGAGAACGCCTCGGCCAGCGGGGCGCCGGTGTTCATGCGGTCGTCGGTGTAGGGCAGCATCCCCGTGATCACGAACGAGACGGCCATGTAGAGGACGGTGCAGATCAGCAGCGAGCCGAGGATGCCGCGTGGCACGTCCCGCTGCGGGTTCTTGGTCTCCTCGGCCGTCGTGGCCACCACGTCGAAGCCGATGTAGCTGAAGAACACCACCGAGGCGGCGGCGATGATGCCCATGACGCCGAAGGCGGTGGGCGCCATGCCGAAGACCGCCTGGATGAGCGGCTGGTCGGCGCCCTTCTCCAGCTCCTGCTTCTGGGCGTCGGGGATGAAGGGCGTGTAGTTCGCGGCCTTGATGAAGAACAGGCCCGCGACGACGACGAACAGCACCACCGAGACCTTGATGAGGACGAAGACGCTCGTGACCGAGCTCGAGAGCTTCGTGCCCGCGATCACGAGGAACGACAGCAGCACGACGATGCCGATGGCGGCGACGTCGACCACGGCCTCGTCGCCGGCGATCTGCGTGGGCAGCTCCAGCAGCTCCTGCAGGTAGCCCGACCAGCCGCGCGCCACCACCGCGGCGCCGAGGGCCAGCTCGAGCAGCAGGTCCCAGCCGATGATCCACGCGATGAACTCGCCCAGGGTGGCGTAGCTGAACGTGTACGCGCTGCCGGCGACGGGGACGGTCGCGGCGAACTCGGCGTAGCAGAGCGCGGCGAGGGCGCACACCGCTCCGGCGATGAGGAAGCTGATGACGATGGCGGGCCCGGCGTGGTTGTGCGCCTCCTGGCCCGTCAGCACGAAGATGCCGGTGCCGATGATGACGCCGACGCCGAAGACCATGAGGTCCTTGGCGCTGAGGTCGCGGCGGAGCTGGTGCTCCGGCTCGTCGGTCTCGGCGATCGACTGCTCGATGCTCTTCGTCCGGAACAGGCTCATGGCCCCGACTCTGGACCCGCGCGCGTCGCCCTGCAAGTGGGGTCCACGACGAACGAGCCCGCCGAGACCGGCGGGGGTCTCGGCGGGCTCGGCTCGGGGGGACGGCTCAGCGGGTCGGCACGCCGTCCTCGTAGAGGCGCGGGATCGCGTGGTTCGCGACGAACACGCCCTCGGGGTCGACGGCCGAGCGGATCGCGGCCAGCCTCAGCCAGGCGTCGTCGGCGTAGCCCGTGCGGGCGTCGGTCGGCTCCTCGGCGAAGTTGAGGTACGACCGCCCGTTCGCCCACGGCCCGAGCGCCGCGACCGCCTGCTCGCCGAGCGCGGCCACCATCGCGGCCAGCTCGGGTGTGGGAGCCATGCCGCCGCAGATGAAGGCGAACTCGCCCTCGAGGTGCGTCAGCACGCCGCCGCCCTCGTGCGGGCGTCCCACGGCGCCGCCGAGCTGGCGCAGCTCGGCCACCATGAGCGGCGTCTCGACGCCGGGGCCGAAGAGGGACAGGAACGCGTCGGCGCCCGCGTCGTCGAGCTCGCGCAGCATCGTCGAGCGCATGACGCCCGGCGCGGGCTCCTCCGGATCCATGTGCAGGTGCACGAGGGTCTCGGTGGGCACGCGGCCGAACGTGTCGAGCTCGGGCTCGAGCGCCCGCAGCGGCGCCAGGACGTCGGCGGCGCGCTCGTCGTCGGCCATCACGGCGCCGTCGATCACGACGATCGTGCGACCGCGGACGAAGTCGGGCATCTCGGGGATCGGGGGGATCCTCATGATGCGGAACGACGTCGTGACCTCGTCGGGGGCCACGGGGGCCCAGGCGCGCCACATGTCCAGGACGCGGGGCGCCATCTCGACGTCCCACATCATCATCCCGGCGTACGCGGTGCTGAAGTCGTACGCGCGGAACTCCAGCGCCGTGACGATGCCGAAGTTGCCGCCACCGCCGCGGACGGCCCAGAACAGCTCGGTGTTCGTCTGCTCGTCGGCACGCACGAGGTCGCCGTTCGCCAGCACGATCTCGACGGCCGTGAGGCTGTTCGTCGCCAGGCCCAGCCGGCGGGCGTACCAGCCCATGCCGCCGCCGAGGCTGTAGCCGGCGATGCCGACGTCGACGGACGAGCCGTGCAGGACGGTGAGGCCGTGCTCGGCCGCCGCCTTCACCGCGGGCAGCCAGACGGTGCCGCCGCCGACGCGGACGATGCGGCGCTCGGGGTCGACGCTCACGTCGTCCAGCTCGCTCGTGCGGACGATGACGACGTCGTCCAGGCCGCCGGCGACGAGCGGTCCGGCGTTGTGGCCGGTGCTCTGCGGTGCGACCCGCAGGCCGGCTGCGTGGGCGGCGCGGACGATCCGGGCGACCTCGTCGGCGTCGCGAGGGAGGGCGACGGCGGCGGGACGCTGGTCGACGGCGAGGTTCCAGGCGGATCGTGCCGCGTCGTACCCGGGGTCGCCGGGCAGGTGGACGGCTCCGTTGATCAGCCCGCGCAGGCGGTCGGCCGGGCGCTCGAGCTGGTCGAGGGTCTCGTGGATGGACACGGTGGTGCTCCTTGGTTCTGTCGGTGTTTCCGGTCCCCGAGAGCATCGGCCGGACCGCTTGATACCGACTGGGACCTGACTTGGAGTCGCTCGCCGCGAGTCGCGCCGAACCCCTGTGCCGGGCCCCGGCGCGTCCCTATGCTGCGACTGTGGAGCTGAGGGTGCTGGGGCCCGTGGCGGTCTCGGCTGACGGTGCCGAGCTCGATCTCGGCACGCCCAAGCAGCGCACCCTCGTCGCCGCCCTCGCGCTGTCCGGCGGGCGGCCGGTCGGCGTCGACACGATCGTGGACCTGCTCTGGGGAGACACGCCGCCACCCGGCGTCGCGACGACGCTGCAGGCCTACGTCTCGGGGCTGCGCAAGGTGCTCGAGCCGGGTCGTGCCCGCCGGGCGCCCGCGGAGGTGCTCGTGACGGTCGGGGCCGGCTACGCCCTGCGCGTGCCGCCCGAGGACGTCGACGCCCACGCCTTCGAGCAGGCGATTGCCGACGCGCACCGCCGGCTGGAGTCACCCCGCCCGACCCGGGCCGAGCTCGAGTCGGTCGACGCGCTGCTCGACACCGGCCTCGCGCGCTGGCGCGGCACGCCCTACGCCGAGCTCGGCGACGCCCCCGCTGCGGTCGCCGAGCGGGCGCGGCTGGAGGAGCTGCGGCTCGTCGCGCTCGAGGGCCGCGCCGTCGCGGCGCTCGCCCTCGGTCGTCACGCGACGGCCGCGGCCGAGCTGGAGGCGCTGACGGCGGCCCACCCGCTGCGTGAGCGGCTCTGGGGGTTGCGCGCCCTCGCCCTCGCGCGGTCCGGTCGCCAGGCGGAGTCGCTGGAGGTGATCCGGCGGGTCCGCGAGGTGCTCGACGACGAGCTCGGGATCGAGCCCGGCCCCGAGCTGCGACGCCTCCAGACGGCGCTGCTGCGCCAGGACGCCGCCCTGGACTGGACCCCGCCCCCGGAGGACCCGGCCGAGGCCGGGACGGGGGCCGCGGCTCCGTGGCCGATGGTGGGCCGCGACCAGCAGCTCGCCGCCCTCGCGCGCGGCCTCGACGCCGCCCTCGCCGGGACGACCTCGTTCGCCGCCGTGACGGGCGAGCCGGGCATCGGCAAGAGCCGGCTCGCGGCCGAGCTGGGCCGCCGGGCGGTCGCCGCGGGCGCGCGGGTCGCCGTGGGCCGCTGCTCCAGCGACGAGGGAGCGCCCCCGCTGTGGCCGTGGCGCTCCGTCCTGGAGGCGCTCGGCCTCGACTTCCCCGACGTGTCCGACGCCGCCGACGGCTTCCGGGTGCGCGAGGCGATCCTCGCCGCGCTGCGCGCGAGAGCCGGCGACGAGCCCGTCGTCGTGGTCCTCGAGGACCTGCACTGGGCCGACCCGGCGAGCCTGCGCGGCCTCATGCTGCTGGCCGAGACGGTCACCGACGCCCGCCTGCTGGTCGTGGTGACGTGGCGCGACCACCCGGAGCCCACGGGACTGCTGGCGGACACCGCCGAGGCGCTGGCCCGGCGGCACGCCCTCCGCCTGCACCTGACGGGGCTCGGCCCGGAGGAGGTCGCCGAGGTCGTCGGCGGCGTCACCGACGCGGAGCCCTCGCCCGCCGAGGCGGCCGCCCTGCACGAGCGCACCGACGGCAATCCGTTCTTCCTCGTCGAGTACGCCCGGCTGGCCGGCGAGCGCGGTGACCTCGCCACCCTGCTGGCCGAGGACGACACGCCCCGCGCCGTGCACGACGTGCTCACCCGTCGCCTCGCCCGGCTGCCCGAGGACACGCGCGCCGCGCTGGCGACGGCGGCCGTGGTGGGTCGTCAGTTCGACGGTCCGACCCTGGCGGCCGTCCTCGGCACGGACGAGGACGGGGCGCTCGACCTGCTGGAGCCGGCGGTCGAGGCGGGCCTCGTCGTGGAGGAGGGCATCGACCGGTACGCGTTCGCCCACGCGCTCGTGCGCGACAGCCTCTACGCGGGACTCTCCGCCTCGCGGCGGGCCCGCCGGCACGCCGCCGTGGCGGCCGCGCTCGCGGGCACGGACCGCGTGTCGGAGGAGGCGCGGCACTGGCTGGCCGCGGGCCCGGCCCATGCGGCCACGGCGTGGCGCGCGGCGGAGCGTGCCGCCGAGGACGCCCGCGCGCTGCATGCGCACGAGGACCGGGCCGAGCTGCTGACCGCGGCCCTCGCCGCGATGGCCGACGACCCCGCCGCCACCGCCCGCGACCGCTTCGACGCCCGGATGGAGCTGGCCGACGCGCACCGCTGGTCGGCGCGCTGG
The DNA here is from genome assembly GCF_046452335.1 of Aeromicrobium sp. MLTX1. NCBI lineage: Bacteria > Bacillati > Actinomycetota > Actinomycetes > Propionibacteriales > Nocardioidaceae > Aeromicrobium > Aeromicrobium sp. MLTX1. Next base: position 779,239 of record NZ_JBKFDN010000001.1, on the reverse strand, counting down.
ACTGAGCTGGCCGCCGGCGTCGCGGCCGCCATCGACGAGGCCCGGGCGATCGGCGACCCCGAGCTGCTCGCCGCGGCCGCCCTCGCCACCACGCAGGGCGCGCTGTGGCAGGCCACCAACCACGGCGAGGTCAACGACGTCGTGGTCACCGCGCTGCGGGACGCCCTCGACGACCCCCCGCCCGAGTCGTCGTCGCTGCGGTGTCGCGCCCTGGTCGCGCTGGCCAGCGAGCAGTACTACACCTCGCCCTTCGTCGAGCGCGCCGAGCTCGTGGCGAAGGCGCGCGCGATGGCCGAGGAGCTCGGCGACCCGGGCCTGATGGTCGACGTCGCGCAGGTCGGCGTGGCCGCGCTGTGGAAGGCCGACACGGCCGCCGAGCGGGCCGAGTGGGCGCAGGAGTCCGTGCGCCTGGCCCGCGAGCTCGGCCGCGACCGCGACGTGGTGATCTCGGCGACGCTGCAGGCCGTCGCGCTCGGCGAGGCCGGACGTCCGCTGGAGATGCGCGCGGTCATCGCGCAGGCCCGCGCCGAGGCCGACCGCCTGCGGCTCGCGTACGCGCAGCTCGTCCTCGACGGCCTCGAGATCCCGTGGCTCGCCATGGCCGGCCGCTTCGAGGAGAGCGCGGCGATGCTCGACCGGATGCGCCGCGTCGAGCGGACCGTGACGCTGCCGCAGTCCGACGTCGCGATCCTCGGCGCCGAGCTCGTGCTCACCGTGTGGAGCGGTCACGCCGGCGAGGTCGTCGACGTGCTCGTCGCGATGGAGGAGACCGACCCGCTGCCGCTGACGTCGGTCACGGCCGCGCTGCTGTGCCGCGCCGGCCGGGTCGACGACGCGCGCGAGCACCTGCGGCGGTACGCCGTGGACCTCGACCACGACGACTGGTTCTCGATGCTGGCCTGGTGCAACGCGGCCGAGGCGGCACTGTACGTCGGCGACCGCGGGCTGGCGGCCGCGGCGCTGGAGCGGATCGCGCCGTTCCCCGGCTCGAGCTGCTCGGCCGGGTCGGGCAACGCCTCGGGCCCGGTGGACCACTACATCGCGTGCGCCCACGCGGCCCTCGGCGACCTCGAGGCGGCGCGCGCCCACGCCGACCGCGCCGAGGAGCTGTGCGAGCAGTGGGAGATCCCGCTGGCCGCGCAGCGACTGCGCGACCAGCGGGACCGGTTCGGCTTCTAGCCGTTCAGCGGGTGGGCTCGAGCGCGCGCTCGTCGCCCTCGACGTCGACCTGGGGCAGGGCCCGGTCGAGCCAGCCCGGCAGCCACCAGTTCCACTTCCCGAGCAGCGTCATCGTGGCGGGGACCAGGATCATCCGCACGATCGTCGCGTCGAGGAACACGGCGGTCGCCATGCCCAGGCCCAGCATCTTGACCACGAGGTCGCCCTCGGTCGCGAAGCCGAGGAACACGACCACCATGATCGCGGCGGCGGCGGTGATGACCTTGCCCGAGGCGGACAGGCCGTGCACCACGCTGTCGGTGGCGTCGCCGGTGTCGAGCCACTTCTCGCGGATGCGGCTCAGCAGGAACACCTCGTAGTCCATCGAGAGGCCGAACAGGATCGCGAAGATCAGGATCGGCACCCAGCTGGACACGGGCGCGGCGTGGTCGATGCCGAGCAGGCCCGCGCCCCAGCCCCACTGGAACACCGCGGTCATGACGCCGTAGGCGGCGCCGATCGACAGCAGGTTCATGACGGCCGCCTTCAGCGGGATGACGACCGAGCGGAACACGAGCATCAGCAGCAGCACCGAGACCGCCACGACGAACGCGATGACGACCCACAGCCGGTGCGACAGCATCTCGGCGATGTCGGCGAACAGCGGCGTCTGGCCGGTGACCTCTACGCCCGCCGGGAGGTCGGCGCGCAGGTCCTCGACGAGGCCGGAGGTGCGCTCGTCGGCGGGCCCGAACGCCGGCTCGGCCGTCAGCACGCTGACCGCGCCGTCGGGCGAGGTCGTCGCGGGGGAGACGGCGACCAGGTCCTCGTTGGACGCCAGGGCGGCACGGACGTCGGCCACCTCGGAGGCCGGCACCTTCGCGTGGTCGACGACCACCGTGATCGGGCCGGTGGCACCGGGTCCGAACGCGTCGGCCGTGAGGTCGTACGCGCGCCGGGTGGTGGCCTCGGTCGTCTGGTTGCCGTCGTCCTGCGGCCACGTGCGCATGTCGAGCACGGGAGCCGCGAGGGCGATCATGATCGTCGTCCCGGCGAGCGCCCACAGCAGCGGACGCCGCGTGACGCGCTCGGCCCAGCGAGCCGTCAGGGGACGCTCGGTGCGCACCGCGCCGCGGCGCAGGCCGCGCGCCAGCACCTTGCGGCCGGCGAACCGGCACAGCACGGGCACCAGCGTCATCGCCGTGAGCATGACGGCCACGACGGAGATCGCGGTCGCCCAGCCGAACGTCGAGAACGTCGGCAGCCCCGCCAGGCCCAGGCCCAGCAGCGAGATCAGCACGGTCAGCGAGGCGAACACGACCGACTTGCCGGCGGTCGCGAGGCTGCGCCCGGCGGCCTCCTCGACGGGATGCCCCTGCGCGAGGAACTCGGCGTGCCGGCTCACCAGCAGCAGGGCGTAGTCGATGCCGACGCCCAGGCCGACCATCGTGGCCACCATGGGTGCCGACGTGGAGACGTCCATCGTGGCCGCCAGCAGCGTGACGCCCGCCGAGCCGACCGCGAGGCCGGACACCGCCACCAGCACGGGCAGGCCCGCGACGACGGCCGAGCCGAACGCGATCAGCAGGATCAGCAGCGCCGCGCCGACGCCGATGAGCTCGCCGTAGCCCTCGATCGGGGCGGAGGCGGTCGAGGGCTGGTCGCCGCCGAGCTCGACCTGGTAGCCCGCGTCGCGCGTCGCCTCGACGGCCTCGTCGAGCGGGTCGATGTCGCCCATGAGGTCGGGGTGGGTGACCTCGGTGTCGTAGGCGAGGTGCAGCACCGCGGTGCGGCCGTCCTCGCTGAGGCGGGGCGGGCTCACGCTGGAGGCGTGCGCGACGTCCTGCAGGCGCTCGCCGAGCGAGGTCAGCACGGTCGCGGGGATCGCGGTGTCGTCGTGGACGACGATGTTCGCCGAGGCGTTGCCGGCGTCGGGGAGGTGGTCGCGCAGCAGGTCGATGCCGCGCTGGGACTCCGCGCCGGGCACGTTCCAGTCGTCCTGGGTGGTGCCCCCGAACGCGGAGCTGGCGGCGAACACGCAGGCGGCGACGATCAGCCAGCCGACGAGCGTGCGCCAGGGGTGCAGGGCCGTGGTGCGGCCGAAGCGGTACAAGAGGGTGGACATGTGTCTCGGTTCCTTCGGTGGGAGGGGACGTTCCGTGCCACCGACTGTCGGTCCGAGACCTTGCGCCCGACTTGGGGGTGACTTGGAGCCCTGTCGGGCACGCCATCCCATGACCCCGGCGCCGCGGCCCTGATACACCGCGGGCGCGGGGCCCTCCTCCGGCTCCGCTCAGGCGCGCGCCTCGGCCGCCTTCGCCACGTTGCGCTGCATGCCGCCGAAGATGATGCCGTGGAACGGCCACACGGCCCACCAGTAGAGGTGTCCCAGCAGCCCCCGCGGGTGGAACAGCGCACGCTGGTGGAACGAGGTCGTCCCCGAGTCGTCCGAGCCGACGCGCAGCTCGAGCCACGCCAGGCCGGGCACCTTCATCTCGGCGCGCAGCCGCAGGAACGAGCCCTCGTCCTCCTCCTCGACGCGCCAGAAGTCCACGGCGTCGCCGACGACGAGCTTGCTGTGGTCGCGGCGTCCGCGACGCAGGCCGGGACCGCCGAACGCGCGGTCGATCAGCCCGCGTACCTCCCACGCGAGCGGCCACGAGTACCAGCCGTGGTCGCCGCCGATGCCCTCGATCACGGCCCAGAGGTCCTCGGGCGTCGCCTCGACCTCGCGGGTGCGCTCGTCGGTGTAGAGCGAGCCGCCCGCCCAGTCGGGGTCCTCGGGCAGCGGCTCCGAGGGGGCGCCGCGCGTGGCGGCCGACGTCCAGCGCGTGGGCACGTCGAGGTCGCGGATCTTGGTGAGCGCCAGCTCGACCGCGCGCTCGAAGCCGGTGAGGCCGCCCGGGGGCCGCTCGACGTACCGCCAGATGTCGTCCTCCTGGGCCACCACGGTGTTGCGCAGGCTCTCGACGAGCGGGCGCGCCAGGCCCGCCGGCACGGGGGTGATGAGGCCGACCCAGTGGCTCGAGAGGCTCGGCGACAGGACCGGGACGCGCAGGATCCGACGCCTCGGCAGCTCCGCGACCTTCGCGTAGCCCTGCATCATCTCGAGGTACGTCAGGACGTCGGGGCCGCCGATGTCGAAGCGGCGGTTCACGTCGGGCGGCAGCTCGGCGCAGCCGACGAGCAGGCGGAGCACGTCGCGGATCGCGATCGGCTGCGTGCGCGAGTCGACCCAGCGCGGCGTGACCATCGCGGGCAGGCGCTCGGTCAGGTAGCGCAGCATCTCGAACGACGCGGAGCCCGAGCCGATGATGATGCCCGCCTGGAGCACGGCGGTGGGAACGCCCGAGTCGAGCAGCACGCGGGCCACCTCGTCGCGCGACCGCAGGTGCTCGGACAGCTCCTCGCCCTGCGGCACCATGCCCGACAGGTAGACGAAGCGGCCGACCCCGGCCTCCTGCGCGGCCTCGGCGATCGTCGACGCCATCTCGTGCTCGGTGCGCACGAGGTCGCCGGACGAGCCGATCGAGTGCAGCAGGTAGTAGAAGACGTCGACGCCCTCGCACGCGCGGCGGACGTCGTCACGGCTGGTCGCGTCGCCGACGACGATCTCGACCCGGTCGGCCCACGGGTGCGCCCGTGCCTTGCGCTCGTCGCGCACCAGCACGCGCACCTCGTGGCCCGCCTCGAGCAGCTGCGGGACGAGCCGTCCCCCGACGTAGCCGGTGGACCCGGTGACCAGACAGCGCATGCCCACCAGTCAACGGCCCGCCGCGGCCCCTCGCGACTTTTGGCGGCTCGGGGCGCCGCCCGCTCCGACTTTTGTGACAGCCTCGCCGACTTTTGTGACGGGATTCCGCCGCCACCGGTGTTTGAGGGCGAACCGCGTCACAAAAGTCGCGGTGGCCGCGGCGGGAGCGCGGGGCTCAGCGAGGCTTCGGAGGGCGCCACAGCTCTTCGAGCTCGACCCTCGCGTACCTCGGAGCCGGCCTGGCATACCCCCGCGACGTGAGCGCACGCCACACCCGTCCTACGAGTGTCGCCGGTGCGCGGAGATCGTCCGCGGTCAGGACGATGACGAGCCACCCCTCGGCCTCGAGAGCCTCCCGGCGCATGATGTCGATCCGTCGCTGCCCGGCCGATCGCTCGTGGTACCAACCGTCGTACTCCACGACGACCTTCCACCTTCGGAGCACGAGATCGCCGTGCAGCGTCCGACCGTCGACGGTGATCGCGCCGTTCGTCTCCGGCTCGGGCATCCCGCACACGCTCAGCACGAGTCGGGCGTCGGTCTCGGTGAAGGACCCGACCCTCTCGCGCATGCGCCACGCAGTCATTCGCGAGCGCTGCACGCCGTGCAGATGGCGAGTCCACGCGAACTCGCTGAACGCCTCGGGGGTCATCCGCCCGGATCGCACGAGTGCGTCGCCGAACCTCACGATCTCTGCCTGGCTGAGCGAGATCGCGGAGTCCACGAGGCAGCGTTCCGGGCTCAGCACCGGCAATGGTCCCAGCATTCCCGCCCGGAGGCGAGCGAGCCGTCGGTGCAGGATCACGTCTGGGCTGCGGGTCTGTGCCGTGGTGTTCGTCGACCAATGGCGCGGAGTGTGGAGGTCGGGCGACTCGGGGAAGTGGTCAGGCAGGTGGAGGTGAAGTCCGGTGAGATGGCTGATCGCGGCATCGGGTGGCAGCACGAGGCGGTCCGCCGCGAGGAGCAGGGTCAGGGTGCGGGGCTCGTCGGCGAAGCACCACACGCCGCGGCCGCGGTGCAGGAGGGAGAAGGCGGGACCGCGGAGTCGGTGGTGCGAGATGCCTGCCGCGGTCGCCTCCGCCGTGGTGAACGGACGGCCGCGCAGCTGTCGAGGAGTCGGACGCACCTCCGAACCGTGCGCGTCACACCTGAGCGGGCGAAACCCCGGAGCCGGAGGCTGTGGACGGCCGCGCGGGCCGAACTCCGCTTGGGGACGGCGGCGCAGCCATCGAGCCCGCTCCCCGCCGCTCACCCAACTTTTGTGACGGGATTCGGTCAGATCCGGTCGTTCGCGGCGAAGTGCGTCACAGAAGTTGCGAGAGCCGTCACAAAAGTCGGAGCGGGGTGCTGCGGACCGGTTCAGGCGAGGATCTCGGCGGCGGCCTGGGCGGCGCGGCTGGGGTCGAAGGCGGCGAGGGCGGCCTCGGCGGCCTCCTCGCACTGCGCCAGCGTGACCTGCGCGAGCTTCGCGCCGACGGGGCGCACGGCGGTGGCCGCGCACGACAGCGAGGTGACGCCGAGGCCGGTCAGCACGCACGCCAGCAGCGGATGGGCCGCGGCCTCGCCGCACACGCCCACGGGCTTGCCCGCGCGGCGGCCGGCGTCGGCGACCAGCTTGATCGAGGCCAGGAGGGCGGGCTGCCACGGGTCGGTGAGGTCGCTCAGCGTGGGCGCCATCCGGTCGGCGGCGAACGTGTACTGCGACAGGTCGTTCGTGCCGATCGAGACGAAGTCGAGGTGGCGGAACAGGCGGTCGGCCAGCAGCACCGTGGACGGCGTCTCGATCATGATGCCGGCCTGCAGCCCGCGAGCGCGGACGCGCTCGGCGAACCACTGGGCCTCCGACTCGGTGGTGACCATCGGCGCCATCACTCGCACGTCGGCGCCGGTGCGCTCGGCGGCCGCGGCGATGCCGTCGAGCTGGCGGTCGAGCATCGCGGGCGTCGCCAGGCCGATGCGCAGGCCGCGCACGCCGAGCGCGGGGTTCGGCTCGTCGGGCTGGTTCGCGAACGCGAGCGGCTTGTCCGAGCCGGCGTCGAGCGTGCGCACGATGACCTTCTTGTCGCCCATCGCCTCGAAGACCTCGGCGTAGATCGCGGCCTGCTCGTCGACGCTCGGCTCGGTGGCGCGGTCGAGGAACGACAGCTCGGTGCGGAACAGGCCCACGCCCTCGATCGGCTGCTCGGCGGCGACGCGCGCGCCCGCGCCGTCCTGCACGTTCGCGAGGATCTGCACGGCGTGGCCGTCGGAGGTGCGGCCGGGCCCGGTCCATCCGGCGGCGGCCTCGCGCGTGCGGCGGTCGGCCTCGATCAGCTCGGCGACCTGCGCCTCGTCGGGGTCGACGGTGACGGTGCCGGTGGTCCCGTCGACGGCCACGCGGGCGCCGGCCTCGACGGCCGCCAGGTCGGTGACGGCGACGACGCAGGGGATCCCCAGCTGGCGCGCGATGATCGCGGTGTGGCTGGTGGAGCCGCCGAGCTCGGTGCCGATCGCGACGATCCGCGACGGGTCGAGGCCCGCGGTGTCGGCGGGGGCGAGGTCGTCGGCCAGCAGCACCGAGGGCTCGTCGGGCACGGGGATGCCGGGCTCGGGCAGCTCGAGCAGCTCGGCGACGATGCGGTCGCGGACGTCGTAGAGGTCGGTCACCCGCTCGGCCATGAGGCCCCCGGCCGCGGTGAACATCGCGGCGAGCTCCTCGATCGCGGCCGTCGTGGCGGTGGCGGGACCCGCGCCCTGCGCCGCGTGCTTCGCGACGAACGTGGCCAGTCCTCGGTCCTCGGCGAGCCCGGCGGTGGCGGCGAGCACCTCGGAGGCGGCGCCGCTGGCCGACTGCGAGCGTGCCCGCAGGCGCCGCGCGACCTCCGCGGCAGCGGCTCCGAAGGCGACGGTCGTGACCGACGCGTCGGCGGAGTCCTCGTGCTCCGGAGCGGTGGGACGGGGGGCCGGTCGGACGACCGGGCCGACGCCGATTCCTGGGACGACAGCGGTTCCGGAGTACACGGTGCTCACCTCTCGACGGTAACGCCCGCGTGATCCAGGAAACACCGCGGCCTTGACAAGGTCCCACGATGTGACATAAATCAATACAAGGCAACATTGAAAGCCACATGAACCCACAGCGCATGCGAACCCCTGACGTGTGACGCTGGTTACCAGCACCGGAAGGAGCCGTCCGTGATCGTCACCGTCACCGCGAATCCGGCGATCGACCGCCTCGTCGGTCTGCTCGAGCCGCTCGAGCGCGGCGGCGTCGTGCGCAGCGAGGCGGCCCACGACGATCCCGGCGGCAAGGGCATCAACGTCGCCCGCGTGCTGCACTCCGCGGGCGTGCCCGTCACCGCCGTGCTTCCGGCCGCGGCCGACGAGCCGCTGCTCGGCGCCCTCGACTCCCTCGGCCTGGACTACCGCGCCGTCCCCGTCCGCGGCCGCCTCCGCGTGAACCTCACCCTCGCCGAGCCCGAGGGCACCACGACCAAGGTCAACTCGCCCGGTCCGCGCCTCGACGAGGCCGAGCTGGCGGCCCTGACCGACGCGCTCGCCGGTGCGGTCTCGGCCGGCGACTGGGCCGTGCTGAGCGGCTCGCTGCCGCCCGGCGTGCCCTTCGACTGGTACGCCACCACCACGCGCCGGCTCCAGGAGGCAGGCGCCCGCGTCGCCGTCGACACGTCCGGCGCCGCGCTGGGCCTCACCGTCGAGCAGGCCTCGCCCGACCTCATGAAGCCGAACTCCGACGAGCTCGCCGAGCTGCTCGGGTGCGATCCCGACGAGATCGAGCGCGACCCGCGGCACGCCGCCGCCCGCGCCCACGAGCTGCGCGACAAGCACGGCGTCGGCGCCGTCCTGCTGACCCTCGGCGGAGCGGGTGCCGTGCTCGCGACCGACGAGGGCTCGTGGTTCTGCCCGCCCGCCCCGATCTCGGTGCGCAGCACCGTGGGCGCGGGCGACTCCTCGCTCGCCGGCTACCTCGTCGCGCACGCCGCGGGCGCCTCGCCCGCCGAGTGCCTGGCCAGCGCCGCCGTCCACGGGGCCGCAGCCGCGGCCCTGCCCGGGTCGGCGCTGCCGACCCCCACCGACCTACCCGCAGCACCCCACGTCGAAGCCGTGGATCCCGCCTGATGGAGGACAACATGGAACAGCTCATCACTCCCGAGCTGGTGTCGCTGGACGTCGATCTCGGCACCGAGGCCGGCGACGTCATCGAGGCCCTCGCGGCCCAGGTGGTGGCCGCCGGACGGGCCGGCTCGGCCGAGGACCTCGCGGCCGCCGCCAAGGCCCGCGAGGAGCTCGCGGGCACGGGCGTGCCCGGCGGCATCGCGATCCCGCACTGCCGGACCGCCACGGTCACGGCCCCGACGCTGGCGTTCGCGCGCCTGTCGAACCGCGCCGACTTCGGTGCGCCCGACGGCCCGGCCGACATCGTCTTCATGATCGCGGCGCCCGAGGGTGCCGGGAACGCGCACCTCAAGCTGCTCTCGTCGCTGGCGCGGGCGCTCGTGCGGCCGGACTTCACGCAGGCCCTGCGCGACGCGCAGTCGGCCGACGACGTCATCGCGCTCGTCGAGGAGGCCACCTCCGGCGTCGACGTGAAGCAGCCCGCCGCCGCCCCCGCCGAGACTCCCGCCGAGACCACGGCCGAGGCCGCCCCGCGTCAGCGCGTCGTGGCGGTCACCGCCTGCACCACCGGCATCGCGCACACCTACATGGCGGCCGACGCGCTCGCGCAGGCCGCGACCGACGCGGGCGTCGACTTCGCCGTCGAGCCGCAGGGCTCCTCGGGCAGCACGCCGCTGACCTCCGAGCAGATCGCGAGCGCCGACGCGGTGATCTTCGCGACCGACGTGGGCGTCAAGGACCAGGCCCGCTTCGCCGGCAAGCCGGTCGTGCGCAGCGGCGTCAAGCGCGCCATCAACGAGCCGCGCGCGATGATCGACGCCGCCCTCGCCGCGGCGACCGACCCGTCGGCGCAGCGCGTCGAGGGCGATGCCGACGCCCCCGCGGCCGACGCGGGCGGCGGCGACGAGCACCTGGGCAAGAAGCTGCAGCGCTGGCTGCTCACGGGCGTCAGCTACATGATCCCGTTCGTCGCGGCCGGCGGCCTGATGATCGCCCTGGGCTTCCTGCTCGCGGGCTACGACGTCACCGACACGGCCGGCGACATCCTGGCGAACAACTCGCTGACCAACCTGCCCGAGGCCGGCGACCACGCCCTGTTCGGCAGCGCCTTCCTGTACTACGTCGGTGCGCTGGTGTTCCTGCTCGGCTCGTGGGCGTTCAGCTTCCTCGTCCCGGCACTCGCGGGCTACATCGCCTACGCGATCGCCGACCGCCCGGGCATCGCCCCCGGGTTCGTGATGGGCTACGCCGCCGGTCAGATCGGCGTCACCGAGACCAACCCGAACGGCGCCGGCTTCATCGGCGGCATCGTGGGCGGCCTGCTCGCGGGCCTCGTCGCCGCGTGGTTCGCGCACCGCGGCGTCCCGCGCTGGCTGGCCGGCCTGATGCCGGTCGTGGTGATCCCGCTGGTCTCCACGCTCGTGGTGGGCATGGCGATGATCCTCGTGCTGGCCAAGCCGCTCGCGTGGCTCAACGAGGCCCTCGTCGACGGCCTGAACAGCATGACCGGCAGCTCGGCGATCGTGCTGGGCGCGGTGCTCGGACTGATGATGTGCTTCGACCTCGGAGGTCCGGTCAACAAGGCGGCCTACGTGTTCGCGGTCACCGGCCTGTCCACCGCGGGCGCACTCGACGCCGGCTCGTCGCAGTCCAAGATCATGGCCGCGGTCATGCTCGCCGGCATGGTGCCACCGCTCGCGATGGCGCTGTCCACGCTGCTGCGGCCGAAGCTCTACGCGCCGGCCGAGCGCGAGAACGGCAAGGCGGCCTGGCTGCTCGGCGCCTCGTTCATCTCCGAGGGCGCGATCCCGTTCGCCGCGGCCGACCCGTTCCGGGTGCTGCCCGCGATGATGGCCGGCGGCGTCGTCACCGGTGCGCTCTCGATGGCCATGGGGGTCACGTGCGTGGCCCCGCACGGCGGCATCTTCGTGTTTTTCGCCGTCGACAACGTCCTGTGGTTCTTCGTGTCCCTGATCGTCGGGACACTGGTGGCAGGATTCCTGGTGACCGTCCTCAAGCAGGTCGGCCACGACAAGAAGCAGGCGGCGACCGCCGCCGACGCCCCCGTCACCGTCTGAGAGGACAGCAGATGCCCAGCAAGACCGTCACCGTCGGATCGGCCGTCGGCCTCCACGCTCGCCCCGCCGCCACCATCGCCGCGGCCGTCACCGAGGCCGGCGTGCCCGTCACCCTCGCCGTCGCCGGCGGCGAGCCCGTCGACGCCGGATCCGCCCTGATGATCATGACCCTGGGCGCCGGCCAGGGGGCCGAGGTGACCGTCGAGAGCGACGACGCCGCCGTCCTGGAGAAGATCTCCGCGCTCGTCGAGGCCGACCTCGACGCCTGACCCGCCGGGTCGCATGACCGGTCGCCGGGATCCACGTCCCCGGCGGCCGGTCGTGCCGTCCGGCGGGTCGTCCCGAGGCGGCCTAGGGTCGTGACATGAGCGATGAGTCCACCACCCTGCGCAGCGTCCACCTGGTCCGCACCGGACCGATGGAGTACCGGGCCGAGAACGGCCGCGGCGGCGTCATCTCCCTCGGCGAGGGCCAGAACACCGACTTCACCCCCGTCGAGCTGCTGCTGGTCGCCCTCGGCGGCTGCACCGGCGTCACGGTCGAGGCGCTGACCAAGCGCGCCGAGCCGAAGCGCTTCGACATCTCGGTGGAGGGTCACAAGGTCAAGGACGCCTCGGGCGGCAACATCATGGAGGACCTCGTCGTCACGGTGGACATCTCGTTCGACCACGACGAGATGGGCCAGAAGATGGCCGACCGCGTGCCCGACGCCCTCGAGCGGACGCACCACCAGCTGTGCACCGTGAGCCGCACGGTCGAGGCCCCGACCCCCATCCGCGTCGTCCAGGTCCGCACCCCCGAGGCCTGACCCCGCGGAGAGCGGTGAGCCATCAACCCTTCCCCGGGTGGAGCGGTGAGCTCTCAACCCCATGACCCCTCGGATCGGTTGATCACTCACCGCTCCCCAGCGGGAGGGGTTGAGGACTCACCGCCCCACCAGCCACACCCGCAGACAAACCGTCACGGTTGACGGGAAGTTCGCGACGGGTACGGTGTCCCCATGGTCGACGAGTCGGACGCCGAGGTCCTGGAGCGGCTGCTGGCCTCCCGCTTCAGCTGCCGCGGCTTCACCGACGAGCCCGTCGCCGAGTCCGAGATCGAGGCGATCGTGGCCTCCGCGTCGCGCACGCCGTCGTGGTGCAACGTCCAGCCGTGGCACGTCGACATCGTGTCCGGCGAGGCGCTCGTCCGGCTCCGCCACGACCTCATGGCCGACGCCTCGCTCGGCTCGGACTACCCGTTCCCGCCCGGCTACGAGGGCGTCCACGCCGAGCGCCGCCGCGAGGTCGGCTGGCAGCTCTACCAGGCCGTCGGCGTCGCGAAGGGCGACCGCGAGGGCTCGGCCCGCGAGATGCTGCGGAACTTCGAGTTCTTCGGCGCGCCCCACGTCGCCGTCATCTCCGCCCCGGCCCCGCTCGGCGTCTACGCGGCGATCGACTGCGGCCTGTTCGTGCAGTCGTTCCTGCTGGCCGCGCAGGCCCGCGGCGTCGCCACCGTCGCCCAGGCCGCGCTGGCGCAGAAGTCGCAGTTCCTGCGCGAGTGGCTCGGCCTGCCCGAGGACCGCCTGATCGTCTGCGGCATCTCCTTCGGCCACGCCGATCCCGACCACCCGGCCAACTCGTTCCGGGCCGGCCGGGCCCCCCTCCACGAAGTGACGAGGTTCCATCGGTGACCGTTCCCGACTGGTTCACGTGGGCGCTCGCCCAGAAGCCCCAGCACCTCGAGACCGAGGTCGACGACGTCCCGATCGCCTACCGCGCGTGGGGCGAGCCCGGCGCGCCGGTGGCGATGCTCGTGCACGGTGGCGCCGCGCACTCCGGATGGTGGGACCACGTCGGCCCGCACCTCGCGGTCGACCACCGCGTCCTCGCGCTCGACCTGAGCGGCCACGGCGACAGCGGCCGCCGCGACGCCTACACGCTCGAGGCCTGGGCCCGCGAGGTCATGGCCGTGGCCACCTCCGAGTCCAGCGCCAAGCCCGTGGTCTTCGGCCACAGCATGGGCGGCTTCGTCGCCCTCACCGCCGCCCGCGAGCACGGCGCCGACATGCTGGGCGCCGCCGCGATCGACTCGCCGGTCAAGGAGGTCTCGGCCGAGGCCCGCTCGTGGCGCAACGACCGCGCCGACCTCGCGATGCCGCTGTACCCCGACGCCCGCACGATGGTGGCGCGCTTTCGCACGCTGCCCGAGGACGCCTCGTCGCTGCCGTACATCCGCGACCACATCGCGCGCGGCTCGATCCAGCACGTCGTCCGCGAGGACGGCTCGGGCTGGACCTGGAAGTTCGACCCGCGCGTGTTCCTGCGCTCGCGGATGGAGCCCGCCGACGTGGCCCGCAGCGCGTGCGAGGTCGCGCTGCTGCGCGGCGAGCGCGGCATGGCCACCACCGACATCACCGAGGAGATCCGCTCGCGGCTCGGCGGCAACGTGCCCGTCACCGTGATCCCCGACTCGGGACACCACATCATGCTGGACCAGCCCACCGCGCTCATCGCGGTGCTGCAGACCCTGCTCGGACAATGGAGGAGACGATGACCGATCTACTGGTCGACCGCACGGACGGCGTGCTGACGCTGACCCTGAACGCCCCGGAGCGTCTCAACTCGGTCACGACCGAGATGTTCGAGCAGATGAGCGACGCGCTCGAGGACGCCGAGGGTGTCCGCGTCGCCGTCCTCACCGGCGAGGGCCGCGCGTTCTGCTCGGGTGCCGTCATGGCGCCCGGCGCGACGAACACCGGCATCCTCGAGGCCGCCGACCGCCTCATCCACGCGCTCACCGGCGCGCCGTTCCCCGTGGTCGCGGCGCTCAACGGCCTCGCGGCGGGCATCGGCTCGTCGCTCGCGCTGGCCTCGGACTTCCAGGTGGCGAAGGAGGAGGACTACTTCCTCCAGGCGTTCGTCAACGTGGGCCTCATGGGCGACGGCGCCGCGCACGAGCTGATCGCGGCCTCGATCGGCCGCGCCCGCGCGACCCGCATGCTGATGCTCGGCGAGCGCCTGCCGAACCCCGAGGCGTACGCCGCCGGCCTGATCACGCACTGCGTGCCCGCGGGCGAGTGGCAGGCCACGGTCGACGGCCTCGTCGAGAAGCTGGCCTCGGGCCCCACGATGGCGTACGCGCGGATCAAGTCCACGATCAACGCCGCGGCCCTGCTGCACCTGGACGAGACGCTCGCCACCGAGACGGTGGAGCAGGGCGTCCTGGGCGCCTCGCGGGACTTCGCCGAGGGCGTCGCCGCGTTCAGCGAGAAGCGTCAGGCGAAGTTCACCGGGTCCTGAGCGTCGCCACCACCGGCAGGTGGTCCGACGCCTGTAGGCCGGGCACGTCGACGTCGACGGCCACCAGGTCGGGCGTCGAGAACACGTAGTCGATCCGCTTCACGGGGTCGTCGGCCTCGCTCGTGCTCGCGCCACCGGGCGCGGCGTCGACGAGGCCGATGCCCGTGAGGTGCGAGTGGGCCTCGCTGCCCTCCTGCATGTTGAAGTCGCCGCCCACCACCATCGGGCCGCCGAGCCCGCGCAGCCAGACGGCGAGGTCGGCCGACTGCGCGGTCACGCCCTCGTCGTCGCCCACGGGCTGCAGGTGGGTGGAGACGAACCAGCGCGCGTCCCACGGCGCCTTCGGGCGCACCGCGATCGCCTGCGCCCCGGTCACGGCGCCGTGCGACGGCAGTGCGATGCGCTCGACGTCGGCCGCGTCGCCGTCGAGGAGGACCGCGTCGCCCCAGACCGGGTCGGCGGCGGCGCCGAACCACGCCGTCCGTCCGGTGAGTCGCTCGAGGATCGCGAGCTGGTCCTGGCCGCCGTTGAGCAGCCACCCCCGGTCGATCTCGCTGATCAGGCCCACGTCGGCGGACGCGAGGATCGCGGCCACTGCCTCGGGCCGGAAGTCGCCGTCCATGCCGTAGCCCATGCGCAGGTTGTACGCGGCCACCCGGAGCTCGCCGTCGCGCGGGCCGTCGGTGTGGAAGGTCCGGATCGTCAGGGCGGGCGCGAAGGCCGCGAGGAGGGCTGCGGCGACGGCGACGGCGCCGATCCCGCCGAGGGCCCTCGGGCTCGCCGGCGCCTCGTCCCGGGCCGGGGCGGAGGCGGCCACGACGCAGATCACCACGGCGAGGCCGACCGGCAGCCAGTCCGCGCGGTAGCCCAGGTCGTAGCCGGCGTAGTAGGCGAAGAGCAGCGCGCCCCACAGGACGCCCCCGAGCGCGACGACGACCGACGTGCCCCGGTCGCCGTGGTCGGCGGCGCGCCAGAGGTGGGCGAGGGCGGGCATGCCGACCACGAACGCGACGACCGTCCAGCCGGGGAGCAGCCCGTCGGCGTCCGTGACCACGGCGGATGAGCCGACCGCGGCGACGAGCGCGACCGCGGCGAGGATCGACGACCACCGGGTCAACGGGACGAGCGTCGCGGCGATCGCGGCCGTGGCCCCGAACGCCACGGCGGCGAGTCCGGCCTCGCCGAGGGTGGCCGACGCGCGGCCGGCGTTGGCCACGATCACACCGGCGAGGAACAGGCCGGGCAGGAGGAGCCATGCGAGCCGGCGGCCGATCCGCGTGCCGTCGCCCTCGACGCGCACGGTGGCCAGGCAGGCCGCGAGCTGGAGGACCACGAGCCCCCACGCCCACGCGTCGTCGCGCCACACCGCGCCCCACGTGCCCAGGGTGGCGTGCGTGGTGACCGAGAGAGCGAGTCCGGTGACGACACCGGTGACGGCGGCCTCGCGCAGGCGCGGGAGGGCGAGCGCGAGCCACGTCATCGCCGCCACCGTGCCGATCGACGCGACGGTGAGGTGCGGCCGACCGCCGTCGGTGAGCTGGAGCGCGACCCGGCAGACGAGCGCGATCACGAGCGCCGCCGTCGCCACGACGAGCGCGTGCCGGGTGGGGGACGCGATCGCGACGACGACCACCGGCACCAGCAGGCAGCCGAGCGCGAACGCGCCGATCAGCTCGGGCGGGGTCGAGGCGGCTTGGCCGAAGATCGTGATGAGGGTCGGGGTCCACGCCCGCCACAGGTCGACCAGCAGCCACGTGCCGGCGGCGAGATGGACGACGGGCAGGACCGCGAGTCGACTCATGCCCACCGTTCTACCGGCTGCGCGGCCTCCCGCGCTGCTCCTCCGGGTCCTCGCCATCCCGCGACTGGCGCAAACCGGGTCTCCGAGTGGCGCGAAAGTGCCCGCCACTCGCCGAGTGGCGGGCGACTTTGCGCCACTCGCGGAGAGGCGGGCGGAGGTCAGGCGCGGGAGCCGGCGAAGCCCAGGACCGCGGCGAGGCCGAGGGCCGAGCGCGGGTGGTAGGCCGCGGTCCACAGTCCGCCGTGGGCGGCGGCGTAGGCCTCCTCGCGCCACGGCTCGTCCGAGGGCGAGTGACCGCTGCGCAGGTCGTGCACGAGCAGCGCCGCCATCAGCACGTTGCTGGTGGCCGGCTCGAAGACCTCGACCCCGAACCGGTGCGCGCCGGCGTAGGCGGCGGCGAGCGCGCGGTTCTTCACGACCGAGGCCGTCCGGGTCGCCGGGGCGACGTTGAGGGAGACCGTGGCGCCGTCGTGGCGGGCGGCCGCGGCGCGCCACCGCTGCACGCGCTTCGCCAGCGCGTAGTTCGGTCCCTGCTGCGGCACGAGCGAGTCGCACACGCCGATCTCCACGTCCGGCGGGTAGTTCCGCTGGAGCAGCCGTCCGCCGCTGAGCATCCGGAAGGGCGCGCGGACGAGGCTCCGGCCGCTGGCGTAGTTCTCGTTCGAGGTCGTCACGGCACCCGCCGGCACGGCGAACACGTCGGTCGGCGTGGCCAGGTAGGCCAGCGCGGTGTCGGGTCGTAGGGACAGCAGGCGCGCCGCCAGCGCGTCCGCGGCCATCGACACCCGCACGTGCGTGGCGCCGTCGGCGTAGCAGTACGTGCCGAGGACGAGGCGACCGTCGAGGCCCTCGATCCAGCGGCCCAGCTCGGGCAGCGTGTGCAGGAGGTCGGCACCGGTCTCCTTGCCGCCCACCGGCACCCGCACGCGCCCCGCGCCCTCGCGTGCGTGGTCGCGGATCCGCTTCTGGATGTCGGCGCGCGGCAGGTCGACCGCGACGACGTCGGCGCCCCAGCGCAGCAGCGAGCGGTAGGGACCCATCTCGGCGCCGGCGCCCAGCACGACGACGGTGTCGCCCTCGAGCCGCAGCCACTCCGGGTGTGCGGCGACCTCGCGGATCGCGTCGGAGAACGTGGGCTCGACGACGCCACGCGCGACCCAGTCGTCCAGCTGCGCGTCCAGCTCGGCCCCGGTGAGCCGGTGCCCGTGGTACGGGACGCTGAGCTCGGTCTCGGGCTCGGCCTCCCCGGCGATCTCGACGGTCGTCCACGGCTCGCCCTCGGCCGGCGCCGCCAGCGCGTCGGCCAGGCTGACGTCGCCGCAGCGCATCTGCTCCGAGATGCTGCGCAGACCCTCGGTCGCGATCGTCACGGCGTCGGCCGGATCGGCCAGTCCCGCCTCGACGAGACGCGAGAAGTGGGTGAGGTAGCCGCGTCGCCAGTTCGTCTCGTGCTCGGCGGCGCGGGCGCCGACCGGGTCGACCTTCCGGAGCGCGTCGGCGACGACGTGTCGGGCGGTTGCGGTGGAACTGTCGGTGGGGAAGCGGACTCCGGTGGCCATAACGTGAGGATATCCTCAGATTGTGGACGAGGGGCTAAGCAAGCGCTTAGATATCCGCTACGCTCGCTCCATGCGAGCGATCCAGATCACGTCCCTCGACGGTCCCGAGGCCGTCGAACTCCTCGAGGTCGACGCCCCGAAGCGCGGCGAGGACCAGGTCCTCATCGACGTCAAGGCGGCCGGCGTCTCCTTCCCCGAGCTGCTCCAGAGCCGCGGCATGTACCAGCTGAAGCCGCCGCTGCCGTTCACGCCGGGCTCCGAGATCGCAGGTGTCGTGGTCGAGGCCCCGGCCGACTCGGGCTTCGCCCCGGGCGATCGCGTGGCCGCGCTGCCGATGCTGGGCGGCTTCTCCGAGCAGGTCGTCGCCGACGTGCTGCTGACCTTCCCGCTGCCCGACTCGGTCTCCTTCGCCGAGGGCGCCTCGTTTATCTTCAACTACGGCACCGTCTACTTCGCGCTGGTCAACCGCGGCGGCCTCGCCGAGGGCGAGCGCGTGCTCGTGCACGGCGCCTCGGGCGGCATCGGCACCGCCGCGATCCAGGTGGCGAAGGCGTTCGGCGCCGGCCACGTGATCGCCGTGACCTCCACCGACGCCAAGGGCGAGATCGCCGTGGCCGCGGGCGCCGACGAGTACGTGCTGTCCGACGGCTTCAAGGACGCGGTCAAGGCGTCCGGCGGCGTGGACATCGTCGTCGACCCGGTGGGCAACCCGTCCGGCGGCGACCGGTTCACTGACTCGCTGCGCTGCCTCGTCGACGACGGCCGCATCCTCATCATCGGCTTCACCGCGGGCGAGATCCCCAAGATCGCCGCGAACCGCCTGCTGCTGAACAACCTGTCGGCCGTCGGCGTCGGCTGGGGTGCCTACGCGATGAAGCGTCCCGGCCTCATCAAGCAGCAGTGGGAGGCCATGGCCGAGCACCTCGCATCGGGAGCGCTCAAGCCGGTCGTCGGCCAGTCGTTCCCCCTCGAGAAGGCCTCCGAGGCCCTGCTGACGCTCGACCGCGCGCAGGCCACGGGCAAGCTCGTCCTGGAGGTCTGAGCACGTGGGAACGCTCCACCTGGTGCGTCACGGCCAGGCGTCGTTCGGCACCGACGACTACGACCGGCTCAGCGAGCTGGGCACGCGCCAGTCGTCTGCGCTCGGCGCGGCCTGGGAGGCCGGGGGCGTCGTGTTCACCGACGCCATCGCCGGGGGCATGCTGCGGCACGCCCAGACGGCGATCGCCGCGATCGACGCCAGCGGGCTCGGCGAGGAGGACGCCGACCCGGGCCTCTCGGGCTACGAGATCGACCCGCGCTGGAACGAGTACGACCACCTCGCCGTCGCCACCGCCTTCGACCCGAGCGCGCTGACCAAGAACTCCAAGGAGTTCCAGGCCGCGCTGAACGAGGCGATCGACGTGTGGCGGCGCGGGGAGGGCGACTTCACCGAGCCCTACAAGCTGTTCCGCGAGCGTGTCCTGGCCGGCTTCGAGGAGGCCGTCGAGCTCGCCTCGGGCAAAGGCCGCCGCGTGCTGGTGTTCACCTCGGGCGGACCCATCGCGATGATCGCGTCCCAGCTCATCACCGGCGACGACTCGGCGTTCCAGCGGCTGAACGACGTCGTGGTGAACAGCAGTGTCACTACGCTCATGGTGGGCAAGACCGGCCCGCGGGTGCTGACGTTCAACGACCACGGGCACCTGCCCGCGGCCGACGTCACCTTCCGCTGACACCACGAGGAGCGACATGCGACGGAACACGCTGATCACGGGCGCCAGCTCGGGCCTGGGCGAGGGCATGGCCCGACACCTGGCCGCGTCGGGACACCACCTGGCCATCACGGCCCGGCGGGTCGAGCGACTGGAGGCGCTGCGCGACGAGCTCGTCGCCGCGCACCCCGGGATCCAGGTCTCGGTGCACCCGCTCGACGTCAACGACCACGACGCCGTGTTCCGCGTCTTCGGCGAGGCGGCCGACGCCCTCGGCGGCCTCGACCGCGTGGTCGTCAACGCCGGCCTGGGCAAGGGAGGCCGGATCGGCACCGGAAAGTTCGAGGCGAACCGCCAGACCGCGATGACCAACTTCGTCGCCCCGCTCGCGCAGTCCGAGGCCGCGATGGAGCACTTCTACCAGCGGAACGCCGGCCACCTCGTGCTGATCTCGTCGATGTCGGCGATGCGCGGCATGCCGTCGTCGATGACCACCTACGCCGCGACGAAGGCGGGCGTGGCTCACCTCGCGGAGGGCATCCGCTCCGACCTCATCGGCCGCAAGGGTCACGACATCAAGGTCACGACGCTCTTCCCCGGCTACATCGTCAGCGAGATGAACGAGCAGGTGGCGCAGGAGCAGCGGCTCATGGTCGACACCGAGACGGGCACCGCCGCGATGGTGAAGTACATCGAGAAGGAGGTCGTCGACGCCGCTGTCCCCGCGTGGCCGTGGGCGCCGATCGGCCAGGTCATGAAGCACGCCCCGCTCTCGGTGGTGCGCAAGCTCGTCTGAGCGCAGCGCGACGGATGGGCGGCGGGATGACTCGTCGGCACTATTGAAGTTGAGTTTGACTTCACTTAGGTTCAGCGTGACCTACCTCACATCGGGCTCGTCCGAGACCCGGGGAGGAGGTCATGAGTCCGCCCATCGGTGAGCGGACTCGAGCTTGAGGAGGCTCGATGAACGTTCGACGCATGGCTCTCGGGGCGACCATGGCCGCGGCGCTGGCGACAGCCGCCGCGTGCGGGAACTCGGCAGGCGATGGTGACGGTGGCGGGGGAGACGACTCCTACGACATCGGCATCGTCCAGTTCTCGGCCACCGACGAGACCGCCGAGAAGGCGATCAACTCCTACATCGGCTACGCCGACGAGCAGGACTGGAACGTCACCAAGGTCGATCCGCAGGGCTCGGTCGATAAGGCGATCAGCGCGGTCAACGACTTCGTGCAGAAGGGCGTCGACCTCATCATCGTCACCGTCTTCCCGACGGACCAGATCACCGGCGGCGTCCGCGCCGCCACCGAGGCCGGCATCCCGATCATCTCGTTCAGCGGCGGGTCCGGCGAGGGCGTGCCGCTCAACGCCGACTCCGGCGCGCTGGTCTCCACCGACCTGTCGAAGCAGCTCGTCGAGGACATGGGCGGCGAGGGCGAGCTGCTGCTCCTGGGCTACAAGAGCGGCCTGCCGTGCATCGGGCGCGAGGAGGCGCTGAACGAGGCCCTCGAGGGCAGCGACATCACCGTCACGCGTCAGGAGGTGGCGATCCCAGGCCAGGTCGAGAGCGGCACGAAGTTCACCCAGGCCTGGCTCGCGAAGAACCCGAAGGACAGCGGCAACCTGGCGATCTGGGCGTGCTTCGACGACCCGGCGCTCGGCGCGGTCAGCGCCCTGCGGTCGGCCGACCGCACCGACGTGAAGGTCTACGGCATCAACGGCACGCCCGCCGCGGTGACGGCGGTGCAGTCCGGCGCCATGCGCGCCACGGCGTTCATCGACGTCGCGGGTGCCGGCCGCGAGCTGGC
Source organism: Aeromicrobium sp. MLTX1 (assembly GCF_046452335.1). Taxonomy (NCBI): domain Bacteria; kingdom Bacillati; phylum Actinomycetota; class Actinomycetes; order Propionibacteriales; family Nocardioidaceae; genus Aeromicrobium; species Aeromicrobium sp. MLTX1. Next base: position 757,993 of record NZ_JBKFDN010000001.1, on the reverse strand, counting down.
CGAGCGCACGCCCGACGTCATCGAGGGCGGCGTCGACGCCGAGCCGGAGGACATCCCGATCCCCACGTTCGTGGTCACGAAGGAGTCCTACGACGAGTTCGCGCAGAAGTACCCGGACGAGGTGAAGTGACGACGTCACGCCCCGCCTCACGGCCGTGAGCACGCCGGAGTGCCCGGCACCGCCCCTGCGGTGCCGGGCATTCTCGCGTCTCGTGGGGGATCGACGCCGTCCGGCAGGCGCCTGTCCATGGCCCGAAAAGATTTCTGAAATTGAGTTCAGATTCCTATTGAACCTGTGATCGGTTTCACATACGTTGCTCGGTGACATAGGTCACACGCAGCGTCGAAAGGTCCCCCCGCATGGTCAACATCGCCGCCGATGTCTGGGCTCACGCCGAGTCCGATGCCGATCGCGTCGCGATCCGCTCGCCCCGCGCCATCACCTTCGGCCAGCTGCGCCGGACCAACGAGCAGGTCGCCGGTGCCGTCCGCGCCGCGGGCGCCGCGCCGCTCGACCGGGTGCTGTTCATCGCGCCGAGCATCCCCGAGTTCCCCGAGATCTACTACGGCCTGCACGCCGCCGGCGTCACCGTCATCACGATGAACACGATGTCGACCGAGCCGGAGATCGGCTACGTGCTCGACGACTCGGGCGCCTCGCTCGTCATCGCCTGGCACGAGTGCGCCGGCAACGCCCGCGCCGCCGCCGCCGACCGGGGCCTGGACTTCTGGCAGATCGACGCCGGCTTCTCGTTCGACGCCGAGCCGCTCACCGAGCCGCACCAGCACGCGCCCCAGGACACCGCGCTGATCCTCTACACGTCGGGCACGACGGGCCGGCCGAAGGGCGCCGAGCTCACCGCCGCGAACCTCGTCGACACCGTCACCTCGTTCCAGCCCGTGCTCAACATCGACCCCGACGACCGCTTCGGCACCGGGCTGCCGCTCTTCCACGTCTACGGCCAGGCCGTCTGCATGAACACGACGCTGTCGACCGGCGCCTCGTTCTCGCTCGTGCACCCCTTCGACCCGAAGGTCATGCTCGACGTGATGGTGGCCGACGAGCTCACCACGCTCGCCGGCGTGCCGACGATGTGGAACGCGATGCTCCACGTCGAGGGCGACTACACGGCCGACGACTTCGCCGCGCTGCGCCTGGCCACGTCGGGCGGCGCGAGCCTCCCCGTCGAGGTCATCCGGGCCTTCAAGGACCGCTTCGGCTGCGCGATCCTCGAGGGCTACGGGCTGACCGAGTCCACGGGCGCCGCCACCTTCAACGACATCAACCGCGAGCAGAAGACCGGCACGGTCGGACCCGCGCTGCCCGGCTCGACGATCGAGGTCCGCGACCCCGAGGGCAACGTCCTCGGCGCCGACGAGCCCGGCGAGGTCTACATCCAGGGCCCGACGATCATGAAGGGCTACTGGAACCGCCCCGACGCGACCGCCGCCGACCTGCGCGACGGCTGGCTCAAGACCGGCGACATTGGCACCCTCGACGCCGACGGCTACCTCAGCATCGTCGACCGCGTGAAGGACCTCATCATCCGCGGCGGCTACAACGTCTACCCGCGCGAGGTCGAGGAGGTGCTGTACGAGCACCCCGACATCGTCGAGGTCGCCGTGGTCGGCGTGCCGGACGAGCACTACGGCGAGGAGATCGCCGCGGTCACGGTGCTGACCGAGGGCTCCGACGCCACGACCGAGAGCATCCGCGCGTGGGCGAAGGAGCGGCTCTCGGCCTACAAGGTCCCGCACCTGTTCGCGTTCGTTGACGCCCTGCCGAAGGGCGCCACGGGCAAGATCCTCAAGCGGGCGATCGACCGCGACGAGTTGCGCTCGGTGGCCGCGCAGGGGAACCGCGCATGAGGCTCGACGGCAGCGTCGCCATCGTCACGGGCGCCGGCGGCGGCATCGGCGCGGCCCTGTGCCGGCGCTTCGTGGAGCACGGCGCACGCGTCGTCGCCACCGACCTCGACGAGGGCCGCCTCAAGGAGGAGGTCGACGCGATCGCCGCCGACCACCCCGGCGCGATCGAGGCGCTCGCGGGCGACTGCTCGGACGCCGAGCACATCAAGGCCACCATCGCGCTCGCCGAGTCGGCGTTCGGTCCCGTCGACCTCTACGCCGCGAACGCTGGCGTCGGCCTGGGCGAGAACCTCGACGCGACGCCGTCGGACTGGCAGACCTCGATCGACGTCAACGTCATGGCGCACGTGCGCGCGGCCGAGCTGCTCGTCCCGGGCTGGCTCGAGCGCGGCAGCGGGCACTTCCTGTCCACGGCGTCGGCCGCCGGCCTGCTGACGCAGATCGGCTCGGCCACCTACTCGGTCACGAAGCACGCCGCGGTCGCGTTCGCGGAGTGGCTGTCGGTCACCTACGGGTCGCGCGGGATCGGCGTCAGCTGCCTGTGCCCCATGGGCGTCAACACGGCGATGCTCAACAGCGGCGCCGACTCCGACAGCGCGGCGGCGCGCCAGGGCGCGAAGGCGGTCACGCAGGCGGGACTCGTCCTGGAGGCGCTCGAAGTGGCGGACATCGTCGTCGAGTCGCTGGGCACGGACGAGTTCCTGATCCTGCCGCACCCCGACGTCCTGGAGTTCTACCGCCGCAAGGGGTCGGACTACGACCGCTGGCTGCGCGGCATGCGCCGCTATCAGGACTCCCTCGCGTGACGAGGGACCTCGGACATCGCCGCGACCTCGCGTCGCGGCATGCGTGGAGCCGCCCGCTCGGACGACTGCACGACGGCGACCGCTCTCGCGGCCGTCGGGCGTCGACCGGATGCACCGCATCCGGCCTCGCCACAGGGGGACCGGTGAACCACCCCGCGGGTGGTCATGAGCTTGAGGAGGCTCGATGAAGTTCCGACGCATCGCACTGGGAGCGACCATGGCCCTGGCCCTGGGCACCGCTGCCGCCTGTGGAGGCTCGTCCTCCGGATCCGAGGGTGGAGACGACGACTTCTCCGTGGGCATCGTGCGCTTCGCGCCCAGCGAGGTCACGACCGAGGCCGTCATCAACAAGTACACGAAGCTCGCCGAGGACGAGGGCTGGGAGGTCACCACGGCGAACCCCGACGGTGCCGTCGACAAGGCCATCGGCGCGATGCAGGACTTCGTGCAGAAGGACGTCGACCTGATCATCGTCTCGGTCATCGAGTCGAAGTCGCTGACGGCGGGCCTCAAGTCGGCCCAGGCCGCCGGCATCCCCGTCGCGTCGATCGCGGGCGGCGGCGCCGACGGCGTCACGTTCGACCTGGTCGTCTCGCCCGGCACCGAGGTCCCCGAGGCCATGGTGAAGAACATGGGCGGCAACGGCCGCGTGCTCGCGCTCGGCTACAAGCCGGGCCTGCCGTGCCAGCTGCGCGAGGAGGCCTTCAACGAGACCGTCGAGGGCACCGACATCACCGTCGACCGCCAGGAGGTCCTGATCCCGGGCCAGCTGGAGTCGGGCCAGAAGTTCGCCACGACGTGGCTGGCCAAGAACCCGAAGGGCTCCGAGCCGCTCGCCATCTGGGCGTGCTTCGACGACCCGGCCATGGGCTCGATCGTGGCGGCCAAGCAGGCCGGCCGTGACGACGTGAAGATCTACGGCTACGACGGCACCCCGCCCGCGCTGAAGGCGCTCAAGGACGGCCAGCTCGCGGCGACCGCCGCACCGGACACCTCGGGCGCGGCCCAGATGCTGTTCGACGCGACGCCCGACGTGATCGAGGGCGGCGTGGACGCCGAGCCGAAGACCGAGGAGATCCCCTTCCCGATCATCACGCCGGAGACGCTCGACCAGTACCTCGCGGACAACCCCGGCGCGGACGCGTCCTGAAGGGCTGGCTGACATGACGATCCGTCCAGAGCTCGACGTGCCCGCGCAGGGCGACGAGGGGGAGAAGATGACCGGTGCCACCGACAGCGTCCGGCCCGGCCCGGAGCCGACGGCGACAGGGCTGCTCCAGATGCGCGGCATCTCCAAGTCGTTCGGCGGCAGTCGGGCTCTGGACGGCGTCTCGATCGAGGTCGAGCCCGGCTCGGTCCACGCGCTGTGCGGGGCCAACGGTGCCGGGAAGTCGACCCTGGTCAAGATCCTCGCCGGCCTCGAGCGGGCCGACGAGGGGGAGATCCTGCTCGACGGCAAGCGCGTCGAGGTCGCCAACCCGCGCGACGCGGCCGACCTCGGCCTGAGCTTCATCCACCAGGAGCTCAACCTGGTGCCGAAGTTCTCGGTGCTGCGGAACATGGCGATGGGGTCGGGTGATCCCGGTCGGTTCGGGATCCTCGACCTGCGTCGCCTGCGCCGCGAGGCGAAGGCCGTGCAGGAGCGGCTCGGGTTCGACATCCCGCTCGACGTCGAGGTCGAGCAGCTGTCGGTCTCGGACCGCTGGATGGTCTCGCTGGGCCGCTCGCTCATGCGCGACGCCCGCTTCATCGCGATGGACGAGCCGACGGCATCGTTCACCGACGAGGAGGCCAGCCGGCTGATGGCGGTGATCGAGGAGCTGACGTCCGACGGCGTGGGCATCCTCTACATCTCCCACCGTCTCGACGAGGTGCTCGAGGTCTCCGACACGATCACGGTGTTCCGCAACGGGCAGAAGGTCGCCACGCTGGACTCGGCGCAGACCGACCGCCAGGAGCTGACCACTCAGATCGTCGGCCGCGAGGTCGAGAAGCTCGTGTCGCGACTCGAGGCCGAGGCCGACGAGAGCGTGGCCGAGACCCGGCCGGTGCGCCTGTCGGTGCGGAACCTGAGCCGTGCGCCCCGGGTGGTCGGTGCCTCGTTCGACGTCCACGAGGGCGAGATCGTGGGCATCGCCGGCCTGGTCGGCGCGGGCCGCACCGAGCTCGCGCGGCTGCTCATCGGCGCCGACAAGGCCACGGGCGGCACGATGACGCTGAACGACGCGCCCTACGCGCCGAGGTCGCCGCACGACGCGCTGCGCGCGGGCATCGCGCTGGTGCCCGAGGAGCGGCGCAGCCAGGGGCTGGTCCTGACCGACACGGTCGAGAACAACCTCGCGATGGCCGAGCACGGCTCGGCGTCGAGCATGCGGGCGCGGTTCCGCCCGAAGCCGTCCCGGGCCACCGGGCAGGCCCTCATGGAGCGCTTCTCCGTGAAGGCCCGCTCGATCCGGGACACCGCCCACCACCTCAGTGGTGGCAACCAGCAGAAGGTCGTCGTCGGCAAGTACGTGCGGACCAGTCCCGGTCTGCTCGTGCTGGACGAGCCGACCGTGGGGGTGGACGTCGGCGCGCGCGCCGAGATCTACCGGATCATCACCGGACTGGCCTCCGAGGGCACCTCGGTCCTGGTCATCTCCAGTGACTTCGAGGAGCTCGCGATCTGCGACCGCGTCCTCGTGATGCGTGGGGGACAGCTGGTCGCCGAGGTCCCGGCCAGCGAATTCGACGAGGACCACCTCACCGCACTGTGCTTCGGCAGCCACGAGAGCTCCGGCACCACCGAAACGGAGGAAGCATGACCACGCTCATGGAGAACGAGCCGACCCCCGGGGCGCCGGCGTCGAAGTCCCACTACTTCGAGTGGTTCGGCCGCTACGGCGCGCTGCTCGTGCTCGCGGCGCTCATCATCGTCACGTCGATCCTGGCGCCGAACACCTTCCCGACGGTGGACAACGCGATCAACATCCTGAACCAGAGCGCGCTCTCGGCCATCATCGCGATGGGCCTGACCTTCGTGCTGGTGACGGGCGAGTTCGACCTCAGCATCGGCAACACGGCGAGCCTCGCCGGCGTGGCCGCGTGCTGGCTCATGGTGAACCAGGACTTCTCGATCCCGCTCGCGCTGGTGGCCATCCTGGTCGTCGGCGGCATCGTCGGCCTGATCAACGGCTTCGTGGTCACGTTCATGAACGTGTCGGCGCTGGTCGCGACCTTGGGCGTCGGCACGATCGTCATCGGCGTGAACTACATGATCTCCGACGGCGCCCCGGTGGCCCTGGGCGATCCCGACGCGTTCCTGGAGATCACGTTCGGCCGCTTCCTGGGCATCCCGTACCCCGTCTACATCATGCTCGTCATCGCGGCGCTGCTGTGGTGGCTGCTCAACCGCACGGTGCTGGGTCAGTCGATGCAGGCCGTCGGCGGCAACCGCGTGGCGGCCGAGCTGTCGGGCATCCGGGTCGACCGCGTGCGCGTCATCGCGTTCGTCGTCTGCTCGATGTGCGCGGCGGTCACCGGCTTCCTGCTGGCGTCCCGCACGGGCAGCGCGGCGGTCTCGGCCGGCGACACCTACCTGCTGAGCGCGTTCGCCGCGTCGTTCTTCGGCTCGGCCGTCCTGCGCGACGGACAGTTCCACATCCTCGGCACCCTGGTCGGCGTCATCACCGTCTCGGTCGGATTCAACTCGATCGCCCTGATCGGACTCGAGACCTACTGGCAGTACTTCTTCCAGGGACTGCTGCTGATCCTCGGCGTCGGCGTCGGCACGCTGGCCCGACGGCGCGCGGCTGCCTAGCGTCGCCCCTTCACGAACCCCTTCCCGCGGGGCGCCGGACGCCGGCGCCCCGCACCCCCACCCTGAGGAGACAGATCGATGGACTTCGAGCCCGATGCGATGACGCGTGAGTACCAGGACAAGCTCAACGCCTTCATGGACGAGCACGTGTACCCGGCCGAGGCGGTGTACCACCAGCAGATGGCGGAGTCGGGCAACCCGAACTTCCACCCGCCGGTCCTGGAGGACCTGAAGAAGACCGCCCGCTCGCTGGGCCTGTGGAACCTCTTCCACCCGCACAAGAACGAGGAGTGGGGCTCGCCCGGCCTGACGAACCTGCAGTACGCGCCGCTGGCCGAGATCACCGGTCGCAGCCCCTACCTGGCGCCCGAGGCCATCAACTGCAACGCCCCCGACACCGGCAACATGGAGGTGCTCCAGCTCTTCGGGACCGACGAGCACAAGGAGAAGTACCTCAAGCCGCTGCTCGCCGGTGAGATGGCGTCGGCGTTCTGCATGACCGAGCCGGCCGTGGCCAGCTCGGACGCGACGAACGTCGAGCTGCGCATGGTGGCCGACGGCGACGAGTACGTCCTGAACGGTCGCAAGTGGTTCGCGTCCAACGCGCTGCACGCCAACTGCCGCGTCCTGATCGTCATGGGCAAGACGAACGTCGAGGCCGAGACGCACCGTCAGCAGTCGATGATGGTCGTCCCGATCGACACCCCCGGCGTCACCGTGGTGCGCGGCCTGCCCGTGTTCGGCTACATGGACCGCGAGGGCCACGCCGAGATCCTGTTCGAGGACGTGCGCGTCCCCAAGACCGCGCTCCTGGCGGGCGAGGGCGACGGCTTCATGATCAGCCAGGCCCGCCTCGGGCCCGGCCGCATCCACCACTGCATGCGCTCGATCGGCATGGCCGAGCGCGCGCTCGACCTCATGATCGACCGGGCGCAGGCGCGCACCACGTTCGGCGAGCCCGTCGCGAACCGCTCGAACATCCAGGACTGGATCGCCGAGGCCCGCATCGAGATCGAGGCCACGCGCCTGCTCGTGCTCAAGACCGCGTACCTGATGGACACGGTCGGCAACCAGAAGGCCCGCACCGAGATCGCCGCGATCAAGGTCAAGGCGCCCGAGATCGCGCTGAAGATCATCGACCGCGCCATCCAGGTGCACGGCGGCGGCGGCGTGACGGACGACTTCCCGCTCGCCAGCTTCTACGCCCACCAGCGCACGCTGCGCATCGCCGACGGACCGGACGAGGTGCACAAGCGCACCCTGGCCCGGGTCGAGCTGCGCCGCCGCGCCTCGGAGCGTGACGCCTGATGGATCTCGGACTCGCCGGCAAGACCGCCGTGGTGACGGGTGCGTCGCGGGGCATCGGCCTCGCGATCGCCCGGGCCCTGCACGACGAGGGCGCGAACGTCGTCCTCACCGCGCGGAAGGAGGAGGACGCCGAGTCCGCCGCTCGCGAGGTGGGTGAGCGTGCCGTCGGCATCGGCGCCCACGTCGTCGACGAGGCCGCGTCACGCACGTGCCTCGAGCGCACGCTGGAGCGGTTCGGGAGCATCGACGTCCTCGTCAACAACGCGGGCACGAACCCGGCCTTCGGCTCGCTCGTGCAGCAGGAGCACTCGCGCTTCGCCAAGACGCTCGACGTGAACCTGTGGGGTCCCACGCTGTGGACCCAGCTGGCGCACGAGCTCTGGATGGGCGAGCACGGCGGCTCCGTGGTGCACACCGCGTCGCTCGGCGCGTTCGCCGTGGGCCCGAACCTGGCGGTCTACCACGCGTCGAAGGCGGCCCTGGTGCACCTGACGCGCCACCAGGCGCAGGAGCTGGGCCCGGGCATCCGGGTCAACGCCGTGGCTCCCGGCGTGGTGCGTACGCGCCTGGCCGAGGAGCTGTGGAAGGAGCACGAGGAGGCCGTCGCGGCGAACACCCCGCTGCGCCGGATCGGCGAGCCCGAGGACATCGGGTCCGCCGTCGCCTTCCTCGCCGGCACGACCGCGAGCTGGATCACCGGGGAGACCCTCGTGATCGACGGCGGCCAGCGCTGGGGGAGCGGACGGTGACCGTCGCCCTGGAGCTGGACGCCCTCGCGGGCTGGATGCGTGGCCGCGGTCTCGACGTGGGCGGGACGATCTCCGCGACCCGCGTCGGCCGCGGCCAGTCCAACCTGACGTACCGGCTCCGGGACGAGGAGGGCCGGACGTGGATCGCGCGCCGGCCCCCGCTGGGCGAGCTGCTCGCCTCGGCCCACGACGTGGTGCGCGAGCACCGCATCCTGTCGGCCCTCCAGGACACGCCGGTCCCGGTGCCGACGATGGTGGGGGTCTGCGAGGACCCTGCCGTCTCCGACGTGCCGGTCGTCGTGATGGAGCACGTCGACGGCATCGTGCTCGACACGATGGAGATCGCCGAGTCGCTCGACCCGGCCGTCCGCCGTGAGGTCGGTCTGGGCATCGCGCGCACCCTCGCGGCGATCCACGCGGTCGACGTCGACGCGGTCGGCCTCGGCGACCTGGCGTCGCGGTCCCCGTACGCGGAGCGCCAGCTCAAGCGCTGGACCCGTCAGTTCGAGGCCAGCCGCACCGCCGACCGGCCCGACCTCGACGAGCTGACCGCCCTGCTGCAGGCCCATGTGCCGCCGCCGGGAGACCTCTCGCTCGTCCACGGCGACTTCCACATCCGCAACGTGATCGTCGACGGCGACACGGGCGCCCTGCGCACGGTCTTGGACTGGGAGCTGTCCACCCTCGGCGACCCGATGGCCGACATCGGCAGCACCCTGGCCTACTGGCCCGAGGCCGGCGAGGCCGAGAGCGGCCTGTTCGAGGCCTCGACCCTGCCCGGGTTTCCCACGCGAGCCGAGCTGGCGCAGGCCTACCTCGACGCCTCCGGACGCGACGGCGACACGCTCGCCTTCTGGCACGTCCTGGGCGTGTGGAAGGTCGCGATCATCTGCGAGGGCGTCTACCGGCGCACCCTCGACAACCCGGCCAACACGGCCGAGGGCGGAGCGCCCACCCCCGAACGCATCCAGGCGATCATCGACCACGCCTGGCACGTCGCCGAGACGACCGGACTGGCCGGCCGTCGGCTCACCACCCCGAGAGGACGACCATGACCGAGAACGCCACCGCCGAGACCACCGCGCCCGACACCGAGGCGGTGCTGGCCGAGTCGCCCACCAACTGGGGCAAGTGGGGCCCGGACGACGAGGTCGGCTCGCTGAACTACCTCGGTCCCGAGGAGGCGGTCCGCGGAGCCGGGGCGATCGTCTCGGGCGAGACCTTCACGCTCCAGGTGCCGATGGGCTCGCCCGGTCACGGCGACCCCGTGTGGCCCGGACGCGAGCAGATCCAGCGTGAGAACGTCATGGACGAGGGCTTCTTCCAGCGCGGTGAGGGTGACGAGACCCCCGGTGGTGCGCACTACGCCGACGACAAGGCGACGATCTACCTCCAGGCGTCCACGCAGTACGACGCCCTCGGCCACGTCTGGTACGGCGGCAAGATCTGGAACGGCTTCGACGCCACCGAGACCGTCGGCGCGATGCGCAAGGCCTCGGTCCTGCCCATCGCCCAGAAGGGCATCGTCGGCCGCGGCATCCTCATCGACATGGCCCGCCACCGCGGCAAGGACCACCTCGACAAGGGCGAGACGTTCACCCACGTCGACCTCGTCGAGGCGGCGAAGGCACAGGGCCAGGAGATCCAGCCCCGCGACGTCCTGCTGATCCGCACCGGCTTCATCGGCCACTGGTACGAGACCACGCCGGAGGACTTCTACGCCGACTTCTGCGAGCCCGGCCTGACCTACTCGCCCGAGCTCGTCTCGTGGTTCCAGCGCATGGAGATCCCGAACCTCGTCACCGACACGATCGCCAACGAGGTCACGATGGACCCGAACCACGGCGTCGTGCTGCCGCTGCACAGCGCGCTCATGCGCAACCTCGGCGTGACGTTCACCGAGATCGCATGGCTCGACGACCTGGCGGCGGCCTGCGCGGCCGACGGTCGGTGGACGTTCCTCTACACGGCGGCCCCGTTGAAGGTCGTCGGCGGCACCGGAGCGCCCGTCAATCCCGTGGTGATCCGGTGAGTCCGGGCCACCAAGGGTTACCGGCCCGTAGGATCGACGCGTCATGAGCGAAGCAGAAGCAGAGGACGTCGTCCGCGAGCTGCCGACCCTGGTCGACACCTCCCGAGTCCGGGAGATGCCCACCACGGCGCGCGGCGTGCGCACGCGCGCCGCGCTGGTCGCCACCGCCCGTCAGGTGTTCGAGCGCGACGGGTTCATCAACTCGCGCCTCGCCGACATCACGGCCGGGGCGAACTGCTCGATCGGCACCTTCTACACCTACTTCGACAGCAAGGAGGAGATCTTCACCGCCGTGATGCAGGCGGCCGCCGACGACATGCTGCACCCGGGCCTGCCCCGCGTCGACGACGATCTCAGCAACGTGGCGGCGATCCTCGAGGCCAGCAACCGCGCGTACGTCGAGGCGTACAAGCGCAACGCGAAGCTCAACCTGCTGCTCGAGCAGGTGGCGACGATCGACCCGGACTTCCGCAAGCTGCGCCTCGAGCGCGGCAAGGCGTTCGCCGAGCGCAACGCGCGGTGGATCAAGCGGCTCCAGGACGCGGGCTACGCCAACCCCGAGCTCGACCCGTACATGACGGCGCGCGCCCTCTCGCCCATCCTGGGGCGCATGGCGTACCACGTGTACGCCCTGGAGGAGCCGGGCATGAGCGAGGACGCGATCATCGCCACGGCCACGCGGGTCTGGCTGGACGCGCTCGGCGTCCCGCTGGACGGCTCGAAGCGGGCCTGAGTCCTACTCGAATCCCACGCTCAGTCGAATCCCACGAAGCGAGTGACCTCGTCGACCGACTCGCGTGCCGAGCGCACGTGGTTGGCGGCGAAGTCCTCGTCGGGGTAGCCCATCGCGACGGCGGTGAAGATGACGTGGTCGTCGGGGATGCCCGCCTCCCGACGCACCGCGGCGCCCTGCATGATGCCCTGGCTGTTGATCACGGTGCCGAGCCCGCGCGACCACGCGGACAGCACGAGCGCGTGCACGACGGCGCCGAGGTCGAAGTGGGCGATCGGGCTCACGGCCTCGAGGCTGCGGTCGTGCGCGATGACGATCGACACGGGCGCGTCGAACTGGCGGAAGCCGCGCATGGTCCAGTCCAGGCGCGCGTCCTGGTCCTCGCGGGCGATGCCCATCGCGCCGAACAGGCGCTTCGCGATGTCGACCTGCCGGTCGCGGTGCACGCCCTCGTAGCGCTCGGCCACGGTCACGTCGCGCTGGATCGGGGCGCCCGCCAGCATGAGCCGCGTGTTCTCCTCGCGGATGCGGTCGAGGACCTCGCCCGACAGGACGTGGAACTTCCACGGCTGGGTGTTCATCGACGAGGGCGCCAGGATCGCGTCGGCGAGCACGTCGCGGATGACGTCGGCCGGGACAGGATCGGGGCGGTAGCCGCGGACGCTGCGCCGACCGCGCAACAGGTCGCCGAGCGGCGCCTCCGGGCCGGCGCCGAGCGCCTGCTGCTCCAGCGATCCGGGGCGGGAGGGGGACAGGGCGCTCTCGGAACTCATAGTCGAAATCATATTCGGTTTCAGGTTAGTGTGACCCAAGACCGTGATGCAGGTCACACGAGAGGATCCCCCCAGATGACGACCATCCACGCAGCAGGCAGCACGTTCCACGTCGAGGACACGGGGGAGGACGACCTCCCCACGGTGGTGTGCCTCCACTCCCTGTTCCTCGACCACCGCATGTTCGACGGCCTCGTCGCGGCAGGCCGCGGCCGGTTCCGCTTCGTCCGTCCCGAGTTCCGCGGCCAGGGCGCCAGCGCTCCGGCCGAGACCGACGAGGTCACGATGGAGCAGGCCGCCGGCGACACCGCGGCCGTGCTCGACGCCCTCGGCATCAGCGACGCCCTGGTCGTCGCCTCCTCGATGGGCGGCGACGTCGCGGCCCGTCTCGCGGCCTACCGGCCCGACCTCGTCCGCGCGCTCGCGTTCGTCGGCTCGTCGGTGCGGGCGGAGCCCCCCGAGAAGGTCGAGGAGTACGTCGCGTTCGCCACGAGCGCTGCGCAGGACGGCTTCGTGGGCGACACGCTGGAGTTCCTGAAGCAGGTCATGCTGGGTCAGTCGACCTTGGCGGACCCGCAGAAGAAGGACGTCGTCGACCTGTGGTCCGGACGGATGAGCGAGCTGCCCGCCGCGCTCCTGCCCGCCATGGTCGGGGTCATGCGGCGCAAGGACGCCACGCCGCTGCTGCCGGCGATCGCCGTCCCCTCGCTGGTGGTCTCGGGCGAGGAGTGCCCCGTGCGGCCCCCGGACTGGGCCGCCGAGCTGGCCGACGGCCTTCCGAACTCCGAGCTCGTGATGGTGCCGAAGGTCGGCCACAGCCCGCTGCTCGAGGCGCCCGACACGGTCGAGCCGAAGGTGCTCGACTTCCTCGCCGCGCACGCCTGAGACGACGAACGGCGCCGGAGCGGACTCGCTCCGGCGCCGTTCGGCTGTGCAGATCAGGCGATCTTCAGCACCAGCTTGCCGGTGTTGCGGCCCTCGAACAGGCCCAGCAGCGTCTGGCCGAAGTCCTCTACGCCGCCCTCGACCACGGTCTCGCGCGCGACCAGCTTGCCCGAGCCGATGAGGTCGGACATGTCGGCGATCGCCGCGGCGTCCTTCTCGGGGTAGTCGAAGACCAGGAAGCCCTGCATCTTGGCGCGGAACACCAGCAGCGACATGTAGCGCTTCGGGCCGGGAGCCAGCTTCTCGTCGTTGTACGTCGAGACGGCGCCGCAGATGATGACGCGGGCGCCGCGACGCAGGTTCGCCAGCGCGGCGTCGAGGATGTCGCCGCCGACGTTGTCGAAGTAGATGTCGATGCCCTTCGGGGCGACCTCGCGCAGGCGCTTGAGGACGTTCTCGTTCTTGTAGTCGATCGCCTCGTCGAAGCCGATCTCCTTGAGCCAGGCGCACTTCTCGGCGCCACCGGCGATGCCGATGACGGTGCAGCCCTTGGCCTTGGCCAGCTGGCCGGCGACGCTGCCAACCGCGCCCGCGGCGGCGGAGATGACGACGACGTCGCCCTCCTTCATCTCACCGACCTCGTACAGGCCGTGGTACGCCGTGAGGCCGGGCATGCCGAGCGCGCCCAGCCACGTGGCGGGTCCGGCGACCGAGGTGTCGATCTTCTGCAGGCCCTCGCCGTTCGTGATGGCGTACTCCGTCACGCCGAGCGTGCCGGTGACCGCGTCGCCCACCGCGAAGTCGGGGTGGTTCGACTCGACGACCGTTCCGGTGCCGGCGGCGCGCATGACCTCGCCGATCTGGACGGGCGGCAGGTACGAGCGGACGTCGTTCAGCCAGCCGCGCATGGCGGGGTCGAGCGAGACGTGGTCGACCTTGACGAGGAGCTCGCCGTCGCCGGGCGCCGGGAGGTCGACCTCCTCGGCCGACCAGGTGGAGTCGTCCGGCAGTCCGGTCGGTCGCTGGGCCAGGGTGATGCGCTTCGTGTGGGTCACGAAAAATCCTCTCGAAAGGCAGTTGAATCCGATCTCAAATTCAGTACTGTGATCCTAAGGGTGTGACACAAGCCACATCAACTGAGCATCCAAGGAGTGCCATGGCCACCGTGCAGACCGTCAAGGGCCCGATCGACAGCAGCGAGCTGGGTCGGACCCTCGTCCACGAGCACGTCTTCGTCCTCGGCGAGGAGTTCCGCATCAACTACGACGGCGACTGGGACGAGGACCAGAAGGTCGCCGACGCCGTGCGCGACCTCAACGACCTCAAGGCCGCCGGGATCGACACGATCTTCGACCCGACCGTCCTCGGACTCGGCCGGTACATCCCCCGCATCCAGAAGGTCGCCGCCCAGACCGACCTCAACATCGTCGTGGCCACCGGCCTCTACACGTACAACGACCTGCCCCACCAGTTCGAGCACCGCGGCCCCGGCCTGCTGTTCGACCAGCCCGAGCCGCTCGTGGAGATGTTCGTCAAGGACATCACCGAGGGCATCCTCGACACCGGCGTGAAGGCCGCCTTCCTCAAGTGCGTCATCGAGGAGCCGGGCCTGACCCCGGGCGTCGAGCGCGTCATGCGCGCCGTCGGCCAGACCAGCTCGCAGACCGGTGCGCCCGTCACCGTGCACACCAACCCGCACACCCGCTCGGGCCTCGTGGCCCAGAAGGTCCTCGGCGAGGAGGGCGTCGCCCCGGAGAAGATCGTGCTCGGTCACTCGGGCGACTCCGACGACGTCGACTACCTGACCGAGCTGGCCGAGAACGGCTCGCTGCTGGGCATGGACCGCTTCGGCCTCGACGTCTACCTCAGCACCGAGAAGCGCGTCGACACGATCGTCGAGCTGGTGCGCCGTGGCTTCGTCGACAAGATCACGCTGGCGCACGACGCCTCGTGCTACATCGACTACTTCACGCCCGAGGACAAGGTCGCGATGCAGCCGAACTGGAACTTCCGGCACATCCCCGACGACGTGGTCCCGATGCTCCTGGAGAAGGGCGTCAGCGAGGACGACGTGGACACGATGCTGGTGAAGAACCCGCGCCGATACTTCGAGTGATCCTCCCACTCGAGAGCGCAGGGCCCCGGTGCGAACCACCGGGGCCCTGCTGCGTCGGGGAGTCCGGAGTCACGTCCTCGCGATGGGGGCCCGCGGGGCTCCGGCTGTTAGGCTCGACAGGTGGACGCGCCGTTCGAGCGCAGTCCGGCCCGACGACGTTGCGCGGAGAATCGCGCCCCTGGCAAGCGGGCACCATCAGTAATGAGACCCCTTGACCCAGATTGACGGCGGCGTTTCGCTGCCCACCTTCAACGACCTCTCCCTTCCCGACGGCCTCGTGCGCAAGCTCGCGCAGCAGGAGATCGTCAACCCCAGCCCCATCCAGCAGGCCGTCATCCCGGCCGCCCTCGAGGGCCGCAACGTCCTCGGCCGCGCCCGCACCGGCTCGGGCAAGACCCTCGCGTTCGGCCTGCCCGTGCTGGCCCGCCTCGCCGGCGGCACCAGCCGCCCGAAGGCGCCGCGCGCGCTGATCCTGCTGCCCACCCGTGAGCTCGCGATCCAGGTGCACACGGCCCTGCTGCCGCTCGCGCAGAAGATGGGTCTCAAGCACACCACCGTCTACGGCGGCGTGCCGATCAACAAGCAGATCAACACCCTCAAGGGCTCGATCGACCTCGTCATCGCGACCCCGGGCCGCCTCACCGACCTGCTCGACCGTCGCTGCCTCACGCTCGACGGCATCGAGATCACCGTGCTCGACGAGGCCGACCACCTGTGCGACCTCGGCTTCTTCAAGCCGATCGACGCGCTGCTCTCGCGCACCCCGAAGCACAGCCAGCGGCTGCTGCTGTCGGCCACGCTCGACGGCGACGTCGACAAGCTGGTCCGCCGCCACCTGCCTGACCACGCGCTGTTCGAGGTCGACCAGGTCGAGGACAAGGTCGAGACGATGGAGCACCACGTGCTCGTCACCGAGCCGACCGAGAAGACCCGCACGGCCTACGAGCTGCTGAGCGCCAACCCGCGCAGCATCGTCTTCACGCGCACCCGCCGCGGCGCCACGCGCCTCGCGAAGCAGCTGACCCAGAAGGGCGTCACAGCCGTCGACATGCACGGCGACCTCTCGCAGCGTCACCGCGAGCGCAACCTCGCCCAGTTCACGCGCGGCGACGCCACCGTGATCGTCGCGACCGACGTCGCCGCCCGCGGCATCCACGTCGACGGCATCGGCCTGGTCGTGCACTACGACGCGCCCGCCGAGCACAAGGCGTACCTGCACCGCTCGGGCCGCACGGCGCGCGCCGGCGAGTCGGGCTCGGTCGTCACGATGACCACGCCCGACGCCCTCAAGGACGTCATGGTCCTGCAGCGCAAGGCCGGCGTCACCGCCCGTCACCACCAGGCCGCGTCGGCGCCCTCGCCGATGACCGCGGAGTCGCTGGCGACCTCGGGCACCGAGGCGCCCGAGCTGCCCGCCGACCACCGCTCGCGCGGCGGCTCCGCCCCGGCCCGTGGTGGCCGTGGCGGTCAGGGCCGTGGTGGCCAGAACCGCGGTCCGCAGGGCGGCCGCCCGCAGGGCAACCGCAACCGGAACCGCCGCAGCGGCTCGCGCCCCCCGGCCCGCAGCAACTGACCGCCGCCTCCCGAGATGTGCTCCAATCTCTACCTTTCAACCCGGTTGAGAGGTGGAAAAAGGAGCACATCTCGGGACGCGCGGTGACCCTCAGACGGGGGCGACCTCCGCGAGGTGGCGCTCCAGCACCTCGTTGACGGCCTCGGGATTCTCGAGGGCGTGCACGTGTCCGGTGTTCTCCATGACGACCAGCTCGGCATGGGGGACGCCGGCGACGATCTGCTCGGACTTCTCCGGCGGGTAGGTCGCGTCCTCGGTGCCCGCGACCACGACGAGCGGCACCCGGATCTTGCCGAGCTCGTCCAGCACGCCCGGCCGGTGCGCGATGTTCCACGCGGCGTCGGCGTACTCGGGACCTCGGCTCAGCAGCAGCTCGCGGACGCCCTTCAGCGTCTCCGCGCGCGACGGGTCGGTCAGCGTGGTGGTGCCCATCATGAACTGCAGGACGCCCTCGAGCACCGGCTCCATGCCGTGCGCCGCGAGCACCTCGATGAGTGCGTCCATCTGGTCGGCCTGCTCCTCGACGTCGGCCGACGTGCCCATGACGACGACCGACCGCACGAGGTCGCCGTGTCGGGCGGCCAGGCGCAGGCCGATGAACCCGCCCATGGAGTTGCCGACGAACACGACGGGCTCCAGGTCGAGGGCCTCGATGAGCGCCACGACGTCGGCCGTGTGGGTGTCGTAGTCGAGCTGCTCCCGCGGGGCACGAGCGCTGAGGCCCTGGCCTCGGTGGTCGTAGCGGACCACGCGGTAGCGGTCGGAGAACCGGTCGGCCTGGGCCTGGAACATCCGCGCGTCGAAGAACATCGAGGCGCTCATCAACAGGGCCGGCGCATCGCGCGGTCCCTCGTCCTCGTAGTAGAGCGTGGTGCCGTTGACGTCGATCGTGGGCATGGGGGACTCCCGTCGTAACTGAAGGTGAACTCACCTTAGCGACATGTGGGCTGGATCACATCCACCTCTTGACAGGCTCGCGACCCCTCGCGCATGGTGGGTCCACCAACTATGTGCACTACCTGTGCATATACCTTGGATCGGCCCGTCATCGGGGGGCAAGCCGATGCGTTTGGACGAGCTCGTCCCAGCGGTTCGATCCAGACCGTCGAAGGAGACGAGCATGAAACTGTCCAGACTGATCGCGATGGCGTTGGCCGGCGCGGCCCTCACCGCGGGCACGGCGATCCAGCCGGTCGTCGCGGCCGAGAACCCGTACGAGCGCGGGCCGGCCCCGACGAACAGCAGCATCGAGGCCACCCGCGGTCCGTACGCCGTGAGCACCAAGACGATCTCGTCGCTGTCCGCGCGTGGCTTCGGGGGCGGCACGATCTACTACCCGACGTCGACGGCCGACGGCACGTTCGGCGTGGTGGCGATCTCGCCGGGCTACACGGCGGCGCAGTCGACGATCCAGTGGCTCGGCCCGCGCATCGCGTCGCAGGGCTTCGTGGTCATCACGATCGACACGAACACGCGGCTCGACCAGCCGGGCTCGCGCGGCACGCAGCTGCTCGCGGCGCTCGACCAGACGATCGCCGACACCACCGTCCGCTCGCGGATCGACGCCTCGCGCCAGGCCGTGGTCGGTCACTCGATGGGCGGTGGCGGCACGCTCGAGGCCGCCAAGTCGCGGCGCTCGATCGAGGCCACGGTCGGCCTCACGCCGTGGAACCTCGACAAGACGTGGCCCGAGGTCGAGGCCGCGTCGCTGGAGATCGGTGCCCAGAACGACACGGTCGCGCCCCCCGGCTCGCACGCGATCCCGTTCTACAACTCCCTGACGAACGCCGAGCGGCGCGCGTACCTGGAGCTGCGTGGCGCCAGCCACTTCGCCCCGAACACCAGCAACACGACGATCGCGAAGTACACGATCGCCTGGCTCAAGCGGTACGTCGACGACGACACGCGCTACGAGCAGTTCATCAGCCCGGGCCCGAGCCCGTCGCTGACCAACGGGATCTCGGACTACCGGATCCAGTGAGCGAGGGCGTCGGGGCCGGACTGGGGGGACGGCCCCGACGCCACCGCACTTTTGGAACGCGTTGAACCGTTCTCCTCTCGCGAACGGTTCAACGCGTTCCAGAAGTGGAGCCGACGCGCGCGCTGGGTAGGGTGGCGCGATGCCCGCCCGCCTCGCCACCGCCGCCGACCTGCCCATCCTCGCCGCCGTCCTCGGCGAGGCCTTCCACGACTACCCGTGGACCAGTTGGACCCTCCCCGGCGAGGACCGGCTCGGTCGGCTGACCCAGATCCAGGGCGTGTACCTCGCGCACGCGGCCGCGCACGGCGGCCGCGTCTGGACGACGCCGGAGCTCGACGCCGTGGCCGTCCTGATCCCGACGACGCTGCCGGACCCGCCACCCGAGGTGGGGGAGCGGATCGTCGCCCTGCACGGCGAGGGGTGGCAGCGACTCGTCGACCACGAGGCCGCGATCGGTCCGCGCCGTCCCGAGGCGGACTGGCTGCTCGCCACCGTGGGCGTCGACCTGGCGCAGCAGGGCCGCGGGCTCGGCACGACGGTCCTCGAGGCGGCGCTGGCCGACCTCGGCGACGCCCGCGTCCTGCTCGAGACCTCCTCGGACGCGAACGTGCGCCTCTACGAGCGCCTCGGATTCCGCGTCGTCGAGCACGTGGAGGGCGCCGGCCCCGACGTCTGGATCATGCTCCGCTGACCGTCGTCAGGAGTTCCGCAGCATGTCGATCAGCTCGGACTTCTTCTTGCTGGAGTAGCCGGTGAGGCCGATCTCCTTGGCGCGCTTGCGCAGGTCGTCGACCGTCCAGTCGTCGTAGGACCCGGACTCCCCGCCGCGCTTGCCGACGGCCTTCTTGCCGTCGCGGGCCGCGGCGTTCGAGATGCGCGCCGCCTTCGACTTCGAGGCGCCGTCGTCGCGCAGCTCCTCGTAGAGGTCGGGGTTCTTGATGCTCGACGGGGTCTTCTTCTTCGGTGCCATGGGATCTCCTCTCCGATCCCACGACACCACGACCGGCGGCTCCCCGCGACCGGACGACGTCAGCGCTCGAGCAGGTCGCGGGCGAGCGCGCCCACCTGGTCGTGCTCGATGAGGAAGCCGTCGTGGCCGTGCGGCGAGTGCACCACAGCGAGCGGCTCGGCCGTGGGGATGAGGTCGGCCAGCTCCTGCTGCTGGTACGGCGGGTAGAGCCGGTCGGAGTCGATCGCGGCGACGACCGTGCGCGCCGTGACCCGTCCGAGGGCGGCCTCGAGACCGCCACGATCGCGCCCCACGTCGTGGCTGTTCATCGCGTCGCCGAGGGCGATGTACGACCACGCGTCGAAGCGCTTCACCAGCTTGTCGCCGTGGTGCTGCAGGTAGGACTGCACCGCGAACCGACCGTCGGACTGCACTTCGCGACCGAACCGCTCGGCCAGCTCGGCCTCGCTGCGGTAGGTGGTGTGGGCGATGCGGCGGGCCAGCTCGAGGCCGGCCTCGGGTCCGGCGGCGCGGATGATGTCGGCCTGCGTCGAGGTCCACGCGATCTGCTCGGCCGACGCGTAGGCCGACGAGGCGAGCAGGAACAGCCGCTCGACGCGCTCGGGGTGCGTGACCGCCCACTCGACCGCGCGCATGCCGCCCGCGGATCCGCCGATGACGGCGTGCCAGCGGTCGATGCCCAGGTGCTCGGCCAGCCGCAGCTCGGCCGAGACCTGGTCGCGCACGGTGATCGCGGGGAACCGGTTGCCCCACACCCGCCCGTCAGGACCGAGCGAGGCCGGACCCGTGGTGCCCTTGCAGCCGCCGAGGATGTTGGCGGCCACGACGAAGAAGCGATCGGTGTCGATGCCGAGTCCGGGGCCGACGACGCGGTTCCACCACCCGTCGGGCCCGGCGACGATCGAGTCGCCGGTGAGGGCGTGCAGGACGAGGACCGCGTTGTCACCGGTGAACTCGCCCCACGTGTCGTACGCGACCTCCAGACGCGGGAGGACCTCACCCCCCTCGAGGGTGAGGTCTCCCAGCGGCTGGATCGTGGTCACTTGGCTGCTCGGAACCCGGCATCCAGGTCGGCGAGGATGTCGTCGATGCCCTCGAGGCCGACGGCCAGGCGGACCAGGCCGGGGGTGACGCCGGTGGCGGCGTGCTCCTCGGGCGTGCCCTGCGAGTGCGTGGTGCTGGCCGGGTGGATGGCCAGCGAGCGCACGTCGCCGATGTTCGCCACGTGGCTGAACAGCTCGAGCGCGTCGATGAAGCGACGGCCGGCGTCGACGCCGCCGGGCAGCTCGAACGTTAGCACCGCGCCGGAGCCGCGGGGCGTGTACTTGTCGGCGAGCTCCTTGTAGGGGTTGCCGTCGAGCGAGGCCCAGGTGACCTTCGCGACGTCCTCGCGCGCCTGGAGCCACTCGGCCACCTTGCGGGTGTTCTCGATGTGGCGCTCGACGCGCAGGCTCAGGGTCTCGATGCCCTGCGCGATGAGGAAGGCGTTGAACGGCGAGACGGCCGGGCCGACGTTGCGCAGGTACTGCACGCGCAGCTTGGCGATGAACGCCGCCGGGCCGAGGGCCTCGGTGAAGACGAGGCCGTGGTAGCTCGCGTCGGGGGTGTTGAAGCCGGGGTACTTGTCGCCGTGGGCCGCGTAGTCGAACGTGCCGCCGTCGATGACGACGCCCGCGATCGCGGTGCCGTGGCCGCCGATGTACTTCGTGGCGGAGTGGATCACCGTGTCGGCGCCGTGCTTGAGCGGGTTCAGCAGGTACGGCGTGGCGACGGTGTTGTCGACGATGAACGGGACGCCGACCTCCTTCGCGACGGCGCTGATCGCCTCGAGGTCGAGGATGTCGCCCTTGGGGTTGCCGATCGTCTCGCCGAAGAACGCCTTCGTGTTCTCGCGGGCGGCCGCGCGCCAGGCCTCGGGGTCGTTGTTGTCCTCGACGAAGCTGACCTCGATGCCGAGCTTCGGGAACGTGTGGCGCAGCAGCGAGTCGGTGCCGCCGTAGAGGCTGGCGGACGCGACGATGTGGTCGCCGGCCTCGGCCACGTTGGTGAGCGCGCCGGTGGTGGCGGCCTGGCCCGAGGCCACGAGCAGCGCGCCGACGCCTCCCTCGAGGGCCGCGAGGCGCTGCTCGACGACGTCCTGCGTCGGGTTCATGATGCGGGTGTAGATGTTGCCGGGCTCTGCCAGGCCGAACAGGTCGGCGGCGTGCTGCGTGTCGCGGAACTGGTACGAGGTGGTCTGGTAGATCGGCAGCGCGCGCGCACCCGTGGCGGGGTCGGGCGTCTGGCCGGCGTGGATCTGCTTGGTCTCGAACGACCAGTGCTCGCTCATGGGTACTCCTTCGACGTCGGGTGTGAGCCCGAGCCTGTCACCGTTCGGTGGGTCCTTCCGGGAGTCTCATCATGCGAGAGCGGGTCTCAGGACATGTCGAACGGCTGCGCGGTGGACTCGAGCACCGAGAGCCACAGGTCGCCGTCGGGGTTCACGTTCTGCGTGTTCTTCACGACCACCGAGATCGGCACGTGCGCGAACCGGTGGCGCGGGCGTCCGATCACCATGTCGGTGCGGCCCGCCATCGCGGCGTGCACGGCGGCCTGCGCGAGCCGCGTGCAGTAGACCGAGTCGGCGGGGTCGGCCGGGACCGAGCGGATCATGTAGCCGGGGTCGAAGTAGCGCAGCGTCAGCGGCTCGTCGTGGTCCTTGAAGTCGCGCGCGATCTGGGCGCGCAGGAAGCCGGCGAAGTCGCCGAGCACGGTGTTGCCGCTCGCGTCGGTGCGCCGGCTGGCGGGGATGAGGTCCTGCCCGGCGCCCTCGGCCAGCACGATCACGGCGCTGCCGCGCTCCTTCACGCGCTTGCGCAGCGTGGCGAGCAGGCCGTTCTCGCCCTGGAGGCTGAACGGCACCTCGGGGATCAGGACGAAGTCGGCGTCGTGGTTGGCCAGCGCGGAGTAGCAGGCGATGAAGCCGGCGGCGCGGCCCATGACCTTGACGACGCCCACGCCGCCGATGGCCGCCTCGACCTCGACGCGCGCGCCCTTGATGGACTCGGCGGCCTTCGCGTAGGCCGTCTGGAAGCCGAAGCTCGTGCCGATCAGCGGGATGTCGTTGTCGATCGTCTTCGGCACGCCCACCACGGCGATCGGCAGCTTGCGCTCGAGCGCCTCCTCGGCGATGGCGTGCGCGCCGCGCATCGAGCCGTCGCCGCCGATGACGAACAGGATGTCGATCTCGCGGTGCACGAGGTTGTCGACGATCTGCGGGATGCTCTGGCCGCCGCGCGAGGAGCCGAGGACCGTGCCGCCGCGGTCGGTGATCGTCTCGACGAACGAGGGGGTCAGGGTGATCGGGTCGGGCGACTTGCCGGGGACCAGGCCCGCGTAGCCGTTCTTGAACCCGGTGATGTCGGTGACGCCGTAGTGCTCGAACAGCTCCAGCACGATCGCGCGGATGACGTCGTTGAGGCCGGGGCACAGGCCGCCGCACGTCACGATGCCGACCTTCGTCTTCTTCGGGTCGAAGAAGAGCTTGCGGCGCGGGCCGCCGGGCTCGAACGAGGGGACCTCGTCGAGCGGCATGTCGCCCCGGGCCTGCAGCAGCGAGATCGTGTCGTCGATGAGGACCCGGTCGGTCTCGGCGACGTAGTAGGCGTTCGTGCTCCGGGCCGCGACGTAGTCGGCCAACGGCGAGTCGTACGTGCACTCGCCGAGGGTGCGGACCTGCAGTTCCTCGAGCGTCACCACGCAGACAGGCTATCGGAGCCGGGGATCTGCGAACGGCACGCGGATGTCCACCCGGTCGTTAAACTCGGGACGTGGACACGCAGGCCGGTTCCCGATCCGGACGCGGGCGCCGCCGCCCGATGCGGGCGGTGCACACCGCGGCGGTCCTGCACGACAGCCCCACGCCCCTGGCCCGCATGGTCGGTCGCGGCGCGCGGATGACCGTGAAGCCCCTGCTGAGGATGGCTCCGGTCGACGTCCGCACCATCCGCCGGATCCAGCGCTTCTCCGAGGTCGTCAACCGCGGCGCGTCCGAGGATATCGCCGTCGAGGTGTGCGAGATCGGCGGCGTTCCCGGTGAGGTGATGACACCGGGGGACGGGCCCACCACCGGGCTGCACCTGCTCTACCTGCACGGCGGTGGCTTCTTCACGGGCAGCGTCCACTCCTACCGCTCGATGCTCGAGGAGATCGTGCGTGCCACGGGCGGCACGATCTACGCGATCGACTACCGCCAGCTGCCCGAGGCGGGGATCGCCGAGTCGGTGCAGGACGCGATCGCCGCCTACGCCGGCGTGCTCGACCGCGGTGCCGATCCCGCCAAGGTGGTCGTCGCTGGCGACTCCGCCGGCGGCTACCTGACGATGAAGGTCGCCGAGCTGGCCACGCGCCGGGGCCTGCCCGCGCCGGCCGCGCTCATCGCGTTCTCGCCGCTGCTCAGCCTCGAGCCCGACCGCCAGGACAAGAACGTCATGCGCGTCGACAAGGTGCGCGAGGCCGTGCTGCCGATCGCGCGCGTCGCCGCGCTGCGCCGGCTCTGGCTCCCCGAGGACGGCGCCGCGATCGAGGGCTTCGCCGACCCCCTGCACGCGAGCGCCTACATCCACTCGCCCACGCAGCTGGTGGCCGTGGAGGACGAGTTCCTGCGGCCCGAGGTCGAGGCGCTCGCGCTGCTGCTCGACGACAAGGGCGTCGAGGTCGACGTGCACCTGTGGCGCGGGCAGCTGCACGCCTTCCCGATCATGGCCGGGCACCTGCCCGACGCCGACCTCGCGATCGAGCTCGCCGCCGAGTTCGCCCTCCGGCACATCGGCGAGCCCCCGGCCGTCGAGGTCGAGGACCTCGACGCCCAGCCCGAGACCCTCGAGGGCGAGATGGCCTGACGGTTTCCCCGGTTAACCGGGGAAACCGTCACTTCGCGAGGTTTGCGAACCTCGCGAAGTGACAGGAAACCTCCGTCAGTGGGTGGCGGTCAGCCGACGACCTTCACCTTGATGACGTGCAGCTTGCCGTTCTGCGTGTGGCCGAGGTTCCACGAGCGGGTGCGGCTCGTCGTCATCGACATCTTCACGCCGAGGGCCCAGCGATCCTGGCCGGCCTTCTTGAACGGGACCGAGCCGCGGTGCGGCTTGCCGGGCGCCGGCGTCGCGTAGACGTAGCGGGCCTTCGAGCCGCGGACGACGATCGTGTAGGTCTCGCCGTGGCGGACCTGGTAGACGCCGTTCTTCAGCTTCGCGCCCTCGATCTTGTAGCCCGCGAGGCGGTACGCGACGCGCTTGGTACGGACGTTGCCCGCGACGTCGGTGGCCTTCGCGGTCACGACGACCCGGCTGCCGCTGCGCTTCGTGGTGACCTTGCAGGTCTTCACGCCCGAGAGCGAGTCCTTCGCCGAGCAGGTCGGCTTCGGCGCGTCGAAGTAGCTGCGGCCGGACTTCACACCGCGGATGCCGACGCGAGGCTTGCTGCGGTCGATCTTGACCGAGGCGGTGACGGTCGCGATGCCGCCGTCGGCCGTGTGGATCGTGCGGGTCACGGTGCTGGCTCCCTGGCGCGAGACCTTGACCGGCTTCGGGCACGCGGTGGTCAGCTCGGCGCCCTTGGCGTCGCAGCCGAACGAGATCGTGACCGGGCTGCGGTACCAGCCGCCGCGCGACTTCTGCGACGAGATCACGCGGGCCGTGATCGCGGGGTTGCTGCGCGAGGTCGAGCCCGACGAGGCCGTGAAGTCGGTGCTGCCGGCGTACGCGGCCGAGACGGCGTGCGTGCCGTCGGTCGGGACGGTGTGCGCGAGCTTCGCCGTGCCGTCGTCGAGGGCGGCGGTGCCGACCTTCTTGCCGTCGACGAAGAACGTGACCTCGCCGGTGGGCGTGCCCGCACCGGGCGCGATGGGCGCGACCGTGGCGGACAGCTCGCGCGGCTTCACCGCGACCTTCGTGGTGGTGCCGGCGGCCGAGACGGTGACCGTGTCGGTGTCGGTGCTGTATCCGTACTGGTAGTTCGCCTCGGGCCACCATGTCGCGTCGACCTGGTGCGTGCCGACGCCGAGGTCGAGCGCGGTGGAGGCGCGGCCGGCCTCGTCGTAGGCGACGTGGTCGACGATGTCGCCGTCCACGCGGAACTGGACGACGCCACCGGCGTCGCCGAGGGAGCCCTCGGTGCTGAGCTGCGCGGTGGCCGTCGTGCCCTGCCCCGTGACCGGGTTGGCCGGTTCAAACGAGAGGTCGAGCGAGGTGGCGAAGGCGTCGACCTCGACGTCCTGCTCGACCGGGTCGGCCGCGAGGAAGCCGGTGGCGGCCGCCTGGTCGGCGACGATCGTGCAGGTGCCGGCGCGGTGGAACGTCACGGTCGAGCCCTCGATCGTGCACTCGTCCCGCGTCGAGGACGAGAAGGTCACGGGGTTGCCGGACTCGCCGCCCGTGGCTGTGACGTCGTACGTGTCACCGGGGTGCACGGTCTCGGGCGCCGTGGACGTGAAGGTGATCGTCTGCTCGACGTCCGGCGGCGTGACCGGGCCCGAGCAGGCCTCGCCGATGCGGAAGGTCACGGGATCCGCGTAGTCGAAGAGCGCTTCGGTCGCCGCCAGATCGGGGGTGGCCGCGATGAGTCCCTCGGCGCTGAACCACATGGTGGTGAGGTTGCGCGGCGTCGAGTCGGGCCACACGTAGGTCACGCTCAGGTTCTGGGTCGCGGGGTCGATGGACCAGACGGCGCTCTGCTCACTGTTGACGGATGGTGAGCCGGCGGGGACGGCGGCCACCGCCTGGAGGAAGGTGTAGCCGCCGGTCTGCGACAGGTCGAAGCTGGCGGAGGCGTCCGAGAAGCCGAGGAACCGGCCGGGCTGCCCGTCGATCAGCATGTCCTGCCGGGCGCCGGTCGAGATCGAGACCTTGTAGGCCGCTTCGGGGTTGGTGGTGGGCTTCGCCAGGCTGCCGTTGTTCTCGGCGCAGCCGATGATGGTGTCGCCCTCGACCACCTGGAGATGTCCGGTGTAGGTCTCGGGAGCCGCCTGGGCCGGGGCGGGAAGGAGGGCCACCGCGGCGGCGAGGCCGACGGCCGCGCTGGTCGCGATGGAGGTGACGCGTCGATACATGGAGTTCGCTCTCGAAATGGGGAAGCGGAGCGTCCACCCCGCGGGAGCGACACTAGGTTTCGCCCCAGCCTCATGTGGCCTTTTGCTTCACAACCGTCACAAGGGACTACAGAGGCGCTACTGAGATGCAAAAAACCAACAGGCTTGACTGTAAATGGGCGGTCCAGCATGCTGGCTCGGTGACCGAGAGCCCGACGAGGACGCCCCAGCCCGAGCGCACGCGGCTCATGCGGCAGCGCCTCCTCGAGGCCACGATCGACTCGCTCGTGGAGGTCGGCTGGGCCGGCACCTCCACCACCGTGGTCAGCCAGCGCGCGGGCGTCAGCCGCGGCGCGCAGCTGCACCACTTCCCCAGCAAGCAGGACCTCGTGGTCGCGGCCGTCGAGTACCTCGCCGAGCGGCGCCGCGAGGAGCTGGTCGTCGACATCGACGCGCTGCCCGAGCGGGACCGGACGCGTGCGGTGCTGGACCTGCTGGTGAGCCAGTACACGTCGCCGGTCTTCCTCGCCGCGCTGGAGCTGTGGGTGGCCGCGCGCACCGACCCCGCGCTGCTGACGAAGGTGGCGCCGTTCGAGCGCCGCGTGGGTCGCGAGATCCACGCGCACGCCGTGACCCTGCTCGAGGTCGACGAGTCGCGCGGGCGCAACCGCCAGCTCGTGCAGGCCACGCTCGACCTGCTGCGCGGCCTGGGCCTCGCGGCGACCCTCACCGACGACTCCGCACGCCGGGCCTCGATCCTCGACGCCTGGGCCGACACCCTCGACCGAGAGCTGGAACGATGAACAAGCTGGACGCCGTCCTCGACGACCTCGCCGCCGAGTCGGCGCAGCTGGACGGCTGGGTCGCGGGACTGACCCCCGACCAGTGGGGCACCGTCACCACGCCCGAGGGCTGGACCGTCGCCCACCAGGTCGCGCACCTGCACTGGACCGACGTCACCTCCACGTACGCAATCAACGACAAGGAGGCGTTCGACGCGCTCATCCTGGCGGCGCTGGAGAACCCCGAGGGCTACATCGACCAGGCCACGGACGAGCTCGCGCAGGAGCCGCCCGAGTCGCTGCTCCCGGCGTGGCGACAGGGCCGCACGAACCTCGTCGAGGCTCTGAAGTCCGTGCCCGACGGCAACAAGATCCCGTGGTTCGGACCGCCGATGAGCCCGGTGTCGATGGCGACGGCTCGGCTCATGGAGACGTGGGCGCATGGGTACGACGTCGCCGAGGCGCTCGGCATCTCGGTGCCGCGGACTGATCGGGCGAAGCACGTGTGCCACATCGGGGTCCGGACGTTCGGGTTCACGCACCAGATGCGTGGCGAGGAGGTGCCTGCCGTCGAGGTGCGCGTCGAGCTGACCGCGCCCTCGGGCGAGCTCTGGACGTGGGGTCCCGAGGACGCCGCCGAGCGCGTGACCGGCGACGGGTGGGACTTCGCGCTGCTGGCCACGCGCCGCCGCCACCGCTCCGACGTCGACGTCACGGCCACCGGCCCCGCCGCCGACCACTGGCTCGACATCGTCCAGGCCTTCGCCGGCCTCCCCGGCAACGACCCCAAGCCGCTCGCCGACCGCTGACAGTTTCCCCGGTTAACCGGGGAAACTGTCACTTAACGGGGTTCGCGAACCCCGCTAAGTGACAGGAAACCTCGTTCAGTCGAGGGGCGAGACGCGCAGCAGGGCCTTCGTGGTGCGGCGGTCGGCCATGTCGCCGTAGGCCCGGGCGACGTCGGCGAGGTCGTACTGCCGGTCGAAGACCACTCCCGGGCGGAGAGTGCCGGCGAGGACCTCGGGCAGGAGCTCGTCCAGGAGGGCGCGGGCCGGGGCGCCGCCAGCGCGCAGGCCGAGGTTCTTCGCGAACAGCTGCCGCGGGTGGAAGTTGTCTCCGTGCGGGATGCCGACCATGCCGATCTGGCCGCCGACGCGCGCGGCCTCGATCGCGGTCGCGAGGCTCTCGGACGTGCCCACGCACTCCAGCACGTGTGCCGGGCCGCCGTCGTACGTCGCGCGCAGCTGCCGCACGGCCTCCTCGCCGCGGACCTCGATCACCTCGTCCGCGCCGAGCAGCCGCGCGAGGCGCAGGCGGTCGGGGTTCCGCGACAGGATCGTCACGTGCCGCGCGCCCTCGCGACGGCACGCGGCGACCGCGCACAGGCCCACCGCCCCGTCGCCGATCACGACCGCGTCGGCGCCGCGTACGACACCGGCACATCGCGCCGCGTGCACGCCGGTCGCCATGACATCGGTGAGCGCCAGCAGGTGGGGGAGCAGCTCCTCGGTCACCGGAGCATCCACGCGCACGAGCGTCCCGTCGGCGAGCGGCACCCGCACGAGCTCGCCCTGGCCCTCGTCGAGAGGGCGACCGGCGTCGTCGACAGCACCCCAGTGCCCACCATGCGCGCAGTTCGAGGTGAACCCCTCGCGGCACGCCGAGCACGTGCTGTCGCCGAACTTGAACGCCGAGAGCACGAAGTCGCCCGGCGAGAGCGCGACGGCGGACCCCACAGACACGACCCGCCCGACGAACTCGTGCCCCATCCGGCGCGGCTCGTCGAAGGCGTTGTCGCCGCGGAGCCACCACAGGTCCGAGCCGCACACCGCGGCCGCGACGACCTCGACGACGGCGTCCGTGCGCTCGAGGACGACGGGGTCGGGCCGCTCCTCGAGGCCGACCCGGCCGGGTGCTGTCAGGACGGTCGCGCGCACCGCGTACCCCGTTTCGTCTGCTATGGTCCGATGTATACAAAAAAGTATCAGATGGAGGTCGAGTCAATGCGCGTGTTCTCAGGTCCCGAGGAGCTCCAGGCAGCGGTCGGTGAGGAGATCGGCGTCAGCGAGTGGCTCGAGATCACGCAGGAGCGCGTGAACCTCTTCGCCGACGCGACCGGCGACCACCAGTGGATCCACACCGATCCCGAGGCCGCGGCCGAGGGCCCGTTCGGCACGACGATCGCGCACGGCTACCTGACCCTCAGCCTCATGGTCCCGTTCATGCTCGAGGTCTATCGCGTCGAGAACCGCAAGCACGCGGTCAACTACGGCCTCAACAAGGTCCGCTTCACCTCGCCCGTCCCCGTGGGCTCGCGCCTGCGCGGCCGCCTCTCGCTGGCGAACGCCGAGGAGGTCAAGGGCGGCGGACTCCAGCTGACCTGGGCCGTCACGATCGAGCGCGAGGGCGAGGACCGCCCGGCCTGCATCGCCGAGAACATCACCCGCGTCTACTTCTGAGCGTGGGCACCCCCGCGGCCCCCCGCTCGACCTGGCAGCTGCTGGCCGACCGCCGGTTCGGCCCCTTCGTGCTGGGCAAGGGCCTGGCGTTCACGGGCGTGTGGATCCACCACGTCGTCACGGCGGTGCTGGCGTGGCAGCTCACCCACTCGGCCGTGTGGGTGGCCGCGGTCAGCGTCGTCCACTTCATCCCCCAGGTCGTCCTGGCGCCGGTGATCGGGCCGCTGTCCGACCGCTCGAGCCGCGGCCGGCTCGTGGCCTACGGCCGGCTGTTCTGCATCGCCGGCACCGGAGGTCTCGGTCTCTGGCTCTGGCTCAGGGGCGCCGAGGGCACCGGGATCACGGGCGTCCTGATCTTCTCGCTCATTGCCGGCATCGGCTTCGCGGTGAGCGGGCCGGCCATGCAGGCGATGGTGTCCGACCTCGTCCGCCCGAACGAGGTCGGCCGCGCGGTCGCGATCGACTCGGTCCCCACGATGTTCGGCCGCGCCGCGGGTCCCGCGATCGGCGCGCTCCTGGCGGCCGCGTTCGGTCCGGCGGCCGCGCTGGGGGTGGCGGCCTGCGGTCACGTGGTCTTCGGCGTCATCTCGGTGCTCATCGCGCGCGGCGACAAGCCCATCGCCGCGACGAGCGAGGGCGGCAGCTTCCGCGCCGGGCTGGGCTACATCCGCCGCAACCCCGTGGTCGCGATGCTGCTGCTGGGCGTCACCGCCGTCGGACTCGGCGCCGACCCCGTCGTCACCCTGGCGCCCGCGATCGCCCACGACCTCGACGCGCCCGAGGCCTTCGTCGGCTACATCGGCTCGGCGTTCGGTGTGGGCGCGCTCATCGGCAGCGGCGTCTCCACCGTCTTCAACGGCGGCCTGCGCGTGCAGCGTGCCCCCGCCATCGGCCTCACGGGCCTCGCGCTGGGCTCGCTCGCGGTGCCGTTCCTCGACTCGCCGACCGCGGTCTGCGTAGCCTTCTTCCTCGCCGGCATCGGCTTCACCGTGGCGTTCTCGGGCTGCACGGCGATGCTGCACCACGTCGTCCCCACGCACATGCGCGGTCGCGTGATGTCGCTGTGGGTCATCGCGTTCATGGGCTCGCGCCCGCTCGCGTCGGTGCTCAACGGCGTCGTCGCGGACACCCTCGGCCCGGACTGGGCGATGGTGATGATGGCCGTGATCGTCGGCTCGGTCGCGGTGGCGTCGCTGCCGGTGGTGCTGCGCCGGCTGACCCGCGACTGAGGGTCAGCGAGGACGCGACCAGCCGAGCCGCTGCGTGAGCAGGTGCTCGGTGGTGCCGCGGTGCTCGTCGGACAGCTTGATGAGCGCCTCGTTGTCGCGCGCCTTGACCGCCTCGATGATCCGGTCGTGGTCCTCGTGCACGCGCAGGCGCGAGTCGGCCTGCTGGATGTAGAGGGAGCGGTAGAAGCTCGACATGTACCAGAGCCGGCGGATCTCCTCGCGGACCAGCTTCAGCGGGCTCGGCTCGAAGATCAGGAAGTGGAAGTCGAAGTTCGTCGACTGCCATTCGTCCGGGTCGGTGTTCGCGCTGAGGGTCTTGAGGTGGTCGTTGAGCCGCTTGAGCTCATCGACGTCGACTGCCGCGAGGTCGACCGTGCGGACGACCTCGGTCTCCAGCAGGCGGCGCATCAGGTAGATCTCGGCGAGGTCCTCACCGCTGAATCGCGCGACGGTGAATCCCGTGTTGGGCTTGTAGTCGAGGACGCCCTCGGCCTGCAGGGTCGACAGCGCCTCGCGCACGGGGATGCGGCTGACGTTGAGCTGGGCCGCGATCTCACCCTGGTGCACCTTCTGCCCGGGCAGGAGGGTGCCGGAGATGATCATCTGCCGGATCTCGGTGAGGCAGCGCTGCACTCCCGTCGCGGTCGGGGTGGTCTTCGCCATCGGAGCGGCCTCTCAGCAGGTGGGTCGGTCGGTGGTCAGTGCATTCCGAAGCGTATACATGGGTTCGGGGCACCTTCCAGATCCCAAGGATATACATTCTTGCATGTCATTACGCATTCATGGTTGAATGCGGATCGTGTGGTCCAAGCCACACCCCGAGACGTGACGGAAGGACGTCCCAAGTGCCCCACCCTGTTGCCGAAGCTCCCGCCACGGCCGCCAACACCCGCGGCCTCGACGCGCTGTTCGACCCGCGCGGCGTGGCCATCCTGGGCGCCTCGTCCGATCCGACGAAGATCGGCGGCCGTCCGCTGCGCTTCATCAAGGAGTCCGGCTACACGGGCGGCATCTACCCGATCAACCCGAAGTCCGACGAGGTGCAGGGCGTCAAGGCCTACGCCTCGATCGAGGACGTCGACGGCGTCGTCGACCTCGCCGTGATCGCCCTGCCCGCGAAGCACGTCCTGTCCTCGGTGGAGTCCTGCGGCAAGCAGGGCGTCAAGGTCGTCACGATCTTCAGCGCCGGCTTCGCCGAGATGGGCGCCGAGGGCCTCGCCCTCCAGGGCCAGGTGCTCGAGATCGCGGGCCGCTACGGCATGCGCGTGCTCGGCCCCAACTGCATCGGCAGCATGAACGCCGCCAACGGCGCCGTCGGCACCTTCGCCGCCTCGGTGGGCGTGCCGTTCGCGGTCGAGCCGCTGGCCAAGGTCGCGCTCGTCAGCCAGAGCGGCGCCATCGCCAGCGAGTGGGTCGTCAACGGCAAGCAGACCGGCCTGAACTTCGACCCGTGGCTGTCCACCGGCAACGAGGCCGACATCCAGCTGGCCGACGTGCTCGCGCACCTGGCCGCCGACGACTCCGTCGAGATCATCGCCGCCTACCTCGAGGGCTGCCGCGACGGCGAGCGCCTGCGCCAGGCCCTCGCGGTCGCGCAGGAGAACGGCAAGCCGGTCGTCGTGCTCAAGGTCGGCCGCTCCGAGGTCGGCGCCACCGCCGCCGCCTCCCACACCGCCTCGCTCGTCGGCTCCGACCAGGTCTTCGACGCGCTGTTCGACCAGTACGGCGTCATCCGCGTCGACTCCATGGCCGAACTCTTCGACGTCTGCTACGCCCTCTCGGTGGGCAAGCTGCCCCAGGGCGACCGTCTCGGCATCCTCACCGGCTCGGGCGGCATCGGCATCATCGCCGCCGACGAGGCCGCCGAGCAGGGCCTCCAGGTGCCCACGCCGTCGCAGGCGCTGCAGGACGAGCTCAAGGCGATCTGGCCCCCGGCCGGCGTCGGCAACCCGGTCGACCTCACCGCGCAGCTGATGAACGACGAGAACCTGCTGCCCTCGTTCGTCGACGCGTGCCTCAAGGACGGCGCGTTCGACTCGATCGTCATGGGCCTGACCTACATGGGCCTGCTCGAGCCGTGGACCGACCTCGTCGTCCGCGCGCTCAAGCTGGCCCGCGAGGCGCACCCCGACGCGCCGATCTTCGCCACCACGCTCTCGACCCCCGAGGTCAAGCGCGCCGTGGAGGAGCTGAGCATCCCCGTCTTCGACGACATCACCAAGGCCGTGCAGATCATGGGCCGCGTCACCGACTACGCGCTGCGCCGCCAGCGCTTCGAGAAGTCGCGTGCCGCCGAGGCCACGCAGGCCCCGGCAGCGTCCGTCCCCGCGCTGCCCGAGGTCTTCACCGAGGTCACCGCCAAGGCGTTCATCGCCGAGGCCGGCGTGCCCGTGGCTCCCGAGGTCGTCGTGTCGTCGGCCGCCGAGGCTGCCGCGGCGCAGGAGCGCGTGGGCGGTCCCGTGGTGCTCAAGGTGGTCTCGCCCGACATCGCGCACAAGACCGAGGTCGGCGGCGTCGTCCTCGGCGTGGCCACCCCCGAGGAGGCCGCGGAGGCGCACGACCGGATCCTCGAGTCGGCCCGCCGCCACGAGCCCGACGCCCGCATCGACGGCGTGCTCGTCGCGCCGATGATCACCGACGGCATCGAGACGATCCTGGGCGTCGTCGACGACCCCACGTTCGGCCCGGTCGTGATGTTCGGGCTCGGCGGCATCTTCGTCGAGGTCCTCAAGGACGTCACCTACCGACTCGCCCCGTTCGGTCTGGAGACCGCACACGAGATGATCCGCGAGATCCGCGGCTCGGCGATGCTCGACGGCGTGCGGGGCGCGGCCCCGGCCGATGTCGACGCGCTGGCGGGCGCACTCGTCGCCCTCTCGAACGTGGCCGCGGAACACCGCAGCCGCTTCGACAGCATCGAGGTCAACCCCTTCCTCGTGCGTCCGCAGGGCCACGGCGCTGCAGCCCTCGACGCCCTCATCACCGAGCGCGTCACCCCCTGATCGCCATCCGGCGACACCTTGATCCCCCCACCCATCACAGGAGAAACACGATGAAGAAACTCAGCTTCGCAGCCCTCGCCGGCGTGCTGGCGTTGTCGATGGCCGCGTGCGGCGACTCGGCCTCCAGCGGTGACGCCGAGGACTACCCGGCCGGTGACATCACCATGGTCGTCGCGTACGCCGCCGGTGGCCCGACCGACCTCGCCGGTCGCGCCGTCGCCAAGCAGTTCGAGAAGGACCTGGGCGTCTCGGTCGTCGTGGAGAACCTCGAGGGTGCCTCCGGCGCCGTCGGTTCGGCGAAGGTCATCAACAGCAAGCCGGACGGCCTGACGCTCGGCACGACCACCGCGTCGGCCATCAGCCGCGTCCCCACCATCGAGAAGGTCGGCTTCGAGGCCGGCGACGGCACCCCGATCGGCGTCGTCACCGAGTCGCCCGGCATCTTCTTCGTGAACGAGGACTCGCCGTACCAGACGTTCGAGGACCTCCTGGCCGACGCCAAGAAGCGCCCGGGCAAGATCACCGTCGGCGCCGCCGGCGCCCAGACCCCGCAGGCCGTGGAGCTGCTGCGCATGGGCACCGAGTACGACACCGAGTTCAAGCTCGTGCCGTTCCAGGGCGACGCCCCGGCCCTGACCGGTCTGCTCGGCGACAACGTCGACGTCATCATCCCGTCGTACAACGAGCAGGTCCGTGCGCAGCACGAGGCCGGCAAGATCCGCCCGCTCGCGGTCATGGGCCCCGAGCGCAAGGAGTACCTCGGCGACGTCCCGACGCTGGCCGAGTCGGGCTTCGACGAGCTGACCTACGGCATCTCGTCCTTCATCGTCATCGCCCCGAAGGACACGCCCGAGGAGATCGTCACGAAGCTCGAGGACTCGCTCGAGGCCGCGCTGGAGGATCCCGCGACCCGCAAGGCCGCCGGCGAGCTCAACATCCCCGCCGAGTTCATCGGCTCGGAGGAGCTCCAGCAGAAGATCGACGACGAGGTCGAGACCCTCACGCCGATCCTGAAGCAGCTGTTCGGCTGATCAGCCGTGGTGGGTCCGGGCCGTGCGCGGTCCGGGCCCACCGTTCCCGATTTCCCCCCTGACAGGACCTCGACATGACCGACATGACCGAAGAGCAGGCCGCGGTGCCGGAGACCCCTCCCGCGACCACGCGCGGCGCCGGCTGGCTCGCCTCCAAGGTGCCGCTGGTGGTCGCCATCGCGATCGCGGTGATCTTCCACCTGCAGACCAGTGAGATGGAGGTCGGCACGCTCACCGAGCCCGGCCCCGGCTACTGGCCCCGCGTGCTGATCGTCAGCATCATCGTCATCTCGCTGCTCGGCTTCGTGATGGACATGACCGACGGCATCGAGACCTTCGAGCTGGGCGCCACCGCGCGCGTGCTCGCGGGCTTCGTGACGCTCGTCGTCTTCACCCTCATGTTCGAGCAGACCGGCTCGATCCTGGCGGGCTTCGTCTTCCTCATGCTCTGGCTCAAGGGCCTCAACGGCGAGAGCTGGCGCATGTCGCTGGCGATCGCGGTCGTGGCGCCGCTGGCCAGCTACCTGCTCTTCGTCTCCGCGCTCGGCGTGCGGCTGCCCGAGGACATCGTCGCCAGCCTGTGGGGAGGTCGCTGACCATGGACTCCCTGACCAACCTCGCCTCGGGCTTCGGCGTCGTCTTCGCCCCCGAGAACCTGCTCTTCGTCTTCCTCGGCGTCACGATCGGCACGATCATCGGCGTGCTGCCGGGCCTGGGCCCGACCGCCACGATCGCGCTGCTGCTGCCGATCACGTACTCGATCACCCCCGAGGCCGCGATCATGATGCTCGCGGGCGTCTACTACGGCTCGATGTACGGCGGCACGATCACGTCGGTCCTGCTGCGCATCCCGGGTGAGGCCGCGAGCGCCATCACCGCGCTCGACGGCTACGAGATGACCAAGCAGGGACGTGGCGGACCAGCCCTCGGCATCGCCGCGATCGGCTCCTTCATCGGCGGCACGGTCGCGATCATCGGCCTGGCGCTCATCGCCCCGGCCGTCGCCGCCGCGGCGCTGCGCTTCGGCCCGCCCGAGTACGCGGCCATCACGATCCTCGGCCTGGTGCTGGTGACCTATCTCGGCACCAAGTCCACCGTGAAGAGCGTCATCGCCGCGCTGTTCGGCCTGCTGCTCGCCGCCGTCGGCCCCGACCCGATCCAGGGCACGTCGCGCTTCAGCTTCGACATGCCCGAGCTGATCTCCGGCCTCGACCTCGTCGCCATCGCGATGGGCATGTTCGGCATCGGCGAGATCATGTACAACCTCGAGAAGCGCCTCACCAGCTCCGGAACGATCGGCACGATCGACCGCATCCTGCCGACCAAGCAGGACTGGAAGGACTCGCGCGGACCGATCGCCCGCGGCACGATCCTGGGCTTCCCGATCGGCATCCTGCCCGGCGGTGGCGGCGTCATGAGCTCGCTCGCCTCGTACGCGGTGGAGAAGAAGGTCGCGAAGGACCCGAGCCGCTTCGGCAAGGGCGCGATCGAGGGCGTCGCCGGTCCGGAGACCGCGAACAACTCCTCGTCGATCTCGGCGTTCATCCCGCTGCTGACGCTGGGCCTGCCGTCCAACGCCGTCCTCGCGTTGATCCTCGGCGCGCTGATGATGCAGGACATCACGCCCGGCCCCGGCATGATCGACGAGCACCCCGAGCTGTTCTGGGGCGTCATCGCGTCGATGTTCATCGGCAACCTGATCCTGCTGGCGCTCAACCTGCCGTTCGTCGGCCTGTTCGTGCAGCTGCTGCGCGTGCGCATCGGCATCATCGGCGGCGTCGCGCTGCTGATCACGCTCATCGGCGTCTACACGATCAGCTACACGCAGTTCGACATGTGGGTCATGATCATCGCCGGCTTCGTCGGCTACCTCATGCGCAAGACCGGCTTCGAGCCCGCGCCGCTGGTGCTGGCGTTCGTCCTCGGCAGCGTCATGGAGATTGCGTTTCGCCAGTCGCTGCTGATGTCGGACGGCTCGCTGTCGATCTTCGTCACCCGCCCGATCTCGGGCACCATCATCGCCGTCGTCGCACTCGTCATCGTGACCTCGGTCGTCGGCGCCGTCCGCCGTCGCCGCGGTCAGGGCAACGGGATCATCGACATGACCAAGCAGCTCGCGGAGGACTGACCCATGGACCTGAACTTCACCCCCGAACAGCAGGCGTTCCGCGCGGAGCTGCAGGAGTGGTTCGCCGCGAACGGCCCGAAGGGCCGCCTCGACAGCCCGTACTCCGAGCCCGGCTTCAGCCAGCACCTGGAGTGGGAGAAGGCGCTCTTCGAGGCCGGCTACGCCGCGCCGGGCTGGCCGAAGGAGGTCGGCGGCATGGGCGCCGATGCCTGGGACCAGCTGATCTACGACGAGGAGTACGCGCGGTTCCGGCTGCCCGAGCGCCTCAACAAGATGGGCCTCGTGCACGGCGGCCCCACCGTCGAGGCGCACGGCACCGACGAGCAGAAGCAGCGCTTCCTGCCCGGCATCCTCAACTGCGAGGACATCTGGTGCCAGGGCTTCTCCGAACCCGGCGCCGGCAGCGACCTGGCCGCGATCCGCACCACCGGCCGCATCAGCGGCGACACGATGGTGGTCGACGGCCAGAAGATCTGGACCTCGCAGGGCATCATCGCGACCACGATGTTCGCGCTCGTGCGCACCGATCCCACCGCGAAGGGCCACAAGGGCCTGACGTTCGTGATCATCGACCTGCGCTCGCCGGGCGTCGAGATCCGCCCGCTGGGCCAGCTGCACGGCAACCCGGGCTTCGCCGAGGTGTTCTTCGAGAACGTCGAGGTGCCGATGGAGAACGTGATCGGCGAGGTCGGCGACGGCTGGCGCGTGGCCGGCACGTCGCTCCAGCTCGAGCGCGGCACGGGCCGCGGCACGCACACCCGCCTCGAGCAGGCGCTGGTCGACCTCGCCCGCGACACGGGCGAGCGCGGCTCCGAGGGCCAGGTCGAGGAGCTCGGCCGGCTGGCGGCGTGGACCTTCGCGTACGAGCAGGCCACGTACGCGGCGACGCACGAGATCGCCACGGGTCGCACGGGCCCGGACGTCTCCAGCATCCAGAAGATGCTCTACACCCAGATCCACACGGCGGTCCACGAGCAGCACCTCGCGGTGCTCGGCGCGGGCGCCGAGGTCATGACCGACCACGGTCCCGACGGCGAGATGTTCGGCATGCGCCGCAACTACTGGCACGGGCGGGGCGCCGAGATCTACGCCGGGTCCAACGAGATCCAGCGCAACATCATCTCCGAGCGGATGCTCGGACTGCCGAAGGAGCCGCGCGGATGAAGATCGCATTCGAACCCGAGCAGCAGGACCTCGCGACCTCGTTCGACCAGGCCGTGGCGGCCGAGGTCGACGTCGAGGCGCTGCGGGCGCTGTGGACCACCGAGACCGGTCGCTCGGAGAAGCTCCGCGCGACGATCGCGCAGCTCGGCCTGACCACGATCCTCGTGCCCGAGGAGTTCGAGGGCTACGGCGGCACGCTCGTCGACCTCGCCCTCGTGCTGGAGCGCGTGGGCTACCACGCGGTGCCGGATGCGCTGGTCGAGTCGCTCGTCACCGCGCCGATCGCGCTGACCGTCGCGGGCTCGCCCGAGCAGAAGGCCGCGTGGCTGCCGAGGCTGGCCGACGGCTCGGCCACGGCGACGGTCGCGCTGCGTGGACTGGCCTCGGTGCCGGACGCGCATGTCAGCGACGTGCTGATCTTCCGCGACGGCGACGAGCTCAAGTTGGTCGAGACGTCCGCGTGCGAGCTGACCCCGCTGCGGTCGATGGACCCGTCGCGCCGGCAGTTCGCGGTGACCGTGCCCGAGGGCGCGGCCCAGGTGCTGCCCGGTGGCGGCGTCGAGACCGTCCTCGCCCACGAGGCCGCGGCGTCGGCGAGCGTCCTGATCGGCCTCAGCCGCCGGATGCTCGACGAGACCGTCGCCTACGCGAAGGTGCGCGAGCAGTTCGGTCGCGTCATCGGCTCGTTCCAGGCCGTGAAGCACCAGCTGGCGGACGCGGTCGCGAACGTCGAGCTGGCCGCGTTCGCGGTGCACGCCGCCGCGGCGAAGGTGGCCGACGGCGCGCCCGACGCGCTCACCGCCGCACTCGCGGCCCGCATCGTGGCGGTCGAGGCCGAGTTCGAGGCCAACCGCGCCTCGCTCCAGCTGCACGGCGGCATCGGCTTCACGTGGGAGCACCACCTCCAGCTGTGGCTCAAGCGCGGCAAGGCGCTCGAGCAGGCCCACGGCGGCCTCACCGAGCTCACCGCGGCCCTCGGCCGCGCCACCATCGACTCCGCGAAGGCCTCCGCATGACCCCCGGCGATCGAGTGACGGCGAGCGCAGCGAGACGTTGTATCGAGATCACGTTCGAGAGGAAGACCGCATGAGCAACGACGACATCCTCCTCGAGGTCGAGGACCAGATCGCGACGATCACCCTCAATCGCCCGCACCGCAAGAACGCGCAGACGGCCGACGGCTGGGCGCTGCTCTACGACCACCTCCGCACGATCTCGTACGACGACTCGATCCGCGCCGTGGTGCTGACGGGCGCCGGCGACGCGTTCTGCGCGGGCGCGGACATCGGCGGCGGTCCGGCGGCGGGCCACCCGCTGACACGCGTGCGCAACATCAGCCGCACGCCCGAGGCCCTCTACAGCCTGAACAAGCCGACGATCGCGAAGGTCAAGGGCGCGGCTGTCGGTGCGGGCTTCAACATGGCGCTGTGCTGCGACTTCGTCGTGGCGTCGTCGACCGCGAAGTTCTCCGAGATCTTCGCCAAGCGCGGCCTGAGCCTCGACTTCGGCGGCGCGTGGCTGCTGCCGCGACTCGCGGGTCTCCAGCAGGCGAAGCGCCTGGCGTTCCTCGCCGACTTCGTCACCCCTGAGGAGGCCAAGGAGCTCGGCCTCGTCACGTGGGTGAAGGAGCCCGACGAGATCGACGGCTTCGTCGCCGACCTCGCCGACCGCCTCGCTGCGATGCCGCCGATCGCGATCGCCCAGAACAAGGACCTGCTGCACAACGGTGTGGTCCAGTCGTTCCGCGACGTGCTCGACAACGAGGCCCGCGCGCAGGCGATCAACTACGCCACCGACGACGCGCCAGCCGCGTTCAAGGCCTTCGCCGACAAGACCGAGGCCGAGTTCACGGGGAAGTGGTCGATCAAGTGAGCGTTCCCGAGTTCGAGCAGATCACGCTGACGCTGGCCGACCGCGTCCTGGAGTTGCGCCTCAACCGGCCCGACCGGATGAACGCGTTCACCCCGGTCATGCGCACCGAGATGGTCGAGGCCCTCGACTGGGCCGAGGCGAACGACGACGTGCGCGTCGTCATCGTGACGGGGGAGGGGCGGGCGTTCTGCGCCGGCGCCGACCTCGGCGGCGCGGGCGACAAGCCCTTCTCCTACAGCGGCGACGGCATGCGCAACGACCGCTCGGACGCCGACGAGATCGCGGGTCTGCCGCGTGACGGCGGCGGCGTGGTGACGCTGCGCCTGGCCTCGTTCCCGAAGCCCGTCATCGCCGCGATCAACGGCGCCGCCATCGGCGTGGGCATCACGATGACCCTGCCGATGGACATCCGGATCGCGTCGACGAAGGCGAAGTTCGGCTTCGTGTTCGCGCGCCGCGGCATCGCGCCGGAGGCCGTCTCCAGCTGGTTCCTGCCGCGCGTCGTCGGGATCTCGCAGGCCTCGGAGTGGGCGCTGACGGGTCGCGTGTTCGAGGCCGACGAGGCGCTGCGCGGGCGGCTCGTGTCGCGCGTCGTGGAGCCCGAGGACGTGCTCCCGACCGCGCACTCCATCGCGCGCGAGATCGCCGACAACACCTCGGGCGTCGCCGTCGCGGCCACGCGTCGAATGCTCTGGTCGCAGCTGACGCAGGACGACCTGTGGGAGACCCACAAGCTCGAGACCCAGACGATCGCCGCGCTCAAGCAGGGACCCGACGCCAAGGAGGGCGTCGCGTCGTTCCTCGAGAAGCGCGACGCCGTGTTCACCGGCAGGTTGGACACCGACCTGCCCGATGCCGTTCCCGACTGGCCGGTCCGCCCGGCCGCCGACTGATTCCCCCCTCGAAGGAGCCCTCATGCTGAAGACCCGTTTCACCGAGACGTTCGGTGTCACCCATCCGATCGTCCAGGGCGGGATGCAGTGGGTGGGGCGCGCCGAGCTGGCCGCCGCCGTCTCCGACGCGGGCGCGCTGGGCATCATCACCGCGCTGACGCAGCCGACCCCCGAGGCGCTGGCCGGTGAGATCGCCAAGGCGCGCGAGCTGACCGACAAGCCGTTCGGCGTGAACCTGACGATCCTGCCGTCGATCAACCCGCCGCCGTACGACGAGTACCGTCACGCGATCGCCGAGTCGGGCGTGAAGATCGTGGAGACCGCGGGCGCGAACCCCGAGCCGCACATGCCGTTCTTCAAGGACAACGGCATCAAGGTCCTCCACAAGTGCACGAGCGTCCGTCACGCGCTGCGCGCCGAGAAGGTGGGCGTCGACGGCGTCTCCATCGACGGCTTCGAGTGCGCCGGCCACCCGGGCGAGGACGACATCCCCGGGCTGGTCCTGATCCCCGCTGCCGCCGACAAGCTCTCGATCCCGATCATCGCCTCGGGCGGCATCGCCGACGAGCGCGGACTCGTCGCGGCCCTGGCGCTGGGCGCCGACGGCGTGAACATGGGCACCCGCTTCATGAGCACGCAGGAGTCGTGGATCCACCAGAACGTCAAGGACCGCATCGTCGAGGCCACCGAGCGCGAGACCTCGCTGATCTTCCGCCCGCTGCGCAACACCGCGCGTGTCGCCCGCAACGAGATCAGCACCAAGGTCGTCTCGATGCTCGACGAGGGCGCCCAGTTCGAGGACATCCGCGAGCTCGTCGCCGGCGTCCGCGGCCGCGAGGTCTACGAGTCCGGCGACCTGGACGCCGGCGTCTGGTCCGTCGGCATGGTCCAGGGCCTCATCCAGGACGTCCCCTCGGCCCGCGAGCTCGTCGAGCGCATGGTCTCCGGCGCCGAGCAGATCATCAACGGCCGCCTGGCCGGCTTCATCAACTGACGCTGCGAACGAAGGGCCCGGCCTTCTCGGCCGGGCCTCTTCGTCGTTCAACCCGTGTGCGGAGACCTGCGGAGTCGCTCAGCGCGATGACGCAGCGCCTGCGGCCGTTGGGCGTCCGTGGCGATGTGGCCGAGCTCAACGCTGAGCGTCTCGGACGGAACACCTCGCTCGAGCCACTTCATGGCGTGGGCAGTCCAGTAGTCCATGGGCCACGCCAACGCGTACCTGATGAGTTCGACAGGGTCGTATTCACGCGGGTCGCCTTCGACGAAGTTGCCCTCGAGATCAATGACGTGTTTCAACAGATCA
Organism: Aeromicrobium sp. MLTX1; assembly: GCF_046452335.1. Taxonomy (NCBI): domain Bacteria; kingdom Bacillati; phylum Actinomycetota; class Actinomycetes; order Propionibacteriales; family Nocardioidaceae; genus Aeromicrobium; species Aeromicrobium sp. MLTX1. The sequence goes on along the minus strand of NZ_JBKFDN010000001.1, from coordinate 715,470 downwards.
TCCGGCTCGGCGTGACGAGAGTCGCCGCGCCCGCTACCAGTCGTCACGGCGAACCCGTTCGTCCATGAGGATCGCCCAGGTGTACGCCGATCCTTGGCGGTCCTTGATGTCGCTCGGGCGGTCGGCGGGCATCGCGGCGGTGGCCTTCGCGAAGTTGGTGCGTGACAACGAGCGGTTGATCTCGCGACCGTCCCTCGTCACGCGGAGGTAGTCGCCAGGGGCTCGGTAGGTGAAGGGCAGCCCGGTGGTCGTCGTGAACTCTTCGCCGGCGCAGCGCCGGATGCGCTCCCAGACCTCGATGAACTCACTCATGCCGCCAGTCTTGCTGGTCTCGCGTCTGTAGGGCGGCGATTTCTATGCGCGCATTTCTCCCAGTGATGAACAGCACGGTGCGTTCGCGGTAAGCGGTGTAGGCAGCAAGGTCGCGCGGTAGGGCCGGGGTTCGGAAGTCGTCGAATGGGAGGAAGAACTCGACCGCTCCTGTTGGCGACACCAAGTCTTGTAAGAGGAAGAAATCCACGTAGCCGCGGAACTCAGCGAAGAGATTGAAGAAGTCCGCGTATCTGTTCAACGTGTCCGACAGCGGACTGGGAAGTCCCAGGTAATGCCGGCGGATGCACTCCAGGGTGAGATCCATGCGGTCCTTGATGCGGGGATGGAATCCGCGTGCACCATTCAGGGTCTGCTTCCCGCCGACACGATGTGCAGGCCAAACGATGAAGCCGCCCACCGTGTAGGCGAGCCGGACGAAGTCCGCGACGTCCGCTTCCTCGCACTGTCCGACGATTGGCTGCATCGCAGCCTGGGTCGTGAACGTGGGGATGATCGAATCGCTGGACAACCAGAACTCACCAATCGCCGAGTCGTGGTGAAGGTAGACGCCGGGCGTGCTGATGTCCAGGTCGAACGCGGTGCCGTCGGGGAGCGGCCTGCTCCACAACAACTGGTGGTAGCCGCGCAACGTCGCGCTGAAGGAGTCTGGGTCCCTGCCGCCAGCGTCGAGCCGCACGTCGAACGTGGTGTCGATCATTCGTGGACCGACGCTACTTCCACATCTTGCGGGCCGGTGGGAACCCCGCACGGATGTGGAGGCTGGTCGCATCGGAACGCTGGGTGCCGCCGCCCAGGTCGAATCCGACCTTCTTGAGCTGCAGGCCGAGCGCTCCGTCGACCGAGTGCGTGCGGCTGTTCCTGATGTTGATCACGATCTCCCTGGCGCCGTTCTCCAGGACACTGCTGACCGCTGCTGCAAAGCCGGGTTCGTTCGGCCAACGCAGGGGGCGCGGGTCACGCGGCGAGCTTCCAGCGCCCTCATGGCGGAAGTCGAATCCGCTGTTCTCCACCCGACGCTGCTTCAGTTCCGTTCCCTTGCGCAAGACCTTTGCTCGCACGCCGCGCCGGACGACGACCTCTTGAAAGGTCTCGCAGACGATCGTTGACGCGCCGAGGGTGTTCATGATGCGTATGGCTTCGTTGTACCGGTCGCGAAGAGACCACTCGTCGTACTCGCCGAATGGCACCAGAAAGGGCCCCGCCTCGCTCTGGACGGGCACATAGACGAGGCCGGGGCGAATCACACCTTCCGAGGAACGGATGCCGTTCGCGGAGTCCAGAGGTACTTGATGCAGCTCCATTCGACCCTTGAGGTCGACAGGTCTGTCTTCGTAGTACGCGATTAGTTCGCTCATCGGTCGTTGGTCCCCGCTCGCTCGGTGTGTTGTTCGAGGCTAATTGGTGGTGGTGTGCACCGTGACCGGTTCGCCGCACGATCACACAGCACCGGCAAAGGACTCGCCCGTGGGTATAGCAAAAAGTGCTATGCTCGTGACGTGAGCGATGGACGCGACGCGCTGGGCCGGGCGATGCGCGAGACGCGCACGACGCAAAGTGGTCTCGCGCGAATGTCCGGCGTGCACCAACCCAGCATCAGCGGCTTCCTGTCGGGGAGGGTCGATATGAGTGACGACATGCTCGATCGCCTGCTGTCCTGCTTGGGATATCAGCTCGAGGTCGTTCGGCGTCCTGTCCGACCCGAGCTCACCCGGTCCTCGGAGCGTTCTTGGCGTCTCCACCGTCAGCTCTCGACTCATCTGACGCGGGACTCCTTCGAGGAGTGGTTGCCCGTCATCGAACGCAACCTTGGTCGCTTGAGCGGCAGCGTTCAGGGCCAACCGCACGAGCGCAATCTGGAGCGCTGGCGTGAGTTGGTGAGCCAAGGAGACCTGCCACGGATCCGCCGTGTGATGACCGGACTCGACACGGATTCGATCGAGATGCGCGAGGTCTCGCCCCTCGGCGGCATCCTGAGTCAGGAGGAGCGCCGGGAGGCGCTTGCAGCCTGATGCGCCGGGATCAGCTGGAGCACGCGATCCGCACCGCGTGCCAGATCATCGGGAGTTCAGAGATCATCATCGTCGGTTCCCAGGCGATCCTGGGGACCTTCAACGAGGACGAACTTCCCGCGGCGGCGACGATGTCAGTTGAGGTCGACGCTCTCCCGATCGCGGAGACCAACGAAGAGATCGCCGAGCTCGCCGACCAGATCGAGGGCGTGGCCGGAGAGTGGTCGCCCTTCGAGGAACAGCACGGCTTCAGCATCGACGGTGTCGACCTGACCACGGCCGTGCTCCCACAAGGTTGGAGGGAGCGGCTCGTCAAGGTTCAGAACGCAAACACAGCCGCGCCGGGTGGTCAGCCGCAGTTCACGGGCTGGTGTCCGGACAAGGAGGACCTGTGCGTTTCCAAGCTCTGTGCCTACCGCGAGAAGGACCTCAACTTCGTGGCGGCGCTTCTCGACGCGCGCTTAGTGGCTGCAGACGTGATCATCGACAGACTGCGGATGGTCCCCGAGGAACACGCACCGGAGGCGGGGCGTGCGACGAACTGGGTCGCGGCGCTGCCAAACGATGACGCAGACCGCTACGACTATCGGTTGGAATGGTCAGCCGACGACGCGGCCTTCGTCGCCACGTGTGCCGAGTTCCCGTCGCTGTCCTGGGCGGCGACATCGCCGGAGAGTGCTCTTTTGGGTCTCAAACGTTTGGTGCGGGAAGTCATCGAGGACTTGAGGCGAGCCGGAGAACCTGTGCCGATGCCACGACGCTAATCGAGGGAAGACTCGCGCTCCGCCTGAGCCCGACCGATGAGCCACGTGGCCACCGAGGCGGTGACCGCTCCGACCACTCCGATTCCCACAACCATCAGCACGACGGCGACGACTCGTCCTTCGAGGGTCACCGGGAAGTGGTCGCCGTAGCCCACCGTGGTGACGGTCGTGCACGCCCACCAGACTGCGTCGCCGAAGGTGGTGATGTTGGCGCCGGTCGCGTCCTGCTCGGCGTCGAGGACAGCGAGTGCGCCGAGTCCGACCGAGACGGCGGCGGCGCCGGAGACGTATACGAGGACTCGCCCGGCAAGAGAGTTCGCCGCGGAACGGTCGAGAATGCGCACCAGAGCAAGGAGGCGCAGCATGCGAAGCGGCCTGAGCATCGGGACCACGACCAGGGCGACGTCGTACCAGTGGCGGATCGCGTACTCGGCGCGGTGGCCCCGGGGCACCAGGGCGAGGCGGATGGCGAGGTCGGCGGCAAAGGCCGCCCAGACCGTCCACGTGACGACGGTGAAGAAGGCTTCAAGATCATTGTCCATGCGCGGGTCGAGCACGGGCCATGCGTAAGCAATGAGGAACGCCAAGGCCAGGCAGATGAGCGGAACCTCCGTGCGACGCTCCCACTGAGCGACACGAGCATCGGCGTTGGGAGACATGTTCATCAGTTCCGTTCAGTCCGAACTCGCGTGTCAGCAGTGCCCTCTTGTAGTGCGACTCGGCGGCGTCAACCTCGGAGGTGGAGGTGCTGGGTCCGAACACCCGCAGGATGCTGAAGACGAAGTTCCTCGCGTGGTCCGTCCTGACCCTGTCGGGGCCCACACTCTCGAAAGCCAACTCCCTCAGCGCGACGTTTCCGCCGTGACCGTCCTTCGCGTAGCTGGTCCAACGACCGAGTATGCGTTCGCTCCCGTCCGCCTTGCCGACGTAGTGCTTGCCGTTGGTCGAGTCGGTGATCAGGTAGATGCCCTGGACTTCCTTGAGGGCAGCGCGCCAGTCCTCGTAGCGGTGATCGTCCACCATGTCTTGAAGTTCGTGGAAGGTGAGCCGCACGCGGTCAAAACCGGGAAACGCGACCTTGTCGCGATCCGCGATCTCCAGCACGGGCAGGCCGGCCGCGCTCGTCGCGCGGCGGTGCCAGTTGCGGGGGCTGCTCCATTCGACGACCAGCCGATCGCGGAGCGGAGCAAGGAACTCGCTGGGTCGGAGGTCGAAGGAGCGGTTGCTGCCGGTCCGCTCGGACAGGACTTCACCTGAGTTCTCGAACGTCCCGTACAACCTCGACCTGCGCTTGCCGTCGGCTATCAGCACCACCCAGTAGCGTGGCGGCTCGGCGGGGAACCGTCGGGTCGAAAGGTCCTGTTCCCGCGTGTACGCGAGGACTCGCTCGGGTGTGAGGTCCTCAGGACCCTGCAGCCCGTCGTGTCCGCCGGGCTTGAAGCTGTGGCGGATGACGTGAATGTCCTCCAAGACGATCGGTGGATCGTGCTCAGCGCCGATGCTCGAGAGGACGTGCCCCAACTTCAGGCTTCCGCCGAGCGGCGGTTCCGGATCAAGCATGAGGAAAGGCTAGGGCCGTCGGCGGACATCCGGGGCGCGTTCCGGCAGGGCTCACTTCGCAGCAGCCTTGGCCTTCTTGACGGCGGTCCGCGCCACGGCCTCGAAGTCCTGAGGCGTCATGCTCCGGCCGACCTCGAACGACGCGAGCATGACGAGAGTCCTGCCGACCCGGACGATCACCATCGGGACGTCGATGGCCTGCCCGCCCGAGCTGGAGCGCAGCCTCAGCGCCACCGTGTCGTCGCCGAGTTTCGGAAAGGCCATGCTCGAGGGCTGGTACGTGATCGTCATGCCTTGGGCTGTCTCGGTGTAGGAGGGGCAGTCCGCGAGCACCTTCCGGAGCGACTTCATCTCCTTCAGAACCTCGCGCTTCGGCCGCGAGAGCACTGACTGGCTCAGGAAGGGACCGTTCTCGCTCCGCGAGAAGTAGACGTCACCCGTGCCGGACGCCGAGATGTCGTCGTCCAAGGTCTTCGTGAGCTTCTGGCACGCCGGGTACGAGGAATCCCTCCGCACCTCGGACCCACCAGCAGGGTCAGGGGCGGGGGAGACGCTCCACCCGTCGGGAAGGTCCTTCACGGTGAGCAGCGCCGTCTCGATCTGGTCCTCCGAGAGGAGCTTGCGGGGGGCCTCCTCGACGACGGTCCCGTACTTCTGCGGGTCGACGTCCGGGCTGGAGGGCCCGCACGCTGCGAGAACCAGGGCAGACGCGACGGCGACGGCAGCGAGAACGGACTTCACCCACGTGAGCCTAGGTTCGTCCTCGCCGCCTGTTCGCCGGTTCGGCTACTTCTTCGAGTACTTCACCCACGGGGTGAACGAGTTCTTGTACGGCAAGTGGTCGATGCGCGCCGGCGTGTACGCGTGGTAACCGGAGTCGTCGATGTACCCGGACTGGATGCTCCGCACGTTCACCCGGACGTACTTCGGGTGGTACAGGCAGCCCTTCTTCGGCTTGACGTGGACCACGACGATGCCGTTCTCGAGGTCGTACCGCTCGCGCACGGTCTTGCCGCACGTGCCGGGGAACGGGTAGGTCACCCAGCTCTCACGGTGGGCCGTGGATCCCTTGAGCGCGCGGAAGCCCCCGTCGCCGGGGATGCCGACCTCGTCGGCGAACTCGGCCCCCGCCGACTTGTGGTTCGTGTCGAGGAGGAGGCGGAACTCGCCGACCGGAGTGGACTCCGCGTTCCAGTCGACCGGCTTCATCCGCACGGTGACCCGCACGCCCTTGGCGTTGTTGACGACCTTGACCTTGTAGAGGTCGAAGGCACTCGACCCACCGCCCGCGGGGTCCGGCGTCGTGGCCTCACGCGCCTGGGCGCTCGTCGCAGCACTGAGCAGGCCGACAACTAACGCGAGGGACAGAAGAACGCCGCGCCGGCGCCGACGGTTCGTCCCGGAGGCGGATTCGGTTTTCAAAGTGCGGTGACTGGGCATGACGTTCTCCATCCGTGGCGAGCCGCTGGTGTCGCCAGTGGAGAGACGCGTACCCGCGATTCCGTACTCCGATTCGCAGAGAAGGTCTGGCGCGAGCGACGATGCGTTGGCAGAGTGCCCACCACCGGACTTGCTCGCCGTCGTGGAGGCGAAGCGCATGACCAACCCCAGGCTAGAGGTCCTCGACCGCTACATGGAGGGCTTCCGTCGCAGCGACCACGAGTTGGTGCTGAGTTGCCTGACGGACGACGTGGTGTGGCACGTGCACGGCGTCCGGACGACGCGTGGCAAGGAGGAGTTCGACACCGAGATCGAGAACGCGGACTTCGAGGGCAGCCCGGAGTTGACCGTCGACCGCACATTCGAAGTCGGCGACGTCTTCATCCTCACGGGCACGGGCGTCGGCCACCACAAGCAGGCGGGTCGCTTCGCGTTCGTCTACAGCGACCTGTTCACCTTTCGCGGCGACCTGATCGCCGAGGTCGAGTCCTACGTCGTCCCAGTCGGCTGAGTCCGCGCCCTCCCGCGCTAGCGTGAAAGTTCCAGAGGCTGAATCATTCCGCCCAGATAGACAGCGGTGACAATCGGAGATCGATGGGTGGCACGGCTGATTCGAGCCGAGTCCTCGAGCTAGGTAACTAGAGCGCGGCCGCCGACAGAACGGGCGCTTGGCCGGGATCGCGAATTCAACCTCGGCGCGTCAGCTAGGTCGTCGATCGTAAACCGATCAAAGACGAGAGATGAGCCGCAGCAAGATTCGTTCGGCCGCCGCGATCGCCCGAAGGCGTAGTGGGGGCTTCATCTTGGCTCGGCCGCTGACGACCTTCCGCCAGTCGTCGCGGTGTTCAGCAATGCTTGTGCGCTCGTCCCCTGCGGCTGTGGCGGCCTCGTAGGGGCAGAAGCGTCCGGACGTCGCTGTTGCGTGCTGCAGCGTGTGTGTGGACAAGACGTACCGGAGTGGGGCAGAAACGCCTCGACCTCCGGGATGCGCGACGAGGCTCACGAACTGCGCCAGTAAGGCGGCACTGACGCTCGCTGAGAGTGCGGCGACGTTCTGTCTAGATGGAGCTTGTCGACCGGCCGCTGCAATGTAGACCGGATCGTCGAGCAGGCCCTGCTTGTCGAGAGCGACCTCGCCTAGCAGGAGTTGTCCAAGGCACACCATGCAGGGGCGGCCAGGCGCGAGTGTGTGCGCTCGCCAAATTCCGTTGCGCATGCGTCCGTCAGGAAGGGTGTCGATTGCGATACCCCCATCGATGACCGGAATCAGGTCCGTGTAGGCGATCGCGTTCAGTACTGCTCGCGGCCAAGGCGCATCGACGCAGGAGAAGATCACGTCATAGTCGAGGGCGGCCATTACTCCCACTGGATCACTGATGCTGACCTCATGCTTCCAAACCTCGAATTGATCAGCAGTTGATGATGATCGCATCAACCGGGCTGCTACTCCGGCCTTCGATCGACCAAGCGCGGCATCCAATCTGGTCGCGCCGATCATGCGATCTAGGTTTAGGCTTTCTACCGCGTCGTAGTCCATGACGCCGACTGTCATGAGACCGGTTGCGGCGAGACGTTGGGCAACATCGAGTCCGACGCTGCCAGCACCGACGACAAGAACCCGGAGACGTGCGATCGACGCTTGGCGGCTTTCCCCCCACGAGGAGACTGTGCGGATCTGCGAGTTGGTCACGGGAGGGCCGGGCCGGATTGCGTCGTTCCAAGTCACTGTGAGTTTGGAGGAGACCGAACGCACGGACTCCGCCCAGATCGGAGTTTCTCGCTCGAACCAGAAGCGTGCCGACCACGACGTGTCGCGCACACCTAGTGTCATACCTAAGAGTGGCTTCGAGGTGATGGCTCGGGCGACGCGTTCGTACTCAGACTCCGTCTCGTGATCCATGGCGCTGAGGCCTTGCCAGCCACGACCTCCGGGATGCGAGTGAAGCAGCACCAGTCCGTGACCGAGTGTGCGGGCTTCGTTCGATGCTCGAAGGACGTACCTACTTGTGAATGACGCGTTGCGGTGCACAAGGCGATCGCCCTCGAGCGGGTAGATCACCGACTTGATCAGAGCCGTAGTCCGCTCGGTTCCGGTCGACAGCACGTACGTGGCGATCAGCACGTCCTCTTGGCCGTCGTCTCGCACTAGGTGCGCGCGCATCGCGGCTTCGACCTCGCCGGTCATCGCTACCGAGTAGCGCATACTAGGCAGCTGCCGCGGTAGCAATTGAGACGAAACCGCGCACATGGCGAAGCCATGACAGGGCAGGCGGGATGGTCATGTCAGTGAAGGCGAAGTCACGGGAATGACGTTTCCACCCGGGTGGACAGTCAATATCGTCCACGTTGGTGGCTTCGAACATCACCGAGTCGGGGAGGTGAATCCAGTGAGGCGGCACCATCGGCCAGCTCTCCACCTCGGCGACGCTGACACCCGTCGTGACGAGCCGTCCGCTCAGCGCTCCCCCGACCGCCTTCACCTCATAGAGGATCCGGGCGCCATCGATGCGCGCCGGAGCGCCCACAGCAGCCATGTCATCCATGAACTGGCTGGCCGCCAGGGCCAGCTCGTTTCGTTCGGTCACGCGACACCGCCAACACGCTTCGCCGTGATGAACTCGTCGCCGTTCTGAATTCTGACGACCTGTTCATCAGCGAACTGCTCAGGAGCGCCGGTGGAGAGGATGCGGGTCAGGTCATAGGCGGCGGGGTCGAGACCGGCAAGGAGGAGCAGGGCTGTCGCCGTCTGGTCGTCGTCGTACGTCTTGTACGGCTCGCCGTCGATCGTGAAGCGGAGCTTCTGGCGGGTGACGAACCGCTCGTCGTCCTTGAGGTTGACGATCTGCTCGTCTTCGATCCTAACTTCGACGCCGTTTTCGTCGACGAGGAAGAGGTCCCACGTTTTCGGTTCACGTCCGGCGAGGCGCAAGAGGCTGGTCGCCTCCTGGTCTTCGTCGCGAATCCGGAACGTCCTGCCGTCAATTGAGATCTGTAGGGGGTTGTGTACGGGGGCCATCTTGGACCCTCCTTCTGTAGCGTGTCGTTCTCCCTCACGGCCGCGAGAGAGTAGTGTGTACCTGTCGGGTAAACACAACCCTAACACAAGACATCTTTACCAAAGAGGTAAACGCGTGCATTTGGCTTGGTCGCACTCCGAACTGGAGAGCTGCTGCGTCTGCGGTACGCGTCTGCGGGCGCTCACCGGCGATCAGGCCGAAGCTGCAGAGGACCTTCTGAACTTGGTCGCGCGGGCCTCTCGACTCGCGGCGATCACCACCTTTCGAAGTGTTCGAGTCGGCGTCGCCGCGGGAAAACTCACCTTTTCGATAGAGGAGATTGACATGCACACACGTCCGCTCAACTCCGACGGCATTCCTCAGCAGATCCAGGACCTGAAGTCCCTGCCCGACTACGCGACGTGTCGAGCACTGGTCATCGATGATCTACGAGTTCGCGGCGAGTCGGTCTCCCGGCTGGCGAGCTAGAAGACACCCATGACCAGATACAACGCCACCGACACTAGGTTCGACTTCGCGCCAACGCCTGGCCGGATACTCCAAAGGGAGCTAGATGCGCGATCGATCAGTCAGGCACAGCTGGCAGCGCGGACCGGGCTGAGCACCAAGCACATAAATCTGGTGATCAAGGGGACCGCACCTCTCTCAGCCGATGTTGCCGTCACGCTAGAGGAGATTCTCGGCACATCCGCAGAAACTTGGCTACAGCTCGAAGCCTCCCGTCAGGCACAGGAAGCCCGTTCCGACAGGCGCAAAGCAATCTCCGGCTTCACCGAGTGGGCGGCCAGGTTCCCGCGAGCATTGCTGCGCGAGCGCGGCGTAATCGACGCCGACGATGCCGATACCGAAATCGCCGCGAAGCTACTGACCTTCTTCTCCGTCGCGTCGCCTAACGCCTACGCGAAGACCTGGCTCGAGCCGCAGGCGTCTTACAAACGGAGCCAATTCCACACCATCGATCCAGATCTGACTGCAGTGTGGCTGCGTCTATCGGAACTTCAGGCGCTGCCAATTGCAGCAAAAGCCCCCGATTACGACGCGCAGAAGCTTCGGTCCGTGGCCGCTGAGTTGCCCAAACTGACTACTTTCGAGGTCGGAGAGGCCTTCAGGCGCGCGCAGGGGGCGCTGTTAGACGCAGGCGTCGTCCTCGTCTTTGTGCCAGAGATCCACTCCACGCGGATCAGCGGAGTGTCGCGATGGGTGAACGGAACTCCGATGATCGCCGTCACGAGCCGCTACAAGTCACTGGATGGGTTGTGGTTCACGATGTTGCACGAGGTTGCCCATGTCCTCCTGCATCCCAAGAGAAGCACCTTCGTTGACCTTGGATCCCTAGCGAATGACGACGACGACTCGCAAGAGACGGCAGCGAACGCTTTTGCGCAGGGCTGCCTAGTCCCAGAGAAGTATCAGTCCCAGCTCATGAGTGCGAAATCGCCAGAGGGTATTCGGTCGCTAGCCAGGACACTCGGAGTTTCACCCAGCTTGGTCGCGGGGCAATGGGCATTCCGAACTGGGATATGGAACGGACCAATCGCGAGGCTTCGAACTCGAATTGACTTGGCAGAGACACTCCCAAGGAACCAGTGACTAGCCTGCTGCGCTTCGCCGCGTGTCGGCACTCGACAACATCGGGAAAAGCAGTTGGCGGGGAAGACTAACCATTCGCATGTGGGGCGTCGACCGCCAGCACCGCGAGGCCACGGGTTCTGGCAGCGTCCAACAAGCACACATACGTGGTCGACTCGCCTGCCGCAGAGACAACCGAGACGGGCTCCGACGGCGACTCCAGGACGTCGATGAACCTGTCGATGCCTGTGAGCGAAGGGCCCTCGCCAGATTGCCACCGAGCCCGACGCACCCGATACGTTTTGACGTCGAGCGGGGCCAGGGATGGCTCCGAGACAGCCAAGAGTTCAGCCGAGTGGCGCAAGATTGCATTGCTCGGGGTTTCGACCCCCCGGACTCCAGACGCCAGAACGAGATCGAGCAATTCGGTGGGCCCAATGAATGGCGCCATGGTTCCTCCTCATTGCGACTTCGACACTAGCTTCGATCCCCCGCAACAGGCTCATGGACTCGCCGATTCGCAAGGCTTCAACCGGTGTGACGGCCGGATGACGACTCGTTCTCCTGCGGCTCGGCGCCGGAGGGTGCCAACGGCTTCGCCAAGTCCACCCGGGAGCGAGTGGGGCTGTAGCTGGCGTGACGCCCGACCAGGTGGTGGACGTCGCGTCCATGAGTTCATCAAGGGCGCGAGGGCGATGAAGGACAGCGAGCGTCCGCACACTTAGACCCTGCGCCAAGCTGCAGCGGTGCGTCGGCCAGCTCGCTGTGCCCGGTGCTCAAGCCCTCGCCTCCTCTGCGTGCGGTGGCGGGTCGGGTTCGGCGAAGCAAGTGTCACGCTTGGCGCGACTCGCCCGGCATTCGCCTTTGCATTGATCGCCATGCTTTGTTGAGATGCGCCGTCAACGCATGTGCGATTATCGAACTTGTGGATAGGTTTCTCCTAGGCAAGCGGCTGGCCGAAGCTCGCAACATCGCTGGTCAGACCCAAGAGAGTGTCGCGCGCGCTGTTGACCTCGATCGCACCGCGATCGTGGCGCTTGAGAGCGGCAAACGGACACTGAAGGTCACTGAGTTGGTGGCCATCGCGCGCGTCCTAGACCGACCGCTCTCTTTCTTCGTAGAGGAGCCGATCCCGGCGGCAGTGAGTCGCCGATCTTCGTTCCGGGACACGCACGAGTCGAGCGCCCACCTCGACGTCGAAATCGAACAGTTTGCTGGCGACGTGCGAACGCTCGCCAGACTGGGCAAGTTGGAGCCGGTGGACTTGCCAAACCGCCACACACCCAGAACTGTGAAGTCGGCCGAGGCGGCCGCAGGGAGGTTCCGCCAACTCGTTGGCCTCGAGCCTCACGAGCCCGTCACGAACCTGGCTCGCATCTGCGAAGCGCTGGGCTTGTACTCGTACGCGGCGGCGCTAGGCGAGAACGGCTCTGACGGAGGGTGTGTTGAGGTCGAGGCAGGAGCGGCCAAGTTCGGTGCCACCGTCATAAACGGCCAGGTGCCCACAGGTCGTCGTCGGATGACGCTGGCACACGAGCTCGGTCACTGGATCTTCGGTGACGCTTACGACTCTGAGGCCAGTCCTCAGGCCGAAAAGATGATCGATGCTTTCGCGATACATTTCTTGGCCCCGCGCGCCGGGGTCACGAAGTCATGGAACAGCCACCCGGCGCACTCGGAGCGCGACCGCGCTTTGATCGTGGCATTTGATTTCCGCCTGAGTTGGTCAGCGACTATCGCCCAGTTGCGCAATCTGGGTGTTATCAGCTGGCGGGCGCACGACGAATGGGCTGGCTTCACTCCTAGGGCGGGCGACTGGCTCCGGCTAGAACTGGAACGAGTCGAGGAGCTCGAAGCTCCGAGTCTGTCGCCGGGCTTCTTGGCTGCCTGCTTGGACGCGTACAGCGACGACCTACTCACCGAGGAGAGGACGCTCGAGTTGCTTCGCGGCTTGGTGCGTAGGGACGATTTGCCGAGCAGGAAGCCACGCACGATCGAACATCTCGCGGGTTCTTTCGAGGGTCACTCGTTCTCGCGTCACGATGCCTGAGATCCGCTGGGTGACGGACACGAGCGTTATTACGCACTTGTTCATGGCCGGTTACGGCGAGCTCCTAAAGCAATTGGCTCCGGACAGTGTCTTAGTCGTACCTTCTGCAGTGGTCAAGGAAATCGAGGACGGTCGAGACACCTACGCGGGCATGCCGGACATGAACGCGCTCGAATGGCTTGAGCGCGTCCAGCCGACCGAAGTCGAAGGCTGGACTGCCCTCAAAGTTAAGGCAGCAATGGGTGGCGACGAGACAAAGCACCTGGGCGAGTGCGAGGTCATCGCAATCGCCAAACACCGCGGTATGGTCGCCCTAATAGATGAGCGCGCCGCGATAACGCAAGCTCATGCGCACGGGGTGACAACACGCGACACCCTTTGGTTGGTCATCGAGGCGTACGGGTCCATCTTCGAGAATCCACGCGCTGACGCAGCGGCTGTCGTTGATGCGCTTCTCGAGGTCACTGATCGACTGCCGATCGACTCCGGTGAAGAGCTCTTTGTCTGGGCTTACGAAGAAGGGTACCTGCCGCGGTAGGGGGGACTTCCTGGCGTCTGAGATAGCAGCGATCAATTGCGCTGCTAGTCGGATAGAGATCGCTCTGCACGCGAATTTCGACGAGCGCGGCTGTCGACCTCCGCCGGACGCGATGATCGATGACCCGCGGCTTGGACACAACTGCGACGGTTTCTTGGGCGGGCAGCGTATGTCCCCCCTGCACGGTTCGGGAAACTCGGATCCTCTGCACCCCGCCGCGTGGGCTCCGCCCAAGAGTTGAGGTCACGCCCCCTGCTGTGCCCGCGTGACGTACGCAAGGGCTCGCGTTCGCTGTTTGCGCTGCTTGACTCGGCTCCTCCAGTCATTGCGCAGCCAAAGGTGGACTCTGGACTCTGCGTTATCCAACTCGGCCGAGATCTCGCCACCACCGACCAAGATTAAGCCGTGCTCGGGCTCTTCCTCGGTTGAGTCCCAGAAACCTTCGGCGGCCGCTGACAGGGAGCTGATGATGAGCTCGGGGACACCGACCTCGCGGAGGTGGACTCGCAGCCGGCCAAGGTAAACCTGAAGTTTAACCCAGCCGTCGGGAGTGTCCTTCGACCACACCTGGCGCCTCAAATCGGCCAAGAGGTCTCCAGCTGCCACGCGTCGGGAGTAGCCCGAGTTCGACCGTTGTATGAAGAAGGTCGAGGCCGCGCCGAGTAGCAGGGTCAGGATCGGAAGGATGCGGTCGAGGACTTCCATGATGAGAGGGTGCCATGTCCAGTGACCGAGTCGAGCCGTGGCTTCACGAGACGCGGTCATGTTCAGAAACGCCGACTGACTCAAGCCGCTGCCCAGTGCCTTTTCGGCCTGCGCTCCGCTAGGCGTGGCCCTCGTTCAACGTGAGCCGGATGACCCGATAGATGCATGTAGCAGCGGGCCACCAAGCTGCACGGTCGACACTCCCTTGCGGATGCAGTCGTGAGCGGCATCGGTGGCATGACCAAGTGCCTGCCGAGCGAGACTGAAATGGAGGCGAGCATCGCGGTACGGGAGCAGAGGCTCGCGGAAGCCTTCCGCTGCACTCGCGCCGATGGGCACCCTGTCGGTTATGGGGTCACTTGAGCGGCGTTCGGGGTCGCCCAAACGACGGTACAGGAGACCTGTCGATCGCTGGCCCGCGGTCAGCGCTCCGGTTTGCGGCTTTCGTTCTTTACGGGCGTCATCCGGCTCCCCTCCGTTGTCAACAGGCGTCTTGCAGCGGTTCGGTCGGTGAGCACTTCCGGTTTGGTGCTTGGCGAAGTTGCGTCAGTCTTGCGGGCCCGGGATCGGCTGAACGAAGTGTCGATGTGCCGGACAGGTCGGCCGCGCTGAACTTTGAGACGCCCCGCACTGTCCTCCAGTATCCACTGTAGAACTAAGCCCTCGACCCGAAGGTCGCGGGCTTAGTTCAAGCCGAACAGCTCAGCGGACGGGGACGCGGCCGCCGTCGACGGAGAAGGTCTGGCCGGTCATGTAGTTGCAGTCCGGGGAGGCCAGGAAGACGTAGACGCCGGCGATCTCCTCGGGCTCGGCCCAGCGGCCCATGGGGATGGACTCGAGGTACTTGTCCTTGAAGCGCTCGTCGGTGCGGATCGTCTCGGTCATCGGCGTGGACGCGGCGGGGGCGATCGCGTTCACGATGATGTTCGCCGGGGCGAGCTCCTTGGAGGCCGAGCGGGCCATGCCCAGGAGCGCAGCCTTGGCGGTGGCGTAGTTGATCTGGCCGATCGTGCCGTTGATGCCGGCGGCCGAGCTGGTCAGGATGATGTGGCCCTGCTTCAGCTCGCGCATGCCCGGCACCACGGCCTGCAGCCAGTAGAACGAGCCGTTGACGTGCGTCTGCTGCACGATGTCCCACTGCTCGTCGGTCATCTTCCACAGCATCGCGGGGCGGGTGACGCCGGCGTTGCTCACCAGGATGGTGATGGTGCCGAACTTCTCGGCGATCTCGGCCGCGGCGGCGTTGACCGACTCGCGGCTCGCCACGTCGTTGGCCACGCCGATCGCGGTGCCACCGTTCGCGTTGATCGCGTCGGCGACCTCCTGCGCGCGGGCGCCGTCGATGTCCGTGACGGCGACCTTCGCGCCCTCGGCGGCGTAGCGCTCGGCGATCGCGCGGCCGATGCCCTGGCCGGCGCCGGTGATGACCGCGACGCGGTCCTGCAGAACTCCAGTCATGAATGTGCTCCTACGTCGTGTGAAAAGTGCAGAGTGGGAAGAGGTCAGAGGGTGGTGGCGTCGCCCAGCAGGGCCGTCACCTGGCTCGACAGCACGCCGCCGTTGCCGTGGACGAGGCCGACGTGCGCATCGGCCACCTGGCGGTCGCCCGCCTCGCCGCGCAGCTGCCGGACCGCCTCGATGATGAGGAAGATCCCGTACATGCCCGGGTGCGTGTAGGACAGGCCGCCGCCGTTCGTGTTCACCGGCAGCCGGCCGCCCGGCGCGATCGCGCCGCCCGACACGAACTCGCCGCCCTCGCCCTTGGCGCAGAAGCCCAGGTCCTCGAGGAACAGCAGCGTGTTGATCGTGAACGCGTCGTAGACCTCGACGACGTCGACGTCGGCAGGCGTCAGCCCGGCCAGCTCGAACGCGCGAGCGCCCGACTCCTTGGCCGCCGTCGTCGTCAGGTCGGGCGTGGTCGAGATGTTCATGTGGCGCGACGCCTCGGCCGCCGACAGCACCGGCACGAGCGGCTTGCCGAGGTCGCGCGCCCGCTCGGTGGAGGTCACGATCACGGCGCCCGCGCCGTCGGTGACGAGGCAGCAGTCGCGCACCGACAGGGGAGTGGAGACCATGCGAGCGCTGAGCACCTCGTCGAGGGTGAGCTCGTCGCGCATGAACGCGGCCGGGTTCAGCTGCGCCCACTTGCGGGCGGCCACGGCGATCTCGGCGAGGTGCTCGCGGGTCGTGCCGTACTCGTGGAAGTGGCGCGCGGCCGCCAGCGCGTAGCCCGACACGGGCATCCGCGGGCCGAACGGGTTCTCGTAGGACGGCACGAGGTTCGCGCCGGACGTCGCGAGCCCACCCGAGTGCGAGCGCTGGTTGCTGCCGTAGGCGATCAGCGCGACCTCGGCCATGCCGGAGTTGATGGCGGCGGTCGCGTGGCGCAGGTGCGCGACGAACGAGCTGCCGCCCGTGGCGGTGGTGTCGACGTACCGCGGCGTGAGGCCGAGGTACTCGCTCAGCGTCGTCGCGGGGAACGTGAAGAAGGCGGAGTGGCAGAAGACGGCGTCGACGTCCGAGGGCTTGAGCCCGGCGTCGGCGAGCGCGGCCAGCGAGGCCTCGCCGGCGATCTGCAGGGCCGAGACGCCCGGGCCGACCTCGCCCAGTCCGGCCTCCGCGACACCCACGATCGACGTGCTGCCGCGCAGCTCCTTCTCGGTCGTGCTCATGCGGTGGCCTCCAGGCGGACGAAGGGGAGCAGCTCGCCGTCGGCGACCAGCGGGCGGATCTCGGTCTCGACGCGGTCGCCGATCTTCGCGGCCAGCGCGTCGTCGCCGTCGAGGCGCGACATCATGCGGAATCCCTCGTCCAGGTCGACCACGACCACCGTGTACGGGTCCACCCCGCGCGGGGAGATTGTCGTGGCGGAGTAGATGGTGCCGCGACCCTCGCTGTCACCCCAGGCCAGCTCGGTCGATCCGCACGAGGGGCACACGGGCCGCGGCGGGAACACCGCGTGCGACTCCGAACACCGCTGGAACGCCAGCGCTCCGGCCTCGAGCCGCGACCGGAAGGTCGCGTCCAGGGATCGTGATTCCTCGATGGTCATCGGGCCTCCCGCCTTGATCTCTCGGACGTTCCGAGGGTAGCATTCACAATAGTATACATTCATGCATGAACTTCGGTACCCCACGAAAGGCGAACACGATGGCCGCTGAGGACACCCCTCCCTCAGGACCCTTCTCAGGCGTCCGTGTCCTGGACCTGACGCGTGTCGTCATGGGCCCCCTGGCCACCCAGGTGCTGGCCGACCAGGGCGCCGACGTGATCCTCGTCGAGGCGCCGGGTGGCGACACCAACCGCGTGATGGGCCCCGGCCCGCACAAAGAGCTCTCGGGCATCGCGCTCAACCTGCTGCGCAACAAGCGCTCGATCGACATCGACCTCAAGTCCGAGGAGGGCCGGCGCATCATCGCCGAGCTCGTCCCGCAGTGCGACGTCGTCGTCGCCACGATGCGCCCGCAGGTGCTGACGCGCCTCGGGCTCGACTACGACTCGCTCAAGCAGCTGCGCCCCGACCTCGTCTACTGCCAGGCCCAGGGCTTCCCGCTGGCCAGCGACCGCTCCGAGGAGCCCGCGTACGACGACATCATCCAGGCCGCCAGCGGCGTCGCCGACATGGTCGAGCGCGTCACCGGCACCCCCTCGCTGCTGCCCACGATCTTCGCCGACAAGGTCTGTGGCCTCGTCATGGCGCAGGCCATCAGCGCCGCCCTCTTCCACCGCGAGCGCACCGGCGAGGGCCAGCACATCGAGGTGCCGATGCAGCAGGCCACCGCGGCGTTCATGCTCGCCGAGCACGGCAGCGGCGCTATCGCCGAGCCGCCCGTGAACGACGAGGGCCGCCCCGCGTCGGGCTACCCGCGCGTGCTCTCGCCCGAGCGCCGCCCGCACCCGACCAAGGACGGGATGGTGCACCTCTTCCCCTACCTGCCGCGCCACTACGCGCAGCTGTTCGCCGAGGCCGGCGTCGCGGGAGCCGAGTCCGATCCCCGCTACGTCGACCAGCGCGCCACGCTGATCCACTCCGACTCGCTCTACCGCGACGTCCGCAAGGTCGCGCCGCAGCGCACCACCGAGGAGTGGCTGGAGTTCTGCCGCGAGGTCGGCATCCCCGCCACCCGCGTGGCGAGCCTGCAGGACCTCGTCGACGACCTCGAGATCGCGCAGCACCCCGCCGCCGGCGGCTGGCGCGTGATCCCGCAGCTCGCGAACTTCTCGCGCACGCCCGCCAGCGTGCGTCGTCCCGCGCCGCTCATCGGCGAGCACACCACCGAAGTCCTGGACGAGCTCGTCCACTCCGTCGCCGGCCGGCCGTCCGGTGCGGGGGAGTCCGACACGGTCAAGGGGCTGGCATGAGACTGACCGCGACCGAGCTGTCGCCCGCCGAGCGCGCGCTCAAGCAGGAGGTGCGCGAGTGGCTGGACGAGCGCCTGCCCGAGGGCTCGTACCCGCTGGGCCTGGGCATGGGTGGCGCCGTCGACCCCGAGTTCTCGCGCGACCTCGGCGCGCAGGGCTGGATCGGCATGTCGCTGCCGCGTGAGTACGGCGGCCACGGCCGCACCGCGGTGGACCGCCTCGTCGTCGTCGAGGAGCTGCTGGCCCGCGGCGCGCCGGTGGGCTACCACTGGATCGCCGACCGCCAGTTCGGCCCGGGCATCGCCGCCAACGGCACGCCGTGGCAGAAGGAGACGTTCCTGCCGGGCATCGCCTCGGGGGAGTACTCCTTCTCCATCGGCATGAGCGAGCCCGACTCCGGGTCCGACCTCGCGTCGGTGCGCACGCGGGCCGAGCAGGTCGACGGCGGCTGGCGCATCAACGGCACCAAGATCTGGACCACCGGCGCGTACACGGCCACGCACATCGTGGCGCTGCTGCGCACGTCGGAGGACCGCCACCGCGGCATGACGCAGTTCATCATCGACCGCCACACGCCCGGCCTGACCGTCTCGCCGATCGAGTTCATCGACGGCTCCAAGGACTTCTGCGAGCTCTCGTTCGTCGACGTCTTCGTCCCCGACGACCGCCGCCTCGGCGAGGTCGGCGCCGGCTGGTCGCAGAACACGGGCGAGCTCGCGCTCGAGCGCGGCGGCGTCGACCGCTGGATGAGCGTCATGGCGCTGCTCGACCGCTGGGTCCGCCAGGAGGCGCAGCGTCCCGGCGGCCACGCGGCCGAGCTCGGCGCGCTGACCGCCCGGGCCTGGGCGTTCCGCGGTATGTCGCTGGCCGTCGCCCGCATGGTCGACGCCGGCCAGTACCCCGTCACCGAGGCCGCGCTCATCAAGGAGATGGCCACGCGCTTCGAGCAGGACTGCACCGACCTGATGGTGCGCCGCTGGGGCCGCACGCCGCGCCCCGACTCGGACGACCCGTACGAGCGCCTGCTCGCCACGGCCGTCCAGGTCGCGCCGGCCTGGACCATCCGCGGCGGCACGAACGAGATCCTCCGCTCGGTCATCTCCAAGGGATTGAGGAAGAACGCATGAGCGACATCAGCACCGAAGTCGACCCCGATCTGCGGGACATGCTGGAGGACTTCTTCGCCACCGAGGTGACCCCCGTAGTCGTCGAGGAGGCCGAGCGCGCCGGCACGTATGCCGCCGACGTGTGGAAGAAGGCCGAGTCGCTCGACCTGCCGTGGATCGGCATCGACGAGGAGCGCGGAGGCGCCGGCGGCTCGCTGGCCGACCTCGTGACACTCGTCGCCGAGGCCGCGCGCCGCGCCACGCCCGCGCCGTTCGTCGAGCACCACCTCGCCGCGTGGCTCGTGGCGCGGGCCGGCCTCGACCGCATCGAGGGCCCGCTGACCGTGGCCGGGCTGACCGAGACGGTCGAGGTCTCGGGCGACCGCCTGACCGCGACCCTCCCCGAGGTCGCGTTCGCCGGCGACGCCTCCGCCGTCGTGGTGCTCGCGAAGTCCGAGGGCGCCGACGTCGTGGCCGTGCTGCGCCCCGCCGACGCCACCCTCGAGCCGCACACCGACATCGACGGGACGCCCGTCCCGACCGTCGTCGCCTCGGACGCGCCCGTCGTGGTCGCGCCGCTGTCGGTGACGGCCGAGGACGTGCACCGCCGCGCCCTCCTGCTGCGCAGCGCCGTGCTCGCCGGCCTCACCCGCGCGATGTTCGAGCTCACGCAGTCCTACACCGCCGAGCGCCACCAGTTCGGCAAGCCCGTCGGCTCGTTCCAGTCGGTGCAGCTGCACGTCGTCACGCTGGCTCAGGCCGCCGAGATGTCGCAGGTCTGCGTCGACCGCGCCGCCGGCGCGCTGTCCATCGGCGGCGGCGAGTTCGAGGTGCTGGCCACCGCTGCCGTCACCGCGCAGAACGCCGTGCAGGGCGCCCGCTCGGCGCACCAGGCGCACGGCGCGATCGGCATGACGCGCGAGTACGCCCTGCAGTTCCTCACCCGCCGTGTCCAGACGTGGCGCCAGCGCTGGCAGTCGCAGGCCGACGTCGAGGACGCGGTCGCCGGCTGGGCGCTCGAGGCCCCGTCCCTCTCAGGGCTCATCGCCCGCCACCGTGAAGAAGGAGTCGTCGCATGACCGACGCCGTGAACGTCACCCGCCAGGGCCACATCGCGATCCTGGAGGTGAACCGGCCGCCGACGAACTACTTCGACGTCGAGGTGCTGACCTTCCTCGCCGACACCGGCATCGCCCTGGCCGAGGAGGGCGTGCGCGCGATCGTGCTGGCCTCCGCGGGCAAGCACTTCTGCGCCGGCGCGAACTTCGCCGAGGGCGACATGGCCGAGGCGCGCGTCGAGTCCTCGCGACGCATCTACGCCGCCGCCGCGCGCATGTTCACCATCCCGATCCCCGTGGTCGCCGCCGTGCAGGGGTCCGCCGTCGGCGGCGGCCTCGGGCTGGCGTGCGCGGCCGACTTCCGCGTGGCCGCCGACTCGAGCCGCTTCCACGCCAACTTCTCGGCCCTCGGCTTCCACCAGGGCTTCGGCCTGAGCGTGTCGCTGCCGCGCATCGTCGGCGAGCAGCAGGCCTCGCGCCTGCTGCTGACCTCGGCCCGCCTGACCGGCACCCAGGCGCACGCGATCGGCCTCGTCGACGAGCTCGTCGAGCCCGACCAGATCCGCGACGCCGCGATCGCGCTGGCGGACACCATCGCCAGCCGTGCACCGCTCGCGGTAGCGTCCATGCGCAAGACCCTGCGTGGGTCGCTCGCCGACGACGTGGCCCAGGTCCTGGACCACGAGATCAGCGAGCAGACGTGGCTGTGGCGGACCGAGGACTGCGCCGAAGGCATCAGTGCGAACCTCGAGCGTCGCGACGCCGTGTTCACCGGCCGTTGATCGTCCCCCCGAACGACGAGGAGCAGAAGTGAAGATTCGTGGCGCCGTCCTGGAGTCCATCGGGGCTCCCAGCCCGTTCGACCAGTCCCGCCCGCTGCAGGTGGCCGAGCTCGACCTCGCCGAGCCCGGGCCCACCGAGGTGCTGGTGCGGGTCGAGGCCGCCGGGGTGTGCCACTCCGACCTCTCCGTCGTCGACGGCAAGCGCCCGCGTCCCGTGCCGATGCTGCTCGGCCACGAGGCCGCCGGTCGGATCGAGCAGGTCGGCGCCGAGGTCACGGACCTCGCGGTCGGCCAGCGCGTCATCATGACCTTCCTCCCGCGCTGTGGCGAGTGCGCCGGCTGCGCCACCGACGGCATGGCGCCGTGCGTGCCCGGCTCGGTGGCCAACGGCGGCGGCGAGCTGCTCGCCGGTGGCAGCCGGCTGAGCCGCGACGGCTCTCCCGTCACGCACCACCTCGGCGTCTCGGGCTTCGCCACGCACGCGGTGGTCGACCACCGCTCGCTCGTCCCCGTCGAGGACGACGTGCCCCCGAACGTGGCGGCCGTCCTCGGCTGCGCCGTGCTCACCGGCGGCGGCGCCGTCATCAACGTCGCGAAGCCGAAGCCGGGCCAGACCGTGGCGGTCGTGGGCCTCGGCGGCGTCGGCCTCGCGGCCGCGCTGACCGCCCTCGCGTTCGAGGGCGTGCGCGTCGTCGGCATCGACCCGCTCGACCACAAGCGCGCGGCCGCGCTCCAGGCCGGCGTCCACGAGGCGCTGACCCCCGACGAGGCCGCTGCGTCCGGCTTCAAGGCCGACGCCGTGATCGAGGCAGTCGGCAGCGGCCGCGTGTTCGCCTCGGCGATCGCGCTCACCGCCCCGGGCGGCCAGACGATCACCGTGGGCCTGCCCGCCCCCGACGACACGATCGAGCTGTCGCCGCTCGCGCTCGTCGCCGAGGGCAAGACGCTCGTCGGCAGCTACCTCGGCTCGGCCGTTCCGAAGCGCGACATCCCGGTCTTCGTCGACATGTGGCGCGCCGGCCAGCTGCCGCTGGAGCACCTCGTCAGCTCGACGATCGCGCTCGACGACATCAACCGCGCCATGGACGACCTCGCCGACGGGTCCGAGCTGCGCCAGATCATCGACTTCACCCAGGAGTGACCGTGAGCGTCGCCGAGTTCATCGACTCCCTGCTCGCCGGCCGCACGGCCGACCTCTACCTCGACGGCAGCTGGACCCCCGCGTCCGGCGGCGCCACGTTCGCGGTCGAGGACCCCGCCACGGGCAAGGTCATCACCGAGGTCGCCGAGGGCACCGCCGCCGACGGCCAGGCCGCCCTCGCCGCCGCCGATGCCGCCCAGGCCGCGTGGGGCGCCACCACCCCGCGCGAGCGCGCCGACATCCTGCGTGGCGCGTTCGACCTCATCACCGCGCACGCCGACGACTTCGCCCGGCTGATCACGGCCGAGATGGGCAAGTCGCTCGCGGAGGCGCGCGGCGAGGTCGCGTACGGCGCCGAGTTCCTGCGCTGGTTCTCCGAGGAGGCCGTGCGCATCGACGGCCGCTACGGCACGCTGCCGTCGGGCAAGCTGCAGATGATGGTCGACCGCCGCGCCGTGGGCCCGTCGCTGCTCATCACGCCCTGGAACTTCCCGCTGGCGATGGCCACGCGCAAGCTCGGTCCCGCGCTCGCGGCCGGCTGCACCACGATCGTGAAGCCCGCCGAGCTGACGCCGCTCACGACCCTCGCCGTGGCGAAGGTCTTCGAGGAGGTCGGTGTGCCGGCCGGCGTCATCAACGTGCTGACCACCACCGATCCCGCCGCCACGACGGGCCCGCTGCTGTCCGACCTGCGCCTGCGCAAGCTCTCGTTCACGGGCTCCACGCCGGTGGGCAAGGCGCTGCTGGCGCAGGCCGCGGAGGGCGTGCTGCGCTGCTCGATGGAGCTTGGCGGCAGCGCGCCGTTCATCGTCTTCGAGGACGCCGACCTGGATGCGGCCGTCGAGGGCGCGATCGCGGCCAAGACCCGCAACATCGGCGAGGCCTGCACGGCCGCCAACCGCTTCCTCGTCCACCGTGACGTGCACGACGAGTTCGTCGAGAGGTTCGCCGCGCGCATGGGCGCGTTGAGGGTGGGCGCCGGCGACGAGCCGTCCACCGACCTCGGCCCGCTGATCGACGACCGCAGCCGCGTGCGCGTGCACGGCCTCGTGACCGACGCCGTCGAGCGCGGCGCGCGGGTCGTGGTGGGCGGCGACCTGCCCGACGGTCCCGGCCACTTCTACCCGGCCACGGTGCTGGCGGGCGTCTCCGCCGAGGCGCGGGTCGTCACCGAGGAGATCTTCGGCCCGGTCGCGCCGGTGCAGGTGTTCTCCGACGAGGACGAGGCCGTCGCGCTGGCGAACTCCACCGAGTACGGCCTCGTGGGCTACGTCTACACGCCCGACCTCGACCGCGTCATGCGCGTCGCGCCGCAGCTCCAGTTCGGCATGCTCGGCGTGAACGCCGGCGTCGTGTCCGACCCGGCCGCGCCGTTCGGCGGCGTGAAGCACTCGGGCCTCGGCCGCGAGGGTGGCCGCGAGGGCATCGACGAGTACCTCGAGTACCAGTACGTCGGCATCGCGCGCTGAGTCAGGAGGCGGCGACCACGGCCGAGAGCGCGGCGAGGACGAGGCAGGTCGGCGTCATCACGAGGCGCTCCGGCCGGCTGCGCGAGATCGCGTTCATGAGGATGCCGAGCGCGAAGTAGGCCGTGACGACCCACGCGGCGATCTCGACCGTGCGGTCGGACAGGCCGAGGCCGATCACGCCCGCGCGCGCCAGCAGGATCGCCCCGATCGCGGCGTAGAGCACGACGGACACGGCGCTGCCGATCCGCAGGCGCGTCGGCAGCACGTCGTGCTGACCACTCCACGCGAACCGGCCGATCGGCGCACCGAGAGCCAGGGCCACCTGGAACACCGCGAGCGCCGCCAGGACCACGCAGGCCGCTACCGCGGCGGTCGTCACCATGGCGCGAGCCTAGGGCGGTGACAGTTTCCCCGGTTAACCGGGGAAACCGTCACTTCACGAGGTTCGCAACCCACGTGAAGTGACAGGAAACCTCGTGAAGTCGCGAGGCTGGTCAGGCGGAGGGCTTGACGGTGAGGACCTCGCAGGGCGCCTCGAGCAGGAGGCGCTGGGCGATGCTGCCCATGAGGAGCTTGCCGACGGGGGAGCGGCGGCGGAGGCCGAGGACGAGGAGCTCGGCGTCGTGGGTGCCGACCGACTGGAGCACGCCGGTGACGACGTCGTCCTCCTGGACCTGCGCGGCCTTCGCGTCGACGCCGGCCTCGCGGGCGCGGGCGACGATCTTCTCGAGGTCCTCCGAGGGGGTGGCCGTCGACTCGACGAGCGCGCCACCGCGCACGACGTTCAGCACGACGAGCGGCACCTGTCGCAGCTCTGCCTGGCGGATCGCCACGGGAACGGCGGCCTCACCCTGCGGGGTCGGGGTGTAGGAGAGGAGGACGGTCATGGGGCACCTTTCGAGATACGTATACCCAAGTGTATGCATCGGCTGGTCCGCTGACAAAGACACTTACAATCAGACTTGACTGTTTCTATGTGAGGCACGACACTGTGGGGGTGCGCACCCTTCGTGTCGGCAACTGCTCGGGCTTCTACGGCGATCGCTTCTCGGCGATGCGCGAGATGCTCGAGGGCGGCGAGCTCGACTACCTGACCGGCGACTACCTCGCCGAGCTGACGATGCTGATCCTCGGCCGCGACCGGATGAAGAGCGTCGACCTCGGCTACGCGAAGACCTTCCTCAAGCAGCTCGCCGAGAACCTCGCGCTCGCGAAGGAGCGGGGCGTGCGGATCGTGGCGAACGCGGGCGGCCTCAACCCCGCCGGCCTCGCCGCCGCGATCCGCGAGGTCGCCGCCGAGCAGGGCATCGAGGTCGCCGTGGCGCACGTCGAGGGCGACGACCTGCTCGCGCGCTCGGCCGAGCTCGGGTTCGGCGACGCGCTCACCGCCAACGCCTACCTGGGGGCGTTCGGCATTGCCGAGGCCCTGAAGGCCGGCGCCGACATCGTCGTCACCGGCCGCGTCACTGACGCCTCCGTCGTGGTCGGGCCCGCGATCGCGGAGCTCGGCTGGGGCCGAGAGGACTTCGATCGCCTCGCCGGCGCCGTCGTCGCCGGGCACGTCATCGAGTGCGGCGCACAGGCCACGGGCGGCAACTTCAGCGGCTTCCGCGACATCGACACCAGTCGGCCGCTCGGCTTCCCGATCGCCGAGATCGGCGAGGACGGCGGCGTGGTCATCACGAAGCACGCGAACACCGGGGGAGCGGTCACGGTCGACACCGTCACGGCGCAGCTCGTCTACGAGATCCAGGACCAGCGCTACCTCAACCCCGACGTCGTCGTCGACCTGACCAGCATCGAGCTCGCCCCCGACGGCGACGACAGGGTGCGGATCTCGGGCGTCCGGGGCGGCGCGCCCCCGGCGACCACGAAGGTCTGCCTCAACGCGTTCGGCGGCTTCCGCAACAGCGTCGAGTTCGTGCTGACCGGCCTCGACATCGAGGACAAGGCGGCGTGGGTCAAGGCGCAGATCGAGGCCGCCCTCACCGACCCGCCGACCGAGGTCGTCTGGGACCTCGCCCGCACCGACAAGACCGACCCCGCGTCCCAGCCCGAGGCCGCCGCGATGCTGCGCTGCCACGTGAAGGACGCCGACCAGGACAAGGTCGGCCGGGCGTTCAGCGGTGCCGCGGTCGAGGTCGCGCTGGCCTCGTACCCCGGCTTCACGATGACCGCACCTCCCGGCCGCGGCGCGCCCTACGGCATCTACCGCGCCGCCTACGTGCCCCAGGCCGAGGTCCCGCACGTCGTCGTCCACGCCGACGGCTCCCGCACCGACGTCGCCCCGCCCTCCGTGACCTCCGACCCATCCGACCTCCTCTCCGCGAGTGGCGCAGAATCGCCCGCCACTCGCCGAGTGGCGGGCGATTCCGCGCCACTCGCGGGCAGGAATGCGCCACTCGGCCGCCTCGTGCACGCCCGGTCGGGCGACAAGGGCGGCAACGCGAACGTCGGCGTGTGGATCCCGTCGGCGCACCCGCGCCGCGACGAGGCCTACGCCTGGCTCGCGGGCTTCCTCACCGAGGACCGCCTCCGCGAGCTCCTCCCCGAGGCCGCCGAGCTGAAGATCGAGGTCCACCCGCTGCCGAACCTGGCCGGCCTCAATGTCATCCTGCACGGCTTGCTCGGCGAGGGCGTCGCCTCGTCGACCCGCTTCGACCCGCAGGCCAAGGCGCTCGGCGAGTGGCTGCGCGCCCGCGTCGTGTCCATCCCCGAGGAGCTGCTCGCATGAACGCCTGGAACACCCCCGAGCGCGACGCGCTCCGCACCGCCGTCGAGGACTTCACGCGCGCCGAGATCGTGCCGCACCTCGCGCAGTGGGAGGACGACGGCGAGCTCCCGCGCGACCTCCACCGCACCACCGCGAAGGCGGGCTTCCTCGCGATCGGCTTCCCCGAGGAGGTCGGCGGCGACGGCGGCGACATGATCGACTCCTGCATCGCAACCGAGGCGATCATGTCCGCGGGTGGCTCCACCGGCCTGCAGGCCAGCCTCTTCACGCACTCGATCGCGACGCCGCACATCATCGACTCGCTCAACACCGACCTCATCGACCGGTACGTCAGGCCCACGCTCGCCGGCGAGCTGATCGGCTCGCTCGGCGTCACCGAGCCCGGCGGCGGCTCCGACGTCGCGGGCATCCGCACGAAGGCCGTGCGCGACGGCGACCACTACGTCGTGAACGGCGCCAAGACGTTCATCACGAGCGGCGTCCGCGCGGACTTCGTCACCACCGCGGTCCGCACCGGCGGCGAGGGCCACGGCGGCATCAGCCTGCTGGTCATCGAGAAGGGCACGCCCGGGTTCACCGTCGGCCGCAGCCTGCGCAAGATGGGCTGGCACTGCTCCGACACGGCCGAGCTCTCGTTCGAGGACGTCCGCGTGCCGGCGGAGAACCTCGTCGGCGACGAGAACGCCGGCTTCTACTACATCGCGCAGCAGTTCGTCGGCGAGCGGATCAACCTCGCCACGCAGGCGTACGCCACCGCGCAGCGCGCCCTCGACCTCGCCGTCGCCTACGCGAAGGAGCGCGAGACGTTCGGCAAGCCGCTCATCGCGCGGCAGGTGATCCGGCACAAGCTGGTCGAGATGCACTCGCGCACCGCGGCCGCCCGCGCCCTGACCCGAGGCGTCGTCGAGCGCGCGATCGACACCTCGAAGTCCGACCCGAGCCTCATCCTCGACGCCGTCGTGGCGAAGAACGAGGCCGTCGCGTGCGTCGAGTTCGTCGTGCACGAGGCCGTGCAGATCTTCGGCGGCATGGGCTACATGCGCGAGTCCGAGATCGACCGCCACTACCGCGACGCGCGCATCCTGGGCATCGGCGGCGGTGCCACCGAGGTCATGAAGGACCTCGCCGCGAAGCTGCTGGGGTACTGACGTGTCCGTCCAGCGTGATCTCGATACGCCCCTCGCTTCGCTCGTGAGCTACTCGATCGCCAGGGCCGGTGGTCGAGTGCCGGCGAGCGCAGCGAGACGTGGGGGCACCTCCCGCTTGCGGGGGAGTATCGAGACCACGAGGTTCGGCTCGTGAGCCCGGCGGAGGTCCGCGGGGAGCGGATGGCGCGGCAGCGACTGGTCGGGGAGCCGTTCCCCGACCTCGTGTCGTGCGTCGGCACGCTCGGCGCGGTGCAGTTCCAGGAGTTCGAGGACTCGCTGTGGACGCTCGCCCGCCGCACGCACGACCGCCCCGCGCGTGACGCGATCGCGGCCGAGATCGCCGAGGGCCGCCTCGTCCGTCACCACGTGCTGCGCCCGACCTGGCACGTCGTCCGGATCGAGGACCTCGGCTGGATGCTCGACCTCACCGCCGACCGCATCCGCGCGCAGTCGCGTCCGCAGATGCGCGCCACGGGCGTGCTCGACGACCGCGACCGGCTGGTCGGCCTCGTCGGCGAGATCGTCGAGTCCGCCGAGTCGCCGCTGACCCGCAAGGAGATCGGCACGGCCCTCGCCGAGCGCGGCGTCGAGCTGAGGGGCCAGGCCCTCGGTCACATCACCGTCAGCGCCGAGCTCGACAAGGTGGTCACCACCGGCCCGCGCCGCGGCAGCTGGGACACCTTCGTCCCGTTCGCCTCGCGCATCCCGACGGTCGAGCTCGACCGCGAGGAGGCGCTGGTCCGCCTCGCGACGATGTACCTCGCCGGCCACGCCCCGGCCACCGCCCGCGACTTCGCGTGGTGGGCCGGCCTCACCCTCACCGACGCGAAGCGCGCGTTCGAGCAGGTCGAGGTCGACGAGGTCGCCCCCGCGACCTCCGACGGCACGGCGTTCATCCTCAGCCTCTTCGACGAGCTCGTCATCGCCTACCAGGACCGCTCGCACTACGAGGTCCCGATCGCGGGCGGCGGCACGATCGACGTGTGGGGCGGCAACCTCGTCCTGCTCGACGGCGTGGTCGCCGCGACCTGGCGCAGCCTCAAGCCGAAGCGCAAGGACGGCAACGGCCTGTTCGAGGTCACCCCCGTGCGGGCCCTGACCCGCGCCGACCGCGACCGCATCGACGCCGATGCGACCGCCTTCATCGACCACCTCGACATCCCCGTCGACCTCCAGTGGAAGGACGCTCCATGAGCTCAGTCAGGACCGCCGTCGACCCGACGACGGCCGCGTACCGGGAGAACCGGGAGGCGGCGCTCGAGCGCGTGGCCGACCTCGGCGAGCAGCACGCGAAGGCGCTGGCCGGCGGCGGCGAGAAGTACGTCGCGCGCCACCATCAGCGCGGCAAGCTCACCGCCCGGGAGCGCATCGAGCTGCTCGTCGACCAGGACTCGCCGTTCCTCGAGCTCGGCGCGCTGGCCGGCTGGGGCACCGACTTCGCCGTCGGCGGCTCGATCATCACGGGCATCGGCGTCGTCGAGGGCGTCGAGTGCATGATCATCGCGAACGACCCCACCGTGAAGGGCGGCTCGTCGAACCCGGTCACGGTCAAGAAGGGCTTCCGCGCCGCGCAGATCGCCGCCGAGAACCGGCTGCCGACGATCAACCTCGTCGAGTCCGGCGGCGCCGACCTTCCCACGCAGAAGGACATCTTCATCCCCGGCGGCGCCAGCTTCCGCAACATCACGAACGCCAGCGAGGACCGCCGCCCCACGGTGGCCCTCGTGTTCGGCAACTCCACCGCCGGCGGCGCCTACGTGCCCGGCATGAGCGACTACGTCGTCATGGTCGACGGTGGCGCGAAGGTGTTCCTCGGCGGCCCGCCGCTGGTGAAGATGGCCACCGGCGAGGAGTCCGACGACGAGTCGCTCGGCGGCGCGCAGATGCACGCGAAGCAGTCCGGCCTGGCCGACTACCTCGCCGTGGACGAGCGCGACGCGATCCGCCTCGGCCGCCAGATCATCCGCCGCATCAACTGGCGCAAGGCGGGCCCCGTGCCGGCCTCGGTCTACGCCGAGCCCGTGCTCGACCCCGAGGAGCTGCTGGGCATCGTGCCCACTGACCTGAAGGTGCCGTTCGACCCGCGGGAGGTCATCGCGCGCCTCGTCGACGGCAGCGAGTTCGACGAGTTCAAGCCGCTCTACGGCCAGAGCCTGGTCACCGGCTTCGCGCAGCTGCACGGCTACCCGATCGGCATCCTCGCCAACGCGCAGGGCGTGCTGTTCAGCCAGGAGGCGCAGAAGGCCGCGCAGTTCATCCAGCTGGCCAACCAGACCGACACGCCGCTGCTGTTCCTGCACAACACGACCGGCTACATGGTCGGCGCGGAGTACGAGCAGGGCGGCATCATCAAGCACGGCGCGCAGATGATCAACGCCGTCTCGAACAGCAAGGTCCCCCACGTCTCGATCGTCATGGGCGCGTCGTACGGCGCGGGTCACTACGGCATGAGCGGACGCGCGTACGACCCGCGGTTCATGTTCAGCTGGACCGGCGCGAAGTCGGCCGTGATGGGCCCGGCGCAGCTGGCCGGCGTGATGGAGATCGTCGCGCGGCAGTCGGCCGAGTCAAAGGGCCAGGTGTTCGACGCCGAGGGGTTCCAGGGCATCAAGGACCTCGTCGAGGCGCAGATCGAGGAGCAGTCGCTCGCGTACTTCACGAGCGGCCTGGGCTACGACGACGGCGTCATCGACCCGCGCGACACGCGCACGATCCTCGGCATCTGCCTGTCCGCGATCGCCAACGCGCCCGTCGAGGGCGCCCGGGGCTACGGGGTGTTCCGCCTGTGAACGCGAACCCGACGCCGGTGGTCGAGTGCGCCGCGAGGAACGAGCGGCGTGTATCGAGACCACTGCATGATCTCGATACACCTCGTCTCGCTGCGCTCGCCGCGGCACTCGATCACCGAACTGGAGTCCACGCATGAGCACGATTCGCAAGGTCCTGGTCGCCAACCGTGGCGAGATCGCGCGGCGCGTGTTCCGCACGTGTCGTGAGCTCGGGATCGAGACCGTGGCCGTCTTCTCGGACGCCGACGCCGGCCTGCCGTTCGTGGCCGAGGCCGACGTCGCGGTCCGGCTGCCGGGCAGCGCGCCGTCGGACACGTACCTGCGCGGCGAGCTCATCATCGAGGCCGCGCGCCGCAGCGGCGCCGACGCGATCCACCCCGGCTACGGCTTCCTGTCGGAGAACGCCGACTTCGCCCGTGACGTCGAGGCCGCGGGGCTGACCTGGATCGGCCCGAGCCCGGAGTCCATCGACCAAATGGGCAGCAAGATCCGCGCGAAGGAGATCATGGCGGCCGCGGACGTGCCGATCCTCTCGGTCGACGTCGACGCCGTCAGCGAGTCCGACCTGCCGCTGCTGGTGAAGGCCAGCGCCGGTGGCGGCGGCCGCGGCATGCGTGTCGTCGAGCGGCTCGAGGACCTCCCCGGCGAGCTCGACAAGGCCAGGGCCGAGGCCGCGTCCGCCTTCGGCGACGGCACCGTCTTCGTCGAGCCGTACCTGCCGCGCGCCCGCCACGTGGAGGTCCAGATCCTGGCCGACACGCACGGCACCGTCTGGGCCGTCGGCGACCGCGACTGCTCGATCCAGCGCCGCCACCAGAAGGTCGTGGAGGAGGCGCCCGCGCCGAACCTCTCGGAGACGGCACGCACGACCCTGCACACCGCCGCCCGTCACGCCGCCGAGGCCGTGGCCTACCGCGGCGCCGGCACGGTGGAGTTCCTCGTCGACGGCGACCGCGTGTTCTTCCTCGAGATGAACACCCGCCTCCAGGTGGAGCACCCCGTCACCGAGGAGGTGCACGGCATCGACCTCGTCGCCGCGCAGATCGCGATCGCCGAGGGTCAGCCGCTGACCGGTGAGGTCGCCGCGCCGCAGGGCCACGCGATCGAGGTCCGCCTCTACGCCGAGGACCCGGCCGACGACTGGTCGCCGCAGACCGGCACGATCCGTGCGTTCGAGTTCCCCGACTCGGTCCGCGTGGACTCGGCCGTCGAGGTCGGCAGCGTCGTGGGCATCCACTACGACGCGATGATCGCGAAGGTCATCGCGCACGGTCCCGACCGCGGCACGGCGCTGCGCACCCTCGTCGACGCGCTGCGCCGCTCGCGCGTGCACGGCGTCACCACGAACGCGACGGCGCTGCGCCAGATCCTCGAGGCGAAGCAGGTGCGCGAGGCCGACCTGTGGACCTCGATGCTGGAGGAGAACGCCGACGAGTGGTTCGGCGACGAGGCCGTCGACCCGCTGGTGCCCGTCGCGGCCGCGCTGGCCGAGGCGAGCCTCACGGCGACCTCGGCACGCGTGCTCAGCCGCATCCCGGCCGGCTTCCGCAACGTGCCGAGCCAGCCGCTCACGCGCGAGTACGAGGGCCACCCGGTCGTCGCCTACAGCAGCCGGCAGGGACGACTCGCGGTCGACGGCGTGACCGTGGTCTCGATCGAGACCGGTCACGCGAGCGCCGAGGTCCTGCTCGAGGTCGACGGCGTGACCCGCCGCTACGTCGTGGTGGTGGCCGAGGGCCACGTGGACGTCGACGGCCCGACGGGCTCGACCAGCCTCACGCCGGTCCCGCGCTTCGTCGACCCGGCCGACGTCGTGGCCGAGGGCTCGCTGCTGGCGCCGATGCCGGCGGCGGTCACCGCGGTCAAGGTCGCCGACGGCGATCGCGTCGCGAAGGGCGACCCCGTGGTCGTCCTCGAGGCGATGAAGATGCAGCACACCATCTCGGCGCCCTCCGACGGCGTCGTCAGCGGCCTGGCCGTGAGCGTCGGTCAGCAGGTCGAGGCCGGAGCGGTCCTCGCCGTCATCGAGGAGGAAACGGCATGAGCAACTTCACCGAGTCCGAGGAGCGCCGCGAGCTGCGCAAGGCCGTCGCGGCCCTGGGCGCCAAGTACGGCGAGCACTACTTCTACGAGGCCGCGAAGGAGGGCCGCAAGACCACCGAGCTGTGGTCGGAGGCGGGCAAGCTCGGCTACCTCGGCGTCTCGATCCCCGAGGAGTTCGGCGGCGGCGGTGGCGACATCGGCGACCTCGCCGCGGTGTGCGAGGAGCTGGCGATCGCCGGCTGCCCGCTGCTGCTCATGGTGGTCTCACCGGCCATCGTCGGCACCGTGATCGCCCAGTACGGCACACAGGAGCAGAAGCAGCGCTGGCTGCCGGGCCTGGCGGACGGCACCGAGACCTACGCCTTCAGCATCACCGAGCCCGACGCCGGGTCGAACTCCCACAACCTCGTCACCACGGCGACGAAGACCGAGGACGGCGGCTGGGTCCTCAAGGGCGGCAAGACCTACATCTCGGGCGTCGACGAGGCCAGCCACGTGCTGGTGGTCGGCCGCACGGCCGACGCCAAGAGCGGCAAGCTGAAGCCGGCACTGTTCATGGTCCCGACCGACTCCGAGGGCTTCAACGCCCAGGAGATCGACATGGGCCTGACCAGCCCCGAGAAGCAGTTCACGCTGTTCTTCGACGACATCCGGCTGCCCGCGGACGCCCTCGTCGGCAGCGAGGACGCCGGCCTCGAGCAGCTGTTCGCGGGCCTGAACCCCGAGCGGATCATGGCCGCGTCGATGGGCACGGGCACGGCACGTTGGGCGCTCAACAAGGCCGTCGCCTACGCCAAGGACCGCGACGTGTGGGGCCGGCCGATCGGCGCGCACCAGGCGATCGCGCACCCGCTCGCGCAGCTGCACATCGACATCGAGATGACCCGCCTCCTCACCCAGAAGGCCGCCGCGCTGTACGCCGCGGGCGACCTGATGGGCGCCGGCGAGGCCGCCAACATGGCCAAGGTCGCCGCGGGCGATGCCGCGGCCAAGGCGGTCGACACGGCGATCCAGACGCACGGCGGCAACGGCCTGGCCAACGAGTACGGTCTCGTCCAGGCGCTCGCGTCCTCGCGTCTGTCGAACATCGCGCCGGTGAGCAAGCAGATGGCCCTCAACTTCGTCGCCCAGTTCTCGCTGGGCCTGCCGAAGTCCTACTGACCGCGGCAACGTGATCTCGATACAGCGTCTCGCTGCGCTCGCCGCCACTCGATCACCGGTAGTTGAGTAGCTCGCGAGCGCAGCGAGCGGCGTATCGAAACCACGGCCCACCTCCACGAACGGAGCACCATGACCGAACTCGTCCACCTCGACGTCGCGGACGGCGTCGCGACGATCACGCTCGACAGCGAGCACAACCGCAACGCCCTGAGCCGCCAGCTGGTCACCGAACTGGGAGCACACCTCGACAGCGCGGAGTCCGACGCCGAGGCGAAGGTGATCGTGCTGCGCTCGGCGCACCGCGTCTTCTGCTCCGGCGCCGACCTGACCGAGGCCGCCGAGGGCTCGATGCAGGAGGGTGCGAGCACCCTCATCGGCCTCCAGCGCCGCATCGCCACGAGCGCCAAGCCCGTGGTCGTCGTGCTGGGCGGCCCGGTACGCGCGGGCGGCCTCGGACTCGTCGGGGCGGCCGACATCGTGCTGGCCACGCGGTCGGTGACGTTCGCGCTGACCGAGGTCCGACTCGCGCTCGCACCCGCGGTGATCAGCCTGTCGCTGCTGCCGCGGCTGAGCCCGCGGGCCGCCTCCGACCTCTTCCTCACCGGCCGCACGTTCGACGCCGCCGAGGCGGCCGAGATCGGCCTCGTCACGCGGGTCGTCGAGGACGACGCACTCGACGCCGGTCTGCAGGCGGTCCTGGACGACCTCGGCCAGGGCTACCCGCAGGGCTTCCGCGAGACGAAGGCGCTGCTCAACCACGACCTCGTCGAGCGGATCGACCGCCTCGGCGACCAGCTGGCCGAGCAGTCGGCGCGCCTGTTCGGGAGCGACGAGGCGCGTGAGGCGATGCTCGCGTTCCTGTCCCGCAAGCGCTGACCCGGAACGACGAACGCCCCCTCCCATCGAGGAGGGGGCGTTCGTCGTGGGTGGCTCAGGGAGCCATGGGCGAATCCTCCGGCACCGCGGCCAGTGCGTTCACCGAGCAGCGGACCTGGGGCGCGACGAACGAGACGCGGCCGTCGGCGTCACCGTGGCCGAACGCGATCATCGGGCGCTTCGTGACGTCGTAGCTCGCGGCCTTCGGCGCGGCACCGGCCACCGCGGCCGTGCGGAACTCCTGGGCCTCGTCGGTGTCGCTGGTCGGGATCGAGATCACGAGCAGCTCGCCGTTCTCCGCGTCGGGGGCGCCGACGGAGCCGCGCAGCGTGGTGCACTTGCCAGCGGTGTTGAAGTAGATCCCCGAGTACGAGAACGTGAGCGCCTTCGGGTACGTCTTGCCGGCGATCGTGACGGGACCGTTCACGACGGTGCCCGACGTCTCGCTGGGCTGCGTGGTCAGGTCGAGCCAGCGGTAGCCGACGAAGCCGCGGCGCGAGCTGGAGCCGGCCTTGGCCTTCGTGGACTTGGGTGCGACGACGCGCACGTACTGCTGTCCGGCGGTCAGCACCCGGACACGGGCCGAGTACGTGCGCTTCTTGCTGGTGCGGACCTTGGCGACGGTCTTCCAGGCGCCCGAGCCGACCTTGCGCTGGACGAGCAGCTTCTTCTTCGCGGCCTTCGGGCCCGCGACCTTGCCCGTGACCTTGACGGTGGTGCCGACGGTCGGGGCGGTCGTGTTGATCGAGATGCTGACCTTGTAGGTGGGCTTGGGGGCGGCCTGGGCCGCGGTGGGGGCCAGGGCGAGGACCAGTCCGGTCGTCGCGGCGAGGGCGAGGGCGCGCACGCGCATGCGGTTCTTCCTTACGTCGTGGGGACATGCAGCGACGACAGCGTAGGGCCGTGACGGGTGTGGCTGAGGGGAAACGGGAGAACTCACGAGCCTCAGGCGTAGTCACATGGGATGACATGCGGTCGTTCCGCCACGAGGTCGCAGAAGTGCGACATACGTTGCAGAAGTGATCCTCCTTCCCACGCGTCCCACGTCTCCCGCGCGCCGCGCCGGACGCCCGCTCGCCACCGTGCTCGCCCTCGCCATCGCCCTGGCGGGTCTCGTGTCGGTCGCCGCCCCCGCACAGGCCGCAGACGAGGCCACGTACGTCCGGACGTTCGCCGCAGCCGGATCGGGCGAGGGGGCGACAGGCTGGTTCTACGCGCTGGCCCAGGACGCCGAAGGCCGTGTCTACGCCGCCGACTACTCGACCGGGGTGGTGAAGGTCTACAGCGCCGACGGCGAGTTCCTGCGGACGATCGGACAGGGCCACCTCACCTCGCCCTACGGTGCGACGGTGGACGCCGCCGGCAACGTCCACGTCACGGAGGCGGCCGGCCGGATCAGCACGTTCGACCCGGAGGGGGCCCTGGTCTCGAGCTTCCGCGTCGACGCGTCGATCCCGTTCCAGATCGCCGCATCAGGAGGTCACCTGTTCGTCACCGACGTCAACACCGGCCGCGTCCTCAAGCTGACGCTCCAGGGCGAGCAGGTCGGCTCCTGGGGGAACACGGACGGCCCCGGCCGGCTCAACAGCGCCTTCGGCATCGCGGCGCGTGACGGCTACGTCTACGTCGCCGACCTCCATGGTGGGGCGATTCGCAAGTACGACACGAACGGCACGCACGTCGCCGACTTCACCCAGGTCTCCGGCCGGGCGATGGCGGGCCCCTATGGAGTCTCCGTCGACTCGGAGGGCCGGATCGCCGTCGCCGAGCTCCATGGCTCCGGTGCCGCGGTCCTCGACCCGGAGGGTCGGACCCTCGTCGCGTGGGGCTCGCGCGGGACCGCCGCCGGCCAGTTCCAGCAGCCCACCGGGATCTCGCTCGACGACACCGGCCGCGTCTACGTGGCCGACTTCCAGCGCAACATCCAGCAGTTCGAGCTGGAGCCCACCTTCAAGACGTTCACCCCCACGATCGAGGGATCGGGCCGCGCCGGGGACGAGCTGAGCGTGACAGCGTCGACCTCGCCCGAGCCGGCCTCGTGGACGTACGCCTGGACGGTCGGCGGCAGCGACGAGGTGCGCTCGACCACCGCGACCTTCACCCCGACCCTGGCCGATGTGGGCGAGTTCGTGACCGCGACCGTCACCGCGAAGGGCACCGACGGCGAGCCCGCCGACCGCTCCGGCGTGGTGCAGCGGCAGATTCTGCCGGCCCTCATGACGGCCGGTGCGACCCTCACGGACTCGACCCCGGGCACGCCGCCCACGTCCGGTGACGTGCTGACGGTGGTGCCGGACGAGTCGAGGCTCCCCGAGGGCGCTCGACGCGTCCAGACCCGGTGGGGTCACCTGGACGACGAGCAGGAGTGCGTGACGCGCGACGACTTCGACGGCTCGGTCACCTACGACGTGAGCAATGCCGACGCGGGACGGACGATCTGTGTCAGCCTCATGTACCTCGCCACCGGGTACGACACGCTCGAGGTGGGCGCCGCGGCGTCCGATGTCGCGGTGGGCGCCTTCACGGCCCCGACGCCGACGACCGACGTCGAGACGCCCCGGGTCGGCGAGACCGTCACGGCCGCGGTGGACCTCGCCGACGCGCCCGAGGGCGCCGAGGTCACCGCCTGGCAGTGGGGCCTGGTCGACGGCGAGGACTGCGTCGTGATCGCGGGCGCGGACGAGGCCGCCTTCACCCCGGAGGTCGCCGAGTTCGAGAAGTCGCTGTGCGTGACCGTGACGGTGAGCGCGCCGCACCACGCCGACGCCACGACTGCGCACACGGTCGGCGAGGTCGGCGCCGGTGACTTCGCGGAGTCGCCCGCCGTCTCGATCCAGGGCTGGGTCGAGGCCGGCGCCGAGGCGACCGCCACCGTCACCGGTGGCGATCCGGCGGACGCCGAGCGCGCGTACCAGTGGAACCTGGACGGCGAGCCGATCGACGGCGCGACCCGGGCCGTCTTCACCCCCAAGGGCGCGCACCGCGGCCACGAGCTGTCCGTGACGGTGACGTCCTCCGCGCGCGGGTTCGAGGACGACGTGACGACGTCGGACGCGGTCGAGGTGGGCGTGGGCACGCTGCACGTCCCGAGTCCGCAGCCCAGCAGCGATCGCCCGCGCGTGGGCGAGCCGATCTCGCTGCCCATCGACCTCTCGGAGGCTCCGGAGGAGGCCGCTGCGCACTGGCAGTGGGGCGTGGCCGCGGACGAGGACTGTGTCGCCATCTCGGGTGCGACGTCAGCCTCGTTCACGCCCACGGCCGACCTCGTCGGGAAGACCCTGTGCATCGAGGCCGGCGTCACCGCCGAGGGCTACGAGCCCCTCGCGGGGACCTTCGTCGTGGAGCACGCCGTGGTCCGGGGCACTCTGCCGGCGATGCGGGCGGTCCTCAGCACGAGGACCCCGAAGGTCGGCACGACGCTCACCGCGCCCCTGATGAGCGGCGCCCTGCCGAAGGATGCGAAGACCACGACGGCGTGGGGCCTCGCGCAGGCCGGCAAGGACTGCCGACCCGTCACGAGGGCCGGCTCCTACCGCGTGACGTCGGCGATGGCCGGCCGCGAGGTCTGCGTGCGCGTCACGGTGACGGCGCCGGGCTACGTGGAGTGGTCGACGACCCTGCGGACGAGCCGGGTCACGGAGGTCGCGAAGGCCTCCGTGTCGCGCAAGGTCGTCCGCGACCGCGAGGTGTTCACGGTCCGCGCCCAGGGCCTGGCCCCGGGTCAGCGCTACCGGATCTCGCTGCGCCACCAGATGGTGACCGGCAAGGCCGACTCGCACGGACGCGTCGTCCGCAAGGTCCGCTACGGCAAGGGCCTCAAGTCGGCGCAGCGCACGATCGTGGTGCGCGGCTTCGAGGGCTCCAAGGTCACCTACCTCAAGAAGCTCCGGGTGACCCACCGCGTGCGGTGACGCGGTGACGCGCCCGCGGACGCCGGCCGACCCCCGTTTGGCGGTCGGCGTCCGCGCGGCGCTTGCGTCGGTCCCGAGTGGCCGACGGCTCCCATGAGCACGCCACCGGCGCGCTGATACGTCTCGATTGGAGAACGTGAGGGCGTCCGCGGCGCGGCGATGCGTCCACACGGCTGGTCCGCGGTGCCTAGAATGGAGAGTTCCCCCACGGCACCGAAGGACGTCGATGAGCAACCCCTCTCCCGATGAACGCGAGCTCGCGCACGAGCAGGCGTACGTCGACACCGTCTACGAGCGCCTGGAGGAGTCCACCAAGGTGGCCCGGTCGCTCGTCGCCGAGGGGATGGCGCGCGGCCACATCGGCCACGAAGGCGGCCTGGTCGAGCGCGACGCGATGGTCTACCAGGCCTCGCGCCGCCTGAGCGCCCTGCACGCGGCCCACGACGGCCTCGTGTTCGGCCGCCTCGACCTCGACGGCGGCGACGCCCGCTACATCGGCCGCATCGGCGTGCGCGACGCCGACCGCGAGATCATCCTCGTCGACTGGCGTGCCCCGGCGGCCTCGGTGTTCTACCAGGCCACGGCGCAGGACCCGGCCGGCGTCGTCCGACGGCGCGTGCTGCGCTGCCGTGGCGACCGCGTGATCGGCATCGAGGACGAGCTGCTCGACGCCGACGCCGCCCCCGACGACATGGTCGTCATCGGCGAGGGCGCGCTGCTGGCCAGCCTCAGCCGCGCCCGCGACAGCTCGATGCACTCGGTCGTCGCCACGATCCAGAAGGAGCAGGACGAGGCGATCCGCGCGCCCTCGCGCGGCGCCGTGATCATCGGCGGCGGCCCCGGCACCGGCAAGACGGTCGTGGCGCTGCACCGTGCGGCCTACCTGCTCTACACCGACCGGCGCCGGTTCGAGTCCGGCGGCGTGCTCGTCGTCGGCCCCTCGGGCGTCTTCATGAACTACATCGAGCGCGTGCTGCCCAGTCTCGGCGAGACCAGCGTGACGCTGCGCTCGATCGGCGAGGTCGTCGACGGCATCCGCGCCACCGAGCACGCCTCGCCCGAGGCCGCGGCGCTGCTCGGCGCGAGCCAGATGGCCACCGCGCTGGCGCGCATCACCAAGGCCCCGCAGCCCGGCGCCCCGAAGCGGCTCGACCTGTTCTACCGCGACGACCGGCTCGTGCTGGAGGCCTCCGACCTCTCCCGCATCCGCAAGCGCGTCCTGTCGAACGGCCTGCCCAACACCACCCTGTCCGCCGCCCGCGAGGAGCTCGTGAAGGCGCTCTGGGACAAGGTCACCGGCGACCGCGCCCTCGACCGCGGCCCCGAGGCGTTCGGCGACCACCTCGACGGCGACGAGGCCTTCGAGGACTTCGTCGACGCGTGGTGGCCCGAGCTCGACCCGGTCGACGTGTGGCGCACCGTCCCGTCGCGCCTCGGCGAGGTCGCGTCCGACCTGTTCACCTCATTCGAGCAGCAGGTGCTGCGTCGCGAGTGGGCCGACGAGCCCACGATCGAGGACATCCCGCTGATCGACGAGCTGCGCCACCTGCTGGGCGAGGCGCCCGTGCGCACCGAGGACGACTGGGCGTCGCCGAAGCAGCTGATGAGCTTCGAGCAGCGCGAGCGCGAGGACCGCGTCCAGGCCACCGGAAGCATCGACGACGAGGGCTTCGCCCACGTGCTGGTCGACGAGGCACAGGACCTCTCGCCCATGCAGTGGCGGATGCTCGGCCGCCGCGGCCGCACCGCCAGCTGGACGATCGTGGGCGACGAGGCGCAGTCCTCGTGGCCCGTGCCCGCCGAGTCCGCGGCCGCCCGCGACGAGGCCCTCGGCGCGCTCGCTGTCCAC
Organism: Aeromicrobium sp. MLTX1; assembly: GCF_046452335.1. Lineage (NCBI taxonomy): Bacteria > Bacillati > Actinomycetota > Actinomycetes > Propionibacteriales > Nocardioidaceae > Aeromicrobium > Aeromicrobium sp. MLTX1. The sequence continues at coordinate 675,056 of NZ_JBKFDN010000001.1, read as the reverse complement.
CGCTTCCGCCTGTCGACGAACTACCGGAACTCCGCCGAGATCTACGAGTTCGCCGCGCAGGTCGCCCGTCACGCGATCGCCCACCCCGACCTCGCCGACGCGGTCCGCCGCACGGGCGTCGACCCGCGCCACGAGGTCGTCACGGCCGACGCGCTGCTCGACCGCGCGGTCGCCGAGACCACCGAGATGCTGGGCCAGGTCGACGGCACGATCGCCGTCGTCGCTCCCACGGGCCGCCTCGACCGGCTGCGCGCCGTGATGCCCCCGGACGAGCGCCTGCGCGTGCTCGACCCGCTCGACACGAAGGGCCTCGAGTTCGACGGCGTCGTCCTGGTCGACGCCGACGGCGTGGTCACCGAGGCCGCCGCCGGCTGGCGCACCCTCTACGTCGTGCTCACCCGCGCGACCCAGCGACTCGTCACGGTCGGCACGAGCCGCACGTGGCTGGATCGGGTGGCCGAGTGAACCGGATCGTCGCGGGCCTGGCGCTGCTCGGCGTCGGCCTCGCGGTGGCGGTGCCGGTCACGGCCGCCACGTTCGTCGACACCGAGCGCACCGTCACGATCGGCGCCCACAACGCCACCGCGCGACCCACCTTCGACGGTCACGTCACGATCGTGGCCGGGCCGCTGCTGCCCGAGCTGCGGATGCCTTCCGACGCCCTGCTCGGCATCGGCGCCCAGGTGGTCCTGCGCGACAGCCCCGACACCGACCTCGAGCGCGTGCTCGCGCAGGACGCCGCGATCGCCAGCCAGCCCGAGGGCGAGATCGCGGCGATGACGTCGGAGATCACCGAGATGGGTCTCGCGGCGCTCCAGCGCGGTGTGGCCGCGGGCGTCATCGCGATGGTCGTCGTGGGCGTCGGCTGGGTGGCCGTCGGCCCGCGCCGCCGTCGTGAGCTGCGCGACCAGTGGCCGCCCGAGCCGCGCACCGCCCTCGTCGGCGGCGTGCTCGCGATCGTGGTGCTCGGCGCCGTCATGGCCTACGCGCCCGACCCCAGCACCGAGCGCGAGGTCGCGTGGGTGCCGATCCGCCAGGAGTTCCCCGAGCTGCCCGACGAGGCGCGGCTCGCCAACGTGGAGATCTCGCGCGGCGCCGCCACCGCCACCAGCAAGGCCATCGTCCAGGGCGCGCTCGACACCTACGAGGAGTCGCTGGCGTTCTACTCCTCGCTCGCCGAGAAGACCAAGGACGTCCCGGTGCGGGCGCCCGAGTCGGGTCAGACCACCGCGCTCGTCGTCACCGACCGCCACGACAACATCGGCATGGACCCCGTCGCCCGGGAGGTGGCTCGCGCCGCCGACGCGTCCTTCGTCATCGACATGGGCGACGACACGTCCAACGGCGCCTCGTGGGAGGCGTTCAGCATCAAGTCGCTGCGCCAGACCTTCGAGGATCTGCCGATCCTCGCCGTCGCCGGCAACCACGACACCGGCAAGTACATCCTGCGCGAGATGGAGCGCAACGACTTCCTCGTGTTCGACGGCGAGCCCACCGACGTCGAGGGCATCCGCATGATCGGCGAGAGCGACCCGCGCAGCTCGGGCCTGACCGCCGGCTACAACGGCAACGAGGGCGACAACATCGCCGCGATCACCGAGCAGAGCGAGAAGCTGGCCGAGGCGGCATGCGAGGACGGCGAGGTGTCGCTCATGGTCACGCACAGCGCCGCGTCGGCGAAGCGCACCGTGCAGGAGGGCTGCGTCGACCTCGCCATCAGCGGGCACCTGCACCGCCAGGTCGGTCCCACCAGCACCGAGGGCCCGCAGGGCACCTCCACCGAGGTGTCGATCGGCTCCACGGGCGGCGCGGTCTACGCGTTCGCGCTGGGCACCAAGCTGCGCCGCGACGCGCAGGTGGCCGTGCTGACCTTCGAGGCCGGCCGCGTCGTCGGCCTGCAGATCGTCACGTTCAAGCCCGGAGGCCTCATCGACGTCGGCGACTACACGACCCTCCCGGTCCCCGTCGCCGGCAACTAGCCCCAGGCGACCCACCGGTGGTCGAGTGCCGGCGAGCGGAGCGAGACGTGGGGGCACCTCCCGCTCGCGGGGGTGTATCGAGACCACATGTGCGTGATCTCGATACACCACGTCTCGCTGCGCTCGCCGCGGCACTCGATCACCGAGTGCCGCGCCGCGTCACGAGCCCGCTACGCTGTGCGCATGTCGACGACCAGCACCTGGTGGCCCCTCCGCTGAGGAGGACTGTCGACGTACCCACGCCCAGACCCCCACATGGCGGTCTGGGCGTCGTTCGTCCGACCGCGGGAAGAAGACCACGATGACGAAAGAGCTCCTCGACGACGTGCTGGCCCAGCCGGCGTTCGCGCTGATCCGCGGGCGCGAGGCCGACCGCGTCACGCTCCTGGGCGGCCCGCGCACCGACATCGAGCGGCTGGCCGACATCCCGCTCGCCGAGGGCCCCGGCCCCGCGTGGGACCACCTCGTCGTCGTCCCGTTCGCCCAGGTCGCCGAGCGCGGCTTCGAGGCCCACCAGGACGGCACGCCCCTGTCGGTGATCGAGGCGCGCTCGAACCACGACGTCGCCCTCGCCGACCTGCTCGAGGTGCTGCCGAACGGCGCGATCGACCTCGCCGACCGCGGCGGCTTCGAGACCTCCGACGAGGACTACGCCGCGATGGTGCGCCGGATCATCGACGACGAGATCGGCCAGGGCGAGGGCGCGAACCTCGTCATCGGCCGCCGCTACCGCGCCACCGTGTCCGACTGGGACCACGCGAAGGCGCTCACCGTCTTCCGCCGCCTGCTCGAGCGCGAGCGCGGCGCCTTCTGGACGTTCTGCATCTTCACCGGCGACCGCTACCTGATCGGCGCGAGCCCCGAGCGGCACGTCAGCCTCGACGACGGCCAGCTGCGGATGAACCCGATCAGCGGCACGTTCCGCATGCGCGGCCTGGAGACCCACGCCGACCGCAAGCGCGAGCTGCTCAAGTTCCTCTCCGACGAGAAGGAGATCTACGAGCTCTTCATGGTCGTCGACGAGGAGCTCAAGATGATGTGCGACCTGTGCCACGAGGGCGGCCTCGTGCTGGGGCCGTACCTCAAGCCGATGAGCCACCTCGTGCACACCGAGTACCTGCTGGCCGGCCGCACCGACCGCGACCCGCGCGAGATCCTGCGCGACTCGATGTTCGCGGCAACGGTCACGGGCAGCCCGGTCGAGAACGCCTGCCGCCTCATCAAGCAGTACGAGCCGCAGGGCCGTGGCTACTACGCCAGCGTGGCCGCGCTCGTGGGCCGCGACGAGAACGGCACGGCCCGCCTCGACGCCCCCATCCTGATCCGCACGGCCGACGTCGACCTCGAGGGGAGCCTCACGGTCACGGCGGGTGCCACGCTCGTGCGTGACTCCGACGCCGACTACGAGACGAACGAGACGTGGGCCAAGGCGTCGGGCGTGCTCAGCGCGTTCGGCCTCGTCGAGGCCGCTCCCGAGCCCGTGGAGGGCTTCGACGCGTTCACCCGCGAGGACGACGTGCTCATCGCGCTCGGCTCGCGCAACCAGCGGCTCAGCCAGTTCTGGCTCAGCGACCAGTCGGGCACGGCGCCGACGCCCGCGCTCGAGGGCAAGCGGGTCGTGGTGCTCGACGGCGAGGACGACTTCGTCAACATGCTCTCCCACGTCTTCGGCGTGATGGGCATGAGCACCGACGTGGTCCGCCACGACGAGTGGACCGAGGAGGCGATCGACGGGCACGACCTCGTCGTGATCGGCCCCGGTCCGGGCGACCCGCGCGACGGCGACGACGCCAAGATCGCGGTGCTGCGCCGGGCCACCCGCCGCCTGCTCGAGCGGGAGCAGCCGTTCCTGGCGATCTGCCTGGGCCACCAGACGCTGTGCCACGAGATCGGGCTCGACCTGGACTACAAGGACATCGTCTTCCAGGGCACGCAGAGCGCGCTGCCGGTGCTGGACCGCACCGAGACCGTCGGCTTCTACAACACGTTCGTCGGCCGGGTGCCGGAGTCGGGGCTGCCCGAGGGCGTCACGGTGCAGACGGACCCGGCCACCGGTGACATCCACCTGGTGGCCGGGCCTCACTACCGCGGGATCCAGTTCCACGCCGAGTCGGTGCTCACGCAGAACGGCTACGCCATCCTGCGCGACCTCACCGCGGCGCTGCTGGGCTGAGCGTCACTCCTGGGCGCGAGCGGCGGCTCCGCCGTCGCTGCCCAGCTCGACCTTGATGTCCTGGGTCTTGTCGCCCCGCAGGACGGTCAGCTCGATCGTGTCGCCGGGCTTGTAGCCGCGGACCGTGGCGACGAGCGCCTGGTTGTCGGAGACCGGGTTGCCGTCGACCTTGGTGACGATGTCGCCGGCCTTCAGGCCTGCCTTGTCGCCGGCCCCGCCGGCGCTGACCTCGCCGATCTCGGCACCGATCGTGGTGACCTGGTCGTCGCCGGTGGCGCTGCGCACCTGGACGCCGATCTGGGCGTGCTCCACGGTGTCGCCGTCGAGGATCTGCGTGGCCACGTTGTTGACCAGGTTGATCGGGATCGCGAAGCCGAGGCCGACCGAGCCGTTGCCCTGGCCACCGGTGTTGATGGCCGAGTTGATGCCGATGACCTGGCCCTCGAGGTTGACCAGCGGACCGCCCGAGTTGCCGGGGTTGATCGCGGCATCGGTCTGGATCGCGGGGAACGTCGTGCTGGGGCCGTCGGCGCTCTGGTCGCCGGGGGAGACCGGACGGTTGAGGGCCGAGACGATGCCGGTGGTGACCGTGGACTCGAGGCCGAACGGCGAGCCGATCGCCACGACGGTCTGGCCGACCTTGACCTGCTTCGAGTCGCCCAGCGTGGCGGCGGGCAGGTCGCTGACGCCCTCGGCCTTGATGACCGCGACGTCGGTGGCCACGTCGCGGCCGACGATCTCGGCCTTCGCGATGCGGCCGTCGTTGAACGCGACGGTGATCGAGCCGCCGTCCGCGGCGGCCTCGACGACGTGGTTGTTCGTCAGGATGCTGCCGTCGGCGCTGATGACCACGCCGGTGCCGGTGCCGGACTCGCCGCCGCCGGTGACGTTGATCTTCACCGTGGCGGGCAGGACGGCGTCGGCGACCGCCGAGACGTCGCTCTGCGCGCCGGACGAGGAGGCCGGGCGGTCCAGGGACGTGCCGGTGACGCTCGTCGAGGTGCTGGAGTCGTCCTGCATCGCGTCGTAGAGCGCGGCGCCGCCGGCGGCGGACGCGCCGGCCAGCAGGATGACGCCGGTGGCGGCGGCCACGAGGCGGCCGGCGCGGCGCTTCTTGCGCGGCTGGGGCTCGGGGGAGGCGACGGGGTAGCCGAAGGCGGCGGGCCCGCTGGGTCCACCCGGCCCGGTGGGGCCGTTCGGGTCGCCGGGGCCTCCGGCGAAGGTGCGGGTCGGCTCGTTCACCGACACCGTCGGCTCGTGGTCGTCCGTGGTCGCCCACGGATCGACGGGGCGCTCGTCGGCGCGAGGCTCCTCAACGCGGGTCTCCTCGGCGCGGCGCTCGTCGGCGCGGGGCTCGGAGAAGGGCCAACCGGTCTCGGCCTGCTGCGCGGGCTGCTGCGGCTCCTGCGGCGCCGTCGGGGGCACGTAGGGGCGGTCGGCGTACGGATCACGCTGGTCTGTCATGGTTCAACCTTCCCGCGAGGACCTGAGAGTTGCTTGTGAACGTGCTGGGCGCCACCTTCAAACCCCGCGCCCCGACACCCTGGCTGAGCGGTGCGCTGTCAACCCTTCCCGCGCGCTGACGGTGCGTCGTCAACCGTACCGAGGTCCCGTTCGGTTGAGGACTCACCGCTCCCGGGGTCACGCCTCGTCCGGAGGGATCCGGAACGTGAACGTGGCGCCCTCGCCGGGGGTGGAGGCGACGCTCACGGTGCCGCCGTGGCGGTCGGCCGCACGTCGCACGATCGCCAGGCCGAGGCCCGATCCGGGCAGCGTGCGCGCCTCGGTGGAGCGGTAGAAGCGGTCGAACACGCGCGGCTGGTCCTCGGGCGCGATGCCCGGGCCCTCGTCGGCGACGGTGACGGTGCCGTGGCTCAGCCGCACCCGCACCGTGCCGTCCGGCGGGCTCCACTTCACGGCGTTGTCGAGCAGGTTCGTGACCGCGCGCTCGAGCAGCTGGCTGTCGCCGACGACCCACGTGGGCTCGAGCAGGACGTCGAACGTGGCACTCGCGGCGCGCAGCTCGACGCGGTCGATCGCCCGACGCACCACGTCGGCGAGGTCGAGCGGCTCGGGGTCGCGGTGCAGCGGCTCGTCGCGGGCCAGCTCGGTGAGGTCGCTGACGAGCGTGGAGAGCTCGTCGAGCTGGGCGCCCACGTCGTCGATGAGCTCGCGGTAGGCGGTGGCGTCGAGCCGGCGCTCCGGCTGGCTGCTGGCCTGGCGGAGCAGGTCGATGTTGGTGCGCAGGCTGGTCAGCGGCGTGCGCAGCTCGTGGCCGGCGTCGGCGATCAGCTGGCGCTCGCGGCGCTGCGTGGCGTCGAGGGCCAGCAGCATGGCGTTGAACGAGCGGGTCAGCCGGGCCAGCTCGTCCTCCTTGCCGGGCACCTCGATGGGGGTGAGCTCCTGCGTCTCGGCGACGCGCTCGATCGCGCTGGTGAGGCGGCGCACCGGGCGCAGGCCGTTGCTGGCGACGGCCCAGCCCGCGACGCCGGCCAGGATCATGCCCGACAGCGTGGACAGCACCAGCACGACCGAGAGCCGCTCGAGCGCGCGGCGGGTGGACTCCATCGACTGGGCCAGCATGAACGCCTGCCCGGGCCCGGCCTGCACCGCGACGACGCGGTAGGTGACGCCGTCGACGTGCGCCGTGCGGGCGGAGGTCTCGGCGATGCCCAGCGCCACCTCCCGCTCACGGTTGTCGTAGGGGAACGCGTCCTCGGAGTGCACGAGGAACTCCCCGCCGCCGCTCTTGATCGTCAGCAGCTGGATGCCGGCGATGGCCAGGATGTTCGCCTCGTCCACCGTGAGGTTCTGCGGCGTGTAGCCCGCCTTCACGGCCTGGTGGGCGCGCTTGGTCATCGAGTCGTCGAGCGCGCCGACGATCTCCTGGCGCACGAGGACGAAGATGCTGATGCTGATGATCGTCAGGACCGTGGCGACGGCCGCGGTGGTCAGCAGGGCGACGCGACCGGCGAGCGAGAGCCGCTTCGTGATCGGCTCCAGCAGCGTGTGGGCGCGTGCGTGGATCCGGTCGAGGACGGTCACGGAGGCGTCTCCCGCAGCACGTAGCCGACACCGCGGACGGTGTGCAGCAGGCGCGACTCGCCCTCGGCCTCGAGCTTGCGCCGGACGTAGCCGACGTAGACCTCCAGCGAGTTGGCGGTGGTGGGGAAGTCGAAGCCCCACACCTCCTCGAGGATGAACGAGCGCTCCAGCACGCGCTTGGGCCGCTGCATGAACAGCTCCAGCAGGGCGAACTCGGTGCGGGTGAGCGAGATCGAGCGCTCGCCGCGGCGCACCTCGCGGGTGTTCGGGTCGAGGGTGAGGTCGGCGAACGTCAGCGCCGGCTCGTCGTCGAGGTCGTCTCGGGAGCGACCGCCACGGCGCAGCAGGGCCCGCACGCGGGCGAGCAGCTCCTCGAGCGCGAACGGCTTGGTGAGGTAGTCGTCGGCACCCGCGTCGAGACCGTCCACGCGGTCGCTGACGGCGTCGCGCGCCGTGAGGACGAGGATCGGCACGTCGTTGCCGGCGGCCCGCAGCGCCTTGGTGGCGTCGAGCCCGCCCAGCCGCGGCATCATCACGTCCATCACGATCGCGTCGGGGCCCGACTGGGCGACCTTGGCGAGGGCCTCGGCGCCGTCGCCGGCGACCTCGACCGTGTAGCCGTTGAACTCCAGGGACCGGCGCAGCGAGTCGCGCACCGCGCGGTCGTCGTCGACGACGAGGATCCTCATGTCGCGCTCCTCACGCCCGGCCGTCGAGCAGGCTCTGGGCGGCCGCGGCGGCCCGCGCCCCGTAGGCGCCGCCGAACATCACCGCGTGCACGAGCAGGGGGTGCAGCTGGTGCAGCGGGACGCGGTCCATCCAGCCGTCCTGGAGGGGAGCGGCCTCGTGGTACGCGTCGAGGATCCGCTGGAGGTGGGGCGCGCCGAAGAGCGAGAGCATCGCGAGGTCGGTCTCGCGGTGACCGCCGTGCGCGGCCGGGTCGACCAGGTGGACGCCGTCGGACGACCACACGAGGTTGCCCGACCAGAGGTCGCCGTGCAGCAGCGCCGGCGGCTCGGGATCGGCCGTGAGCGACGGCAGCCGCTTCATCGCCTTCTCGATCACGGCGGCCTGCTCGAGCGAGAGCGAGCCGCGGTCGGCGGCGGCCTTCACGTAGGGCATGACGCGCCGGCCGGCGTAGAACTCCTCCCACGTGGGGGAGGGGCGGTTGGGCAGCGGGGCCAGCCCGATCCAGCCGTCGTGGTCGGCGCCGAAGCCGCCCGCTCCGGAGGAGTGCGTCGCGGCGAGGTTGCGCCCGAGCGACTCGGCGAGGTCGACCGACGGCTTCGTGGGCTCGATCCAGGCCAGGATGATGCACTCGTCGTCGGCCGCGAGAACCTCGGGGACGGGAGCGCCGCCGGCCGCGCGCAGTCGGCGCAGGCCCTCGGCCTCAGTGGTGAAGAAGCCCGCGGGGGCCTGGGGACGGGTCTTGATGACGGCGCTGCGCCCGTCGGTGAGTCGCAGTCGCGTCGTGGTGCAGATGTCGCCGCCGGCCACCGAGGTCGTCGACACCACGGCGACCTCCAGCAGCTGCTCGGCCAACGCCGCGGTTCCCGCCATTCGTGCCATGCCCTGAACTTACCGCCCGGTGACCAGTGCGGAGCCCTCAGCGGTCAGGGACGCGGCGATGGCGTGAAGGCGTGGAACAGCAGGTGGTCCTGCCAGCGTCCGGCGATCCTCAGGTAGTCGGGCGCGACGGCGAACGGGGTGAACCCGGCCCGGCGTAGGACCGCCTGCGAGGCCACGTTGTGCAGGAGGGTCCCGGCCTCCAGGCGGTGCAGTCCCAGCGCCGTGAAGGCATGGTCGACCGCTTCGCGAGCGGCGCGCGTGGCCAGGCCGCGGCCGTTCATGTCCTCGCGCACCCAGTAGCCCACCGACGCCGACTGGAAGGCCCCGCGGACGACGTTGTTGAGCGTGAGCCGTCCCGCGATCTCGCCGCCGGGTCCCAGGATCACGAACGGGACCATCCGGTCGGCCTCGTGCTCGGCGAGCATGCGCTCGATCGCGGCGCGCTGGCTGTCGGACTCGAAGAACTCGTCCTCGCGGACGGGCTCCCAGGGCGCGAGGAACTCCCGGTTCGCCACGTAGACCGCGGCGAGCTCGTCGGCGTCGTCCGGCGTGACGAGCCGCAGGCAGGGCGTGGTCACGCGGTGTCGGAGAGGTGGCGGACGATCTCGCGGGACGTGCGCTCGACCATCGCGAGGACCTCGTCGAACCCCTCGGGCCCGCCGTACCAGGGGTCGGGCACCTCGGCGTCGGGCGTGTCGGCCTCGGGGTCGAACGAGCGGTACATCCGCACCTTCGTGCGGTGGTCGTCCGAGGTCGCCAGCGCCAGCACGTCGGCGTGGTTCGAGGAGTCCATCACGAGGATGAGGTCCTGCTCGTCGAACCAGTCGGCGGTGAACGTGCGGGCGCGGTGGCGCGTGGCGTCGTAGCCCGCCGCGGTCAGGGTGGCGGCGGCGCGCTCGTCCATCGGCTGGCCCACGTGCCAGTCGCCGGTGCCCGACGAGGAGACCTCGACGTCGTCGACGCCGGCCTCGGCGAGCTGGCGCTCCAGCACGACGTCGGCCATGGGGGACCGGCAGATGTTGCCCAGGCAGACCAGGGCGACACGGCGCGGCATCAGTCGAGGATCGCCGACAGGATCGACTGGCAGACCGAGATGACGATGGCGGCCAGGAACGCCCACCAGAAGCCGTCGACGCCGAACTCCACGCCGAAGGCCGAGGTGATCCACTCGGTCAGCAGCAGGAGGAGCGCGTTGATGACGACGAGCAGCAGGCCGAGGGTCAGCACGATGAACGGCAGCGTGAGCAGCTTGACGATCTGGCCGACGAACAGGTGCACGAGCGTGAACACCAGGCCCACGATCACGAGCGCCAGGACGCGGTTGACGGTGGTCTCGTCGGCGTCGCCGATGGTCATGTGGCTGCCGAGCAGGAGGGCTGCGAGGGCGAGCGCGACGCTGCTGACGAACCAGGAGGACAGGAAGCGTTCCATGCGTCTCACCCTAGAGGGGCGGAGGCAGTTCCTCCGCCGGGACATGACGGGCGGTCTGCGCGAGCACGATGCCGGACACCACCGCGAGGACGCCGATCGTCTGCAGCAGGTCGAGCGTCTCGGAGAACCAGAGCCATCCCACGATCACCGCGACGACCGGCTCGAGCATGGCCGTCACCGACGCCTTCGAGCTCGACAGGTGGCGCAGCGACGCGAGGTAGAGGAAGAACGGCAGCACCGTGCCGCACACCACGACGAAGACCATCGCAGCCCACGCCGGGATCGTGACGTCGGAGAGGCGGCCGAGCATCGAGGCGTCGTTCGCGAGGGCGCTCGAGCCCTCCCAGCCACCGAGCAGGTTCATGACGATCGCGCCGACGCCGAACGACCAGACCACGGTGCGCAGCGCGGTCAGCGGCTCGGCCGAGGTGGCGGTGAGCTCCTCGCCGATGAGGAAGTAGGCGGCGAAGCACACGGCCGCCGCGAGGGCGACCAGCACGCCGATCCCGTCGAGGCTCAGCCCGTCCCAGACGCGGCCGACGAGCGCGAGGCCCACGAGGGCCAGTCCGATCGCCGGCCACACGCGCGGGTGCACCGGCTCGCGCCGGACGAACCTCACCCAGAGCACCACCAGCACCGGGGCGAGGTACTCCAGCAGCAGCGCCACGCCGATCGGCAGCCGCATGATCGCGACGTTGTAGGTCCACTGCACGAACGCGACGCCCACGACGCCGAGCGCGACGATCAGCAGCAGGTCGCGCCCGCGCGGCGGACGCAGCGCCGACCGGTCGAACGCCACCGCGAGCAGGAGGAAGGTCAGGAACGCGAACGTGACGCGGATGGTCGTGTACGTGGAGGTCGGCAGGCCCGCCTCCATCGGGATGCGGGTGACGCCGGCGTTGATGCCGAAGAACACCGCGGCGGTGACGACGAGCGCGAACCCGAGGCGCACGTGGGGCTGGGACACCGGACGATTCTCGCACCGGCCGTCCGGTCGGTGAGGGCGACCCGGCGGTCGTAAGGTCAAGCCATGACCGACCCCCGACCCCGCCAGGTCCTGGCCGCCATCCCGGCCTACCGCCCGGGCCGTCCGGCCCTCGACGAGAGCCACAAGCTCTCGAGCAACGAGAACCCGTTCCCGCCGCTGCCGGGCGTCGTCGAGCGCGCGGCCGCGGGGCTCGCGCGGATGAACCGCTACCCCGATCCGGGCGTGACCGCGCTGGGCGAGGCGCTCGCCGAGCGGCACGGGCTGTCGTCGGACCACTTCGCGTTCGGGACCGGGTCGGTCTCGGTGCTGTTCGGGCTGCTCGACGCGTGGTGCGGGCCGGGCGACGAGGTCGTCTACCCGTGGCGGTCGTTCGAGGCGTACCCGATCGCGGTGGACCTGCCCGGCGCCACGTCGGTGCGGGTGCCGCTGACGGCCGACCACCGTCACGACCTGCCGACGATGGCCGACGCGATCACCGAGCGCACGAAGGTCGTGCTGGTCTGCACGCCGAACAACCCGACGGGCCCGGTCGTCGCCGAGGCCGAGTTCGAGGCCTTCATGGCGCGCGTGCCCTCGACGGTGCTGGTGGTCGTCGACGAGGCGTACCTGGAGTTCGTGCGCGACCCCGAGGCGCTCTCGGGCGCGGCTGCGCTGGCGCGGCACGCGAACGTGGTCGTACTGCGGACGTTCTCGAAGGCGTACGGGCTCGCGGGGCTGCGGATCGGCTACTCGATGGCGCACCCCGCGATCACCGAGGCGATCCGCAAGGCGCTGCCGCCGTTCGGCGTCACGGACATCGCGCAGGCGGCCGCGCTCGCCTCCCTCGACGCGCAGGCCGAGCTGGAGGAGCGGGTCGAGGCGGTCGTCGCCGAGCGCACCCGCGTGTTCGACGCGCTGCGCGAGCAGGGCTGGGACGTGCCGTCGAGCCATGCCAACTTCGTGTGGCTGCCGCTCGGCGAGCGCTCGGCCGAGTTCGCCGAGCACGCCCACCCGATCTCGGTGCGCCCCTTCCCGGAGGGCGTCCGCGTCACCATCGGCACGCCCGAGATCAACGACGCCTTCCTCGCCCGCGCCGCCGCGTTCCGCCGCTGACGGCCCCGACAGTTTCCCCGGTTAACCGGGGAAACTGTCACTTCGCGAGGTTCGCGAACCTCGCGAAGTGACAGGAAACCTCGTTCAGTCGCCCGCCGGGGGCGCCGCCGCACCTGCTAGCCTCGGAGCAGATGTGATGCCTGTCACATCGACGGTCGCCCGCTCACCACCATCGAGCGCTGGCCGTGTCATGAGGGCGGTGATCCCGCCCCCGGCAAGGAGGCAGTCATGGGCCTACCCATCTCCCAGACCCTGGCGCCAGACGGCGAGCTCGTCGCGGCGCACGACTTCACCCCCGAGGACCTGCGCGGGTTCCACCGAGACCTCGTGCTCGCCCGGCGCATCGACTCCGAGGCGTTCGCCCTGCAGCGGCACGGCGAGCTGGGGCTGTGGGCCCCGATGCTCGGCCAGGAGGCCGCCCAGATCGGCAGCGGCCGGGCGCTCGCGCCGCACGACTTCGTCTTCCCGTCCTACCGCGAGCACGCCGTCGCGTGGTGCCGCGGACTCGACCCGGCGCTGCTGCTGAGCCTCTTCCGCGGCACGAGCCTCGGCGGCTGGGACCCCGCCCGGTACGGCTACGCGCTGCCGGCGATCATCATCGGCGCCCAGACGCTGCACGCCGTCGGCTACGGCATCGGCCTCACGCTCGAGGGCAAGGAGGACGCGGTCGTCACGTACTTCGGCGACGGCGCCACCAGCCAGGGCGACACGAACGAGGCCTTCGCCTGGGCCGCGTCGTACCACGCGCCGGTCGTCTTCTTCTGCCAGAACAACCACTACGCGATCAGCATCCCGCTGGAGCGCCAGACCCGCGTGCCGATCGCGCAGCGGGCCGCGGGCTTCGGCTTCGAGGGCGTCCGGGTGGACGGCAACGACGTGCTCGCCGTGCACCAGGTCACCTCCGAGGCGCTGGCGAAGGCGCGCTCGGGCGGCGGGCCCACCCTCATCGAGGCGGTCACCTACCGGATGGGCGCGCACACCACGTCGGACGACCCCAGCCGCTACCGCGACCCGCACGAGGCCGACTCGTGGGCCGAGCGCGATCCGCTGCTGCGGCTGCGGACCCTGCTCGAGCGCACCGACCCCGGCTTCGCCGAGTTCGACGCCCGGGTCCAGGCAGAGGCCGACGAGCTCGGCGCCCACCTGCGCGACGTATGCCGCAACCTGCCCGATCCCGATCTCGCGGCGCTCTTCGAGCACGTGTACGCCGACCTGCCACCGGATCTGGTGGCCCAGCGCGAGGAGGTGCGGTCATGGAGCTGAGCATCGGCAAGGCCCTCAACGCGGGCCTGCGAGCAGCGATGGACGACGACGCGAAGGTCGTCCTGATGGGCGAGGACATCGGCCGGCTCGGCGGCGTCTTCCGCGTCACCGACGGCCTCCAGAAGGACTTCGGCGACCAGCGGGTGATGGACACGCCCCTGGCCGAGTCCGCCATCGTCGGCGCCGCGGTCGGCATGGCCTACCGCGGGTTCCGCCCGGTCGTGGAGATCCAGTTCGACGGGTTCGTCTACCCGGCCTACGACCAGATCGTGAACCAGGTGGCGCGTCTCCGGTTCCGCAGCGAGGGCGCTGTGACGGTGCCGCTCGTCATCCGGATCCCCTACGGCGGCGGCATCGGCGCGGTCGAGCACCACTCCGAGAGCCCCGAGGCGCAGTTCGTCATGACGCCGGGCCTCACGGTGGTGGCGCCGTCGAACGCGCACGACGCGTTCTGGATGATGCGCCAGGCGATCGCGTCGGACGATCCGGTGATCTTCCTCGAGCCGAAGCAGCGCTACTGGGACACCGGGAAGGTCGGCGACGAGGCCGGCATCGGCCTGCACGAGAGCCGGGTCGCCCGTGAGGGCTCGGACGTCACGGTCGTGGGCTACGGGCCCGTCGTGAAGACGTGCCTGGCCGCGGCCGACGAGGCCGAGGCATCGCTCGAGGTCATCGACCTGCGCTCGCTCTCGCCGCTGGACCTCGGTCCGGTGATGGAGTCGGTCAAGCGCACCGGGCGCGTCGTCGTGGTGCACGAGGCCGCGCGCACGCTCGGCCTCGGCGCCGAGCTCTCCACGCGGATCACGCAGGAGTGCTTCTACTCGCTGGAAGCCCCGGTGCAGCGCGTCACGGGCTACGACATGCCGTATCCGCCCTGCCGGGTCGAGCACGACCACCTGCCCAGCGTCGAGCGGATCCTCGACGCCGTCGACGTCACGGGGGAGTTCTGATGAGCACGCTCACGTCCGGTGAGTTCCGCCTGCCCGACGTCGGCGAGGGACTCACCGAGGCCGAGATCGTCACGTGGCACGTGAAGGTGGGCGACGAGATCGCGGTCAACGCGCCGCTCGTCGACATCGAGACGGCCAAGTCGATCGTCGAGCTGCCCAGCCCGTTCGCGGGCCGGGTCGAGGAGCTGCTGGTCTCCGAGGGCCAGACCGTCTCTGTCGGCACGCCGATCGTGCGGATCGGGTCGGGCGAGGCGGCGGCCGCGCCGGTCGCCGACGAGCCCGTCGAGGCACCGGCCCCCGAGGAGAAGAAGCTGGAGGTCCTCGTCGGCTACGGCCCGAGCACGGGTCGCCGCCGCCGGCGGAACCGTGCCACTCCCGCCACGGAGAGCGCCCCGCGCGCCTCGGTGCGGGTGCTGGCCAAGCCGCCGGTGCGCAAGCTCGCGAAGGACCTCGGCGTCGACCTGACGCAGGTGCCGTCGAGCGGTGCGGTCGTCACGCGGGCGGAGGTCGAGGCGTTCGCCCGCGGCCACGGCGCCGACGCCGTCACCGCGGCTCCGGTCTCGGGGGTGCGGCGGGCGACGGCCGAGGCGATGATCGCCTCGGTCGCCGTCCCGCAGGCCACCGAGTGGGTCACGGTCGACGTGTCGGCCTCGGTCGACCTCGTCGAGCGGCTCAAGTGCGACCGGCGGTTCGAGGGCGTCCGGGTCACCACGACCCTGCTGACGGCCCGCGCGGTCTGCCTCGCCCTGCGACGCACGCCCGACCTCCACGCCAGATGGAACGAGTCCACGATCGAGCACCCCGCCTCCGTGGGCCTCGGCATCGCGGCGGCCACCGAGCGCGGGCTCGTGGTGCCGGTCGTGCGCGAGGCCGACGGCCTGGCGCTGCCCGACCTCGGTCGCGCGATCGACGAGCTCGTCGCCACCGCGCGCGCCGGGCGGATCCAGCCCGACCAGATGGCCGGCGGCACCTTCACGCTGACGAACATCGGCGTCTTCGGGATCGACGGCGGCACGCCGATCCTGCCGCCGGGGCAATCGGGGATCCTCGCGCTCGGCCAGGTCGCGAAGCGGCCGTGGGTCGTGGGCGACGAGGTCGTCCCGCGCTGGGTCACGACGCTCGCGGTCACGTTCGACCACCGCGTCGCCGACGGCGAGCAGGCCTCGCGCTTCCTCGCCGACGTCGCCGCGATCCTCGAGGACCCGGGCCTCGCGCTGGCCTTCTGAGAGCGCTGGGCGTGACGTTCGCGGGGTGAGAACGGCAAATCGACCCCCGGAACGTCACGCCCAGCGCTGCAGGCGCACACTGGATCGGTGAGCGTCCAGGACCGACACCATCCGGGCGCCTACACCGTCTGGCTGATCGGGCTGGCGGCCTACCTGCTCGCGGTCTTCCACCGCTCCTCGCTGGCCGTCGCGGGCCTCGTCGCCTCCGAGCGCTTCGACATCGGCGCCGCGCAGCTCTCGGCGTTCGTGATGCTGCAGCTGCTGGTCTACGCGGGCATGCAGATCCCGGTGGGGCTCGCGGTCGACCGGTTCGGTCCACGCGCCGTGATGCTGGCCGGCGCGATCCTGCTGACGCTGTCGCAGGCCGCGTTCGCGTTCGCCGAGTCCTACCCGACCGCGCTCCTGGCCCGGTTCTTCGTCGGCATGGGCGACGCGATGACGTTCGTGTGCCTGCTGCGGCTCGTCAACTCGTGGTTCTCGCCGCGCCAGATCCCCCAGATCACGCTGATGACCGGCCCCATCGGCCAGCTGGGCGCGATCGTCGCGGCGGTGCCCATGACGTGGGCGCTGAGCACGCTCGGCTGGACGCGGGCGTACCTGCTCGCCGCCTCGTTCGGCCTGATCATCACGCTCGCGGTGCTGCTGCGCGTGCGCGACGAGCCGCACTCCCGCTCGGTGCGCGGACCCGCGCTGTCGTGGACCAACATCCGGCGCTCGCTGGCCGACTCGTGGGAGCACCCCGGGACCCGGCTCGGCTTCTGGATGCACTTCGTGACGCAGTTCAGCTCGACCGTGCTCGGCCTGCTGTGGGGCTACCCGTTCTTCGTCGAGGGCGAGCACACCTCCGAGACCTTCGCCGGCACGCTGCTGACCGTGATGGTCGTCGCCGTCATGTTCGCCGGACCCGTGCTCGGGCGCGTCATCGCGAGCCATCCGTGGCACCGGTCCACCCTCGTGATGGGCATCGTGCTGGCGATCATGGGCGCGTGGACGGCGGTCCTCGCCTGGCCCGGCGACGCGCCCCGATGGCTGCTCGTCGTGCTCGTGATCGCGGTGGGCGTCGGCGGACCCGCCGCCATGATCGGCTTCGACCTCGTGCGCACCTCGAACCCGCTGGACCGGCTCTCCGCCGCGACCGGGATCGTCAACCAGGCGGGGTTCCTGGCCAGCCTCGTCACGGTGGTCGCGGTCGGCGTGATCCTCGACCACACCGACCAGAACTACAAGGCCGCCATGAGCTTCCAGTACGTCCTGTGGGGACTGGGCCTCGTGCAGGTCTGGCGCTACCGGGTGAGGACCCGCGCCCGCATGGTGCGCGACGACCCCGAGCGCTGGGCCCGCCACGCCGGCCTCGGCTGACCCCACCCGCCGTCGGGTCGGGGGGGGGGGTCATGCCGACCTCCAGCTTGCCCCGGTGACGCCGAGTGGCGCGGAATCGCCCGCCACTCGCCGAGTGGCGGGCGATTCCGCGCCACTCGCGACCCCGGTTTGCGCCACTCGGCGGCACTGGCAACCCGGCGACCCGGGTCGGAGCCGAGGGGTCGGCTCAGGAGACCTCGAAGACGACGCCGGTGGCGGACTCGCTGGCGGACCAGACCTCGGCGGCGAGGCGCTCGTCGCGGGCCGCGGAGGTCATGCCGACCGTCTTCGGGCGTCCTCGGGTCTGGCGCAGACTGGCGGGTCCGACGTACTCGCCGCCGGTGAACGTGGGATCCGTCGCGGCTCGCAGCGACGGCCACGCGCCCGCCCGCGAGGACTGGCTGAAGGCGCCCGCCAGGTGGTGCATCGCGAACCCGGTGGTCTTCGTCAGGTTCGTCGAGGTCAGGCCCGGGTGCGCCCCGACCGACACCAGTCCGAGCCCGACGGCCTTGACCCGCCGGTCGAGCTCCTTCATGAACAGCAGGTTGGCCAGCTTCGACTCGGCGTAGGAGCGCCAGCGGCTGTAGCGGCGCGGGTCGCCGTTCGGCTCGAGTGACCTCAGGTCGATGCCCCGGGTGGCGGAGTGCGCCAGCGACGAGACGGTCACGACGCGCGTCGCCCCTTCGCGCAGCAGCGGCCACAGCGTGGCGGTCCACGCGAAGTGCCCGAGGTGGTTCGTGGCGATCTGCAGCTCGAAGCCGTCCATCGTCTGCGTGAACGGCGGCACCATGACGCCCGCGTTGTTGACCAGGATGTCGAAGCGCTCGCCCGCATCCACGACCTGCTGGGCCGCGGCGATCGTGCCGGGCAGGTCGGCCAGGTCGAGCGCCACCACCTCGACGTCACCGCCGAGGTCGGCCACCGTGGCCGCGGCCTTCCGGTCGTCGCGCGCCGTGATGGTGACGTCGGCGCCGTGGCGCAGCAGCTCGCGCGCGGTCTCGGTGCCGATGCCGCTCGTGGCGCCCGTGACGAGCACGCGCCTCCCGGTCAGGTCGCCGATGTCCTCGGTGCTCCAGGTCATGGCTCCGAGTGTGCCCGAAGGTGCCCCAGTCAGCCCGGCAGCACCGCGAACCACGGCACGGACCAGCCGCCGAGGCGGAGGGTCGCGCCGGCGAAGGCCTCGCGGTCGACCCGCACGAGGTGGCCCGCGCTCGGCTCGAAGACGCGCACCGCGCCGTCACGGGCGGACACGGCCAGCACGACGTGCGCCGGGCGGACCTCGTCGCCCACGTAGAGCGGCACGGTGTGACCGGCCTCGACGGCCGCCAGGACGAGGTCGAAGGCGGAGCCGAGGTCCTCGGGGTCCAGGGTGCGCGCCGTGTACTCGCGGCCCGGAACTCCCGAGCCTCCCTCGCCGGTCATCTGCCGCGCAGCGCCCCACGGGGAGGTGCCGACGACGCGCAGCCACGGCCACTGGAGGTCGCCGTCGTGGTCGCGCAGGCCGGAGACGCGGCGGTGCATCCGCACGACCTCGGCGAGCCAGCGATCGGCGAAGGGCGCGGCGTCGGTGGTGCCGGTGCGGACGTCGTGGCCCGCGGTCACCCACAGCGCGTAGGCCTCGTCGTGCAGCATCCGCGACACGACGAGCGAGGCCGCGCCGCACGAGGTGTCGTTGGGCTGGCGGAAGTCGCGCGGGTGGCTCGTGGGGTCGAGCGCGCGACGCTCCGCGGGGGTCAGCTGCTCGATGCGCTCGCGCAGCCGGCGCGCCACCTCGGGTGGCAGGGCCGCGGCCGCGGTGAACCCTCGCGGTGCGCCGGGGCTGCCCTGGAGCCGGGCGAGGCCGCGTCGTGCCAGGCGGACCAGCCGCGCGACGGGGACTGCCGGCCCGGGACGCATCAGGTGGTGACGGCCATGGCGCCCAGGACGCGCTCGGCCAGCTCCTGGTCGCCCTCGATCTCGACCTCCACGCCGTCGGGGCCGCGGCGACCGGACCCGAGGATCGCGAACGCCTCGGTGTCCATCCGCACGGTGGCGGTGGGCTCGGCGTCGGTGCGGCGGGCGCGACCGTCGTCGCCCACGCCGATCGTGGAGTCCAGCGGGACCGGACCGGTGACGACCCAGCGCACGACGCTGCCGGCCGGCGCCCCGGCCTTGCGGCCCAGCACGTACGGCAGCGCTGCCGCGAACGTGCCCACGGTGACCTGCGCGCCGAGCGCGTCGAGGCCTCCGGGCAGTCCCACGGCGCGGCGGATGTCCTGCTCGTGCGACCACAGGTCGATCACCCGGTTGCGCAGCGCGACGTCCCACGTCCACTCGACGCCCGCCGGCGTGTTCACGGCGGCGGCCTGCGGGTCGGGGAGCTCCTCGAGGGTCTTCGCGCGCCGGGCGACGAGATCGGCCAGGTCGGCGCGCAGCTGCTCCACCGGCACGTCGCGCAGGGCGGCGACGCCGGCGTTGGTGTAGTCGGCCGGGACGCTGCCGCCGCCGATCACGTCGGTCTCGCCCTCCACCATCACGCGTTCGAGGTGTACCAGGTGCGCGAGCACGTCCTTCGCGGTCCACCCGGGCAGGTCGGTGGGGACGTCCCAGTCGGCGGGCTCGAGGGCGAGCACGGCGTCGGCGGACTGCCGCCAGGCGGCGACGTAGAGGCTGAGGTCAGTCATGGGCGAGGATCCTGCGGGTGCGTGCGGTCAGGGTGGCACCGGCCAGCCCCAGTCCCGCGATGAGCCCGGTCCAGGCGATCGCCCGGCCCGTCCCGACCCGGCTCTCGAGGTCCACCAGGGCGGTCCCGTAGCGAGCGGTGTCGGTCTGCTTGTCGTCGGGACGGCACACGATGCGCGTCTCGTCGGGGGCGTCGGGCAGGACGCCGATGAGGTGCCAGCGGCTGCCGTCGCTGTCGACCACGATGTCCACGGTGGCGGGCGGCACCGGGGTGCGCTCCTTGCCGGTGCGGGCGACGCACGAGATCGCGCGCTCGGCCTGCGGGAGGTCGGTCAGGACCGCGAGGTCGTCGGACCCGTTCGCCTGGATGGGCTGGCCCACGGGGACGACCTCGGCCTCGCGCAGCGGGTCCCATGCGGAGGCCGCGAACGCGGTGCCCGCGATCCACGCCAGCGCGGCGAGCAGGCCCGCCACCAGGTACCAGCGTCGTCGGGTCAACTCCACCCGCCCAGCCTAGAGGGACTCACCCGCGGCGCCCGCCACCCCGCGCGACCTCCCCCTCTCCACTTGTGGAACGAGTTGCACCGTTCGCGCGCCGGAAAGCGTGCATCCCGCTCCAAAAGTGGAGAGCGGCGACGAGTTCCCCGGAACGCGCACGGCGCGGACCCCGAGGGGATCCGCGCCGTGCGAGCGAGGCTGGCTCAGAAGGCCGCTTCGTCGAGCTCCATGACGTCGAGGTCGACGGCCTCGGCCATCGCGCGCTCGGCCGCGAGGCGCGGCAGGACCGTCTTGGCGAAGAAGGACGCCGCGGCGACCTTGCCCTCGTAGAACGACTTGTCCGCACCCGAGGCGCCGGCGTCGAGCTTGGCCTGCGCCACCTCGGCGCCGCGCAGCAGCAGCCACGACACGACGAGGTCGCCGAGCACGTACACGAGGCGCGTCGTGTTCAGCGCGACCTTGTAGACGTTGCGAATGTCGCCGTTCTCGTCGGCGGGGTTCGAGGCCATGAGATCGGTGAACATCGCCGTGATGACCGCGGTGGTGTCGTCGAGGCCCTGGGCGAGCAGGTCGCGCTCGACCTTGAGGCGACCGTTGCCGGCCTCGCTGTCGATGAACGACTTGATCTGCTCGGACAGGTAGCCGAGGGCGCGACCCTGGTCCTTCACGATCTTGCGGAAGAACAGGTCCTGGCCCTGGATCGCCGTGGTGCCCTCGTAGAGGGTGTCGATCTTGGCGTCGCGGACGTACTGCTCGAGCGGGTACTCCTGCAGGAAGCCCGAGCCGCCGAACGTCTGCAGCGACTCGGTGCCCAGCAGGACCCACGAGCGCTCGGAGCCGTAGCCCTTGACGATCGGCAGCAGCAGGTCGTTGACCGCGGCGGCCAGGCTCGCGTCCTCGCCCGACTCCTTCTTGATCTGGACCTCGTCCTGGAACGTGGCCGTGTAGAGCATGAGCGAGCGCAGGCCCTCGGCGAACGCCTTCTGCGTGAGCAGCGAGCGGCGCACGTCGGGGTGGTGCGTGATGGTGACGCGCGGGGCGTCCTTGGCCGGGTTGGTCAGGTCGGCGCCCTGGACGCGCTCCTTGGCGTACTCGAGCGCGTTGAGGTAGCCGGTCGACAGCGTCGCGATCGCCTTCGAGCCGACCATCATGCGGGCGTTCTCGATGACCCGGAACATCTGGTTGATGCCGTCGTGCACCTCGCCGAGCAGCCAGCCGGTGGCCTGGCCGCCGAGCTGCGGGTCGCCGAAGGTGACCTCGCACGTGGCCGAGACCTTGATGCCCATCTTCTTCTCGACGTTGGTGACGTAGACGCCGTTGCGCTCGCCGGTCAGCTCGCCGGTCTCGTGGTCGAAGTGGTGCTCGGGGACGAGGAAGAGCGACAGGCCCTTGGTGCCCGGGCCGCCGACGCCCTCGACGCCGACGGGACGCGCGAGCACGAGGTGCATCGTGTTCTCGCCGAGGTCGCTCACGGCGGAGGTGATGAAGCGCTTGACGCCCTCGATGCGCCACGAGCCGTCCTCGTTCTGGAAGGCCTTGGTGCGGCCGGCGCCGACGTCGGAGCCGGCGTCGGGCTCGGTGAGCACCATCGTGGTCAGCCACTTGCGGTCGATCATGATCTGCGCGATCTTCTGGTCGCGCTCGGTGCCGTTCTCCCACACGACGCGGCTGAAGGCCGGGCCGGCGCCGTACATCCAGATGGCGGGGTTGGAGCCGAGCACGAACTCGCCCATCGCCCACACCAGCGACGAGGGGGCGGGCTGGCCGCCGAGCTCGGTCGGCAGCTGGAGGCGCCACCACTCGGCGTCGATCCACTTCTGGTAGCTCTCCTTGAACGCGGGGTTCTGCGTCAGGGTGTGCGTGGCGGGATCGAAGACCGGCGGGTTGCGGTCGGCGTCGACGAAGGACGCGGCGAGGTCCTCGCGCGCGAGGCGCTCGACCTCGGAGAGGATGCTCTTCGCCGTGTCGACGTCGACCTCGTCGAAGGGGCCGGCGCCGAGGATCGACTGACGATCGAACAGCTCGAAGAGGTTGAACTCGACGTCGCGCAGGTTGCTCTTGTAGTGGCTCATGGGCCGTGGGACCTCCGGGAAAGGGGACTGCCAGTGTTACTGGCGGGTTCTACTGGCCAGTAACTCCATGGTAGTCCCGTGTCGGTCGCACGCAAAAGCGGTTCCGGGCAAAGAAAAACGACCCGTCTCCGCGGGGGAGCCGGGTCGGTTTCGGAAGGGTGCGTCAGGCGCGACGCGCGGGGACGCGCTGCAGGCCGTCGGTGGCCACGAGGTACGCGGTGTGGACCGTGCCGGCGACGAGGGCCAGAGCGCCGGAGAGGGCGAGGAAGGTCATGGTGCAGCTCCTTTCGTTTCCTCCATTGTGGACAGTTCAATTGTCAAGCACAATCCAACGAAACTATGCCTAACGTGTAGTTTGTCTACATGGATCCTCGACGCCTTGGAATGCTGCGGGAACTGGCCGAGCGGGGCACCGTGGGGGCCGTCGCCGACGAGATGAACGTCACACCCTCGGCGGTGTCGCAGCAGCTCAAGCTGCTCGAGGCGGAGGCCGGCGTGCCCCTGCTCGAGCCCGCCGGGCGCGGGGTCCGGCTCACCGCCGCGGGGCGCGCGCTCGCGGAGACCGCCACCGAGGTGGCCGTCGCGCTGGAGCGCGCCGAGGCGAGGTGGCGCGAGTACCTCGGCGGGCCGGCGGGCGACGTCACGCTCACGGTCTTCCCGACCGGCGGCGAGATGCTGCTGCCGGGCCTGCTCTCGCGCGTCACGGCGGAGCCCGCCGTGAACCTCATCTGCACCGACCGCGACCCCACGCTCCGGTTCGACGTGCTCGACATGGTGGCCCAGTTCGACGTCGTCGTCGCCGACTCCCCGGCCGCCACCGAGGAGTGGCACGAGCGGGGCCTCCAGCTGGTCTCGCTCATGCGCGAGCCTCTCGACGTCGCCCTCCCCGAGCATCACCGCCTGGCCTCGAAGGCGAGTCTGTCGCCCAAGGACGTGGTGGGCGAGACGTGGATCGGCGCCCCGCACGGCTACCCCTACGACCGCGTGCTGCAGCAGCTTGTCGCGGTCACGGGCGAGTCCGTGCGCATCGCCCAGCGCTTCGACGACAACGGCGTGGTCGAGGCGGTGGTCGCGGCGGGACACGGCATCGCGATCCTGCCGCGCTTCACCACGCGGACGCGCGACAACGGACTCGTCACTCGGCCGCTCGTCGGGATCCGCGCCCGGCGTGAGATCACGGCCGTCCTGCGCCCCGACCGCTTCGAGCGGCCGAGCGTGCGGTTCTGCGTCCAGGCGCTGCGCGAGGAGGCTCGCGCGGTGGCCGACCGTCACGGCGCCCTCTGACTCCGCTTGCGCCGCCTCCCGGACGCCATACGCTGAGCCCACTCACGCGCGCCGGCAGGGAGTCGGCGGCGTCATTCGATCGGGGGATCAGATGAGCTCATCCATGCATGCCGCCAGCCGTCGGCGCCGTCTCTGGCCGGCCGGCCTGGCCGCCGCCGCGGTGCTCGCCATGGGCGCGCCGGCCTTCGCGGCCACGCTCACCGGCACCGAGGGACCGGACTGGTTCGACGGCACGAACGAGGCCGACACGATCCAGCTGCTCGGCGGCGACGACCACACCGCGGCGCTCGGCGGCGACGACACCGTCTACGGGGGACCGGGCAGCGACACGCTCATCGGCGACGCCGACAGCGACGCGGTGCTCGGGGGCGTCGACCGGCTCTACGGCGGAGAGGGGAACGACGCCTTGCTCGGCAGTGGCGGGGACGACCGGCTCTTCGGCGAGGGCGGGAACGACAGCCTCGGCGGCGAGCACGGCAACGACCAGCTCCTGGGCGCCGCCGGCGACGACTGGCTGCGCGGCGACGCCGGCCACGACAGCCTCAGCGGCGGGGACGGGCAGGACATCCTCCAGGGCTGGGACGGTGACGACGGACTGCACGGCGAGGCGGGAGCCGACGAGCTCTACGGGGCCTTGGGCAACGACACGCTCACGGGCGGCACCGAAGGTGACCGACTCGACGGCGGTGACGGAGACGACTGGCTCGACGGCGACGAGGGCGCCGACTGGCTCTATGGCGGCGCCGGCCACGACCTGGTGAAGGGTGGCTCGGGGGACGACATCGTCGACGGCGGACCGGGTGACGACATCCTGTCCGGCGACGTCGGCGTGGACACGGTCCGCGGCGACGAGGGCAACGACACGATCGGCGTCAGCGACTCCGACCAGGCCTCCGGCGGGCCGGGCGACGACCAGTTCACCATCAGCCAGGTGGCTCGCGGCGCCCGGGTGGACTGCGGCGACGGGTACGACGTCGTGACGTTCCTGACCTACAAGGGGCTCGTGGGCACGGCCACCGTCGACGCGTCCTGCGAGAAGGTCGCGTGGAAGGCGCTCAAGGGCGACACGTCGACCCCGCGGCCTCCCGGGCCCGGCGACAGCTGAGTCTCAGGCCAGCGCGTCGAGCAGCAGCCAGGCCGCGACGGCCGTGATCGCCACGAGGTAGATCCGGTCGAAGCGGCGCTCGGGCATGCGGTCGAGGACGCGACTGCCCACCCAGGTGCCGGCGATCACGCCGACGATGCCGGCCGCGGCCGCCGGTGCCTGGGCGGCGGGCAGCAGCCCGATCGAGCCGAACAGCACGAGCTTCGCGAAGTGTCCGGCCACCTGCGACGCGGCGAACGTGCCGACGAAACCGAGGCGGTCGCGGGTGCCCGCGCGGAAGAACGGTGCGGCGAGCGGACCGGTGGCGCCGACCACGGGGTTGAGCGCACCGAGGACGCCGCCCATCGCGATCCAGCCGCCCGAGCTGGGCGCGGGCAGCGGCCTCGAGAGCCACACGGGCAGCCAGGTCGCGGCCAGCACGGTGACGGCGATCGCGATCTGCAGCACCGCGTCGGGCGCCTGCCGGGCCAGGCTGAGAGTCAGCAGGCCGGCGGGCAGGAGCAGCAGCGAGGTCCGCCAGACGATGCGCCAGTCCACGTCCTGTCGCCGGACGATCGTGCGGGTGCCGTTCGAGACCACCTGGATCGCGGCGTGCAGCGGGATCGCGACCAGCGGGTCGAGGAACGCGACGAGCACGGCCAGCAGGACGATGCCGCCGCCGAATCCCAGGACCGCGGTGAGCGCCGACGTCGCGAACGCGCACGCGGCGACGAGCAGCACCAGGGCGGGATCCACCCGCCCATGTCTACAGGGTCAGGCGCCCGGGTCGAACGTCTCCTTCGACAGCTCGGCCTCGGGATCGCGCTGGAGCACCCGCATGACGTGGTAGATCACGATCGCGGCGACCGAGCCCAGCGTGATGCCCGCGACTGAGACGTCGCCGCTGGTGAGCGTGAGGTTGCCGATGCCGATGATCAGGGCGGCGGCGGCCGTGTACATGTTCACGGGGTTGGCGAAGTCCACCCGGTTGTCCATCCAGATGCGCACGCCGATCAGGCCGATGAGGCCGTAGAGCGCGACGGTC
Organism: Aeromicrobium sp. MLTX1; assembly: GCF_046452335.1. Lineage (NCBI taxonomy): Bacteria > Bacillati > Actinomycetota > Actinomycetes > Propionibacteriales > Nocardioidaceae > Aeromicrobium > Aeromicrobium sp. MLTX1. The sequence continues at coordinate 649,337 of NZ_JBKFDN010000001.1, read as the reverse complement.
ACGCCGCCGATGACGCCGCCGGGGATCGTCATGAGCAGGGCGCCGAACTTCGGCGACAGGCTCAGCAGCATCGCGACGACGCCCGCGACGACGTAGGCCGCGGTGGAGAAGACGCGGGTGGCGGTCATGACGCCGATGTTCTCGCCGTAGGTGGTGGTGGCCGAGCCACCGAAGCCGCCCGCGAGCGTGGTGGCGAGGCCGTCGGCGATCAGCGCGCGGCCCGACTCGTCGTTGATGGCGGGGCGGTCGGTGAGGTGGGCGACGCTGCGCACGTGGCCGACGTTCTCGGCGACGAGCGCCAGCACGATCGGCAGGAACATCGGCAGCACCGACCAGTCGGCGGTGGGGGTGTGGAAGTCGGGGAGCCCGAACCAGGCGGCCTTCTCGACGGCGCCGAAGTCGAGCTGACCGCTGATCGCCGCGGCCGCGTAGCCGACGACCATGCCGAACAGGATCGACAGGCGCGCGGCGAACCCCCGCAGCACGACGGCCGACAGGCAGATCGCGGCGAGGGTGAGGGTGGCCAGCCACGGGGCGGTCGCGTAGTTGGTCGTCGCCGCGCCCGCGAGGGCGAAGCCGATCAGCGCGACGATCGCACCGGTGACGACCGGGGGCATGAGGGCGTCGAGCCACGTGGAGCCGGTGGCCTGGACGACGAAGCCGATGATCGCCAGCAGGACGCCGGTGCACATGATGCCGAACAGGGCGGCACCCATGTCGCCGTCGGCGACGAGCGCCTGGACCGGGGCGATGAAGGCGAACGACGAGCCGAGGTAGCTGGGCAGCCGGCCGCGGGTGATCGCCAGGAACAGCAGGGTGCCGAACCCCGAGAAGAACAGCGTCGTCGTGGGCGGCATGCCCGTGAGGATCGGGACGAGGAACGTCGCGCCGAACATCGCGACGACGTGCTGCGCGCCGAAGCCCAGCGTGCGCGGCCACGAGAGCCGCTCCTCGGGCATGACGATCGCGTCGGGCTTCACGTTCTGGCCGTCACCGTGCAGGGTCCACATGGAACCTGACCTTCTCACGGGCCGGTGACGGCCGTCGCGCGGGTCAGCGGGAGGCGAACTTGGCCGCGAACGCGGCGAACTCCTCGCTCGCGAGCGACTCGGCCTGGGCCCACGACTCGAAGTTCAGCGACTCGTGCAGGTCGGACCGCGCCGCGACGCCCACCGACTTCTTGATGTCGGCCATCAGCTTGGGGTTGCGCTTCGCCCACGAGGCGGCCAGCTCGGCCGCGCGGGCCTTCGGGTCCTCGGCGATCTCCTGGGCGATGCCCAGGCGCAGCGCGGCGTCGGCCTTGATGATGTCGCCGTTGAAGAGTGCGGCCGCGGTGTTGGCCGAGCCGATGCGCTGGGTGAGCATCCACGTGCAGCCGCCACCGGGGTGCAGGCCGATCTTGCTGAAGGTGGGGCCGAAGCCGCCCTCGGGCCCGGCGACGATGACGTCGCAGGCGAGCGCGATGTTGAGGCCGGCGCCCACGGCGGCGCCCTGGACGGCCGCGACGGTGGGGATCGTGAGGCTCCGGATGCCCAGGAACGAGGCGTAGACGTTCATCAGGTGCTCGCGCAGCACGTCGGCCGGGCGGCTCGTGTCGCCGAAGAGGCTCTCGAGGTTCGCGCCCGAGCAGAAGGCCTTGCCGGCGCCGGTGACGACCAGTGCACGGGCCTCGTCGTCGGCCGCGACCGACTCGACGGCGGCGCGCAGCTCCTCCAGCAGCGGCCAGTCGAGCGCGTTGAGGCGCTCGGGGGCGTTCAGGGTGATCGTGCGGACGGAGTCTTCGCGCGTGAGCTCGACGAGTGTCATGCGGATCACCCTACGATCAGCCCATGACCGAACGGACCCTGCCGGTGGTGCCCGGAGTCGAGCACCGGTGGATCGACGTCGACGGCGTGAGCCTGCACGTGGCCGAGGCGGGGGAGTCGCGCCGCTCGGCCGACCGTCCCACGCTCGTGCTGCTGCACGGCTGGCCGCAGCACTGGTTCTGCTGGCGCCACGTGATGCCGGCGCTGGCCGAGACGCACCACGTGGTCGCCCTCGACCTGCGCGGCGCGGGCTGGAGCGACGTCCCCGAGGGCACCGAGGCCTACGACAAGCGCGTCATCGCCGACGAGGTCGCCCGCGCGATCGAAGTGCTGGGGCTGGACCGTCCGGTGCTGGTGGGGCACGACTGGGGCGCGTGGACCTCGCTCCTCGTTGCCAGTCGTCACCCGGGCCTCGTGCGCGGTGTGGTTGCGGCGGCGATCGTGGCGCCGTGGGAGGACGTGCCCTGGTACGAGATGTGGCGCTTCGCCTACCAGCCGATCGCGGGCGGCCCCGGCGGTGCGTTCCTCCACCGGCACGCCGGTCAGGCGCTGCTCAAGACGATCTTCCGCGCGGGCGCGTCGCGGCGCTTCCGCTGGGAGCGGTCGGTGCGCGAGGAGTACCTCGCGCGCTTCCGTGATCCGGCCCGCGCCCGGGCCGGTCAGTCGATGTACCGGTCGTTCCTGCTGAAGGAGATCCCGCAGCTGGGCCGCGGCTACGCCCGCCGGGTCGACGACGTGCCCCTGCTGTTCCTCCCGGGCACCGGCGACCTCGTGCTCGCGCCCGCGCTCGTGCGCCGCGCCGAGGGCCCGCCGAACGTGACCGTCACCGAGATCTCGGGCACGGGCCACTGGATCCCCGAGGAGCGCCCCGCCGAGCTCGTCGGCCACGTCCGCGACTTCCTGCGCCAGTTCTGACGAACGATGAGGCATTCCGCCCCGCTCCGGTACCCGAATGCATCATCGTGCGTTGAGTCGTTACGATCGGGGCACACCGCCGGTGTAGCTCAATGGCAGAGCGCTTGCTTCCCAAGCAAGATACGCGGGTTCGATTCCCGTCACCGGCTCCACTTGACAGGGCGCAGGACGACCAGCGCCGCGGGACGGCGACGCCGATGAACCGGTACAAGTGGGACGCGATCGGATCGGCCCTGGTCTACGTGCTCGCCACCGCCGCAGTGGGGTGGGCGGCGCTCGACCACGATCGCCGAACCCCGAGCGGGAACGAGATCGACTTCCTCGTGCTCACGTCCGTCGGCATGTCCTTGGTGGGCGTGATCGTGCTGCTGGCTTCCGTCGTGACGCTCTTCCTGCCGTCGCCCCGCACCTCGAAGGCCGGCCAGGGAGTCTCGGGAGTGATGCACCTGGTTCCGGGGTCGGTCTACGGTCTCCTCGGGTGCGGATTCGCGGCAGCAGCGATCTCGCGACCCGAGGACCGCGAGATCGGCCTCGCCGTCATCCTGCTCGGAGCGACGCTGGCGCATCTGGGCTGGTTCATCCACACGGTGCGCGAGGTGAACCGTCCGGACGCGCCCCTGCGTCCCGCGGACCTCAGACCGTCTTGACGATGTAGACGTCGCAGGGCGCGTGGTGGGCGACGTCGGTGGCGACGCTTCCCAAGAGCCGGCTGATGCCCTGCACGCGCCGGTTGCCCACGACGATGAGGTCGGCGCCGATCTCCTTGGCCACGTGCACGAGGGCGTCGGCGGGCTTGCCCGGAGCCGGGCTGGACTCCACCGTGCCTTGGTAGGAGAGGCCTTCGGCGACCTGGCGCGCGATCGCCTCGGCGCGCTCGCCGGGGCTCAGCGGGTGCATGCCGGGCGGGAGGTCGGTGGCCGCGGCGGCCTTCTCGTCGACCGCCGTGACGATGTGGAGGGCGGCGCCGGTGGCCGAGGCGAGCTCCGCCGCGACCTCGGCCGCGCGGGATGCCGTGTCGCTGCCGTCGACGCCGACGAGAATGGTCTTGTACACGTGATGCTCCTCACAGTTGCCTTGCCTGCACCTTGGCACACGAGGAGGCCACGCGCGCGGGAGTGAGAACGGCTGCGGCCCGGAGGAAGAGGGCGCGCGTGCGTTAGGTTCTCCTTGTGCTGCTTTCGGACCGCGACATCCTCGCCGAGATCGACGCCGGGCGGGTCGCACTCGACCCCTATGACGCCTCGATGATCCAGCCGTCGAGCATCGACGTGCGCCTCGACAAGTTCTTCCGCGTCTTCGACAACCACAAGTACCCCCACATCGACCCCGCGCAGGACCAGTCGGACCTGACGCGCGAGGTCGAGGTCGCCGGTGAGGACGCGTTCATCCTGCACCCGGGCGAGTTCGTGCTGGGCTCCACGTACGAGTACGTGACGCTGCCCGACGACGTCGCCGCGCGCCTGGAGGGCAAGTCGTCGCTCGGCCGCCTCGGCCTCATGACGCACTCCACCGCCGGCTTCATCGATCCGGGCTTCCAGGGCCACATCACGCTCGAGCTGGCGAACGTGGCCACGCTGCCGATCAAGCTCTACCCGGGCATGAAGATCGGCCAGCTGTGCTTCTTCCGCCTCACCTCGGCCGCGGAGAACCCGTACGGCTCGGCGAAGTACGGCTCCCGTTATCAGGGCCAGCGCGGTCCCACGGCATCACGGTCCCACGCGAACTTCCACCGGAGTGTGATCGACTGAGGGCATGACCGCGCCCGACATCCGCCTCGTCGTGGCCGACCTCGACGGCACCCTGCTGGACGAACGCAAGCAGATGCCCGCCGAGACGTTCGCCCTCATCCGTGACCTGCAGGCCGCCGGCATCGCCTTCGCGCCCGCCAGTGGCCGCCAGTGGGCGACCATCGAGTCGATGTTCCACGAGGTCGCCGACGGGCTCGTCATCATCGCCGAGAACGGCGCCTACGTGACCCACGCCGGCGTCGAGGTCGCCGCCCACCCGCTGGACCCCGCGTGGGTGTCCGGCGCCGTCCGCAAGACGCAGGGCCTGGTCGACCGGGGCGTCGACATCGGCATCGTCGTGTGCGGCATCGAGTCCGCGTGGATCGACCGCACCGACCAGCCGTTCCTCGACCAGGTCGAGCCGTACTACCGCCGGCTCAAGGTCACCGAGGACCTGACCGCCGTCGACGACACGATCATCAAGCTCGCCGTGCACGACTTCGGCGACCTCGAGGAGGTCACCGCGCCGTTCCTCAAGGAGCACGCCGAGCAGAACCCCGTGGCGATCTCGGGTGCCCACTGGGTCGACGTCATGGCCGAGGGCGTCAACAAGGGTCTCGCCGTCCGCGAGCTGCAGGCCGAGATGGGCATCGACGCCACGCAGACGATGGCGTTCGGCGACTACCTCAACGACTACGAGATGCTCCAGTCCGCCGACTGGTCGTTCGCGATGAGCAACGCCCACCCCGACATCCTCGACGTCGCGAACTACACGGCGCCGCCGAACCACGAGAACGGCGTCATCACCACGGTCCGGTCGGTTCTGGGCCTCTGACCGGTCACCCTCACCGCACGACGACGAGGTCGACCTCGTCCGCGATGCGGTAGGGCGAGGTCGTCAGCAGCGCTCCGACCTGCCGTCGCAGCCGCGAGATCTCGGCGCGCACGGTCACCTCGTGGCCGCCGTCGCCGAACAGTGCGCGGCTGAGGGCGGCGGCGGACGTCCCGGCGGGTCCGGCGTCCGCGAGCCGGACCAGGAGCTCGGCATGGCGGGCGCTCAGGGGCCGGCGCAGGGTCGAGTCGGCGGACGTCACCTCGAGGACGGGCTCGCCGCCGGTGAGGTCGAGGCGTCCCCGCACGCGCCGGTCGGCGGTCGCAGGACGCACGAGCCAGCCGCCGTCGATGGGCTCGGGCAGGCACAGGCCCATCCCCGGGACGGCCAGCGACGTGTCCGGGCGCGGAGCCGCGATCCGGTCGCGCACCGCGATGCCGGAGCGCACCGCGACCCAGCCGTCGGGGTCGACCACGAGGAGCGGTCCGTTCGAGGACGCGACCACGTGCTCCACCGAGCGACGGAGCCGCTCCAGCTGATCGGTGTGCACCTGCGACAGCCGCACCACGGCCAGTCGCACGGCGGTCTCGACGAGGGCCGTGATGGCCGGATGCAGGGTCAACGCCGGTCCGCTGACGTCGACCACGCCGAGCAGCTCGCCCGTGCGCGGGTCGTGCAGCGGCGCGGCGGTGCAGTACCAGGGGTGCTGCTGCTCCTCGAAGTGCTCGGCGGAGAACAGCTGGACCGGCGCCTGCTCCGCGATGGCGGTGCCGATCGCGTTCGTCCCGACTTGGCCCTCAGTCCACAGGGCGCCCTCGCCGAAGCCGAGGCGGTCGGCCTGCAGGCGGACGGTGCTCGCACCCTCGCGCCACAGGATGATCCCGTCGGCGTCGGTCACCACGAGCAGGAAGCGGGACGCGTCGGCGACGCTCGTGAGGGCGAGCCGGAGGTCGTCAATCACCCAGCGCAGCGGCGTGGCCCGGCGGCGCCGCTCGACCTCGTCGCGACCGAGCGGGTCCCGAGCGCCCGCGCCCGTGGGATTGAGGCCGAGTGCCAGCATCCGCTGCCACGACCGCGCGACCACCGGCCGTGGCAGAGCAGGAGCGCGCCCGCCGGAGAGCAGCAGGTCGTGCATCCGGCGCAGGTCCCGGGCGTGGCGCGGCAGGTCCGTGCCCGGCGCGACGGCACTGAAGCTGTTCACCTCGCCACCTCCTGGGTCGTCGCCAGCATAGGCAGCCAGTGTGACGCCCGTCACGTGCAACGTCGTGCAACGCTACCCGGCCGACCGGTCCCGGCGGTGTCCTGAGGTCCGTCCCCCCACCGGCCTCAGCGACTCGAGGAGCGATCATGACCCAGATTCTGGAACCACCCGTCGACACGGCGGCGAACCCCGATCCCACCGCCGCGGCCGAGGAGTGGCTGGCGGACTTCGAGGCCGCCCTGCGCGAGCGCGACGTCCGTCGCGCCGCGGCGCAGTTCGCCACGCAGAGCTTCTGGCGCGACCTGGTCGCGTTCAGCTGGAACATCACGACGGTCGAGGACCGGTCCGGTGTCGAGGGCCTGCTGTCGGACACGCTCGAGCGCACCGATCCGAGCCGGTTCGTCCTCGAGGAGCAGGCCACCGAGGAGGGCGGCGTCATCACCGCCTGGTTCGTGTTCGAGACGGCGGTCGGCCGTGGCCGTGGTCTCGCTCGCCTGCGTGAGGAGGAGGGCCACTGGAAGGCCTGGACGTTCCTCACGACGCTCTACGAGCTGAAGGGACACGAGGAGCCGCGCGGCTCCCGCCGGCCGATGGGCGCCGAGCACGGCGCGAGGAAGGACCGGACCACGTGGACCGAGCGCCGGGTGGCGGAGGACGCGTCCCTCGGACGCACCGAGCAGCCCTACGTCCTCGTGGTCGGCGGCGGCCAGGGCGGCATCGCGCTCGGTGCTCGGCTCCGCCAGCTCGGGGTCCCGAGCCTCGTCATCGACAAGTACCCCCGGCCGGGCGACCAGTGGCGCAGCCGCTACAAGTCCCTGTGCCTCCACGACCCGGTCTGGTACGACCACCTGCCGTACCTGAAGTTCCCCGACAACTGGCCCGTGTTCGCGCCGAAGGACAAGGTCGGCGACTGGCTGGAGTCCTACACCAAGGTCATGGAGGTGCCGTACTGGTCCTCGACCGTCGCGACGGCGGCGTCGTTCTCCGAGGAGACCGGACGGTGGACCGTCGAGGTCGAGCGCGAGGGCGAGGCGCTGACGCTGACCCCCACGCACCTCGTGCTGGCGACCGGCATGTCCGGGAAGCCGAACGTTCCCGTGCTTCCCGGTCAGGACGTGTTCCGCGGCGAGCAGCAGCACTCGAGCCAGCACCCCGGCCCCGACGCCTATCGCGGCAAGAGGGTCGTGGTGATCGGCTCGAACAACTCGGCCTTCGACATCTGCGGGGCCCTGTGGGAGCACGATGCCGACGTCACGATGGTCCAGCGGTCCTCGACCCACATCGTGAAGTCCGGGTCGCTGATGGACATCGGCCTGGGCGACCTCTACTCCGACCGGGCGCTCGCGGCCGGCATGACCACGGAGAAGGCCGACCTCGTCTTCGCGTCGCTGCCCTACCGGATCATGCACGAGTTCCAGATCCCGTTGTACGAGCAGATGAAGGAGCGCGACGCCGACTTCTATGCGCGCATGGAGGCAGCCGGCTTCGACCTCGACTGGGGCGACGACGGCTCGGGCCTGTTCATGAAGTACCTGCGACGGGGATCCGGCTACTACATCGACGTCGGGGCGGCCGAGCTCGTCGCGGACGGCGAGGTCAAGCTGGCGAAGGGCCAGGTCTCCCACCTCACCGAGGACTCCGTGGTGCTGGCGGACGGCACGGAGCTGCCGGCCGACCTCGTGGTCTACGCGACGGGGTACGGCTCGATGAACGGCTGGGCCGCCGACCTGATCAGCCAGGAGGTCGCCGACCGGGTGGGCAAGGTCTGGGGACTCGGGTCGGACACGACCAAGGATCCGGGGCCCTGGGAGGGCGAGCAGCGGAACATGTGGAAGCCGACGCAGCAGCCGCACCTTTGGTTCCACGGCGGCAACTTGCACCAGTCGCGGCACTACTCGCTCTACCTCGCACTGCAGCTCAAGGCGCGCCACGTCGGCATCCCGACGCCCGTCCGCGGGCTGCAGGAGGTGCACCACCTCTCCTGAGCGTGCGGTCGAGGGCTCCGGCGACGGCCGGAGTCCTCGGCGCGTCCGGCGCGGACCCCGAGCATGACCCACGTCACACCAGTCGGTAGCGTGCGCGCGTGGCGAAGAAGACTCGGACCTGGCTGCGGCGCACCCTGCTCGCCGTTCTCGTGCTCCTGCTCCTCGGCGTGATCGGGTTCTTCACGCTCGGTCCGGGCATCGTCGAGAACAGCATGAACCGGATGGCCGACACCGACCTGGCCGAGCCCGACCGGGAGACGATCGCGCTCCACGACTCCCTGTTCATCGCCGACCTGCACTCGGACACGCTGATGTGGAACCGGGACCTGCTCGACCGGTCGGACCGGGGCCACATGGACCTGCCACGGCTGCAGGACGGCAACGTCGGCCTCCAGGTGTTCTCGTCGGTGTCGAAGACGCCCAAGAACCAGAACTACGACTCGAACCCGGCGAACACGGACAACATCACGCTGCTGGCGATCCTGCAGCTGCAGCCGCCCCGCACGTGGACCTCGTTGCTGGAGCGGTCGCTGTACCACGCGGAGAAGCTGCAGGACGCGGTCGCCGACTCCGAGGGCGAGCTGCGCTTCATCCGGTCGCGCGACGACCTCGACCGCCTCGTGGCCGACCGCGAGGCTGGCAAGAACGTGACCGGAGCGCTGTTCTCGCTCGAGGGCCTGCAGAGCCTGGAGGGCGACCTCGACAACCTCGGCCGGCTGTTCGGCGCCGGCGCGCGCATGGCCGGCTTCACCCACTTCTTCGACAACGAGGTCTCCGGGTCGATGCACGGGGAGGACAAGGGCGGGCTGACCGACCTCGGCCGCGAGGCGTTCGCCGAGATGGAGCGCCGGGGGATGGTCGTCGACATCGCCCACGCCAGTCACCCGGCGATCGCCGAGATGCTCGAGCTCGCCACGAAGCCCGTGGTGGCCAGCCACGGCGGCGTCCAGGCGACCTGCGACGTGAACCGCAACCTCACCGACGACGAGATCCGTGGCGTCGCCGCGACGGGCGGGGTCGTCGGCGTCGGCTACTGGGACGCGGCCGTCTGCGCGCTGACGCCCGCCGCCGTCGTCGACGCGATCGAGCACGTCATCGAGGTCGGCGGCATCGAGACCGCGGCGCTCGGCAGCGACTACGACGGAGCCACGAAGGTCGCCTGGGACACCAGCGACATCGCCGTCGTCACCCAGGAGCTGCGCGACCGCGGGCACTCGGACGAGGACGTCGCCGCGATCATGGGCGGCAACACGCTGCGCGTCCTGCGTGCCGTCCTGCCCGTCGGCGCCGACGGATAGGGTCGCGGGGTGAGAGTCCAGCCGTCCCCCGAAGTCGCCACAGCACTGGAGCAGGGGCGTCCCGTCGTCGCCCTCGAGTCCACGATCATCAGCCACGGCCTGCCCCGGCCCGACAACCTCGCGGCCGCGCAGGAGTTCGAGGAGATCCTCCGGTCGCAGGGCGTCACGCCCGCCACCGTGGCGGTCCTCGGCGGCGAGCTCAAGGCGGGCCTCACGGCCGACGAGCTGTCGCGCATCGCGAACGAGGACGTCCCGAAGCTCACGGTCCGCGACCTGCCCGTCGTCCTCGGCATGGGCGGCAGCGGCGCCACCACGGTGGCGGCCACGTCGTGGATCGCCGATCGCGCGGGCATCCGGGTGTTCGCCACGGGTGGTCTCGGCGGCGTGCACCGCGGCGCGTCCGAGACGTTCGACGAGTCCGCCGACCTCACCGTCCTCGGCCAGGTGCCGATCACGGTCGTCTCGGCCGGCGTGAAGTCGATCCTCGACATCCCGGCCACGCTGGAGCGGCTCGAGACCCTCGGCGTCATCGTGCTGGGCTTCCGCACGAAGGACTTCCCCAGCTTCTGGCTCACCTCCTCGGGTCACCAGCTCGACTGGCGGGCCGAGGACGCGTTCGCCGTCGCCTCGGTCATGCACAGCCGCGACCAGCTCGGACTGAGGTCGGGCATCGTCGTGGCGAACCCGCTGCCGGAGGAGAAGCAGCTCGACCCGCAGGTCCACGACGAGGCGCTCGAGCGCGCGCTCGCCGAGGCCGAGGCGAAGGGCCTCTCGGGCAAGGAGGTCACGCCGTTCCTGCTCCAGCGCATCGTCGAGCTCACCGGCGGCGACAGCCTCGCCGTCAACCTCGACATCGCCCGCAACAACATCGAGGTCGCCGCACGCATCGCCACGGCCGCGGCGGAGTACCCGTGATCCTCGTCGTGGGCGACGTCGTCGACGACATCGGCGTCCTGCCCCTCGAGCCCGTGGCCCCGCGCAGCGACACCCGCGCGCAGATCCGCATGACCCCGGGTGGGTCCGCCGCGAACACGGCCGCGTGGCTGGGCTTCCTCGGTGCCGAGACCCGTTTCCTCGGCAAGGTCGGCAACGATGGCGTCGAGCGCCACGGGGCCGCCCTGCGCGAGCACCAGGTCGAGCCGCGGCTGGTCGCCGACCCGCTGCTGCCCACGGCCACGATCGTGCTGACCCTCGACGACGACGCCGATCGCACGATGTACGTCGACCGCGCCGCCAACGGCACGCTCACGCAGGCCGACCTCCCCGACGACCTCTGGGACGGCGTCGACTGGCTGCACCTCACGGGCTACACGTTCTTCGACCCGCAGACGCGCGACGTCGCGATCGACCTCATCGCCGAGGCGAAGCGGCGCGGGGCGGGCGTCAGCGTCGACCCGAGCACCACCGCGTTCCTGCGCGAGGTCACCCCCGAGGCGTTCGCCGAGTGGACCCGCGGCGTCGACCTCCTCGTGCCCAACCTCGACGAGGCACGCCTCCTCGTCGGCGCGACCGGCCCGTTCGTCGACTTCGACGCGCTGACGCGGATGTACCCGCAGGTCGTCGTCACGCTCGGCTCGATGGGCGCGGCCTACGTCGCCGGCGGCGACCGCGAGCAGGTGGCGGCCCCGCGCATCCAGGTCGTCGACACCACCGGCGCGGGCGATGCGTTCACCGCGGGCTTCCTCGCGTCGTGGCTGGAGCAGAAGGACCCGCGCGCCGCGCTCACCGGCGGCATCGGCGCCGCCAGCCGCTGCGTCCAGCAGCGCGGCGCCCGCCCCTGACGCACCCCCTCGTCACACGAAAGGTCGATGCGGTCGGGGTGCCGACCGCATGATGGTGCGATGCGAGGGTGGTGGGACAGGATCAGCGGCGCCCGGCGCCGTCGTGCGGACTGGTCCCGCCGCGCCTTCGAGGAGCTCGAGGCCCTGGACCGAGCGGCGGTTGCGCCGCGTGACTGGACGTCGGTCCCGAGCCCGACGTCCCCCCGGCGCCGGCGATCCTTCGTCCTGCTCGGCCTCGTGATCGCGGGGACGGTCGTGGTGTCGCTGCTGCCGAGTGACCCGGACCCGCACGCGGCGGGCCTCGTCTGGGCGCCCAGTGCCGGCGGCGGGCAGCCGGCCCCGGCGCAGGATGCGCGGGACGAGCGGCTGGCGACCCCGCCGCGTGTGCCCGAGCAGGGGACCTACGCGTTCGTGAGGACGCTGCGCGACGGGACGACCCCGGTGACCTACGACCCGTGTGTCCCGATCCACGTCGAGATCAACCCGCGGACCGGTGGGTCCGACGCCGTCAGCGGGGTGGAGGCGGCGCTGGACGAGGTGCAGGCCGCGACCGGGCTGGAGCTCGTCGTGGACGGGATGACCGAACGGGCACCGGACTTCGATGCGCAGGTCCGCACCGAGGACCTCCGCAGGCCCGTCCTGATCGCGTGGAGTGACGAGTCCGAGACGCCGGGACTCGGGGGTGACGTGGTGGGTCAGGGCGGCAGTGTCGCGGTCGAGCACTCCTCCGGCGCGCGCTACACCACCGGGCAGATCGCGTTGGACGGTCCCTCCCTGGCGGCCATGACCGAGCAGGAGCGCCTCCAGGTGATCCGCCACGAGCTCGGTCATGTCGTGGGTCTCGACCACGTCGACGACCAGGACGAGCTCATGCATCCGCACTCAGGGCCGCTGTCGTGGGGCCCGGGGGACCGGCGCGGGCTGGCCCTGCTCGGGTCGGGCTCCTGCGAGTAGGCCGGGAACGACGAACGCGCCAGCACCCGGAGGTGCTGGCGCGCTCGCGCGGTGACGGCTGTCAGGCCTTCGTGTCGTCGCCCTCGTCCGTGGCCTCGTCGGCGGCCGCCTCGGTGGCGGAGCCGGTCAGGTCCTCGCCCGACGGGTTCGCGTCGCTGAGCGGCGCGGCGTCCTCGGAGACCGGGTCGGGTGCCGGAGCGTCCTCGACCGGCGTGATCGCCGCCAGCTCCTCCTGCTCGGAGGTGGGCTCGGCGTGCTTCTCGGCCGGCAGCTCGGGCTCGGAGTCGTCGTACACGACCGACTCGGCGTCGGGGTTGGTCGTGTCGCCGCTCTCCGGGTGCGGCTCGGGCTTGGGCTCGTCCTCCGAAGCCGTGTGACCCTTCGGCTCGTCGTCCTCGAGCGCGTCGAGCAGCGACGGCTGCTCGTGACCGCCCGCGGACGCCTCGGTGGCACCGCCCCCGGCGGGGGCCTCCTCGGCAGCCGGGGCCTCGTCAGCGGGAGCCTCCTCGGTCGCCTCGGCCTCGGCCGGAGCGTCGGCAGCGTCGGCCTTCTCCGCGTCGGGCTGGCCGAGTCCGGGCTGCTGCTCGTGCAGCGCCGGGCTGTCGTCGGACTCGGAGTCGAACTCGGGCTTCGAGACCGCGTCGTCCAGAGCCTCCGGCTCGGGGTCGGACTGGGCGGGCTCGTCCTCGGGCTCGGTGGCCACGGAGACGGGCTTGGTGCCCTCGGCGTCCAGCGCGCCCTCGGGGGTCGCGTCGCCCGACTCGAAGATCCCGCCGGCGGTGCCCTTCTCGTCGACCGCGATGTTGTGCTTCGCGGCCACCTCGGCGTCCGCGGCGCGGCCCTCGCCCTCCGGGTCGTCGAGGTCGTCGCCGGCGTCGGTCGGCGCGTCGGCCGACGCGTGCGCGTCGGCGGCGGCGCCGACGGACTCCGTGTCGGTCAGCGTGCCGGGATCGGCCTGGGCCTCCGGGCCGGGCTCGGCGTCCTCGGGCTCGTCACCGGCGGCGTGCGACTCGTCGGCGGCCGCGGCGACCAGGGCCTCGGCCTCGGTCACGACGTCCTCCTCGGAGCGCTTCACGGCCTGGAGCAGCAGCTGCGCGACGTCGAGGACCTCGACGTTGAGCAGCGACTCGTCCTCGGCCTGCTTCGCCGTGAGGCCGTCGGCCAGCATGACGCGGCAGAAGGGGCAGCCCACAGCGATCTGCTCCGCCCCGGTGCCGATGGCCTCCTCGGTGCGGTTGATGTTGATGCGCGAGCCGATCTTCTCCTCCATCCACATGCGGGCGCCGCCGGCGCCGCAGCAGAAGGAGCGCTCCTTCGAGCGGTCCATCTCGACGTAGTCCGCACCCGTGGCGCCGATCAGCTCGCGCGGCGGCGAGTAGACCTGGTTGTGGCGGCCCAGGAAGCAGGGGTCGTGGTAGGTGACCTTGGCGGCCGGGGCGGCGGGCGCGACCGGCTTGAGCTTCTTCTCGCGGACGAGGCGGTTCAGCAGCTGGGTGTGGTGCACGACCTCCAGCTCGATGCCGAACTCCTTGTACTCGTTCTTGAGCGTGTTGAAGCAGTGGGCGCAGGTCGAGACGACCTTCTTGACCTTGGTCTCCTCGAAGACCGCGACGTTCTCCATCGCGAGCTGCTTGAAGACGATCTCGTTGCCGGCGCGGCGGGCGGAGTCGCCCGAGCAGGTCTCGCCGTCACCGAGGACGGCGAAGGTGACGCCCGCGATGTCGAGCAGCTCGGCGACGGCCTGCGTGGTCTTCTTCGCGCGGTCCTCGAAGGCACCGGCGCAGCCGACCCAGAACAGCCACTCGACCTCGTCGAGGGACTCGACGTCGACGCCGACCTGCTTGACCTCGAAGTCGAGGTCCTCGGCCCACTTCATGCGGTCGCGCGGGTTCATGCCCCACGGGTTCCCCTTGCGCTCGAGGCCCTTGAAGATGTTGTTGAGCTCGGCGGGGAAGTTGGACTCGACGAGCACCTGGTAGCGGCGCATGTTGTCGATGTGGTCGACGTGCTCGATGTCGACGGGGCACTGCTGGACGCAGGCGCCGCAGTTGGTGCACGACCACAGGACGTCGGGGTCGATGACGCCGAACAGGTCCTCGGTGCCGATGAGCGGACGCTCGAGCTCGCGCTGCTGGTCCTCGGTGAGGGTCTCCGGGTCGGCGCCGAGCAGTGGCACCTTCGCGTAGGCGTGCTCGCGCAGGCCCATCATCAGGAGCTTGGGGGAGAGGGGCTTCTCGGTGTTCCAGGCGGGGCACTGGCTCTGGCAGCGACCACACTCGGTGCAGGTGGAGAAGTCGAGGATGGACTTCCAGCTGAAGTCCTCGACCTTGCCCACGCCGAGCTTCTCGAACTCCTCCTCCTCCATGTCCTCCATGGTCTCGAGGTCGAGCGGCTTGCCCGCGACGTAGAGCGGGACGAGGGCGCCCAGCGCGGTGCCGCCGTCGGCCTCGCGCTTGAAGTAGATGTTGAACCAGGCCAGGAAGCGGTGCCAGGCGACGCCCATCGTGAGGTTCTTGCCGATGACCATCAGCCAGACGGTGGCCGAGACGACCTTGACGACGGCGAGCAGCGTGATCGTGACCTCGAGGCCGGTGACCGACAGGCCCGACCAGAGGGTGTCGCCGATCCAGCCGGTCAGCGGGAAGTGGAAGTAGGTGCCGTGGCTGTCGCCCTCGAGGCTCATCAGGCGGTACTCGGCGCCACGGATGAGGATGCCGGCGGCGCACTCGAGCGCGACCATCGCCTCGACGAAGTAGGCCTGGCCGAAGCGCGAGCCGAAGAAGCGGCTCTGGCGGCCCTGGGTGCGCGGGTGGTTGCGCTGGCGGATGACGACGAGGGCCGCGATGCCGATGAGGCCGAGCCAGGCGATGGCCTCGCTGACCCACTCGAAGAGGAAGAAGTGGCCGATGATCGGCAGCACGAGGTGCGGGTTCCAGACCTGCAGGTAGGCGGTGGCGACCGCGGTGCTGAGGATGAGGAAGCTGAAGAAGACGGCCCAGTGCAGGATGCCGACCCAGTGCCACTGGAGCATGCGCGTGTGGCCGAGCGTCTCGACCAGCATGTTCTTGGTGCGGCTCGCCGGGTTGTCGGTGCGACCGTAGGCCGGAGTTCCGGCGCGGATGACCCCGAGCATCCGCTTGATCCCGGGCGCCAGGTAGTACACCGCCAACGCCGTCGAGACCAGCGTGATCACTCCGGCGATGATGTTGATCGGTTCCATGCCGATTCCTCTCGCGGTTCAAGCAGTTGGTGCTGACCCTAATCTGCGGCGGAAAGCGCTGCTCAGTTAGGCCAGCCAAAGGCGTAGGATGATGTTACCTGCGAGTAGCAACGGGCACGCAGGCGATGGCGGCCAGCGGGAACACGGCGACCGCCGCGAAGGCCCAGCCGTAGCCCGCGAGCTCCACCAGCGCGCCCACCACGGGAGGCACCGCAGCCGCGGTCAGGTACTGGCCCGTGTTCTGGATGCCGAAGGCGCGCCCCGACCACCGCGGCCCGGCGATCTCGGCCACGGCGGTGAAGGCCAGGCCGTTGTCGACGACGGTGATCACCATGGCGGCGACCATGAGCGCGATCGCGACGGGGGATCCCTCGAGCACGGCCAGCGCCAGCATCGAGACGGTGGCCGCCACGGCCACCTGCCGCATCGGTCCGAGGCGGTCGCCGACGCGGTCGGACCACCAGCCCGCGGCGATGCGACCGCCGGCGCCGAGCACCTGCGAGACGGCGTAGAGCGCGCCGGCCGCGGCCGGGCTCCAGCCGTGCTGGTCGATGAGCCACAGCAGCATGAACGTCCACACCGCGTACTGCGGGATGACGAGCAGCGCCGAGGCCCCGTGGATCCGCACGAGACGCCGGTCGCCGCGGTAGGGATTGGCGCGGGGGTCCGTGCCCTCCGTCGCGTGCCGCGGCGGGTCGACCACGGTGAGCGCGATGAACACGGTGGCGAGTGCCGCGACGACGAGGCAGCCCAGCACGATCGGCGCGACGCCCCACGACTGCACGCCGGCGGGGACGACGAGCGCCGCGACGCCGACGCCGAGCGGCAGTCCCGTCTGACGGATGCCCATCGCGAGGCCGCGCCGGTGCGCGGGGAACCAGCCCACGACGAGCCGGCCGCTGGCCGAGTTGGAGCTGCCCGCCGCCACGCCGCACAGGCCGAAGCCGAGCGCGAGCACGACCACGTCGTCGGCGCGGGCGCCCGACCAGGCCACGGCACAGCCCGCGACCAGCAGGACGAGGCCGGACGTCAGCGCGATCCGCTCGCCCACGCGGTCGACGATCGCGCCCCACGCCACGAGGGTGAGCAGCGTGCCGACGGTGGGGGCGGCGGCGAGCGCGCCGGTGGCGACGAGGGGGACTCCCTCGTCGAGGTGCAGGTGCGGGATCAGCAGCAGCGGCGTGCTGACCACGGCGGTCGCGGTGACCTGCGCGATCATCGCCGCGACCAGCATGAGCCACGGGCTCGGGCGGCGCGTCACCTCCGCGTGCGGGTCATCCGAGCGCGCCCACGTGCGCCAGCGCCTGCTGCAGCAGCACGCCGCGCCCGCCCTCGAGCTCGTCGAGGATCGCGGGGCTGAGCGCCTCCTGCGGGGTCAGCCACGAGAGCTCGAGCGCGTCCTGTCGCGGGTCGCACTCACCGGTGACCGCCACGACGTAGGCCAGCGCGACGGCGTGCTGGCGCGCGTCGTACAGCGGCGTGACGCCGGGGATCGGGAAGTACTCGGCGACTGTGAAGGGCACGATGTCGGCCGGCAGCTGCGGGAACGCCGTGGGGCCGAGGTCCTTCTCGAGGTTGCGCATCAGGGCCGAGCGGATGGGCTCGCCGTGCAGCACGCGACCGGACACGAACGAGCGCGCCATCGTGCCGGTGGTGGGGGAGCCGCGCAGCAGCAGGCCGACCTGCTCGACCTGGCCGAGGCTGTCCAGCCGGACCGGGATCGCCTCGACGTAGAGGATCGGGACACGGGACCGGGTCTCCTCGAGCTGGAAGTCGGAGAGCCAGCCGGGGTTCGGGTCGGGGGTGCGCACGGAGGGCATGCGCCCATTGTGGTCGATCCCTGGCTGACGGCAGCGGACGCGGACGTGAACGCGGGTTGTCACTACCAGTTACAGCACTTAGGGTGAGCCACATCACAGGGCCCGTCCGTCTCAGGGGACGGGCCTGCCGGAGGAAGGCTCGCCCGTGATCCGCACGTCCCGAACGTCCCAGCGCCTCGTCGCCGCAGGCTCGGCCGCGGCCGCCCTGGCCGCCGCAGCCGTGGTCGGAGTGGGGCTCGTCTCGCCCGCCTCGGCCGCCGACGTGGAGCTGGAGAGGTCCTTCGACTACACGTGCCAGGTGACGGCCGGAGGCCTCAACCTCGGCGAGCACGTGATCGGCGTTCTGGCGTCGACCACCGCGCCCGAGTCGGTCTCGCCGGGTGAGGTGATCGCGCCGCGCACCGTGAACATCACGCTCACGATGCCCGAGCTGCTGCGCCAGTCCACGGCGGTGCTCCTGCAGGGGCGCGAGGCCGCCGGCGAGTCGACCGACTCGGCCGTCACCCTGACCTCGGGTGGCGAGACCACCAGCGTCCCGATCCCGAACCTCGGCTCGCCGCGCACGCCGATCCCGCAGACGGCGAACGAGCCGTGGACGATCCCGGCGTCGGGCACCGTCCCCGAGATCACGACCCCGGCCACCGCGACCGGCTCGGTCGTCCTCGGCATGCCGAGCAGCTTCTCGATCGCCGCCACCATCTACAAGGCGGACGACTCGACGGTCCCGTCGAGCCTGACCTGCGCCGGCCCCTCCGACCTGTCGCTCGGCACCATCGCGGTCACGGCGGGCAGCGAGCCGACCACCGGCCCGACCTCGGAGCCCACGACGGAGCCGACCAGCGAGCCGACCTCGGAGCCGACGAGCGAGCCGACCTCGGAACCGACCAGCGAGCCGACGTCGGAACCGACCACGACCCCCACCACCAGCCCGACCGATCCGCCGGCGGAGGACGTCGACCTGTCGAAGAGCTTCGACTACACGTGCCGCGTCACGGCCGGCGGACTCGACCTCGGCTCGCACGTCATCAAGGTCCTGGCCGAGACCACGATCCCGTCGCGGGTCCAGGTCGGCGACGTCATCTCCTCGCGCGGCGTCGACATCACCCTGACCCTGCCCGAGCTGCTGCGGCAGTCCACCGCGATGCTGCTCCAGGGCCGCGAGGCCGAGGGCGGCTCGACGGACTCGTCGATCACCCTGACCACGGGTGGCCAGACGCAGACGGTGGCCATCCAGGACCTGAAGTCGGCCCGCACGCCGATCCCGCAGGTCGCCGACGAGCCCTGGCTGATCCCCGCCACCGGCACGGTCCCCGAGATCACGGTCCCGGAGTACGCCGAGACCTCGGTGCGCCTGGGCATGCCCGAGGCGTTCACGATCCAGGCCACGATCCACAAGGCCGACGCCTCGACCGTCCCGTCCAACCTGACCTGCGCGGGTCCCGACGAGCTGGGCCTCGGCTCGATCCCGGTCGGCGACGCCGAGCCGGAGCCCACCACGGGACCCACCAGCCAGCCGACGACCGCCCCGACCACGCAGCCGACGACCGAGCCCACGGGTGAGCCCACCACGGCTCCGACGACCGGGCCGGGCGACGACGAGGACCCCGACGCGGTGGAGCTGCTGAGCGACGACGTGCTGTCGCCCGGCGACACCATCACCTTCGCCTTCGGCTCGAACTGGATCGGCAAGGAGCTCGAGTTCGAGCTGCGCTCCGACCCGATCCCGATGGGCACGAAGGTCGTGCCCACGTCCGGCGAGGTGTCGGTGCGCATCCCGACCAACGCGCCCGCCGGCTCGCACGACGTCGTGGTGCTCAGCCGCGGCGAGGTGATCGCCTCGGTGCCGGTCGAGATCCTCCCCGCCGACGCCGCGGCCGACACGACCGACGACGAGTGGGTCAGCGACGGCTACCTCGCCGCGACGGGCGGTCCCGCCATGAGTGCCGCGCTGCTCGGCGGCGTGCTGGTGCTGGCCGGAGGAGCGGCCCTCGTGCTGCGCCGCCGCACGCGTCGCGACTGACGCACGAGTGAGCGGGGGCGGATCCTCGGGTCCGCCCCCGCTGCCGTGCCCGGCCCGTGCGGGCTAGGCTGGCAGCACCACGACAGGGGAGCGCCATGCAGAGGGCGCTGAGAGTGCGGAACAGCCGCAGACCCTTGAACCTGCTCCGGTTAGCACCGGCGAAGGGAGTCATCATGAATTCTGCCGTCACATCCACGACCCGACTCACCCGCTACCGCACGATCGATCTCGTCACGATCGCGATGCTCGGCGTCGCCTTCGGCGTCGTCTTCTGGGGCTGGGGGAAGTTCTACGACGTCATCGACCTCGGCGCCGCGGTCGGCTTCAAGCCCGCGGCCGCCCTCCTGGGCGGCATGTGGCTCATCGCCGGCGTCGTCGGCGGTCTGATCGTCCGCAAGCCCGGCGCCGCGTTCGCCACCGAGTTCATCGCCGCCCTCGTGTCGATGCTGGTCCTGGGCGGCACGTCCTGGGGCAGCACCGTCCTGATCTCGGGCGTCGTGCAGGGCCTGGGCGCCGAGCTGATCTTCGCGCTGTTCCTCTACCGCCGCTTCGACCTGCTCACGGCGGCCCTCGGTGGCGCGCTGTCGGGTGCGCTCGAGGCGTTCTACGAGTGGAAGTACTACTTCCCCGACTGGGACCTGCAGTGGCGGCTGATGCACCTGGGCTTCCTCGTCACCTCCGGCATCGTCATCGCAGGCTTCGGCGGCTGGCTGCTGGTGCGCTCGCTGGCGAAGGCGGGTGCCCTCGACTCCTTCCCCTCCGGGCGGCCGTAGCGCGTGACGATCGCGTTCCGCGACTTCACCTGGACGCCCCTCCACGGCAGGCGGCCCGCCCTCGACCGGCTCGACCTGAGGATCGAGCGCGGCGAGCGCGTGCTGCTCGTCGGGCCCAGCGGCAGCGGCAAGTCCACGGCGCTCCACGCCGTCGCCGGTGCGCTGGGCTCGACGCTCGTGGGGGACGCGTCCGGGGCGGTCGAGGTCGACGGGCGGATCGGCCTGGTCACGCAGAGCCCGTCGGCCTCGATCGTCGCCGACCGTGTCGGGCGTGACGTCGCGTTCGGTCCCGAGAACCTCGGCCTGCCGCGCGACGAGATCTGGCGGCGGGTCGACGCGGCGCTGGACGCCGTGGGACTGCCGTACGACCGCGACCGCTTCACCAGTGCGCTGTCGGGCGGTGAGCGGCACCGGCTCGCGCTCGCCGGCGCGCTGGCCACCGAGCCCGACCTGCTGCTCCTCGACGAGCCGACGTCGATGCTCGACCCCGCGCTGGTCGAGGTGGTCCGCGACGCCGTCCTGGCGGTCGTCGGCGGCCGTTCGCTCGTGGTGGTCGAGCACCGCTTCGAGCCGTGGCTCGACCACGTCGACCGCGTGGTCGTGCTGGACGCCGGGCGCCTGGTCTTCGACGGCTCGGTCGCGCAGTTCCGCACCGCGGCGGTGCCCGACGCGCTGTGGATGCCCGGGCGTCCCGCGCCCGTCCCGCTGGAGGCTCCCGGCGACCTGCTGGCGCCGGAGGAGCCGGCGCACGTGCGCGTCACCGACCTCGTCGTCGACCAGGTCACCCGAGGTCTCCGCGGCTCCGAGCGCACGCGCGCGGTCTCCGGACTGACGCTCGTGCTCGACCCCGGCACGCTCACTGCCCTCGTCGGGCCGAGCGGCGCCGGGAAGTCCACGGCGCTGCTGGCCCTCGGCGGGCTGATCGAGCCGGTGTCGGGGGTCGTCGAGGCGCCTCGCGGTCTGGGCTGGTGCCCGCAGGACCCCGAGCTCGGCTTCGTCGCCACCACGGTCCGCGACGAGCTGGAGGCCACGCCGCGCGCGCTCGGTCGGGCCGTCGACGTCGAGGCGCTGCTGGAGGCGGTCGGCCTCCCCGGACGCGGCGACGACCATCCCTACCGGCTCTCCGGGGGCGAGCAGCGCAGGCTCGCGCTCGCCGCCTCCGCGGCGCACCGCCCCGGCCTGCTGCTCGCCGACGAGCCCACGGTGGGCCAGGACCGCGACGCCTGGGCGCTCGTGGCCGGGTGGCTCGGCTCGGCCGCCCGCCACGGCGTGACGGTCGCGGTCGCCACCCACGACCCCGACCTGCCGCGCGACCGCGAGGTCCTGCTGCGCGCCGGGGAGGTGGTGGCGTGACCAGCCTGCTCGCCCGCCTCAACCCGCTGGTCCTGATCGGGATCGGCGTCGCCGCCGCCCTCGGCTCGCCCGCGATCCGCACCCTGCCGATCGCGGTCGTCGCGGTGTCGCTGTGGGTGCTCGCCGCGGCCCTCACGGTGCCGTCGTGGAAGTACCCGGCCGTCTGCCTGCTGCTCGTCCTGATCCCGATGGCGAGCGTCGCGTGGTCCACGTGGCTGCTGGGCGGTCGCGACGCCGAGGTCGCCCTCGTCGCCGGCCTGCGCACGTTCGTGCTGGCGTGGCCCGGTGCGGTGGCGGTGGGCTACGTCGACGTCGCGCGGCTGGGCGACTACCTGGCCCAGAGCCTCAAGGTCCCGGGCCGTTTCGCCGCCGCGCTGTCGGCCGCCCTCCAGCGCGTCAGCGGCTCGTGGCGCACGTGGCACGACCTGGAGCGGACGCGCCGTGCGCGCGGCCTCAAGGTGCGTCCGTGGTCGATGGCGTTCGCGCTGCTCGTGCACACGATCCGCGAGGCGACGCGCACCTCGATCGCGATGGACGCGCGCGGCTTCGCGACCGCGCACCGGCGCACGTGGGCCGAGCCCGCCACGTGGTCCCGCGCGGACGTCGGCGTTCTCGTGGGCGCCGTGATCCTGGCTCTCGTACCGCTGGGGATGCGTCTCATGGGCCTCTGACGCACCACCGCCGAAAGGTGTCTTGCGTCACAATGCAACTTCAGGTTACAGTCGTCGGCACTGCCCGCTTAACGGGCGTTTACACCCACGACCGTGGACCTGAAGCGAGGAGAGCCCATGCGCCAGAGCGCCGCAGCTGCACGTCGAGGACTTCGGTTCGCGATCGCGACGGCGCTCGTGGGTGCAGGCATCACCCAGCTCGCCCCGGCCGCCACTGCCGCCCCCGCCGGCGTCGAGCGCGTGGGCTACGAGTGCCAGGCCACCAACCCGATCATCAACTCCACGCTCGAGGGCCACTACCAGTTCTACGTGACCGCGCAGACCGACCTTCCCGAGAGCGTCCAGGCGGGCTCCATCGTGCCGGCCACCGACACCACGCTGAGCCTGATCCTCTCGCGCGACCTGGTCGACCACCTCTACACGAAGATGGAGGTCCGTCGGGTGCGCGGCACCTCGCGCTCCGACGTCGTCCTGCAGGCCGTGGCCCCGGGCGGCGAGGTCCTCGAGACCCGCAACGAGCCCGTCAGCGGACTCCAGGCCGACTGGGTGCAGATCCAGACGGGCGCCGAGCTCACGATCCCGGCCGCGGGCACGGTCGCCGCGATCGACGTGCCGTCCACCGCCGAGAACGGCCTCATCTACGTCCAGATGCCCAAGACCTTCTACCTCGACTCCGTCATGGACCCGCCGGTGCTCGGCTCGGTCTCCGAGGCCGAGCTCGAGTGCGTCCGCCAGAGCGACAACGCCGCGGCCCGCGTGATCGGCACGATCCCGATCGGCGCCGGCTGCACCGCGGCCGAGTGCCCGCTGCCGCCCGCCGAGGGCGGCGGCGGTGGCGGGGGCGGCGGCGGTGGAACCGGCGACGGCGAGGACCCCGAGGTCATCGATCCCGTCACCCCCGACGAGGAGACCGCCGTCGACGACGACTACGCGTTCGACGAGGACGGGACCAGCGACGACGCCTCGGTCGCCTCCGCGTCGGCCGAGACCACGGCACTGCCGGCCACCGGCTCCTCGTTCGGCCCGATCCTGGGCGCCGCGCTCGCCGTGCTGGTGGCGCTCCGGATCGGCCTCGCCGTGAGGCTGCGGCGCACCAGCCGCTGACCACCAGTTCCTCCAGGTACCCGTCCCGCGGGTTCCGTCCCCCTGTGAAGGAGCCCAGATGGGTGTCGAAGTTCGCGTCGAAGGGCTGACCAAGGCCTTCGGCAGCCAGACGATCTGGCGCGACGTCTCGCTGACGCTGCCCGCCGGGCAGATCAGCGTCATGCTGGGCCCCTCGGGCACGGGCAAGTCCGTGTTCCTCAAGGCCCTGATCGGCCTCATCAAGCCCGACGCGGGCCACATCTTCATCGAGGGCACCGACATCGCCACGTGCAGCGAGCGCGACCTCTACGAGATCCGCAAGCTGTTCGGCGTGCTGTTCCAGGACGGTGCGATGTTCGGCTCGATGACCCTGTTCGACAACGTGGCCTTCCCGCTGCGCGAGCACACCCGCAAGAACGAGACCGAGATCCGCGACATCGTCATGGAGAAGATGTCGATGGTGGGCCTCGTCGGCGCCGAGACGAAGCTGCCCGGTGAGATCTCCGGCGGCATGCGCAAGCGCGCCGGCCTCGCCCGCGCCCTCGTCCTCGAGCCCGAGATCATCCTGTTCGACGAGCCCGACTCGGGTCTCGACCCGGTGCGCACGGCGTTCATCAACCAGCTGATGGTCGACCTGAACGCCCAGACCGAGGCCACCTTCCTCATCGTCACGCACGACATCAACACCGCGCGCACGGTGCCCGACAACATCGGCCTGCTCTACCACCGGCACCTGTCGATGTTCGGCCCGCGCGAGATGCTGCTCTCCAGCGAGGAGCCGGCCGTGCGCCAGTTCCTCAACGCCCAGACGGTGGGCCCGATCGGCATGAGCGAGGAGAAGGACGCCGACGAGCTCGCGGCCGAGGACCACAGCGCCCTGCCGCCCCTGCCGCCGATCCCGCTCCAGCTGTTCCCGTCCGACGGTCGCCCGCGTGCCACGCAGGCGGAGCCGGGCGCCTGGTGCGCGGCGAACGGCGTCGTCCCGCCGCCGGGCTCCTTCCTCGACGACGGCTCGAGCTTCTCGGCGCCGTCGCCGCAGTCGATCGGCGGCCCCCGATGAGCCTCGGCGAGCGGGTGACCGCGCCGCTGGCCACCGCGGGCCGGCTGTTCGCGTTCGGCGCCGACGTCCTGCTCGCGGTGTTCCAGCGGCCGTTCCAGCTGCGCGAGTTCATCCAGCAGGCGTGGTTCATCGCGTCGGTCACGATCATCCCGATCGCGCTCGTGGCGATCCCGTTCGGCGCCGTCGTGGCGCTGCAGACCGGCAGCCTCGTCCAGCAGTTCGGCGCCCAGTCCTTCGTCGGCTCGGCCGCGGTGCTCGCGGTGCTGCGCGAGGCCGCGCCGATCGCCACCGCGCTGCTCGTGGCCGGCGCCGGCGGATCGGCCATCGCGGCCGACCTCGGCGCGCGCAAGATCCGCGAGGAGCTCGACGCGATGATGGTGCTGGGCATCGACCCGATCCAGCGTCTGGTCGTGCCACGCGTGCTGGCCTGCATGCTCGTCGCGGTCTTCCTCAACGGACTGGTCAGCGTGGTCGGCGTGCTGGGCGGCTACATCTTCAACGTGATGATGCAGGGCGGCACGCCCGGCGCCTACCTCGCCTCGTTCACCGCGCTGGCCCAGACCCCCGACCTCTACCAGGGCATGGCGAAGGCGCTCGTCTTCGGCCTCATCGCCGCGATCGTCTCCACCTACATGGGGATGCACGCCGACGGCGGCCCGCAGGGCGTCGGCCAGGCGGTCATGGAGTCGGTCGTCATCACCTTCCTGCTGCTGTTCCTGGCGAACTTCGTGATGAGCGCCCTGTACTTCCAGCTCGTCCCGGCGAAGGCGTTGTGACGTGGCGAACCTGACGACCGCCGTGCGCCGCCCGCTGGGGATCCTCGACGACCTCGGCCTCCAGCTCGCGTTCTACCTGCGCACGATCGCGTGGATGCCGCGCGTCATCACGCGGTACCCGCGCGAGATCCTGCGGCTGCTGTCCGAGGTCACGTTCGGCCGCGGCTCGCTCGCCGTCATCGGCGGCACCGTCGGCGTCATCTTCACGATGTCGTTCTTCACCGGCGTCGAGGTCGGCATGCAGGGCCACAGCGCCCTCGAGCAGCTGGGCACCAGCGCGTTCGCGGGGTTCTTCTCGGCCTACTTCAACACCCGCGAGATCGCGCCGCTCGTGGCCGGCATCGCGCTGGCCGCCACGGTCGGCTGCGGGTTCACGGCCCAGCTCGGCGCGATGCGGATCTCCGAGGAGGTCGACGCGCTCGAGGTCATGGCGATCCCGTCGCTGCCGTACCTGGTCACGACGCGCGTGCTGGCCGGCATGATCGCGATCATCCCGCTCTACATGGTGGGCCTGATGTCGTCGTACATCGCCACGCGGCTCACCATCACGGCGATCTACGGGCAGAGCAGTGGCACGTACGACCACTACTTCGACCTGTTCCTGCCACCCGAGGACGTCCTCTGGTCGTTCTTCAAGGTGCTCGTGTTCGCCGTGCTCGTCATCCTCATCCACTGCTACTACGGCTACTACGCCAGCGGCGGCCCGGTGGGCGTCGGCGTGGCCGTGGGCCGCGCGGTGCGCACCTCGATCGTCGTCATCAACGTCGCCGACCTCATGATGTCGATGGCCATCTGGGGCACCACCACGACCGTCAGGCTGGCCGGCTGATGGCGCGCCTGGCCACCCTCGACCGCCCCGCCGTCGTCCGCGGCCTGGGCGTCGCCATGGTCGCCCTCCTCGTCGGCTCGGTGCTGCTGACCTACGCGGTGTTCACGAAGGCGTTCTCGTCCGACATCCCCGTCCTGATCCGCAGCAACGGCGTCGGCCTGCAGCTCAACCCCAACGCCGACGTCAAGCTGCGCGGCGTCATTGTCGGCCGGGTCGACGACATCACCTCCGAGGAGGGGCAGGCCGTCATCCACCTGCGCCTCGACGCCGACCAGCAGCAGGTCATCCCGTCCGACGTGCAGGCGTTCGTCGTGCCCAAGACCCTGTTCGGCGAGAAGTTCATCGACCTCCAGCCCGTGGCGCAGTCCGCCGGCACCCCCATCCAGGCCGGCGACGAGATCGCCCAGGCCGCGCTGCCGTCCGAGGTCGAGACGCTGCTGGCCGACCTCGACCCGCTGCTGACGGCGCTCAACCCCGAGGACCTCTCCTACGTCCTCACCGCGCTGTCCGACGCGCTGTCGGGCCAGGGCGAGAAGGTCGGCGAGACCCTCGAGACGCTGTCGGGCTACCTGCAGAAGATCACGCCGCTCGCGCCGAAGTTCGTCGAGGACGTCACGCTGCTCGGCGACACCGCGAAGGCCTACGCCGACGTCATGCCCGAGATCGGCACCACGCTGCGCAACGCGGTGGTCACGGGTAACACGCTCACGGCCCGGCGGGCCCAGCTCCAGACCCTCTTCGTCGAGACCGCTGCGTTCGCGACCTCGGCCGAGAAGCTCGCCGAGCGGTCGGGCGACGACTTCATCACCCTCTCGCGCGACTCCCAGCCCACGCTCGAGCTGCTGGCGCAGTACTCGCCCACGCTCGAGTGCGTCCTCAAGGGCATCGACCGCCTCAAGCCCGCGATCGACGGCGCGTTCCGCAACCACCGCGCGCACGCCTCGATCGAGTTCGCGCCGCGCTCGTCCCGCGACTACGACGGCGACGACGCCTACCGGCTGCCCGCCGCCGGGAAGTCCGGCGCGCTCGCGCCCAGCTGCGCCACGCTGCCGCGCACCGCCTACACGGCGAAGCGTCCCGCACCCGGCATGAGCGACACACTCCTCGAGCAGTTCGGCATCGACGGCGACCTCGGCAAGCGCTCGCCGCTCGTCGATCCCGCGGTGGCCAGCCCCGCCGGCACCGACGTCGAGGCCGAGCAGATCGACGCGATCGTGGCCACCGCGCTGGGCGTCGACCCCTCCGAGGTCCCCGACGTGGCCCAGCCGCTGTTCGGCCCCGTCCTGCGTGGAGCGGAGGTGACGCTCTGATGGCCCGCACCGGCATGGACCGCCAGACGGCCTCGGCGTTCGCGAAGCTGATGGCCTTCCTCGTCGTCACCGGCGTGATGACCGCCCTGCTCGTCGCGGTGATCGGCAACACGTCGTTCGAGCGCACCGTGACCTACAAGGCGGTGTTCAGCGACGTGACGAGTCTCGTGAAGGGCGACGACGTGCGCATCGCCGGTGTGCGCGTGGGCAACGTCTCGGAGGTCAAGGTGCACTCCGGCTCCAGCGCCGAGGTCACGTTCAGCGTCGACTCCGACATCGACCTGACCCAGTCCACCCAGGCGGCGCTGAGGTACCGCAACATGATCGGCCAGCGCTACATCTCCCTGAGCGAGGGCGCCGACGGCGCGCCCGGCCGGCTGAAGGAGGGCGAGACGATCGGGCTCGACCGCACCACGCCCGCGCTCGACCTGACCGACCTGTTCGGCGGATTCAAGCCGCTGTTCGAGGCGCTGTCGCCGGAGGACACCAACCAGCTCGCCTACGAGCTCATCCAGGTGTTCCAGGGCGAGAGCGGCACCGTGGAGTCGCTGCTGTCGCACACCGCCTCGCTGACGCAGAGCCTCGCCGACCGCGACGAGCTGATCGGGTCGGTCATCGAGAACCTCACGGTCGTGCTGACCTCGTTCAACGAGCGCGACACCGAGCTGTCCTCGGCGATCTCCACCCTCCAGCAGCTCATCACCGGCCTCAAGGACGACCGCGACGTGCTCACCGGCTCGCTCGACGACATCTCGGTGCTCACCGGCGAGACCGCCGGGCTGCTCGAGGACACGGGACCCGCGATCACCGCCGACATCAAGGAGCTGCGCCAGCTCACCTCGAAGATCGGCACGAAGCAGGCGCGCCGCGACCTCGACCGCACGCTGCAGATCCTGCCGATCAAGATCGACCGGATCGGCCGCACCGGCCAGTACGGCTCGTTCTTCAACTTCTTCGTCTGCGACATCGGGGTCAACGGAAAGGTGCCGTCGTTGAACGGGGTGCCGGGCTGGGAGCAGACGCAGCCGTTCAAGACGACGAAGCGCGTCACCGTGACCGGAGCGGGGGTGAGTCGATGCCGCTGAGGGACATGAAGCCGATCCGCGAGCGCAACCCCGTCATCGTGGGTGCGATCTCGCTGGCGATCATCGCCGCGATGCTGTTCGGCGCCAGCCAGGCCGCGAGCCTGCCGATCGTCGGCGGCGGTGCGAAGTACGCCGCCGAGTTCACCGAGGTCGGCGGCCTCAAGAAGGGCGACGACGTCCGCCTCGCCGGCGTGCGCGTCGGCGAGGTCTCCGACCTGGAGCTGCACGGCGACAAGGTGCGCGTGGTCTTCCGCGTGAAGTCCGACCGCGACCGCCTCGGCACGCAGACCGGCGCCTCGATCCGCATCAAGTCGCTGCTCGGCACGATGTACGTCAGCCTCGAGCCCGACGGCTCCGGCACGCTCGCGAAGGGCGCCGTCATCCCGGCGTCGCGGACGAAGGCGCCCTACGACATCGTCCAGGCGTTCTCGGGCCTCACCGAGACCACGCAGGAGGTCGACCAGGAGCAGCTGAAGCAGGCTCTCGAGACGATCAACGACGTCGCGTCCAAGACGCCGGAGGAGTTCCGCAGTGCCGTCACCGGTGTCACGGCCCTGTCGAACACGCTGGCCAAGCGCGACGAGGAGCTCGAGACCCTGCTGAAGAACGTCGACGGCATCTCCGCGGTGCTCGCCGACCGGAACACCGAGTTCGTCAAGCTGTTCGAGGACGGCTCGGTGCTGTTCGACGCGCTGAGCAGCCGCCGCGACGCGATCCACGCCGTGCTCGTCAACGTGACGCGCATGTCCAACGAGATCGAGACGCTCGTCACCGACACCCGCGGCGACCTCAAGCCCGCGCTCACGCGGCTGGCCGGGGTGGTCGACGTCCTGAGGAAGAACGAGAAGAACATCGACGCCGCGATCGACCAGCTGCCCGCCTACTACGCGATGGTCGCCAACAACGGCTCGAACGGCCCGTGGCTGGACTCGTACATCTACAACCTGCTGAGCATCCTCGGCGTCCCGGGAGGACTGTGATGAGCGAGCGTCTCGGCGGGCTGTCCCGCCCCGCCATCGCGATCGGAGCGGCCCTGCTGTGCCTCGTCCTGGTCGGCGTGGCCGCCGTCGCCGCGGTGACGCGGTCGGGCACGAACACCGTCACGGTCGACTTCGACCGCACGGTGTCGCTCTACGAGGGGTCCAAGGTGCGCATCCTGGGCGTCGACGTGGGCACGGTCGAGAAGATCACGCCGCGCGGCCAGACCGTGCGGGCGCGGATCGCGTGGGACGCCGAGTACGACGTGCCCGCCGACGCGAAGGCGCTCATCGTGTCCCCGTCGGTGGTCGGCGACCGGTTCGTCCAATTGGCCCCGGCCTACACCGGCGGCCCCACGCTGCGCGACGGCGCGCATCTCGACCAGTCGCGCACGGGCACGCCCACCGAGCTCGACGAGACCTTCGCTGCGCTGAACGACGTCGCCACGACGCTCGGCCCCGACGGGCTGAACGAGGACGGCGCCGTCAGCGAGCTCGTCTCCAGCACGGCCGACAGCCTCGACGGCAAGGGCGCCGAGATCCGCGAGAGCATCGAGGCGCTGGCGAAGCTGGGCACCACAGTCGACGGGACGAAGGACGAGTTCTTCACCTCGATCGAGCAGATCGAGCGGTTCGTCTCGGCACTCGAGGCCAACGACTCCAGCGTGCGCCGCTTCAACTCCAGCCTCGAGGACGTCTCGGGCATCCTGGCCGCCGAGGGCGACGACCTCCAGCTCGCCGTGCGCGAGCTGGCCGGCGCCCTGCAGCAGGTCCAGGGCTACGTGGAGGAGAACCGCAGCGTGCTGCGCCGCAACGTCTCCGGTCTCAGCGACGTGACGAAGAACCTCGCCGAGCAGCGCAAGGACCTGGCGAAGATCCTCGAGCAGGGTCCGAAGGCGCTGTCGAACCTCGCGATGGCCTACAACCCCACCACGGGCACCCTCGACGCCCGCGGCTCGATCAAGGGCTCCACCTCGCGCGGGATGACCGTCCTCACCGAGAGCTTCTACGTGGCGGCCTACTGCTCGTTGAGCACCCAGGAGAACGCCAAGTACAAGGAGGCGTGCGACGCCGTGGGCGAGCTCGTCGGCTTCCTCGCCGACCGGGCGAAGGCCGTGGGCAGCGACGCCGACGCCGCGCCCGCCGCGCAGGCGCCGCCGGCCGGATCCTCCACCGAGGAGTCCCTCTCCTACCTGATGGGGGTGGCGTGATGCGCACGATCCGGACCCGAGCCGCCCTCGTGGGCGTCGTGGGCTCGCTGGCCCTCGTCTCGGGCTGCGTGTCCAGCGTCGGCGACCTGCCGCTGCCGGGCGGCGCCGACCTCGGCGACGACCCCTACTCGGTCACGATCGAGTTCGCCGACGTGCTCGACCTCGTCCCGCAGAGCGCCGTCAAGGTCAACGACGTGTCCGTCGGCCGCGTCACGAAGGTGGAGCTCGACGACTGGAAGGCGAAGGTCACGATCAAGGTCAACGGCGACGTCGTGCTGCCCGACCAGGCCGTCGCGTCGATCCGCCAGACCTCGATCCTCGGCGAGAAGTTCGTGTCCCTCGCGCCCCCGGAGGAGGGCGGCGGCGAGGTCGGACGTCTCGGCGACGGCGACCTGATCCCGCTCGCGCGCACGGGCAACGCGCCCGAGATCGAGGCCGTGCTGGCGTCGGTCTCGCTCGTGCTCAACGGTGGCGCGCTCGGCAAGGCGCAGGTCATCAGCCGTGAGCTCGGCACCGCGTTCAAGGGCCGAGAGTCGGACATGCGCACGCTCGTCCGCCGCCTCGACGAGTTCCTCGAGGTCGCCGACGACTCGCGCGAGGACATCGTGGCCGCGATCGAGCAGATCGACCGGCTGGCGAAGACCACCAACGAGCAGAAGCAGGCGATCGACGCCGCGCTCGACGACCTCCCCGCCGCGCTCACCACCGTCAACCAGCAGCGGGCCAACCTCGTGAAGATGCTCGACGCGCTGTCCGAGCTCGGTGCCGTGGGGACCGACGTGATCGTCAAGAGCAAGACCGCGGTCACCGCCGACCTGCGCGCCCTCGCGCCGATCCTGGACAACCTCGGCTCGGCCGGCGACGCGCTCATCACCTCGCTTGAGGTGCTGCCCACCTTCCCGTTCCCGGACTCGCTGCTCGGCGAGACGCCGCAGGAGGCGAAGAGCTACCAGATGGGCGACTTCCTCAACGTGTCGCTGGACTTCAACACCGACTTCTCGACGACGGTCGGACTGATGACCGACGCCGAGCGACAGGCGCTCAAGGACGCCCTGCGCGAGGACGACGTGTCGGGCGTGCTGGCGAAGTCGGTGGTGGCGCCGTGATCACCCGCAAGGTGCGCGTGCAGCTCGCGCTCTTCCTCGCCGGCACCCTCGTGCTGCTGACCTACATCGGCGCCAACTACGCGCACGTCGACCGTCTCTTCGGCAGCGGCTACAAGGTCACGGTGCAGATGGCCGAGTCCGGTGGCATCTTCACCACCGCCGACGTCACCTACCGCGGCGTCAGCGTCGGCCGCGTCACCGACATGTGGCTCGACGGCGACGGCGTGAAGGTCGAGGTCCGGATCGACGGCGACGCGCCCGAGATCCCCGCCGACTCCGACGTCGTCGTGGCCAACCGCTCGGCCGTGGGCGAGCAGTTCCTCGACTTCCAGCCCCGCACCGACCGCGGCCCCTTCCTCGAGAACGACGACGTGATCGCGCGCGAGCGCACGCAGGTGCCGATCGACACCCGCACGCTGCTCACCAACGTCAGCTCGCTGCTGTCGTCGGTGGACGCCGACGACCTCAGCACGGTGATCACCGAGCTGGGCACGGCGTTCGAGGGATCGTCGCAGGACCTCAGCACGATCATCGACACCTCCAGCTCGTTCATCACCGAGGCCGACCAGAAGTACGAGGTCACCGCCGCCCTGATCCGCAGCTCGAACACGGTGCTGCGCACGCAGGTGGACTCGCAGAGCGACATCCGGGCGTTCGCGCGGAACCTGAGCCGGCTCACCTCGGCGGTCCGCAGCTCGGACGCCGACCTGCGCACCGTGATCGACTCCGGTGCCCCGGCCGCGAAGTCGCTGCGGGCCCTGATCGACGAGAACGCCGACGACATCGCCGCGCTGCTCGACGACGCCATCACCGTGAACAAGGTGGTGGCGACCCGGCTCGACGGCGTCCGCGGCGTGCTGGTGATCGCGCCGTACGGCATCGAGAGCGCGTACTCGATCATCACGAAGGACTCGCGCACCGGGCAGTACGCGGCGCGGCTGAGCCTGTCGCTGCAGCCGGCGAACGTGCCCTGCCTGGCGGGATACAAGCCCGACTCGCGCCAGCGCACGCCCTACGACCGCACGGTCGAGAAGTGGGACCGCTCGTGGACCTGCTCGAAGGTCACGCCGCGCGGCGGCAAGTCCGGGGGAGGGGGCGCCACGTCGTCCTCGTCCTCCGCGCCATCCGGCGCCGGCACGGTGCTGGGCACGTACGATGTGGCGACGCGGACGCTCGCGTCGAACGACGAGGCCGCGACGATCCCGCAGGCCCTCGATCTCGGTGAGGAGTCCTGGAAGTGGATGATGCTCGGTCCGGCGGTCGCCCGGTGAGTCGCGGTCGCCTCCTGACGGCGGCGCTCGTGGTGGTCGCCCTCGTCGCCGCGGCGGCGGGTGCATGGCTGCTGGCGCGAGGTCCGCAGGTCCCGGCGTCGGCCGACACGTCGGCACGCCAGGACGTCCGTGCCGCCACCGAGCGGTTCGCGACCTCGATCAACACCTACGACGTGGCCGACCTCGACCCCTACGTCGAGAAGGTCACGCCCCTGCTCACCGACGACCTCGCCGAGCAGTTCGAGCTCTCCACGCAGGACCTGCTCTCGCGGTTCGCCGAGACGGAGATCGTCTCGAAGGGCAAGGTCGAGCAGGTCGCGATCGACAGCATCGACGGCGACAGTGCCGAGGCGCTGGCAGCGATCACGGTCACGACCGAGCCCGAGAGCGTGCAGTACGGCCAGCCCCGCCTGCGCTGGCGCGTCTCGCTCGTCCGCGAGGGCGACACGTGGCTCGTCGACAACTTCGCCAACGTCGCGGTCGAGACCGCGCCCACCGAGGCGCCCGAGTCGCAGGAGGAGGGCCGATGACCCGTCCGTCCACCCGCACCGTGCTGATCGCCGTCGCCGTCGTGGCGGTCGTCTTCGCGCTCGTGTCCGTCCTCGTCGTGCAGCGCGCCGAGGCGTCGGCCCAGGACCAGCAGGACGCCCGCGACGACGCCGCCGCCGCGGCCACCGACGCGATCCCGCGCATGCTCGGCTACCGCCACGCCACGATCGCCGACGACCTCGACGAGGCCACCGAGGTGATGACCGAGTCGTTCGCCGACCAGTACTCCGAGCTGACGCCCCAGCTGGTCTCCACGGCGCAGCAGCGCCAGATCGACGTCACCGCCACCGTCCGCACGATCGCGGCGCTCGAGTGCGGTCAAGAGTGCTCGACCTCGAAGGTGCGCCTGCTCGCGTTCGTCGACCAGAACCGCACGATCGCCGGCAAGCCCGGCTCGCCCGCGGCCCTCTCGGTCGTCATCTCGATGAAGAAGGTCGACGGCGACTGGCTCGTGGACGACCTCACCACCAGCTGACCGCCCGCCCCGAGATTTGCTCCTATTTCTACGTTTCAGCCCGTCTGAGACGTGGAAAATGGAGCAAATCTCGGGACACGCGCGGGTCAGACGTGCTTGGTGCTGACCAGCTCGCCGAAGACCACCGAGCGGTTGTCGGTGTGGAAGATCTCCGAGCACGTCGTGAGGGTGAGCAGCGACTCGGTGGGACGGGCCGGGGACTTCTGGGTCGTGGACTCCTTGGCCTTCTCCGGCACGGGCTGGACGACCCAGATGTCGGTGAAGTCGACGATCGTGTCCGTGCCGGAGTTGCGCAGCTCGTAGGTGTAGACGTGCGTGCGGGTCTCCACCTCGACGAGGTCGCCGGCGCGCAGGTCGGGGAAGTCCTTGAACGGC
Organism: Aeromicrobium sp. MLTX1; assembly: GCF_046452335.1. NCBI lineage: Bacteria > Bacillati > Actinomycetota > Actinomycetes > Propionibacteriales > Nocardioidaceae > Aeromicrobium > Aeromicrobium sp. MLTX1. Next base: position 614,875 of record NZ_JBKFDN010000001.1, on the reverse strand, counting down.
TGGCCGTTCGTCACGCGGTGGCCGGCCACGGCGAAGTTGCCCGGCTGGCCGGGACGCTGCGTGTCGGTGAACCAGCCCACGCCCGAGGTCAGCGCGGTGTCGTCGATGCCCGCGACCACGGGGACCTCGAAGTCCTCGCCCAGGCGCGGCACGCGCAGCACCGCGAACACCTGGCCCATCCGGATCTCGTCGCGGGTGGCGTCGCCCTCGCGGTTGCCCTTCCAGTCGTCGGCCAGCGCGACGGCCATCTCGCCCTGACGCTGCTTCGCGACGACGTTGGTGCCGATGTAGGTCCAGGCGGCCCACCCCAGGCCCACGACGAGGACGACCGTCAGCAGGCTCGCCACGAGTCGCAGCGGCCGCAGCTGGGGCGTCGGCCGCAGCTCGGGGCGCTCGCGGCGCGGCGGGCCGGCGGGGGCGTTCATGCAACTGAGTGTCACACCTGGGCGGCCGCCGGACAATCGAGTCGCCGATACCCGGACGCGCGAGGCCGCCGGTCCCGTTGCCCGTGACCGAGGACGCACGATACGGTGCTGGCTAAGCAAGCGCTTAGTGATCCAGGAGACCCCGATGACCCGTGAGTTCGAGACCCTCGCCGACTTCAAGGCCGCCGCCGGCCAGGAGCTGGGCACCAGCGAGTGGGTCACCGTGACCCAGGACAAGATCAACCTCTTCGCCGACGCCACCGGCGACCACCAGTGGATCCACGTCGATCCCGACGCCGCCGCCAAGGGCCCGTTCGGCAAGCCGATCGCCCACGGCTACCTCACCCTGAGCCTGCTGCCGGTCTTCACCGAGCAGATCTACTCGGTCAAGAGCGTCGTCATGGGCGTCAACTACGGCGCGAACAAGGTGCGCTTCCCGCACCCCGTGCCGGTCGACTCGAAGGTGCGCGCCACGGCCACCCTCAAGGAGACGCAGGACATCGCGATCGGCACGCAGGCCATCGTCAGCGTCGTCGTCGAGATCGAGGGCGTCGAGAAGCCGGCGTGCATCGCCGAGGTCGTCTACGTGATGGCCGAGGCCTGAGCCATGCACTTCGCCTTCGACGAGAGGACCCAGGACCTCATCGCGCAGATGCAGTCCTTCATGGACGAGGTCGTCCACCCGGCCGAGCCGCTCGCCCACGAGCAGATCGAGGCCAACTACCGGAACGACGACTGGTCCATCCCGCCGGTCGTCGAGGACCTCAAGACGGAGGCGAAGAAGCGAGGCCTGTGGAACCTGTTCCTGCCCGGTGAGGGCGGCGCCGGCCTGACCAACCTCCAGTACGCGCCGCTGGCCGAGATCCAGGGCCGCAGCATCCAGCTGGCCCCGCCGGCGACGAACTGCGCCGCTCCGGACACCGGCAACATGGAGGTGCTGAACGAGTTCGGCACCGAGGAGCAGAAGCGGCAGTGGCTCGAGCCGCTGCTGGCCGGCGAGATCCGCTCGGCGTTCGCGATGACCGAGCCCGACGTGGCCTCGAGCGACGCGACGAACATCGAGACCTCCATCGTGCGCGACGGCGACGAGTACGTCATCAACGGCCGCAAGTGGTGGATCACCGGCGCGATGAACCCGAACGCCAAGGTCTTCATCGTCATGGGCAAGACCGACCCCACGGCCGCGCGGCACCGCCAGCAGTCGCAGATCCTCGTGCCGCGGGACACCCCCGGCCTCGAGATCGTCCGCGGCATGCACGTGTTCGGCTACCACGACCGCGACCACGGCGGCCACGCCGAGCTGCGGTTCACCGACGTGCGCGTCCCGGTCTCGAACCTCATCGCGGGCGAGGGTGACGGCTTCGCGATCGCCCAGGCGCGCCTGGGGCCCGGCCGCATCCACCACTGCATGCGGTCGATCGGCATCGCCGAGCGCGCGATCGAGCTCATGTGCCAGCGCGCGCAGGACCGCACCGCGTTCGGCAAGCCGCTCGCCGACCAGGGCGTGATCCGCGACTGGATCGCCGAGTCGCGCGTGCGCCTCGAGCAGCTGCGCCTGCTGGTGCTCAAGACCGCGTGGCTGATGGACACGGTGGGCAACAAGGGAGCGCACACCGAGATCCAGGCGATCAAGATCGCCACGCCCCGCACGGTGCAGTGGATCCTCGACAAGGCCATCCAGACGCACGGCGGCGGCGGCCTGAGCCAGGACTTCCCGCTGGCCGAGATGTACGCCGGCATCCGCACGCTGCGGTTCGCCGACGGCCCGGACGAGGTCCACAAGAACTCGCTCGCCAAGGCCGAGCTCAAGCGTCAGGGTCTGCGATGAGCGAGCGCCAGCGAGTGAACGATTCAGTGCTTCGAATCGGGCTGTCGTCCTACCGTTGCTCCTTCGAGGCGGCAGCCCGATGAGCGCGCGCAGGTGTGTCGTCACCGGTGCTGCGGGCGGCATCGGCCTGGCGATCGCGGAGGCGCTCGTCGAGCGCGGTGACCGCGTGCTGCTGGCCGACCTCGACGAGCAGCGCGTGTCCGAGGCCGGCGAGCGGCTCGGCCAGCCGTGGTTCGCCGGTGACGTCGCCTCCGAGGCGGGCGTCGCGGCGCTGATCGAGCAGGCCGACGCCGAGCTCGGCGGGGTCGACGTCTTCGTCGCCAACGCCGGCATCTTCCGCGGCTTCGGCCTCGAGGCCGACGAGTTCGACTGGTCGCTCTCGCTCGACGTCAACGTCATGGCGCACGTGCGCGCCGCCCGGGCGCTCGTGCCGCGGTGGAGCGTGGAGACGCCCGGCGTCTTCGCGGTCACCGCGTCCGCCGCGGGCCTGCTGACCCAGCTCGGCTCGCCGACCTACTCGGTGTCCAAGCGCGCCGCGGTCGGCTTCGCCGAGTGGCTCGCCGCGACGTACGGCGACCGGGGCGTCCAGGTGGCCGCGCTGTGCCCGATGGGCGTCGCGACGCCGATGGCCGAGGCCGGTGAGACCGCCACCGAGCCCGACGCGCGACTGGCCCACGGCTCCGTCGCGGCCGCCGGCGAGACCCTCGCGCCCCAGGAGGCCGCACGGGTGCTGCTCGAGGCCATCGACGAGGGCCGCTTTCTCGCGCTCCCGCACGAGTCGGTCGGCACGATGTACGCCCGCAAGGCGCAGGACACCGACCACTGGCTGTCCGGGATGCAGCGGTTCCGGACGTCGCTCGGAGGCTGATTCGCGTAACGCCCCCGAGAGGCGGGGCTCACCGGGTACGATCCGGTGACTCATGTCCGACTCTCGGGGGTACTCGATGAACCGTCCCATCCTGCGCTGGCTGTCCGCCGCCGCACTCAGCGGCGTGGCCGCGACCGCTCTGGTCGCCCCCGCCACGCCCGCCGCGGCAGCGACCGAGGCCTTCTGCTCCGACGGCAGTCAGCCGATGGTCACGCAGGACGAGGTCACCACGTTCGCCGAGGGTGAGCCGGTCACCGGCCTCACGGTCGTCAAGGGCACGCAGCCCGTCGAGTTCACCGGTGAGTACGTCGGTCACCTGGAGAACGCGCTGGGCCAGGGCGTCGACATGCTGCTGTTCGAGCTCTCGGGCGCCGGCATCGACACCGGCAACCCCCGGGCGGGCATCTGGTCGGGCATGTCGGGCTCGCCGGTCTACACGCAGGACGGTCGCCTGATCGGCGCCGTCGCCTACGGCCTGAACTTCGACAACATCCCGATCGCCGGCGTCACCCCGGCCGACTACATGAAGAAGTCGGGCGTCGACCGTCTCGGTCCGGCGCGCGTGTCGGTCACCCGCTCGTCGCTCTCGGGCGCCTCCGCGGCCACCGAGAAGCGTCTCGCCGGCACGTCGCTGCCGCTGCTGAAGACCCGCAAGGTCGTCGCCGGCGGCGCCAAGGCCAACGCGCTCGCCAACCGCACCCTCAAGCGCGTGCCCGGCGGCTCGGCCACCGCCCGCGCCGCCCGCGCCGGAGGCTTCGCCTCGGTCGCCGCCCCGACCCGCATGGCCGAGCCCCTGGTCCCCGGCGGCAACATCGCGGTCGGCTACTCCACCGGAGACCTGTTCTCCGGCGGCGTCGGCACCGTCACCGCGATCTGCGGCTCGACCGTGTGGGCCTTCGGTCACCCGATGGACTTCGCCGGCGAGACCTCGCTGTCGATCCACAACGCCTCGACGGCCCTGGTCGTCCCCGACGCCACGGGCCTCGTCGGCTCGTACAAGCAGGTCTCGCGCATCGGTCAGCAGATCGGCACCATCACGCACGACGGCTACGGCGCGATCCGCGGACAGCTCGGCGTCATCGAGGGCTTCCCCGTCACCACCTACGTCTACGACGCCAAGGGCAAGCGGATCGCCACCTATGCCGGCACCGCCGTCAACCGCGACATGGCGCCCTTCGCCGCGGCCTACGCACCGTCCTACGCCGCGCTGGACCTGCTCGACAACTACGGCATCGGCACGGCCCGCCACGTGTGGCGGATCAACTACAAGCTGCGCGGCGGGCGCACGGGCAGCCTGGCGAACGTCCAGGTGTACGCCGACCGCGAGATGCTCGCCGACGAGCTCGCGGGCCACCTCGGCAACGACGTCGCGAGCCTGCTCGGCACCGACCTGGCCGACGTGACGATCACGTCGATCACCTCGCACCTGACGCTGCGCAGCGCGAAGGCCATCGACTACCGCTACGCCGGCGCGGAGCGCTGGAACGGCCGCGCGTGGGTCAAGCTGCACGGCAGCTCGGTGCGGCGCGGCACCGGCATCACGGTGCGCCCGGTGTACCGCCAGTACGTGAACGGCCGTCCGCAGGGCACGCTCACCGGCCCCGGCCGCAAGTTCGCGATCGGCAAGAACGCCGCCGGTCGCGTGAAGGTCGCCTTCGCCGCGCGGGCCCAGCCGTCGCTCGAGGACTGCGAGATCGACGAGGACGGCGAGATCTGGTGCCCGGGCTTCGGTGACGACGAGGACGGTCCTCGCCGGTTCTCCGAGCTGATCGCCCAGCTCGACGCGCTCATCCCCGCCGACCAGGGCCGGGTGACGGCCAGCTGGAACTGGAAGGTCCGCAAGGCCAAGGGCTCGTCCCAGCGCACGGCGAGCTTCTTCGCCCCCGGTGTCGTCGGCGGCACGTACACGGCCACCTTGAAGGTCCGCCGCTGACGCGATTCCGTAGGCTGGCCGCATGGCGATCGAGCTCCTGAGCCCCACTCAACTCGACGACATGCGGCCCGCCGGTCGCTTCGTCGCCGAGGTCCTGACCACGCTGGCCGAGACGGCCGACGTCGGCGTCGACCTCATCGAGCTCGACGCCCTCGCGCACCGCATGATCAAGGACCGCGGCGCGGAGTCCTGCTACATCGACTACGCGCCCTCGTTCGGGCGGGGTCCGTTCGGCAAGGTGCTGTGCACGAGCGTCAACGACGCGGTGCTGCACGGGCTGCCCCACAAGTACAAGCTGCGCGACGGCGACCTGGTCAGCTTCGACTTCGCGGTCAGCGTCGACGGCTGGGTGTGCGACTCCGCCCTCAGCGTCGTGGTGGGCACGCCGCGCGACGAGGACCTGCGCCTGATCGAGGCCACCGAGGTCGCCCTCGCCCGCGCCATCGAGGTGGCCCGTCCCGGCAACAAGATCGGCGACATCAGCGCCACGATCGGCGAGACCGCGCGCGAGTACGGCTACTCGGTCAACACCCAGTTCGGCGGGCACGGCGTGGGCCGCACGATGCACGGCGACCCCCACATCTCCAACGACGGCACCGCCGGCCGCGGCTTCCCGCTCAAGCCCGGCCTCGTGATCGCGATCGAGCCGTGGCTGCTGGCGGCCACCGACGAGATCCGCATGGACGACGACGGCTGGACCATCCGCAGCGCCGACGGCTCCCGCGGCGCCCACAGCGAGCACACCATCGCGATCACCGACGGCGACCCGATCGTCATGACCGCCCGCGACTGACCGCCCTCGGCCGAGATTCGCTCCGTTTTCTACCTTTCAGCCCCCTTGAAAGGTGGAATCCGGAGCAGATCTCGGGACGCGCGGAGGACGAGGGCGTCGGCGCCCACGTGCCCGGCGAGCATGACGCCGACCGGGAGGCCCTCGTGCTCGAAGCCGGGCACGCTCGCGGCCGGCTGGCCGCTCATGTTCATGAGCGCCGTGTAGGGCGTGAAGAGCAGCTCGCGCCGGTGGTCCTCGGCCGGGTCGCCCGACTCGGTGAACCACGCGTGCGGCTGCGGCGGCAGGGCCAGCGTGGGCGTGAGGAACAGGTCGAACGAGGCCAGTGACGCGTTGACCCGCGCGGTCGTCAGCTCGAGGAAGCTCAGCGCCCCGGCCAGCGCCGGCGCCGAGGCCTGGCCACCCCGCTCGTACCAGTAGCGGGTCGTCGGACGCAGGCTGCCGATCGCCTCGGGCGGCAGCGGCACCGACGCCATGCCGGCGGACCAGACCACGTTGAACTGCGGCTCCAGCTCGGCCGGCCAGGGGTTGGCGATCTCCACCACCTCGTGCCCGAGGGAGGCGAGTGCCTCGCGCGCCGCGGCGACCGCCGCCACCGAGCCGGGGGAGGCCTCGGCGAAGTCGAGGTACGGGTCGGTCCAGGTCGCGATGCACAGCCGTCCGGTCTCGCGCCGCACCTCCTCGGCGAACGGCACGGCCGGTGCCGGCCAGACCCGCGACGAGCCGGGCACCGGCCGGGCGAGGAGGTCGAGCACGGCGGCCACGTCGCGCACCGAGCGGGCCAGGACGCCATCGGTGGCCAGGCCGTTCCACGTGGGGGAGTCGGGGCCGGCGCCCACGCGACCGCGCGACGGCTTGAAGCCGAGGATCCCGCAGCACGACGCCGGGATCCGGATGGAGCCGCCGCCGTCGCTGCCGGGCGCGAGGGGGAGCAGGCGCGCCCCGACCGCCGCGGCCGCGCCACCGCTCGAGCCGCCCGCGTTCCGCGACGGGTCGGCGGGCGTGCCGGTCGGGCCGACGACGTCGTTGTCGGTGTAGGAGCTGAGGCCGAACTCCGGGGTGTTCGTCTTGCCGAGACTGATGAAGCCGGCGTCCTCGACGAGCTCGACGAGGTCCGCCGAGTGGTCGGGCACCTGGTCGGCCATGAGCCGCGACCCCATCGTCGTGCGGACCCCCTCGGTCGCCGTGAGGTCCTTGAAGGCCGTCGGCACGCCGGCGAACGGCGGGCGCTCCTCGAGGGCGTCGAGCTCGGCCGCGCGGGCGAGCGCGCGCTCGGGGGTCAGGGTCACGAAGGCGCCGAGGTGGTCGCTCTGGGCCCGGTCGAGGAAGTGGCGGGTGACCTCGACGCACGAGACCTCGCCCGAGGCGATGGTCGCGGCGAGGTCGTGGGCGTCGAGGTCGTGCAGTGCGGTCACCGTGCCACCGTCTCGTGCTCGGCAGGGTTCCGACAACCCGCAGGCCCGCCACCGACCCTTGACGCCGCCGGGGTCCGGCCGGTCGACTGGAGCCCCGTGCCGTCCACCGCAGGAGGACCCGTGTCCGCACCCTCGCAGCCCCTCGCCGAGCGCCACGCGCGCATCGTGGAGGGCTTCACCGCCGCCGTCGACCGCGTGGACGACTGGGACGCGCCGACGCCCGTGCCCGAGTGGCGGGCGCGCGACGTCGTCGAGCACCTCGTGACGTGGTCGCAGGGCTTCCTCGCCTCGGGCGGCGTGGAGCTGCGGAGTCCGGTCGACGGGGAGGACCCCGCCGGCACGTGGCAGGCGCACGCGGCCGAGATCCAGGAGCTGCTCGCGTCGGAGGCGGCGGAGGCGGACTTCACGCACCCGCACCTGGGCACCGAGCCGCTCGGCGGTGTCGTCGACCGGCTCTACACGACCGACGTGCTCATGCACACGTGGGACCTCGCCGAGTCGGCCGGCGTCCCGTCGGGCCTCGACCCCGAGGAGTGCGAGCACCTGCTCCAGGGGATGAGCCTGCACGAGCAGATCCTGCGCGACTCGGGCCAGTACGGCCCCGCGGTCCCGGTGCCGCCCGACAGCGACGGGGTGACGCGACTGATGGGCTTCCTGGGCCGCGACCCCCAGTGGCGGACCGTCCGGTGACCGCCAACGCGATCAGCCTCGAGTACCTGCGGCGCGGTCACCGTGCCGTGCTGCGTGCCGTGCACGGGGTCGACGAGTACGACGCGCGCCGGCCGCTGACGCCCACGGGCACCAACCTGCTGGGTCTGGTCAAGCACCTGGCGATCGTCGAGCTGGAGTACGTCGCGTCGTGCGCCAGCTTCCCCAGCGACCTCGGCACGCCGTGGGAGACCACGACGGGGGAGGAGGACAACTCCGACCTCTGGCTGACCGCGGACGAGTCGGCGCAGGACGTGATCGATCTCTACGTGGCCGTGGGCGAGCACACCGAGCGGGCCGCCGCCGCGCTCGCGCCCGACGCGCCCGTCACGGTGCCGTGGTGGTCCGAGCCGTCGACCACCTTCGAGCGGCTGCTCGTGCACCTGGTCTCGGAGACCGCGCAGCACGCCGGGCACCTCGAGATCCTGCGTGAGGGACTCGACGGGCAGGGCGACACGTGGGACGAGGCCCGCACCGAGCGCGACGAGGCGTGGTGGTCCGCGCTGCTGGAGCGGATCGGCGCCGCGGCGGAGGTCCACCGCGACGCCGGTCGCACGGTCACCGCGCCCGAGGGCGCGCTCTGACGGTCAGGAGTCGATCGAGACGATCTCGACGATGAACAGCAGCGTCTTGCCGCCGAGCTCGTTGCCCTCGGAGGCCTCGGTGCCGTAGCCGTACTCGGCCGGGATGTTGATCAGCACGGTGTCGCCGACCTTGCGGCCCACGACGCCGGCCTTGAAGCCCTGCACGACCTGGTCGGTGGACAGCTGCGCGGGCTGGCCGTCCTCGCCGAACGTCTGCTGGAAGATCTTGCCGTCGTCCTCCCAGGTGCGGCCCTGGTAGTTGACGGTGATGGAGTCGCCGGCCTTGACGGTGTCGCCGTCGCCCTTCTCGAGGACCTTGTAGAGCACGTCCTTCGGCGGGTCGGTCTTCGGCAGGGTCACGGTGGGCTCGTCGCCCTTCAGCGAGACCTCGGGGACGTCCTTCTCCCACGCCTTGGCCTTGACCTCCTCGCGGACGTCGACGACGTCGGTGACGATGACGAGCGAGTCGGTGGCCTTGATGTCGAGGTCGGCGTAGCCCTCGGCGCCGTAGACGTCGGACGCCAGGACGGACGTGACGACGCGCGAGCCGGTGGGGACGCACTCGATGCCGGCGCGGAACGCCTCGAAGGTGTTCTCGTCGCCCACCGTCAGCGTGGCGGCCTCGCTGAGGGCCTGCTTGCCCGTGCGGCCGTTGAAGACGCTGATGACGGCCTCGACCTGGTCGCCCTCGGCGGTGTCGTCGCCCTTGCCGTCGTCGACCACGGTGCGCTGCAGCTCGTCGGCCTTCGCCGTGAGCGGGGCCGTGAACGTGGCCTTCGGGCCCGTCTCGCCGAACTCGCCCGAGACCTTCACGGCGTCGCTCGTGGCGCCGGAGGAGTAGTCGGTGCAGTTCTCCTGGCTCGACTTCTCGTCGTCGTCGCCGGAGCCGCAGGCCGCGAGGGTCACCGCGGACAGCAGCAGGACGACGGGCAGGGTCTTCAGGTTCCGCATGGTTCTCATTTCGTCGGAGAGGCTCGCCGGGCAAGTCTGCCGAGCCTACCTGTCCGTTTCCTGAGAGCCCGCGAAGAGCCCGCCGTGCCCAGCCCTACGGACGCTTGGCAGAATGGCCGTCCGTGGTGACTTCCATCGACCGGTTCTTCAAGGTCTCTCAGCGTGGCTCATCGATCGGCCAGGAGGTTCGCGGCGGTGTCGTGACCTTCCTGACGATGGCCTACATCATCGTCCTCAACCCCATCATCCTGAGCGGCGTCGCGGACGCCGACGGCAACTACCTCGGCGGCGGCTCCGTGGCGGGGTCGGGCTTCGTCACCATCGCGGCGTGCACCGCGCTGGTGGCCGGCGTCCTGACCATCCTCATGGGCGTCGTGGCGAACTTCCCGATCGCGCTGGCGACGGGTCTGGGCCTGAACGCCTTCGTCGCGTTCTCGGTGGCCACGCAGATGACGTGGGCCGACGCGATGGGCCTGGTCGTGCTCGAGGGCATCGTGATCCTCGTCCTCGTGCTCACCGGCTTCCGCAAGGCCGTGTTCGACGCGGTCCCGGGCCAGCTCAAGACCGCCATCGCGGTCGGCATCGGCCTGTTCCTGACGCTCATCGGCCTGATCGACGCGGGCTTCGTGCGCGCCACGGGCAACGCGGCGCCGCCCATCGGCATGGGCATCGGCGGCGAGCTCTCGGGCTGGCCCGTGCTGGTGTTCTGCCTCGGCCTGCTGCTGATGATCAGCCTGCACACGCGCGGCGTGCCCGGCGCCATCCTCATCGGCATCGCCGCCACCACGATCCTGGCGATCGTCGTGCAGGCGATCACCGACACGCCTGCCTCGAACGGCGACCCGACGTCGAAGGGCTGGAACCTCAACGTCCCGGCGTGGCCCGACAAGATCTTCGAGAAGCCCGACCTGTCGCTGCTCGGCGAGTTCAACCTCTTCGGCTCGTTCGAGCGCGTCGGCGTGGTCGCGGCCGTGCTGCTGGTCTTCACCCTGATGCTGGCCGACTTCTTCGACACGATGGGCACGATGACGGCCGTCGGCGCCGAGGCCGGCCTGAACGACGAGGACGGCGCGCCCGAGGGCTCGCAGCGCATCCTCATCGTCGACTCGGTCGCCGCCGCGGTCGGCGGTGCCGCCGGCGTCTCGAGCAACACGTCCTACGTCGAGTCCACGGCCGGTGTCGCCGACGGCGCCCGCACGGGCCTGGCCAGCGTCGTCACGGGCCTGTGCTTCCTGCTCGCCACCATCTTCACGCCGGTGGTGACGGTCATCCCGAACGAGGCCGCCGTGGCCGCGCTCGTGCTCGTGGGCTTCCTGATGATGACCCAGGTCACCGAGATCGACTGGAAGAGCCCCGAGATCGCGATCCCGGCCTTCCTGACGATCGCGTTCATGCCGTTCACGTACTCGATCACCGCCGGCATCGGCGCGGGCTTCCTGGCCTACGTCGTGCTGAAGGTCGTGATGGGCAAGATCCGCGAGGTCCACCTGCTGCTGTGGATCATCGCCGTGCTGTTCGTCATCTACTTCGCGATCGACCCGATCACGCGCGCGCTGACCTGAGCCCGAACGACGAAGGATGATGCATTCGGCCCCGCTGAGGGGCCTGAATGCATCATCCTTCGTCGTCTGCGGGGGACGTCAGCTGGTGGGCGGGCCGACCACGAGGGCGGCGCCGGTGAGGGCGACCACGGCGACGACGCCGACGGCCAGGCCCTGGAGGGGCTTGCGCACGAGCCACGCGACGAGGCGGTCGAGCGCGCCCGTGGGCTCGGAGGTGGCGAGGCGCCAGCGCTCGGGCAGCGCGCCCTGACGCTCGCTGGCGAGGTCGAACCAGATCGTGAAGAACGGCGGGATCGCGGCCAGCAGGCCCAGCGCCGTGCGCTTCAGGCTCCACTGCGCGTCGATCGCGACGACGACCGCGGTGACGAGGTAGGCCACGAACACGAACCCGTGCAGCATGCCGCCGATCCGCACCCCCAGCTCGGTCGTCTCGGTGACGTACTTGAGGAACATGCCGAACAGCAGCAGGGCCCAGGTGACGGCCTCGGCGACGGCGACGGTGCGGAACAGGCGGCGGGGGGACATGGCCCCATTGTCCCGGGCCGGATCAAGGCGATCGCGGCCGGGTGAGGGGCCTCACGCCCAGGCGAAGTCGTCGTCGCGGACCTGCGCGACGACCCGCTCGTAGGCGTGCGTGCCGCCGGGCCAGTTCGAGGTGATCCGGCCGGTCTCGGGGTGGCGGTACCAGCTGGTGCAGGACGCCCACGCCGAGTGCGCGAGCTCGTGCTGCACGCGGTCGTCCCAGCGCTGCTCGGCCTCGGGCCGCGCCTCCACCCGGGTCGCGCCGCGGTCGCGCGCCCGGTCGAGGACGGCGCGCACGTGACGGGCCTGCGCCTCGAGCATCGTGATGATCGAGCCGCCGCCGAGGTTCGTGTTCGGTCCGTAGGCCAGGAAGAGGTTGGGGAAGCCCGGCACGTGGATGCCGAGGTGGGCGCGGGCACCGCCCGACCAGACCTCGTGCAGGTCGCCGCCCGGGCCGGTGACCTCGATCCCACGCAGGAACTCCTGGGTGTCGAATCCCGTCGCGAAGCAGATCGCGTCGACCGCGTGCCACGTGCCGTCGGCGGTGCGGACGGCGTCGGGGCGGACCTCGGTCATCTCGTGCGGGACGAGGCGAACGTGCTCACGCGAGAGCGCCGGGTAGTAGTCGTTGGAGAACAGGATCCGCTTGCAGCCCACCTGGTGCCGCGGGGTGAGGTCGCGGCGCAACCCGGGGTCCCGCACCTGCACGCGTCGGTGGGTGGTCGCGATCCGGTCGATCAGCCGGGCCACCGCCGAGGACGGGTCGAGCCCGCGCGAGAACTGCTGGGTGATCCAGTCGATCGGGCGCCGCTCGCGCGCGGCGAGGTCGCGGTACCAGGTCGGGTATGCGCCGTCGAGCTTCGGCAGCACGTGCTGGGCCGAGCGCTGGAGCACGACGAGCTCGCCGGCGACCTCGGCCAGGCGGGGCACGAGCTGGATCGCCGAGGCGCCGGTGCCGACGACGGCGACGCGGCGGCCCGCGAGGTCGACGGACGGATCCCACGAGCCCGCGTGCAGCACGGGGCCGGCGAACGACTCCCAGCCCTCGACCTCGGGCGCGCTCGGCTCGGAGAGCTGGCCGACCGCGCTGACGAGGACGTCGACGGACTCGGTGGTGCCGTCGCCGAACCTGACCTCCCACCGGTCGTCGCGCCACCGGGCGGCGACGACGCGGACGCCGAAACGGCACCGCGGCGTGACGTCGTAGCGACCGGCGACCCGGTGCAGGTACGCGAGGATCTCGGTCTGCGTGGGGTAGCGGCGGGTCCAGCGGTCGCTCGGCGCGAAGGAGAAGGAGTAGAGCGGGGCGGGCACGTCGCAGCCCGAGCCCGGGTAGGTGTTGTCGCGCCACACGCCGCCGAGGTCGTCGGCGCGCTCCCACAGCCGCACGTCGTCGTAGCCGTGCGTGAGCAGCTCGACGGCCGTCGCGATGCCGCCGAAGCCGGTGCCGATGATCCCGATCGACGTCATGGCGACACTACCTGCAGCACGGCGGCGCACACGTCGGCGTGGACGTCCTCGCGCTCGAGGGTGCCGTGCTCGAGCCACTCGCGGCACAGCGCCTTGACGTAGGCCGCGACGGGTCGCAGTCGCGCTCGCAGGATCGGGTCGTCGGGCAGTGCGAGCGCGTCGAGCACGAGCCGCGCGGCGCGGTCGTCGGCCTCGTCGACGATGGCCTGGACGTCGGAGGGGCCGTGCAGGTTCGCCGCTCCTGAGGCCGCGACCCAGGCCTGGCCGTAGGTGCCCGCGGCGTCGAGGATCCAGTCGATCGTGCGGCCGACCCGCTCCTCCAAGGGCAGTCCCGAGAGTTCGGGCAGGGCGCCCTCCGGCATCATCACCGACTCGCGCATGACCGCCAGGAACACGGCGCGCTTGCTGCCGAAGTAGTGGTGCACGAGGCCGCGGGTCACGCCGGCCGCGCGGGCCAGCTCGGTGGTCGAGGCCTGGTCGTAGGGCCGCGAGGCGTAGAGGACCGCGGCGGCGTCGAGGATCGACCGGCGCCGGGAGTCGGGGGCGAGCCGGGTGCGGGCCGCAGGTGTCGGCATGGGTTCAGTGTCCCCCTTGTTGGCAGTTCGTCAATACCTTCCGCCTGACGGCGAGTGGCGCAGGAACGCCCGCCACTCGGCGAGTGGCGGGCCGTTCTGCGCCACTCGCCGAAGGGCGGGGGCGGGGAGGGTGCGGTCAGTCGAGGGTCAGGCCCTCGGCCGGGGTGACCCGGGCCCCGCGACGAGCCGGCAGCGTCGAGGCCGCCAGGCCCGCCAGCGCCGCCACGACCAGCACGACCCCGAGCTGCCCCCACGGGATGACGAGGCCACCCGAGCCCAGCGCCGGCACCACCACGGTCTCGACGCCGAACCACGCGTACGTCACGCCCAGCGCCGTGCCCAGCAGGGCCGCCACGACCGACAGCAGCATGCCCTCGGCGGCCAGCATGCGGCGCAGGCCGCGGCGGGTGAGGCCGAGCGCGCGCATCAGGGCGTGCTCGCGCGAGCGCTCGAGGATCGACAGGCCCACGGTGTTCGCGATGCCGACGAGCGCGATGAGGATGCCGACGCCGAGCAGGCCCAGCACCGCCCACACCAGCACGTCGAGCTGCTGCGCGACCCACTGCTGGTCCTGGAGGTGGTTGTCGACCTGCACGTCGCCGCCACGGGTGAGCGCGCCAAGCGTGCCGCCGAGCTCCTCGGCGTCCGTGCCGTCGTCGGCCAGGACCCACAGCACGCGGGGCTCCGGATCCGTCGTCAGCTGGCCCAGGACCGCGGGAGGCACGATCGCGGCGCGCCCCCACTTCGACCCGACGAGCCGCGTGGCCAGGGTGACCTCGCCCTCGCGCGTGCGCAGGGTGAGCTCGTCGGGGATGCCCTCGTCGAAGCCCTGTGCCACCTCGGTCGGGAGGAGGATCTCGTCGTCGGCCACGCGGGTGGCCTCGCGGTCACGCGTGACGGCGCGGTCGTCGGACGAGGGCGCGATGACCGTGAGGCGCCCTGCGTTCGAGGCGACCTCGGCACCATGGACGGCGCGGACCTCCTCGACGCCGTCGACCTGGCCCACCGCGCGGACGGCGTCGGGGGCGAGGGTGCCGCTCAGCGCGATGTCCACGGGATACTCGCCGTCCATCTGGGCGTCGACGGCCTGCCGGGCGCTCGCCATGCCCGAGAGGATCGCGGTCGCGAGGGTCACGCCGACGAGCAGTGACGCCGTGGTCGCAGCGCTCCGGCGCGGGTTGCGCACGGCGTTCGCCGCCGCGACCCGCAGCGGGCCGCCTGTGCGGCCGATCCGGCCGAGCAGGCGCAGCAGCGCGGGCACGAGCAGCGGACCGAGCAGCAGCACGCCCACGAAGGACGTCATGCCGCCGACGAGGAGCGGTGCCATCGAGCCCGAGGCGATCGCGAGCGCCAGCGCGGCGCAGCCGGCCGCCACGGCGACGAGGCCCAGCGCGATCCGGAGGCGTCCGGCGGAGGTGCGCGTGGTGACCTCGTCCGAGGGCCGCAGCGCCGCCAGCGGGCTGACGCGCACGACCGACCGGGTCGGCCACCAGGCGGCGACGACCGTGGCCAGCACGCCGCCGGCGAAGGCCGCGCCCAGCCACACGGGTGAGTGCGAGACCGGGCCGAACGCGGTCTCGCCGGCCCATGCGCGGATCAGCCAGCCGAGAGCTCGGCCCAGGACGACTCCGGTCACGACGCCCGCGACGCCGCCGGCGAGGGCGAGGACGAAGGCCTCCACCCGCACCGAGCGCAGCACCTGGCGGCCGGTGGCGCCGACGCAGCGCAGCAGCGCGAAGTCACGGCTGCGCTGGGCGAACAGGATCGTGAAGGTGTTCGCGATGACGAGCACGGCGACGAAGCCGGCGATCGCCGCGAAGAGGAGCAGCAGGTACGACAGCACGTCGACGCCCTGGTTCATCAGGACGATCCGGGCGGCCACGTAGTCGTCGCGGGTCTGCACGGTCGAGTCGACCGCGGCGGTCAGCGCCTCGGTCGCGCCCGCCACGTCGCCGTCGCGCACGTCGTACGCGACCGCGTCGGGAATGGCCATGCCGAGACCCGCCATCGCCGGCCACGTGATGTCGACGTCCGCGTCGAGGTAGGAGGCGGCGCGCGTGAGGCCGACGATCGCGACGTCGGTCGTGTCGCGCCCCACGCCCACCGTGAGCCGGTCGCCGATCTCGAGACCGTGCGTCTTCGCGGTGTCCTCGGCGACGAGCGCCTCGCCGTCGCCCGTCGGGGCGCGACCCGCGGTGACGTCCTGCGAGCGCAGGTCGGGCTCGGTGGACACGGTGCCGACTTGGACGTCGTCGCCCAGTGACCCGTTCGGCCCCGCGACCGTGGTCCACAGGGAGGCGATCACCGTGGCACGGTCGCCGCGGCGCTCCGCGACCTCGAGGGCCCTGGCGGGGTCGGCCTCGGCGATGCCGTACTCCTCGCCGACGACGAGGTCGGCCTCCGGGTAGGCGGCCTCGACGCTGGCCGCGACGCCGCTGCGGGCGCCCGAGCCGATCGCGTCGATGACCACCACGAACGCCACCGCGATGGACACGGCCACGAGCGCCGAGACGTAGCGACGCGTGTGCGTGCGCAGCGAGGCGAGCAGGACCGTCCTCATCGGGCACCGCCCTCGAGGGCGCGCGCGATCGCGTCGCGGGTCGGGGTGACGAGGTGGGCCCGGACGCGGCCGTCGGCCAGCACGACCACGTCGTCGGCGTAGGCCGCGGCGTCGAGCTCGTGCGTGACCATGACGACCGTGTGGCCCAGCTCGATCACGCTGCGGCGCAGGTAGGCCAGCACCTCGGAGGACGCGGTGCTGTCGAGATTGCCGGTGGGCTCGTCCGCGAACACGACGTCGGCGTCCGCGGCGAGGGCGCGGGCGATCGCGACCCGCTGCTGCTGGCCGCCGGACAGCTCGCCGGGGCGGTGGTCGAGGCGGTCGCGCAGGCCGAGCACGTCGATCACCTGCTCGATGCGCTCGGCCGTGCCGGGCTCGAGGCGGCGGCCGGCCAGCTCGAACGGCAGCATGATGTTCTGCCGCGCCGTCAGCATCGGCAGCAGGTTGAAGGCCTGGAAGACGAAGCCCAGGTGGTCGCGGCGGAAGTGGGTGAGGCGGTCGTCGTCGAGGGTCGACAGCTCGGTGCCCGCGATCGAGACGGTGCCCTCGGTGGGGCGGTCGAGGCCCGCGAGGCAGTGCATCAGCGTCGACTTGCCCGAGCCCGACGGGCCCATGATCGCGGTGAAGCGGCCGGGCGGGAGGTCGAGGTCGACCGAGCGCAGCGCGTGCACGGTGGTGTCGCCGTGGCCGTAGATCTTGGTGAGTCCGCGGACGGAGGCGGCGGGCAGGACGCCGCGCTGCGCGGTCCCGGAGAAGGAGGTCGAAGTCATGCCTCGACGCTATTTTTCGGAGGCCCTCCGGGTCGTCGCCTCAGGGGCGGATCTTCGGCGTCCGCCCACGGTATGACGTGAGCGCCGCGCGGTCAGTCGACGAGGCCGGCCTCGAAGGCCAGGAGAACGAGGTGGACGCGGTCGCGCGATCCGGTCTTGGCCAGCAGTCGGCTCACGTGCGTCTTCACGGTGGCCTCCGAGACGACGAGGTCGGCCGCGATCTCCGGGTTGCTGAGGCCGCGCGCGATGAGGCCGAGGACCTCGCGCTCGCGCTCGGTGACCGACTCCAGGCGCCGGTCGGCGGCACCGGGCGCACGGGGCGCGGTGGGCGCCGCGAGGAAGTGGTCGAGGAGGCGACGCGTGGTGGACGGCGCCACCACGGCGTCGCCGGCGTGCACGGCGCGGATCGCCGCCAGCAGGTCCGGGGGAGCCGCGTCCTTCAGCAGGAACGCCGAGGCGCCCGCCCGCAGCGCCGCGAACGCGTACTCGTCGAGGTCGAACGTGGTGAGCACGATGACGCGCGGCCCCTCGTCGCCCGGCGCGAGCCGCCGCGTGGCCTCGACCCCGTCGAGCCGCGGCATGCGCACGTCCATCAGGACGACGTCGGCCTCGACCTCGGCGAGCAGCCGCAGCGCCTCCTCGCCGTCGCCGGCCTCGCCCACGACCACGAGGTCGTCCTGGCTGTCCACGAGCATCCGGAACCCCGCGCGCACCATCTGCTGGTCGTCCACGAGGGCGACGCGGATCGGGTCGGTCACGTGGGGATCCTCGCACGCACGGCCCATCCGCCACCGGGCGCGGGCCCGACCTCGAGGGTGCCGTCGTGGACCTCCACCCGCTCGCGCATGCCGAGCAGTCCGAGGCCGCCGGTGCCGTCGTTGGCCCCGCCGCGACCGTCGTCCACGACCTCGACGCCGAGCGCGTCCGCGTCGACCGACAGCCGCACCGTCGCGCGCGCCTGCGGGCCCGCGTGCTTGCGGACGTTGGTGAGCGACTCCTGCACGAGCCGGTAGGCCGTGAGGGCCACGCCGTCGGGCACCTGCGGCACGGGATCGGGCAGGTGGAGGTCGACGCGGTCGTCCGCGGTGACGAGCGAGGGGATGTCCTCCAGCCGTGGCTGCGGGGCGAGCGCGGGGTCCTCGGTGCCGCGCAGCAGGCCGAGCAGGCGGCGCATCTCGGTGAGCGCGTCGCGACCCACCGACGCGACGGTGCCCAGCGTCTGCACCGCCACCTGCGGGTCCTTCTGCGCGGCGTACCGCGCGCCGTCGGCCTGCACGATCACGACGGAGAGTCCGTGCGCGACGACGTCGTGCATCTCGCGCGCGATCCGGGTGCGCTCCTCGGCGGCGGCCAGCACGGCGCGCTGCTCGGCCTCGACCGCGAGCTGACGGCCCTGCGCCACGAGGTTCTCCTCGTAGGCCCGGCGGATGCGCGCCTGGCTGCCGAGCGCCCACGCGGCCAGCACGATCGCGGTGATGAGGAAGAAGTAGGGCGACAGATCGTCGAGCCCCATCTCGTAGTCGATGTAGTCGAGCCCGGGCGGGTAGGCCGCGAACTGGGTGGAGGTCCACACCCACGAGGCCACCGCAGCGCCGCACAGCCCGACCAGCAGGCCGATGCGTCCTGCCGTCGCCGACCCGAACCGGGCCAGCGAGTACAGCGCGACCGGGAAGGCCACCTGGCCCCAGACGGGCAGGTCGTAGGTGACGGCCTGGAGCACGCTCGCGCCGGCGACCGCGACGAACACGGTCGCGGGACGGCTGCGCCGCCAGTACAGCGGCACCGTCTGGAGCAGCGACAGCCCGAGCGCCCACGCGTTCTGGCCGGTCGCCAGGACGCTCATCGGGAAGGACGCCAGGACGAGCGCCGAGGCCAGCGCGACGTCGAACAGGCGGGTCGCGCGCGGACCCAGGCGCCACGGTCGCCCGGGCGCGGGCGCGATCTCGTCCATGGGCCCGAGCCTAGGCGCGCGGTGTGATCCGATCGTCAGACCAGGGTCTGGTCTTTCGGCCCTCGGGGGGAATGCAGCGCCCTTGAACGAAGTTGATAACGTATGACTCAAGTCTTTTGACCCACAGTCTTCAAGGCAGAGCTCACCAGGCAGAACACTGCGAAACCAGGAGGAACCAATGGCCCGTGCAGTCGGCATCGACCTCGGCACGACGAACTCCGTCGTGGCCGTGCTCGAAGGTGGAGAGCCCACCGTCATCGCGAACGCCGAAGGCGCTCGCACCACCCCGTCCGTCGTCGCGTTCGCGAAGGACGGTGAGGTCCTGACCGGCGAGGTCGCCAAGCGTCAGGGCGTCACGAACGTCGACCGCACCATCCGCTCGGTCAAGCGCCACATGGGCACGGACTGGTCGGTGGAGATCGACGGCAAGAAGTTCAACCCCCAGCAGATCAGCGCGTTCGTGCTGCAGAAGCTCAAGCGCGACGCCGAGGCGTACCTGGGCGAGCCGGTCACCGACGCGGTCATCACCGTGCCGGCGTACTTCAACGACCACCAGCGCCAGGCCACGAAGGAGGCCGGCGAGATCGCGGGCCTCAACGTCAGCCGCATCATCAACGAGCCCACCGCGGCCGCGCTCGCGTACGGCCTCGACAAGGGCGACGACCAGACGATCCTCGTCTTCGACCTCGGCGGCGGCACGTTCGACGTGTCCCTGCTGGAGATCGGCGACGGCGTCATCGAGGTGAAGGCCACCAGCGGTGACAACCACCTCGGTGGCGACGACTGGGACAACGCGGTCGTCGACTGGCTGGTCACCAAGTTCAAGGCGTCCACCGGCGTCGACCTGACCAAGGACAAGATGGCGATGCCGCGCATCCGCGAGGCCGCCGAGCGCGCGAAGATCGAGCTCTCCAGCTCGTCCTCGACGTCGATCAACCTGCCCTACATCACGGTCGTCGACGGCAACCCCGTCTTCCTCGACGAGACGCTCACCCGCGCCGAGTTCGAGAAGATCACGGCCGACCTGCTCGAGCGCACCAAGAAGCCGTTCCAGAACGTCATCAAGGACGCCGGCGTCACGGTGAACGACATCGACCACGTCGTGCTCGTGGGTGGCTCCACCCGCATGCCCGCCGTGTCCGAGCTCGTGAAGACCCTCACCGGTGGCAAGGAGCCCAACAAGGGCGTCAACCCCGACGAAGTCGTCGCGATCGGCGCCAGCCTCCAGGCCGGCGTGCTCAAGGGCGAGGTCAAGGACGTCCTGCTGCTCGACGTGACCCCGCTGTCGCTGGGCATCGAGACCAAGGGCGGCGTGATGACCAAGCTCATCGAGCGCAACACCACGATCCCGACCAAGCGGTCCGAGGTCTTCACCACGGCCGACGACAACCAGCCGTCCGTGGCGATCCAGGTCTACCAGGGCGAGCGCGAGATGGCCGCCGGCAACCAGCTGCTGGCCACGTTCGAGCTCACCGGCCTGCCCCCGGCGCCGCGTGGCGTGCCGCAGATCGAGGTCACGTTCGACATCGACGCCAACGGCATCGTGAACGTCTCGGCCAAGGACCGCGGCACCGGCAAGGAGCAGTCGATGACGATCACCGGCGGCTCCGCGCTGTCGAAGGACGACATCGACAAGATGGTCAAGGACGCCGAGCAGTACGCCGAGGAGGACCGCAAGCGCCGCGAGTCGGTGGAGGTCCGCAACCAGGCCGAGACCCTGGTCCACTCGACCGAGAAGTTCCTGGCCGAGAACGGCGACGAGGTCGGCGACGACGTGAAGACCGAGGTCCAGGCCGACGTCGACGCGCTGAAGTCGGCCCTCGAGGGCGACGACACCGACGCCATCCAGGCCGCCGTCACGAAGCTGGGCACCTCCAGCTCGAGGATGGGTGAGGCCATGTACGCCGCCGCGGCGGCCGAGGCGGGCGCCGAGGGTGCCCCCGCGGGCGACGCGCCGGCCGACGACGAGGACGTCGTCGAGGCCGAGATCGTCGACGACGAGGGTGAGCAGAAGTGACCGAGCAGCCGTTCGACGAGGCGACCTCCCCTGAGGGGGAGGCGCCCGTCGGCGGCGCCGGGACGGAGCCGCCGACCGAGGAGTCCGCTCCCGACGCCGTCGCCGAGCTCGAGGCGAAGGTCGCCGAGCTGACGAACGACCTCCAGCGCAAGCAGGCGGAGTTCATCAACTACAAGCGCCGCGTCGAGGACGACCGTCCCCGCGCGGTCGAGGCCGGCAAGCAGAAGGTGCTGACCGAGCTGCTGACCGTGCTCGACGACCTCGGTCGCGCCGAGGAGCACGGCGAGCTGACGGGCGGCTTCAAGGCCGTCGCCGACCAGCTGCGCGGGGCGCTGGGCAAGTTCGACCTCGAGTCGTTCGGGGAGGTCGGCGAGCCGTTCGACCCGAACCTGCACGAGGCCGTCTTCCACGCGGGCGAGGACCCCGAGGTCGAGGTCCAGAGCATCGCGCAGGTCATGCGCACGGGCTACCGCGTCGGCGACCGCGTCCTGCGGCCGGCCGTGGTGGGGGTCGTCGACCCGGGTGCCGCCGCGGCGGCCACCGAGCAGCCGACCACCGAGGACTGAACGAGGAACACGAGAGGGAGGAGGGGTGAATGAGCGCACCGACTGACTGGGCGTCGAAGGACTTCTACGCGGTCCTGGGCGTCAAGAAGGATGCCTCGGCCGACGAGATCAAGAAGGCGTACCGCAAGCTGGCGCGGGACCACCACCCCGACTCCAATCCCGGCAACGCCCAGGCAGAGGAGCGCTTCAAGGCGATCTCCGAGGCCTACGGCGTCGTCGGGAACGCCGAGAAGCGCAAGCAGTACGACGAGCAGCGCTCGCTGTTCGGGCAGTTCAAGGGCGGCTTCCCGCCGCCCGGGGGCGGCTCGTACGGCGGGGGCGGCGTCGACTTCGACCTCGGCGACATCCTGGGCGGGATCTTCGGCGGCGGCGGCGCCCGCGGCGGCCGGCGTCGTCAGGCGCAGCCGCGCCGCGGAGACGACCTCGAGACCGAGGCCACGATCACCTTCCGCCAGGCGGTGGAGGGGGCCACGATCCCGCTGCGCCTCACCAGCGACGAGCCCTGCTCGATGTGCCACGGCACCGGCGCCAAGCCCGGCACCGTGCCGAAGGTGTGCGGCAACTGCCAGGGCAGCGGCATGCAGACCGGCGCGTCGGGCGGCGTCTTTGCGATGACCGAGCCGTGCCGCCAGTGCCGCGGCCGTGGGCTCATCGTGGAGCACCCGTGCGAGGTGTGCTCGGGCTCGGGCCGCGCGCCGTCGAGCCGCACGATCAACGTCAAGGTGCCCGCGGGCGTCAAGGACGGCCAGCGGATCAAGATCCGCGGCAAGGGCGCGAAGGGCGACACCGGCGCACCCGCCGGCGACCTCTTCCTCGTGGTGCACGTCGAGGGCGACGAGCGCTTCGGGCGCAAGGGCGACGACCTCACGGTCACGGTGCCGCTGTCGTTCGACGACGCGGTGCTGGGCGGCGAGGTCAGCGCTCCCACGATCGACGGCCCGCCGGTCAAGCTCAAGGTGCCGGCCGGCACCCCCAACGGCCGCACGTTCCGGGCGCGCGGCAAGGGCGGCACGCGCCGCGACGGCACGCGCGGCGACCTCCTCGTCACCGTCGAGGTCCAGGTGCCGCACGAGCCGTCGGCCGACGAGCTCGCCGCGATCGAGGCCTACCGGGCCGCGAGGATCGGGAGTACGTCATGAGTGAGCGTCAGCGAGCGAACGTCCAGTACGTCATGACGGTGCCGTCATACCGTCGCTTCTCCAAGGCGGTGCCGTCATGAACGACTTCGTCCCGCCGGGACCGGAGGCGAAGGTCTTCGTCATCAGCATTGCCGCCGAGCTGTCGGGCCTGCACCCGCAGACCCTCCGCACGTACGACCGGATCGGCCTCGTCGAGGCCGGCCGCACCTCCGGCGGCGGCCGCCGCTACTCGCTGCGCGACATCGAGCTGCTGCGGATGGTGGCCCAGCTGACCGCCGAGGGCCTCGGGCTCGAGGGCGTGAAGCGCGTCATCGCGCTGGAGAACCAGGTGACCGCGCTCCAGGCGAAGGTCGCCGAGCTGCAGGCCGAGCTCGCCCAGGCGCGCGCCCCGCAGAACCTCCCCGCGCTCTACGGCGACCGCCAGGTCACCGTCTGGCGCCGCCAGCGCTGACCCCGTCGCCTCCATCCCGTCGCCCACCGGTTCGCCGAGTGGCGCGACATGGCCCGCCACTCGCCGAGTGGCGGGCCTTTCTGCGCCACTCGCGACCCCGGATTGCGCCACTCGGCGAGGCCGGGCCGCCGCGGCGCCCCTAGGCTCGAGCGCATGCGCGCGAAGAGCCCGTGGCGGCGGATCCTGTTCACCCCGGTCCCGTGGCTGCTCGTGGTCGCCCTGGCCGTCGTGCAGTGGATCGTCGTCGACGACGTGGCCGCCGACGTCGACGGCGACAGCCCGCTGGGCTACCTGCTGATGTTCGGCTCGGTCATCCCCGTGTCGTGGGCCGTGCTGGAGACGATGTGGGTGCGGTTCGACGGACCGCGCCCTCTCGTCGCGCTCGGCCGGACGCTCGTCCTGCCGCTCATCATGGGCCCGCTGGTGGGTCTGACCGCCGTCCTCGTCCGGTACCGGCCGGGTGTCGAGGACACGATTGAGGCCGTCCGCCGGCCCGACGGCTGGCACTACTGGTTCGACGCCTCGCGCGGCGGTGGCGGCATCTGGTCGGACGCCGCCCTGGTGATCCTGGCCAACACGTTCATGCCGATGCTCGCGGGCCTCGGTCTCGTGGTCTTCGTGGTCCTGCCGTGGTTCGCGTTCTTCCGTCCGGCCGAGTTCGTCGAGGCGAACATGATGGACACGAGCCCCGCGCACGCCGCCGCGAACGCCTCCGGTGCCCGCGTGCTCTCGGTGAGCCTCATGCTGACGTTCGCCGTCCCGACCGCGATCGTGTGGCTGTCGAACGAGGGCCGCACCGGACTGGGCTGGCTGATCGGGATCACGATGGTCGTGGTCGGCATCTGGCTCATGCGGTTCGTGCTCAGCCGGCAGGTGCCCGACCACGTGCGCCGCGCCGACCTGCCGCAGTGGGCCAAGGGGATCCAGACCGTCCGGCACGAGGCCGAGCAGGAGCGTCGGAGCGAGGGCCCGGACCCGTCCTGAGGCGCGTCAGTCGTCGGTGCGCTCCTCGCGCTCCTTGCGGTCCTTCTGCTTGCGGTACTCGCCCCACGCGAGGCTGCACGCCACCAGCAGCGAGATGATCACGCCCCACGGCAGGTCGGCCAGCCAGTCGGGCGTGATGCGGCCGAGCCAGAAGAACGGGTTCAGGTAGCGCAGCCAGCCGGGCAGCGTGAGGTCGAGGCCGATCTCGGGCAGGTCGACGTCGGGCGGGTCGGGCAGCCACGACCAGTCGATCGCGGGGACGAGGCGGCCGAGCAGGCCCGACACGAGGGCGCCGATGCCGAGCAGGCCGACGACGGTGAACACGACGTGCCGGGCCGCCCACGCCTTCGGGTGGGCCTCGCGGAGGTCGTGCAGGCGGCGGGCGCGGGTGCCCTCGGGCGGCACGAACGGCACCGTGACGGGCAGGTCGCCGTTGCCGGACTCCACGAGCGCGACCTTCGCCAGCGCCGCGCCGAGACCTCGCTCGGCCTTGACCTTCTGGTGCCGACCGGCGATCCGGTCGAGCTCGAACTCGTGGTCGCCGAGCCGCCCGACCGTGGCCTGGTCGACCTCGACTCCGTCCAGCGACAGGACGAGGCCGCCGTCCCCGTCGTCGCGCACGGCGAGGTCGCGTCCGCGGTCGCGCAGGATCCAGGTGGCCATGCCCGCACGCTAGCCGTGGTCGCGAGGTTGCCGCGTCGGCCGATCGGCCAGTCCGGGCAGCCGGTCGGCCGGGCGGGTCTCACGTGGCAGTCGTCGGCGCGCGCGATGTCGGTGCCGACGTCTACGGTCGGGACATGGACACGATTCGGGGGATCGTCCCGCCCTACCTGCTCCGCCACATCGCCGGCCTCGAGGACGACCGCTACGCCACGGCCGCGCAGGCCGCCCAGGCCGCGCTCGCCGAGCGTCCCGAGCACGGCGGGCAGGCGCGCCCGTCGGCCCGGCCGCCGGCCACGACCGTGCCGCTGCGCCGCACGGTGCACGACGCGCGGGGCGGCACCGAGCTGCCGGGCGAGGTCGTGCGCGACGAGGGCGACCCGCCCACGGGCGACGTCGCGGTGGACGAGGCCTACGACGGCTTCGGCGCCACCGACGACCTCCTCCGCGCGGTCTACGCGCGGCAGTCGATCGACGACGCCGGACTGCCGCTGCTGGGCACCGTGCACTACGGCAACGCCTACGACAACGCCTTCTGGGACGGCTCGCAGATGGTGTTCGGCGACGGCGACGGCGAGATCTTCGGCCGCTTCACCGCGTCGCTGTCCGTGATCGGTCACGAGCTCGCACATGGTCTCGTCGAGTACACCGCCGGTCTGGTCTACCGCGACCAGTCGGGCGCCCTCAACGAGTCCGTCGCCGACGTCTTCGGCGCCTTGGTCGAGCAGCGCGCCGCGGGCCAGACCGCCGACGAGGCCTCGTGGCTCATCGGCGAGGGGCTGTTCACCGACGCCGTCGAGGGTCGGGCGCTGCGGTCGATGAGCGCGCCGGGCACGGCCTACGACGACGACGTCCTCGGCAAGGACCCGCAGCCCGCGCACATGGACGACTTCGTCGAGACCCGGCAGGACAACGGCGGCGTCCACCTGAACTCGGGCATCCCCAACAAGGCATTCCACCTCGTGGCCACCGGGCTCGGCGGTCACGCCTGGGAGGTGGCCGGCCGGATCTGGTACGAGACGCTGCTGGGCGATCTCTCGCCGCGTGCCACGTTCGAGGAGTTCGCCCGCGCCACGGTCGCGGTCGCCGAGAGCCACGACGCGGCTGACGTGGTGCGCGGTGCGTGGCAGTCTGTGGGGGTATGGAAGGAATCGACCAGCCCCTCCTCGTCGTCCGGGTGATCCGCACCGGCGGCTTCGCCGGCCTGCGCCGGCAGTGGGAGGTCGAGGCCACCAGCGAGGACGAGGCCCGGGCCTGGTGGCCGCTGGTCGAGGCGTGCCCGTGGGACGCCACGCCCGACGACGGCTACCCCGACGGCTTCGTCTACGAGGTGCAGGCCAACGACCGCGAGGCCACGCTGCCCGAGCGGCAGATCGACGGTCCGTGGCGCGCGCTCGTCGACGCGGTGGTCCACCACACGAGTTGAGCGCCGCGTCCCGCGACCGATCTGGCTAGGCTGGGCGCGGGCAACGGCGCCCCACGACATCCGTCAGCCGAGGGGAGCCCCGTGACCGACTCCGAGTTCGATGCCATCGCCCGTTCCAAGGACGACTCGCTGCGCCACGACGTGCGCCGCGTGGGCGACCTGCTGGGCCAGACCCTGCGCCGCCTCGAGGGCGAGCACCTCTTCGAGCAGGTCGAGCTGGTCCGCGCGCAGGGCAAGGTCATCGAGGACTCCGACGACGCCGACGAGCGGCACGAGGCCGCCACCCGGATCCGCGCCCTGCTGTCCGACCTGGACGCCGCCACGGTGGGCAAGCTCGTGCGGGCGTTCAGCGTCTACTTCAACCTCGCCAACGTGGCCGAGCAGGTCGCGCGCGTGCGCGGCATCGAGTCGCGGCCCGACGACGGCGGCTGGCTCGCCCGCGCGATCGAGGACATCGTCGCCGAGCAGGGCGTCGACGCGCTGCGGGAGGGCATCGAGCGGATCGACGTGCGTGCGATCTTCACCGCGCACCCCACGGAGGTGAGCCGCCGCACGGTGCTGACGAAGCTGCGCCGCATCGCCGACATCCTGCTCGACTCCGCCGAGACCGGCACCCGACGGCGCGCGGCCCAGGACCGCGACCTGGCGCAGCTGATCGACCTCATCTGGCAGACCGACGCCGTGCGCCGCACGCGTCCCACGCCCGTCGACGAGGCGCGGCACCTCGTGTTCTTCCTCCAGCAGATCCTCGAGGAGGCGCTGCCCGACATCGGCACCGACCTCGCCGACCGGCTGGCCGAGCACGACATCGTCCTCGATCCCGCGAAGCGACCCCTGTCGTTCGGCACGTGGATCGGCGGCGACCGCGACGGCAACCCCAACGTCACCCCGCAGGTCACCCTCGACATCCTGCGACTGCAGAACCGCATCGCCACGCGGATCGTCGACACCAACCTCGACCTGCTGATCCGCGAGCTGTCGTCGTCCGACGAGCTCGTTGAGGTCAGCGCCGAGCTGACGAAGTCGCTGCAGGCCGACCTCACGGCCCTGCCCGACCTCGACCCGCGGCTGCTGCTCGTGAACGCCCACGAGCCCTACCGGCTCAAGCTGTCGTGCGTGAAGCTCAAGGTCGCGAACTCGGCGGCGCGCGTGGCCGACGGCACGCCTCACGTGCCCGGACGCGACTACGCCAACCGCGACGAGCTGCTGGCCGACCTGCGCGTCGTCGACGCGTCGCTGCGCGCGAACGGCGGCGAGCTCATCGCCGACCGCATGCTGGCGCGGGCGATCCGGGCCATTTCTTCGGTGGGGCTGCACCTGGCCACGATGGACATCCGCGAGCACGCCGAGGCTCACCACCACGCGCTCGGCATCCTGTACGACCGCCTCGACGAGTCCGAGACCCCGTACGAGGAACTCGAACGCGACGAGCGGTTCGCGCTGCTGTCGCGCGAGCTCGGCCGGCTGCGTCCGCTGTCGGCCGACCCGCCCTCCCTCGACGAGTGGGGCGCGCGCACGTACGGCGTCTTCACCGCGGTGCGCGAGCTCAAGGAGACCTTCGGCGAGGACGTCATCGAGTCCTACATCGTCTCGATGACGCTCGGCGGCGACGACCTCCTCGCGCCGGTCGTGCTGGCCCGCCAGGCCGGCCTGGTCGACCTCGTCGGCAGCGACGAGACGCCCCCCTTCGCGCGGCTCGGCTTCGTGCCGCTGCTGGAGACGGTCGACGAGATCCGTCGCGCCGGCGACGTCCTCGACGAGCTGCTGTCCGACGATCACTACCGCTCGCTCGTGCGGCTGCGCGGCGACACCCAGGAGGTCATGCTCGGCTACTCCGACTCGAACAAGGCCGGCGGCATCACGACCTCGCAGTGGGAGCTGCACCGCGCCCAGCGCGCCCTGCGCGACGTGGCGCAGAAGCACGGCGTCACGCTGCGGCTGTTCCACGGTCGCGGCGGCACGGTCGGCCGTGGCGGAGGCCCCACCTACGACGCGATCCTCGCCCAGCCGTACGGCGTGCTCACCGGCGACATCAAGTTCACCGAGCAGGGCGAGGTCATCAGCGACAAGTACTCGCTGCCGCGCCTCGGCCACGAGAACCTCGAGCTCTCGTTCGCGGCCGTGCTCGAGGCGTCCACCCTGCACCTGCAGGCCCGCACGCCCGCCGAGTCGATGCAGCAGTGGGACGACACGATGACGCAGGTCAGCGACGCGGCCTACGCCTCGTACCGGCAGCTGATCGACGCGCCGGGGCTGTTCGAGTACTTCCTGGCCTCGACGCCGGTCGACCAGCTCGGCGACCTCAACATCGGCTCGCGCCCGTCGCGCCGGCCCGAGACGGGCGGCGGCATCGACGGCCTGCGGGCGATCCCCTGGGTGTTCGGCTGGACGCAGAGCCGTCAGATCGTGCCGGGCTGGTTCGGCGTCGGCAGCGGCCTGCGCGCCGCGCGGCTCGACGGCAAGGCCGACGTGCTCGCCGAGATGCTCGAGAAGTGGCACTTCTTCCGCACGTTCATCTCGAACGTGGAGATGACGCTGGCCAAGACCGACCTCGACGTCGCCGGACACTACGTCAACACGCTCGTCCCGGCCGACCTGCGACCCATCTTCGACCGCATCCGCGCCGAGCACGCGGTCACCGTGGAAGAGGTGCTGCGCGTCACCGGCGAGCGGCACGTGCTCGACGACCAGCCCGCGCTGCGCCGCACGCTGGAGGTGCGCGACGCGTACCTCCAGCCGATCTCGTTCGCCCAGGTCGACCTGCTGGCCCGCTACCGCGAGGACCCGGACGCCGTCGACGAGGACATGCGCGCCGCGCTCCTGCAGACCGTCAACGGCATCGCCAACGGCCTGCGCAACACCGGCTGACCGGGATCTCGATACGCGGCTCGCTGCGCTCGCCTACTACTCGATCAGCGGGAGCACCGGCGATCGAATAGCGCGGCGAGGAACGAGCCGGCGTATCGAGATCGGAGTCAGTTGACGAGGCGGTCCCGGCCCTCCCAGTACTGGGCGCGGAGCTTGAACTTCTGCAGCTTGCCCGTCGCGGTGCGGGCGAGCTCCTCGCGGAACTCGACGCGCTTGGGCACCTTGTAGCCGGCGAGGCGCTCGCGGGCGTGGGCGCGCAGGTCCTCCTCGGAGACGTCGCCCTCGACCACGACGAGGGCCAGCACGAGCTCGCCCCACTTGTCGTCGGGAACGCCGATCACGGCGACCTCGCGCACGGCCGGGTGCGACGCGAGCACGTCCTCGACCTCGATCGAGGACACGTTCTCGCCGCCGGACACGATGACGTCCTTCTTGCGGTCGGCGATCGTGACGTAGCCGTCCTCGTAGACGCCACCGTCGCCGGTGTGGAACCAGCCGTCGGCCAGCGCGTCCTGCGTGGCCTCCGGGTTCTCCCAGTACGACTCGAGCACGGTGTTGCTGCGGGCGAGGATCTCGCCCTTGTCGTCGACCATGATCCGCGTGCCGATCGTGGGCGCGCCGGCGCGGGCGAGCAGGCGCGCCTGCTCCTCGCCCTCGAGGTCGTCCCACTCCTCGCGCATGCGGCTCATCGTCAGCAGCGGCGAGGTCTCGGTGAGCCCGTAGATCTGGATGAACTCCCAGCCCAGCTCCTCGCGGACGCGCTGGATCGTGTGGGTCGGCGGGGGAGCGCCGGCCACGATGCAGCGCACCCGGTCGCGGCCGGTCTCGCCGGTCCAGTCGGGCAGCGCGTCGAGGACCGCGTTCAGCACCGCCGGCGCGCAGGCCAGCACGGTGACGCCGTGCTCCTCGATCCGTCGGAGGATCTCGGTGCCGTCGATCTGGCGGATCACGACCTGCTTCGCGCCCACGCCGGTGGCGGAGTAGAGCAGGCCCCAGCCGTCGCAGTGGAACATCGGCAGCGTGTGCAGGTAGACGTCGCGGTCGGTCAGCGTGGCGTGCCAGCCGAACGTGGTGGCGTTGACCCAGCGCGCGCGGTGCGTCTGCTGCACGCCCTTCGGCCGGGCCGTCGTGCCCGAGGTGTAGTTGATCGTGGCGGTCGCGTTCTCGTCCGGCTCCCACTCGGCCGGCTCGGCCTTCGACGCCCAGATCCGGTCGTCGTCGCGGCCCAGCACGAACACGTGCTTGGCCGACGCGCACGCGTCGGCGAGGTGCTCCAGCTCGGGATCGAGCATGACGACCTCGGCGCCGGAGTGCTCGACGATGTACTGCACCTCGGCCGGTGCGAGCCGGAAGTTCACGGGCACGAAGATGCGACCCCAGTTGGCCACGCCGTAGAAGGAGGCGAGCAGGCGCGCCGCGTTGTGCGACACCATCGCCACGCGCGCGCCCTGCGCGATCCCGAGCTCGTCGAGCGTGGCCGCCTGGCTGCGCGCCTTCGCGTAGAGCTGCGCGTAGGTCAGCTCGCCCCACGAGTCCGCCACCTGGCTCGGCTCGTCGACCACGGCGACGCGGTCGGGGTAGACGGTGCGGGCGCGGTCGAGGAAGTCGCGCAGGGTCAGCGGGACGATCATGAGGCCTCCGGCGGGTCGAACGGTGCGTGTGGGTCACGTCACGCTGCCATTGTGGCGACTCCCGCTCGCCTCGTGCACCTCGGGCCCGGACCGATCGACCAGCGGTCGGGCCCTCCCGGCGAACGGCATACTGGCCGGATGCACGTGCTCGACGGTGGACTGTCCAACGCCCTGGAGGACCGGGGGAACGACCTGTCCGGGGGCGAGTGGACCGCGCGGGTGCTGCGCACGTCGCCCGACGAGATCGTCGCGGTGCACCGCGCCTACTTCGAGGCCGGGGCCGACGTGGCGACCTCCGCCAGCTACCAGGCGAGCGACCCCGGCCTCATCCGGCTGAGCGTCGAGCTGGCCCGTGAGGCCGCCGGCGACGTCGAGGGCCGCCTGGTCGCCGGTTCGCTGGGTCCGTTCGGGGCGCTGCGCGCCGACGGGTCGGAGTACCGCGGTCGCTACGGACTCACCGCGCGGGAGCTGGAGGAGGTGCACCGGCCGCGCCTCGAGGCCCTCCTGGCCGCCGGACCAGATGTGATCGCCGTCGAGACGA
This sequence comes from Aeromicrobium sp. MLTX1, assembly GCF_046452335.1. Taxonomy (NCBI): domain Bacteria; kingdom Bacillati; phylum Actinomycetota; class Actinomycetes; order Propionibacteriales; family Nocardioidaceae; genus Aeromicrobium; species Aeromicrobium sp. MLTX1. Next base: position 583,680 of record NZ_JBKFDN010000001.1, on the reverse strand, counting down.
TCCCCGACACCGACGAGGCCGAAGTGCTGGCACGGCTGCTCGCGGAGTACGACCACGCGGCGTGGTTCTCCTACTCGATCGTCGGTGATCGCACGTGCGCCGGCCAGCGGCTCGACGCCGCGTTCGCGATCCCGGCAGCCGTGGACAGCGTGGTGGCCGTCGGCGTGAACTGCTGTGCACCCGCCGACGTCGGCCCTGCGCTGCGGGCCGCCGCGGCCACGGGCAAGCCGGGCGTCGTCTACCCCAACGCGGGCGAGGTCTGGGACGCCGAGGCGCAGCAGTGGGTCGGCACCAGCACGTACGACGTCGGTCTGGTGCCCGCGTGGGTCGAGGCCGGAGCCGCGTGGGTCGGCGGCTGCTGCCGGGTGGGTCCCGAGGCGGTCTCGCGCGTCGCCGGGATCATGGGTGCCCTCGGCTGACGCGACGAGCGCTTGGATAGCCTCGCTCGGGTGAGCTGGGAAGAGATGTTCAAGGGCGACTTCGCCGCCGACGACGTGCGGGCCTACGGCGAGCTGGTCGAGCACCTGCACGCCGTCCAGAACGCGCTCGCCTCCATGCCGATGGACCGCGAGGCGATCGACGGTCTCGCCGCCGACCTCGCCGGCTGGCGCGAGCGGCTCGAACCGCTCGCCACCGACGAGCAGCACCAGGTCAACGGGCGCGTCGCCGAGCTGCCCGTGCGCGGGCACGCGATGCTGCCCGAGCTCCTCGTCACCTCGCGCACGCGCGACCGCGTGGAGGGCACGGTGCGGTTCGGCCGCTGGTTCATGGGCGGCGGCATGGCCGTGCACGGCGGTGCCGTGACGCTGCTGTTCGACGAGGTGCTCGGCATCCTCGCGTCGCTGGCCGCCGGTGGCATCACCCGCACGGCCTACCTCAACACCAGCTACCGCGCCCTGACGCCGATCGACACCGAGCTGGAGGCCGTCGTGTGGATCGACCGCGTCGAGGGCCGCAAGTGGTTCCTGCGCGGCGAGCTGCGCCACGGCGACGTCGTGTGCGCCGAGGCCGAGGGCCTCTTCCTGCGCCTGCTTCCCGAGCAGGGGCTCGGGAAGCGGACGACGGACTGACCGCGGCTCAGGGGTAGGGGTAGAAGCCCTGGCCCGACTTCTTGCCCAGCAGGCCCGCGTCGACCATGCGGTCGAGCAGTGGCGGCGGCGAGTAGAGGGGCTCCTTGAACTCCTCGTACATCGACTCGCCGATCGCCTTGATGGTGTCCAGTCCGATGAGGTCGCTCAGCGCGAGCGGCCCCATCGGGTGGCCGCAGCCCAGCACCATGCCGTTGTCGATGTCCTTCGCCGAGGCGTACCCGGCCTCGTACATCCGGATCGCCGACAGCAGGTACGGCACGAGCAGCGAGTTCACGATGAAGCCCGCGCGGTCGGTCGCGTCGATCGGCTGCTTGCCGAGGGTCTCGGAGACGTAGCCGCGCATGCGGTCGAGCGTCTTGTCCGAGGTGGTGAGCGACGGGATCAGCTCGACGAGCTTCATGACGGGCGCGGGGTTGAAGAAGTGCACGCCCATGACCCGGTCGGCGCGACCCGAGGCGGCGCCGAGCTTCACGATCGGGATCGACGACGTGTTGGACGCCAGGATCGCGTCCGGGTCCTGCAGAATCTGCCCGATCCGCGTGAACAGGTCGAGCTTGACCGACTCCTTCTCGCTCGCCGCCTCGACCACGAGCTGGCGGTCGGCCAGCGCGTTCAGGTCGGTGGTGACGTGGATGGCGTCGAGCGCGGCGTCACGGTCGGTCTCCGAGAGCTTGCCGCGGTCGACGGCGCGCTGCAGGGACGACTCGATGCGACCGTGCGCGGCGGTGGCCGCGTCCTCGGTCACCTCGACGACGACGACCGACAGTCCGGCGCGGGCGTTGACCTCCGCGATGCCGGACCCCATGAGGCCGCCTCCGACGACTCCGATGCGTTCGATGGACACTCGACCTCCTGAAAGATGATGGATTCCTCAGCTTCGATCGTACCGGCCACCGGGGTGCGCCTCCGCGGGCGCATGGGGCCCGCGTGATGGGATGGACCCATGCGTGCGTGGGTCTCGGTGGTGCTCCTCCTGGCGGTGGCCGGCTGCGGTGCGAGCGACGGCTCCGCCGCCCCGAAGACCGACGCCACGTCGACCGCTCCGGGCCAGGTCGGGACCGAGGCCACGGGCACGGTCGACCCCCTCGCGATCACCACGTTCACGTGCCGCCAGAACGCCAAGGGGCGCTGGAAGGTGCAGGGCACCCTCAAGAACACCGGCAAGCAGGTGCGCGACTACCGGGTCACCGCGTTCATCGGCCAGCAGACCGGACCGGCGCGCGTGGTCGAGCTCGACCGGGTCGAGGCCGGCGCCACGGTGCCGTTCGCGATCGACCCGATCGTGGCCGCGCCCGACGGCCCGTGCCGACTCCAGGCGACGATCGCCCTCTAGTCCGCGCGGCGCCCCGACCTTTTGCCGGGTCTTAACCAAAAAGACATGCTTCGGCAGGTCTCTTGGGTGATTCTCAGGGTTACGGTGTGGCGACCCGTGTTCCCTGCGACAAAGGACAAAGATCTTGAAGTCCCGACGTTCCCTCTCGGTCGTCGCGATCGGAGCGCTGCTCAGTGCGCCGATCGTGGTGGCCCCGTCGGCGAGTGCCGCCGACCCGGTCGACATCACCTTCGTCGACATCAACGACTTCCACGGCCGCATCGACGCGAACACCACCAAGTTCGCCACGACCGTGGAGAGCATCCGCGACACGGAGGGCGCCGCCAACACGCTCTTCTTGTCCGTCGGTGACAACATCGGCGCCTCGCCGTTCGCGTCGGCCACCCAGCAGGACGCGCCCACGATCGACGTGCTGAACGCGCTCGACCTCGACGTGTCCGCGGTGGGCAACCACGAGTTCGACCGCGGCTTCGCCGACCTCGCGGGCCGCGTCACGGATCGGGCGGAGTTCCCGCACCTGGGCGCCAACGTCAAGCTCAAGTCCGACGGCTCCGCCGCGCTGCCCGCCTCCGCGACGTTCGACCGCGCCGGCCTGAAGGTCGCCGTCATCGGCGCCGTCACGCAGGAGACCCCCACGCTGGTCACCCCCTCGGGCATCGCGGACCTGGAGTTCACCGACCCCGTCGCAGCGGTCAACACCGAGGTCGACCGACTCGAGGCGCTGCCCGAGGCCGACCGGCCCGACGTGATCGTCGCGGCCTACCACGAGGGAGCCGGCGCGGGCACGCCCGACGGCTCGTCGCTGGCCGAGGAGGTCGCCCACGGCGGCGCCTTCGCCAACATCGTGAACGGCACCGACGCCTCGGTGGACGCGATCTTCACCGGCCACACGCACAAGGTCTACGCCTGGGACGCGCCCGTGCCCGGGGCGGCCGGCAAGACGCGCCCGGTCCTGCAGACCGGCAGCTACGGCGAGAACATCGGCAAGGTCACCCTGTCGGTCGATCCCGACACCGGCGACGTCGCCGCGCACACCGTCGAGAACGTCGCGCGGGCCGCGACCGCCAACCTGGCGTCGCCGCGCGTCGCCCAGGTCCAGCAGATCGTCGACAGCGCGCTCGCGTACGCCGCCACGATCGGCAACGAGAAGGTCGCCGACATCTCGGCCGACATCACGACCGCCTACACCGGCGGCAGCTACGTCAACGGCGTCTACACGCCGTCGAACCCGGCGGCCCCGAAGACGGGCCGCGACGACCGCGCCAGCGAGTCGACGATCGGCAACCTGGTCCCCGACGCGATGCTCGAGCAGTCCAAGAGCACGCCGGCGCCGGCCGACCTCGCGATCAACAACCCCGGTGGCCTGCGCGACGAGCTGTTCTACGCCGGCAACACCACCACGGGTGGCCCGAACAACACCGACGGCTCGGTGACGTTCGCCGAGGCCAACGCGGTCCTGCCGTTCACCAACAACCTCTACACGGTCACCCTCACGGGCGCCTCGCTGAAGAAGGTCTTCGAGCAGCAGTGGCAGCGCGACGCGAACGGCAACGTGCCGAGCCGTCCGTACCAGCAGCTGGGCGTGTCGGACAACGTCCGCTACACCTACGACGCCACGCGCGACGAGGGTGACCGCGTCACCAGCATCTGGATCGACGACCAGCAGATCGACGCCGCGAAGTCCTACAAGGTCATCGTCCCGTCCTTCCTGGGCACCGGGGGCGACAACTTCCGCGCCTTCAAGGAGGGCACGTGGGTCGACACCGGCGTCGTCGACTACGAGGGCTGGATCGACTACCTCGGTGACAACTCGCCGGTCGCGCCCGACTTCGGTCGCCGCTCGGTCGGCGTCACGGGCCTCGCGGACTCCTACGAGGTCGGCGACAGCGCCTCGTTCTCGCTGCCGAAGCTCAACCTGACGTCGCTGGGCAGCCCGGCGAACACCTCGGTCAGCGCGGTCCTCGAGTACGGCGACGACCAGTCGCTCGACCTCGGCACCCAGGCGGTCACGAACGGCGCCTCCGGCACGTTCACGTTCACGGTCCCGGCCGGCGCCATCGAGGGCGGCACGATCCGCGCGACGGCGGCGCCCAGCGGCACCGTCGCCACGATCCCGCTGTCGGTCGAGAAGGCCGCCTCCACCACGACCGCCACGGCTCCGGCCCAGGTCACCAAGGGCGACGTCTTCGACGTCTCGGTCGAGGTCGCCGCGGCGGCCGGTGTCGACGTCGACGGTCCGGTCCGGATCCTCGAGGGCGACCACATCGTCGGCGCGGGCACCGTCACCGACGGCGAGGGCACGGTGGACGTCCACGCGTCCGACCTGCGACTCGGCCAGCGCACGCTGACCGTCTCGTTCGACGGCTCCACCACGGTGGCCCCGTCCGAGGGCACCGTCTCGGTCGAGGTCATCAAGGGCGAGACGCCGTTCACCGCGAAGGGCTCGACCACGCCGTACGGCACGGGCGCGACCATCACGATGTCGGCCGCCCCCGGCACCACCGGCATCGTCTTCGTCGCCAACCAGCTGGGCATGCAGGTCGGCACCGCCTTCCTCTCCGACGGCAAGGGCACGTTCCGCTTCGGCGGCACGGCGCTCAAGCCGGGCTCCCACACCTACGGCCTGTTCTTCAACGGCAGCGCCTCGTACGAGCCGGCCGACGCGACCGTGACGGTCAAGGTCACGAAGGCGAACACCTCGGTGCGCGCCGTCGTCGCGAAGAAGGTCTCGGCCAAGAGCGCGGTGCTGAAGGCGCGCGTCTCGGGCAAGGGCTTCACCCCGACCGGCACGGTCGTGGTCAAGCGCGGCACGAAGGTCGTGGGCAAGGCGCAGGTGAAGAACGGCGTGGCCCGCGTGAAGCTCTCGAAGCTCCCGCGCGGCAAGGCCACGCTGCGGGTCTTCTACCAGGGCAGCTCCGTCGCGAACGCGTCGAAGACCTCCGTGAAGACCACGGTCGTCAAGTAGTGAACCGAGCCGGGGCGGCCTGCGTGCAGGCCGCCCCGGCCCACTCCCACCTGCACCCATCTCGAGGGGAATCCTGATGTCTCGTCCTGTCCTGCGCGGACTCACCGCGCTCGCCGTCGCGGCCGGTGCGGCCGTGGCGGTGCCGTCCGCGGCCACCGCCGCACCCGACGGATCCGGCCTCGTGATCAACGAGGTCTACCTCAACGGCGGCTCCACCGGCGCCACCTACAAGAACAAGTTCGTCGAGCTCTACAACCCGACGGACGAGGACATCAGCGTCAACGGCTGGTCGGTCCAGTACCGCGCCTACAACGGCACCGCGAACTTCACCTCGGTGATCCCGCTCGGCGACCACCACCTCGAGCCCGGCGGCACGCTGCTCGTCAGCGGCAACGCCAACTCCACCAACGGCGCCGACCTGCCGACTCCCGACGTGGCCAGCACGGTTGCGTTCTCGGGCAACGCCAACGGCGGCAGCATCGCGCTCGTCTCCTCCGAGACCGCGCTCACCGGCGACCTCGCCGCGGTCCGCGCCAGCGCCTCGCTGGTCGACCTCATCGGCTACGGCGCCTCGAACACGTTCGAGGGCGCGCCGAAGGCCGACGGCTACACCGTGAGCGCCTCGGTCACCCGCGCCGCGGGTGCCGACACCGACACGAACTCCACCGACTTCGCCACCGCGGCGCCCACGCCCGTGCCGTGCGGTGCCACGTGCGACGGCCCCGGCGACGCCGAGCCGCAGGAGCCCGAGCCCACCGAGACCCTGACGATCGCGCAGATCCAGGGCACGGGCGCCACCAGCCCGCGCGTCGGCCAGACGGTCACGACCACCGGCGTCGTCACCGGCCACTACGCCACGGGCGGCTTCAACGGTGCCTACATTCAGACGCCCGGCACGGGCGGCACGGCGGGCCCGGCCTCGCACGGCCTGTTCGTGTTCGGCTCGTCCACCGCGTTCGCGCAGTCGGTCGAGCTCGGCGACACGATCGACGTCACGGGTCCGGTCTCGGAGTTCAACGGCCTGACCCAGATCACGGCGGTCTCGTGGAAGGACGCGACGACCCCCGGCACGGTCACCCCGACGCCCGTCACGTTCCCGATGAGCCCGACGCAGCGCGAGGCGCTCGAGGGCATGCTCGTCGACGCGACCTCGGGCACCTACACGCTCACGAACAACTACGGCACGAACACGTTCGGCGAGATCGGTCTGGCGGCCGGCGACACCGTGCTGCCGCAGCCGACCAACGAGGTCCGTCCGCGCACGTCGGCGTACGACGCGCTCGTCGCGCAGAACGCCGCGCGCGCGATCAGCATCGACGACGGCAAGAGCATCAACTTCACGTCGGGCGCCAACCGCGCGATCCCGGGTCCGTGGCTCACGCCCGGCAACGAGGTCCGCACGGGCGCGAAGGTCACGATCGACGAGCCGCTCATCCTGGACTGGCGCAACAGCACCTGGAAGCTCCAGCCCACGCAGCCGTTCGCGGCCGGTGACGAGCCCGCCACGATCTCCTCGCAGAGCACGCGTGAGACGGCGCCGCAGGACGTCGGCGGCGCGGTCAAGCTGGCCTCGTTCAACGTGCTGAACTACTTCACCACCACGGGCGAGGACTGGGTCTCCTCCGGTCGCGGCACCTGCACCTGGTACTCCGACCGCGACGGCAACCGCATCACGGTCAACGAGTGCACGAACAATGGCCCGCGCGGCGCGGCCAACGACGCCAGCCTCGCGCGTCAGCAGGCCAAGATCGTCCAGGCGATCAACACGCTCGACGCGGACGTACTGTCGCTCGAGGAGATCGAGGACACCGGCTCGCTCGGCGGCGCCGACCGCGACGAGGCCCTCAAGACCCTCGTCGCTGCGCTCAACGCCGACGCGGGCACCGAGCGCTGGGCACCCGTGCTGTCGCCGGACGCGATCCCGACCTCGGGTCGCGACGTCATCCGCACCGCGTTCATCTACCAGCGCGACGTGGTCGAGCCGGTGGGCCCGTCGGTCATCCTCGACTCGCCCGCCTTCTCGAACGCTCGTGCCCCGCTGGCGCAGGAGTTCCGTCCGGTCGACGGCGACGCCGGCCAGGACTTCCTGGCGATCGTCAACCACTTCAAGTCCAAGGGCTCGGGCGAGGGCGTGAACGCCGACCAGGGCGACGGCCAGGGCGCGTCCAACCGCGCTCGCGTCGGTCAGGCCGAGGCGCTCGTCGACTTCGTGGCCTCGCTGGAGGAGCAGACCGACACCGACCGTGTGTTCCTGCTCGGCGACTTCAACTCCTACGCCAAGGAGGACCCGCTCGCGATCATCGAGGACGCCGGATTCGTCAACGTCGACCAGCGCCTGACGAACGAGGAGACCTACCAGTTCGAGGGCATGCACGGCTCGCTCGACCACGTGTTCGCGTCCTCGGCGGCGTTCGCGCGAGTCACCGGCGCCGACGTGTGGACGATCAACGCGCCCGAGTCGATCGGCCGTGAGTACAGCCGCTTCAACAACAACGTGACGAACCTGTTCGACGCGTCGACCCCGTACCGCGCCAGCGACCACGACCCCGTGATCGTCGGCTTCGACCCGGGTGCGGCGGCCGAGGTCTCCACCACGACCTCGGCGACGGTGCCGAAGGTCGTGTGGGCCGACGAGCCGTTCGACGTCGCCGTCACGGTGGACTCGGCCGTGGGCTCGCCCCGCGGCGCGGTCACCGTCTCGCTCGGCGACGAGGTGCTCGGCACGGCCGAGGTCTCCGGTGGCGCCGCCACGGTGACGATCCCGGCCGACACGCTGCGCGCCGGTCGTCACGTGCTCGACGTCGACTTCGCCGGCGAGGGCCGCTACGCCGACTCGACCGCGAAGGTCGCCGTCGACGTGCGCGCCGTGTCCACGCTGACCGCCAAGGCCGCGCGCGGCACCTACGGCAAGCCGACGGCGATCGCCGTCACGGGCGCCCCGGGTGCCAGCGGCCTGACGTACGCGACGGTCGACGGCCGCATCATCGCCTCGGCGATCATGCGCGACGGCACGGCCACGATCCGCGTGCCCGGCACGGCCCTGCGCCCGGGCACCACGACGGTGCGCGTCTTCTACGGCGGCAGCCGCGACGTGGACCCGAGCGAGACCAGCGTCCGCGTCACGGTCGCGAAGGCGAAGGCCACGGTCGCCGCGAAGGTGCTCAACGGCAAGGTCACCGACCGCACCCGCGCGAAGGTGCGCGTCACGGTCAGGACCCCGGGCTTCACCGAGAAGTCGGGCACGGTCCGGATCTACCGCGGCTCGAAGGTGATCGGCTCCGCGAAGGTCAAGGGCGGCAAGGCCACGGTCACGCTGCCGCGTCAGAAGTCCTCGGTGCGCCTGGTGGCGAAGTTCAGCGGCTCGTCGCTGACATCGCCCGCCAGCCGCGCGTTCGTGCTGCGGGTGCGCTGAGGCCAGGGGGACAGGCCGGGCGGCCCCAGGATCGAGGGAGATCCTGGGGCCGTCCTCCGTCTAGCTGCGCACGCTCGTCGGCGGCCGCGGTGCGAAAGCCGCAGTCTCCGCGGAGTCGAGGTACTCGCGCAGGTCGCAGATCAAGCCGTCCTCGTCGAACCTGACGACCACGCACGCCGTGAGTCGGACGCGTGCGCCGTCGCTCAGGCGAGTCCCCTCGAGGACGTGCTGCTCGACGGCGCCGCGCTCGAAGACGTCGACGCGGCGGTCGAGGTAGCGGCGGCCCCCGACCGTGCGGTCGAGCGCCCACAGGACCCGGACGAGATCCGTGACGCGCATGCCGTGGCCCACCGTGCTCTGCCAGATGGTCGCGTCGGTCGAGAACAGGCGCATGAAGGCGGCTTCGTCGCCGGTCTCCGCGGCCGTGGCCAGGGCGTCGAGTGCGACGACGTAGGGGTGGGACGCCTCGCGGAGGGTCGTCATGCGTCGATGCTCACGACGGCCTGACCTGTCGTGACGCCGTCGCCCGCGGCGACGTGCACGGCAGAGACGGTTCCGCCGGTGGTCGTGCGGATCGACTGCTCCATCTTCATCGCCTCCACCACGGCGACGACGTCGCCCTCCGAGACGACGGAGCCGGGTTCGACGCGGACCTGGAGCACGGTGGCGGTGAGGGGCGAGACGACGTCACCCTCGAGGGCCCGTCTCGTCGCGCCGGAGCGAACCTCGCCTCCGCGACCGGAGGAGGTCTCGGCATCGGCGACGCTCGGGGCGTAGGCGTCGAGCTGGAGGTCGCAGTCCAGCTCGATCCATCGGGTGTGCACGCCCAGCGGCAGCTCGGCGAAGTCTGGGTGCTCGACGATGCCACGGTGGAAGTCGGTCACCGTCGCGATGCCGTCGACGGAGAGCTCGGCGAGTGCGCGACGTGCGCGCGCCAGGGCGGTTGCCCGATCGGGGCCAGTGACGATCAGCTTGCCGATGAGCGAGTCGAAGTTCGTGGTGACGCGTTCACCGGCGGTCACGCCGCCGTCCCAACGAACCCCCGGACCCTGGGGGACGGAGAGCGAGCGCACCATCCCGGGGATGGGGAGGAAGTCCCTTCCCGGATCCTCGGCGTTGATCCGGAACTCGATCGCGTGACGATCGGCCTCGACGGCGCCCGGTTGGACCAGCTCGTCATCGGCGATCCGCAGCTGAGCGGCGACCAGGTCCTCGCCCGTGGCCTCCTCGGTGACGCTGTGCTCGACCTGGAGCCGGGTGTTGACCTCGAGGAAGTAGAGATCCCCGTCCTCGTCCAGGAGGAACTCGCAGGTGGCCGCGCCAACGTAGCCGACCGCCTGCAGGATGGCCGTGGACACGTCGCACAGGTGGCGCACCTGCGCGCTGTCGAGCAGGGGCGCCGGCGCCTCCTCGACGAGCTTCTGACTGCGACGCTGGAGTGAGCAGTCGCGGGTGCTGACGATCCGGACGGTGCCGTTCCGGTCGACGAGGCACTGGGTCTCGACGTGGCGGACGTGGCTCAGGTGCCGCTCGACCATGCACGGGTTGGAGCCGAAGGCGACCTCGGCCTCCCGCCGTGCGGACTGCCACGCCTCCGCGACCTCGTCGATGGACGTCACCACCCGCTGGCCACGTCCGCCTCCGCCCAGCACGGCCTTGATCACCACCGGGAGGCCGTGCTCGGCGACGAAGGCGTGGACGTCCTCGACCGTCTCGACAGGACCGCCGCTGCCGGGGATCAGCCGGGCACCCGCCTCGGAGGCGATGTTGCGCGCGGAGGCCTTGTCGGCGAGGAGGTCGATGGCTCGCTCGGGCGGTCCGACCCAGGTCAGTCCCGCTCCCGCGACGCGACGGGCGAACTCCGCGCTCTCGGAGAGGAACCCGTAGCCAGGGTGGATGGCGTCCGCCCCGGACGCGAGCGCGGCGGCGAGGATCTCGTCGATGTCCAGATAGGCATGGGCGGTGCTGCGGCCCGGAAGCGGCATGGCCTCATCGGCGAGGGACACGTACGCGGCGCCGGCGTCCTCGGCCGTGTGCAGCGCGACGGACGCCAGCCCGAGGTCGCGGCAGGCGCGGATGATCCGGATGGCGATCTCGCCACGATTGGCGATCAGTACCTTCTTCATGCGGTGTGCTCTCCGGTCGCGGTTCAGGGGAGGAAGGGGGTGGGGGAGGGCCCGAGCTGGCGAGCCAGCGGCAGCTGCGCGTCACGGACGAACTGCACGACGAGGTCGCGGGTCTCCGCCGGGTCGACGATGTCCTGGCCGGTGGCCTCGGCGGTACGGAACGGTGACGTCACCGCCCGCAGCTGCGCCTCGATGCGCGCCTGCTCGGCCTCCGGGTCCGGTGCGGACTCGATCTGGCTGCGGAACGCGGCGTACGTGCCGCCGCTGATGTGCATGGAGCCCCACTGCGCAGTGGGCCAGGCGATGCGGCGGAACATTCCGGAGGCACGGTGGTGCGTCTGTCCGCCGACGCCGAACAGTCGGCCCATGACGACGGTCATCCAGGGCATGCGGCTGCGGCACACGGACCACACCAGTCGGGCGCCGGCCGCTTCGATCCCGGCGCGCTCCGAGTCGGGACCGACCAGAACGCCGGGCTCGTCGGCGAGGGAGACCAGGGGAAGGTGGAACTGGTCGCAGATCTGGATCAGCCGAATCGTCTTCATCGCGGCAGCGGTGTCCGTCGATCCGCCGAGCACCGCGGGGTCGTTCGCCATGATCCCCACGGGGAAGCCGTCAACGCGGGCCAGCCCGGTCACCCGTGAGCCACCGTAGGCGGGCGACAGCTCGAAGAACGTCGCCTCGTCGACGACCGCATCGATCACGGCGCGAGGGTCGAAGGGGGTCCTGGCGTCCTCGGGGATCACATCGCGCAGGGTGTCCGGATCGGTCCCGGGCCCGCGTGGTGCCGATCGCGGCGGCATCGTGTGCACGTTGGTCGGCAGGTACGACAGGAACGCGCGGACCTGAGCCAGGGCGTCGTGCTCGTCCACCGCCACGTTGTTCACGGACCCGCTCTCGTGGACGTGGACGCGCCAGCCACCGAGCTCCTCCTTGGTGATGTCCAGGCCGAGCGCGGCCTTCACCACCGGGGGCCCGCCGGGGAACAGCTGCGAGGTCTCCTTGACCATGACGTTGAAGTGGCCGAGGCACGCGGCGACCGCGGGCAGCCCGGCGACCGGCCCCATCACCGCTGACACGACCGGTGCGAGCTGGAGCAGCTCCACCTCGGGCGCGACGAAGGTGTTGCCGTCCGGGGGGTAGGTGCGGCCCAGGTCCAGAAAGCTCTTGACGCTGCCTCCGCTCGCGTCGAGGAGTCGGATGAGCGGGACCCCCATCTCCAGCGCGCGCTCCGCCGGCAGCGGCTCGCGCCCGAAGCCCACCGCATCGACTCCGCCCGCGCCGCCGCGGACCGTGAAGTCTCCGGCGCTCACGACGGCAGGGCGGGCCTCGATCTCGACGATCCCGTCGACCTGGCCCTTCGGGACGAAGTCGCGCAGCTCGCCCTCGGGGGAGTACTCGGAGCGTCCGGTGAGGATGCCGAACTCTCGCAGTGAGCCGAGGTCGGCGAGCAGGTCGATGCGCTCGCGGGCGGTCAGCTTCCCCTGGGCATGCTGGCGAGCCACCTGGTCGACGCCTCCGAGCCGCAGCGCGAGCGCGCGGCGGCGGTGGACCTCGTCGTGTCCGAGAGATGTTGTCACGCGAGAGTTCCTTCCCCAGCACCATGGAACGGACATGGCTAACTGAGCGATCGATCGGTTACGTTCGCGACGATAGGATGAACCACCGCGCCGCGTCAACGGCGACGACTGCGAAGGAGTGGCTGAGGCATGGCAGAGCGGAAGCAGCGTCCCCGGGGCGATCGGACGCGGGCGCGCCTCCTCGACGCCGCGCGGGCCGAGTTCGCCCAGCACGGCTTCGGAGGCGCATCGACGCGCGGCATCGCCGAGCGGGCCGGCATCAGCGCCTCGGCCCTGTACGCCCACCACCGCTCCAAGGAGGAGCTGCTCTTCCTCATCGCCAAGGAGGGGCACGAGAGCGCGCTGCACGGCATGCAGCGCGTCCTGGCCACCCAGACTGGTCCGGGTGCGCAGTTCGTCGGAGTGATGCGCGCGTTGAGCGCCGGTCACGCACGCGAGCAGTTCGTCTCGCACGTGCTGGCGAACGAGTTGGATTCGCTGAATTCCCAGCACTTCGCGGAGGTGGCCGCGGTGCGGCGGGCCATGGTGGGCCTGGTGCGCGCGATCATCGACCGCGGCGTGGAGCTGGAGCTGTTCGAGAGTCCCCAGATCGACATGACGGTCACCGCCCTGTTCTCCCTGTGCGTCGACGTCGCGCGCTGGTACCGCCCGGACGGGCGGTGGACGCCGGAGGAGATCGGCGACCACTTCGCGCTGCTGGGGCTGCGCATGCTGAACGCCTCCCCTGAGGTGATCGACGCGGCGTTCGCCGCCGGCTGACGCCGACTGGCACCCACCCTTCGCCGCGAGTCGCCGCTCGCGACGTCGTGCCCCTGCCTGCGCGGGCAGCACTTGAAACTAATCTCAACTTCTTCTTGCGTTGCGTGAGAGACGTCACATACGATCCCAACTACCTGAGCGGTCGCTCAGGTAGACAGCGCCGACGAGGACGCTCGGCGCGCGGGAAGGAGTGAGGTAGTTGGATGCCATCAGGTCCCAAGACCTCGAGAAGCTGCTGGAGTACGACTTCGCGACGGCCGTGGAAGCGCTGGACCACCACGTGGGGGTCCGACCCGACCGCATCGCGATCACCTACGGCGAGACGGGCGAGGAGCTGACCTACGCCCAGTTCGGCGCTCGCACCGACGCGATCGCCGGAAACCTGGCGGAGCGATTCGCGGTGGACCGGGGAACCAGGGTGAGCGTGCTCTCCACCAACGCGATGGTCGCCGCCGCGTCGATGTACGGGCTCTGGAAGGCCGCCGCCGTCTACGCGCCCGTCAACTACCTCTACCGGGGCGAGCTCCTGGCCTACCAGCTCAACGACACGCGTCCCGCCCTGCTGATCGTCGACGAGGACCTCGTCCCGGCAGTCGAGGACATCAAGGGCGAGCTGACGGTCGACCCGACGGTGATCGTCGTGCCGGCGCAGGGATCGTCACGGGCCTGGCCTCATGTCTTCGCCGACCTGCTGGGGGAGGCGAAGCGTCCTGACGTCACCCTGGCCTTCAACGACCCGGCCAACATCATCTACACGTCGGGGACCACGGGGCCGTCGAAGGGCGTCCTGCAGTCGCACCGCTGGGTCAACGGGTACACGTGGATCGGTCGTCGGATCCTCAACGAGGACGACGTCGTCTACAACGACCTCCCGCTCTACCACGTCGGTGGGGCTCACTACAACGTCGCACGCGCCCTCTGGGTCGGGGCGGGCCTGCAGCTGTGGGACCGCTTCAGCCCCAGCGACTTCTGGCGCCGCATCAAGGTGGGCGGGTGCACCACGGCGACCCTGCTGGACGTCATGATCACCTGGCTGCAGAAGCAGGAGCCCCGGGACGACGACCGCGAGAACGCGCTCAACAAGGTGGTGCTGGGTCCCGTACCGGCGAACCACCAGGAGTTCGCGCGGCGCTTCGGGATCGACTTCGCTCTCACGGGGTTCGGCCAGTCCGAGTCCGGAAGCGCGATGATGACGCTCGTCGAGGAGCTCGCGCAGGGCGAGGGCACGCCGGAGTCGGTCTACCGGGGCCTCGACCATGCCACGATCCGCGCCTCCTTCGAGGAGGCCGGGATGCTGGTCCTCGACGGGCCGGACCCGCGGGTGATCAAGGGGATCCTCGGCACGCCGAGCCCGTTCTTCGAGGTCACCGTGCTGGACCAGGACGACCGACCCTGCGCCCCGGGTGAGGTCGGGCAGCTGGCGATGCGGCCGGCGCTGTCCGAGCTGATCTTCACCGAGTACCTCGCCAAGCCCGAGGCCACCGCCAACGCCTTCGCCAACCTGTGGTTCCACACCGGTGACGCCGCGAGGGTCGACGAGCACGACGTGTTCCACTTCGTCGATCGACTCGGCGATCGCATCCGCGTTCGCGGGGAGAACATCTCGGGCGCGCAGGTCGAGGAGCAGATCGCCCGTCACCCGAGTGTCCAGCTCGCTGCGGTCATCGCGGTGCCGAGCGACGAGGGCTACGAGGACGCGATCGTCGCGTTCGTCGAGCTGGTGGAGGGGCACGCCTTCGACGAGGCGGCGCTCGATGCGCACTGCAAGGCGGTCATGCCGAAGTTCATGTGGCCCACGCGGATCCTCCCGGTGGGCAAGATCCCGCACACACCGACCAACAAGATCGAGAAGTACAAGCTGCGCCAGCTGTTCAAGGAAGGACAGACGCTGTGAGGATCGCCAAGACGATGAAGGTGGTGGCTGCGGCCGCCCTGATGACCGCGGTGCTGTCCGCTTGCGGGGGCTCGGACGAGAAGTCGGCAGGGTCGACCACGCTGCGGGTCGCGGCCCAGTCGGACGTGTCCTCGCTCGACCCCATCCGTGGCAACTCCGGCAACGATCACGTGATGCTCTTCCCGATCTACGACACGCTGGTGTCGTTCGACGAGGGTCTGCAGCCGCAGCCCGGGCTCGTGGAGTCCTGGGACTCGCCGAGCCCGAACGAGCTGACGCTGACCCTTCGGTCGGGCGTCACGTTCCACGACGGTGAGCCCCTCGATGCCGACGCCGTCAAGGTCAACCTCGATCGCGCGCGCGCCGAGGACTCGGTCGCGGCCGCTGACCTGGCGTCGATCGAGAACGTGCGGGTCGATGACGAGCTCGTCGTGACGCTGGAGCTGAGCCGTCCTGACGCCTCGTTGCTGCTGGTCCTCGCCGATCGCGCCGGCATGATGGTCTCGCCGGCGGCGCTGGAGGCGAACGACAACGACGTGAGCCGCAATCCGGTCGGCGCGGGCGGATGGAAGCTGTCGGACTGGAAGCAGGGCAACGAGCTCCGCCTGGAGAGGTTCGACGACTACTGGGACGAGGACGCCGAGCGCGCCGAGAGCCTGAGGATCAAGATCATCACCGACCCGCGCACCCGCGTGACCGCGATGCGCTCCGGACAGCAGGACATCGCGCTCGACGTCCAGCCGGTCGACGCCGAGTCGTTGGAGAAGGAGAAGTCCGTCGTCCTCGAGTCGCAGACGAGCCTGTTGGTGCACGGCATGTACATGAACACGAGCGCACCGCAGTTCTCCGATGCCACGGTGCGCCGGGCGCTGGCCCTGGCCATCGACCGCGACACGATCGTCAAGAACGCGCTGTTCGGGCACGGGCAGCCGGCCAGCGGTGTGCTGCCTGACGGGTACTGGGCCGAGACACCGGACTCGGTCGACTACGCCTACGACCCCGACGAGGCGAAGCGACTGCTGGCCGAGGCCGGCGAGCCGGACCTCGAGTTCGACATGCTCAGCCGCAGCGACACCTCGAGCGTTCGCCTGGCCGAGATCCTGAAGGACCAGTGGGCGGCGGTGGGCGTGACGGTCAACATCCTGCCGCGCGACGTGGTCGAGGCCACGGACCAGTACTTCAACCAGAAGAGCAGTCCGGCCTACCTCGCCGGCTGGTCGGGGCGTCCTGACCCGAGCATGACCTACCGGTCGTTGTTCGACGCCAAGGGCTATTACAACGTCGGCGGCCTCGACATCGACGGCATGGCCGAGGCGATCGGTGCGGCGGACAAGTCCTTCGACCTGGACGAGCGCGTGGTCGGCCTGGACGCTGCGGCCGTCGCGGCCTACGAGAGCACCCCGTTCCTTCCGGTGGCGTTCCAGGATGCGCTGATCGCGCGGAGCGACAAGGTCCAGGGCTTCCAGATGAACCAGATGGGCAAGCCCAAGTTCATCGGCATCACGGTGGACTGACGGCCCCATCAGGGGGAGGACGGCTCCGGGATCGTCGGGATCCCGGAGCCGTCCGGCGCGGGCGGAGGGTCAGCGGACCCGCCCGGTGACGAGCAGGTACTCCCACTGCATCGTGAAGCCGTCCTCGTCGCGCGTCCCCTCGCGCTCGCCGAGGGCCGCGAGGTCGCGGTCCAGCTCGGCGGTGCGGTCGGGGTCGCCGGCGTGGGCCGCGTAGGCCGCGATCGTCGGGCCGTAGTGCTTCGCGAAGTAGTCGCGGAACTGCTCGCCGCCCTCGAAGAGGGTGACCGGGAGCTTCATCCGCTGGAGCTCGAGGTCCTCGACGCGGTCGCCGAGCAGCTCGCGGACGTGGTCCTCGTTGCCCCACAGCGGGGGCGGCGAGACGCCCGGGGGCGGCGGCGGGACGTACTGCTTCATCGTCGCGAACAGCTGGCCGATCGTGCCCTCGGGCGTCCAGCAGACCAGTCCGATCCGGCCGCCGGGGCGGGCCGTGCGGACCAGCTCGTCGGCCGCTCGCTGGTGGTGCGGCGCGAACATCACGCCGATGCAGGACATGACGACGTCGAACGCGTCGTCCTCGTACGGCAGCGCCTCGGCGTCCGCGACCTCCCACGCGAGGGTGTCGTCGGGGTGGGTCTCGCGGCCCACGTCGAGGAGCTCGGGCGTGAGGTCGGACGCGACGGCGTCGGCCCCGCGGCGGGCGGCGCGGACGGCCGCGCTGCCGGTGCCGGCGGCGACGTCGAGGACGCGCTCGCCGCGCTGGACGTCGAGGGCGTCGACGAGGACGCCGCCCAGCGGGGAGACGATCTCGCGACAGACGCGGTCGTAGTCGCCGAGTGCCCACATCCTGCGGTGACGAGCCTTCAGCTCGAGGTCCTGCTGTGCTGCGGTGTCGGTGGTTTCAGTGGTGCTCATGGAACTTCCTTCTGTGCTTCGTTGCCTTCCGACAGAGTCCGTCCGGCGGCCGCGGTGATACCAGTTCTGTTTCTGTACCGCCCGATCGGACGGTGGCTCGACGGCGTGAAGCGGGCGCACGATGGGCGTGACGAAGGGGTGACCCATGGCGACGTCCTACGGCCAGTTCTGTCCACTCGCGAAGGCGATGGAGATCCTCGACGAGCGGTGGACGGTCCTGATCGTCCGCGAGCTCCTGCTCGGCAGCACGCGGTTCAACGAGCTCCGACGTGGCGTGCCGCGGATGTCGCCGGCGCTGCTGTCGAAGCGGCTCCAGGCACTCGAGCGGCACGGCATCGTCGACCACCAGGACGGCCACTACCGGCTGACCGAGTGCGGTCGCGACCTGCACACCGCCGTGATGAGCCTGGGCGTCTGGGGGCTGCGCTGGATCGAGGACTTCGGCGACGAGGACCTCGACCCGCACCTGCTGATGTGGGACGTGCGGCGCACCGTGCCGACCGCCTCGTGGCCGCCGGGACGCACGTGCGTGGCGGTGGAGTTCACCGACCTGCAGCGGGCCCGCCGGTGGTGGCTCGTGGTCGCGGGCGGCCAGGTCGACGCGTGCGACTACGACCCGGGCTTCGAGGTCACGGCCACGGTGCGCGCCACCCTGCGCACCCTCACCCACGTGTGGCGTGGCGACGTCTCGTGGGAGCGGGCGATGCGCGCGCGGCAGGTCGAGATCGAGGCGCCGCGCGACGTGCGCCGGGATGTGCCCGACTGGTTCGGCCGCTCGATGCTGGCCGACGCGCTCGCGGCGCAGGCCGTCAGCGCGGGATGACGACCTCGAGCAGCGTGGCGGTGCCGACGTCCAGGTGCGCCCACGGTCCGGCGACGTCGAGCACGGCGATGGCCGAGGTCGGGAAGCCCGCGCGGACCTGGTTCACGACGGCGGGGTCGGAGTCCTCGCTCGCGAGCCTGGCGGCCAGGCCGGGCGTTCCCGGGGCGTGGCCGACGAGGAGCACGGTGGAGGCCGACGCCTCGACGGACTGGATCGCCTCCAGCAGGCTGCCGGTCCAGCCCTCGTAGATCGAGTCGAGGAAGGCCGTCGGCGCCTCGAGGCCCGTGGCGGCGAGGGTCTCGCGCGTGCGGGTGGCGGTCGAGCAGATCACGGCGTCGACCGTGCCGACGTGCTCGCGGATCCAGTCGCCGGCGAGCGCGGCCTCACGCCGGCCGCGGTCGGCCAGCGGCCGCTCGAAGTCCTCGACCCCGTCCGGGAACGCGGCCTTGCCGTGGCGCATCAGCAGCAGTCGGCTCATGGCTCGAGTCTAGGCAGCCGTGGGCCGTCCGGTCCCGGACGCGAGATGTGTAGCGGCGTCCACCGTTTTTCGGCCGATTCGACCGACAAAGGGTGGATGCCGCTACACATCTGGCGCGCCGGAGGCGCGGAGTCAGCCGCGCGCGATGCCGACCATCTCGTCGCGCGGGACGACCTTCTTGCGCTCGCGCGGGTGGGTGTCGGAGGCGCCGAGGCTCTCCTCGTGGGCGTCGAGCTTCTCCCAGCCCTCCCACGTCGTGTACTCGATGCCGCGGCTGTCGAGGTGACGGTCGAAGGCCTCGCGCTCGGCGAACTCCGGAGCGGGCAGGCTCGGCAGGTCCTCGACGAGCATCTTGATCGTCTGGGCCGCGTCGGACTTGGTGTGGCCGATCAGGCCGACCGGGCCGCGCTTGATCCAACCGGTGGCGTAGACGCCCTCGATGGGCGAGCCGTCGATGTCGAGCACGTGGCCGCCGTCGTTGGGCAGCACGCCCGCGTTGGCGTCGAAGGGCAGGCCCGGCAGGTTGTCGGAGTAGTAGCCGATCGCGCGGTAGACGGCCTGGACGGGCCAGTCCTTGAACTCGCCGGTGCCGCGGACGTTGCCGGTGCCGTCGAGCTCGGTGATCTCGGTCCGCAGGCCCACGACGCGGCCGTCCTCGCCGAGGATCTCGACGGGGTTCTGGCAGAAGTGGATGTGGATCCGGTGGGGCGCGCCCGACGGCTCCTTGGCGAGGTAGTCGCCGAGCACCTTGACGACGAGCTTCTGGCTCTTGGCGGCGGCGAGCGCCTCCATCGAGCCGTGGTCGAACTCGTAGCCCTCGGGGTGCACGATGACGTCGATCGTGGGGGAGTGCGACAGCTCGCGCAGCTCCATCGGGGTGAACTTCACCTGGGCCGGGCCGCGGCGCGCGAACACGTGCACGTCGGTGGTGGCGTTGTTCTTGAGGCCCTCGTAGACGTTGTCGGGGATCTCGGTGACGAGCAGCTCGTCGGCGGTCTTGGCCAGGATGCGGGCGACGTCGAGGCCGACGTTGCCGACGCCGAGCACGGCGACCTCCTTGGCGTGGGGCTGGAAGTCCCACTCGCGCGGCGCGTCGGGGTGGCCGTCGTACCAGTAGACGAAGTCGGCCGCGCCGTACGAGCCGTCGAGGTCGATGCCCGGCAGGTTCAGCTCACGGTCGCGGCGCGCGCCGGTGGCGAACACGACGGCGTCGTAGAAGCCCTTGAGGTCCTCGAGCTTGATGTCGGTGCCGAAGTTGACGTTGCCGAAGAAGCGGATGTCCTCGTTGGCCATCACGCGCTTGAGCGCCTTGATGATCTCCTTGATCCGCGGGTGGTCGGGGGCGACGCCGTAGCGGATCAGGCCGAACGGGGTGGGGTCGCGGTCGAGGATGTCGACGGTGACGTCGAGGTCCTCGGTCTTGGTGAGGATGTCGGCCGCGTACACGCCAGCGGGGCCGGCGCCGACGACGGCGACGCGCACCTTCCTGTCCACAGTCATGAGGCAAGCCTAAGACTCGCGCCCCAACGCCTCGGCACCCGACCGCCATCTGGACCGGCGCACGACCCAGGACGTCGGGATCGGCCCGTGATAGTGGGGGAAGTCCTCGGTGCCGCGCGGTCCCTCGGCGGCCTCCCAGCGCAGCAGCGGGTCGTCGGCCGGGACCTCGATCTCCAGCACCAGGAGGTCCTCGACCTCGGCGAAGAACAGCGCCGCGGTCCCGGCCACCTGCTCGGCGGTGGAGAGGTGCACGAAGCCCTCGGTCTCGAGCGAGGCCGGGGCGTACGCGTCGCCGACCTCGCTCCATGTGGACTCCGGCACGAGGTGGAACAGGGGATCGCTCGTCACCCGTCGATTCTCGTCGGTGCGCGGGTGCATGATGGCGATGCGGTCCCGACGAGAACGGAGCGATCCCATGAGCCTCGACGTCCAGGTCACGTTCGACGCGCACGATCCACCGGCCCTGGCCGACTTCTGGGCGGCCGCCCTCGGCTACGAGGTGCCGGGCCCGCCCGATGCCCAGCTCGGTCCCGGCGACGACCCGTGGGCGGCGTGGGACGACTTCCTCGAGCGGGTCGGCGTGCCGCCCGCGCTGCGTCGCTCCAAGGCGGCGATCGAGGACCCGCAGGGCCGGGGCCCGCGCGTCTTCTTCCAGCAGGTGCCCGAGGACAAGGTGGCCAAGAACCGCGTCCACCTCGACGTCCGCGCCGCGCCGGGGCTCGAGGGCGACGAGCGGATGGCGGCGCTCGAGCAGGCCTGCGAGCGGCTCGTCGCGCTCGGGGCCGAGCGCGTGCGGCGGTTCGAGCCCGAGCCGCCGATGGAGTCGGGCTTCATCGTGATGCGCGATCCCGAGGGCAACGAGTTCTGCCTCGACTGAGCTCTGCTCCGCCCCACCTGAGAACCTCCTGTGCGTCTGTCCGGGAGGCGGTCCCGAGGTCGATTCTCGCGGCGCGGTCGCCTAGGTTGGTCGCACGACGGTTGAACGAGAAACCACATCGTGCCCCGACCCCAGGAGCCTCATGACCCCGACGAAGCGCCGCGCCTACGCCGCCCTCGCCGCCTCGACCGCCCTCCTCACGCTCGCCGCGTGCGGTGACAGCGACGCCGCCGAGAACGACGCGTCCTCCAGCAAGACCCCGTCCGCCACGTCCGCGGCTCCCTCCGAGCCCGCCGCCTCCGACTCCGGCGCCTCCGGTGCCTTCACCGCGGGCGAGTACGAGGCGACCGGCAGCTACACGACCCCCGACGGCCAGACCCAGTCGATCGAGGTCGAGGTCGAGCTCGCCGCCGACGGCACGATCACCTCGCTCGACGCCGACGGCCAGGCCGAGGGCGGCAACTCCGAGCAGTTCCAGAAGAAGTTCGAGAGCGGCATCGACGCGCAGGTCGAGGGCCGCAAGATCACCGAGCTCGACGTCGACAAGGTGTCCGGCTCCTCCCTGACCAGCGGCGGCTTCAACGACGCCATCGACCAGATCATCAGCCAGGCCCAGGCCTGACCCATGAGCTCCGACTGGCGTCTCGACGCCATCGGAACCGCGTGGTCGATCGGGACCCCCGACCCGATCGCCCCCGGGCTGCGAGCCGCGATCACGGACCGCATCGACTCGTTCGATCGGACGTGGTCGCGGTTCCGCGCCGACTCCGCCGTGAGCGCGCTGCGCACCGGCCGTGAGGTCGACCTCGGGCCCGACGCCCCCGCGATCCTGGCCCTCTACGACCGGCTCTTCGCCCTGACCGACGGGGCCGTGAGCCCGCTCGTCGGCGGCGCCCTCGAGCAGCTGGGCTACGGCCCCGGCTACACCCTGACCCCCTCCGGCGAGCCCGTGCGCGTGCCGTTGTGGGCGGACTGCGAGCTGCGCGGAACGGTGCTGCGCGTGCCCGGTCCGGTGATCCTCGACATCGGCGCGGTCGGCAAGGGGTGGCTGGCCGGCGAGGTCGCCGCGATGATCGACCAGCCGTGCGTCGTCGACGCCAGCGGCGATCTCGTGAACCGCTCGGGCGACGTCCTGCGCGTCGCGCTCGAGGACCCCGACGACTCCACGCACGCCGTCGCCGTCGTCGAGGTCCCCGACGGCGAGGCGATCTGCGGCTCGGCCAGCAACCGGCGCCGCTGGTCGACCGACCTGCACCACGTCCTCGACGCGCGGTCGGGCCGTCCGACGCGCGACGTCGTGGCCGCCTGGGCCGGAGGACCCGACGCCGGCTGGGCCGACGGTCTCGCCACCGCGGCGTTCTTCAGCTCGACCCTTCCCGAGACCGGCCATTGGTGGGCATCCTTGGACCGGAATCGGCGGCTGGTGGCCCGTGAGCTGCCCGGAGAGGTGTTCACATGACGTTCCTGGATCGCCAGCTCGGCCGGTTCACGATGTACCGACTCGTCACCCTGGTGCTGCTGGCGCTGGTGGTCGTGGCGGTGGTCCAGTCCGCGCTCGGCGTGCTCGACTCCGACATCTTCCCCGTGGACGCGCTGCTGCTGACGCTCGCCGTGATGGTCGCGACGTCGGTGGTGGTCAACTACGTGGTCGGCCGCCTCATCGGCGCGCGACCGCACCTCGAGTCCTCGATCGTCACGGCGCTGATCCTGTGGTTCCTCTACTGGCCCACCACGCACGGCGAGCAGCTCGCGTGGCTGGCGCTCGTCGCGGCACTCGCGCAGATCTCGAAGTACCTCATCGCGTGGCGCGGTCGTCACCTCGTGAACCCGGCCGCGGCCGGCGTCGTGCTGTCGGTGCTGCTCGGCTGGGTCACCGACTGGCCGATCCCGTTCACCGGCTGGTGGGTCGCGAGCGAGTCGCTGTTCTGGTTCATCTTCGTCGGCGCGCTGGTGGTGCTGTACCGCACCCGCCGGCTGGCCCTCGGGGCCGTCTTCGCGCTGGTCGCGATCGCCGTCACCGTCTGGTGGCAGCTCGGCGTCGGTGCCGAGCTGACCGAGGCGCTGCGCTTCACGCTCTACTCCACGCCCATCGTCTTCTTCGGCGGCTTCATGCTGAGCGAGCCGCTGACGCTGCCCCCGCGGCGGGCCCAGCAGCTGGGCGTGGCGGCGCTCGCGGGCGTGGCGTTCACGTGGCCGCTGCTGACGTCGCGGCTGTTCGGCGAGCCGTGGACGACCGAGCCGTTCACCAGCACCTACGAGCTCGCGCTCGTGGTCACGGGACTCGTCGCGTTCGCGCTGCGCCAGGGCTCGCGCACCCTCGTCCTGCGGGAGCAGCGCCGCCTGGGCGACGACGTCGTCGAGTACGTCTTCGACGCCGACCGCCCGCTGCACTTCGTGCCGGGTCAGTACGTCGAGCTCGACGTGCCCCACGCGCGCACCGACACCCGCGGCCGTCGCCGGATGTTCAGCGTCGTCTCGGCGCCCGGGCGCGAGGTGGTCCT
This sequence comes from Aeromicrobium sp. MLTX1, assembly GCF_046452335.1. Lineage (NCBI taxonomy): Bacteria > Bacillati > Actinomycetota > Actinomycetes > Propionibacteriales > Nocardioidaceae > Aeromicrobium > Aeromicrobium sp. MLTX1. Next base: position 559,915 of record NZ_JBKFDN010000001.1, on the reverse strand, counting down.
CGCGACGCGGCACCCCGAGCCCGGCTCCTCCTACAAGAGGGCGCTCGCCGCGTCCGCGCCCGGCGACCAGTTCCGCGTCACGGCCGTCCACGGCGACTTCGTCTGGCCCGCGAAGGGGCCGGTGCTGCTGGTCGGCGCGGGGATCGGCGTGACCCCGTTCCGCAGCCAGCTGGCCGCGCATCGCGGGCGCGACGTCGTGGTCGTGGTGGGGGAGCGCGCCGCGCAGCCCTACGCCACCGAGCTCGAGGCCTCCGACGCGAAGGTCGTCCGCCTGCCCGTGGAGGAGGTCGACGGCGACACGATCGCACGACTCGTCCCCGACCTCGACCAGCGCACGGCGCTCGTCTCGGGTCGCCCGGACTTCGTCGACGAGGTCTCGCGCAGCCTGCGCCGGCGCGTCCGGCGGCTGCGCCGCGACCACTTCCTGGGGTACTGAGACCGGGGTTGCGATCGCGCCGGAGCCGGGCGCACGATCGAGGGATGAGGATCTCCGCGACCGTGCACCACGAGCCGGGGCGCCACGAGGTGACCGTCCGGACCGACGACCGCACGACGACGCTCGACCTGCCCGCTCGCGAGGACGGGCCGGGCTCGGCCGTCAACGGCGGTGAGCTGCTGGCGGCGGCCCTGGCGACGTGCTTCCTCAACGACCTCCACCGCGAGGCCGTCCGCCGCGGGGTCGACATCGGCGCGGTGCAGGTCATCGTCGAGTCCGAGTTCGGCGAGCGCGGCGAGCCCGCCTCCGACCTCACCTATCGCGTGCACGTCGAGTCCGCCGCCGACGCGGGCCTCGTGGCCGACCTCGTCCGCGAGACCGACCTGCTCGCCGAGGTGCACGGCACGCTGCGCGCGGGTCGGGACATCGAGCTGAGCAGCGTGCAGATCAGCGCCCCCTGAGCCGACTCGCCCGCGACCCGGCACAATGGGTTACCGACGAGTACCCGAGGAGGCCGCGTGCGGATTGCACTGTTGTCGTACCGCAGCAAGCAGCACAGCGGTGGGCAGGGCGTCTACGTGCGCAACCTCAGCGCCGGACTGGCCGAGCTCGGGCACGAGGTCACGATCTTCTCGGGCCAGCCGTACCCCGAGGACCTGCACCCGGACGTCCGCCTCGAGAAGGTGCCGAGCCTCGACCTCTACCGCGACGACGACCCGTTCCGCACGCCGCGACTGCGCGAGTTCCGCGACTGGATCGACGTGCTGGAGTACCTCCAGATGGTCACCGCCGCGTTCCCCGAGCCGCTGACGTTCAGCCTCCGCGCGCGCCGCCTCGACCTCTCCGGCTTCGACGTCGTGCACGACAACCAGTCGCTCGGGTACGGGCTGCTCTCGATCAACCGACGCCAGCCGTTCCTGGCGACGATCCACCACCCGATCAGCCGCGACCGCGCGCTCGACATCGCGGCCGCGCCGCTGCGCAAGCAGATCACGACGCGGCGCTGGTACGCCTTCGTGCGCATGCAGGCGTTCGTGGCGCGTCGGATCCGCACGATCCTCGGCGTCTCCACGGCCTCGGGGGGCGACACCGTCACCGACTTCCGACTCGACCCCGACCAGATGACCGTGGTCCCGCTCGGCGTCGACACCGACCTGTTCAGCCCGCCGGAGTCCCGCGTGCCCGGCCGCATCGTCGTGGTCGCCAGCGCCGACTCGCCGCTCAAGGGCCTCGCGCACTTCATGGACGCCGCCGCGAAGCTGGCCACCGACCGCGAGATCGACGTGCAGCTGGTCTCGAACCTCGACCCCGAGGGCGCGGCGCACCAGCGCATCCACCACGGCGACCTCGCCGGGATCGTCACGGTCCACAGCGGCATCTCCGACGAGGAGCTGGCCGCGCTGATCTCGTCCGCCGAGGTCATGGTCGTCCCGTCGCTGTACGAGGGCTTCAGCCTCCCGGCCGTCGAGGCGATGTCGTGCGGCACGCCGCTCGTGGCCAGCGCCGCGGGCGCCCTGCCCGAGGTCGTCGGCGACGCCGGCGTGCTCGTCCCGCCCGGCGACGTGGAGGCGCTCGTCACCGAGGTGGGTCGCCTGCTCGACGACCCCGCGGAGCGCGACCGGCTGTCCGGCGTCGCCCGCCGCCGCGCGATCGAGCGCTTCAGCTGGCTCGCCGTCGCCCGCGCCACCACGCAGGCCTATGAGAAGGTGATCGCCGATCACCGTGCTGCACCCCGGGACGGAAGGAACCCCCATGCTGACCGTTGACTTCGACCGCCTCCGGGTGGGCCGCGGCACGCGCTTCATCGACGTGGGTGCCGGCGCCGGCCGCCACTCCTACGAGGCCCTCCGCCGCGGCGCGCACGTCACCGCGTTCGACCTCGACGAGGTCGAGCTCAAGGGCGTCGAGGACATGTTCGGCGCGATGGCGCTCGAGGGCGAGGTCCCGCCGGGTGGCAGCGGCGAGGTGAAGGTCGGCACGATCCTCGACATGCCCTACGAGGACGGCACGTTCGACGTCGTGCTCGCCTCGGAGATCCTCGAGCACGTGCCCGAGGACGTGCAGGCGATCAGCGAGCTCGAGCGGATCCTCGCGCCGGGCGGCGTCCTGGCGGTTACGGTGCCGCGGTGGATGCCCGAGGCGGTCTGCTGGAGGCTCTCGGACGAGTACCACGCGAACGAGGGCGGCCACATCCGCATCTACAAGGCCGACGAGCTGCGCGCGAAGCTGGAGGCCACGGGCCTCGAGTTCACGCACCAGCACCACGCCCACGCGCTGCACTCGCCGTACTGGTGGATCAAGTGCGCCGTCGGCGTCGAGCGCGACCAGCACCCCCTCGTGCGCGGCTACCACCAGCTGCTCGTGTGGGACATGATGAAGGCCCCCCGCACCACGCGCTGGGCCGAGAAGGCCCTCAACCCCGTGCTCGGCAAGAGCGTCGCCCTGTACTTCCAGAAGCCCTTCTGATGCAGCCCGCGTCCTCGCCCCCTCTCCACTTCTGGAACGGGTTGAACGCTTTCGCGGCGCGGAATGGTGCATCCCGTTCCGAAAGTGGAGCGGGGCGCGCGCGGTGACGCCCACCGAGGCCCACCAGACGGGCAAGTGGATCGCGTCGGTCCAGCTGAGCACGGGGGCGATCCCGTGGTTCGACGGCGGTCACCTCGACCCGTGGGACCACGTGCAGGCGGCGATGGGCCTGGCGACGGCCGGCTTCGTCGACGAGGCCGTCGCGGCCTACGACTGGCTCCGTCACGCCCAGCGTCCCGACGGCTCGTGGGGCCGCAAGTACTGGCCCGGCGCCGACGACGACGGCGTCGAGGAGCCCGAGACCGATGCGAACTACTGCGCGTACGTCGCCACCGGGCTGTTCCACCTCGAGCTGCTGGGCGTCGACGCGAGCCGGTTCCTGCCCATGCTGGAGCGCGCGGTCGACGTCGTCCTCGAGCTCCAGGTCGGGAACGGGCCCGTCGCGTGGGCCCGGGGCGTCGATGGCAAGGTCGCCGACGAGTGCCTCGTCACCGGCAACTCCAGCATCGTGTTCAGCCTCCGCTGCGCCGCCCGCCTCGCCGAGCGGTGGGGCCACCCGCGCGCGCACTGGCGGCACGCGGCCGACGGGATCGCCGCGGCGCTGACCGACCGTCCCGAGCTGTTCACGCCGAAACCCCGCTTCTCGATGGACTGGTACTACCCGGTGATGACCGGGGTGCTCGACGGCGAGGCCGCGGCCGAGCGCCTCGACGAGCGCTGGGACGAGTTCGTCGTCCCCGGCTTCGGCACGCGCTGCGTCACGGTGAACCCGTGGGTCACCGGCGGCGAGACCCTCGAGCTCGTCCTGGCCCTCGTGCGCGCCGGCCGCACCGCCGCCGCCGAGCGCCTCTACGCCGACATCGGCCACCTGCGCGATCCCGACGGCGCCTGGTGGACCGGGCTCGTCTACAACGACGGCAAGCGCTGGCCCGTCGAGCAGTCCACCTGGACCGCCGGCACCGCCCTGCTCGCCCACGACGCGCTCACTGGCGCCACCCCCGCCGCTGGCTTCATGGGTCGCTGAGGCCGGTACGCCGATCGGCCTGACAGCAGCCGCTCGCGCTGCGATCCTGCGGTGATGGAGATCAGCGCGAGCGTCCGAACGGCGACGCTTCAGTGGGCGTTCGCCGTGGCGCAGGTCGTCCTCTGCGTCGTGGCCGTGGTCCTCGCCACGCAAGGCCACGCCCTCTGGGGGATCGGCGTGATGGCGGTGGTCGTCGGTTCCTCGCTCCTGCCGGACCCCGGCGACGACGCGCTCGCGCGGTGGTTCCACGTCGTGAGAGCGGCGGTGGTTCTGGGCGTCGTCAGCGCAAGCTTCCTCGACGCCTCCCGCCTCCTGGAGGTCCTGCTCGTCTGCATGGTCGCGGTGTGCCTCCTCGAGGCGTCGGTGCTGGGATGGCTCCGGCGGAGGCGAGCATGACCGTTTCCCCGGTTAAGCGGGGAAACTGTCACTTCCCGTGGTTTGCAAACCTCGCTCAGTGACAGGAAACCCACTTAACCGGGGAAACTGTCACATCCCGGGGATCGCAAACCCCGGTCAGTGAGGGGAAACCCAGGTAACCGGGGAAGCCGTCAGCGCCGCGGGTCGATGAGGATCTTCGCGTGGTGCTCGGCACCGGCGAGGTCGTCGAAGGCCTGGGCGACGCCGTCGAGGCCGACGGTGCCGGTGTGCAGGGGACTGGGGTCGACGCGGCCGTCGGCGATCATCTCGAGCGTCTCGTGGAACTCGTGCGGCTGGTAGCAGAACACGAACCGCAGGTCGAGCTCCTTGTTGACCGCCATCGTGGGGCGGAACGTGTCGGGCTCCATGCACACGCCCACGACGATGATCCGCGACCGGATCGGGGCGTGGGTGACGAGGTCCTCGATGATCCCGGGCACGCCGACGCACTCGAAGACGACGGGTCCGCGCGGCGTCTGGCCCGCCCGCTCGGCGAGCCGCATGACGCGCTTCCACGGCACCCAGCGCACGCGTCGCAGCATCCGCATCGCGTCGATGCCCTGGCCGAAGTAGTCCGGCGCGGAGGTGAGGTGCGTGGCCGGGCGCTTGTACGCGTCCCACGGCGACTGGACCGCCGGGTCGACCACGACGTCGGCACCGCAGCGCTCGGCCAGCGCGCGCCGGCCCGCGGAGTAGTCGCTCGCGACCACGGTGCGCACGCCCGCCGCCTTGAGCATGAGGATCACCGCAAGCCCGATCGGCCCGCAGCCCACCACCAGCGCGACCTCCTTGCGGCGGATCTCGCTGCGGTTCACGGCGTGGTGCGCCACCGCGAGCGGCTCCGTCATCGCGACGTGGTCGGGGTCGGCGTGGGACGGCACCTCGAACGTCATCGCCTCCTGGGCCAGCACGTACTCCGCGTAGCCGCCGGGGGCGAACTCGGTCAGCCCCGTCATGTCGACCTGGCCGTCGCGCTGCAGGACCGGCAGCGCCACGACGGGCGTCCCCACAGGCCACCGCTTGCGGCACTTCGGCCCGTACGCGGCGACGGTGCCGGTGAACTCGTGCCCCATGACCACGTGATCGGCGCGCCGCATGAAGCGGTCGTAGTCGACCTCGGCCGCGACGTCGGCACTCGCGTCGGCGTGGGCGCGGGCGTGCAGGTCCGAGCCGCAGATGCCCGAGCGCGTGACCGCCACGAGCACCTGGCCCGGACCGGGCTCGGGGGTCGGCAGGTCGACGACCGACAGCTCGCCCTCGTGGACGCTGACCGCCTTCACGCCCCGACCTCCGCACGGTCGGCCGCCGTGGTCCACACGAGGCCGTCGTCGAGGTCGGCCCGGTTCGTCGACCACGAGTCGACGAGGAAGTTCTGCTTGAACGACCACGGGTACGACGAGCCCGCGCGCGGCATGAGGTGGGCGCCGCGCTGCAGGTAGCCGGACTGCATGTCCATGAGCGGCGTCGAGGCACCGGTCCCGGCGAACTCGGGCACCACCGACGTCGAGCCGGAGTCGACCAGCCGACGCAGCACGCGCGCGACGAGGCGCGAGGTCATGTCCGAGCGCATCGTCCACGACAGGTTGATGTAGCCGACGCAGAAGGCCAGGTTGGGCAGGCCGGTCAGCATCGCGCCGTAGTACGCGAAGGAGTCCGAGGGGTCTCGCGACTCGCCGTCCACGGTGATCCGTGCGCCGCCGAGGATCTTGATCGACAGGCCCGTCGCGGTGACGACGATGTCGGCCGGCAGCACGGTGCCGTCCTCGAGCCGGACGCCCTCGGGCACGAAGCGGTCGATGCGCGCGGTGGCCACCGAGGCCTTCCCGGCCTTGATCGCGGCGAAGATGTCGCCCTGCGGTGTGACGCACAGGCGCTGGTCCCACGGGTCGTACGGCGGGTTGAAGTGCTGCTGCGCGATCTCCTCCGAGCCGGTGCCGTGCGCGACGCCCTTGAGCAGCAGCGACCGCATCGCCTTCGGCGCGCGCTGGCAGGCCTGGAAGAGCGCCCACTGCAGCAGCATGTTCTTGGTGCGGACCACGTGATGGGCCACGGTCGGCGGCGCCACCTTGCGGACGACGTCGGCGATCGGGTCGCCCTTCGGCTGCGCCAGCAGGTAGCTCGGGGTGCGCTGGAGCATCGTGACGTGCTCGGCGGTCTCGGCCATCGCGGGCACGATCGTCACGGCGGTGGCGCCGCTGCCGATCACCACGACGCGCTTGCCGGTGTGGTCCAGGTCCTCGGGCCAGAACTGCGGGTGCACGAGAGTGCCCGCGAAGTCGTCGACGCCGGCGAACCCGGGGTCGTACGGCTGGTCGTAGTCGTAGTAGCCGGTGCACGCGACGAGGAACCGCGCCGACCACTCCTCGGCGCCGTCGGGGCCCTCGGCCTGGACGGTCCAGCGCGCGTCGGCGGACGACCAGTCGGCCGCCTCGACGCGACGCCCGAAGGAGATGTGGCGGTCGATGCCGGCCTCGCGGGCCGTGTCCTCCAGGTACTCCAGGATCTGGTCGCCGTCGACGATCGCGTCCTTGCCGCGCCACGGCCGGAACGGGAACGCGAGGGTGAAGAAGTCCGAGTCGGAGCGGACGCCGGGGTAGCGGAACAGGTCCCACGTGCCGCCGATCCGCTCGCGTCGCTCGACGATCGCGTAGGTCAGGTCGGGGCACGCCTGCTGGATCCGGTAGGCCATGTTGATGCCGGAGAGGCCGGCTCCGACGATGAGGACGTCGACGTCGCGTTGCGTGGTCATGGACCGATTGTGGCCTGCGTCACGCCGTTGCGGGAGCACCTCCGGCAGACCCGTCCCCGCGCCCCCTCCGCGAGTGGCGCAGAAACGCCCGCCACTCGCCGAGTGGTGGGCGGAATCGCGCCACTCGCGACCCCGGTTTGCGCCACTCGGCGTCAGGCGTCAGGCGTCAGGCGTCAGCGCACGGTGACGCGGGCGGTGCGCAGCGTGCGGTCGGAGCCGCGGGTGCCGGGAGCGTCGAGCGCCCGGACCTTCACCGTGGCGGTGCCGCGCTGGAGGCCCGGCAGCGAGAAGCGGTGGTAGAAGCCGAGCTTCGTCCGGGTGGCGGTGCGGGTCCACGAGCGGCTGCCCTGCGTGACGTGAACCCGGATCCGCACGCCCTTCGTCTCGGCGTCGGTGTCCACGGCGCGACCGCGCACGGCCACGAGGCCCTTCTTCGCGCTGAGGCCCGTGACGACGCCGCGCGGACCGCCGTCGGTGCGCTTGAACCGCAGGAACGCGCGCGGGTACGAGGTGCCCGCGTACCGGACGGACCGGAACGTGCCCCGGCTGGTCAGCTCGGTGACCACGACCCAGGAGTTGTTGTGCGCGACGCTCTCGACGACGGCGAGGTGGCCCCGCGAGGTGGCGCCCACCCCGGCGGGCGCGCCGGGCCACCACGCGATGTCGCCGCGCCGCGGCTGCGCGACCTGGGCCGCGGCTCGCTCCTTCAGGGCGGCGGTGCGCCACGTGCGCGGCGTGGTCGAGGTCAGCACGGGCGCCGAGCGAGCCTGGCTCAGCCGGAACGCGGCGTAGTGCGTGGAGGTGCGGGGAGCCGCGCCCCAGATCCTCCGCGTCACGGTGTCGTGGCCACGCGTGGACGTCTTCGCGGTCCGGCAGGCGCTGACGCCGGTGCACAGCACCTTCGCGTGCGACGGCACCGGGGCGTGCTGCGCGGCGCGCGAGCCGATCAGGGTGGCGAGATCGGAGGAGCGCACCACCCACGCGCCGAGCGTGTTCGCGCCGGCGGCGTTGGGGTGGATCGCGTCGATCGTCTCGCCGCGGACGAGCGAGGGCAGCGTGATCCAGGTGAAGCCGCGCGCCTTCGCGAGCGCCTCGTAGAGCGTGGAGGTGGCCACCTTGCCGGCGCCGTCGGACGAGCCCCACGGGGTCATGACGTAGACGCGCGAGCGGGCGATGCCCTGCCGGTCGGTCGCCCGGGCCAGCGAGACGAAGTAGCGCTCGGCGGCGGCGCGGCGCTCGGCGGCCGTGGCGACGACGCGCGCGCCCCCGCGGCAGCGCCGGACGTCGTTGCGGCCGACCTCGACGATGACGACGTCGGGGTCGGTGGCCGCCACGTCGCCCAGCCGATCGCCGAACGTGGTGCCCGAGCACGGTACGAGCGTGGAGCCGAAGCCGCGGGCCAGCAGGCCGCTGCCGCCCTCGGCGCTGACCATGACCTCGCCCGCGGGGATGCCGGCGGCCTCGGCGACGTGCGCCCACCAGGCCTTGGGGCGGCTCTTCGTGCCCTTGACGCTGTAGCGCCGCGTGCTGGAGAAGGAGTCGCCGAACACCAGGACGCGGGCGTGGCGCGCGGAGGGGGCGCCGGGGTTCGGGAGCGTGACCTCGCCGCCGTCGTCGACCGCTCCGACGTCGCCCTGCGGCACGGTCGGCGTGGTCGTCGGCGCGGTGGTGGGAGCCGTCGTCGGCGCCGTCGGCTCGGGCGCGGGAGCCGTGGTGACCACGGGGTCGGGGACGGGGGCGTCGTCGGCCAGGGCGGGGGACGCTGCGAGCATCGACACCGCGACGGCGACGGCAGCCGTCAGGCTCCAGGGGCGTCGAGTCACCGGATGATGGTACGTGAAATCTGGAGCCCCTCCTGCCACTTCGGTCACACCCCCACGCGGGGGTCGTAGAGTGCGGCGGGTGAACGCGCTCCCCGAGGAACTGTCCCGCATCGCCGACGAGGTCCGCGGCTTCCTCCCCGAGGTCGAGGCGCAGGCCCTGCGGGACGCGGCGGCACGGTTCGCGACCCCGGGCGGCGTGATCGTCGAGATCGGCACGTACTGCGGCAAGTCCACCGTCCACCTGGGCCACGTCGCCCGCGAGGCCGGCGCCACGCTCGTCACGATCGACCACCACCGCGGCTCCGAGGAGCACCAGGTCGGCTGGGAGTACCACGACGCCTCGCTCGTCGACCCCGAGACGGGCGCCTTCGACACCCTCCCCGTGCTGCGCCGCACGCTGTGGGCCGCGCAGCTCGAGGACGTCGTCGTCCCGATGGTGGGCCGATCGGCGACGATCTCGGCCTGGTGGCGCACGCCCGCCGACCTCGTCTTCATCGACGGCGGCCACACCGAGGAGGCCGCGCAGGCCGACTACGCCGGCTGGGCGCCGTGGGTCCGTCCCGGCGGCGCGCTGGCCATCCACGACGTCTTCCCCGACCCGAACGACGGCGGTCAGGCCCCCTTCCACATCTACGAGCGGGCGCTGGCCGACGGCTTCGTCGAGGTGGGCCACACCGACAGCCTGCGCGTGCTGGAACGCCCGGCCTGATCCGCTGTCCGGGGTCGGGCGCGGCGACACTCCGACATATGCCTAGGGTTAGGCAAAACAGACCCGGGGCGCGCTACGCTCCACTCAGCCGTCCCGCCGTGGGACGAAAGGGGCCGCCCCGTGACACTCAACGACGAGCTCACCGAAGACGCGATCGCCGTCCGCGCCGAGGCGTCCGACTGGCGTGACGCCGTCCGCCAGGCCGGCGCACTGCTCACCGCCGTCGGCGTGACCACCGACGAGTACACCGACGAGATGGTCCAGACGGTCGAGAAGCTCGGCCCCTACATCGTGCTCGCGCCCGGCATCGCCCTGGCGCACTCGCGCCCGTCGCCCGCCGTCAACCGCGCGGGCATCGCGTGGCTGCAGCTGGCCGAGCCCGTCGAGTTCGGCCACCAGACGAACGACCCCGTGTGGCTCGTCGTCGCCCTGGCCGCGCTCGACCACGACGGACACCTCGAGTTGATGTCCGCCCTCGCCGCCGTCCTGGGCGACACCGACCTGCTTGCCAGGCTCCGCGAGGCCGATTCCCCGGCCCGCGTCCTGGAGCTGCTCACCCCCACCACCCCCTGAACGAAGGACCATCGTCATGAAGATCGTCGCCGTGTGCGGTATGGGCATCGGAACCTCGGTGCTGCTCAAGATGAACGCCGAGAAGGTCCTGCGGACCCTCGGCAAGGACCAGGACGTCGACGTCGAGGCCGCCGACATCGGCACGGCCAAGGGTGCCGCGCGCACCGCCGACATCGTCCTGACGTCGGCCGACCTGGCCGACGAGATCGGTGAGGTGCCGGCCAAGGTCGTCATCGTCAACAACTTCACCGACGTCGGCGAGATCGCCGAGAAGCTGACTCCGCTCGTCTGACGAGCCTGAAAGAACGGAACCAAGGGAGAACGACATGGACTGGTTCGTCGACGTACTCGACTTCATCGGACAACAGATCCTCAACGTGCCGGCGTACCTCATCGGCATCATCACGGCGATCGGCCTCATCGCGCTCAAGCGCTCCAGCGGACAGGTGATCGGCGGTGGCCTCAAGGCCGCGCTCGGCTTCCTGATCCTCGGCGCCGGCGCCGGCGTGGTCGTCGCCTCGCTCGGCCCGCTGGGCGAGATCATCCTCGACGTCACGGGCGCCCAGGGCGTCATCCCGACGAACGAGGTCATCACCGCCATGGCGGCGGAGGAGTACGGCGCGCAGAGCGCCTACGTGCTGACGCTCGGCTTCCTCGTGATGCTGGCGCTGGCGCGCTTCACGCCGCTGCGCTACATCTTCCTCACGGGTCACCACATGGTCTTCATGGCCCTGATGCTGACCGTGGTGCTGTCGGTGGGCCTCGACGGCAAGAACGACTGGCTGGTCGTCCTCGTCGGCGCCTTCCTGCTCGGCGTGATCATGGTCGTCATGCCGGCGCTCGCGCAGCCGTGGACCCGCAAGATCACCGGCGACGACTCGCTGGCGATCGGCCACTTCGGCACGCTGGGCTACATCGCGGCCGGTGCCTCCGGCCAGGCCGTGGGCAAGAAGAGCCGCTCCACCGAGGAGATCGACTTCCCGCAGGGCCTGAAGTTCCTGCGTGACTCGATGGTCGCCACCGCGCTGTCGATGGTGCTGATCTACGAGGTCTTCGTGGTCTGGGGCCTCATCGCCAGCCCGGACGCCACCCAGGAGGTCCTGGGTGCCGCCGATGCGGGCGCCGCCGTGATGGCGGGCTTCGGCCAGGCGCTGCAGTTCGGCGTCGGCGTCGCGATCATCCTCTACGGTGTCCGCACCGTGCTGGGCGAGCTCGTCCCCGCCTTCCAGGGCATCGCCGAGAAGGTCGTCCCCGGTGCCAAGCCGGCGCTCGACATCCCGATCGTGTTCCCGTTCGGCGCCAACGCCGTGCTGATCGGCTTCCTGGCCTCGTTCGTGGGCGGTCTCGCGACGCTCGCGCTGATCGCGGTGTGGCTGGAGCCGGCCTTCGGCCTGGCGCTGATCCTGCCGGGCATGGTGCCGCACTTCTTCACCGGTGGCGGTGCCGGCGTCTACGGCAACGCCACGGGTGGTCGCAAGGGCGCCGTCGTGGGCGGCTTCGTCAACGGCGTGCTCATCACGATCCTGCCAGCGCTGCTGCTGCAGGTCTTCGGTGCGCTCGGCGACATCAACTCGACGTTCGGCGACGCCGACTTCGGCTGGTTCGGCACGCTGCTCGGCACGAGCTTCCAGGCCGGGTCCGGCGTGGGCATCGTCCTGTGCATCCTGATCGGCATCGCGCTGGTCGTCGCGGCCTCGATCTACCAGGTCAAGGTCGTCGACGCGGGCTGGACGCCGGGCGCGAAGCGCGACGAGATCCTCGCGGAGGAGGACGCCGCGGCGCGTGCCGCCGCGGAGAAGCAGACTCCCGCCAAGGAGTAGTCCCTCGCAGTTCCACGACGGCCCGTCCCGGCTCCGGGGCGGGCCGTCGTGCGTCCGGGGACCTCGCCGCCCAGATCCGCAGACCGCCCCGTCACGCCCCGCCCCAACTTTTGTGACGGCTCTCGCCACTTCTGTGACGGGATTCGCCCGGAACGGCCGTCGGAAGCCGAAAGCCGTCACAAAAGTCGGAGGCGGGGCGAGGGCAGCGACGAGAGCGACGCCGAGGGCGCGGCGTGCGGAGTGAGGAGGACGACACAGGGTTGAGTGGAATGGACTCAACTTTGTTACGGTTGAAGATGACATGGACCTGAACCACCTCACCACGCGAAGTCAGCAGGCCCTCGCTGCCTCGATGCAGCAGGCCGCTGCCGCCGGCAACCCCACCGTGGAGCCGGCGCACCTGCTCCGTGCCCTGCTCACCCAGCAGGGCGGTACCGCGGCACCGCTGCTCACCGCGGCGGGCGCCGACGTCGACGCCGTGCTGACCGAGACCGACTCGGTGATCAGCCGGCTCCCCAGTGCCAGCGGCTCGACCGTGGGCAACCCGCAGCTCGCGCGCGCCACCCACGAGGTGCTGCAGCGCGCGATCGACCTCGCCGGCGAGCTGGGCGACGACTTCGTCTCCAGCGAGCACCTCGTCGTGGGCATCGCCACGGTCGGCGGTCCGGCGCAGCAGCTGCTGGCCGCCCGCGGCGCCACCCCCGAGACGCTCACCGCGGCGTTCGAGTCGGTGCGCGGTGGCGCCCGTGTCACCAGCCAGGACGCCGAGGACCAGTACCAGTCGCTGGAGAAGTACGGCATCGACCTGACCGCGCTCGCCCGCGAGGGCAAGCTGGACCCCGTGATCGGCCGCGACGCCGAGATCCGCCGCGTCGTCCAGGTGCTCAGCCGCCGCACGAAGAACAACCCCGTGCTGATCGGCGAGCCCGGCGTCGGCAAGACCGCCGTCGTCGAGGGCCTCGCCCAGCGCATCATCGACGGCGACGTGCCCGAGTCGCTGCGCGGCCGCCGCCTGGTCAGCCTCGACCTCGGCGCGATGGTCGCCGGCGCGAAGTACCGCGGCGAGTTCGAGGAGCGACTCAAGGCCGTCCTCGCCGAGATCAAGGAGAGCAACGGCCAGGTCGTCACCTTCATCGACGAGCTGCACACCGTCGTCGGCGCCGGTGCCACCGGCGACTCGGCGATGGACGCCGGCAACATGCTCAAGCCGATGCTGGCGCGCGGCGAACTGCGCATGATCGGGGCCACCACGCTCGACGAGTACCGCGAGTCGATCGAGAAGGACCCCGCGCTGGAGCGCCGCTTCCAGCAGGTCTACGTCGGCGAGCCCAGTGTCGAGGACACGATCGCGATCCTGCGCGGCCTCAAGGAGAAGTACGAGGCCCACCACAAGGTCGAGATCGCCGACGCCGCCCTCGTCGCCGCGGCCACGCTGTCGCACCGGTACATCCCCGGCCGTCAGCTGCCCGACAAGGCGATCGACCTCATCGACGAGGCCTCCAGCCGGCTGCGCATGGAGATCGACTCCAGCCCCGTCGAGATCGACGAGCTCCGCCGCGGCGTGGACCGCCTCAAGATGGAGGAGCTGCACCTGCAGAACGAGAAGGACGAGGCCAGCCAGGAGCGCCTGGCGAAGCTGCGTCAGGAGCTCGCGGACAAGCAGGAGACGCTGCGCTCGCTCGAGCAGCGGTGGGAGGCCGAGAAGCAGGGCCTCAACGCCGTCGGCGAGATCAAGGAGCGCATCGACGAGGCGCGCATCGCCGCCGAGCGGGCCCAGCGCGAGGGCGACATGGCCACCGCGAGCCGCCTGCTCTACGGCGAGATCCCGCAGATGGAGCAGCAGCTCGCCGACGCGCAGGCCGCGGAGGCCTCGGCCGCCGACGACCGGATGGTGCACGAGGAGGTCGGCTCCGACGACATCGCCGAGGTGGTGGCGTCGTGGACCGGCATCCCCACCGGCCGCCTGCTCGAGGGCGAGACCGAGAAGCTGCTGCACATGGAGGACGAGCTGGGCAAGCGGCTCGTCGGCCAGCGCGACGCGGTGCGTGCCGTGTCCGACGCGGTGCGCCGGGCGCGCGCCGGGGTCTCCGATCCCGACCGTCCCACCGGCTCGTTCCTGTTCCTCGGCCCCACGGGCGTCGGCAAGACCGAGCTGGCCAAGTCGCTCGCGGACTTCCTGTTCGACGACGAGCGCGCGATCGTGCGCATCGACATGAGCGAGTACGGCGAGAAGCACTCCGTCGCGCGACTCGTCGGTGCCCCTCCGGGCTACGTCGGCTACGACGAGGGCGGCCAGCTGACCGAGGCCGTGCGGCGCCGTCCGTACTCGGTGGTGCTGCTCGACGAGGTCGAGAAGGCCCACCCCGAGGTCTTCGACATCCTGCTGCAGGTGCTCGACGACGGTCGCCTCACCGACGGCCAGGGCCGCACGGTGGACTTCCGCAACGTCATCCTCATCCTGACGTCCAACCTCGGCTCGTCCTTCCTGGTCGACCCCGCGCTGGACGACCAGCAGAAGCGCGACCAGGTCATGGACGTCGTCAAGATGGCGTTCAAGCCCGAGTTCCTCAACCGGCTCGACGAGGTCGTCATGTTCGACGCCCTCGGCGTGGAGGACCTGACGCACATCGTCGACCTCCAGCTGGCGTCGCTCGAGCAGCGGCTCGCCGCCCGGAGGATCTCGCTCGACGTGACCGACGCGGCCAAGGAGTGGCTGGCGCTCACCGGCTGGGACCCGGCCTACGGCGCCCGACCGCTGCGCCGCCTCGTGCAGCAGGCCATCGGCGACCGGCTCGCCCGCGAGCTGCTGGCGGGCGAGGTCCGCGACGGCGATACGGTCCTGGTCGACCGCGTCCCCGACGCCGACGAGCTCGTCGTGCGGCGGGCCTGACCCCCGCCGTCACCCACCGGCGCCCCCTCGGGATCCACCCCGAGGGGGCGCCGGACGTGGTGGTGGGGGCGTCAGGCGGGATCTGAAAGGATCGGAGGCATGTCAACCCCCAGGCCCCGGTCGGTGACGCTCGCCTGCGTGTACGGCGGGCTCGGTGGCGTGCTGGCGACCTTCGCGCTGTACGAGACGCTCGCGAACTGGGGATCGATCGAGGTCCAGGAGGCACTCCGCTCCGGCCTCGAGCCGCTGGGCGCCGACCCGTCGGCCGTGCTGCCGACACTGCGCTGGATCGTGATGGGCCTGCTCGTGTGCGCGATCGCGGCCACCGTCTTCTCGTTCTACGCCGCGCGCGGCCACCAGCAGTCGCGCATCGGCCTGAGCGTCATCGCCGGCCTCGGTGCGGTCACGTTCCTGGCCACGGGCGCCGCCGGCATCCTGCCCGCCGTCCTGGGCTCCCTCATCGTCTACCTGCTGTGGTCGGCCCCCGCCCGCCAGTGGTTCGCCGTCGTGAACGGCCGCACGCCGCTGTCGCTGGGCACCGAGCCGTCCGTCTCGGGCGCGCCGGCCGAGTTCCGGCCCGCCGGGCAGCAGCCCCCGGGTCAGCCCGGCGCGCAGCCCTCCGCGGTGCAGCCGCCGCCCTACGACCCGGCACAGCACGCGGGGCTCCCGCAGCAGCCCGTCGCGCCGGCCGGCCGGCCCCGTCCCGTGGGACTCGCCCTGCTCATCGCGGGGATCGGCTCGCTCCTCGGCGCGATGGGATCCGGCTTGGTCCTGCTGGCCCTCGTCGCCATGCGCGACCAGGTGATCGCGCAGTACGACGACAACGACCTGCTGCGGGGCCAGCTCGACAGTGCGGGCGTCTCGGCCGAGCAGATGGTCACGATCGGCACGTGGCTCTTCGGCAGCTGGCTGCTCGTCTCGGTGCTGGGTCTCGTGGCCACCGCGTGGGCCGCCAGCGGGGCCCCGGCGGGGTGGTGGGCGCTCCTCGTCGTCAGCGTCCTGACCGCCGGGACCGCCGCGCTCGGACTGCCCGTGGGCCTGCTCTGGATCCTCGGCGCGATCGTCGTGATCGTGCAGCTCTCGCGTCCCGAGGCGAAGGAATGGTTCCGGAGGGCATGATCGTCCTCACACCGCACTCCCGGACGTGAACGGATCGAAAAGCCTCGATAGGCTGGAGGTCATGTCCATGGTCCGCGCGTCCTATCGTCCACACGTCGTCGTCGTGGGAGGTGGGTTCGGAGGACTGGCCCTGGTGCGCAAGCTCGCCCGTGCCGACGTCGACATCACTCTCATCGACCGCCACACGTACAACACGTTCCAGCCGCTGCTCTACCAGGTGGCCACGGCCAGCCTGAACCCCGGCGACATCACCTGGTTCCTGCGCGCCGTCCGCGCCAAGCAGGACAACGTCCGCTTCCTCAAGGGCACCGTGGTGGAGATGGACGCCGAGGCGAAGTCCGTCCTGCTCGACGGCAACATCACGGTCACCTACGACTACCTCGTGCTGGCGAACGGCGTCACCGCCAACTACTTCGGCATCCCCGGTGCCGAGGAGTTCGCGATGCCGCTCTACCGCCGCTCGCAGGCCCTCGCGCTGCGCGACCTGCTCTTCGCCAACCTCGAGGACGCGGCCGTCAACGGCCAGGACCGCGACCTGCGCGTCGTCGTGGTCGGCGGTGGCGCCACCGGCGTCGAGACCGCCGGCGCGCTCGCCGAGATGCGCAACCTCGACATGCCCACCACGTACCCCGAGCTGGACTCCAAACGGATCCACATCTCGCTCGTGGAGATGGGCGAGCACGTGCTCGCGCCCTTCAACCCGAAGCTGCGCGACTACGCCAAGAAGGAGCTCATCAAGCGCGGGATCGACCTGCGCCTGAGGACGGCTGTGAAGGAGGTCCGCCGCGACGGCGTGCTCATCGAGCACGACGGCGAGCAGGAGTTCCTGCCCGCCGGCATCGTCGTGTGGGCCTCGGGCGTCGCCGCCCACGGCGTCGTCAAGGAGTGGGGCCTCCCGCAGGGCCGCGGCGGCCGCATCGAGGTCGACGAGCACCAGGAGGTGCGGGGCCTGCCCGGCGTCTTCGCGATCGGCGACATCTCGGTCAACCCCGACTCCCCGCTGCCGCAGCTGGGCCAGCCCGCCATCCAGGGCGGCAAGCACGTCGCCAAGGTCATCAAGGCCAAGGTCGGCGGCGGCAAGATGCCCAAGCCGTTCAAGTACTTCGACAAGGGCACGATGGCCACGATCGGCCGCAACGCCGCCATCGCCGAGGTGCGCGGACTGCCGCGCCTCAAGGGCTTCCCGGCCTGGTTCATCTGGGTCACCGTCCACGTCGCGCTGCTCCTGGGCAACCGCAACCGCTTCGCCACGATGACGAACCTGTCGATCAAGTACCTGCTGTGGCGCAGCCACAACGCGATCGTCGGCGAGACGCCCTACGTCATCGCGCACGAGCCGAAGGTGGTCTCGGGTGCCGACGTCGAGGCCGTGCCGACGAAGAAGGCCGCCCGGTCGGCCCGCAAGGCGATCTCGAAGAAGGCGCAGGTCCGCAAGGCCGCCGCGCAGCAGACGATCGACGAGATCGGCGACGAGCGCTCCTGATCAGGCCAGCGCGCCGGCCAGGTCCCGGTGCGCGGTCAGCAGCGACGGGCCGTACCAGGTGAGCGCCCGGCCGCTGCACAGCGCGGTGGGCACCCGGGCGAACGCCTCGGGGCCGTCGTCCGCGGTGAACACGTAGGGCTCGTCGGGCAGCAGCACGAGGTCGAGGTCGGCCGCGTCGAGGTCCTCCACCGCGACGTGCGGGTAGCGCTCCGTCGCGTGCGCGAACGCGTGCACGAGTCCCAGCCGCTGCAACAGGTCGCCGCTGAACGTGTCGCGGCCGACCACCATCCACGGGTCGCGCCAGATCGCCACGGCCACCCGGCGGCCGTCGGGGGCGACGGGCTCGGCCCAGCGCCGCTCGGCCTCCTCGAGCCACGACGGCACGCCCCACGCGAGCGCGGTGTCGAACAGCCGACGCATCGACGTGAACGCCTCGGCCACCGTGCGGATGTCGGTGACCCAGACGCGCACGCCCGCCTCGCGCAGCCGGGTGACGTCGAGCTCGCGGTTCTCCTCGCGGTTGGCGATCACCAGGTCGGGGGAGAGGTCGAGGATCGCGGCGCGGTCCGGGTTCTTCGTGCCGCGCACGCGGGCGACCTCGAGACCGGCGGGGTGGGTGCACCAGTCGGTGGCGCCGACGAGCGCGTCGGGCCGGGTGTGGGCGACCGCCTCGGTCAGCGACGGGACGAGGCTGACCACGCGGCGGGCGGGGCCCACGGGCGCGAGGTCGAAGCCGAGGTCGTCGTGCATCGGAGTCCACCCTAGGGTGGATTCCATGACTGAGTGGAGCGCCGCGGGCGAGTGGACGGACATCCGGTACGAGACGACGCAGGACGGGATCGCGAAGATCACGATCTGTCGCCCCGAGGTCCACAACGCGTTCCGCCCGCAGACGATCCAGGAGATCTCGCGTGCCCTGTCGACGGCGCGCGACGACGAGTCCGTCGGCGTCATCGTCCTGACCGGCGAGGGCGAGAAGGCCTTCTGCTCCGGCGGCGACCAGCGTGTGCGCGGCGACTCGGGCTACAAGTCCGACGAGGGCGCCACGGGTCGCTTCGACGTCACCGACCTGCACGTGCAGATGCGTCGCTGCCCCAAGCCGATCGTCGCGGCGGTGGCCGGCTGGGCCATCGGCGGCGGCCACGTCCTGCACCTCGTGTGCGACCTGACGATCGCGGCCGACAACGCCCGATTCGGCCAGGTGGGCCCGCGCGTCGGCTCGTTCGACGGCGGCTACGGCGCGAGCATCCTGTCCGACCTCGTCGGCCCCAAGAAGGCCAAGGAGATCTGGTTCCTGTGCCGCCAGTACGACGCGCAGGAGGCCCTCTCGATGGGCCTGGTCAACACCGTCGTGCCGCTGGCCGACCTCGAGGCCGAGACCCTGAAGTGGTGCCGCGAGATGCTGGCGCTGTCGCCGTGGGCCCTGCGCCTGTCGAAGCTCAGCTTCCACGCCCACGAGGACGGCTACGCGGGCATCCAGCAGCTGGCCCACGACGCCAACCTGCTGTTCTACGGTCAGGCCGAGGCGCAGGAGGGCCGCGACGCCTACAAGGAGAAGCGGACCCCCGACTTCACCCAGTTCCCGCGACGTTCCTGAGCTTACGAAAGTGAGTGTGACGGGACGGTTTCACGCGTCAATTTCGCGTGACAATCGTCCCTGAAGCGCAACTTACGCTTCCCCCATCAGGGTGACTGACGCAACAATGCGGTCACCCCCCTGTGCCGGCGAGTACGCCCGAGGCCCGCCGGACTGTCCGAAGGGAAGTCTGTCCGTGCGCACCACACGAATGCTCGCCACGGCCGCGAGCGTCACGCTCCTGGCCACTCTGCTGGGCTCACCCCCGGCGTCGGCCGCCGATCCGGCACCGCCCGGCATCACCGTCCGCTCCGCTCCCGAGTCCCCGAATGCGGGCTCGCTCACGGCGAAGGCCGCGCGCGCCGCGGCCGAGGACGACGACCCCGAGGGCGCGCTGCCGATGCCCTCGTCCTACCCGTTCCAGCCGAAGCTGAAGGTGTACCCGGACTCCACCCCGGACGCGGCCGACACCGGCAACCTCATCGGGTACGACGACATCGCGCCGCGGCTGCAGTCGCTCATGCGGGCGTCCGACCGCATCTCGACCCAGATCGTCGGCGAGTCCACGCAGGGCCGCCAGCTCTACCTCGTCACGGTGACGGCTCCGGAGGACGAGGACCAGACCGCGCAGCAGACCGCGTGGCGCAAGAAGATCCGCACGAACCCCGAGGCCGCGGCCACGGACACGGCGCTCAAGTCGGGCTACAAGACCCCGATCTGGATCAGCTCGAACATCCACGGCAACGAGTGGGAGGGCACCGACGCGTCGCTGGACTACATCGAGGAGCTCGCCACCGCCCCGTGGAACGACGTCAAGGCGCTGCTGCGCGGACACCGCCTCTACTTCAGCGTGGTGCTCAACCCCGACGGCCGCACGATCGGCCAGCGGCCCACCGCGCTCAACCTCGACGCCAACCGCGACATGATCACCAACACGACGCCCGAGTCGGCGTCGTTCGTGCGCACGGCCCACGCCGTGCAGGCGCTCTACGCGGCCGACTTCCACGGCTACACGAGCGTCCTGCAGATCGAGCCCTGCGGCCCGCCGCACGGTGACGACTACGAGTACGACCTGTTCATCCCGCACGCGTACGCCGCGGCGCTGAAGGTCGAGCGCGACGTCGTCGACGCGGAGATCCCCGGCAACACGTACTACAACGTGGTGACCGGCCAGGTCGTCCCGGAGAACACCAGCGACGACACCGATCACATCAAGATCCCGTACCGCGACACACCGACCGGCTGGGACGACTTCCCGCCGATCTTCACGGCGCAGTACGCGGCCTTCACCGGCTCGGTCAGCAACACGGTCGAGCTCCCGAAGACGCGCCCCAACGGCAGCTCGCAGACCCCGGCGAGCGCGACGATCAACGTGGCCGTCGCGGAGCAGACGATGAAGAGCATCGTCGACTACGTGAAGTCCAACGACGACGCGATGCTGGCCGACCAGATGGAGTTCTTCCGCCGGGCCAACGTCGGCGCCGAGCGCGTCGCGCTCACCCAGGCGAACATCGCCGACGTGCCCGGTCCGGACCAGTGGAAGCCGCTGTGGAACGACTCGGACGACCAGACGACCGTGCAGTACCCGCGGGCGTTCGTCATCCCCGTGGGCGAGGGCCAGCGCTCGCTGTCCGACGCCCGCACCCTGGTCGCGAGCCTGATCAAGCACAACATCGCCGTCCGTCGCCTCGACGCCGCCGCGACGCTGGACGGGACCTCGTACCCGGCCGGCTCGTACGTCGTCGACATGTCGCAGCCGAACCGCAACCTGGCGCACGCGCTGCTGGCCCCCGGCTCGGACATCTCGAACAAGCCCGGGATCCTGAGCATGTACGACGTGTCCGCCTGGAGCTGGGGCCACCTGTGGGGCGTGGACGTCGACTCCGTCGGCACCACCGGACAGGGCACCCTGCCCGCCAGCACCAAGGTCACCACCGGCAACGCCGACGGCAAGGTCGCCAGCGGGAAGTACCTCACGTTCGAGCTCGCGGGCGTCAACGACTTCCGCACGCTCAACGCGCTGCTGGAGGACGAGATCCCGGTCTCGGTCCTGGCCGACGGCTCGGCGATCGTCGCCGCGGCCGATGCGCAGGACGCGCTCGAGGACGCCGCGCAGGAGTTCGACGTCGACGTCGACAAGGCGACGGCGGCCGAGATCGCGCAGCTGTCCGACGAGGCCACGCGTGGGCTGAAGGACCTGAAGGTCGGCTACACCGGCAACCAGGACGACCTGCTCTCGCTGACGCAGCTCGGCTTCGACGACCTCCAGGTCCTCACGGCCGCGACGATCACCGCCAACCCGGCGCTGCTCGACGGCGTCGACGTGCTGTGGCTCGGCTCGGCGCTGACGTTCAACGACTCGCAGACCGCCGGTCGCGACGCCGTGCAGGCGTTCGTGAACGCCGGCGGCAGCATCGTCGGCCGCGCGGCCGGTGCCTTCAACACGGCGCGGACGTTCGGCATCTTCGAGAGCGGCACCGCCGTGGCCGGCAACAACTCCGGCAACGGCATCGTCACGATCGACACGGCCGGCGACGGCGTGCTCGCGCCGTACGCGCAGAAGTACGCGTTCGTGTACCCGGCCACGTGGTTCACGGGGCTGCCGGAGTCGGTGAAGGTCGAGCAGCGCTACGCCGAGGGCAACCCGCTGCTGTCGGGCCACTGGCGCGCGACGAACGCGAACAACGGTCCGCTCAACGCCGGCGGCCAGCCGGCGGCGGTGTCGGCCGCGCTGCCGTCGGGTGCCAAGGCGTTCGTCTTCGGCACCTCGCCGGTGTACCGCACGCACACCAAGGGCGGCCAGAGCCAGGCGGCTCGCGCGCTGTTCTGGGCCGCGCCCGAGGGTGAGGGCGTCCCGGCGCCCGCTCCCGACGTGGCGACGACCACGACCCTGAAGGTCCCGGCGACGGCGACCTACGGCAAGGCGATCAACGCCTCGGTGTCGGTCACGGCGCCGGGTGCGACGAAGCCGAGCGGCACGGTCGAGGTGCGCGAGGGCTCCCAGGTCCTGGCCACCCGCGCTGTGTCCGGTGGCAGCGCCACGCTGCGGATCTCGGGCCTCAAGCCCGGCGTCCGTCGCCTGACCGCCCGCTTCGTCCCCGCGACGGACTCGGGCTTCGCGGCCTCCACCTCGGCGGTGGCCACGGTCAAGGTCGCCAAGGCGGCGACCCGGGCCGGGATCAAGGCCAAGGCGCTCGGCAAGGGTCGCGTCCAGGTCACGGTCACGGTGAAGTCCTCGGCGGGCACGCCCACGGGCACCGTCCGGGTCAAGGTCGGCTCGTCGACCAAGACGGTCAAGCTGAAGAACGGCAAGGCCACGGTCACGCTGAAGTCCGCCAAGGGCAAGCGCGCCGTGGCGGTCCGCTACAACGGCTCGTCCCTGTTCGCCCCGGTCTACCGGGCGACCACGGTGCGCGTCCGCTGACCGGCTGACAGTTTCCCCGGTTAAGTGGGTTTCCTGTCACTTCGCGAGGTTCGCAAACCTCGCGAAGTGACGGTTTCCCCGCTTAACCGGGGAAACTGCGCTTTCCGCTCAGGCGCGCACGTGGTGGCGGCCGAGCGGCAGGATCATCGGCCGGCCGCTGGTGGGGTCCTCCACGACGCGGGCGTCGAGGCCGAAGACGATCTTGACCGTCTCCTGCGTCAGGACCTCCTCGGCGGTGCCCTGCGCGTGGATCAGCCCGCGGTCCACGGCGACGAGGTGGTCGGCGTAGCGCGCGGCGAGGTTGAGGTCGTGCAGCACCATCGCGATCGTCGTGCCGCGCGAGCGGTTGAGGTCGGTGAGCAGGTCGAGGACCTCCACCTGGTGGCACACGTCGAGGAAGGTCGTGGGCTCGTCGAGCAGCAGCACCTCGGTCTGTTGCGCGAGCGCCAGGGCGATCCACACGCGCTGGCGCTGGCCGCCCGAGAGCTCGTCGACCACGCGGTCGGCCAGCTCGAGCACGCCCGTGGCCTCGAGCGCGTCGGCGACGATCGCGTCCTCGGCCGGCGTCCAACGCGCGAACGAGCGACGGTGCGGGTGACGGCCCTGCGCCACGAGGTCGGCCACGGTGATGCCCTCGGGCGCGATGGGCGACTGCGGCAGCAGGCCGAGGCGGCGCGCCACCTGCTTGGTGGGCATCGAGTGGATGTCGCTGCCGTCCAGCAGCACGCGACCGGACTGCGCGGGCAGCAGGCGCGCCATGCCGCGCAGCAGCGTGGACTTGCCGCACGCGTTCGCGCCGACGATCGTCGTGATCCTCCCGGCGGGCAGCGACAGGCTCAGGTCGGAGACGATCGGCCGGTCGCCGTACGCGAGGGTCAGGGACTCGGTGGTCAGGCTGGTGGTCACAGGGAGCCTCCCGTGCGCTGGGTGCGGATGAGCAGGTAGATCAGGAACGGGGCGCCGAGCGCGCCGGTGATGACGCCGACGGGGTAGCGCGTGTCGAACGCGTACTGCCCGATGAGGTCGGCCGCCAGCACGAGGGTGGCGCCGACGAGCGCCGACGGCACCATGAGCGAGCCGCGGTGGCCGACCAGGCGCGTGGCGATCGGCCCGGACATGAAGGCCACGAACAGGATCGGTCCGGTGGCGGCGGTGGCGAACGAGGCCAGCGCCACGGCCACCAGCACGAGCATCCGCCGGGTGGCCTCCACCGGCACGCCGAGCCCGGCCGCGAGGTCCTCGCCGAGGCGCAGCAGCGACAGGCGCGGACCGAGCAGCAGCAGAATCGGTGTGAGCAGCACGAACGGGACGGCCGCGATCAGGACGGTGTCCCACGAGGCCAGGTTGAGGCTGCCGTTCAGCCAGCGCATGGCGCGCTGCAGGTCGAGCTCGTTGGCGTAGACCAGCAGGTACGACGTGACGCTGTGCAGCATCGCCGCGATGCCGATGCCGACGAGGATCAGCCGGGTGCCCACGGCCTTCC
Source organism: Aeromicrobium sp. MLTX1 (assembly GCF_046452335.1). Lineage (NCBI taxonomy): Bacteria > Bacillati > Actinomycetota > Actinomycetes > Propionibacteriales > Nocardioidaceae > Aeromicrobium > Aeromicrobium sp. MLTX1. The sequence goes on along the minus strand of NZ_JBKFDN010000001.1, from coordinate 535,863 downwards.
CGCTGGCGGCGAGGCCGTAGATGAGCGCGGCCGTGGCGATGCCCGCGACGACGGCGCCCAGCGAGACGGCCAGGGTGCCGGCGCCCAGCACGACGATGCCGAACAGGGCGGCCGCGTTGGCGCCGTTGGTGATGCCGATGATGTCGGGGCTGGCCAGGGGATTGCGCAGCATCGTCTGGAACGTGATGCCCGCGAGGCCGAAGGATGCCCCGACGGTGATCGCCAGCACCGCCCGCGGCAGGCGCAGCTCACCGACGATGAACGACGCGCCCGGGACCTGCTCGCCGATCAGCACGCGCCACACGTCGCCGAGCGAGTAGACGGGGTCGCCTGCGGCGAGGGACACGACGAACAGGACGACCAGGATGACGGCCAGCGCGACCACGGCGGAGGTGGCGCGGCGGGCGCCGCGAGTGCGCGCGGCGTGCACCCGCTCGGGTGCGGTGAGGACGGTCATGACGCACCTCCGGTGCGACGCAGGACGACCCACAGGAACACGGGGCCGCCGATGAGGGCGGTGATGACGCCGACGTCGATCTCGCCGGGGCGGCCGAGCACGCGGCCGACGACGTCGGCGACGGTCAGCAGGGTGGCGCCCACGGTGGCGCAGATCGGCAGCAGCCAGCGGTGGTCGGCGCCGACGACGAGACGGCACAGGTGCGGCACGATGAGGCCGACGAAGCCGATCGGGCCGGCGAGCGCCGTGGCGGCGCCGCACAGGACGATCGCGCCGGCGGCGGCCAGCAGGCGGGTGCGCACCACGGATACGCCGAGGCCGGCGGCGGCCTCGTCGCCGAGGGCGAGGATGTTGAGGGACCGCGCCGACAGGAAGCAGATCGCGGCGCCGACCACGAGGATCGGCAGCACGAGCAGCGTGTCGGAGTTCTCGGCGCGGCCGACGCTGCCGACCTGCCAGTACCGGAACACGCGCATGACGTCGATCCGCGGCAGCAGGATGGCGCTGGACAGCGACGTGAAAGCCGCGGTGCTGATGGCGCCGGCGAGCGCCAGCTTCAGCGGGGTGGGACCGCCGGGTCCGAGCGAGCCGACGACGTAGACGAACACGGCCGCGAGGGCCGCGCCCGCCAGGGCGAAGGCGATGTACTCGGGCATCGTGGCCGCGCCGGCGAAGGCGATGCCGACGACCACGAGCAGCGAGGCGCCGGAGTTGATGCCCAGGATGAACGGGTCGGCCAGCGGGTTGCGCGTGACCGCCTGCAGCACCGCGCCGGCGATCGCCAGGGCGGCGCCGACGAGCACGGCCAGGATCGTGCGCGGCACGCGCGACCGGATGGCGGCCGACGTGACGTCGTCTCCGCCGCCCGAGGTGAGCGCGTCCCAGACCTCGCCGAGGCTGACGACGCGGGCGCCGAACGCGACGGAGAGGAGCACTGCGGCCACGAGGGCCACGAGGCTGACCAGGAACCACCACGGGGGGCGCCGCGTCTGCGCGGCACCCCCCACGGCGGAGTCGGTCGTCGTCGTCACTTCACCTTCGCAGCGGCGTCGGCGAGCAGGGTGACGTAGTCGTCCAGCATCCACGGGATCGACAGGGCCGAGGGCGACACGGCCGCGGCGAGCGGCGTGTTGTCCTCGAGCAGGGCGGCGCTGCCGCGCTCGAAGGCCGGGACCTTGCCGAGCAGCGGGTCGGCCTGGACCTTCTTCAGGGCGGCGTCGTCGCCGTAGCCCACGAAGATGTCGGCGCCGGACAGCTCGTCGGCCTTCTCGGCGCTGATCTCGAGGAAGAACTGGTCGGTGTCGGCGGAGGCCTTCTCGACGAACTCGGGCGTCTCGAGGCCCAGGTCGTTCAGGAACGTGGCGCGGGTGTCGAATGCGGTGTAGTAGCCGACCTTGCTCAGGTCGCTCGGGTCGATCCAGCTCATGACGGCGCTCTTGCCCTGGATCTCGGGGCGCTTCGCGACGGCGTCGGAGATCTGCTGCTCGAGGTCGCCGATCAGCTGATCGGCCTCGTCGGTCTTGCCCAGGGCCTGGCCCGTGAGCTCGATCGCGTCACGCCACGGCGTGCCCCACGCCTTGTCGGGGTAGGCGACGGTGGGCGCGATCTTGCTGAGGGTCTCGTACTCCTCCTTCGTCAGGCCCGAGTGGACCGCGAGGATGAGGTCGGGCTCGGCCTTCGCGACGGCGGCGGCGTCGATGCCGTCGGTCTCGTCGAAGAGGGCCGGCGTCTCGCCGCCGAGCTCGTCGATCTTGTCCTTGACCCACGGGTGCAGGCCGTCGGTGTCGTCGTCGCCGTAGGTGACCTTGGGCATCGCGACCGGGACGACGCCCAGGGCGAGCGCCGTGTCCTGGTTCGACCAGGCGACGGCGACGACGCGCTGCGGCTCGGACTCGATCTCGGTCGTGCCGAACGTGTGCTTGACGCTGACGGGGAAGCCCTCGCCCGACGCACCCGAGGCGTCGTTCGAATCGTCGTCGGAGGAGCCGCAGGCGGCGAGGCTCAGTGCGAGTGCCGCAGCAGCGAGCAGGGGTGCGAGACGCAAGGGAGTGCCTTTCGTGACGTGTAGGTAAGCCAAGCCTAACCGTACGCCCACCCGGGACGCCACCGGCATCCGCCCTGCGAACACGGGGCGCCCCGGGTGGCTACGGTGGGTCCATGCCAGGACTGGACTTCGACCCGCTCGAGCGCGCCGGGGAGCTGTGGGAGGAGCGCATCGGGGACGCCACCTCGATGCGGCTCGCGACGTCGATCATGCGGGTCCACCAGATCGTGCTGGCCCGGCTCGACGGCGCCCTCAAGCCGTTCGGGATCACGTTCGCGCGCTACGAGGTGCTGCGGCTGCTGTCGTTCAGCTCCTCGGGCTCGCTGCCGCTGTCGAAGATCGGCGAGCGGCTCATGGTGCACCCGACGTCCGTCACCAACGTCATCGACCGGCTCGTCGCCGACGGCCTCGTCGACCGCAACATCGACCCCGCCGACCGGCGGCGCGTGCTGGCCTCCCTGACCCCCGCGGGGATCAAGGTGCTCGACGCGGCCACCGAGGCGCTCACCGCCCTCGACTTCGGCGTCGGCGGCGTCAGTGCTGACGACCAGCGCACGATCCACGAGCTGCTCACCCCGCTGCGCCGCGACGACTGGAGCTGAGTCCTCCGGGAACGGCGAACGCCGGCCCACCCGAGGGTGGACCGGCGTCCGGCGTGATGTGGCTGCCTCAGATCTTGCGCGGCCAGTAGTAGAACGTGCCCTGGACCGTGGAGGTCGTCTTCAGGTACACGCGGTACTTGTACTTCTTCTTCGACTTCCAGCTGACCTTGCCGTGACCGTTGCGGTTCAGCTTGACGTGCTTCACGTTGCGCCACTTGCCCTTGTAGTAGCGCTTGACCGTGATCTTGGGAACGCGGACGGTGCTGCCGTTGGGCTGGTAGACGCGCCAGTTCTTGGCCTTCAGCGTCAGCTTCGAGCCGCGCTTCGCGATGGTCGCGGAGGGCAGGTAGCCCGTGCTGCGACGGACCGCGATGACGTTGCTGTCGGGCAGGCGCGTGACGGTGGAGTTGTAGTTCGCGTCGTACGACGTGACGCGGACGTTGCGCATCTGGGCCTTGCCGTAGCCGGAGGCGCGGGGCCACCAGGCGCTCAGGTTGGGCGAGGTGTTCGAGCCGACGAGCTCGTCGCGCACGCGGACGACGCCGTTGACGTAGATGTCGGCGCGGACGGACCAGCTGATGGAGCCGGGGACCGAGACGCCGGCGCGGGTGCGCGCGTAGGTCTGCTTGCTGCTGCCCAGGACCGCCGAGGTCGTGAAGCGCACCGAGCCGGTGGCGGCGGAGGCCGCGCGAGGCGCGTCGACGGCGGTGGAGACGCTGCCGCGCTTGGCGGTGGCCGACTCGTCGGCGTGGGCCGAGATCGGCGCTGCCAGCGACAGCGTCATGGCGGTCGCAGCGGCCAGCGCGACCTTCGTGAAGGTTCGGTTCATTTTTCTCCCCGAGACGAAAATGTGTGAATTGGCAGGCTCAGTCTGCCATGGCCCGCGCGGATGCTCCCGCTGAACCGGCAACTGGACGCCCCGTGTTCATCCGGGAACGGGTCAAGAAGTCACACCAGTCACACCCGTCACATCAGTCGAGCATCGCCGCGCCGAGGGTCTCCTCGGGCACGCCGAGGCCCTCCACGAGCGCGAGAGCGTGCGGCCGCAGCCGCTCCAGCAGGGCGTTGATCTCGGTGGTGACGGCCTTCGCGCGGGTGTCGCTGATGCGGTTGTGCTCCATGAACCACGCCTTGTCCCGCTCGATCACGGTGAGGGCGTAGAGCGAGCACAGGTCGCGCAGCACGTCGGCCGCCTCCTCGTCCTCGCAGCGGGCGATCCCGGCGGTGAACGCCTCGAGCACGACGCGGTCGATGTGGACCTGGCCGATCTTGACGACGTGGTCCTGCGCGGCGTTGAACGCCTCGAAGGCGGCGCCCTTGTCGTTGCCGGCACGGCGCAGGCGGCGCGCGGCGGTCTCGATGACGTGCTGCTCGCGGTCCTCGAACAGGTCGAGCTGGGTGCCGCGGTCGAGCAGGTTGTGGTCGTCGTCGCGCGAGCGCGCGTCGATGAGCCGCTGGATGAGCTGGGCCGCGGCCGTGCGCTCCTTGACCGTCTCGGCGACCGTGCCGGCGGCGAACCGCACCATGCCCACCGGGTCGAGGCCCGTGACCTCCTTGGCGTAGGAGGTCAGCAGCTCCTTCGCGACCAGCTGGAGCAGCACCACGTTGTCGCCCTCAAACGTGGTGAACACGTCGCTGTCGGCCTTGAGAGTGGTGAGGCGGTTCTCGGACAGGTAGCCGGCGCCGCCGCAGGCCTCGCGGCACTCCTGGATCGCGCGGGTGGCGAACGAGGTGAGCGCGGCCTTGAGGCCGGCCGCGCGGCCCTCGAGCTCGCGCTGGGCGTGCGCGTCGGGATCGGCCTCGGTCTGGAGGCGGTGCATGCGAGCCACGAGCTGGTTGTGCGCGAAGCGGAAGGCATAGGCCTCGGCGAGCAGCGGCAGCAGGCGGCGCTGGTGCATCCGGTAGTCCAGCAGCACCGTCTCCTCGCCGGGCACGCCCTCGAACTGGCGGCGCTGCAGCGCGTAGCGGGTGGCGATGCTGAGGGCGACCTCCGCCGCGGCGCGGGCCGAGCCGCCCACGCTGACGCGGCCGCGGATGAGCGTGCCGATCATCGTGAAGAAGCGCGCGTTGAGGCTGTCGATGGGGGAGGAGTACGTGCCGCCCTCGTCCACGTTGCCGTAGCGGTTGAGCAGGTTCTCGCGGGGGATCCGCACCTGGTCGAACATGATGCGGCCGTTGTCGACGCCGCCCAGGCCGCCCTTGTGGCCGCAGTCGCTCGTGGTGACGCCGGGCAGGTCCTCGCCGGCGTCGTCGCGGATCGGCACGACGAAGCAGTGCACGCCGTGGTCCTCGCCGAGCGTGACCAGCCGGGCGAAGACGGCGGCCACGCGCGCGTGCTTCGCGGCGCCGCCGATGTAGTCCTTGCGCGCCGACGGCGTGGGGGAGTGGACCACGAACTCCTGCGTCGCCGGGTCGTACGTCGCGGTGGTCTCGAGGCTCTGCACGTCGCTGCCGTGACCCGTCTCGGTCATCGCGAAGCAGCCGAGGAGGTCGAGGTTGATGAGCGCCGGGATGTACTTCTCGTGGTGGCGCTCGGTGCCGAGGTTCTCGATCGCGCCGCCGAACAGGCCCCACTGCACGCCGGCCTTCACCATGAGCGAGAGGTCGAACTGCGCGAGCATCTCGATGCCCGTGACGGCCATGCCGGGATCGCCCGTTCCGCCGTTCTCGGTGCGGAAGCCCGCCGCGGGGATGCCGGTGGGCACGAGCTGCTTCATCTGGTCGAGCACGCGCTCGCGCGCCTCGTCGAGCGTGAGCGAGTGGTCGTAGGCCAGGTCGAGCCTCGCGAGCTCGATCCGGCTCTGCTCGCGCACGTGGCGCCACTTGCCGTCGATGGACCGTCGAAGTTCCTCACCGAGACTCATGCGCACAGGCTAGTGGCGGTCGCCCACGACGACACGGCGAAGAACTGGTACTCCTGAGGCATGGGGTTCCTGTCCTCGCTGCTGCTGGCGCTGGTCGCCGCGATCACGCCCGTCACGCCACCGCCGGCGGGCGGCGTGGCCGACTACCAGCTCGGTGGCGCCTACCGTCCGGCCGCGAAGGTCGAGATCGTGGTGCGCGACCGCACGGAGCAGCCGGCCCCCGGCGTCTACTCGGTCTGCTACGTCAACGCGTTCCAGACCCAGCCGGGCTCGCTGCGCTGGTGGAAGCAGCACCACCCCGGCCTGCTGCTGCGCGACCGGAAGGGCCGCGTCGTGCGGGACCCGGGCTGGCCCGACGAGGTGCTGCTGGACCTGCGCTCGACCCGCAAGCGCACGGTCGCGGCGAAGGTCGTGCGGCGCTGGTTCGCCGACTGCGCCGACCGGGGCTTCCGCGCCGTCGAGCCCGACAACCTCGACTCGTGGACCCGGTCGAAGGGGCTGCTGAAGGGCTCACAGGCCAGGGCGTTCGCGAAGCGGCTGGTGCTCGCCGCGCACGCCGAAGGGCTCGCGATCGCGCAGAAGAACACGCCGCAGCTGAACGGGCGGCGGCTCGGCTTCGACTTCGCGATCGCCGAGGAGTGCGAGGTCTACCGCGAGTGCGGCCGCTACACGCGGCTCTACGGTCGCCGCGTGATCGAGGTCGAGTACACCGACAACGGCCGCCGGGCCTTCCTGCGCGCCTGCAAGGCCCGCGGCTCGCGGATCTCGGTGCTGCTGCGCGACCGCGACGTCGTCCCCCGCGGCACCCCCGGCCACCGCTACCGCACCTGCTGACACGGCTCCGCCGCGCGAGATGTGTAGCGGTCTCCACCCTTTCGCGGGCCGATCGGCCGGAAAACGGTGGACATGGCTACACATCTCGTCCGCGGGACGCGGAAAAGGAGGGGGCCGGAGCCTGTTAGCCTGCTCCCCACAACCACACACCTTCCGCAGTGCCAGGGGAAGCCGGTGCGAATCCGGCGCTGACCCGCAACCGTGAGACCGCCCGAGACGGGTCGGCGAGCCGGAGCACCTGCCTGTCGGAACCGACCACACGCTGTCGAGGAACGCAGCGGGCGGAGCCGAAGTCAGGCCCCTTCCCGTCCGATGCAGCGGGAAGGACCCCCCGATGAGAACACCCCTGCGTCGACGCGCCCTCGCGGTGCTCGCAGGCGGCGCGGTCGCGCTGTCCACCGCCGTCGCCGTCGCCCCCACCGCCTCGGCGGCCCCCACGCCCTCCACTTCGGCGGCCGGCACGTGGCTCGCCGCCCAGCTGACCGGTGGCGTCGTCCACAACGACCAGTGGGACTACGACGACTTCGGGCTGACCCTCGACGTGCTGGCCGCGCTGCGCGCGCTCGACGTCCAGCCGGCCGCTCAGCAGCAGGTCCTCGCCGCCGTGACGTCGCGCGTGGACGAGTACGTCGAGTCCACGTGGGAGGGCGTCACGACGTTCTACCCCGGCTCGGCGGGCAAGCTCGCGCTCGCGGTCGACGCCGCCGGCGGCGACGTGACCTCGGTCGGCGGCCGTGACCTGGTGGCCGACATCGAGGCCGCGACGAACGACGCGACCGGCGAGTCCGCCGACACCTACGGCCTGTTCGGCCAGACCTTCGCCACTCGTGGCCTGATCGCGGGCGACAGCGACGAGGCCGCCACGTCGGTCGGCTACGTGGCCGCGCAGCAGTGCGAGAACGGCACCTTCCGCCAGGTGCTGACCGCGCCGTGCCCCGAGGTGCCCGAGATCGACACCACGACGGCGGCGCTGCACACCCTCCTCGAGGCGCGCGCCGCCGGCATCACGGTCGACGCCGCAGTCGTCGACCGCACCGTCGCCGCGATCGTCGCGGCGCAGGCCGCCGACGGCTCCTTCGTCGGCAACGGCGTCGCGAACACGAACTCCACGGGCCTCGCCGCGACCGCGCTCGCCCGTGCGGGCCGCACCACCGAGGCCGCGAAGGCCGCGGCGTACGTCGCGCGCCACCAGGTCACCGAGGCCACGGGCGGCAAGCTCGCGTCCGAGCGCGGCGCGGTCGCCTACGACGGAGCCGCGCTGGCCGCCGGCCGTGAGGACGGCATCGACGAGTTCGCGATCGACCAGTGGATCCGCGCCTCGGCGCAGGCCGCGCCGGCCCTCGCGCTGCTCTCCGCTCCGAAGGCCGCCGTGTCGGTGCCGAAGTACGTCCGCTCGGGCAGCACCCTGAAGGTCACCGCCAGCGGCCTGGCCGCCGGCTGGGGCAGCACGGCCCGCGTCTCGGGCGGCAGCTCCGACCGCGCCGTCGTGCCCGCCGGGGGTCGCGCCACGTTCGCGCTGCGCGCCCCGAAGGGCACCGCGAAGCGCGCGGTCGTCATCGGCGACGCCACGGGTCGCGCCGTCGCCACCTCCTCGGTGCAGGTCCTGGCCGCCAAGAAGCTGCGCGTGTCCTCGAAGTCGAAGGTGCGCCGCGCCAAGGTGCAGAAGGTCGTCGTCCGCGGCCTCGTCGCCGGGGAGCCGGTGCGCGTCTACTACCGCGGCAAGCTCGTCAAGCGCGGCGTCGCGTCGAAGTCCGGCAGCTACACGTACCGCCTCAAGGTCGGCAAGAAGGTCGGCACCGCGAAGGTGATCGTCCGCGGCGCCTACGCCGAGCGCAACGGCGTGCGGGTGTTCCGGGTCGTGAAGTGAGCCGACTCGTCCATCGCCTCCTGGCGGCGACCCTCCTCGGGGTCGCCGCCGGGCCGGCGGCGCTCAGCGCCCCCGCGCACGCCGCCGCGTGCACCGGCGGCAAGGGCGTCACGGTCGTCGTCGGGTCGAGCGTCGGCTGCGACGCCGACGGCGGTGGACGCGCGGCGAGCAACTTCGCCGACGCGGGGCACCAGCTGACCTTCGCGTCGCGCGCCCCCGGCTTCGTGTGCCGGGTCGACGGCGCGCCCGCCTCGGACCCGTGCCTCGAGGCGTCCCCCGTGGACGCCTACTGGGGCCTGTTCTGGTCGGACGGGACGAGCGGCAGCTGGACCTACTCGAGCCTGGGCGTCAGCGCGCTCAAGGTGCCGCAGGGCGGGTCGGTCGCGTTCGTGTTCCAGGACTCCTCGTCGCGGACGTGGCCCTCGGTCAAGCCCCCGGTGGCGGCGCCCGAGCCCACCCGCGCGACCTCGCGCCCCACGTCCGCCAGCCCGAAGCCGGGCTCGAAGGAGCAGGGGTCGAAGGCGTCGACTCCGAAGCGGTCGACGCCTTCGACGCGAGCCGGGGGCCCGGCCTCCTCGGCTCCCTCGGCCACGGCGAGCGCGTCGGCCGGCGCGACCCCGTCCGCCTCGACGCCGACGCCGTCGACGAGCGCCTCCACCGCCACCCCGAGCGCGTCGGCTCCCTCGGCCTCGGCCGGGACGGACGACGACGTCGCGGGCGCGCCCGCGGTGCAGCCGACGGCCGCCGAGGGGTCGGGATCGACCTCGGGCGCCGCCCTGGCGACAGCGGCCGCCGTGGTCGTCGTGCTGGGGGCCGCGGGAGGAGTCGTCTGGTACCGCCGCCGGGCGGGCTGAGGGCTCGGTGCGAGTAGACTCCTGACGTTGGACCAACGTCCGGCGCAGGGGAAACCGGTGCGATTCCGGTGCTGTGCCGCAACCGTCAGCCCCGCCCGTCCGGGTGGTGCGAGCCGGGAACCCGCGCCGGGACGCCGCCACCAGATGTTGTCGAGCAGCGACGGGTGGGCGAACCGCCCCTCGTGGACCTCGCCCCCACCCGTGGGGAGGGGACCGGATGACCGCCGTCGTCGACCCCGCCCCCACCCGCCCGCCGGCCGCCACCGGACGCGCCCGGCGCGAGCTGCATCCCGGCGCCTGGTGGCTGTGGGCGCTGGGGCTCGCGGCCGGTGCCTCGTTCACCCTCAATCCGTTCCTGCTGCTGGTCACGGTCGCGATCGCGGCGCTCGTCGTGGCGGCGTGCCGTGGTGACGCGCCGTGGGCCCTGTCGTTCCGGTACTACCTGTACTTCGGCGTCGTCATCGTGGTCATGCGCGTCGTCTTCCGGATCCTGCTCGGCGGCGGCTCGGCCCCGGGCGATCCCGTCCTGTTCGCGCTGCCCGAGATCCCCCTGCCCGAGGTGGCTCGCGGCATCCAGCTGCTCGGCGACGTCACGGTCAACGAGGTCCTCGTCGGCCTGTACGACGGCATGCGGCTGGCCACGCTCGTGATCTGCGTCGGCGCCGCGAACTCCCTGGCCAACCCGAAGCGTCTGCTCGCCTCGGCCCCGCCGGCCCTCTACGAGGTCGGCGCCGCGCTGGTCGTCGCGGTCTCGGTCTTCCCCCAGCTGGCCGAGAGCGTGCGCCGGGTCAACCGCGCCCGCAAGCTGCGCGGCGACGCCAGCCGCGGCACCGGCGCGATGCACCGCATCGTCATCCCCGTGCTGGAGGACGCCCTCGACCGGTCGATGACGCTCGCCGCGGGCATGGACGCGCGCGGCTACGGCCGCAGCGGCACCGCCTCGCAGCGCGACCGGTTCGCCACCGGCGTGCTCATGCTCGTGGGCCTGTTCGGGCTGAGCGTCGGCACGTACGGCTACCTCGACGGCACCGCGCCGCGGATCCTGTCGTACCCGATGCTCGCGCTCGGCCTCGTGTTCGCCGTGCTGGCGCTGCGGTCGGCCGGCCGCCGCGTGCAGCGCACCCGCTACCGCCCGCAGCGGTGGCACGTGGCGGAGTACCTCACCGCGGGCTCGGGCCTCGCCGTGGCGGTCGGACTCAAGCTGCTGTCCACCGAGCAGATCGCCGTGATCTACCCGAGCGTGCCGGGTTGGCCGCCCGTGAGCGTCCTGTCGCTGGCCGTCGTGGCGATCGGGATCCTGCCCGTCTTCGTCGCGCCGCAGGCCCCCTCCGCCCACGACCACGTCGGAGGTGACGACGCGTGATCGGCTTCCACGACGTCTCGTTCTGGTACGAGGGCGCCACGCGGCCCACCCTGCGCGACGTCACCCTCGAGGTCGAGGAGGGCGAGCTCGTCCTCGTCTCGGGCCGCACCGGCTCGGGGAAGTCCACGCTGCTCGGCATGCTCAACGGGCTGGTGCCGCACTTCACCGGCGGCACCCTCGCCGGCGACATCCACGTCGACGGCGCCTCGATCCTCGGGCGGCCGCCGCGCGAGCTGGCGCACCTGGTCGGCTACGTCGCCCAGGACCCGGTCTCGGGCTTCGTCGCCGACGTGGTCGAGGAGGAGCTGGCCTACGGGATGGAGCACCTCGGGCTCGATCCGCAGACGATGCGCCGACGCGTGGAGGAGACGCTCGACCTGCTCGGCATCGCCGACCTGCGCCGCCGCTCGGTGCGCTCGCTGTCCGGAGGCCAGCAGCAGCGCGTCGCGATCGGCTCGGTGCTGACGATGCACCCGCGGGTCCTCGTGCTCGACGAGCCGACCTCGGCCCTCGACCCCACCGCGGCCGAGGACGTGCTCGCCACGATCGCGCGCCTCGTCGACGACCTCGCGCTCACCGTCGTCGTCGCCGAGCACCGCATGGAGCGGGTCGTCCCGTTCGCCGACCGCCTGGCCGTGGTCGAGGACGGTCGCGTCCGGATCGGCGAGACCGCCGACCTGCTGGTCGACGCGCCCGTCGCGCCGCCGCTGGTCCACCTCGGCCGGCTCGCCGACTGGCAGCCGCTGCCGCTCTCGGTGCGCGAGGCCCGGCGCCGGGTCAAGCCACTCGCCGCGCGCCTCGGGCCGCCGCCCGTGCACGTGCCGTTCGAGCGCCCGCCGGCGCTGCGGGCGCGCGGGATCACCGTGCAGTACGGCCGCTTCACCGCGGTCGACGACGTCGACCTACAGGTCGGCCACGGCGAGGTCGTCGCGCTGATGGGCCGCAACGGCTCGGGCAAGAGCTCCCTGCTGTGGGCCGTCCAGGGCACGGGCGACCGCGTGGACGGCGTGGTCGACGTCGACGGCGTCGATCCCGGCGCCGTGCGGGCGTCCGAGGCGCGCATGCTCGTCGGCCTCGTGCCGCAGACCGCCGCCGACCTGCTCTACCTCGAGACCGTCGACCGCGAGTGCGCCGCCGCCGACGACCAGTCCGGCGTTGCGACGGGCACGTGCCGCGCGCTGCTCGAGCGTCTCGCCCCGGGCATCCCCGGCGACCGCCACCCGCGCGACCTGTCCGAGGGTCAGAAGCTCGCGCTCGTGCTGGCCATCGTGCTCACCGCGCAGCCCGCGGTGGTCGCGCTCGACGAGCCCACGCGCGGCCTGGACTACCCCGGCAAGGCCGCGCTGGCGGCGATCCTGCACGACCTCGCCGCCGAGGGACGGGGTGTGATCGTCTCGAGCCACGACGTCGAGTTCGTCGCCTCGGTCGCCGACACCGTGGTGGTGATGGCCGAGGGCGAGGTCGTCTCCCGGGGCCCGGTCCGGTCGGTGCTGGCCGAGTCGCCCGCGTTCGCCCCGCAGGTCTCCAAGGTGCTCGGCCGCGACTGGCTCACCGTGGACGAGGTCGCCGCCGCGCTGCCGTCGGAGGTGGTTCGGTGACCTCGCCGCGGCACACCGCCGTCCCGATCACGCCGCGGTCGGCCCTCGTGCTGGCGGCCGCCAGCGTCGCGGGCCTGATCATGCTGCTGTGGCCGTTGATCTTCACGCCGGCCGAGGGTCAGACGCGCGTCGACCAGCCGTTCATCTTCATGGCGCTGATGCCCGTGGTCGTGCTCGTCGTCGTCGCCGAGCTCTCCGAGGGCGGTCTCGACTCGAAGGCGCTCGCGATGCTGGGCGTCCTCAGCGCGATCAACGCGGCGGTCCGGCCGCTGGGCGCGGGCGTCGCCGGCGTCGAGCCGATCTTCTTCCTGCTGATCCTCGGCGGGCGCGTGTTCGGGCCGGGCTTCGGCTTCGTCCTGGGCTGCACGAGCCTGTTCGCGTCGGCGCTGCTGACCTCCGGCGTGGGTCCGTGGCTGCCGTTCCAGATGCTCTGCGCCGCCTGGGTCGGCATGGGCGCGGGCCTGCTGCCGCGACGAGTGTCGGGCCGCTCCGAGATCGCGGTGCTGGCCGCCTACACGGTGGTCGCGGCGTTCGCGTACGGGCTGCTGATGAACCTGTCCTCGTGGCCGTTCACCCTGGGCATCGCGATCCCCGGCGCCGAGGACTCCCTCGCGATGGTGCCCGGCGACCCCGTGCTGGAGAATCTCCAGCGCTTCCTCGTCTTCACCCTGCTCACCTCGTTCTGGGGCTGGGACCTCGGCCGCGCGATCACGAACGCGCTGCTGGTCGTGTTCCTGGGCCCCGCCGTCCTGGCCACGCTGCGGCGCGCCGCCCGGCGTGCCCGCTACCTCTCCAAGGAGTCCACATGAAGAGCCTGCTCGCCCGCCTCGCCGCGGCCACCCTGCTGTCGACCGGCGTGATCGCGCTGCCGACGGCGGCGTCGGCCGAGGACCACGGGTCCTGCGACGCGGCCTCGGACGTCCCGGTGGTGCTGGAGTTCGGCACGCTCGACGGCGAGGACCGCGTGCTCTGCGCGAAGGACGCCGCCGGCGACACCGGCCTCGAGGTGCTCGATGCCGTGGGCGTCGAGACCGAGGAGACCACCGCCGCGATGCCGATGGTGTGCCGCATCGAGGGCCAGCCGACGCCCGAGCAGGAGAAGTGCGGCAACGCGCTCAACGGCCCCGGCTACTGGGCGTTCCTCGTGGCGAAGGAGGACCAGGACTGGGGCTACGCCTCGGTGGGCCTGCAGGAGTACGAGGTCGCCGAGGGCGACTTCATCGCGCTGAAGTACCACCTGATGGCCGACGGCGAGACCGTCGAGGTCGACGCCCCGGCGAGCGCCGACACGCGCGCCGCCGCCGAGGTCGCCGACCACGACCACGCCGCGGACTCCGAGGTCGACGACACCCCGCTCGCGGCCGTCGCCCTGCCGATCGCCATCGCCGCCGCGCTGCTCGTCGCCGTCGCCGCCTTCGTCGTCGGCCGCCGGCGCCGCGGCTGACCCGCCCGTCCCGAGATGTGCTCCGATTTCTACCTTTCAGGCAGGTTGAAACGTCGAAATTGGAGCAAATCTCGGTGATGCGGGGGACTCAGTCGGCGGCGGCCAGCAGCTCGGCGCTGGCCTGCTCGATCGCCTCGGGGGAAAGGGCGTGGCCGATCGCCATCGCCGCGGCGCCGAGGACGCCGGACTGCTCGCCGCTGACCGACGGCACGATCCTCAGGTGCTCGGTGGCCAGCGGCAGCGACCGGCGATAGACCTCCTCGCGGATGCCGGCGATCAGGTGCTCGCCCGCCTCGGCCAGCGCACCGCCGATCACCACGACCGACGGGTTGATGAAGTTCACGATCATCGCGAGGACGTCGCCGATGTCGCGGCCCGCCTGGCGGACGGCCTGGATGGCCTCGAGGTCGCCGGCGCGGACGAGCTCGACCACGTCGGTCGCCTCGGTGACCCCCGGCCGTCCGAGCTCGCGCGCGATCGCCGGACCGGCCGCGAGCGCCTCGAGGCAGCCGACGTTGCCGCAGCGGCACACCACGTCGCTGCCGCGCGACACCCGGATGTGCCCGATGTCGCCCGCGGTGCCCTGCCCCCCGCGCTGGAGCTCGCCGCCGGCGATGATGCCCGCGCCGATGCCGGTGGACACCTTGATGAGGATGAGGTCGTCGATCTCGGGGAACTGGGTGTCCTGCTCGCCCAGCGCCATGATGTTCACGTCGTTGTCGATCAGCACGGGCACCTCGAACGAGCCGCGGACGAACTGCGGAACGTCGAAGCGGTCCCAGCCGGGCATGATCGGCGGGTTGATCGCGCGCCCCGTGGAGTGCTCGACGGGTCCCGGCAGGCCGATGCCGATGCCGGCGAGGTCGCTCAGCGGACGCTCGGTCTCCAGCAGCAGCCGCTCGATCGTGGCGGTGACCCAGGTCAGCACGGGCACGGGGCCGTCGGCGATGTCGAGGTCCTGGCGCTCCTGGGCCAGCACGGTGCCGGACAGGTCGACGATCGCGGCACGGGCGTGACGGGCGCCGAGGTCGATCGCGGCGACCACGCGCGCGGCGGTGTTGACCGCGAGCAGTGACGGGGGACGACCGCCGGTGGAGCTCCGACCGCCGTAGGGGGTGATGAGCCCGAGGCGCAGCAGCAGGTCCACGCGGGACGCGACGGTGGAGCGGGCCAGGCCCGTCGACTCCGCCAGCTCCGCGCGGGTCATGGGCCGACCCTCGCGCTGGAGCAGGGCGAACACGTCGCTGGTCTTCACGGTGGTGATTCAACCACTCCGTCTTTTGAACGTCCAGCGCACAACTTCTGCCGACTTCTCGACAGAAGTGGAGATCTGTGTCACAGTGCAGTTGTGAACGACGCTGTCCTGAACGAGCGGGGGACCCCGCCGGTGCTGCGCGTTCGCGCCGTGACGAAGTCCTTCGTCGGCAACCCGGTGCTGCACGGCGTGGACCTCGACCTGGTCCCCGGCGAGGTCCACGGACTCGTGGGTGAGAACGGCGCCGGCAAGTCGACCCTCATGAAGATCCTCGCGGGCGTGCATCCCGCGGACTCGGGGTCGGTCGAGCTGGGTGGCGAGCCCGTCGCGTTCACCCATCCCGTCCAGGCGCAGCGCGCCGGGCTCGCCACCGTCTTCCAGGAGTTCAACCTGCTGCCCGAGCGGACGATCGCCGAGAACATCTACCTCGGCCGCGAGCCGCGCCGTCGCGGACTCGTGGACACCCGCGGGATGGAGCGCCAGGCCGGGGAGCTGCTCCGGGGCCTGGGCATCGAGGGCCTGCGCCCGTCGCGCCGGGTCCGCTCCCTCTCGGTCGCCGAGCAGCAGATCGTCGAGATCGCGAAGGCCGTCAGCTTCGACGCCCGCGTGATCCAGATGGACGAGCCCACGGCCGCGCTGGCCGACCACGAGGTCGAGCTGCTCTACCGCATCGTGCGCGAGCTGACCTCGCGCGGCGTCGCCATCGTCTACGTCTCGCACCGCCTGCGCGAGGTCCTCGACCTGTGCGACAACGTCACGGTCCTCAAGGACGGCCGCCAGGTCGACACGCGCCCCGCCGCCGAGCTCGACGAGGCGACCCTCGTGCGCCTCATGGTGGGCCGCCCCATGGACTCGTTCTTCCCCGATCCGGTCCCCGGCACCACCGTCGGCGAGCCGCGGCTGGAGCTGCGCGGCGCCGGCAACGGCTACGTCGACGGCATCGACCTGACCCTGCGCGGCGGCGAGATCGTCGGCATCGCCGGACTCCAGGGCTCGGGTCGCACCGAGCTGCTCGAGGCGATCTTCGGCATCGAGCCGCTCACCCGCGGCGAGGTCGCGATCGACGGCACCGTCACGCCGATCGGCTCGCCGCGCCGCGCGATCCGCTCGGGCCTGGCGCTGGTGACCGAGGACCGCAAGGCCACCGGCCTGGCGCTGCACCAGTCGCTGCTCGACAACGCGCTGGGCGTCGTCCGCGCCGTCTTCCCCCGCCGTACCGACGCGGTCCGCCGCGACGTCCCCGACCTCTTCGGCTCGCTCTCGGTCTCGGCGCGCTCGCTCAGCCAGGAGGCCCAGCTGCTCTCCGGAGGCAACCAGCAGAAGGTCGTGCTGGCGCGCTGGCTCGCCACCGACCCGCGCGTCGTGCTGCTCGACGAGCCCACCCGCGGCATCGACGTCGGCGCGAAGCACGCGATCTACGAGGTCATGCGCAGCCTCGCCGCCCGCGGCGTCGCGGTGCTCATGGTCTCCAGCGAGCTGCCCGAGGTGATCGGCATGTCCGACCGCGTGCTGGTGATGCGCGACGGCCGGCTGGCGGGGGAGCGGCCCGGAGGCTCCGACGAGGAGTCGATCCTGTCGCTCGCCGCCGGCCTCGACGAGGAGGTGGCCTCATGAGGGCTCGGCTCGCTGCACTCGACTCCACGATGATCGTGTGGATCGTCCTGCTGATCTCGGTGGTCGTCGGCTCGATCATCACCGCGATCGAGGGACGCAACTTCTTCAGCGTCGGCAACATCGACAACGTCCTGACGACGATGACGATCCTGGGCCTGATCGCGATCGGCCAGACCCTCGTGATCCTGGCGGGCTCGCTCGACCTGTCGGTGCCGTTCGTGGTCAGCCTCTCCAGCGTGATGGCGGGCGGGATCATGGCCGGCCAGACCTCGAACATCGTGCTGGGCGTGGTCGCGGCGCTGGCCGTCGCGGTCGTGTTCGGCCTCGTGAACGGCCTCATCGTCAGCCTGCTGAACGTGCACGGCTTCATCGCGACGCTCGGCACGGGCCTCGTCGTCTCGGGCTACCTCGGCTCGAACTACCAGGGCAGCCACGGCTCGGCGCCGTACGCCTTCCGGCTGCTCGACGCGACCCGCATCGGACCGGTGCCGGTGGCCACGCTCATCATGCTCGCGTGCGCGGGCCTGGCCGTCCTGATGCTGCGCCGCACCCGACTGGGGCACCACCTCTACGCCGTGGGCGGCAACGCCGACGTGGCGCGCATGTCGGGCGTGCGGACCCAGGTGCCGATCATCGCGGCGCACGTCATCTGCTCGGTGACCGCGGCGCTCGCCGGCCTGCTGCTGCTCGCCCGCCTCGGCGTCGGCCAGCCGACGGTCGGCTCGCAGGGCGGCTACGACCTCATGTCGATCGCGGCCGTCGTCCTCGGCGGCACGCTGCTCGCGGGCGGCAAGGGCAGCATCGTCGGCACGATCGCCGGCGTCGGCATCTTCGCCGTCCTCGACAACGTCATGGGCGTCATGGAGCTCAACCCGTTCCTCAAGGACGTCGTGCGCGGCATCGTCATCGTCGTCGCGGTGGCCGTCTACGCGCGCCGAGAGATCGACCGGAGGCCCGAGCGCTTCGGGTCCGCCGCTCCCGCCCCGACCACGGAGGTGGCCCGATGACCACGCGCGTGCTGCCCGTCCACGAGACCAGCTTCGGACGCCGGTCCCTCGCGGCCCTGGCCACCCCCGGCGGCGGCGTCTTCCTGCTCGTGATCGCCCTGCTCCTCGCGATCTTCGTGTCGAACCCGAGCTTCGCCGACGGCAACACGCTGATCCGGTTCGCCGGACGCACGGCGCCGATCGCCATCGCCGCGATGGGGCAGTACTTCGTCATCGTCAGCGGGGAGTTCGACCTGTCGATGGGCGCGGTCATCGCGGCCCAGGTGGTGCTCGCGGGCAACGTCATCGGCCAGGACGAGGCGAACATCGTCCCCGGCCTCTTCCTGATGTTCGCCGTCGGCGCGCTGATCGGGCTCGTCAACGGCCTGGCCACGACGCTGCTGCGGGTGCCGAGCTTCATCGTGACGCTCGGCATGATGCTGTCGCTGACCGGACTCGTCCGCTACGTCACCGGCGGCGCCGCCACCGGCAACCCGTCCGACCGCTTCCGCGAGATCGGCCGCGGCGGCATCCAGGACGTGCCGCTCGTCGGGACGATCCCGTACCCGCTGCTCGTGCTCATCGCCGCGGCCGCGTTCGCGGTGTGGCTCATGCGCCGGCCCTTCGGCCGCACCCTCATCGCCGCCGGCGACAACCCCGACGCCGCGCGCTACTCGGGCACGCCGCTGTGGTGGACCAAGACGCGCGCGTTCATGATCTCGTCGCTGTCCGCCACCGTCGCGGGCATCCTGCTGGTCGGCTACGCCGGCGTCCACCCGTCGGTCGGCTCGGGCTACGAGTTCGCCGCGATCACCGCGGTCGTCCTCGGCGGCGTCGTCCTCGGCGGCGGCCGCGGCTGGGTGCTCTCGGCGGCCGCGGGCGCCTTCGCCCTCGAGCTGCTCTTCGTGCTGCTGACCAGCCTCGGCATCGAGTCCACGTGGCGCGACACCGTGCAGGGACTCATCATCATCGCGGCGGTCGCCCTGGCCGGCCGCGCGTGGCAGGGCGCGGTCCGCCGGCGACCCTCCGTGACTTCTCCACCCACCCCACCCCAGCCCGCGACGGGCGATACGACAGGAGAGAACTGATGCGAGCATCGATGAGAGGGGTACTCGTGTCGGCCGCGGCCGTCCTGGTACTCGCTGCCTGTAGCACGGACGACGTGTCCGACGCGGGCGACGACGACTCGGGTTCGAAGGACACCGAGTGGTTCGTGCAGGCGGACTTCGACCGCCAGAACGAGCAGCGCAGCGCGACGTTCGAGGGAGACGCCGCGACGCCGTGGCTCCAGTACATCGACGGTGACATGACGGACACGTCGAAGTTCAAGTCCGAGGGCGCCAAGAAGGTCTGCTTCGCCAACGCCTCGATCAGCAACCCGTGGCGCCAGACCGGCTGGATCACGATGCAGCAGCAGCTGAAGGTGCTCCAGGACGAGGGCGTCGTCTCGCAGATGGAGACCCGCGACGCGCAGGACTCCGACGACACGCAGATCGCGGACATCGACTACTTCATCAAGGAGGGCAACTGCGACGCCTTCATCATCTCGCCGAACTCGACCGCGGCCATGACGCCGGCCGTCGAGCGCGCGTGTGAGACGGGCAAGCCGGTCGTCGTGTTCGACCGTGGCGTCGACACCGACTGCGCCACGTCGTTCATCCACCCGATCGGTGGCTACGCGTGGGGCATCGACACGGCCGAGTTCCTGGTCGACAACCTCGAGAAGGGCGACAAGGTCGTCGCGCTGCGCATCCTGCCCGGCGTCGACGTCCTGGAGACCCGCTGGGCCGCCGCCGAGAAGATCTTCGAGGAGAACGACATCGAGGCCGACGACCAGTTCACGGACGCCGACCCGACGAAGATCAAGCAGATCATCACCGACGCGATCAACTCCGACGACATCAAGGGCGTCTGGATGGACGCCGGCGACGGCGCGGTCGCGGCGATCGAGGCCTTCGAGGACGCCGGCAAGGACTACCCGGTCATGACCGGTGAGGACGAGATGAGCTTCCTGCGCAAGTGGGAGGAGACCGGCCTGACCGGACTCGCGCCGGTCTACTCGAACTTCCAGTGGCGCACCCCGCTGCTGGCGGTGCAGAAGATCTTCGCGGGCGAGGAGGTGCCGACCGAGTGGGTGCTGCCCCAGTCGCCGATCACCGAGGACGACCGCGCGGACTACCTGAAGGCGAACGACGGCATGCCCGACGGGCACTACGCCAAGTTCGGCGGCGAGGACCTCCCGGGCTTCCCGCAGGCCTGGCAGGACCGCTGACCGTGACCGGGTGGCGGCGACCCGCCGCCACCCGGCCCACCCCGTCCCTCTCGACAGGAGCTCTTGTGCGCAGCATCGGCATCAACACGTGGGTCTGGCAGTCCCCGCTCACCGACGCCACGGTGGAGGCCCGCCTGGAGCACGTCGCGGCGCTCGGCTTCGACGCGGTCGAGCTCCCGCTCGAGGGACTCGGCGACCTGACGCCGGACGTCGTCGGGCCGGTGCTGGAGCGCACCGGGCTGGTGCCGCTCGTCGTCGGGGCCATGGCGCCCGGGCGCGACCTCGTCGAGGCCGACGGCGCGGCGGTCGCGGCGACGCAGGACTACCTGCGTGGCTGCGTCGACCTCGCCTCCGGCATCGGGGCCGCCGCTGTCTGCGGACCGTTCTACGCGGCCACCGGCCGCACGTGGCGGATGACCCCGGACGAGCGCCGGGCCGCCTACGCGCAGTGGCGCGAGCACCTCGCGCCGGTCGTGGAGCACGCGGCCGAGCGCGGCGTGCGGATCGGCATCGAGCCGCTCAACCGCTACGAGACCTCGCTCGTCAACACCGTGGCCCAGGCGCTCGAGGGACTCGACGGCCTGCTCGGCCCGTCGCTGGGCCTCGCCCTGGACACCTATCACCTGAACATCGAGGAGCGGTCCAGTGCGGATGCGGTTCGCACGGCCGGCGAGCACCTCGTGCACGTCCAGGTCTGCGGCAGCGACCGCGGTGCACCCGGAGGCGACCAGACCGACTGGCCGGCCCTGATCGCCGCCCTCGACGAGGTCGGGCACACCGGCCCGCTCGTCATCGAGAGCTTCACGGCCGAGAACGCCTCCATCGCGACGGCCGCCTCGATCTGGCGTCCCCTCGCCCCCACGCAGGACGACCTCGCCCGCGACGGCCTCGCGTTCCTGCGCGACCTGACCCGGACGGAGGCGGCGTGATGAGCGCGCGCGAGCTGCGGGTGGCCGTCATCGGCTACTCCTTCATGGGCCGGGCCCACTCCAACGCCTGGCGCAACGTGGGCGCCTTCCACCCCGGCCTCCCCGCGGTGGCCCAGCAGGTCCTCGTCGGTCGCGACGAGTCCGCCGTGCGCGGCGCCGCCCACCAGCTGGGCTGGCGCGAGTGGGCCACCGACTGGCGCGACGTGGTGGCCCGCGACGACGTGGACGTCGTCGACGTCTGCACCCCCGGCCACCTGCACCACGAGATCGCGCTGGCCGCCCTGCGCGCCGGCAAGCACGTCGTGGTCGAGAAGCCGCTCACGAACACGATCGAGCAGTCCGTCGAGCTCGTCGCCGCGGCGCAGGAGGCACGATCGCGCGGGGTGCGCTCGATGGTGGGGTTCAACTACCGCTGCGTGCCCGCGCTGGCGCTCGCCCGCGAGGTCATCGCGGAGGGCCGGATCGGCGAGGTGCGCCAGGTCCGCGCGTCCTACCTCCAGGACTGGCTCGTCGACCCGGACGCGCCGATGACGTGGCGGCTGCGCAAGGAGCAGGCCGGGTCCGGCGTGCTGGGCGACCTCGGCTCGCACGTCGTCGACCAGGTCCGCTTCCTGCTCGACGACGAGATCGAGAGCGCCTCGGGCCGCCTCGAGACCTTCGTCGGGTCGCGCCCCGGTCCCGCCGGCCCGGAGGACGTGACCGTCGACGACGCCGCGTGGGCGCTGCTCGGCACCGGCCGTGGCGCCGTGGTCAGCCTCGAGGTCAGCCGGATGGCCGCGGGCCGCAAGAACGCGCTGCAGATCGAGGTCTACGGCTCCCGAGGCTCGGTGGCCTTCGACCTCGAGCGCCTCAACGAGCTGTGGGTCGACACCGGCCAGGGCCGCACGCGCGTCCTCGTGACCGAGCCCGACCACCCGCACCTGGCCGCCTGGTGGCCGCCGGGCCACGTGCTGGGATGGGACCACACGTTCACGACGCAGGCCGCCGGGTTCCTGTCCGCGATCGGCGCGGGCGTCGACCCCACGCCGTCGTTCGAGGACGGGCTCGCCGTCCAGCGGGTGCTCGACGCGATCGAGCGCAGCGCCGTGGCGGGCCGCGGCGCCGTCGAGCTCGCGCGATCCTGATCATCGAAGGAGACACCATGGGCAAGCGCTTCACCCTCTTCACGGGCCAGTGGGCCGACCTCACCCTCGAGGAGGTCGCGGAGCTCGCGGCGCGCTGGGGGTACGACGGTCTCGAGATCGCCGTGTCGGGCGAGCACCTCGACGCCTGGCGCTGGGACGACGACGAGTACGTCGAGGGGCGCCTGGAGATCCTGCGCCGCCACGGCCTCGGCTGCTGGGCGATCTCGAACCACCTGAAGGGCCAGGCGGTGTGCGACGACCCGATCGACGACCGGCATCGCTCGATCGTGGGCCCGCGCGTGTGGGGCGACGGCGATCCCGAGGGCGTGCGCCGCCGGGCCGCCGAGGAGATGCAGCACACCGCACGCCTCGCGCAGCGGATGGGCGTCGACGTGGTGGTGGGCTTCACCGGCTCGTCGATCTGGCAGTACGTGGCGATGTTCCCGCCGGTCCCCGCCGAGCGCATCGCGGCCGGCTACCAGGACTTCGCCGACCGCTGGAACCCGATCCTCGACGTCTTCGACGAGTGCGGCGTGCGGTTCGCGCACGAGGTGCACCCGTCCGAGATCGCCTACGACCACTGGTCGACCGTGCGGGCGCTGGAGGCGATCGGCCACCGCGAGGCGTTCGGCCTCAACTGGGACCCCAGCCACATGGTGTGGCAGGGGATCGACACCGTCGCGTTCATCAGCGACTTCGCCGACCGGATCTACCACGTGGACTGCAAGGACATCCGGATGCGGATGGGCGGCGGCCGCAACGGCATCCTCTCCTCGCACCTGCCGTGGGGCGACCAGCGCCGCGGCTGGGACTTCGTCTCCACGGGTCGCGGCGACGTGCCGTGGGAGGACGCGTTCCGCGCACTCGCCCGCATCGGCTACGACGGCCCGATCTCGGTGGAGTGGGAGGACGCGGGCATGGACCGCCTCCGCGGCGCCCCGGAGGCGCTGGAGTTCCTCAAGCGCTTCGACTTCGAGCCGCCGACCGCCTCGTTCGACTCCGTGTTCGATCAGGGCTGACCGTCGCGGCACCGGACGGGACTAGGCTGCGAGGGTGAGGACCCTCATCACCGGAGGCGTGCGCTCGGGCAAGTCGTTCCATGCCGAGTCGCTCGTCGTCGCGGCCCCCGACGTCACGTACATCGCCCCCGGTCCGGCCCCCGATCCGGAGTTCGACCCCGACTGGGCGGCCCGGGTCGAGGCGCACCGCAGCCGGCGTCCCGCCCACTGGAAGACGGTCGAGACCGCCGACCTCGAGCGCGCGATCGCGATGACCGACGACACGGTGATCATCGACTGCCTCGGCACGTGGGTGACCGCCCTGGTCAGCGAGCTCGACGGCTGGGACCAGACCCTCGACGACTGGGAGCCCGAGTTCTGGCTGCGCGTCGAGCGCGCCGCGCAGGCCATGGCCGCGCACGGGGAGGACGTCGTCGTGGTGACGAACGAGGTCGGCTGGGGCGTCGTGCCCGAGCACCGCTCCGGTCGCCTCTTCCGCGACCTCCTCGGCAAGGTCAACCAGCGCTTCGCGATGGACTGCGACGAGGTCCTGCTCGTCGTCGCGGGCCGCGTCCTGCGCCTCTGACCCGCGCCGGCTCCGCCCGCGCCCGCCCGCGCCCGCCCGCTCTCCACTCTTGGAACGCGTTGAACGCTTTCGCGCGACGAAAGCGTTCAACGCGTTCCAAAAGTGGCCCGGGGTCGGCGCGCGTCGGGCCCCGCTCAGGCCGGAGGCGTGAAGGCGTCGCGCGCGGCGGCGACGCGGGCGCGCACGACGCAGTCGTGCGCGTGGTCGTTCACCAGGCCCATCGCCTGCATGAACGAGAACACCGTGGTCGGGCCGACGAACTTCCAGCCGCGCTTCTTGAGGTCCTTCGACAGCGCGATCGCCGTGGGCGAGGTGGTGAGCGACTGCGGCTCGGGGATCTCGGTGGGGTCGGGCTCGTGACGCCACACGAACGCGGCGAGCGAGCCCTCGGACTCGACCAGCTCCAGCGCGCGGGCGGCGTTGTTGATCGCGGCCTCGATCTTGCCGCGGTGCCGCACGATGTCGGCGTCGGCGAGCATCCGCAGGACGTCGGACTCGTCGAACCCGGCCACGGTGTCGAGGTCGAAGCCCGCGAACGCCGCGCGGAAGCTCTCGCGCTTGTCCAGGATCGTGCGCCACGAGAGCCCGGACTGGAACCCCTCGAGGCAGAACTTCTCGAACAGCCGCACGTCGTCGGCGACGGGGAAGCCCCACTCCGTGTCGTGGTACTCCACGAAGCCGGGCGCGCCGCCCGCCCAGTCGCAGCGAGGCTCGCCATCGGGGCCCAGGAAGGTCATGCGATCACCGCCGAGAATCCGATCAGGAGGACAGCGAGGGCGACCTCGACCGAGGCGCCCACCGCATCGCCGATGATGCCACCCAGGCGCCGCGAGACGTGGGCGACCAGCAGCAGGACCACGAGCAGCGCGGCCGCGACAGTGAACAGGCCCTGAATCGCCGAGGCGTCGGTGAGGCCCGTGACCGCGGCGCCGGCGACGGCGACCAGGAGCCAGACCGTGGTGAGCGCGAGCGGTCTCACGCTGCCGGCGAAGGTGGCGCCCATGCCGTCCTGGCGGGCGGCAGGCACCCCGCGGCGCAGGCCCGCGGTGGCGCCCGCGCGGGCGAGGCACCACAGCACGCCGACGGCCACGAAGCCTCGCTCCCAGCACACGATCAGCGTGCCGGCGGCGGCCGCCTGCGCGAGCAGCACCAGCACGAGGGTCGCCGCCCCGGCGGGTCCGACGTCGCCGAGCCGAGCGACGGTGAGCGCCCGCTCGCGGTCGTAGGAGGAGGCCAGCGCGTCCGCCGTGTCGGCGAGCCCGTCGAGGTGGAACCCGCGGGTCGCCCAGGCGCCGGCGCCGATCGCGAGCGCGCCGACGACGATCTGGTTGAGGCCGAGCTCGCGCCCGCCCCACGCGACGAGGGCCACGAGCACGCCCACGGGAACGACCGCGAGCGGCGCCACCGCCACCGCGATGCCGGCGGTGCGGCGGTCGACCTGCCGCGGCGGCGGCACGGGGAGGGCACTGAAGGTGCCGACCGACAGCCGGACGGCGTCCCCGAACCGGCTCACAGGATCTCGGAGAGCAGCGCCATGTCCGAGAGCAGCAGCGCGGCCGAGCGCACGAGCGGCACCGCCGTGACGGCGCCCGAGCCCTCGCCCAGCCGCATCCCGAGGTCGAGCAGCGGCTCGAGGCCGAGGTCCTTCAGGGCGTGCCACTGGGCGCCCTCGGTGGAGCGGTGCCCGGCGGCCAGCCACGGGGCGACGCCCGGCGTCAGCCGCTCGGCCACGAGGGCGGCGGCCGTGGCGATCGCGCCGTCGAGCAGCACCGGGACGCCGTCCTGCGCGGCCGCGCTGATGAAGCCGGCCTGCGCGGCGATGTCGGGGCTGCCGATCGCGCTCAGCAGGTCGATCGGGTCGGCCGTGCGGTCCTGCGCGCGACGCAGCGCGGTGTCGATGACCTCGGTCTTGACCCGCAGGCCCTCGTCGTCGATGCCGGTGCCGCGGCCGACGACCTCGACGGCCGGCAGGCCGAGGACGGCGGCGGTGAGCACCGCCGCGGTGGTGGTGTCGCCGATGCCCATGTCGCCGCCGATCAGCAGGTCGGCGCCGGCGGCGATCTCCTCGGCGGCGATCGCCGCACCGGCCTCGACCGCGCGTCGCGCCTCGTCGAGGGTCATCGCGTCGGTGAGATGGAAGGGCTCGGTGCCGCGGCGGATCTTGTACGCGCCGATCGCCGGGTCAAGGTCCGGGAAGTCGCCGTCGACGCCGAGGTCGAGCACGCGCAGGTGCACGTCGTGCTGGCGCGCGAGCACCGAGGTGCCGGCCACGCCGGACGCGAACGCGCGCACCATCGCGCCGGTGACGGCCGACGGGTAGGCCGAGACACCGTGCGCCGCGACGCCGTGGTCGCCGGCGAAGACGACCGCCCTCACGTGCGACGGGGGAGCGGGCGTCGCCTCGCCCCGCACCGAGGACCACCAGACCGCCAGCTCGCCGAATCGGCCGAGCGCCCCCGTGGGGATCGCCAGGGCGGCGAGGCGGTCACGAGCTGCGGTGCGTGCGTCCTGCGAGGGCGGGGTGATCATCTGCCCATTGTCCCGCCATCGCGACCAGGTCGTCCTCGAGGGTCAGCAACCGGGACGTGGCCTCCCGGTCGAGCCCGGCGGCCACGACGCGATCGGTGGCGTCCTCGATCTGGGCGCGCGCGGCGATGCCGGTCTCGGTGGCGGTGCCGTCGGGCGCGAGCCAGCCGCGGGTCACGAGTCCGGCGATCGCCTCGGCCCACTCCTCCTCGGTCCAGCCGCGCATCGTGCGCTGGTCGGCGAACCACGACCAGCCGGTGCCGACCGCGAGCGCGTTGGCGGCGGCACCACCCAGACCGGCCGAGGTCAGCACCGCGAGGTGGCAGTCGCCGCGGTACTCGCGCAGTGCCGTGACGGACTGCCAGAAGTCGACGACGGGATCGTCGGAGGCGGGGAGGCCGGCGTGCGCGGCGGCGAGCGGCTTGCCGGCCCAGTCGACGCCGTCCAGCACGCTGCGGGCCTTCGCGGCCAGCGCCGTGGCCTGGTCGGCGACGTTCGCGAGCAGGTCGCGCGCCAGCGAGTAGCGGACCTCGAGCACGCGGTCGCGGTCGGCGAGGCGCCACGCGTCGGGCAGGGCGCGCTCGACCAGCCGCGGGGCGAAGCCGTGGAACGTGGCGATCACGAGCTCGGGTCCCGGTGTGCCGAGCGCGGCCGAGCGGCTGGCGAAGTAGCCCATCCAGTAGCCCTTGAGCCCGACCGCCTCGTAGCGGGCCTTCGACTCGGGCGCGAAGTAGACGCCTCCGTGCAGGTTCTCGATCGCCGACCAGAGGGCTCGTGAGGTCATGGGCCCGACCCTAGCGGCGCGTCGATTCCGGAACCGGGCGCGACAGACGCCGGCTTTCAGATACCATCGGTATGCGAATACCGAAGGAGCCTGCCGTGTCCCAGACGAGAGTGAGCCGGGCCGAGCGTCAGCAGCAGACGCGCGAACGCCTCATCGAGGTGGCCACCGAGATGTTCCTCGACGTCGGGTACTCCGGCACGTCGCTGGACAAGGTGGCCGTCGAGGCCGGCTTCTCCAAGGGTGCGGTCTACTCCAACTTCGCCGGCAAGGAGGAGCTCTGCATGGCGGCGCTCGACACGATCCATGCCGAGAAGATCCGCCTCGTGCACCAGATGTTCACCGAGGACACGTCGATCGAGACGCGCCTCAAGAGCTTCGTCGAGTGGTCGCGCTCCGGCCTGGGCGAGCCGCGCTGGACGGCGCTCGAGGTGGAGTTCGCCGCCGTCGCGCGCCACAACCCCTGGGTCGCGTCCGAGCTCGTGAAGCGTCACCGCGAGGTGCGCCGCCTCATCGCCCAGCTGATCTCGGCGACCGTCGAGGACGCCGGCCTGGAGACCACGGTGCCGGTCGAGCACGTGGCCACCGCGCTGTTGGCGCTCGGCGCGGGCCTCGGCGGCCTGCGCGCCCTCGACCCGAAGGTCGACATGGACGTGTTCGGCGACGTGCTCGCCGGACTGGTCAGGCCCCGGAGGGACCCGGCGGCTCAGTAGCCGCCGTTGGCCGTGAAGCGCTCGAGGCTGGCCTTGATCTCGGCCTCGGCCTCTTCGCGGCCGACCCACTCGGAGCCCTCCTCGACGGACTTGCCGGGCTCGAGGTCCTTGTAGCTCGTGAAGAAGTGCTGGATCTCCTGCAGGTCGAAGTCCGACACGTCGCTGACGTCCTGCGTGTGGTCGTGGCGCGGGTCGCCCGCGGGCACGCAGAGGATCTTGTCGTCGCCGCCGGCCTCGTCGGTCATCTTGAACATGCCGATCGCGCGGCACTCGATGACGCAGCCGGGGAAGGTCGGGAAGGGCAGGATGACCAGCGCGTCGAGCGGGTCGCCGTCGTTGCCGAGGGTGTTGTCGATGAAGCCGTAGTCGGCCGGGTACTGCATCGACGTGAAGAGCGTGCGGTCCAGCCGGATGCGGTGGGTCTTGTGGTCGAGCTCGTACTTGTTCCGCTCGCCCTTGGGGATCTCCACGGTGACGTCAAAGAACACGGTTCCTCCGGCTTGGTCTTGATGGGTGTCTCATAGTCTGACGCACGTGACGGCCCGTGGTCCCCGCAGGGGGGAGAGAGTGCATGCGGCCTGGGTGCTGCCGCTGCTCGTGCTCGTGACGCTGGCGTCGATCGCCTGGCTGTACGTCCGCGGCGACCTGAACCCCATCTTGTGCGACGGGCCGTGCGGACCGCAATTCGTGACCGCGCCCGTAGGGCTGGAGCCCGCCTCGCCGGACCCCGCCCGGGCGGCCTCGGTCGGCTCCGGCCCCATCACGGCGAGCGAGCTGGAGGCCGCGGTGGCGGCACCGCTCCGGTCCGACGCGCTCGGCGGCCGCACGGGCCTGGTCGCGCTCGACGCCCGCGACGGCACGGTGCTGACCGACGACTCCGCCGGGGCCCAGGTCCCGGCCTCCACGACGAAGGTCCTCACGGCGGTCGGCGCGCTCGCCGAGCTGGGTCCCGACGCCACCTTCACCACCTCGGTCGTGCGCGAGGGCAGCCGGCTCGTCCTGGTCGGCGGCGGCGACCCCTACCTCAGCGACGTCCGGACGAAGGGCTCGCCGGTCGAGCGCGGCGACCTCGCCTCCCTGGCCGCTGCCACGGCGAGGCAGGTCGGCGACGAGCGGGTCAGCCTCGGCTACGACGTCTCCCTGTTCTCCGGCCCGTCCGTCAGTCCCGCGTGGGAGGACGGCTACGTCGGCGCCGTCGTCGCTCCGGTCAGTCCGCTGTGGATCGATCGCGGTCGCGTCGGCGCCGCCCGCTCCACCGATCCCGCCGGCGACGCCGCCCGACGCTTCGCCGAGCTGCTGCGGGCGCGTGGGGTCGACGTCGCGGGCGAGCCGCAGCAGGCCGAGGCGCCCGCGGACGCGACCCGCGTGGCCGCCGTCCGCAGCGCCCGGCTCTCGCGCATCGTCGAGCAGCTCCTCGCCGACTCCGACAACGAGGTCGCCGAGGTGCTGCTGCGCCAGGCCGCGATCGCGGCGGGGGAGCCCGGCTCGTTCGCCGGGGGTGCGAAGGTGGTGACCCAGGTCCTGCGGCAGGCGGGCGTGACGACGGAGGGACTCGTGCTGAACGACGGCAGCGGCCTGTCCCGCAAGAACCGCATCGTGGCGCGCACCCTGGCCGAGACGATGGTCGAGGTCTCGGCGACTCCTCGCCTGGGACCGGTGCTGAGCGGCCTGCCCGTGGGCGGCTTCAGCGGCACGCTCGAGAACCGCTACGACCGCGCGGCCGACGCGCGCGGCCGGATCCGCGCCAAGACCGGCACGCTCACGGGCGTCCACTCCCTCGCGGGGATCGTCACGCTCTCGGGCGGGCGTCCTGTGGCGTTCGCGCTGATGGCCGACGACACCGAGCAGGTCAACCCCTTCGAGACCCAGGCCGCGCTCGACCGGGTGACCGTCGCGATGGCCGACTGCGCCTGCGGGGCCCGCTGATGGCGCGCCTCGTCGACCGCCTCCCCTCGGGCACCACGGATGACGTGGATGCCGTCCACGAGGCGATCCTGCAGTGGGTCGAGGACCGCGGCCTCACGCTCTACCCGGCACAGGACGAGGCGATCCTCGAGATGGTCGCCGGCTCCAACGTCGTCCTCGCCACCCCCACCGGCTCGGGCAAGAGCCTCGTCGCCACCGCCGCGATGGGCGCCGCCCTCGCCCGCGGCGAGTGCAGCGTCTACACCGCGCCGATCAAGGCGCTCGTGAGCGAGAAGTTCTTCGACCTGTGCGAGATCTTCGGCGCCGAGAACGTCGGCATGGTCACGGGCGACGCCGCGGTCAACGCCGACGCCCCGATCATCGCCGCCACGGCCGAGATCCTCGCGAACATGGCGCTGCGCGAGGGCGCCGACGCCGACATCGGACTCGTCGTCATGGACGAGTTCCACTTCTACGCCGACCCCGAGCGCGGCTGGGCGTGGCAGGTGCCGCTCATCGAGCTGCCGCGCGCGCAGTTCCTCCTCATGTCGGCCACGCTCGGCGACACCACGCGCCTCGAGGCCGACCTCGCCCGCCGCACCGGTCGCGAGACGGTCGCGGTCACCTCGGTCGAGCGCCCCGTCCCGCTCGTGAGCGAGTACGTCACGACGCCCGTGCACGAGACGCTCGAGCAGCTCGTCGAGACGCACCAGACGCCCGTCTACGTCGTGCACTTCTCGCAGGCCGCCGCACTCGAGCGCGCCCAGGCGCTCACCAGCGCCAAGGTCGCCACGCGCGCCGAGCGCGACGCGATCGCCGAGGCCCTCGGCGACTTCCGCTTCACCTCCGCCTTCGGCAAGACGCTCTCGCGGCTGATCCGGATGGGCATCGGCGTGCACCACGCGGGCATGCTGCCGCGCTACCGCCGCCTCGTCGAGACCCTCACGCAGCAGGGCCTGCTCAAGGTGGTGTGCGGCACCGACACGCTCGGCGTCGGCATCAACGTGCCGATCCGCACCGTGCTGTTCAGCGGCCTGAGCAAGTACGACGGCACCCGCCAGCGCCACCTCCAGGTGCGCGAGTTCCAGCAGATCGCCGGCCGCGCCGGGCGCGCCGGGTTCGACACCGTCGGCCACGTCGTCGTCGAGGCGCCGGAGCACGAGATCGAGAACGCGAAGCTCGTGCGCAAGGCCGGCGACGACCCGAAGAAGCTCAAGCGCATCCAGCGCAAGAAGCCGCCCGAGGGCGTCGTCTCGTGGGGCCACGGCACGTTCGAGCGGCTCGTCAACGGCACGCCCGAGGCGCTGCACTCGCGCATGAAGGTCAGCCACGCGATGGTGCTCGACGTCATCACCCGGCCCGGCGACGCGCGCGCCGCCCTGGAGCACCTCGTGCGCGAGAGCGGCGAGACCGAGGAGTCGCAGGAGCGGCTGCTCGCGCAGGTCGACCACATCGTCGAGGCGCTGCTGGCCGGCGAGGTCGTCGAGCGGATCGACCCGCCCGACGCCGAGGGCCGCACGCTGCGCCTGACCGTCGACCTGCAGGCCAACTTCGCGCTCAACCAGCCGCTCTCGCCGTTCGCCGTGGCCGCCTTCGACCTGCTCGACCGCGAGTCGCCCACGTACGCGCTCGACGTCGTCTCGGTGGTCGAGTCCACGCTCGACGACCCGCGCCCGATCATCAGCGCCCAGCGCTTCCGCGCCCGCGGAGAGGCCGTCGCCGAGATGAAGATGGACGGCATCGAGTACGACGAGCGGATGGAGCTGCTCGAGGACGTCGAGCACCCGCAGCCGCTGCGCGACCTGCTCGAGGCCGCCTACGAGATGTACCGCCAGGGGCACCCGTGGGTCGCCGACCACGAGCTGCGGCCGAAGTCGGTCGTGCGCGAGATGTGGGAGCGGGCGATGACCTTCTCCGAGCTCATCGCCGACTACCGCCTCGCGCGGTCGGAGGGTCTCGTCCTGCGGTACCTCTCCGACGTCTACAAGACCCTCGTCCGCACCGTGCCCACGGCGGTCCGCGACGACGAGCTGACCGACCTCACCGAGTGGCTCGGGGAGCTCGTGCGCCAGACCGACTCGAGCCTGCTGGACGAGTGGGAGCAGCTGATCGCGCCCGGGGAGGACCCGGCCGACGTGCGCCCGCAGGCCACCGGAGCCGAGACGCCGCGGCCCCTCACCGCCAATGCCCGGGCGTTCCGCGTGCTCGTCCGCAACGCGATGTTCCGCCGCGTCGAGCTGGCCGCCTTCGGCCGCTGGGAGGCGCTCGGGGAGCTCGACGCCGAGGACGGCTGGGACGCGCTCGCGTGGCGCGAGGCGGTGCTCGGCTACCGCGAGGAGTACGACGAGCTCGGCACCGGGCCCTCGGCCCGCGGCCCGGAGCTCTTCATGGTCGAGGACGACAGCACGCGCGTGTGGAAGGTGCGCCAGGTCTTCGAGGACCCCGAGGGCGACCGCGACTGGGGCATCGCCGCCGAGGTCGACCTCGACGCCTCCGACGAGCAGGGCGAGCCCGTCGTGCGCGTCCTCGACGTCGGCCCCCGCTGACCCTCCGCGCCCACCCCCCCCCGGACCCGCGCCCCCTCCACTTGTGGAACGGGATGCACCGTCTCCGGCCGGAAAAGCGTGCATCCCGTTCCACAAGTGGGGGCGGGCCGGGCGAGGACGCAGGCCGTAGGTTGGACGCCATGATCGACTGGAACGTCGCGCGCTCCACGGCCCGGCGCCTCATGCGGCCCGGACCCGACCTGAGCGCGGGCGAGGTCGAGGACGTCGTCGCCGAGCTCCGCGAGGCATCGCGAATCGCCGAGGGTCCCGTGCGCGAGTTCACCGGGCTCGTCCCGGCGTACCCGACGCCCGTGCTCGTCGTCGACCGCCCGCGCTGGGCCGACGCGAACCTCGCCGCGTTCGAGGTCCTCATGGGCCCGTTCGACGAGAAGATGGAGGCCGCCGGGAAGATGCCCACCGGCCTGCCGCGCGCCGTCGGCGGCCGCGTCACCGGCGCCGAGCTCGGCGCGATCGTGGCATTCCTCGGCGGCAAGGTGCTCGGCCAGTTCGATCCCTTCGCCGAGGGCGAGCACGGCCCCGGCCGGCTGCTGCTCGTCGCGCCGAACGTGGTGCACGTCGAGCGCGAGCTCGGCGTCGACCCCACCGACTTCCGCCGCTGGGTGTGCCTCCACGAGGAGACGCACCGGGCGCAGTTCACCGCCGTGCCGTGGATGCGCGACCACATGCTGGCCCAGGTGGCCCGGCTCATGGACGCCACCGACGTGGGCGGGGGAGCGGTCACCGACATGCTCTCCGAGGCGCTGCCCGAGCTCGTGCGCATCGTCCGCGGCGAGTCCGACAAGTCGCTCTCCGACCTGTTCCAGAACGAGCAGCAGCGCGAGGTCATCGACGGCCTCACCGGCCTCATGTCCCTGCTCGAGGGCCACGCCGACGTCGTGATGGACGACATCGGTCCCGAGGTCGTGCCGAGCGTCGCCGAGATCCGCCGCAAGTTCACCAAGCGGCGCGGCTCGGGCTCGGCCCTGTCGAAGGTGCTGCGCCGCCTGCTCGGCTACGAGGCGAAGATGCGCCAGTACAGCGACGGAGCGTCGTTCGTCCGCGCCGTCACCGACCAGGTCGGCAAGGACGGCTTCGACGCGGTGTGGGCCGACGCCGCCCACCTGCCCACCCGGGCCGAGATCGTCGACCCGAAATCGTGGGTCTCCCGCGTCCACGGCTGAGACGCTGGGTCGGTGATCTCGACACGCCGCTCGCTGCGCTCGCGATCGCCGGTGATCGAGTGCCGGCGAGCGTGCGAGTCGGTGTATCGAGATCCCGTGAGGGCCGACCGATGAGCGGCCGCCTCGACCCGCTCGTCGCGCGGGCGCGCCGGCTCGTCGAGCCGCACCTCGCCGCTGGTGCGATCGTCGCCGTCTCGGGCGGTGCCGACTCGCTCGCGCTGGCCGCGGTCGCCGGGTTCTTCGCGCGCCGCCGCGGATCCGACGTGCGCGCGGTGGTCGTCGACCACGGCCTCCAGGACGGCTCGGGCGAGGTCGCGGCCCGGGCCGCCGCGCAGTGCGAGGCCCTCGGCCTGCCCGCCACGGTGCGACCCGTCGAGGTGCGCGACCTCGGCAGCGGCCCCGAGGACGCCGCCCGCGTGGCGCGCTACCGGGCGCTGCACGCCGAGGCCGCCGGGGCGCCGATCCTGCTCGCGCACACGCTCGACGACCAGGCCGAGTCGGTGCTGCTGGGACTCGCGCGCGGCTCGGGCCCGCGCTCGCTCGACGGCATGCGGCCCGCCTCCGGAGCCCTGCGGAGGCCGTTCCTCGCGCTGCGTCGGGCCGAGACCGAGCGGATCTGCGCGCTGCACGACGTCGAGCCGTGGCACGACCCGCACAATGACGACCCGGCCTACCGCCGCGTGCGGGTGCGCCGCGAGCTGCTGCCACTCATGGAGGACGTGCTCGGCGGGGGAGTGGCCGAGGCGCTCGCCCGGACGGCCGACCTCGTGCGCGCCGACGCCGACCTGCTGGACGCGATGGCCTGCGACGAGACGCCGCCGTCGGGCGCGATCGACGACGTCACGGCGTTCGCCGACCTCGACCCGGCGGTGCGGATGCGCGTCTGGCGACGCCTCGCGGTGGCCGCGGGCGCCGCGGCGGGCGAGCTCTCGCACGCGCACACCCGGGCCCTCGACGGCCTGCTCGACGCCCGTGGCGGCACCCGCATCGAGCTCCCCGGTCACGTCACCGCCGTGCGCGACGGCCGCGGGGTCCGGTTCCTCGACGCACGATGAGGCCTTTCGCCCCGCTGGGGTGCCCGAATGCCTCATCGTTCGTCCCGGCCACCAGCTGACGCCCGATGTCGTCCCTTGTGGCACGCTGACACCGTGGACACCTCGCACGTCGAAGCCGACCTCGACCTGACCCAGACGCTCTTCACCGAGGAGCAGATCAAGGAGAGGCTGGCCGAGCTGGCCCGGCGGATCGAGACCGACTACGAGGGCCGCGAGATCCTCCTCGTCGGCGTGCTGAAGGGCGCGGTCATGGTGATGGCCGACCTCGCGCGCGAGCTGAACCGCCACGTCGAGATCGACTGGATGGCCGTCTCGTCCTACGCGGGCACCAAGTCGTCGGGCGTCGTGCGGATCCTCAAGGACCTCGACACCGACCTCGAGGGCCGCCACGTCCTCATCGTCGAGGACATCATCGACACCGGCCTCACGCTGTCGTGGCTCGTGGCCAACCTGAAGTCCCGCGGCCCAGCGTCGGTCGAGATCGCCACGCTGCTGCGCAAGCCCGAGGCCCTCGAGATGCCGGTCGACGTCAAGTACGTCGGCTTCGACATCCCGAACGCGTTCGTCATCGGGTACGGACTGGACTACAACGAGAAGTACCGGAATTTGCGCAGCATCGGCACACTGGCTGAGCACATGTACTCCTGAGCAGCGAGCTGAGAGCACCGGACGGAAACCACATCTTCATGAACGACGAGGCGGCATGAACATCAAGAGCGTGTTCAAGGGACCGTGGCTGTGGATCATCCTGATCGCCGGCGTGGTCATCGGCGTCCTGACGTTCTCCGGCTCGGCCGACGGCTATCGCGAGGTCAAGACCGCCACGATGGTGGGCTACTTCGACGACGCGAAGGTCAAGGAGGTCACCTTCGTCGACGGCGACCAGGAGATCCGCGCCACCCTGAAGGGTGACAAGGAGGACAAGGTCAAGGCCACCTGGCTCGGCCAGGACCAGGGCTCGCAGCTCGTCACGCAGGCCCAGGAGCTCGTCAACGACGACAAGATGACCTCCTACAACGTGAAGGTCCCGCCGAAGAACACGCTGCTCTCGGTGCTGCTGAGCTTCCTGCCGTTCGTCATCTTCATCCTCATCTTCCTGTGGCTGATGAACTCGATGCAGGGTGGCGGTGGCCGCGTCATGCAGTTCGCCAAGTCCAAGGCGAAGCTGATGACCAAGGACACCCCGCAGACCACGTTCGCCGACGTCGCCGGCTGCGACGAGGCCATCGAGGAGCTCGGCGAGATCAAGGAGTTCCTCCAGGAGCCCGCGAAGTTCCAGGCCGTCGGCGCGAAGATCCCCAAGGGCGTGCTGCTCTACGGCCCTCCCGGCACCGGCAAGACCCTGCTGGCGCGCGCCGTCGCGGGCGAGGCCGGCGTGCCGTTCTACTCGATCTCCGGCTCGGACTTCGTCGAGATGTTCGTCGGCGTCGGCGCCAGCCGCGTGCGCGACCTGTTCGAGCAGGCCAAGGACAACGCCCCGGCCATCGTGTTCATCGACGAGATCGACGCCGTCGGCCGTCACCGTGGCACCGGCATGGGCGGCGGTCACGACGAGCGCGAGCAGACCCTTAACCAGCTGCTCGTCGAGATGGACGGCTTCGACGTGCGCGGCGGCGTCATCCTCATCGCGGCCACCAACCGTCCCGACGTGCTCGACCCGGCGCTGCTGCGCCCCGGTCGCTTCGACCGCCAGATCGCCGTCGAGGCGCCCGACCTGGCCGGCCGTACCCAGATCCTGAAGGTCCACGCCCGCGGCAAGCCGATCGCGCCCGGCGTCGACCTCGAGGCCGTCGCCCGCCGCACCCCCGGCTTCAGCGGCGCCGACCTGGCCAACGTGCTCAACGAGGCCGCGCTTCTCACCGCGCGTAGCTCGGCCACCACGATCGACGACGCCTCCCTCGACGAGGCGATCGACCGCGTGATCTCGGGCCCTCAGAAGCGCACGCGCCTCATGAACGAGCACGAGCGGCTGGTCACCGCCTACCACGAGGGCGGCCACGCCCTGGTGGCCGCGGCGCTGCCGCAGAGCGACCCCGTGCACAAGATCACGATCCTGCCGCGCGGCCGCGCCCTGGGCTACACGATGGTGCTGCCCGACGAGGACAAGTACAGCCAGACCCGCGCCGAGCTGCTCGACAAGCTGGCCTACATGCTCGGCGGCCGCGCCGCCGAGGAGCTCGTGTTCCACAACCCCACCACGGGTGCGGGCAACGACATCGAGAAGGCCACCAACCTGGCCCGTGCGATGGTCACGCAGTACGGCATGAGCGAGCGCATCGGCGCCGTCCGCTTCGGCGAGGACAACGGCCAGCCG
This sequence comes from Aeromicrobium sp. MLTX1, assembly GCF_046452335.1. Classification (NCBI taxonomy): domain Bacteria; kingdom Bacillati; phylum Actinomycetota; class Actinomycetes; order Propionibacteriales; family Nocardioidaceae; genus Aeromicrobium; species Aeromicrobium sp. MLTX1. The sequence continues at coordinate 499,151 of NZ_JBKFDN010000001.1, read as the reverse complement.
TTCCTCGGCCGCGACATCGGCCACTCGCGCAACTACTCCGAGGAGATCGCCGCGACGATCGACGACGAGATCTCGGCCCTCATCGCGCACGCCCACCAGGAGGCGTTCGACATCCTCGTGGAGAACCGCGAGGTCCTCGACACGCTGGTGCGCGAGCTGATGGAGAAGGAGACGCTCGACAAGGCCGAGGTCGCCCGCATCTTCGAGGCGCTGAACAGGCGCGAGATCCGTCCCGCCTGGACCGGGTCCGACACGCGCCGGCCCTCCACGCAGCCGCCCATCGTCGTGCCGGCCCGCAACGGCTCGCACGCCGACGCGGGGCCCGAGGACGGTATCGTCGTCGGACCGGACTCCGGCTCGGACGCGCCTCCCGCCGACCAGCCGCAGCCGGGCGAGTCACCCACGAACTGAGGAGCGGCCGTGCCCGTCGACCAGCCCCGAGCCGAGGCAGCCGTCCGCGAGCTGCTCGCGGCCATCGGAGAGGACCCCGACCGCGACGGCCTCGAGGACACGCCCGCGCGCGTCGCGCGGTCGTACGCCGAGCTGCTCGGCGGCTACGACCAGGACGCCAAGGAGGTGCTCTCGGCCGTCTTCGAGGTCGGTCACCGCGAGCTCGTCCTCGTCCGCGACATCGAGCTGTGGAGCATGTGCGAGCACCACATGGTGCCGTTCTTCGGCGTCGCGCACATCGGCTACATCCCCGGCGAGACCGGCCACGTCACGGGCCTGTCGAAGCTGGCGCGCCTCGTCGACGTCTACGCCCGCCGCCTGCAGGTGCAGGAGCGCCTCACCACGCAGGTCGCCGAGGCGATGGTCGACGTCCTCGACCCCGAGGGCGTCATCGTGGTCGTCGAGGCCGAGCACCTGTGCATGACGATGCGCGGCGTCGCCAAGGCCGGCGCCCGCACCATCACGAGCGCCGTCCGGGGCCAGCTGCTCGACCCCGCCACGCGCGCCGAGGCGATGAACCTCATCACCCGGTGAGCTCCGCATGGTGACGCCCCCGATCCCCGGCCTGCCGCAGGACCGGTGCGTCGTGATGGGCGTCGTCAACGTCACGCCCGACTCGTTCTCCGACGGCGGCCGGTGGTTCGACCCCGGTGCCGCCGTCGAGCACGGCCTCGACCTGGTGCGCCGGGGCGCCGACCTGGTCGACGTGGGCGGCGAGTCCACGCGGCCGGGCGCCCTGCCGGTCGATCGCGACGAGGAGCTCCGCCGGGTCGTGCCCGTGGTGCGCCGCCTCGCCGACGCCGGGGTCGTCGTCTCGGTCGACACGATGTGGGCCGAGACCGCGCGCCAGTCGATCGAGGCCGGCGCCGCGATCGTCAACGACGTCTCGGGCGGCCGCGCCGACCCGCAGATGGTGCCGCTCGTGGCCGACGCCGAGGTGCCGTTCGTCGTGATGCACTGGCGCGCCCACTCCGACCGCATGCAGCAGCACACTGACTACGACGACGTCGTCGAGGACGTCGTCGGCGAGCTGCGCGAGCAGTACGCCGCCGTCTGCGAGGCCGGCGTCGATCCCGAGCGCGTCATCCTCGACCCGGGCCTGGGGTTCAGCAAGACCGGCGACCAGAACTGGACGCTGCTCGCCCACCTCGACCGCTTCACCGACCTCGGCCGGCCGCTGCTCGTGGCGGCCAGCCGCAAGGGCTTCCTCGGGGCGCTGCTGGCCGACGCGGTGGGCCCGCGCCCGGTCGACGGCCGCGAGGACGCCACGGCCGCCCTCAGCACCCTCGCGGCGCTGTCCGGCGCCTGGGGCGTGCGCGTGCACGACCCCCGCCCGAGCGCCGACGCCGTCCGCGTCGCCGCCCGGCTGCGCAGCGAGGGCCGTCGTGGCTGACGTCCTCGCGGCCCACCGCGCGTTCTACGACGCGATCGAGACGGGCGACGTCGACCTCATGGCCTCGCTGTGGGTCGACGACGTCGCCACCACGTGCGTCCACCCCGGCGCGCAGCCGCTGAGCGGCACCGGCCCGATCCTGCGGTCGTGGACCGTCCTGATGGCGGGCGTCGGGTACATCCAGTTCTTCCTGACCGACGTCGAGGTCACGCTGCTGCCGGCCACCGACCCCACCACCGCGGTCGTGGTGTGCACCGAGAACATCCTGTCCGACGCGGGCTCAGTCGAGTCGTTCAACGGCGGCAAGGCCGTCGCCACGAGCGTGCTCGTCCGCGATGCGGGACGCTGGCGGTTCTTCGCGCGGCACGCCTCGCCGCTGATCGAACCGGAGGACGCATGACCGAGCACCAGGGCGACCGCATCGAGCTGCGCGGCCTCTCCGCCGTCGGCTACCACGGCGTGTTCGACCACGAACGACGCGACGGACAGACCTTCGTGGTCGACCTCGTGCTGTCGGTCGACCTGCAGCCCGCCGCCGAGTCCGGCGACCTGACGCGCACCGTGCACTACGGCGAACTCGCCGAGCAGGTGCACGCGATCATCACGGGCGACCCCGTGGATCTCATCGAGACGTTGGCCCTCCGTATAGTGAGGGCGTGTCTGGGCCACGAGCCCGTCCGCTGGGTCAGCGTGACGGTGCACAAGCCCGAGGCGCCGATCGAGGTGGCGTTCACTGACGTCACCGTGACGATGGAGCGGAGCAAGCTGTGACCGAAGCACCCACGCCGTACGAACTCGACGCCGACACGATGACCGGGGGCATGCGACCCATCCGTCAGGCCGTCCTGTCGATCGGTTCGAACCTCGGCGATCGTGCCGGCCGCCTGCAGGGCGCCGTCTCCGCGCTGGAGGACACCCCCGAGGTGACCGTCGTCGCGATCTCCTCGGTCTACGAGACCGAGCCCGTCGGCGCCCCCGAGGGCTCCGGACCGTTCCTCAACGCCGTGGTGCTGATCGACACGACCCTCACGGTCCACACGCTGCTCGACCGCGCGCTGGCGATCGAGGACGCGTTCGAGCGTGAGCGCAGCGAGCCCGGTGCCCCGCGCACCCTCGACGTCGACATCATCGTCGTCGGCGACCGCATCGCCAACGACGACTCCCTCGTGCTGCCGCACCCGCGCGCCCACGAGCGCGGCTTCGTGCTCGTGCCGTGGCTCGAGATCGACCCCGAGGGCGAGATCCCCGGGCACGGCTTCGTCGCCGACCTGCTGTCGGGCATCGACACCGCGGGCGTCACCAAGCGCGAGGACGTCGAGATCATCCTGTGACGTCCCGATGAGGAAGGCCCGGCGCAGTTCGCCGCTCTACGTCGCGTTGCTCGTCGCGTCGGGTCTCGTCGTCGGTCGGCTGCTGCCGCCGCTGGCCGTCCGCCTCGACGGCACGTCGCCGCCCGTCCCGGGCTGGGGAGCCGCGATCGTCCTGCTGTGCGGAGCCATCGCCGTGGGCGCCCTCGCGTGGGGCACGTGGCAGCGCCTGCACCGCGACAAGCGGCGCTTCACCGCGCACCACGCCATCCGGCTCGTCGCGCTGGCCAAGGCCGCCGTCCTCGTGGGCGGCGTCTTCACGGGCGGCTACGCGGGCTACGCGCTGGCCTACCTGGGCTCGTCCACCGAGCTCGGCGAGCTGCGCTTCTGGCGCGCCGCGGCCGCCGCCGGCGCGGCGCTGCTGCTGCTCATCGCCGCCCTGTGCCTGGAGTGGGCCTGCCGGCTCCCGTCCGGCGACGACGAGGAGACCACCTCCGAGGTCGGCCCCTCACCCGCCTGACCCTTCGTCCACAGATGTCACGCCCACTCTGGTGGGCGTCGGTGAGCTCTGGCATCGTCGCCCTCCAGTCGTCATGATGGGGGAGTGATCGAGTTGAACGAGCCGCAGGTGTGGACGCTGATCGGGGTGTTCGCCGCTTCGACGTTCGCGATGCTGGGGTGGTTGACGGGGTCCTTCACGCGCGTTCTCCGCGCCGAGATCGGCGGGGTGAACGCGCGAATCGACGGGCTGCGCGGAGAGATGAGTGCCCGGTTCGAACGCGTGGACGAGCAGTTCCGGCGCGTGGACGACCGGCTCGACCACCTCGACCGTGACGTGCAGGCGCTGGCGCGCAAGGTCTTCGACCGTCCGGAGTGACCTCAGCCGCGGCGCCACCAGCGCCGCGGCGGCGGCACGTCCTGCTGCCACGTGGCATTGCGCCAGGTCAGCAGGAGGCGCTCGTGGGCGCCCTTCGGGGCGCGCGTGGCGCTGATGGTGAACGTGGCGCCGTCGCGCTCCACCGAGGTGGTGAGGTCGGCCGGGGCATCGTCCCCCTGGTGCCAGGCCTGCCAGCGCAGCTCGACGTCGGCGAGGTCCCCGTCGCCGTCGATCTCGACCCGGGCGGTGCGTCCGTCGAACGTGGCCGTCACGTCGCGCAGGTGCACGCGCGTGTCCTTGCGGGCGAGTGCGTCGCGCGCCACCGCGGCCCAGTCGGCCAGGAACGACTCGTGGCCGTGCGCGACGGCGCCGGCGCGGGCGCGGGCCCGCATCGACTCGAGGCGCTCGCGGTCGGCCAGCAGGTCGAGCGTGGAGTGGGCGAGGCGAGCCGCGTCACCGGCTGGCACCAGCACGCCGTCGACGCCCGACTCGATCTGCTCAGCCGGGCCGTAGGGCACGTCGAACGCCAGCACGGGGCACTCGCGGATGCGCGCCTCGAGGATGAACAGGCCGTAGCCCTCGAAGCGGCTCGTGAGCCACGCGAGGTCGGCCTCCCAGAGTCGGTCGGCGGCGTCCGTGACGTGCCCGTGGAACACCACGCGGTCGGCGACGTCGCGCTTCGCGGCACGGGCGCGCAGGGCCTCCTCGTCGTCGCCGTCGCCGTAGATCTCCAGCGTCGCCGTCGGGTGGCGCGGCGCCACGAGCGCGAAGGCGTCGATGGCGCGGTCCAGCTGCTTCTGCGGGTGCAGTCGCGCGATGACGACGATCCGCCCGGGCACGCGGGCGGGCGCGGGCGACGGCGGCGCCACGGCCTCGACCGGGTTGGCCACCACGTGGAGCTGGGGCAGGTTCCCGAAGCGTAGCCGCAGGTCGTGGCGCTGGCGCTCGGTGAGGGTGTTGATCGCGTCGAAACGGTCGACGTGCTCGAGCGACGAGGCGTACGAGGGCTCCAGCGGGGAGTCCCAGCGCCGGTCGCCCCGCAGGTGCGGGTTGTGCATCTGGTGCATGAGCACGAAGCGGGGGTCGTCCAGCAGGCCGAGCTCCTCGGCCACGAACCGGCTGTCGCTCACCAGGAACACGTGGCCGTCGGCGGGGGCCAGTCGACGCGTCCACCACCGCCAGAGCGCTCCCAGTCCGTCGCCCGCCAGGACGACGCGTCCGTCGCGGTCGAGCACCCGGGTGTCGCCGTCCATGACGTCGGGCGGCGTGAAGGCGTAGGTCGTGCCGTCGGGTCGCAGGTACTCCCACGTGGTCTCGGTGCCGGCATCGTCGAGGTGGCGTCGCCGCCACACGTAGCCGTCGTCGGCGTCGTCCTCGGTCCGGGCGGGCGCGGGCACGGGGGCGGCCTCGACCGCGGGCAGCGCGCCCAGGTCGCGGTCGCGGAGGTCCTCGTGGAGGTTCAGCAGCCGGCTCTCGGGCAGCAGCAGCCCGTCGGCGCGCAGGCCCGCGCGGATCGGCTCGTACGACGGCACGGGGTTGTAGGTCAGGATCGGGAAGTCGAGTCCCGCGGCGAGGAAGAGCCGGTGGCGCAGCAGCACCATGCGGGTCTGGCCGCCGGCGCCGAGCCTCACGTTGCCCACGACCGAGAACCAGGCTCCGTCGGGGAAGGCCGCGGCGGGCGCGCCCGGTGCTGCAGGGGAAGGCGACACGCGGCGAGCGTATAGCATCGACGCCGTCCGGGATGTTCGTCGAAGGCGTAGGTGACATGGGCAGGCTGCGGTCGCTCTCGCGGCGGGTGCTGGACCTCGCGACGGGTCCGGCGAAGCCCCTCGACGTGCTCGTCAAGGAGCTGCCGCCCCTCGTGCGCCGGCTGCCGAAGGACGTGGACGGCAGCGTCGAGGCCGACCTCCGTGTCCGGCTGCCCGAGCTCCTCCACGGTGTAGACCGCGCGCAGCTCGTGCGCCGGCTGCCCTCCTGGGCGAAGGTCGCGCTGCACCACCTCGAGCACGACGACCTCGACGCCCTCCACGCGGCCCTGAACCTCGGACTGACCGACGTGCGCCAGTTCGCCGCGGGCGTGCACGAGGGTGAGCCCGTCGTCCACCTGCCCGGCTGGGACGATCCGAGCATCCCGCGCGAGGCGTTCGTGCTGGCCGACTCCGAGACCCGGTTCGCCGGCGAGGTCGTCCGGTCGCGCGTCGTCGGCGACCGCTTCGAGGCCGTGCTCCGGGCCGGCTTCGCGCACATCGACGTCCCGGGCGCCGTGCCCGAGCTGACCGTCGTCACGCCCGGTGTCCGCGCCGAGTGGACGGGCGAGACCTCCGGACACCGAGGCGGCGCCGCGACGTGGCGCGAGACCTACGACCGCAGCACCTGGGCGATCGACGTGGCGCTGTCGCGCCTCGGTCCCGAGCAGGCGCTCGAGGTCGAGGTGGAGGTCCGGCTCGCCGGTCGCACCGCCACCGGCCGGATCGGCCTCGTCGCCGCGCCCGACCCGATCGGACCGGCGGTCGACGCGATCTCGCTGGAGCGCGGCACGGTCGTCGTCAAGGGCCGTGGGCTCGATGCCGCACCGACGCTGGAGTCGGCATCGGTCACGCTGGCGGCCTCCGAGTTCACCCGCCTGGGCTCGAGCTTCCGTGCCGTCTTCCCCGCCACCGCCGAGCGCTGGGGACGCGGCGACCTGCCGCTGCCCGTCGGCGACTACGCCGTCGTGTCCGAGGGCGTCCCGCTACCGCTCGCGGCCGACCTCGCCGGCTGGCCCACCGACCTCGAGGACGGCCCGCTCGTCGGCCACACCACCGACGCAGGGCTGCGCCTCATCAAGCCGCGACAACGCGACGAGAACGCGATGTACGGGCAGCGCGACCTGCGCGAGGCCTACGCGGCGCTCGAGGTCGACGTGGATGCCCGCGCCGCCATGTTCCAGTGCTACTGGGCCGAGGTCGCCACCGACAGCCAGGCCGCGATCCACCGCGAGCTGCACCGCCGTGACCCGCGCATGCGGCTCTACTGGGGCACGGTCGACCACTCCGTGCCGCTGCCCGAGGGCGCCAAGCGCGTCGTCGCCGGCACCCGAGAGTGGTACTCGGCGCTCGCCGCCTCGAAGTACCTCGTGAAGAACACCGAGGTCGGCGCTTATACGCGGCTGCGGCCCGGCCAGGTCTACCTGCAGACCTTCCACGGCCAGCCGTTCAAGCGCATGGGCCGGCCCGACTTCGCGCGGCGGATGGCGCCGTGGAAGGCGCAGTACGAGGCCACCGAGCGCCGCTCCGCGTACTGGCACGTGATCGCCCTGCCCTATCCCGAGGCGGCGGAGTTCTACCGCGAGGCCTACGACTGGGAGGGGCCGGCGTTCGACCACGGCCTGCCGCGCACCGACTCCCTGCTCGCCGACGACGCCGACGAGGTGCGCCGCGCGACGCGCCGCCTGCTCGGCATCCGCGACGACCAGGTGGCCGTCCTGCACGCCACCACGTGGCGCGAGGACCTCTCGCGCGGCGACAACACGTCGGCCGATCCCGGACTGCTCGACGTCAAGGCGCTCGCCGAGGAGCTCGGCGACGACGTCGTCGTGCTGCAGCGCAGCCACCATTCCGTGGCCCGGTCCGACCAGCGCCACGGCAGCGGGGGAGGCGTCGTCGACGTCACCGACCACCCCGAGATCAACGACCTCGTGCTGGCCTCCGACCTCGCGATCCTCGACTACTCGTCGGTGCGGTTCGACTACGCGATCACCGGCAAGCCGATGATCTTCTTCGTCCCCGACCTGGAGAAGTACGAGCAGGAGCTGCGCGGATTCCTGTTCCCGTTCGAGGAGTCCGCGCCGGGCCCGGTCGTGCGCGACGCCGGCGAGCTGGCGCGGCTCGTGCGCGACACCGCGTGGAGCTCCGAGTACGCCGAGGCGTACGCCGCGTTCAACGAGCGGTTCAACCGGTTCCACGACGGGCACGCCGCCGAGCGCGCCGTCGACGGGCTGCTCGGGTGGGACGCGTGAGGCTGTTCCGGCGCGCGGCTCCCGAGCCGCTGCTGAGCGTGATCGTGCCCGTGTACAACGTCGAGGAGTACCTGGCGGAGTGCCTGGAGTCGATCCTCGAGCAGCCGGAGGCGCCCTTCGAGGTCATCGTGGTCGACGACGGCTCCCCGGATCGCAGTGCGAGGATCGCCCGAAAGTACGCGCGCCGGGATGCTCGGGTGCACGTCCTGACCCGCCCGAACGGCGGGCTGAGCGCGGCGCGGATGACGGGCATCGAGCACGCGACGGCGCCGTACCTGACGTTCGTCGATTCCGACGACCGGGTGAACGCGGTCGGCCTGTGGGAAGCGCTGGACTCGTTGCAGAAGACGAGTGCGGACTATGCGCTGCTGCCGTACCAGCAGTTCCGCGACCTGGGTTCCATCAGCCCCACGCCGCCCTGGGTTGCCGAGTTCTACGACGAGCGGAGGAGCACCGTCGTCGCGCACGAGCACCCCGAGCTCTTGGCGCAGGCGACGGCGTGGTCGAAGGTCTACCGCCGTTCCTTCTGGGACAAGGCCGGGCTCGCATTCCGCGAGGGTGTTCTCTACGAGGACCAGGAGGTCACGGCGCGCGCGTTCGCCGCAGCCGACCGGATCGACATCGTGCCGTTCCCCACGTACCTCTGGCGGGTCCGTCCCGGGTCCATCACCAGGGAGGCGACGGAGCGCTCGATCGGTGCGTTCTTCGACGCGATCGCGTTGAGTCTCAATGCGCTCGATGCCGTCCCGGGTGCGCGCGCGGCGCGTGCCTCGCAAGTGCTGTCGAACGACGTGCCGCGGTACCTGCGCACGCTGACGAAGGTCGAGGACGAGGGCTATCGCGAGCGGCTGTTCCGCGGGGCGCTCGAGCTTCTCGCGGAGCCGGACCTCGATCTGTCCGAAGCGCCGGCCGAGGCGCGGGTCGTCTATGCGCTGCTGCGAGCCGGGCGCGCCTCCGACGTCGCGTCCTTCGTCGAGGAGGGCGGCTTCGACCTCGCCTCGCTCCGGTCGGACGAGGTGGGTGGGGAGCCCGCGCTGGTCTTCCCGTTCACGGGCGATCCGGACGCGGCACGCATCCTGTCCCAGCGGCAGACGCCGCTCGACGCGACGATCCTGCGCGCCCACCTCGACGAGTCCGGCCTGCGCCTGACCGTCGCAGCGTGGCTGCGTCACGTGGACGGGGGAGTGCCGACCTGTCGTGCGTGGCTGCGCGACATCACCGGCTGGGAGCGCGAGTTCACGGTGACGGCCTCCGAGGAGTTCATCGGCCACCGGGTCCGCACCACGCGCCGCAGCAACGAGGACAGCGTCTGGGACCTCGAGCTGGAACTGCCCGACCTCGACGACGTCGACTCCTCGGAGCTCGTGCTGGAGGTGACACATCACGGACGCGCGCGTCGGGAGGTCGTCACCCGCATCGATCCGACGGGCTCGGCTGCGATCCGCCAGCAGGCGGGTGACGTCGCTCTGACGGGCGAGGAGCCGTGGGCCCTGGCGCTCGCCGAGGTCGTGCTGTGGAAGGGCGACCTCCAGGACCCGACAGCGATCGAGGTCCCGTCCGAGGTCGGCGAGCACGAGGTGCACGGACTGGTCGACCAGTCACTGGCGCTCCAGCTGCCGTGGGACTTCGAGCTCGAGGACCGGCAGGGATACCTCGCGCTCGCCGGGCCGCGGCGGCTCAAGGTCGTCGTGCAGCCGAGGGTGCCGCGCGAGCAGCTCACCTTCTGGTGGCAGCGCGATCACGCGGAGACCACCGATTGATGCTTGATTCGTTGGGCCCAATGCAGTAGACTTCGAGCATCAGTTCGAGTCGTCGGGGGACGCATGCATCGGGTGTTCAGTCAGATCGAGTCGGGGCCGCAGGCGCTCGACGCGGCGCTGGCGTGCGACCTGACCGAGCTCACCGCCGGCGAGCTCGTCCGTCTGAATCGACTGGCGCAGGAGCTCGTCCGCAAGGCCACCGCGTTGGGGCTCGCAGCCATGGCCGAGGCCTCTCGCGCCGAGGCGCACCGTGCCGCCGGCGAGATCTCGATGACCGCGCTCGTCGCCCGGGAGGCGGGCGTCTCGCGTCGCGAGGCGGCGCAGCAGGTGCGCCTCGCCCAACAGCTCGAGACCGCGCCCGTGCTGCGCGAGTCGCTCGGTCGCGAGGGCATGTCCGCCGACAAGGCACGCATCGTCACCGACGCCCTGCAGGACCTCCCGGCTGACCTCACCACCGACGAGCGCCGCGCCGTCGAGTCCGATCTCACCGCGGCCGCACCCGACCTCCCGCTCGAGCAGCTGCGCCGCAAGGCCCGTCGCGCGGTCGAGGTCGTCGACGTGCGCCGCGCCGACGCGATCGAGAACCAGCTCCTCGAGCGCGAGGAGCGCCAGCAGGCCGCCCAAGCCTCGTTCTGGATGACCCGCCCCGATCCGGCCACCGGCATGGTGAAGGGCGGCTTCGAGGTCGACGCCGTCACGGGCGACCTCCTGCGCTCCCTCATGGACTCGGCCACCGCGCCCCGCAAGGGCGACGACGTCACGGATCGTCCGCGCGCGCAGGGCGAGGCCTTCGTCCGGCTCGTGCGCCACCTGCCGAAGGACGGCTTCGGCAACCACGGCGGCGTGCCCGCCACTCTCGTGGTCACGGTCGACGAGGCCAGCCTGCGCGGCGCCACCGACCGCGCCGGCGTCACCGAGCACGGCACCACCGTCTCCGCCGGCCAGCTCCGCCGCCTCGCCTGCGACGCGGGCATCCTCCCCATGGTGCTGGGCGGCGAGTCCCAGGTCCTCGACCTCGGCCGCGAGGAGCGGCTCCACTCCGTCGCCCAGCGCCGCGCGCTCGCGCAGCGCGACCTCGGCTGCGCGTTCCCCGGCTGCGACCGGCCACCCGGCTGGTGCGAGAGCCACCACCTCGTGCCGTGGTCGCGCGGCGGTCCCACCACCGTCGACGACGGGGTCCTGCTCTGCTCCCGTCACCACCACGAGGTGCACGACCGCGACTGGGATCTCCGGCTCCATCCGACCGACCAGGTCGTCGAGTTCCGCCGGCGTCCCGGCGAGCCCTGGCGACGCAACCACCACTACCGACCCCTGAGCCTCACCGGGTGACCCGGTCCGCGCCCACCGATCGGTAGGTTGACCGGATGGATCTCGTGCGCAGGATCGTGCAGCGGCTGCGCCGGCACGGCGACGCCCCGTCGCCGCCGGCCCTCGCCAAGCGCGTGCGCACCGCCTTCCGGCTCGACGGCCCGCAGTGGCAGGCGCTCGTCGCCGAGGTCGAGTCCGGCGCCGCCACCTGGAACCGGGCCGACTGGCTCGACCTGCCGGTCCGCGACCGCGTCGCCCTCTACGCGGCCGCCCACGGCGACCGCAAGACCGTCGAGTGGCTGGCCGAGTCGCGCACCGTCCACGGGCCCTCGTTCCTCGTCCACCGCGACACCCACCGCATCGACCTCGGCGAGGGCGTCGAGGTCCCCGGGTGGCTGCTCGCCGCGCAGGAGCACGACCTTGCTCTTCGCGTCACCGTCGAGGCCGCCGGCTCCTCGCCCGTATACGTCGCCGGGACCAGCTTCATCTCCGGCCTCGCCTTCGACCCCGACGTCGACACCGTCCGCGTCACCGCCGGGACCGTCGAGGTCCCGGTGACGCAGCGGGCCGACCCCGTGGCCGACGCCGAGAGCGGCGAGCGCTGGGCCGACCAGACTGGCGCGTCCTGGTGCGCCACGATCGACCGCGACCGCAGCGAGCCCCTCACCCTCACCGTCACCGTCACGTCCGACGACGTCGTCCGCACGGCCGAGGTCGTCGTGCCCGCGCTCGACGGAGCCCAGCCGCTCGCCGTCGTCCCCACCGCCTCCGGCGTCCGCCTCGCCGCCGGCGACCACGAGCTCACCGTGGCGGGCGTCTCCGAGGCCTGGGGTGGCGGGCCCTCCCCGCTGCACCTCGACGCCCGCGTCGACCGGTTCGGTGCCGCCGCCACCATCCCCGCCGGTCGCTTCGCCGTCACCGCCGACGTGCCGCTCGACCTCGCCGACCCGGCCTCGCTCGCCCTGCCCCTGGCCGAGCGAGCGATCGACCTCGTCGACCTGCTCGTCACCCCGCGCGGCTGGACCTCCGGGGACCCCGGCGTCGCCCTCGTCGTCAGGAACCCGATCCCCGTGGAGGACCGCGGCCGCCGCCGTCAGCGCCTCCTGCTCGACGAGGTCCGCGAGAGCGCCGGTCCGCTGCGCGAGCGCGCCGTGGCCATGTGCTTCGGCGGCGGTGGCGCCGGCGACAGCGTGGCCCCCGTGGCGCGTGAGCTGGTGCGCCGCGGCATCCCCGTCGACTTCGTCGTCACCGACCACTCCGTCGCCGTGCCCGAGGGCTCCCGGCCGATCCTGCTGCACTCGCGCGAGTGGCACGATGCGTTCACCCACGCGACCTACCTCGTCAACAACGCCGAGTTCCCGCACTACGTCCGCTTCCGCGAGGGCCAGCGCTACCTCCAGACCTGGCACGGCACCCCGCTCAAGCGGATCGGCCGCGACATCGCCTCTCCGCGGCTCTCGGCCGGCTACACCGCCGCGATGGCGCGCGAGGCGGGCGCGTGGGAGGCGCTGCTCGCCCAGAACTCCTTCGCCGCCGGCGTCCTGCCGCAGGCGCTCGGCTTCGACGGCCGGGTCATCCTCGAGGGCTACCCGCGCAACGACGCCCTCACGGGCGACCGGGCCGAGACGCTCCGCCGCGCCACCCGCGAGGCGCTCGGGCTCGGTGACGAGCGCGTCGTCCTCTACGCCCCCACGTGGCGCGACACCGCCCGCACCGAGCAGGGACGGCGTGCCTTCGTGTCGCACCTCGACGCCGCACTCGTCCACGAGCGCACCGGCGCCACCGTCCTGCTGCGCAGCCACAGCAACGCGGCCGCGGGGCGAGGGCGGATCAGCTCACCGGGCGTTCTCGACGTCACGGCGCACCCCGACATCACGGCGCTGCTCGCGGCCGCCGACGTGCTCGTCACCGACTACTCCTCGGTGATGTTCGACTTCGCCGTCACCGAGCGCCCCCAGGTGTTGCTCGTGCCCGACGTGGAGGAGTACCGCGACGACCGCGGCTTCTACCTCGACCTCCAGGAGACGCCGCCGGGACCGATCGCGACCTCCACCGACGAGGTCATCGAGGCGCTCGCAGGACCCTCGTCCGACCAGGCGCGCGCCTTCCGCCAGCGGTTCGCGCCTCTCGACGACGGTCATGCCGCCGCGCGCGTGGTCGACGCGTGGCTGGGACCTCAGGAGCCGAGCAGCCCCAGCAGGTAGCCGCCGTAGCCGCTCTTCACGAGCGGACGCGCCAGCTCGGCGAGCTGCTCGTCGGAGAGCCAGCCCAGCCGCCACGCGATCTCCTCGGGGCACGAGACCTTGAGCCCCTGCCGCTTCTCGATCGTGCGGACGAACGCGCCCGCGTCGGCGAGGTCGTCGAACGTGCCGGTGTCGAGCCAGGCGGTGCCGCGCGGCAGCACCTCCACCTGCAGCGTGCCCTCGTCGAGGTACGTGCGGTTGAGGTCGGTGACCTCCAGCTCGCCGCGCGCGGACGGCCGCAGCGCGCGGGCCCGCTCGACCACCGTGTCGTCGTAGAAGTACAGGCCCGGCACGGCGTAGTTGCTGCGCGGGACGCTGGGCTTCTCCTCCAGCGAGATCGCCCGCCCGTCGGCGTCGAACTCCACGACGCCGTATGCCCGCGGGTTGGCCACGTGGTAGCCGAAGACCGCGGCGCCGACGGTCTGGTCGAAACGCTGCAGGTTCGTGCCGAGTCCCGCGCCGTAGAAGATGTTGTCGCCCAGGACCAGCGCCGAGCCCTGGTCGCCGATGTGGTCGGCGCCGATGAGGAACGCCTGCGCGAGGCCGTCGGGGGAGGGCTGCTGCGCGTACGTCAGGTTGATCCCGAACCGCGATCCGTCGCCGAGCAGGCGCTGGAACGCCTCGGCGTCGTGGGGCGTCGTGATGACCAAGATGTCGCGGATGCCCGTGGCCATGAGGGTCGACAACGGGTAGTAGATCATCGGCTTGTCGTAGACGGGCACCAGCTGCTTGCTGACCCCGAGGGTGATCGGGTGCAGCCGCGATCCGGTTCCTCCGGCCAGGATGATGCCGCGCATGGGTGCACCCTACTGTGGCCAAGACCGCCCCGGAGGGGGTTCGATCAGCGTTACGCTCGGCCCCATGCGCCGACTGATGGTCACCGGGGGAGCCGGCTTCATCGGGTCCAACTTCGTCCGCCACGTCGTGGAGCACACCGACGACCACGTCACCGTCCTGGACAAGCTGACCTACGCCGGCAGCCGTGAGGCGCTCGCCGGACTGCCCGAGGACCGCGTGCGGCTCGAGGTCGGCGACGTCGCCGACGCCGCGCTCGTCGACTCCCTCGTGGCCGACGCCGACGCGGTGGTCCACTTCGCCGCCGAGTCGCACAACGACAACTCGCTCGTCGGGCCGCGGCCGTTCCTCGACACCAACATCGTCGGCACGTACACGCTGCTCGAGGCCGTCCGCGCCCACGACGTGCGCTTCCACCACATCTCCACCGACGAGGTCTACGGCGACCTCGAGCTCGACGACCCGCAGCGCTTCACCGAGTCCACGCCCTACAACCCGTCGAGCCCGTACTCGTCCACGAAGGCCGGCTCTGACCTGCTGGTGCGGGCGTGGGTGCGGTCGTTCGGCGTGCGCGCGACGATCTCGAACTGCTCCAACAACTACGGCCCGTGGCAGCACCTCGAGAAGTTCATCCCGCGCCAGATCACGGGCCTCATCGACGGCGTGCGACCGCGGCTCTACGGCGAGGGCCTCAACGTGCGCGACTGGATCCACGTCGACGACCACAACGCCGCCGTCCTGACGATCCTCGCGCGCGGCCGGATCGGCGAGATCTACCTGATCGGCGCCGACGGGGAGCGGTCGAACCGCGAGGTGGTCGAGGCGCTGCTGGCGCTCTTCGGCCGCGAGCCCGACGACTTCGACCACGTCGCCGACCGCGCGGGCCACGACCTGCGGTACGCGATCGACTCGACGAAGCTGCGCACCGAGCTGGGCTGGACGCCGCGCTTCGCCGACTTCTCGGCCGGACTCGCCGACACGGTGCAGTGGTACCGCGACCACGAGGACTGGTGGCGTCCCGCGAAGGCGGCCACCGAGGCCAAGTACGCGGCGCTGGGCCAGTAGGGGAGCGCGATGAGGATCGAGACCACGCCCGTCCCCGGCCTGCTGGTGGCGCACCTGGACGTGCACGAGGACAACCGCGGCTGGTTCAAGGAGAACTGGCAGCGGGAGCGGATGGTCGCGGCCGGCCTGCCCGACTTCGGTCCGGTGCAGCAGAACGTCTCGTTCAACGCGGCCGCGGGCACGATCCGCGGCATCCACGCCGAGCCGTGGGACAAGTACGTGTCGGTGGCGGCGGGCCGGGCGTTCGGGGCGTGGGTCGACCTGCGCGAGGGCGAGTCGTTCGGCGCCACCTTCTGGACCGAGCTCGACCCCCGCACGGCCGTGTTCGTGCCGCGCGGGGTGGCCAACTCGTTCCAGGTGCTCGACGACGACACGGCCTACTCGTACCTCGTCAACGAGCACTGGAGCCCCGACGCGGTCTACGCCAACGTCAACCTGCTCGACCCCGAGGTCGCGATCCCGTGGCCGCTGCCGGTGGGGGAGATGTCCGAGAAGGACCGCGCCCACCCCCTGCTGGCCGAGGTCGCCCCGATGGCGCCGCGGCGCACCGTGGTGATCGGCGCGGGCGGCCAGCTCGGCCGGGCGCTGCAGCGGGTGCTGCCCGACGCCGAGTTCCACGACTTCCCCGAGGTCGACCTCTCGCGGCCCGAGACGCTCGGCTCGATCGACTGGAGCGGCGTCGGCACGCTGATCAACGCCGCCGCCTACACGAACGTGGACGGCGCCGAGACGCCCGAGGGCAGGCGGCTGTGCTGGGCGATCAACGTCACCGGCGTCGCGGCGATGGCGCGGATCGCGACGGACCGCGGGCTCACGTTCGTCAACGTCTCGAGCGACTACGTCTTCGACGGCACGGTCGAGGAGCACCGGGTGGACGAGCCGGTCTCGCCGCTGGGCGTCTACGGCCAGACGAAGGCGGCGACCGAGGCGGTCACGTCGGTCGTTCCGCGGCACTACCTCGTGCGCACCAGCTGGGTCGTGGGCGAGGGCGCGAACTTCGTCGACACGATGCGCCGGCTCGCGCGCGAGGGCGTCTCGCCGTCGGTGGTCAACGACCAGCTCGGCCGGCTGACGCCCGCCTCCGTGCTGGCCGAGGGGATCGTCGACCTGCTGCGGTCCGAGGCGCCGTACGGGATCCACCACGTCACCGGCCGTGGGCCGGTCGAGTCGTGGGCCGACATCGCCCGCCGGGTCTTCGCCGAGGAGGGCCGCGACCCCGCCGACGTCCGCGGCGTCAGCACGCAGGAGTACCTCGCCGGCCGCCCCGCCGCCCCTCGCCCCCGCCACTCCGCGCTGCGGCTGCCGGAGTGACGGTTTCCCCGGTTAACCGGGGAAACCGTCACTTCACGTGGTTCGCAAACCCCGTGAAGTGACAGGAAACCTCGTTCAGTCGGCCGGATAGGGTGACCGGGTGGCGCGCACCCTGACACCGATCGATCCCGCCGAGTTCGCGGCGATCTGCGCGCGCATCGACGCCGGCGACGCCGACCGCGCCGACCTCAAGGCCGCCACGAAGCACCTGCTGGCCCTGCTCCAGCGCAAGGCGCCCGGGCACAGCGTCGAGGTCCGCATCCCGCCGTTCGCCGCCATCCAGTGCATCGCCGGCGCCAGCCACACGCGCGGCACGCCGCCGGCGGTCGTCGAGACCGACGCCGAGACCTGGATCGCCCTCGCACGCGGGCGGCTGGCCTGGGCAGACGCGTCCGTGCGGGCGAGCGGCGAGCGATCCGACCTCTCCCCACTGCTGCCGCTGGCCCCGTGAGGGCGCTCGCTAGGGTCTTCCCCATGCGCGTGCGACTCCTGCTCCTGTCGGTCCTGGCCCTCCCGCTGCTCGCGGCCTGCGGAGGCGGCGACGACTCCGACGCCGGCTCGAGCGAGTGCTCGTACGTCGAGGAGTCGGCGGCCGCGAAGGACGCCGAGCTTCCACCGTCCGACCTGCTCGCCCCCGAGCAGCTGACGGTGAAGACCAACCGGGGCGACTTCGGTCTCACGCTCACGCCCGACGCCGCGCCGTGCACCGTGAACTCGTTCGCGTCGCTGGCCGAGCAGGGCTACTTCGACGGCACGAAGTGCCACCGCCTGGTGCCGGGCTTCGTGCTCCAGTGCGGCGACCCGTCCGCCACCGGCACGGGCGGCCCCGGCTACAGCTTCGACGACGAGCTGAGCGGCGACGAGACCTACCCCGCCGGCACGCTCGCGATGGCCAACAGCGGCCCCGACACGAACGGCTCGCAGTTCTTCATCGTCCTCGAGGACGCCGCCCTGCCCGCCGCCTACACGGTGTTCGGCACGGTCGACGAGGCCGGGATGGACGCCGCCCGCGCCATCGCCGAGGAGGGCAACGGCGCGGACGGCGTCGCTCCGAAGAACGACGTCGTGATCGAGTCGGTCTCCTGACTCAGACCTGGCGGCCGTTCGACCAGTAGGGCTTGCGCAGGTCGCGCTTGAGGATCTTGCCCGAGGGGTTGCGCGGCAGCAGCTCGACGATGTCGATGCTCCTCGGCACCTTGTAGTGCGCCAGCTGCTCGCGGGCCCACGCGATGATCTCGGCCTCGGTCGCCTCGGCGCCGGGCCGCAGGGCGACGACCGCCTTGACCGACTCGCCCCACGTGTCGTCGGGGACGCCGATGATCGCGACCTCGAGCAGCGCCGGGTGCTCGGACAGGACCCGCTCGACCTCCGGCGAGTACACGTTCTCGCCGCCGGTGATGATCATGTCCTTGATCCGGTCCTCGACGTAGACGTAGCCGTCGGCGTCGATCCGTCCGATGTCACCGGTGCGGACCCAGCCGTCGCCGGCGTACAGCTCGGCCGTGGCCTCGGGCTTGCCGTGGTAGCCGGGCGTCGCCTGGTCCGTGCGGAACCACAGCTCACCGGGCTCACCGGGGGCGACGTCCTGCAACGTCGCCGGGTCGACCACGCGCGCCTCGACGCCCGGGATCGGCTTGCCGGCCGACAGCAGCCGCTCGGGGTGCTCGAGGTCGCGGTGCTCGTCGTCGTGCAGCATCGTGACGACGCCGCAGAACTCGGTCAGGCCGTACACCTGGTAGAACGCCGTGTTCGGCCAGTGCTCCTGCGCCCCGCGCAGGATCGTCAGCGGCATCGGTGCCGCGCCGTAGGAGAATCCACGCAGGCCGCTGAACAGCTTCATCGCGTCGGGCCCGGCCTGCAGCAGCATCGCCACGACGGCGGGCACGAGGAACGCGTGGGTGACGCCCGACATCATCGCGCCGGCCAGGGCGGTGGGCTCGACCTCGCGGATGATGTGCCCCGGCACCCGGTTCTTGAGGCCGAACATCGCGTAGGACGTGCCGCCGACGTGGAACATCGGCATCGCGATGAGCATCTTGGCGCCCTCGCCGTAGGCGATGCCGGTGTCGGCGGCCTCGGTGTGGGCGACGAGGTTGCGCTGGGTCAGCAGCACGCCCTTGGGGCGTCCGGTCGTGCCCGAGCTGTACATGATGACGACCGGGTCGTCGGCCGTGACGTCGTCGGCCTGCTCGAGCGCCTCGCCCGCGGACTGCCAGGCCTCGAGCTCGTCGGCGTCGCCGCCCATCACGATGATCCGCTCGACGGTCGTGAGCCTCTCGCGGATCATCTCGACCTGGTCGAGCAGCTCGTGACCGACGAACAGCACCTTCGCGCCGGCGTCGTTGATCGTGTAGTCGAGCTCGTCGCCGGCGAGGCGCCAGTTGACGATCGCCGTGGCCGCGCCGAGCAGGCTCGCGCCGAGCACCAGCTGCAGGATCGCGGGGTTGTTCTTGTCGACGACGGCGATGTGGTCGCCGTGACCGATGCCCTCGGCGCGCAGCGCGCCCGCGGTGCGCTGGACGGACTCCCAGACCTGCGCCCAGGTCCACTCGCGCCCTTCGTAGATCCAGCCGGTCTCGTCGGGCGCGGCCTGGGCGGCAGCGCGCGCGTGGTCGGCGATGAAGGCGGCATCGGTCATGAGGTCTCCTGGAGGCCGGTGGTGAGGTGGGTCACACGGTAGTGCGACGGGGCGCCGCACGGAAGACTTCCAGTCAAGGTTGATTGTTAATGGCCATTCCGGCTTTCCGGTGCCGGTCGGGGAACGTGCGGACGGCCGCTAGACTGGGACCCGTGCCCCGCGGAGATGGTCTCCTGACCCACGAGCTCGACCCCAGCGACGCCGGCCCCCAGGACGCCTGTGGCGTCTTCGGTGTCTGGGCCCCCGGTGAGGAGGTCGCCAAGCTCACGTACTTCGGTCTCTACGCCCTGCAGCACCGCGGGCAGGAGTCGGCCGGCATCGCCGTCAGCAACGGCCGGCAGATCCTCGTCTACAAGGACATGGGACTGGTGTCCCAGGTCTTCGACGAGGCCACCCTGGAGTCCCTCGCCGGCCAGATCGCGATCGGCCACGCGCGCTACTCCACCACCGGCGCCAGCGTGTGGCAGAACGCCCAGCCCACCTTCCGGCCCACCGCCCAGGGCTCGGTCGCGCTGGGGCACAACGGCAACCTGACCAACACCCACGAGCTCGTCCAGCTGCTGCGCGAGCGCACCGAGGGCGACGCGAAGTCCGCCTCGGCCGAGACGGCCACCACCGACACGTCGGTCATGGCCTCGCTGCTGGCGTCCTACCGCGACCGCTCGGTCGAGGACGCGGCACTCGAGGTGCTGCCGCAGCTGCGCGGCGCCTTCTCCCTGGTCTTCATGGACGAGACCACGCTCTACGGCGCGCGCGACCCACAGGGGATCCGCCCGCTCGTGCTGGGTCGACTGGAGCGCGGCTGGGTCATCGCCAGCGAGACCGCGGCCCTCGACATCGTGGGCGCGTCCTACATCCGTGAGATCGAGCCCGGCGAGTTCGTCGCGATCGACGAGAACGGACTGCGCAGCAGCCGGTTCGCCGACGCCGCGCCGAAGGGCTGCATCTTCGAGTACGTCTACCTCGCGCGTCCCGACACCACGATCAACGAGCAGCGCGTGTTCAGCGTGCGCGAGCGCATCGGCCGCAAGCTCGCGAACACCGCGCCGGTCGAGGCCGACCTGGTGATCCCGGTGCCCGAGTCGGGCACGCCCGCCGCGATCGGCTACGCCGAGGAGAGCGGCATCCCGTTCGGCCACGGCCTGGTCAAGAACTCCTACGTGGGCCGCACGTTCATCCAGCCGTCGCAGACGATCCGCCAGCTCGGCATCCGGCTGAAGCTCAACCCGCTGCGCGACGTCATCGCCGGCAAGCGCCTCGTCGTCGTGGACGACTCGATCGTGCGCGGCAACACCCAGCGGGCCCTCGTGCGGATGCTGCGCGAGTTCGGCGCGGCCGAGGTGCACGTGCGCATCTCCAGCCCGCCGGTGAAGTGGCCGTGCTTCTACGGCATCGACTTCGCCTCGCGCGCCGAGCTGATCGCCAACGGCCTGAGCGTCGACGAGATCTGCCGCTCGATCGGCGCCGACAGCCTGTCCTACGTCTCGCTCGACGACCTGATCGAGGCGACGAACGTCCCCGCGGACAACCTGTGCCGCGCCTGCTTCGACGGCATCTACCCGGTGGAGCTGCCGGACGACGACCTCATCGGCAAGCACCTGCTGGAGCTGCCGCAGAACGGGACCGAGCCCCTGAAGGTGATCCAGTGACCTCGTACGCCTCCGCCGGAGTCTCCATCGAAGAGGGCGACCGCGCGGTCGAGCTCATGAAGCAGTGGGTCGCGAAGGCCACCCGCCCCGAGGTCGTCGGTGGCATCGGCGGCTTCGCGGGCCTCTTCGACGCCTCGGCACTGAAGGACTACCGCCGCCCCCTGCTGGCCACCAGCGCCGACGGCGTGGGCACCAAGGTCGCGATCGCGCAGCGCATGGATCGCCACGACACGATCGGCTTCGACCTCGTCGGCATGCTCGTCGACGACCTCGTCGTGTGCGGTGCCGAGCCGCTGTTCCTGACCGACTACATCGCCTGCGGCAAGGTCGTCCCCGAGCGGATCGCCGACATCGTCAAGGGCATCGCCGCGGCGTGCGCCGAGACCGGCACCGCGCTGCTGGGCGGCGAGACCGCCGAGCACCCGGGCCTGCTGGGACCCGACGAGTACGACGTCGCCGGCTCCACCACCGGCGTGGTCGAGGCCGACCGCCTGCTCGGCGCCGACCTCGTGCGCGACGGCGACGTCGTGATCGCCATGGCCTCGTCCGGACTGCACTCCAACGGCTACTCGCTCGTGCGCCACGTCTTCTTCGAGAAGGCCGGCTGGGAGCTCGACCGCGAGGTGCCCGAGTTCGGCCGCACCCTCGGCGAGGAGCTGCTGACCCCCACGCGCCTCTACACCAAGCCGTGCCTGGCGCTGGCCGACGGCGTCGAGGTCCACGCGATGTCCCACATCACCGGGGGCGGCCTGGCGGCCAACCTCGAGCGCGTGCTGCCCGACACGGTCTCGGTGCGCCTCGACCGGT
This sequence comes from Aeromicrobium sp. MLTX1, assembly GCF_046452335.1. NCBI lineage: Bacteria > Bacillati > Actinomycetota > Actinomycetes > Propionibacteriales > Nocardioidaceae > Aeromicrobium > Aeromicrobium sp. MLTX1. The sequence continues at coordinate 477,551 of NZ_JBKFDN010000001.1, read as the reverse complement.
CCTCCTGGACGCCGGCGCCCGTCTTCACCCTCGTCGGCGAGCTCGGCGGAGTGGCCCAGGCCGACCTCGACCAGGCGCTCAACATGGGCGTCGGCATGGTCGCGATCGTCGCGCAGGACGCGGCCGACGCGGCGGTCTCGCTGCTGGCCGATCAGGGCGTCGACGCGTGGATCGCGGGCGAGGTCGCAGCGGCCGATGTGCACGGCAAGGGCGGATCCGTCACCCTCGGCTGAGAATATTCGCTGCAATCCCGGCTCCCGCACTCGCCGAGCCGGGGCCGCTTCATGCGTTCTGGGAGTGTTTGGGTACGCTGGTACCACGACATACTGGACCACTGAGTGCGAGGGGGTCGAGCCCATGGGCCGCGGCCGTGCCAAAGCGAAGCAGACCAAGGTCGCTCGCGATCTCAAGTATCGGACATTGGACACTGACTTCAATGATCTCGAACGAGAACTTCACGGAGAGTCCGGGGATCCCATCCCGGATCAGTACGCTGATCTCGCCAAGAAACTGGGAGGCCCTGCCGCCAGTTGAGCGGTAGGGCAGACGTCTCTCCCCGCCTCCGGGCGGAACCCACCGAATCGTCACCCGTGGGGCACCTGCGTGCCCCACGGGTCTCGGTGCTGGTCCCTCAGCGGGACAGCTGGCTGGGCCACCAGAACCGGCGGCCGCACAGGGCCACCAGTGCCGGCGTCGCGACACCGCGCACCAGCACCGTGTCCAGCAGCACGCCGAAGCCGACGACGACGCCGAGCTGTGCCAGCAGCACGAGCGGCAGCACGCCCAGCACGGTGAACACGGCGGCCAGCAGGACGCCGGCACTCGTGATGACACCGCCGGTGACCGCGAGCGCCTTGACGATCGAGTCGGTGGCGTCGTGCGACACGGCCATCTCCTCGCGCGCCCGTGCGGTGAGGAAGATGTTGTAGTCCACGCCGAGGGCGACCAGGAAGATGAAGGCGAGCAGCGGCGTGCTCACGTCCATCGCGGACCAGCCGAGGACGTGGTCGAACAGCAGCCAGCCGACGCCGAGCGCCGACAGGTAGGACAGTACGGTGGTCGCACACAGCACCACCGCGGCCACGACCGAGCGCAGCAGGATCAGCAGCATCAGCAGGACGATCGCCAGCACGATCGGGATGACCTTGAGGCGGTCGTCGGCGGCGGTCTGGGCCTCGTCGAGCGCCTGGGCGTCCGGTCCCCCGACGAGGGCGTCGGGGTCGGCGTCCTTCACGGCGCTGCGGAGGTCCTCGATCGTGGTGAGGGCCTGCTCGCTCTCGGGTGCGACCGAGAGCACGACCTGGACCTCGGCAACCTCGTCGGAGGCGCCGGCCGGGCGGGCGCTCTCGACGCCCGCGACCTGGCTCGCGGCGGCCGTGACGTCCTCGACCCTGTCGGGGCTGGTCGCCACGGTGGTGGGCGCCGAGATGCCGGCGGGGAACGCGTCCTGCAGCGTCTCCTGCGCCTGGATGGACTCGGGCGTGTCGAGGAACTGCTCGCTCTGGCCGAGGCCGGTCGAGAGGGTCAGCGCCCCGGCGGCCATGGCGCCGAGCACGGCGATGGAGGCGATCGCGACGGGCCACGGGCGCGCCGTGACGGTCCTGCCGACGCGGTACCACCAGCCGCGCTCGCTGGGGTCGGGGTCGCCGTTGCGCGGGACGAACGGCCAGAACAGCCAGCGGCCCGGCAGCACCATCGCCGACGGCAGGATCAGCAGCGCGAAGGCGACCGCGATGACCAGGCCGATGGCACCGGCCAAGCCGATGCCGCTGACGAACGGGGAGTCGGCGATCAGCAGCGACAGCAGCGCCAGGATCACGGTGCCCGAGCTCGACAGGATGGCCGGAGCGGCGCCGCCGACGGCGGTCCGCATCGCCTCGTGGCGCGACTCGTGACGGCGCAGCTCCTCGCGGTAGCGGGCGATCAGCAGCAGCGCGTAGTTCGTGCCCGCGCCGAAGACCAGGACCGACGTGATGCCGGTGATCGAGCCGTCGATCTCGAAGTCGAAGAGGCCGGAGGCGCCCTCGAGCACCTTTGCGGCCACGCGGTCGCCGACCCCGATCACGGTGAGGGGCACGAGCCACAGCCACGGGCTGCGGTAGGTGACGATCAGCAGCACCGCGACGACGGCGGCGGTGACGGCGAGCAGGCGCACGTCGGCGCCGTCGAACACGGCCCCGAGATCCGCCTGGACGGCGGGGGCGCCGGTCACCTCGGCCGTGACGCCGTCGGGCAGGTCCTGCTTCGCGACCTCGCGGATGCGGTCGACCAGCTCGGCGTTCTCGTCGTTGCTCAGGCCTGACTTCACCGGGATCGCGACGATCGCGGCGGCGCCGTCCTCCGACGGCACGGGCGGGCTGGCCTGGAGGTCGAGCTCGGAGCCCAGGGTCTGGGCGCGCTCGCCCAGCGCCTGGAGGTCCTGCGGAGACAGGCCGCCGTCGCGCGAGTAGACGACGATCGCGGGGGACTCGTCGGCCTCGGGCAGCTGCTCGAGCAGCGCCGCGGCGCGCGAGGCCTCGGCGGAGTCGGGGAGGTTCGAGCCGGCCTCGTTGCCGGAGGTCGGCTCCGGCGCGAAGGCCATGACGAGGCCGGAGACGATCAGTCCCAGCAGTACGACCACGAGGGAACGTCGGGGACCCACGAGGTGGGCGAGCGGAAAGGTCCGTGCAGCGCGGCGATTCACGATAGAAGGCTAGACGGTCTAACAAGATTCGGCTCAGCCACCCGACAGCGACAGGGCGCCGTCGACGACGTCGTGCAGGTGGCGTCGGAATCGCTCGAAGGTGACGCTCTCGGTCGGGTCGGACCGCCGTCCGGCGGAGTCGACGACGCCGGCGCGGCTGAACGCGTGCGTGGTCCACACGATCGTGTAGACGAGCAGGTCGAGGTCGGCGTCGGTCGTGACTCCCGCGCGGTCGAGCAGCGCCCGCACGTGGTCGGCGACCCGCTCGACCAGGGGGCCGGTGAACTCCGCCTCGAGCTCGGACAGCATCTCGCCCTCGGCGAGCCAGCGGCGCATCCACAGGGCGGGGACCTCGGGGTGCGTGACGCAGAACCGCAGGTACGCGTCGACGAACGCGTGCAGTCCGTCCCGGGCGGCCCGGGGGCTGCCGTCCGCCCGCGGGAGCGTGGACAGCGCGGCCTCGACGGAGTCGCGCTGTGCCTCATGGGCCGCCCGCATGACCTCGCGGTACAGGTCGCTCTTGCCGCCCACGTGATAGGCCACCGTGGCGATGTTGAGGCCCACGGCGTCGGCGATCGCCCGCGTGCTGGTGGCGTCGTACCCGCGCTCGGCGAACAGCCGGGATGCGGCGTCGAGGATGCGCTCACGGCTCGACGGGGCGGTCATGGGTGTCACCCTACGGCATGGCTCCATCGGGTGATGGACCGCGTTTGCGCAGGTCAGAAGTACTTGCGTCGTTCTCCATCATGCGATTGAATGAGGCGATTCGAGACTCCGGTCACACCCTCGGAAGGACACGCACATGCCCCTTCACGTCGCCGTCGTCGGCGCCGGAGCCGCCGGCCTCGCCGCCGCCACGTCACTGCTGGACGAGGGGCTGGAGGTGACGGTGCTCGAGCTGGGCGACCGGCCCGGAGGTCTGTGGGTCCAGGGCAACGCCAGCGGGCTCTCGCCCGCGTACGACTCGCTGCACCTCAACACGAGCAAGGGCCGCACCGAGTTCGCGGACTTCCCGATGCCGGACGACTGGCCCGACTACCCGTCCGCCGCGATGATCGCGGGCTACCTCGCCGACTACGCGGAGCGGTTCGGCGTCATCGAGCGCATCCGCTTCGGGACGGAGGTCGTGTCGGTCGAGCGCGGCACGGCCGGCTGGACCGTGGTGTCCCGGGAGGGCGACGCCGAGACCACCGAGGTGTTCGACGCCGTCGTCGTCGCGAACGGTCACAACTGGGACCCGCGCTGGCCCGAGCCGGAGCACCCGGGGACCTTCGACGGCGAGCAGCTGCACGCGCACGACTACCGCAGCGCCGCGCGCTTCGACGGGAAGCGGGTCATGGTCGTCGGGATGGGCAACTCGGCGATGGACATCGCGGTCGACGCCTCGTACGTGGGCAGCGGGCCGGTCCTGCTCTCGGCGCGTCACGGGGTCCACATCGTGCCGAAGTACCTGTTCGGCCGCCCCGCCGATGCGACCGGAGCCGTGCTCGCCGCCCTGCCGTGGCGCGTGCGCCAGAGGATCGCCGAGACGATGCTGCGGCTGGCCGTCGGCACCCCTCAGTCCTACGGTCTCCCCGCCCCCGCGGGCGGCCTGTTCCAGAACCACCCCACGATCAGCGACACGATCCTGCACCGCGTCACGCACGGGGAGGTGGTCGCTCGGCCCGGGATCGAGCGCTTCGACGGCTCGCGCGTGCACTTCACCGACGGCACCTCCGACGAGGTCGACGTCATCGTGTGGGCGACGGGCTACCGCGTCACCATCCCGTTCCTGGGCGAGCGGTGGATCGGCGCCGACCCGGAGCGCCTGCCGCTGTACCAGCGGGTCTTCCACCTCGAGGATCCCGGCCTCGCGTTCGTGGGGCTCATGCAGTCCACCGGTGCGGCGCTGCCCGTCGTCGAGGCGCAGGCCAAGCTCGTCGCGGCGCACCTCGCGGGCCGGTACGCCCTCCCGGAGCCCGCGGAGCAGCGCTCGGTCGTCGAGGCGGCGCACGCCGCGGCCGTCGCCCGGTGGGGCCAGAAGCGGCCCATGATGCGCATCGACTTCGACCAGTACGTCGCCGCCGTGCCGAAGGAGATCGCCGCCGGCGTCGCCCGCGCCGGCCGCGGTGCCACCACCTTCCGTCCCGTCCGCCAGGAGGCCCGCGCATGAGGCTCTCGTTCCTCACGTCCCGTCGGCCCGCAGCCGGCCGTCGCGTGCTCATCACGGGCGCGTCGGGCACGCTCGGCCGCGAGCTCGGTCGCCGCCTCGTGTCCGAGGGCGCGGTCGTGGTGGGTCTCGACGTCGCGCCCACCGGCGACGAGCCGTTCGAGGTCGTCGCCTGCGACATCACCGACGAGGACTCGGCGGCCCAGGGCGTCGACCGCGCACTCGAGCTGCTGGGCGGCCTCGACGTGCTGGTCAACAATGCCGGGATCGGCGGCCCGGCCCCGGCCGAGCTCGCCCCCGGCGACGAGGTCCGACGCCAGCTCGAGATCAACCTCGTGGGAACGTGGCGGATCACGGCCGCCTGCGTCGCAGCGCTCGTCGAGGCCCGCGGTCGCGTCGTGATGGTGACCTCGCGCATGGCGGTCATGCAGCTGCCGCTGGCGGCGGCGTACGGCGCCTCGAAGCGGGCGATGGTCGCCTACGCGGACGCGCTGCGGCTCGAGCTCGGCACGCACGTCGGCGTCACGTGCGTGTACCCCTCGGCCGTCCGGAGCCCGATCCACGACTCGACCGCCGCGGCGGGCCTGTCGCTGGAGGGCATGAGCACGTACGAGTCGCTCGAGGGCGTCGTCGACGCGATCCACCTCGCCGCGCTCTCCGTCCGCCCGCGCCGCGACATCACCACCACGGGCAAGGGCGCGGTCGAGTTCCTCCTCGCCCGCCACCTGCCGCAGGTCACGGACCGGATCGTGCTGCGCACGCTGGCCGCCCGCGCCACGGCCGGTGCGTTCGACGGCGCGCAGCTGGCCGCCGGCGTCGTCGCCCGCCACCGTGACACGGCGGGTGCCCGATGAGCGCCCGTGAGGAGCTGCCCGTCGAGGACGGCACCCGTGCGCCGATGGGAGCACTGTCGGCCTACGCGTCCGGCTCGTTCGGCATGGGCGTGTGGGTCACGGTGCCCGGACTGCTCCTGCTCTACTTCCTCACGGACATCCTCGGCGTCGCCGCCGCACTGGCCGGCCTGACGCTGTTCCTGCCGAAGATCATCGACGTCGTCGTGCATCCGCTGATCGGCTCCCGCTCGGACCGGCAGGCCCGCGCCCACGGGCACCGCCGCCGGATGATGACCGGCGGCATCGCCCTCGGCTTCGCGATGGTCGCGATGTTCACCGTTCCCGCGGGCCTCGAGGGCGCGCCGGCGGCGGCGTGGGTCGGCGGCTGGTACGTCGTCGGCAACCTGCTGTTCGCGATGTTCCAGGTGCCGTACCTGACCACGCCGTCGGACCTGCGGATCGGCTACCACGAGCGGACCCGGGTCTTCATGTTCCGGATGCTGTTCCTCACGGTCGGCCTGCTCGGTGCGGGCGTCGCCGCCCCGGCGCTCGTCGCCAGCGAGCAGCGCGACGACTACACGACCATGGCCGCCGTGCTGGCGGTCGTCATGATCGTCTCGGCGATCGTCGCGATCGGCGGTGTGCGCAGGCTGACGGAGGCCTGCGGGTCCCGCACGCCCGCGGAGACCGCGGGTCACTCGACGCGCGACGACATCCGGGTCGCCTGGGCCGACCGCGACTTCCGCATGCTGGTGCTGTCGTACCTGTTCACCGGCACCACGACGCACCTGTTCATGGCGGCGCTGCCGTACTTCACGCGCTACGTGTTCGACAGCGCCGGACTGACGGCCGTCTTCATGGGCTGCTTCCTCGGGCCCGCCGTGCTGGCCGGTCCGCTGTGGCTCAGGGCCTCGCGGACGATCGGCAAGCAGCGCGGCCTGCTGCTGTCGCAGACGATCTTCGTCCTGGGCTCGCTCGCCGTGGCCCTCGGTGCCTGGCTCGACCAGGTCGCGGTGTCCGTGGTGGTCGTGGCGGTGATGGGCTTCGCGTTCGCCGGCCTGCAGCTCTTCGCGTTCTCGATGGTTCCCGACGCGGTCGCGGCGGCGGAGGAGAAGGGCGACTCGCAGGCCGGCGCGTACACGGGCGTGTGGACCGCGACCGAGGCCCTCGGCACCGCGGCAGGACCGTACCTGTACTCCGCGGCGCTCGCGCTGGGCGGGTTCGTCTCCAGCACGGCCGACGTCGACGTGACGCAGCCGGACTCGGCGATGGCGGCGCTGCTGCTGGGCTTCACGGTCCTCCCGGCGGCCCTCATGGTCGTGGCGATCGTGTTCCAGCGCCGCTACCGGCTCGACCCGGCGCGCGTCGGGTGAGCGCCGAGCTCGTCGCCGGACCGTCGTCCGGCGATCTCGTGCTGCTCGCGATCGCCGCGGGGGCGTTCGCGCAGGCCGCGACGGGGATGGGCTTCTCGCTCGTCGCGGCACCCGTGCTGATCGCGGCCCACGGGCACGGCGAGGGCGTCGCGCTCGTCGTGCTGCTGGCGGCGTGCTCGTCGGTGCTGCCGCTCGTGCGCGAGGGGCAGCACGCCCGTCGGCCGGACGCGGCGCGGTTGCTCGTGCCGACGCTCCTCGCGACGCCCGTGGTGGCATGGGCTCTGGTGCCGGTCGACCATCGGCTGCTCGCGGTCGCGGGCGGACTCGGCGTCGTGGTGGGCGTCGCGATGCTCGGCTCGGGCTGGCGCTCGGCGTGGCTGCGTCGTCCGGTGGGTGCGGTGGTCACCGGGCTGGCGAGCGCGGGGCTGAACGTCGTCGGCGGCGTCGGCGGGCCGCCCGTGGGCCTGTACGCGGCCAACTCCACGTGGACCCCGGCCGAGACCCGCGGCACTCTGCACGCCTTCCTCATCGTGCAGAACCTCGTGACGGCCCTGGTCGTCGGACTCGTCCTGCCGTCGTGGCCGATGCTCGCGGCGCTCGCCGCGGGCACGCTGGCCGGCCTGGTCCTCGCGCCCCGACTCTCGGCCGCCGGCGCCCGGGCGGCGATCCTCGGGGTCTCCGCCGTGGGAGGCGTCGCCCTGCTGGTCGGGGCGTGACCCCTCCCACGCCGCCCCCGCCTCGGCTCAGCCCAGGTGGATCTGGCCGAGCCGCCCGATCTCGCGGATCCGCTGCTCGGCCTGGCGGTCGGCCGCCTCGGCCGTGGTGATGCCCTCGGCGGCGGAGCGCTCGAGCACGGCCAGGGTGGTGTCGAAGATGCCCGTGGCACGCGCCTTGGCGCGGTCGAAGGAGAAGCCGCTCGGGTCGAGCTCGTCGGCGACCTGGATGACGCCGCCGGAGTTCACGCAGTAGTCGGGCGCGTAGACGATGCCCCGGTCGGCCACGAGCTTGCCGATGCCGTCGTGCGCGAGCTGGTTGTTGGCGGCTCCGGCGACGACCTTCGCCGTCAGCGCCTCGACGGAGGCCTCGTTCAGGGCGCCGCCGAGCGCGCACGGCGCGTAGACGTCGAGGTCGGCGGCGATCAGCTCGTCGGTGGAGCCGACGACCTCGAGGGACGGGAAGCGGTCGCGCAGGCGGGCCACGGCCTCGGCGTCGATGTCGGTGACGACCACGCGGGCGTCCTCCTCGACGAGGTGCTCGGTGAGGTGGCGGCCGACCTTGCCGACGCCGGCGATGCCGACCCGCTTGCCCGCCAGCGACGTGTCGCCCCACGTGAACCGGGCGGCCGCGCGCATGCCCTGGTAGACGCCGAAGGCGGTCAGGACGCTGGAGTCGCCGGCGCCGCCGTGGTCGACCGTGCGGCCCGTGACGTAGTCGCACTCGCGGGCGATGACGTCCATGTCGGCGGAGTAGGTGCCCACGTCGCACGCGGTGAAGTAGCGGCCGTTGAGGGTCTGCACGAAGCGGCCGTAGGCGCGCAGGAGGGCCTCGGACTTGTCGGTGTGAGGGTCGCCGATGATGACGGCCTTGCCGCCCCCGAGGTCGAGCCCGGCGAGCGCGTTCTTGTAGGCCATGCCCTGGCTGAGGTTGAGGACGTCGGCGAGCGCGTCGGTCTCGCTGGCGTACGGGAAGAAGCGGGTGCCGCCCAGGCCGGGCCCGAGAGCCGTGGAGTAGAGGGCGATGATCGCCCGGAGTCCGGAGGCCTCGTCGTGACAGAAGACCACTTGCTCGTGGTGGGTGCCGAAGCTGCTGGGCGTGCTCATGTTCCCTCTTCCTGGGTCGGCGGGGGTGGTGCCGGCCTGACGGTGTGGTTGGTGCGCGGCCGGGGGTGGTGGCCGCTGTGACCCACGTTACTCGTGCACGTCCCCGGCGGCGGCACGACGGGCGAGGTTGCGGTCCATGCGCCGGAAGAACGGCGCCGTCGCCCGCGTGACGACGCCGGGCAGCAGCGCCATCGAGGTCTCGCCGGCGACGCCGAAAGCGCTCGTCACCCGCGACGGTCGCGACACGACGGCGCGCTCGATCCAGCGGCTCGCCTCGTCCGGGCCCATCATCCGCATCGCGCGATAGATCTCGGTGCCGCCGGACATCTCGGTGCGCACCATCGGGAAGTGCACGACGGTCGTCGTGATGCCGCGGTGGCCCAGCTCGGCCGACAGCGACCGCAGGTAGGACTCGAGCGCGCTCTTGCTGGCCAGGTAGGCCGAGAACAGCGGGATCGGCACCTGGGTCGAGAGCGTGGAGCTGATCGTGACGTGCCCGCGACCCTGCTCGAGCATCGACGGCAGCACGAGTGAGATGAGCCGCACGGCCGCGAAGTAGTTGATCGCCATGACGCGCTCGTGGTCGTGGAGGCGGTCGAGCGAGTCGGTGATCGGCCGCCGGATGGAGCGCGCGGCGTTGTTCACGAGCACGTCGATGCGACCGTGCTCGGCCAGGATCCGCCCGACGACCTCGCGCGCGGCGTCGCCGTCCGTGAGGTCGACCGGGTAGGCGTGCGCGTCGCCTCCGGAGCCCCGGACCGCCTCGGCGACGGCGGCCAGCTCGTCGGCGCGACGGGCCAGCAGGCACACCGTCGCGCCCCGTGCCGCGAGCCGGTGCGCGGCCGCGGCGCCGATCCCGCTCGAGGACCCCGTGATGACGATGACCTGACCCGCCGGATCGATGCCCATGGGCTGTGATCGTAGTCACAGGAGACGGCGTATCGTGGTGGGGTGCTGGCCGAACTCCTGGACCCGATGAAGAACCCGCTGACGTACGCGGTGCCGTTCTTCCTGCTGAGCATCGCGATCGAGCTGGCGGCGCTGAAGTGGCTCGACCACGACGACAACGTCACCGGCTACGCCCTCAAGGACGCGCGCACCTCGATCTCGATGGGCGTCGGCTCGATCCTGTTCCTCACGGTCTTCAAGATCATCACCTTCTTCGCGTTCGTCTTCGTGTTCGCGCACTTCGCGTTGTTCGAGCTCGACACGAGCGCGTGGTGGTACTGGCCGGCCCTGATCGTGGGGCTGGACTTCTGCTACTACTGGCACCACCGCTTCAGCCACCGCGTGCGGATCGGCTGGGCCGGTCATCAGGCCCACCACTCCAGCGAGTTCATGAACTTCGGCACCGCGCTGCGGCAGAAGTGGAACCCGTGGTTCGAGTTCTTCTTCTGGCTGCCGCTGCCGCTCCTGGGCTTCGCGCCGTGGACCCTGTTCGCCGCGTTCGCGATCAACCTCATCTACCAGTTCTTCGTGCACACCGAGGTCGTCGGGAAGCTGCCGCGGCCGATCGAGTGGGTGTTCAACACGCCCTCGCACCACCGCGTGCACCACGGCTCGGACCCGGAGTACCTCGACAAGAACTACGGCGGCATCCTCATCGTCTGGGACCGGCTGTTCGGCACGTTCCAGGCCGAGCTGCACCGGCCGCGCTACGGCCTCACGCACCCGGTCGAGACGTACAACCTGCTGACGCTGCAGTACGGCGACTACCGCAAGATGGCCGCCGACGTCCGCGCGGCGTCCTCGTGGCGCGAGCGCGTGGGCTACGTGCTCGGGCCGCCCGGGTGGAAGCCCGACGGCTCGATCGACCGCGGGCGCACCGAGGCCGGCACGCACTGACGCGGCGGGCGGGTGAGCCCCGATCCTCCTAGGCTGGCAGCACCGACTCCGCACCACCGAGAGGATCCCCGATGGCCACGAGCAAGGTCGAGAAGAAGCTCCGCGAGACGATCTCCACGATCAACGACCTCCGCGGTGAGCTGAAGAAGGTCCGCAAGGCGGCGACCAAGTCCACCTCGTCCGAGATCAAGAAGGTCCGCGAGGAGCTGGCGCAGGTGCGCGAGACCACGGCGAAGCAGATCGCCGACCTCACCGCGATGGTGGCGCGCCTGGCGCCCGACGTGGTCAAGCCCGGCTCCGGCGCGACGCCGCCGCCGGCCGAGCCCACCACCCCGCCGGCCGAGCCCTCGCGACCCGCCGACTCCCCGGTGGAGGCCGCGCACGGCGACCCCCTCGGATCGGCCGCCCGCAGCACCACGACGTCGCCCGCCAAGAAGGCGGCGAAGAAGACGACGAAGAAGGCTCCTGCGAAGGCCGACCTGCCGTCGACGGCCACCGAGGCCGACGAGACCACCTCCTTCGCCGGCGAGGCGCTGGCCGCCTCCGACGCGAGCGGCCCGGTGGACGCGGAGGTCCCCGGCACGGCCCCCGCCGCCGAGGTCACGCCCGTCGCGAAGAAGACCACGGCGAGGAAGACCACCGCCAAGAAGGCGACGACCGCCAAGAAGGCGACGACCGCCAAGAAGGCGACGACGGCGAAGAAGGCCACGACGGCGACGACGGCGAAGAAGGCGCCGGCGGCGAAGACCACCACCGCGAAGAAGGCCCCGGCGAAGAAGGCCGGCGCCACCTCCACGGCGAAGCGCACGAGCGCCCAGGGTCGCAAGACCGCCGCGCGGAAGGCGACGAAGGCCGCCGCGCCGGCCGCCTCGCCCGCGACGCCGTCGGCCACCCCGGACAACCCGGCGAGCGCGGACACGCCCGCCTCGGACTGACGTGTGTCGCCGGCCCCGGCCTACTGGGGCCGGCGGTGCACCTTGTGCTGCGCGGCCTGCGCGACGGGCTTGATGACCATGAGGTCGATGTCCACGTGCGGCGGGCGCGTGGCCACCCACGTGATGGCGTCGGCGATGTCCTGCGCGAGCAGCGGCTCGTCGACGCCCGCGTAGACGGCCTCGGCGCGGGCGACGTCGCCCTCGAAGCGGGTGAGGCTGAACTCCTCGGTCTTGACCATGCCCGGCGCGATCTCGCTGATCCGCACCGGCTGGCCGTTGAGCTCGAGCCGCAGCGTCTCGGTGACCACGGCGAGCGCGTGCTTGGCCGCGGTGTAGCCGCCGCCGCCCTCGTAGGCGACGCGGCCGGCCGTGGAGCCCACGTTGATGATCGTGCCGGCGCCGGAGTTGATGAGTGCGGGCGCGAGCGCCTTGGTCACCGCGACGGTGCCGAGGACGTTGGTCTCGTACATCCAGCGCCAGTCGTCGAGGTCGGCGTCGGTGACGTCGACCATGCCCTTCGCGCCGCCGGCGTTGTTGACCAGCAGGTCGAGCCGGTCGCCGACCGCGTCGGCCAGGCGGGCCACGTCGTCGGGGTCGGTGATGTCGCAGGGCAGGGCGATCGCGCCGATCTCCTCGGCGAGCCGCTCGATGCGGTCGCGGCGACGGGCGGCGGCGAGGACGGTGAACCCGGCGGCCGACAGGGCGCGGGCCGTGGCCTCGCCGATCCCGCTGCTGGCTCCGGTGACGACGGCGGTGGGCATGGGGACAGCGTGCCAGAATGGAACTCATGGCTGCCCGAGGGATCCGACGTGTCGCGATGCTGTCGGCGCACACCTCCCCGCTCGACCAGCCGGGCACGGGCGACGCGGGCGGCATGAACGTCTACGTCCTCGAGCTCTCGCGGCGGCTCGCCGCCCGCGGCATCGAGGTCGAGGTCTTCACCCGCGCCACGTCGCGCCACCTGCCCCCGGTCGTCGAGGCCGCCGACGGCATCCGCGTGCACCACGTGGCCGCGGGCCCGTTCGAGGGACTGACGAAGGGCGACCTGCCCAGCCAGCTGTGCGCGTTCGTGCGCGACGTGCTGCGCGTCGAGGCCTGGCACGAGCCCGGCTACTTCGACCTCGTCCACTCGCACTACTGGCTCTCCGGCCAGGTCGGCACCGTCCTGCGCGAGCGCTGGGGCGTGCCGCTCGTGCACTCGATGCACACCATGGCCAAGGTCAAGAACGCGGCGCTGGCCACGGGGGACACCCCCGAGCCCGTCGGCCGCGTCGCCGGCGAGGAGGAGATCGTGCGCCTCGCCGACCGCCTCATCGCCAACACGGCCGAGGAGCGCCGCGAGCTGATCGACCTGTACGAGGCCGACCCGCTCGCGGTCGAGGTCGTCCACCCCGGCGTCGACCTCGACGTCTTCAGCGCGTCGCGGCCCGACGACGAGCCGCCGCTGATCGTCTTCGCCGGCCGCATCCAGCCGCTCAAGGCGCCCGACGTCGTCCTGCACGCGTCGGCCCTGATCGACGAGCCGCACCGGGTCGCCATCATCGGCGGGCCCTCGGGCAGCGGCCTGGAGCGCCCCACCGAGCTCACCGACCTCGCCCACCGCCTCGGCATCGCCGACCGCGTCGACTTCGTCCCCACGGTCAGCCAGGCCGAGCTCGCCCAGTGGTACTCGCGGGCCGCCGTCGTGTGCGTCCCGTCGCACAACGAGTCCTTCGGGCTCGTCGCCATCGAGGCGCAGGCCTGCGGCACGCCCGTCGTGGCCGCGGCCGTGGGCGGCCTCACCACGGCGGTCGCGGACGGCGTCACCGGCACCCTCGTCGACGGCCACGACCCGGCCGCCTACGCCGCGGCGATCCGCCCCTACCTGGCGGACCGGGCCTTCCGGGCCGAGGCTGGTGCCAAGGCGGTGCGCCACGCGGAGTCGTTCGGCTGGGACGTCACCGCGGAGCGCACCCTCGACGTCTACGCCGCCGCCCTGCGTGATCGCGCGGCGGCCCAGGAGGAGGCAGGATGACCGACGTCCGCGACGTGATCGTGGCCGCGCTCGACGAGGCCGGGCTGGAGTACACGCGGCACGGCCGGGACGTGTTCGAGGTCGAGCTGCCGGGCGAGCGCAAGCTCAAGACCACGTGCCGGCTCGAGGTCAACCAGCACGCGCTCGGCGTGCACGCGTTCGTCGCGCGTCACCCCGACGAGAACCACGAGGCCGTCTACCGCTGGATGCTGGAGCGCAACCTCAAGCTCTACGGCGTCGCGTTCGCGGTCGACTCCGCGGGGGACATCTACCTCGACGGCCGGCTGCCGCTGGAGGCCGTGACGGCCGACGAGCTCGACCGGCTGCTGGGCTCGGTGCTGTCCTACGCCGACGAGTCGTTCAACACGATCCTCGAGCTGGGCTTCGCGTCGAGCATCCGCAAGGAGTGGCGCTGGCGCGAGTCGCGCGGCGAGTCCACGCGCAACCTCGACGCCTTCCGCCACCTGCGCCCGCAGGACTGAGCTCCCGGGGCCCGTCCCGTAGCGTGGTCGGCGTGAAAGCCATCGTCTTCGCCGACGTCGTCGACGCCTGGTCGTACGTGGGCGCGGTGCGCTTCGAGCGGGCCGCTGCCCTCTACACGATCCTGACCGGCGAGCCGATCGACGTCTCCTACCGTGCGGCGTCCTTCGGTGCCGGGAGCACGGCCGACGACGTCGCCGCGGCCGCGCGCATCACCGGCATCGACCTCAACGTGGACGAGGTCGTCCCGGCCGACTCCACCGACGCGTGGCGGCTGCTCACGTGGGCCGAGGAGTCGGGCTCGGAGATCCAGCGCGAGCTGCTGCACCAGCTGTGGCGTGCGCACTTCCTCGAGAGCGCCGACGTGTCCGACGACTTCATCCTGGCCGGCCGGGCCGCGCTCGTGGGCCTCGACCTCGAGACGTCCGAGGCGCTGCTGGCCAGCGATGAGCTGCGCGCCGAGGTCGACGAGCAGCGCGAGACCGCCCGTGCGATCGGCGCCGAGGCGTCGCCGTTCGTCGTGGTCGACGCCCGCTACACGCTCGCGGGCGTGCACTCGCAGGACGACTACCTGCGCGCGCTGCAGTCCATCAGCGCGCAGCCCTGAGCCGGGGTCCCGCACCCGGCACTAGACTGTCGGCATGAGCACCTTGGTCCTGCTGCGTCATGGTCACAGCGAGTGGAACGCCCTCAACCTGTTCACCGGATGGGTCGACGTCGACCTCAACGAGCAGGGCGTCCAGGAGGCGCTCCGCGCGCCCCAGCTGCTGAACGACGCGGGCATCCTGCCCGAGGTCTCGCACACCTCGCTGCTGCGCCGCGCGATCCGCACCGCCGAGATCACGCTCAACGGCATCGACCGCCACTGGATCCCCGTCAAGCGCAGCTGGCGCCTGAACGAGCGCCACTACGGCGCCCTCCAGGGCAAGGACAAGAAGGCCACCCTCGAGGAGTTCGGCGAGGAGCAGTTCATGACGTGGCGCCGCTCGTACTCCACGCCGCCGCCGGCGCTCGACGACGACTCCGAGTTCAGCCAGGCCGGCGACGCCCGCTACGCCGACCTGCCCAGCGAGCTGCTGCCGCGCACCGAGTGCCTGGCCGACGTGCTCGTGCGGATGCTGCCGTACTGGTACGACCAGATCGTGCCCGACCTGCGCGACGACAAGACGGTGCTCGTCACGGCGCACGGCAACTCGCTGCGCGCACTCGTGAAGCACCTCGACGGGCTCGGCGAGGACGAGGTCGTCGGCCTCAACATCCCCACCGGCATCCCGCTCGTCTACGAGCTCGACGACGACCTCAAGCCCACCCAGCGCGGCGGCCAGTACCTCGACCCCGAGGCCGCCGCGGCCGCGATCGCCGCGGTCGCCAACCAGGGTCGCTGAGAACGCTGGCAGTGACGTTCGCGGGGTCGAAACGAGGTTCTCGGCCCGGAAACGTCACGCCCAGCGCTCTCCCGCAGGTCTAGGCGTACTTGTAGCCCAGGCCGCGCACGGTCGTCAGGACCGTGGGGTGGGCGGGGTCGTCCTCGATCTTGGCGCGCAGGCGCTTCACGTGGACGTCGAGCGTCTTGGTGTCGCCCACGTAGTCGGCGCCCCACACGCGGTCGATCAGCTGGCCGCGGGTCAGCACGCGGCCGCTGTTGCGCAGGAAGTACTCGAGCAGCTCGAACTCCTTGAGCGGCAGGCGCACCTCGCCGCCGTCGACCGTGACGAGGTGGCGGTCGACGTCCATCCGCACGCCGCCCACCTCGATGACGCTGTCGTCGTCGACCTCCTCGGGCGCCCCGCGGCGCAGCACCGCGCGGATGCGCGCCACCAGCTCGCGCGGCGAGTACGGCTTGGTGACGTAGTCGTCGGCGCCCAGCTCGAGCCCCACCACCTTGTCGACCTCGGTGTCCTTCGCGCTGACCATGATGATCGGCACCGACGAGGTCTGGCGGATCGTGCGGCACACCTCGGTGCCGGACAGGCCCGGCAGCATGAGGTCCAGCAGCACGATGTCGGCACCGCCGCGCTCGAAGGCGGTCAGCGCGTCCGGGCCGGTCTCGGCGACGGCGACGTCGTACCCCTCCTTGCGCAGGACGTAGGACAGGGCCTCGCTGTAGCTGGCCTCGTCCTCGACGATCAGGACCTTGGTCACTCGCGCTCTCCTTCATCGACGTCCCGCGCCGGCAGCACCAGCGTGAAGGACGATCCGAGGCCCGGCTCACTCCAGACCTCGACGGAGCCGCCGTTGCCGGCGGCGACATGCTTGACGATCGACAGTCCCAGACCGGTGCCCCCGGTGGCGCGGGCGCGCGCCGGGTCGACCCGGTAGAACCGCTCGAAGATCCGGTCCTGCTCCTCCGGCGCGATGCCCACGCCGTGGTCGGACACGGTGATGCGGACGTCCTCGCCCTCGCCGGTCGCGCCCACGGCGACGACCGAGCCCTCGGGACTGTAGGTGACGGCGTTCTCGACGAGGTTGCTGACGGCCGCGTGCAGCTGGGCCCGGTCGCCCTGGACGAACAGGTCGGGCTGGACGTCCTGCGAGATCGTGATCGACTTCGCCTCGGCGTCGGTGTGCGAGTGCTCGACCGCCTCGGCGACGAGCTCGCCCACCTTGATCACGGCCGCGTCGTCGCTGCCGAGGTCGGCCTGCAGGCGCGAGAGGTCGATGATCTGCTGCACGAGGCGCGTCAGGCGCTCGCTCTCGGACTGCATGCGCGACGCGAAGCGCACGACGGCCTCGGGATCGTCGCGGGCCTCGCCCACGGCCTCGGCCAGCAGGCTGATCGCGCCGATCGGGGTCTTCAGCTCGTGGCTGACGTTCGCCACGAAGTCGCGGCGGAGGGTCTCGACGCGCTGCTCGGTGGTGCGGTCCTCGACCAGCGCGAGCATCAGCCCGTGGGACAGCGGGGCGACGCGGGCGCGCACGTAGACCGGCGGCCGGCGTCGGATGCGGATCTCGAACTCGTCCTCGCGCACCTCGCCGTCGCGGCGGACCAGGCGGATGAGGTCGAGCAGCTCGTCGCTGCGCAGCCGGTCGTCGTCGGTCACCAGGCCCAGGCCGATCGCGGCGGCGGACGCGCGCAGCACGCGCTCCTCCTGGTCGAGCACGAGCGCGGACGAGCGCAGCACCGACAGCACGGTGGCGATGTCCGGCGGCACGGCCGGGACGGGGGCGGGAGGGGCGGCCTCCTGGGATCGCTCGGAGAACCACCACACGTAGGTGATGACGGCGCCGAGCACGATGCCGGCGGCACCGGCCAGGATCTCTGAGACCTCCACGAGACCGATCGTAGGCCGACCGTCCGCCCGGACCGCCATCGCGGCAGGCCCTGAAGGCACGCTTTCCGCTGGCGTTCACCGCCCGTTCACCGCAGGTCGCCGATCATTCACGCAGCACGCCTACGGTCGACCCATGCGCGACCAGTACTACGAGCAGCTCGACCTCATCGTCGACGAGCTCGTCATCATCACCGACGGGGTGCGAGCCGCCGTGGCCGACGCCACCCGGGCCCTGCTCGACACCGACATCGCCACCGCCGAGACCGTGATCGCCGGCGAGCGAGCGATCGACGAGGCCATCGACGAGGTCGAGGAGCGGGCACTCGTCCTGCTCGCGACCCAGCAGCCCGTCGCCACCGACCTGCGCCAGCTGGTCTCGACCCTGCGGATGGTGGCCGATCTGCAGCGCATGAGCGCGCTGGCGGTCCACGTCTCCAAGATCGCGCGGCGCCGCGCGCCGGAGATGGCCGTGCCGCTGCCGGTGCAGCCGCTCATCCGCGACATGGCGCTCGTGGCCCACTCGATGATCGGGTCGGCCGCGCGGATCGTGTCGGAGCGCGACCTCGACGCCGCGGCCGAGCTGGAGGTCGAGGACGACGAGATGGACCGCCTCCGCCAGGAGCTGTTCCGCGTCCTGCTCGACGGCACGTGGGAGTACGGCGTCGACACCGCGATCGACCTCGCGCTGCTGGGCCGCTACTACGAGCGCGTCGGCGACCACGCCGTCAGCATGGCCCGCCGCGTCGTCTACCTCGTCACGGGCGAGCTGCCCGTCGCCTGACGACCGCACGCGAAAGGGCCCCGGCGATCGCCGGGGCCCTTCTCGTCGTGTGGGGGAGTCTCAGCTGCCGCTGGGGGAGGTGTCGCCCTGCTCGGTGTCGGACTGGCCCTGGTCGCCCTCGGCGGGAGCGGACTCCTCCTCCTGGGGGGCCTGCGCCTCACCGCTGGCGGCGGGGCGCTTCGCGACGTCGGAGTACATCTCGGTGCGGGTGACGACCGGGACCTCGATGCTCACGTCGCCGCCGGGCGTCGCGGCGAAGCTGATGGTGACGTAGTCGCCGGCCGCGATGTCGCTGCGGACCACGATCTCGCCCGCCGCGCCCAGCGTGAGGAGGGCGTTCGGCTCCAGCGAGATGGGGCGCGCGAGCTTCTTCGCGGCGCCGTCGACGGTGACCGTCTCGATGGTCTGCGCCTCGCCGGACAGCAGCCCGCCGGAGAAGGTGGCCGTGCCGTCGCCGTTGTCGACGAAGAGGCCGTTGTAGACCCCGATCGGGCCGGTGCGCAGGTTCGCGCCGACTCCGGCCTGGTACTGCTGGTTCGTCTGGGCGCCGAAGCTCGTACCGCAGGCGGAGAGCGCGAACGGGGCGGAGACGGCCAGGGCGATGGCGGCGATGGTGCGACGACGTGTGCTCACGCTGGCATGGTATCGGGGCCCACCGTGGACGAAGGCAGGCAGGGTACTCCACTGCGCATGTTATTCTGGTCACCTAGGAAAGGTGCTTTCTCCATGGCTTTCTCTGTCGGCGAAACCGTTGTGTACCCCAACCACGGTGCTGCGGTGATCGAAGACATCGAGGTCCGGAACATCAAGGGTGAGGACCGCACGTACCTCGTCCTCCGGATCATCGCTCAGAACGATTTGGTCGTACGTGTGCCGGCCGACAACGTCGACCTGGTGGGGGTGCGAGACGTGGTCGACGAGGCCGGTCTCGAGCGGGTCTTCAGCGTGCTCCGTGCGGAGCACGTCGAGGAGCCCACCAACTGGTCCCGACGTTACAAGGCGAACCTGGAGAAGCTGCACTCCGGAGACGTCCTGAAGGTGGCCGAGGTCGTGCGCGACCTCTGGCGCCGCGACCACGAGCGTGGCCTCTCGGCCGGTGAGAAGCGGATGCTGGCGAAGGCTCGCCAGATCCTCGTCTCCGAGCTCGCGCTCGCCGAGAACACGAACGAGGACAAGGCCGAGATTCGTCTCGACGAGGTCCTCGCCTCCTGATCACCAGCAGCACCACGAACGCCCGGCTCCGGCCGGGCGTTCGTGCGTGGTGGGCACCTCACCACCAGGCGAGGCCGAGGGCGACCAGGTCGTCCACGAGCTCGTCGCGGGTCAGCGGCGGATCCTCGTCCAGCACGAAGCGCACGGCCAGCGACTCCACCGCCAGCACGATCAGCCACGAGGAGCGCGCGGGGTCGCGGCGCCGCGCCGCCGGGGCCTGCCGGCCGCCGAGGTAGGCGCGCAGCACGTCGCGCACGCGCCGCTCGAGGCCGAGGCGGTCGTCGAGGTGCCGTGCGGCGGGCAGCTCCTCCCAGACCACGCGCAGGAGCGTGGGGTCGCGCTCGAGCGCCGACAGCAGCGCCTCGGCCGTGGCGCGGGCCATCGCCTCGGGGTCCTCGTGCACGTGGTCGACGAGCGAGGCCACGACGTCCTCGGCCAGCCGGTCGACGTAGCGAGACGTGACCTCCTCGACGATCGAGGCCTTGTCCGGGAAGTACTGGTAGAGCGAGCCGGGGCTGACCTCGGCGCGGTCCGCGACGCGGTTCGTGGTGAGCCGGTCGTAGCCGTCCGCCACGAGCACGTCGCGAGCCGACGCGACGATCCGGTCCACCATCTCGCGCGAGCGCTGCTGCCGCGGCAGCTTCCTCAGGGCCATGACGCGAATTGTATGCGAGCAAATGCTCGTGTCACGGTGGTCCCATGACGACGGTCCAGGTCCCGCCCACGCGATTTCGCGCCGGGGGACAGCGCAATGTGCGGTTGGGGCGGGTGCTGAAGACGCTCGCCGGGGTCCGCGAGGTCGACGAGGGCCTCATGGCGAGGATTGGCCGGGGGTTCACCGAGCGCGACGAGCTGGGCGCGCGCCTGGCCGCGGCGATGCGGCTGCCGGCCGGCGACCCCGAGAAGGTCTCGATGGCGCAGTTCCGCGCCGCGCTCGAGCACGGGGTGGACGACGCGACGCCCGCCGCGCTGGCCGAGTTCGTGAGCACCCTGCAGCAGGATCCGCCGTGGCTCGACCGCGACCTGGTCGACGAGGGCGCGCGGGTGTTCCGCCGGTTCGGGCGCAACGCCGCCGACGTGCTGCTCCAGCTCTCGCTGATCGGCGGCTACCGGTTCGGTGGACCGCCGGACCTGTTGGTGGCGACGGGCGCGCTCGCGGGGTCGTCCACCCGTCGCCGGCTGGCCGAGACGCAGTCGTGGGCGGTCGCGGTGACCACGCCCGGCGGCCTCGCGGTGCACGGTGAGGGCTGGCGCACGACGGCGCACGTCCGCGCGATGCACGCGCTCGTGAACCACACCTTCGAGTCGCGCTGGGACACCGAGCGGTGGGGCCTGCCGATCAACCAGGCCGACCAGGCCGGCACGCTCGGCCTCTTCGACGGCACGGTCCTGATCGGCGTGAAGGCGCTCGGGGTGCCGGTGAGCCGACGCGACTCCGACGCCGTGATGCACCTGTGGAAGTACGTGGGCTGGCTCATGGGCGTGGACGAGCAGTGGCTCGTGGACTCCGAGCGTGAGCGCCAGCGGATCAACTACCACGTGGTGCTGGCCCAGGACACGATCACCGAGGCCGGGCCGCGGCTCTCGCAGGACATCATCTCGGTGCTCGGCGAGCTGCCGCACGGCCGCTGGAAGACCGAGCGCACCCTCAGCATGCTCAGCCTGTTCCTCGGGCGCGAGAGCATGCGCGAGCTGGGGCTGCCGTGGCGTCCGCCGTGGGCGCACGCGATGCTGTGGGTCGCCAACAGCGCGCGGCACCGGGTGCTGGGGCGGCTGCCGGGCGGCCGCGAGCGCCTCGAGGACGGCGGCGCCCGCGTGGCCCAGCGGATCCTCGCGGAGTACTACGCGTCCGACGACCGCGCCGTGGCCGACCTCCCGACCTGAATACTTCCTAGAGGACGAGGGCGACGGCGATGGCGGCGATGCCCTCGCCGCGGCCGGTGAGGCCGAGGCCGTCGGTGGTGGTGCCCGAGAGCGAGACCGGGGCGCCGATGGCCTCGGAGAGCACGTGGGTGGCCTCGTCGCGACGTCCGGAGAGGCGCGGCTCGTTGCCGATCAGCTGCACGCTCACGTTGCCGACCGAGAGGCCGGCCTCGCGGACGAGGTCGGCGGTGGCCCGCAGGAACTCGGTGCCCGAGGCGCCCGCGTAGCGCGGGTCGGCCGTGCCGAAGCGACTGCCGATGTCACCCAGGCCGGCCGCGGTCATCACGGCGTCGACCATGGCGTGCGCGACGCAGTCGCCGTCGGAGTGACCCTCGAGCCCGCGCGGGGCATCGGGCCAGTGCAGGCCCGCCACCCACAGGGGACGGCCGTCGACGAGCTGGTGGACGTCGGTTCCGATGCCGACCCGGGGAGCGCTCACGCCTGAACCCTAGTCGGGCTCAGAATGTGAGGCGCTTGTTCCGCGGCGCGATCACGTAGACGACGCCGCCGCTGCCCTGGAGCCACGCGCGCTCGAACTGGGCCCGGTCGTACGTGCGGCGGACCTGCGAGTTCGTACGGCCGGCGGGGTCGTTCACCAGGACGTCGCCGCCCTTCGTGAAGCCGCGCACGACCATGAGGTGGCCCGGCGTCGCGCTGATCGGCGAGCCGCTCAGCTGGCCGCGGCCGAACGCCACGGAGGTCACGACGGGCACGCCCTTCTTGATGTACGCCTCGATCTCGCGCAGGTTCACCAGGCGGTGGACCACGGCGTCGGTGCTGTACATCGACGCGTAGGCCGTGTTGAACGGCCACGTGCCCGTGCCCTTGTAGGACGAGTCGTAGGAGTAGCGCGCGGCGTGGTCGACCCAGCGGTCGGCGCCGGACGCCCACGCGTAGTCGGCGGCCTTCGGGCCGAGGCCGTAGTAGCGCAGCACCATCGAGGTCGAGGTCGGCGAGCACCAGGCCTCGCCGCCACCGCCGTACTGCGGGTAGTGGCCGGAGTGGATCATCTGCGACGACGCCCGGACCTTGAGGTCGACCGTGCTCGTCATGGTGGTCTTCGACGTGCCCGCGGTCTTGCTCACGTACGTCGACGAGACGCCGGCGACGGTGCGCACGATCGGGGTCTTCGTCTTCACGGTCTTGCGGCCGGCCGAGACCTGCACCTGCCACTTCGAGAACGTCTTGCCCGTGACCGCGCGGACCACGTCGGTGTCGACGCGGGCCAGCCGGTCGGCCTGCGCGCCGTAGGTGCGGCGCTGGCCGCCGGCGAGGGCGTGGCGCCACTGGGCGACGGTCTTCCACGACGAGACGGTGGAGCCGCTGGACACGCGCACCTTCACCTTGATCCAGGTGCCGCTGGGCATGCGGGTGACGTTCCACGACGGGATCAGTGCGGTGCTGGCCTGCGGCGTCGAGACCCACGGCGAGCGCCAGGACTTGGCCTTCGCGCCGGCGGGGATCGTCAGCTTCGGCGTGAACTGGGTCAGCTTCGGACGGGGGTAGGAGGCGGCCTCGGCGGGCGCGGTGGCCAGGCCGGGCGCGATCAGGACGGACGTCAGCAGGGCCGTGAGCGCTGCCGCGACGGGGAAGAGTCGGCGGATCACCGCCTCAGGCTAAGTGAAAACTGTGGCGGTTGGTAGCGAAGTGACGGCGCTGGCGCGGTTCGTCGCGGTCGGTGGGGCTGTCCGCGGCCGATACTCTTGGGGGGTGACGATGCGCCTCTACGACTCCGCCAGCCGCGAGCTGCGGCCGCTCGACCCCGTCGTGCCCGGCCAGGTCGGCATCTACCACTGCGGTCTGACCGTGCAGGGCCCGCCGCACATCGGCCACATCCGCAAGGAGCTGGTCTTCGACGTGCTGCGCCGTTGGCTCGAGCACGCAGGCCTCGAGGTCACGATCATCGCCAACGTCACCGACATCGACGACAAGATCCTCGCCAAGGGCCGCGAGCAGGGCAAGCCCTGGTTCGAGGTCGCCTACGAGAACGAGCGCGCGCTGCACGCCGCCTACGAGGTGCTGGGCTGCCGCCCGCCCACGTACGAGCCACGCGCCACCGGCCACGTGCCCGAGATGATCGAGATGATCACCGAGCTCATCGAGCGCGGCCACGCCTACCCGGCCACCGACGGCTCGGGCGACGTCTACTTCGACGTGCGCTCCTGGCCCGACTACGGCCAGCTGTCCAACCAGCGCCTCGACGACATGCAGGCCGCGCCGGACGCCCCGCCCGAGGGCAAGCGCGACCCGCGCGACTTCGCGCTGTGGAAGGGCCGCAAGGCCGACGAGCCCGAGTCCGCCTCGTGGCCCACGCCGTGGGGCCGCGGTCGTCCGGGCTGGCACCTCGAGTGCTCGGCGATGGCCGCGAAGTACCTCGGCCACGAGTTCGACATCCACGGCGGCGGCCTCGACCTGCGCTTCCCGCACCACGAGAACGAGCTGGCCCAGTCGCGCGCGGCCGGCCAGCGGTTCGCGCGCGTGTGGATGCACAACGCGATGCTCAACCTGGGCAACTCCAAGATGAGCAAGAGCGTCGGCAACACGCTCACGGTCGGCGAGGTCGTCAAGCGCGTCCCCGCGATCGCGGTGCGGTACTACCTCGTCGCGGCGCACTACCGCTCGATCATCGAGTTCAGCGAGCAGTCGCTCGCCGAGGCGGCCACGGCGTTCGAGCGCATCGAGGGCTTCTGCGTCCGTGCCGCCGAGCTGGTGGGCGAGGGCGAAGTCGGCGCCGTGCCGCAGGCGTTCGCCGACGCGATGGACGACGACCTCTCGGTCCCGGCGGCGCTCGCGGTGCTGCAGGCCGAGATCGGCGAGGGCAACCGCCAGCTCGCCGACGGCGACACCGCCGCGCTCGCCGCGACGCTGGCCTCCGTCCGCGCGATGCTCGACGTGCTGGGCCTCGACCCGCTCACGTGGGGCACGCAGGACGGCTCGGGCGCCGCCACCGACGCGCTCGGCCAGCTGGTCGACGCGCTCGTCGCGGCACGCGCCGAGGCCAAGGCGGCGAAGGACTGGGGACGCGCGGACGAGCTGCGCGACCAATTGACTGCTGCGGGGATCGAGCTCGAGGACACGCCCTCGGGGACCCGCTGGAACCTGAAGGGTGGCCGCTGATGGCCGGCAACAGCAAGCGCAAGGGCGCGATCAAGAAGACCGGCAAGGGCAACCCCACCGCCGGCTCGGGCGGACGACGCCGCCAGGGTCTGGAGGGCAAGGGCCCCACGCCCCGCGCCGAGGACCGCCCGAACCACAAGAAGTACAAGATGGCCCAGGCGGCCGACCGGCGTCAGTCGGGACGACCCAAGCGCCGCAACGACGACGGTCCCGAGCTGGTCGTGGGTCGCAACTCCGTCGTGGAGCTGCTGCGCGCCAGCGTGCCGGTCGTGTCGCTCCAGGTCGCCGAGGGCATCGACCGCGACGACCGCGTGCGCGAGATCTTCCAGCTCGCGGCCGACCTGCACGTGCCGCTGCTCGAGGTGGCGCGCAACGAGCTCGACCGCATCACGTCGGGCGCCGTCCACCAGGGCATCGCCGCCAAGCTCGAGGCGTACGACTACGCCGATCCCGACGACCTGCTCGACCTCGCGGCCGAGCGCGGTGAGCCGCCGCTCATCGTCATGCTCGACAGCATCACCGACCCGCGGAACCTGGGCGCGATCGTGCGCTCGGCGGCCGGGTTCGGCGTGCACGGCGTCGTCATCCCCGAGCGTCGCGCGGCGCAGATGACCGCGGCCGCGTGGAAGACCTCGGCCGGCGCGGCGGCCCGCGTCCCGGTGGCGCGCGCCACGAACCTCACGCGTCAGATCAAGGCGTACCAGGAGGCCGGCCTCATGGTGATCGGCCTGGCCGCCGACGGCGACGTCGCGCTGCCCGAGATGGACCTCGGCGACGGTCCGCTCGTGGTCGTGATCGGCAGCGAGGGCAAGGGCCTGTCGCGACTCGTCGGCGAGACGTGTGACCAGCTGGTCTCGATCCCGATGTCGTCCACGCTGGAGTCCCTCAACGCCGGCGTCGCCGCGGGCATCTCGCTCTACGCGATCAGCCAGGCGCGCGCCTGACCCACCGCTGCCTCAGCTGCCCAGCACCTGGCGGAGGTAGGCGTTGCCGAAGCGGCGCTCGGGGTCGAGCCGGTCGCGCACGGCGACGAAGTCGTCGAACCGCGGGTAGACCGAGCGGAAGTGGTCGGGGCCGAGGGTGTGCATCTTGCCCCAGTGGGGTCGGCCCTCGTGCGCGACGAAGATGTCCTGCATCGCCGCGAAGTACTCGGCCGGGTCGGTGCGGTGGTACTGGTGCACCGCGATGTAGACGTTGTCCCGCTCGTACCCGGTGGACATCCAGATGTCGTCCGCGGCGGTGAAGCGGACCTCGACGGGGAACGAGACGTAGCGGTCGGTGCGCGCGTACCAGCGCTGCATCTCGGCAATCGCCTCGGCGGCGGCGGCCTGCGGCAGGGCGAACTCCGACTCGCGGAAGCGCACGCGGCGTGGCGAGATGAAGACCTCGTGCGACACGTCGGTGTACTCGCGGGCGCCCAGCAGCGAGCCCGAGAGCGCGTTGATCCGCGGGATCAGCGAGGGCCGGCGCGTCGAGAGGCGCTGCACCTGCTCGTAGACGGTGTTCGACAGGAGCTCGTCGTCGAGCGCGTGGCGCCAGCGGGGCAGCGGCGCGCGCGTCGTGCCGTCGGGCACGCGGTTGTTGCGCTTCGTGAGCGCCTTGTCGGTGTGCGGGAAGAAGTAGAACTCGAAGTGGTCGTTGCCGTCGACGAGCTCGTCGAGGCCCGAGATCACGTCCGAGAGCGCCATCGGCTCCTCGCGCGCGTGCAGCAGGAACGACGGGACGCACTGCAGCGTCACCTCGGTGACGATGCCGAGGGCGCCCAGGCCGACGCGGGCGGCGTCGAAGAGCTCGTGGTCGGGGCCGATCTCCAGCACCTCGCCGTCGGCGGTGACGAGCTGGAGCCCGGCGACGGCCTTCGCGATGCCGAAGAGCCGCGCGCCGGTGCCGTGGGTGCCCGTGGAGGTGGCGCCGGCGACCGACTGCGGATCGACGTCGCCGAGGTTCGGCAGCGCCAGCCCGAGCGACGTCAGGCGACGGTTGAGGTCGTGCAGCGAGATGCCGGCCTGCACGCGCACGAGGCCCGTGCGGGTGTCGGCGCTGAGCACGCGGTCCATCCGGTCGAGCCGCAGCTGCACGCCCTCGGGCTGCGCGATGGGCGTGAACGAGTGGCCCGCGCCGACCGCCTTGACCCGCGGGTGGGCGCGGACGAGCGCGACCACCTCGTCGGTGGAGCCGGGGTGCTCGATCGCGTCGGGCGAGGCCGTGACATTGCCGGCCCAGTTGCTCCACGAGGTCATCCGAAGTTCTTCCCTTCGCCGCGGTAGGTGGGGGTCAGCGAGGCCTGGCCGGCGGCATCGACGATCGCGACCCGGTCGAACCGCTCGCACATCTCGCCGGCCTTGGCGTGACGGAACAGCACGCGGTCGCCGATGGCCAGGGTGCGGGCGACCTTGCCGCGCAGTGGCGACTGCACCTCGCCGGCGCCCTCGTTGGGGTAGTACTCGAGGCCCTCGGGCCACACGGGGGTGGGCACGCGCGACTTGGAGGCCGGGCCCGAGGCGATGTAGCCGCCGCCGAAGCACGTGGCCGCGTCGCGGCTGGGCTTGCGCACGACCGACAGCGCGAAGAACGCCGCGGGCCGCGGGGTGAAGGACCGGTAGTCGTCGAACAGCGTGGGGACGAAGAGCCCCGAGCCGGCCGCGAGCTCGGTGACCGACGCGTCGTCGCGCCAGACGTCGAGACTGCCGGTGCCGCCCGCGTTGACGATCTGCAGGTCGGTCATGGCGCCGACGGCCTTCACGATCTTGCGGCGCCGGCGCCTGAGCTCGGCCGCGGAGCGCCGCTTCACCATCGCGATGGCCGGGCCGCCGTCGGGCAGGCCCGCGATCTGCGCGTCGTAGAACATCAGGCCGACGAGGTCGAACCCCCGCCGGGCGGTGATCGTCGCGGCGATCCGCTTCGCGTCGCGGGCGGTGTGCACGGGGGAGCGGTGGGCGCCCAGGTGCGCGCCCAGCATCCGCAGCGACGAGTCGACGTCGAGGCACACGCGGATCGGCGGGTGGTCGGGCCCGAGGAAGGAGTCGATGAGGTCGAGCGCCTCGATCGAGTCGACCATCACGGTGATGGACGCGAGCCGCCGCTCGTCGGCGATCAGCTCGGCGTAGGCCTCGCGGTCGACGCTGGGGTACGCCAGCAGGATGTCGTCGACGCCCTGGTCGGCCAGCCAGACCGACTCGGCCAGCGAGTAGGTCATGACCCCGCGGAAGCCGTCGAGCGTCAGCGCGTTCTTGATGATCGACCGCACCCGGATCGACTTGGTGGCCAGCCGGATCGGCTTGCCGCCGGCGCGGCGGACGAGATCGGCCGCGTTCGCCCACAGCGCCTCCTCGTCGATCACCGCGTACGGGGTGTCGAGCAGGCTCGTGGCGCGCAGCAGGCGGGGGTACGGGGGAGTCGGGTTCGCAGGAGCCACGGGGCCAGTATGCATACTGGACGGGTGCGTCGACCGGTCCTGCTGCTCGTGTTGGTGACCTTCGTGCTGGCGGGATGCACCGGGGGGTCGGACGAGCCCGAGGAGACCGCGGCGACGCCGGATCCGCAGCCCGCGCCCACGCAGCAGATCACGCTCGACGACCTGGGGATCGCCGGCTGGCCCGCGCCCGACGACGCGATCCCCGAGCCGCCCGCCCGGCCCGACGGCGTGTCCGCCGCGGAGTACGAGGAGATGACCGACGCGGTCACGACGTGGGGCCTGCAGGCCGCCACGGACCCCGAGTCGGTCGGCGACGGCCTGCCGAAGACCCTCGTCGCCGCGATCGACGACGCCGCGGACGCCCAGACCGAGCCCGGGCTGGCGCGCGCCACCGTCCTCGACCCCGACCTCGAGCTGCGCGGCACGCGGATGACGGCGGTCTGGGAGACCTCGGAGGACGACGGGTCGGTCGACCTGTCGCTGCAGACCCGCACCGCCTACGAGGTCGAGAACGAGGAGGGGCTCGTGCGCGTCATCGGCGTGCTGCGCACCCAGGGCGTCATCGCCAGTGAGGGCGCCGACGAGTGGGGCACGCTCACCGGCTGGCAGGAGTTCGGCGCCGCGGACTGCGCGATCGTGCTCGACGGGTTCCTCACGCCGGGCGGCGACTCCGACGACCAGGTCACCGACCTCACGCAGTTCGCGGAGATCGGCAACGGCGACGAGGCCGTCACGCCGGCCCTGCCCGAGGAGGACCAGGTCGACGAGGACTTCGCGCGAGCGTGCCAGGCCGGCCGCGTCTGAGCGTCGTTAGGATGAGGCGGTCGGCCACGGCCGCGCCCCTGTAGCTCAGTCGGTAGAGCGCCTCTCTTGTAAAGAGGATGTCGCGGGTTCGAATCCTGTCGGGGGCTCCGGGTCGTCAGGCCCGCCAGGGGTCCTCGCGCCGCCCCAGCGTCGGGAGGTGCAGCGAGACCCCGTCCCGTCCCGCCAGGTACCGCAGCTCGCGCATCGTCACGTCGAGGTCGTCGCCCGCGTACGGCAGGGCGCGCAGGGGCCGGTCCAGCGGCCGGAAGAAGTCGTCCCAGTGGGTCAGCACGACCCGGCGCGCGCCCACGGCGAGCACGGTGTGCGTCCAGTACCCCTCGACGTACTCCGGGCCCAGCAGCCCGAGCTGCCCGATGCCGAGGAAGACGACCTCGGCGCCCATCCCGTCGAGGGCGCCCGGCACGAAGCCGGCGCTGCCCTGGACGAGCGTGGCGCCCACCGCGTCGTGCTCGACGAGCAGCGACCAGGCCTCCCCGCAGCGGTAGGCCCCGGCGCGGGCGGGCACCGCGAGCGGCTGGTCGATCGTGCCGGGGTGGCGGTCGGGCGGGCAGTGCTCGGAGAGCACGGCGGTGACGCGCCAGGGACCCAGCTCCATCGGCGTGCCCGGCTTCGCCGGACGCAGCTGGTCGTCGGGCAGGCCGGCACCGCGACCCACGTTCAGCGTCGAGGTGCCGCCGACGAGTGCCGCGCCGGTCCGCCGGGCGACCTCGGGCGCGTCCATGACGTGGTCGAAGTGGCTGTGCACGGGCAGCACCGCCTCGAGCCGCGAGGCCTCGGGCCCGGCGAGGCCCACCCGCCGCAGGCCGTCGGCGATCCGCGTGAGGTCGGGCGCGATCCGGCCCAGCCCGACCCGCAGCAGGGACGGGCGCGAGAAGAAGCCGTCCGTGAGCAGGGCCGAGCGTCCGTCGTCGAACGCGAGCGTCGACACGCCACCGAACGTCACCGAGGGAGCGCCGGCGGCCGCCTCCGGCACGTCGAACAGGGCGGCGTGGGTCGACAGGTCGGGGCGGCCGGGCTTGATGCGCATGGCTCAGGACTCTCTCACGAGGCGGCGCGCGAGGCACCCCGCTCGGGCTACGGTCGGGTCATGGACTCCACCGACCTCCCGTCCCTCGTCCGCGACCAGCTCGCCGCGGCGGGCCAGGCCTCCAGCGGTCGCAGCGCCGTCGCGCTGCACCGGGGTCGCCACCACCACCTGCGCCAGACGGTCATCGCGCTCGCGGCCGAGCGCCGGCTCGACGAGCACGAGGCGCCGCCCGAGGCGACCCTGCAGGTGCTGTCGGGACGGGTCCGCCTGACGGCGGGGGAGGAGTCCTGGGAGGGCGCCGCCGGCGAGCTGCTGGTGATCCCCGACCACCGCCACGACCTGCTGGCGCTCGAGGACGCCGCCGTCCTGCTGACCACCTTCGTCCCGGCCGGCTCATGATCCGCGTCCGCCGGGTGCAGGAGGACCCGTCGCCCGACGACGGGCTGCGCGTGCTGGTCGATCGCCTCTGGCCGCGAGGCATGACGAAGGAGCGCGCCGCGGTCGACGTCTGGCTCAAGGAGGTCGCGCCCAGCACCGAGCTGCGCAAGCTCTTCCACCACGAGCACATCGCCTTCTCCGCGTTCGCCGACGAGTACGCGAACGAGCTCGACGCGAACCCGGCCCTCGACGAGCTGCGCGGCCTCGTCGCCGAGCACGACGTCGTGACCCTCCTGTTCGCGGCGCGCGACGAGGCGCACAACCACGCGCTGCTGCTGAAGGACCGGCTCCAGCGGTCCAGCGGCGAGCGCGACTAGGCCCGCTGCGTGGCCATCCTGCTGGTCGCGGCCGGCCTGGCGACGCTCGTGGTCGGGGCCGAGCTGCTGGTGCGCGGAGGTGCCGCCGTCGCGACCCGGCTCGGCGTCCCGCCGATGGTCATCGGGCTCACGGTCGTCTCGATCGGCACGAGCCTGCCCGAGCTGGCGATCGGCATCGACGCGGCGCTGCGCGACGCGGGCCCGCTCGCGGTGGGCAACATCGCCGGCACCAACATCGTCAACCTGCTGCTGATCCTGGGCCTGAGCGCCGCACTCGTGCCCCTGGCCGTCGAGTCGCGCACGATCGTGTTCGAGCTGCCCGTCGTCGCGGCGGTCTCGATCCTGGTCGTCGTGCTGGCGCTCGACGGACGGCTCTCGCGCGCCGACGGCACGCTGCTGGTGGTCATCGCCGCGGTCTACACGCTGGCGGTCGTGGTGCTCGCCGTGCGCGACCCGGCGCGGCCCGCGGCCGAGCCCGACGCGTCCGGCGGCGGCCTGGTCCGGCACCTCGTCGTGCTGGTCGCCGGACTCGGGGTCGTGGTGCTGGGCGCCGACTGGCTCGTGCACGGCGCGGTCGACCTCGCGGCCTCCCTCGGCGTGAGCGAGGTCGTCATCGGCCTCACCGTCGTCGCGATCGGCTCCTCGGCGCCCGAGCTGGTGACCACGGTCGTGTCCACGCTGCGCGGCAACCGGGACATCGCGGTGGGCAACCTCATCGGCTCGAGCGTCTACAACCTCGCGCTGATCCTGGGCGTGACGTCGCTCGTCGCGCCGCTGGAGGTCACGAGCGACCTGATCCGGGTCGACCTGCCGCTCATGGCCTTCGTCGCGGTGATGCTGCTGCCGGTGCTGGCCACGGGGCGCCGGATGTCGCGCGCCGAGGGCATCGCGGCCGTGCTGGCCTACGTCCTCTACCTGGGCGTCGTCCTCGCGGTGCGCACCTGAGACGATGCACCTCATGGAGACCTCCCAGCCGCACAGCGACGTCATCCTCACCTTCGCCTGCCCCGACCGGGTGGGCATCGTCGCGGCCATCGCCTCCACGCTGGCGCAGGACGGCTGGACCATCACCGAGAGCCAGCAGTACGCGGACCCCGACACGCGCCGCTTCTTCATGCGCGTGCGGTTCGCCGCCGACCGCGAGGTCGCGCTCGACGACATGCGCGCCGCGCTGGCGCCGGTGCTCGAGCCCTTCGAGATGGACTGGGACCTGCACGACGCCACGGCGCCGCTGCGGGTCGTCGTGATGGTCTCCAAGCAGGGCCACGTCCTCAACAACCTGCTCTTCCACACGCGCCAGGGTCAGCTGCCGATCGAGATCGTCGCCGTCGTGTCGAACCACCCCGACTGGCGCGAGACGGTGGAGTGGCACGGCATCGAGTTCCACCAGATCCGCGTCACGCCCGACACCAAGCGCGAGACCGAGCAGTTCGTGCTCGACCTCATGGACGAGAAGGGCGCCGAGGCGCTCATCCTGGCGCGCTACATGCAGATCCTCACCGACCAGATGTGCCGCGACGTCCACGGCCGCGCCATCAACATCCACCACTCGCTGCTGCCCAGCTTCAAGGGCGCACGTCCCTACGAGCAGGCGCACCGCCACGGCGTGAAGGTCATCGGCGCGACCGCCCACTACGTGACGGCCGACCTCGACGAGGGGCCGATCATCGAGCAGGACTTCCGCCGGGTCGACCACCGCTCCTCGGCCTCCGAGCTGGCCGCGATGGGCCAGGACCTCGAGGCCCGCGCGCTGGTGCACGCGGTGCGGGCGCACGCCGAGCACCGCGTGCTGCTCAACGGGATGAAGACGGTCGTCTTCGACTGAGCCCGCCGACCGCGGCGGGCGCCTCGGTCAGCTGTCGCGCTCGCGGTCCTGGGAGGCCTCTGTCTCGGCCTCGTCGGCCTCGACGTCGGCCACCGTGGGCGCGGTCATCGCCGCCACGGGATCGCCGCCGGCCGTGAGCGAGGCATCGATCCGGTCGTTGGCGTAGCGCAGGACCTCGGCGATGGTGGCCGTGACGGGCACCGCGAGGAACGCGCCGGTGATGCCGAACAGCGAGCCGCCCGCCGTGACGGCCATCAGCACGACGGCCGGGTGCAGGTTCATGCTCTTGCCCTGCAGGATCGGCGAGAGGACGTTGCCCTCGAGCTGCTGCACCACGATGATCACGACGAGGATGATGAGCGCGTCCTGCGGCGAGTTCGTCACGAGGGTCACCAGCACGGCGATCGCGCCGCTGGCGAACGCACCGACGATCGGGATGAAGCCACCGATGAAGGTGATGACCGCGAGCGGCACCCAGAGCGGCTGGCCGACCACGGCCAGCGCGATGCCGATCAGCACCGCGTCGATGAACGACACGAGCGCCTGCGTGCGGATGAAGCCGCCGAGGGTGTTCCACGCGCGGTTCAGCATCTCGCGCAGGTGACCGCCGACGCGGTGGCCGCCGAGGCGCTCGACCCACGGCAGGAAGCGGTGGCCGTCCTTGATGAACAGGAAGGTCAGGATCAGCACCAGGACGGTGTTGAGGACCACGTTGGTGGCGACGCCGATCGTGGAGAGCACGCCGCTGCTGATGTCGCCGGCGCTGTCGCGCAGCCAGTCCTCCACCGAGTTCAGCGCGTTCGTGATCTGGCCGGCCTCGATCGGCAGCGGCCCGTTGACGAGCCAGTCCTGCACCTCGCTGACGCCCTTCGCGGCGCGGTCGGCGATCTCGGGGGCCTCGTCGACCAGCTGCGGGATGAGAATGGAGAACAGGAAGCCGAGCGCGGCCAGGAAGGCCAGCATCACGACGCCGGCGGCGGCGGCCGCGGGGACGCCGAGCTCGCGCAGGCGCTTGGTCGGCGGGCCGAGGACGGTGGCGAACAGGATCGCCAGCGACACGGGGAACCAGATCATCCAGGTGCGGCCGACGCCCCAGCCCAGCACGTAGAGGGCGGCGGCGATCACGATGATGCGCAGGCCCCAGCGCTGGATGACCACGAAGCCCTGGTCGATGAGGACGGCGCGGTCGCGGATGCGTGTCTGGCTCACGCGGCAACCCTAGCGGGGCAGTTCCCACTCCACCGGCTGCGCGTCCTGGGCGCGCAGGGCGTCGTTCGCGCGGCTGAACGGGCGCGAGCCGAAGAACCCCCGTGAGGCCGACAGCGGGCTCGGGTGCGCCGACTCGATCCGCGGCACGTCGCCGAGGCGTGGGGCGAGCGACTGGGCGTCGCGGCCCCACAGGATCGCGACGAGCGGGCCGCCACGCTCGACGAGGGCGGCGATCGCCCGGTCGGTGACCGCCTCCCAGCCGCGACCGCGGTGACTCGCGGCCTCGCCGGGACGCACCGTCAGGCAGCGGTTGAGCAGCATGACGCCCCGGTCGGCCCACGCGGAGAGGTCGCCGTGCGGCGCGGGCGCGATGCCGAGGTCGGCCTCCAGCTCGCGGTAGATGTTCGCCAGGCTGCGGGGCAGCGGGCGCACGTCGGGCCGGACCGAGAACGAGAGTCCCATCGGGTGCCCCGGCGTGGGGTACGGATCCTGGCCCGTGATGAGCACGCGCACCTGCGCCAGCGGGGTGCGGAAGGCGCGGAAGATGGCGTCGGGCTCGGGCAGGTAGGTGCGGCCCGCGCCGATCTCGGCGCGCAGGAAGTCGCCCATCGCGGCGATCTGGGGCGCCACCGGCTCCATGGCCTCGGCCCAGTCGGGCGCCATGAGGTCGCGCAGGCTCACGGGTGCCTCCTCAGGGCCGTGGGCGCCAGCGCGCTCGCCACGAGGCACAGCGCGAGCGGCACGAGGAACGCGGTCGTGAGCGGCACCCAGTGGGTCAGCAGGCCGATCACCGAGGGGCCGCTCAAGAGCGCGACGTAGCCCATGCCGGTGACCCGCGCGATGATCGCGGCGCCGTGCCGCGGGTCCACGTTGCCGGCGGCGCTGAAGAACTGGGGCACGCAGCCGGCCAGGCCGATGCCCACCACGGCCCAGCCCGCGATGGCGACGGCCGGGGTGGGTGCGACGATCGCGATCGCCAGGCCCACCGCGCCGAGCAGCGAGGCCCAGCGCACGAACCGTCCGGGTCCGATGACCGCGACGACGCGGTCGACGAGCAGTCGCGTGACGAACATGGCGAGGCTGAACGCGCCGTACGCGACGGCCGCGAGTGCCTCGGTGGTGCCGAGCTCGTCGCGCAGGTGGACGGTGCTCCAGTCGTAGGCGACGCCCTCGGCCAGCATGAGCGCGAACGCCAGGGCGCCGAGCAGCAGGATCTGCGCGGTCCACGGCGGGCGGCCGGGACGGTCGTCGGCGTCGCGGACGTCGTGGTCGAGCAGGTGGGGCCGGATGAGGACCAGCAGCACGAGGCCGATCACCGCGAACAGGACGAAGTTCAGCGGGATGGGCCAGCCGAGGGCGAGCATGCCGGCGCCGAGTGCCGAGGCGGCGAACCCGCCGGCCGAGAACCAGGCGTGCACCGAGGACATGATCGGCCGGCCGTACGCGCGCTCGACGGTGACGGCCTGGGCGTTCTGGGCGACGTCGACGATGCCGTTGGAGAACCCGAGCACGCCGAGGGCGGCTGCGAGGGTCCACGGGTCGGTGGCCAGCCCCGGCAGCGTCACGGTGAGCACCATCGCGAGCAGCGCGGCGGTGACCGCCTTGGCGCTGCCGGTGCGGTCGACGAAGAAACCCGCGGCCTGCATGCCGATCCACGCGCACGCGCCCATCCACAGCAGCAGCGTGCCGAGCGTGGCGGCCGTGATGTCCGTGCGGTCCATGACCACGGGAATGTGCACGATCCACGCGCCGAGCAGGAATCCGTTGCTGAACAGCAGTCCCGACGTCGCCACCCGGGCGCGCCCGATCGTCGCCTCCACCATTGCACCGAGTCTAGGAGGCCGGCGCGCGGCGCCGACCGGTAGCATGGGTGGGTTGTGTCCTCCGCCATCGCCGACTACCGCCGCCTCTGGGGCGCAGCTGGATTCTCGTTCGTCGCGGTGGCCTTCCTGGGGCGCATCCCGCTGGCCATGAGCCAGATGGGCGTCCTGATGCTCGTGGCGCAGGCCACCGGCAAGTACGGCATCGCCGGCGCCACGGCGGGTGCGCTCGCGGTCGCCAGCGCGATCGGGTCGCCCTTCTTCGGGGCCGCGGCCGACCGCATCGGTCAGCGCCCCGTCGTGCTCACCCAGTCGATCCTGGGCGCGATCGGCCTCGTGGCGGTCGTCTACGCGGCCGATCACGGCGTCTCGTCCGGTGCGCTGATCGGCGTCGCCGCGGCGACCGGACTCGTCATGCCCCAGGTCGGCCCGCTCGCCCGCGTGCGCTGGCGTCCGGTCCTGCGGCTGCGCGTGAGCGAGGGACGCATCCGCAAGGACGAGGTCGACCGCTTCGTCGACCTGGCCTTCTCCTACGAGGGCGCGGGCGACGAGGCGTCCTTCGTGCTCGGCCCGGCGCTCGTCGGCATCCTCGGCGTGCTGATCGGCGCCGACGGCGCGCTGCTCGCAGCGGCCGTGCTGCTGCTGGTCTTCGGCTCGTGGTTCGCGGTCCACCGCACCGCTGCGCTCGTCCCGCGCGGCAGCGAGCACGCGCCCACCCACGGCGTGAGGATGTGGACCTCGGCGTTCATCGTGCTGGCGGTCGCCGTCTTCCTCATGGGCACGTTCTTCGGCAGCATCCAGGCGGGCTCCACCGTGCTGGCCACGCAGCAGGGCCACCCCGACGTGGCGGGCCTCATCCACGCGGTCCTCGGCATCGGCAGCATGGTCGCAGCGCTGTCGCTCGCGGCCGTCCCGGCCAGCGTCCTCTACGCCACGCGCATGCTGTGGGCGTCGGGCGCGATGGTCGTGCTGGCGCTGCCGCTGCTGCTCGTCCAGACCATCCCGCAGGTCGTCGCGGTCATCGCCGTCCTGGGCTTCGCGGTCGCGCCCTACCTGATCAGCGCGTTCGCGCTGGCCGGCCTCATCGTGCCGCCCGCCCGCATCGGCACCGCCATGACGTTCATGGCCGGCGGCACGGGTCTGGGCTACGCGACGGGCGCGTCGCTCGCAGGCCGCGCGGCCGACGGCGCGTTCGGCCCCTCGGGCCCCACGCCCGCGTTCGCGGTCACGATCTCGGCCATGGCGGTCGCCTTCGTGCTCTCGCTGGCCACGCAGCGCATCCTGCGGAACGCCAAGATCGTCTCCTGACGCGGCTCCGCCGGGACGAACGATGAGGCATCGCGCCCCGCTCCGGTGCCCGAATGCCTCATCCTGCGTCGACCGCGAGGCGCGCCCGCAGTCGGTCACGCGCGGCAGGCCACTCGTCGTCGAGCATCGAGAAGGTCACGGTGTCGCGCCAGCTGCCGTCGTCGCGCAGCTTGTGCTTGCGCAGCACGCCCTCGCGGGTCGCGCCGAGCCTCGCGATCGCGGCCTGTGACCGGTCGTTGCGGATGTCGGTGTGCCACACGACGCGCACGCAGCCGAGCTCGTCGAACGCCCGCGTGAGCAGCAGCAGCTTGGCCTCGGTGTTGAGGCCGGTCCGCCAGAAGCGCCGGCCGATCCAGGTGTGCCCGATCGCCACGGTGCGCAGCTCGGCGTCGATGTCGTAGTAGGAGGTCGTGCCCGCCACCTCGCCCGTGAGGGCGTCGATCTGCGCCCACGGCACCAGCGCCGGGTCGGCAACGGCACGCGCGATGTGGCCGGCCGCGACCTCGGGGGTCATGACGTCCCAGCGACGCAGGTGCTCGAAGACGGCGGGGTCGTCGCCGGCGGCCGCGAGGCCCTCGGCGTGCTCGGGTCCGAGCGGCTCGAGGCGCACGAGGCGACCGGCGAGAGGCGCCGGGGTGGTCCAGGGATCGGTCACGGGGTCAGCGTGTCAGACGGTCGAGGAAGGCGATCATCAGCGCTTCCCGGACCCGCGGGGGAGCGACGTCGACGAGCGCGTTGACCGGGCCGAGTCGCTCGGGGACCGCGACCTGGCCGCCCTCGCCGGCCAGGCCCGCGAGCGCCAGCAGGCCGTCGAACGCCTCGTCGTCGAGGGTGTCGGGGTCGAGCGTCGCGGCCGCCTCGGCGAGCAGCGGGTCGATCCGGATCGGGCCCTGCTCGGCCGCCTGCGCCACCGACGCCCGCAGCGCCTCGAGGAACTCGGGCACCGATGCGGCCGTGGCCGCCGAGATCGTCAGGTGCAGGTTCGCCGGCTCGTCGCCGAACCGCATCTGCGGTTGCACGAACCATCCGCGGTCGAGCATGAGGTCGCTGATGGTGAACACGTCGACCGCGTCGTCGGTGCCCACGACGACCAGCGAGGTGTCGGGCTGCTCGACGAGATGCAGGTGCTCGGTGGCCTCGATGCCGTCGGCCAGCTCGCGGGTGCCGTCGAGGGTGCGACGGACGAGGTCGCGGTAGCCCTCGGCGCCGATCAGCCGCACCACGGCCCACGCGGCGGCGAGCGGGCCGCCGGACTTCGTGGACTGCGTGGTCGAGTTCAGCATCGTGTAGCCGGGCCAGTCGGCGTGCGCGAAGAACTGGGGCCGGCGCAGCGACGCGTCGGCGTGCAGCAGCAGGGAGACCCCCTTCGGCGTGTACGCGTACTTGTGGAGGTCGACCGAGATGCTGGTGACGCCGGGCACCGCGAAGTCCCACGGGGGAGCGTCGGGGGTCCACGGCAGGATCCAGCCGCCGATGCACGCGTCGACGTGCAGCCGCAGGCCCCGCTCGCGGGTGACGGCGGCGAGCTCCTCGATCGGGTCGATCACGCCGTGGGCGTACGAGGGCGTGCTGGCGGCCACCAGCACCACGCGCTCGCCGAGACGGTCGATCGTCTCGGTCATCGCGGCGACGTCGGCTCGGTGCCCGGCGCCCACAGGGACGGCGACGAGCTCGACCCCGAAGTAGTGGGCCGCCTTCGCGAACGCCGCGTGGATCGTGCTGGGCACGACCATCGCCGGGCGGTCGACGGCGGCGGCGTCGCGCGCGGTCTGCACCGCCAGCAGGATCGACTCGGTGCCGCCGGACGTCACCGTGCCGACGACCTCGTCGCCGCCGTGCAGGATCGAGCGCGCGAAGCCGACGAGGTCGGCCTCCATCGACAGCAGGCTGGGGAACGCGGTGGGGTCGAGGCCGTTCGTGGCGGCGTACATCGCGACGGCCTGCCGGGCGACCTCGTCGGCCTCGGCCAGACCCGAGTCGTAGACGTACGCGAGCGTGCGGCCGCCGTGGGTGGGCAGGTCGCCCTCCCGGCGGTCGGAGAGCTCGGCGAGGATCTCCTCAGGCGACATCGGCACTCCTCAGTCGGTCGTCGAGTCGGTAGCCGCGCAGCAGCACGAGGCTGATCGCGGACAGCACGGCCGGCAGCACCGAGAAGCCCAGCGCGATCGCGAGGCGGGCGCTGTCGGGCTGGTCGACGGTGACCCCGGAGGTCGAGGACACGTAGCCGCCCGCGGTCAGCACGAGCGCGAAGATGCCCGGCCCGAGCGCGAGGCCGAGCGTCTCGCCCGCGGTCCACACCCCGGTGAACACGCCGATCCGGTTGGCGCCGCTGCGCGAGGCGTCGTCGGCCGCCACGTCGGGCAGCATCGCCATCGGGAAGACCTGGGCGCCGGCGTACCCGATGCCCACGAGCGCCGCGGCGACGTACGTGAGGGCTAGCCAGCCCTCGTGCGCCGCCAGCAGCGCGGCCATCCCGACCACGAGGAAGACCGTGGCGACGGCGTAGCCCGACCGCTTGCCGCGGGTGGCGGCGTAGCGCTCCCACAGCGGCGTGACGAGCAGCGCGGGCCCGACGAAGGCGACGAACAGGAAGGTGTTGGCGGCCGCGCTGTCGAGCAGGTCGTCGGCCACGTAGGCGACGCCCGCCAGCACGGTGCCGATCGCGGCGGCCTGCACGACGAACGTCAGCAGCACCGCGCGGAAGTCGGGGTTCTGGGCCACGAGCCGCAGCTGGTCGGCGAACGTGCCGCCCGCGGTCTCGGTCGGGTGCTCGGGCGCCCCGCGGGTGCCCCACCACGCGCCGAGCACGCCGAGCGCGATGACGAGCCCGACGTACGCGCCCATCGCCGCGTGCCCCAGCTGATCGGCCACGATCGGGGCGGTGGCGCCCGAGACGAGGATCGCCAGTGCCAGCACGACGACGCGCCACGTCATCAGCCGCGTGCGCTCGGCGTAGTCGAGCGTGAGCTCGGCCGGCATCGCGACGTAGGGCACCTGGAAGAACGCGTAGGCGCTCGCGCAGCCCAGGAACGCCACCGCGACCCACGCGGCGGCCAGCGCTTGCGGCTCGGTGGGCCCGGCGAACATCACGGCGAACAGCACCGCGAGGGTGAGCCCGGCCCGCACGAGGAACGGCCGGCGCCGCCCGGCGGGATGCGTCGACCGGTCGCTGATGCGTCCGGCGATCGGGTTGAGGACGACGTCCCACGCCTTCGGCGCGAACACCAGCACGCCGGCCAGCGCCGCTCCGATGCCGATCTCGTCGGTCAGGTAGGGCAGCAGCAGCAGTCCGGGGACGGTGCCGAAGGTCCCGGTGGCGACGCTGCCGAGCGCGTAGCCGCGCCGGACCCGGGCCGGAAGCTCAGTCGTCACCGTCGGACGGACCGATGTCACGGACCTCGGCGAGCTCGGCCAGGAACGTCGTGGCCCAGCGCTCGATGTCGTT
Organism: Aeromicrobium sp. MLTX1; assembly: GCF_046452335.1. Taxonomy (NCBI): domain Bacteria; kingdom Bacillati; phylum Actinomycetota; class Actinomycetes; order Propionibacteriales; family Nocardioidaceae; genus Aeromicrobium; species Aeromicrobium sp. MLTX1. Next base: position 437,485 of record NZ_JBKFDN010000001.1, on the reverse strand, counting down.
CTCCATCACCTGCTTGCGCAGCGCGCGCATCCGCTTGCGCAGGTCGACCGGAGGCGCCTGCATGGCCTCGAGCAGCGCCTGCTTCATGCCGTTGATGTCGTGCGGGTTGACCTGGAAGGCCTGCTTGAGCTCGCCCGCGGCGCCGGCGAACTCGCTCAGCACGAGCGCGCCGCGGTCGTCCCAGCGGGTCGCGATGTACTCCTTCGCGACGAGGTTCATGCCGTCGCGCAGGGGCGTGACCACCATGACGTCGGCCGCGCGGTACATCGCCGCCATCTCGTCGCGTGGGAAGGAGGCGTGCAGGTACTGGATCGGCTGCTGGCCGATGCGTCCCATGTCGCCGTTGATCCGGCCGACGAGTCGGTTGATGTCGTCGCGCAGCAGGCGGTACTGGTGCACCCGCTCGCGCGACGGGGTGGCCACCTGGACGAAGACGGCGTCGTCGACGTCGATCACGCCGTCGCTGACGAGCTCGCCGAACGCGCGCAGCCGCTGGGGCAGGCCCTTGGTGTAGTCGAGGCGGTCGATGCCGATGAGCACGTGGCGCGGGTTGCCGAGGCTGTCGCGGATCTCCTGCGCCCGGGCGATGACCTCGGGCGTGCGCGAGAGCTGCTCGAACCCGCGCGCGTCGATCGAGATCGGGTAGGCCCGCGCCAGGACCTTGCGGCCGTCGGGCAGGAAGACGGTGTCGCGCACGGTGCGGTGGCCCACGCGCTGACGCACGAGGCGGGCGAAGTTCTGCGCACCGCCGGGCATCTGGAAGCCCACGAGGTCGGCGCCCAGCAGGCCCTCGAGGATCTGGCGGCGCCACGGCAGCTGCTGGAACAGCTCGGTGGGCGGGAACGGGATGTGCAGGAAGAAGCCGATCAGCAGGTCGGGGCGCAGCTCGCGCAGCATCTGCGGGACGAGCTGGAGCTGGTAGTCCTGCACCCACACGACCGCGCCCTGGGCGGCCAGCGAGGCGGCCTTCTCGGCGAAGCGACGGTTGACCGTGACGTAGGAGTCCCACCACTCGCGGTGGTACTCCGGCGTGACGACGACGTCGTGGTAGAGCGGCCAGAGAGTGCCGTTGGAGAAGCCCTCGTAGTACTCCTCGACCTCGCGCTCGGACAGCGGCACCGGGACGAGGCGCAGGCCGTCGTCCTCGAACTCGGGGAGGTCCTCGTCGGCGGCGCCGTGCCAGCCGATCCACGCCCCGCCCTGGAGCTTCATGACCGGCTCGAGGGCCGTGACCAGACCGCCGGGCGACTTGCGCCACCTGACCTCGCCGTCGTCGCCGATCAGGCGGTCGACGGGCAGGCGGTTGGCGATCACGAGGAAGTCAGCTTGCTCGGGCGCCATGCAGCCACCCTAGAGGAGAACCGGCCCTCCCGCCCCGGACCTCACGCGGTGGGACGACGGATTCGCGAACGGGAATGACAATGGTGTGATTCCGCCGGTACAGTCGGGCACATGGCAGCGGTGGAGAGTCACGACCAGGCGGTCCGCGACGGCGCTTTGTCCGATCGCGACCGCGAGATGCTCGAGCTCGAGCGCCTGTGGTGGAAGTACGCCGGCGCCAAGGAGCAGGCGATCCGCGACAAGTTCGACATGACCGCCACCCGGTACTACCAGATCCTCAACGCGCTGATCGACTCCGAGGACGCGCTCGCGCACGACCCGCTGCTCGTCAAGCGCCTGCGCCGCCTGCGCTCGCAGCGCCAGCGTCAGCGCCAGGCCCGGCGCACCGGCTCCGACCGCTGAGGTGGAGGAGCAGCCGCCCCTCGAACCGCGCGACGACCGGCGTGAGCCCGAGCGTCGTCGCCCGTGGCACGTCGTCGTGCTGCCCGCCGTCTGGCTGATCCTCGGCGCGCTCGGCGGCTGGGCGATCATCGAGGTCGTCCGCGAGGACGAGGCGCCCGCGCAGTCGGCGCAGCGCACCAGCACCGGTCCCACGTCGAAGCCCACGAAGAAGGCCTCGGCCAAGCCGAAGCCGAAGAAGACGACCGAGCCCACCGCCGATCCCACGACCGAGGCGACCACCGAGGCCCCGGCGACCCGGTCGATCGGCGTCTCGGTCTACAACCAGATCGGCATCGGCGGCCTCGCCGCCCGCGTCGCCGGGCAGGCCCGTGCCGCCGGCTGGACCGTCGGCGCCGTGGCCGACTGGCGCGGCGGCGTCCCGCAGGACACCGTCTACTACCCGGCCGGGCGCCAGGCCGAGGCCGCGCTGCTCGGCAGCGACCTCGGGATCGTCCGCCTCATGCCCGCCACCGCGAACATGTCCACCAGCAACCTGACGGTCGTGCTGGCCAGCCCCCGCTGACCCCTCGTGCGCCCGCGCCATACTTTCCCCATGACCGATCCGGGGCGCACGCTGCTCGCGCTGGACTTCGACGGCACGCTCGCCCCGATCGTCGAGGACCCCGCGTCGGCCTACATCCACCCCGGGTCCCTCGCGGCGCTGCGGCGCCTCGGTCCGATCCTGGGCACGATCGCGATCATCACCGGACGCCCCGTCGACCAGGTGCGCCGGCTCGGCCGCTTCGAGGAGGGCGACGGCCTCGAGCACCTCGTCGTCTGCGGCCAGTACGGCGCCGAGCGCTGGGACGCCGCCACGGGCGAGCTGACCCGCCCGTCGCGCCCCGAGGCCGTCTCGCAGCTGGCCGCGCGGCTGCCCCAGTGGATGCGCGAGCACGACGCGTCGCGCATCCGGGTCGAGGACAAGGGCCTGGCGATCGCGCTGCACACGCGCGGCGTCGCGCCGGGCCTGCTCGACGAGCTCGCCCCGCAGATCGAGGCGCTCGCCACCGAGGTCGGACTCCACCTCGAGCCCGGTCGCCAGGTGATCGAGCTGCGCGCCTCCGGCACCGACAAGGGGCAGACCCTGCGCGGCATCATCGGCCGCGTCTCGCCCGGCGCGGTCATCTACGCCGGCGACGACCTCGGCGACCTGCCGGCGTTCCGCGAGGCGATCGCCCTGCGCGAGCAGGGGATGGACGTCACCCTCGTGTGCTCGGCGTCCGACGAGCAGGACGCGCTCGTCGCGCTGGCCGACGTGGTGCTCGACGGCCCCGACGACGTCGCGGCCTGGCTCGGCGACCTCGCCGACCGGTTCGCTCCGGTCTGACTCTTCTCCCGCTCGTCTCGGCATCCGGACCGAGTGGACGTATCGTGAGACGCGCCCCTAGGCTGGCATCACTCATCCCGAGGGGCAGAGGGACACGGCCCGACGAAGCCCCAGCAACCAGCCGACCATCGGCCAGGTGCTAATTCCGTCCGCGGTCGAACGCCGGCCCGGAGAGATGAATGGAGTCGTCGTGAGCGTCACGATCCCTGACCGCACCACCCTTCGCGAGGGCGCCTTCGGCCCCGCCACCGCCCTCAAGTGCCGCGAGTGCGGCGCCACGCGCGAGCTCGGCCCGCACTACGCCTGCTACGAGTGCTTCGGCCCGCTCGAGATCGCCTACGACTTCGGCACGGTGACCCGCGAGCAGATCGAGGCCGGGCCCACGAACATCTGGCGCTACAAGGCCCTGCTGCCCGTTCCGGCCGACATCGAGGAGAGCCCCAACCTCGAGCCGGGCTTCACCCGCCTGCTCGACGCGCGCAACCTCGCCGCCGAGCTCGGCCTGGCGAAGCTGTGGGTCAAGGACGACAGCACGAACCCCACCAACTCCTTCAAGGACCGCGTCGTCGCCTGCGCCCTGAGCGCCGCGCGCGAGTTCGGCAGCAAGGTGTTCGCCTGTCCGTCGACGGGCAACCTCGCCAACGCGGTCGCCGCGGCGGGCGCCCGCGCCGGCATCCGCACGGTCGTGTTCATCCCGAGCAACCTCGAGACGCCCAAGCAGGTGAACTCGGCGATCTTCACCGACAACCTGGTCGCCGTCGACGGGAACTACGACGACGTCAACAAGCTGGCCAGCGAGATCGCCGGCGAGGACGAGGGCTGGGCGTTCGTCAACGTCAACGTGCGCCCCTTCTACGCCGAGGGCTCCAAAACGCTCGGCTACGAGATCGCCGAGCAGCTCGGCTGGCGCCTGCCCGACCAGATCGTCATCCCCGTCGCCTCGGGCTCGCAGCTGACGAAGGTGCACAAGGCCTTCCAGGAGCTCATCGCGCTGGGCCTCGTCGAGGACAAGCCGTACCGCGTCTTCGGCGCGCAGGCGCAGGGCTGCAACCCCGTCGCCACCGCGTTCAAGGACGGCGTCGACGCGATCCGTCCCGTGCGGCCCGACACGATCGCCAAGTCGCTCGCGATCGGCAACCCCGCCGACGGGATCTACGTGCTCGACATCGCCCGCGGCACCGGTGGCGGCGTCGAGGAGGTCGACGACGACCAGATCCGCGACGCGATCGTCCTGCTGGCGCGCACCGAGGGCATCTTCACCGAGACCGCCGGCGGCACCACCGTGGCCGTGCTCAAGAAGCTCGTCGAGACGGGCCAGCTGGACCCCGAGCTCGAGACCGTCGTGATCAACACCGGTCACGGCCTCAAGACGCTCGACGCGGTCGCCGGGTCCGTCGGCCCGCGCGCCACGATCGCCCCCACCTACGACGCCTTCGCCGCGGCCGGCATCGCCTGAGCCGTCCGACCGAACCCACCCGAGGAGCCACCATGGCCGTGTCCGTCCGCATCCCCACGATCCTGCGCAGCTACACGAACGACGAGTCGCAGGTCACCGCCGAGGGCGACCGCCTCAGCGCCGTCCTCGACTCGCTCGAGACGAGCTACCCCGGCATCCGGGCCCGCATCGTCGACGAGGACGGCAAGCTGCGCCGCTTCGTCAACGTGTACGTGGCCGAGGAGGACGTGCGCTTCGCGGACGGCCTCGACACCAAGACCCCCGACGGCACCCAGATCTCGGTGATCCCCGCGGTCGCGGGCGGCTGCTGATCCGTCTTTCGGCCAGTCCGCCGTAGGCGATTCACGCGCCTGCCGATACGCTGGTCCCGGGTCCGGCAGCGGGCCTTCCCCCGCAGAACAGGTGGTCTCATGGTGCATGGCACCGTCAAGTGGTTCAACTCCGACAAGGGGTACGGCTTCATCGCCGTCGACGGCCAGGACGACGTCTTCGTCCACTGGTCGAAGATCGCGATCAACGGGTTCAAGACCCTCGAGGACGGCCAGAACGTCGAGCTCGAGGTGGTCGACGGCCCCAAGGGGCGCGAGGCCGAGAACGTCCAGCCGCTGCACTAGGCCGGCTGGGACGGTGCAGGCGGCGACCTCGGGTGCGGGGTCGCTTGAACGGGCGGGATTAGCACTCGTATAGTGAGAGTGCTAGTTCCACTTCTACTTATGTCGGAGACACGCACCCATGGCCAAGTCCATCGCATTCAACGAAGAAGCCCGGCGCGGGCTCGAGCGGGGCATGAACCAGCTCGCCGACGCCGTCAAGGTCACCCTCGGCCCGAAGGGCCGCAACGTCGTCCTGGAGAAGAAGTGGGGAGCCCCCACGATCACGAACGACGGCGTCTCCATCGCCAAGGAGATCGAGCTCGAGGATCCCTACGAGAAGATCGGCGCCGAGCTCGTCAAGGAAGTCGCCAAGAAGACTGACGACGTCGCCGGCGACGGCACCACGACGGCCACCGTCCTGGCCCAGGCGCTCGTGCGCGAGGGCCTGCGCAACGTGGCCGCCGGCGCCAACCCGATGGGTCTGAAGAAGGGCATCGAGACGGCCGTCGAGGCCATCGGCGAGCAGCTGCTGGCCATGGCCAAGGACGTCGAGACCAAGGAGCAGATCGCCTCCACCGCCTCCATCTCGGCCGCGGACACCACGGTCGGCGAGATCATCGCCGAGGCCATGGACAAGGTCGGCAAGGAAGGCGTCATCACGGTCGAGGAGTCGAACACCTTCGGCCTGGACCTCGAGCTCACCGAGGGCATGCGCTTCGACAAGGGCCACCTGTCGGGCTACTTCGTCACCGATCCCGAGCGCATGGAGACCGTGCTCGAGGATCCGTACATCCTCATCGTCAACAGCAAGATCAGCACCGTGAAGGACATGGTCCCGGTGCTGGAGAAGGTCATGCAGACCGGCAAGCCGCTGGCGATCATCGCCGAGGACGTCGAGGGCGAGGCGCTGGCCACCCTCATCGTCAACAAGCTGAAGGGCACCTTCAAGTCGGTCGCCATCAAGGCCCCCGGCTTCGGTGACCGTCGCAAGGCGATGCTGACCGACATCGCGATCCTCACCGGCGGCGAGGTCATCAGCGAGGAGGTCGGCCTCAAGCTCGAGAACGCCGATCTCACGCTGCTGGGCACCGCCCGCAAGGTCGTCACGTCCAAGGACGAGACCACCATCGTCGAGGGTGGCGGCGACGAGGCCCAGATCCAGGGCCGTGTCGCCCAGATCAAGGCCGAGATCGAGAACAGCGACTCGGACTACGACCGCGAGAAGCTCCAGGAGCGCCTCGCCAAGCTGGCCGGCGGCGTGGCCGTCATCAAGGTCGGCGCGGCCACCGAGGTCGAGCTCAAGGAGCGCAAGCACCGCATCGAGGACGCCGTCCGCAACGCCAAGGCGGCCGTCGAGGAGGGCATCGTCCCCGGCGGCGGTGTCGCGCTCGTCCAGGCCAGCAAGGCCGCGTTCGAGAAGCTCGAGCTCGAGGGCGACGAGGCCACCGGCGCGAACATCGTGCGCGTCGCCACCTCGGCCCCGCTGAAGCAGATCGCCGTCAACGCCGGCCTCGAGGGCGGCGTCGTGGCGGAGAAGGTCGCCAACCTGGAGCAGGGTCAGGGCCTCAACGCGGCCACCGGCGAGTACGTCGACATGATCGCGACCGGCATCATCGACCCGGCCAAGGTCACGCGCTCCGCGCTGGCGAACGCCGCGTCGATCGCCGCGCTGTTCCTCACCACCGAGGCCGTCGTGGCCGACAAGCCGGAGCCCGCGGCCCCGGCCGGTGCGCCCGACATGGGCGACATGGGTGGCATGGGCGGCATGGGCTTCTGAGCCACGCCTGATCGCAGGACCCCGGCACCGCACGGTGCCGGGGTCCTGTGCGTCCGGGGGATGGGAGGATGACCGGCGTGACCACGTGGCCCGACCTGTCCCGCACCGACGACGCGCTGACCCCCGAGCACCGGGACCGGCTCGTCGAGGCGGGCGTCGACCCCGAGCGGCTCGACGCCGTCGCGTGGCGCCGGATGGACGGCCCGCTGCCCTCGTGGTGGAACGACCTCGGCAACGCGCTTTACGCCGCGCCCGGGGCTCGGCTGCCCGACCACGTCCTGGCGGGCCTGACGACCTTCTACTACTCCGGTGCGCTGATCGTGGTGGGGGCGCCGATGGACCACCTCACCTCGCTGCTGGTCGGCGGCGACGAGGCCACGGTGTTCCTCGACGAGCGCGTCGTGCTGACCGCCGGCGAGCTCTACTGCGGTCCGGGCTCGTCGATTGCGCTGCACGGACCCCTCGTGGCCACCCGCTCGCCGGTCGTGGACGCGCGCAACGGCGGACGTGTCGTGGCCGCGGGCGACCAGCTGTGGGCCGCGGGCGTCTACATCGCCACCGACGACATGCACCGGCTCGAGGACGCGGCCACGGGGGAGCGGCTCAACCCGTTCGGCGCCACGATCCGCATCGGTCACCACGTGTGGCTGTGCCGCGAGGCCGTGGTGTCCGGACACGTCGAGATCGGCGCCCACGTGTGCGTCGGGATGAGGTCGGTCGTCCGTGGTCAGAAGGTGCCTCCGAACGTGGTGGTGATGGGATCTCCGGGGCGTGTGGTGCGTGAGGGGACCACGTGGTCGTTCGACGACAGGCCCTGAGCGCCGATTTCGTGGCTCGTTGCACGAAACTTCCAGTTACACAAGGGGTCGGTGCCCGATTCGTCGTCGTTCATGGGCACAGGACGCGGTAAACCGCAGGATGTGGCCGTGTGACATGGGCGACATTCGTGAATTTGTGAAATGACCAGACAGCCGTTCGAGGATGGCCTACTTTCGAGGGGAAAGCAGGGGCGTCGCGCCAGTCGATGGCCGCCGGTGGGGGAAACCGGCGAGGGAGAGCATCGAGTGGCCTGGAGCCGGGCCGGGGGGCTTGTCCACGGACATGTATCGGTACCTCTCCACGTCGCTCTTGGCTGAGTACGCAGACACACAGACATCACGTGGGTCAGCGGTGAGGCGGAGGGGTCCGCAGCTCGACACCGAGGGCGCGCATTGGGGAGTGGCAATGACTTCAGCGATCGACGGACGAGATGAGACCGTCCTTCCGCTGCGTCTGGTGGAGCCCATCACCAGCGACCCCGGACTCGGATCTCCCTCCGTGCACCGGGAACTCACGGCGATCCCCACGGGGCGGTCGTCTCTGGAGAACCTGATCCGCCAGGGCCTCTTCGGGCACCTGATCGTGCTGACGGGCACCGTCATCGCGGGCGTGGCCGTCGGCATGGCCCCCGGAGCGCTCGCGGTCCTGGCCGCCGGCGTCGTCGGCTGGCTGGGTCTGAGCCTGGCGGCACTGCCGGCCTACGAGCGCGCGGGCTCGCTGCGACCCGCCAAGCGACTGATCGCCGTCCTGGCGCTCGGTGCGCTGGCGACCCTCGTGGTGTCCGACGTGGTGTCCGCGGAGCTGCGCTCGGCCGTCGTGGTCCTGAGCGTCACCGCGGTCCTGATCGTGGCCTCCGCCCTGGCCCACCGCGCCGCGATGCGCCGGGTGCCCACGCTGCTGGTGGGTCCGGCCGACGCCGTCAACCGGCTGGCCGCCCGCTGGGAGGACCGCCACGACCTCGTGGTGGTCGGGCGCTGCACGTGGGACTCCACGCAGCCGCTGGGCAGCGCCACCGTGAACTCGGTGGTTCGCGACGTCCCGAAGCTGCTGCGCACGGTCCACGGCGCCCGCGTCGTCATCACGGCCGACCAGGCCCTCGGTGACCCGTCGCTGCGCCACCTCGCGTGGGGCCTGCAGCGGGCCGAGATCGAGTGCCTCGTGCTGACCGACATGAACGACTACGTCGAGTTCGTGCGGCCCACGCGCGTCGGCGACCAGCTGGCGCTGGCCCTCGACCCGCCGAACAGCCACCTCGTCGGCCAGGCCGTCAAGGCGTTCTTCGACCGCAGCTTCGCGCTGCTGGCGATCCTGTTCGGCGCCCCGCTGATGGCCCTGCTCGCGCTGGCGATCCGCATCGACTCGCGCGGCCCGGTGATCTACAAGCAGGAGCGCACGGGCAAGGACGGCGTCCCGTTCGTCATCTACAAGTTCCGCACGATGGTGGTCGACGCCGACCAGCGCGTCGAGGAGCTGCGCGAGATGAACGAGGGCGCGGGCCCGCTGTTCAAGATGACGCAGGACCCGCGGGTCACGCGCGTCGGGCGGCTGCTGCGGCAGACCTCGCTCGACGAGCTGCCCCAGCTGTTCAACGTGCTGCTCGGCGACATGGCGCTCGTCGGACCGCGCCCGGCCATCGAGAGCGAGACGTCGCAGTACAGCCAGTGGGTCTGGCGCCGGCTGCACGTCAAGCCGGGCATGACCGGCCTGTGGCAGGTCAGCGGCCGCTCGAACCTCTCGTGGGACGAGTCGATCCGCCTGGACCTGATGTACGTGAACAACTGGAACCTGCGCATGGACCTGTCGATCCTGTTCAAGACCGTCGGCGTGGTCCTGGGGCGCAAGGGCGCCTGGTAGGCCCACCGGTAGACGACGAACGGCCGCCGCTCCTTGGGGGAGCGACGGCCGTTCGCCGTCGGTGGGTGCGGGTCAGTGCTCGGTGATCGTGCCGGCGCCCACGGTGCGGTTCGTGGCCTCGTCGATGAGGATGAACGAGCCCGACTGGCGGTTGCGCTGGTAGGGATCGACCATGAGCGGCTGGGTCGTGCGCAGCACCACGCGGCCGATCGCGTTGAGGCCCAGGCTGCCGGGCGTCTGGTGCCGGTGCAGCGTGTTCACGTCGAGCTCGTACTTGATCTCCTTGACCAGGGCGCGCGCCGAGCGGGTGGTGTGCTTGATGGCGTACTTGCCGCCCACGGTCATCGCGCTGGCGTCCATCCAGCAGACCATGGCGTCGAGGTCCTGCGTGACGGTGGGCTGGTTGTTCGGCCGCACGATCATGTCGCCGCGCGACACGTCGACCTCGTCCTCGAGGCGCACCGTGACCGACATCGGCGCGAACGCCTCCTCCAGCTCGCCCTTCGCGGTGTCGATCGCCTTGATCCGGCTGGGCAGGCCGCTGGGCAGCACGAGCACCTCGTCGCCGGGACGCATGACGCCGCTGACGACCTGGCCGGCGAAGGCGCGGTAGTCGCCCTGGCCGTTCTGCGGGCGGATCACGTACTGCACCGGGAAGCGGACGTCGACGAGGTTGCGATCGCTCGCGATGTAGACGTTCTCCAGGTGGTGCATGAGCGACGGCCCCTCGAACCAGCCCATGTTCGCCGAGCGGGACACGACGTTGTCGCCGGTGAGGGCCGACAGCGGGATCGTGGTGACGTCGGTGAACTCCAGCCGCGCGGCGAAGTCGACGAACTCGTCGCTGATCTGGCGGTAGACGTCCTCGGACCAGTCGACCAGGTCCATCTTGTTGATCGCCAGCACGACGTGCGGGACCCGCAGCAGCGACACGAGCGTGGCGTGGCGGCGGCTCTGCTCCTGCAGGCCCTTGCGGGCGTCCACGAGGATGATCGCCAGATCGGCCGTGGAGGCACCCGTGACCATGTTGCGCGTGTACTGGATGTGCCCGGGGGTGTCGGCGATGATGAACTTGCGCTTCGGCGTCGAGAAGTAGCGGTAGGCGACGTCGATCGTGATGCCCTGCTCGCGCTCGGCGCGCAGGCCGTCGGTCAGCAGGGCCAGGTCGGTGTACTCGTCGCCGCGCTGGGCGCTGGTGGCCTCGACGGCCTCGAGCTGGTCGGTGAAGATCGACTTCGAGTCGAACAGCAGCCGGCCGATCAGGGTGCTCTTGCCGTCGTCGACCGAGCCGGCCGTGGCGAATCGCAGGATGTCCATCAGAAGTAGCCCTCCTTCTTGCGGTCCTCCATCGCGGCCTCGCTGACCTTGTCGTCGCCGCGCGTGGCGCCGCGCTCGGTGATGCGGGTGGCCGCGACCTCGGCCACGACCTCCTCGGGCGTGGCGGCGGTGGAGGGGACGGCCGCGGTCAGGGTGGCGTCGCCGACGGTGCGGTAGCGGACCGACTCGACGAACACCTCCTCGTCGTCGCGCGGCGCGCAGTGCTGGTTGATCGTGAAGTACATGCCGCCGCGCAGGAAGACCTCGCGCTTCTGGGCGTAGTAGATGTCGGGCAGCTCGATGCCCTCGCGGGCGATGTACTGCCAGATGTCGAGCTCGGTCCAGTTCGACAGCGGGAAGCAGCGGATGCTCTCGCCGGGGTGGATGCGGCCGTTGTAGAGCGACCACAGCTCGGGGCGCTGGTTCTTGGGGTCCCACTGACCGAAGTCGTCGCGGAAGGAGAAGACGCGCTCCTTGGCGCGGGCCTTCTCCTCGTCGCGGCGGGCGCCGCCGAACAGGGCCGTGAGGCCGTGCTGCTCGGCGGTGCGGATCAGGACGGGGGTCTGGATGCGGTTGCGCGAGCCGTTCGGCTCCTCGCGGACGAAGCCCTCGTCGATCGCGTCCTGGACCGAGCCGACGATGAGGCGCACGCCCAGCTCGTCGACGACGCGGTCGCGGAACGCGAGGACCTCGTCGAAGTTGTGGCCGGTGTCGATGTGCACGACCGGGAAGGGGATCGGCCCGGGCGCGAAGGCGCGGACGGCGAGGTTCAGCATCACGACCGAGTCCTTGCCGCCGGAGAACAGCAGCGCGGGGCGCTCGTTCTCGGCGACGAGCTCGCGGATGATGTAGATCGCCTCGGCCTCGAGATGGTCGAGCTGGCTCATGCCGTAGCGACGCGACTCACGCGTGTCGGTCATCGACGGGTTCCTCCCCATGGGGTCGAGCGGTGCCGGGGGTGCGATCGGTGGGCGCTCGGACGCGGCCGACCGCGGGCATCGGCTGTGCCACAATCGTCGCCCATGGACCCGTGGCTCCCCGGACGCGCCCACAACGTGGACACCCCGTCCGCGGGCTGGTCCGCCGGGACGTGCCGATGAGCGCGGCGGCGGTGCTCCGAGGCCCGCAGCTGGACGGGCTGGAGCTGATCCTCGGCGGCTTCCTCGACCCGGTGGACGGGTACTGCCTCCCGGGGCGGGCGCCCGCCGACTGGCCCGTCGCGCCGCAGCTCGCGGTGCCCGCCGCGGCCGCCCGCGAGGCGGTCGACCAGGGCTCGCTGACGCTCACCGACCCCGACAACACGCCGCTCGCCGTCCTCGTCCTGTCGGACACGCGGGCCGGCGAGGACGGGCTGACCTGGGTGGCCGGACGGGTCCGCGCCGTGCGCGCGGCCGAGCACCCGCCGGCCCGTCGGGCTCGCCTCGTGGTGCCGGTCGACCTGCGCGACCACGTCGTCGCGCTCTTTGGCGGTCGGGTGAGCGCCGCCGACGTGATGCGGGCGGCGAGCGCCGCGGACGGCCGACCGCTCGCCCTCGTCGGGGTGGCGCAGGACGGCTGGGCCGGCGACATGACCCTCATGGAGGAGCTGCGGCGGTGCGCGGAGCAGGTCCCGCACGCGCAGGCCTGGTACCTCCCTGCGCCCGCGGTGAACGACGCGACGACGCCCGAGGAGGTGCTCGGGATCGCCCTGCGGTCGCTCGGCGTGAGCGACCCGCTCGACTTCCGCCGCCCGGACGTGCGCGACGCCCGCGGCGCGGTGCTGCTGCTCACCGGGCTCTCGGGCGCGGGCAAGTCCACGGTCGGCCGCGCCGTGGTCGAGGCCGTGACGGCGCGCGGCCTCACGCACGCCGTGCTGCTCGACGGCGACGACGTGCGCCGCGAGCTCTCCGACGGTCTCGGCTGGAGCCGCGAGGACCGGGCCCGGAACCTGACCCGCATCGCGTGGGTGGCGGCGCGCGTCGCCGAGGGCGGGGGACTGGCCGTCTGCGCCCCGATCGCCCCGTTCGCGGCGGTCCGCGACGCGATGCGCGAGCGGGTGGAGCCGCGCTCGCCCTTCCTCGTGGTCCACGTGGCCACCCCGCTGGCGGTGGCAGAGGCCCGCGACCGCAAGGGCCTCTACGCCAAGGCGCGAGCCGGCCTCATCCGCGACTTCACCGGGATCGACTCGCCCTACGAGCGCCCCGAGGACGCCGACCTGACCATCGACACCTCCCTGATGGGCGTCGGCGAGTGCGTCGAGGCGGTCGTCGGGCTGCTGCACGAGCGGGGCGTCGTCGCGGGGTCCTGAGGGCCGCGATCCGGGGCCGATCGTGTGATCCGCTTCACACGACGCGTTAGGATCCCCTCATGCCGGGGTCCACCGAATCGCCCTTCGCCGTGCCGCCGGGAGTCGATCCCGACGCGCTGGCGCGGGCGCTGCAGGACGCCCACGACTCCTTCCTCTCCACCGGCACCGTCGACGGTCCGGTCCGCACGGTGGTCAGCGAGTCGTGGCGACGCAGCCTGCTCGGCGGGCTCGACCCCGAGCGCGACCTCGCCGCGATCACGCTGGACTCCGCGCGGCTCGAGGAGATCCGTCGCCACCACCCGCTCGCCGCCGGCATGCCCGTCGTGCGCCGGCTGCTCGTCGAGAGCGCGGCCGACGCGGGGCTGCTGGTCGCCGTGAGCGACGCGGCCGGGCAGCTGCTGTGGGTCGAGGGTGCGGCCCAGCTGCGTCGCATGGCCGAGGAGATGAACTTCGTGCCCGGCGCCGACTGGAGCGAGGCCAGCGCCGGCACCAACGCGCCCGGCACGGCGCTCGCGCTCGACCGCGCCGTCTCGCTGCTGGGACCGGAGCACCTGGCCCGTCCGGTCACGCCGTGGAGCTGCTCGGCGGCGCCCGTCCACGACCCCGACACCGGCGCCGTCCTCGGCGTCATCGACCTCACCGGCGGCGCCGAGGTCGCCAGCGCGACCAGCCTCGGACTCGTGCGCGCCACGGCGGCGGCGGTCGAGGCCGAGCTGCGACTCGAGCGCGTCCGCGGCGCCGCGGCCTCGCGCACCGTGGGCACGCCCGGCGTGCGACGGCCACGGCTCGACGTGCTGGGCGTGCGTGGCGCGGTGCTGCACCACGGCACGACCACCACGCGGCTCAGCGCCCGCCACAGCGAGATCGCCCTGCTCGTGGCGGCGGCCGACCGCGGCCTCACGACGGCCGAGCTGGCGGTCGCCCTGAGCGACGACGAGCTGCCCGAGGTGACGATCCGCGCCGAGCTCTCGCGCCTGCGCCAGGTCCTCGGCGGCCTGCGCCTCGAGTCGCGCCCCTACCGGTTCGCCGCGGCCGTCGACACCGACGTCCAGCGCGTGCGCGACGACCTCGCCGCCGACCGCCTGCGCCAGGCGGTGGCGCGCTACCGCGGGCCGATCCTGCCCGACTCGCAGTCGCCCGCGATCGCCGCGGCCCGCGACGACCTCCACCAGCTGGTGCGCTCGCACCTGCTGGTGGGCGACGACCCCGACGCGCTGCTCTCGTTCGCCGACACAGGCCACGGGCGCGACGACTTCGAGGTCTGGGAGCGCATTGCGCGCGTGCTGCCCGCCTCCTCGCCGCGCTTCGCGCAGGTGGCCGACCACCTCGAGCGGCTCGACGCCGAGCTGGGCTGACCGCGCGTACCTTTCTGCAACGTTGCGCTGCCTACCGTCGGGACATCGGGTGTGAGCCCCCTCACACCCGCCCCCCGACGAAGGAGTCACAGATGGCCGTCTACGCAGCACCCGGCACCGAGGGAAGCGTCGTTTCCTACAAGTCGCGCTACGACCACTGGATCGGCGGCGAGTACGTCGCCCCCGCCAAGGGTCAGTACTTCGAGAACGTCTCCCCGGTCAACGGCAAGGTGTTCTGCGAGGTCGCCCGCGGCACCGCCGAGGACATCGAGAAGGCGCTGGACGCCGCCCACGCGGCCGCGCCGGCCTGGGGCCGGACCTCGACCACCGAGCGGGCGAACATCCTCAACAAGATCGCGGACCGCATCGAGGAGAACCTCGAGATGCTGGCCGTCGGCGAGACGTGGGACAACGGCAAGCCCGTCCGCGAGACGCTGGCCGCCGACCTCCCGCTCGCGGTGGACCACTTCCGCTACTTCGCCGGCTGCATCCGCGCCCAGGAGGGCTCGATCAGCCAGATCGACGACGACACCGTCGCGTACCACTTCCACGAGCCGCTGGGCGTCGTCGGCCAGATCATCCCCTGGAACTTCCCGCTGCTGATGGCCACGTGGAAGCTCGCCCCTGCGCTCGCGGCCGGCAACGCCGTGGTCCTCAAGCCCGCCGAGCAGACGCCCGCGTCGATCATGCTGCTGATGGAGCTGATCGCCGACCTGCTGCCCGCCGGCGTGCTCAACGTGGTGAACGGCTTCGGCGCCGAGGCCGGAGCCCCGCTCGCGGCCAGCAGCCGCATCCGCAAGATCGCCTTCACTGGCGAGACCACCACGGGCCGCCTCATCATGCAGAACGCGGCGCAGAACCTCATCCCCGTCACCCTCGAGCTGGGCGGCAAGAGCCCGAACATCTTCTTCGAGGACGTCGCGAGCGCGGACGACGCGTTCTACGACAAGGCGCTCGAGGGCTTCACGATGTTCGCCCTCAACCAGGGCGAGGTCTGCACGTGTCCGAGTCGCGCCCTCATCCAGAACTCGATCCTCGAGCAGTTCCTGCCCGCGGCGACCGAGCGCACGAAGCTGGTGAAGCAGGGCAACCCGCTCGACACCGACACGATGATCGGCGCGCAGGCCAGCAACGACCAGCTCGAGAAGATCCTGTCGTACATCCAGATCGGCGTGGACGAGGGCGCCCGCATCATCACCGGCGGCGAGCGCGTCGACCTCGGCGGCGACCTGTCGGGCGGCTACTACGTGGCGCCGACGATCTTCCAGGGCCACAACAAGATGCGCATCTTCCAGGAGGAGATCTTCGGCCCGGTGGTCTCGGTGACCGGCTTCGACGACTTCGACGACGCGATGAGCATCGCCAACGACACCCTGTACGGCCTGGGCGCCGGGGTCTGGAGCCGCGACACCAACACCGCGTACCGGGCGGGACGGACGATCGAGGCCGGCCGCGTCTGGACGAACTGCTACCACCAGTACCCCGCGCACGCGGCGTTCGGCGGCTACAAGAACTCCGGCATCGGCCGCGAGAACCACTCCCAGATGCTCGACCACTACCAGCAGACGAAGAACCTCCTCGTCAGCTACTCGCCCAACGCCGTCGGCTTCTTCTGATCCCCATGGGGGCCGAGATGTCGCCCGAGTCCGTCGGCTCCTCCCTCCCGACGGAACGGGTGGCCGTGACCCCGGAGGCGGCGGACCTGCTCCGCCGCCTCCGGGCCGATCACGACCAGCCGCTGATGTTCCACCAGTCCGGCGGATGCTGCGACGGGTCCGCGCCCATGTGCTACACCCAGGGCACCCTGCTGATCGGTGCCGCCGACGTGCTGCTGGGCGAGCTGGAGCCGGGCACGCCCGAGCCGGTGCCGGTGTGGATCTCGGCGGCGCAGTTCGCGTACTGGTCCCACACGCACATCACGATCGACGTCGTGCCCGGGCGCGGTGCCGGCTTCTCGATCGAGGGCCCGACGGGGCACCGGTTCATCATCCGATCGCGGGTCTTCACCGAGGAGGAGACGGCCCGGATGGGGCCCGTGGTGCGGGGCGGGGTGGCCGGCTGATCCGAGCCCGTCCGCCGTGGACCCGTCCGAACCATGAACGACCACCCGTTCGAGGCATTTTTCACATCAGTCCCACGGGGCGCACGCGCCCCACGAGAGAAGCGTGAGGAAAGCCTCAGACCCACGGATTTCGACTGTTACGCTCTGCGCCATGGGTGATTTGGGTTACAAGCTGAAGGTCCTGCGGCGCATCGGCATCATCAAGGCGCTCCCGCCGCACAAGCTCATCGGCGCCGCGCGCGTCCTGAAGAAGTGGGGACCGGGCCTGCCGTCCGGCATCAACGCCGCGGCGAAGCGCTACCCCAAGCAGATCGCCATCATCGACGACGCCGGCGAGATCACCTACGAGGACCTCGTCAAGCAGGTCAACCAGTTCACCGAGGTGCTGCGCGAGCGCGGCATCGAGGCGGGCGACTCGGTCGCGGTCCTGGCGCGCAACCACCGCTACCTCGTCATCGCCCTGGTCGCCGTCGTGCAGATGGGCGGTCGCATCCTGCTGCTCAACACGATGTCCAGCCGCGCCCAGCTGACCGACCTGGCCGAGCGCGAGGGTGCCGAGCTGCTCATCCTCGACCAGGAGTTCCTGCCCCTCGTCGAGGACGTCCGCCGCAGCCGCCTGCTGCTCGCCTGGGCCGACGCCGACGCCCCCTCCGAGATCCCCTCCATCGAGTCCGTCACGGTCGGCAAGCCCGGCGCCGACCAGCCCGTGCCGCCCAAGCACGGCGAGATGATCATCTTCACCTCCGGCACGACCGGCCTGCCCAAGGGCGCGAAGCGCAAGGAGCCCGAGGACCTCAAGCCGCTGCTGGCCTACTTCGGCGCGATCCCGTACCAGAGCAACTCGGTGGTCGCGATCGGCGCGCCGCTGTTCCACTCGTGGGGCCTGATCAACCTGGGCTTCGGCCTCTCGACGTGCCCCACGTTCGTGCTGCGTCGCAAGTTCATCCCCGAGCAGACCCTGCGCGACATCGAGAAGTACAAGGTGCGCGTGCTCGTGGTCGTGCCGCTCATGCTCCAGCGCATGGTCAAGGCCGACCCGAAGGTGGTCAAGGAGACCGACGTGTCCAGCCTGGCGATCACCGCCTCCAGCGGCTCGGCCCTGGCCGGCGACCTGGCGCTGCACTTCATGGACATGTACACCGACTCCATCTACAACTTCTACGGCGCGACCGAGACCAGCTGGATCACGATCGCCGACCCGAAGGACCTGCGCGCCGCGCCCGGCACCGCCGGCCGCGTCCCGTGGCGCACCACGGTCAAGATCCTCGACCACGACGGCAACGAGGTGCCGCAGGGCGACATCGGCGTGATCCACGTGGTCAACGACATGCCCTTCGGCGGCTACACCGACGGTCGCAACAAGGCGTTCCACTCGGGCCTCATGGACTCGGGCGACCTCGGCTACTTCGACGAGGAGGGTCGCCTGTTCGTGGCCGGCCGCGACGACGACATGATCATCTCCGGCGGCGAGAACGTCTTCCCGCGCGAGCTCGAGGACTGCCTCGTCGAGCACCCCGAGGTGGCCGACGTGGTCGTCACCGGCATCGCCGACCCCGAGTGGGGCCAGCGCCTGGCCGCCTACGTCGTGCGCAAGGAGGGCAGCGACGTCACCGCCGACGAGCTCGTGCAGTTCTCCAAGGACAACGTCGCCCGCTCGGCCGTGCCGCGCGGCGTGATGTTCCTCGACGAGCTGCCGCGCAACCCCACCGGCAAGGTCATGAAGCGGCAGCTGCCCGCCTTCGAGACCACCGCCTGAGCGCGTGGCGCGACCCGACCTGCCCGCCGTCCTGCGACGACTGGTCGCGATCGGCCGCTCCGTCTCGTCGTCGGCGCCCTCCGGCTCGTCCGGTCGGGCGCCGTCGGCGCGTCCGGGACGGTCGTCCGGCATCGACCACACGTGGGCCGGCGACCACGACGGCCGCCCCGATCCGGGCGAGATCGTCTGGACGTGGGTGCCCTACGAGGACGACCCCAGCCAGGGCAAGGACCGTCCGGTCCTCATCATCGGCCGGCGCGGCGACGGCTCCCTCGTCGCGCTCCAGCTGACCTCGAAGGACCACGACCGCGACCAGGCCCAGGAGGCGCGGGCCGGACGCTTCTGGATGGACATCGGCTCGGGCGCGTGGGACACGCAGGGCCGGCCCAGCGAGGTGCGGCTCAACCGGCTGATCGACGTTCGCGAGGCCGACGTCCGCCGAGAAGGCGCCATCCTTCCCCGCGAGGTGTACGAGCGCGTGCTGGGGGCTGCGCGACAATACCTGCCATGAGCATCGTCGCCCGGGTCGACCGCTTCCAGCGGAGGCACCCGGTCCTCGGATTCCCGATCGCGGTGCTCTACAAGTTCTTCGACGACCAGGGTCCGTACCTGGCGGCGATCATGACGTACTACTCGTTCATCGCGATCTTCCCGCTGCTGCTGATCGCCTCGTCCGTGCTCGGCTTCGTGCTCCAGGACGACCCCGAGCTGCAGGAGCGACTGCTCGACACGGCGCTCGGCCAGTTCCCGATCGTCGGCGACCAGCTCGGCCGTCCCGAGGGCCTGACCGGCAGCACGTCGGCGATCGTCGTCGGCTCGCTCGCCGCGCTCTACGGTGCGCTCGGCGTGGGCCAGTCCACGCAGAACGCGGCCAACGTGGCATGGGGCGTCCCGCGCAACAGCCGCCCGAACCCGATCGTCATGCGGCTGCGGAGCTTCGTCGTCCTCGGCATCGGCGGCCTGGGCATCGCGTTCATCGCGATCCTGCAGTCCCTCGTCGACAACCCGCAGGTCGTCGGCATCGACCACCTGCCCGACCTCGGCTGGGTCATGCGCGTGGTCGGCTTCCTCGTCTCGTGGGGCATCTTCGTCACCGTCTTCAAGCTCGTCAGCCTCAAGCGGGCGTCGTGGCGGTCCGTCCTCCCCGGGTCGCTGTTCTGCGCCCTGGGCTGGCAGATCCTGCAGTTCGGCGGGGACGCCTACGTGCAGGGCGTCGTCGTGCGCGCCTCGTCGATGAACCAGACCTTCGCGGTCGTCCTCGGCCTCATCGCGCTGCTGTTCCTGCTCACCTCGACCATCGTGATCGGGCTCCAGATCAACGTCGTGCGCCGCCGCCACCTCTACCCGCGCGCGCTGCTGACGCCGTTCACCGACAACGTCGTGCTGACCGCGGGCGACCGCCGCGCCTACGCCCAGTACGCGCGCATGCAGCGGCACAAGGGCTTCCAGACGATCTCGGTCGACTTCGACGACGAGGCCTGAGCGTCGCGGGCGCGCCGGGGGTGCCCGCCCGACTAGACTGCAGGGGTCGCATCGAGAGAACGCAAAGGAACGGTCATGCCCACCGGCAAGGTCAAGTGGTACGACCCCGAGAAGGGGTTCGGATTCCTCAGCCGTGAGGACGGCGAGGACGTGTACGTGCGCTCCGACGCGCTGCCGAACGGCGTGACCACGCTCAAGGCCGGCACGCGCGTGGAGTTCGGCATCGCGGCCGGCCGCCGCGGCGACCAGGCCCTGCAGGTCCGCGTGCTCGACCCGACCCCGTCGGTCTCCCAGGCGCAGGCGCACGCCCGCCGCAAGTCGCCCGAGGAGATGGTCGTCATCGTCGAGGACCTCGTGAACCTCCTCGACGGCCTCGGCGAGGGCTACCGCCACGGCCGCCACCCCGAGGGCAAGCGCGCCCGCCAGGTCGCGCAGCTGCTGCGTCGCCTGGCGACGGATCTCGATGCCTGACGCGTGACGGGGGCGCTCGAGGGCTTCGCCGTCATCGGCGCCCTGATCGCGGTCGGCTACGTGCTGGCCGTGGCCCGGGTGCTGGATGCCGACAGCCAGCTCGTGCTGTCGCGCCTCGTCTACTTCGTCGCGACGCCGGCCCTGCTGATCGACGTCCTGGGCTCCACCGACCTCGGGACCGTGTTCGGGCCGTGGTTCGTGGTGGCGGTCGCGGGCGTCGTGGCGACGCTGGCGGTCTACCTGCCGTGGGCGCGCTGGCGCGGTCGATCCCGTCCCGCCGCGGTCGTCGGCGGGCTGTCCGCCTCGTACGCGAACGCGGGCTACCTCGGCCTGCCGATCGCCGGCTACGTCTTGGGCGACGCGGCGTTCGCGCTGCCCACGATGGTGCTCCAGCTGACGATCTACGCGCCGCTCGCGCTGACGTTCCTCAGCATGGAGGCGGGTCACCGCGCCACGCCGTGGGCCTTCCTCCAGGCCGGGCTGCGCAACCCGGTCTCGGTGGCAGCGGTCATCGGCGTCGTGCTGTCGGTCGCGAGCATCGACCTGCCGCGCGTGGTCGACGAGCCGATCTCGCTGCTCGGCGCGATGGCGATCCCGTGCGCGCTGCTGGCGTACGGCGTCTCGCTGCGGTTCGGCCCGCGGATCGGCAGCGGCAACGGCGGCGAGGTCGCCTTCGTCTCGGTGCTCAAGCTCGTCTGGCAGCCGCTCGTGGCGTACCTCGTCGCCCGGTTCCTGCTCGACCTCGACGCCCTCGAGGTCGCCGGCGTCACCATGATGGCGGCGCTGCCGACCGCCCAGAACGTCTTCGTCTACGCCACGCGGTTCGGCCGCGCCCAGCTGCTCGCCCGCGACTGCGTGGCCGTCACGACGACCGCCTCGCTGCCGGTGCTCGTGGTGCTGGCGGCACTGCTGGTCCCCGGCGGAGCGGCGGGGTGAGACGACGCCCGGGGATCGGCCGACCCTGTTGGTCCGGTGTGGCGCGGTGGGGGACAATCGAGCCATGAGCACGGCGACCTCTCCTGCACGCGCGGCCCTCGACGCCAGCGCCGACGACGGCACGGTCGGCGACCACCTCGGCAGCACCGAGGAGGCGCCCGGCCTCGTCACCGAGCGCTTCGCCTGCCTGCTGCCGGGCTATCGCGGCTGGTACTGGGCCGTCAGCACGTCGGTGCTCGGCGACGAGGTCACGATCAACGACATCGTGCTGCTGCCCGGCGACGACGCGATCGTCGCGCCCGCGTGGACGCCCTACCGCGAGCGCATCCGCCCGGGCGACCTCGGCCCCGGCGACGTCCTGCCGCCCGAGGAGGACGACATCCGCCTCGTGCCCGCGTGGTCCGCGGGCGACGGCGACGGCACCGGAGTCGTCGACCGCCACTACGCGCGCGAGATCGGTCTCGGCCGCGAGTGGGTCCTGTCGATCGAGGGGCGCGAGGACGCCGCCGAGCGCTGGTACGAGGGCGAGTCCGGCCCCGACACCCCCATCGCGAAGCAGGCGCCCGGCGTCTGCGGCACGTGCGGCTTCCTGGTCTCGCTCGCGGGCGACCTGTCCGACCGCTTCGGCGTGTGCGCCAACAAGATGGCCAACGCCGACGGCCGGGTCGTCGCCCTCACCCACGGGTGCGGCGCGCACTCGGGCACGCGGCCCAAGCGCTCGTCGTCGGCCTCCAGGCTGCCCGATCCGGTCTTCGACACGACGCGTGCCGAGCTCGAGGACTTCTGAGTCGGTCGTGCTCGGTGCGATGCGGGGCCGGGTGGCCTCAGCTGCGGCGACGCCGGCCGACGGGCCGGTCCGTGGCCTCGCCGGTCGGGGCGGGTGCCTCGGTCTGAGGCTCCTCGGTGGTCTCCACGAGGGGCGAGGCGATCGGCGGCGGGACGTCGTCGGCCGGGATCACGGTCTGCACCGGTGCGGTGGCGGCGCGCTCGGCGAGCATGTCGCGGCGGCGCTTGCAGAACTCGATGCCCATGAGGCCCAGCCCCAGCCCCGCGAACGCGGTCCACAGCCACCACGTGCGGCCCTGGTCCTGCAGGTTGCCCCAGAACGGGAGCAGCGCGAGCGCCACGACACCCCAGCCGATCGTGCCGACGGTCATCGTGCGGACGCCGTCGACGTCCATCGGCTCGACCGCGGCGACCCGGTGGGTCGTCTTGCCGAACTCGAGCTCGGTGACCTCGGGACGGCCCAGGTCGGGGATGCGGGAGCGCTTGTCGCGGGCCATGCCTCCACGATAACCCGCCCCCGAGCGACGAAGGTGACCCTGTGAACCCCCGCCACCGCAGGCTGCTGATCCCCGGCCTGCTCATCGCCCTGATCGTCGTGGTCGTGGTGGCCTCGCTCGCCGACCGCGCGGGCGCCGCCACCGCCGAGCCCGAGGTCGTGCTGACCGACCCGCGCATCACCGAGTCCAGCGGGCTTGCGGTCAGCGCCGAGCACGACGACCTCGCGTACACGGTCAACGACTCCGGCAACGCCGCCGAGGTGTTCGCGGTCGACCTCTCGACCGGCGAGGTCGCCGGCGTCACCACGGTGCGCGCGGACTTCCGCGATGTGGAGGCGCTGGCGCTGCGCGACGGCACGCTGTGGATCGGCGACGTGGGCGACAACCGGCGCGAGCGCGACGACCTCGCGCTCTACGCGATCGACGAGCCCGGTCGCACGACCGCCACGGTCGAGCCGCGCCGCTTCGCCGTCTCGCTGGAGGGCGGGCCGGCCGACGTCGAGACGCTGCTCGCGCCGCCAGGGTCCGACCTGCTGCAGGTCGTCACGAAGACCGTCTCCGACGCCACGGTGCTGACCCTCGCCGAGGGCGACCTCGACGCCTCCGGATCCACCGAGTTCGAGGCGACCACCTCGGGCCTGCCGCCGCTCGTCACCGACGGTGCGTACTCGCCCGACGGCTCGCGCGTGGCCCTGCTGTCCTACGGCTCGCTGTGGTCGATGGTCCCCGCGGACTGGAGCTTCGTCGGCAGCGGGTCGCTGCCACCGCTCGAGCAGTCCGAGACGGTCGCGTTCGTGTCGGACGACGAGGTCCTCGTGGGCAGCGAGGGGGAGGCCTCGCCGCTGTACCGGCTCGACCTGCCGGTGTCCGGAGCCGCGGCCGACCGCGTCGCGACCGTGGCCACCTCGACACCCGAGCCGACTCCGGCGGCCGAGCCGGCCGCCACCTCCTCGGAGGAGTCCGAGGGCTTCGCGATCGGTCTTCGGACGCTCGTGGTGGGCGGCATCGGCCTCGCCGCGGTGCTGGCGCTGGCGGTGCTGGTCATGGCCCGGCGGGGGCGGTCGAGGGCCTGACCCCGAGCGCTACGGTGTGGCCATGAAGATCGCGCTGGGAGACAGGTCACCGCAGGTCCACGAGTCGGCGTTCGTCGCCCCCAACGCCACGTTGGTGGGCTCGGTCGTCCTCGAGGAGGGGTCGAGCGTCTGGTACGGCGCGGTCCTGCGGGCCGACAACGAGCCGATCACGATCGGCCGCGGCAGCAACGTGCAGGACAACTGCGTCTTCCACGTCGACCAGGGCAAGCCGCTGACCCTCGGCGAGGGCGTCTCGGTGGGCCACGGCGCGATCATCCACGGCGCCACCGTCGGCGACCACGTCCTGGTGGGCATGGGCGCCACGATCCTCAACGGCGCCGAGATCGGCGACGAGTGCCTCATCGCCGCGAACGCCCTCGTGCCCCAGGGCGCCGTCATCCCGCCGCGCTCGCTCGTGGCCGGCGTCCCCGGCAAGGTGCGCCGCGAGCTCACCGACGACGAGGTCGCCACGCTGCACCTCAACGCCGCCATCTACGAGGAGCACCGCGAGCTCCACCGCGGCGCGACGGTGATCGACTAGGGCCGCTCAGCTGAGCCGCTCGACCACGTGGTCGAGGCAGCGCGTGAGCGCGGTGACGTCGTCGGGGTCGATGGCGGGGAACATCGCGATGCGCAGCTGGTTGCGGCCCAGGCCGCGGTAGCCGGCGACGTCGACGATGCCGTTCTCGCGCAGGGCGGCGACGACGTCGGCCGCGGCCACGCCCTCGAGGTCGATCGTGCCGACGACGAGCGAGCGGTCGGCCGGGTCGGGCACGAACGGAGTCGCGTACGAGCTGGCCTCGGCCCACGCGTAGAGCCGCTGCGACGACTCGGTGGTGCGCGAGACGGCCCAGTCGAGGCCGCCGCTCTCGTTCAGCCAGCGCACCTGCTGGTCCATGAGGAACAGCGTGGCCACGGCCGGGGTGTTGTAGGTCTGGTCCTTCAGCGAGTTGTCGATCGCCGTGGGCAGGTCGAGGAAGCCCGGGATGTGCCGGCCGGACTCCTTGATCCGCCGCGCCCGCTCCATCGCGGCGGGCGACATGAGCGCCACCCACAGGCCGCCGTCGGAGGCGAAGCCCTTCTGCGGCGCGAAGTAGTAGACGTCGGTCTCGGCGACGTCGACCGGCAGCCCGGCGGCGCCCGAGGTCGCGTCGACCAGCACGAGCGAACCCTCGTCGATGCCCTCGGGCCGCCGCACGGAGGTCATGACGCCGGTCGAGGTCTCGTTGTGCGCCCACGCGTACGCGTCGACGCCCGCCGTCGCGTGCGGCTCGGGGTGCGTCGAGACGTCGGACTCGAGCAGCTCGGGGTCCTCCAGGAACGGCGCCGCCGCGACCGCCCGGGCGAACTTCGCGGTGAACTCGCCGTGCACGAGGTGCTGGCTGCGCCGCTCGATCAGGCCGAACATCGCGGCGTCGAAGAAGGCGTGCGAGCCACCGACGCCGAGCACGACCTCGTAGCCGTCGGGCAGCGAGAACAGGTCGGCGAGGCCGGACCGGACGCTGCCGACGAGCGACTTCACGGGCGCCGCGCGGTGCGACGTCCCCATCAGGGAGGTGCCGGTGGCGGCCAGGGCGTCGAGCGCCTCGGTGCGCACCTTCGAGGGACCGGAGCCGAAGCGGCCGTCGCGGGGGAGGAGCTCGTCGGGGATCTGCACGGCGTCATTCTCGCAGGAGGTCCGGGAACGATGCGTTGAACGGTCGGCCGAAGGGGACGGCTACCATGCCACGCATGGCAGCAGACCAGCCCGTGGTGCCTCTGGCCGAGGGCATCGAGCACGACCTGTCGGAGTGGGAGAAGGCCACTGCGGCCGTCCTGCGCAAGACGCGTCGGCTCACCGAGGACGCCCCCGACTCCGACGTGTGGTCCGCGCTGACCACCACCACGCTCGACGGGCTCAGCATCACGCCGCTGGGCACCGCCGACGCCGTCGCCGACGTCCCCGAGACCGGCCTGCCGGGCGAGGCGCCGTACACGCGCGGCTCCGGCACCGCCGACCCCGAGCTCGAGGGCTGGGACGTGCGCGGTTGGTTCACCGACCCGGCCACGCGTCCCGAGGACCTCACCACCGAGCTGGAGAACGGCGGCAACTCGCTGTGGCTCACGGTGGGGAAGCGCGGCATCGCCGCCGACCGCCTCGCCGAGCTGCTCGAGCCGGTCTTCCTCGACCTCGCGCCCGTCGTGCTCGACGCGCCCGAGGACCCCGTCGCCGCCGCCGAGGCCTTCCTCGTGGTCTGCCGCGACAAGGGCGTCGACCCGCACCCGCTGACCAACCTCGGCGGTGGCGGTCACGATCTCGATGCCGTCGTCCGCGTCGCCACGCTGGCGAAGGAGGCCGGCGTCCGCGGCGTCGTCGTCGACGCCAGCGCGCTGCACGACCAGGGCGCCTCGGACGTGCAGGAGCTGGCCTGGTCGATGATGGTCGCGGTCACGTACCTGCGCGCCCTCGAGGCCGCCGGCCTCACCGCCGACGAGGCCGCCGCGCAGCTGGAGTTCCGCTACGCCGCCACCGACGAGCAGTTCCCCACGATCGCCAAGCTGCGCGCCGCCCGCGCCCTGTGGAACCGGGTCGGCGAGATGAGCGGCATCGGCGAGGAGGCGCGTGCCCAGCGCCAGCACGCCGTCACGTCGCGGCCGATGATGGCGCGCTACGACTCCTACACGAACATGCTGCGCACGACCGTCGCCGGCTTCGCGGCGGGCGTCGGCGGCGCCGACGCGATCACCGTGCTGCCGTTCGACGAGCCGCTCGGCCTGCCCACGCCGTTCAGCCGCCGCATCGCGCGCAACACCTCGAGCCTGCTGATCCACGAGTCGCACGTCGCGAAGGTGGCCGACCCGGCCGGCGGCGCGTACGCGGTGGAGAAGCTCACCGACGACCTGGCGATGGCCGCCTGGGAGCTCTTCGCCGAGCTCGACGGCCTCGACGAGCTGGAGGGCGTCGCCGACCTCGACGCGGCCGCCCAGCGCCTCGAGCCGCTCGTGGAGGCCGTCCGCAACGACCGCGCGCTCCAGATCGCCCAGCGGCGCCGCCCCATCACGGGCATCAGCGAGTTCCCGAACGCCGCCGAGACGCTGCCCGAGCGCCAGCCGTACCCCGTCGCGCCGCAGGTCCACCGGTACGCGGGCGAGTTCGAGCAGATGCGCGACGAGCCGATGGCCCAGCCGGTCTTCCTGGCCACGCTCGGCCCGATCGCCGCGCACACCGCCCGCGCCACGTTCGCCATCAACCTGCTGGCCGCCGGCGGCATCGGGATCGGCTCGGCCGGCCCCACCGCCGATGTCGCCGAGGTCCTCGACAAGTACCTCGAGGCCGGGGCGCCCCCGGTGGTCTGCCTCGCGGGCACCGACGCCGCCTACGGCGAGTGGGGTGCCGACCTGGTCGCCGCCCTGCGCGAGAACGGCGCCTCGTACGTCGTCGTCGCGGGCAAGACCGATCTCGGCCAGGACGCGTCGGCCGCCATGGGCCTCGACGCGCTGGCCTTCCTCCGACAGATGCGTGAGGTGCTCGCATGACCACTCCGAAGTCGTTCGCCGGCGAGCCCTGGCAGAGCCCGGAGGGGATCCCGGTCAAGCGGCTCTACACGCCCGCCGACCTCGAGGGCCTCGACGCCCTCGACACCTACCCGGGCATGACCCCGTTCCTGCGCGGTCCGTACCCGGCGATGTACACGACCCAGCCGTGGACGATCCGCCAGTACGCCGGCTTCTCCACCGCCGAGGAGTCCAACGCGTTCTACCGCCGCAACCTGGCCGCCGGCCAAAAGGGCCTGTCGGTCGCGTTCGACCTGGCCACCCACCGCGGCTACGACTCCGACAACCCGCGCGTCGTCGGCGACGTGGGCATGGCCGGCGTCGCGATCGACTCGATCTACGACACGCGCACCCTGTTCGACGGCATCCCGCTCGACCAGATGAGCGTCTCGATGACGATGAACGGCGCCGTGCTGCCGGTGCTGGCGCTCTACATCGTGGCGGCCGAGGAGCAGGGCGTGAAGCCCGAGCAGCTGGCCGGGACCATCCAGAACGACATCCTCAAGGAGTTCATGGTCCGGAACACGTACATCTACCCGCCGGCGCCGTCGATGCGGATCATCTCCGACATCTTCGCGTACACGGCGGCCAAGATGCCGCGGTTCAACTCCATCTCGATCTCCGGCTACCACATCCAGGAGGCCGGGGCGACGAACGACCTCGAGCTGGCGTACACGCTCGCCGACGGCGTCGAGTACATCCGCTCGGGCCTCGACGTGGGCCTCGACATCGACGCGTTCGCGCCGCGGCTGAGCTTCTTCTGGGCCATCGGCATGAACTTCTTCATGGAGGTCGCCAAGCTGCGCGCCGCCCGCGCCCTCTGGGCCCGGCTGGTCAGCGACTTCGATCCGAAGAACCCCAAGTCGCTGAGCCTGCGCACGCACTCGCAGACCTCGGGCTGGAGCCTCACGGCGCAGGACGTCTACAACAACGTCCAGCGCACCGCGATCGAGGCGATGGCGGCCACGCAGGGCCACACGCAGAGCCTGCACACCAACGCGCTCGACGAGGCCATCGCGCTGCCGACGGACTTCAGCGCCCGCATCGCCCGCAACACCCAGCTGCTGCTCCAGCAGGAGTCGGGCACGACGCAGACGATCGACCCGTGGGCCGGCTCGTACTACGTCGAGAGGCTGACGCACGACCTCGCGAACCGCGCCTGGGCGCACATCCAGGAGGTCGAGGCGGCCGGCGGCATGGCCAAGGCGATCGACGAGGGCATCCCCAAGATGCGCATCGAGGAGGCCGCGGCGCGCACGCAGGCCCGCATCGACTCCGGTCAGCAGGTCGTCGTCGGCGTCAACACCTACCGCGTGCCCGACGAGGAGCCCTTCGAGGTCCTCAAGGTCGACAACCAGGCCGTGCTCGCGTCGCAGATCTCCAAGCTCGAGCGCCTGCGCGCCGAGCGGAACGACGACGACGTGCGGTCGGCCCTCGAGGCGCTTACGAACTCGGCCGAGCGCGGCTCGCGCCGTGACGGCTCGCTCGACGGCAACCTGCTCGACCTCGCGGTCAACGCCGCGCGGGCCAAGGCCACGGTCGGGGAGATCAGCGACGCCCTGGAGAAGGTCTACGGGCGCCACCAAGCGGTCATCCGTACGATCTCGGGTGTGTACCGCAGCGAGGCCGGCCAGTCGGGCAACATCGCCCGGGTCATCGAAGCCACCGACGAGTTCGAGCGCGAGGAGGGCCGCCGCCCGCGCATCCTCGTGGCGAAGATGGGCCAGGACGGTCACGACCGCGGCCAGAAGGTCATCGTCACCGCGTTCGCCGACATGGGCTTCGACGTCGACGTGGGCCCGCTGTTCTCGACGCCGGAGGAGGTCGCCCAGCAGGCCGTGGACGCCGACGTCCACGTCGTGGGCGTCTCCTCCCTCGCAGCGGGGCACCTCACCCTGCTGCCGGCGCTCAAGGCCGCGCTGGAGGAGCAGGGCCGTCCGGACATCATGGTCGTCATCGGCGGCGTGATCCCCCCGGACGACGTGCCCACGCTCAAGGAGATGGGTGCGGCCGAGGTGTTCCTGCCCGGCACGGTCATCGCCGACTCCGCGCTCGACCTGCTGGAGAAGCTGCGCGCCTCCGACGCGTGACGTGTAACTGTCGGTTGCACTAGCCTGCGGGCGTGGACACACGCCTCGACACTCGTCCGGACACCCGTCTGGACTACATGGACCACGCCTCGTACCTGGCGTTCCGTGCGATGGGGCACCACCCGACGCTGCACTACACGTGGGTCTACGACCGCGAGGTCGACCTCGAGGCGCTGCGCCGGCTGTCCGACCGACTCCAGCACGGGCGGTTTGCCCGCGTCGTCGAGCCCGCGCAGGTGTGGGGCGGCCGCGCCCGGTGGGTCCGTCCCGACCGGCCGGTGCCGATCGAGGTCGAGGCCGCGCCGCGGCCGCGGTCGCAGGTCGAGCAGTGGTCCGTCGAGGTCTCGCGCCGGCCCCTCGACCCGATCGCGGGGCCGCCGTGGCGCTTCGGCGTCCTGCGGCTCGACGACGGCGGCAGCGCCGTCGCGATCGTCGTCTCCCACACGGTCACCGACGGGGTCGGCGTCCTGCTCGGCCTGCGTGAGGCGGTCGAGGGCCACGACCTCGACCTCGCCTACCCGCCACGTGGGGCCGTGCGGGGCAGCCGCGTGTCCCAGTGGCGCGAGGTGCTGGCGTCGCTGCCCGAGAAGGCGCGAGCCCTGCGCGCCGTGGTCCGCCAGATGCGCGCCGAGCGGAGCCTGCCGCACCGCGAGTCGACGGCCGCGCTCCCGGCCTCGCCCACGGACACCCGCGCGACCCGGCTGCCCGACCGCGACGGTGCCGCCCGGATCGTGACCTTCGTGTCCGAGGCGGCCTGGGACGCGTGCGCGCAGCGCCTCGGTGGCACGTCCAACGTCCTCGCGTCGGCCGTGGCTGCCCGGCTGGGGCACCACTTGGGACGCGTGCAGCGCAACGGCACGGTGAACCTCACGATCCCGGTGAGCGTCCGCGAGGGCGACGACGACCTGCGCGGCAACGCCCTGTCGTCGGTCGTCGTCACGCTCGACCCGGCCGAGGTGACGCACGACCTGCGTCCCGCCCGCGCGGCGATGAAGGCCGCCCTGAGCGCGCAGGACGCGCAGCAGCTGCCCCTGCTGGCGGCCCTCCCGCTCGTCCCGTTCGTGCCCGTCTGGCTGCTGCGCCGCGTCGAGCGGTTCGCGCTGGGCGCCGACGTCAACGCGGTGGGCTGCTCCAACCTCGGCCGCGTGCCCGATGCGGTGGAGCGGATCGACGGGCAGCCGTGCCAGTACGCCTTCGGCCAGTTCAACGAGCCGGGACGACCGACCGCCGAGCTCGTCCGCCTGGGTGGTCAGGGGTTCCTGGGCGTCACGTTCTCCGGCGGCCGGGTGGTGATCAACGCCGTGGCGTTCCGGCCCGGCGGGGACAACTCCGACGAGACGCTCCTCGCGATCGTGCACGACGTGATCGACGAGCTCGCCCTGGGACCGCCACTGCCGTGGTGACTCCGACCCACGCCCTAGACTCACTGGCGTGATCGACGTGGAACAGGTGGCGGAGGGGGTCCGCGCCGGCCAGCGGGCAGCGGTCTCGCGAGCGATCACCCTCGTCGAGTCACGCCGCTCCGACCACCGCGCCGCCGCGCGCGAGCTGCTGGCCGGACTGGCCGCGGCGCCCGACTCGAAGGTCGGGGGAGCCGTCCGCGTGGGCATTTCCGGCGTCCCCGGCGTCGGCAAGTCCACGTTCATCGAGGCCCTCGGCGTCCACCTGACCGAGCGCGGCCACCGCGTCGGCGTCCTCGCCGTCGACCCCTCGAGCGTGCGCACGCGCGGCTCGGTGCTGGGCGACAAGACCCGCATGGTCCGCCTGTCCACCGACCCGAACGCCTACATCCGCCCCTCGCCCAGTGCGGGGAGCCTCGGCGGCGTCGCGCGCGCCACCAGCCAGGCCCTGACGATCCTCGAGGCCGCCGGGTACGACGTCGTGCTGGTCGAGACCGTCGGCGTCGGCCAGTCCGAGATCACGGTCGCCGGCATGGTCGACACCTTCCTGTTCCTCACGCTGGCGCGCACCGGTGACCAGCTCCAGGGCATCAAGAAGGGCATCCTCGAGATCGCCGACGTCATCACCGTCAACAAGGCCGACGGCGAGCGCGCCCGCGAGGCCGAGTCCACCGCCCGCGAGCTGGCCGGCGCCCTGCGCCTGGTCTACGCCGGCACGCAGGACTGGGTGCCGCCCGTGCTGACCTGCTCGGCGCTCGAGGGCACCGGCATCGACACCGTGTGGAGCCGGGTCCTGCGTCACCGCGAGTTCATGGGCCACCGCGGCGTCGAGGAGAAGCGCGCGCAGCAGCAGCTCGACTTCACGTGGACGCTCGTCCGCGACGAGATCGAGCAGCGGCTCGCCACCGACGAGTCCGTCGCGCAGGTCCGCCAGCAGGTGCGCGACGAGGTCCTCGCGGGGCGCCTCTCGCCGGCGGCCGCCGCCGACGAGATCCTCGCCGCCTTCGACTCCTGACCGCCGGATCGCGGTACGCGGACGTGCGTGCCAGCATGGTGCGGTGAAGCGCACCGTCACCGCCCACCTCGAACTGCACGCCTTCGACCGCGCCGACCTCGTCCTCTCGATCGCCGTCGCCGCCAACATCGCCACCGAGCGCGAGACGCTGCGGGTGGTCCAGGACGGGACCGCGCTCGAGGCCCGCGAGATCGCGGGGCGCCACGAGACCCGGCTGCACCGCGTCGACGCTCCCGCCGGGCCCATCACGATCGACTACGAGGCCGTCGTCACGGGTCACGCGGGCCCGATCGCCACGGAGGAGCTCGACATCATCGAGTACCGCCGGCCCAGCCGCTACGCGCCCTCGGACTCGCTCTTCGCGATCGCCAAGGCCGAGTTCACGGGTCTCGCCGGCAAGGACCTGCTCGACGCGGTCACGTCGTGGGTCGGCACCCATCTGTCCTACGTGCCGGGCAGCAGCCGGCCGACCGACGGCGCCGTCCAGACCATGCTCAAGCGCCAGGGCGTGTGCCGCGACTACGCGCACCTCGTGATCGCCCTCCTGCGCGCCCACGACGTGCCCGCCCGGCTGGTCTCGGTCTACGCCCCGGGCCTGCAGCCGATGGACTTCCACGCGGTCGCCGAGGCGTACATCGACGGGGAGTGGCACGTCGTCGACGCGACAGCGCTGGCTCCCCGCGAGACGATGGTCCGGATCGCCACGGGGATGGACGCCTCGGAGACGGCGTTCCTGTCGCAGCACCACGCCGCGGTGAACCTGAACCGGCTGACGGTGACGGCCGTCGTGGACGAGCTGCCCCAGGACGACGTGACCGAGCTGGTCGCCCTCGGGTGAGTCGCTCAGGGTTCAACTCTCAGTGACAACACGCCGGAAAGAACCACGGACCTAGTTCCAAAGGACTAGCGCATGGGTTAGTGTTCCCTCATGCGACCGCCGCGTCGCCGCATCACCTCGGGGGGGTGATACGGCGCCGCGGCATCGTTCTTTCCGCGGCCGTTGCGGCTTCAGGAGGGTCGCGGCAGGGCGTTCATGTCCACGAGACGCCGGTACACGTAGGGCGTCATGGTGCGCACGTACGTCACGCTCAGGTGCGTGATGTCGCGGTACACGTTCACGCCGCCGATGATCGCCGGGCAGGTCTCGTCGTCGCAGTAGAGGTCGCTCAGGTCGAGCGTCTGCGCGCCGTCGACCTCGCGCCCCGTGGCGGCGAACGCGTCGAACTTCGACAGCGCCTCCTCGCGGGTGAACGCGCAGGCGTCGGGCGTGATCTCGTCGAGCTGCGACAGGCACTTCTGCGGAGCGCGCGGCAGGCGCGGGTTGTCGCGGATCGCCACCACGCGCACGCCGCGGTCGAGGACCGGCTGCCAGGCGGCCTCCATGCTCTCGACCCGCTCGTCGTCGGAGCCCGTGAGCATCTGGGCGTAGCCCGTGGTCAGGATCAGGTCGGTGGAGTCGGTGCGGTCGAGGAGCCACTCCTGGAGGTTCTGCTTCCACTCCTGGCAGCTGCTGACGCGCAGCGGGTCGTCGTGGCGGATCTCGTCGCGCGTCCACGAGCAGCTGGACTTGAGCTGCGCCGACAGCGTGATGAGCTTCTGGTCGGCCATCCGGACCAGCGCCGGCAGGAACGAGCGGGCGTGCGAGTCGCCCAGCAGCGTCACGTGCGGCAGCGACCGGTCGGAGAGGTCGCCGAACGTGCAGTCGTTCAGCTCGGTGTCGTGGACGCCGGCGAAGCAGCCCGGGTAGTCCTTCGCGTAGTCGGTGACCACGGCCTCGGGCGTCGGGATCAGCTGGTCGTCGAGGTCGGGGTTGTGGCACGGGTTCTCGGGATCGCGGGAGGCGGCGCCGAAGCACGGCGGCGCGTCCTCCTCGAGCTGCGCGGCGACCTTGGCCGCGCGCTCCTGGGCGGAGGCGGCCGACTGGACGCCCACCATCGAGCCGCCGACCAGCAGGGCCGCGCCGACCAGGGTGGCGAGGCCGGTGGTGGCCGGGCGGCGCAGGCCGAACCGGTGCGTGAACCGCACCGGGTCCTCGACCCAGCGCTTCGTCGCCCACGAGACCACGATCGTGAACACGAGGATCCCGACGCGCTCCCAGAAGCCCAGCTCGGCGCCGAGGATGAACGGCAGGATGACGATCGGCGGCCAGTGCCACAGGTACATCGAGTACGAGATCTCGCCCAGCGTGTGCGTGGGACGCCAGCGCATCAGCGGCGCGGGGGAGAGGAGCCCGCGCGGCTCGCCGGCCCAGATGACCACCAGCGTCGCGACGACGGGCACGATCGCCGCGGTGCCGGGGAACGGCGTGGACTCGTCGTAGACGAAACCGCACCAGGCGAGGGTCAGGAAGCCCGCCCACGACAGCAGCGCCGTGGGGGTGCCGCGGCGCACGGTGGCGCTGCCCATCCAGAGTGCGAGCAGCGCGCCGGCGCCGAACTGCCAGGCGCGGGCCGGGGTGACGAAGTAGGCCGCCGGCGGATTCGCCTGAGTGATCCAGAGCGAGTACGCCAGGCTCGCGGCCGTGGCGGCGCCGAGCACGATCGCCACCATGAGCCTGCGGGAGCGACCCATCCGCACGGCCAGCACGGTGGCGAGCAGCACCAGCAGCGGCCACACGAGGTAGAACTGCTCCTCGATCGAGAGCGTCCAGTAGTGCTGTACCGCGGTGGGGTCGTTCTCGGCGGCGAGGTAGTCCACGGAGTCGGCCGCGAGCGCCCAGTTCTGCACGTACAGCGCCGACGCGACGATCTCCTTGAAGTTCTGGCCCCACGAGACCAGCGGCATCCACAGCCACACGGCGACCGCCGAGCAGGCCAGCACGAGGTACGCGGCCGGCAGCAGGCGCCGGGCGCGACGGGCCCAGAAGCGCGCCAGGTCGATGCGGCCGGTGTCGGCCGTCTCGCGCAGCAGGTGCCCCGTGATGAGGAATCCGGAGATCACGAAGAAGACGTCGACGCCGATGTAGCCACCGGGCAGACGCCCCGGCCACAGGTGGAAGAGGACGACGAGCATCACGGCGACGGCGCGCAGGGCCGTGATCTCGGCCCGGAAACGGTCGCGAGGAGGGCTGGCGGGCACCGCACCACGATACGAGGCCGCACCTCGTCGTGCCCAACCCGCCGTCCGGCGGGCGACGGGCAGCGCCTCGGTCTCCACCACTAGAATCGACAACTGCGTACCCGGTGGGCGTCGTCCCGCCGTGATGTCGACGGGAACCGAGGAGAGCATGCCTGACGTGGGTCGAGTGCGTCGCCGCGTCGTGGCGATGGTCCCCGAGCGCGCGAAGGACCGCCTGCGCCGAGCCCTCGGCCGCGGTCCGGCACCCCGCCCCCACGCGCGGCTCGCGATCCGGCACGACGCCGGCCTGATCCACTACGCCGGCGAGTTCCGCGACCCGGTGCGCGTCGTGGCCCTCGTGGTCCGGCCCGCCAGCCGCCTCGACCAGGTGGCCGTCCGGCTCGAGCAGCCGGCCTCCGCCCGCTTCGCGTTCACGCTCGACCCCGTGCAGCTGTGGGAGCTCGGCGGTCGCGCCGCCGGCCGATTCGACCTCTTCGCCGAGGTCGAGGGCACGGGGAAGAAGCGCACCGAGCTCCGGCTGGGTCGCTTCGACCACACCGACACGGCCGCCGCGCTCGACCGCATCGAGCTCGAGGGCGCCGCCTCGCCGTTCGGCGAGCAGGTGCACGCCTGGACCCACGTCACCGACCAGGGCAACGTCTCGGTGCGGTACGCCGCCGAGCCGATCCGTCGCTTCGAGGTGGAGGGCACGCGCCTGGACGTCGGCCCGAAGGGCATCGCCACCGAGCTGCTGCTCAAGACCTTCTCGCGGCCCGCCAGCGACATCCGCCTCTCGCTGCAGTGGCGCTTCTCGGGCAGCACGCAGGAGATCCCGGTGCAGATCGTGGAGCGCGACGCGACCGCCACGCACGGCCTGTACGAGTACGCGATCAGCTTCGACCTCATGCCCGACGCCGTCTCCGACGACGAGCGCGAGGGCATCGTCGACCCGCACCTGATCATGGACCTGAGCGGCTTCGACCTGCCGGTGCGCGTGCCGTTCGCGGAGAAGAGCTTCCGCCACTTCCGGCTGCGCGACCTGCCGGTGCCCACCACCGGCGGCGGCCACGTCGACCAGTGGGTGCCCTACCTGACCTTCCGCGCGAAGCGCCTCGCGTTCTGGTCCGAGCGGTTCACCGTGGAGAACCACCGCTACCTGCGCCGCCTCTCGCGCTGGGCGTGGCTGATGACACCGCTGCGGCCGTTCTCCGGCATCTGGCTCGTCGGCGAGGTGCCTTACAAGGCGCAGGACAACGGCTTCGCGCTGTTCCGCTGGATCCGCCGGAACCACCCCGAGCGCCGGGCCTACTACGTGATCGACGCCGACTCGCCCGACCGCGACAAGGTCGAGCCGTTCCGTCAGGTCGTCACCGCCCGCTCGCGCGAGCACATCCGCTACACGGCCCTGGCCTCGCGCTTCGTCGGCAGCCACCACGCCGAGTACCTGCACGCCTCGCGCTCGCCGCGGCTGGCCCGGCACGCGCGCGGCCTGCGTGTGTTCCTCCAGCACGGCGTCACGGGCATGAAGAACGTGCGCCTGAACTACGGCCGACTGCACATGCAGGAGATGCCGCCGGACCGCGTCGTGGTGAACTCCGCGGCCGAGCGCCAGATCTTCATCGAGGACCTCGACTTCTTCCCGTCCCAGGTCGCCGTCACCGGCTTCGCACGCTACGACTCGCTCTTCGAGGGCGAGCCGCAGGTGCAGCGCCGCCTGCTGGTGATGCCCACGTGGCGCGACTGGCTGACCAGCCGCGAGAGCGTGCTGACCAGCACCTACCTGGCCAACTGGCTGGAGTTCCTCAACGACCCGCGGATCCAGGGCCTGCAGCAGCAGGGCGTCGAGATCCTCATGGTGATGCACCCGAACCTGCGGGCGCTCGTGGACGACCTGCCGCTCGAGGGCATCTCGATCGCGCCGCGCGACGCCGACGTGCAGGAGCTCATCCGCACGAGCGCCGCGCTGGTCACCGACTACTCGAGCGTGGCGTGGGACGCCGCGTTCCTGCGTCGTCCGGTGTTCTTCTTCCGCTTCGACGACGCCGTGCTGACCGGCGCGCGCACGCCCTTCGTGGACGCCGCCACCGAGCTGCCCGGTCCGATCGCGCACCGTGCCGCCGACCTCGCGGCCGAGGTGGTCACGTCGGCCGAGTCCGCCTTCACGATGGACGACCTGTACGCCCGTCGGGCCGCGAAGTACCTCGAGCTGCCGACCTCCGGCTACGGCGAGCGCAACTACGAGATGGTGCGCACGGCCGACGGCCTGTCCACGCGGCTGCTGCGGCTGCGCAACCAGCGCTGGGTGCGCGACGCGTTCAAGCGCTTCCGCGCCGGGCCGCACTACTACCGCGCGATGTCGCTGATGTTCCGGTTCGGCAGCCTGCTGCCCCGGCGGGACATCGCGGTGTTCGAGAGCGATCGCGGCAACGCCTACGGTGGCAGCCCGCGCGCGCTCTTCGAGCGGCTCCACGAGCGCGGCACGTCGCTCGACCTCTGGTACGTCAACAACTCCACGCTGCGGGTGCCGCCGGGCACGCACAAGGTGTTCCGGCTGACGCCGCGCTACTTCTGGACCCTCTCGCGGGCGAGGTACTGGGTGTTCAACCAGAACGTCCACGACCTCTGCAAACGCCCCCGTGGCACGCACTACCTGCAGACCTGGCACGGCACCCCGCTCAAGCGGATGCAGAACGACGTGCCGGTCATGTACGGCCGCGCCGACGACTACCACGCGAAGGCGCAGGAGCTCGTGGACCGCTGGTCCAGCCTCGTCTCGCCGAGCCCCTACGCGACCGAGGCGTTCCGGAGCGCGTTCGGCTTCACCGGGCCGATCATCGAGTCGGGCTACCCGGGCAACGACGTGTTCCACACCGAGAAGGGCGCGCAACGGGCGCGGGAGACGCGGCTGCGGCTGGGGCTGGCCGAGGACCGCACCGTGGTGCTCTACGCGCCGACGTTCCGCGACGACGGCCGCGCCGCGGGCGCGAAGGGCGCCTGGGCGCACGACATGGCCCTCGACCTCGGCCGCTTCGCCGAGCGCCTGGGTGACAACGTCACCCTGCTGGTGCGCCTGCACCCGCTGGTGAAGTTCACCTGGCCGAAGGACCTCGACGCGAGCATCGTCAACGTCTCGAAGTACCCGGACACGCAGGACCTGCTGCTGGTGGCCGACGCGCTGATCACGGACTACTCGTCGATCATGTTCGACTACGCCCAGCGCGGCCGGCCGATCATCTCGTACGTGTACGACCTCGAGCACTACCGCGACGACCTGCGCGGCTTCTACGTCGACCTCGAGGAGATCGCGCCCGGCCCGGTGCTGCGCACGAGCGACGAGGTCATCGACGCCGTGGCGAGCCTGCCGGAGCTGGAGACGCGCTACGCCGACCGGCTGGCCGCGTTCCGCGAGCGCTTCGGCGGCCTGGAGGACGGGCACGCCGCCGACCGCGTCATCGACGAGGTCTTCAACGAGTCCGAGCGCGGCGCCATCCCCGACTGAGTCCCGGCTGATCGAGTGCCGCCGAGCCTGCGAGGCGGTGTATCGAGATCACGCTGACGCCGCCAAGGGTCGGTAGCGGTGGTTGCGGTGCCATTCCCCGCGCAGGCGGAACTCGGGCGTGCCGTCGTCTCCACTGAGCCTGACTGCGATGTGGGCGTCGTGGACGCGATGGTGGTGGTGACTGCAGAGCAGCACTCCTGATGTGAGGTCGGTGGGTCCGCCGTGGCTCCACGGGATCACGTGGTGAGCCTCGGTCCAGCCGGGTGGTCGGTCGCAGTCGGGGAACGCGCAGCCTTGGTCGCGTTGGGCGAGGGCGATGCGTTGAGCGGCGGTGTGGTGACGCTTCGACCGGCCCTCGTCGAGGACCTGGCTGGTCCCGTTCATCACGACGGGGAGGATGCCGGCGTCGCAGGCGAGCTTGCGGAGCTGGCCGGCGCTGACAGGAGTGCCGAACTCCGTCACGCCGGCGCGGTCGGTCTGGCCTCGCAGGGTCTGCTCGTCGACGGTGACGACCAGCGTGGCGGCGACGCCGCCGTGGTTGCCGTAGCCGTCGCGGGGCAGGTGGCGGACGATCTCGGCGAACGCCTCGCCCGCCTTCTCCTGCGGCCGCAAGCCTGCGTTCTCAGTCGAGGTGGCGCGCGGGGCGGTCTTCGACTCCACGACCGCGCGCAGCATGTCGGCGGTCACGGCGTCGGTCTTGCCGCCGAACGGGACGAGTCCGGTGGTCTCGTCGGGACGGCCGATCCAGAACTCGCGCTGCTGCCGCTGGGCCGACTCGTCCCGGGTGAGCTGGTCGTTCTCGATCCGGTCGGCGCGATTGACGTCGACGACCTCGACCGCGCGGCGGGCCTTGCGGCGCAGCTGGTCGGCCGTCATCACCCGCGCCGCCGCCACCATGTCGGCCTCGACCAGGTCGCGCTGCTCGACGGTGAGGCCCGTCGGGAGGGTGTCGAGCGCGTCGGTGACGATCGCGGCCTTGGCGGTGGACATGCCCGGCTCCGCCAGCGCCTCCCGCACCCGGGGCGCGGCCTCGAGCCGGTTCGCCAGACGGATCTCCTTCGCGGCCTCGCGCCGCGTGACGCCGGACTCCGTGGCGACCAGCGCGGTCAGGCTCGCGGCATCGGTCGCGCGGTGGGCGTCAGTCCGATCGGCGGCAGCCACCAGCGCGAGATGGAGTGCGTCAGCCTCGCGACGCATGGCCTGCACTGCCGTGACCTCAGCTGCGATCTGCTCCGGCGACAACGCGGACAGGTCACGCGAGCGCGCGTCGGCCAGGAACCGCTGCCCCGACCTGAGCCCTCCGACGACGTCCACCAGATCCCCCCGAACCCCTCCGAACCGATGTTCGAAGTCTACTCCGTTGGGCCCAATATGGCAACGATCTGCGCGAGCGAATCTCAGGCGAGCGGTGTCGGAAAGCCCTCGGGATCGATGCCCATGTCGGTGGCGAACTGGTCGCGCAGCTCGAGGAACCGGGGATCGCCCGTCATCGCGTACATGACCTGCTGCTGCCTCACCGTCCGGGCGGGTCCGTAGTCCGGGTGCCCGGGCTCGCGCAGCTGGTAGCGGTTCGCCGCCCCGGGCGCCCGGAACCGGGGCCCGTAGTGCGCGGCGGCGGTCAGTCCGGCCGACAGCAGCTCCAACACCTCGGGGTCGCGGCCGCCACGGTCCCACAGGTAGTACAGCCCGGTCAGCGCGGTGACGTGCCCGTTGAGGATCATCGGCTGCACGGGGTCGTCGATCGGCTGCTCCTCGAACCAGAGGTAGCCCTCGTCGGCCACGAGGCTGAACCACAGGTGCTCGGTCGACGGTCCGCGGACGCGGTAGGCGGCGGCCAGCTCACGCGCCGTGCGCAGGTAGCGAGGGTCGTGGAAGGCGTGGTCGAGCGCGACGAGGCCGGAGATCGCGGCACCGTTGCCGAGGCCGGACGTCCACGGCGCCCTCACCCGCACGCCCTCGTATCGACGGCCGAACCGGTAGACGACGAAGCGCGCGTCGCCGACCTGCTCGGTGTGCTCCAGCAGGCGGTCGTACAGGGCCTCCGCGATCGACCGGACGAGGTCGCGGCTCTCGGGGTGCCGGCGGACGTGGGAGGCGAGCAGTGAGGCGTTGACCTGGAACGGCCACGGCGCGAAGTGCTGGCGGTACTTCGTCAGGTACGACTCGGGCCACGGCACGGGCAGCTGCGCGTCGAGCTCGAGGCCGGGGCGCGGCTCCCAGCCCGGGTGCGGGCCGACCGTGAGGACGCGGTCGGGGTCGAGGCCGGTCGTGATCGTGAAGAGGTCGTCGCGGACGCCGGCGGTCCCGCGGCGCTCCGTGCGCTCAACGGTGGGCGCGTACCCCGCGGACAGGAACGCACCGAGCGCGAACGTCAGCGCGCGCATCCTGGTCACGGACAGGAGTGAAGCACACCGACCGCCCGAAACCCCTGCAAGGGGAGGGGAAACGGCGACGGGGTGTCGCCACGACCGTGGCGACACCCCGTGCGGGATCGTGCGAGGCTCAGGCCTTGGACTCGCCCCAGGCCGGGTTCCAGCCGTCGACCTCGTCGGCGCGGCGCTCGGCCGGACCGGTGTAGATCGCCGAGGGGCGGATCAGGCGGCCGGTCTTGTACTGCTCGAGGATGTGGGCGCTCCAGCCGGCGGTGCGGGCGGAGGTGAACATCGCGGTGAACATGTTCGCCGGGATCTCGGCGAAGTCCAGCACGATCGCGGCCCAGAACTCGACGTTCGTCTCCAGCACGCGGTCGGGACGACGCTCGCGCAGCTCCTTGAGGGCGGCCTGCTCGAGGGCCTCGGCGACCTCGGCGCGGGGCGCGGCGAGCTCCTTGGCGGTGCGGCGCAGCGTGCGGGCGCGGGGATCCTCGGCGCGGTAGACGCGGTGGCCGAAGCCCATGAGGCGCTCGCCCGAGTCGAGGAGGTTCTTGACGTATGCCTCGGCGTCGCCGGTCTTCTCGACCTGCTCGATCATGTGCAGCACGCGCGACGGGGCGCCGCCGTGCAGCGGGCCCGACATCGCGCCGACCGCGCCGGACAGCGCGGCGGCCACGTCGGCGCCGGTGGAGGAGATGACGCGCGCGGTGAAGGTGGACGCGTTCATGCCGTGCTCGGCGGCGGAGACCAGGTAGGCGTCGATGGCCTTGGCGTGGTCGGGGTTGACCTCACCGCGCCAGCGGGTCAGCATCCGCTCGACGATCGTGTCGCACTTGTCGATCTCGCTCTGGGGGACCATCGGCTTGCCGAGGCCGCGGGCGGCCTGGGCGACGTAGGAGAGCACCATGACGGCGGTGCGGGCGAGGTCGTCACGGACCTCTTCGGGGGTCTCGATGTCGTAGAGCTGGCGCAGGCCCCACACGGGAGCCATCTGCGCGATCGCGCTCTGGACGTCGGCGCGGATGTCGCCGGAGTGCACGGGGATGGGATACGGCTCGGCCGGGGGCAGGCCCGGGTCGTAGGTGCCGTCGACCAGCAGGCCCCAGATCTTCTCGAACGGCACGCGGCCGACGAGGTCATCGATGTCGACGCCGCGGTACCGGAGCGCGGAGCCTTCCTTGTCGGGTTCGGCGATCTCGCTCTCGAACGCTACGACGCCTTCCAGTCCGTGGTGCACTTGAGTCATGACTCAATAGTGCCCTGTGCGCGTCTCACCCCGTGCGGCACGGTCCGTTTCCGGGTCGATCCGGCAGGTCGGCGGAGCGCTGCCAGTTTCCCCGGTTAACCGGGGAAACTGTCACTTCACGAGGTTCGCAACCCTCGTGAAGTGACAGGAAACCTCGTGAAGTGGCGCTGAGGGGACCGGCCGCGCTGGCTACGGTGGGCGCATGAGCGACGAGCTGGCGCGGATGCGGACCGAGTACGCGCGGGTGGGGCTGGACGAGGACACGGCGGGCGACGACCCGGTCGCGCTGGCGCAGACGTGGATCTCCGAGGCCGTGGCCGCGGGCGTGCACGAGCCGAACGCGATGGCGCTCGCCACCGCCACCGCGGCGGGTGAGCCCTCGGTGCGGATCGTGCTGCTCAAGGGCTTCGACGCGGCGGGCGCGGTGTTCTTCACGAACTACGACTCGCGCAAGGGTCGCGAGCTGGCCGAGAACCCGCGGGCCGCGGCCGTGCTGCTGTGGCACCCGCTGCACCGCCAGCTGCGGATCGAGGG
Organism: Aeromicrobium sp. MLTX1; assembly: GCF_046452335.1. Classification (NCBI taxonomy): domain Bacteria; kingdom Bacillati; phylum Actinomycetota; class Actinomycetes; order Propionibacteriales; family Nocardioidaceae; genus Aeromicrobium; species Aeromicrobium sp. MLTX1. The sequence continues at coordinate 395,108 of NZ_JBKFDN010000001.1, read as the reverse complement.
CGCCGTGACCCGGATCCAGGCGCACGAGTCCGACGCCTACTTCGCCGCCCGTCCCGAGGGCGCGCGGATCAGCGCCGCCGCGTCGCCGCAGTCGCAGGTCGTCGAGGGGCGGGACGAGCTGGATCGTCGCTGGCACGAGGCCGAGCGCGGGGGAGCGGCCGACCGCCGGCCCGAGGGCTGGGGCGGCTACCGGATCGCGCCGGAGGTCCTCGAGTTCTGGCACGGCCGCGAGAACCGCCTGCACGACCGCATCCGCTTCACCCGCGACGGCGACGCGTGGGCTCGCGACCGCCTGGCGCCCTGAGTCAGTCGACGTCGAGCACGAGGTGCCCGGCGTCGTCGGCGCGGGCGACGCCGATCGTGCGCTTGCGCAGCAGGCCGGTGCGCAGCGGGTGCTCGCCCTCGAACCGCAGCGGGACGTCGTACCAGAGGTCGCCGACCTGCAGCGCGATGCTCGGGCGGTAGGCGCGCTCCGACAGCGAGCCCGCGTCGATCGTGAGCCGGTACGTCCCCGCCTCGGTGTCGAGGTGCGCCTCGACCTCGCGCCCGCGCTGGGGCGGTCTCTTCGCATGCACGGCCTCGCTGGGCGCGCTGGAGTCGCGCACGAGGCGACCCGCGTACGTCGGTGTCCCGCGCACGCGCGACCGTCCGGTGATGACGACGGAGCTGCCGTCGAGCTCGGCCTTCGCGCGGCCGAACAGCGACGCGATCCGCTTCACCGGCTTCTCGTACGTGATCTCGTAGGCCGACCGCGACTCCGCGTCGGCCGGGTCGAAGCCGGGGTAGGCGAAGTGCGCGCGCCCGTCGACGACGTGGAGGTCGACGCCGCGGCCCTTGTCCTCGTCGGCCTGCAGCAGCGCGAGCGTGGTGTCGACGTCCCGCCGCAGCGCCGCCGCGATGATCGCGCGATGGATCACGTGCATCCGGCGGAACAGGTTGTCGGTCAGGTAGCGCTGCGCGAGGTCCTCGATCCGGTCGAACACGAAGGCCCGCTCGGCGTCGTCGCGCAGCGCGAGCGAGTCGCGCAGGTCGCCGCGGATCGTGTTGTCGAACTGGCGCTTCATCACGTGGTCGCGCTGCGGGCCGGGCGGGATGCAGTCGGCGATCGTCTCCATGACGATCTCGGTGGAGGCGTACTTCTCGGCCGAGTCGGCGGTGTACGTGACGTTGGACCGGTCGTGCCGCTCGCGTGCGTGGTAGGTCGCGCCGTCGCCGATCATCGAGATCCGGCGGGCGTTCACCATCGCGGTGAGCGTGAACGGCTGGTCGCAGCGCTGGCGCATGTCCTCGCGGTACCGCAGGCCCAGCCGCTCGACGAGCTCGCGCCGGAACAGCTTCGTGTTCGAGAGGTTGTAGGGCAGCCGCGACGCGTAGAGGTCCATGTCGCGCACGCGTCCGGCGCGGTAGATGAGGATCGGCACGGCGCGCTCGCCGATGGGCTCCATCCGGCCGAAGACGACGTCGGACTCCCACACGTCGGCGTGGCCGACGAGCAGCTCGAGGGCGTCGTCGTCGAGCACGTCGTCGGACCCGAGGAAGAACACGTAGCGCCCGGTGGCCCGCTCGAGTCCGCGGTTGAACGGCACGGCCGGCGTCCCGGACGGCGGCTGGTGGATCACGACGACGTTGTCCCCGTGGCGCGAGGCGAACTCGTCGAGGATCCGGCCGCTGTCGTCCGTGGACCCGTCGTCGACCAGCACGAGCTGGAGGGCGTCGAGGCCGATCGTCTGCCGCTCGAGGCTGGCCAGCGCCTCGGGCAGGTAGGTGGCGGTGTTGTGGACCGCCACGATCACGGTGCAGTCCGGCTCGGGCGGCGTCTCGGCGGGACGCACGTCGCTGAGCGGCTCGCCCTCCGGGTCGATCCAGGTGCGCAGGACGTCGGCGGCGTACCGCCCGTCGTGGATCGCGTTGACGTACTCCACGCCCTCGGCGCCCAGTCGGCGGGAGCGCTCGGGGTCGGCGACGAGCTCGCGCACGACCTCGGCGATCGTCTCGCGAGTGGCCCGCACGATCGGCACGTCGTGACCGGTGACCGCCTTGATGTGACGCCGGATCGTCGGGTCGACCGTGCCGACCACGACCCGGCCGGCCGCCATGGCCTCGCACGCGGCCACGCCGTAGCCGCCGGCGCCGAGCTGCTCCACGACGATGTCGGCGTCGCGGATCACGTCGGGCATCTCGTCGTGGGGGATGCCCTGGAGTCGCCGGTACTCGAGGACGCCCTCGTCGTGCAGCTCCTGAAGGACGGGGTCGATCCACACGCTGTTCTTCTGCGCCGAGCTCGGGCTGTGGACGACGACGGGCCGGTCGCGCTCGAGCACGGGCCGGTCGCACGTCCACCGCTCCACGTCGAGCGTGAGCGGCAGCCAGCGCGAGCCGGGCACGAACGGGATGAGCACCGGGCTGGTGACGAACGTGGGCCCGTCGAACGCGGCGAAGTCCTCGACGTTGCGGCGCGCGATCGTCTCGAGCGTGTCGACGAGGTCGGGGTCGAGCTGCTCGTACTGGGTGTCGGGGTGCAGGTGCCGGTAGACGCTCGGGATCTTCACGTCGGACCCGTGCGCCACCATCGCCACGGACACGCCCGCCGCCCGCAACTCCTCGACGACCGCGCGGTTGTCGAAGGCGAGGTCGGGTCCGCCCCACAGCGCGTGGTTCGACTCGATCAGCACGTGCGTGAAGCTCTCGACGACGAAGTCGCGCATGCGCGGGCTCCAGTCGATCGAGTAGCGGGCCAGGTTCGAGTCCACCCGCAGGTGCGCCGGCGCGAGGTGGGGCGTGACGCAGTAGCGGTAGCTGATCGCCCACGTGTCCTCGGCCAGACGGCCGAGCGCCTTGGCCCACTGGCCGGCCTGGCCGGCCGAGTTCGCCGGGCCGAGGAAGACGCGCGTGGACGCGGCATGGACGTCGGGGAAGGGGTCGATGAGGTCGCGGATCGTGCTCACGTCCATCGGTCTCGCTCCACCCTCTCCCGGTCGTCGCGTGCGTCGAGGTCCCGCCTCACGTTATCGGCACCATGCTGCGTCACGGTGAACCCACGGCGACGAGCGGCGGACGGACGCCCCGCTCACAGGACGGAGCGGACCACCGGGACCCGCCGCAGCACCAGCACGACGGCGAAGCTGGCGGCGAGGGTGATCGCGAGGCGTCCGAGCATGGGACCCACGGCCTCGGCGGCGGGGAGGTCGCCGCCGATGCCCAGCTCGGGCAGCAGCCACACGAACGTCAGGTGGAGGCCGAAGACGCCGAGCGTGGCCGCCCCGAGCGTGGTGCCCAGGCGGGCGCCGATGCCGCGGGCCAGCACGCGCAGCAGCCCGTCGGGCTGGATGAGCGCCTGCGCCACGAGGAAGACGCCGATCGTGTAGAGGATCGTGCCCGCGCCGTAGTAGCTGACCGGGCTGATCGTCTGGAGCCACTGCGGCGCCTCGGGGTTGCGCCACTGCCAGCACCCGAGGGCCCCGAGGGCGAGGGTCGCGGCCGAGACCGCCGCGAGCGCGAGACCACGCAGTCGCACCCCGCGCAGGCCCCAGCCCAGGAGGTAGACCCCGAGGTAGCCGAACCACCACGTCCAGGCCGTCTCGACGAGGACCACCGACGCCTCGCGCGGCTGGATCGTGGCCAGCGAGAGAGCGGGGATCGTGGCGAGCGCCGCGCCGGCCACGAGCACGGCCCGGCGGCTCGAGGTGGAGACGAAGCCGATCACGAGCGGCGTGATCAGGGCGAGCCCGATGATGATCCAGAAGAAGTACAGCGCCGTGTAGAGCTCGCCGGTGACGGTCTCCAGCAGGGCGTCGCGCCACGGCAGCACGGTGCCGTCCTGGCGACTGACCAGCGCCCAGTACCAGAGGTGCCAGAAGACGAGGGCCGGGACGAGGCGGGCGGCGCGCTTGCGCAGGAAGACCGAGTGGCTGCCGTACCGGCGCGGGTCGAGCAGCACCGAGCCGCTCAGCATCACGAACAGCGGCACCGCGCACACGGCGCCGATGTCGAGCCAGATGGCCAGGGTCCCGACGGTCGTGGAGCGGGCGTCCTCGGCGGCGGCGTTGGGCGCCACCGAGTGGATCGTGACGACGCCGATGATGGCGATCGCGCGCAGCCAGGAGATCCACACCGTGGACTCGGTGGCCGTCGGCGTGGTCGCAGTCGTCACCCGACGAACGTAGCAACGCGACGCGGTGGCCGCCCGGCCGTGGGTGGCGCGGTCCCCTCGCACCGGACCGGTGGCGTCGCGGGCGGCGTGCGCCCGGCGGTTAGGGTGGGCGTCGTGCGATCTGTAGGGGGAGGCGCGGCCGTCTCGCGCGCCGTCGTCCTCGGGTGGAGTGTCCCGCCGATCGACTCCTCCCTCTCCCGTCGCACCGCCGACCTCGTCGCGGCGCTCTCCGAGGCCGGCTGCCTCGTCACCGTGATCACGGTCGACAGCCCCGCCGCCGTGCGCGACGACGGCCTCGACCCCGCGCTCGCGCGCCGGGTCCCCGACGACGTCCGGATCCTGCGCATCGCGGACGACCACCCCGACGAGCTCCAGCGGATCGACCGCTGGTCGCACGAGCGCGCCCTCGACCCCGCCGGCTGGCGCGACGAGTGGCTGGCCCGCGCCGCCGCCCAGTTCGACGAGCCGGGCTTCGGTCACGTGCACGACCGCCTGCGCGAGGAGGCGCTGCGGGTCGCCGACACCGAGGGCGTCGACCTCGTCGTGGCCGTCGCGGCCCCGATGGTCACGGTCGCCGTCGCCGCCGACGTCAGCGCGCGCCACGGTGCGGACCTCGTGGTCGACCTCGCCCGTACGACCGGCGGCGACTTCGAGATCGGCGGCGAGCGGGTCCGCGACGCCCTCTCCCGCGCCACCGCGTGGTGCCCCGACGAGGGCACCCGATCGCGCCTGCGCGACGTCGACCCGACGGCCGCCGACCGCGCGCTGGTCGTGCCGGACGGCTTCGGCGCCGAGCCCGAGCCCGGCGCCGCCCTCCCGGCCCGCCGCGAGCACTGGCCGCTGCGCGTGGGCTGCTTCGTCGAGCCCGACGCCTGGAGCGCGTTCGTCGAGGTCGTCGAGGGCTGGATCGCCGCCCGCGCCGTCCACCCCGTCCTGACCGAGGCCACGCTCGCCGTGTTCGGTCGCCCTCCGGCCACGAGTGTCGCTCCCTCGGTGCTCGCGCAGGCCGCCTCCGCCGGCGTCGTCGCGGAGGCCTCGCCGTCCGTGGACGACCTGCCCGACGTGCACCGCGGTCTCGACCTCGTCGTGGTCGTCTCGCGGGGCGACCTGCCCGCGGGCCGCACCGCCGACCACCTCGCCGCAGGCGTCCCCGTCGTCTGGTGCACGGCGCAGCAGCCGGGCCCCGGGCACCCGTTCGAGGCGGCCAGCCAGGTGGTCCGCGCCGCCGACCTGACCCCTCAGGCGATCACGGACGCGATCCGCGCCGCGCTGGCGCTCGACCCCGCCACCGTCGTGCCCACGTGGCGCCCCTCGGCCTGGCCGGCGGCGCTGGAGGACCTCGACGCGAAGGAGGACCGTCGATGACCCGCGTCCTCGCCGTCACGGCCCGCGCCCGCTACCCCGAGACGTGGCTGGACAACCTGCTGGAGAAGCTCGACCTCGGCGGCGACGTCGAGGTGCGCGTCCTCGCGGCCAAGCGCCCCAAGCCCGCCTTCGACGCCGAGTTCGCGGTGATGCCACCGCTGCCGAAGCCGCCGAAGGTCGAGCCCGCGCCGCGCAGTCTCAGCGCGCGGGTGTGGAGCCGCGTCACCGGCTCGCGTCCCGCGCCGCCGCCGGCGCCGGAGCCCGGCCCGGCCCCGAAGCTGCGCGAGCGCCTCGCCACGTGGTGCCGTGAGGACGACCGTCCCGTCGAGCTGGCGCAGTGGGCCGACGTCGTCGTCGCGATGGACGACGCCGCGTGCCGCAGCGTGTGGGAGCTCGGACGCCGCGTCGAGGGCACCGTGTTCGTCAACCGCGCCGCGAGGGTGCGCGAGGCGCTCGAGGCCGAGCGGTTCGACGTGCCCGCGCCGACCCCTCCCGCCGGGCCCGACGCCGCCGACGCCACGATGCCGCCGATCGCGGAGGAGCCCGCCCGACTGCTGATCGCGCCCGCGAACTACGCCGGCCAGGCGCACGCCTGGGCCCGTGCCGTCGACGCGCACGTCCCGGGCGCCGCCGCACAGAACTTCAAGGACCGCCGGCTGCTGCACCCGTACCCGGCCGACCTCACCGTCGACCGCCGCCGCTTCCAGGGCGACCTCGCATGGCGCCGGGCCTGGCGCGAGCACGTGCTGGCCGCCTACACGCACGTGATCGTCGAGGCCGGGCTGCCGGTGCTGGGCGAGTCCGTCATGCCGCTCGAGCACGTCGTCGCCGAGCTGCGCGACGCCGGCCTGCGCGTGGCGCTGCTCTCGCACGGCAGCGACGCCCGCATCCCGTCGGTGCACGCGGCGAACGAGCGCTGGGCCCAGTACGACGGCATGGACGCCGCATGGGTGCGCCAGCTCGAGCACTCCTCGCGCCGCAACGTCGAGGTCTACACGAGCGACCCGGGCCCGGTCTTCCTCTCCACGCCCGGCCTGCTGGAGTTCGTCCCGAACGGCACGTGGCTGCCGCTCGTGGTCGACGTCGCCCGCTGGCACAGCGACGAGCCCGTCCTCGAGCGCGACCGTCCCGTCGTGGCGCACGCGCCCAGCAGCAAGCAGAAGGGGTCGCACCACATCGACCCCGTTCTGGCCGACCTCGACGCCCAGGGCCTCATCGAGTACCGCCGTGTCCAGGGCGTCCCGATCGAGGAGATGCCGCAGGTGTTCGGCACCGCCGACGTCGTCATCGACCAGTTCGGCGCCGCCGACTACGGCGTCGCGGCGTGCGAGGCGCTCGCCGCGGGCCGCACCGTGGTCAGCCACGTGTCGCCCGGCGTGCGCGAGCACGTCCGCGCCGAGACGGGCCTCGAGGTGCCGATCCTGCAGGCCGACCCCGAGACCTTGCGCGACGTCGTCCTCGGGCTGCTCGCCGACCGCGAGGCGGGCCGCGCCGCCGCCCGCGACGGACGGGCCTTCGTCGAGGCCGTCCACGACGGCCGCCGCTCGGCCGAGGTGCTGGCGCGCTGGTTCGAGAACTCTGCCCCCACGGCGGTGCCGGAACATGGCCCGTCCCCACATACGAAGTAGGGTGTTACCCGTGTCTGAACAGCCTTTCATCCCGCCCGCCAAGCCCATCATCGACGAGGTCGACATCGAGGCCGCGGTGCGCGTGCTCCGCAGCGGCATGGTCGTGCAGGGTCCCGAGGTCAAGGCCTTCGAGGAGGAGTTCAGCGAGGTCGCCGGCTCCGAGCACGCCGTCGCCGTCAACTCCGGCACCTCGGCGCTCCAGCTGGCCCTGATGGCGCTGGGCATCGGCCCGGGCGACGAGGTCATCGTCCCGTCGTTCACGTTCGCCGCCTCCGGCAACGCGATCAGGCTCGTCGGCGCCGAGCCGGTGTTCGTCGACATCGACCTCGACTCGTTCTGCGTCGACCCCGAGGCCGTCCGCGCCGCCATCGGCCCGAAGACCGCCGGCATCATGCCGGTGCACCTGTACGGACACCCCGCCGCGATGGCCACGATCATGGAGCTGGCCTCCACCCACGGCCTCGCGGTCGTCGAGGACGCGGCCCAGGCCCACGGCGCCGCGATCGACGGCAAGCCGGTCGGCGGCTTCGGCTCCGCCGCGGCGTTCAGCTTCTACCCGACCAAGAACATGCACTCGCTCGAGGGCGGCATGGTCACCACGAACGACGCCGAGGTCGCGCGCACGATCCGCCTGCTGCGCAACCAGGGCATGGAGCAGCGCTACGCCAACGAGATCGTCGGCGTGAACATGCGCCTCACCGACGTCGCCGCCGCGATCGGCCGCACGCAGCTCACCCGCCTGCACGAGTGGACCGAGCGCCGCCGTGCGATCGCCGCCCGCTTCGACGCCGAGATCACCTCGGTCGTCGTGCCGCCGGTCGCCGACGGCGCGCGCCACGTCTACCACCAGTACACGGTGCGCGTGGAGAACGACCGCGACGGCTTCCAGAAGCGCCTCACCGAGGCCGGCATCGGCAACGCCGTCTACTACCCGACGCCGGTGCACCGCCTGCGCCCGTACCTCGTCGACGGCGCGCCCGACCCGCGCTGGGACCTGCCCGCCACCGAGAAGGCGGCCGCCGAGGTCGTCTCGATCCCGGTGCACCCGAGCCTGAGCGACGCCGACGTCGACCGCATCGTCGCGGCCGTCAACGAGGCCGGAGCCACCGCGTGAGCGCCCCGCTGCGCGCCGGCCTCATCGGTGCCGGCGCGATGGGTCGCAACCACGCCCGGATCCTCGGACAGCTCGACGGCGTCGACTTCGTCGCGATCAGCGACCCCGCCCTCGAGGCCGGCCTGTTCGGCGCCGACGTCGTGCCCGACGTCGAGTCGCTCATCGCGCTCGGCATCGACTACGCGGTCGTCGCCTGCCCCACGAGCCTGCACGAGGAGGTCGGCCTGGCGCTCGCGTCCGCCGGCATCCACGCGCTGATCGAGAAGCCGCTGGCCTCCACGGTCGAGGGCGCCGCCCGCCTCGAGAAGGCGTTCGGCGACGCCGGTCTGATCGGCGGCGTCGGCCACATCGAGCGCTACAACCCCTCGCTGCAGGCGCTGCGCGCCAAGCTGGAGGAGGGCGAGCTCGGCCAGATCTACCAGGTCGTCACCCGCCGCCAGGGCCCGTTCCCGCACCGCATCGCCGACGTGGGCGTGGTCAAGGACCTCGCCACGCACGACATCGACATCGCGTCGTTCGTCACCGGTGAGTCCTACCTCGACATCAGCGCGCGCACCGTCACCAAGAGCGGCCGCCCGCACGAGGACATGGTCGCCGCCGTCGGCACGCTGTCGGGCGACATCATCGTCAGCCACCTGGTGAACTGGCTCAGCCCGATGAAGGAGCGCTGCACCGTCATCACCGGCGAGCGCGGCGCCTACGTGGCCGACACGCTCACCGCCGACCTGACCTTCCACCGCAACGCCACCGTCGCGCTCGACTGGGACGCGCTGAGCGCCTTCCGGGGCGTCGCCGAGGGCGACGTCACGCGCTTCGCGATCCCCAAGCGCGAGCCGCTGCTGGTGGAGCACGAGACCTTCCGCGATGCCGTCCTCGGTCAGGACACCGACATCGTCACCCTCGCGCAGGGTCGCCGCACCGTCGAGGTGGCGCAGGCGATGATCGACTCCGCCGACGGAGGCGGTCAGCGGGTCGATCTGGCGTGAGCGACCAGCCGAACAAGGTCGTGATGCTCGTCGACAACGACGTGCGTCGCGACTCGCGGGTGCAGAAGCAGGCGCGCTCCATGGCCGACCGCGGCTGGGAGGTCACGCTCCTGGGCATCAACCGCACCGAGGACGTCATCCCGGCGTGGAAGGTGGGCGACGCCACGGTCGAGCTCGTCGACTACCGGCCCGAGCGGATCGAGCGTGCGCACCTCGCGCGGTCGCCGCGCTGGCGCGACCCGCTCGCCTACCGCACGGGCGCGCGGGCCAACCAGCTGTTCGGCTGGTGCGAGGCGCAGGCGCGCGTCCTGGAGGACCGCCGCCGCAGCGCGTCGGGCCCCGAGCGCGTCGTGCTGTCGGCGCGCATCGCCGCCAACCGCGCTCTCGCGTCCTGGCGTGGCTTCCGGCGAGAGCGCACGATCGAGGTGCGCCGCAAGCGCCACCGCATGCACGGCCTCGTCGACCGCCTCAGCACGGCCGCCTGGATCAAGGTCCTCGGCACGAAGTCCTGGAACCACCTCGACCCCAACATCGAGTCGTGGGACGAGGCCTTCGCGCCGGCGATCGACCGCCTGCAGCCCGACCTGATCCACGCCAACGACTTCCGCATGCTGTTCGTCGCCGCGCGCGCCACGTTCCGCGCCCGCGCCGCCGGCCGCGACGTGAAGCTCGTGTGGGACGCGCACGAGTTCATGCCGGGCGTCGAGCACGCCACGGCGCACCCGCGCTGGATCCCGTCGCTGCAGCAGCTCGAGGCCGAGCACGCCCAGTACGCCGACGCCGTGCTCACCGTCAGCGACCCGATCGCCGACCTGCTGCAGGAGCACCACCACCTGCCCGAGCGCCCCACGATCGTGCTCAACACCCCGATCGTCCAGGACCCGCCGCCCGAGGCGCCCAGCGTGCGCGCCCGCTGCGGCCTCGCCGACGAGGTCCCGCTGATCGTCTACAGCGGCTACGTCGACCCCAACCGCGGTGTCGGCGTCGTCATCGAGTCCCTCGGCCACCTGCCCGACCTCCACGTCGCCCTCGTCGTGGGCCAGCCCGACTCGCCGGTCGTGCTCGGGCTCCAGGAGCGCGCCGCCGAGCTGGGCGCGGGCGAGCGGCTGCACATCCTGCCCTACGTGCCGGTCGAGCAGATCGTGCCGTACCTGTCGTCGGCCACGCTGGGCGTGCACTCGCTGATCCACATGATGAACCACGAGATCTCGCTCGCCACGAAGTTCTACGAGTACTCGCAGGCCCGCCTGCCGATCGTGGGCAGCGACGTGAGGTTCATGGCCGAGACGATCCGCCGCACGGGCCAGGGCGAGGTCTTCCGCGTCGGCGACGTCGACGACTTCGTCCGCGCGGTCCGCGCCGTGCTGGCCGACCGCGAGCGCTACGTCGCCGCCTACGACCAGCCCGGCCTGCTCGACGCGTGGACCTGGGAGCACCAGGCCGACGCGATGCACGAGGTCTACCGCGACCTGGTGGGCTTCGACCCCGCCGTGATCGGAGCCACCGCATGAGCGCCCTGCGCGTCGTCGTCCTGCGCGACACCGCCGCCGAGCCCCTCGGCGACCACGTCACCGCCCTGCGCGACCTCGGCTTCGAGGTGTACGTGCTGGCCAAGGGCGACGCGCTCGAGGACGGGCCGCTGCTCGTCGACGACGTCGCCGTGTCCACCGTGCCCGTGCCGAAGTGGCTCGGCACCGGCCGCCACGGCGCCCGCTCGCCGCGCTGGACCAAGCCGCTCGGCTACCGCACCCTGCTGAAGGCGGGCGTCCGCCAGGCCGCCGCGCAGGCGCGCGTCAGCGAGTCCACGTTCCAGCGCGACGTCGCCTACGTGAAGAGCGGCAACACGAAGGTGCCGCTCGTCCCGCGCGCCCGGCTGTTCCTCGCCCGCGCGGAGCGCCGCTGGGTCGCCGAGCGCACCGAGGCCACACGCGAGGCGTACAAGGTCCGCAAGGGCCGCCGCCGTCCCGTCGACCGCGCCGCCCGCCGCCTGTGGCGCACGGTGGGGCGCCAGCACGCGTGGGCACGCCTCGACCCCGCCCTGCTCGACCCCGAGCTGCACCTCGGTCCCGCCCTCGACGAGATCGCGCCCGACGTGATCCACGCCGAGGGCCCCGTGATGATGTCCGTCGCCGTGCGGGCCGCCGCCCGGATCGACCACCCGGTCCGCGTCGTGTGGGACCGCACCGGCGAGAAGAAGCCGAAGCGCCCGTGGGCCGCCCAGGCGCGCCCGCTGCTGGTCGCCGAGTACGGCCACCGCGCCGACGCCACCGTCAAGGCCCGCGACCCGCAGACCCTCGCCGCCGCCTACGGCGCGGCCCCGACCCCCACCCTCGAAGGAACCCCATGAACATCACCGTCGTCGGCCTGGGCAAGATCGGCCTCCCGTTGGCCGTCCAGTTCGCCTCGAAGGGCCAGAAGGTGTTCGGCGCCGACGTCAGCCCCACCGTCGTCGAGACGGTGAACGCCGGCACCGAGCCGTTCCCGGGCGAGGCCCACCTCGCCGAGAAGCTGGCCGAGGTCGTCGGCTCGGGCCACCTCGTCGCCACCACCGACACCGCCGACGCCGTCTCGCAGTCCGAGTTCGTCGTCATCGTCGTGCCGCTGTTCGTCGGCGCCGACGGCACGCCCGACTTCGGCTGGATGGACTCGGCCACGCAGGACATCGCCCGCGGCCTCAAGCCCGGCACCACCGTCATCTACGAGACGACCCTCCCCGTCGGCACCACCCGCACCCGCTGGGCACCGATGCTGCAGGAGGGCTCGGGCCTGGCCGCCGGCCAGGACTTCCACCTCGTCTTCAGCCCCGAGCGCGTGCTCACGGGTCGTGTCTTCGCCGACCTGCGCAAGTACCCCAAGCTCGTCGGCGGGCTCGACGAGGCCGCCACCGCGAAGGCCGTCGAGTTCTACGAGACCGTGCTGGACTTCGACGAGCGCGAGGACCTGCCCCGCCCGAACGGCGTCTGGGACATGGGCACCGCCGAGGCCGCCGAGCTGGCGAAGCTCGCCGAGACCACGTATCGCGACGTCAACATCGGCCTGGCCAACCAGTTCGCGCGCTTCTCCGACCAGCACGGCATCGACGTGCTCAAGGTCATCGAGGCCTGCAACAGCCAGCCGTTCAGCCACATCCACCTGCCCGGCATCGCCGTCGGCGGCCACTGCATCCCGGTCTACCCGCGGCTGTACCTGTGGAACGACCCCGACGCCACCGTCGTGCGCTCGGCCCGCGAGGCCAACGCCGCGATGCCCGCCTACGCGGTCGACCTGCTCGCGGCCGCCGCGGGCGACCTCACCGGCAAGCGCGTCCTCGTGCTCGGCGCCTCCTACCGCGGCGGCGTGAAGGAGACGGCGTTCTCCGGCGTCTTCGGCACGGTCGACGAGCTGCGCGCCCGCGGCGCCGACGTCCAGGTCAGTGACCCGATGTACAAGCCCGACGAGCTCGAGGCGCTCAAGCTGCCCGCCTACGACGGCGAGCCGGTCGACGCGATCGTCGTCCAGGCCGACCACGCGGAGTACCGCGAGCTCGCGGCCTCGGACTTCCCGGGCGTCGACGTCATCGTCGACGGCCGCCGCGTCACCGATCCCGAGCGCTGGACCGGCGTCCGCCGCGTCGTCATCGGCGGCTGACGTGAAGGTCCTCAGCATCGTCGGGGCCCGCCCGCAGTTCGTGAAGCTGGCGCCCATCGACCACGCGTTCCGCGCCGCCGGCGTCGAGCACGTCATCGTGCACACCGGTCAGCACTACGACGAGCGCATGTCGGGCGAGTTCTTCCGCGAGCTCGACATCGCCGAGCCCGACGTGAACCTCGAGATCGGCTCGGCCGGCCACGGAGCGCAGACCGGCGCGATGCTGGCGCGGATGGACGACGTCATCCTCGAGCACCGCCCCGACTGGGTCCTGGTCTACGGCGACACGAACTCCACGCTCGCCGGTGCGGTCAGCGCCGTGAAGCTGCAGGTGCCGCTCGCGCACCTCGAGGCCGGGCTGCGGTCGTTCAACCGCGCGATGCCCGAGGAGCACAACCGCGTCCTCACCGACCACGCGGCCGACCTGCTGCTGGCGCCCACCGAGCAGGCCATGGCGCACCTGGCCACCGAAGGTCTCGCCGAGCGCTCCGTGCTGGTGGGAGACGTCATGACCGACGTGCTGACCGGCATCAAGCGCCGCATCGACTCCGGCGAGCTCGAGATCCCCGACCTCGGCGTCACGGCGGGGGAGTACCACGTCTCCACGATCCACCGGGCCGAGAACACCGACGACCCCGAGCGCCTGCGCGCGATCGTCGAGGGCCTGCAGGGGCTCGAGCGACCGGTCGTGCTGCTGGCGCACCCGCGCCTCGTGCAGCGCTGCGCCGACTTCGGCATCGTGCTCGAGCAGGGCTCGGTGCGCGTGCACGAGCCGCTGCCGTACGGACGCCTCGTGGCCGCCGCGGCGGGCGCTCACTCGGTGATCACCGACTCGGGCGGCCTGCAGAAGGAAGCCTTCCTGCTGCGCGTCCCGTGCGTCACCGTGCGCACCGAGACCGAGTGGGTCGAGACCGTGGAGCTGGGCTGGAACGTCCTGGCGTCCGACCCGCGCACGATCGCGTGGGCGCTGGCGAGCCTCGACCCGCAGCCCACCGACGCCACGCCCTACGGCGACGGCCGCGCCGCCCAGCGCGTCGTGGAGGCCCTCAGCCGCTGATCGTGCCTGACCGTCAGGCGAGCTCGAGCCGCCCGTCCGTCTCGCGGTAGGTCTCGCCGGTCTCGGGGCAGGTGAAGGTGCCGTCGCCCTGGTCGTCGAGCGGACGGCCGGCGCGGCCGACCCACGCGATCCGTCGCGCCGGGACGCCGACCACGAGCGCGTGCGGGGGCACGTCCTTCGTGACGACGGCACCCGCGGCCACGAGCGCCCAGGCGCCGATCCGCACCGGGGCGACGCAGACGGCGCGAGCGCCGATCGAGGCGCCCTCGTCGATCGTGACGCCCACGGGCGTCCAGTCGGCGCCGGACTTGAGCGAGCCGTCGGGCGCGACCGCGCGCGGGAACTCGTCGTTGGTGAGCACGGCCGCGGGGCCGATGAAGACGCCGTCGGCGACCTGCGCGGGCTCGTAGACGAGCGCGTGGTTCTGGATCTTGACCCGGTCGCCGATCTGCACGCCCGAGCCGATGTAGGCGCCGCGGCCCACGATGCACTGCTCGCCGAGGGTGGCGTTCTCGCGCACCTGCGCGAGCTCCCACACGGTGGTGCCGGACCCCAGCGTGGCGCGGTCGTCGACTTGGGCGGTGGGCTTCACGGTGGCGCTCATGGCGCCACGCTATCGCTCCGGGCAGACGCCGTCGTGCTTGACTTGGCTCCGGCCGTTCGGCCCCGGGAGACACGACGGAGAAGAGGCGGAGGCGACCAGGTGGCACCACGGATTCCCGCAGCCCTGAGGGCACGACTGGCCCGCGTCAAGCGTGCCGTCACCCGCGGCGACGACGCGGCCCCGCCGATCGTCGACGCGGTCCGGGCCGGGGTGGACGCCGATGGCCGGGTGACCCTCGCCGGCACCGCCCGGGACGGGATGGTCGTCGACGCCGTGACGCTGCAGGTCCGCGGCGGCGGCGCGAAGGTCAAGGTCCCCGCGGGCGGGCGCGCCGAGTTCGCGGTCACGGCCGACGTGCCCGATCGTGCGCCCACGAGCTCCCACTCGATCGACGTCCAGCTCCACCTGAAGAGCGCGGCCGGCACGAAGGTCACCCGCCGGCTCACGGCGGCCCCGGGCGACCGGTCCGCGATCGTCTCCGAGATCGGCGAGACGCGAGAGCGGCCGGTCTGGTGGTACGCCACCCGCGACGGCTACCTCTCGATCCGCGTGGGCGTGCAGCGCGTCCCCAAGATCCTCACGAAGGTCACCGCGGTGCGCGGCTCGGCTCACGGCTTCGCCTTCGAGGCCGACCTGATCACGATGCACGCCGACGGACGGAACGCCGCGCTCGAGGTCACCGTCCGCGCCACCGAGTTCGCCCACCGGCTGCCCCTGCAGGTCGGCGCGGGCACGCGTGATCCGCTGAGCCGTGAGATCACCCACCCGATCGCGGGCGCCATCGACGTCACGGCGCTCGTGGCCGCCGGGATGCCCGCGAACGAGCAGTCGGTCGACATCGCCGTGGTGGTGGACGGCGACGACGGCACGCCCCTGCGCCGTGGCCTCGCCGTGCCGGGCGACCTGCGCGGCTTCCGTCGGCTCAAGCCGCTCACGGGCTCGGACGCGGGCTTCACGCAGGTCCTCGTGCCCTTCCTGACCTTCAAGTCCAAGAACCTGTCGTTCGCCCGCGAGCTCTTCACCCGCGACGCCCACCGCTACCTCACCCGCCTGCGCCGGCTCGGCCCGCTGTGGACCGTGATCCGCGCGTTCTCGTCGGTGTGGGTCGTGGGGGAGACCCCGTACAAGGCGCAGGACGCCGGCTTCCACCTCTTCCGCTGGATCCGCCAGCAGCACCCCGGCCGCCGCGCCTACTACGTCATCACCGAGGACAGCCCCGAGCGCGCGAACGTCGACCCGCTGGGGAACGTCGTCACGGTGCGCTCGCGCGAGCACATCCGCGCCTGCTTCCTGGCGCGTCGCTTCGTCACGACCCACAACGCGAGCTTCGTGCTGGCCACGTCCGACCGCCGCGCGGTCCGCTGGATGCGCGGCAACCGCGTGTTCCTCCAGCACGGCGTGCTGGGCACGAAGAACATGGCCGAGACCTACGGCCGCCTCAGCCCCGCGTTCCACACCGACTTCGTCCATGTCAGCTCCCCGCGCGAGCGCGAGCTGATGATCAACGACCTGCGGTACCGCCCGCAGCAGGTCCGCGTCACAGGCCTGAGCCGCTTCGACCGCCTGCTCGAGCCCTCCGAGCAGCCGCCGCGCGGCGTGCTCGTGATCCCCACGTGGCGCGACTGGCTGAGCCGCCCGGCCGCGTTCGAGGAGAGCGAGTTCCTGGAGCGCTGGCGCGCCTTCCTGACCTCCGAGCCGATCCGGCAGGCGATCGCCGAGGGCCTGCCGGTCACGGTGATCCTGCACCCGAACATGCGCTTCTTCGGCGACGCGCTCGCCGTCGAGGGCGCCACCGTCCTCCGGCAGGGCGACGTCGACGTGCAGACCCTGCTGCGCAGCCACGCGGCGATGGTCACCGACTACTCCTCGGTGGGCTTCGACTTCAGCTTCCAGGGCCGCCCGGTCTTCTACCACCAGTTCGACCGCCAGCGCTTCCTCGGCAAGCGGCCCTCGCACCTCGACCTCGACCTCGACCTGCCGGGCGACGTGTTCCGCGAGGTCGAACCGCTCGCCGAGGCGGTCGTCGCGTCGTGGCGCGCCGGCTTCCCGCAGGACCCCGAGCACGCCCGCCGCAGTGCGCTGTTCCTCGAGCCCGCGACAGGCTCCTACAGCGCGCAGGTGTACGAGTCCGTCCGCACCGCGCGCTCGCCGTGGGTGCCGTTGTGGCGCCTGCGCGACTCGTCGTACGGCCGCCGCACGTACCGCGCGTTCCGCAAGGGACGCCTCTTCCAGCCCTCGATGAAGGCGATCGCGGCCGTGGGGCGGACGCTGCCGCGGCGCGACCTCGTGGTCCTCGAGAGCGACACGGGCCGTGCCGTCGCCGACAGCCCGCGCGCGATCTACGAGGAGCTCGTCCGTCGCGGCGCGCCGTTCCGGTACGTGTGGAGCACCCGCAGCACCTTCCGGCCGCTCGACGTCACCACGCGCAAGGTCGAGCCGGGCTCGCCCGCCTTCCACTGGCACCTGTCCCGCGCGCGGTACTGGGTGAACAACCAGAACTTCGGCCCGGTCGTGAAGCCGGCGAGGGGCACCACCTACCTGCAGACGTGGCACGGCACGCCGCTCAAGCGGATGCAGTACGACGCGGTCTCCACCACCGGGCGCGCGCCCGGCTACCTCGAGCGCGTCTCGGCCAAGACCGCCACGTGGTCGGTGCTGCTCTCGCCGAGCCCGTACGCGACCGAGGCGTTCCGCTCGGCGTTCCGCTACGACGGTCGCGTCCTCGAGGCCGGGTACCCGCGCAACGACGTGCTGGCCCGCGACGCGAAGGAGGTCGGCGAGGTCACCCGTCGTCGCCTCGGCCTGCGCCCCGAGGACCGCGTCGTCCTCTACGCGCCCACGTTCCGCGACGACGTCAAGCAGGGCAAGCAGTTCGTGTGGGACGGCGCGCTCGAGTGGGAGCCGCTCGTGGAGGGCCTCGACGAGGACACCGTGATCCTGGTCCGCCGTCACAGCGTCGTGCGGGGCTCGCTGAAGATCCCGCCCGAGCTCGCGCACCGGGTGCTCAACGTCTCGAGCTACCCCGACATGCAGGACCTGCTGTGCGTCGCCGACGTGCTCGTCACGGACTACTCGTCGGTGATGTTCGACTACGCGATCCTCGACCGGCCGATCGTGCTGTTCTGCTACGACCTGGCGCACTACCGCGACGACCTGCGCGGCTTCTACCTCGACTTCGAGGCCGAGGCCCCGGGGCCGATCGTGGCCACGCAGGAGGAGTTGCGGGCGGCGCTGCTCGAGGCCGAGGGGCACGGCGACGCCTACGCCACCCGTCGCCACGAGTTCCGGCAGCGCTTCGCCCCGCTCGACGACGGCCACGCCGCCGAGCGCGTGGTGGACGAGGTCTTCGGCGCCTAGGCGGCCGAGCGGATCGCCTCGCGCGCGGCCTCGTCGACCTCGGGCGCCAGCTCGCGCGAGAACGTCGCGGTCAGGTGGCCGTGGTCGAAGTACGCGATCTGGTCGCCCACGACGAAGCGGCAGGTCTCGTCGTCGCACAGGCGGTCGGTGACGTCGAGGACCGAGACCAGACCCGAGTCGTCGGCGCGTCCGGCGGCGGCGAGCGGGTCGGGCTCCACGGCCTCGTCGCGCGGGCGCTCGCACACGGCGGGGTCGTCGGCGTTCAGCGCCACGCAGTCGGGCACGCTGCCGGCCGCGGCGGGGGTGTCGCGGATGACCAGGACCGGGATGCCCTCGTCGGTCAGCGTGTCGAGCGTGTCGGCGTACGCGGCTTGGGCGACGCGGTCGGCCTCGGGCTGCTCGAGGCCGGCGAGCGGCAGGGTGCGGGTGCGGTTGGAGATCACGACGAGGCTCGGGTCGGAGTCGATGATCCGCCGGAGGCTCTCGGCGTTCCAGGCGCGGCAGTTGCGCGTGGACTTCGGGTTCGGGAACGCGATGTCCAGGTCGACGGTGTAGCACTGCGACGCGAGGTAGGTGTCGAGCGCCCAGCCGCGCTCGGTGGCGACCTCGTCCAGCGCGGGCTGCCAGTGCCCGGCGTGCGAGTTGCCGATCAAGGCGACCCGCTGGTCGGAGTCCTCGTCGCCGTAGTGGCAGACCGGGTGCGTCGTGAACGGGGCGCTGGCCCAGCAGTCGTCGGGGTAGACGGCGGGCTGGTCGGCCTTCGCTTCGACCGGCGTCATCGCCAGGCCGCTGTCCTCGGTGCCGTCGGGGGCCGCCGTCAGCGCCCACGCGGCGCCGCACGTGAGCGCGGTGGACGCCGCGAGCATCGCGAACGTGGCGCGCCTGCGGGCGACGAGGCGCGGGTGGAACCGCAGCGGCCGCTCGATGAAGTGGACGGTCAGGCCCGACAGGACGATCGTCAGGACCAGCACGACCGCGTCGGTGCGCAGGGTCTTGTCGATGCCGAGCGCGATCGGCGTGATCACCACCAGCGGCCAGTGCCACAGGTAGATCGGGTACGACCAGTCGCCGACGAGCTGGACCGAGCGGGCCTCCCACGGGCCTCGCGTCTCGACGGCGGCCAGCAGGACGAGCGCCGCGCCGACGGTGGGGACGAGGGCGGCCGAGCCGGGGAACGCCGTGGCGCGGTCGAACCAGAAGACCGCGTACGTGATCATCGCGAGGCCCACGAGCGCCACGGGTCCGCGCCAGCGGGGGAGCGTGACGCCGCGGTGCACCGCGATCGCCACGAGCGCGCCCAGCAGCAGCTCCCAGACGCGGGCCGGGGTGACGAAGTAGGCCGCGCCGGGGTCCACGTCGGTCAGCCGGATGCTCCACGCCAGCGAGGCCGCGAACACCACGACCGTGACGAGCGGCAGCCACGCGCGGCGGAACGCCAGGACGGCGGCGATGAGGATCGGCCAGAAGAGGTAGAACTGCTCCTCGATGCTCAGCGACCAGTAGTGCTGGACGGGCGTGGGCGCGTTCTCGGCCGCGAGGTAGTCGGTGGCCGAGTCGGCCAGCACCCAGTTCTGCACGTAGAGCGCCGAGCCGATCACCTGGCGGCCGATGTCGGCGAACTGCGTGGCGGGCAGCCACAGGCGCGACGCGACGACGGTGGCCACGAGGACGACCGCCGCGGCCGGGATGAGTCGTCGCACGCGACGGGCCCAGAAGTCGCCGAGCCCGGCGAGTGACGTGGGAGGCCGCTGCACGAGGTGCAGCGTGATCAGGTAGCCCGAGATGACGAAGAAGACGTCGACGCCGACGTAGCCGCCCGAGACCCGGCCGGGCCACAGGTGGAACGCGACCACCACGGTGACGGCCAGGGCGCGCAGAGCCTGGATGTCGGTGCGCACTGCGGGTGCCTTCCTCCGGTGGCCGCGCGACCGCGGCGCGACGCCGGCGGTGGCGGTTCGGAGATTCTCGGGCACGATGACCGATTCTAGGCGCCCACGCCACGACACCGTGCACCGCGAACGCGGGGCCCGTCAGGGCCCGGCCTAGGCTGCTGCGGTGCCCAGGCTGCTCACCGACATCCGTCCGCTGCGCGCGTCGGCGGCGTACCGGCGGCTCTGGATCGGCCAGGCCGTGTCGGGCTTCGGCCAGCAGATGTCGGTGGTCGCGATCGCGTGGGAGGTCTGGACCCTCACCGAGTCGTCCTTCTCCGTCGGCCTGGTCGGCCTCGCGGGCCTGCTCCCGCTGATCGCCGGCGGCCTCTACGGTGGCGCCCTGGTCGACGCGTTCGACCGACGCACGGTCGCGCTGGCCTCGGCGATGGGGCTGTGGCTGTCGGCCATCGCGCTGGTCGTCCACAGTGTTGCCGACGTCGAGTCCGTCGCGTTCCTCTACGGCGTCGTCGCCGTGCAGGCGCTGTTCTTCGCGGTGAACAACCCGGCGCGCGCGGCGATGCTGCCGCAGCTGCTGCCCGGGCACCTGCTGCCCGCCGCCAACGCGCTCGGCATGGCCGCGACCAACCTGTCGTTCACGGTCGGCCCGCTGCTCGGCGGCGCCCTGATCGCGTGGCGCGGGGTCGAGGCGGCGTACGTCGTCGACGTGCTGCTCTACGTCGCCGCGCTCTACTCGGTGCTGCGCCTGCCCCCGCTGCCGCCGGCCACGCCGATGCCGGTGCCCGGCCTGAAGTCGGTCGTCGACGGCCTCCGCTTCCTGCGCACCGCCCCGAACATCGCGATGTCGTTCGTGGTCGACCTGTGCGCGATGGTCTTCGCCCAGCCGCGCGCGCTGTTCCCGGCCCTCGCGGCCACGGTCTACGCGACCTCGAGCGGCAGCGACGCGGGCGCCTCGTCACTGGGCCTGCTGCAGGCGTCGCCCGCGATCGGCTCGCTGATTGCGTTCGTGGTGTCGGGCTGGGTCAGCCGGGTCCACCGCCACGGCATCGCGATCGTGGTGGCGATCGTGGTCTACGGGGCGAGCGTGGCCGCGGCGGGCTTCTCGGCGATCGGCGTGCCCGGCCTGCTGTGGCTCGCGGTGTCGTTCCTCGCGCTGTCCGGCGCGGCCGACATGATCAGCGCGGCCTACCGCTCCACGATCCTGCAGACCGCGGCGCCCGACGAGATGCGCGGGCGGATGCAGGGCCTGTTCATCGTCGTGGTCGCAGGCGGCCCGCGCCTGGGCGACTTCGTCATCGGCTCGGTCGCCGAGGTCGTCGGCGAGCCCTGGGCCATGGTCCTCGGCGGTGCCCTGTGCATCACCGGCGTCCTCGTCTCGGTGGCCCTGCGCCGCCGCTTCCTCGCCTACGACGGCCGCCACCCCACGCCCTGACCCCTGGGAGGGCGGTGAGCTGTCAACCCTTCCCCGCGGGGCGCGGTGAGTGGCCAACCTCATGAGGCCCCATGAGGTTGGTGACGCACCGCCCGCCCAAGGGAAGGGTTGAGGGCTCACCGCTCCCCGAGGGTCAGCGGCCGAAGGTGGCCACGTCGATCTCGATCCAGACCTGCTCGGAGCGGCCGACGAGCTCGCCGCCCGGCGTGTAGAGCGCCGTGCTCGTGAAGAACTTGCGGCCGTCGCGCTGCGCCAGCTGGCCGACGGCGTGATAGGTCTCGCCGACGACGGGGGCGGAGTAGACCTCGGCGGTCATCGTGCCGAGCACCATCGGCTGCACCGAGAAGTCGGCCGCCCAGCCGCCGGGGCAGTCGAGCGCGGCCCACGCGACCGGCACGCCCACCGTGCCGTCGTCCTCGCCGAAGGCCTCGTGCACGTGCCACGGCGCGGCGGTGAGGTCGTCGCCGACCGGGCCGGTGAAGATGCGCAGGCCGTCACCCTCGCCGCGTCCCGTGCCGCACGTGAAGCACTGGTCGAACGGGTGCGTCGTGAAGCCGGGGTAGCCGTCGTACCCCGCCTGCACGGTCGTCGCGTCGAGGAACGGCGGGGGCTCGCGGGTGAACGAGCCGGGCGCCGACGTGCCCACGAGCGCGCCGCCGTGCGTCATCAGGCGGGTCTCGTCGGCGTCGTGCTCCCAGGCCAGCGGGGTGTCGAGCGGCGGCGGCATCCGCAGCCGCGACGTGACCGGGCCGGTGTGGCCCTGCTCGAGCCGGGCCTGCGCGACGAGACCGGACACCCAGCCGCCGTTGCCGGAGTCGGGCGGACCGTTGAACTGGCGGGGGATCGTGACCATGACCCGACGCTATCCCCCGAGCGCGTCGTGGCGGCGGAGGGCCTCCAGCCGCTCCTGCGCGTGGTCGACCAGCGGGGGCGGGTAGTCGGCCGGTGGCTCCTCGAGGGTCCACGGCTCGTGCACTCCGCGTCCCTCGACCCCGCGCAGCTCGGGCACCCAGCGCCGGATGTAGGCGCCGTCGGGGTCGAAGCGCCTGCCCTGCCCGACGGGGTTGAAGACCCGGAAGTACGGCGCGGCGTCGGTGCCGCAGCCGGCCACCCACTGCCAGCCGTGCTGGTTGTTGGCGAGGTCGGCGTCGACGAGCCGCTCGCGGAACCAGCGGGCGCCGTGGGTCCACTCGAGGTGCAGGTCCTTGACCAGGAAGCTGGCCACGGCCATCCGCACGCGGTTGTGCATCCAGCCCTCCGCGAGCATCTGCCGCATCCCGGCGTCGATGAACGGGAAGCCGGTCCGGCCCTCCTTCCAGGCCTCGAAGTCGCCGGCGGGCTCGTCGTACTGCATGCGCTCGTAGTCGCGGTTGTAGTAGCCGAAGGCGGAGTGCGGCCACTCGTGCAGCACGTCGGCGTAGAACTCGCGGAACGCCAGCTGCCGCTCGTAGGCGCGCGCCCCGGCGGAGGAGCGCTCGGCGAGGTCGGCCAGCAGGGTGCGCGGGTGGATCGTGCCCCACTTGAGGTGCACCGACATCCGCGACGTGGTGTCGAGGTCGGGCCGGTCGCGCTCGCCGTCGTAGTCGTCGACGTGGGCGTCGAGCCAGCGCCGCCAGTGCGCGCGGGCCGCCTGCTCGCCGGCGGGCGGCAGGTCGACGTCGGTCTCGGTGACCTTCGGCAGCGCCGCCGACCTCCCGGGCCGCAGCCACGGCACCGCGTGCGAGCGGACCGCCGTCACGGGCGGGTGCGAGCCCTGCGCCTGCCACGCCCGGAAGAACGGCGTGAAGACCTTGTAGGAGGTCCCGTCGCCCTTGCGCACGGTTCCGGGAGCGACGGCGTAGGACGAGTCGGCGGCGACCAGCGGCACGTCGCCGAGCGCCTCGGCCACCCGCCCGTCGCGGCGCATCGCGTAGGGCGTGTGCCCGCCGGTGACGTGCACGCTGCTCGCGCCCGCCTGCTCGACCACGCGCGGCACCTCCACCTCAGGCCGTCCGCGCACCACGTGCAGGCCGCCGATGCGCTCGTCGAAGTCGGCCAGCAGGCGCGCCAGGTAGGCCGAGCGGACCGGCATGCGCGCCGGGTCGAAGTGGTCGTCGAGGACGAACAGCGGGACCACGCCGTCGGGCCCGGACTCGATCGCCGAGCGGAGGGCACCCTGGTCGGCCAGGCGCAGGTCGGCACGGAACCACATCACGGAGACGGTCACGACCGCATCGTCCCCCGCGCGCCGCGGCTCCGCACCCGGGCCGACGGGCCGATCGCCCCGGAGGCCCGGGATCGACGCACCGGCCCGAGCATGGGACCCCCCATGGAACAATGGCCAGCGTGAGCGAGCTCATCGACACCACCGAGATGTACCTGAGGACCATCTTCGAGCTGGAGGAGGAGGGGATCATCCCGCTGCGCGCGCGCATCGCCGAGCGCCTCCACCAGAGTGGCCCGACGGTCAGCCAGACGGTGGCGCGCATGGAGCGCGACGGACTGCTGACGGTCGAGGGCGACCGCCACCTCGAGCTGTCCGAGCGCGGTCGCTCGCTGGCCACCCGCGTGATGCGCAAGCACCGCCTGGCCGAGCGCCTGCTCACCGACGTCATCGGTCTGGAGATCGAGTACGTCCACGAGGAGGCGTGCCGCTGGGAGCACGTCATGTCCGAGCAGGTCGAGCGTCGGCTCATCGAGCTGCTGGGCCACCCCACCGAGTCGCCCTACGGCAACCCGATCCCGGGTCTGGGCGAGCTGGGCGAGGTCGTGCGTCCTCCCGAGTTCCTCGACGGCGTCGAGTCGCTGCTGACCGCGGCGGTCGGCACTGAGCCGGTGCGCGTCGTCGTACGCCGCATCGCGGAGGAGCTCCAGAAGGACACCGAGGTCATGTCGGTGCTGCGTCGCGTGGGCGCCCTGCCCGGCAACGACGTGCTCGCCTCGCGCGGCCACGACGGCCTCGTCGTGGCGCGTCAGTCCGAGACGGCCGAGATCGACGCCGACGCCGCCGCCCACATCTTCGTCTCGCGCTGAGGCCTCGGGGATGCCACCGCCCGCGTCGACCCGCCCGAGGGGTTGGTCCGGGGCTGGCAGGATGACTCCATGAGCTTCGGTGCCCGGGTGCGTGGCTGGTTCAACCGCACGGGCTCCGAGGCGCTGGGCTGGACCCTGGTCGTGCTGGGCGTGTTCATGCTGGTGCTGCCCGGTCCCGGCCTGCTCGGCATGTTCGCGGGCATCGCGCTGCTGGCGCGCCACTACACGTGGGCCGACCGGCTCGTCGAGCCGCTCGAGGAGAAGGCCGTCGAGGCCGCGAAGTACGGCGTCGCCACGATCCCGCGCATCATCGTCAGCGTCCTCGGCATCATCTGGGTCGCCGCGGTCGGCGTGGTCTGGTTCGTCTCGCCGACGATCCCCGAGTTCGAGATCCTCGGCGTGGGCTTCGGTCCGAAGCTGCCGGCCGACGGCTGGGTCGGTGCCACCGGCATCTGGTTCTCCGACCTCATCGCGATCGTGCTGCTGGTGTACAGCATCCGTCGCTGGCGCTGACCCGACTACGGTGGGCTCATGAGCGCCATCGATCCCGCCTCCGTCGAGCTCGGCCTCGACACCTTCGGCGACGTCAGCCTCGACGCGAGCGGGCAGCCCGAGCACCACGCGGTCGTGCTGCGCCACGTCGTCGACCAGGCCGTGCTCGCCGACCAGGTGGGCCTCAGCTTCATCGGCCTGGGCGAGCACCACCGCGACGACTTCGCCATCACCGCGCCCGACGTGGTGCTGGCGGCGATCGCGTCGCGCACCGAGCGGATCCGGCTCGGCTCGGCCGTCACGGTGCTCAGCTCCGACGACCCGATCCGCGTGTTCGAGCGCTTCTCCACCCTCGACGCCCTCTCGAGCGGCCGCGCCGAGGTCATCCTCGGCCGCGGCTCCTTCACCGAGTCGTTCCCGCTGTTCGGCTTCGCCCTCGAGGACTACGAGCGGCTCTTCGCCGAGAAGCTCGACCTGTTCGCGCAGATCCTCACGGAGGAGCCGGTCACGTGGTCCGGCTCGATCCGCCCGCCGCTGACCGACCAGCGGATCTACCCGCCCACCGAGTCGGGCCGGCTCAAGGTCTGGATCGGCGTCGGCGGCACGCCGCAGTCGGTCGTCCGTGCCGCGCACTACCGGCTGCCGCTCATGCTCGCGATCATCGGCGGACCGCCCGCGCAGTTCGTCCCGTTCGCGAACTACTACCGCGAGCTGCTCGCGGCCGACGGCGTCGAGCCGCTGCCGGTCGGCATGCACTCGCCGGGCTACGTCGCCGAGACCGACGAGCAGGCGCGCGACGAGCTCTTCGGGCACTTCCAGGCGCAGCGCGACCGCATCGGCCGCGAGCGCGGCTGGCCGCCCACCACCCGCATCCAGTTCGAGCGCGACGCCAGCCCCGAGGGTGCGCTCTACGTCGGCTCGCCGCAGACGGTGGCCCGCAAGATCGCCACCAACCTCAAGGCGCTCGGCGTCAGCCGCTTCGACCTCAAGTACGCCAACGGCGCCATGCCGCACGACCAGCTGATGCGCTGCATCGAGCTCTACGGCACGCAGGTCGCGCCGCTCGTGCGCGACATGCTCGCCTGACCCCGCCCGGGAGGCCGTGATGGACACGATCCTCGTCGCCGTCCTGGTGGTCGCCGCGATCGTCTCGGCGTCGGTGCTCGCACCCCGCATCGGCACCGCCGCGCCGCTGGTGCTGCTGGCCATCGGCCTCGTGGTCAGCCTGCTGCCATTCACACCCGAGTTCGAGGTCGATCCCGAGCTCATCCTCGCGGGACTGCTGCCGCCGCTGCTGTACTCCGCAGCGGTCAACATGCCGACGATGGACTTCCGCCGCGACTTCCGCACGATCAGCGGGCTGTCGGTGCTGCTCGTGATCGTGAGCTCGCTCGTCCTCGGCGGCGTGTTCATGCTGGTGATCCCCGGCCTGGACTTCGCGCTCGCGGTGGCGCTCGGTGCGATCGTCAGCCCGACCGACGCGGTCGCCACGTCGATCGCGAAGCGCCTCGGCGTGCCGTCGCGCGTCGTCACGGTGCTCGAGGGCGAGAGCCTGCTGAACGACGCCACCGCGCTCGTGCTGCTGCGCTCGGCGGTGGCGGCGACGGCCGCGAGCGTCAGCTTCGCGGGCATCCTGGTCGACTTCGTGTGGGCGGTCGTCGGCGCTGTCGCGATCGGCTGGGCCGTCGGCGCGGTCGTGCTGCGCATCCGGGCCCGGATCGAGGACGCCGCGCTCACCACCGCGATCTCGTTCACGGTCCCGTTCGTGGCCTACCTGCCGGCCGAGCACCTCGGCGCCTCGGGACTGGTCGCGGCCGTCACGGCGGGCCTCGTCATGGGCCACGGTCAGGCGCGGCACCTCGGGCCCAAGCAGCGCCTGTCCGACCGCCAGAACTGGCGCACGATCGAGCTGCTCCTCGAGGGCTTGGTCTTCCTCGTGATGGGCCTGGAGGTCTCGGCGCTCGTGCAGGATGTCGAGGAGACCACCGAGGGCGGGGTGCTCAAGGCGATGGTGCTGGCCGGGGTCGCGCTCGCCGTGGTGCTGGCGATCCGTGCCGTCTACACGCTCGCGATCGTCGTGATGGAGCGCCGGCGCTACCGGCGCTCGCCCCAGCTGCGCGAGGCACTCGACGAGTGGTCGACGAAGGTCGAGGGCAGCGAGCACCCGCGTGCCGAGCGCATCCGCCGCAGGCTGCGCCGGTTCTCGGCGGACATCGACTTCTACGACGCGTCGCGCTTCGGGCGGCGCGAGGGCTTCATTTTGGTGTGGGCCGGCATGCGCGGCGCGGTCACGCTCGCCGCGGCGCAGACCCTGCCCACCGACACCGAGGACCGCTCGCTGCTCGTGCTCGTCGCGTTCTTCGTCGCGCTCACGTCGCTGGTCGTGCAGGGCGGCACGCTGGCCTGGTTCGTCCGGCGGCTCGGTCTGGCCGGACGCGAGCAGGGCGTCGACGACGAGTGGCACCGACTCAACCTGCGCATGCTCGACGCCGCGGGGGAGGCCCTCGACGATGCCGACCTCCCACCCGGGCTCGGCGGCGTGCGCGAGCGGGTCACCCGGGCGATGGAGGACGACTCGTACGACCCGGCGGCCCTCTACGACATCCGGCTCGACATCATCACCCGCCAGCGCGAGGTGCTGCTGCGCGAGCGTGCCGAGGGCACCTACAGCAGCGAGGTCCTCACCCGGATGCTGGCGCAGCTCGATGCCGATCAGATCGGCATCGAGCTGCGACGCTCGGGCGACTCGGCCTGAGTCAGGCCAGGGCCTTCGCCTTGAGCTGCTCGTACTCCTGCTGGCTGATGGCGCCGGAGTCCAGCAGCGACTTGGCCGAGCTGATCTGGTCGGCCGGTGACGACGAGGCGACCTCGCGGATGTAGGCGTCGCTCTGCGCTCGGGCGGCGTCGTACCGCGCGCGCTGGCGCCGGGCCATGCCGCCGCCACGGGCGATGAGGTAGACGAGGGCGGTCAGCGCCGGCACGAAGATCAGGAAGAAGACCCACACGGCCTTCACCCACCCCGAGGCCTCGTGGTCGCTGAACAGGTCGGCGATGATGTTGAACAGGACCAACAGGTACGCCATGAAGAAGAAGACGGAGATCGTCAACCACAAGAAGTCCCAGAAGCTGTCCATGAGGGTCCCTTCGTTGCCCCGGGCCGCGGCCCCGTGACGGCAGTCGTCACGCGCTCAGCATGGCGGAGGCGGGGGTTCGCGGGCCTCATCCTCGCGGGATGAGTCGG
This sequence comes from Aeromicrobium sp. MLTX1, assembly GCF_046452335.1. Classification (NCBI taxonomy): domain Bacteria; kingdom Bacillati; phylum Actinomycetota; class Actinomycetes; order Propionibacteriales; family Nocardioidaceae; genus Aeromicrobium; species Aeromicrobium sp. MLTX1. Next base: position 367,154 of record NZ_JBKFDN010000001.1, on the reverse strand, counting down.
CGGGCCGCGACACGTGGGCGACATTACCCACGAGGAACTTGTGCCGGACATGTGACTCATGTGACGGTTGGTGCATCGTGACGTCCGGTCGGCTTCCCTCCCAGGAGCCGGTGGGTCGGACGCACGGGGGTGTCTGCACCCACGCACGCCGTTCTTCCCCCAAGACGGCGTGAAGGTGCCGCGCCGGAGGTCCCGTTCCCCATGGGCGCTCCGGCGCGGCATCGCCTTCACCCGCGCCTGAGCCGCGCCCCCTCGCCCCCTCCGCACCCCGCGTCAGTGGTCGCGGCCGAGCCCGGCCTCGCGGGCCCGGATGATCGCCTCGGCCCGGTCGGCCGCGTGCAGCTTGGCGTAGATCGACGAGACGGCGTTGCGGACGGTCTTGTTCGAGACGAACAGCTCGGCCGCGATCGCGTCGTTGCTGCGGCCGGCGGCCAGCAGGTCGAGCACGGCCCGCTCGCGCTCGGAGAGGTCGGGGAACGGGTGCTCGGGCCGGTGCCGCGTGCGCCCCGCGAACAACCCCGCCACGCGTCCCGCGATCGACGCGCCGAACACCATGCCGCCGCCCGCGGTGGCCAGGATGGCGCGGTGGACCTCGGCCGCGTCGGCGCCCTTCAGCAGGTAGCCCGAGGCGCCGGCGCGCAGCGCGCTGAGGATCGTGTCGTCGTCCTCGTTCATCGTCAGCATCAGCACGCGCACGCCGTCGTGGCGACCGGTGATGTGCCGGGTCGCCTCGATCCCGTCCAGCACGGGCATCTGGATGTCCATCACCACGACGTCCGGCGGGTCGGCGTCGACCACGTGGATCGCGTCGCGCCCGTCCCCGGCGGTGCCGGTCACGGCGATCCCGTCGATCGCGCCGAGCAGCGCGACCAGGCCGTCGCGCAGGATCTGGTGGTCGTCCACGACGACGACGCGCACGGGATCGCTCATGGCTCCATCCTCGCGTGCAGGGGCAGTCGCGCGGTGACGATCGTGCCGCCGTGGTCGGGGCAGCGCAGGTCGACCGAGCCGCCGAGCTCGGCCGCGCGCTCGCGCAGCGAGAGCAGGCCCACGCCCGGCTTCGCGTCGGCCGCGATGCCGACGCCGTCGTCGGCGACCTCCACCACCAGCTCGTCCGCGTCGGCCGTCAGCGAGACCGAGCAGCTGCGCGCGTGGGCGTGCCGCAGCGTGTTGTTCATCGCCTCCGACGCGATCCGGAACGCGGCCACCTCCACCGCGGCGGGCAGGGCCCCGTCGAGGTCGGCCACGACCCGCACGTCGACGGCGGCTTCGGCGTGCTCGGCCAGCTGGGTCAGCGCGCCGACCAGGCCGCGATCGTCGAGCGCGGGTGGGCGCAGGTCGTGCACGAGCCGGCGGACGTCCTTGATGATGTCCTGCACGACGTCGCGCGTCTCGGCGAGCTGCTCGTCGGCCGAGGCGGGGTCGGAGGTCACGGTGAGCCGGGCCGACTCGAGGCGGAACACCACGGCGGAGAGCGAGGGCCCGAGCCCGTCGTGGAGGTCGCGCCGGATCCGCCGCCGCTCCTCCTCGCGCGCCAGGACGAGGCCCTCGCGGCTGCGCTGCAGCTCGTCGCTCAGCTGGCTCGCGCGGATCGCGCCCGCGGCCTGGCGCACCACGTCGGCGAGCAGGGTCTCGTCGCGGGAGGTCAGGTGGTTGCGCACGCCGTGCGCCGGCAGGGTGAGCCGTCCGATCGTGCGCGATCGGTAGGCGATGGGAAAGGACCGGACGTCGGCCGGCCGGTCGCCGCGCGACGCCACGAGGCGCTCCCCGGCCGAGCGGTCGACCTCGACCTGCACGTAGGTGAGCCCGAAGGCCGTCGAGACGGCCTCGACGACGGCCGCGAGCTGGGATCCGTCGTCGTCGGTGCGCTCGAGGGTCGAGGCGAGGCTCGCCACGACCGAGTAGGGGTCGCGGCGCTCGCCCAGGACGAGCCGGCGCACCCACGCCTCGATGCGCAGCCGCAGCGGGCCGTAGAGGATCGCGGCGAGCAGCAGCACGAGCAGCACGACCTCGCGCTGGCCGAAGGCGTCGCCGAGCGTGCGGGAGATGATCGCGAGCGCCAGCAGGTCGACGAGCACGATCACCACGCTGATGCCGCCGTAGACGAGGGTGCGGACCAGCAGGTTCTCCACCGAGACGACGTCGGGTCGCACGATCGCGACGACCATCGCGACAGGACCCACCAGCAGGGCGGCGCCGAGGAGCATCGCGTTGAGAGCCGGAACGTCGACGACCAGGCTCGTCGCGATCAGCAGCACCATCGCGAGGACGGCCCACGCGAGCCAGCGCATCCGCTCGCGCTCGGGGCCGCGCGAGGCGCGGTACCGCGCCATCACGGTGACCAGTGCGAGCGTGAAGCCGACGCCCCCGAGCAGCCACGTGAGGGTCACGACCTGCTCGGCCACGGGGCGCAGCGCCTCGATCGAGGTCGGGTCGATGTCGACCCCGGGGACGAGCGCCGCCAGGGACGCGTCGACCTCGCGCTGCGTGCTGGGCACGACGAGGAACAGGGCCAGGCCCGCGCCCATGAGGGCCAGGCTCGCCCATCCCGCGGCGCGCCAGCGACCGCGCGGCAGTCCGTCGGGGAACAGCAGGAGCACCGCGGCCGCGTTCATGGGCAGCACGGCGGTGAAGCGGAACAGGAACCACAGCACCCACGTGAGGCCCGGCAGGTCCTCCCGCTCGAAGACGGCCAACCTGACGTAGGACTGGGCCAGCCCGTCCAGGACCCAGAGCATCCCGAGACCGATGAGCGCCCAGCCGAACGGGTGGCGGTGGCGGTGCCACAGCACGATGACGCCGAGGCCGGCCTGGACGAGTCCGATCGCGGCGAAGGTCCAGCCCGGCTCCTCGGTCCACTCGGGGATGGGAGCGTTGCCGACCCGCAGGTCCAGCGCGACGGCGACGGCGAACAGCGCGAGGCCCACGCCGAGCGCGGCGAGCCCGCCGACCGGGACCTGCGTGGACCTCATGCGTAGATCATGGCGGCGGTTCGCGTCCGAGGGGAGCGAACCGCCGCCTTGGCGATCGAGGAGCGAGGTCACTTGGCGCCGCGGTCCCCGAAGGCGAACCCGAGGCCGACCAGGACGACCATGACCGAGCCGGTCCAGCCGGCCATGTACTGCAGCGGCACGACGGTCAGCAGCAGCGACAGGGTGCCCAGGAGGCCTGCGACGATCCCCACCCAGGCGCGGACGGCGCCCTGGCGCCAGGCCCGGAACAGCGCCCAGCCGGTGAGACCCGTGAGTCCCCAGACCCACGGCACGGTCGCGATCCAGTGGTTGAACACGGTGGCGGCCTCGGGCACGGCCAGGGGCGTGTCCCCGGCGACCCCGAAGATGAACTCCGTGTTGAGGGCGGTGCCCATCAGCATGACGAGCGCCGTGCCGAGGATGCCGAACGCGGCGACGCCAGGCACCAGGCTGTCAGCGCCCAGCGCGGCCCGCAGGCGTCGGTGCAGTCCGACGCCGAACGGCACCAGCGCGAGCACGGTGAGCGTGGCGACGACGTGGAACGCGATCAGCTGCGGCACGTGCCCGTTCAGCGAGGCGATGACGCCGTCGGCGTCCTGCACCTTTCCGTCGACGTAGGCCGCACCGGCCTCCGCGCTCAGGATCGTCGTCGCGAAGCCGAGGATGCCGGCGGCGACGCCCGCGAGGGCCCAGCCGCGGCCGGGGCGGGCGGCGCTGTCCTGCGGGAGGTCGTCCCGCACGCGCTGCTCGGTGGTGATGTGGGTGGTCATCGTGTGTCCTTCCGAAGTGGTGATGCACTCACACTGGAAGGCGGGCCGTCCCGCACGACAGGGACACCGCGGCACACTCCGCGGGACAACCGAGTCCCTGGTGCCCCCGAGAGGATTCGAACCTCCGACCTGCGGTTTAGGAAACCGTTGCTCTATCCCCTGAGCTACGGGGGCGCACCGGTCCATGATTCCACGAGGGTGTCGGCGGCGGTGCCGTGTGGTCCATGCGTGACGCATGTGGCGCAGGTGGCACCGGGACCTGTCTCACGATGCGGATGGTGGTCGTAGACTCGGTGGGTGCGGATCCTGCTCACGGGCGCCAACGGCGTCATGGGACGAGCGACGATCCCGGCGTTGCAGAACGCGGGGCACCAGGTCGTCGGTCTCGTCCGCTCACCCTCGGCCGCCCGCCTCGTCCAGTCGGCGGGGGCCACGGCGATCCACGGCGACGTGCTCGACCGCGACTCCCTCGTGAAGGCGATGAGCGGCTGCGACGCGGTGGTCAACTTCGCCACCAACGTCCCGGTCGGCGCGCGGGCGATGATGCCCGGCTCGCTCAACCGCATCAACCGCATCCGCACGGTGGGAGCCGGCCTGGTCGCCGACGCCGCGATCGAGTCGGGCATCGGCCTGATGGTGCAGCAGAGCCTGAGCCACATCTACGTCGCGCGCGGCGACGAGTGGATCGACGAGTCCACCCCCATCGACGTCACGATGGTCACCGAGCCGCTCACCGTCGCCGAGCAGCACGCCCAGCGGGTGGAGGAGGCCGGGGGAGTGACCGTGCGCCTGCGCTACGGCCTCATCTGCGGCGACGACCCCAACTCGCAGTTCCTCGTGCGCCGGGCCCGCAAGCGGCGCCCGATCGGCCTGGGCGACCCCGACTCGTGGATGCACGTCGTGCACCCGCTCGACGTCGGCACCTCCGCCGTGGCGGCGCTCGGTGCGCCCAGCGGCGCCTACAACGTGGGCGCCGAGCCGCTCAAGCGTCTCGACTACGTCAACGCGATCGCCCGCGCCGCCGGCCACAGCGAGGGGCGCTTCTTCCGCCGCTGGCTGTTCAGCGTCACCGCCGACAAGCTCGAGCTGCTCGCGCGGTCGCAGCGGGTGACCTCGCAGCGCTTCATGGACACCACCGGCTGGAAGCCGATGCGTCCGGTCCTCACGGCGGAGTGGTTCCGTGCCGGCTGACCACGAGGAGACGCCCGCCGAGCGCCGGGCGCGGCTCGAGCGGGTCGCGCGCCTGCTGGGCGACCTCATGCCGTCGACGACGCGCGACGAGACCTCCGAGGGCTGGGGGGACGAGGCGAAGGGCACGTCGCGCGACGACGAGCTGCGACGCGACGTGCCCCCTCACCACGGCAAGGACTGAGTCCTAGCGGGTGGGATCCACCTGCGGATCGCCACCGGCCTGGCGCTGGAAGGTGCCGCCGCCGAGCGCGTCGCGGATCTCGCGCAGCAGCAGGATGTCCTCGCTGGGTCCTGCGGGCTCCTCCTCCTCGCCCTTCGCGAGACGCTCCATGAGCTTCTTCGACGGGAGGACGAAGACGAAGTAGACGACCGCGGCGGTGATGACGAACGTGATGATCGCGTTGATGACGGCGGCCAGGTCGACGACCGTCTTCGGGTTGCCGTCGACGATCTGGAAGGACAGGCCCTTCACGTTGGCACCACCGAGCGAGTTGATCACCGGCTCGATGACCGAGGCGGTGACGGTGCCGACCAGTGCGGTGAAGGCGGTGCCGATGACGACGGCGACGGCGAGGTCGACGATGTTGCCGCGGAACAGGAAGTCCTTGAAACCCTGAAGCATGGGCGCTCCTCGTAGGTGGGCGATGGGAAGGCTACGCCTCGACCCTAGGACCTACGGAGCACGGTGACGAGTCACCACCACCGCGGCGAGACGTGACGTGACGGACGCCCGGGCCACCCGCGTGGCCACCTCGGGGGCCGCCGCGACGCCGAGGACGGCGGTCTCGCGCTCGCGGTCGGAGCGCACTGTGACGACCTCGACGGCCTCGGCCACGGGCTCGGCCGCACCCTCCTCGGCGACCGCGAGCAGGTCGACGGCGTCGCCCGGTCGCAGCAGCTCGGCCGTGGCGGACGAGACCTCGACCGTGCTCAGCACGCGTCCGCGGCCGAGGTCGCGGGGATCGACGACCCGGCGGTCGGTGAACACCTCGCCGGCACGCATCGGCCCGGCCAGCGCGCGACCGACGATCTCGGGTGCCGTGGCGAGGCCGGCGGGTACGGCGGCGTCGGGCAGCCGGCGGGCCTCGAGGTCGGAGCGCAGCACGGTGGCGCCGCTGCCGAGGTCGCGTGCGGCGACGAGCACCTCACGGGTGTCGGGGGAGCGGGTCGCGGCGGTGACCCCGGCCCACACGGCCAGTCCCGCGAGGGTGGCCGCGAGGACGCGCCGATGGGTCAGGACGAAGCGGACGGCCGATTCCATGGCGCGAGGCTAGGCAGGATCGGACGATCCCGGCCCGCGTCGTCCACAGGCCTACGAAGCAGGAGGCTCAGGCGGCGCCGGAGCCGGAGGTGCTCGACGAGCTCGACGAGGAGCTGCTGGAGCTGGAGCTGGCGGACGAGCTGCTGGAGCTCGAGGAGGTGGAGCGGCTGTCGGTCCGGTAGAAGCCGGAGCCCTTGAACACCACGCCCGCGGCCCCGAAGACCTTGCGGAGGTCACCACCGCAGGAGGGGCACGTCGTCAGCGCGGCGTCGGAGAAGCTCTGCTTGACCTCGAGCTCTTCGGCACAGTCGACGCAGCGGTACTGGTAGGTGGGCACGACGAGAAGGATACCTTTCATCGCCCAGCGCTATCGTTGAGCCACCACGACGCCTACCTGAGGACCCACCCACTGTGACCGAATGGCTTCTGCTGTTCTCGTCGTTCCTGCTGATGCTCGCCTGCGGTGTCTTCGTCGCCGCCGAGTTCTCGTTCGTCACCGTCGACCGCGCCACCGTCGAGCGCGAGGCCCAGGCGGGCGACCGCGGCGCACAGGGAACCCTCAAGGCCCTGCGCAGCCTCTCCACCCAGCTCAGCGGCGCTCAACTGGGCATCACGATCACGAACCTGGCGATCGGCTTCCTCGCCGAGCCGGCCATCGGCCGCCTGCTGCGCGGCCCGCTCGAGAGCCTGGGCCTGTCCGGCAGTGGGCTCAGTGTCGCGTCCTACGCGATCGCGCTGTTCCTCAGCACGATCGTCACGATGCTCGTGGGCGAGCTGATCCCCAAGAACCTGGCCCTGTCGCTGCCGCGCAAGACCGCCGCCACCACGCAGTGGATGCAGCGCGCGTTCACCCACGCGATGGCGTGGCCGATCCGCGGCCTCAACGCGATGGCCAACCGCACGCTGGAGTGGCTCGGCGTCGAGCCCCAGGAGGAGCTGCGCTCGGCGCGCTCGCCGTTGGAGCTCCGCTCGCTCGTGCTGCGGTCGGCGCAGGAGGGCGCGATCGACGACGAGACCGCCGAGCTGGTCGCGCGCAGCATCGCGTTCGGCGACCGCACGGCCGCCGACGTGCGCACCCCGCGCGTGCGCGTGCACTTCCTCGAGGAGCGCGACACCGCGATGGACCTCATCGAGGCCGCACGCCAGACGGGGCACTCGAAGTTCCCCGTGATCGGCCGATCCGCCGACGACGTCATCGGCGTCGTGCACGTGAAGCAGGCCGTGGCGGTCGACCCCGACCGACGCCGCTCGGTGCGCGTCTCGGAGATCGCCGAGGCCGCCGCCACCGTGCCCGACACGCTCGAGCTCGACCCGCTGCTGGTGCAGCTGCGCGAGCAGAACAACCAGATGGCCATCGTCGTCGACGAGTACGGCGGCACCGACGGCATCGTGACGCTGGAGGACCTGGTCGAGGAGATCGTGGGCGACATCGCCGACGAGCACGACCGGGTCTCCGAGCGCAGCCGCCACCGCCGCGACGGCACGTGGTCGCTGTCCGGCCTGCTGCGGCCCGACGAGGTCTTCGAGCAGACGGGCGTGAAGCTGCCCGAGAGCGAGGACTACGAGACGATCGCCGGTCTCGTGCTGGAGCGGCTCGGCCGCCTGGCCGTGCGCGGCGACGTCGTCACGCTCGAGGTCGACTCGACCCCCGAGAACGACGAGGACGACGCCGAGCCCCTCACCGTCCACCTCACCGTCGAGCGGCTGGAGGGCCGGCGCATCGACCGCCTCGCCCTCACCATCGACGCCCCGGACGAGGAGGCCGACCGATGAGCGGATGGCCCGCGCTGGCACTGACCCTCCTCCTGCTGGTCCTGAACGCGCTGTTCGTGGCCGCCGAGTTCGCGCTGATCTCGGCCCGCCGCACCCAGCTCGAGCCCGAGGCCCAGGCCGGCAAGCGCACGGCCAAGCTCGCCCTCAAGGCGATGGAGAACGTCACGCTCGCGATGGCCGCGGCGCAGCTGGGCATCACGATCTGCTCGCTGGGTCTCGGCGCCATCAGCGAGCCCGCGATCGCGCACCTGCTCGAGCCCGTCTTCGAGTACCTCGGCGTGCCGCACGGCTTCGTCCACCCGATCTCCTTCGCGATCGCGCTCTCGCTCGTGGTGTTCCTGCACGTCGTCTACGGCGAGATGGTGCCGAAGAACATCGCGCTGGCCGCGCCCGACCGGGCCGCGCTCATCCTCGGTCCGTTCATGCTCGTCGTCATCGCGGTGCTCAAGCCGCTCGTGGTGTCGCTCAACGCGATCGCGAACGGCGCCGTCCGCCTGGCGGGCGTCGAGCCCAAGGACGAGGTCGCCTCCACGTTCACCCACGACGAGGTCGCCGGCCTGGTCGAGGAGTCGCGCCGCGAGGGCCTGCTGGACGAGGACGAGTACGGCCTGGTCAGCGGCGCACTGGACTTCCACGAGGGCACGGTCGCGCAGGTGCTGCTGCCGCGCGACGGCCTTGTCACGATCCCGCCGGGCGCGACCCCGGTCGACGTCGAGGACGCCTGCGCCCGCACCGGCTACTCGCGCTTCCCGGTGGCCGGCGAGGACGGCGAGCTGACCGGCTACCTGCACATCAAGGACGTGCTGGAGACCGAGGACGCCACCCGCGTGCGCCCCATCGCCGACAAGTGGCTGCGGCCGCTGTCCACGGTGGGCGTCGGCAGCGGTCTCTACGACGCGCTGCGCACGATGCAGGCGAAGGGCTCGCACATGGCCCGCGTCGCCGACCCGAGCGGCACGGTCATCGGCGTGGTCATGCTCGAGGACGTCCTCGAGGAGCTCGTCGGCGAGATCCGCGAGCAGGTCTGAGCCCTCCGCAGCGCTGCCCGCACCGCGCGAAGGACGGACGGCGGGCGGCTCTAGGATTGGGGCGTGGCCCTTGATACTCCCGAGTCCGTCGCCGAAGCCCACCACGACACCGTCATCGTCGTCGACTTCGGTGCCCAGTACGCCCAGCTGATCGCGCGGCGCGTGCGCGAGGCCCGGGTCTTCTCCGAGATCATGCCGCACACGGCGACGTCCGAGGAGATCCTGGCGAAGAACCCGAAGGCCGTGATCCTGTCCGGCGGACCGTCGTCGGTCTACGAGACGGGCGCCCCCCAGCTGCCGGTCGGCCTGGTCGACTCCGGCACCGCCGTCTTCGGCATCTGCTACGGCTTCATGGCCATGGCGCAGGCGCTCGGCGGCGAGGTCGCCCGCACCGGTCAGCGCGAGTACGGCCGCACCAGCGTCTCGGTGCTCGAGCCCGGAACCCTGCTCCAGGGCCTGCCCGAGAAGCTGGTCAGCTGGATGTCCCACGGCGACGAGGTCGTCCGCCAGCCCGAGGGCTTCACGCTCAGCGCGAAGAGCGACCGCGCCACCGTCGCCGCCTTCGAGAACACCGACCGCCGCCTCGCCGGGGTGCAGTGGCATCCCGAGGTCATGCACTCCGAGTTCGGACAGAAGATCCTCGAGCACTTCCTGTTCGACATCGCCGGCTGCTCGCCCACGTGGACCAGCGCCAACATCGTCGACGACCAGGTCGAGCTCATCCGCCAGCAGGTCGGCGACGCCCGCGTCATCTCGGCGCTGTCCGGGGGCGTCGACTCGGCCGTCTCCACCGCCCTGGTGCAGAAGGCGATCGGCGACCAGCTGACCGCCGTCTTCGTCGACCACGGCCTGCTGCGCGAGGGCGAGGCCGAGCAGGTCCGGCAGGACTACGTCGCCGCCACGGGCGTCGACCTGAAGGTCGTCGACGCGAAGGACCAGTTCCTCGGCTTCCTCGACGGCGTCACCGACCCCGAGCAGAAGCGCAAGATCATCGGCCGCGAGTTCATCCGCACGTTCGAGGCCGCCGAGCGCGAGGTGCTGGCGACCCCCGGCCCGCCCGTGAAGTTCCTCGTCCAGGGCACGCTCTACCCCGACGTCGTCGAGTCCGGCGGGGGCGAGGGCGCGGCCAACATCAAGAGCCACCACAACGTCGGCGGCCTGCCCGAGGACCTCGAGTTCAGCCTGATCGAGCCGCTGCGCACCCTGTTCAAGGACGAGGTGCGCGAGGTCGGTCGCCAGCTCGGCATCCCCGAGGCGATCGTGTCGCGCCACCCGTTCCCCGGCCCCGGCCTGGCGATCCGCATCGTCGGCGCCGTCAGCGAGGAGCGCCTGGCGATCCTGCGCCGCGCCGACGCGATCGTCCGCGAGGAGACCACCGCGGCCGGCCTCGACGGCGACATCTGGCAGTTCCCCGTGGTGCTGCTGGCCGACGTGCGCTCGGTGGGCGTGCAGGGCGACGGCCGCACCTATGGTCACCCGATCGTGCTGCGCCCGGTCTCGAGCGAGGACGCGATGACCGCCGACTGGAGCCGCCTCCCGTACGAGCTGCTCGAGCGGATCTCCACCCGCATCACGAACGAGGTCGACGAGGTCAACCGCGTCGTCCTCGACGTCACCAGCAAGCCTCCGGGCACGATCGAGTGGGAGTGACCCCTCCGCGTCCCGCGGACCAGATCTGTAGCGCTGTCCACCCTTTTTCCGGCTCTCGGGACGCAAACACGTGGATGCCGCTACACATCTCGCGGACGGAGTCCGGAGACGCGGCGGTTAGGCTGGACCGATGAGCTGGAGCGGTGCACGTCCTGTCCTGCTGGTGCTGGCCGTCGTGGCCACCCTCGGCGCGTTCGGCTGGTCGCTGCTGTCCGGGGGCGGGTCCGACGACGAGGCCGAGGCTCCCGCGACCACTCCTACGCCCAGCGCGCCCGTCCTGTCGGTCGACCCCACGCGCGAGGCTCCGGCCCCGTCGCCCACGACCGAGCCGACCACCGAGCCCACGGTCACGGCGTGCGAGGACGAGAACACGCGCTTCAACGCCGACGGCACCCAGGGCGACAGCCTGCTGCCCGACTGCGGCCAGCAGCCCGTCACCAAGGCCCAGCAGCAGACCGGGGGCCTCTCGCTGGCCTGCGGCGGCGACTACCCCGTGATCCTCTACAAGTCCACGACGAACGGCTCGAAGACCTCGATCTGCGGCAAGGACGCGGTCGGCGACCGGTTCCGTGTGGTCATCAAGCCCGACGGCTCCGACACCCTCGACCTCTCGGGCACCTACGACTGGCGCCGCGACGCCTACGTCGCCACGCACGACGGGGCCCGCTACGTGCTGCACGCCGTGGACGGCTCCCTGCACGTCACGCGGGGCGGCACGACGAAGGTGGAGCCCTCCAAGGAATGGATCTCGCTCGACAACGAGACCGACGACCTCTGAGGCCGGGCGGTGGCGGACCCGAATCCGTCCTGCGCTAGTTTCGAGGCAGACACCCCACCCCAAGGAGCACATCGACGTGAGCACCTCTCCTGTCAAGGTGGCCGTCACCGGCGCCGCCGGCCAGATCGGCTACAGCCTTCTCTTCCGTCTCGCGAGCGGCTCGCTGCTCGGTCCGGACACCCCGATCCAGCTCCGACTCCTCGAGATCACCCCGGCGCTGAAGGCGCTCGAGGGTGTCGTGATGGAGCTCGACGACTGCGCGTTCCCCACGCTGGACTCGGTCGAGATCGGTGACGACCCGAACCACATCTTCGACGGCGCCAACCTGGCCCTGCTGGTGGGCGCGCGCCCCCGCACCAAGGGCATGGAGCGCGGCGACCTGCTCGAGGCCAACGGCGCCATCTTCACGGCGCAGGGCAAGGCCCTCAACGAGGTCGCGGCCGACGACATCCGCATCGGCGTCACCGGCAACCCCGCCAACACCAACGCCCTCATCGCGATGAAGAACGCGCCGAACATCCCGGCCGACCGCTTCACCGCCCTGACGCGCCTCGACCACAACCGCGCGATCAGCCAGCTGGCCGCCAAGACGGGCGCCAAGGTCTCCGACATCAGCAAGATGACGATCTGGGGCAACCACTCGGCCACCCAGTACCCCGACATCTTCCACGCCGAGATCGCCGGCCGGAACGCCGCCGAGGTCGTGGGCGACCAGGCCTGGATCGAGAACGACTTCATCCCCACGGTCGCCAAGCGCGGCGCCGCCATCATCGAGGCGCGTGGCGCGTCCAGCGCGGCCTCGGCCGCGTCGGCCACGATCGACGCCGCCCGCGACTGGCTGCAGGGCTCGGCGGAGGGCGACTGGGTCTCCATGGCCGTGGCGTCCGACGGCTCCTACGGCGTGCCCGAGGGCCTCATCAGCTCGTTCCCCGTCACCACGAAGAACGGTGACTGGGAGATCGTCCAGGGCCTCGAGATCGACGAGTTCAGCCGGGCGCGCATCGACGCCAGCGTGGCCGAGCTCGCCGAGGAGCGCGACGCCGTCACGCAGCTGGGCCTCATCTGATCCACGCAGCACACGAATCAGGGCCGCCCGATCCGGGCGGCCCTGCTTCGTGTTCGGGGTGGTCAGTTCGGGACGATGATCGCCAGCAGCACGAGCGACGCGCCCAGGAACGACATCCAGACGACGTCGAAGAGCTTGCCGCGCACCCGCAGCATCCCGGTGTGGTCCAGCGGGATCACCAGGCGGAAGGCCGCCGCGACCAGGAACGACGCCCCGATCACGACGATGCCGGCCCGCCACGGTCCCGTGGCGACCAGGACCAGGCCCACGGCGACTGCCACGAGGTGCAGCAGGTAGATCCGCGAGCCGTGGCTGCGGGGGAGCTTCACCCCGCGTCCTCGGCGGCGGCCTCGCTGAAGTCGACGACGTTGCTCAGCAGCATCGCGCGGGTCATCGGGCCGACGCCGCCGGGGTTGGGCGTGACCCAGCCGGCGGTCTCCCACACGTCGGGGGCGAGGTCGCCCACGATCTTGCCGTCCTCGTCGCGGCTGACGCCGACGTCGAGCAGGGCAGCACCGGGCTTGACCATGTCGCCCGTGATGATGCCGGGGACGCCCGCGGCGGCGATGACGATGTCGGCGCGGCGCACCTCGGCGGCGAGGTCCTGCGTGCCGGTGTGGCACAGCGTGACGGTGGCGTTCTCGCTGCGGCGCGTCAGCAGCAGGCCCATGGGGCGACCCACGGTGATGCCGCGGCCGATGACGACGGCGTGCTTGCCGGCGATCTCGACCTCGTGGCGGCGCAGCAGCTCGATGATGCCGCGCGGCGTGCACGGCAGGGGAGCGGGCTTGCCCAGGACGAGCCAGCCGAGGTTCGTCGGGTGCAGGCCGTCGGCGTCCTTCGTCGGGTCGATGCGGCCGATCACGGCGTTCTCGTCGAGGCCCTTCGGCAGCGGCAGCTGCACGATGTAGAGGGTGCAGGCCGGGTCGGCGTTGAGCTGGTCGACGGCGGCCTCGACCTCCTCCTGGGTGGCGGTGGCCGGGAGGTCGATCCGGATCGACTCGATGCCGATCTCGGCGCAGTCCTTATGCTTGGCGCCGACGTACCAGCGGCTGGCCGGGTCGTCGCCGACGAGGATGGTCCCGAGGCCGGGGGTGATGCCGCGGGCGCGGAGGGCGTCGACGCGCTCGCGCAGCTCGGTCTTGATCGTGGCGGCGACGGCCTTGCCGTCGAGGGTCTGGGCGGTCACGGGTCCGAGTCTTTCACGTGCGCCGGCCGGCACGGTCGCCACCTTGGCCCGGGGGCGCCACGGGGATACTGGGACCGTGCCGACGCGAGGGGGAACGCCGACATGAGCCGCAAGGGTGAGATCGAGCCCGGGGACGACGAGCCGCTGGAGCCGTACTCGCGGCTCCAGGTGGTCAACCGGAGCCTGCTGGGCGTCACGCACGCCGGTCACGCCTGGGCGGTGGACTACGACTTCTTCGACTGGGACGACCGCGTGTCGCTGTACCGGGACGGCCGTCGCGCGGCTTCGGCCAAGGCGCCGGCCTCGTTCCCGGTGCCGGGCGGCCGGATCGAGTTCGCCACCACCTTCTACGGCGTGAGGCGCGCGCACCTCGTGCTGGGCACCGGCGCCGAGCTGCCGCTCGGTCCCCACCCGAAGACCCTCGAGGCGTGGCGCCAGCGCCTCGCCGACCGCCATCCGGTGCTGAGCGCGCTCATGGCGGGCGCCGCGGTGGTGGTGCTGGTCGTGGGGCTCGTGGTCGCCGGGATGAGCCTGCTCGACACCGTGACGCACGTGCCCCAGATCGCCGACGCGATCGGCTGGACCTTCACCTCGCCGCTCGCGCTGAGCGGCGCCGCGGCCACGGCGCTGACCGTCGCGGGCGTCCTCGCGATCATCGAGCGCGCGCTGTCGATGCGCCACCACTGGCTGCTCGACGCCGACACGTGGTGGACCGGCTGAGGCCGAACCCCTCCGGTCGGCGGCCGACGCACCCCTAGACTGCTCGGCATGGCACCCAGGGCTCAACTGTCGCAGGAGCGGAGCCGACAGCGCCGTGAGGCGCTGCTGGAGGCCGCGGTCGACCTCTTCGTCGAGGGCGGATCACGCGCGGTCACGCACCGCGCGGTGGCCGCCGCGGCCGGTCTGCCGGCCGCCACGACGACCTACTACTTCTCCACGATCGAGGAGCTCCTGCGCGAGGCCCTCAACCACCACATCGAGGCCTGGATCGCCACGATGGAGAGCCTCGCCGACGTCGACGTCGAGGCCATGATGGGCCTGGTCACGTCCGACTCCTCGGTGCGCTTCGCCACGAGCATCCTGGCGCTGCGGCCGCCCGAGACCGCCACGCGCGAGCTCTCGGTGATCCTGGGCGCCGCACGCGACCCCGAGCTGCGCGAGACCGCCGTGACCGCTCTGACCACGGGTCAGGACGTGCTGGTGAGCGTGCTGCGCCGCGCCGGCATCACCGACCCCGAGGGGCTGGCCGAGGACATGGTCGCGTTCATCGCCGGTGTGGCGCTGCGGCGCACCGCCGGCGTGAACGAGGAGGACGAGGAGGCCGCGAAGGTCGTCCGCGCGATGCGGAGCATGATCATCGGCCACCTCGTCGACGACGAGACGGGCACGCAGATGCTGGTGGACCTGCGCGACCGCACGATCAGTGGAAGAAGTGACGCGTCCCCGTGACGTACATCGTGACGCCGGCGGCCTCGGCCGCGGCCACCGTCTCGGCGTCGCGCACCGATCCGCCGGGCTGCACGATCGCGCGGACGCCCGCGTCGATGAGGATCTGAGGTCCGTCGGAGAACGGGAAGAACGCGTCGGACGCGGCCACCGCGCCGCGGGCGCGCTCCTCGCCGGCCCGCTCCACCGCGAGGCGGCACGAGTCGACGCGGTTGACCTGGCCCATGCCGACGCCCACCGAGGCGCCGCCCTTGGCCAGCAGGATCGCGTTGGACTTCACGGCCTTGCACGCGCGCCAGGCGAAGACGAGGTCGGCGAAGGTGTCGGAGTCGACCGGCTCGCCGGCTGCCAGGGTCCACGTGGTCGGGTCGTCGCCCTCGGCGTCCACGCGGTCGCGCTCCTGCAGCAGCAGGCCGCCGCTGACGGGCCGGAACTCGACCGGCGACTCGTGCGTGGGGGCGGGGCAGCGCAGGATGCGGATGTTCTTCTTGGCCTGGAGCACCTCGACGGCGCCGTCCTCGTAGTCGGGGGCGACGATGACCTCGGTGAAGACCTCGGCCACCTGCTCGGCCATCGCCACGCTGACGGGACGGTTCGCCGCGATGACGCCGCCGAACGCCGAGACCGGGTCGCAGGCGTGGGCGCGGGCGTGGGCCTGCGCGACGTCGGTGCCCACGGCGATGCCGCACGGGTTGGCGTGCTTGATGATCGCGACGGCGGGCTTCTGGTGGGCGAACGCGGCGCGTCGGGCGGCGTCGGTGTCGAGGTAGTTGTTGAACGACATCTCCTTGCCGTGCAGCTGCTCGGCGCCGGCCAGGCCGGGGTGGTCGCCGGTGTAGAGCGCGGCGGGCTGGTGCGGGTTCTCGCCGTAGCGCAGCACGGCCGAGCGCTCCCACGTGGCGCCGAGGAAGACGGGGAACTGCTCGTCGTCGGCCGGCGCGTACGACGAGGCGAACCACGAGGCGACGGCGACGTCGTAGGCGGCGGTGTGCGCGAACGCGCGACCCGCGAGGCGCTTGCGCTGCTCGAGCGTGAAGCCGCCCTGCGCCAGCGCGTCGGTGAGCTCGCCGTAGGCGTCGGGGGAGACCACCACGGCCACGCTCGGGTGGTTCTTCGCGGCGGCGCGCACCATCGAGGGGCCGCCGATGTCGATCTGCTCGACGACCTCGTCCGGGGTCGCGCCGGAGGCCACGGTCTCGCGGAACGGGTACAGGTTCACCACGACGAGGTCGAAGGGCTCGACCTCGAGCTCCTCCAGCTGGCGCTGGTGCTCGGGCAGGCGCAGGTCGGCGAGGATGCCGGCGTGCACGCGTGGGTGCAGCGTCTTGACGCGCCCGTCGAGGCACTCGGGGAAGCCGGTGACCTGCTCGACCGGGGTCACGGGCACGCCAGCGGCCTCGATGGTCTTGGCGGTGGAGCCGGTGGAGACGATCGCGACGCCGGCGGCGTGCAGCGCCTGCGCCAGCTCGGCCAGCCCGGTCTTGTCGTAGACCGAGACGAGGGCGCGCTTGATGGGACGGGTGTCGGTCATGACTGTTCCTTCGGGTGGAAGCGGATTCGTCGGCCGTCGATCGAGTGGGGCTCGCGCGCGAGGCGGCCCACCCACTCGACCAGCATGGCTCGCTCGTGGGTCTTGATGCGCTCGTGGAGGGTCTCGACGTCGTCGTCGTCCTCGACCGGCACGGCGACCTGGGCGACGATCGGGCCGGTGTCGACGCCCGCGTCGACGACGAAGAGGGTGGCGCCGGTGATCCTCACGCCGTACTCCAGCGCGTCCTGCGGACCGCGCATGCCGGGGAACGACGGCGAGAGCGCCGGATGGGTGTTGACCGTGCGGCCGCCGAAGCGCTCGAGGAACGCCGGGCCGGCGAGCTTCATGAAGCCGGCCAGGACCACGAGATCGGGGCGGTACGACGCCACGGTCCCGGCGATCGAGGCGTCCCAGGCGGCCCGGTCGGGGTGGTCGGAGACGCGGTCGACGAAGGTGGGGATGCCGTGCCGCTCGGCGCGGGCGAGGCCCTCGATGCCGTCGCGGTCGGCTCCGACGGCGACGACCTCGGCGCCGTACGCCGGATCGGCGGCGGCGTCGATCAGTGCCTGCAGGTTGGTGCCGGATCCCGACACCAGCACCACGAGCCGGGCGGGCTCAGGACGAGGCTCGGTCACGTGCAGAACGATAGTGGGCGCCGATCGCGCCCAGGGCGCCGCCCGCCGCCAGCAGCGGGACGGCGACCAGCAGTCCCTGCCAGGCGGGGGAGCCCGCGGTCTGCAGCAGTCCCGGGCCCAGGCCGCCGCGTGCCGTCTCGAGCAGGAGCCCGACGATCGCTCCCGCCACGGCGCCGGCGAGCGCGCCGTCGCCGGCCGCGCGGCCCCAGCCGCGCTGGTCGGCGGCCGTGCGCGTGTAGGCGACGAGACCGGCCGCGACGCCCGCGGCGAGCGGGACGAGCGTCAGCACGACGACCCAGCCGCCGAAGGGGCCCGGGTCGGGGAGGGCGGCCAGCGGTGGGAATCCGGGCACCTGGCCGAGCGCCGAGCCGGCGAGATCGACGGTGGTGTCCGAGCCGAGCGTGAACCCGGGACCGAGGATCACCGCGGTGGTCCACAGCACCAGCGTGGGCAGTGCGAGCAGGCACATCAGTCCGAGCAGGAGCGGGCCGTCGGGATCGAGGGTGGCCCAGAGGTCGGCGGCGCGGTCGAGGTGCAGCGTGAGCATCACGAAGGTCACGACGGCGGCACCGCCGAGCAGGCCGATCACCCCGCTGGACGCGCCGTCGGCGACCGGGGTCCAACGGGCCGGGAGCCCCATCCAGGCGATCCGGGACCGCCGCGAGGCACCCCACGCCGCGGGCAGTCCGACGACGAGGAAGGCGCCGAACGCGGCGCGGACGAACGAGGTGGAGGTGGTCTCGGTGCTGGTGGCGGCCGAGCAGATGCCGGCCAGCACGCCGGCGACGCCGCCGGTCATCGCGCCGAACGCCACGGGGTCGACGATCGGCGTCCTCAGCGCCACCCGGGTGAGCACGAGCACGAGGACGACCACGACGATCGTCGCTCCCAGGGGCACCACGTCGATGCGCTCGTCGCCGGTGGTGAGGGTCGCGCCGACGGCCACGAGCCACGCGCGGATCGAGGCGCGGAGGAGGTCGGGAGTGGATGCCGCGAGCGCCGTCGCCGAGGCCGCGGCACCGGCGATCAGGAGGCTGAGGACCGTCGATCCGATGGCCGTGAGGATCGCCGGGCGCCACTGATCGGCAGCACGGGACTCGGTCACCTCACCATCCAACCGGTATCGTGGCGGGGATCGCGACAGCACACGCCGGGGTGGAGAGAAGGAGGAAGGCAGCATGACTCGGGTCGACGAGTTCGACGCCTTCTACGCCTCCACGCAGCGCGTGACCCTCGTCACGACGTACGCGAAGTGCGGCGATCGTGAGGTCGCACGCGAGGCGACGATCGAGGCGTACCGCCATGCATGGCGCCAGTGGTCGCGCGTCTCCACGGCCGATCCGGCATCCTTCGTGCGCGCCGAGGCGTGGAAGGTCACGGCCCTCGCCCGCGGCGCGCATCCGTTCCGCAAGCGTCGCTCCCACGACACCGATCATGCGCTCCTGGCGCAGCTGGCCGACCTCGACCAGCCCTCGCGCCGGCTGATCAGCCTCATGACGATCGCCGACGTCGACCTCGACGAGGCGGCCCGCGAGGTGGGCGTCGACGACGAGTCCGCGCTCGAGCTCGCCTCGCGCGGGTTCAGCCGGGTCGAGGAGGGTCTCGGCATCACGATCGACGAGGTCGTCGAGCGCATGCGCGCCCTCGCGGTCGTCACCGCCGGGCTCGACCTGCCGTCGCCGGGCGAGGTCCGCCGCTCGGCCACCCGCGGCGCGCGCCGCAACGCGGTCGTGCTCGTGGCCGCCGCGCTCGCCGTGGCGCTGTTCGGCGGCGCGTTCGTGGCGCAGGGAGACGCGATGGCTCGCCAGTCCTCGCTGCCCGACCGCGAGAAGATCGGCGCCGAGTCCCGCGACGTCGTGCTCGACTCGCACAACATCGGCACCGACGACCTGCTCTCCAGCGGCGAGGTCGCGAACCTCAACCCCGACGCCGCGTGGTCGGTGGAGGCCACGGACACCGACCTGGCCAACCAGACGCCGTACGCCACGTGTCCCACCACGCGCTTCGCCGACCCCGACCCGCTCAAGGTCTTCGTGCGCGCCTTCACCGACGACGCGGACGACCGCGTCGCGCAGGCGATCGAGGTGTCGCGCTCGGAGGAGGCGTCCGAGGCCGCGTTCTCGCGCCTCATCTCCTTCTACGCCGGGTGCGAGCACCCGCGCACGCGTCTCGTCGACGCCTACCGCGTCGAGCGCCCCTTCGGCGACTTCCAGATCCTTCGCCTGCAGTCCTACCGCTCGCCGGCCCGGTTCATCACCGTGGGCCTGGCGCAGTCGGGCACCCTCACCAGCACCCTCGTGCACGAGTCGCCGGGCACCGAGCGCACCGACGTGCGCCAGTTCGCGCGCGTGCTGAACGAGTCGATCAGCCGCGTCTGCGCCGACTCCGGCGGCGACTGCTCCGAGCGCTTCACCGTCACCTCGGCGCTGCCGCCGGCCGTGGGCAAGTACCCGTCGTTCCTCGGCGTCGTCGACCTGCCGCCGGTCAAGACGATCGACAGCGTCTGGAGCGCCAGCGCGCCCGCCGCGGTCACGAACCAGAACCCGACCGCCACGGTCTGCGACGACACGACCTTCACCGGCAAGTCCGTCAGCTCGGCCCAGTCGCGCGTCTTCGCGATCCCCGAGGCCGAGGTGCTGCCCGACCAGTTCGCGCTCACGCAGACGGTCGCGCGGATGTCGAGCCCGAAGGCGGCCAAGAAGTTCGTCGACGGGATCGCGAAGCGGATCGACGAGTGCGAGGACGGTGACCTGCCCGCCACCGTCGACGACGAGAAGCGCGTCCGCGGCAGCGGCTTCGCCGGCACCTCGTGGCGCGTCGGCCTCGAGATCGGCAAGGACCGCACGGTGTACTACCGCATGGGCGTCGTCCGCCGCGGTGCCGACGTCACCCAGGTGCTCTTCCCGCCCGCCGGCAAGTACGCCATCTCCGGCGGCGAGTTCCGCGCCGTCCTCAAGCGCGCCGGCGAGCGCCTCGCGTACGTCCCGGAGTGACGGTTTCCCCGGTTACGTGGGTTCGCTGTCACTGACCGGGGTGTGCGATCCCCGGTCAGTGAGGGAGAACCCCGGCCGGTGCACCGCTCGGCCCCGGCACCTCGACTGAGCGTGGTTTCCTGTCACTTCACGTGGTTCGCAAACCCCGTGAAGTGACGGTTTCCCCGCTTAACCGGGGAAACCGTCACCACGAACGACGACGCCCCCGCGAGCCGAGGCTCGCGGGGGCGTCGTGCTGACGGGTGTCAGAGACCCTGCAGGATCTCCCGCATCAGGGCGGCGGTCTCGGACGGCGTCTTGCCGACCTTGACCCCGGCGGCCTCGAGGGCCTCCTTCTTCGCCTGCGCGGTGCCCGAGGAGCCCGAGACGATGGCGCCGGCGTGGCCCATGGTCTTGCCCTCGGGAGCGGTGAAGCCCGCGACGTAGCCGACGACCGGCTTGGTCACGTGCGCCTTGATGTACTCGGCCGCACGCTCCTCGGCGTCGCCGCCGATCTCGCCGATCATCACGATCGCCTTCGTGTCGGGGTCGTTCTCGAACGCCTCGAGCGCGTCGATGTGCGTCGTGCCGATGACCGGGTCGCCGCCGATGCCGATGGCGGTGGTGAAGCCGAAGTCACGCAGCTCGAACATCATCTGGTAGGTCAGCGTGCCCGACTTGGACACGAGGCCGACCGGACCGGCGCCCGCGATGGTCGCCGGCGTGATGCCGGCGAGCGCCTGCCCGGGGCTGATGATGCCGGGGCAGTTCGGGCCGATGATGCGGGTCTTCTTGCCCTGGGCGTAGGCCCAGAACTCCGCGGTGTCCTGGACCGGGACGCCCTCGGTGATGACCACGAGCAGCCCGATCTCGGCGTCGATGGCCTCGACGACGGCGTCCTTGGTGAACGCCGGCGGGACGAACGCGACCGACACGTCGGCGCCGGTCTTCTCGATCGCCTCGGCGACCGAGCCGAACACGGGCAGCTCGACGTCGTTGCCGTCGGCGTCGACGTGCGTGACCGTGGTGCCGGCCTTGCGCGCGTTGACGCCACCGACGACGTTCGTGCCGGACTTGAGCATCAGGGCGGTGTGCTTGGTGCCCTCGCCGCCGGTGATGCCCTGGACGATGACCTTGGATTCAGAGGTGAGATAGATCGCCATGTTTCGTCCTTACGCGTTCGCGAGCTCGGCGGCCTTGTCGGCGGCACCGTCCATGGTGTCGACGAGCGTGACCAGCGGGTGGTTCAGTTCGTTGAGGATCGCGCGGCCTTCCTCGACCTTGTTGCCGTCGAGGCGCACGACGAGCGGCTTCTTGGCCTCGTCGCCCAGGATCTCCAGCGCACCCTTGATGCCGTTCGCGACCGCGTCACACGAGGTGATGCCGCCGAAGACGTTCACGAAGACGCTCTTGACCTGCGGGTCGTGGAGGATGACGTCCAGGCCGTCGGCCATGACCTGCGCCGAGGCGCCGCCGCCGATGTCCAGGAAGTTGGCGGGCTTGACGCCGCCGTGGGCCTCACCGGCGTACGCGACGACGTCGAGCGTGCTCATGACGAGCCCGGCGCCGTTGCCGATGATGCCGACCTGGCCGTCGAGCTTGACGTAGTTCAGGCCCTTCGACTTGGCCTTGACCTCGAGCGGGTCGGTGGCGTCGTTGTCCACGAACGCCTCGTGCTCGGGGTGACGGAAGTCGGCGTTCTCGTCGAGCGAGACCTTGCCGTCCAGGGCCTCCAGCTTGTCGCCCTCGAGGCGCGCCAGCGGGTTGACCTCGACGAGCGTGGCGTCCTCCTCGACGAAGACCTTCCACAGGGCCTGGATCATCTCGACGGCCTGGTCGGCCAGCTCGGCCGGGAACTTCGCGTCGGCGACGATCTCGCGGGCCTTCGCCTCGTCCACGCCGGTGCCGGCGTCGACGGGGATCTGGCGGACGGCCTCGGGGTTGGTCTTGGCGACCTCCTCGATCTCGACGCCGCCCTCGACGCTCGCGATGCACAGGTAGCTGCGGTTCGCGCGGTCGAGCAGGAAGGAGAAGTAGTACTCCTCGACGGGCGGGGTCGCCGGCGTGACGAGCACGCGGTTGACCGTGAGGCCCTTGATTTCCATGCCGAGGATGTTCGAGGCGTGCTCGAAGGCCTCGTCCGCGGTCTTGGCGATCTTCACGCCGCCCGCCTTGCCGCGGCCTCCGGCCTTGACCTGCGCCTTGATGACGGTCACGCCGCCCATCTGCTCGGCGGCGGCCTTGGCCTCCTCGGCCGTGGTGACCACGGTGCCGAGGGTCGTCGCAACGTTGTGCTTGGCGAAGAGCTCCTTCGCCTGATACTCCATCAGATCCACGGTGACGTCCTTAATGGTGGGATTCGCTGTGGTTCGGCGGGCGCCGTGGACGCGACGTCGCCGAAGCCCTCGCGACTCTACCTGCCAGCAGAGGGGTGCCTCGGCGTGGGTTGCGTAAACGTGAGTTGAAACACGGGGCCTCTCGACCGGGGTGCGGGCATGAGTTTCCTCTGCTATCCGTGTCCGAACCGTGAGTCACTTCGACAAAGGGTTGGAATCGGGACCCGGGGTTCCCCTAGACTCGGCGAGTCCGTTTGCCTGACCCCCGGAGGCTTCACGTATGGCCGAATTCGATCGCTCCCGAGCGAGCGGTCGGTCGACCCCGGATGCGCCCGAGGCACCCCGGACCGTCGGCTCCCGGCGCGCGAAGGCGCCGGTGGAGCACGACTCCGACTCGACCGTCGTCATGCAGGCCGTGAGCCCGCAGTCGACCTCGCAGACCTACAGCGTGGGCCGCCGTGCGAAGCAGCCCACCCCGGTGCCCGGCTCGCGTCGCGCGGCCGCTCCCGTCGACCGTAACCCGATTCCCGCCGCCGCGCTCCCCGAGCCGGCGACCGCCGTTCCCGCCGAGGACACCATCGTGTTCCCCGCGATCGGCGCGATCCCCGAGGGCCGCATCCCCGGCGCGCGTCGTGCGCGTCGCGCGGCCGCGGCCACGGGCCGCACCCGGCTGCTCGCCGGCGTCGCAGCCATGGTGATCGCCGCCGTCGGCTCGATCAGCGTCACGTCGCCGGGCCTGCTCGCCGGCGCCGACGCCGCGCTGGCCAAGAACTACGTCGGCGCGAACGCCACCAACGCGGTGGACGTCTCGCGCAGCTACGACCGCGAGCTCGCGATCCAGAAGCCGATGCAGGCCCAGCAGGTCCAGAAGGCGCTCGCCGAGCAGCGGGCCGGCTACGAGAAGTCGGCCGAGAAGCGCCAGGACGAGATCGTCCGCAACCAGTGGGTCATCCCGGTCGTCGGCTACCGCCTCACGGCGCGCTTCGGCCAGGGCGGCGGCTACTGGAGCAGCGGCCGTCACACCGGCCTGGACTTCGCCGGTCCGTCGGGCTCGACCCTCGTCGCGATCGCGGCCGGCACGGTCACCTCGACCGGCTACGAGGGCGCCTACGGCAACCGCACGATCATCACCCTCGCCGACGGCACCGAGATCTGGTACTGCCACCAGAGCTCGGTCTCGGTCAGCGTCGGCCAGCAGGTCGCGCCCGGTGACGTCATCGGCGCCACCGGCTCCACCGGCAACGTCACCGGCCCGCACCTGCACCTCGAGGTGCACCCGGCCGGCGGCGGTCCGGCCGACCCGTACGCGGCGCTCGTCGCCCACGGCGTCACCCCCTGACACCCGTCAGCACCCAGCGACAGACGAGAGCCCCCGGCCTGGCCGGGGGCTCTCGTCGTTCACGTCGGGATGGTCAGAGCTTCTCGAGGGGCGCGTAGCGCAGCAGGAGGCGCTTGACGCCCGCCGACCCGAAGTCGACGCTGGCCACGGAGTTCTGGCCCGTGCCCTCGACCGTGACCACGGTGCCGAGTCCGAAGCTGTCGTGGGTGACGCGGTCGCCCGGCGAGAGCGAGACGACCTCGCCCGTGGACTTCTTCCTCGAGCGCGCGGCGACCGTGGAGGTGCGGAACGAGGCCGCCGGGGTGCGCGGAGCCCACTGGGTGGGCGCGCTGGCCTCGCGCTTCCAGTCGATGAGGGTGGGCGGGATCTCGTCGAGGAACCGCGACGCCGGGTTGTACGAGGGGGCGCCCCACGCCGAGCGCACCGTGGCGCGGGTGAGGTAGAGGCGCTCACGGGCGCGGGTGATGCCGACGTAGGCCAGCCGGCGCTCTTCCTGGAGCTCGGCGGGGTCGCCGAGGGAGCGCAGGTGCGGGAAGACCCCGTCCTCGAGTCCGGTGAGGAACACGACCGGGAACTCCAGGCCCTTGGCCGTGTGCAGGGTCATCAGGGTGACGACGCCGTCGTCGGCGTCGGGCACCGAGTCGGCGTCGGCGACGAGCGCGACCTGCTCGAGGAACGCGTCGAGCGAGCCCGCCGCCAGCACGACACCGTCGTCGGGCTCCTCGCCCTCGTCGAGGGTGGCGGCCGAGGCGACGAACTCGCGCGCCACGGCGACGAGCTCGGCGAGGTTCTCCACGCGGGTCTCGTCCTGCGGGTCGGTGCTGTTCTCCAGCACGGTGAGGTAGCCCGACTTGGTCAGGGCGGCCTCGAGCACGGCGTCGGCAGGGGCGCCGGACGCGGCGAGCTCCATCAGCTCGGACATGACCTGCGCGAAGGAGGAGATCGAGGTGCGCGAACGGGTGGCGAGCTCGTCGATCTCGTCGACCCGGGTCATCGCCTCCCAGAAGCTGACGTCGTGGCGCGAGGCGAAGCGCTCGAGAGCGCCCTCGGCCCGGTCGCCGATGCCGCGCTTGGGCTCGTTGAGCACGCGTCGCAGCGACACGGCGTCGCGCGGATTCACGAGCACGCGCAGGTAGGCCAGCGCGTCCTTGACCTCCTTGCGCTCGTAGAAGCGCACGCCGCCGACGACGCGGTAGGGCAGGCCGACGCGGATGAAGACCTCCTCGAACACGCGGCTCTGCGCGTTGGTGCGGTAGAAGACCGCCACGTCGCGGGCCGCGGCGATGCCCTGGTCGGAGAGCCGGTCGATCTCGTCGGCGATGAACTGGGCCTCGTCGCGCTCGTCGTCGCCGACGTAGCCGACCAGCAGCTCGCCGTCGCCCTCGGCGGACCACAGCTTCTTGTCCTGGCGCGCCGGGTTGCGGCTGATGACGCCGTTGGCGGCCGCGAGGATGTTCTGCGTGGAGCGGTAGTTCTGCTCGAGCAGGACGGTGTCGGCGTCGGGGAAGTCGTCCTCGAACTCGAGGATGTTGCGGATCGTGGCGCCGCGGAAGGCATAGATCGACTGGTCGGAGTCGCCCACCACCATGAGGTCGGAGTCCTCGTCGCACAGCTCCTTGATGAGGCTGTACTGGGCGTGGTTGGTGTCCTGGTACTCGTCGACCAGCACGTGCCGGAAGCGGCGGCGGTAGGTCTCGCGGACCTCGGGCCAGGCCTGGAACAGGTGGACCGTGTTCATGATGAGGTCGTCGAAGTCCATCGCGTTGGCCGCGCGCAGCCGGCGCTGGTACTCGGCGTAGCACTGCGCGTAGGTCTCGTCGGTGCCGTTCGAGGCGCGCTTGGCGGCCTCCTCGTGGTCGACGAGCTCGTTCTTGTGGTTCGAGACCCAGTTGAGGACCGCGCGCGGGTTGACCTTCTTGGGGTCGAGGTCGAGGTCCTTGACCACGAGCGTCATGAGGCGGCGCGAGTCGGCGGCGTCGTAGATGCTGAACGACGAGGTGTAGCTGAACTTCTCGGCCTCGCGGCGCAGGATCCGCACGCACGCGGAGTGGAAGGTGGAGACCCACATCATCCGCGCGCGGCCACCCACGAGGTCGGCGACGCGCTCGCGCATCTCGGCCGCGGCCTTGTTGGTGAAGGTGATGGCCAGGATCGAGCCGGGGTGGGCGCCGCGGGCCGCGATGAGCCACGCGATGCGACGGGTGAGCACGCGGGTCTTGCCCGAGCCGGCGCCGGCGACCACGAGCAGCGGGCCCCCGGTGTGCGAGACGGCCGTGCGCTGGGCGTCGTTGAGTCCCTCGAGGAGCTCGTCGGAGCGGGCGGTGCGCCGCTTCGGCGAGGGGGCGTCGGGATCGCCCGGGCCGGGACGTGGCGGACGGGCGGAGGGCACGGGGAATGGCAGGGTCATCGCAGGATCCAGCCTAGTCGCGCGCTCCGACAGCGTGGGTGGGAGTGGGCACGCCTCGAGGACGGCCATGGCGCCGCGCCGCGCTACCGTGTCCGACATGCGCCAGCGCGGAGTGGGGCTCACCGCGGCCGGCTTCGTCATCGCCATGATCCTGACCGCCGTGCTGGTCCGGGTCGACCCGGCGTCCGAGCTGCCGGGCCTCACCCAGGCCGCCCCGCGCGAGATCCCCGTCGCGGTCGTCGGCCCCGATCCCGACGCCGCCACGATGCGCGACGCGCTCAACGGGCCGAGCGAGCACGAGGTCGCCGCCCGGGTCAGCCCCTCGAAGCAGGCCGCGGAGGCGAGCCTGCGCGACCGTGCGATCAGTGCCGTGGTCGTGATGGGCGACGGCGCCGACCACGAGCTCTGGGTCGCCAGCGGCGGCGGCACGGCCGAGGCCGAGAAGGTCGAGAAGGTCGTGTCCCGCACGCTGGCCGTCAGCGGGCAGACCGTGCGCGTCGTCGACCGGATCCCCGTGGCCGAGCGCGACCCCCGCGGCGTCGGACCGTTCCGGCTCGGGACGGCGTGGGCGATCCTCGGCGTCGCGTTCGCGGCGCTGCTGGGCCTCGTGTTCGGCGCCCGGTCGGCGTCGGCGTCGCTCGTGGTGGTGCGGTTCGCGGGGCTCGCGGCCGGTGCCGTCGTCGCCGGGCTGGGCGGCGCGTTCCTCAGCGAGGTCGTGGTGCGTCGCATCGATGCACCGTTCCTCGCGCTCGCGGGCCTGGGCGCCCTCGTCGTCCTCGGGGTCGGCTCGATGACCCTCGCGTTGATCGCGTGGTTCGGCCGACTCGGGCTGGCGCTGGCGATCGTCGGCCTGGTGATCGGCATCCCCGGCGCGATCGGTGCCTGGCCGCTGACGCCGATGCCGGTGGTGTGGCCCACGCTGCTGGCCTGGCTGCCGCCCGGCGCGGCCACGTGGGCCGTCCGCGGGCTGGCGTACTTCGACGGCGTCGACGTCGAGCGGGTCCTGCTGATGATGATGCTCTGGACGATGATCGGCCTCACCGCGACCTCGGTGGCGGCCACGGCGGTCGAGCCGCGGCGGGCCCTGCGCGACCTGCACCCGTCGCTGCGCGCACATCCCGTCGGGGCCGCGATCGGCGCGTTCGTCCTCACCGGCATCCTCGTCGTGACGCCCGCGCTGCCCGCGTTCACCGCGACCGACCTCGACCCTCCCGTCACCGTCACGTGCCAGACGACCTCGACGCCGACGAACGTCAAGGAGCTCAACGAGCGCATCGAGAGCGTCAGCGACGTCGACGGCTTCGTCGGCGGCGACGTGGGCGCCAGCACGTTCCTGGCCGACGGCCGCGGGCTCTTCGTCTTCGGCGACACGGTCCGGCGGACGGACTACTCGAGCCGCACGATGGTGCGGAACTCGATGCTGATCTTCGACAAGACGTGCGCGGGTCTGGTGCAGCGCCGCGACCGCGACGCGGTGATCCCCGACCGGGCCGACGGGGTCGGGTACTGGCCGATGTCGGTGGCCGCGGTCGATCTCGGGCGCGACCTCGTCGGGGTGATGGCCCAGCGGGTCGAGCAGACCGGCGACGACCTCTTCGGGTTTCAGAACCTCGGACCCGCCGTGGCGATCTTCCAGGTCGAGCCCGGGCGGGCGCCGGTGCTCCAGCGCGTGGTCGACCTCGGCAAGGACGACCCCGACACGCGCCGGCCCGTGTGGGGCGCGGCCGCCACGGTCGTCGGCGACTCCGTCTACCTCTACGGCACCAGCCGCACGAGCGACGGCGGCTTCGGTTGGGCGGTGTCGGTCGCGAAGGCCAAGCTGGTGGACGTCGTCGACCAGTCGAAGTGGCGCTACTGGGACGGCGAGCGGTGGCAGCGCGACGAGAAGCAGGCCGCGCAGCTCATCGGCCAGGACGACGGCGTCTCGCAGACGTTCTCGGTGTTCCGTGAGGGCAAGCGCTGGTACGCCCTGAGCAAGCGCGCGGACTTCGTCGGCACCGACCTCGTGGTCTGGACCGCGCCGGGTCCCACCGGACCGTTCACCCCGGCGCCTCCGGGGGCGAAGATCCCCTCGACGGCCTCCGAGCTGCGCTACATGCCCCTCGCGCACCCGCAGCTGTTCCCCGAGAAGGGCACGATGGTCGTCTCGGTCAGCCGCAACACCAAGGACGGCGACGTCCAGGCCGACCCGAGCCTCTACCGCCCCGAGTTCCTGCGGATCACGCTGCCCTGAGGCGACACCGGCCCCCTGCTCCACTTTTGGAACGGGTTGCACGCTTTCCGGCGCGGGAACGGTTCATCCCGCTCCAAAAGTGGAGAGAGGCGGCGGAGGGGCGGTCAGATGAGACGGCGGTCGTTGGCCCAGCGGGTCAGCTCGTGGCGGCTGGAGAGCTGGAGCTTGCGCAGCACGCTCGAGACGTGGGTCTCGACGGTCTTGACGGAGATGAAGAGCTCCTTCGCGACCTCCTTGTACGCGTAGCCGCGGGCGATGAGCCGCATGACCTCGCGCTCGCGCTCGGTGAGGCGGTCGAGGTCCTCGTCGACCTGGGCGACGGCGATCGTGCCGGCGAAGGCGTCGAGAACGAACCCGGCCAGCCGCGGGCTGAACACGGCGTCGCCGCCGGCGACCCGGTCGATCGCGTCGAGCAGCTCGGGCGCCGAGATGTTCTTGGTGACGTAGCCGCGCGCGCCGGCGCGGATCACGCCGATGACGTCCTCGGCGGCGTCGCTGACCGACAGCGCCAGGAACGTGGTGGACGCGCCCGCCCGCCGGATGACCTCGGGGCCACCCCCGCCGGGCAGGTGCACGTCGAGCAGCACGACGTCGGGACGCAGGTCGGAGATCGCGGCGACGGCGGTGTCGACGTCCTCGGCCTCGCCGACGACCTCGACGCGCCCGCTGCCGAGCCGCTCGAGCTCGGCCCGGACGCCGGTGCGGAACATCGCGTGGTCGTCGACGACCAGCACGGACAGGACGGTCATGCGCTCTCCTTGTCGCCGGGCGAGACCGGCATCGTGAGGGCGACCTCCGTGCCGTCCTCGGGGGTGCTGCGGACGCGCGCGGTGCCGCCGTGGCGCTCGGCGCGGCCGATGATCGAGTTCTTGACGCCGAGCCGGTCGCCGGGGACCGCGTCGGGGTCGAAGCCCGTGCCGCGGTCGCGGACGAAGACCTCCATGCGGTCGCCCGAGCCGTTCGAGACCCGCTCGGCGTACACGTCCACCCGGCTCGCGCCGGAGTGCTTCGCGGCGTTCACCACGGCCTCGCCGGTGGCGGCGAGCAGCGCGCGGAGGCCGTCGTCGGGCGCGGCGTCGCCGACCGTGACGACCTCCACCGGGACGCGGTGGTTGGCCTCGACCTCGGCGGCGAGGTCGCGCAGGGCGGTGGCGAAGGTGGCGGTGTCGTCCTGACGGCCGTAGAGCCAGTCGCGCAGCTCGCGCTCCTGGCGGCGGGCCAGCGTGGCCACGGTGGCGGGGTCGTCGGCGTTCTTCTGCAGCAGGGCCAGGGTCTGGAGCACGGAGTCGTGCAGGTGGGCGGCCACGTCGGCGCGCTCCTGCGAGCGGATGCGCTCGCGCCGCTCGGCGCCGAGGTCGGTCCAGAGGCCGAGGATCCACGGCCCGAGGATCAGGCTCAGGCCGACGACGGCGATAGCCAGCGCGGCGAAGAAGTCCACGGCCGCGGACCAGCCGCGGTTGACGGTGAGGATGTAGATCGCGCCGAGGCCGATGAACGCCAGGCCCACGAGCAGTCGCATCGCGAACGCGGGCCCCTCGGTCTGGCGCAGCCACGAGTTCCACGCGGCGTCGTCGAACATCCGCCACACCACCGCGATGCCCGTGACCACCAGCAGCAGCGGCAGCATCCAGCCCTCGAGCCAGCCGCCGCCCAGCGCGATGAGCCCCAGGACGCCCAGGCCCACGGCGCCGATCGCGGCGCTCTGCACGACGTCGCGCCGCGAGGGCCCACGCGAGCCCGTGCGCAGTCCGCGACGGCGCGCGGACTCCAGGCCGGGGGAGCCGTCGACCGGGGCCTGGAGGGGCAGGAACCACCACAGCAGCAGGTAGGCCAGCAGGCCCGTGCCGTGCAGGAACGTGGCCAGGACGAAGCCCACCCGCACCCACACCACCGGCAGCCGCAGGTGCTCGGCCAGTCCGGCGCTCACGCCCGCGACGACGCGCGCGTCCACCGGGCGGTAGGCCCGGCGGAACCCGTCGGCCGAGCGGCGGGTGCCGCCGGCGGCGTCGGGCGCAGCGGTCGTCATGGGACCACCCTCACACGCGGGCGCGCGCAGGCGCCATCAGGTGCGACCCCGGTCCGCTCCGGAGGCGCCTCGGGGGAGGACCAGGGGTTCACCCGATGGTGGCGGACCCCGACCCCCGGGCAGGCTGGAGCCATGACCACACCGACCTCCGGCTCGCAGCTCGACGCGATGCGGCGCACCACGGGAGACAAGCTGCTCGGCGGCGTTTCCGGCGGCATCGCCCGCGCGCTCGACATCGACCCCGTCATCGTGCGGATCGGCTTCGTCGTCCTCACGGTCGCCGGGTTCGCCGGGCCGATCCTCTACCTCGCCGGCTGGCTGCTGATCCCCGCCGAGGGGTCCGAGCGCAGCGTCCTCGGCCAGGCCCTCGACCTCAAGTCGGACTCGCAGCTGCGCACCGTCGGGCTGATCGTGGCCGGCGTCATCGCGCTGGCCGCCGTCCTCGGCGACACCGCCTGGGGCGTCGGCGGCTGGTTCTGGTGGCCCCTGTGGATCCTCATCTGGTTCGCGCTGCCGGTCGCCGCCGTCGTGATCTGGTGGCGCCTCAAGGTGAGTCCCGGCCAGCCGAAGCCGCCGGCCTACGCGCCGCCACCGCCCTACCGGCCCGACGCGTTCACCGCCCCGGCCCCCACCGATCCCACCCCCGCCTTCTCGACAGGAGACGACGTCATGACCACCCCCGTGTCCACGGGCGACCCGGTCCTCGAGGACGAGCCGACCACCGTGCTCGACGAGCCCGGTCCGCCCGCCCCTCCGCCCGGTGCGCCGCCGGCCTCCGTCCTGCCCCCGCGGCCGCCGCGTGAGCGCTGGTCGCCCGCGCTGCTGCTGCTGACCCTCTCGGCGATCCTCGTCGCCCTGGGTGGGCTGGGCCTCTGGTCAGTCACGCAGGAGCCGGTCGACGCCGCGATCTATCCGGCCGTCGCGCTCGGCATCGTCACGGTGGGCCTGTTCGTCGGCTCGAAGGTCGGACACCCCGGCGCCCTGGTGCCGCTCGGCGTCCTGATCCTGCCCGTCCTCGCGGTCGCCTCGGTGACCCCGAACCTGTCGGCCGGCGACATCGACCTGCGGCCCGTCACGGCCGCCGCGGTCGCCGAGCCCATCGAGCAGGGCTTCGGCCGGGTGCGCGTCGACCTCACCGCGATCCAGGACCTCGAGAGCCTCTCCGGCCGTACGCTGGAGATCGACAACGGCATGGGAGAGACCACCGTGATCGTGCCCGAGGGCCTCGACGTGGACGTCGAGACGTCCCTGTCCGCCGGCGGTCGGATCGAGGTCTTCGGCCGCGTGTCCGACGGCCAGCGCCCCTCGATCGACTGGCCCTCCGCTGCCCCCGGGGCCTATCGCATCGTCATCAACGGCACGGCGGGCGAGATCGAGGTGACTCGACGATGAACACCCATCCGCTGCGCTGGGACGCGCTGGTCTTCGGCGTCCTGTTCGCCCTCGTCCTCGTGGGCTGGGCCCTGCTGACCTACGACCTCGCGAGCGTCGACGGCCTGGCCGTCGCCGGACTCGTCACCCTCATCGTCGCCGGAATCGCCGGCATCGCCCTCACCCTCAGGAGGACCTCATGAACCCGAACCAGGGCCCCAAGAAGCTCGCCCGCAGCACCACGGACAAGTGGCTCGGCGGCGTGTGCGGCGGACTGGCCGAGTACACCGGTGTGGACGCCACGCTGATCCGCATCATCACGATCGTGCTGGTCGTGGTGGGCGTGGGCACGACGCTGCTGGTCTACCTCGCCGCGTGGCTGCTCATGCCCCAGGCGCAGGCGCCCGACGTGTGGGGTCCGCCGACGACAGATGGGCCGAGCGCGCCGCCACCGCCGTCCGTGTGAAGTCCGAGAACACCCCGTCGACCCCGGCGGCGTAGAAGGCCAGCAGCTCGGCCGTCGCGTCGCCGGGGTCGGCCTCGTTCCGGCTCGTGCGCCACTGCACCGGGAGGAAGTTGTTCTCGTTGCGCATCGTCCAGACGTGGACGAACAGACCGGCCTCGTGGGCGTCGTGCACGAGGCCGGTCTCGTCGAGCAGGTTCTGGTGGCGGTCGCGGGCGATGACGAGGCTCTTGTTCGGGCCGATGCCCTGGGCGTACTCGGCCATCCTCGCCAGCTCGGCGGGCGCGGTGAGCGCCGCGTAGTCGCGCGGGTCGTACGTGGCGACGAGGTCGTAGGGGCCGCCCTTGCGCTCCATCAGCTGCACGAGAGGCAGGGGGGTGCGGTCGCGCAGCGCCTTGAGGTTCGCGGTCTCCATCGACTGGATGACAACCTTCGCGCCCTCGCGGTTGAGGCCGCGCCGGTCGAGGACCTCGAGCAGCCGGTCGTTGAGGTCGAGCCCCAGCCCGCGGAAGTAGGTGGGGTGCTTCGTCTCGACGTAGACGCCGATCGGGTCGGCGTCCGCGCCGCGCCGGGCGTTCTCGGCCTCGGCGATGTCGATGACCTCGTCGAGGGTGAGGATCGGCTCGGTCCCCTCGAGGACGAGGTTCTGCGGGCGCAGCTGCGGCAGGCGCTCGCGGGTGCGCAGCGTCCTGATCTCCTCGAGCGTGAAGTCCTCGGTGAACCAGCCCGTGAGCGGCACCCCGTCGATGAACTTCGTGGTGCGCAGGTGGGCGAACTCGGGGCGCGAGGCGACGTCGGTGGTGCCGCCGATCTCGTTCTCGTGCCGCACGACGAGCGCGCCGTCCTTCGTGGCCACGACGTCGGGCTCGATGTAGTCGGCGCCCTCCTCGATCCCCAGCAGGTACGAGGGTCGGGTGTGCTCCAGGCGCGATCCGGGGACGCCGCGGTGGGCGATGACGACGGGCTCGTCGACGAGCGAGGCGGTCATCCGGTCAGCGTAGTGGCGGGCGTCCGTCAGGACACGATGCGGACGGCGCCGTCGCGCCGGGGATCGGCCGCCGCGACGAGCGCGCCCTCGGCGGTGACGAGGGTGCCCGAGACGCCGCCGAAGTACATCGTGAGGTCGTCGGGGTCCTCGACCTTGACCTCCTCGTCCGGAGTCGCCGCGCGGTGCACGTGGATCCGCGGGTGGTCGATCGCCTCCTGCAGGCCGAGGCCGTCCTCGACGAGCCCGGTGAGCGCCTGCACGATCGCCGTGGTGATGCGGTCGGCGCCGGGCGAGCCGATCGCCAGCACGCCGCCGTCCGCGTGACGGCCCACCGTGGGCGCCATGTTCGACAGCAGGCGCGAGCCGAACGGCAGGCCGTGGAGGCCACGCGGGTTGAGCTCCTGCTCGCCGAGGCAGTTGTTGAGCCAGATGCCGGTCTCGCGGGCGATCATGCCCGAGCTGTAGCCGGACGAGATCGTCACCGCGCACGCCGTGCCCTGCGCGTCGGCGGTGGAGACGTGCGCCGTCGAGCCGGACTCGAGGGCGGCCAGGCCGTCGCGGTCCACGAGTTCGAGGAACGCGGCGGCGTCGCGCTCGAGGTCGTCGGTGTGGTCGAAGACCCGCAGCCGCTCGCCGAGCACCCGCCTCTGCACGCGGATCAGGTGCTCGGTGTCGTCCAGACCGTGGCCGGCCATGAGCCGCAGCATCGCGGCGACGCTCACGCCACCGATCGCCGGCGGCGGGTTCGTGCCGAGCGTCCAGCCCTCCATGCGGGCGGTGAGCGCGGGCCGGACCACCGGCTCGTATGCGGCGAGGTCGGTGGGGCCGAGGATGCCGCCGCGCGCGAGGACGTCGTCGGCGACGGCGTGGCCGAGCTCGCCGGTGTAGAGCTCCTGGGGGCCGTGCCGCGCGATTCGCTGGAGGGAGTCCGCGAGGTGCGGCACGACGATGTCGTGGCCGGCGACGCCGCCGTGCTGGTCGTGGACGGCCGCGTGGCTCGCCTCGTCCCAGCCGAAGATCGTCTCGTGCACGTACTCGAGGTAGTACCGCGAGGCGGCGCTGAGCCGGAAGCCGCCGCGGGCGACGTCGATCGCTGGGGCGAGCAGCTCGGCCCACGGGAGCCGGCCCCAGCGGCGGTGCGCCTCGCCGAACGCCGCGATCGCGCCGTGCGTGGCGACCGAGCCGGCGCCGACCGTCACGGTGACGCCGCCGCCGTACTCGGTGTGCACGTCCCACGTGCCCTGTCCGAGCCGGTCGGGGACGTCGCGTCCGGGCATGTCCATCCAGCCGTCGATGGTCACCGGCGCCGAGCCGTCGGGCGGCTGGATCGTCAGGAATCCACCCGCGCTCGGCGACACGAGTCCGACCTCGTTGACCATCGTCACGAACGCGGCGGCCAGGGCCGCGTCGATCGCGTTGCCGCCGGCCCGGACGATCCGCTCCGCCGCGTCCGCCGCGGCGGTGTTCGGGGCGGCGATCGCAACGCTGGTCACGGGCTCAGGCTACGGAGGTTTCCCCGGTTACGTGGGTTTGCCCTCACTGACCGGGGTTCGCAACCCCCGGGAAGTGACAGGGAACCCACGTAACCGGGGAAACCGTCACCCGCGCGAGACGGCGTAGGTGAGGTGCGCGAACTGGCCGCGGCGCTCGACGTCGGTGAGGCGGAGGCGGTCGGGGCCGAGGCGGCGGGGGAGGAGGGGGTAGCCGGCGCCGAGGGTGGCCGGGGCGACGCTGACCTGCAGCTCGTCGAGGGCGCCCGCGTCGTCGAACTGGCCCACGAGGTCGCCGCCGCCCATGACCCAGACGTCGAGGTCGCCCGCGCGCTCGCGGATCGCATCGAGGTGGTCACGGACGTCGCCCGACACGACCGTCAGGTCGGCGCCCGCGGGCACGGGCAGGTCGCGCGAGGTGAACAGGAACGCCGGCTTGCCGGACATCGCCTCCGGCCAGGCCTCGGGCTTCTCGAGCGCCTGCGTCTCGCGCAGCAGCCACTCGTACGTCGAGGAGCCCAGCACCGTGACGCCGATCGAGCCGAGGAACGCGGTGAACGCGTCGGCGTGCTCGGGGGCGTCGGGCGTCCCGCCGTCGACGGCGAAGAGCCAGGCCAGGCTGTGGTCGGGATCGGCGAGGTACCCGTCGAGGGTGGCGGCGGTGTTGAAGACGAAGCGGGTCACACCCGATGGTGACCCGCGCGGCGCGTCGACGGCAAGCAGTGACTCGCGTCGCACGGGCGTCCCGGAATCGTTCGCGCCGCGCGGGCCTTGTACCTGAGGTGACCTCGCGTACCGAACCGACCGCCCGCCACGTCGGCCTCGCCCTGCTGGCCCTGTCGCTGGGCGGCTTCGCGATCGGCACCACCGAGTTCGTCACGATGGGCCTGCTCCCCGACGTGGCCGAGAGCATCGACCGCGACATCCCGACGACCGGCCACATCATCTCGGCGTACGCGCTCGGCGTCGTCGTCGGCGCGCCGCTCATCGTCTCGCTGGCCGCACGGATGCCCAAGCGCAGCCTGCTGCTGTGGCTGCTCGGTGGACTCGCGCTCGGCAACGCGCTGACCGCCGTCGCCGAGGGCTACGTCCCGGTCATGCTCGCGCGCTTCGTCGCCGGCCTGCCGCACGGCGCCTACTTCGGCGTCGCGTCGCTCGTGGCCGCCTCCCTCGTGCCGCCGGGCCGCCGCGGTCGCGCCGTGAGCATGGTGATGATGGGCCTCTCGGCCGCGACCGTCGCCGGCGTGCCCGTGAGCGCGTGGCTGGGCCAGGCGCTCTCGTGGCGTGCGGCGTACGCCCTCGTCGTGGTCATCGCCGTGGTCGCGGCCGCGCTCGTGATCGCCTTCGTGCCGCACCTGCCGGGCGACCCGACCGCCACGATCCGCGGCGAGCTCGGCGCGCTGCGCGAGCCCGCGGTGATCGCGGCGTTCCTGACCGGCGTCGTCGGGTTCGGCGGCGTGTTCGCGATGTACAGCTACATCGCTCCGATCGTCACCGACGTCGTCGACCTGCCCTCGGCGGTCATCCCCGTCTTCCTGCTGGTCTTCGGCCTCGGCTCGGTGTCGGGCACGTGGGTCGGCGGGCACCTCGCCGACTGGGACAACGTGCGCCAGGTGGTGGGCGGCCTGCTCTTCACCGTCGTGGTGCTGCTCGCGTTCTACGAGCTCGCCACGTTCGCCCCGGCGGCGCTCGTGAGCGTCTTCCTGATGGGCGCGCTCGGCAGCGTCGTCGCCATCGGCCTGCAGATCCGCCTCATGACGGCGGCGGGCGACGCCGAGATGCTCGGTGCCGCGCTCAACCACGCGAGCCTCAACATCGCGAACGGCCTGGGTGCCTGGCTCGGCGGTCTCGTCATCGCCGCGGGCGCGGGCTACGTGGCCCCGGCGCTGGTGGGCGTCGCGCTGGCCGCCGCGGGTCTCGTGGTGTTCCTCGTCGGCCTGCGGGTCGCCCCGGTGCGCGAGCGCGTCGACGTCCACGCCTGAGGACGCATGAAGGGCGACCGGGCACGAAGCCCGGCCGCCCTCGTACTCCACCGTCCCGTGGAGACCATGACGTCTCAGCCTGAGACGTGGGTCACACTGTAACCATGAGTTGCGGCGCCGTCGAGGGCCAGTTCCGGGTCGTTCGCCGGGCGGATCGCCTGCGCGCCCTCGGTGGGCGTCAGCCACACCTCGTCGCCGTGCTGGAGGCCCAGCCCGCGCGCCTCGGCGCGGGTGACCGTGACCTGCACGGGCGGCTGCTGACCCTCGGTGGGGGTGACCTCCAGGCGCACCTCGAAGCCGATCCGCGTCGAGCGGGAGATCCGGCCGTGGACCGCGTCCGGGCGCGGCTCGAGGGCGACCTCGATGTCGTGCGGCCGGAGCTGCAGTCCGCCGAGCTGCGTCACCGGGCCGAGGAAGCTCAGCACGAAGTCGGTGGCGGGGGAGTCGTAGAGCTCGTCGGGGGAGCCGACCTGCTCGATCCGCCCGTCGTTGATGACGACGATGGAGTCGGCGACCTCGAGGGCCTCCTCCTGGTCGTGGGTCACGAAGACGGTGGTCACGTGGACCTCGTCGTGCAGGCGGCGCAGCCAGTCGCGCAGCTCCTTGCGCACCTTCGCGTCGAGCGCGCCGAAGGGCTCGTCGAGCAGCAGCACGGTGGGCTCGATCGCGAGGGCGCGGGCCAGGGCCATGCGCTGGCGCTGGCCGCCCGAGAGCTGCGAGGGCAGTCGGTCGCGGAACTGGCTGAGGTGCACCAGCTCGAGCATCTCGTCGACCTTCGCGGCGATCTCGGCCTTGGGGCGCTTGCGGATCTCCAGGCCGAACGCGATGTTCCGGGCCACGGTCATGTGCTTGAACGCGGCGTAGTGCTGGAAGACGAAGCCCACGTTGCGCTTCTGCGCCGGCAGGCGGGTGGCGTCGACGCCCTCGATCTCCACGCGACCGGAGTCGGCGTCCTCGAGGCCGGCGATGATGCGCAGCAGGGTGGACTTGCCGCCGCCGCTGGGCCCCAGCAGGGCCGTCAGCTGGCCCGTCGGGATCGACAGGTCGATGCCCTCCAGCGCGACGAAGTCGCCGAAGTTCTTGTTCACCCCAGAGATCTCGATGCTCATGGTGGCCTTTCGCTTCAGTGCCGCTCGGTGCGCGAGCGCAGGAGGGACACGACGATGATGCACAGGACGGAGACGCTGGCCAGCAGGAACGCGATCGCGTACGCGGACTCCTGCTCCCAGTTGAGGTACTTCTCCTCGACGGCGAGCGTGGCGGTGCGGGTCTCGCCGAGGATGTTGCCCGAGACGACCTTCACGGCGCCGAACTCGCCGAGCGAGCGGGCCAGGGTGAGCACGACGCCGTAGACCACGGCCCACTTGATGCCGGGCAGCGTGATGCGCCAGAAGGTCTGCCAGCCGCTGGCGCCCAGGGAGCGGGCGGCCTGCTCCTGCTCGGTGCCGATCTCCTCGAGCACCGGCACGACCTCGCGCACGACGAGCGGCAGCGCCACGAACGCCGTGGCCATGACGATGCCCGGCGTCGCGAAGATGATCTGGAATCCGGCGCTCTCCAGCGCCGGGCCGAACCAGCCGCCGCGCCCGCCGTAGACCAGCACGAGCGACAGGCCCACGACGATCGGCGAGATCGCCAGCGGCAGGTCGATCAGGGAGCCGAGCAGGCGCTGACCCGGGAACGTGGTGCGCACGAGCAGCAGCGAGATCGTGATGCCGAAGACGGTGTTGATGGCCGTGGCGATGACCGCCGCGAAGGCGGTGAGGCGCAGCGCGGCCACGGTGTCGGCGTCGGCGAAGACGGCGTTGAGCGCGTCGAAGCCGTTCTCGAACGTGTTGGTCACGACGAGCGAGACCGGCCAGGCGACCAGCAGGAACAGGTAGGCGATGACGAAGAGGCGCAGCGCGTAGGTGACCGGGCCCTTGCGGCGGCTGATGCGCTGGATGTCAGCCACGGCGAGCCACCCTCCGCTGGATGTAGTCGAGCAGCAGGATCACCCCGAGCGAGACGATGAGCAGCAGCGTCGCCACGGAGGCGGCGGCCGCCGGGTTGTCGTTCTCGATCGCGCTGAGGATGCGCACCGAGGCGACCTCGGACTCGAACGGCAGGTTGCCCGACAGCAGCACGAGCGAGCCGTACTCGCCGACGCCGCGGGCGAACGACAGGGTCGCGCCGGCGGCGATGGCGGGGGTCAGCGTCGGCAGGATGATGCGCGTGAACGTGGTGAGGCGGCTGGCGCCGAGCGAGGCCGCGGCCTCCTCGATCTCGACGTCGATCTCCTCCAGCACCGGTTGCACCGTGCGGACGACGAACGGCAGCGTGACGAAGAGGAACGCGAGGAACACCGAGGTCTCGGTGTTGGCGATGTTGATGCCCAGCGGGCTCTCGTCGTTGCCGTAGAGCGACAGGAGCACGAGGCCGGCCACGATCGTGGGCAGCGCGAACGGGATGTCGATGAGGATCTCGAGGATCCACTTGCCGGGGAAGCTGTCGCGCACGAGCACCCACGCGATCGCCGTGCCCACGACGATGTTCGTCAGGGTGACGAGCAGCGCCGACTGGATCGTCAGGCGGATGGCGTGCGCGGTCTGGGCGTTCGTGACCGCGTCCCAGAACGCGCCGACGCCGCCCTCGGTCGCGGTGGCGACGACGGCGGCGAGCGGGATCAGCACCAGCAGGCTGAACCAGGTCATGGTCACGCCCAGGCCGACGGCCGAGGCGCGGTTCAGCGAGCCGGCCGGCCGGGGGTCCCCCGGCCGGCCCGCTCGCGTCACCAGATCGGCAGAGGTCACGAGGCCGCCTTGCCGGACTTCGCGATCGCCTCGGTGACGATGCCGACGGGCTTGCCGTCCTTGCCGTCGCCGAACAGCTTGTCCTTGACCTCGCCCCAGCCGGGTCCGCCGAAGTTCTTCTCCAGCGTCAGCAGGTTGTTCACGGCGGGGTAGGGGTCCGACGCGTCGGGTGCGCCCTTGATGTCGCCGGGCTCCAGGCCGATCGCGTCGAGGTCGGCGGTGCCGGGGCTCTCGAGGTTGAGCGGACGGAAGCCGGTCAGCGCGAACTGGCGCTGGCCCTCCTCGCCGAGGACGAAGTCGAGCCAGTCCTGCGAGACGCTGCTGGACTCCTTGAGGATGGCGCCGGGGTTCTCGATCAGCAGGGTGGTGTCGGGGATGACGTACTCGAAGCCGTTGCCGTTCTGCGCGGCCAGGATGGCCTCGTTCTCGTAGGCCAGCAGGACGTCGCCGGCGCCGCCGAGGAAGCTCTGCGTGGCGTCGCGGCCGCTGTTGGTCAGCGACACGACGTTGGCGAACAGGTCGTTGACGAACTCGGTGGCCTCGGCCTCGGTGCCGCCGTTCTCGGTGACGTGGCCCCACGCGGCGAGCGCGTTCCAGCGGGCCGCGCCGGACGACGCGGGGTTGGCCGTGACGATCTCGACGCCGGGCTTCACGAGGTCGTCCCAGCCCTTGATGTTCTTGGGGTTCCCGTCGCGGACGCCCAGCACGACGATCGAGTTGGACACGATGCCCTTGTTGTCGCCGTCGTCCCAGGTCTCGTCGACGAGACCCGCGTCGACCAGGCGGTCGACGTCGGTGCCCACCGACAGGTGCACGTAGTCGGCCTTGAGACCGTCGACGACGGCGCGGCTCTGGTCACCCGAGGCGCCGTAGGAGGTCTTGAACGTCGTGCCCTCGCCGGCGTCGGTCTTGACGAACTCCTCCTGGATGTTCTTGTTGGCGGCCTCCGGAACGGCGAAGCCGACGATCGAGATCTGCTCGCCCTCGGCGGCCTCCGACCCACAGGCGGTGAGGGCGGCGGCAGCGGTCAGCAGCAGGGCCGCGGCCGCGATGGGGCGCAAGCGATGTGCCATGGGAGGTCCTCTCGGTCGGTCGGCCGCACGGTGCGGCGGGCTCGAGCAGCCAACGTAGGCGAGTGGAACGGCGTCGTGGACGTTGTTCACATTCTGGACTGACCAACTGCACAATGGGCGGTCCGATCCGGGGTGCGGCGAGCAGCGGCGACCTGCACACCCGGTAGTTTGGGGGCGTGACGGACTCGACGATCATCTACACGCACACCGACGAGGCTCCCGCCCTCGCGACCTACTCCCTCCTCCCGATCATCGAGGCGTACGCCTCGAAGGCCGGCGTGGAGGTCGAGACCCGGGACATCTCCCTGGCCGGCCGCATCATCGCGGCGGTCAGCGACCTGCTCCCCGAGGACCAGCGGGCGGCCGACGCGCTGGCCGAGCTCGGCGAGCTCGCGAAGCGCCCGGAGGCCAACATCATCAAGCTGCCGAACGTCTCGGCGTCGGTCCCGCAGCTCAAGGCGGCCATCGCCGAGCTGCGCGAGCAGGGCTACGACCTGCCCGACTACCCCGAGGACCCGCAGACCGACGAGGAGCGCGACGTCCGCGCCCGCTACGACAAGGTCAAGGGCTCGGCCGTGAACCCGGTCCTGCGCGAGGGCAACTCCGACCGCCGCGCGCCGGCCTCGGTCAAGAACTACGCCAAGGGCCACCCGCACTCGATGGGCGCCTGGAGCAGCGACTCCAAGACCGACGTCGCCACGATGGGCGTCGACGACTTCCGCTCCAACGAGAAGTCGGTGACGCTCGCGTCCGACGACACGCTGCGCATCGAGCTCGTCGGCGACGACGGCTCCACCACCGTGCTGAAGGAGTCGATCCCGGTGCTGGCCGGCGAGATCGTCGACGCCACCAGCATGAACGTCGCCGCGCTGCGCGAGTTCCTCTCCGCGCAGGTCGCGCAGGCCAAGGCCGACGACGTCCTGTTCTCGGTGCACCTCAAGGCCACGATGATGAAGGTCTCCGACCCGATCATCTTCGGTCACGTCGTGCGCGCCTTCTTCCCGAAGACCTTCGCCGAGCACGGGGCCGCGCTCGCCGAGGCGGGCCTGAGCCCCAACGACGGACTCGGCGGCATCCTCGCCGGCCTCGACCAGGTCGCCAACGGCGCCGACATCAAGGCCTCGTTCGAGGCCGAGCTGGCCGACGGCCCGCGCCTGGCCATGGTCGACTCCGACAAGGGCATCACCAACCTGCACGTGCCCAGCGACGTCATCGTCGACGCCTCGATGCCGGCCATGATCCGCACCTCGGGCCACATGTGGGGCCCGGACGGCCAGGAGGCCGACACCCTCGCGGTGATCCCCGACAGCTCGTACGCCGGCGTCTACCAGGTCGTCATCGACGACTGCAAGGCCCACGGCGCGTACGACCCGTCCACGATGGGCTCGGTGCCGAACGTCGGCCTCATGGCCCAGAAGGCCGAGGAGTACGGCTCGCACGACAAGACGTTCGAGATCCCCACGACCGGCACCGTCCGCGTCGTCAACGCCGCCGGCGACGTGCTCATCGAGCACACCGTCGCGCAGGGTGACATCTGGCGCGCCTGCCAGACCAAGGACGTCCCGGTCCGCGACTGGGTCAAGCTGGCCGTCAACCGCGCCCGCGCCACCGGCGACCCGGCCGTGTTCTGGCTCGACGAGACCCGCGCCCACGACGCGCAGCTGATCGCCAAGGTGAACGAGTACCTCGGCGAGCACGACACCGACGGCCTCGACATCCGCATCATGTCGCCGGTCGAGGCGACGAAGCTGTCGGTCGAGCGCATCCGCCAGGGCCTGGACACCATCAGCGTCACCGGCAACGTGCTGCGCGACTACAACACCGACCTGTTCCCGATCCTCGAGCTCGGCACCAGCGCCAAGATGCTGTCGGTCGTCCCGCTGATCAACGGCGGCGGCCTGTTCGAGACGGGCGCCGGCGGCTCGGCCCCCAAGCACGTGCAGCAGCTCGTCAAGGAGAACTACCTGCGCTGGGACTCGCTCGGCGAGTTCTTCGCCCTGGTGCCCAGCCTCGAGCAGTACGCCACGGCCACCGGCAACGCGAAGGCCCAGGTCCTCGCCGACGCCCTCGACCGGGCGACGGCCAGCTTCCTGGAGCACGACCGCTCGCCGGGCCGCCGGCTCGGCACGATCGACAACCGCGGCAGCCACTTCTACCTGGCCCTCTACTGGGCGCAGGAGCTGGCGCAGCAGTCCGAGGATGCCGAGCTCGCCGAGGTCTTCGGGCCGCTGGCGCAGCAGCTGGCCGACGCGGAGCAGACGATCGTCGACGAGCTCGCCGCCGTGCAGGGCCAGCCGGCCGACCTGGGCGGCTACTACCAGCCCGACCCGGAGAAGGCCGCGAAGATCATGCGACCCAGCACGACCTTCAACGAGGCGCTCGCGTCGTTCTGACGCCCACGCCACGACGGCCGCGCTCCCCGCTCGGGGGCGCGGCCGTCGTGCGTGTCAGCCCCGGTCGTGCGTGGGCTTGACGAGGAACTGGGCCACGACGAGTCCCACGAGGAACGCCAGGGCGGGCACGAGCAGCGCCTCGGCCATCGCGTCGGTGAACGGACCGCCGAGCGCGTCGGGCAGGCGCGTCGCGCCGGCGCCCTCGGCCGCCGAGCCCGTGGCCTGCGGCAGGTGGTGCGCGAGTCGCGCCGAGATTGCCGCGGCGATCGCGGCCGAGCCGAGCACGGCCCCGACCTGGCGCGTGGTGTTGTAGACGCCCGCGCCGGCGCCGGCCGAGGACATCGGCAGGTTGCGGGTGGCGGTGGAGGCCAGCGGCGCCCACAGGAACGCGTTGCCGAAGCCGAGCAGCGCGTTGAGCACGAGCAGCTGCCAGACCGGGGTGTCC
This sequence comes from Aeromicrobium sp. MLTX1, assembly GCF_046452335.1. NCBI lineage: Bacteria > Bacillati > Actinomycetota > Actinomycetes > Propionibacteriales > Nocardioidaceae > Aeromicrobium > Aeromicrobium sp. MLTX1. The sequence goes on along the minus strand of NZ_JBKFDN010000001.1, from coordinate 323,554 downwards.
GGTGCCATCACGAGCGTCGTGCCGACGATCGCGACCGCGGACGAGGCGAAGCCCACCGAGGCCAGCCAGCGCGGGTGCATCCGGTCGCTCATCCGGCCGACGACCGGCGCCATCGCGGCGGTGACCACGGCCATCGGCACGAACAGCAGGCCGGCCTGCGTGGCGTCGAAGCCCAGCACGGTCTGGGTCCAGAGCATGAACGGGAACGCCATCGCGGTGACCGAGAACGAGACGGCCGAGATGCCCAGGGTGGACACCGAGAAGTTGCGGTCGCGGAAGAGGCTCAGCGGGACGAGCGGCTCGCGCCGGTTGCGGGCCTGCCAGGCGACGAACACCGCGAGGACCACCAGTCCGGCGGCGATGAGCAGCGGCACCGAGAGCAGGCCCTCGATCTGGCCCCAGTCGTACTTCTCGCCCTCCTGGATGCCGAAGACGATGAGGAACATCGCGATGGCGCTGAGCACGACGCCGACCCAGTCGAACTGGTGGCTGTGGGTCTCCAGCGCCGGTACGAGGCGCCACGCGAGCGCGAAGCCGACGATGCCCACGGGCACGTTGATGATGAAGATCCACTCCCAGCCGGCGTTGTCGACCAGCACGCCGCCGAGGACGGGTCCGACCAGCGTGGCGACGCCGGCCGTGGCACCCCACAGCGCCATCGCTCGGCCGCGGTTGGCCGGAGGGAAGGTGCGGGTGATGACCGCCATCGTCTGCGGCGTCATCATCGAGGCGCCGAGGCCCTGCACGACGCGCGCGATGATCAGCCATTCGACCGAGTCGGTCAGGCCGCACCACAGCGAGGACAGGGTGAACACCGCCAGTCCGGTCAGGTAGACGTTCTTCGGGCCGAACCGGTCGCCCAGGCGGCCCGTGATCAGCAGCGGCACGGCGTAGGCCAGCAGGTAGGCGCTGGTGACCCAGATGACCGAGTTGTAGTCGGTGGCCAGGTCGTCGCGGATGGCCGGTGTCGCCACCGACACGATCGTGGAGTCGACCAGGATCATGAAGAAGCCGATGACCATGGCCCACAGGGCCGGCCACGGGTTGGCCGGCAGGACGCGCTCGGCGGTCGTTTCGCTCACCCGGGGAATGTACGCCCGGGCACCGACTACTGCGCGCGCAGCCGCTCGAAGAGGTGGTGGTCGGTGACCGTGCCGTCGACGAGACGCGCCGTCTTGTGCTCGGTGCCGTAGCGGGCGAAGCCGAGTGACTCCGCGATCCGCAGGCTGGCCGTGTTGCCCTCGGCGGCGACGATCGCCAGCCGATCGAGGTCGAGTCCGTCCGCGTCGAGGGCGTGGTCGACGACGGCCCGCACGGCCTCGGTCATGAGGCCGTCGCCGCGGGCGTCGGGGTGCATCCAGTAGCCGATCTCGCCGGTGCCGTGGGTCGGGCCGGTGAGCCCCATGACCGAGACGGTGCCGAGCAGCCGGTCGTCGTCGCGCGCGGCGATCGCCCAGGTCTCGCGGTCGCCCGTGGCGGCGTGCCACCACGAGTCGTGGACGTAGGAGCGTCCCTCGGCCGGGCCGTACGGATCGGGGAGGTTCGACAGGAAGTGCCGCGTGGAGGGATCGCTGCACGCCTCGACGATGCGCGGGACGTCGGTCGCGCGGAGGGGCCGCAGTCGCAGCCCCTCGGTGTCGAGCGTGGACTCGAGCCAGCGCGTGCGCGGCATCGGCGCGTCGCCGAAGCGGAGGGATCCAGTCCAGGCGTCGAGGATGCGGCCGCGCTCGATCAGCCGGTCGGGCTCGGTGCCGTACAGGCGGAACCCGCAGGCGTGCGCGACCCGCAGGCTGCCGACGTTGCCGACGTGGGCCGACCACTGGACGACCTCCTTGCCGGCCTCGACGAACGCGTGGTCGACGGCGAGGCGGACCGCGGCGGTCATGACGCCCTGCCCGCGGCAGTCGGGGTGCAGCGCGTAGCCGATGTCGGCGAGCGCCTCCTTGCCGCGCACGTCGACGTTGCCGGCGTAGCGCCCCTCGAACTCGATCGCCCAGCCCATGGCCGTGCCCTCGTTCCAGCCCCTCGGGATGACCTCGAGCGCGAACTGCTCGCTCATCGCGCGTGAGTGCGGGGTGGGGATCGCGGTCCAGCGGACCATGTCGGGGTCGTGCGCCATCTCGAGCGCGCGGTCGATGTCGGCCGGGGTGTGGGCGCGCAGCGTGACCATGCCGTCGGTGAGGACGGGGACGTTGAGCGGCCAGCCCGGCCCGGTCATCGGTGCTCGGCGCGGAAGGGGTCGGCGGGGTAGACGCCCAGCACCTTGATCTCGGTGGTGAAGAAGCGCAGCTCCTCCAGGGCGCGGGCCAGGCCCGGGTCGTCGGGGTGGCCGTCGACCTCGGCGAGGAACATCGTGGCGGTGAACTCTCCGCCGACCATGTAGCTCTCCAGCTTGGTCATGTTGATGCCGTTGGTCGCGAAGCCGCCGAGCGCCTTGTAGAGCGCCGCGGGCAGGTTGCGGACGTTGAAGATGAAGCTCGTGACGACGGGGCCGTTGCCGGAGGGGGCGCGACGGTCCTCGCGCGACAGCAGCACGAAGCGCGTGGTGTTGTGCTGCTCGTCCTCGATGTCGGAGGCGAGCACGTCGAGCCCGTAGATCCCGGCGGCGAGCGGCGGCGCGATGGCGGCGGCCGTGACGTCGTTCGCCTCGGCGATCTCGCGCGCGGCGCCGGCGGTGTCGCCGGAGATCAGGGGGGTCCAGCCGTGCTCGCGGATGATCCTTCGGCACTGGCCGAGGGCGTGCACGTGCGAGTGGACCGTCTTGATCGTGTCGAGCGTCGTGCCCGGCGTGCCCATGAGCGAGAACCGGATCGGCAGGAAGTGCTCGCCGACGATGTGCAGGTCGCTCGTGGGCAGGAAGTGGTGGATGTCCGCGACGCGCCCCGCGAGGGAGTTGTCGATCGGAATCATCGCCAGGTCGCAGCTGCCCGAGCTGACCGCGGCGAACGCGTCCTCGAACGAGGCGCACGGCACCGGCTCGGCGTCGGGATGGTGGAGGTCGATGACCAGGTGCGAGTTCGAGCCCGGCTCTCCCTGGTAGGCAATCCGCGTCACCGGCTCAGCGTATCGGGGGCCCCGGGGGACGAAGGATGAGGCATTCGGCCCACGGTGGGGACGAACGATGAGGCATTGGGGTACCGGAGCGGGGCGCAATGCCTCATCGTTCGTCCTCAGGCGGCGGCGCTGGTGGCGCGGAGCAGCTGGTCGATCACGCGGTCGGGCTCGTGGCGAATCGAGAACGAGGAGAAGGCGAGCACGCGACGGCCATCGATGACGAGCTCGTTCGAGCGATGCAGGTCGTCGCTCCACTGCTCGACAGCGAGGTGGGGGATCCCGTGGATCTCCACGGCGAGGTTGAACTGCGCCCACCAGACGTCGAGGTAGTACCGGCCGTCCTTGCCCTTCGCGCGCTCCTGTCGAGTGGGCCTCGGCAGCCGCGCGGCGGTCCGGAGCCCGTCGAAGTCGCGCTCGGGCAGGGACTGGATCCCGCCGCGCGCGTCGAGCACCGACTGGATGATCAGCGCCTTGCGCTTGCAGTTGCCGCGTCGCTCGAGCACCTCGCGCATCCGGCGGACACTCGTCAGCCGCTGCTGGAACGCGGCGATCACGAGCGCTCGCGCCCGTCGCGGCGTGGCCGCCCAGCTCGCCGCGTCGACGATGCTGCGCTCCAGGCTGGTGCGCCGCGGCTCGTTCGGCGGGACGTCGTCGGGGCCGAGCTGGGTGCTCCAGTGCAGCTCGAGGTCTCCCGGCGGTCGCCGACCTCCCTCCGGCAGGACGATCGAGACGCGCTCGGGGTCGAAGCCGCGCAGGCCCCAGCGGCGTGCCGCCGTGAGCCCGGCGAGCGCACTGCCCGCGGGACTGGCGGCGAGCCACGCGCGCTCCGTCTGGTCGAGGGTCAGCGGGCCGTTGTGCGTGACCACCACGCCGCGCATCGGCTGCTGCCACGCGCCTGAGCGGATGCGCTGTCGGACGACGGATCGGCCGTGGAAGGCGATGGCCCTGGCGGTGCTGAGAACGTCGAGCATGGGCCGACCGTCCCGCCCGCGGGTCCTCGCGACCAGAGCTCAGCGGACGGCTGTGGACGCCGGAGCGACGGGCCCCGCGCCTGTGGAGGACGAACGATGAGGCATTGCGCCCCGCTCAGGTACCCGAATGCCTCATCGTTCGTCCACCCGGGCGGCGGCGGGGGAGGGGCGGACGGTGAAGACGTGCGGGGGAGCCCAGGAGCGGGCGGCGAAGGCGGCCTCGGTGCGGGCGCGGAGGGGGTCGACCTGGTCGGGGCGCAGGAGGGCGATCGCGCTGCCGCCGAAGCCGCCGCCGGTCATGCGGGCGCCGAGGGCGCCGGAGGTGAGGGCGCTTTCGACCGCGACGTCCAGCTCCTCGCACGAGACGGCGAAGTCGTCGCGCAGGGACTCGTGGGACGAGGTCAGCATCGCGCCGAACTGGGCCCAGTCGCGCCGGCGCAGCGCCGTGACGGCGCCGCGGACGCGGGTGGTCTCGGTGAGCACGTGCCGGGCGCGCGCCTTGAGCGTCTCGTCCGTCAGCGACAGCAGCCCGTCGAGCTTGATCGCGGCCAGGTGATCCACACCCGCCGAGGACGCCGCCTCGGCGCACTCCCTCCGGCGCTCGGCGTACTCGCCACCGGCCAGTTCGTGGTGCGCGCCGGTGTCGATGACGGCCAGGACGAGGCCGTCGTCGGACCAGTCGGCGGGCACGGCCTCGGTGGCGGGAGGCGCGGCGGAGAAGTCGAGGTGCACCGCGTGCCCGTCCCGCGCGAACAGCACCGCGTACTGGTCCATCAGCCCGGTGGGCGCGCCGACGAAGTCGTTCTCGGCCCGCTGCGCGACGAGCGCCAGCTCCTCGCGCGGGCGCCCGGCCCCGGCGAGGTCCTCGAGCGCGAGCGCCACCCCGCACGTCAGCGCCGCGGACGAGGACAGCCCCGCGCCGACCGGCAGCGTGGACTCGAGCACGAGGTCGGCGCCGGACACGGGAACGCCCGCGGAGCGCAGCGCCCAGACGACGCCCGCGACGTAGGCGGACCAGCCCGTGACGTCGCCGGGGGAGGCGTCGACGGGGAGGGAGGCGCGCTCGCCGCGGCTCCACACGTTCACGACGCCGTCGTCGCGCCGGCGGGCCTTCACCAGCAGCGAGCGGTCGATCGCGATGGGCAGCGCGGCGCCGCCGTTGTGGTCGAGGTGCTCACCGATCAGGTTCACCCGTCCGGGAACCTGCCAACGGCGCACGTCGTCCACGCCGTTCACCCTACTCATCGGACGGCTGGCAGAATCGACCCCATGTCACGCCTCCCCCGTGCGTTGTCCGGCGCCCAGCCGACGGCTGATTCGTACCACCTCGGCAACTACATCGGCGCGTTCATGAACTGGGTCGCGCTGCAGGACGACTTCGAGGCGTTCTACTTCATCCCCGACATGCACGCGATCACGGTCGACTACGACCCGCAGCTGCTCGCCGAGCGCACGTACGTGGCCGCGGCGCAGATGCTCGCCGCGGGCGTCGACCCCGAGCGCAGCGCCCTGTTCGTGCAGAGCCACGTGCCCGAGCACGCCCAGCTGGCGTGGATCCTCAACGGCGTCACGGGCTTCGGCGAGGCCAGCCGGATGACCCAGTTCAAGGACAAGAGCGCCAAGTCCGGCACCGACTTCGCCAGCGTGGGCCTGTTCACCTACCCGATCCTCATGGCCGCCGACATCCTGATCTACCAGGCCGACAAGGTCCCGGTGGGCGAGGACCAGCGCCAGCACGTCGAGCTCACCCGCAATCTCGCGCAGCGGTTCAACCACCGCTTCGGCGAGACCTTCACCGTCCCCGAGGCGTACATCGTCAAGGAGACCGCGAAGATCTACGACCTGCAGGAGCCGACCAGCAAGATGAGCGGGTCGAACCCCGTCCACACGGGCGTCGTCGACCTCACCGACACCCCGAAGCAGGCCGCGAAGAAGATCAAGTCCGCCGTCACCGACAGCGAGACCGAGATCCGCTACGACGTGCAGGCCAAGCCCGGCGTCTCGAACCTGCTCACCATCTACTCGGTGCTCACCGGTCGCACGATCGACGACATCGTCAAGGCGTACGAGGGCAAGCAGTACGGCCACCTCAAGGTCGACCTCGCCGAGATCGTGGGCGAGCTCGTCGGCACGTTCGGCGCCCGCACCCGCGAGCTGCTCGACGACCGCGGCGAGCTCGACCGCATCCTCGCGGCGGGTGCCGCCCGGGCCCGCGAGGTCGCAGCGCCCACGCTCGACCTGGTCTACGAGCGCTCCGGCTTCACGAAGCCCCTGGGCGGCCGGGCGTGACCATCACCGTCGGCGTCTCGATCGCCATCCCGGAGCCCCACGGGGAGCTGCTGCGCGACAAGCGCCGCTCCTTCGGCGACGAGATGGCCGACCGGATCCCGAGCCACATCACGCTGGCCCCGCCGCTCGTGGTGGACGAGGGCGGCGTCGAGTCGCTGGCGCACGACCTGGCCGAGCTGGCCGACGTCTTCCAGCCGTTCACCGTGAGCCTGCTCGGCACCGGCACGTTCCGGCCGATCTCGCCCGTGGTGTTCATCGCGGTGAGCGAGGGCATCGCCCAGATCGAGACCCTCGCCGAGGGCGTCCGCAAGGCGATCGGCGCGCCGGATCCCGAGTTCCCGTTCCACCCGCACGTGACGATCGCGCACAACGTCCCCGACGCCGCCCTCGACGAGGCGCTGCACGACCTCATCGACTTCCGCTGCTCGTTCGAGGTCGACGCGTTCCACCTCTACGTCGACGACGCCGAGCAGGGCTGGCTGCCGACTTCCACCTTCCCGCTGGGCTGAGTCAGCCCTCCAGCGCCTCCACCAAGGTGGCGCGGAACGCCCGGGCCGCGAGCGGCAGCGTCTCCAGCGGCCGGTGCGCCACCGCGATGCTGCGCGAGAGCGGCGGGTTCTCCAGCGTCGTGCGGCGCAGGCCCGTGCGGGTGCCCATGACGATGTCGGGCACGACGGCGTGGCCGAGCCCGGACTCCACGAACCGCAGCACCGAGCCCATCTCGCCGCCCTCCACCGACAGCCGCGGCTCGAACCCGGCGGCCTGGCACGCGCGCAGCGTGACGTCGCGCAGGTCGTAGCCCTCGCGGAACATCACGAGCGGCAGCCCGGCGAGGTCGGCCACGTCCATCTGCTCGGGCATGTCGGAGTCGGCGGGGCTCGCCAGCACGAGGCGCTCGGTGTAGACGATCGAGGTCTCGAGGTCGGGGATCTGCGAGGCGAGCGGCACGATGAGCAGCGCCAGGTCGATGCGTCCCGAGGACAGCTCGGCGGTGAGGTCGCGCGAGCCGGCCTCGTGCACCTCGAGGTCGATCGCGGGGTGCTCGGCGCGGAACCGTCCCAGCACCGGCGCCAGCAGGCCCTCGACCATCGACGGCGTCGCGCCCATCCGCACCCGCCCGCGCTGGAGCGAGGCGACCTCGTGCACCGAGCGCGTGGCGTTGTCGGCCTCGATGAGGATGCGCTGGGCGTGGGGGAGGAGGGCCTCACCGGCGCTGGTGAGCTCGATGCCGGCGCGGTCGCGAACCAGCAGCCGGGTGCCGAGCGAGTTCTCCAGGGCCTGGATCTGCTTCGACAGGGTGGGCTGCGAGATGCCGAGGGTGTCGGCGGCGCGGGTGAAGCTGCGCTCGTCGGCGACGGCCACGAAGTAGGCGAGGTGGCGCAATTGCACGGGGCAACCATAGCCGATGTCTATGAAAGTTCGCCTTACTTCGACTTCGCGTGAATCGAGGAACGCGCCTAACCTGTGGCCGTGGCCACTTCCCAGATGACGCGCCTGCCCGCTCAGCGGTCAACGGTGGCGCTGAAATTCCTGATGGCGGTGACCGGCCTGATCATGGTCGGCTACCTGCTCCTGCACATGTACGGCAACCTCAAGGTCTTCGCGGGCCAGGAGGCGTTCGACGACTACTCGCACCACCTGCGCACCCTGGGCGAGCCCTACCTGCCCTACAGCGGCGCGCTGTGGATCATCCGCGTCGTGCTGCTCGGCTCGATCATCGGACACGCGTACGCGGCCGTCACCCTGTGGCGTCGCAACCGCAAGGCCGCCGGCTTCGTCGGTGGCAAGCGCTACCACTCGCCGCGCGGCAGCCGAGGCATCCAGCGCAGCTACGCCTCCTTCACCCTGCGGTGGGGCGGCGTCGTGATCCTGCTGTTCGTGGTCTACCACCTCCTGCACCTGACCGGGAACCAGATCCACCCCGGCGGCGCCAGCGACAGCCCGTACGACCGCGTCGTCAACGGCTTCGAGATCTGGTGGGTCGTGCTGTCCTACACGATCGCCCTGCTGGCCGTCGGCCTGCACCTGTGGCACGGCGTGTGGAGCGCCCTGACCACCCTCGGCGCCAACCACAGCGGCACCCGCACCGGATCGCGCCTGACCCCGCTGTCGTGGATCGTCGCGGGCGTCATCACCATCGGCTTCCTGATCCCGCCCTGGGCGATCCTGCTCGGGCTCGTCGACTGAGAGAGACATGAACATGGCTTTGGACTTTCACGTCGTCGGCGACGAGATCCGCGACACCGCCGCTCCGGCGGGCCCCATCGAGAAGCGCTGGGACGAGCACCGGGCGCACATGAACCTGGTCAACCCGGCCAACCGCCGCAAGCTCAACGTGATCATCGTGGGCACCGGCCTGGCCGGCGCCTCCGCGGCGGCCACGCTCGGCGAGGCCGGCTACAACGTCAAGTCGTTCTGCTACCAGGACAGCCCCCGTCGCGCGCACTCCATCGCGGCGCAGGGCGGCATCAACGCGGCGAAGAACTACCGCAACGACGGCGACTCGATCTACCGACTCTTCTACGACACGGTCAAGGGCGGCGACTTCCGCGCCCGCGAGTCGAACGTCTACCGCCTCGCGCAGGTGTCGGTGAACATCATCGACCAGTGCGTCGCGCAGGGCGTCCCGTTCGCCCGTGAGTACGGCGGCCTGCTGGACAACCGCTCGTTCGGCGGCGTCCAGGTCTCGCGCACGTTCTACGCGCGCGGCCAGACGGGCCAGCAGCTGCTGATCGGCGCCTACCAGGCGCTGGAGCGCCAGATCGGCCTCGGCACGGTGGAGATGTTCACCCGCCACGAGATGCTCGAGCTGATCATGGTCCCCGACGCCGACGGCACCGAGCGCGCCCGCGGCATCATCGTCCGCGACATGCTCACCGGCGAGGTCGAGACGCACCTGGCCGACGCGGTCGTGCTGGCCACCGGCGGCTACGGCAACGTCTTCTTCCTGTCGACGAACGCCATGGGCTCGAACGTCACGGCCACGTGGCGCGCGCACCGCAAGGGCGCCTACTTCGCGAACCCCTGCTACACGCAGATCCACCCCACCTGCATCCCCGTCTCGGGCGACTACCAGAGCAAGCTCACGCTGATGAGCGAGTCCCTGCGCAACGACGGCCGCATCTGGGTGCCGAAGAAGGCCGGCGACGACCGTCACCCGGCGGAGATCCCCGAGGACGAGCGCGACTACTACCTCGAGCGGATCTACCCCTCGTTCGGCAACCTCGTGCCGCGTGACATCGCGTCGCGCGCCGCGAAGTACCAGTGCGACGCCGGCAAGGGCGTCGGCCCCGGCGGCCTGGGCGTCTACCTGGACTTCGCCGAGGCGATCGAGCGGCTCGGCCGCCCGGCCGTCGAGGCCAAGTACGGCAACCTCTTCGACATGTACGCCCGGATCACCGGCGAGGACCCGTACACGCGTCCGATGCGCATCTACCCGGCCGTGCACTACACGATGGGCGGCCTCTGGGTCGACTACGACCTCCAGAGCAACCTCACGGGTCTGTTCGTGGCGGGCGAGGCGAACTTCTCCGACCACGGGGCCAACCGCCTCGGCGCCTCGGCGCTGATGCAGGGCCTGGCCGACGGCTACTTCGTGCTGCCGTACACGCTGGCGAACTACCTGTCGAAGGCGCCGTACGAGACGGTCCCCGAGGACCACCCGCGCGTCGTCGAGGCGCGTCAGGCGGTCGAGGAGCGCGTCGAGAAGCTGCTCTCCATCAACGGCACCCGCACGGTGGACTCCTTCCACAAGGAGCTCGGCCAGATCATGTGGGACTACTGCGGCATGGAGCGCACCGAGGAGGGCCTGATCAAGGCCATCCAGATGATCCGCGACCTCAAGGCGGAGTTCTGGAGCAACGTCAAGGTCACCGGCGAGGCCGAGGAGCTCAACCAGACGCTCGAGCGCGCCAACCGCGTCGCCGACTTCTTCGAGCTCGGCGAGCTGATGTGCATCGACGCGCTGAACCGCAACGAGTCCTGTGGCGGCCACTTCCGCGCCGAGAGCCAGACCGAGGACGGCGAGGCCCTGCGCCACGACGACCAGTTCGCCTACGTCGCGGCCTGGGAGTTCGCCGACAACCAGCCGGTCCTGCACAAGGAGCCGCTGGAGTACGAGTACGTCGAGATGAAGGCCAGGAGCTACAAGTGAAGATCACCGTTCGTATCTGGCGTCAGAAGAACGCCGAGTCCAAGGGGGAGATGGTCACCTACGGCCTGGACGACGTCAGCGAGGACATGTCGTTCCTCGAGATGCTCGACGTGCTCAACGAGCAGCTCACGCTCGAGGGCCAGGAGCCGGTGGCGTTCGACTCCGACTGTCGCGAGGGCATCTGTGGCTCGTGCGGCGTCGTGATCAACGGCATCCCGCACGGCCCCGAGGTCACCACGACCTGCCAGCTGCACATGCGCACGTTCCACGACGGCGACGTCATCGACATCGAGCCGTGGCGCTCCGGGGCCTTCCCGGTCGTCAAGGACCTCGTCGTCGACCGTGGCGCGTTCGACCGCATCATCCAGGCGGGCGGCTACATCACCGCGCCCACCGGCTCGGCGCCCGAGGCCAACAACATCGCAGTGCCGAAGGAGGACGCGGACCACGCGTTCGAGGCCGCCACGTGCATCGGCTGCGGCGCCTGCGTCGCGGCGTGCCCGAACGGCTCGGCGATGCTGTTCACGGCCGCGAAGATCACGCACCTGGGACTGCTGCCGCAGGGCCAGCCCGAGCGCGACTCGCGCGTCCTCGGCATGGTCGAGCAGATGGACTACGAGGGCTTCGGCGGCTGCACCAACATCGGCGAGTGCACGGCGGCCTGCCCCAAGGGCATCCCGCTGGACGTCATCAGCCGTCTGAACCGCGACCTGCGGAGCGCCCTCACCAAGGCGTGAGCAGCGGCTGAGTCGCATGAAGGGGTCCACCGCGAGGTGGGCCCCTTCGTCATTCCCCTCTTCGCCGGGACCGCTGTGACGTAGGGTGCGAGGGCGGCCCGCTGCCGCCGACTTCCGGGGGGAACCGATGAGGCACCACGCACGACCCGTCCTGCTCGCCGTCCTCGGGCTGCTCGCCGGCCTGATGATGGCGCCCGCGAGCGCGGCCCCCGCGGCTCCTGCGGCGGGGCCCACGATCTCGGGCACGGTGAGCATGGCGGGCTACGCGGGCCCGGACTCGTTCCCGGGCGTCAGCGTGGAGCGGCCCCTGGTCGTGCAGGCGTTCTCCCAGGTGGAAGGCCGGTGGACGAAGGTGAGCGAGGTCAGCACCGGGGGTGGAGGCGCCGACGGGCTGGGGATCCGCTCGGACGGCTCCTACACGCTCGCCCTCAAGGTCGCGTACGACGACGTCCGGCTGAGGTTCCGGCAGCTCCGCTACCTGGAGGACTACGGGATCCCGTACCCCCCGGACGCCCCCGACACGCGCGCCGCGGAGCTCCAGACGGTCTTCTGGGACGGCACCCCGGGCGGCGCCCTCACGATCGACGAGGCCCAGCCCATCGACCTGAGGACCGGGTCCGCGGTCGACCGAAACATCACGATGCGGCTCTCCGAGAAGATCCGCGTCACGAGCCGTCCCCGGATCACGGGCGTGGCCTCGCCCGGGCAGGTGCTCACCGCGCAGCCCGGCACCTACACTCCTGCAGCGTCCTCCGTGACGTACCGATGGGCCCTCCGCGAGTACGACAACGGGGAGTACACGTACTCCTACCCGACCGTCGCGACGGGACGGACGTTCCGGGTCACGTCCGCGCACCTCGGTAGACGACTCGCCCTTGAGGTGGAGCCGGCGCGGATCGGGTTCGAAGCTCCGCTCGTGCAGACGGCGGATCTGCTCGTGAAGAGCCGCAGCCGATTCGCGGTGAAGGCCAAGCCCGGCAAGCGCAAGGCCACGGTGACGATCGCGATCAAGGCGCCGGGTGTGGCGACGTCCCGGATCCACGGCAAGGCGTCGATCTACGCCAAGGGCAAGCGCATCAAGACGGTGAACGTCCGGAACGGGAAGGCGACCTTCACGATCGCGAAGCAGAAGAAGGGCAAGCGCACGTACACGGTGCGCTACTCGGGCAACCGGATCATCACGTCGTCGACGAAGTCGCTCAGGATCGCCATCCGCTGAGACCAGGAGTGCCGAGATGAAGAACGCCACCCGAGCCGCGTTCGTCGCGGTGCTCGCCGTCGTCGCAAGCCTGCTGCTGGCTCCTGCCGGTGCCGCTCAGCCGTCGGGCCCGGCCGCCGTGGGCACGATCTCCGGACGGATCACGGCTCCCGCGGGCTACGCGGGCGGGAAGGTCATCGACGTGTCGCTGCGTCGGCTGAGCGCCGAGGGAGCGTGGGTCGAGGTCACCAGCACGCTCGTCGGGGCCGGCTCGACGTACACGCTGAGCGCACCGACGGCAGGCACCTACCAGGTCCGTGCCGAGATGACGTTCTCCGACTCCGCGACGCCGAGCCGCCGGATCACCGTCTCGAAGGGCACTCGGGTGACCGGGGTGGACCTCGCGATCCGCCCCGATCCCACCGTGTCGGGCACGATCACGGCCGACGGCTTCGACCTCGCGCTGCTGAGGCCCGGCGGGGACGACGACGATCGCGGCCTGAGCGCTCACGTGTGGGGGCGCATCGACGGTCATTGGGAGCGCGTCGCCGAGCGCACGCGACTCGGAAGGCTCGAGGGCGCCCCGGTGTACGTGGCCGCGGACGGCAGGTACAGGTTCTCGGTGCCGGGCTTCTACGAGGTCGTCCGAGTCCAGTTCCACCAATCGGTCTGCGACGACTGGGATCGGTGCCGTCGCTTCGGTCGGGCGCCCCAGGTCGCGCGCGCGTACTGGGACGGCACTCCGGACGGTGGGACGAGCTTCGCCGGCGCGGCCGACCTCGACCTCCGCTCCGGGCCGGTGGTCGACAAGGACATCACGCTGAAGGCCGCCGTGGAGCTTCGCGCGGTCGCGGAGCCTCGCATCGCCGGCACGGTGGGGGTCGGCGAGGTGGTGACGGCCCGCGTGGGCAGCTACGTCCCGGGGCCCACGGCCCGCGACCACCGGTGGATCGGCCAGATCCGCGGATCCGACCGGCTGCTCGGTCGCGGACGCACCTTCCGGGTCCCGGCGAGCCTGCTGGGTCACGCGCTCGCCCTCCAGGAAACGCCCTCGCGCCCCGGATTCGAGGCGCCCGTGCAGCGAAGCCGGCACTACCTCGTGAAGAGCGCGGCCCGGCTCGCGATCACGGCCCAGCCCGGCAAGGGGCGAGCGACCGTCAGGATCCGGATCACGGCGCCGGTCGTGTCGAAGGCCCAGCTGCACGGCAAGGCGTCGATTTACGCCAAGGGCAAGCGGATCAAGACGGTGAACGTGCGGGACGGCAAGGCCACGATCACGATCACGAGTCAGGCGCGGGGCAAGCGCAGGTACACGATCCGTTACTCCGGCAACCGCCTCGTGACGTCGCCGACCACCTCGCTGCGGATGGCCATTCGCTGAGGGCCTCGCGGTGTCCCCGCGGTGGCCTATGGTGTGCAAGGCGGTACAAGTCTGCGAGTTTTCGGGGAGAACCATGAACACCACCACTCGGCGCATCGTCGTCGCGCTGCTCGCGCTCACCGCGAGCCTGCTGCTCGCGCCCGCGAACGCCGCGCCACGTGCGGCCGCCGCCCCGGTGATCATCTCCGGGAACGTCAGCGCGGAGGACTTCGACCTCGAGTCCTTCGCGGCGCGGGAGACGATCCGCGTGAAGGCGTTCGCGTTCGTGAGCGGGGTCTGGGAGGACGTGGGCAGCGGCTTCGTCCGGTTCCCGGGAGCCGCCGTGGGAGACGGCCGGTTCACCCTCACCGTCGACCCCGAGCTCGGCTCGGTCCGGCTCAAGCTCTTCCAGGGCCACTGCCTGGACGACTTCGGCCACGCGTGTGAGACCGGTGCCTACGACATCCCGGCTCCCGAGGTCCGGACGACCTACTGGTCCGCCGGCAGTGCGCACGGGGTGCCTCGACTCGAGGACGCCTCCGACATCGACGTGACCGCCGGGGATGTCGATGTTCGGGACATCACGCTCGAGCGGTCGAAGAAGGTCAGGGCGACCGTGCGTCCGACCATCACCGGCAGTGCCGTGCCCGGCCAGGTGCTGACGGCGCACCCGGGCACGTGGGAGCCGGCCGCCTCGTCCGTCGGACTGACGTGGCTCGTCGGGTCGGGGTCCACGCTGGGCGAGTACGACATGCCCGCGGGGACGGGGCGCACCTTCCGGCTCACGACGGATCATGTGGGCGCCTCGATCGCCCTGCAGGCCAGGCCGAGCGTCTTCGACCACGAGTCGCCGATCCTGCAGACCCCGTACGTGATCGTGCGGGCCCGTAGCGCGCTCGCGGTGAAGGCCAAGGCGGGCAGGCGCACGGCCACGGTGACGCTCGCGGTGAAGGCTCCGGGCGCCTCGAAGGCGCAGATGCAGGGTAAGGCGTCGATCTATGCCAAGGGCAAGCGGATCAAGACCGTCAACGTCAGGAACGGCAAGGCCACGATCAAGATCGCCAAGCAGAAGAAGGGCAAGCGCACGTATACGGTGCGCTACTCGGGCACCTGGCGGATCCTGCCGTCGACGAAGTCCCTCAAGATCGCCATCCGCTGACGCGGGAAGGACCCCATGAAGAGCATGACCCGAGCCGCGCTCGTCGCGGTCATCGCACTTGTCGCGAGCCTGCTGATGGCGCCGGCCGGGGCGGCGGCGCGCGTGGCGGCAGACCCCGTGACCATCTCGGGCCGGATCACCCCCCAGGCCTTCGACCTCGAGTCGTTCGCGATGCGGTCGCCGATCGAGGTGCGCGCCCTGGCGAAGGTCGGCGGCGCGTGGGAGACGGTCGGCTACGCCGCCACGCGATCGGCCTACGGCCCCGCCGACGGGGTCGAGCTCGACGGCTCCTTCGTGCTGCGTGTGGCAGCCGGGCACCCGGTCGTCCGGCTGAAGTTCGCGCAGCGGCGCTGTGAGGACCAGTACGACGATTGTCACCACGACGCCCCGGACGTGCTCACGTCCTACTGGAACGGCACGGCGTCCGGAGCGCTCACGCTGGCCGACGCCCGCGACATCGCCCTGGACTCGGGGCCGGTCACCGACGCGGACATCACGCTGCGTCGCGCGCCGAAGCTCCGACCTGAGACGAGCCCGTCCGTCGCGGGCGTCGCCTCGCCCGGACGGGTCCTGACCGCCCGACCCGGTACCTACGCGCCCGGCGCCACCTCGGCCACGTACGTGTGGTGGTACGGGAACCACGACGGGAGCGGGGACGGCGAGTACGACCGGCAGGTCGGCACCGGTCCCACGTTCCGTCCGACCGCGGGGATGCTCGGCGGCTCCCTCAGGCTGGAGGTCCTGCCCGCGCGGCTCGGTCACGAGGCCCCGACCGTCATCTCCGACTACGTCAGGGTCACGAGTCGCAGCTCGATCGCGGCGAAGGCGAAGCCCGCCAAGCGCAGGGCGACCGTCACGATCACCATCAAGGCGCCCGGCGTGGCGACGTCGCGCGTCCACGGCAAGGCCTCGATCTACGCCAAGGGCAAGCGCATCACGACGGTCACCGTGAAGAACGGGAAGGCCACGTTCAAGATCAGCAAGCAGAAGAGGGGCAAGCGGACCTACACGGTGCGCTACTCCGGGAACCGGATCATCAGCTCCTCGACCACGTCCCTGAAGATCGCCATCCGCTGACGCGGAAAGGACGCCACCATGAAGAAGATGTCCCGGGCCGCGCTCGTCGCGGTGCTCGCCCTCGTCGCGAGCCTGCTGATGGCTCCTGCGGGTGCCGCGCCCGTCGCGGCAGCTGCTCCGGCGGGTTCCATCTCCGGCACCATCACCTCGACCGCCGACCTCCCGCCGGACGTGCTCGAGGCGTCGGTGTTCGTGTACCGGAGGGACGCGAAGGGCACGTTCCTGCTCGAGAACGTCTACACGCGGGTCGTCGGACAGCCCTACACGGTGCCTGCGCAGTCGGCAGGCACGTACCGCGTCGAGGTCCACCTCGACGAGTGGGGCGTCGCGATGCGCGCCCCCGTCACCGTGACGGTCGGTCAGGGAGCGGCCGTGACCGGCGCCGACGTCGTGCTGGACCCCCAGCCCCGGGTGTCGGGACGGATCACGATGGAGGACTTCGACCTCGACACGCTCCAGGAGGGCCGACCCCTGTACGTCGTGGCCCTGGCGAGGGTCGCGGGGGAGTGGAAGCCGGTCGGCTGGGTCGACCGGCTCACCTATGGCGATCCCGCGCTGCGCATCCACCGCGACGGCACCTTCGCCCTCGCGGTCGAGGGGCCGCACCCGGTCGTGCGGCTCAAGTTCGTGCAGCCGTACTGCGGAGACGTGCTCGAGCGCCTGGCGTGCGACCTCGGTGTCGCTCCCGAGGTCGTGACGACGTTCTGGGACGGCACCACGCGCGGTGCGTCGACCGTGGACGCCGCAGCGGACATCGACGTGTCGGCCGGATCCGTCGAGGGTCGCGACGTCTCGATGCGGCGCTCGCAGCAGATGCGCTTCACGGCCGAGCCCACGATCACGGGGAGTCCGGTGCCGGGCCAGGTGCTCACGGCGCAGCCCGGCACGTACTCGCCGGCGGCGACGGCCTTCACCTACACGTGGTCGGCCGTCGACATCGGGAGCAGCTCCGAGTACCGGGTCGTGGGGACGGGTCGCACCTTCCGGGTCCCGGCGAGCTTCGCGAACCACGCGGTGCGCGTCACCGTCCTGCCGAGCCGCCCGGGCTACGAGGTGCCGAGGCTGTCGACACAGACACGGATCAAGAGCCCGAGCCGGGTCGGTCTGAAGGCGAAGGCCGGCAAGGGGAAGGCCACCGTCTCCGTCTCGGTCACGTCGCCCGAGCACCGATCGACCAGTCTCAACGGCAAGGCCTCGATCTACGCCAAGGGCAAGCGGATCAAGACGGTCACGGTCCGCCGCGGCCAGGCCACGATCACGATCGGCAAGCAGAAGAAGGGCAAGCGCACCTACACCGTCCGCTACTCCGGCAGCTGGATCACGACCCCGTCGCAGCGGTCGATCAGGATCGCCATCCGCTGAGCTCGAGACGAAGGGGCCCGCCACTGCGGCGGCCCCTTCGTCGTGCCCGGGGGTGACCGCGATCTCTTTCCTTAGCATGGTTAATGAACTATGCTAAGGACATGCCCACCGATTCCCAGCGACTCGCCCAGGCGGTGGCCCGACTCAACCGGAGGCTGCGCCAGGAGCGCCAGTCCGACCTGACCGCCACCCAGCTCTCCGTGCTGGGGTCCGTGCGCGTCCTCGGATCCGCGACGCCCAGCCAGATCGCCGCGCGCGAGCGCGTGTCCCAGCCCTCGGTCGCCCGGACCCTGAAGTGCCTGCTCGAGGACGCCTACGTCCTGAAGAACCCCCACCCCGACGACGGCCGCCAGGTCCTGATCTCGATGTCCGACCTCGGCGAGAAGGTCCTCGCCGAGGAGCGCCAGCGCCGCGACCTGTGGCTCGACAGCCGCCTGACCTCCCTCACCTCCGACGAGCGCGCACGTCTCCGGGATGCCACCGACCTTCTGGTCAGGCTCGCGGAGGACGACGCGTGAGCCCCACCTTCCGCAGCCTCTCGATCCGCAACTACCGCGTCTATGCGATGGGCGCCCTGGTGTCGAACGTCGGCACCTGGATGCAGCGCGTCGCGCAGGACTGGCTCATCCTCGTCCTCACCGGCAGCGGCACCGCCCTGGGCATCACCACGGGCCTGCAGCTGCTGCCCGCCCTGCTGTTCAGTCCCGTCGCCGGCGTCGTCGCCGACCGGTTCCCCAAGCAGCAGGTGCTCAAGTGCACCCAGCTCGCGATGGCGATCCCCGCGGCGGTGCTCGGCGTGCTCGCCGTCACCGGAACGGTGGAGGCCTGGCACGTCTACGTCATCGCCTTCGTCTTCGGCGTCGGCACGGCCTTCGACGCGCCCGCGCGTCAGTCGTTCGTGGCCGAGATGGTCGGGCAGGAGGACCTGCCCAACGCCGTCGGGCTGAACTCGGCGTCCTTCAACACCGCCCGCATGATCGGTCCCGCGCTGGCCGGCCTGCTGATCGCCTGGCTCGGCAGCGGCGCCGAGGCGACCGGCTGGGTCATCCTCGTGAACGCCGCCAGTTACCTCGCGGTGATCGCGTCGCTGACCTCGCTCGACACGCGCCGGCTGCGTCCCTCGCCCGTGTCCGGCAGTCGCAAGGGCGCCGTGTGCGAGGGCGTGCGGTACGTCCGCTCCCGGCCCGATCTCGTGCTGCTGCTGACCTGCGTGTTCTTCGTCGGCACGTTCGGCATGAACTTCCAGATGACGTCCGCGCTCATGGCCACCGAGGTCTACGGCAAGGGCGCGAGCGAGTACGGCATCCTCGGCTCGGTCCTGGCGATCGGCTCGCTGGCGGGCGCGCTGCTGGCGGCGCGCCGCACGCGTCCGCGACTGCTGTTCGTCGTGGTCGCCGGCATGACGTTCGGCATCGGCGAGATCCTCGCCGGCCTCATGCCGAGCTACCTCACGTTCGCGCTGGTCCTGCCGCTGCTGGGACTGTCGTCGCTGACGATGGTCACGTCGGCCAACGGCCTCATCCAGCTGACGTCCACCCCGCAGATGCGCGGCCGCGTGGCGGCGCTCTACCTCATGGTCTTCATGGGCGGCACGCCGCTCGGGGCACCGCTGATCGGCTGGATCGGCGAGGCGTTCGGAGCGCGCTGGACGATGATCGTCGGCGGTGCGCTGTCCGCGCTCGGCGTGGGCGTGGCCGCGGCGCTCTACGCCCGCACGCACCACCTGTCCGCGCGCGGCAGGGTCTCACCCGCGATGCGGAGGCTCCTGCGCCGGCAGCGGCTCGACGAGGAGGTCCTGGTCGCCGCCGACTGAGACCACCTCGCGCTCGCCGAGCTTGACGACCACGATGCCGCCGAGGATCAGCAGGGCGCCGACCAGCTGGAGGGGCTTGGGCACCTGGTCGAGCAGGACCCAGGCGAAGCCCAGGCCGGCGGCGACCTCGGTGAGCGCCACGAAGGACGCCAGCCGGCCGCCGAGGTGGCGGGCCGCGGCGATGCCCGTGCCGTAGGCGAGCGCGGCGGCGACGAAGCCGAGCACGAGCACCGGCACCCACCACGGGACCGAGCCGGTGGCGAACGTGACCTGCTCCTTGGTCATCGTGAAGGGCAGCAGCCCCGTGGCCGCGACGATCCAGAACGTCACCGAGGCCACCATCAGTCCGCCCGCGGCGAGCGTCAGCGGCGGCAGGCCGCTCGAGTCGTCCGCCGACATCACGAAGTACGCGGCGGCGCCGGTCATGGCGACGAGCGCGAGCAGCACGCCGATGAGGTCGAGCTCGGCGCCACCGAAGACGTCGAGCAGCAGGGCCAGGCCGACGGCGGCCACGACGGCGCCGATCAGGGTGAAGCGGCCCGGGCGCTGACCGTGCGCGAGCCACATCCACAGCACCACGGCCACGGGGGCGGTGTACTCGATCAGCAGGGCGATGCCGACGTCGAGCCGCTGGACGGCCATGAAGTAGAAGAGCTGCGCGCAGACCACCGCGGTGAGGCCGTAGAGCACGATCGTGCGGGCGTGGGTGAGCAGCAGGCCGTAGCGGCCGCGGATCGCCAGCAGGCCGGGGATCGCGAGGACCAGGGCGGCGAGGCTGACGCGCACCGCGAACGCGGCGCCTGGCGACCAGCCGGCGTCCATCAGGCCGCGGGCCATCGTGCCCGAGGTGCCGAACGACAGGGCCGAGGTGACGGCGAGGAGCAGTCCGGTGGGGGTGTGGCGGGCCACGGCCGCGTCAGGAGTGTCCACGCTCATGGGTCATGACGCTAGACCTCGTGGCGTAAGGTGTCAACATGGTCTTCACTCCTGACGTGAGCGACGCCCTCGGGGCCGCCTCCGAGCTGGCCAACTCGGCCCTGGAGCCCGACACGCTCGAGACCCTGTCCGACCTCACCGAGTTCTTCGACCGCTGGGGCTACACCGGCGCCCGGCCCCGTACGCGGGCCGACCTCGACGCAGTGCGTGACGTCCGGTCCCGGCTGCGCGAGCTGCTGCGCGCCGACCGCGACGCCGCCGTCGACCTCGTCAACGCGATCCTCGCCGAGCAGCAGGCCGTGCCCCGGCTGGTCCGTCACGACCGGCTCGACTGGCACGTGCACGCGATCGCCGACGACCGCCCGCTGCACGAGCGGGTGCTCGTCGAGACGGCGCTGGCGATGATCGACGTCATCCGTGCCGACGAGATGGAGCGCCTCGGCGTCTGCGCCGCCTCGGACTGTGACGGCGTCGTCGTCGACTTCTCGCGCAACCGCTCCCGCAAGTTCTGCAGCACCACCTGCGGCAACCGCGAGGCGCAGGCCGCCTACCGGGCTCGGCAGGCGTGACAGTTTCCCCGGTTAACCGGGGAAACTGTCACTTCGCGAGGTTCGCAACCCTCGCGAAGTGACAGGAAACCTCGTGAAGTCGCGCGGTGTCCTCGATCTGAGATGCCCGGCCCCGGTGGGTCGAGCGGCGTAGAGTGGACAGGTCATGACGTTCCAGGAACACATCGCACGCGCCGTGGAGACGGCGACCCCCGACCTCATCGAGCTGAGGCGCGATCTACACGCGTTCCCCGAGCTGTCCTGGCAGGAGGAGCGCACCACCGACCTCGTGTACGCGTGGATGGACAAGCTCGGCCTGAGCCCCCAGCGCTTCGACGGCACCGGCCTGTCGGTCGACATCGGCCCGAGCGGCGGTCCCATCGTGGCCCTGCGCGCCGACCTCGACGCGCTGCCGATCCTCGACACCACGCAGGACCCCTGGCGGTCCAAGAACCCGGGCGTCGCGCACGCCTGCGGCCACGACGTCCACGTCTCGGCGCTCATCGGCGCGGCCACCGCCCTCGCTGCCGCGGACCGCGCGATCGGCCTGCCCTACCGCGTCCGCCTGATCTTCCAGCCCGCCGAGGAGGTCATGCCCGGCGGTGCGCTGCGGCTGCTCTCCGACGGCGTCCTGGCCGGCGTGAGCCGCATCTTCGCCCTGCACTGCGACCCGTCGCTCGACGTCGGCCGCGTCGGCATCCGCGAGGGCGCCATCACGGGCGCCTCAGATCAGATCCACGTCGTCCTCAACGGCCGCGGCGGGCACACGTCGCGCCCGCACCTCACCGAGGACCTCACGTTCGCGCTCGGCAGCCTCATCACCCAGCTGCCCGCCGTGCTCTCGCGCCGCTTCGACCCGCGCGCGGGCGCGAGCCTCGTATGGGGCCAGGTCAGCGCCGGCAACGCGGCCAACG
This sequence comes from Aeromicrobium sp. MLTX1, assembly GCF_046452335.1. Classification (NCBI taxonomy): domain Bacteria; kingdom Bacillati; phylum Actinomycetota; class Actinomycetes; order Propionibacteriales; family Nocardioidaceae; genus Aeromicrobium; species Aeromicrobium sp. MLTX1. The sequence continues at coordinate 301,983 of NZ_JBKFDN010000001.1, read as the reverse complement.
TCATCCCGGCCGTCGGCGAGCTCAAGGGCACCCTGCGGATGCTCGACGCCGCCGCCTGGCACGACGCCGAGCACCTCGTGCGCGGCATCATCGCCGACATCGTCGAGCCGTTCGGCGTAGGCGTCGACCTCACCTACACGCGCGGCGTGCCGCCGGTGGTCAACGACTTCGCCGTCACCGAGCGGCTGCGCCACGCCGTGACGAACGCGCTCGGTCCCGAGGGCGTGGCCACCACCGCGCAGAGCCTCGGCGGCGAGGACTTCGCCTGGTACGTCGAGACGCTGCCCGGCACGATGGCCCGCCTCGGCACCCGCACGCCGGGCGGTCCCACGTACGACCTGCACCAGGGCAACCTGCGCGTCGACGAGCGGGCGATCGCGGTGGGCGCGCTCGTGCTCGCCAACGCCGCGGTCGCCTGACCCGGACGCGGGGGAGCGGTCAGGCCTCGGGCTCGGACTGCGCCGGGTCCTCGTCGGCGCCGCGCACGACCACGACGGGGCACGGGGCCGAGCCCACGGCGTGCTCGCTGACCGAGCCGAGCATGAGGCCCTTGAAGCCGCCGAGACCGCGCGGTCCCACGACGAGCAGCGACGCGCCCTCGCTGGCCTCGACCACCACGGTGGCGGGCTGGCCGCGCTCGACCTTCAGCGTTACCTCGACGTCCGGGTGCGCCGCCAGCAGCTCGCGCGTCTGCTCCTCGAGGCGCTCGCGCACCGCGTCGGCATAGTCCGACGCCGGCGGCACGTAGCCGAACTCGTGCGTCTTGGGCTTGGGCGCGGTGCGCATCGTCCACGCGCGCACGATCGTGACGGGCATGTGGGCGCGCTCGGCCAGCACGAGCGCCCAGCGCAGGGCCTGGTCGGCGAAGGAGGAGCCGTCGTGGCCGACGACGATGGGTCCGGAGAAGGGCATGTCTCGATCCTAGGACCCTCGGGGGCCGGGCTTTTGATTACGGTTCGGTGACAGTTGCCCCCGTCTGACCCGACTCGGTCCGAGGTCGCCCTCCCAGCACTTAGGGTCGTCCTGACATCGCGTGCGCCCCTCGTGTCGGGCGCAGCCCTTGAGGAGGAAAAGTGCGTCGATTGAACAAGCTGACCGCAGCGGCCGCCGTGACCGCTCTGGTCTTCGCCGGAGCCGGCTGCTCGAAGAAGAGCACCGACGACGAGAGCGCCGCTGGCGAGGACTGCGTCGAGAAGGGCGACATCAAGGTCGGCATGGCCTTCGACGTCGGCGGTCGTGGTGACCAGTCCTTCAACGACTCCGCCGCCAAGGGCCTCGACAAGGCCGCGTGCGAGCTGGGCTTCGAGGTCAAGGACGCCGAGGCGCAGGACGGCGAGCCCGAGTCCGCTCGCGAGGAGCGTCTCCAGCAGCTCGTGGACGCCGGCTACAACCCGGTCGTCGCGGTGGGCTTCGCCTACTCCGCCGCCGTGGGCAAGATCTCCAAGGCCAACCCCGACGTGAACTTCGCGATCGTCGACGACGCCGTCGCCGCGGACAACGTCACCAACCTGCTGTTCGCCGAGGAGCAGGGCTCGTTCCTGGTCGGCGCGGCTGCCGCGCTCAAGTCCGAGACCGGCACGGTCGGCTTCGTCGGCGGTGTCGACACCGAGCTGATCCACAAGTTCGAGGCGGGCTACAAGGCCGGCGCCAAGGCCGTCAACCCGGACATCAAGGTCCAGTCGGTCTACCTGACCACGCCGCCGGACTTCAGCGGCTTCGGTGACCCGGCCAAGGGCAACACGGCCGCCACCGGCATGTTCGAGAAGGAGGCCGACGTGGTCTACCACGCCGCCGGCGGCTCGGGCGGCGGCGTCTTCCAGGCCGCCACCGACGCGGGCAAGTGGGCCATCGGCGTCGACTCCGACCAGGCCAAGACCGCCGACGAGTCGGTGCGCGACAGCATCCTGACCTCGATGACGAAGAACATCGACGTCGCGGTCTTCGACTTCCTCAAGGGCGTCGAGGCGGGCGACATCAAGACCGGCCCGCAGGTCTACGACCTCAAGGTCGACGGCGTCGGCTACTCCACCACCGGTGGTCACGTCGACGACATCAAGGACAAGCTGGACGAGTACAAGCAGCAGATCATCGACGGCACCATCACGGTGCCCTCGAAGTGAGCGTGTCCTCGAAGCACTGAGGCCCGCGGCCCGGCCCTGCGCGATAGCGTGGGGCCGGGCCGCCCCTTTGGGTCCGCCGACCACCAGAAGGTGACATCGTGAGCAGCACATCGGCCGAAACCGGCACCACCGCCAGCAGTGGCTCGGACGTCGTCGTCCGGCTCCGGGGCATCGGCAAGACGTTCCCCGGCGTCATCGCCAACCACGACATCGACATCGACGTCCGCCGCGGCACCATCCACGCGATCGTGGGCGAGAACGGCGCCGGCAAGTCCACGCTGATGAAGATTCTGTACGGCGTGCAGAAGCCCGACTCGGGCACGATCGAGATCGACGGCAGCGCCGTCTCGTTCTCCTCGCCGTCCGACGCGATCGGTCACGGCGTCGGCATGGTGTTCCAGCACTTCATGCTCGCCGACAACCTCACGGTCCTGGAGAACGTGGTGCTCGGCGCCGAGAAGCTGCACGGCATCGGCGACGGCGCGCGCCGGCAGATCCGCAGCCTGTCGGAGACCTACGGTCTCGACATCCACCCCGACGACCTCGTCGCCGACCTCGGCGTCGGCGCCCGCCAGCGCATCGAGATCCTCAAGGTCCTCTACCGCGGCGCGCGCATCATCATCCTCGACGAGCCCACCGCGGTCCTGGTGCCCCAGGAGGTCGACGAGCTGTTCGACAACCTGCGCGAGCTCAAGTCCGAGGGCCTCGCCGTCATCTTCATCTCCCACAAGCTCGACGAGGTGCTGTCGGTCGCCGACAGCGTCACCGTCGTCCGCCGCGGCACCACGGTCGACACCGTGGCCGCGGACAGCGTCACCTCGCGCCAGCTGGCCGAGCTGATGGTCGGCTCCGAGCTGCCCAGCCCCAGCACCGAGCTGTCCACCGTCACCGACGTCGAGGTGCTCGAGGTCGTCGACCTCGGCCTGCCCGACCCGCGCGGCGGACGCCCCCTGCTGGACGGCGTCTCCTTCACGATCCACCGCGGCGAGATCCTGGGCATCGCCGGCGTCGAGGGCAACGGCCAGGCCGAGCTCGTCGAGGCCATCATGGGCATGCGGCCCGAGGCCACGGGCCGGGTCGAGCTCGACGACGCCGACATCGCCGACTGGTCCACGCGCCGTCGCCGCGAGGCGGGCATCGGCTACATCCCCGAGGACCGCCACCGCCAGGGCCTGCTGCTCGACGCCCCGCTGTGGGAGAACCGCGTCCTGGGCCACCAGACCCGCGAGCCCAACATCGCCGGGCCCTTCATCGACCGCAACGGGGCCCGCAAGGACACCGACCGCATCGTCGCGGAGTACGACGTCCGCACCCCCAGCATCGACACGCTCGCCCGCGCCCTCTCCGGCGGCAACCAGCAAAAGCTGATCGTCGGCCGCGAGATGAGCAGCGAGCCGAGCCTGCTGATCGCCGCGCACCCCACGCGCGGCGTCGACGTCGGCGCCCAGGCCGCCATCTGGGACCACATCAAGCGCGCCCGCCGCAACGGCCTGGCGGTGCTGCTGATCTCGGCCGACCTCGACGAGCTCATCGGTCTGTCCGACACGATCGCCGTACTGCTGCGCGGCCGGCTGGTCGGCACCTTCGACCCGGGCGAGGTCACGCCCCAGCAACTCGGCTCGGCCATGACCGGCGCCACCGACGAGGAGGAGCAGGCATGAGGACAGAGTCGCGACTGACCCGGATCGGGCTGGCGCTGGCCGCTCCGGCGCTCGCCCTCGTCGTGGCGTTCGTGGTCACCAGCCTCGTGCTGATCCTGGCCGGCGACGACTGGCTGGGCGTGTGGAGCCAGATCCTGAGCTGGCCCAGCAACCGCACGATGGTCAACATCCTCAACGCCGCCACGGTCTACTACCTGTCGGCGGTGGCGGTGGCCATCGGCTTCCGGATGAACCTGTTCAACATCGGCGTCGACGGTCAGTACCGGATCGCGTCCTTCGCGGCCGCGTGGGTGGCCGGCGAGGCCTGGCTGCCGGGCATCCTCAACATCGCCCTCGCCCTCGTGGCCGGCATGCTCGTCGGCGCCATGTGGGCCGGCATCGCGGGCCTGCTGCGCGTCACCCGCGGCGTCTCCGAGGTCATCTCGACGATCATGCTCAACGCGATCGCGACCGCCGTGGTGGCCTACCTGCTGCGCAAGGTGGCGGTCCGCGAGGAGGGCAGCAACATCATCTCGACCAAGCCGGTGCCCGAGGGGAGCCGGATCCCCGGCATCCCATTCCTCGGCGGCGAGGTCTACGGCTTCATCGTCGTGGCGGTCATCGTGGGCATCGCCTACTGGCTGCTCATCAACCGCACGCGCTTCGGCTTCGACCTGCGTGCCGCGGGCCAGTCCGAGAGCGCCGCTGTCGCGTCGGGCATCAACGTCAAGAAGATGATCCTGGTGACGATGCTGCTCTCGGGCGCGGTCGCCGGACTCGTCGGCATGCCGCTGCTGTTCGGCCAGGACTACGCCTACGGCTCCACGTTCCAGTCCGGCCTGGGCTTCGCGGGCATCGCCATCGCGCTGCTGGGCCGCAACCACCCGATCGGCATCGCGATCGGCGCGCTGCTGTTCGCGTTCCTCGACCAGCAGTCCAACCCGCTGCAGATCCTGCTCGACGTCTCGCCCGACATCGTCAAGGTCACCCAGGGCGTCATCGTGCTCGCCGTCGTCATCGCCTACGAGGTCGTCCGCCGCTACGGCGTCCGGCTCGAGCAGCGTCAGGTGGCGGCCGCCCTGGACTCGCAGACCCAGCAGAAGGAGGTGGCCCGATGAGCGTCGCCACCGACCCCGTGACCAACGTCCACGGCACCCCGCAGGGACGGTTCCGCCTGAGCTGGCCCTGGCTGCTGATCGGCATCGCCGGCGTCCTGGTGATCATGTCGCTGCTGCGCATCGTCACCGGTGTCGACGACCTCAGCTCGTCCGGCACGATCCGCGCCACCCTGATCGCCGCGGTCCCGATCGGCCTCGCCGGCCTCGGCGGTCTGTGGTCCGAGCGTGCGGGCGTGGTCAACATCGGCCTCGAGGGCATGATGATCCTCGGCACGTTCGGCGCCGGCTACTTCGGCTACTTCTACGGCCCGTGGCAGGGCGTCGTCGGCGCGATCCTGCTGGGTGCCGCCGGTGGCCTGCTGCACGCGGTCGCCACGGTCTACTTCGGCGTCGACCACATCGTCTCGGGCGTCGCGATCAATATCATCGCCGCGGGCGCCGTCCAGTACCTCGCGGGCATGGCGTTCACGGGCGTGCCCGGTGGCGGCCAGACCCAGTCGCCGCCGATCGAGCGACTGCCCAGCATCACGATCTCGGGCCTGTCCGAGCCGTTGGGCGAGATCGAGCAGGAGAACTGGTTCTTCGTCTCCGAGGTCGCCGCGGTGCTGCGCGCGTTCGTCACCAACGTGTCGTCGCTGACCCTCATCGCGATCGCCCTGTTCGTGCTGACGTGGTGGGTGCTCTGGCGCACCGGCTTCGGCCTGCGCCTGCGCTCGGTCGGCGAGTCGCCGGCGGCGGCGGAGTCGCTCGGCGTCAACGTCTACCGCTACAAGTTCATCGCCGTGATCGCTTCGGGCGGTCTCGCGGGCCTCGCCGGCGGCTTCCTGGCCCTGGTGGCCGCGAACGCCTTCCGCGACGGCCAGACCGGAGGCCGCGGCTACATCGGCCTCGCCGCCATGATCTTCGGCAACTGGCGTCCCGGCGGCCTGTTCGCCGGCGCCACGCTGTTCGGCTACACCGACACGCTGCGCCTGCGCGGCGGCGGCGAGACCGTGCACGCGCTGCTGCTGCTCGTGGCCGTCTTCCTGGTGATGCTCGCCGTCTGGCAGTGGCGTCAGCACGGCCAGCGCTCGGCGCTGATCGCCGCGGTGCTGGGCGTCATCGTCGCGGGCATCTACCTCGGCACCGACCAGATCCCCAACGAGCTGGCCACCATGACGCCGTACGTCACCACGCTGCTGGTGCTGGCGGTGTTCAGCCAGAACCTGAGGATGCCCGCAGCAGACGGCAAGGTCTATCGAAAGGGCAGCGTCGGATGACCGGATTCGGCTTCACCCCGGCCGAGGCGCCCGTGGACTGGGACGCCCTCACGAAGTACGCCGTCGAGGTCATGCAGCGCGCCTACGCGCCCTACTCGAAGTACAAGGTCGGCGCCGCCGGCCTCGTCGAGGACGGCCGCGTCGTGCTGGGCTGCAACGTCGAGAACGCGGCCTACGGCGTGGCCCTGTGCGCCGAGTGCGGCATGGTCTCGGCCCTGCACTCCACCGGCGGCGGCAGGCTGCGCGCGGTCGTGTGCGTCGAGGGACAGGGGCGCCCGGTCATGCCGTGCGGCCGTTGCCGACAATTGCTGTGGGAGAACGGCGGCCCCGAGTGCCAGCTGTTGACCGCCTCGGGCGTCAAGACGATGGCCGAGGTGCTCCCCGACGCCTTCGACGTGACGGACCTGGACGACTCATGAGCACGCTGACCACCTTCGACCCCACCGACGCCGACTTCCTGCGCGATCCGTATCCGGCCCTGGCCGACCTGCGCAGGCAGGGATCCCTGGTTTGGCACGAGCCGTGGTCGATGTGGTTGGCCACCGACCACGCCACCGTCGGCGCGGTGCTGAAGAACCGTGCCTTCGGGCGGCTGTGGCACGACTGGGAGCCGGTCGAGGAGATGGAGCCGTTCAACACGCTCCACCGCAACCAGCTCATGGAGAACGAGCCGCCCGCGCACACGCGCATGCGCCGCCTGCTGGCCGGTGCGTTCGGTCGCGGCCACGTCGAGCGGATGCGCCCGCGCATCGAGGCGCTCGCCGCCGACATGGTGGCCGCGCTGCCCGAGCAGTTCGACGTGCTGGCCGACTACGCCGAGCCGATGCCCGTCTACGTCATCTGCGACCTGCTGGGCGTCCCGCGCGAGGACCACGAGGACCTGCGCCGCTGGAGCCAGGCGATCGTGCACATGTACGAGAAGGACATCGACGAGGCCACGAAGGCCGAGGCCATCGAGGCCAGCACGGCGTTCGCCGACTACGTGCGCGAGGTCATCGCGATGCGTCGCTCCGAACCCGGTGAGGATCTCGTCAGCGACCTCATCGCCGAGACCGACGCGGGCAAGGGCTTCACCGACGACGAGCTCGTCGCCACGGTGGTGCTGCTGCTCAACGCGGGTCACGAGGCCAGCGTCAACACGTTCGGCAACGGCTTCCACGCCCTGCTGACCCACCGCGACCAGCTGGCCCGCGTCACGAGCGGCGAGGTGCCGATCGACATCGCGCTGGAGGAGCTGATCCGCTTCGACGCGCCGCTGCAGCTCTTCGAGCGCACCGCCACCAAGGACGTCGAGGTGGCGGGCCAGCTCGTCACCGCCGGTCAGAAGGTGGCATGCCTGATGGGGTCGGCCAACCGCGACGCCGCGGTGTTCGAGGACGCCGACACGTTCGACGTGGGCCGCGACCCGAACCCCCACGTCGGCTTCGGGCTGGGCATCCACTTCTGCCTCGGCGCGCCGCTGGCGCGCCTCGAGTTGGGGATCACCCTGCGTGCCCTGCTCGACCGCTTCCCCGACCTCGTCCTCGCGGGCGAGTCCCCGCGCCGGCCCACGTGGGTCCTGCGCGGCTACGAGAGCATCCAGGTGTCTGCATGACTGAGAAGTTCGCCCCCACCGACGTGATCGTCGCCAAGCGCGACGGCCACGAGCTGACCGACGACCAGATCGACTGGGTCGTCGACGCGTACACGCGCGGCGTCGTGGCCGACGAGCAGATGTCGGCCCTCGCGATGGCGATCCTGCTCAACGGCATGAACCGCCGCGAGATCGCCCGCTGGACCGCGGCGATGATCGCCACGGGCGAGCGGATGGACTTCTCCTCGCTGTCGCGCCCCACGGCCGACAAGCACAGCACCGGCGGCGTGGGCGACAAGATCACGCTGCCGCTCGCGCCCCTCGTGGCCGCGTGCGGCGTGGCCGTGCCGCAACTGTCGGGCCGCGGCCTCGGCCACACCGGCGGCACGCTCGACAAGCTCGAGTCGATCCCCGGCTGGCGCGCGGCGCTGTCGAACGACGAGATGATGACGCAGCTCGAGGACCTCGGCGCGGTCATCTGCGCGGCGGGCTCGGGCCTGGCGCCCGCCGACAAGAAGCTCTACGCCCTGCGCGACATCACGGGCACGGTCGAGTCGCTCCCGCTGATCGCCAGCTCGATCATGAGCAAGAAGATCGCCGAGGGCACCGGCGCGCTCGTGCTGGACGTGAAGGTCGGCTCGGGCGCGTTCATGAAGCACGAGGCCGACGCGCGCGAGCTCGCCGAGACGATGGTCGCGCTCGGCACCGACGCCGGCGTGCGCACCGTGGCGCTGCTGACCGACATGTCGATCCCGCTCGGCCTCACCGCGGGCAACGCCCTCGAGGTGCGCGAGTCGGTGGAGGTGCTGGGCGGTGGCGGCCCCTCCGACGTCGTCGAGCTCACCGTCGCGCTGGCCCGCGAGATGCTCCAGGCCGCCGGCGTCACCGACGTCGACCCGGCCGACGCGCTGGCCGACGGCCGCGCGATGGACGCCTGGAAGGCCATGATCCGCGCGCAGGACGGCGACCCCGACGCGGAGCTGCCCGTCGCGCGCGAGACCGAGGTCGTCACGGCCGACGCCGACGGCGTCCTCACGTCGCTCGACGCCTACGCCGTGGGCGTCGCCGCATGGCGTCTCGGCGCGGGTCGCTCGCGTCCGGGCGAGGCCGTCCAGGCCGGTGCCGGCGTCGAGCTGCACGCCAAGCCGGGCGACGCCGTCCGCGCCGGGCAGCCGCTGCTGACGCTGCACACCGACACCCCCGAGCGGTTCGAGCGGGCCCGCGAGGCGCTGGAGGGCGGCTGGTCGATCGGTGCGTCCGCGCCCGAGGCGACCCCGATCGTCCTCGACCGCATCGGCGGCTGACGGCGGAGGTCCCGAGGGGCGTACGGGACGGATGGTGTGGCGCCGGACACGGTAGGTTCGGACCCATGCGCATCCTGAACGACCGTGCCGAGATCGCCGCGTCCACCGGGACGGAGCTGGGCGTCAGCTCGTGGATCGAGATCCACCAGGACCGCATCGACATGTTCGCCGATGCGACCGGCGACCGGCAGTGGATCCACGTCGATCCCGAGCGCGCGGCCGACGGCCCGTTCGGCGCCACGATCGCCCACGGGTACCTCACGCTCTCGCTGCTGCCGTTCCTGGGCGCCCAGGTCTACGCGTTCGCCGGCGACCGCGCCCGCGTCAACTACGGACTCAACCGCGTGCGCTTCATGGCGCCCGTGAAGGTGGGCTCGAAGGTCCGCAACCGTGTGGAGGTCCTCGAGGTCCGCGACATCGAGAAGGGACAGCAGGTGACCCTGCAGCACACCGTCGAGATCGAGGGCAGCGAGAAGCCGGCGTGCATCGCCGAGACCGTCACCCTGCTGATGGACGCCTGACGTGAGGGCCACGCCGGAGCAGATCGCCGCCGCCCCCAAGGTCGCCCTGCACGAGCACCTCGACGGGGGAGTGCGCCCCGAGACGGTCGCCGAGATCGCCCTCGAGATCGGTCACGACCTGCCGGCCGCACCGGAGGACCTCGGCGCCTGGTTCGAGGAGGCGTCCTCGTCGGGCTCCCTCGTGCGCTACCTCGAGACCTTCCAGCACACCGTGGGCGTCATGCAGCGCCCCGAGGACCTGGCCCGCGTCGCGCGCGAGGCCGTGCTCGACCTCGCGGCCGACGGCGTCGTCTACGCGGAGCTGCGCTGGGCCCCCGAGCAGCACCAGAACGCCGGACTGTCGATCGAGGAGGCCGTCGAGGCCGTCCAGGCCGGCATCGACGAGGGCGTCGCGCTGGTGCGCGAGCAGGGCCGCGCGATGGTCGTCGGCCAGCTGCTCACGGCCATGCGTCACGCGTCGCGTGGGCTCGAGATCGCGAAGGTCGCCGTGGAGTACCGCGACCGCGGCGTGCTCGGCTTCGACATCGCGGGCGCCGAGGACGGCTTCCCGCCGATCCTGCACCTCGAGGCGTTCGAGTACCTGCGCCGCGAGAACGCGCACTTCACGATCCACGCCGGCGAGGCGTTCGGCCTGCCCTCGATCTGGCAGGCCGTGCAGCGCTGCGGCGCCGACCGCCTCGGTCACGGCGTGCGGATCGTCGACGACATCGACTTCGCGGCCTCGCCGACCGCGCACCTCGGACGTCTCGCGGCGTACATCCGCGACCGCCGCATCCCGCTGGAGATGTGCCCCTCGTCGAACCTCCAGACCGGTGCCGTCGCCGGCATGGAGTCGATCGCCGACCACCCGATCGGCCCGCTGGCCGAGCTGGGCTTCCGCGTCACGATCAACAGCGACAACCGGCTCATGAGCGGCACCTCGATCGGCCGCGAGATGAACCTGCTGACCGACGCCTTCGGCTACAGCCTGGGCGACCTGCGCTGGTTCACCGTCAACGCGATGAAGAGCGCCTTCGCCCCGTTCGACGAGCGGCTCACGCTCATCAACGAGGTCATCAAGCCCGGCTACGCGGCCCTCGGCCACTGACCGCCCGTCCCGAGATGTGCTCCAATTTCTACCTTTCAGGTCCTCTGAGAGGTAGAAATCGGAGCAAATCTCGCTAGCGGCGGGAGGTCAGGAAGCGGTAGGCGCGGCGCGGGTGCATCGTGACGCAGCCCGCGGCGACGGCCTCGGCGATGACGCGCGGCTGGTCCTTCATGAGGCGCCAGCCGCGGCGCACGAGGGTCATCGGGGGCTTGCGGGACTCGCGCAGGTCTCGCACGAGCCGCAGCCAGAACACGACGGGCCGCGGACGGGTGAGGCAGATCGCCGCGTCGAGCACACCGGCCTCGCGACACGGCGCGACCATGTCGGTGGCGAAGAGGCCCTCGGCGATGAAGCGGTCGCCGTTCAGCACGACCTCGTGGGTGCCGACGGCCTGGCTGACCGAGATGTCGTAGACCGGCACCTGGGTGCGGCCGTCGCGGCAGAGCTCCTCGATGGCCCTCATGGCCGCCTCGAGGTTCCACGAGCGGACGTCGTCCCAGTCGACGATCCCGAGCGTGCTCAGCGGGAGCCCGGGGTGGTCGTGGTCATGGTAGAAGTCGTCGAGCCGCAGCACGGTCCAGCCGAGCCGCTCGGCCAGATGCGACTTCCCCGACCCGGACGGGCCGGCCAGGATCACGACGTGCGGCATGGGTGCGAGCGTATCGAGGTGGCTGCCGCGGCGGGAACGGTGGTTTCGATATGCCGCTCGCAAGCTCGCGTGCTACTCAACCACCGGTGATCGAGTGGCGGCGAGCTTGCGAGTCGGCGTATCGAGATCCTGCGGACGTCAGACGCCGATCGGGTGCCAGACGGTCTTGTGCTCGAGGAACGGCGTGATGCGGGTGAGCGCCTGGGCCGTGGAGGTGCCGGGGCGCACGACGCGCTTGAGGTTCACCGCGGCCTCGGCCTCGAGGTCGCGCGCGACGTCGGCGTCGTCGACGCCCGTGAGGTCGAGCGCGTTGACGTCGAGGTGCGTGGCCAGCCACGGGCCGATCTCGGCGATGTCGCCGGTCAGCACGTTCACCACGCCGCCGGGCACGTCGGAGGTCGAGAGGATCTCCGAGAGCGTGATGGCGGGCAGTGGACGCTCGTAGGACGACACGGCGACCGCCGTGTTGCCCGACAGCAGCACCGGGGCGAGCACCTCGACCAGGCCGAGCAGCGACGACTGCTGCGGCGCGGCGATCGCCACGACGCCCGTGGGCTCGGGCGCGGTGAGGTTGAAGAACGGGCCGTTCACCTGGTTGGCGTTGCCGGTGACCTGCGAGAGCTTGTCGGCCCAGCCGGCGTACCAGACCCACGTGTCGACGGCGGCGTCGACGATCGCGTTGGCGCGACGCTCGTTGACGCCCTCGGCGGCGCGGACCTCGGCGACCAGCTGGTCGCGGCGGCCCTCGAGCACCTCGGCCACGCGGTAGAGGATCTGGCCCCGGTTGTAGGGCGTGCGCTTCGACCAGCCGCCGAAGGCCTTGCGGGCCGCGCCGACCGCGTCACGGGCGTCCTTGCGCGACGCCTTCGCGGCGTTGGCGAGGAACTTCCCGCGCGAGGACGCGACCTCGTACGTGCGGCCGGACTCCGAGCGGGGGAACGCCCCGCCGATGAACAGCTTGTAGGTCTTGCGGACGTCGACGCGATCGCTCATCGGGAAGCCTCCAGGTAGCTGGAGAGTCCGTGGCGGCCGCCCTCGCGGCCGTAGCCGGACTCCTTGTACCCGCCGAACGGGGAGGCGGGATCGAACTGGTTGAACGTGTTGGCCCAGACCACGCCGGCGCGCAGCTGGTCGGCCATCGCGAGGATGCGCGAGCCCTTCTCGGTCCACACGCCGGCCGAGAGGCCGTAGGGCGTGTTGTTGGCCTTCTCGATCGCCTCGGCGGGCGTGCGGAAGGTCAGCACCGACAGGACCGGGCCGAAGATCTCCTCGCGCGCGATCCGATGCGCCTGCGTGACGCCGGTGAAGATCGTCGGGGCGTACCAGTAGCCGCGCTCGGGCAGCTCGCACGGAGCGCTCCAGCGGTCGGCGCCCTCGTCGTCGCCCGTGGCGGCCAGGTCGCGGATGCGGCCCAGCTGCTCGGCCGAGTTGATCGCGCCGACGTCGGTGTTCTTGTCGAGCGGATCGCCCAGGCGCAGCGTGGCCATGCGGGTCTTGAGGCGGTCGAGGACCTCCTCGGCGACGCTCTCCTGCACGAGCAGGCGCGAACCGGCGCAGCACACGTGGCCCTGGTTGAAGAAGATGCCGCGGACGATGCCCTCGACGGCCTGGTCCATCGGCGCGTCCTCGAACACGATGTTCGCGGCCTTGCCGCCGAGCTCGAGGGTCAGGCGCTTGTCCGTGCCGGCGACGGCGCGGGCGATCTCGCGACCCACCGGGGTGGAGCCGGTGAACGCGACCTTGTTCACGTCGGGGTGCGACACGAGGTGGCGTCCGGTCTCGCCCGCGCCCGTGACGATGTTGACGACGCCGGCGGGCAGCTCGGCCTGGCGGCACACGTCGGCGAACAGCAGCGCCGTCAGCGGCGTGGTCTCGGCCGGCTTGAGGACGACCGTGTTGCCGGCCGCGAGGGCGGGCGCGACCTTCCACGCCAGCATCAGCAGCGGGAAGTTCCACGGGATGACCTGCGCGGCGACGCCGAGCGGCTGCGGGTTCGGGCCGAGGCCCGCGTGGTCGAGCTTGTCGGCCCAGCCCGCGTGGTAGAAGAACCACTGCGAGACCAGGGGCACGTCGACGTCGCGCGACTCCTTGATCGGCTTGCCGTTGTCGAGCGTCTCCAGGACGGCGAACTCGCGGCTGCGCTCGGCCAGGATGCGGGCAATGCGGAACAGGTACTTGGCGCGCTCGCGGCCGGGCATCGGGCCCCACACGCGGTCGTAGGCGCGGCGGGCGGCGCGGACGGCGCGGTCGACGTCGGCCTCGTTGGCCTCCGCGACCTCGGCCAGGACCTCCTCGGTCGCGGGGTTGACGGTCTTGAACGCGGTGCCGCCGCCGTCGGTGAGCTCACCGTCGATGAAGAGGCCGTAGCTGGCCTGGAGGTCGACGATGGCGCGCGACTCCGGCGCCGGGGCGTATTCGAACTTGGGCATGTCTGATCAGTCCAGGGTCACGTAGTCGGGGCCGGAGTAGCGGCCGGTGAGCATCTTCTGGCGCTGCATGAGCAGGTCGTTGAGCAGCGACGAGGCGCCGAAACGGAACCAGTCCGGGTCCAGCCAGTCCTCGCCGGCGACCTCGTTGACGACGACCAGGTACTTGATCGCGTCCTTCGAGGTGCGGATGCCGCCCGCGGGCTTCACGCCCACCTGGCGGCCGGTGGCGATGCGGTAGTCGCGCACGGCCTCGAGCATGAGCAGGGTGGTGGGCAGCGTCGCGGCGGGCTGCACCTTGCCGGTGCTGGTCTTGATGAAGTCCGCGCCGGCGTCCATCGCCAGCCAGGAGGCGCGGCGGATGTTGTCGTACGTCTGCAGCTCACCGGTCTCGAGGATCACCTTGAGGTGCGCGCTGCCGGAGGCCTCCTTGACGGCCACGATCTGCTCGTGGACCTTCTCGAGGTCGCCCGAGAGGAAGGCGCCACGGTCGATGACCATGTCGATCTCGTCGGCGCCAGCGGCCACGGCGGCCGCGGTGTCGGCCAGCTTGACCTCGATCGGCGCGCGTCCCGAGGGGAACGCGGTGGCGACGGCCGCGACGTGCAGGCGGTCGCCGACGACCTCGCGCACGAACGGGACCATGTCGGGGTAGACGCACACGGCCGCGGCGGCTGGGCACGAGGGATCGGTGGGGTCGGGGCGCAGGGCCTTGGTGGCCAGCGCCCGCACCTTGCCGGGGGTGTCCGCGCCCTCGAGCGTGGTGAGGTCGACCATCGAGATCGCGAGGTCGATCGCCCACTGCTTGGACGTCGTCTTGATCGAGCGCGTGCCCAGCTGGGCGGCCCGTGCCTCGAGGCCGACCTGGTCGACGCCCGGGAGGCGGTCGAGTCCCGCCTTCAGGCTGGTGCTCATCGGTTGATCCCTTCGGAGAGCGGGTTCTGTTCGGGTCGCGTGGCGTCGAGGCTGCGGCGGGCCGCTGCGACGACGGCGTCGACGGTGATGCCGCGCTCGGCGAGCACGAGATCGCCCGCTCCACTGGCACCGAACTCCTCGACACTCACTATCTCACCGTGCGTGCCCACGTAGCGATGCCAACCGGTGCCGGTTCCGGCCTCCACGCTGACGCGCGCGGCGATGGCGCGGGGGAGCACCGACTCGCGGTAGGCGAGGTCCTGCTCCTCGAACCACTCGAGGCAGGGGGCGGACACGACGCGGACGCCGATGCCCTCCTCGGTGAGGAGGTCGCGGGCCTGCATCGCCAGGCCCACCTCGGAGCCGGTGGCGACGATGATCAGGTCGGGCGTGGCGTCGGCGTCGGCCAGCACGTAGGCGCCGCGGTGCGCGCCCTCGCCGGCCGGCACGTCCGCACCGACCACGGGCACGCCCTGGCGGCTCAGCACGAGCGCGGTCGGGCGCTCGGCGGTGAGGATGCGCGTCCACGCGTCCACGGTCTCGGTCCAGTCGGCCGGGCGGACGACGTCGAGGCCGGGGATGGCGCGGTGCGACCAGAGGTGCTCGACCGGCTGGTGCGTCGGGCCGTCCTCGCCCACGCCGACGGAGTCGTGCGTCCAGACGTAGGTGACGGGCAGGCCCATGAGCGCGGCCAGGCGCACCGAGGGGCGCATGTAGTCGGAGAAGACGAAGAACGTCGCGCCGAACGGGTGCGAGTACCCGGCGAGTGCGATGCCGTTGAGGATCGCGCCCATCGCGTGCTCGCGGATGCCGAAGTGGACGAGGCTGCCGTCGGGGCCGCCGGGCCACTCGTCGCCTGCGTAGTCGGTGGGGGTGAAGCTGCGGGCGCCGGATATCACCACGTTGTTGGTCTCGGCGAGGTCGGCGGAGCCGCCCCACAGCCACGGCAGCTCGGCGGCCACGGTGTTGAGGACCGCGCCGCTGGCGATGCGGGTGGCCACCTTCTGCGGCTCGGCGCGCAGGGCCGAGAGCTTCTCGCGGGCGGCGGGGGTGACGTCGCGCTCGCGCATGCGGTCGTGCAGGGCCGCACGCTCGGGGTCGGCGCTGCGCCACGCGTCGTAGCGCGACTGCCAGTCCTCGCGGGCCGCGGCGCCGCGCTCGCGCACGCGGCGGGCGTGGGCGAGGGCCTCGGCGGGCATCGCGAAGAACTGCTCGGGGTCGAGGCCCAGCGCCTCCTTGGTGGCGGCCACCTCGGCGTCGCCGGGGGCACCGGAGTGGGCGCCGGCCGTGCCGCCGACGGTGGGCATCGGGTGGCCGATGCGGGTGCGCAGGCGCACGAAGACGGGCTGGCCGGTGACGGCGAGCGCTGCGTCGAAGCCGGTGCGGATCGCGTCGGGGTCCTCGGCGTCCTCGATCTCCACGATCGCCCAGCCGTAGGCGCGGTAGCGGGCCACGACGTCCTCGGTGAACGCGATCGCGGTGTCGCCCTCGATGGAGATGCGGTTGTCGTCCCAGATCAGGACGAGGCCGTCGAGGCCGAGCGTGCCGGCGAGCGAGGAGGCCTCCTGCGAGACGCCCTCGGCCAGGCAGCCGTCGCCCGCGACGCACCACGTGCGGTAGCGGAACAGGCCCTCGTCGGGGGTGGTCTCGGGCTCGAGCAGCGCGTGCACGCGGCGGGCCGACATCGCCAGGCCGACCGCGTTGCCGACGCCCTGGCCCAGCGGGCCGGTGGTGGTCTCGACGCCGGGGGTGTGACCCCACTCGGGGTGTCCGGGGGTCAGGCTGCCGAGCGCGCGCGCCTTCTTCAGGTCGTCGAGCTCGAGGCCGTAGCCGCTGAGGTAGTGCTGGAGGTACAGCGAGAGGCTGGTGTGCCCGGCCGACAGGACGAACCGGTCGCGGCCCTCCCAGTCGGGGTGGGCGGGGTCGTGACGCAGGTACTCCTGGAACAGGACGTACAGGGCGGGGGTCAGGCTGACGGCGGTGCCGGCGTGCCCGTTGCCCTTCGCCTGGACCACGTCGAGGGGCAGGACACGCGAGTGCCGCACCGCTTCGAGGTCGAGGGGGTCGCGCCAGCCGGTCGGGGAGGTGTTCTCGGTAGGGGCCACGGGGTCAACCGTAGAGGTCCGGGTGGCTTTTGTCTAACGTTGCGCAAAAGTCCCGCGGACGGCGCGCGTCACGCGTCGACGAGTGCGTCCACGCGCTCGGGCGCGAGGGCCGCGTCGGCCGCCATCTGGGCGGCGCCGAGCAGGCCCGCGTCCGCGCCGAGGGGCGAGGCGATCACGGTGAGGTCCGTCGTCGCGAGCGGGTGCGAGCGCTCGAAGACCCGCTCGCGGACGCCGTCGACCAGCAGGTCGCCGGACTCGGCGAGGTCCCCGCCGACCACGACCATCGCCGGGTTCAGCACGCCGACGGCCTCGACGACGACGTCGCCGATGCGACGGCCCGCGGCACGGAGCGCGGAGGTGGCGTCGCGGTCGCCGTTCGTGGCCAGGGCCACCACGTCGGCCGACGTGCGGACCGGGTGCCCGAGCTCTCGCAGGCGGGCTGCGATGGCCCACGCGCCGGCGGAGGCCTCGGCGCAGCCGCGCTGGCCGCAGCGGCAGCGAGGTCCGTCGTCGTGCGGGATGTGCCCGAGGTCGCCGGCGCCGCCGCGAGCGCCGTGCAGCACGAGGCCGCGCGAGATGATGCCGGCGCCGATGCCCATGCCCACCTTCACGACGAGGAGGTCGTCCGCGCCGGGCACGGCGTCGGCCCGCAGGGCGCGGTGGACGCCGAGCGCCACGAGGTTGGCGTCCTTGTCGACCACGATCGGCGCGTTCACCAGCGGCGCGAGGCGCTCGGCCACGTCGGCGCCGTCCCAGCCGCGCATCGTCGGCGGACTCACGAGCCGGCCCGTGCGCTGGTCGACGGGGCCGGGCACGCCGATGGCCACGCCCAGCACGGGGGAGGTGGCCTCGGCGGCGAGCTGCTCGAACGCGCGGGCGACGCCGGCCAGGACCACGTCGGGGCCGTCGTCGATCGCGATGTCCTCGTCGAGGGCCGTGAGGACGCGGCCGGTCAGGTCGGCGATGCCGTAGCGCGCGTGACTGCTGCCGATGTCCGCGACGAGCAGGGCGCCGCGGCTCTCGGCGAGGTCGAAGACGCCGGCCGGACGGCCGCCCGTGGTGCGGTCGTCCTCACGGGCGTGGATGAGCCCGGAGCGCACGAGGCCCTCCAGCCGGTGGGTGGCCGTGGCGCGCGAGAGTCCCGACAGCTCGACGACCTGCGCGCGGGTCAATGGCCCGTGATCGCGGAACAGCGCCAGGACCCCACCGTGACCGGACACCCCGTCGCCTCTCGTCGTTCCTCGTGATCTCTGGCCGACACCGTAGTACGTCAGGCGGAGCCGCCGCGGTCGACCAGCCGTCCGATCTGGGCGGGCTCGAGGATTCCGTCGCTCACCAGGTGCGCCAGCCCCACCAGCCCCTCCCGCGGGTGCAGGCTGCTGGCGACGATCGAGAGCTCGGAGGTCGCCAGCGGAAGGGACCGGCTGTACACGCGCTCGCGAATCGCCGGCAGCAGGTGGTCGCCGCCGGCCGCGACGAGGTGGCCGGCCAGCACGACCACGCGCGGGTTGAGCAGGTTGACGGCGGTGGCGACGGCGGTGCCGATCGCCTGGCCGGCCCGGCGTGCGAGCTGGACCGCCGTGGGGTCGCCGGCGGCGAGCGCCGCGATGAGGTCGTCCTGGGACTTCGCGGTGGACCCGGTCTCCTGCAGGTCGCGCAGGATAGCCCAGCCGCCCGCGCGCGCCTCGAGGCAGCCGTGGTTGCCGCACTTGCACAGCGGACCCTCGTCGTCGCCGGGCAGGGTCATCGGGATGTGCCCGAGGTCGCCGGCGGCCCCGTCGGCGCCGCGGTAGAGGCTGCCCTCGCGGATGAGACCGCTGCCGATGCCGGTGCCGATCTTCACCAGCAGCAGGTCGTCGGCCTCGGGGTGGGAGAAGCGCGCCTCGCCGTACGCCATTGCGTTCGCGTCCTTCTCAAGGAAGACGGGGGAGGCGAAGCGCTCGTGGAACCAGGCGGGGACGTCGAAGCGGTTCCACAGCGGCATGATCGGCGGGTTCACCGACATGCCGGAGCCGCGCTTGACCGGCGCGGGCAGGCTCAGGCCGATGCCGAGGATCTCGTCGGCGTCGGTGCCGGTGTCGCGCAGGAAGGTCTCGAAGCACTCGAGGATCGAGGCGAGCAGCACCTCGGGTCCGGCGGTGACGTCGGACGGCCGCTCGATCTCGGACTCGACGTCGCCGCCGAGGTTGCACAGGCCGGCGCGGAACTTCGTGGCGCCGACGTCGGCCGCGAGCAGCTTGCCGCGCTCGCTGTTGAAGGAGAAGACCTCGGCGGGCCGGCCCTTCGTGGCGACCTCACGCGCCGATCCGGTCACGAGGCGCCCCTCCAGGAGCGCGTCGATCCGCAGGTTGACCCCGCTGCGGGACAGGCCGGTCTCGGCCACGATCTCCGCGCGGGTCATGCCGCCCTTGCGTCGGAGCAGGGACAGCGTCTCGCTGATCCCCTCGTCGAAGGTGGCCATGGCCCCCCATTCTGGCGTTCTCGGCAGCGGTCCGAGGCTGATTTCGGATGCTGCTTGCGCGTGTTCTACGGTGTGTCGTACATTACACGACAGAAAGTGTCGTATTAACAACACTCAAGATCAAAAGCCGCGTCGCCCGGCGCGCGATGGTGAGAGGAACCAACATGAGCACCTTCCAGACCAGGAAGAGGATGCGGCTCTCGCTCGGCGTCGTCGCCGTGAGCGCGGGTCTGTTGCTGGCCGCGTGCGGGTCGTCCGACGACGGCGACGGTGGCGGCTCGGACGGCGGCAAGGACGCCGCCGACACGAACATCGGCATCGTCATCAAGGGCCTCGACAACCCGTTCTTCCAGCACATGGAGGACGGCATCAACGCCGAGCAGAAGGAGTCCGGCGCGGACATCGAGATCCAGGCTGCCGCCTCGATCACCGACACCTCCGGCCAGGCCGACAAGCTGACGAACCTCGCGAACCAGGAGTTCGACTGCTACCTGGTCAACCCGATCAGCGGCACGAACCTGATCCAGGGCATCGCGCAGATCGCGTCCAAGGGCACGCCGATCGTCAACATCGACAACCCGGTCGAGGCCAAGGCCGCTGACGCCGCGGGCGCCGAGATCGCCACGTACATCGGCACCGACAACGTCGCCGCCGGAAAGATGGTCGCCGACCAGCTCGCGAAGCTCGACTCCGACGGCGGCGACGTCGCCACCGTGGGCGGCATCGCGGGCGACGTCACCAGCGCCCAGCGCATCGACGGCTTCAAGGAGGGCCTCGCGGACAACTTCGAGGTCGTCCAGGAGGTCGCCGCGAACTGGGACCGCCAGGAGGCCCAGACGCAGGCCGAGACGATCCTGCAGGCCAACCCCGACCTCGCCGCCTTCTTCGTCGCCAACGACGACATGGCGATGGGCGTCGCCCGGGCCGTGGCCGCCGCGGACAAGAAGGGCAAGACGCTCGTCGTCTCGGTCGACGGCATCGACGGCGTCGCCTCGGGCGACATCGACGCTGCCGTGGCCCAGTACCCGTTCGTCGTGGGCAAGATGGGCCTGCAGGCGTGCGAGGCGGCGGCGCTCGGCGAGGAGCTGCCCGAGAAGGTCGACACCCCGATCGCGCTGATCACCCCCGACAACGCCAAGGACGCGCAGGACGCGTTCCCCGAGCCCCCGAACGAGTACGACAACCCGTTCGCGGACCTGCTCGGCCGCTGACGTGACGGTGCGGGCGGCCCCGTCCGCCCGCACCCCACCACCTCAACCCGGAGACAACACATGACCACCACCACGGCACCCCCGGCGACCCGCGGATCGGCACTCGTCGACCGCCTGCGCCAGCCGTCGTTCTGGGTCGAGTGGGCGTCCGTGATCGGACTCGTCGTCCTCGTGGCGATCTTCACGGCCCTCGACCCGCGGTTCCTCAGCTCGGGCAACATCAAGGCGATGCTGCTGGCGTCGGCGATCCTGACGATCCTGGCCGTTGGCCAGTCCTTCGTCATCCTCACCGCCGGCATCGACCTCTCGATCGCCTCGACCATGACGTTCTCGGCCGTCGCCTTCGGCATGGCCATGACGAGCGGCAAGGGACTCGCGCTGTCGTGCCTCATCGCGGTGGCGGCCGGCGCGGCCGTCGGCCTGGTGAACGGCTTCCTCATCGCCAAGGGCGGCATCACCGACTTCATCGTCACGCTGGGCGCGCTCTCGGCCGCCTCGGGACTCGCGCTGATCCTGTCCGACGGCCGTCCGATCACCGTGATCAGCGCGCCGCTGTTCAAGCTGTCGGCCGGCGGCTTCGGGATGATCCCGTACACGTTCCTCATCGCGATCGCGGTGGCCGTGCTGGCCCATCTGATCCTGTTCTCGACGCCGTTCGGCACGCACGTCCTCGCGACCGGCGGCTCGGTCGACGCGGCACAGGCGACCGGCGTGCGCACGGCCCGCATCAAGATGGCCGTGTACCTCATCGCCGGCGTCCTGGCCGGACTCGCCGCGATCCTGCTGGTGGCCCGCGTCGGCTCGGCCGAGCCCGCCGCGAACACCACGTTCCTGCTGAACTCGGTGGCCGCGGTCGTCCTCGGTGGCGTCAGCCTGTTCGGCGGCAAGGGCTCCATCAAGGGCCCGGTCTTCGGCGCGCTGCTGCTGACCGCCCTGGCCAACGGGCTCACGCTGCTCGGCGTCTCCCAGTTCTACCAACCGCTCGCCGTCGGCATCGTCGTCGTCGGCGCGGCCTTCCTCACGAGGTTCGAGAAATGACGACCCACAGCACCGAACAGCAGGCGCGCCCGATGGGCGACGTGCTGCTCGAGGTCGACGGACTCTCGCTGTCCTTCGGCTCCGTCCGCGCGCTGGCCGACGTCTCGGTCCAGGTGCGTGCCGGCGAGATCACCGCGCTCGTGGGCGACAACGGCGCCGGGAAGTCGACCCTCGTCCGGGTCGTCGCCGGCGTCCACACGGCCGACGAGGGCACGATCCGGTTCGACGGCGAGACCGTCGCGTTCCATGCCCCGGACCAGGCGCGGAACGCGGGGATCGAGACCGTGCACCAGAACCTCGCGCTCGTCGAGGACCTCACGGTGTGGCAGAACCTCTACCTCAACCGTGAGATCACCGGTGGCGTCGGCCCGTTCAGCTACCTGAAGAAGCGCACGATGCGTGCGGGCGCCCAGGAGATGGTCTCCAAGCTCGCGGTCAACGTGCCCGCCGTGACGTCCACCGTCCGCCGGCTGTCGGGCGGTCAGCGCCAGGCCGTCGCCATCTGCCGCGCGGCCGGCTTCAGCTCCAAGCTCGTGATCATGGACGAGCCCACCGCGGCGCTCGGCGTCCAGGAGACCGCACGCGTCGAGGAGCTCATCCTGCGCCTGCGCGACGAGGGCCACGCGGTCCTGCTCATCAGCCACAACTTCGACCAGGTCATGCGCCTGTCCGACCAGGTCTGGGTCATGCGCGCCGGACGGTGCGTCGCAGGACGCCGGACCGCCGAGACCAGCGGCGAGGAGATCGTCGGCCTCATCACGGGCGCGATCGCCGGATGACCACCACCCACCCCAAGGAGACCCCCATCGTGGACCAGCGCAACCCCATCGGCGTGCACGCCCTCGTCTGGGTCGGCGGCACACGCCCCGACGAGATCGCCCAGGCCGTGCAGCGCACCAAGGACGCCGGCTTCGACCTGCTCGAGCTGTCGCTGCACGAGATGGAGACCCTCGACCTCGAGGGCACCCGCGCCGCCGCCGAGGAGGCCGGGCTCGCGCTCGCCTGCTCGCGCGGTCTGGCGTTCGACGCCGACGTCTCGAGCGACGACCCCGACGTCGTGGCGCGCGGCGAGAAGATCCTCCACCAGTCGCTCGACGTCGTGTCGGGCCTGGGCAGCACGATCCTGACCGGCGCGCTCTACAGCGCGCTCGGCAAGTACGACCGGCCGCTGAGCGACGCGGGTCGCGCCAACGTCGTGTCGGTGCTGCGCAGCCTCGCGCAGGAGGCCGCGGGTCGCGGCGTGAGCCTCGGCCTCGAGATCTGCAACCGGTACGAGACGAACGTCGTCAACACGGCGCGGGACGCGCTGCGCCTCGCCGACGACATCGGCGAGGACAACGTCTTCATCCATCTCGACACGTACCACATGAACATCGAGGAGTCGGACTTCGTGACGCCCGTCCTCGACGTCGGCGACCGCCTCGGCTACGTGCACATCGGCGAGAACCACCGCGGCTACCTCGGCTCCGGCTCGATCGACTTCCCGGCGTTCTTCCATGCGCTGTCGCGGGTGGGATTCACCGGCCCGATCACGTTCGAGAGCTTCTCCTCAGCGGTCGTCAGCCCCACCCTGTCGAACGACCTCGCGGTGTGGCGCTCGCTGTGGACCGACGGCGACGACCTCGCCCGCCGGGCCCGCGGCTTCATCGACACGCACCTCGCCGCGTCCGCCTCCATCGACGCGTGACGGCACGGGCATGAGCCGTCGGTGCGTCCTCGGTCTCGACCTCGGGACGAGCGGCGTCAAGGCCGTCCTCGTGGCGACCGGCGGCTCGGTCCTGGCCCGCGCGGACCGCGGCTACGCCGTCGAGTCGCCGCACCCGAGCTGGGCCGAGACCGACCCGTCGCAGTGGGAGCTGGCGGCGCGTGACGCCGTGTCCGCTGTCCTTGCGGAGGTGGACGCCGAGGTCGTCGCGATCGGCCTCGACGGGCAGATGCACGGCACCGTCCTCGTCGACGCCGCGGGCGAGCCGGTGCGGCCCGCCGTGCTGTGGCCCGACGGCCGCGCGGGCGACGAGCTGGCGCGGTGGCAGTCGCTGGCGCCCGAGCGGCTGCGCGCCCTCGCCAATCCGCTGGCGCCGGGCATGACCGGCCCGGTGCTGGCGTGGCTCACCCGTCACGACGCTGATGTCGTCGCCCGCGCCCACCGGGTGCTGCTGCCGAAGGACTGGCTGCGCACGCGGCTCGTCCCGGGCGCGCTCGTCACCGACCACTCCGATGCATCGGCCACCCTGCTGTGGGACCTCCAGCGCGACGCGTGGAGCGAGGACGTCCTGGGGGCCACCGGCATCCGGGCGGACCTGCTGCCCGAGGTCGTGCCGTCGGACGAGCTCGTCGGCACGCTCGGCGCGGTCGAGGCCGCGGCGTGGGGCCTGCCCGCGGGCGTTCCCGTGGTCGCGGGATGCGCCGACGCGGCCGCGACCCTCGTGGGCTCCGCGTCTGCTCCCGGACGCCTCGTCGTGACGGTCGGCTCTGGCGCCCAGGTCGTGCTGCCGGGGATCACGCCCACGTTCGACGGTCCGATCACGCATCACACGTACCGCTCCGCGACCGGTGGCGCCTACGCGATGGTCGCGGTCATGAACGCGGGCATCGCGCTGACCCGGGTCGTGAGCCTGCTCGGCGGCACGTGGGACGACCTCTATCGCGACTACGACCGGCAGCGGCCGGTCCCGGGATTCGTGCCCTTTCTCTCGGGCGAGCGGCTGCCGACGGCCGCACCGCCGAACTCCGGGCGCTGGTTCGGGCTGGGCCTCGAGACCGAGCGCGCCGACCTGTTCGCCGCGGCGCTGGAGGGCCTGTGCTTCACGATCCGCCGCGGCGTCGAGTCGATGCCCGAGCTCGCGGACACGGCGATCGACGTCGCGGGCGGCGGCACCCGGTCGCCCGTGTTCGCCCAGCTGCTCGCCGATGTGCTCGGCCGTGAGCTGTGCCGGGTCGACCTCGAGGACGCGACTGCGGTCGGCGCGGCCCTGCTGGCGTTCCGCGGTGCCGGCCTCGACCTGCCCGAGCCGCCGCCACGTCGCGGCGTGGGCGTCCGTCCCGGGGACCCCGGACCCCTGGAGGAGCGCTACGCCCGCTTCCTCGACGAGGTCGGCCGATGACGGCGCCGTTCGAGCCCGTGCGGTGGGCGGTCGCGGGGTGGGGCGCAGGCGGTCGTGTCTTCCACGCGCCGATGATCGCCGCCGCCGACGGCCTCGACCTGGTGGCGGTCGTCTCGACGAACCCCGACCGGGCGCGTGACGCCCGCTCGGCCGGTCTGGAGGCGCTGCCCGACCTGGAGAGCCTGCGCGAGGCGGGCGTCGAGGGCGTCACCATCACGACCCCGGCCGGCACCCACGCCGACCTCGCGGTGGAGGCGCTCGGGCTGGGCCTGCACGTCGTGGTCGACAAGCCCTTCGCGGCCACCGCCGAGGACGCCCGGCGCATCGTCGCCGCCGCCTCGCCGGGCACGGTGCTGACCGTCTACCAGAACCGCCGCTGGGACGGTGACTTCCTGACGATCCGGGGGCTCGTGGAGTCCGGCGAGCTGGGTCGCGTCGACCGGCTCGAGTCGCGCATCGAGCGCTTCCGGCCCGACCTCCCGCGCTGGACCCGCGACCGCGACTCCGTGCACGGCGGAGGCGTCCTGGTGGACCTCGGACCCCACCTCATCGACCAGGCCGTGCACCTGCTGGGTCCGGCGCGACAGGTCTTCGCCGACCTCGCCGTCCTGGGCGACGACCGGCGCAGCGAGGACGATGCGGTCGTGATGCTGCGGCACGCGAGCGGCAGCCGGTCCACGGTCGTCGCGTCGGTGCACGCCGCCGCGGAGGGACCCCGGTTCCGGGTGTCCGGAACGCGCGGTGGTCTGCGCATCGAGGGCTTCGACCCCCAGGAGGCCGATCTCTTCGCGGGGGCGACCCCGACGAGCCTCGGCGACCGGTGGGGGAGCGACGACCCCGAGCGCGCGGCCCACTGGGAGGGCGACGGTCCCGCGCGACGCCCCCTGGCCCGCGGCCGCTGGGACACGTTCTACCCGTCCGTGGCCGCCGCGGTCCGCACGGGGACTCCACCACCCGTCCCCGCCTCGGATGCCGTGCACGTGGCGGAGATCTTCGACGCAGCCCGGCGCAGCGCCGCCGAGGGTCGCTGGATCGCCCTGGGCACGACCGTTTCGAATTGACAGGCCGGTGGTTGGCGCTGACGCTGGATGGGAAGGCGACGACGTTTCGCCCCACGGACGCCGCCGCCGGGGACTCCCTCGTCGTGAGCGCGGCAAAGTCGCACTCCCTCGGCTCCTCTGCCGCCAGCTCCGACGCCTCGGCGGCGGTTCCGCGCTCACTCCACGCCGAGGTAGCTCCGCAGGTCGGCGATGATCGCCTTCACGATGGCGGCCGCGCGGGTGCGCGCGTCCTCCAGTGACGAGCCCACCGGGACGACGGCCTCGACGTAGCACTTGAGCTTGGGCTCGGTGCCCGACGGTCGGCAGATGATGCGGCTGCCGCCCTCGAGTCCGAGGCGGATGCCGTCGGTGGGCGGGAGGCCCTGGTAGCCCTTCGCGAGGTCGTCCACCGTGGTGACCTCGGTCTCCGCGAGCCACGTGGGTGGCTCGGAGCGCAGCCGCTCCATCGCCTCGGCGATGATCGAGAGGTCCTCGACCCGCGCGGCGAGCTGGCCGGTGGCGTGCCAGCCGTGCTGGCGGTAGATGTCGTCGAGCAGGTCCAGCAGCGTGCGGCCCTCGGCCTTGAGCGTCGCGGCGAGCGACATGATCAGCAGCGCCGCCGAGATGCCGTCCTTGTCGCGCGCGATGTGCGGCGCCACGCAGTAGCCGAGCGCCTCCTCGTAGCCGAAGACCAGCCCGTCGACCTTGCCGATCCACTTGAACCCGGTGAGGGTCTGCTGCCACGGCTGGCCGTGCGCGGCGGCCTGGCGGCCGAGCAGGTCGGACGACACGATCGAGCACGCGTACGTGCCCTCGACGCCCTGGCGCAGCAAGGCCTCGGCCAGCAGCGCGCCCACCTGGTCGCCGGTGAGCATCCGCTGTCCGCCGACGGTGCGGACGCCCACGGCGCAGCGGTCGGCGTCGGGGTCGTTCGCGATGACGATGTCGGCGTCGAGGTCCTTCGCCAGCGCGAGGGCCAGGTCCATCGCGCCGGGCTCCTCGGGGTTCGGGAACGCGACGGTGGGGAAGGCGGGATCGGGGTCGGCCTGGGCCTCGACGACGTGGGGCGCGGGGAAGCCGGCGCGCTCGGCCGCGTGGGTCAGCAGCTGGCCGCCCACCCCGTGCATCGGCGTGTACGCCACCGTCAGCTCGCGCGAGCCCGGCGGCACGAGGGCGGCGACGGCGTCGAGGTACGCCTCGGCGACGTCGGTGCCCAGGACCGTGTAGTCGGTGTCGCGCGCCAGCTCGTCGACGCGGCCGACCGCGTCGATCTGCGCCGCGATGTCGGCGTCCGCGGGCGGCACGATCTGGCTCGTGTCCGCGAGGTAGACCTTGTAGCCGTTGTCGCGAGGGGGGTTGTGCGAGGCCGTGACCATGACGCCCGCGGAGGCGCTCAGGTGGCCGATCGCGAACGCCAGCACGGGTGTGGGCAGGTGCTCGGGCAGCAGCATCGCGCGCACGCCGGCGGCCTGCATGATCTCGGCGGTGTCGCGGGCGAAGACGTCGGAGTTCGTGCGGGCGTCATAGCCGATCACCACGCTCGGATGGGGGTCCTCGGCGATCAGGTAGCGGGCCAGGCCGGCGGCGGCGCGGGCCACCGTCACGCGGTTCATGCGCATCGGGCCGGCGCCGAGCTCGCCGCGCAGTCCGGCCGTGCCGAACTGGAGGCGGCCGGCGAACCGCGCCGCGATCTCGACGTGGTCTCCGGCGTCGATGAGGGCGGTCAGCTCGTCACGGGTCTGTGCGTCAGGATCCTGCGAGATCCAGTCCCGGGCAGCAACGATCGGGTCCATCCGCCCACCGTAGCGGGGGGATGGATCGACGCCCGTCATGCGGCCTCGGGTCGCGGGGATCAGACGCGGGGGAGCAGGTCGGCGAGCAGTGCGCCCATGCGCGTGGCCGCGGACTTGCCGGCCTCGAGCACCTCTTCGTGGTTGAGCGGCTCGTCCGAGATGCCGGCGGCGAGGTTGGTGACCAGCGAGATGCCGAGCACCTCCATGCCGGCCTCGCGCGCGGCGATCGCCTCGAGCGTGGTGGACATGCCCACGAGGTCGCCGCCCATGATGCCCGCCATCCTGACCTCGGCCGGCGTCTCGTAGTGAGGACCGGGGAACTGCACGTAGACGCCCTCGTCGATCGACGGGTCGACCTCGCGCACGAGGTCGCGGAGCCGCTGCGCGTACAGATCGGTGAGGTCGACGAAGTTCGCGCCGACGATCGGCGACGTGGCCGTGAGGTTGATGTGGTCGCGGATGAGCACGGGGGTGCCCGGGGTCCACGCCGGGTTGAGTCCGCCGCAGCCGTTCGTCAGGACCATCGTGCGCACGCCGGCGGCCGCCGCGGTGCGGACGCCGTGCACGACGGCCTCGACGCCCTTGCCCTCGTAGTAGTGGGTGCGGCCGAGGAAGACCAGGGCGCGCAGGTCGCCGACGCGCACCGAGCGGATCGTGCCGCCGTGGCCGGCGACGGCCGGCTTGCTGAAGCCGGGCAGCTCCTCGGTGGGGACCTCGAACTCGGGCTCGCCGAGCGCATCGGCGGCGGGCAGCCAGCCCGACCCCATCACGAGGGCGACGTCGTGGTCGCCGCCTCCGGTGCGGTCACGCAGGGCGTCGGCGGCGTCGCGGGCGAGGTCGTAGGCGTTCACCCGAGTCACCCTACCGACGGCGTTCGGGCGCAGGAGGCGACCGACGATGACGAAATGGTTGCGATTCGGTGGCCGCTCCTCGGTGCGACGCGGAGCGCGGCCGCGGAGCAGGGCGCGTACTCTACGGACGTGCCGAAGATCATCGGGGACTCCCTGGAGGAGCACCGCGCGACGATGCGTCGCCGGGTCTTCGACGCCCTCGTCGAGCTGCTGCGCGAGCGCCCGTTCGACCTCATCACGATGGCCGACCTGGCCACCCACGCCGGGGTCGGCCGGTCCTCGCTGTACAACCACTTCAAGGACAAGGAGGCCGTCGTCGTCGCGTTCGCGACCGACGAGACCTCGCGCTACCTCGACCAGCTGAACGAGTCGCTCGCCGACCGGACCACGCCGACCGAGCGCCTCGAGACCTACGTGCGGCACCACGTGGACACGTCCAAGGACTTCCACATCGGTCTCGGCCCCGAGCTGCGCGCCATGCTGTCGCCCGAGTCGGTCACGGCGATGCGCGAGCACGTCGTCGCGGTCGAGCAGGTGCTGCGGCAGATCCTGATCGACGGCGTCGCCGCCGGCGAGTTCACCGTGGACGACATCGACGCGACCGTCTCGCTGCTGCACGCCACCCTCTCGGCCCGCCACGCCTCGGCCGACACGACGACCCGCTTCGTCCTCGCCGCCGTTTCGCCCTCCTGACCCCGGGCTGCACCGCGCCCCCTTTCCGCGAGTGGCGCAGAACTGCCCGCCACTCGGCGAGTGGCGGGCGTTTTCGCGCCACTCGCGACCCCGGTTTGCGCCACTCGGCGTCCCGAGGAGTGCCCGGAGGCGGCGACGAGGCCCGGCCCGGAACGCCGAAGGCCCCCGTCACCGAGGTGACGGGGGCCCTGGCCGGACGAGCTCAGGTCACTTGGCGACCTTGAATGAGCCCGCCTTCACGTAGCTGCGCTTCGTGTAGTTGGCGTTGCCGTAGTAGGCGACGCGGACGACCCACTTGCCCTTGGCGAGCTTCGGCAGCTTCACCGTGCGCTTGCCCGCGGACAGGTTGGCGGTGACGTACTTGCTCTTCTTGCCCTTCGTGAGCTTGATCTTCACCTTGCCGGTGGGGGCGGCGGCACCCGAGGCGCCCTTGACGGAGACGACCGCGAGGCCCTTCTTCTTCGAGGTCGGCTTGCGGGCGACCTTCACGCGGCCCTTCGAGGCGGCGGTCTTGGCGACCTTCACCGTCACGGCGGTGGCGGCCGGGGCCGTGACCGTCGTGTCGGACGGGGCGAACGTCACGCGGTACGACTTCGTGCCGACGGCGTGGCGCTTGGAGACCGCGAACGAGGCGGTGCCGCGCGCGGCGACCGTCTTGGTGCCGAGACCGGCGACCGTGACCGAGCCGGCGGTCGGCGAGGTCACGCTGACCGTGCCGCCCTTGCCGTACTTCGTGGACAGGCTCTTCACCGTGACGGCCGGGGCGACCGTCTTCTCCTTCAGCACGCCCAGCGGGGTCTCGGTGTCCTGGCTGGTGGTGGAGTGCGTGTGCGCGCGCCACGTGTAGACCGAGTAGCTGGTGCCCGGCGTGACCTTCTCGAGGTCGAGGTTCAGCGTGGCGTCCCACGTGCCGGCCGGGCCCGAGATGGACGGGGTCGGCGGGAAGCAGAACTTGGCCGCGACGCCCACGAAGTGCTCCGTGCCCGTGGGCGAGGAGACGTCCGGCAGAGCGCCGGACGGGGCGACGCCCACGTAGATGCCGGCGTCCTGTTCGTTGGTCTTGCACGTGAAGCCGGTGCCCGAGACCTGGACGGTCGCACCGTCGCGCGAGTCGATCGTCACGCGCGGCTTCGGAGCGGTGGCGGTGAAGGGCGACGCGGGCTTGCGCGGGTCACCGGTGGCCGAGCCCGACAGGAAGAAGTGCGCGCGCAGGCCCGAGTCCAGCGCCCGCAGGAAGTCGGGGTGGAACGAGCCGCCGTCGGTGGGACGGCCGGCGGGCAGGCCCAGGTCGAGCGCCTCGGCCGAGCCCGGCTGGAGGACGCCGAGGAAGTCGGGCGTCTCGGTCAGGGAGGCGACGGAGCCGTCGGTGCTCCAGTCCTCGGCGGCGGCGTCGAACTCCACGACGGTGACGTCGTCGGTGCTGCCGGTCGTGGTGGTCGCCGTCGGCACGTTCCACGCTACGTCGGCGGTGATCTTGCCCTCGCCGGCGGCGTTCACTGTGACGGTGGGGTCGGCGATGGTCAGCGAGTACTGCAGCGTGCCCGGAGCCGTGGTGCCGGTGATGAAGGAGCCCGTGATGGAGCCCTCGTAGGCCACGGACGTGGCACCGTTGCCGGAGTCGTGCGTGCCGACGCCGCCGCCGAAGGTCGTGACCTTCGTGACGGGGTCGATCGTCGCACCGTCGGCGGCCTCGAGCTTCGTGAACGGCGAGAACGCGGGGTTCGGCGTGAAGTGCGCCGCGAACTGCTCGGAGATCTTCCACTGCAGCGTGGGGGCGACGACGTCGTCGGCCGCCTGCGCGGTGGTGGGGGTCAGGGCGAGGACGCCCGCGGACAGGGCCGCGGCGGTCGTCCCGGCGAGCAGGCGGCGCCCGCGAACCAGGGTCTGGGGAGACATGCAGATCCTTTCGGAAAAGAAGCCGCCGACCCGGCGACCTCTGTAGGTAAGGCACACCTTATACTCGGCGAGTAAGGGTGCCCTGACCGGGTCCGCATCCTGACCGAATCCCGACGGGAGTCTCCGTGATCGATCACGCCCACCGCTCGATGTCCGTGCGCGTCCTCGTCCTGCTGCTGGTGGCCGCACTGGCTGCTCTCGCGGTGCCGAACGTCCGCGCGGATGCTGCCCCGACTGGAACAAAAGTCACCGGTGGGTCCATCTCGTGGGGTCTCAAGGCGTCGTTCCGCTCGTACCTCACCGGCCCGATCGCGGGCGGCAAGGTCACGCCGGCCGCGCCGGCCACCGACGACGGCACGCAGACCACGTTCCCGCAGGCGTCCGGGGAGTGGGGCGAGTCGTCCACCGTCGCGGCCCACGGCTCGGTGAACTTCACAGGTCACCACGGCGCGCTCGACCTGACGATCGCGGAGCCGCGGCTCGAGGTGAGCGGGACGAGCGGGCGTCTGGTCCTCGACGTCACCGACGCGTCGGGCACCACGAACGGCGTCCACTTCGCCGACGTCGCCCTGGACGGCCACGTCGACTGGAGCGGCACCACCGTCACGGTCGACAAGGCGCCGGTCACGCTGACGGCCGCGGGAGCCGGGTTCATGGGCGGCTCCTACAGCGCCGGCCAGGAGGTCGACCCGCTCGACGCCAGCCTGCAGGTGGAGACGCCCGCGACCGAGCCGACCACGGAGCCCACGACCGAGCCGACGACGGAGCCGACGACCGAGCCGACCACCGAGCCCACGACGGAGCCGACGACCGAGCCGACCGTCGACCCGTCGCAGATCACGGCGGGCTCGATCTCCTGGGGCCTGAAGACCTCGTTCCGCACGTACATCCGCGGCCCGATCGCGGGCGGCAGGATCACGACGACCGCCCCGGCCACCGACAACGGCGCCCGCACCACCTTCACCGGCGCGAAGGGCACGTGGTCGGACAAGTCCGCCGACGTGCGCGCCTCCGGTGCCGTGAACTTCACCGGACACCACGGTGAGCTCAACCTGACGATCTCGTCGCCGCGGATCGTCCTGAACTCCTCGGGCGCGCGCCTGCTCGTCGACGCGAGGACGAGCGACGGCCGCAGCCACTCGGGCCTCGCCGTGGCCAGCCTCGACCTGTCCGGCCGCATCAGCGCCGGCAGCGGAAAGGTGACGATCGCGAACGCGCCGGCCACGCTCACCTCCGCGGGCACCGCGCTGTTCTCCTACAGCGGCAGCGCCATGTATCCCGCGGGCACCGAGCTCGATCCCGTGAGCGCGACCCTCTCCGTCAAGGGCGCGGTGGTGCCCACGACGCCCCCGGCCACGAAGCCCACGCCGAAGCCGACGACGAAGCCCACGAAGCG
Source organism: Aeromicrobium sp. MLTX1 (assembly GCF_046452335.1). Taxonomy (NCBI): domain Bacteria; kingdom Bacillati; phylum Actinomycetota; class Actinomycetes; order Propionibacteriales; family Nocardioidaceae; genus Aeromicrobium; species Aeromicrobium sp. MLTX1. The sequence continues at coordinate 269,783 of NZ_JBKFDN010000001.1, read as the reverse complement.
GCCGCAGGACCCGAAGCCGGCGAAGTCCTCGACCACCACCGGCCGCGCCGGTGACCTGACGTGGGGCGTCAAGGCCAGCTTCCGCTCGTACATCACCGGGCCGATCGCGCAGGGCTCCGTCAGCGTCTCCAGCGGGGCCACCGCCGTCTCCGGCGGCTACCGCTTCGGCCAGAGCACCACCTCGGCCACGCCGCCCAGCGCGCAGGGCACGACCGGCTACCGCGGCACCGTCCGCTTCCACGGCCATCACGGCCAGCTCGACATGTCCCTCACGGCGCCCTCGGTGCGCGTGACCTCCTCGACGACGGCGACCCTCTCGGCGCAGGTCACGGGTCGCGGACGCATCGACGTCGCCGTCATCGACCTCGGCCGCGCCTCGCGCTCGACCGCCACCGGCTGGGTGCAGTACGCGAACGCGCCCGCCGCGCTGACGGCGGCCGGCGCCGGGATGTTCTCCTACAACGGCAACGCGTTCTACCCGGCCGGCACCGTCGTCGACCCCGTCACGTTCTCGGTCGGCTCCACGGCCGCCGCCGGCTCGGGCTCGGGCGCCACCTCCGTCGCCGGGTCGTCGACGCCCGCGACGGCGTGGACCCCGCCGGCCGCCCCGCCGGCGACGACCGGCCTCGTGCTGGAGCAGGACGAGGTCACGGCGGGCGACGAGGTCACCGCCTCGGGCACGGGCTTCCTCCCGAACGAGTCCGGCATCCGCGTCGTGCTCTACTCGACCCCGCTGGTCCTGGCCGAGAACGTCACGGCCGACGCAACCGGCCGCGCCACGTGGAAGGGCACCATCCCGCCCACGATCGAGCCCGGCGAGCACACCCTCACGTTCCAGGGCTCGGTCGACCGGGGCGTCGTCATCGACGTCGCGGCCGCCGAGGCGATCGTCGGCTGCGAGCTGAGCGACGCCCGTCTCGACTGGGGCTTCAAGGAGTCGTTCCGCGCCTACGTCTCGGGCTCGATCGCGAACGGCGACTGGACCACGAGCGGCAACGCCGCCTATGCGACACCGCAGTTCACCTGGTCGCAGGGCGCGGGCGTCCTCGACGAGCAGACGCGCGCCGGCGAGCTCTCCTTCGAGGGCGGCGTCGAGTTCACGGGCCACGACGGCGCGCTCGACACGACGATCGCGAACCCTGTCGTGACGATCGTCGACGACTCCAGGGCCACGCTCGCGGTGGACTACACCGGCGGCACGATGGACGCGGCGATGGCCGGCAAGGACGACCGCCGCACGATCGCCGCCGTGCCGTTCGCCGACCTCGACCTGAGCGCCGGCACGGTCTCGAAGGAGGGTCAGACGGTCACGATCACCGACGTCCCGACCACCCTGACCAGCGCCGGCAGCGCCGCGTTCCCCAACTACGAGACCGGCGCGGCGCTCGACCCCGTGACGCTCACCTACACGGTGGCCACGGACTGCGCGGCACCCGCTGCGCAGCCGGCTGCCGGCGCCGACGACGCTGCCGCGGTCGTCCTCGACACGGTTGCGCCGACGTCCTCCACGCCGTGGCTCCCGTGGCTCGCGGGAACGGTGCTGGCGGTGCTCGTCTCCATCGGCGGTACGGTGCTCGTCATGCGACGCCGGACCCCCGGGGCGGATGCATGAGGCGGCCCGCGCGCGGCGCCGCCGCGCTGCTGACCGCTCTGTGCCTGACGCTCCTGACCGCCTGTGGATCCGGAGGCGAGGGCAGTGATCCCGGCTCCGGCGCCGACCTGCCCCCGCTGTCCGAGCTCGAGGCCTCACAGGCCCCGAAGGAGATCACCGGACCCAGCACGGCGAAGCTGACCGACCGCCACATCGAGCCGGTCGACGTCGACGAGCAGGCGACCCTGCCCGCCACGGTCGTCTCGCACGTGCGCTCCGGTGACACGAAGGTCACGGTCACCGACACCTCGCGCATCGTCGCGTTCGACATGTCCGGCTCGATCGCGGCGTCGCTGTGGGGTCTCGGCCTGGGGGACAAGCTCGTCGCGCGCGACGTGTCCACCGACTTCCCGGGCGCCGAGGACCTGCCGCTCATCACGTCCGAGGGTCACGCCGTGAACGCCGAGGCCGTCATGGCGCAGAAGCCCACCGTGATCATCACCGACGGCTCGATGGGTCCGCGCGACGTCGTCGAGCAGCTCGCCGACACCGGCGTGCCCGTCGTCTTCCTGGACAACGACTCGAGCTTCGAGGGCGCCGCCCAGCTCGCCCGCGACGTGGGCGCCGCGGTCGGCCTGCCGAAGTCGGGCGAGGCGCTGGCCGAGCGCATCACCTCCGACGTCGCCGCCGCGAAGGCCGAGGTCGAGCGGTTCGTCCCCGAGCGGGAGTCCGACCGGCTCCGGATGGTGTTCCTCTACCTGCGCGGCAACTCCGGCGTCTACTACCTGTTCGCCGACGACTCGGGCGTGGGTGACCTCGTCGACTCGCTCGGCGGCGTCAACGTGGCGCGCGAGATGGGCTGGAAGGGCATGCAGCCGCTCACCGACGAGGCGCTGGTGAAGGCCAGGCCCGACCTCATCATGGTGATGACGCACGGCCTGGAGTCCACCGGCGGCGTCGACGGGCTGCTCGCCGAGAAGCCGGCGATCGCGCTGACGCCCGCGGGCCAGTCCAAGCGCTTCGTCGACATGTCCGACGGTGACGTCCTGTCCTTCGGTCCGCGCTCCGCCGGCGTCGTCGAGGCGCTCGCCCGGGCGATCTACGTGCCGGAGGCGGACCAGTGATCCGCGCGTGGTGAGCGCGGGCCGTCGGACCCTGGTCCTGGCCGGGTTCGCCGTCCTCCTCGTGGTGGGCACGTTCGTCTCGGCCTCGGTCGGCCAGCTGCCCGTCGGGCCGCGCGACGTGGCCGGGGCGATGCTGCACGGCATCGGCATCGACACCTCGTGGCGTCCCGACGACACGATCATCGAGCAGACGCTCCTGCAGATCCGCTTCCCGCGCGTCGCGATGAGCATCCTCGTGGGCGCCACGCTGGCCGTCGCCGGCGCCGTCATGCAGGCGATCTTCGGCAACCCGCTCGCCGAGCCCGGCGTCGTCGGCGTCTCCGCCGGCGCCGCTCTCGGTGCGTCGATCGCGATCGCCTTCGGCATCACCGCGTTCGCGGGCTGGGGCGTCGCGGTCCTCGCGTTCGTCGGCGGCTTCGCGGCCACCGTCCTCGTCTACGCGACCGCGAGGGTGGGCGGCCGCACCGAGGTCGTCACCCTGCTGCTCACGGGCATCGCCGTGAACGCGTTCGCAGGTGCGGGCCTGGCGCTCGTGATGTTCGCTTCCGACACCGGCTCGCGCGAGCAGATCGTCTTCTGGCAGCTCGGCTCGATGAACGGCTCCCGCTGGAGCGAGGTCCTCATCGTCGCTGCGGTGGGCCTGCCGGCCTGCGTCGTCGCGTGCCTGCTCGCGCGTCGCTACGACCTGCTGTCGCTGGGGGAGCGCACCGCGGCCCACCTCGGCCTGCGGGTGGAGCGGCTGCGCATCGGCTCGATCCTGCTGGTGGCGCTGCTCACCGGCGTGGCCGTGGCGTTCGCCGGCATCATCTCGTTCGTCGGCCTCGTCGTGCCGCACCTCGTGCGCATGCTGCTGGGGCCGTCGCACCGCACCCTGCTGCTCGCCAGCGTGGTCGGCGGCGCCGCGCTGCTGGTGTGGGCCGACCTGCTGGCGCGCACGCTCGTGTCCGGGTCCGACCTGCCGATCGGCCTGCTGACGTCGCTCATCGGCGGTCCGTTCTTCTTCTACCTCGTGCGCGCCACGCGCTCGAAGGCCGGAGGCTGGGCATGAGCGCGGCGTACGAGGTCCGGGGCCTGGTCTGCCGGCTCGGCGGGCGCGACATCGTCCGCGGGGTCGACCTCGACGTCCGCCACGGCGAGGTGCTGGCGCTCGTCGGCCCCAACGGCGCCGGCAAGTCCACGCTGCTCGGCGCGCTGACGGGTGACGTCCCGATCGCCGAGGGCGAGGTGATCCTCGACGGCCGCCCGCTGGGCGACTGGTCCGCCGGCGACCTCGCCCGCACCCGTGCCGTCCTGTTGCAGGCCAACCAGGTCAGCTTCCCGTTCACGGTCCGCGAGGTCGTCGAGATGGGCCGCAACCCGTGGACCGGCCACGCCTCGGCCGCGGAGGACGACGAGGCGATCGCCGAGGCCATCGAGCGCAGCGACATCGCGCACCTGCTCGACCGGCCGTTCACGGTGCTGTCCGGCGGCGAGAAGGCGCGGGCGTCGCTCGCGCGCGTGCTGGCCCAGCGCACCGACGTGGTCCTGCTCGACGAGCCCACCGCGGCGCTCGACCTGCGTCACCAGGAGGAGGTCATGGTCGTCGCGCACGACCTGGCCGCCGCCGGTCGGGCCGTCGTCGTCGTGCTCCACGACCTCTCGCTGGCCGCGGCCCGAGCCGACCGCATCGCGATGGTGCACGACGGCCGCCTCGTGAGCATCGGCGCGCCCGAGGAGGTGCTCACCCCCGAGCGGGTCGAGGAGGTCTACGGAATCGGCGTGCACGTGCTGCCGGCCCCCGACGGTCACCTGATCGTCGTCCCACATCGTGGTCTTTCGGACACCGTGTCACCTTGATCTGACAACGTGTCATATCATTGAGCCACCCCCACAGAGAGGCGCGACCATGACCGTGCTGCCGACCGAGACCGGCCTGTCCGTCCAGATGCGCGACGGCTCCCAGGCCGAGCACAAGGACGCCGAGGGCTCGAGCTTCATGTCCTGCCTGCTCGACGGCCAGGTGAACGAGACCGGCTACACCGAGTACCTGGCGATGCTGCGCCCGATCTACGCCGCGCTCGAGTCCGTGGGCGCGCGCCTGGCCGACGACCCGATCGCCGGCGCCGTGATCGACCCGTCGATCAACCGCCTCGACGCCATCGACCGCGACCTCGCGTACTGGTCGGGCGACGCGGGCGTGCCGCAGGTGCAGAGCGCCGCCGTCGACCGCTACGTCGCGCGCATCGAGGCCTCGGCCGCCGACCCGGCCCTGTTCGTGGCGCACCACTACACGCGCTACCTCGGCGACCTGTCGGGTGGCCAGGCGATCGGCCGGATCCTGGCGCGCACCTTCGAGCTTCCCGAGGGCCAGGGCATCGCGTTCTACCAGTTCGACGCCGTGCCCAAGCCCAAGCCGTACAAGGACGCGTACCGCGCCCGCCTCGACTCCCTCCCGCTGACCCCGCGCGACCAGCAGCGCGTCGTCGACGAGGTCAAGGTGGTCTTCGGGCTCAACGGCGCGCTGTTCGAGGAGCTGTCCACGCAGCTCCCGCGCTTCGCCCGCTGAGACCCTCGCCGCGGGCGGTGACGCCCGCATGCGGGACAATCGGGTCATGACCCATGTCGTGATCATCGGAGGCGGACCCGGCGGCTACGAGGCGGCGCTGGTCGCCCGGCGGTTGGGCGCCGAGGTCACGCTCGTCGAGCGCGATGGGCTCGGCGGCTCCACGGTCCTCACCGACTGCGTGCCCAGCAAGACCCTCATCGCCACGTCCGACCTGCTGCACGAGGTCAGCCGCTCGGCCGAGCTGGGCGTCGAGGTCCCGAAGGCGCCGCGCGCCGACCTCGCGGCGGTGAACGACCGTGTCCTGCGGCTCGCATCGGCGCAGTCCGACGACATCGCCGAGCGCGTCGTCTCGGCCGGCGTCACGGTGCTCTCGGGCATCGCCCGGATCGCCGACGCGCGCACGGTCGTCGCGCAGACGCCCGACGGCGAGGTCCGCCTGGCGGCCGACGGCATCCTCATCGCCACCGGCGCGCACCCGCGCGTCAGCGAGGACGCGCAGCCCGACGGCGAGCGCATCCTCACGTGGGAGCAGGTCTACGCGCTGCGCGAGCTGCCCGAGCACATGATCGTCGTCGGCTCGGGTGTCACCGGCGCGGAGTTCGCGAGCGCCTACAACGGCCTCGGCGCCGAGGTCACGCTCGTGTCGAGCCGCGACCGCGTGCTGCCGGGGGAGGACCCCGACGCCGCCAACCTCATCGAGGACGTCTTCACCCGCCGCGGCATGAACGTGCTCGGGAAGTCCCGCATGGCCTCCACGCGGCGCGAGGGCGACCAGGTCGTCGTGACGCTCACCGACGGCCGCACGGTCACCGGCTCGCACTGCCTGCTGGCGCTCGGCTCGATCCCGAACACGGCCGACCTCGGCCTCGAGGACGTCGGCATCGACACCGACGACGGCGGCTTCATCGCGGTCGACAAGGTCTCGCGCACGAACATCCCCGGCGTCTACGCGGCAGGCGACTGCACGGGCGTCTTCATGCTGGCCTCGGTCGCCGCCCAGCAGGGCCGCATCGCGATGGCGCACCTGCTCGGCGACGCCGTCCACCCGCTCGACCTGCGCAAGGTCTCGAGCAACATCTTCACGTCCCCCGAGATCGCCACCGTCGGCGTGGGCCAGCGCGAGATCGACGAGCAGGGCCTGCTGGTCGACACGGCGATCCTGCCGATCGCGGCGAACCCGCGCGCCAAGATGCAGGGCGTGCACGACGGCTTCGTGAAGCTGTACGCCCGCCAGGGCATCGGCGCGCTCATCGGAGGCGTCGTCGTGAGCCCGCGGGCGAGCGAGCTGATCCACACCGTCTCGGTCGCCGTCTCGGCGTCGCTGACCGTCGACCACGTGGCCGACGCGTTCAGCGTCTACCCGTCGATGTCGGGCACCGTCGGCGAGGTCGCGCGGCGCCTGCACCGCCAAGTCTGAAGCAGTACTTGAATTTGGGGCCGTCACGGCTGTAATCACACGCGTGTTGTTTCGCAGGTCAGACCGGAACTGCTGGAACGGCCTCGCGATATGTGTTCTGATGCCTGTGCTCCCCAGCAACATGAGCACCAGATGTACAACGCCACAGAATGGACTTCCCCCATGCATTCCTGGCTGACCCGCTGCAGCATTGGTCTGACCACACTCGCCGTCGCCGGCGCGCTCCTGCTGCCTGCCCCCGCGCAGGCCGCGGGCACCGACATCGTCGAGTCGCGCCCGAACGCCTCCGCGGCCACCGAAGAGGCCGCGACGACGGCTCCGGTGTCCGAGGAGGTCGAGGTCGAGCAGACCGCGGTCGAGCCCGACCCCGAGGCCGGCGGTGACGCCGTCGAGCGCACCTCCGTCGACCCCTTCCGGATGGTCGGCGTCACCTGGAGCGCCGACTCCGACGCCAGCGACGTCACCGTGCGCGTGCAGGTGCGCACGGACGGGAAGTGGAGCGACTGGGAGACGCTCGACGTCGAGGACAGCGTCGAGGGCGGACGCCCCGGCACGTCGCCCCTGTGGACCTCGGCTCCCTCCGACGGCGTCGCCGTCGAGGTGAAGGCCGCCACGGGCTCCGCGCAGGACGTCAAGGTCACCACGATCGACCCGGGCAAGCCCGAGGTCGTCACGCCGGTCAGCCCGGCGCTGTTCGAGGGCGACGAGGACGACGCCACCACCGAGAGCGTCGCCGCGGACGGCACGCCCAAGGTCGTGCCGATGCCGTCGATCATCACGCGCGCGCAGTGGAAGGCCGGCGCCGGCACCAGCTGCAGCGCACCGGTCACGCGCCCCAAGGCGCTCGGCGTGGTCATCCACCACACGGCGGGCTCCAACACCTACAGCAAGTCCGAGTCGGCGGGCCTCGTGCGGAGCTACCAGACGTACCACGTCAAGGGCCACGGCTGGTGCGACATCGGCTACAACTTCCTCGTCGACCGCTTCGGCCAGATCTTCGAGGGCCGCAAGGGCGGCATGACCAAGCAGGTCCGCGCCGCGCACTCCGGCGTCGACGCCGTGAACCAGTACGCCACGGGCGTCTCGATGATGGGCCACTTCGACTACGTGAAGCCCAGCGACGCGATGAAGAGCGCCGTCGTACGGCTCGTCGGCTGGCGCGTGAAGTACTTCGGCGCCAACCCGAAGGGCACCTACTCCGCGGGCGGCAAGAAGTACTCGGTCATCAACGGCCACCGCGACGTGAAGTCCACCGCGTGCCCGGGCAAGTACGGCTACGCCTGGATCGGCGCCGTGGGCGGCCTGCGCGACCGCGTGGCCACCTACATCTCGAAGGCGAGCTCGGCCGCTGGCGCGCCCACGCCGACCGCCCCGCAGCAGTTCGCGACCCCGAAGAACGTCCGCGTCGCTCCCGCGACGACCGCGGCCACGATCAGCTGGAGCGCCGTCTCGGGCGCGCCCGGCTACCGGGTCATGGTCTCGCCCACGGGCAGCTCGGCCGGCGCGAAGTACTACAACGTCTCGGGCACCAAGACCGCGATCTACGGCCTGAACTCGCGTCGCACCTACGTGTTCCGCGTGGCCGTGTGGAACCCGACCGTCAAGCAGCGCGTCAGCCCGTACACGCCCAAGCCGATGCCCACGGCCCGCACGAAGGCGTTCACGGCTCCCACGGGCGTCAAGCTGACGACGCGTACGGCCACGGGCCTGCGGTTCGCGTGGAAGGCCCAGTCGGGCGCTCCGGCCTACCGCGTCATGTACTGGGAGGCCGGCAGCAGCAAGAAGCGCTACGCGACGGCCTACAAGAACGCGATCGCGATCAAGGGACTCAAGCGCGGCACGATGTACTCGGTGCGCGTGTCGGTGTGGTCGACGCCGACCCGCGAGCGCGTGAGCGCCTACTCGGGCAAGCCGTTCGCCTCCGGCGCCACCGTGGGCTACAAGGGCGCCTCGGCGCCCGCCCCGGCTCCGAAGCCGTCCACGCCGAAGCCCGCGCCGGCACCGGCTCCCGCGCCCAGCGCGAGGAACGCCGTCACGCCGTCGGCCGGCAAGGTCACGTTCAAGGGCCACGGCTACGGCCACGGCATCGGCATGAGCCAGTACGGCGCCGAGGGCGGCGCCCGCGCCGGCGCGAAGTACGACGCGATCCTGAAGAAGTACTACCCGGGCACGAAGCTGAGCTTCAAGTCCGCCACGATCCGCGTGCAGATCTCGGCCGACACGACGAACTCGGTCCAGGTGAAGCACCAGAGCGGCCTCAAGCTGCGCACGCTGGCCAACAACGCCGTGCAGACCCTCCCGAACAGCGTCAGCGGCCGCACGGTCTCGGACTGGACCATCGACACCTCGCCGAGCAACCGCGGCCTCAACCAGGTCTCGTACAAGTCGGGGTCGACGTGGTACGCGTTCCGGACCTTCAAGACCGACGCCCAGTTCGAGGGACCGGCCACGATCCGCCTCGTCATGCCGAGCGGCAGCACCCGGGCGTACCGGGGCGCCCTGCGCTCGACCAAGCCGTCGACGACCACGCGCGACACCGTGAACGTGCTGAGCCTCGAGGCCTACACGCGCGGCGTCGTGGCGCGCGAGATGCCGTCCAGCTGGAGCATGGAGGCGCTCAAGGCGCAGTCCGTGGCCGCCCGCACGTTCGGCTCGCGCTACCTCGGCTCGTCGCGCCACTACGACATCTGCGACACGGTCTCGTGCCAGGTCTACGGCGGCTACGCCGACGAGACCAAGCGCACGAACGACGCGATCCTGGCCACGAAGGGCAAGATCCTGACCTACCAGGGCGCGCCCGCGCTGACGCAGTTCTCCAGCTCGTCCGGCGGCTTCACGAACCAGGGCTCCACGGCCTACCTCAAGGCCGTCAGCGACCCGTGGGACAACTGGTCGGGCAACAAGAACCACGCCTGGAGCCAGACCGTCACCGCCTCGGCGATCCAGCGGAAGTACCCGAACATCGGCACGCTGAAGTCGATCTCGATCACGAAGCGCAACGGCCACGGCACGCAGGGCGGTCGCGTCGTCTCGCTGACCCTCAAGGGGTCGAAGGCGAACAAGACCATCACCGGTGTCGACGCGCGCTGGGCGTTCGGCCTGAAGTCGGACTGGTTCGGCTTCTGAGGGTCGCGGATGGGATGATCGGTCCCATGCGCAGCCCCCGTCTCTGGCTCACGATCGTCTCGGCCGCCCTGGCCAACGCCGTCTCCCTCGGGGCCGCGGCGTGGCTGCTCGACGGCTTCGACCTGACGGTGGGCTGGTGGGTCGCCGCGGTCGCGCTGTTCACGGTGCTGAGCGTCGTCCTGCGCACTCTGGCGCTGCGGATGATGGGCGCGAAGTGGCTGCGCGTCTACACGATCACCGGAGGGCTGGCGCTCACCGCGATCGCCCTCGTGCTGACCGACCTGATCGTGCCCGACTCCGGCTTCGAGATCGACGGCTGGGGCACGTGGGTCGTGGTCACGCTCATCGTGTGGGCCACCGGGGTCGCGTTCGGCGAGGTCGACCACCACGCGCCGGCGGCCACGCCGGGACTGTCGCCCGACATCCGCGCCGCGGTGCGCGAGGGCGACCGCCGCGCCTCCTGACGCCTCCGAAACGTGATTTGCTCCGTTTTCTACCTCTCAGCGGTGCTGAAAGGGGGAAAACGGAGCAAATCTCGTCGCTCGTTGCTGGGGACTCAGGCGTCCTTGAGGTCGCAGATGACCGCGCCGGCGCCGATGGTCTCGCCGATGGCGGCCGACAGGCCCGTGACGGTGCCCGCCTTGTGCGCGTTGATGGGCTGCTCCATCTTCATCGCCTCGATGACGACGACCAGGTCGCCCTCGGCGACCTCCTGGCCCTCCTCGACCGCGAGCTTGACGACGGTGCCCTGCATGGGCGAGGTCAGCGAGTCGCCGCTGGCGGCCGCGCCGGCGGACTTGCCGCCCTTGCGCTTGGCCTTCTTCGCGCCGCCGGCAGCCGCCGCGCTGGCGCCCAGACCGCCCGGCAGGACGACCTCGACGCGCTTGCCGCCGACCTCGACGGTGACGCGCTCGCGCTCGCCGGGCTCGTCGGTGTCGGCGAGAGGGCCGGAGTACGGCTCGAGCTGGTTGTCGTAGTCGGTCTCGATCCACGTCGTGTAGACGTCGAACGAGCCCTCGGAGGCGTTGTACGCCACGTTGTCGAGCACGTCGCGGTGGAACGGGATGACCGTGGGCATGCCCTCGACCACGAACTCGTCCAGCGCGCGGCGCGAGCGCTCGATGGCCTGCTCACGCGTGCGGCCGGTGACGATCAGCTTGGCGACGAGGGAGTCGAACGCGCCGGGGACGGTCTCGCCCTCCTCGTAGCCGCCGTCGAGGCGGACGCCGGGGCCCGACGGAGGCGCCCACTTGGTGAGGGTGCCGGGCGCGGGCAGGAAGCCGCGGCCGCCGTCCTCGGCGTTGATGCGGAACTCGATCGAGTGGCCGATGATCTCGGGATCGTCGTAGCCCAGCTCCTCGCCGGCGGCGATGCGGAACATCTCGCGTACGAGGTCGATGCCGGTGACCTCCTCGGAGACGGGGTGCTCGACCTGGAGGCGGGTGTTGACCTCGAGGAAGCTGATGGTGCCGTCGCGGGCGACGAGGAACTCGCAGGTTCCGGCGCCGACGTAGCCTGCCTCCTTGAGGATCGCCTTGGAGGAGGAGTAGAGGCGCGCCAGCTGGTCCTCGCTCAGGAACGGCGCGGGGGCCTCCTCGACGAGCTTCTGGTGGCGGCGCTGCAGCGAGCAGTCGCGGGTCGACACGACCACGACGTTGCCGTGGCTGTCGGCGAGGCACTGGGTCTCGACGTGGCGCGGCTTGTCGAGGAACTTCTCGACGAGGCACTCGCCGCGGCCGAAGGCGCTGACGGCCTCGCGGACGGCGGAGTCGTAGAGCTCGGGGATCTCCTCGAGCGTGCGGGCGACCTTGAGGCCGCGGCCGCCACCGCCGAAGACCGCCTTGATGGCGACCGGCAGGCCGTTCTCCTTGGCGAACGCGACGATCTCGTCGGCGTCCTTGACCGGGTCCTTGGTGCCGGGCGCCAGCGGCGCGTCGGCGATCTGCGCGATGTGCTTGGCCTTGGCCTTGTCGCCGAGGCTCTCGATGGCCGCCGGCGGCGGGCCGATCCAGATCAGCCCGGCGTCGATGACGGCCTGGGCGAACTCGGCGTTCTCGGCCAGGAAGCCGTAGCCGGGGTGCACGCTGTCGGCGCCGCTGCGCTGCGCGATGGCGATGATCTTCTCGATCGACAGGTACGAGTCGCCCGGGGTCGAGCCCTCGAGCGAGTAGGCCTCGTCGGCGAGACGCACGAAGAGCGCGTCGCGGTCGGGCTCGGCGTAGACCGCCACACTCCCGATGCCGGAATCCTTCGCGGCTCGAATCACACGGACCGCGATCTCTCCACGGTTGGCGACCAGGACCTTCTGCAGGGGCTTGCTCACGAATACTCCTCGCGTCTGAACGGCAGTCGCGAGTCTAAGGGAGTGTGGTGCAGGCCATTTCGTCGCCCCAGCGAGGTTAACGCCTGTTAACCTTCGGTCATGGACTTCGAACTGTCACGCGAGCACGAGGACTTCCGTCGCGTCGTCCGGGACTTCGCCGCCGAGCGGGTCGCTCCCCACGTCGCGCAGTGGGACAAGGACCACCACTTCCCGGTCGACGTCGTGCGGGCGATGGGCGACCTCGGCCTGTTCGGCCTGACCGCGCCCGAGGAGTACGGCGGCTCCGGCGCCGACTTCACCAGCCTGTGCCTCGCGATCGAGGAGCTCGGCCGCGTGGACCAGTCGATCGGCATCACGCTCGAGGCCGGAGTCGGTCTCGGCATCAACCCGATCCAGACCTTCGGCACGACCGAGCAGAAGGAGCGCTGGCTGCCCGACCTCGTCGCCGGTCGTGCGCTCGCCGGCTTCGGCCTCACCGAGCCGGGCGCCGGGTCGGACGCCGGCGCCACCGCCACGAAGGCCGTGCTCGACGGCGACACGTGGGTCGTCGACGGCGCGAAGCAGTTCATCACGAACTCCGGCAGCGAGATCACCTCGCTCGTCACGGTCACGGCCCGCACGGGGACTCGCGAGGACGGCCGTCCCGAGATCTCGGCGATCGTCGTGCCGGCGGGCACGCCCGGGTTCGTCGCCGAGGCCGGCTACGACAAGCTCGGCTGGCACATCAGCGACACCCACGCGCTCAGCTTCAGCGGCGTCCGGGTTCCGGCCGACCACCTGCTCGGCGACCGGGGCCGCGGCTACGCGCAGTTCCTGGCCACCCTGGACGACGGTCGCGTCGCGATCGCGGCCCTCGCGGTGGGCCTCATCGAGGCGTGCCTCGAGCAGTGCGTGCGGTACGCGGGGGAGCGGCAGACGTTCGGCGGGCCGATCGGCCGCAAACAGGGGGTGGCGTTCCAGATCGCCGACCTCAAGGTGATGGCGGACGCGTCGCGCGCGCTGACCTACCAGGCGGCGGCGATGAAGGACGCGGGCATCACCGGCCAGCGCTTCAAGCAGGCGGCGTCGGTGGCGAAGCTCTACAGCTCGGAGGCCGCCGTCACGGCGACCCGCGTGGCCACGCAGATCTTCGGCGGCTACGGCTTCATGGAGGAGTACCCCGTGGCCCGGTTCTACCGGGACGCGAAGATCCTCGAGATCGGCGAGGGCACGAGCGAGGTGCAGCGCATGCTCATCGCACGCTCGCTCGGCCTGCCGGTGGAGTAGGGGACCGTCAGAGGGCGGTCATCGAGCGGCACGGCAGCGGCACGTGCTTGGCGCCGGAGCCGAAGTCGACCTGGACCGACGAGGACCCCTGCACGCTGACGACGCGACCGAGGCCGAAGGAGTCGTGGGAGACGCGGGCGCCCGCCTCGTAGACCTCGTCGACGACGACCGGCTTCGGGGCGAACGGACTGCTTGCGAGGTGGCGTCGAGGACGCGATGACGTGGCCATGATGTCTCCATGGTCCCACGTCGGGCCTGACCTGCGGGGCGATTGACCGTTGCTTCCGCCGTCGTGACCCGCCGGCACGCCCGTCGTGGATAGGGTGGGGCGCTCTGTCCTGTGCCGTCTCGGGAGGTCTCGCGGTGTTCATGCTGTTCGTGCTGGTGATCCTGGTCGTGGGTTTCGTGGTGTCGTTGCTGGTGCGACGCCAGCTGAGGTCCGCGGGGAAGTCCGCCGCTCCCGCCACGTGGAGCGCGCTCGGCCTCGGTCTGCTGGCGCTCGTCGTGGCGTTCGTGTCGATGACCGCGATCGTCCCGACCCGTGAGATCGGCGTCGTGACCTCGTTCGGTCGCCCGGTCGACGTCCTGTCGAACGGCCTGCACCTCAAGGCCCCGTGGGAGAAGGTCAACAAGCTCGACGGGACGATCCAGACCGACAACTTCACCGGCGAGGACCACGCGATCGACGTGCGCATCGGCAACGGGTCGACCGCCGGGGTCGATGCGACGATCCGCTGGCGCATCAAGCTCGACGCCGGCAAGGAGCTCTACCAGGACTACCGCCAGATGGAGAACATCCGCGACTCGCTCGTCACGCGCGAGCTCAAGGCCGCGCTGAACGAGGTGCTCGGCGACTACGACCCGCTGGCCTCGGTCAAGCAGGGGACGTCGGCCGACGGCACCACGACGTCGGCCGGCGTGGACCTGAACGCGTTCTCCCAGCTCGTCCAGGAGGCTCTGGCGAAGCGCGTCGGCGACGACGTCGAGGTCAAGTCCGTGATCCTGCCGATCGTGCGCTTCGACCAGCAGACGCAGGAGAAGATCAACGCCTACCAGGCCGAGGTCGCCAACACGCGCATCGCGGAGCAGCGCGAGGCCACCGCGAAGGCGCAGGCCCAGGCGAACAAGAACCTGGCCGGCTCGGTCTCGCGCGACCCCAACGTGCTCGTCTCGAAGTGCCTCGACACGCTGGAGGAGATGGTCAAGGCAGGCCAGGAGGTGCCGATCGGCTTCTCCTGCTGGCCGGGCTCCGCAGGGACCTCGGTGGTCCTGCCCCAGGCCGGGAAGCCCGCCGACTCCTGAGAGCGCTGGCGGTGACGTTCCCGGGGTCGTTTCGCCGTCTTCACCCCGTGAACGTCACGCTCAGCGCTTCGGGGAGCTCCAGAGGTCGGTCCACTCGACGCCCAGGTCGCGGGCCATCTCGCGCACGGCGGGGACGCTGACGCCGACCACGTTGTGGTGGTCGCCCTCGATCCGGGTGACGAACGCGGCGCCGAGGCCGTCGATCGTGAAGGCGCCGGCCACGTGGAGCGGCTCCCCGGTGGCGACGTAGGACTCGATCTCCTCGTCGGTGACGTTCGCGAAGTGCACGCGCGTGGCGGCGTGACGCACCACCTCGTCGTCGCCCAGGCGCAGGCAGTGCCCGGTGTGGAGGACGCCGACGTTGCCGCGCATCGCGTACCAGCGGCGTCGGGCGACCTCGGGGTCGTGCGGCTTGCCGAGGACCCGGCCGTCGAACTCGAGCACGGAGTCGCAGCCCAGCACGAGCGCGTCGCGGTGGTCGGGCGCGACGGCCCGGCACTTCAGGCGCGCGAGCTCGGTGGACAGCTCGGCGGGGGTGGTGGCGGCGATGCCGTCCTCGTCCACGCCCGACACGACGACCTCGGGGTCGATGCCGGCCCGCTGCAGCGTGCTGAGGCGGGCGGGGGACTGCGAGGCCAGGACGAATCTCATCGGTCCTCCGGGTCGAGGGCGGGCACGTCGCCGTGGGTGGCGACCTCGGCGTTCAGGTCGGGGCGGGCGAGCACCTCGTCGATCAGCCGCTGCGAGCCGCCGATGCACAGCCACGCGGGGTCGACGTCCGCGGCGATGAACCAGGCGCGGTCGGCGGGCCACGTCAGCGAGGCGGGCGGCAGGGTGCGCTCGACGTCGGTGCCGTACGGGCGGGCACCCCAGTCGCCCACGTCGGCGGCCGGGCCACGGAACAGCAGGTAGGAGCGCTCGCCCTCGAGGTCGATCTTCGGGGCGTCGAGGACGTCGTCGTCGAATGCGGGCCGGATGCGCGGTGGCGTGGGTCGGAACCAGAGGTCACGCAGCCAGTTCCCGCGCAGGGTCGTGTAGGCGCGGCCGGCGTCGGTCAGCTCGCCCCAGCCGTCCCAGAGGCCGAAGAAGACGTCCTCGGGGGTGCGGGTGTGCCGCGCGGCGATCTCGACGACGACCGCCGTGATCGCGTCGTCGCCGCGGTAGGTCTCGGACTCGCCGTCGTCGTACGGGACGATCGCGTAGGCCTCGAACCCCGGCGGTCCCTGCATCGCGAGGATCGGCCAGCCCTCGGCCGCGCCCGTGAACCAGTCGGCGTGCGAGACGTCGGGCTCGTGGCGCAGGGTCATGCCTCGATCGTTCCACACGTGGCCGGAGAAGACGTTTCCCCGGTGACGTGGGTTCGCTGTCACTTCCCGGGGGTTGCGATCCCCGGTCAGTGACAGGAAACCCACGTAACCGGGGAAACCGTCAGTCGTGCGTCAGAGGGCGGAGGCGCGCCACTGGCCGGGGCCGAAGCGGTGCGGCGTCCGGTGCTGGCGCGTCGGGTGGCCCCACTGGCTGCGCGGCTTCGGCTTCGAGTCGGCGGCAGCGGCAGCCGCGGCGGCGTTGCGCGCGGCCACGACCGCGACGAGCGCCGCCAGCTCCTCGGCCGTCGGGTCGCCCTTGACCACCCGGAGCACGGGCTTGCCCTCCGGGGTCTCGGCCTGCGTCTCGTCGCTCACAGCGGGATGTTCCCGTGCTTCTTGGGCGGCAGCGTCTCGCGCTTGGTCGCCAGCAGGCGCAGCGCCTTGACGATCTCGGCGCGGGTCTGGCTGGGCTTGATGACGCCGTCGATGTAGCCGCGCTCGGCCGCCACGTACGGGTTGCAGAGCGTGTCCTCGTACTCGGTCATCAGGTCCGCGCGCAGCGTCTCGGGATCGTCGGCGGCGGCGATCTCGCGGCGGTACAGGATGTTGACCGCGCCCGAGGCGCCGACGACGGCGATCTGGCCGGTGGGCCACGACAGGTTGATGTCGGCGCCGAGGTGCTTGGAGCCCATGACGTCGTAGGCGCCGCCGTAGGCCTTGCGCGTGATGATCGTGACGAGCGGGACGGTGGCCTCGGCGTAGGCGTAGATCAGCTTCGCGCCGCGACGGATGATGCCGTTCCACTCCTGGTCGGTGCCGGGCAGGAAGCCGGGCACGTCGACGAACGTCAGGACCGGGATGTTGAACGCGTCGCACGTGCGCACGAAGCGCGCGGCCTTCTCGGACGCGTCGATGTCGAGGCAGCCCGCGAACTGCATCGGCTGGTTGGCCACGACGCCGACGCTCTTGCCCTCGACCCGGCCGAAGCCGATGACGATGTTCGGCGCGAACAGCGCCTGGACCTCGAGGAACTCCTGGTCGTCCAGCACGGTCTCGATGACGGTGCGGATGTCGTAGGGCTGGTTCGCCGAGTCGGGGATGAGCGTGTCGAGCGCGATGTCGAGGTCGCTCGGCTCGAGGTCGACGACCTCCGGGAAGGCCTCGGGCTCCTCCATGTTGTTCTGCGGCATGTAGGAGATGAGCGCCTTGACGTACTCGAGCGCGTCGTCCTCGTCGGAGGCCAGGTAGTGCGAGTTGCCGCTCTTGGTGTTGTGCGTGCGACCGCCGCCCAGCTCCTCCATCGTGACGTCCTCGCCGGTGACCGTCTTGATGATGTCCGGACCGGTGATGAACATGCCCGAGGTGCCGTCGACCATGACCGTGAAGTCGGTGACCGCGGGGGAGTAGACGTGACCGCCGGCGCAGTTGCCCATGATGAGCGAGATCTGCGGGATGACGCCCGAGGCGTGCACGTTGCGGCGGAAGATCTCGCCGTACAGGCCGAGCGAGACGACGCCCTCCTGGATGCGCGCGCCGGCGCCCTCGTTGATGCCGATGATGGGGCAGCCGGACTTGATCGCCAGGTCCATCACCTTGGTGATCTTCTCGCCGTAGACCTCGCCGAGGCTGCCGCCGAAGATGCTGAAGTCCTGGCTGAAGACGCACACCTGGCGGCCGTCGATCGTGCCGTAGCCGGTGATGACGCCGTCGCCGAGCGGACGGTTCTTGTCCAGGCCGAACGACGTGGCGCGGTGGCGGGCCAGCGCGTCGAGCTCGACGAACGAGCCCTCGTCGAGCAGCTGCTCGATCCGCTCACGGGCGCTCTTGCGGTCGCGGGCGTGCTGCTTCTCGGCGGCACGCTCGGCCACCTCCACGGTCGCCTCGTGGTGACGGCGTTCGTAGTCGGCCAGCTTGCCGGCGGTGGTGTGGAGCTCGGGGTGCTCCTCCAGCGGGGTGTCGGGCAGGGCGTCGGTCATGGCGAACACCCTAACCGGCAGTGATCCGAGCCTCATCAAGGGACTGGGCGCACCGGCGACTGTGCGAGGGTGGGCCCGTGCAGCAGCCCCATCTGGCCCCCCTCGACCGCGACCGCCTGCGAGCGGAGACCGCCGGGTTCGAGGTCCATGTCACCGACGAGACCGCGAGCACCAACGCCGACCTCGCGCAGGCGGCGCACGACGGCGCGCCCGAGTGGACGGTGCACACCACCGACCACCAGGCCGCGGGTCGTGGCCGCCTCGACCGCACCTTCACGATGCCGCGGTACACCGGCATCGCGGTGTCGCTGCTGGTCCGGCCCACCGAGGTGCCACCGACGCGATGGCCGTGGCTGCCGCTCGTCACGGGCCTGGCCGTGGTCGACACGGTGCGCGAGCTCGGCGTCGACGCGGCGCTCAAGTGGCCCAACGACGTCCTCGTCGAGGACAGGCGCAAGCTGTGCGGGATCCTCGTCGAGCGCGTCGAGACCTCCATCGGGGCCGCCGCCGTCGTGGGAGTCGGCCTCAACGTCGGCCTCTCCGCCGAGGACCTGCCCGTCGAGCGGGCCACCTCGCTGCTGCTCGAGGGCGCGACCACCACCGACCGCACCGAGATCCTGCCCGTGCTGCTGCGCCGCCTGCGCGAGCGGCTCGAGCTCTGGCGCGACCCTGCGAGCGCGGGCGAGCTGGCCGAGGCCTACGCGGCGACCTGCTCCACGATCGGGCGGCAGGTGCGGATCGAGCGCGCCGACGGCTCCGACGTGGTGGGCGAGGCGACCGGGATCGACGCGTCGGGCTGCCTCGTCGTGGACGGCGTGCCGTGGTCGGCCGGTGACGTGACGCACCTGCGCCCGGCGTGAGCCCCGCCGTCGGCCCGACGTGGGATCATGGCGGCATGCTGTCCGAGAAGCTGCTGCTCGACGACGAGGTGGTCGAGGCCGAGACCCGCACCCACCTCAAGGTGCTCATCGTGCCGTTCCTCGTCGGCCTGGCGATCATGCTGGTCGGCGGGTACTTCGCGGGCGCGGTCGGCGACTCGGGCGGGGGCACCCCGCGACTGGCCGGACTCGTGGTCCTCGCAGTGCTGTTCGTCTGGGGCACCCTGCTGCCGTTCCTGCGCTGGCTGACCTGGACCTACACGCTCACGAACCGCCGTCTGATCGAGCAAAAGGGCATCCTCACGCGCAGCGGCCGGATCATCCCGCTGGCCCGCATCAACGACGTCGCCTACGAGAAGGGCCTGATCGACCGCGTCCTGCGCTGCGGCACGCTGATCATCCACGACGCCAGCCAGCAGGCCGGACTCCAGCTGCACGACATCCCCCGCATCGAGGACTTCCACCGCCGCATCTCGCGGCTCGTGCTGGCCTCCCACGCACCCGAGGCGCGCCGCGATGAGCAGTCCTGACGACCAGCAGCTCGTTGACGTCATCCTCGCCGAGCAGCTGCACTACACGAACGCCGAGACCGCCGAGCGCGGCGGCCTCACGCCCGAGCAGGCCGCCCGTCTGTGGCGCAACCTCGGCTTCCCCGACCCCGGCGAGGAGATGGCGTTCGGCGACGCCGACGTCTCCGCGGTCGCGATCGTGGCCACGGCGATGGAGCACGAGATCCTCGACGAGGAGACCGTCTTCCGGCTCACTCGCGCGCTGGGCCAGACGATGTCGCGCCTGGCCGACTGGCAGGTGACGATCCTCGTCGACCAGCTCGAGGCCGACATCGTGCGGGGCAAGTCGCAGAGCCGCGCCGAGGCCGCCCTCGAGCTCGCGCAGAGCTCGGTGCCCGGCTTCGAGCGCCTCATGGTGCACGTCTGGCGCCGCCACCTGGCCGCCGCCGCGGCCCGCCTCACGGCCCTCGGCGAGAACGACCAGGCGCTGCTGACCACCGACATGACCGTCGGGTTCGCCGACATGACGCGCTTCACCGCCCTGTCGAACCGTCTCGACGAGACCGCCCTGGCGTCGGTGGTCGAGGAGTTCGAGACGCGCTGCGGCGACCTCATCACCGCGGCCGGTGCGCGTGTCATCAAGACGCTCGGCGACGCGATGCTCTTCGTGCACCACGATCCCGTGCACACCACCAGGATCTCGCTCGACATCATCACGACGATCGGTGCCCGGCCGAAGCTGCCCGACGTCCGCGTCGGGCTGGCCACCGGGTCCGTGCTGAGTCGTCTCGGCGACGTGTTCGGGCCCCCGGTGAACCTCGCGGCGCGGCTCTCGCAGGTGGCGCGGGCCAACCGCGTGCTCGTCGACCAGTCCACCGCCGACGCGCTCGGCGACAAGTTCGAGACCCGGGCGCTGCCACCGCGCCCCATCAAGGGCTTCGGCACCCTCTCGCCGATCACCGTCACCGAGCGCCGCTCCTTCCGCGCTCGCTGAGCGACCTCCGCCGCGGCCCCGGGCCGGTTCGCTCTAGGCTGGCGGCGTGACGCACGAAGCTCCCGCCCCTGACGTCGCCGTGATCGGCGGAGGCCAGCTGGCGCGGATGATGCAGCCCCCGGCGATCGAGCTCGGCCTGCGGCTGGCGCTGCTGGCCGAGGGGCCCGACGTCTCCGCCGCCCAGGTGATCGGCCGCCACCGGGTGGGCTCGCACACCGACCTCGACGACCTCCGTGCCGCCGTCGGCGACGCCCCCGTGGTGACGTTCGACCACGAGCACGTGCCGCCGGAGCACCTGCGCACGCTCGCCGCCGAGGGACACGAGTGCCGTCCGGGACCGGACGCGCTGATCCACGCGCAGGACAAGCTCGTCATGCGCCGCCGCCTCACCGCGCTGGGCGTGCCGTGCCCGCGCTGGGCCGAGGTGAGCGAGCCCGCCGACGTCGCGGCGTTCGGCTTCCCCGCGATCGTGAAGACCGCGCGCGGTGGCTACGACGGCAAGGGCGTCTGGAAGGCCGAGACCGAGGCCGACCTCGACGAGCCGTTCCGTGCCGAGGGCGAGCTGCTGGTGGAGGAGCTCGTGCCGTTCCGTCGCGAGCTGTCGGCCCAGGTCGCCCGCAGCGCCACGGGCGAGATCGTCGACTACCCGGTCGTGGAGTCGCGCCAGGTGAACGGCGTCTGCTCCGAGGTGATCGCGCCTGCGCCGAACCTCGACCCCGCCCTCGAGGCGCGCGCCCGCGGGATCGCCCGCACGGTCGCCGAGGAGCTCGGCGTGGTCGGCATGCTGGCCGTCGAGCTCTTCGAGACCGACGACGACCGCGTGCTCGTCAACGAGCTCGCGATGCGCCCGCACAACACGGGCCACTGGTCGATCGACGGCGCCGTGACGAGCCAGTTCGAGAACCACCTGCGCGCCGTCACCGGCCTGCCGCTCGGGTCGACGACACCCCGCCAGCCGTGGGCGGTCATGGTCAACATCCTCGGCGGCTCCGTCGAGGACCTCGAGGCCCAGCGAGCGGTCGCCCTCGCGGCCGAGCCCGACGTGAAGGTCCATCTCTACGGCAAGGCGGTGAAGCCCGGCCGCAAGGTCGGCCACGTCACGGCCGTCGGCGACGACCTCGAAGACGTGCTCCGCCGGGCCCGGCGCAGCGCGAGCCTGCTGACGGACGGAGTCGAAGGATGAGCGAGCGCGCACGCGTCGGGATCGTGATGGGGTCCGACTCGGACTGGCCCACGATGGAGGCCGCCGCGCAGGCCGTGGCCGAGTTCGGGATCGCGTACGAGGCCGACGTCGTGTCCGCACACCGCATGCCCGACGAGATGCTCGAGTACGGTCGCCGCGCCCACGAGCGCGGCATCGAGGTCATCATCGCCGGCGCCGGGGGAGCGGCCCACCTGCCCGGCATGCTCGCCGCGGTCACGCCGCTGCCCGTCATCGGCGTGCCGGTGCCGCTGAAGTACCTCGACGGGATGGACTCGCTGCTCTCGATCGTGCAGATGCCGGCCGGCGTGCCGGTGGCCACGGTCGCGATCGGCAACGCGCGCAACGCCGGCCTGCTGGCCGTGCGGATCCTCGCCGCCGGCGACCCCGCCCTCACCCAGGCCATGGTCGACTTCCAGGCCACCCTCGCCGACGCCGCCCGCGCCAAGGGCGCCGTGGTGCGCGGCGAGTGACAGTTTCCCCGGTCAACCGGGGAAACTGTCACTTCGCGAGGTTCGCAAACCTCGCGAAGTGACGGGAAACCTCGTCCAGTCGCAGGAGTACCGTCCGAGGCATGGACATCATCCTGGTTCCCGGGTTCTGGCTGGACGCCTCGTCGTGGGAGAAGGTCACGCCGCTGATCGTCGAGGCCGGACACCGCGTGCACCCGCTGACGCTGCCGGGCCTCGAGTCGCGCGACGCGCCCCGGGCGGGCATCGGGCTGCGCGACCACGTCGAGTTCGTGGCGGCGCAGGTCGACGCGCTCGACGGTGAGGTCGTGCTGGTCGGGCACTCCGGTGGCGGGGCGGTCATTCACGGCGTCGCCGACCTGCGTCCCGACCGGATCGCGCGGGCGATCTACGTCGACTCCGGTCCGCAGCCCGAGGACGAGCCGATCAACGACGAGCTGCCGCCCGACGGCGACGAGATCCCGCTGCCGCCGTGGGACACGTTCACCGAGATGGACCTCGTCGACATGGACGAGGCGATCCGGGCCGACTTCGAGGCGCGGGCCGTGCCGCAGCCGATCCGCGTCGCGACCGACGGGATCTCCTACGCCGACGACCGTCGCCTCGACGTACCGGCCACGATCATCTGCTGCGAGTTCCCGTCCCAGGTGCTGCGCGACGCGATCGAGGCGGGCGATGCGTGGGCCGCCGAGGTCGGCCGGCTGCGCGAGGTCGAGTACGTCGACCTGCCCACCGGGCACTGGCCACAGTTCACGAAGCCGCGCGAGCTGGCCCGGCTGATCGTCGAGGCGCTCGAGCGTCACTGACACCGCACGGAGCGTGCCCCGGGTCACCCCGGGAAGGGCCGGGTGGCCCGCGGCGTAGAATGCGCGGAGTTCCTACCTTTTCAACCCCCGGGAGTTCGAGCGTGTCCGATTTCTTCGCGTTGTCCGAGGAGCATCAGGCGATCCGCGAGGCGGTGCGCGCCGTGGCCGAGGCGAAGATCGCGCCCCACGCCGCCGCCGTGGACGAGGAGGCGCGCTTCCCGAGCGAGGCGAACCAGGCGCTCATCGCCGCCGACTTCCACGCGCCGCACGTGCCCGAGCAGTACGGGGGAGCCGGCGCCGACGCGCTCGCCACCGTGTTGGTGATCGAGGAGGTCGCCCGCGTGTGCGTCTCCAGCTCGCTCATCCCCGCGGTCAACAAGCTGGGCTCGCTGCCGGTGCAGATCGGCGGTGGCGAGGAGATCAAGGCGAAGTACCTGGGCAAGCTCGCGCGCGGCGAGGGCGGGTTCAGCTACTGCCTGTCCGAGCCCGAGGCCGGCTCCGACGCGGCCAACCAGAAGACCACCGCCAAGCGCGACGGCGACGACTGGATCATCAACGGCACGAAGCGCTGGATCACCAACGCCGGCGAGTCCGAGTACTACACGGTCCTGACCCAGACCGACTTCGAGAAGCGCACGAAGGGCATCACCGCGTTCGTCGTGGAGAAGTCCGACGAGGGCGTCTCGTTCGGCGCGCCGGAGAAGAAGCTGGGCATCAAGGGCTCGCCGACGCGCGAGGTCTACTTCGACAACGTGCGCATTCCCGGCGACCGCATCATCGGCGACGTCGGCGAGGGCTTCGCGATCGCGATGAAGACCCTCGACCACACCCGCGTCACCATCGCCGCGCAGGCGGTCGGCGTCGCGCAGGGCGCCCTCGACTACGCGCTGGGCTACGTCCAGGAGCGCAAGCAGTTCGGCAAGCCCGTCTCGGACTTCCAGGGTCTGCAGTTCATGATCGCCGACATGGGCATGAAGATCGAGGCCGCGCGCCAGCTCACGTACGCGGCCGCCGGTCGCTCCGAGCGCGGCGACAAGGACCTGACGTTCTTCGGCGCCGCGGCGAAGGCCTTCGCCTCCGACGTCGCGATGCAGGTGACCACCGACGCCGTGCAGCTGCTCGGCGGCTACGGCTTCACCCGCGACTACCCGGTCGAGCGGATGATGCGCGACGCCAAGATCACCCAGATCTACGAGGGCACCAACCAGGTCCAGCGAATCGTCATGGCGCGCCAGCTGCTGGCCGGCATCCAGTCGACCCTCTGATCCGTCCGCGGGTCTCAGGGTGATCTCGGGGTCGTCCACGGGTGTCGCGACCCGGTGAGGTTTGAGAGTCTGGGTCAATGGCCCTCCCGCGGCGGTCCGAGGTCGTCGTTCGCTTGCGCGACGGGATCCTGCCTGCGCTGTTCGAGCTGACGCTGCTGGCGCTCGTCTACGTGCTGTACCGCGTGGGCCGTCTGGTGACGATCGACGCGGAGCAGACCGCGTACGCCAACGCCGCCGCCGTCCGCGGGCTCGAGCGCGCGCTGCGGCTGCCGGACGAGGCGTTCATCCAGAACCTCGTGCCGTCGGTCGAGATGCTGCAGGTCGCGAACGTCTACTACGTCGCGGTGCACTTCCCGGTCACGGTGGCGTTCCTGGTGTGGGGGTTCGTCCGGCGACCCCGCGCCGAGTACCGCTGGGCGCGCAACCTCATCATCATCCAGACGGCGTGCGCCGTGCTGCTGCACATGGTGTTCCCACTGGCGCCGCCGCGCATGTTCGACCAGTGGGGCTTCGTCGACTCGATGACCGTGTACGGGCCGTCGGCGTACGACGGTGCGAGCGGGGCGGTGGCCAACCAGTACGCCGCCATGCCGAGCCTCCACGTCGGATGGGCGGTGCTCATCGCGGTCGTGGTGGTGCGGACCGCGAGCGGTCTGGTGCGTCAGCTGGCGATCTGGCACGCGGCGATCACGGTCGTCGTCGTCACCGTCACCGCGAACCACTGGTTCATGGACGGGATCGTCGCGTGCGCGATCCTGCTCGCCGCGATGCGCCTCTTCCCGGCGCCGGGGGTCTCGCGGATCCCGCAGCTGCAGCGGATCACCTGACGTTCCACACCTCGAGGATCGGTGCTTGACGCTTCCTGCAAAGCACAATATGTTGTGCGTCAGTTCGTTCGTCACGGGCCTCGCCCATCACCGAATCGGGGGATTCATGCACATCGTCACTCGGGCCTTCGCGGTCCTGGCCACCTCGGCCGCGCTCACACTCTCGGCCCTGCCACCGACACAGGCCGGCACGCCGCGCGCGACCTTCGGCGATCGCCTCGGCGAGCTCGCCCAGGTCGAGTCGGCCGTCCCGCTGAGCGCCTCGCCCACGGGCGCCGTCAGGAAGGCGTCGGTGCCGATCGAGACGGCTGGAGGCGCCGCGCTGGCGCTCGACCTGCCGACGAGGGGTGCCACCGCGAAGAAGGCCGACGGCCGGTACCACCTGGCGGGGCGCGGGGGAGCCGCTCTCGCCGTCACGCCCACGAGCACCGGCACACAGGTGCTGATCGGGATCGACTCGGCCGCGGCCCCGGCCACCTACGACTTCGGGCTCCGCGGCGACGTCTCCCCGCGGCCGGCGCCCGACGGAGGAGTCGATCTGGTCGGACCGGACGGGTCTCTCGTCGCCCAGGTCGAGGCGCCGTGGGCCGTCGACGCGGCGGGTCGGCACGTGCCGACTCGCTACGAGCTGAGGGGCAGCACGATCCGCCAGGTCGTCGACCACCAGACCCGCGACGTCGCCTACCCGGTCGTCGCCGACCCGAAGGTGAAGTTCTGCGACCTGGGCACGGCCGTGTGCGTGAAGCTGAGCAAGAAGGAGACCAAGAAGGTGCACGACGCGATGTTCGTGTCGCTCGGGGCGGGAGTGAGCACGCTGTGCGGGCTGATCCCGGCCAAGAACCCCGCAGGGGTCGCGGTGAAGGCGGTCTGCGCCGCCGCCGTGACCGCGTACTTCTACAAGCTGCGAGGGATGTTCAAGAAGGCCAAGAAGGCAGGAAAGTGTGTCGAGCTGAAGTTCAGGATCGTCGCGGTGGCGGTCGTCAGCGGAAAGGTCGTGAAGTGTTGAGCCGCATCGATGTCCTGGCGTATCTCGTCCTGGCGGTGGCGCTGGTCGCCCTGGTCCTCCTCCTCACCGATCGCAGCGCGTTCGCCTGGGCTCTGGCCGGTGGCGGGTTCGTCGGGGTGCTCGCGGGAGATCTGGCCCTGCGCGCCATCCGACGAAGGTCCCGCCGTTGACGGCGGGCTGTGGACGAAGCTGTTGACCGCGACATCCGGTCCTAGGGTGCGGGTGCGAGAAGGAAGCTGGAGGGAGAACTGATGAGGACACCTGTCGCGCTGGTCTTCGCGCGCGACCCCGCCCGCGACATGAGCAGCCGATCCGTCCCAGGGGCGATCGCGTGGGAGGCACTGTCGGTCGGTACGTGTGGGGCTGCGGTCGTCCTCACCTCCTGGGTGATGAGCGGAGAGCCCGACTGGGTCGCGGGCGGCATCGTCGCGGTGGGAATCCTGGTGATCGATCTGCTCCGATCGCTCGCCGCTCGCCGGCGCTCACGGGTTTGATCCGCGCCGGACGTGCTCGCGGCGGGTGGGTGCCGGGGAGGCGGCACCCACCCGCCGCGGTCGTCGGTTTCGGCTCGGCGGGCGGGCGCGCGGCCGTACGATGACGGCGTGATCCGTCGACTGGTCCCGGTGCTCGCCAGTGCCGCGCTCGTGCTGTCCGTCGCGGCCTGCACGGCCGAGGAGGACGAGCCCCGCTCAGCGCCACAGGGCACCGCGTTCTACACGCCGCCGTCGGACCTCTCGCAGTACGAGCACGGCGACCTCATCTGGTCGCGGGAGCTCGAGGGCGCGATGGGCCTGGAGCAGGCCGACGTCAGCCTCGTCCTCTACGCGCAGCAGGGTGTGGGCAGCGACACCGTCGCCACCTCCGGCTTCGTCGCCGTGCCCGACGGACCCGTCCCCGACGGCGGCTGGCCCGTCGTCACGTGGGCCCACGGCACCACCGGCATCGCCGACCAGTGCGCGCCCACCCGGGCCGACGCGACCATCGCCGACCCGGCCGCGATCGGCACCACCGCCACCCGCCTCCAGCGCTGGATCGACAGCGGGCACGCGGTCGTCGCCACCGACTACGAGGGCCTCGGCACCCCCGGCGACCACCCCTACCTGATCGGCGCCTCGCAGGGCCGTGCCGTGCTGGACATCGTGCGCGCTGCGCGCCAGCTCGATCCCGACCTCAGCGACCGGGTGATGACCGCCGGTCACTCGCAGGGCGGCCACGCGGCGCTGTGGGCCACCTCGATGGCGCCGCACTACACGCGCGAGCTCGACGTCGTGGGCACGGTCGCGTTCGCCCCGCCGTCGCACATGTCGCTGGCGGCCGAGGTCGGCCTGTCCGGCGAGGTCGCGGTCCCCGCCGCCCTGGTCGCGATGATCCTGCGGGGCCTCGAGGTCGCCTACCCGGGCGAGATCCCGGTCGACGAGCTGCTCAACGCGAAGGGCGTGAAGCTGTACCCGCAGGTGCGCGAGGAGTGCCTCCTGGACCTGCTCGGCTCCGACCGCTTCGGGCTGGCGCCGATGAACCGGTTCGCCGCGAAGAACGCCGACGCCGACCTCGTGCGCGGCCCGCTGGACGCGAACGACCCGAGCTTCCCCGAGGTGCGCGGGCCGATCCTCGTCGTGCAGGGCACCGCCGACAGCGTGGTGCCGCAGGTCCTCACGGACTCGCTCGCCAAGGCGTACCGGGCGCGCGGGCTCGACCTCACCTACACGAAGTACCGCGGCGCCGAGCACACCGACGTCCTCGACCGCTCGGCCAAGCAGGTCGCGGCGTTCACCGCCGAGGCGTTCGGCGACTGATCGCTACTTCCGCAGCCCGTCCTGGGTGCACAGGTCGCCGAGCTCGTCGGTCGTGCCCTCCTTGAGGTGCTTGAAGTACTCGACGGCGCGCTCGCGGTCCCACTGCACCGACATGTCCGCGATCGGCACGGTGCAGGAGCGTCCGTCGCCGCCCATCGCCTTGCCGAGCTTCCAGGCGAAGCGACCGAACGAGAACATCGAGACGTCGTCGCCGACGGCGAGGGACTCGGCCGTGGTCGTGGCCACGCGGGTGAACTTCCACGGGTTGAGGACGGTGGAGGGGGACAGGGCCGCGTCACCGATCGCGCCGATGACCTCGCGCTGGTTCTGGCCGCGCGCGATGTCACCACTCGCGAAGGCCTTGCGGGAGCGCGAGTACGCCAGGGCGGTCTTGCCGTCGACCTCCTGGCAGCCCTCCTTGATGTTCAGCTTCGCGTCCTTGTCCTTGATGTCGTCCTTTGGGCAGACCTCGATGCCGCCGAGCGCGTCGACGACGTCCTCGAGCCCGGTGAAGCCGATCTCGACGTAGCCGTCGACGCCCAGGCCGGTCTCGCTCTCGATCGTCTCGACGAGCAGCGGCGGCCCGCCGAAGGCGTAGGCGGCGTTGATCTTGGTGCGGCCGTTGCCGGGGATGTCGACGATCGAGTCGCGCGGGATCGACGTCAGCACCGAGGGACCGCCGCCGCCGTACGTCAGCAGCAGGATCGTGTCGGTGCGACCACGGGACTTGTCCTTCGGGCGCTTGTCGGTGCCGGCGAGGACCCAGGTGGTGGTCTCGTCCTGGGGGCGCTCGCCGTCGGGCGTCGCGTCGACCTTGGTGATCTTCGACCAGGCGACCACGGGCACGAGCACGAGGAACGCGATCCAGGCCACGAGGACCAGCCACAGCAGCCGCAGCCGACCACGAGGCTTGCGCTCCTTCGGCGGCTTCGCGCCGCGTCCGCCCGACCCCGGCGGGGGCAGGTTCGGCGGCGGGAGGGAGGAGCCGGACGCCGCGGGGCGCGACGAGGACCGACCGGGCTGATCGTCGTACAGCCAGTCGTAACCGTCCGGATCCTTGGGACCTGAGGGGGACATGGGGTGAAGGTACCCCGTCGTGCCTCGCCCCGATTCCCTTGCCCGGCCACCGGCGCGTCATCCCGAGGGATCGGGAGCGGCGCTCGATACTGAGGGAACCTTCGGACTCTTCCCCACCGTGAGGACAGCGATGCACCACGACCGCACGAGCGCGCTGGGCGGCACCTACGCCGACCCGGCCAGCGCCACCGCCCGGATCCGCTTCCGGCGCGCCCTGACCCTGGCCGCCATGACCCTCGTGATGCCGGGCTCGGCCCAGCTCGTGCAGGGCAACAAGCGCGTGGGTCGCATCGCGATCCGGATCTGGCTGGGCGTGCTCGCGCTCGTCGCCGTCTTCGTGCTGCTGGCCCTGATGGACCGCCAGCTCGTCTTCGGGCTGGCCACCAACGGCGCGCTGCTGAGCCTCGGCCGCTGGGTTCTCGTGGGCCTCGCCATCGGCTGGGTCGCCCTCATCGTCGACGCGTGGCGCCTCGGCCGCCCGCGCGAGCTGGCCCGTCCGCACCTGGCGATCTCCACCGCGCTGCACGCCGGCCTCGTGGTCGCCACGGCCGCCGTCCTCTTCGTCGCCGCGCACACCGTCTCGGTGATGAACGGCTTCACCGACACCGTCTTCGCCTCCAACACGGTCTCCAAGCCGCACGAGGGTCGCTACAACGTGCTGCTCCTGGGCACCGACTCCGGCAAGGACCGCGACGGCATGCGCCCCGACTCGATCAACGTGGCCAGCATCGACGCCGAGACCGGCAAGGCCGTCATCATCGGCCTGCCCCGCAACCTCGAGAACGTGCCGTTCCCCAAGGGCTCGGTCATGCGCGAGCAGTTCCCGAACGGGTTCGACTGCGAGGGCTGCTACCTCAACGCCGTGAACACCTGGGCGAACGACAACGCCAAGCTCTTCGACAGCAAGGAGCCCGGCATCGACGCCACGATGGGCGCGGTCGAGGAGATCACGGGGCTGAAGCTGAACTACTACGCGCTGGTCAACATGAAGGGCTTCTCCAAGCTCATCGACGCGGTCGGCGGCGTCCGCCTCAACGTGCGCGAGCGCACCGCGATCGGCGGCATCGGCTCGCCGATCCGTGGCTACATCGAGGCCGGCGAGCAGAAGCTCTCGGGCGACAAGGCCCTCTGGTACGCCCGGTCGCGCGTCGAGAACGACGACTGGTCGCGCATGGGTCGCCAGAAGTGCGTCATGAACGCGATGGTGCGCCAGCTCAACCCGCAGAAGGTCCTCATGAACATGCAGGACATCGCGAACTCGAGCTCGGCGATGCTGCACACGAGCATCCCGCGCCAGGACCTGAACGTCTTCATGGACCTCGCGCTCAAGACGAAGTCGCAGCCGATCTCCTCGGTCTCGCTCGTGCCGCCGGTGATCTACACCGGCAACCCGGACTTCGACAAGGTGCGCCGCCTCGTCTCGAGCGCCGTCGGCACCTCCGAGGCTCGCGAGGAGGTCCAGAAGTCCGCCCTCGTCACCGCGAAGCTCCCGCTGCTCGAGATCGGTGGGGAGGCGCAGAAGAAGGACCCGCGCAAGGCCAACCGCAGCGCCGACCTCAACGAGAGCTGCTGACCCACGCCACACCGGCGGCGTCAGTGCGCCGCCGTTGGGAGCCGTTGGGTTTAATGGGGCGTCGATTGCAGGCAGGAGAGGTGGCGGTGTGAGCGCTCTGGGAGCCCGACCCACGCGGGTCGCGCAGCGGGGTGGGCTCCGCCGTGCGCTGGTGCTGATCCTCGGCACGGTCGTGTGGCCCGGCATCGCGCAGTTCCTGGCCGGCGCGCGCCGCCTCGGAGCGGTCGTCATGGTCGCCTGGGTCGCGGTGCTGACGGCGCTGCTCGTGGTCTGGTTCCGCTTCCGCCCCGACCGCGCCCAGGTCATCGACTGGCTCACCGACCCGTCCGTGCTCCAGACGGCGCGCATCACCGCCCTCGTCCTGGCGATCGGCTGGATGCTGCTGTTCGTCGACGCCTGGCGCCTCGCGCTCGTGCGCAGCCTCGGCTGGTGGCGACTCGGGATCATCTCGGTCATCAACGTCACGATCGTCGCGCTGGTGACGTCGACCACCTACCTCGGCTGGAACACCGTCTCGGCCTCCAAGGAGGTCGTGGAGCAGGTCTTCCACGAGACCGAGGTCAAGTCGCCGCTGCAGGGTCGCTACAACATCCTGCTGTTGGGCGCCGACTCCGGCGACGACCGCACGGGCCTGCGCCCGGACTCGATCAACCTCGTCAGCATCGACGCCGACACCGGCGTGCCCGTCATGGTGTCGCTGCCGCGCAACCTGCAGAACGTGCCGTTCCCCGAGGACTCGCCGATGCGCACGGTCTACCCGTACGGCTACAACTGCGGCCCCGAGTGCCTGCTGAACGCGGTGCACACGGCGGCGTCGGACCGGACCGACCTCTACCCGAAGAGCAAGGACCCGGGCCTCGACGCCACGCTCGAGGCCGTCGAGGGCGTCACCGGCCTCAAGATCAACTACTACGTCCTCGTGAACATGAAGGGCTTCTCCAGCCTCGTCGACGCCACCGGCGGCGTGACGATGGACATCAAGGAGCCCATCGCGATGTTCGGCAAGGACGACGCCTGGAAGCAGGTGTACATCCAGCCCGGCAAGCAGAAGCTCAACGGCAAGGAGGCGCTCTGGTACGGGCGCAGTCGCGTGCAGTCCGACGACTACACACGCATGGGCCGCCAGAAGTGCCTCATGCAGGCGATGCTCCAGCAGCTGAGCCCCGAGCAGGTCGTGCTGAACGCGGGCAAGATCGCCAAGAGCTCGGCCCAGATGCTCAGCACCGACATCCCCGCCTCCGAGCTGGGCGCGTTCGGCGACCTGGCGCTCAAGGCCAAGGACCAGCAGATCGCCACGCTGTCGGTGGTGCCGCCGGAGTACAGCACCGTCACGCCGAACTTCGAGCAGATCCGCGCCGACGTCGCGGCCCTGGTCAAGAAGAGCGAGCGTCAGCAGCAGAAGGCCGCACAGCCGAAGCCGACGGACTCCACGGCCACCACGCAGGCCCCCGAGACGCAGCAGACGCCCGAGGCGCCGAAGACCGAGTCGCCGTCGGCCGCGAACAACACCGACGACCTCGCCGCCACCTGCTGAGCGCGGGGGAGCGCTGAGGTCAGCGGCTCTCCTCGTAGGCGGCGATGACCTCGTCGGGCTCGCCGTCCATCATGAGCTCGCCCTTCTCGATCCAGATGACGCGGTTGCACGTGTCGCGGATCGACTGCATCGAGTGGCTCACCAGGAACACGGTGCCGGCGTTGTCGCGGATCTCGCGGATGCGCTTCTCCGAGCGCTTGCGGAACTTGCGGTCGCCCACGGCCAGGGCCTCGTCGACGATGAGGATCTCGTGGTCGCGGATCGTGGCGATCGCGAACTTCAGCCGCGCGGTCATGCCCGACGAGTACGTGCGCATCGGCAGGTCGATGAACGGCCGGATGCCGGCGAAGTCGACGATCTCGTCGTAGCGCTCCTCGATCTCGGCCTTGGAGAAGCCCAGGGCCAGGCCGCCGAGGATGACGTTGCGCTGGCCGGACAGCTGCTTGATGAGGGCCGCGCCCACGCCGAGCATGCTGGGCCGCGAGCTGGCGTAGATCGCGCCGCGGGTGGCGGGGGTCGAGCCGGTGATGGCGCGCATCAGGGTGGACTTGCCCGAGCCGTTGGAGCCGATGATGCCGATGCTGTCGTTCTCGTACGCGGTGAACGAGATGCCCTTGAGGGCGTGCACCGTGCGGGTGCGCTTGGCGCGGCGGAGCACGCCGCCGCGGTCGGCCTCGGTGGCCCGCTTGCCGGTGGCGAAGACGCGGTACTCGACGTGCAGGTCCTGCACGACGACGACGGGCTTGCGCTGCCCGGTGTCCGGGGTCTGCACGGACTCAGTCGACGCGACCATAACGCTCCTCCGCGGCCCAGAAGAACACCATGCCGACCAGGAACAGTCCGACCGACCACACGGCGATGATGGGCCAGAACTGCATGCGCACGTCGTAGAGCGGGTCGGAGTCGAGCAGCAGCTCGCGCGAGAGGCTCAGGAAGGCGTAGACCGGCTGGTACTGGATGATCTCGAGCAGCTGCGTGTTGCTCTCGAACCGGATGTCGAAGCTGAAGAAGATGCCGGTCGTGTAGAAGAAGAACCGCGTGATGAACGGCAGCAGGTTCGTCAGGTCGGGCAGGTGCACCGTGAGGCGCGCGGTGATGAACGCGACGCCCATGCAGAACAGGAAGTACAGGGCGACCAGGGGCACCATCAGCAGCCAGTTCCACGTCGGGACGTGGCCCATGATCACCAGGAAGATCATCAGCAGACCGATGGTGGGAACCAGCTGCATGAACTTCTGCACGACGACCGATATCGGCAGCGACATGCGCGGGAACGCCAGACTCTGGACGAGTGCTTGGTTGGACGTGATCGACTTCGAGCCGCTGCCCATGCAGGCCGAGAAGAACTCGAACATGAACACGCCGATGATCAGGAACGGCACGAAGTCGGGGACCGACTTGGTGCTGGCCATGAGGATGCCGAACACGATGCCGAACACCGCGGCGTTCAGGATCGGCTTGAGGACGATCCACAGCATGCCGAGGCGCTGACGCTGGTTCTCTGCCTCGATGCGGAACTTCGCCAGCGAGACGATGAAGTCCTTGCGTTGCGCGACTCCCCGCAGGTATTCCGTCAGCGGGGGTCGGCCGCCCACCCGGGTCAGGCCGTGGGCCTGCGGGTCGTCGACCGTTGGGGTCATGCGTGGTTCCTGTCGTGATGTCTCGGGGGCATCGGCCGTCGGCCCGGATGCCCCGTCGAGTCTAGGGCACCCACCATCGCGGATCGGCTCAACGTCCCGACCCGTCGAGCCGTGCGTGCTCCTGCGCGGCGATGCGCGCGAGGTCGTCGGGTCCGCCGCCGGCGACCATCACGAGCGAGCCGCCTCCGGTCAGGGCCGCCGCGAGGTCCGCCGCGTCGTCGGCCACGGACCCCGGCTCGCGGACGACGCGGTCGCTCAGGGCGGGCGCGGCGAGCAGCTCGGCGTGCGTGGCGCGACGCCCTGCGACGTCGAGGGCGAGGTCGTCCGGGGCCGGTGGATCGAGGTCGATGAACACGTCAGGGCTCGCGGGCACGTGCACGGCGATGTCCTGGAACCCGTCGGGCTCGGCGGGGAAGCGTCCGCCGAGGGGGCGCAGCGACGCCGCCAGCCGGATCGGCTCGTCGGCCTCGAGGTCCGGCCCCGACAGGCCGATCTGGGCGTCGGAATCGGCCACCACGGCCCCGACGCGCCAGGCGCCGAGGATCCAGACGTAGCGCAGCCAGTGGCTGGGCAGGCCGATCCGCACGCGCGTGCCGCGCTCGGCGTCGAGCTCGTCGACGAGGAAGTTCGCGACCTTCGCGACCCAGTTCGCCAGCGTGACGCCGCTGAGCTCGACGCGCTCGCCGGTCGCGACGTCGTAGTACGTGACGACGGGGGAGGGCGTGGGGGTCAGGACGGTGGCGAGGGTGGTGGTCACGCCTCGACGCTAGCGCGGAGCCCGGAGGCGCGACACGCCGAGGATCGCCGGACATTTGCTATTCGGCTTGACGTTTGGCAGGCATCCGACTGTAATTACAGGCATGTCATTAGTCGGTTGGATCGAGGGCGACGACCCCGAGCTCATGTGGCAGGAGCGTGCTCTGTGCGCTCAGACCGACCCCGAGTCGTTCTTCCCCGAGAAGGGCGGCTCCACGCGCGAAGCCAAGCGCGTGTGCCTGAGCTGCGACGTCAAGACCGAGTGCCTCGAGTACGCACTGGCCCACGACGAGCGCTTCGGCATCTGGGGTGGCCTGTCCGAGCGAGAGCGTCGCAAGCTCAAGAAGCGCGCCTGACCTCGCCGCGCCGCTGACACCTGACGGTTGGTCGCAACCGCCTAAGGTGGCGATCATGCACGACGACGACCTCGAGGACGAATCCGTCCCGGCGTGGCGTGCCAGCCCTCCCTCCGTCCTTGCCGTTCTCGTCGCCCATCGCGGATCGCGATGGCTGCCCCAGACCCTCGCGGCCCTCGACCGGCTGCACCACCGGCCCGACCACCTCGTCCTCGTCCACGACGACAGCGACCCGGCCACGCGCGACCTCCTCGAGGGGCACGCGCATGCCTCGCGCGTCGTCACCGCCCCGGCTCGCCGCGGGTTCGGCGGGCAGGTCGCCGTGGCGGTGGATTCCGAGACCGAGGCCTACGACTGGATCTGGCTGCTGCACGACGACCAGATCTGCGATCCCGACGCGCTCGCGGGCCTCCTCGACGAGGCCACCCGCGACCCCGACATCGGCATCGTCGGCCCCAAGGTCCGCGAGTGGCCGTCGCTCCGGCGGCTCCTCGAGGTCGGCCTCACGGTCACCGGCACGGGCCAGCGCGAGACGATGCTCGAGTCCGGCGAGCCCGACGCGGGCCAGCACGACCGGCCGCAGGACGTCCTGGCGGTCGGATCCGCCGGCATGCTGGTCCGCCGTGACGTGTGGGAGCGACTCGGTGGCACCGATCCGCGGCTGCCGCTGTTCTTCGACGACGTCGATCTCGGCTGGCGCGCCAACCGCGCCGGCTACCGCGTGCGCACGGCGCCCCGCGCGATCGTCTTCCACGCCGAGGCCACGGCCAACCGGCGTCGCGTGCGCCGCAAGGGCGTCCGCGAGCACGCCGGCGAGCGCCGCGCGGCCGCGCTGCACACGATGCTGGCCAACAGCGACCCGCTGCGCTTCCTGCCGCTGAGCATCCGGCTGTTCCTGGGCTCGCTGCTGCGGTTCGTCGGCTTCCTGTTCGGCAAGGACCTGCGGTCCGCTCGCGGCGAGATCATGGCGATGGTCACGGTCTTCGCCAACCCCGGACCCATGATCGCGGCGCGCCGCCGCCGCAAGCCGAACGTCGTGCGCCGCAACCGCGAGTTGAAGGACCTGTTCGCGCCGTTCTGGATGCCGTACCAGCACGGGCTCGACGTCGCCGCCACCACCGTGCAGGCCGTCGTCCGCCCCGAGTCGGTGGACTCGCTCGGCCTGCGGTCGATCGGCGTCCCGGAGGAGGACGAGGAGGATCCGGTCGTCGTCGACCAGCCGCCGTGGTGGCGCCGTCATCCGTGGCTGACCTGGGTGCTCGTGCTGCTCGTCGGCTCGCTCGTGGCGGCGCGCTCCGTGGCCGCGGGTCACCTGTTCAGCCCGGTCCTGCCCGCCTCGCCGGACTCGGTCTCCTCGTGGTGGCGGCTGCTGTTCGAGCGGTCGCACGCCGTCGGCCTCGGCAGCGCCGACGTGGCCCCGGCCTACGTCATCCCGCTCGCGTTCGTCGGCCTGCTCGTGTGGTTCGCGCCGGGACTGATCTCGTGGATCCTCACGGTCCTCGCGGTGCCGTTCGCGGCGCTCACCGCTCACCGCTTCGGCCGCCTCGTCAGCGACGACCGGGCCGTCCGGATGACGTGGGCCGTGTCGTACGGCCTCGTCGTCGGCGTCACCGGCGCGATCGCCGGCGGCCGCCTGGGCACGGTGGTCACCCTCGTCGTCGCGCCGCTGTTCGCCAACGTCCTGCTGCGGCTCGTCCTCGAGCCCACGTGGACCCGTGCCGCCCTCGTCGGCCTGTGGATCGCGCTGGTCGCGGCCTTCACGCCCGTCGCCTGGGCGCTCGGCATCGTGGCGCTCGTCGTCAGCGCGCTGCTGGTCCGGTCGTCCGCGCGCTACCTCGCGCTCAGCGGCGCGATCGGCACCGTGCTGCTCGGTCCGTGGCTGCTCGACCGCGTGCTCTCGGGGCGGATCTGGTGGGAGGCCGGCAACCCCGTCGACGCGCCCGCCTCCGCCTGGGACGTGGTCACCGGCACCGGCGGCGGACCCGGGTCGGCGCCGTGGTGGATCGCGGTGCCGCTCATCGTGCTCGCCGTCGCCGCCCTCGTCCCCGAGGCGACGCGTCGCGCCGTCACCGGCGCGTGGATCGTCGCCGTCGCGGGCCTGGCCACGGGCCTGCTGGCCTCGGTCTCGACCTACGTGCCGTTCCCCGGTGCCCCGGAGGTCCGGGCGTGGTCGGGCCTCGGTGCCGGCATCTGGCTCGGCGGTCTGCTGACCGCGGTGCTCTTCGCCTGGCCCGCCCTGCGCACCCGCAAGCACCGCCGCTGGCGACGTCCCGCGATCGCCCTGCTCGCGGCGTTCCCGATCCTCGCCGGCGGCTGGCTCGTGGTGCGCGGCATCGACGACCCGCTGGACTCCGGCGACGCCCGCGTCGTGCCCGCCTTCCTCGCGGCCCGTCCCGGCACCACCGTCGTGCTCACCGGCGACTCCGAGTCCGGCATCGTGGCCGACGCCGTCGTCGGCCCCGGGCCCTACCTGGGCGCCGAGGCGCTGCGCACCACCGCCGAGCGCGAGGAGCGCCTCCGCGACACCGTCACCTCGCTCGTCACCACCCCGACGCGCGACGACGTCGACGAGCTCGCGCGGCTCGGCGTCGACAGCATCTACGCGCCCGACGTCGACCTCGACCTCGCCCGGCGGATCGACGCCGCGCCCGGACTGGCCCAGAAGGGCAGTGACTCGCCCGACTCACGCGTGTGGTCGGTGACCTCCGAGGTCGAGGCCGAGCCCGCGCCCGAGGCCGGACCCGCCCGCCCCTGGATCGCAGGAGTGTGGGTGCTGGCGTGGGTCGGCGCGTTCGTCGGCGCCCTGCCGGTCCGCCGCAACGCGACCTCCGGACCCGATCCGGACGAGGAGGACGACGCATGAGCAGCCGGTT
Source organism: Aeromicrobium sp. MLTX1 (assembly GCF_046452335.1). Lineage (NCBI taxonomy): Bacteria > Bacillati > Actinomycetota > Actinomycetes > Propionibacteriales > Nocardioidaceae > Aeromicrobium > Aeromicrobium sp. MLTX1. The sequence continues at coordinate 232,248 of NZ_JBKFDN010000001.1, read as the reverse complement.
CCCCGTTCGCTACGTCCTGCCCCTCGTGGCGGCGCTGCTCGTCGCCGCGATCTCGTTCGTGCCCGAGCCCGAGCCGCCCGTCGTGGCGGGAGGCAGCCAGACCGTCGAGGTCCGCCAGACCACGTGGGCCTGCCCCGTCGAGTCCGGGTGGACCGTCGCGGCCGGCCAGGTGGCGCCCGGCGACGAGGCGGTGGCCCGCCCCATCCCCGAGGAGGCCGCGGCCGATCCGGTCTGGGCGCAGGCCGACCGCTGGCGCACCGCCGAGCCGGGTGGCGACGCGCTCGTGCTCGAGCAGACGGGCGAGGGCTCCGGCTCGGTCGGCTACGTCGCCGGCCGGCTGAAGGGCGACGCCGTGCTCGGCGCCTGCCCGCCCGTCGTCGACGAGGCCTGGTTCGCGGGCCTGGGAGACCGAGGCCGCGCGGACGCCACGATCACCCTGGTCAACCTCGGCGAGAACCGCGCCGTCGCCGACCTGAGCTGGTGGGGTGCCAACGGCCCGATCCAGTCGCTGGACACCTCGGGCCTCGTCGTCGAGCCGGGGCAGCGGCGCGAGATCTCGGTCGACGACGTCGCCGCGGGGGAGGGGGCCGTCTCGGCGCACGTCTCGCGTCGTCGGGGCTCGCTCACGGCCATCGCGCTCGACGCCGGCAGCGGCGGTGCCGACCTGCTCGCGCCCGCGCCGGGCCCCGCCACCGAGCAGGTGCTGGCCGGTCTGCCCGAGGGTGACGGCACGCGTCTCGCGCTCGCCAACCCGGGCACCTCCACCGCGCACGTCGCGGTGTCGGTCCGCGGGCCGGGTGGGGCGTTCGCGGCCGAGGGCCTCGAGGACGTCTCGGTCGAGCCGGAGTCCACGCGGGTCGTTGCGGTGCCGGACTCGGTCGACCTGCGACGGGCCTCCCTCGCGATCACGTCCGACCTGCCCGTCGTGGCCTCCGCCTCGGTCGAGACCGACGGCGACGTCGCCCGCGTGACACCGTCCGCGGCGATCGAGGGACCGGCGGTCGTGCCCGTCCGACTCGCCGGCGGCGCCGTGCGCACGGTCGTCACGGCCAAGGAGGCCGCCGTGGTCCAGGTCGAGTCCTTCTCGGCGTCGATGGAGTCGCTCGGCACGAGCCAGGTGAGCGTCGGCGCCGGAGCCTCGGCCCTCGTCCCCGCGCCGAAGGACGGCGCCGCCTACCTCGTGCTGACGCCGCAGGACGGCCGACGAGTCATGGCGGGGCTGTGGAAGTCCGGCGGCGGCCGGGTCGCGGCCACGGCGGTGCGACCCGCTCCCGTCTCGGTGGTCGCTCCCGGCGTCTCCGTGCGCTGAGTCCGAAGCGCCGGTCAGGCGCGGGGGTCGAGATCCTCGGGATCGTGGTGCCAGACCTCGCCGAGCCGCGTCAGCAGCACGGTCCAGACCAGCTCCTCGAGATCGGCGCCCGAGCGAGCCCGACCCACGATCGGCAGCCGGTAGATCACGATCCGGTACCCGCCGGGCGCCGGATTGACGATGCTGCGGGGCACCGGCTCGTCCCAGCCGGGCGGCAGCATCGGCGCCTCCTCGACGGCGACCTCGACGTGGTCGGGCTCGCGCGCGAAGTGGTGGTCGAGGCGCGTGAGGATCTCGGCGACGAGGTCGTCGAACGCCTCGCGCGGGGTGCGGTGGACCGGCGCGCCCTGCGGCGAGAGCGGGCCCGGCAGCGACATCACGCCGCGCGGCCCGCGGCCGCGACGGTCGCGTGCGGAGCCCGGACGCGGGCCGTGGACACCGATGCGGGATCCCGGTTCGCTGGCCATCCGGTGAGCCTACTGCGGAGCGCTGGGGTCGCGGGCTAACCTCGCCCCGTGGGACTGCAACGTCGATGCTCGCGCGCAGGCTGCCCGAACTCCGCGGTGGCCACGCTGACGTACGTGTACGCCGACTCGGTCGCCGTCCTGGGCCCGCTGGCCACCTACGCCGAGCCCCACGCCTACGACCTGTGCTCGCGTCACGCCGAGCGCCTGTCCGCGCCGCAGGGCTGGAGCGTGGTGCGGCTGGCCCCGGAGTTCACCGAGCCCGAGCCCACGCACGACGACCTCGTCGCGCTGGCCGAGGCCGTCCGCGAGGCAGGCCGTCCGGCGCCCGAGCAGCCCTCCGACGACGGCTCGCCGGTGCTGCGGCTCGTGCGCGACGACTCGGCTACGGTGGTGCCGTGAACCTCGATCCAGCCCTCGTCGAGATCCTGGTGTGCCCGCAGTGCCGCTCCGGCCTGTTCGTGGACGCCGAGGCCGACGAGCTCGTGTGCAACGGGTGCGCCCTCGCGTACCCCGTCCGCCGCGACATCCCGGTCATGCTGGTCGACGAGGCCCGTCCGCTCGACGCCTCCTGACCCCACATCTGCGGATCTGGGTCTCGTGTGACGAATGGGACTCCGGGGTGTGTCCCCTGCACTACCATTCGTAGTGATCTGAGATGACTGAGCCGGCCGCAATTCCCCAGCGCGAGGCCATGGTCGAGGACGGTCTGCTCCAGGGCCTGTCAGGACTGGCGGCAGCGGTCGTCGCCATGCCCTTGGAACTCGACATACCCGGAGTCGAGCAGGACCGCGCGCTCCAGCGCGAGATCGCCGAGCAGCTCGGCGACTACGTCGTGCCCCGACTCGAGAATCTCGGCGCCCCGCTGCTGGTCGTCGTGGGCGGCTCCACGGGCGCCGGCAAGTCCACGCTGGTCAACTCGATCGTCGGCCGCCGCGTGTCGGCCACGGGCGTGCTGCGCCCCACCACGCGCACCCCGGTGCTCGTGCACCACCCCGCCGACACCGAGTGGTTCCGGTCGGGCCGCGTCCTGCCCGACGTCGTCCGCACCGGCTCCAACAGCCGTCGCGCCAACACGATCCGCCAGGTGGCCTGCTCCACGCTGTGGCCGGGCGTGGCCGTGCTCGACGCCCCCGACTTCGACTCGATCGACGAGACCAACCGCGAGATGGCCGAGCAGCTGCTCGGCGCCGCGGACCTGTGGCTGTTCGTCACGTCGGCCGCGCGCTACGCCGACCAGGTGCCGTGGGACTACCTGCGCCGCGCCGCCGACCGCAACGCCTCGATCGCCGTGGTGCTCGACCGCACGTCGCCCGAGGCCCTCGTCGAGGTTCGCCGCCACCTCGCCCGGATGCTCAGCGAGCACGGGCTGTCCGACGTGGCGCTGTTCTCGGTGCCCGAGTCCACGCCCGACTCCGAGGGCGTCCTGCCCGGGGGCGATGTCGCGCAGGTCGTGTCGTGGCTGCGGCACCTCGCCGACGACGAGGCCCAGCGCCGCGAGATCGTGCTGCGCACCCTGCAGGGCGCCATCACGCACGACGTCGAGGAGTCGCGCCGCCTCGAGGGCGCCCTGACCCGCCAGGTCGACGCCGCGGCCCAGCTGCGCAAGGACGTCGAGTCGGTCTACCTCGGCGCGCACGCCGACCTCATGACCGCCGCCACCGACGGCACGATGCTGCGCGGCGAGGTCCTCGCGCGCTGGCAGGACTTCGTGGGCTCGGGAGAGATCTTCCGCAAGCTCGAGCGCACCGTGGGCACGTGGCGCGACAAGCTGTTCCGGCGCAAGCCCACCACGCCCGAAGAGGTCGAGGAGGCCGCCGTCTCGGGCCTGCACCTGCTGATCCTCGACCGCGCCGAGCGCGCCGCCGAGGAGGTCGCCCGCGCGTGGGACTCCACGCAGGCCGGTCGCACGCTGCTCGACAGCCAGCGGGGGCTGGACCGCGCCTCGCGCGACGTCCGGGTGCGTGCCGAGCGCATCGCCCGCGAGTGGCGTGAGGCTGTGTTCGAGCTCGTCGCCGAGCAGGGGTCCGACAAGAAGTCCAAGGCCCGTGCGCTGTCGCTGGGCGTCAACGCCGCGGGCGTCACCCTGATGGTCGTGGTGTTCGCCGGCACCGCCGGGCTCACGGGCGCCGAGCTCGGCATCGCCGGCGGCACCGCCGCCGCGGGTCAGGCCGTGCTCAACGCGGTCTTCGGCGACCAGGCCGTGCGCGACCTCGCCGAGCAGGCCGGGAAGGACCTCGCGCGTCGCCTCGAGGACTTGCTGGAGTCCGAGGCCGAGCGCTACCTCGACCTGCTGCCCGACGAGGTGGCCCTCGAGTCCGCGCACTGGCAGCTCGAGGCCGCCATCTCGTCCGTCGCCCCTCCGCGAGGAAGGCGGTCCCGATGAGTGCATTGGACGAGCGCGTCGCAGCGCTGCAGTCGGCGATCGAGGCCGCGGGCGACGTCATCGACCCGGACGTCGTCGCGCCCGCGGAGGCGACCTTCAGCCACGCGCAGGAGCGCCTCGAGCTCTCCACCCAGCACACGGTCGTCGTGCTCGCGGGTGCCACGGGCTCGGGCAAGTCGTCGCTGTTCAACCGCCTCGCAGGCCTGGATCTCGCCGAGGTCGGCTACCTGAGGCCCACCACCTCCACGCCGCTGGCGTGCGCGTGGGGACCCGCCGGCGCCACCGAGCTGCTCGACTGGATCGGCGTCGCCCGCCGCGACCAGATCGCGCGGCGCAGCATCCTCGACGCGCCACAGGACGACGCGTTCGAGGGCCTCGTGCTGCTCGACCTGCCCGACCACGACTCGGTCGTCATCCAGAACCAGGAGGTCGTCGACCACGTCGCGCGCTACGCCGACCTCTTCGTGTGGGTGCTCGACCCGCAGAAGTACGCCGACGCAGCGATCCACGCGCGCTACCTCCAGCCGCTGGCGACGCACGCGGACTCGTCCGTCGTGGTGCTCAACCAGGCCGACCGGCTCAGCGAGACCGACCTGAAGATCGCGGTCGACGACCTCGAGCTGATCCTCGAGCGCGAGGGCTTCCGGGGCGTGCCCGTGATCGCCACGAGCGCCACCACCGGCGCGGGGCTGCCCGAGCTGCGGGCCGAGATCGGCCGCCGGATCACCTCGAAGCGGGCCTCGCAGTCACGCCTGGTCGCCGACGTGCGCCAGGTCGCGCGCCGCCTCGCCGATGCCGGGGGAGTGGAGCCCGTGCCGGGGCTCGACCGCCCGGTCCGCGACGCCCTCGTCGAGACGTTCGTCCAGTGCGCCGGCGTGCCGCAGATCGCAGACGCGGTCGAGGAGTCCATGGCACGACGCGCCGTGGTCGCCACCGACTGGCCGCTCATCGGCTGGGTGGGCCGGCTGCGTCATGACCCGCTGCGCGAGCTCGGCTTCGGGCGGTCGGCGCGCGACGCCGTGGCCGAGGTCATGCCGATCTCGCCGTCGGTGCAGCGCGCCCGCGCCGACCTGGCGCTGCGCGAGGCCACCGAGGTCGCCACCGAGGGCATGTCGCGCCCGTGGCGGGCCTCCGTCGTCGACGCGGTCGCCGGCGAGAGCGCGCGCGACGTCATCGACGAGCTCGACGAGGCCGTCGCCGGCGTCGACCTCGGGCTCAAGCAGCATCCGCTGTGGTGGACCGCCGTGGGCGCCCTGCAGTGGCTCACGTTCCTCGCCGTCATCGGCGGACTCGCGTGGGCGGTCGCGGCGGCCTTCGGCCTCGTCAGCCCCGATCCCTGGAGCGGTGCGCCGCGGCCGCTCGGCATGAGCCTGCCGCTCGTGCTGATCGCCGGGGGCCTGCTGTTCGGCATCGCGCTCACGCTGTTCTCGCGCTGGCTCGGCGGAGTCGGCGCGCGGCGCGCGGGGGCCCGCGCGGAGAAGAAGCTCACCGAGGCGATCAACCGCACCACCGAGCGGATCGTGGTCGCCCGCCTGCGCAGCGAGCTCGACCGCTACGACCGCTGGCGCAACGGGCTGGCCACCGCCGGCCGCTGAGCGCTGCCGGTCGGCCGTCGTTCCGCCGTTCTCGCTAGGCTGGGGACATCATGGCTGACTACGTTCTCTCTCTGCGCAACGTCCGCAAGGCCCACGGCGACAAGGTCGTCCTCGACAACGTCTCCCTCTCGTTCCTGCACGGGGCGAAGATCGGCGTGGTGGGCCCGAACGGCATGGGCAAGTCCACCCTGCTCAAGCTGATGGCGGGCCTGGACCAGCCGAACAACGGCGATCTCGTCCGCGACCCCGAGGCGTCGGTCGGCATGCTCCAGCAGGAGCCGCCGCTGACCGAGGGCAAGACGGTGCTCGAGAACGTCGAGGAGGCCGTGTCCGAGATCAAGGGCAAGATGAAGCGCCTCGAGGAGGCGTACGCCGAGATGGGCGAGCCCGACGCCGACTACGACGCCCTCATGGCCGAGACCGGCGACCTGCAGACCTACCTCGACAACACCAACGCGTGGGACGTCGACAGCCGCCTCGAGCAGGCGATGGACGCGCTGCGCTGCCCGCCGTCCGACGCGCTCGTCGACAACCTCTCCGGTGGTGAGCGCCGCCGCGTCGCGCTGTGCAAGCTGCTGCTCCAGCAGCCCGACCTGCTGCTGCTCGACGAGCCCACCAACCACCTGGACGCCGAGAGCGTGCAGTGGCTCGAGGGTCACCTCAAGAGCTACCCGGGCGCCGTCCTGGCCGTCACCCACGACCGCTACTTCCTCGACAACGTCGCCGAGTGGATCGCCGAGGTCGACCGCGGCCAGATCCACGGCTACGAGGGCAACTACTCGACGTACCTCGAGACGAAGAAGGAGCGCCTCAAGATCGAGGGCCAGAAGGACGCGAAGCGCGCCAAGATGCTCGAGCGCGAGCTCGAGTGGGTCCGCTCCAACGCCAAGGGCCGCCAGACCAAGAGCAAGTCGCGTCTGGCCCGCTACGAGGAGCTCGCGGCCGAGGCCGAGAAGGCCCGCAAGATCGACACCACCGACATCAACATCCCGGCCGGTCCGCGCCTGGGCGACGTCGTGCTCGACGCGAAGAGCCTCACGAAGGCCTTCGACGGTCGCACGCTGTGGGACGACATCAGCTTCTCGCTGCCGCGCGCCGGCATCGTCGGCATCGTCGGTCCCAACGGCGTCGGCAAGACCACGCTGTTCCGCATGATCACGGGCAACGAGGAGCCGGACTCCGGCGAGCTCGAGGTCGGCAAGACGGTCAAGATCAGCTACGTCGACCAGAACCGCGCCAACATCGACCCGAACAAGAACGTCTGGGAGGTCGTGTCCGATGGCCTGGACTTCATCAAGGTCGCGAACTTCGAGATGAACAGCCGCGCCTACGTGGCCTCGTTCGGCTTTAAGGGCTCGGACCAGCAGAAGAAGGCCGGCGTCCTCTCCGGCGGTGAGCGCAACCGCCTCAACCTGGCGCTGACGCTCAAGCAGGGCGGCAACATGCTGCTGCTCGACGAGCCCACCAACGACCTCGACGTCGAGACCCTGTCCTCGCTCGAGGACGCGCTGCTGGACTTCCCGGGCTGCGCCGTGGTCACGTCGCACGACCGCTGGTTCCTCGACCGCATCGCCACGCACATCCTGGCGTGGGAGGGCACCGAGGAGAACCCGGGCAACTGGTTCTGGTTCGAGGGCAACTTCGCGTCCTACGAGGCCAACAAGATCGAGCGCCTCGGCGAGGAGGCGGCCCGCCCGCACCGCGTCACGCACCGCCGCCTCACCCGCGACTGAGGTCCCGCCCCTCCCGAGATTTGCTCCGATTTCCACCTTTCAGCAGCGTTGAAAGGTAGAAATCGGAGCAAATCTCGTCTCAGGAGTCGTCGAGGTCCTCATCGCAGTCGATGGGGCCCGAGTGCACGAGGCCGATGCCCTCACCGGTGGCGGCGATGACATGGCTGCGGCCGAGCACCCTGATGGTGGCTCGAGGCGAGTCGGACACCGACGACATCCCGGCGTCGTTGCAGCTGCCGTTGAAGACGGCTCTGATCGTGAAGGGCGTGCGCTCGTCGTCGTAGAGCTCTCCGAAGCCGTCCATGTCGAAGACCGCGTCGATGCTGTCCCTGGTGCTGAAGCTGTCGGCGTCCTTCACGAGCCCGGGCCCGCCTCCGACAGCCCACTCAGCGCGGACGCCCATGCCGGTGGCCGGTCCCATGAAGGGCCACTCCAGGAGTTCCACTTCGACGGGAACCGCGGCATCGCTGACGACCATCGTGCGCAGGACGCAGTCGAGCCGTCGGTCGACGCTGATCGCACGGAGGGGACCGGTGTGACGGGTCGGGTCCTCGATCCCCTCGGGCGGAGGGACGATCGAGCGCGGGTCCTTGCACTCGACCAGCTCGGAAGCGGTGATCGACACCTTCGAGGCCTGCCAGGCCGAGGCGCCGACCCAGGCGGCGTACCCGACGACGAGGAGGGCGACGAAGGCGAGCGCGATCGACCAGCGCAGGCGTGTGGACACGAACGCAACCTAGGGCACCCAGGCGGGCGACCGGGCGGGATCGCCGAATCCGGTCCGTGACGTCGCCGACACGTGTGAGACTGTCGCGACGACCGCGGACCGGCGGTCCGGGCGGCGGTGGACAGCAGCGAGAAGCCCTGGTCGACTTCCCGGGCTGCGCCGTGGTGACGTCGCACGACCGCTGGTTCCTCGACGGCATCGCCACGCACATCCTGGCGTGGGAGGGCACCCGAGGAGAACCCGGGCCACTGATTCTGGTTCGAGGGCAACTTCGCGTCGTACGAGGCCAACAAGATCGAGCGCCTCGGCGAGGAGGCGGCTCGCCCGCACCGTGTCACGCGCCGCCGCCTCACCCGCGACTGAGGTCGCCGCGGGATGCGAGAGCTTCTCGCAGAGAACCGCCACGGCCGGGCGGGAGGTGGGAGATACTCGACCAGCCGTGCTGTCCAGTGACATCGGGGAGTGATCTCGTGCGAGTTCGGATGCTGTTGTCGATGCTGCTCGTGGCGACCGTGACGGTGGCACTCGCTGCGGCGCCGGCAGAGGCGAAGCGGCCGGACGGTCAGATCCGGACCAGCGTCCCGAGCCACGTTTTCGTCGATTCCGGGAAGCGAGTCGTCGTGCGAGGCACTCTCGTGGGTTCTCGCGGTGGCGAGCGCGTCAAGCTGCAGCGCTGGACCGGAAAGCGTTGGGTCACTCGCAGCCTGGGCACAGTCAGCAGGAAGCACACCTTCGCCGTCGCCTATCGACCTCGCTTGGGGCACCACCGCCTTCGGCTCCGTGTACCTGCAGACGCCAGGTTCGAGCGGCAGACGTCGCGGCAGTTCATCGTCGAGGCAGGTCTGTCGCTGTCCTCCGACAACGCGATCCCCGGGGAGAGCATTCGGTTGTCCGGGTGGTTGCCTGATCGCACCCGCCGCCCCGTGCTGCTGCAGCGTCTGGCGGGCAGGACGTGGCAGACGGTCGCGCGAGCGTCGTCCCGATCGGACGGCCATGTGACGTTCGGTGCGCGGGCTTTCGCAGTCGGCACGAGTCAGGGCGGGTATCGACTCTACGCGCCGAGGTCGGGACGTCTGCCCGGTTTCAGGAGTCCCACACGGTACGCGCAAGGCTTCCAGGAAGCCGACCTCGACGGTCCGCGAAGCGTCCTGCTGGAGGAGACGGTGGAGCTTCGGGCCCGGTTCACACCAGCGAGGCCGGGTCGTGCCGTCGTCTTCCAGGAACGCGACGGGACAGGATGGACGACGGTCGGTACCAAGTGGCAGGGTGCGGACGGTTCCGTGGAACTCGCGGTCGAGGCGCTCGAGCCCGGCCGGCAGGAGTTCCGGGCGATGGCTCCCGCATCGCCTCAGGGAGCCGAGCCCATCACGTCGCCGGCGAGGGGCGTCGACGTGGTCGTCGGACCGATCCTTCCGCCGACGATCGCGAGCGTCGACTCCGACGGAGTCCAGGCGAACTCCGCGTCCGCACATCCGTCGATCTCCGCCGATGGACGGTGGGTCGCGTTCACGACGCTCGCCGACAATCTCGTCGCGGGTGATTCCCGCGGGTCGAACGATGTGTTCGTGCGTGATCGGCTCACGGGTACCACGACTCGAGAGTCGGTGTCATCGTCAGGCGTCGGGGCCGATGAGCCGGCGTTGCGGCCCTCGATCTCCGCTGACGGCGGTGTCGTGGCATTCGTGTCGGCGGCCACGAATCTCGTTCCGGGCGACACCAACCTCGCCGGTGACGTGTTCGTCCGCGACCGTGCCGACGGGAGCACCACGTTGGTCAGCGCGAGCGTGAATGGTGGACCCGGCAACGGGGCCTCGAGCGCTCCTCAGGTCTCGGGCGACGGGCGGCACGTGGTGTTCACGTCCACGGCTGACGATCTCGTTCCGGGGGACACGAACGCTCGATCCGACGTCTTCGTGCGCGACCTGCACACCGGGACGACGCGTCGGGCGAGCGTGGCCAGCGACGGCACCGAGTCCGACGGCAACTCGCTCTCGCCGTCGATCTCGACCGACGGCTCGCGCGTCGTGTTCGCGTCGGGGGCATCGAATCTCGTGGACGAGGATCCGGCGGGGCGCGTGGACGTGTTCGTGCACGACCTACGCACAGGTGTGACGGCTCTGGTCAGTGCCACGCAGTCCGGCGGTCCGGACGAGGAGATCGCGACCAGTCCCCGCATCTCCGGCGCCGGGCGTCATGTCGTGTACCTCGCGACCGAGCGGGTGCGCAGGTCCGGCAACCCCCAAGGCCGGGGCAGCCTGCTGGTCCGTGACCTCGAGGCCGGTTCGACATCACGTGTTCCGGCGCCGACGGACGACGAGGACCGGGTCTTCGATCGGCCCGACATCTCGACCGATGGGCGGGTCGTGAGCTTCGAGTGGGGCACCTTCGCACCGGTCGTCCCGAACACCGCGACCTTCAGCGTCTACGTTCACGACCGCAGTTCCGGTGAGACCCTGCAAGCAGACGTCGGTCGCAACGGGAGACGACCCTTCCGCGCCCTGGCGTTCCATGGAAGCCTCTCCGCGGACGGAAGCGCGGTGGCGTTCGAGTCCTACGACGCGCTCGATCGCGCCGACACGAACGGGCACGCCGACGTCTACGTGCGAACCTACGATCGCTGATCGCTGATCGCTGATCACGCCCGCTGGGGCACGCGTCAGAAGCGGCGGCCGCCGATGGCCTCCTGGACCGCCTCCATGACGCGGCGCACGGCGGCGAGGTCCTCGTCGGAGCACTGGTCGATGAGGTAGTCGCGGACGCCGCGCACGTGGGTGTGGGCTGCGGTGGCCAGCAGCGAGAAGCCCTTGTCGGTCAGCACGGCGGTGACGCCGCGGCCGTCGGTGTCGCACTGCATGCGCAGGACGATGCCGTCGCGCTCGAGACGGCCGATCGTGTGGGTGATGCGGCTGCGGGAGTGGGAGAGGGCGGCCGCGAGGTCGGCCATGCGGATCGACCGGTCGGGCGCCTCGGACAGGCGGACCAGGATCTCGTACTCGGACATCGACAGGCCGTGCTCCGAGCGCAGGTCGCGGTCGAGGCGGTCCATCAGCACGGTGGAGCCGCCCAGGAACGCGCGCCACGCCTGCTGCTGCGTCTCGTCGAGCCAGCGGGTCTCGTTCACCGAAGCGATGGGCAGGTCAGTCATGTGAACTAGTTTACATCTTCAACGACTTGATTGAAAGTTCAATCATGCTGTAGTGTCCATCATGTTGAACGATCAACAACAACGACACAGTCTTACAGGAGCAGCACATGAGCGACATCACCCCCGGAACCTGGCAGCTCGATCCCACGCACACGGAGATCGGCTTCACCGTTCGCCACATCATGAGCAAGGTGCGCGGCAAGTTCGAGAAGTTCGAGGGCACGATCGTCACCGCCGAGGACGTCACCGCCTCGAGCGCCACCGCCACGATCGACCTCTCCTCGATCAACACCGGCACCGCCGACCGTGACAACCACCTGCGCTCGGGCGACTTCTTCAACGTCGAGAGCACGCCGACCATGACCTTCGTGTCCACGGGCGTCGTCCGCAAGAGCGACACCGACTTCGTCGTCACCGGCGACCTCACCATCAAGGACGTCACCAAGCCGATCGAGCTCGACGTCGAGTTCCTGGGCGAGGGCAAGGACCCGTGGGGCGGCACCCGCGTGGGCGTCGAGGCCAAGGGTCAGCTGAGCCGCAAGGAGTTCGGCATCGACTTCAACATCCCCCTCGAGGGCGACAAGGTCATGATCGGCGACAAGATCACGCTGCTCATCACCGCGGAGGCCGTGCTGCAGGCCTGACCCGCACACCCCCTGTCTCGGAGGGGCTCGCGACGCACACCCCCCCCCGGCGTCGCGGGCCCCTTCGTCATGTCCGGACCGCACGATCGGACCCGACGAGTTCGGTGAAGTTGAAGTCGAACTCAAGTAGGGTGCGGTGATGGAGCGCGCCGGGTCGAGACCGATGGAGGTCCGCGGCCCGGAGACGAGGCAGATCCTCGGCCTGCCGGCCACGGCCGTCAGGACGCTGGTCCTCGGCTTCCTCGCGAGGGTCCCGGCGGGCGCCCTCGGCCTGGTGATCGTCCTGCACGGACTGACGCTCGGGCAGACCTACACCGTCAGCGGGCTGATGGCGGCGGCCTACGCCCTCGGCATCGCGGTCGGGGCCCCCGTCGTCGGTCGAGGCATCGACCGCTGGGGCCAGACGATGCCGCTGTTCGCCGTCACGGTCGTCGCTGCGGCCATGATGGTCGGACTGTCCGCGCTGCCGCACGGCATCGCTCCGGCCGTGCCCGTGGCCCTGGCCGCGGTGACGGGCCTGACCCAGCCGCCGCTGGCGGTCTGCGCGCGGGCGATCTGGAACGAGCGGCTCGGTCCGGTGGACCTCAGCCGGATGCTGTCCCTGGACGCGTCACTGCAGGAGGTGACGTTCATCCTCGGTCCCCTGACCGTGGTGTCCTGGGCGACGGTGCGGGGGACCCACGAGGCACTGGTCCTGACGGCGGGTCTCGTCCTGGTGCTCACGACGGTGTTCGCGCTGACGCCGGAGTCCCGTACGGCCTCGCGCCGGTCGAGCCGCCCGGTGATGGGGACCCCGAGCCGATTCCCGGCGACCGTCTGGATCCTCGTCGCCGTGACGTTCACCGTCGGCATCGCGATCGGCATCCTCGAGGTCGCGGTGGTGCGCCGCTCCGCCCAGCTCGACGCGTCCCACCTGATCGGCGTCTTCTACGGACTCTGGGCGACGGGCAGTCTGGTGGGCGGGCTCGTCAACCTCCGAGCCGCGGGCCGGGGCCGACTCGCCGGTCGCCTGATCGTCTTCCTGGCCGCGCTCGCACTCACCCATCTGATCGTCGCGGCGGCGACCACGTCGCTCGTCCTGGGTCTGACCCTCCTCCTGGCGGGGCTGCCCGCCGCTCCGATGTTCGCCGCGTTCTACGAGCTGCTGGGGAGGTCGGCGCCCGAGGGCCGGGTCACGGAGGTCTTCGCCTGGGGCTCGACCGGCAGCATGGCCGGAGTGGCACTGGGCACCGCGACGGGCGGTGTCCTCGCCGACGCGATCAGCAGTCGCGGGAACATCGTCGTCTGCGCGGCGGTGCTGGGTCTGGCCTCGCTGTTCGCGCTCGTCTGCCGGGCTCCGCTGACGCGCGTCGAGCGTCGCTGAGGTCGGCGACGCTCAGGCGGCGCCGACCATCCGCAGCGCCAGCTCGCCGTGGAGCGTCGCGATCTCGTCGGGTGTGGTGGGCCCGTCCGGGTGGTACCAGCGGACGAGGTCGATGCTGAGGGAGAGCAGGGCGAGCGCCGTGCCCTTGAGGTCGGCCACTGTCATGACCTCGGCCGCAACGCCGGCCTCGAGGGCCTCGCGCATGAGCGCCTCGATCGCACGGCGGTACTCGGCGATCTCGGCGCGGTGCTCGGGCGTGAGCGCGTCGAACTCGTACTGGACGATCCGCCCGACGCGGCTGTTGACCGCGTGCCAGCGGCTGAACTCCGCGACCATCGTGCGGGTGCGCTCGGCCGGATCGGACGCCGACTGCGAGGCCTTCTCGATGATCTCGACGGCGCTGCGGTGACCGCGCCGGGAGATCTCGAAGAGGAGCTCCTCCTTGGTGGCGTGGTGCACGTAGACTGCCGCCGGGCTCATGCCCGCACGCGACGCGATGTCGCGGGTCGTGGTGCCGGCGAAGCCCGAGGTCGCGAACGCCTCGACGGCCGCCTCGAGCAGCCGCTCACGCGTCGTGGCGGATCGATCGCGACCGTTCGCGGCGTCGGTGGTCATGGTGGACAGCATGACGCAGGAATGTCACACTAAGCAAGCGCTTAGTCATCGGCGGGTCGCCCCGCCGGCACATTCGAAAGGCCTACATCATGCCCGAAGCAGTCATCGTCTCCACCGCGCGTTCGCCCATCGGTCGCGCCGGCAAGGGGTCCCTCAAGGACATGCGTCCGGACGACCTGACCGTCCAGATGATCGAGGCCGCGCTGGCCAAGGTGCCGGGTCTGGACCGTCGTGACATCACCGACCTGCACCTGGGCGTCGGCCAGCCCGCGGGCGAGGCCGGCCACAACCTGGCGCGCGCCGTGGCCGTGCTGTCGGGCATGGACCACCTGCCGGGCGTGACGGTCAACCGCTACTGCTCCTCCTCGCTGCAGACCACCCGCATGGCGTTCCACGCGATCAAGGCCGGCGAGGGCGACGCGTTCATCTCCGCCGGCGTCGAGACCGTCAGCCGCTTCGGCAACGGCTTCGCCGACATCCCGGGCACCGAGAACCCGCTGTTCTCCGAGGCCATCGCCCGCACCGCCAAGCGCGCCGAGGGCGGCGCCGACACGTGGGTCGACCCGCGTGGCAACAGCGAGCTGCCCGACCTCTACATCGCGATGGGCCAGACGGCCGAGAATGTCGCGCAGCACCTGGGGATGAGCCGCCAGGAGCAGGACGAGTTCGCCGTCCGCAGCCAGAACCTCACCGAGCAGCGCATCGAGGAGGGCTTCTGGGCCAAGGACATCACCGAGGTCAGGCTGCCCGACGGCACGACCGTGAACAAGGACGACGGCCCGCGCGCGGGCACCACGCTGGAGGCCGTCAGCAGCCTCAAGCCGGTGTTCCGTCCCGACGGCACCGTCACCGCCGGCAACGCCTGCCCGCTCAACGACGGCGCCGCCGCCGTGGTGATCATGTCCGACACGAAGGCCAAGGAGCTGGGCCTGACCCCGCTCGCGCGCATCGTGTCCACGGCCGTGACCGGCCTGTCGCCCGAGATCATGGGCCTGGGCCCGGTCGAGGCGATCCCCGCCGCGCTGAAGAACGCCGGCATGGGCATCGATGACATCGACCTGTACGAGATCAACGAGGCCTTCGCCGTCCAGGCGTGGGGCTCGGCGCGTGAGCTCGGCATCCCGATGGACAAGCTGAACGTCAACGGCGGCGCCATCGCGGTCGGCCACCCGTTCGGCATGACGGGCGCCCGCATCACATCCACGCTGATCAACTCGCTGCAGTGGCACGACAAGCAGTTCGGCGTCGAGTCCATGTGCGTCGGCGGTGGCATGGGCATGGCCATGGTCCTGGAGCGCCTCTCGTGACCGAGGGTCGCTTCGCCGGCAAGGTCGCGATCGTCACGGGCGCGTCGCGCGGCATCGGCCTCGGGGTCGCGCAGCGCCTCGTGGCCGACGGCGCGAAGGTCGTCATCACGGCGCGCAAGACCGAGGCCCTCGAGGCCGCGGTCGCCGAGCTCGGTCCCGACAACGCGGCCTACGTCGCGGGCGCGGCCGACGACGCCGCGCACCAGGACGAGACGATCGCGAAGGCCGTGGAGCAGTTCGGCGGGCTGGACTTCCTGGTGAACAACACCGGGATCAACCCGACGTACGGCCCCATGATCGAGATGGACCTCAACGCGGGTCGCAAGATCTTCGAGGTCAACGTGCTCGCCGCGGTGTCGTGGGCGCAGAAGGCGTACAACACCTCGCTGAAGGACCACGGCGGTGCGATCGTCAACATCGCGTCGGTCGCCGGTCTCAAGCCCGCACCGATGATCGGCATGTACGGCGCCTCGAAGGCCGCGGTCATTCACGTCACGCAGGAGCTCTCGCTCGAGCTGGCCCCGAACGTGCGCGTGAACGCGGTCGCCCCCGCCGTCGTGAAGACCCGGTTCGCCGGCGCGCTGTACGAGGGTCGGGAGGAGGAGGTCGCCTCGGCGTACCCCCTGAAGCGTCTGGGCCTGCCCGAGGACATCGCGGGCGTCACGACGTTCCTGCTCTCGCAGGACGCGGCCTGGATGACCGGCCAGTGCCTCACGGTGGACGGCGGACTGCTGCTCACCGGCGGCGTCTGACCACCGACTGAGACGAGGGGCCCCGGGATCTCGATTCCGGGGCCCTTCGCCGTGCATTTGCGAAATCCTGCACATAACCACCGTCTGGTGACGGTCTGGGGGAGATCTTGTCCCCAGTTGTGAACAATCCTGTGTGCAACTGAAAGTTACATATCGCCTGAACCCCTCCCGTCACACCTGTCGCGCGCCGTCCGCGGCGGTGTGATCTAAAACATGAGGAAACCCTCGGATCAAAGATGAGGAAAGCCTCATGTTTGTGTCACGATAGGGGAATGACGACGCTCGACACCTCCGTGTTCCACGCGCCCTCCACGCGCGACCGCCGCACCGACAGCCTCCTCGACGACCTCCGCTCCGGCACGCCGTGGGCCCTGGTCCTCGGAGGTCAGGGCGGCGACTGGCTGACGCCGCTCGCCGACCTCGTCCGCGACTTCGCGCTCGACGCGGAGGTCGCCGACCTCGTCCGCCGCTCCGACCGGCTGCTCGCGCCCGTCGCCCCCGAGCTCGCCCGGGCCGGCGTCGCCTTCGATCCCGTCGCGTGGGTCGACGTCCTGGCGGTCGGGGAGTCCGCCGAGGACGACGACGCGCCCGGCCTGCCCGCGGGTGCCGACGTCACCGCACCGGCCGCCTCGGTCCCCGGCATCACGCTGGCCCAGCTGGCCGGCCTCCACGCCCTCGCCCGCCAGGGCCTCGACGTGACCGCGCACCCGCCGGTCGCCGTCGCCGGTCACTCGCAGGGCGTGCTCGCCGCCGAGGCGCTCGCCGGCGTGCCCGAGGTCGAGGTGCTCGCGCTGGCCCGCCTCATCGGCACCGCCGCCCAGCTCGTCGGCCGACGCCGCGGCCTGCTCGGCCGCACGATGCTCGCCGTCTCGGGAGTCGTCCCCGAGCGCGTCGCCGAGCTCGTGGAGGGCACCGGCGCCGTCTGCCACATCCGCAACGGCCGACGCGCCGTCGTCCTGTCGGGCCCTGCCGCGGCCCTCGACGCGGCCACCGCCCGCCTCGAGCAGGAGGCCGCCCGCGAGAAGGACGAGCGCGACCGCAAGGTCACCGGAGGCGCCCCGTTCTCGCCCGTCATCGAGCCGGTCGAGTCCTCGGTGGCGTTCCACCACCCCGACCTCGCCGAGACCACCGAGCTCGTGGCCGGCTGGGCCGCCCGCATCGGCATCGACGCCGAGCACGCCCGCAGTGCCACCCAGCGCGCGATCGTCGACCCGGTCGACTGGGTCGCCTCGATCACCTCCGCGCTGGACGCCGGCGCCGAGTGGGTCCTCGACCTCGGCCCCGCCGACCTCGCCTCGCGCCTGAGCGCCACCGAGACCAAGGTGCGCGGCGCCGGCCTCGTCGCGCCCACGACGCGTCGCGGCCACCGCGAGCTCACCATCACCGGCGCCAAGCCCGCGCGCCCCGTGGCCTGGTCGGCGTTCGCGCCGCGCCTCGTGACGCTGCCCGACGGCTCGACCGCCGTCGAGACCGGCTTCACCCGCGCCACCGGCAAGTCGCCGATCCTGCTCGCCGGCATGACGCCGACGACCGTGGACGCGCCGATCGTCGCCGCGGCGGCCAACGCCGGCTTCTGGGCCGAGCTCGCCGGCGGCGGTCAGGTGACCGAGGAGATCTTCGAGGCGCGCGTCGCCGAGCTCGACGGCCTGCTCGACGAGGGAGCGACCTACCAGTTCAACTCGCTCTTCCTCGACCCCTACCTGTGGCGCCTGCAGCTGGGTCAGAACCGCCTCGTGCAGCGCGCCCGCGCCGCCGGAGCCCCGATCGACGCCGTCATCGTCACGGCCGGCATCCCCGAGCTCGACGAGGCCGTCGCGCTCGTCGACGAGCTCACCGAGGCCGGCATCGAGCACGTCGTGTTCAAGCCCGGCACCGTGCGCCAGATCCGCGAGGTCCTCGCGATCGCCAAGAAGGTCGATCGCACGGTGATCGTGCAGGTCGAGGGCGGTCGCGCCGGTGGCCACCACTCGTGGGAGGACCTGGACGACCTGATCCTGGCCACCTACGGCGAGCTGCGCGCGCAGTCGAACGTCGTCCTGTGCGTCGGCGGCGGCATCGGCACCGCCGAGGCCTCGGCCGCGTGGCTGACCGGCACGTGGGCCCAGCGCCACGGCTTCCCCGACATGCCCGTCGACGGCATCCTCGTCGGCACCGCCGCCATGGCGACCCTCGAGGCCACGACGGCCCCCGAGGTCAAGCAGATGCTCGTCGAGACGCGCGGCACCGGCGCCTGGGTGGGCGCGGGCACCGCGAAGAACGGCATGGCCTCGGGCCGCAGCCAGCTCGGCGCCGACATCCACGAGATCGACAACACCGCCTCGCGCACCGGCCGCCTCCTCGACGAGGTCGCCGGCGACGCCGACGCCGTGGCCGCCCGCCGCGACGAGATCGTCGAGGCGCTCGACCGCACGGCGAAGCCGTACTTCGGCGATGTCGCCACGATGACCTACGCCCAGTGGCTGGGCCGGTTCGTCGAGCTCTCCGGCACGGCCGCCGACGGCTCGCCGCAGTGGCTCGACGTGTCGCTGCGCGACCGCTTCCACGCGATGCTCCAGCGCGCCGAGGCCCGCCTGGCCACGCAGGACCGCGGCGAGATCGCGACGCTGTTCCCCGAGGCGTCCGACGTCGAGGACGGCCCCGCCGCCCTCGCCCGCCTGATCGACGCGCACGCCGACGCCGCGTCGGTGACGCTGCACCCGGCCGACGAGGCCTTCTTCGTCGAGGTCTGCCGCCGCGCCGGCAAGCCGGTCAACTTCGTGCCCGTCATCGACGCCGACGTGCGCCGCTGGTGGCGCTCGGACTCGCTGTGGCAGGCGCACGACCCGCGCTACGGCGCCGACGAGGTCTGCATCATCCCCGGCACCGCGAGCGTCGCCGGCATCACGCGGGTCGACGAGCCCGTCGCCGAGCTGCTCCAGCGCTTCGAGGACGCCGCGGTCGACGCCCTGCTCGCCTCGGGCCGTGCGCCCCAGCGCGTGCCCGGCCGTCGCCGTGAGGGCGACGCGCGCCTGTCCTCGCCGCTCGCGGTCGTCCTGGCCGCGCCCGACGTGGCGTGGGCCGGCCGCACGGTCACGAACCCCGTCCAGCGCCTCGGCGCCGAGTGGGTGCTGACCTCCGCCGACACCGCCGAGCAGGCCGCCACCGGCGCTCGCCTGTCCACCGCGGGCGACTCGGCCGTCGACCTGACCGTGCCGCTGGGCCAGGGCCGCGACCTGACCCTGCGCCTCGAGGTCCCGGCCGGCGCGGCCCGCGGCCACGCCCCGGTCGTCTCCACCGACGCCGCCGTCGCCGCCATGGCCCAGATCGTCAGCGGCGCCGTCGCCGGCGAGCTGCCCGAGGTCTCCGACGGCGTCGCCCACCTCGACGTCGACTGGGACCCGGACCTCGCCGCCGACCACGCCGCCGTCAGTGCGGGCCCGCTCGTGCTGGGCCGCCACCGCGTGCCCGACGTGCTCGTGGGTCTCGCCTGGCCGGCCGTGTTCGCCGTCATCGGCGCCGCCCGCAACGCCGACGGCCTGCCGGTCGTCGAGGGCATGCTCGACCTCGTTCACCTCGACCACGCGATCACCACGCAGGCCCTGCCCGCCGAGCGCACCCCGCTCGCGGTCCGCGCCGCGCTGGTGGACGTGGAGGAGTCGCAGTACGGCCGCGTCGTCACCGTCGACGTCACGGTCGGCGACGTCGCCACGATGCGCGAGCGGTTCGCCATCCGCGGCCGCACGGGCGCGGCGGCGCTCGCCGACCCGGCGCGCGCCGGTGGCGCCCTGGGCGACGACGAGCTCAAGGACACCCCGCGCCGCACGCGCGCCAAGGTGACCGTGACCGCCCCGTCCGACCTCGGCGCCTTCGCCGCGGTCACGGGCGACCACAACCCGATCCACACGAGCGTCGCCGCCGCCCGCCTCGCGGGCCTGGGCGAGCCGATCGTCCACGGCATGTGGACCTCGGCCGCCGCGCAGCACGCCGTGGCCGTCGAGACCGGCCGCCGCATCGCCGGCTGGACGACGCGCTTCATGGCGCCCGTCCGCCCCGGTGCCGACGTCGAGATCCGCGCCGACCGCGTGGGACTCTCGCACGGCCGCGAGGTGCTCGACGTGACCGTGCGCGCCGACGGCGAGATCGTCATGGCCGCCTCGGCCGTGCTCGACGCGCCGCGCACCGCCTACGCCTTCCCGGGCCAGGGCATCCAGAGCCCCGGCATGGGCATGGCCGGCTACCAGCGCTGCCCTGCGGCGCGCGAGGTCTGGGACCGCGCCGACAAGCACACGCGGGCGGCCCTCGGCTTCTCGATCCTCACGGTCGTGCGCGACAACCCGACCGAGCTGACCGTCCGCGGCGTCACGCACCACCACCCCGAGGGCGTGCTCTACCTGACGCAGTTCACGCAGGTCGCGATGGCCGTGCTGGGCGCCGCCCAGATGGCCGAGCTCCGTGAGGGCGGCGCGTTCGTCGACGGCGCGGTGCTGGCCGGCCACTCGGTGGGCGAGTACAACGCGCTCGCCGCGGTCTCGGGCGTCATCAGCCTCGAGGCCGTCGTGGAGGTCGTCTTCCAGCGCGGCTCCGTCATGCACACACTGGTCCCGCGCGACGAGAAGGGCCGCAGCGACTACCGCCTCGCGGCCATCCGTCCCTCGCAGATCGGCCTGGCCGACGACGAGGTCACGGACTACGTCGAGGGCGTCGGCGAGGCGTCGGGCGAGTTCCTGCAGATCGTGAACTACAACCTGCGCGGCTCGCAGTACGCGATCGCCGGCACGGTGCGGGGACTCGAGGCGCTGGAGAAGGACGTGGCCGAGCGCCGCGAGCGCTTCGGCGGCAAGGCCGCGTTCATCCTCGTGCCCGGCATCGACGTGCCGTTCCACAGCCGTGTGCTGCACGGCGGCGTGCCGGACTTCCGCCACAAGCTGCAGGACCTCCTGCCGCCCACGATCGACCCGTCGATCCTCGAGGGCCGGTACGTTCCGAACCTCGTGCCGCGGCCGTTCAGCCTCGACGAGGAGTTCATCCGCGAGGTCGAGCAGTACGTCGGCACCACGGTCCCGCGGTCGGAGGACCCGGGCCGCCTGTGCCGCGACCTGCTGATCGAGCTGCTGGCCTGGCAGTTCGCCAGCCCCGTGCGCTGGATCGAGACGCAGGACCTCATGTTCACCCCCGTGGAGGAGGGCGGCCTGGGCGTCGAGCGCTTCGTCGAGGTCGGCGTCGGCTCGGCCCCGACCGTCGCGAACCTCGCCTCGGGCACGCTCAAGCTGCCCGGCTACCCGCGTGTCGAGGTGCTCAACGTCGAGCGCGACGCCGCGGCCGTCTACGGCACCGACGAGGACCCGGCGCCCGTGGAGGACGACGCCCCCGAGGCTCCCAAGGCGAGCGCCACCGAGCCGGCGCCGCAGGCCGCTCCGGCCGCGGCTCCCGCCGGCGGACCGGCCACGCAGACCGCCGCCGACCTGCCGTTCTCGGCGGCCGACGCGACCCGCGTGCTCATCGCCTGGTGGACGAAGCTGCGTCTCGACCAGCTCGGCGCGGCCGACACGATCGAGTCGCTGACCGACGGCGCCTCCAGCCGCCGCAACCAGCTGCTGATCGACCTCGGCGGCGAGCTCTCGCTCGGCGCGATCGACGGCGCCGCGGAGGCCGACCTCACCACCCTCGGTGGTCAGGTCGACGCTCTCGCGCGCACCTACAAGCCCTTCGGCCCCGTCCTGGGCGAGGCCTTCGGCGACCACCTCAAGAAGGTGCTCGGCCCGACGGGTCGCAAGCAGTCGGCGGTCGCCGAGCGCGTCTCCGGTGCGTGGCAGCTCGGTGCCGGCTGGGCGTCGCACGTCCTGGCCGAGCTGGCCATGGTCACCCGCGAGGGCCAGAGCGTCCGCGGCGGCGCGTTCGGCGAGGCGTCCATCGCCTCGGCCGGCGACGTCGACGCGGCGATCGACGCCGCGGTCCAGGCGGTGGCCGCGCGCCACGGCGTGACGGTGCAGATGCCGTCGGCCGGCGGTGGCGACGGCGCCACGATCGACGCGGCGGCGCTCGGCGAGTTCACGGCGGCCATCAACGGTCGCGACGGCGTGCTGGCCTCGGCCGCGCGCCTCGTGCTCGAGCACCTCGACCTGGTCGACGTGCCCGAGGCCGTCGAGCCCGACGAGCAGGCGGCCGCGGTCGTCGAGCGCGTCGAGGCCGAGCTGGGCTCGGACTGGATCAAGGCCACGGCGGGCGTCTTCGACGCCGAGCACGCCGTCGTCCTGGACGACCGCTGGGCGTCGGCACGCGAGGACCTGGCGCGCCTGGCCCACGGGGACGAGGTCACGGGCTCCTTCGCGGGCACCGGCGAGGTCGTCGCCAAGCAGGCCGAGCACTGGCTCTCGCGGACCGGCGACGAGCGCTTCGCCCGCATCGCCGAGGACGCCCGCGACACCACGCCGGGAGCGTTCGCCGGCGAGGTCGCGGTCGTGACCGGTGCCGCCGACGGCTCCATCGCGGGGTCCGTCGTGGGCGAGCTGCTCGCCGGCGGCGCCACGGTCGTGGCGACCACCTCGTCGCTCGCGCCGCGGAAGCTCGCGTTCTTCAAGGACCTCTACCGCCGCTCGGCTCGCGCCGGCGCGACGCTGTGGGTCGTCCCCGCCAACCTGGCGTCGTTCGCCGACGTGGACGCGCTGGTCGAGTGGATCGGGGCCGAGCAGTCCCGCACCGCCGCCGGCGTCACGACGGTGTCGAAGCCGTCGCTGACCCCGACCCTGCTGGTGCCGTTCGCGGCCGGCCGGGTCATGGGCGACGCGACCGAGGCCGGCCCGCGCGCCGAGCTCGAGATGCGCATCCTGCTGTGGTCGGTGGAGCGACTCGTCGGCGCGCTGTCGTCGTCGGTCACTGACCGCAACCTCGACGCGCGCCTGCACGTGCTGCTGCCGGGCTCGCCCAACCGCGGCATGTTCGGTGGCGACGGCGCCTACGGCGAGGCCAAGGCCGCGCTCGACGCGCTCGTCACGAAGTGGGGCTCGGAGAAGCGCTGGGCCGACAAGGTCACGCTGGCCCACGCCATCATCGGCTGGGTCCGCGGCACGGGCCTCATGGGCGGCAACGACCCGCTGGTCGAGGCCGTCGAGGCCGCCGGCGTCCGCACCTGGTCGCCCGACGAGATGGCCGCCGCGCTGCTCGAGGCCTGCACGCCCGGGGCCCGCGTCCGCGCGACCGAGGGTCCGCTGACGCTCGACCTCACCGGTGGTCTCGGCGAGGCCGACCTCGACATGAAGGCCCTCGCCGGCCAGGTCGTGCTCGAGAAGGACGAGGCCTCGTCCGACGACACCGCGACGATCCCGGCGCTGCCCGCGCCGCCGTCGCGCCTCGACCGGGTCGAGACGCCCGAGTGGGCCGAGGTCACCGCCCGCCCCGAGGACCTCGTGGTCATTGTCGGCGCCGGCGAACTGGGCCCGTACGGCTCGGCGCGCACGCGCTTCGAGATGGAGGTCGAGGACACCCTCTCGGCCGCCGGCGTGCTGGAGCTGGCGTGGTCCACGGGCCTCCTGAGCTGGGACGCGACGAACCGAGGCTGGTACGACGCCGAGTCCGGCGAGGCCGTGCCCGAGCACGAGATCGCCGACCGCTACGAGGACGCCGTCCGCGAGCGGGTCGGCGTGCGCCGGTACGCCGACGACGGCGACATGGTCGACAACAGCGCCCCGCTGCTGGCGTCGGTCTACCTCGACCAGGACCTGACCTTCACGGTCTCGGGTCAGGCGGAGGCGCAGGCCATGCGCGACGCCGACCCCGAGCACACCGTGATCGCGCAGGACGCCGAGGGCGAGTGGACCGTGACCCGCAAGGCGGGCACGCAGGTCCGCGTGCCGCGCAAGATGAAGCTGACCCGCACGGTCGGCGGCCAGATCCCGACGGGCTTCGACCCGACGGTGTGGGGCGTGCCGGCCGAGATGGTCGAGGCCGTCGACCGCGTGGCGCTGTGGAACCTCGTCTGCACCGTGGACGCGTTCCTCTCGTCGGGCTTCACCCCGTCCGAGCTGATGCGCTGGACCCACCCGACGCTGGTCGCCAACACGCAGGGCACCGGCATGGGCGGCATGACGTCGATGCACTCGCTGTACATCGACACGCTGCTGGGCGAGGCGAAGCCGAACGACATCCTGCAGGAGGCGCTGCCGAACGTCATCGCCGCGCACGTGGTGCAGTCCTACGTGGGCAGCTACGGCGCGATGGTGCACCCGGTCGCCGCCTGCGCCACGACCGCCGTGTCGGTCGAGGAGGGCGTCGACAAGATCCGCCTGAACAAGGCCGAGTTCGTCGTGGCCGGTGGCTTCGACGACCTCTCGGTCGAGGGCATCGTGGGCTTCGGCGACATGTCGGCCACCGCGGACTCCGCGGCGATGGCCGCCAAGGGCCTCGAGGACCGCTACTTCAGCCGGGCCAACGACCGCCGCTACGGCGGGTTCGTGGAGTCACAGGGTGGCGGCACGATCCTGCTCGCCCGCGGCGACCTGGCCGCGCGGATGGGCCTGCCGGTGCTGGGCGTCGTCGCCTACGCGGCGTCGTTCGCCGACGGCGTGCACACCTCGATCCCGGCGCCGGGCCTCGGTGCCCTGGCCGCGGGCCGCGGTGGGCGCGAGTCGCAACTGGCGCGGTCGCTGTCCGCGCTCGGCGTGGGCGCCGATGACATCGGCGTGCTGTCCAAGCACGACACGTCGACGGGCGTCAACGAGCGCAACGAGTCCGAGCTGCACGAGCGGCTCGCGGCGGCGCTGGGTCGCTCCGACGGCAACCCGCTGTACGTCATGAGCCAGAAGTCGCTCACGGGTCACGCGAAGGGCGGCGCCGCGGCGTTCCAGCTCATCGGCCTGTGCCAGGTGCTGGAGGGTGGCGTCGTGCCGCCGAACCGGAGCCTGGACTGCGTCATGGACGACCTGGCGGAGCACGAGCACCTCGTGTGGCTGCGCGAGCCGCTGGCGACCGGTCCGCTCAAGGCGGGCCTGCTGACCAGCCTCGGCTTCGGTCACGTGGCCGGCCTCATCGCCGTCGTCCACGCGCAGGCGTTCGTGGAGTCGCTGGCGGCCGACGAGCGCGACCGCTACCTCGAGGCGGCGGAGCGTCGCCGCATCGAGGGCCGCACGCGCCTCGTGGACGCCATGTACGGAGGCGACGCGCTGTACCGGCGCCCGGCGGACCGCCGCCTGGGCGACTCGGGCGTGCGGGAGCGCGAGGCCGCGCTGCTGCTCGACGACAGCGGTCGCCTCGGCGAGGACGGGGTGTACGCGTGCCGGTGATCGGCACGGGGATCGACCTCGTGGACGTGCCCGCGTTCGCCGAGCAGCATCGGCAGCCGGGTACCCGCGCGGGCAGCGCCTTCACTGCTGCCGAGCGCCGCGACGCCCGGAGCTCTCCTTCTGGCTCCGGGCGTCGCACCCCCGATCAGGAGCTGGCGTCCCTGGCGGCCCGCTGGGCCGCCAAGGAGGCGTTCATCAAGGCTTGGTCGGAGTCGCTGTGGGGGAGCCCGCCTCCCGTCGGCGAGCACGTGCACGACCAGATCGAGATCATCCGCGACGCGTGGGGCCGCCCCCGCATCCGCCTCCTCGGCGAGGTCGCGAAGCACCTCGAGGACGTCACGGTGCACGTCAGCCTCAGCCACGACGGCCCCGCCGCGATCGCCGTCGTCACGCTGTCCCGCCCATGACGAGATGTGCTCCTGATTCCACCTTTCAGCACGTCTGAGACGTCGAAAAGGGAGCACATCTCGGGGGCGGCGGGGATTGCGCCGTCGGCGAACAGGCCTTCCCGCCGCGCGGCGGTGAGGGTTGGCTGGGGCGATGGAGCTCCTGGTGCTGGGCGGTACCGCGTTCCTCGGTCGTGAGGTCGCGCGGACGGCGCTCGCGCGGGGGCACCGCGTCACGTGCGCGGCCCGCGGCTCGTCCGCGCCGCCTGAGGGTGCCGCCTTCGTGCGCGTGGATCGCGACGAGGAGGACGGCCTCGCGCCACTCGCCGGCCGCCGGTGGGACGACGTGGTCGACGTGGCGCGCCAGCCCGGCCACGTGCGGCGCGCGGTGCGCGACATCGAGGCCGACCACCGTGTCTTCGTCTCCAGCGGCAACGCGTACGCCGACTTCTCCTCGATCGAGCAGTCCGAGGACGCCGCCACGCTGTCGCCGCTCGAGGCCGACACGATGACCTCGGACGAGGACTACGGTGCGGCGAAGGTGGCCTGCGAGCAGGCCGTGCTGGCAGCGGGTCCGGCGGCCGTGGTGCGCTCGGGCCTCATCGCCGGACCGGGGGACTGGTCGGGCCGCACGGGCTACTGGCCGTGGCGGTTCGCGCACCCGGTCGGCCCGGAGGTCGTGGTGCCCGACGACCTCGACTTCCCCTGCGCGATGATCGACGTCCGCGACCTCGCGGCCTGGATCGTCGACCTCGCGGAGCGGCAGGTCGAGGGCGTCCTCAACGCCACGGGCCCGACCACCGACCTGCGCTCGTTGCTCGACGTGGCGGCCCGGGTGGCGGGCTCGTCGGCGCGCCCGCGACCCGTGCCGGTCGAGCGCCTGCGCGAGCTCGGGATCGGCCACTGGATGGGACCGGCGTCGCTGCCGCTGTGGATCGACGATCCCGAGTGGCGCAGCTTCGCCACCCTGGACACGCGTCGCGCCCGCGCCGAGGGCCTGGTCACCCGGCCGCTCGAGGACACGCTGGCCGACACGCTCGCGTGGGAGGAGACCCGCACCGAGCCGCGCCGCTGCGGCCTCACCGACGACGAGGAGCGCCGCGTCCTGGCCGCCCTCTGACGAGATGTGCTCCTATTTCGACCTTTCAGACGTGCTGAAAGGTCGAAATAGGAGCACATCTCGGGAGGGGCGGTCGGCTTAGGTGGCGCCGGCCTCGGCGGCCAGCAGGTAGGTGCCCAGGAGGCGCTTGAGCTCGATGATGGCCTCGGCGTGCTCCTGCAGGTCGCGCACCGAGAAGTTGAGCATCGAGTAGGACATGTGCACGAGGACCTCGGCCATGATCTTGCGGCGCTCGCGCGGGGTGCCGGGGGTCAGTGGCGCGAGCACGTGGGCGACGCGGGCCGCGAGCTGCTGCTCGGTGACCTCGGCGGTCGCGCGGGTGATCGGCGTGGACTGCACGGCGTACCAGACCGCGCTGCGCGACGGGTCGTTCAGCCACAGCGCGGCCATGTGGTCGACCAGCCGGTCGAGCAGCACGAGCCAGTCGAGCGTGGGCAGCTCGGACGCGAGCTTGTCCAGCTCGGACTGGATCGCGACGGCGTTCTGGCGGTCGAGCTCGCACACGATCACGTACTTGTTCGCGAAGAACTGGTACAGGGTGCCGATGGGCAGTCCGGCGCGCTGAGCGACCTCCTCGCACGTGAACGACTCGAAGCCTGCTTCGAGCAGCACGTCGCGCGACGCCTGGAGCAGGCTGTCGAACTTGACCTTGCTGCGCTCCTGCGTGGGACGCCGGCGAGGTTCGAGGATCTGGGCCGTCACGCGCGCCAGACTACCCTTACTTACTTGGAAGTAGCCGCAAGTCCGTGCTGGACGAGCGGATCGATCATCGCGCCGATCCCGTCGAAGCCCGAGCCGACGGTCTGGCCGGCGGAGTGGCGGAAGTGGATGCCCTCGAGGATCACGGCCAGCTTGAAGTAGGCCAGACCCAGGTGGAACCCGAGCTCGCTGACGTCGCGACCCGAGCGCTTCGCGTACCGCTCGACCGACTCGTCGGGGGAGAGGTAGCCGGGCGCCTGGGGCGCGTCGGTGACCTGACCGCTCGACGGTCCGGCGTCCAGGGCCAGGTGCTGGTAGGCCAGCATGACGGCCACGTCGGTCAGCGGATCGCCGAGCGTGCTCATCTCCCAGTCCAGGACCGTGGTGATGCGGTCGCCGTCCTCGGTGTCCACCAGCACGTTGTCGAGGCGGTAGTCGCCGTGGACGATCGTGCTCTCGCCGGTCTCGGGGACCGAGGCGGTGAGTCGGTCGGCCAGCTCGTCGATGCCGTCGATCTCGCGCGAGCGCGAGGAGTCGAGCTGCTTCTTCCACCGCGCGACCTGCCGGGTGAGGTAGCCGTCCGGGCGACCGAAGTCGCCCAGGCCGACCGCCTGGTAGTCCACCGCGTGCAGGTCGGCGAGGGTGTCGACGAGGCGCTCGGTGACGGCGCGGGTGCGCTCGGCTCCGATCACTTCGAGGTCGGACGCCCGCTGGAAGGCGGTGCCCGACATGCGCTCCATGACGTAGAACTTCGCGCCGATGACCGACTCGTCGGTGCACTCGGCGATCATCCGCGGAACGGGCACGGCGGTGCCGGCCAGCGCCGCCATCACGCGGTGCTCGCGGCCCATGTCGTGGGCGGTGGCCAGCACGTGGCCCAGCGGCGGACGGCGCACGATCACGTCACGCTCGCCGTTGGTGACGGCGTACGTGAGGTTGGACTTGCCACCGGTGATCAGGCTGGCGCTGAGCGCCCCCGGGAGCTCCCCGGGGGCCTCGGCGTCCAGCCACGTGCGCAGTGCCTCGAGGTCGAGGCCCTTGACGACGTCAGGAGCGGTCACGTCAGTCCTTCGGTCCGCCGGCGACGTAGATGACCTGGCCCGACACGAAGCCGGCGGCCTCGCCGCACAGGAACGCCGCGGTGTTCGCGATGTCCTCGGGCTGGCCGACGCGCTGCACCGGGATCTCCTTCGAGGCGTACTCGATGAAGTCGTCGAACGGCACGCCGATGCGCTCGGCGGTCGCGGCGGTCATGTCGGTCTGGATGAAGCCCGGGGCGATCGCGTTGGCGGTCACGCCGTACTTGCCCAGCTCGATGGCGAGGGTCTTGGTGAAGCCCTGCAGGCCGGCCTTGGCGGCCGAGTAGTTCGCCTGGCCGCGGTTGCCCAGCGCCGAGGTGCTCGACAGGTTGACGATGCGGCCGTACTTGGCCTCGGTCATGTGCTTCTGGACGGCCTTCGTCATGAGGAACGAGCCCTTGAGGTGCACGTCCATGACCAGGTCCCAGTCGTCGGTGGTCATCTTGAACAGCAGGTTGTCGCGGATGACGCCGGCGTTGTTGACCAGCACGGTCGGCGCGCCGAGCTCCTCGGCGACCTTGGTCACGGCCGCCTCGACGGCGTCGGCGTCGGCCACGTTGGCGCCGACGGCGAGGGCCTGGCCACCGTTCGCGACGATCTCGTCGACGACGGTCTGGCAGGCGGCCTCGTCGAGGTCGAGGACGGCGACCTTGAAGCCGTCGGCGGCGAATCGCTTGGCGATGCCGGCGCCGATGCCACGGGCGGCTCCGGTGATGATGGCGGTACGGGGTTCGGACACGTAGGTCTCCTCGGTTGTCTAAGCGCTTGCTTAGTCACCGTATCGCACGCCCTCGTGGTGCGAAAGGTCACATCGAAAACACGCCGAAGGAATATGAGGGAATCCTCACGTTTGGTCTATAGTCGAGGAATGCCTCATGTTTCGGACGACCGGCTGACGACCCAGACGACCGCCCCGGAGTCGGCCCCGCGCGCCGGCCTCGACACCCGACGCCGCGAGCGCTTCGCTCGCGTCGAGCCCCGCGGAGCCCGCGTGCACACCGCACGCGAGCGCGCCGAGCTCCTCCTCGACGAGGGCACCTTCGTCGAGCTCGCCCCGCTGCGCGCCGCCACCCCGGGCGCCGGCAGCGGCGTGGTGACCGGATGGGGCCTGGTCGACGGCCGCCCCGTCGTCGTGGCCTGCCATGACGCCGCCATCGCGTCCGGCGCCATCGGCGCCGTGATGGCCGAGGCGATCTGCCGCGCCCAGCGGTTCGCGATCGATCGCGGCTTCCCGATCGTCTACGTCAACGACTCCGGCGGCGCCCGCGTGCCCGACGGCATCCTCGCCCTGCACGGCTGCGGCGAGATCTTCGCGCTCAACGTGGAGGCCCAGCAGCGCATCCCGCAGATCTCGGTGATCCTCGGCCCGTGCGCCGGCGCCGCGGCCTACTCGCCCGCGCTGACCGACTGGACCGTCATGGTCAAGGGCCACGGCCACATGTTCCTGACCGGCCCCGACATCGTCCGCGCGGCCACCGGCGAGGACGCCACCGCCGACGAGATCGGTGGCTCGGGCATGCACACCCGCACGAGCGGCGTGGCGCACCTCGAGGTCGAGACCGAGGTCGAGGCCCTCCAGTCGGTCCGCCACCTGCTGTCGTACCTGCCCTCGAACGCCGACGCCCCGCTGCCGGTGACCGCCCCCGTGCCGGTCAACCCGATCGCCGCCGAGGCGCTGCCGACCGTGGTGCCCGAGAAGGCCAGCGTCGTCTTCGACATGCACCAGGTCATCGACGGGGTGCTCGACAACGGCGCCCGCCTCGAGCTCTCGCCCGAGTACTCCGGCAGCGCGCTGACGCTGTTCGGCCGGATCGACGGCCGCCCCGTGGGCGTCGTCGCCAACCAGCCCGCCGTCCGCGGCGGCATCCTCGACTCGAAGAACTCGGTCAAGATCGCCCGCTTCGTGGAGTTCTGCGGCCGCTTCGGCATCCCGATCGTCACGCTCGTCGACGTGCCCGGCTTCCTGCCCGGCACGGTCGAGGAGGGCCGCGGCATCATCACGCAGGGCGCGAAGGTGCTGAAGGCCTACGTCGAGGCGAAGAAGTCGATGCGCCTGACCGTCGTGGTGCGCAAGGCCTACGGCGGCGCCTACATCGCGATGGGCTCGACCTCGCTCGGCGCCGACCACGCGTGGGCCTGGTCCAACGCCGAGATCGCCGTGATGGGCCCCGGCGGCGCCGTGGCGCTGCTGCACCGTCGCGCGCTCGCCGCCGCGGAGGACCCCGCCGTGCTGCGCGACGAGCTGGCCGCCGACTACCGCGAGAACGTCGCCCGGCCGTACGTCGCGGCGGAGAACGGCATCATCGAGGACGTCATCCACCCCGAGGAGACGCGCGAGCGCCTCGCCGCCTCGCTGCGCCTGCTGGAGCACGCGTGATCGACGCCAAGGCCGAGATCGTCGGCAACGTGTGGAAGATCCTCGCCCGTGAGGGCGACCAGGTCGGCCCCGGCGACACGCTCGTCATCATCGAGTCGATGAAGATGGAGATCCCCGTCGTCGCGCCGGCCCACGGCCACGTCGCGAGCATCCTCGTCTCGGAGGGCCAGATCGTCCAGGAGGGCGACTCCGTCGTCGAGATCGACGACACGCTCGGTGCCTGACGGTTTCCCCGGTTACGTGGGTTTCCTGTCACTTCCCGGGGGTTGCGAACCCCGGTCAGTGAGGGCGAACCCACGTAACCGGGGAATCTGTCATCCCGGGCGCCGTGGCAGGATGCGCGGGTGACCGAGTACCGACACGAGATCCCGATGCGGTGGGCCGACCTCGACTCGCTCAACCACGTCAACAACGTCGTCTACCTCAAGTACGCCGAGAACGCGCGAGCCGCGATCCCGCAGCTGCCTCCTGGTCCGATCGGCGCGATGAACATCCAGTTCAAGCGCCCGATGCTGCTGGGCAAGCGTCCGGTCGTGGTCACCAGCCGCGTCGAGGCCGACGCCGTGCACCAGGTCATCGGCGTCGAGGGCTCGGACGCCGAATTCGCCACCGTCGACGTCGCGTACGGCGCCCTCGCGCCCGAGGAGCGGCTCAACACCGCGGCCCAGCCCGGCTCGATCGCGCTGCGCCACACCGACCTCGACGCCGCCGGGCTCGTCAACGAGGCGCAGGTCTTCGAGCTCTTCCAGGAGACGCGCGTGCCGTTCATCAACGGCGTCCTCACGCGCCTCACGCCGGGCAACTTCGTGGTCGCCCACGTGGAGGCGCGCTACCACCGCCCGATCCCGGCGCAGGCGCGCCTGCAGTCCGCCGCACGCGTGGGCCGGGTCGGCAACGCCTCGTTCACGATCGAGGCCCAGCTCGGCGCTGACGGCGTCGCCTTCGCCTCGTCGCTGGCGGTGTTGGTGGGCTTCGACGCCGCGACGCAGTCGTCCCGTCCGTTCAGCGATCGCGAGAAGGAGTCGCTCGCGGCCGCGATGTCCTGATCAGCTCGGCGAGTTGATCATGAAGTTGGCGGCGTGCTGCGCGTACGCCCAGAACTGGGCGTCGTGCTCGGGGGCGAGCCGCGCCGCGTCGAGACCCTCGCGGAAGTGCTTCAGCCAGCGGTCGCGCGCGTCCTCGGTGACCGCGTAGGGCGCGTGACGCATCCGCAGCCGCGGGTGACCGCGACGCTGCGAGTACTCGGTGGGGCCGCCCCAGTACTGCTCGAGGAACATCGTCAGCCGCTCGGCCGCAGGACCGAGGTCCTCCTCGGGATACATCGGCTTGAGCACCTCGTCCTGCGCGACGCCCTGGTAGAAGACGTCCACGATCAGCTCGATCGTGGCGCGGCCGCCGATGGCCTCGTAGAAGGTCTCCTGCGCAGGTGATTCGGTCATGCGGTTCCTCCCGAGGGCGGAAGTGTGGTGGAGGGGATGCGGATGCCGTTCTCGTCGAAGCGGCGCAGCACGCGACTGCGCAGCGCGCGACCCACGTCGGCCTGGTGCAGGGGAGCGGTCTTCAGGACCGTGCGCACGACCGCGCCGTCCTTGTCGAACCGCTCGACGCCCCACACCTCGGGCTCCTCGATGATGACGGCGGACAGGGTGGAGTCGGTGAACAGTCCGTGGGCCTCCTCGCGCAGGATCTGCTGCACGAGCTCGAGGTCGGAGTCGTAGGCGACCGTCACGTCGAGCACGGTGCGCGCCCACTCCTGGCTGTGGTTGCCGACGCGCAGGATCTCGCCGTTGCGGACGTACCAGACGGTGCCGTTCACGTCGCGCAGCCGCGTGACGCGCAGGCCCACCGCCTCGACCGTGCCGACGGCCTCGCCGACGTCGACCGCGTCGCCGACGCCGTACTGGTCCTCGAGGATCATGAAGATGCCCGAGAGGAAGTCCTTCACCAGCGTCTGCGCGCCGAAGCCGAGCGCCACGCCCGCGACGCCGGCGCCGGTGAGCAGCGGGGCGATCGGCAGGCCGAAGACGCCGAGCACCATGACGAACGCGATGCTCCAGATGACGCCCGAGGCGATGCTTCGCAGCAGCGACCCCATCGTCTCGGCGCGCTGGCGACGGCGCTCGCTCGAGCCGTTGCGCAGGTCGGCCAGGAAGACGCCGGCCTTCGAGTTCGCCAGGACTCCCGGCACGGCGCCCTTCGCGGCTCGCCCGGTCAGCCGGTTGATGAAGCGGTGCGCGAGCCATCGCATGGCGATCGCGATGAGCACGATGAGCAGGGCTCGCCCGGGCACGTCGAGCAGCCACGCCACGACGTCCTCGGGGGTCCATGTCCAATCCACCCCTCAACCCTACGGGTGAGCGGTCAGGCCCAGATGGTGGCCGATACCATGGCTCCATGAGCCTCGCCCGAGTGATCACCGCCGTCACCGCCGCCCTGCTCGCCGTCGTCGCCGCCGCGACCCCGGCCATGGCCAGCACCGCCCCCGACTCCGACTCCTGGCCGGTCGACGAGAACGCCCTGTCCACGATCGAGTGGATCGGCGTGTTCATCGGCGGCACCGCGCTGGTGTACGTCGTCATCTGGGTCCTCGCGATGGCCGTCAATGCCAAGAGCAAGCACCACGTCCCGGTGATCCCGCCGGAGACCGCGACGGACGGCCACGACATCGAGGCCACGCAGCGCATGCCGCTCCCCGCCGCCGAGGGCACCCCGAAGCACTGATCGTGGTCGAGGACGCCCGCGACCGGTTCGCCGAGGACGTCTTCACCCATCGCGTGACGCAGGACGGCACGGTCCTCATCGGCTGGCAGGGTCGCACCGTGACCACGGTGTCCGGCCGCGCCGCCGAGCGGCTCGTCGCGCGCCTCGCGTCGGCGGACCGTCGCGAGGTCCAGCACCTGCTCGCGCGGGCGACGGGAAACTTCAAGCGCGGCAATGAGCGCTGAATTCTCATTTCTCGGAATATCGATATCGATGAGCCGACTTTCTCGTGTTCTCTGTCGATAAGGTGAATTCGACGACGGAATGACATTTCCGTCGAAATAGGGAATTCACGGCGAAAGGCAGAAACCATGGCGCAGCGCGTGGTCACCATTCTCTCCAGCGACATCTCCGGCAAGGAGATCGAGGACGGCAAGGGTGAGACCGTCTCCTTCGCGCTCGACGGCACCGCCTACGAGATCGACCTGACGACGAAGGAGGCCGACGAGCTGCGGTCCTCCCTCGCCACCTACATCAAGGCCGGACGGAAGACCACGACCCGTTCGTCGGCGTCCTCCTCCCGTCGCGGCAGCACCGGCAGCGGCTCGGGCCGGTCGCCCGAGGAGCTCGCGCACGTGCGTGCCTGGGCCAAGGAGAACGGCCACCAGGTGAACGAGCGCGGCCGGATCAAGAAGGAGATCCTCGACGCTTTCGACGCCGCCAACTGAGCGCTCTCGCCTCCGCCGTCAGCGGATGATCCGCATCGCCCGGAACTTGCCGGTGATGACGGGGGCGAGCGTCTTGGAGTAGGTCACCGTGATGTGCGTGTGGTCGCGGTAGACGTTCGCGCCGCCGATCACGGCCGGGCAGAAGCCCCGCTTGCAGAACCGGGGGCGCAGGTCGAGCGCGGTGGCACCCCGCGTCTTCTTCGCGGTCAGCAGGAACGGGTCGCGGTGCAGTCCGGCCTTCGTCGAGACGCCGCACTTCCTCGCGCCGCGCGTCGCGCCGTACTTCACGAGGCACTTCTGCGGCTCGCGCTTGAGGCGCGGGTTGTCGCTGATCGCGATCACGCGCACGCCCCGCTTGATCACCGGTCGCCACAGGTCGCGCATCTTGATGACCTGGGACTTCGCGCTGCCCGAGACCTGACGCGCGTAGCCGGTGGTCACGACGACGTCAGTGGTCCGCGCCTGCTTCAGGAGCCACCGCTGGAGGTTCTTTCGGTAGAGCGTGCAGGGGCGGATGCGGGACGTGTCGGGGTGGTTGACGCGGGAGGTCGTCCACGAGCACGAGCCGCGCACCTGGGCCTCGAGCGAGATGTGACCGGCCTCGGCCATCTCCACGAAGGCGGGCATGAGGGCCCGCGCGTGCGAGTCGCCGACCAGGATCACGTGAGGACGTCCGGCGGCGCGGGTGCCGAACGTGCAGCCGCGGTTGAGGCGGATCTGCTGGACGCCCGTCTGGTAGCACTCCTTGCCCGGATAGCGGGCCGTCTCGCGCTTGGCGATGCCCGGTCTCGGGATCAGCCTTCCCTTGAGCGCCGGGTTGTGGCACCGCTTCGTGGCCATCGACGCGGCGCCGAAGCACCGGGGCGTCGCGGCGGCCACCCGGACGGCGGCGGGAGCGGGAGCGACGACGGTCGCGGCCACGGGAGCGGTGGCCGCCGACGTGGACGACTTCGAGCGCTGGCCGGTGGACTCGGACACGGCGAGGAGCGCTCCGGCGCCCAGCACCGCCGACGCGACCAGCGCGATGCGGATCCGACGGTGCCCCCACGTCATGTGACCACCATCACCCGGACGGCCTCGGGCCGCAAGTGCGGATCAGTCGCTGGAGTCCAGCTTCCACCGGCCGTCCTGGCGCACGAGCGTGTAGGTCTCGACCGAGGACACGTCGTGGCGCTCGTCGTCCAGGCCGACCCAGCCGGAGTCCTCGACCACGAGGATCCCCACGGGTCCGAAGCGCATGCCCCACACCGGGTCGCCGCCCCGCATCACCGGCGGGCGCGAGGCGAGGAGGGCGCAGGTGAACGGCTCGTCGTACAGGTCGTCGCGGAAGCTGCTGGTCGTGACCTCCTCGAGAGCGGCGCAGTCGCGCGTCTGATCGGCGCGCACGAAGTCGGCGTAGGTCCGCTCCAGCGGGTCGGGATCGAACCCGCCCGCGTTCCAGGCCGCCACGGCCGACAGGGCGCCCACGAGCGCCGCGATCACGAAGACGATCGGCAGGATCCACACGAGCCTCGAGCGCTTGACCGGGACGAGGTCCTCCCGTCGGACCTGGGGGCGCGGCGGCGCGACGGGCTGCTGGGGCACCCGCGGCGGGCCGGCCTGCGCCAGGGGAGCGGTGTGCTGGGTCCACTGCGAGCCGTCGTACCAGCGCAGCTGCCCGTGGCCGTCGTCGTACCAGCCGGGCGGGGTGATCGGCCTGGGAGCGTCCATGACCCCCATCATGCCGCGTGAGGGTCCACCGTCGGCCGACCGATCGCCGCGCACTCTTCCGGCCGGGTTCACCACGGGTTCACCCCGATCGGCTGCGCTGGTGTCATGAACCGCTTCACGTGGCAACAGGCCAGGCGCACCGCGCTCGTGCTCTCGTGCGCGACGTTCTTCACGACCGTCACGGTCATCGGCCAGGTCGCCGACCCCGGCCCGGCTCCCGACCCCACCCACCGACTCGCCCAGGCGCGCTGACGCGTGCCCGACTGGACCGCCGGACTTCCTCCGCGGTTCACCCGCCCGTCACCGCGGGGCGCTGGGCTGGGGCCATGAACCTACGCACCAGCACGCGCAGCGTGCTCGTCCTCGGCACCGCCTCACTGCTTCTCGGGGGAGCAGTGGTCGGATCGGTGGCCACGGCCGAGCGCGACCTCAGCCGCCACGGCGGCGCGACCCGCCTCTCCGGCGACCAGACGCAGGCCGTCAAGAAGGCCATCGACGGCGGTCGACCGGACAACGTCATCCTCATCATCGGCGACGGCATGGGCGACTCGGAGATCACCAGCGCCCGCAACTACGTCCACGGTGCCGCAGGCCGGTTCCCCGGCCTGGACGCCCTGCCGCTCACCGGCCAGTACACGACCTACTCGCTCACCAAGGACGGCAAGCCCGACTACGTGCCGGACTCGGCGGCGACCGGGTCGGCCTGGGCGACGGGCACCAAGACCTACGACAACGCCGTGAGCGTCGACATCCACGGCAAGCCCCAGCGGACGCTGCTGGAGCTGGCGAAGCGCTCCGGGTACAGGACCGGCAACGTCTCCACCGCCGAGCTGCAGGACGCGACGCCGGCGGTGCAGGTCGCGCACGTCACCGCGCGCAGCTGCTACGGCCCCACTGCGACCACCAAGACCTGCCCGACCAACGCCAAGGAGAACGGTGGCGCCGGCAGCATCACCGAGCAGCTGATCGACACCCGCCCGGACGTCAGCCTCGGCGGCGGTGCGACCACGTTCGCCGAGACCGCGACCGCCGGCCGTTGGCAGGGCCGCACGTTGCGCGAGCAGGCGCAGCAGCGCGGCTACCGCCTCGTCGACGACCTCGCCTCGCTGTCGAAGGTCAGGAAGGCCGACCAGGACGAGCCGCTGCTCGGCCTCTTCGCCCCCGGCAACTTCCCCGTGCGCTGGACCGGCCCGGCCGCCACGGCCGACGGCGGCACGAGGGCCCCGGTCGCGTGCACCGAGAACCCGGCGCGCACGGCCTCGCTGCCGAGCCTGGCCGACATGACCGAGAAGTCGATCGAGCTGCTCGACCGCAAGGGCCGCAAGGGCTTCTTCCTCCAGGTCGAGGGCGCCAGCATCGACAAGCGCAACCACTCCTCGGACGCCTGCGGCCAGATCGGCGAGACGCTCGACCTCGACGAGGCCGTGAAGGTCGCGCTGGACTATGCGAAGAAGGACAAGAACACGACGGTGATCGTCACCGCTGACCACGCCCACACGAGCCAGATCGTGGAGGCGGGCTCGACGACGCCCGGCGCGACGGTGAACCTGCTGACGCGCGACGGTCAGCCGATGACCATCAACTACGCGACGAGCGCCGCGGCCGGCTCGCAGCAGCACACCGGCTCGCAGCTGCGCATCGCCGCGTACGGGCCGCGCGCCGCCAACGTGGTGGGCCTGACCGACCAGACCGACGTGTTCTTCACGATCCGCGACGCCCTGCGACTGGGGAGGTAGGGCGCCGGACGAAGCAGCGGCGGGTCGCCTCCCTCGAGACGGCCCGCCGCTGGCGTGTCAGGCGGACAGCTCGGCGAGCGACAGGTCCCACGTGGGGTCCAGGGCCACCTCGCGCCACGGGTCGTCCGCCCCGCATGCGGCGATCACCAGCCGGGCGGCCACGGCGGCGACCGCCGCCGAGGCGACGAGCAGCACGAGGCTCCCCGGCAGGCCGAGTGCCTCGACGTGCGGCACGAGCCCGAAGGCGAGGAATCCCAGCTCGCCGCCCGCAGCAGTGGCGGCGATGCGCTCGTTCGTCATGGCGTCTCCGATTCGGTGATCGACTCCCTCGGTCGATGATCATGCCGGTCGACTTCGCTGAATGTGACGTGAATCACTTTGGATACCGACGGTTTCTGAAACCGCGCGTCGGGACGGCGGTCGAGGACCCCGGGCTTCGCGCGCAGCGGTAACCTCGACAGGTGGCCACCACGGACCTGAACGACCGGATCAAACAGCTCGGCGCGACGCTGACGTCGATCGAGCGCGTGCTCGACCTGCCCAAGATGGAGGCCGAGATCGCCGACCTCCAGGAGCAGGTGGGCGCCCCCGACCTCTGGGACGACCAGGCCAACGCGCAGCGGGTCACCGGGCGACTGTCGGCCCTGCAGGCCGAGAGCGAGCGCGTCGCCAACCTGCGCCAGCGGCTCGAGGACGTCGAGGTCCTGCTCGAGCTCGGTGCCGAGGAGGGCGACGCCGACTCGCTCGCCGAGGCCGAGGCCGAGGTCAACCGCCTGGCGAACTCCATCGACAGCCTCGAGGTGCGCACGCTGCTCTCGGGCGAGTACGACGAGCGCGAGGCCCTCGTGACGATCCGCTCCGGCGCGGGCGGCGTCGACGCCGCGGACTTCGCCGAGATGCTCCAGCGCATGTACATCCGCTGGTCCGAGCGCCACAAGTACCCCGTCGAGATCTACGACACCAGCTACGCGGAGGAGGCGGGGCTCAAGTCCACGACCTTCGCGATCCGCGCCCCCTACGCCTACGGCACGCTGTCGGTCGAGGCCGGAACGCACCGCCTCGTGCGCATCAGCCCGTTCGACAACCAGGGCCGCCGGCAGACCTCGTTCGCCGCGGTCGAGGTCGTCCCGGTGCTCGAGGAGACCGACAACATCGAGATCCCCGAAGACGAGGTGCGCGTCGACGTCTACCGCTCCAGCGGACCCGGCGGCCAGAGCGTGAACACCACCGACTCGGCGGTGCGCCTGACCCACATCCCCACCGGTGTGGTCGTCAGCTGCCAGAACGAGAAGAGCCAGCTGCAGAACAAGGCCAGCGCGATGGTGATCCTCAAGGCGAAGCTGCTCGCGCTGAAGAAGGCCGAGGAGCGCGCCCACCTCGACGAGCTGCGCGGCGACGTGCAGGCGTCCTGGGGCGACCAGATGCGCAACTACGTGCTCAACCCGTACCAGCTCGTCAAGGACCTGCGCACCGAATACGAGACCGGCAACACCCAGGCGGTCCTCGACGGCGAGATCGACGAGTTCATCGAGGCCGGCATCCGCTGGCGCCGGAACCAGTCCACCGCGGCCTGATCCTCCCGATGCTGACCGTCCTCGGGATCTCCGGGCTGCCCGAGATCCGTCCCGGCGACGACCTCGCCGCGCTGATCCGCGCGCACGCGGACCTGAAGGACGGCGACATCGTCGTGGTGACCTCGAAGGTCGTCAGCAAGGCGGAGGGGCGCTTCATCCCCGCCGCTGATCGCGAGGCCGCGATCGCCGCGGAGACGGTGCGTGTGGTGGCCGAGCGTGGGCCGGTGCGGATCGTGGAGAACCGCCTCGGCATCGTGGCGGCCGCGGCGGGCATCGACGCGAGCAACGTGCCCGAGGGCCAGGTGCTGCTGCTGCCCGAGGATCCCGACGCCTCGGCGAGGGCGATCGCCGAGGACCTGCGCCGCGATGCGCACGTCGGCGTGCTGGTCTCGGACACCCTGGGCCGGCCGTGGCGGCTGGGCCAGACCGACGTCGCGATCGGCGCCGCCGGCGTGCAGCTGTTCGAGCGGCCCGACCGGGACGCCGACGGCCGGCCGCTGGCCGTCACCCTGCCGTGCGTCGGCGACGAGCTGTGCTCGGCGGCCGAGCTGGTCAAGCCCAAGGACGGGCACGTGCCGGTCGCGGTCGTGCGCGGCCGGGCCGACCTCGTGGGCGACCTCGACCTGCCGGGCGCGCGCAGCATCCTGCGTCCGCTCGAGGACGACCTCTTCCGGACGGGCGGCTGATGCGCGTCACCGTGCTGGCCGGCGGCGTCGGCGGCGCCCGCTTCGTCAAGGGCCTGCGCGACGCGGTCGAGGCCACCGACGAGATCACGGTCGTGGTCAACACCGGCGACGACCTGTGGCTCTCCGGCGTGCGCCTCCAGCCCGACATCGA
The DNA here is from genome assembly GCF_046452335.1 of Aeromicrobium sp. MLTX1. Lineage (NCBI taxonomy): Bacteria > Bacillati > Actinomycetota > Actinomycetes > Propionibacteriales > Nocardioidaceae > Aeromicrobium > Aeromicrobium sp. MLTX1. The sequence continues at coordinate 192,008 of NZ_JBKFDN010000001.1, read as the reverse complement.
CTCGATCCTCTACGCGCTGGCCGGCGTCAACGACACCGAGCGCGGCTGGGGCCGGGCGGGGGAGAGCGAGCGGGTCAGCGAGGAGCTCCAGGCGTGGGGCGCCGGCTGGCCATGGTTCACCCTCGGTGACCTTGACCTCGGCACCCACCTGGCCCGCACGGGCTGGCTGCGCGACGGGCTGGCTCCGTCGCAGGTCGCCGAGCGGCTGGGCGCGCGGTGGCCCATCGGCGTGCGACTGCTGCCGATGACCGACACCGAGGTCGACACCCAAGTGGTCGTCGAGGACGGCACCCGGATGCACTTCCAGGAGTGGTGGACGCGGCACCGGGCGTCGCTGCGGGCGACCGCGTTCGAGAACCCCGGGATCGCCGATGCGCGCCCGGCACCCGGCGTCGTCGAGGCGATCGAGGGGGCCGACGTCGTCGTGCTCGCGCCGTCGAACCCCGTGGTGTCGATCGGCCCGATCCTCGCCGTGCCCGGGGTGCGCGAGGCTCTGGGCCGCGCGCGCCGGGTCGTGGGCGTCTCGCCGATCATCGGCGGCCGGGTGGTGCGCGGGATGGCCGACGCGTGCCTCGCCGCGATCGGCGTGGAGACCTCGGCCGACGCGGTGGCGCGCCACTACGGACGCCGTGCCGAGGGCGGCGTGCTCGACACCTGGCTCGTGGCCGAGGAGGACGCGGCGCTGGCCCCCGGCCTCGAGGCCGAGGGCTGGGACGTGCGCGTCGAGCCCCTCTGGATGACCGACCCCTCCGCGTCCGCCGCCCTCGCCCGCGCCGCCCTCCGCCCCTGACCCGCCGCCCCCCCGGACGCCGAGTGGCGCAGAATCGCCCGCCACTCGCCGAGTGGCGGGCACATCTGCGCCACTCACGGGGCTCGGCGGTCACGCTGACGTCTCGATGCGAGCGTTGGCCGGCCACCACGTCACGGCGAGCACCACGGCGGCCCAGGCCATCGCGCCGACCGAGATCCACGCGGGCCAGCCGGCGAGCGTCCCCGGGAACGCCCAGGACACGAGGCCGCTGTAGCCGGCCATGAGCGCCGCGCTCGTCCCGGACAGCCTCAGGCTCCCGGACCGTGTCGCGAGCAGCGCCAGCGCCGGTACCGCGAGGGCCAACGCCGCCTGGATCACGTAGTGGTCGACGTCGTTGGTGATGTCGGCGGGCGGCCCGTCCCAGCCGGCCGTCGTCATCCGCCAGGCGTAGGTCAGCGCGAACGGCACCGCAACCAACGCCAGCGGCACCAGCGCACGGAGGCGTACCGGGCTCGAGGACGACGATGGCTGCCGACGCGCGATCGCCCAGACGGTCAGTCCCGACACGGCGGCCAGCAGCAGCATCCACCAGGCTTCCGCCTCGCGACCCAGCACGACCGCCCCCAGCAGGGCAGCCCCGGCGACGCTCAGCTGCGCAAGCGCTGCCTGCGCCGACGCCGGTCGGACGGCCGCGACGAGCAGCGGCAGCGCCAGTCCCAGGCTCACGAACAGGCCCCAGCCCGCCTCGACCATCACGGGCCAGTCCGGGTTCCACGAGAAGAACAGGTCGATCAGCCCAAAGCCCGGCACCAGCCAGACGAGGGCCACGAGCACGGCCCAGAGCCTCAGCAGCACGATCACGGGCCACACCTTGGCAGAGCGCGCGCGCATCGACCAGCATCAGGCCGGTCGCTAGCGTGGGCGCATGCGCCTCCTCGCTGCCCTCCTGCTCGCGCTGACCCTGCTGACCGGATGCTCGGACGGCTCCGACACGGCGTCGGACCCGGGAACCTCGGCCGGCGAGGAGCGGCCGGAGGACACGCTGCCCGTGCTGGGCCGCTGGACGTCCGAGCCGCTCGACTCGGGCCAGACCGTCATCCTGACGCTCTCCGACGACAACACCTACGTGGCCGAGAACGAGTGCCTCGAGCTGACCGGGCGCTGGGAGCTGACCGGCGGGGAGGTCCTGCTGACGCCCGACGACGGGGGGATCCAGTGCGGCGAGGAGGTCGGTCCGCCGGTGGAGCTGCCGAAGGCCTTCGCGGTGGACGGCGACCGCCTCGTCCCGGAGGGCGAAGGGCCCACGTTCACGCAGGACTGAGGGGCCAGAGCGACTGTTGTGAGAGTTGCTCGCATTCCAGCCTGAAATCCATCCCTCAGAGGTGCTGACCGCGGCTCGGAGCCGGTCTACCTTGTGGCCATGCGCACCCTGTCGGCCCTCGTTCTGGCGGTCCTCGTGCTGGCCGGCTGCGCGGGCGAGACGCCCGAGGGCTATCCCGCGCAGACGTCGTCGGCCGGCGTCGGCCAGCCCGAGGACACGCTGCCGGTGCTGGGCGCCTGGGTCTCCCAGCCGATCCCCGAGACGGGCCGCCGGCTCATCCTCACGCTCCTGGACGACGACACCTACGTCATCACCGACACGTGCTCGGAGATCCCCGGCCGCTGGGACCTGCGCGGCGGTCAGGTGCTGCTGACGCCGGACGACACCGGCGTGGTCCACTGCGGCGACGACGAGGACCCGCCGGCCGAGCTGCCCGCCGCGCTCACGGTGGACGGCGGCCGTCTGGTGCCCGAGGGAACGGGCCCCGTCTTCAGCCGGAACTGAGCCTCAGACCACCCGCCGCAGCACGGCCGTGGTGCGAGGGCCGAGCGTGCCGACGAGATGGTCGGCCCGGTCGACGTCGCGGCGCATCGTGGACGAGACGGGGACGGGCAGTTCGACGAAGCCCGCCTCGCGGTGGCGCTGCCACGACCCCGGCCCGAACGCGGCCGGCAGGTCGCCCTCGCGCGCGGTGACGAGCGTGGTGCCCTGGCGCTCCTCGTCGGGGACGGCGCCGAGCCTGGTGTCCTCGGCCAGCTCGAGCGCGAGCGCGAGGTCGTCGGGACGCAGGCCCGGCAGGTCGCCCAGGAGCACCGCCCGTCGTCCGTGCGGTGCGGCGGCCAGTCCGTCGGTGACGGCGGCGGCGATGCCGCGCGGCTCGGGCTCGAGCACGACCTCCACGCCGGGCGCGCCGATCATCGGGTCGGCCGTGACGACGACGACCCGGGCGACCTCGGCGGCGGCCTCGATCGTGTCGAGGGCGATCGCGCGCGCCAGCTCGACCCGGTCGATCCCGGGCAGGTCGAGGCGGGACTTGCCCAGGTGCGGGGGCTTCACCGGGATGACGACCGTCCAGGCCCGCCGACGCCGGTCAGGCACCCTCGGACTCCGAGGGGTCGAGGTGCGCCAGCCCGAACGGCTCGGGCTCGAAGTAGCCGAAGCGGTCGCGGAACTCCTGGGCCTTGCCCGGCCACAGCAGCACCTGGCGGCCCGACGGCTCGTCGACGTACCAGTTGCTGCAGCCCGAGGTCCACACACCGCTGCGGCCCTGGATCTCGTCGATGTAGGCCTGCTCGGCCTCCACCGACACCTCGAGCGGACCGTGCGCGGTCCACGGGATCGCCGACATGGCGTAGTCGGCCTGGGCCTCGATCATCAGCACGGCGGAGTTGTGCGCGAGCGTGGCGTTCGGGCCGTCGAGCACGAACAGGTTGGGGAAGCCGTGCACCGCGGTGGAGCCGTAGGCCCGCATGCCCTGCGACCAGTACTGGTCGAGCGAGATCCCGTCGCGCCCGGTGACGAGCTCGGCGTAGGGCTGGCGCGTGCTGTGGAACCCCGTGGCCGTGACGACGACGTCGACCTCGTGACGCGATCCGTCGGCCGCCAGCACGGCGCCGGCCTCGTAGCCGGTGAGGGCGCCGGGGACGAGTCGCACGTGGGGGAGCCGCAGGGCGGCGAAGTAGTCGTCACTGAACAGGACGCGCTTGCAGCCGAACTCGTGGTCGGGCGTCAGCGCCGCGCGCAGGACGGGGTCGGGCACCTGGTCGGCGAGGTGGTCGAGGGCTCGCGCGCGAGCCTCGGCTCGACCGTCGCCGGCGCGCTGGTCGAAGACCTCCTCGGTCTCGCGCATGAGCGCGCCGCGCAGGTCGGCGAGCCGCTCGGGCTGCTGCTCGAACAGCGTGATCTCGGCGTCGGCGTAGGCGCGGTCGCCCTTGGGCAGGATGTAGGGCGCGCTGCGCTGCAGCACCACGACGGACTCGGCCCGACGAGCGAGCTCGGGGACCACCTGGACGCCCGAAGCGCCGGTACCGACGACGGCGACCCGCTTGCCCTCGAGATCGAGCTCGTCGTCCCAGCGCGCCGTGTGCACCACGGGGCCGTCGAAGGTGCCCGGCACGTCGGGCAGGCGCGGCTCGGTGAGCCGACCGGCGGCCATCACGAGGACCTCGGCCTCGAGGGCGCCCCGCGAGGTGGCCAGCTGCCAGTGGGTGCCGTCCCACCGCGCGTTCTCGAGCCGGGTGGACAGCATGATGCGATCGGCGACGGGTGCGGCGGCGTCCTCGAGGTACTCGCGGATCTCGGCGCCGGGCGCGAAGACGCGGCTGAAGCCCGGGTGGGCGATGTCGGAGTAGCCGTACAGGTGCGCCGGCACGTCGCACGCGACGCCGGGGTAGCGGTTGTCGTGCCAGGTGCCGCCGATGCCGGGACGCCGCTCGAGCACGACGAACGACTCGCCGGCCGCGGCGAGGCGGCGGGCCATGGCGACCCCGGCGAAGCCGGCGCCGACGACCGCGACGCGGACGCGCGTCATCGGGCGACGCCGTAGGTGGTGGTGCGCAGTCGCAGCTGCCGGCCGAGGGAGCGGGCGATGCGCTCGGCGGCCTGGATGGTCAGCTCGTGGCCGAACTCGACGCCGTCCCCGGGCAGCACCCGGCCGTCGTAGAGCGTGCCGCCGAGGTCGTCGGCGCCCGAGCGCAGGACGAGCGTGGCGCCGTCGACGCCGAGGCGCGTCCAGGCGGCCTGCACGTGGCTGATGCTGCCGTGCAGCAGCAGCCGGGCCACGGCGTGCACGGCGCGGTGCTGGTCGTCGTCGTGGTCGCCGCCCGGGAACGCCATCGGCACGAGCTCGTTGAAGCCGCCGGTGTCGGACTGGATCGCACGCAGGCGGCGCAGGTGGCGCACGCGCTGCAGGGGCGACTCGCCGTGACCGTAGAAGAGCACCGAGGTGGACCGCAGCCCGAGCCCGTGGGCCGCGCGGATCGCCTGCTCCCACTCGGCGACGGGCAGGTCGGCGGGGAAGTGCCGCGCACGGTGCTCCTCGTCGAGGACCTTCACGCCCGTGCCGGGCACGGTGTCGACGCCCGCGGCGGCCAGCGCGGCGTACTGCTCGGCCACGGTGCGGCCCGTGCGACGTGCGCCGTCGATGACGTCGGCGGGGCGGAACGCGTGCAGGTGCAGGCCGGGCGCGGCGGCGCGGGCGGCGCGCAGCATCTGCTCGTAGACGTCGTCCGGCGTGCCGGCCGGTGCGGTGCCCTGGATGCAGAGCTCGGTGGCGCCGAGGTCGACGGCGTCGGCCGCGACCTGCGCGACGAGGTCGGGATCGGTGACCCGGTCGGACCCGAGGTTGCGGTTCTGCACGAGCGAGACGGTGGCCCCGGCGACCGAGCGTCGCAGCTCGTCGGCCAGCCCGGCGAGCCGGTCGAGGTCCCGCCCGGTGGAGGTCATCAGCCGCACGTACTCGTCGTCGGTGAGCCCGGCCGGGTCGTCCTCGATCCGCACTCGCTGGGCGTGACGTTTGCGGGGTGTTTCGGGCGATTCTGCCCCGGAAACGTCACTGCCAGCGCTTCCTCGGGCCATGCCGTCGGCGTCAGCCAGGGCGAGGACGGCGTCGTGGAGGGCGGGGTCGATCCAGGCATCGCGGTCGCGGATGTAGTGCGGGTGCACCGTGAGGCGCTCGCGCAGCTCGAACCCGGCGGCGCGGGTGAGCTCGGCCAGCTGGTCGACCTGGGGCCACGGGCGCTCGGGGTTCACGTGGTCGGCGGTGAGGGGGCTGACGCCGCCCCAGTCGTCGATGCCGGCGGCCACGAGGAGCGCGAGCTCGGCGGGATCGGAGAGGTTCGGCGGCGCCTGGATGCGGGCGTCGGGACCCAGCACGATGCGCGCGGTGGCGACGGCCGCGATGTAGGCGTCGGTCTCGGCGTCGGCGACGCCCTGCATCGCGGTGGCGGGCTTGGCGCGGAAGTTCTGCACGATCACCTCCTGCACGTGGCCGTGCCGCTCCGACAGGTCGCGCAGGGCGAGGATCGAGTCGAACCGCTCCTCCACGGTCTCGCCGATGCCCACGAGGATGCCGGTGGTGAACGGGATCCGCTGGCGGCCCGCGTCCTCGAGCACCTGGAGCCGCAGGGCCGGGTCCTTGTCGGGGGAGCCGAAGTGCGCCTGGCCGGGCTCGGCGAACAGCCGGTGACTGGTGGTCTCGAGCATCATCCCCATCGACGGGGCGGTGGGGCGCAGGACGCGCAGCTCCTCGGCGGTCATGACCCCGGGGTTGAGGTGCGCCAGCAGGCCCGTCTCGGCGGTGATGCGCCGCGCCAGGTGGCCGACGTAGTCGAGCGTGGACGCGAAGCCGTGCGCGTCGAGCCACTCGCGTGCGACGTCCCAGCGGTCCTCGGGGCGGTCGCCGAGGGTCAGCAGCGCCTCCTTGCAGCCCAGCGCCGCGCCCTGGTGGGCGATCGCGAGCACGTGCTCCTCGGAGAGGTACGGGGCGATGCCCTTGCGCTCGAGCTTGGCGGGGGTGTCGACGAAGACGCAGTAGTGGCAGCGGTCGCGGCACAGCGTGGTGACGGGCACGAACACCTTGCGCGACCACGTGATGACGCCGGGGCGGCCGGCGCGGGCGAGACCCTCGTCGCGGATCCGTCCGGCCTCGCGCACGAGGTCCTCCAGGTCGGTGCCACGAGCCGAGAGCATCGAGGCGGCTGCCTCGACTGCATGCAGACTCATGTGGACTCCCGGCGTGCTGACTCGCTCTCACCCTAGCCGCCGGGACCACGGCCGGTCGCGCCGGAGGAATGCCTCGCGGACCGCCCGGCCCCGCGTTCGAGGGCGCATCCGCGGTGAGGCACTCCTCACGGGAAACGGGCCCGGCGGCTGCCGGGTTTCCTCAGGTCACACACCTACACTCGATCGGGTGATTCGCTTCGACAAGGTCACCAAGACCTACCCCGGCCAGAAGCGCGCCGCCCTCGACCGGCTCGACCTGGAGATCACGAAGGGCGAGTTCGTCTTCCTCGTGGGCGCCTCCGGCTCCGGCAAGTCGACCTTCCTGCGCCTGATCCTGCGCGAGGCCCGCCCGACCTCGGGCCACGTCTACGTCGCGGGCAAGGAGATCAACAAGCTCTCCAGCTGGAAGGTGCCGAAGCTGCGCCGCCAGCTGGGCACCGTCTTCCAGGACTTCCGGCTGCTGCCGAACAAGACCGTCTTCGAGAACGTCGCGTACGCGCTGGAGGTCATCGGCAAGCCGCGCGACGAGATCAAGCGCCTCGTCCCCGAGACCCTCGACCTGGTCGGCCTCGACGGCAAGGGCCACCGCCGCCCCGACGAGCTGTCGGGCGGTGAGCAGCAGCGCGTCGCCATCGCGCGGGCCTACGTCAACCGGCCGATGATCCTCATCGCCGACGAGCCCACCGGCAACCTTGATCCCAGCACCAGCGTCGGCATCATGAAGCTGCTCGACCGGATCAACCGCGAGGACACCACCGTCCTGATGGCCACCCACGACTCCTCGATCGTCGACCAGATGCGCAAGCGCGTCATCGAGCTCGACGAGGGGCGCGTCGTGCGCGACGAGGCCCGCGGCATCTACGGCTACGAGAACTGAGACCCATGCGAGCGATCCTCAACGAGCTGCGCGCCAGCCTGACCCGCAACACCTCCATGACGATCTCGCTGATCGTCACGATGAGCGTGTCGCTGCTGCTGGCCTCCCTCGGCCTGCTGATCCAGGCCCAGGCCGAGCGCACCGAGCAGTACTTCGGCGACCGCCTGCAGCTGCAGGTCAACCTGTGCACCAAGAACTCCCCGGCGGCCACGTGCGTCGGCGGCGCCGCCACCGACGAGCAGAAGCAGGCCGTCCAGGACGCCCTCACCGACAACCCCGAGGTGCGCGACTACACCGTCCGCAGCCCCCAGGAGAACTATGCCCAGGCGCGCGAGCTCCTCGGCCAGACCGACACGGGCCGCAAGCAGCTGGAGACCCTCGGCGTCGACTCGTTCCCCGAGTCGTACTTCGTCACCCTGAAGGACCCGCAGCAGTTCGACGGCGTCGTCAGCGAGGTCTCGGGCATGGACGGCGTGGGCAACGTCAACTCGCTGCGCGACCTGCTCGGGCCGCTGTTCGAGATGCTCGACAAGATGCAGTGGGCGGCGCTGGCGACGGCGGGCCTGCTGATCATCGCGGCGATCCTCCAGGTCTCGAACACGATCCGGATGACAGCGTTCGCGCGGCGCCGCGAGATCGGCATCATGCGCCTCGTCGGCGCCTCCAGCTGGCACATCCAGGCGCCCTTCGTCCTGGAGTCGCTCGTCGCGGCGTTCATCTCGGCGGCGCTCGCGGCCGGTGGTCTCGCGGCGTTCATGCACTTCGTCGTCTACGGCTACCTACGCGACACGCTCGGCCGGATCACCACGTGGGTGCGCTGGGAGGACGCGTTCCTGGTCATGGGCATGACCACGGTCCTCGCCCTGCTCCTGGCGCTCGTGCCGACGTTCGTCATGACGCGCAAGTACCTCGACGTCTGACGCCGCCCGGCGACCGGCCGGCCTCTCGCGAACCTCTCTCCACTTTTGGAACGGGATGCACGTTTTCGTTCGCGAGAACGGTGCATCCCGTTCCAAAAGTGCAGTCGGCGCGCGGCCCGAACCGTGAGCGGCGGCGACACGCGCGGCGCGGAGCGCCCACCAAACCCTCAACCTGAGGCGTAGAGTCACTCGAGTCACATCGCACGATTCCGTCCTGACGGACACTTCCCCGGATTCGAGGCACATGACGAGATTGCGCAAGCCGCTGCTCGCCCTCGCCCTCAGCGCTCTGCTGGTGGCCGGATTCAGCGCGCCCACCTTCGGTGACGAGAAGGACGACGTCAAGCGCGAGCAGCGCGAGAACAACCAGCGCCTCAAGGACGCCAAGGACGAGGTCCAGGAGTCCACGAAGGCCGCCCGCGACGCGAAGCTCGCCTTCATCAACGCCAACACCAAGCTCGCCGACGCGCAGTCCCAGCTGGGGCAGACGCGCGGCCGGCTCGCGGTCGCCCAGGCCGAGGACGCGCGCCTGCGCGCCGCCCTGGACAAGGCCGAGGCCGAGCTCTCCGCCGCCGAGGACCGCCTCGAGCGGGCCGAGAAGGAGCTGCGGCAGTCCCGCGGCGCCGTGGAGTCCTTCGCCGTCGAGTCCGTCATGGCCGGCGACGCCGGGCTCAAGGCCTTCGGCGACCTCCTCCGCGGCTCCGATCCCGGACTGTTCTCCGAGCAGATGAGCGCCAAGACCTCGATCGGCGACGCCCAGATCGCGATCATGCAGGAGCTGGCCGCCTCCGAGGTCATGCTGGGCATCGAGCGCGACAAGGTCGAGGAGCTCCGCGACCAGGTGGCGCAGCAGAAGCAGCAGGCCGAGGCCGTCGTCGTGCAGATGCAGGAGCTGACCGCCCAGGCCGAGGCGCAGGCCGCCTCCGTGGCGAAGCTGGTCACCGCCCGGGCCGGCGCCAAGCGCGCCGCCGACGCGACCCTCGCCGAGGACCTGGCCCTGCAGGCCGAGCTCGAGGCCGACCGGCGTCGCCTCGAGAGCCAGATGGCCGAGATCGTCCGCAAGGAGCTCGAGGCCGCCGAGCGCGCCCGCAAGAAGAAGGGCGGCGGCGGTGGAGGCGGCGGCGACGGCGGTGGCACCACCGGCGACTCCGGCGGCGCCCTGAGCCGCCCGGTCAACGGCCCGATCACCTCGCCCTACGGCATGCGCCGTCACCCGATCACGGGCGTCTACAAGCTGCACGACGGCACCGACTTCGGCGTCGGCTGCGGCGTCCCGATCCGCGCGGCCGCCGGCGGCACGATCGTGTCGCAGTACTACAACGGCGGCTACGGCAACCGCGTCATCCTCAACAACGGCGTCAAGCGCGGCAAGAGCGTCATCACGACCTACAACCACCTGTCGCGGTTCGCTCGCAGCAGCGGCGCGAAGGTCAAGCGCGGCGACGTCATCGGCTACGTCGGCTCCACCGGCTACTCCACGGGCTGCCACCTGCACTTCATGGTGCTGGTCAACGGGTCGACCACGAACCCGATGAACTGGCTCTGAGCGTCCAGTCGCCCTCACCTGACAGAATGGTCGAATGGCCAAGGAGACCGGTCGCAAGCTGATTGCGCAGAACAAGAAGGCGCGGCACGACTATCACATCGAGGACACCTTCGAGGCCGGTCTGGTGCTGACCGGCACGGAGGTCAAGTCGCTGCGCCAGGGCCGGGCCTCCCTCGTCGACGGGTTCGGCGAGATCGACCGCGGCGAGGCCTGGCTGCTCCAGGTGCACATCCCGCAGTACGACAACGGCACGTGGACCAACCACGAGACCCGCCGTCGCCGCAAGCTCCTGCTGAACCGCCACGAGATCGAGCGGATCGAGCACCGCACCCAGTCCAAGGGCCTCACGATCATCCCGCTGAGCCTGTACTTCAAGGACGGCCGCGCGAAGGTCGAGATCGCTCTCGCCCGCGGCAAGAAGGCCTACGACAAGCGCCACGCCATCGCCGAGCGCCAGGCGTCCCGCGACGCCGAGCGCGAGGTCGGTCGCCGGCTCAAGGGCATATGACCTGGCAGGACGCCGACCTGGCCGCGTACCTCGAGCGGCTCGGCGTGCCGGGGATCGTCGACGTCCACGTGCACTTCATGGCGCCGCAGGTGCTGGCGAAGGTGTGGGCGTACTTCGACTCCGCCGGCCCGAAGCTGGGGCGCGCGTGGCCGATCCACTACCGCACGAGCGACGAGGAGCGCGTCGAGACGCTGCGCTCGCTCGGCGTGAAGCGGTTCACCGCGCTGTCCTACGCGCACAAGCCGGGCATCGCGCCGTTCATGAACGACTGGCTCGCCGGGTTCGCCGAGCGGGTGCCCGACTCGGTGCCGTCGGCCACGTTCTTCCCCGAGCCCGAGGCTGCCGAGTACGTCCCGGCCGCCATCGCGTCGGGCGTGCGGATGTTCAAGGCCCACCTGCAGGTGGGCGAGTTCGCGGCGGACGACCCGCTGCTCGACCCCGTCTGGGCGGCGCTCGACGAGTCGCAGGTCCCGATCGTGCTGCACGCCGGCTCCGGGCCGGCGCCGGGACCGCACACGGGTCCGCGCGGGGTGGCCGCCGTGCTCGAGCGCTTCCCGCGGCTGCCGCTCGTGATCGCGCACCTGGGCATGCCCGAGGTCGACGCGTTCTGCGACCTCGCCGAGCGGTACCCGAACGTGCGCCTCGACACCACCATGACGTTCGTCGACTTCTTCGACGACCCACCGCCGGTGGACCCGAAGCGGCTGCTGGCGCTGCAGGACCGGATCGTCTTCGGCAGCGACTTCCCGAACATTCCCTACCCCTACGCCCACCAGGTCGAGGCCCTCGACCGCCTCGGTCTCGGCGAGGACTGGATGCGCTCGGTGCTGTGGCACAACGGCGCCGACCTCGTCGGCCCCGTCGACTGACGCCCCGACGGGAACAATTCGCACCGGCAGCCGGTTAGAATGGGTGCATTGACAATTTCAGAGGGGCTGATCGGTTTCGACTGTGGTCGTTCGATCCAAGAGAAGCGGGTAGAGAAGGCAACGTCATCTCTCAAACGATCGTTGCAAACCCATAAGTGCCGATTCCAAGCGCACTGACTTCGCCCTCGCTGCCTGACAGCGACCTGCGAAGGGTGGACCCGGGAGCGTCCTCGTCCCGGATCGTCCATCTCATCTAGAGGACTTGCTGGTCTGACCGTGTAGCGAGGTCAGATCGGGACTTCTCCGCTACTGAGCCTGTCGGTGACGCGTTCGTCCGAGCACCGGGGCCGAGAAAAGCGCCAGACGAACTGCACCCGGAGAAGTCTTGGTTCAGCGTCATAGGACCCGGGTTCGATTCCCGGCAGCTCCACCAGCCCTCATGAGTCAACGACGAAGGGCCACCCCGCAGGGGGTGGCCCTTCGTCGTTCCCGGGGTCAGGCGACGAAGTCGTCCCAGCCGTCGGCGAGGTAGTCGATGAAGTCGCGGCCGAGGTGCTCCTGCTCGAGGCGGCTGCGGCTGAAGGGCTGCGGCTCGCTGACGAACCCGGGCGTCGAGGCGACGAGTCGGGGGAGGTCGTGGTGGATGATCGCCGCCGTGCCCACGGTGACGAAGTCGGCCCCGCGCTCGAGGCACCAGTCGGCGTCCTGTGCCGCCAGGATCTTCCCGGCCACGCCGAGGCGCGTGCCGTGACGCGGCAGATCGACGTACTGGTCGATCAGCAGGCCGTCCACCGCGGTGTCGCGAGGCTCCTTCGCGACGTCCCACAACGACAGGTCGACGTAGTCGGCGTCGCCCGACGCGAGGATCTGCTCGACGAGGGCACGCGAGTCGGCGACCGTGATGCCGTTGCCCTCGGGCGAGACCCGGACGCCCACCTGGAAGTCCGCGCCGGTGGCGGCGCGGATCCCGCTCAGGACCTCGCGCAGCGGTCGGCTGCGACCCTCGAGCGAGCCGCCGTACCCGTCGGTGCGGTGGTTCTTGCGCGCGTCGAGGAACTGGCACAGCACGTAGCCGTGGGCGCCGTGGATCTCCACGCCGTCGAACCCGGCCCGCTCGGCGCGGACGGCAGCGGCCACGAAGTCGTCGATGACGCGTTGGACGTCGCTCGTCGAGAGGGCGTGCACGCCGCGGTCGGGGTCGTCCCACGGGGCGACGAGCGGCAGCCCCGAGATCGACGCGTCCGCGCGCATGCCGCCGTGGTGCAGCTGGATCGACGAGACGGCGCCGAGCTCGCGGATCCCGTCGGCGAGGCGTCGCAGGCCCGCGTCGTGCCGGTCGTCGCTGATGCCGAGCTGGCCCTTCCAGGCCTGGCCCTCGGGCGAGACGTAGGCGGCGCAGGTCATCACGAGGCCGAAGCCGCCGCGGGCCCGCGCGACGAGCCACTCGTACTCGTCGTCCGACAGCGTGCCGTCGGCGTGGCTCTGCTTGTTCGTCAGGGGAGCGAGCGTCCAGCGGTTGGGCCAGGCGGGGCCGTGGGCGAGCTCGAGGGGCGCGGCGGGGTTCGGGGTCGACACGTCCCTCACCCTACGATCCGGCACCCGAGGCGGGCCGCAGGCGTCCGCCCGCGATGATGGTCCCCATGACCGACGTCTGGCTGCCCGAGGGCGACTTCCTCACCGATCGCCACCTCGCGACCCTGTCCACGATCGGACCCGGCGGGCGGATCCACGTCGTCGCGGTCGGCTTCACCGTGCACGAGGGGATCGTGCGGATCACGACGATGGACGGCAGCCAGAAGGTGCGCAACGTGGAGCGCGACCCGCGCGCCACCGTGGCGCAGGTCGCCGGGCCCCAGTGGCTGAGCATCGCGGGCACCGCCGAAATCTTGCGCGACCGCGAGTCGATCACCCTGGCCGAGCAGCTGTACGCGCAGCGCTACCGGCAGCCGAAGGAGAACCCGCGCCGGGTCGTCATCGCGATCACGCCCGAGAAGGTCATGTGCTCGCCGGGCCTGCGCGGCGAGGTCCCGGCGCACGACTGAGTCCGTGGAGGTCCTGCTGCTGGGCACCGGCTCGGCCGACGGCTGGCCGTCGCCGTTCTGTCGCTGCGCCTCGTGCACGACGATGCGCGGGCGCGGCGAGCTGCGCACGCCCACCAGCGTGCTCGTCGACGGACGACTCTGGATCGACCCTGGCCCCGAGGCGGCGCGGCAGGCCCTGCGTGCCGGCGTGGACCTCGCCGACGTCGACACCGTGCTCGTGTCGCACGCGCACTCCGACCACCTCGACCCGGCGTTCCTGCTGCACCGCGGCTGGGTCAGCGAGCGGCCGCTCACCGTCTTCGGGCCGGCGCCCGCGATCGCGCGGTGTCGTGACTGGCTCGCGCCCGGCCAGACCGCGGTGCGTCTCGTGGAGTTGACCGCGGGCGACGCGGTGGAGGCGGCGCCGTTCCGGATCACGGTCGCGCCCGCCGCCCATGAGGCCCTCGGCGAGGCCGTGCTCTACCGGGTCGACGCGGCCGGCAGCCTGCTCTACGGCTGCGACACCGGGCCGTGGGCGCCAGGAGCACTCGACGCGATCGGGTCGCGGCGGCTCGACGTGGTGCTGCTGGAGCAGACGTTCGGCGACCGGCTCGACCTGGCGGGGGAGCGACACCTCGGGCTGGCGACCTTCGCCGACTCGATCGAGGCGCTGCGGTCGGCCGGAGTCGTGGACGCCGCGACGCAGGTGGTCGCGGTGCACCTCAGTCACCACAACGACCCCGACGTCGAGCAGCGGCTCGCGACCCTCGGAGCCGCCGTGGGTCGCGACGGTCAGCGCCTCCGCGCTCGAGATGTGTAGCGCTGGCCACCGTTTCTCGGCCTGAGCCACCGAAAAACGGTGGATACCGCTACAGATCTGGCCCGGGGGACCCGGGAGTGCTGGCCCGGGAAAAGGGGAAAGCCCCCGCCGAAGCGGGGGCTTTCCGGGGAGTTCTCGCGTTGCGAAAGCTCAGATCGCGCGGATCTTGGCGGCCTGCAGGCCCTTCTGGCCCTGCGTGACCTCGAACTCGACCTTCTGGTTGTCCTCGAGCGAGCGGTAGCCCGAGCCCTGGATCTCGCTGAAGTGCGCGAACAGGTCCTCGCCGCCGTCGTCGGGGGCAATGAAGCCGAAGCCCTTCTCAGCGTTGAACCACTTCACAGTTCCGGTAGCCATGTCGTCTCCTTGGGAGTTGTGCGCACTCGTGAATCGCGTGCGGCTGGATGTCACGCGTCACTTCAACCAAAGAGAAAACCGATAAGCCTCGAAGAGAGGCTCGACCATCAATCTGCTGAGTCATGCCATGCAACGTGTCCAGTCTAGGGCACGGAGCCCACGCGCCGCCAATCTCAGTGGCCGGGTCGCAGCCGAACCTTGCGGGTCTGGCCCGACTCGTCGACCTCGACAGCGGACTTGCGCGACTTCAGGAAGTCCGTGAACGACTTGAATCCCAGGTCCTTCTCGTTGAACGAGGAGTCCATGCGCTTCATCTGGCTCTTCACGGTGCCGGAGTGGACCCACTCGTCGTCGGAGTCCTTCTCGCCCAGCAGGCGCATGGCGCGCAGCAGCAGGCGGGTGGCCTGGCGCGCGAGCGCGCGCTCGTCGTCCTGCTCGTCGTCGGAGTCGGGCGCGGCCGCCACGAAGATCGGCTTGAGCGCGACGGCAGGCGCGGGCTCGGGTTCGGGCTCGGCCTCCGGGGCCGCCTTCGCCGACTTCCGGGCCGTCTTCTTCGCGGCCTTCTTCGCCGGGGGTGCGGCCTCCTCGACCTCGTCGGAGCCCTGCGAGAGTCCCGGCAGGCTGTCGTACGTGAGCAGCTCGTCGCACGCGGCGGCCAGCGAGCGGCTGGTGGCACCGGCGACGCCCACGGCCACGACGTACCGGCCCATCCGCTTGAGCCGCTGGGCCAGCGGGATGTAGTCGGAGTCGCCCGCGGCGAGCACGACCGTGCCGACCTGCGGCATCCGCGCCATGTCCTCCAGCGCGTCGACGGCCAGCCGGATGTCGGCGCCGTTCTTCGAGCCCGAGGCGGGGAAGAGCTGGATGAGGTCGATCGCGCGGTCGACGAGCTGCTTCTTGTAGCGCGTGTTGACCGGCATCGACCAGTCGGCGTAGGCGCGCGTCAGCGCGAGGCGCCCGAAGGACGAGGCGTAGTCGAGGATCGCGTGCACGTCGACCTCGGCCGCCTTGAGCTTGGCGTCGTCGAAGCCGGCGTCGCGGTCGCGCCAGAAGGACTGCTTCCCGTGCACCTGGTCGTAGCGGGAGATGACGATGTTGTCGAAGTCCAAGTAGACGGCGACGGCGGAGTCGCTCGAGCTGTTCATGGGTCCAGTCTGCCGGTCGGGGTGCACGCGGGTCAGTCCGCCGGGGTGGGGGAGGGCAGGAAGCGCGCCGCGACCGACACCGCGGCCACGGTGATCAGGGCGCCGAGGATCAGCGCGGCGGGCAGACCGCCCTCGAGCTCGCCGGTCTGCGTGCCGATCGTGGCGGCCGCGACCGGCACGCCCATCTGGCCCGCCGTCAGCACGGTGAGGGGGACGGGCAGTCCGGTCAGTCGCACGACGAGGTGCGTGAGGAGTGCACCGAGCCCGAGGCAGACGCCGAGGGTGATCAGCCCGGGCTCGTCGAGCACGCCCGTGAGGTCGAGCGAGGCGCCCAGCCACACGAAGAACACCGGTCCGAGGAAGCCGTCGGCCAGCGCGAACAGCTGACGCGCGAGCCGCCGCGGCGGACCGACCGCGGCGATCGCGAGTCCGCACACGAACCCGGCGAGCATCACGGTGACGTGGGTGGCCACGGCGAGCGCCGCGACGGCCGTCAGGACGATGAGGCTGAACCGCAGCTCGACGGCGAACCGGCGCTCCTTGCTCTCCTCGTGCACGGCCTCCCAGACACCGCGGTCCTCCAGCCTGCGCAGGGTGAGGAACAGGGCCACGCCCGCCAGCACGACGAACAGCGAGCCGAGCGCGGCCTCCGCGGCACGCTCGGGCGCGATCGCGAGCGGCAGCGCGAGGATGCAGACGACGTCCGCGACGGCGATCTGGGTGAGCATCGGGACGAGGTGGGGTCCGCCGAACTCCTCGTCCTCGAGGACCGGCATGGCCAGCGCTGCCGACGACGAGGCCATGAGGACCGCGAACACCGCGGCGTGAGGGGAGTCGAACGCCCAGGCCAGCGTCGCGCCGGCCACGGCCGCGGCGACGCCGACGAGCGCCGACCGGCCCGCCCCGACGACGAGCGCGGACCTCAGTCCGCGCTCGGGGATCGGCACCCGCGTGCCGACCACGAACATCGTCATGGCGAAGCCGAGCTCGGCCAGGAACGTGAACGTCTCGTCGCCCGGATCGAGCCAGCCGGCGCCACTCGCGCCGACGACGAGCCCGCCGATCAGCTCCCCGACCACCACGGGGATGCGCCACGTCGACGGCACCGCCAGCAGGGGCCCGAGCAGACCGATCACGCAGATGAGCGCGAGGGTCTGGAAGTCCACCCTTCGATTGTCTGCCGCTTCGCCCGCGGGCGCGGCCGGAGAAAGACTGGGATCTTGGCGGAATCGCACCCGGCGACCTCATCCGTCCACTACCTTCGGCCCATCTGCCACGTCTTCCCCTCCGGTATCAGTGGCATCACCCGAGGAGCTTCGTATGACCTGGTGGAAGGCTCGGTTCGCGCAATCGGAGCGCGGAACCAGCGGCGTGGAGTACGCGATGATCATCATGGGCGTCGCCCTGGGCATGGTCGCCGTGGTCGGCTCGTTCCACGAGTCGATCGCTCAGATGTGGGCCGGCGTCATCGAGCTGATGTGAGCAGATCTCGGTCGATCTGACCCCATAGCGTTCAAGTCACATACGTAACATGCGAAACGCTAGTCACTTGGAACTATTTTGAGGGCTTTGTTCTCCATTTACATCGATTAGGTCACACGAGCCACATCTGTCGCACTACTTTCTGATCAAGGACTTCGCAGTATGCGAGTTCGTCGATATCACTTGAGGAGAAACCCATGCTGCAGATCTTCAGCTTCCTGAACGCCTTCGTGGCCGACCGCGACGAGAAGGGCGCCACCGCCACCGAGTACGCGCTCATCATCGCCGTCATCGCGGTCGCCATCGTCGGCGCCATGGCCGTCTTCGGCCCGGCCCTCACGGGTCTCTGGGACACCGCCGTCGATTCGATGGGCGGCTGATCCCGACCAACCACGAGGTGTGCCGCGTCGCTCAACGCGGCGCGGCACACCCGTCCCCGGGGCGACGACGCCCCACCCCCACGAGTCCTTGAGGGAGGAGACGTGATGCTGCACTTCACGACCTGGACACGACGTTCGCGCCGCGAGCGCGAGCGCGGTGTTGCGGCCGTGGAGTTCGCCCTCATCGCTCCCGTTCTGATGGCCATCGTCATCGGGATCCTCGAGTTCGGCATGGCGTGGAACTACCGGACCCAGCTGAACAACGCGACGCAGATCGCAGCCCGCAACTACTCGATCGACCGCAACTGGAACACGGCGCGGGCCAACGTGACCGGGATGGCTCCAGGAGCCACGGTCACCAAGAGCATCGACTGCACCACCACCACGGTGGGCCAGGCCGTCACCGTCAACACCACCATCGTGCGCCCGACCATCACGGGACTCTTCGGAGCGAACTTCACCTACCGCGGAAAGGGAGTGGCCCAATGCAACTGACGAGCCGTTCCCGACCGCGTCGCTTCGGACTTCGCAGGAAGGAGAAGGGCGCCACGATCGTCCTCGTGACCCTCTCCATGGTCGCCCTGCTCGGCATGGCCGCCGTCTCGGTCGACTTCGCGGTCGCCTCCAGCGAGAAGGCCGCGGTGCAGAACGCCGCGGACCAGGCCGTCATGGCGCTGGCCACGGACTGCTCGCTCAAGAAGACCGCGTCCTGCACGCCCGGCACCGCCACCTGGTACGCCCAGCAGAACGCCGGCGCCACGGCCACGGCCCAGACGCTCAAGGACGGCGTCGTGAAGAGCCCCGTCTTCGACGACGGCAAGGTCACGGTGCGCGTCTCCAAGAACGTCAACCACTCCTTCGCGCGTGTCCTCGGCGACTCCTCGACCACCGTCCGAGCCGAGGCCACGGCCTCCTGGGGCACCGTGCCGCTGGTCGGCACGAAGCTCATCCCCATGGGCCTGCCCTACTGCGACTGGCTCGCGGCCCAGCCCGGCTCGGCGACGTCGCCCGGTGCGATGCGCACCTACCTGTGGGCCCGCTACAGCACCGCGGAGTCCAGCTGCCCGGGCACGGGCGCGACGGCGGCCACGGTCTACGGCAAGCGCGGCTCGGCCTCGGGCTACACCTCCGTCGGCCAGGCGATGTACTTCACGCGCTCGTTCTTCCCCGGCGTCAACACGAACTGCGACTTCAGCGCCAACCTGTGGGACGTCTACCGCAACATGCTGGACGACTGGGCCCTCATCACCGCCGACACGTGCATGGAGAGCAAGCTCTCCGGCGTCGGCAACGGCAGCGTCGTCATGATGCCGATCTACGCGGTGGAGAAGAAGTCGGTCTTCTGGGGCTCGGTGACCTACCCGAGCCGCCTGGTGATCCTCGGCTTCGCGCCGTTCAAGGTCGACAAGTGGGTCAACTACCCCTTCATCTACTTCGGCACCCAGCCGAGCTTCTCGGCGCTCAGCTACACCAACAACTGCGACATGAAGTTCAACTTCGCCACGATCGGCGGCGGCTGCGCCGGCGTCCGCGGACAGTTCGTCCGCTCGTCCGAGGGCGCCCTCTTCAACGGCTTCACCCAGTACGGCTCGTTCTACACCAACACCGGCTCGGGCCTGAGCGGTGAGGCTCCCAATCTCGGTCTCGCCAACGTCAAGCTCGTCGACTGACTCCACGACTACCTGAAGGACACGGTTCATGAACTCTCGCGTGATCGCCGCCATCGCCGCCGCTCTGTTCGCGGTGATCGGCATCGGCGCTGTCGTCGCGTACGCGGCGAGCGCCAAGAATCGCGCGTTCGAGGGTGCCGAGATGGTTCAGGTCTACCGGGTCGTCAACGACCTCAGCGCCAACGCCGACGCGGCCACCGTGACCGACAACGTCGAGCAGGTCAGCCTGCCCAACGCTTCCATCGCGAAGGGCGCGGTCCGTGACCTCAAGCAGATCGAGGGGCTGAAGACCACCGTGCCGCTCGTGGCGGGCGAGCAGCTGCTCGAGTCGCGCTTCGACGAGAAGGGCGCGAAGGCCGCCTCGCAGGCGAACGTGCCTGACGGTCTGCAGGAGATGTCCGTGTCGCTCGATGCCGCCGCCAGCGTCGCGGAGCGCATCGATGAAGGGGTTCGCGTCGGCGTCATCGCCACCATCGAGGACGGTGAGGACAAGCGCAGCCGGATGATCGCGCAGAACGTCCTGGTCACGAACGTCAAGTCCAACGAGGACAACACCTCGGTGGTCACCCTCGCGGTGAACACCTCCCAGGCCACGCAGGTGGCCGCCGCGGCCCAGTTCGGTCAGGTCCGTCTCACCGTGCAGAACGAGAAGACCGACCGTGGCGGGTCGTCGGCCGTAGATGTGGGGACACTTGTCAAGTGAGCATCATCGTCGTCGTCACCGAGTCCAGCCCCTACGCGGGAAGGCTGCGACGCGTCGCAGACCGGCAGGTCGTGGGCCTGCGTCCCACGTTCACCGAGCACGCGCTCAACTCCATGCTGGGCACGATGAGGGCGATCGACCTCGTGGTCATCTGCGAGGACGTCGACGACGAGCAGTCGATGGAGCTGGCCGACATCGTCCATGACCACCAGCTCGACGTCCCCGTCGTGCTGGTCCGAGAGTCCCCCGAGCCGCTGTCCTCCGAACAGCGGCAGTTTGGCGTCGTGGAGGCGGTCGCGGCGATCTCCTCCGACCTCGAGATCGAGCGACTGCTGGCGCGCCACATCGGCTCGGCCATGCCGGGTGCGGCCCCGGAGCGGGATGCGCCGGCCCCGGTGCCCGCAGCCCCCGCGGTCAAGGTCGACCCCGACGAGCACCGGGTCGTCGTCGTGCTGTCGCCGAAGGGCGGCGTCGGCAAGACCACCATCTCCACGAATCTCGCGATCGCGCTGTCGCGTCGTGCACCCCTCCACACCGTCATCGTCGACTTCGACTCGCAGTTCGGCGACGTGGCCAGCGTCCTCAACATCTCCGCGCAGCACACTCTCGAGGACGCGTTCACCGAGGAGGCCGTGCACCCGCCTCTCGTGGTGAAGGGCCTGCTCAACGCGTTCGACGAGAAGCTGCTCGTCCTGGCCGCCTCCGAGTCGCCGGCCGCGCTGGAGAAGGTCTCCCCTCACCAGGAGAGCAACCTGCTGCGCCAGCTGTCCACGGACTACGCGTACGTCGTCGTCGACACCGGCTCGGGCCTGACCGACGAGACGATGGCGGCGCTGGAAGTAGCGACGGACGTGATCATGGTGACGACGATGGACGTCTCGAGCGTCAAGGCCCTGCGTCGTGCCGCCGACCTCCTGGACCGGATCGACCTCCTGCCGCGCAGCCGCCACCTCGTGGTGAACATGACCGAGTCCGGCACGGGACTCGAACTGGAGGACATCGCCCAAGCCATGCGGATGCCGGTCGACGTGTCGATCGCCCGCTCGGTGGACATCGCGCTTTCGGTGAACACGGGGAAGCCGCTGGCGCAGGCCAAGCGCTCGGCCGAGCTGTCGGGCGCCGTCGACGCACTCGTGGCGAAGCTCCGCGGCGAGACGACGCGGCGCCGTGGCGGACTCTTCAGGAGGGACGAATGAGCATCACCGACCGGCTGCTGGCTGCGGAGAAGGTCGCCGACACCGCCAATCGCCCCACCACCGTCCTGCAGCGCTCCGCGGTGCTCGACGACCTCAAGAAGCGCTCGGTCGAGTCGCTCTTCCGCCGCATCGGCTCGCGCATCAACGACGCGTCCCTCACTGATCTGCAGCTGCGAGACTTCGTCCGCACGGAGCTCGAGCTCATCCTCCAGGAGGAGCACGTCCAGCTCGGCGCGTCGGAACGTGCGGCGCTGACACGCGAGATCGAGGACGACGCGCTAGGCCTCGGGCCGATCCAGCGACTGCTCGACGACGACGACGTCAGCGAGATCATGGTCAACCACCCCGAGCAGATCTTCGTCGAGCGCAAGGGCAAGCTGACCCTGGCCGACGAGTCGTTCAGCTCCGAGGAGCAGCTGCGTCGCGTCATCGAGCGCATCGTCGGCAAGGTCGGCCGCCGCATCGACGAGTCCTCGCCGCTCGTGGACGCACGCCTCACCGACGGCTCCCGCGTCAACGCCGTGATCCCGCCGCTGGCCGTGCGCGGCTCGTCGCTCACGATCCGCAAGTTCGCCAAGAAGGCGCTCAGCATCCAGGACCTGATCAACTACGGCTCCCTGAGCCCGGAGCTGGCCGAGGTGCTCGAGCTGTGCGTGCGTGGCCGCCTCAACGTGTTGGTCTCGGGCGGCACCGGCACCGGCAAGACCACGCTGCTCAACGTGCTCTCGTCGTTCATCCCCGAGGACGAGCGCATCGTCACGATCGAGGACGCGATCGAGCTCAAGCTCCAGCAGACGCACGTCGTCCAGCTCGAGGCCCGTCCCGCGAACATCGAGGGTCGCGGTGAGGTCACGATCCGCGACCTGGTCAAGAACTCGCTGCGCATGCGCCCCGACCGCGTCGTCATCGGCGAGTGCCGCTCGGGTGAGGCGCTCGACATGCTGCAGGCGATGAACACGGGTCACGACGGCTCGATCTCGACCCTGCACGCCAACTCGCCGCGCGACTGCATCGCCCGTCTCGAGACGCTCGTGCTGATGGCCGGCATGGACCTGCCGCTGCGCGCGATCCGCGAGCAGATCGGCTCGGCCGTCGACCTCATCGTGCAGATCACCCGTCTGCGGGACGGATCGCGCCGCATCACGCACGTGACGGAGCTCGTCGGCATCAAGGACGACGAGCCGGTCCTCAACGACCTCTACCGCTTCGACTTCGGCGCGGGCTACGACGAGGACGGCAAGCCGCTCGGCACGGTGAAGCGCGCCGGAGACGGTCGCCGCATGATCACCCTCTTGGAGGAGCGCGGTGTGAAGGTGCCGCCCCACCTGCTCGGAGAGAACGAGGAGTACGTGTCATGACGAGCCTCTTGGCCTTCGGTGTCGTGCTGATCCTCGTGGCCGTGACCTGCCTGGGATATGCACTGCTCCAGCCGGAGCTGGCCACCCTGCGATCCGAGCAGATGAGAGCGGCGATGGTCACCGAGGACGGCGTCTCGGTCCAGCGTTCCACGCCGATCTACGACCTGATCGAGCGGTGCCTCAAGACCCTCGGCATCAAGCCCTTCACGGAGGAGGAGCTCGATCTCGCCGGGATCAAGTCGAGCGTCACCTCGGTCGTGGCGACGACGCTGCTGATCGCCTTCATCGCGTTCGCCGGGACGCTGGCGCTGACGACCTCACTGTTCTTCGCGATCGTCGTGATGATCGTCGCGCCGGTGACCGTGAAGCTCTTCGTCAGCATCAAGACCAGTCGTCGCCGAGCCGCATTCGGTGCGCAGATGGCGGAGGCCATGACGCTCCTGAGCTCGGCGCTGAAG
Organism: Aeromicrobium sp. MLTX1; assembly: GCF_046452335.1. Lineage (NCBI taxonomy): Bacteria > Bacillati > Actinomycetota > Actinomycetes > Propionibacteriales > Nocardioidaceae > Aeromicrobium > Aeromicrobium sp. MLTX1. The sequence continues at coordinate 168,907 of NZ_JBKFDN010000001.1, read as the reverse complement.
TCGGGCATGAACGTGCCGAACGCACTGGGCAACGTCGCCGCCGAGATGGACGCGCCCATGGGCGAGGAGCTGGCGCGCATCGTGAACGAGACCCGCCTGGGACGCGACCTGATCGACGGCATGAGGGACACCTCGGCGCGGATGGAGAGCGACGACTTCCTCTGGGTGACCGAGGCCGTGGCGATCCAGCGTGAGTCGGGTGGCCGGCTCACCGAGATCCTCGACCGCGTGACGGACACGATCGCCCAGCGCAACGAGCTGCGCCTCAAGGTGAACGCGCTGGCGGCCGAGGGCAAGGCCTCCGCGGCCATCCTCATGGGTCTGCCGGTCGCGATCGGTCTGCTGTTCCTGCTGGTCAACAGGACTTACATGATGCCGCTGTTCACGACGACCGCCGGAAAGATCCTGCTCCTTCTCGCGCTGTTCTTCTACACGCTCGGCGGCCTGTGGCTCCGGTCGATCACGAAGGTGAAACTGTGATGCTGCTCGTCGGAATCATCGCGATCTTCGCGTCGCTGATCCTGCTGTTCAAGGCGCTCGGCATCTTCGGCAAGCAGGAGTCGGTCGCGGCCGCGCGCCTGCGCGAGCTGACCGAGTCCGAGGTGGTGGTCGGCGGATCGGCGAAGGACCTGCACCAGGGCGCGTCCAAGGGCGGTCTCGGCTACCGACTGACCCCCCGCTCGATCGTGGACAAGGCCGAGCGCAACTACATGCTCGCCGGACGTCCCGAGGACTCGAGCGTCGCCAAGATCCTCATGCAGAAGCTGATCTTCGCTGCGGCCGGCGTGGGCCTGGGCATCATGATCTACTCCGGGCAGGGAGGTGGCCTGATCGGCTGGGCCGGGCTGTTCGGCGCACCGCTGATGGGCTACTTCGCCCCGGACATTCTGCTGAACGGACGCGCCACGCGCCGGCAGGAGGAGATCCAGTACTCGCTGCCCGACCTGCTGGACCAGATCACGATCTCGATCGAGTCCGGCACGAGCTTCGAGAACGCACTGTCCCGCTCGGCGCAGGCGGGCGGCGGACCGCTGGCCGACGAGATCGTCCGCACGATCCAGGACATCAGTCTTGGCCTGCCTCGCAGGGAGGCGTACGAGTCCCTCGTCGAGCGCACCGACGTCCCCGAGCTGAAGAAGTTCGTCCGTTCGATCCTCCAGGGCGAGGAGTTCGGCGTTCCGGTGTCGGACATCGTGCGCGACCAGGCGGCCGAGATGCGAGTCGGCAGACGACTGCGTGCCGAGGCGGTGGCGAACCAGATCCCCGTCAAGATGCTCATGCCGCTGATGGGCACGATCCTCCCGGTGCTGTTCATGATCGTCATCGGCCCGGCCATCCTCGGCGCGATCGCCGCCTTCAAGGGCTCCTGAGCGAGCCGTACCGCTGCTTCATCGACCACGCGCACAGAGGGAGAACCACATGCGTAGGTGCACCACGGGCGTCGTCGCCGGCGTCCTGACCGGGGGACTGCTCGCAGCCCTTCCGCTGACGTCGGCGCACGCCGCCGCCAGCGACGCCCAGCTGGCGACGGCACTCGACCTGCCGTCCGGCATCACGGTCGCGCAGGCGGGCGACCCCCGCGGCTTCGGCGTCGAGACGCGGAAGTTCAACGACTTCCCCAGCCGTCACGGCAACGCGCAGTACGCCGTGCTGTCGACCGGCTTGGCGTCCGACCTCTTCAACATGAGCGTGCCAGGTCTGCAGCCGTCGACGAACCTCGACGGCGCCGACGACAAGGTGTCGCTGACGTTCGACGTCGGCGCTGCTGCCACCGGCTCATGCCTGCTGATGGACGTCGCCATGGGGACCGAGGAGCGAGTGCACACCTACGCCGAGACGGTGCCGGGCGACACGATCTCGCTCAAGGCGGCAGGTGACGAGACCGAGTACGCGAACCACGCCGGGGTGCGGTACTTCGGGCAGCTCGCGGACCCGATCCGCGACTCGCGCTATCCCGAGCCGAAGCCGATGAGCGTGAACACGATCAAGTACTGGCACGGGATCAACCAGGAGTTCGAGCGGCAGCCCGACGATCACGCAGTCCCGCTTCTGGCTGACGTCACACCGTTGAACCACTTCACGTCGGTGGAGACGTTCGAGGTTCCGATCACGGCTGGCTCGTCCGTGACGCTCTCGATCAGCGACGCCAACAACAACTCGCTCGACTCCGTCGCGATGGTCGACCGGGTTCGTACCGCGGAGAACTGCTCGTGGTCGAGCTCGGCCGAGACCGGTCTGATGCCCCTGCGGCCCGCCATCGTTGCCGGGCACCGCGGCGTGCAGAACGTCCTGACGGTCGATCTCAACCCGGACACGACCCAGATCGAGCGGTACGACGCAGCCGACAACGGGTGGCACCCGGGTGGCGTCGACTTGCGATTCCGCTGGTACCGCTACTGGATCAGCACCGCGAACTGCAACGACGGAGCGTTGAAGAACTGGATCCAGATCCCCGACGCGGATCGTCAGTCCTACGCACCGACGATCGACGAGAAGGGCCTGTGCCTGATGGCGGTCGTCACCGGCAAGAAGGACGGCTACCGCTCGGAGACCTTCCCCAGCCCGGCCTCCGCGCAGTGGACGCCCACCCTCCAGATCCAGGACGGTGTCTTCACGAACTCGGCGGTCCCGACGATCACGAAGCCTCGCAACGACGTCAGGGTCAACGACACGCTCACCGCCTCCACCGGCAGCTTCTCGCCCCGACCGGACTCGTACTCGTACCAGTGGTGGGCGGACAGCCTCCCGATCTCGGGCGAGACCGGCGACACGTTCAAGGTGACCGCCGCCCAGGCCGGCAAGGTCATCAAGGTCCGCGTCACGGCGCGCCGTCTGAACTTCGACGACATGACGATCGAGAGCTCGCCGACGGTGCCGGTCACCAACCTCGAGTTCACGTCGACGCCAGCTCCGCGCATCGAGGGGTCGGGCATTCATGGCAAGCCGCTCACCGCCGTTCCCGGCACGTGGTCGCCGTTCGCGGAACGGTACGACTACGAGTGGTACGCCGACGGCGAGAAGATCCCCAGCCAGACCCGCTCGACCTTCACGCCGTCCACGGGACTGATCGGGTCTGACGTGCACGCGGTGGTCAAGGGAACGCGAGACGGCTACAACCCCCGGTCGCTGGCGACGCCCACCGTGCGCATCACCGGCGCCTCGTTCACCGGCGGCAGGGTGGCGGTGACCGGCACGGCCCGAGTGGGTCAGCGACTCACCGCCGCAGCCACCGCGTGGACTCCGGTCGCTCCCGTGACGCGCCGCTACACGTGGCTCGTCGGTGGGCGGATCGCTCAGGAGGGCACCTCGACGCTGTTCACCGTGCCGCCGTCTGCCGTGGGGAAGTCCATCGTGGTGCAGGTGCGGGGTGAGCGGACGGGCTACGCGCCCATCACGATCACCAGCCCGGCGACCCGCGCGGTGGCCCCGGGTGTGCTCACCACGAGTACGCCGCGCATCACTGGCTCGGCGCGACCGAAGGGCACGCTGCGTGCCTCCACCTACTGGCGGCCGGCACCGGTGTCGTACCGCTACCAGTGGTACGTCGGATCGAAGAAGATCCCGCGGGCGACGAGGTCGAGCTACAAGGTGCCCACGAAGTACCGGGGCAAGAAGATCCGCGTGCGGATCACGGGAACGAAGTCCGGCTTCACCACGGTCGCGCGATACTCGGCCTTCAAGAAGATCGCCAAGAAGTAGCACCAGAACGACGACGGCCCGGCTGGATCACCAGCCGGGCCGTCGTCGTTGCGTGGGGGGCGTCAGGCCCAGAGGGTCTCGCCGAACTTGAACCAGATCGTGGCCACGATGGCGACGATCCACAGGGCCGAGAGGAGGACCGCCCAGTTCTTCACGAAGCGGCTGCCGGTGACGCGGCCGGCGACCACGACGAACATCGGGATCATCATCGCCCAGACGACCATGCACCAGGGGCAGAGCTTCCCGATCTCGAAGATCGCCTGGTACTGCAGCCAGGTGACGAAGCCGATGCCGAACAGGGTGCCGAGTCCGAGGCCGACCCAGATCCAGCGCGGGAACACCACGCCGGCGGCCAGCAGGACGCCCAGCGTCACCACCACGCTGAAGCCGACGATGCCCATGAACGTGTTCGGGAAGCCGAACGCCTCGGACTGGTTCGAGCTCACGACGCTGCTGCAGCTGACGAACGCCGACAGGTCGCAGCCGAGCTCCTTCGCGGTGCCCGCGGCCTCGCCCTTGAGCAGCGAGATCTTGTCGTACGTGAGGATCAGCGAGGACCACAGCGCGATGGCTCCGGTCACGACGAGGAAGATCCCCAGTCCGCGATCGGAGCGCGGGGAGTCTTCGGCAGGTGCCGGCGCAGGCGCGTCGGAGGCAACGGCGGTCATGGGGAAATTCTAGAGGGGCACGGGTCACGGTCCGGACGCTGCGCAACTCCGAGTGACGCGAGCCGGTGACGTGCGCCACAAGTGCTGTTAATGTGACATCACCAATGTCACATAGGAGTGTGCAATGACCGAACACGTCGACGTCCTCATCGTCGGTGCCGGCCTGTCGGGCATCGGGGCCGCCTACCGCCTCCAGGAGCGAGCCCCGGGCAAGTCGTACGCCGTGCTCGAGCAGCGCGACGCGATCGGCGGCACGTGGGACCTCTTCCGGTACCCGGGCGTGCGGTCCGACTCCGACATGTACACCCTGAGCTTCCCGTTCGAGCCGTGGACGCACCCCAAGGCGATCGCCGACGGCGACGACATCCGGCACTACCTCGAGTCCACGGCGGCCAAGCACGGCATCGCCGACCGGATCCGGTTCGGGCGCCGCGTGACCACCGCCGAGTGGTCGAGCGACGACGCCACCTGGACGGTCACCAGCACGGTGAAGGACGGCTCCACCGAGGTCGTCACCGCGTCGTTCCTCTACCTCTGCAGCGGCTACTACTCCTACGAGGAGGGCTACACGCCCGACTTCCCGGGCCTCGAGGACTTCGAGGGCGAGGTCGTGCACCCGCAGTTCTGGCCCGAGGACCTCGACCACGCCGGCAAGAAGGTCGTCGTGATCGGCTCGGGCGCCACGGCCGTGACCCTGCTGCCGTCGATGGCGAAGGACGCCGAGAAGGTCACGATGCTGCAGCGCACGCCCACCTACGTGCTCAGCCAGCCCGGCAGCGACCCGGTGGCCAACGCGGCCCGCAGGGTGCTGCCCGCCGGTCTCGTCCACCGGGTCGCCCGGCTGCGCTACGCCGTGATGACCGTCGGCTTCTACATGTTCTGCCGCGCGTTCCCGCGGGCCTCGCGGTCGATCCTGCTGGGACTCACTGGCAAGTCGATGCCCGGCGTCGACCGCGCCAGCCTCACGCCGCCGTACAAGCCGTGGGACCAGCGACTCTGCGTCGTGCCGGGCGGCGACCTCTACAAGGCGGTGCGCGCCGGCAAGGCCGAGATCGTCACCGATCGGATCACCGAGCTCACGCCGAAGGGTGTCGCGCTGGCGTCCGGCGAGCACCTCGACGCCGACATCGTCGTCACCGCCACGGGTCTCAAGCTGGTGGCCCTCGGGCAGATCGACGTCAGCATCGACGGCACCAAGGTGGATCCGCACGAGCTCTACACCTACAAGGGCCAGATGTTCAGCGGCGTGCCCAACCTGGCGTGGTGCGTCGGGTACACCAACGCTTCGTGGACGCTGCGGGCCGACCTCACGTGGAAGTACGTCGCCGACTACCTCAACCACCTCGATGCGAAGGGCTACGCCTACGGCATCCCCGACCCGGACGCTGACTTCGGCCACGACGCGCGCCTGCTCGACCTGTCCTCGGGCTACATCGCGCGTGCCGACGAGCTGCTGCCGAAGTCGGGCGCCCGCACGCCGTGGAAGGTGCGCCAGAACTGGTTCCTCGACAGCTGGGACGCGCGGCGCACCGACCTCGACGAGGACATGGTGTGGGTGCGCCGGGCCGACCTGCCGGCGGCGCGCTCCGGCGTGGCCTGACCACGGCCCCGGCCGCGCGAGATCTGTAGCGGCATCCACCCTTTCTCGTCGGTTCCGGCCGAGAAAAGGTGGACAGCGCTACAGATCTGGCCCGCCGGAGGCGGGAGAGGGGGCCTGGCAGTTCGGGCAGAAGTAGACGCGACGCTCTTGGGTGGGCGGGCCGAGAGCGATCTCGCGGATCGTGGTGCCGCATCGGCGGCACTGACGGTCGGCACGGCCGAAGACCCAGTGCAGCTCGCCGGGGCGCAGGCTGCCGGTGAAGGAGCGCTCGGTGCGGTCGCGGTTGAGGCGGATGAGCTTCACGCCACGGTCGACCACTCGGCCGAGGTCGACGTCGGCCACCGGAGTACGGGGATCGACCGCCGAGAGGAACAGCATCTCGTTGACGAACTCGTTGCCGAACCCGGCGAGGTTCCGCTGGTCGTGCAGCGCCACGAAGATCGGCCGCTCGGGCTGGCGGGCGAGATTGTCCAGCGCCAGCTCGCGGTCGAAGTCGGGATCGAGGACGTCGGGTCCGAGGTGGCCGACGACGGTGTCCTCGTCCTCACGCCGCAGCACCTCGACGACGCCGAGGCTGAAGCCCACGGCGACCCACTCCTCGGTGCTGACGATCGCGCGCACCGTGTGGGCGGGCCGGCGCAGCCCACGACCGCCCCGGCGCAGCGTGGCGGGTCGGTAGAGGTGCCACGAGCCCTCCATCTTGAGGTGGGAGTGGATCGTCCACTCGTCGGTGCGCATCAGCAGGTGCTTGCCGCGCGGCACGACCTCGCGCAGGACCTGTCCGCCGAGGTCGGTGGTGGCGTAGCGCGGCACCCGGAACTCCGTCGACGTCAGCACGTGCCCGGCCATCGCCTCGTGGAGGTGGTGGCAGGCGCGCCAGACGGTGTCGCCCTCAGGCATCGAGTCGCAGTCCCTTGAGGTGCGCCTCGAAGCCGGCCGCGGCGAGCGCCTCACCCAGTGGTGTGGACGCCACCGGCTCGCCGTCGGCGGTCTGGACCGTGACCCGGCCGAGGCGGCCGCGCCGCACGGTCTGCACGAGGGACTCGGCGGCCGCGGTCAGGGCGACGGGCTCGTCGCTGAAGGTGAGCGCGGACTTGCCGCCGCGCTCGAGGTAGATGACCGGCCGACCGTCGTGGATCACCACGAGCGATCCGGCCTTGCGCGCCGGGCGGTGGCCGTCCCCGCCTCGGTCGGGCCACGGCAGGGCGGCGCCGAACGGGTTGGCCGGATCGGTGGCCGCCAGCGTGACCGCGGGGGAGTCGGCAGGCTCGTCGGCGTCGCGCACGAACGAGCGCAGCCGGTCGACGACTCCCGGCGCCGCGAACTGGGCGGCGCCGAGGGAGTCGACGAAGTAGCCGCGCAGGGCCGTGCCGTTCTGCTCCATCTCGCGCAGGACGCGGTAGGCGGCGGCGAAGCCGCCCGGGGTCTGCTCGGCCTGCACCGAGCCGCGGGTGACGACGCCGTACCGGTGCAGCAGGGTCTCGGCCCGGGCGATGTGCTCGGCCGTGGTCTGCCCGCCGAGCGGGACCGAGAACCAGCGGCCGGAGGCGATCGGCGGCACCACGGCGCGCGGAGCGCGCATGCGTCCGCCCACCATCCGGGCCCGGGGAGCCTGGCGCTTCGTGCGGTGCGAGCCGCCGCCGGCCACCAGACTGCGGACCGGGGCGAACGTGTCATTGCTGACCTGGCCGCTCCACACGAGCTCCCACAGCGCCTCGACCAGACCCTCGCGCTCGCCCTCCACGCGGTCGGCGAGCTCGCCGAACAGCCAGGCGCCCGAGTCGCCGAGCACCTCGAGCAGGCGTCCGGCGGGCGTGTCGGAGCCGGCCTCGACGAGCTCGCCGGTGGCGGGTCCGGCGGTGTCGCCGGGCAGCAGCCGGATCCAGCCGTCGCGGCCGGGCAGGGTGCCCGCGCCGGTCCACGTGACCTCGCCCGCCGTGGTCAGCTCGTCGAGCATGGCGGGGGAGTAGTCGCTGACGCGCGAAGGCAGCACGAGCGACTCCCACGCGCTGGCGGGCAGCGCGGCCCCGGCCAGCTGCTCGACCACGGTGAGGACGCCGTCGACCCCGCGCAGCCGCGAGCCGACGTGCTGCCACGCCGGGAGGAAGCGAGCGAACGCGGCGGAGTCGACCGGCTCGACCTGCTTGCGAGCCGCGGCCAGCGAGCGGTTGCGCAGCCGGCGCAGCACCTCGGTGTCGACCCACTCGGCCTCGCCCGAGGCGACCGGCAGGAACTCGCCGCGGGTGACCCGTCCGGACTCACTGAGACGCTGGAGGGCGTCGCGGACGACGGCCGGACCAAGCGCAAGGCGCTGCGAGACGTGCTCGCCGGTGAACGGGCCGTGGGTGCGGGCGTACCGCGCCACGAGCTCGCCGAGCGGATCGGCGCCGGTGGCGAGGTGGGCCTCCGCGACGCCGAGCGGCAGCGCGGTGCCCAGCGCCTCACGCAGCCGGCCGGCGTCCTCGATCGCGGCCCAGCGGGCCTGTCCACCCACCTGCACCTCGATCGCGCGCCGCGACTCGCGCAACTCCTTGAGCCAGCCGCCGGCCTGCAGCCGGACGTCCTCGCGGGTGCGCTCGGCGACCTCCTCGACCGAGAGCGGTCCGAGCAGGCGCAGCAGATCGGCGACGCCCTCGAGGTCCTTGGCATGCCGCTCGGGCACGAGGCGCTGGAGCTCGGCCTCGGTCTGCGCGACGACCTCGGGATCGAGCAGCTCGCGCAGGTCGGCGCGCCCCAGCAGCTGACCCAGCAGCTCGGGGTCGAGGGTGAGTGCCGCAGCGCGCCGCTCGGCCAGCGGCAGGTCGCCGTCGTAGAGGAACGCGCCGACATAGCCGAACAGCAGCCGCTGGGCGAACGGCGAGGCGTTGTCGGTGCCGACCTCGACGAGTGCGACCTCGCGCGAGCGGATCCGCCGGGCGAGCGTGACGAGCGCGGGCAGGTCGTAGACGTCCTGGAGCACCTCGCGCGCGGTCTCGAGCAGGATCGGGAAGTCGGGGTACTTGCGCGTGACGTCGAGCAGCATCGAGGCGCGCCGACGCTGCTGCCACAGGGGCGCCCGAGCACCGGGGTTGCGCCGCGGCAGGAGCAGCGCCCGGGCCGCGCACTCGCGGAAGCGCGCCGCGAACAGCGCCGAGCCGCCGACCAGCTCGGTGACCTGGGGCTCGAGGTCGTCGGGGTCCTCGAGGTCGAACAGCTCGGCGCCCGGAGGCTCTCCGCTGACGTCGGGGACGCGCGCGACGATGCCGTCGTCGGAGGCCACGACCGCGCCGTCGACGCCGAAGCGCTGCTCGATCCGGCGGCCGACGACGAGTGCCCACGGCGCGTGCACGGCGCGGCCGTACGGCGAGAGCAGCACGAGCCGCCAGTCGCCGACCTCATCGCGGAACCGCTCGACGACGAGCGTCGTGTCGGTGGGCAGCTGACGCGTGGCCTCGTACTGGTCGGCGACGAGGGCCGACAGGTTGCCCACGGCGTAGGCGTCGAGGCCGACCTCCTCGACCCGCCGGCGCTGCTTCGCCGGCGACATCGCGCTCAGCTCGCGCAGGAACGCGCCCATCGCCTCGCCGAGCTCGTAGGGGCGTCCCATCGCATCGCCGCGCCAGAACGGCAGTCGCGCGGGCAGGCCGAACGCGGGCGTGACGATCACCCGGTCGGCGGTGATCTCCATGATCCGCCAGCTGGTGGCGCCCAGGGCGATCACGTCGTTGATGCGCGACTCGTAGACCATCTCCTCGTCGAGCTCGCCGACGCGGCGCCCGGCCGTGCCCTCCTCGCCCGCGAGGACCACCGAGAACATCCCGCGGTCGGGGATCGTGCCACCGCTCGTGACGGCGAGCCGCTGGGCGCCCGGCCGCCCCGTGAGGGTGCCGGCGTGCCGGTCCCACACGGCACGGGGTCGCAGCTCGGCGAACTCGTCGGACGGGTAGCGCCCGGCGACGAGGTCGAGGGTGGCCTCGAACGCGGCGTGCGGCAGCGTGGCGAAGGGCGCGGAGCGGCGCAGGGTCTCGAACCACGCCTCGACGTCGATCGGCTCGAGCGCGCAGGCCGCGATCGTCTGCTGGGCGAGGATGTCGAGCGGGTTCGCCGGCACCGCGAGGCGCTCGATGCGCCCCGCCAGCATCCGCTCGACCGTGACCGTGGTGGAGAGCAGGTCGTGCCGGCCGGTGGGGAACACGAGCCCGCGCGAGACCTCGCCGACCTGGTGGCCGGCGCGGCCCACGCGCTGGAGGCCCGAGGCGACCGACGGCGGCGCCGACACCTGGATGACGAGGTCGACCGCGCCCATGTCGATGCCGAGCTCGAGGCTGGAGGTGGCCACGACGCAGCGCAGCCGGCCCGACTTCAGGTCGTCCTCGATGAGGGCGCGCTGCTCCTTGCTGACCGAGCCGTGGTGGGCGCGCGCCAGCACCGGCTCGACGCCCGACGAGATCCCCGAGAGTCCGCCCATCTGCGCCGGGTTGCGCGTGTGGGGCTGGGGCCGCTCGCCCGTGGTGCGCTCGACCCAGACCTCGTTGAGCCGTTGGGTGAGCCGCTCGGCCACGCCACGGCTGTTGGCGAACACGATCGTGGTGCGCGCCGACTCGATCGCGTCGACGATCGCCTCCTCGACGTGGGGCCAGATCGTGCCGCCGGCCTCCTGGGGACGGGACTCGTCGAGGCCGCGGGCGGCGCTGCCCTCGCGCGGGCCCTCGTGGCGCGGCGGCATCTCGGTGAGGTCCTCGACCGGCACCCGCACCGACAGCTCGAGCCGCGAGGGCGCGTCGGGCGCGACGACCTCGACCGGCGCGCGCCCGCCGAGGAACCGGGCGACCTCGTCGTGCGGACTGACCGTGGCCGACAGGCCGATCCGCTGGGCAGGGGAGTCGAGCAGGTCGTCGAGCCGCTCGAGCGAGACCGCGAGGTGGGCGCCGCGCTTGGTGCCCGCGACGGCGTGCACCTCGTCGACGATCACGGTGTGGACGCCCGTGAGCATCTCGCGCGCCGCGGAGGTGAGGACGAGGAACAGGGACTCGGGCGTGGTGATGAGGACGTCGGGCGGGTGCGACTGGAGCCGGCGCCGCTCGGCCGGGGGCGTGTCGCCCGTGCGCACGCCCACGGTGACCGGCGCGAGCTCGTGCCCCAGCCGCGCGGCCACCCCCGAGATGCCGACGAGCGGCGACCGCAGGTTGCGCTCGACGTCGACCGCGAGCGCCTTGAGCGGCGAGATGTAGAGGACCGAGGTGCCTCGCGGCTCGACCTCGGGATCACGGTGCAGCAGGCGGTCGATCGCCGAGAGGAACGCCGCCAGGGTCTTGCCCGAGCCGGTGGGCGCGACGACGAGCGTGTGGCGGCCGTTCTCGATCGCGTCCCACGCGCCGGTCTGGGCGCTGGTGGGTGCGGTGAACGACTCGTCGAACCACGTCTGGGTCGCGGGGCCGAAGGACATGGACCCATCGTGGCACCGGACTCCGACACTGGCCCTGCGAGCGGGAGCGGCGCAGGGTAATCGCGGGGATTCCAAGCCCGGACGCGCCCCCCGGACCGGCGTGCCGACGCCAGCCGCCCACACCCCCTCAGGCATGCTGGGGGGCATGAAGTTGCGGATGCTGTCGGTGACCTGTGCCCTCCTGCTGTCGGTGGGCGCGTGCTCGAACGGAGGCGAGGAGAAGGAGGCGCCCGCCCCGAAGGAGCCTGCGAAGACCACGGCCGCCAAGGTCGCGGCGATCAACCCGCTCACCGGCGGCGTCCTGAAGAAGACGCCCGCGAACCCCGTCTTCGTCGTCAAGGTCGACAACACCCCGGCCTCGGCGCCGCAGACCAGCATCGACCAGGCCGACCTCGTCGTCGAGCAGACCGTCGAGGGCGGCATCACCCGCCTCGCCGCGCTCTACTACACGCGCCTTCCCGGCGACGTCGGCCACGTCCGCTCGATGCGCGCCACCGACATCGGCATCGCGAAGCCGGTGCGCGGCCAGGTCGTCGCCTCGGGCGGCGCGGGCAAGACGATCTCGCGCATCAAGGACGCGGGCATCCCGATCCACTCGCAGGACGCCGGCTCGCCCGGCCTCTCGCGCGACGCCGGCTACGCGCCCTACAACGTCGTCGTCGACCTCGGCCGGCTCAACAAGGACGTCAAGAACGCGCAGCCCGAGCGCCCCTACTTCCAGTGGGCCACCGATGCCGCGGCGCCGAAGGGCCCTCAGGTCACCGGCGCCACCGTGAAGTTCTCCCGCAGCCACACCACGTCGTGGAAGTTCAACGGCAAGGCCTGGAAGCGCACCAACGGCACGAGCGCGAAGGAGTTCGGCGCCAAGAACCTCGTGGTCCTGTGGGCCGACGAGAAGGACGCCGGCTACACCGATCCCGCCGGCAACCCGGTGCCCGAGACCACGTTCCAGGGCGGCGGCAAGGCCGTCGTCTTCATCGGCGGCACGCGTGTCAACGCGAAGTGGAAGAAGGCCAACAACGCCTCCACGATCGTGCTGACCACCCGCGACGGCCAGGCCATGAAGCTGCCGAAGGGCAAGACCTGGATCGAGCTGCTGAGCAAGCGGGAGTCCACCGCGCTCAGCGCGCAGTAGCCGCTAGGAGGACGGCTGGTCGCCCTCGGCGGCCAGCTCCTCCAGCTTGTGGCCGATCTCGACCTCGATCGCCTCGCGCAGCACGCTGCGGAACATCGCGACGACCACCTGGCTCGCGATCGGGATCAGCTGGTCGATCTTCTCGAAGACGACCGGCCACTCCTCCTGGGGCAGGCCGGCGTCGAGGAACGGCTGCGCGACGTCGCGGCTGACGTGGTGGACGAAGCGGTCGGAGATCTGCTCGAGGTGCTCGCGCATGTGCGGCACGATGTCGACGACGCTGTCGGGACTCAGGCCGAGGGCGACCGAGGCGGCGCCCTGACGCACGACGCTCGGGTTCAGCATCCGCACCGTCTGGTCGTCGACGTGCTCCAGCAGGCCGAGCTCGATCATCTGGTCGATGAGCTTGTGGTCGGGGCTCACGTTCGACAGCGAGGCCAGCTCGGCCCGACTGATCACCTCGGTGGGGTCCTGCGCGTCGTCGACCTCGAAGATGTTGAGCAGGTCCAGCGCCACGCTGGAGGCGGTGGACGGCGACTTCAGGATCGCGTCCTCGACCGCCGCCAGGGTGAAGCCGCGACCCAGCAGGGTGCGGATCAGCACGAGGCGCTGCAGGTGCTTCTGGGTGTAGTACCCGGTGCGTCCCTCGAGGCGCGGCGGATCGATGAGTCCGCGCGTGGAGTAGGCGCGGACGTTGCGCACCGTCATCCCGGCCCGCTCGGCGAGCACGTCGACGGTGAACTCCTCGTCGCGCGCCGCGTCCGTCATGCCGCAAGTCTAGGTGAGCGTGACCGCGGATCCGGCATCATGGGGGTATGGCAACGGTGCGAGGCCAGCTCCTGGTCGCCACCTCGGCGATCGACTCCGGCCCCTTCCGGCGAAGCGTCGTGTACGTCCTGGACCACGACGAGGACGGCGCGCTGGGCGTGATCGTGAACCACCCCCTCGAGTCCGACCTCGACGAGGTCCTGCCCGGGTGGGCCGACTCGGCCAACGCGCCCGGCTGCCTGTTCGAGGGCGGCCCGTGCGCGATGGACTCCGCGCTGGCCGTGGGCGTCGTCAGCGACATGGCCTCGCGACCGATCGGCTGGCGTCAGATGGCGGGCCGCGTCGGGATCGTCGACCTCGAGGGACCCGTCCCCGTGGGTGGTGAGCTGCTCGGACTGCGGGTGTTCGCGGGATACGCCGGCTGGTCCACGGGCCAGCTGGAGGAGGAGATCGCGGAGGGCGCGTGGCTCGTGGTGCCGGCCCAGGACGGCGACCTGATCTCGCCCGCTCCCGACCGCCTGTGGAGCGAGGTGCTCCGGCGTCAGGCGGGCGACACCCGCTTCTGGTCGACATTGCCCGACGAGCCCGGGCTGAACTGAGGTCGTCGGCGTGGACCGGTCCTCGGCGTCGGATCCGTCGCCTACGATGGAGGCGTGGGATTCTTCGGCCGCGGCACCCAGACCGTTCAAGACGAGCGCACCGAGCAGCGCCTCGACAACGGCGACCACGAGCGCTTCAGCCACTACGTCCCGAAGGACAAGCTGACCGAGGCCATGGTCATGGGCACGCCCGTCGTGGCCCTGTGCGGCAAGGTCTGGGTCCCCAGTCGCGATCCGCAGCGCTTCCCGGTCTGCCCGGAGTGCAAGGACATCTGGGAGAACTTCAACCCCGGCGACGACGACGAGTCCGGGAGTGACTCCGACCAGTGAGCTCGGGCCTGTCGCTACGGGCCTGGCAGCGTGAGGCGTTCGATCAGTACGTCCGCACGCAGCCGGCCGACTTCCTCACCGTCGCCACGCCCGGCGCCGGAAAGACCACCTTCGCGCTGACGATCGCGGCCGACCTGCTGCACCGTCGCGTCGTCGAGCGCGTCGTCGTGGTGACCCCCACCGAGCACCTCAAGTCGCAGTGGGCGCAGGCCGCCGCCCGCTCGGGCATCGCGCTCGAGCCGAACCTGTCGGGGGCGCTCGGTGCGCGCTTCGACGGCTACTGCGTCACCTACGCGGGCCTGGCCACGAACCCCGTCGGCCACCGCGTGCGCATCGAGCGCAGCCGCACCTTCGTGATCCTCGACGAGGTCCACCACGCCGGCGACGCGCTCTCGTGGGGCGACGCCGTGCTGGAGGCGTGCGAGCCGGCGATCCGCCGCCTCTCGCTCACCGGCACGCCGTTCCGCTCCGACGACAACCCGATCCCGTTCGTCACGTACGCGCCGGTCGGCGACGGCTCGATCTCGTCGGTCGCCGACTACGCCTACGGCTACGGCGAGGCCCTCAAGGAGGGCGTCGTCCGTCCGGTCCTCTTCATGGCCTACTCGGGCGAGATGCAGTGGCGCACGAGTGCGGGCGACGAGGTCTCGGCCCGGCTCGGCGAGCCGCTCACGCGCGACCAGACCGCGCAGGCGCTGCGCACGGCACTCGACCCCACGGGCTCGTGGGTGCCGGCCGTCCTCGAGGCCGCGCACAAGCGCCTCGTCGAGGTCCGCCGCGACATCCACGACGCGGGCGGCCTCGTGATCGCCAGCGACCAGACCTCGGCCCGGGCCTACGCCGCGCTGCTCAAGGAGCTCACGGGGCAGTCGCCCACGCTGGTGCTCTCCGACGAGGCCGGCTCGAGCGCGAAGATCGCCGAGTTCGCCGCGGGCAACGACCCGTGGATGGTCGCGGTGCGCATGGTCAGCGAGGGCGTCGACGTCCCGCGCCTCGCCGTCGGCGTCTACGCCACGACGATCGCCACCCCGCTGTTCTTCGCCCAGGCGATCGGCCGCTTCGTGCGCGCCCGGCGTCGCGGCGAGACCGCGTCGGTCTTCCTGCCCAGCGTCCCCGGCCTGCTGAAGCTGGCCGCCGACCTCGAGGCCGAGCGCGACCACGTGATCGGCCGTCCCGTGCACGACGAGTCCGACCTGTTCGCCGCCGAGGAGGCGCTCATCGCGCGCGCCAACGCGTCTGAGGGCGCCAGCGACGAGCTCGGCAACCAGTACGCCGCGATCGGCAGCGAGGCGCTGTTCGACCGCGTGGTCTACGACGGCGACGAGTTCGCCCCGATCGACTACGAGATGGTGGCCGGCGATTCCGACGAGCTCGACTTCCTCGGCATCCCCGGTCTGCTCGAGCGCGACCAGGTGGCCGAGCTGCTGCGCAGCGCGCGCACCCGCAAGCGCGAGGACGCACCGGCGCGCGCTGAGGCCGACGTCGAGTACGAGCGCCGCGCCCAGCTGCGCCGCGACCTCAACTCGCTCGTGGCCGCGTGGCACCACCGCACCGGCACGCCGCACGGCGTCACTCACAACAAGCTGCGCCAGGAGTGCGGCGGCCCGGCCGCCGCCCAGGCCACCACGGCGCAGCTGCAGCACCGGATCGACATGCTGCGCGACTGGGCCCTGCGCGCCTCGGGCTGACCCGGACGGGTGACCCGGGTCACGCGTGACCCCTAGGCTGTGCCCGTGAGTGCCCCACTGCCGCCGCGGACCCGTGCGTTCGCCGCCCTCATGAAGCGTCTGGCCACCCCCGTCGAGGAGGCCACCGACTACGCCGAGCTGCGCGCCCAGCGGCTGCGGCTCATGCAGTCGCCGCCGGGCCGCGTCGTGTTCGGCCGTCCCGACCGGCGCGTGCGCACCGAGGAGATCGAGATCCCGCTCAAGGGCCGCACCCTGCGCGCGATCGTGCACCGCCCGACGGGCGTCGGGGGACTGCGCCCCGCGGTCGTGAACTTCCACGGCGGCGGCTGGGTGCAGGGCTCGCCCGAGCAGTCGGCGTGGCTCGCGTCGCGCGTCGCGGCCGGTAGCGGTGCCGTCGTCATCTCGCCGTCGTACCGGCTGGCGCCGGAGCACCCGTACCCCGCCGCCGTCGAGGACACGTGGGAGGCGCTGGGCTGGATCGCCTCGCGCGCCGAGAGCCTCGGCATCGACGCCGACCGGCTCGCCGTGATGGGCGACAGCGCCGGCGGCAACCTCGCGGCCGTCGCGGCGCAGCGGTCGGTGACCGAGGGCGGACCGCGGCTGCGTGCCCAGGTGCTGATCTACCCCGCGGTGGAGATGTACGACAAGTTCGCCTCCGAGCTGCGGATGCCCGACGAGCCGGTCCTGTCCTCGGCCAACATGAGCGCCTTCGCGCACCTCTACATGGGCGACGCCTACGGCACCGAGGACCCGCTCGCCTCGCCGCTGCGCGCCAAGTCCTTCGACGGGCTGCCGCCGGCGTTCATCCTGACCGCCGACCACGACCCGCTGCTCGACAACGGCGTCCACTACCGCGAGGCGCTCCAGCGCGCGGGCGTGCCGGTGCGCTACCGCGAGTACCCGGGGACGGTGCACGGGTTCGTCAGCCTGCCGGGCGTCTCGCCCGCCGCGACCGACGCCGCCTCCGACATCGTCGACTACGTCGCCGCGCACGTGGTGGTGCCGAGGTGACCCGCCGGGTCCGCTCGAACGGCCTCGATCCCGAGGTCGACTACGAGGAGATCGCGCGGCTGTTCGGCCAGTACGACTTCCCGTGGGACCTCGAGCAGGCCCTGAGCTTCGCGCTGTTCCGCACGTACGCGGTCCCGTCCATCGGGCGGCTGCTGTACGAGACCGAGCAGTTCGGCACCGACACCCAGCGGCGCCACGACGACACCGCCCTGCTGCTGGGAGAGATCGTCGACCAGGGACTCGAGAGCACGCCCGGTCGCGCCGCGATCCGACGGATGAACCAGATGCACGGCCGCTACGACATCAGCAACGACGACATGCGCTACGTCCTGGCGACCTTCGTCGTGATGCCGAACCGCTGGGTCAACCGCTACGGCTTCCGACGCACCACGCCCACCGAGGACGTCGCCGGCGTGAACTACTACCGGCGTCTCGGGCGGCTGATGGGGATCACCGACGTGCCCACGGACCTCGCCGGGTTCGCGCGCCTGCTCGACGACTACGAGGCCGAGCACTTCCGCTTCGATCCGCGCTCGCGCGCCGTGGCCGACGCGACGCTCGACCTGCTCACCACGTTCTACCCGCGTCCGCTCGCGCCCGGCGTGCGCCGTTTCAGCATCGCGATCATGGACCCGCACCTGCGCGAGGCGTTCGGCTACGACCATCCGCCGGCCTGGTTCGAGCGGCTGAGCCACGGCGCGCTGCGGCTGCGCGGTCGGGTGGTGCGGATGCTGCCCGAGCGCACCGAGCCGCGCCGCGTGCGCGACTCGAGCCGCATCAAGAGCTACCCCGGGGGCTTCCTCATCGAGAACCTCGGGACGTGACCGAGGTCGCGCTTTCCTCAAAGTTGTGCGAACGTACAACTCAGGGTTCCTTCGGGAGGTGACGCCCGGCTCGGCATCCTCGGGGTGCCGACCGGGCGTCATGCACGCAGGGCGTCGACCACGCGGTCGAGGTCCTCCTCGTCGTTGTAGAGGTGGAAGGCGATGCGCGCCGCACCCTGGCGCACCGAGGCGCGCAGCCCCGCGTCCTGCAGCCGCGTGGCGGCGTGCTCGATCGGGATCGAGACGATCGCCGAGTCCTGCGGCGGCAGGTCGAGCGCGGCCCGCGCCCGGCCGGCAAGGTCGAGGTTGTGCGCGGTGACGGCGTCGAGGTCGAGCGTCGCCATCCACGCCAGGCTCGTGGCCGCGCCGACCAGCGGGAACCACGAGGGCGAGATGTCGAACCGGCGCGCGTCATTGGTGAGCCGCAGGGGCAGCCCGTAGGTGGTCTGCCACGGCGCGCCCCCGGCGTAGCGGTTGGCGTGATGCGGGACGAGCCGCTCGACCATCCGCTCGGCGTACGACGCCCAGGCGATGCCGGTGGGCGCCAGCAGCCACTTGTAGCTCGAGCTCACCACGACGTCGGCCCACGCGAGGTCGAGCCGAAGCCAGCCCAGCTGCTGCGTCGCGTCGAGGATCACGAGCGTCTCGGTGCCCTCGGTGGCGGCCCGCAGCGCGGCGAGGTCGACCTGCGCGCCATCGGCCGACTGCACGGTGGACACCGCCACCACGTCGTGATCGGCCGCCAGCTCGGGCAGCCGCTCGAGCGGCACCTCGGTGACGGTCACGCCGCGGCCGTCATGGGCGGCGAACGGAAAGCTGACGGACGTGAACTCGCCCTCGGGGACCAGCACGCGCGAGCCGTGGGGCAGGGCGGACGCCACCGGGCCGAGCAGCGCGGCGACGGACGATCCCATCGCGACCGACTCGACCGGGACACCGGCCAGCTGTGCGAACGCCGCGCGCCCCGTGGCGATGTCGGCGTCGAAGTCGGGCCCCACGACCGTGCCCGCGGCCCAGCCGCGGTGGACCCGCTCGAGCGCGTCGACGGTGGCCTTCGGCGGCAGCCCGTAGGCGGCCGTGTTGAGGTAGCCCTCCGGCCCGATGAACGTCGCCCCGAACGCCTCTCGCATGGCTCGACGCTAGCGCGTGGGGAATCGAACGGGCCCCTCCCGGGTTGAACCCGGTGTGAAGCTCTCGGTCCTGGATCTCGTCCCTGTCCGCACCGACCAGACCAGCGGCGATGCCGTCGCCGCCGCCACCGAGCTGGCGCAGGCCGCCGACCGGCTCGGGTTCGAGCGGTACTGGGTCGCCGAACACCACAACATGCCCGCCGTCGCGGCGACGTCGCCGCCGGTCCTGATCGCCCTGCTGGCGGCGGCGACCGAGCGCATCCGGCTGGGCTCGGGCGGCGTCATGCTGCCCAACCACGCGCCGCTCGCGGTGGCCGAGCAGTTCGCGCTGCTCGAGGCCGCGTTCCCGGGACGCATCGACCTCGGCATCGGGCGCGCACCCGGCTCGGACCCCGTCACCTCGTGGGCGCTGCGCGGTGCCGCGGGTCGCGACGACTCCGACATCGAGAACTTCCCCCGGTACCTCGACGACGTCGTCGCCCTCATGGACGGCCGCGGGGTCCGCGTGCCGATCCCGAACCAGCAGTACGTGCTGAAGGCGACGCCGGCCGCCGTCGGCGCCCCGAACCTGTGGCTGCTCGGCTCGTCGATGTACTCGGCGCACCTCGCGGCCGCGAAGGGCCTGCCCTACGTCTTCGCGCACCACTTCAGCGGGCACGGCACCGCGGAGGCCCTCGAGGTCTACCGCAGCGAGTTCCGGCCCAGCGACGTCTGCGACCGGCCGACGACGTTCCTCACCGTGAACATCGTCGTGGCCGACACCGCCGACGAGGCCACCGCGCTCGCGCTGCCGAACCTGCAAAACATGGCTCGGCTGCGCACCGGCAAGCCGCTCGCGCCGATCGACCTCGTGGAGGACGCGGAGGCGCTCGACCTCGATCCGGGCATGGACTCGCTCGTCGACTCCGGCCTGGCGCGCATGGTGGTCGGCGACCCGGACACCGCGCGCAAGGAGCTCGAGGCGCTCGCCGCCCAGTTCGACGTCGACGAGGTCATGCTGCACCCGGTGGCGTCCGCCCGCCGCGGCGCCGACCCGCGAACGACGCCCGCACGCGTCCGCACCCTCGAGCTCGTCGCCGGCTGACCGGGGATCTCTCGAGATCCCGTCAGGCCGTCGTGACGCCCGCCGCGGCCCACTCCTGCCAGACCTGGTTGAGGTTCTCCGGCGTCACGGCCGCCGTGAGGTCCTGCAGCACGGTGACGCGGAAGCCCTCGGCCGCGCCGTCGAGGGCCGTGGCGCGCACGCAGTGGTCGGTGGCGATGCCGCACACGTCGATCGCGTCCACGTCGCGGTCGCGCAGGAACTCCGCCAGGGATCGTCCGTCGGCGTCGGCGCCCTCGAAGCCGGAGTAGGCGGCCTCGTACGCGCCCTTGTCGAAGATCGCCGCGAAGAGGTCGTCGGTGAGCGGCTCGTGCAGTTCGGCGCCCGGCGTGCCGACGACGCAGTGCGGCGGCCACGAGTCCACGTAGTCGGGCGTCTCGCTGAAGTGCGGGCCCGGGTCGACGTGCGCGTCTCGGGTGGCCACCACGAGCTCGTAGTCGCCCGCGGCGGTCAGCTCGGCCACGGCCTTGGCCACGGCGGCACCGCCGGCGACGGCGAGCGAGCCGCCCTCGCAGAAGTCGTTCTGGACGTCGACGACGACCAGGGTGCGGGGTCCGCTCATCAGTCCTCCTCGTAGATCGTCGCGATGGCAGGATCGCCCTTGGAGAGGCGTCGCGCCGCCGCGGGCAGCTCGCGCAGCGACGCCTGGAGGCGGGCTCGCGAGTCCTGCAGGGTGGCTCGGTGCACCCGCTCGCCGGCCTCGACGAGCGGCACCATCAGCTCGCGGTCGTCGCCGTCGTCACGGGGCTTGACGTCGATCCCGACGACCTCGGCCTCGGCCACGCCCTTGGGGCTGAGCCGGCGCAGCGCGGTCTTGCGGCCGCCGATGGACGTCTTGTCCTTGCTCTTCTTCGCGACGCCGAGCATCTCGCCGTCGACGGTCTCGCGGGCCACGAGCTTGTAGACGAAGCCGCTCGTGGGGGAGCCCGAGCCCGTGACGAGCGACGTGCCCACCCCGTAGCCGTCCACGGGCGCCGCGGCCAGGGCGGCGATCGCGTACTCGTCGAGGTCGCTCGTGACCGTGATGCGGGTGTCGGTGTTGCCGGCGGCGTCGAGCTGGGCCCGGGTGGCCCGCGCGACGTCGCCGAGGTCGCCGGAGTCCAGCCGCACGCCGCCGAGATGAGGCCCGCCGACCTCGATCGCGGTGGCGACGCCCTGCGGCGTGTCGTACGTGTCGACCAGCAGGGTCGTGTCGTGCCCGAGCGACCCGATCTGCGACGTGAACGCGTCGCGCTCGGAGTCGTGCACGAGGGTGAACGCGTGCGCCGCGGTGCCGGCGGTGGGGATGCCGTAGCGGCGCCCGGCCTCGAGGTTCGAGGTGGCGGCGAACCCGCAGATGTAGGCGGCCCGCGCGGACGCGACGGCGGCCTCCTCGTGCGTGCGGCGCGTGCCCATCTCGATGCACGGCCGGTCGCCCGCGGCCATCGTCATGCGCGTCGCGGCCGAGGCGATCGCCGAGTCGTGGTTGAGGATCGACAGGATCAGCGTCTCGAGGATCACGCCCTCGCCGAACGTGGCGTCGACCCTCAGGATGGGCGAGCCGGGGAACCACAGCTCGCCCTCGGGGTAGCCCCAGATGTCGCCGGTGAAGCGGTAGTCGGCCAGCCAGTCGCACGTGACGTCGTCGACGACCTTCGACAGCCGCAGGAACTCGATCTCGGACTGGTCGAACCGGAAGTCCGCCAGCGCGTCGAGCACGCGCGCGGTGCCGGCCACCACGCCGAACCGCCGCCCGCCGTTGAGCCTCCGCCCGAACACCTCGAACACGCTGCGCCGTGAGGCCGTGCCGTCGGCCAGCGTGGCCTGCAGCATCGTCAGCTCGTAGTGGTCGGTCAGCAGCGCGGTCGACACCATGGGTTCAGCGTAGGACCACGCCGACCTTCGTGCGGGGGAGCGCGGGCAGGCACAATGGGGAGGTGACCACCCCCACCCCCGTCGAGACCGAGAAGCCGGAGGCCGACCTCGTCGTCCAGCTGGAGGACCCGTGGGTGACCATCGTCTGGAACGATCCGGTCAACCTCATGTCGTACGTGGCGTTCGTCTTCCGGACGTACTTCGGCTACACCGAGGAGAAGGCCACCCAGCTGATGCTCGCCGTGCACGAGGAGGGCAAGGCCATCGTCTCGAGCGGCCGCCGCGAGGAGCAGGAGCGCCACGTGCAGGCCATGCACGAGTACGGCCTGTGGGCCACGCTCGAGCGGAGCGACGTGTGAAGCCCTTCCGCCGCCGTCGGCGCGGCACCGTCACGGCCACGTTCGAGCTCAACGAGGCGCAGCTGCTGGTCAACCTGGCCAGCCAGGTCGTCGAGCTGCTCCAGGACCGCAACGGTCCCAGCGAGTCCGAGCCCGATCCGCTCGCGCAGCTGATCGGCATGACCGGCCCGGTGCAGCCGCCCGAGGACCCCGTGCTGGCGCGGCTGCTGCCCGACGCCTACCGCGACGACCCGGTCGAGGCCGCGGAGTTCCGCCGGTTCACCGAGCAGTCCCTCTCGTCCACCAAGGTCGGCAACGCCCGCGTCGTGATCGAGAGCCTCGAGGACGGCGGGCTCGCCGAGGGCGCGAAGCACGTCGAGGTCGAGCTCGACGACGCCGCGGTGATGTCCTGGCTGCGCGCGCTCACCGACATCCGCATCGCGCTCGCCGTGCGCCTGGGCATCGAGACCGAGGAGGACGCCGAGCGCCTCGCCGAGTCCGACGACGAGGCCACTGTCGCGATGGGCGACGTGTTCGACTGGCTCGGCTTCGTGCAGGAGACCCTCGTCCACGTCGCCTGAGCGAGTGCCCGCCGGAGCGCTGTCCGCACCACGGATGGGTGGATCGGGCGTCGGGACGCCTCGATAGACTCGGGAACCGTGTTGACCATCCTGCGCGACCACGTGGAGGCGATCATCGCCCACGCGCGCCGCGACCACCCCGACGAGGCGTGCGGCGTCATCGCCGGGCCGTTCGGGTCCGACCGCCCCGAGCGGCTCATCCCGATGCTCAACGCCGCGATGTCGCCCACGTTCTACGAGTTCGACTCCGGCGACCTGCTGCGTCTCTACCGCGAGATGGACGACAACGACGAGGAGCCCGTCGTCATCTACCACTCGCACACCGCCACCGAGGCCTACCCGTCGCGCACCGACCTCAACCTGGCCTCCGAGCCGAACGCGCACTACGTGCTCGTGTCCACGCGCGACGGCGCCCACGAGGCCGGCGAGGTGGACTTCCGCTCCTACCGCATCGTCGACGGAGCGATCACCGAGGAAGAAGTTCGCGTGGTCGACCGTTACACCGAAGACAGCACGACTGCGGATCCCGCAGTCCCCCCAACCGAAGGTGACATCTGATGGCCGTCGAGGTCCGCATCCCCACGATCCTGCGCCCCTACACGGGGGGTGAGCGCGCCGTCGAGGCCGACGGCACCAACCTGTCCGCCCTGATCGACGATCTCGAGGCGAACCACGAGGGCATCAAGGAGCGCCTGCTCGACGGCGCCGAGCTGCGCCGCTTCGTCAACGTCTACGTGAACGACGAGGACGTCCGCTTCACCGGCGGCCTCGAGACCGAGCTGTCCGATGGCGACACCGTCGTCATCCTGCCCGCGGTCGCGGGCGGCGCGGCCTGAGCATGCGCTATGACTCGCTCGTCGACTCGGTCGGCCACACGCCCCTGGTGGGGCTGCCGAGCCTCTCGCCGAGCGACGACGTGCGGCTCTGGGCGAAGCTGGAGGACCGCAACCCGACCGGCTCGATCAAGGACCGCGCGGCACTGTCGATGATCCTGGCGGCCGAGGCCGACGGCACCCTCACGCCCGGCTGCACGATCCTCGAGCCCACCAGCGGCAACACCGGCATCTCGCTCGCGATGGTCGCGCGCCAGCGCGGTTACCGACTGATCTGCGTCATGCCCGAGAACACCTCGGTCGAGCGGCGCCAGCTGCTCACGATGTTCGGCGCCGAGATCATCAGCTCGCCCGCCGCCGGCGGCTCGAACGAGGCCGTGCGGGTGGCCAAGGGCCTCGCGGCCGAGCACCCCGACTGGGTCATGCTCTACCAGTACGGCAACCCCGCGAACGCCGATGCGCACTACCGCGGCACCGCGCCCGAGCTGCTCGAGGACCTGCCCACGATCACGCACTTCGTGGGCGGACTGGGCACCACGGGCACCCTCATGGGCGTCGGCCGATTCTTCCGCGACCACAAGCCCGACGTGCGGATCGTCGCGGCCGAGCCGCGCTACGGCGAGCTCGTCTACGGCCTGCGCAACCTCGACGAGGGCTTCGTGCCCGAGCTCTACGACGCGTCACTGATCGACGGCCGCTTCTCGGTCGGCCCGCGCGACGCCGTGCGCCGCGTGCGCCAGCTGATCGACGAGGAGGGCATCTTCGCGGGCATCTCGTCCGGCGCGATCCTGCACGCCGCGCTGGCCCAGGCCGCGAAGGCCGTCAAGGCCGGCGAGCGCGCCGACATCGCGTTCGTCATCGCCGACGCGGGCTGGAAGTACCTGTCCACCGGGGCGTACGAGGGCACCATCGACGAGGCGGAGGACCGCCTCGAGGGCCAGCTCTGGGCCTGACCTGTTCAGTGTGCCCCGCGACCCGTTAGCCTTCGAGCCGTGAGCGACATCGTCGTGTTCTCGGGCAGTGCACACCGGAAGCTGGCAGAGGAGATCTGCAGCAACCTCGGGGTCGCCCTCAGCCCCTCGGACACCCAGCGGTTCAGCAACGACTGCCTCCAGGTCCAGCTGCTCGACAACTGCCGCCAGCGCGACGTCTACATCGTCCAGCCGCTCGTGCCGCCCACGCAGGACCACCTCATGGAGCTGCTGCTCATGGTCGACGCGGCGCGCGGCGCGTCCGCGGCCTCGGTCACCGTGGTGGTCCCGCACTACGCCTATGCGCGCTCGGACAAGAAGGACGCGTCGCGCATCTCGATCGGCGGCAGGCTGGTGGCCGACATGATGGCCACGGCGGGCGTCAACCGCGTCGTCACGATGACCCTCCACGCGCCCCAGGTGCACGGCTTCTTCTCGATGCCCGTCGACCACCTCACGGCGCTCGGCGAGCTCGCCGAGCACTACCGGGCGCAGGACCTCAGCAACGCGATCGTCGTCTCGCCCGACTTCGGCAACGCCAAGACGGCCTCGCAGTTCGCCCGCCTGCTGGGCCTGCCCGTGGCCGCCGGCAGCAAGCAGCGCAAGGCGGACGACAAGGTCGTCATCGACACGATCGTGGGCGACGTGGCGGGCAAGCGCGCGATCGTCCTCGACGACGAGATCGCCACGGGCGGCTCGATCATCGAGCTGATGGACAAGCTGGCCGAGTCCGGGGTCACCGAGGCGTCGGTCGCCTGCACGCACGGCCTGTTCGCAGGCAAAGCGGTCGAGCGGCTGCGCTCGCACCCCGCGATCACCGAGGTCGTCACGACCGACACCGTCCCGGCCCCGGCCGACTGGCCCGAGCTCAAGGTGCGCTCGGTGGCGCCGCTGTTCGCCGAGGCGATCGCGCGCATCCACGCGGGCGAGTCGGTCTCCAGCCTGTTCGACGGCGTGGACCCGGCACACGCGCCGCCGCAGCCGAAGCTCTTCTGAGCCTCAGCCCTCCAGCTCGGTGATCAGTCGGTCGAGCAGTCCGCGCAGGGCGCGACCGTCGGCCGCCGACATGCCCATGCCCTCCACGAGACGGGCCGGCACGTCGGCCACGCGCTCGCGCAGCGCCCAGCCCTGCTCGGTCGCCGACACGAGCACGCGACGCTCGTCCGCTCGGTCGCGGGCGCGGGTGACGAGCCCGGCGGCCTCCATCCGCTTGAGCAGGGGAGTGAGGGTGCCCGAGTCCAGGTGCAGGCGGGCACCCAGCTCGCTCACGCCGAGGGGCGCGTCGGACTCCCACAGCGCCAGCAGGCACAGGTACTGCGGGTAGGTGAGTCCCACCTCGGCGAGCAGGTCGGTGTAGCGGCGGGTCACGGCACGGGAGGCGGCGTACAGCGGCAGGCAGATCTGCTGGTCGAGCGCGAGCTGCGGGTACGAGTCGTCCACGACTCCAGACTAGACCTTGCGGCAATCAATTGCGCGCAATAGAGTTGCAGACATGAAACCTCTCTACACCGCCAGCGCCGTCGCGACCGGTGACGGCCGCAACGGCCACGTCGAGTCCACCGACGGCATCCTGACCGCCGACGTCCGCGCCCCGAAGGAGCTCGGCGGAGCCGGAGGGGCCACGAACCCCGAGCAGCTCTTCGCCGCCGGCTACGCCGCGTGCTTCCACTCCGCGCTGCGCACCGTCGCCAAGCGATCCGGTGCCGACGTCACCGACTCCGAGGTCGTCGCCGACGTCTCGATCGGCGAGGACGGCACGGGCGGCTTCGGCCTGGCCGTGGCCCTCGAGGTCACGCTGCCGAACGTCAGCCGCGAGGAGGCCGAGAAGCTCGTCGAGCAGGCGCACCAGGTCTGCCCCTACTCCAACGCCACGCGCGGCAACGTCGAGGTCGACCTCAGCGTCGCCTGACCGCCGCCCCGCCCCACTTCTGGAACGGGATGCACGCTTTCGCTCCGCGAAGACGTGCCATCCGTTCCAGAAGTGGAGCGTCGTGCGTCGCGGGCAGGGTCAGCGCACGCCGCGGATGCGGACGACGGCCAGCGCGCCGGCGAGCCCGACGAGGGCGGCCGTGACGTAGAGCGTCGTGTAGCCGCCCAGTGCGTTCACGATGACCGCCGCGACCACGGGCGCGAGCACCTGCGGCAGCGCGTTGGCGATGTTGATGACGCCGAGGTCCTTCGCGAACCCCGCCTCGTCCGGCAGGACCTCGGTGATGACGGCGAGGTCGACGGCGATGAACGCGCCGAAGCCGACGCCCAGCACGACGGCGGCCACCAGCACGCCGGGCCACGTCTGCCAGAACGCCAGCAGCAGCGCGGCGACCGCCATCACGACGCCGGCCCACACCACGAACACCTTGCGGCGCTCGACGCGGTCGGACCAGCGCCCCGCGACCACGGCCGAGATCGCCACGACGACCGAGTTCACCGCGATGACGACGAACACGCCGCCGTCGGGATCCGCCACGCCCACCGCGTCCTGGAGGAAGTAGAAGAGGTAGAGCGTCGCGATCGCGTTGCCGAGGTTGACCACGAAGCGGGTCAGCCACGCCCACGCGAAGTCGGGGTGCCGGGTGGGGGAGATCCAGAACGACTGCGCGAACGCGCGCGCCGACCACGGGATGCGCTCGGTGCGCGGCTCGTCGTGGCTGCGCGCGAGGTACGGCAGGGCGCTCAGGAGCAGGAACGCCGCGCACGCGAGGTAGCCCGCGCGGGTGCCGCCGAACGCGATCGCGAGCCCCGCGCCGACGAGGATGCCGAGCGTCTGGCCCAGCCCGACGAGTCCGCCGGCCCACGCGCGCTGGGCGACCGGCACGCGGTCGGGCAGGGTCGCGGTGATCGAGGCCAGCGAGGCGTTGACCGAGGCCTGCACGAGGCACCAGCCGACCACGACCTGCCAGAACTCGCTCGCGCCGGACAGGATCGTCAGGCCCAGCGCGCCGATGACCGAGCCGGCCGTGATCCACGGGACGCGTCGGCCGAAGCGCGACCGGGTGCGGTCCGACAGCGCGCCGAAGAGGGGATTGGCGACCATCGAGATCGCCGCCCCGATGCCCGTGACGATGGCGAGCGCCGTCTCCTTGCCGTCGCCGACGATCGCCTCGGTCTGCTGGGGCAGCAGCACCGCGAGCGGGCCGAAGAACGCGACGTAGGTCCCGAGGTTGACGACCGCGACCGACAGCAGCCACGGCAGGCGCACGGGCGCCAGGCGCTCGACGGGCGTGGTCATCGGTCCCGCTGCGCGTCGATCACCGACCGGTACCAGGCGAACGAGTCCTTCGGGATGCGCTGCTGCGTCTCGTAGTCGACGTACGTGAGGCCGAAGCGCTGCGAGTAGCCCTCGGCCCACTCGAAGTTGTCCATGAAGGACCAGTGGAAGTAGCCGCGCACGTCGACGCCCGCGTCGATCGCGTCGTGCAGGGCGCCGAGGTGGGCGGCCGTGTAGTCGATCCGGCGCTGGTCGCGGACCCGGCCGTCCTCGCCGGGCGTCTCGTTGAACGCTCCGCCGTTCTCGGTGATGAGGATCGGTGGCAGCGCGTCGCCGTAGGTGTCCTTCAGGCCCGTCAGCATCCGCGTGAAGCCCTCCGGGATGATCGGCCAGCCGAAGTCGTTGTACTCCAGGCCCTCGGGCGTGACCATCTCGAACGGGATCTCGGCACCGGGCTCGGCCGCGGCGACGTGCTGGGGGTTGTACGAGTTGACGCCCAGGAAGTCGATGGGCTGCGAGATCAGCTCGAGGTCGCCGTCCTGCGCGACCGGGTCGACGATCCCGGCCAGCGGCCACGTGCCCAGCAGGATCGGGTCGAGGAACGCGCGGTTGTAGATGAGGTCGAACAGGCCCGCGGCGTCGCGGTGCTCGGGCGTGTCCTCGATCGGCAGCACCTCGCAGTGGTTGTTCGCGGGGCCCACCTGCTGCGCGCCGGCCGCCCGCAGCGCCTGCACCGACCGGCCGTGGGCCAGCAGCTGGTGCCAGGCGACCTGGAGCGCGCCGAACCCGAGCTCCTTGCCCGGTGCGTGGATCCCCGTGGCGTGACCGAGCAGCGTGAACACCACGGTCTCGTTGAGGGTGAACCAGCGCGTGACGCGGTCGGAGAGACGCTCGCCGACGATGCGCGCGTACTCGGCGAAGCGGTCGGCGATGTCGCGGTTCTCCCACCCGCCGCCGGCCTCGAGGGCCAGCGGCGAGTCCCAGTGGAAGAGCGTCGCGCTGGGCTCGATGCCGTGCTCGAGCAGCGTGTCGACGAGCCGGTCGTAGAAGTCGAGCCCGCGCGGCTCCACGGTCACGCCGTCCGGCTGGATCCGCGGCCACGCGATCGAGAAGCGGTAGGCGTCCACCCCGAGGTCGGCCATGAGCGCCACGTCGTCGCGGTAGCGGTGGTAGTGGTCGCAGGCCACGTCGCCCGTGTCACCGGCCAGGGTGCGGCCGGGCGTGTGGCTGAACTCGTCCCACACCGAGCGCCCGCGTCCGTCCTCGTCGATCGCCCCCTCGATCTGGTACGAGGCGGTCGAGACGCCCCAGGTGAAGTCGGGTCCGAAGTGAGGCAGATCACGCATGCGCCCATCCTGCACCGAAACCCGCACCCGCGGGGGACCCTCGACGACACCGTCGATCTCGGTGTGATGACGGACCTCACGCCGGTTCGACTGCACGTCCGGGCGGCGAGGTGTCTACCCTCTGACGTGTGAGCGACGCACCCATCGGCATCTTCGACTC
Source organism: Aeromicrobium sp. MLTX1 (assembly GCF_046452335.1). Taxonomy (NCBI): domain Bacteria; kingdom Bacillati; phylum Actinomycetota; class Actinomycetes; order Propionibacteriales; family Nocardioidaceae; genus Aeromicrobium; species Aeromicrobium sp. MLTX1. Next base: position 139,637 of record NZ_JBKFDN010000001.1, on the reverse strand, counting down.
GGGCTTCGGGGGCCTCACGGTCGCCCGGGCCGTGCTCGACCAGCTGCCGCACGAGCCGATCGTCTACCTCGGCGACACGGCCCGGCAGCCCTACGGGCCCAAGCCGATCTCCGAGGTCCGCGAGTACGCCCTCGAGTGCCTCGACCACCTCGTCGCGCTGGGCGTCAAGGCCCTCGTCATCGCGTGCAACTCCGCCAGCGCCGCCGTCCTGCGCGACGCGCGCGAGCGCTACGACGTCCCGGTCGTCGAGGTGATCCTGCCCGCCACGCGGCGCGCCGTGAACGCCACGCGCAACGGCCGCGTCGGTGTCATCTGCACCGCCGCCACCGCCACGTCGGGCGCCTACGACGACGCCTTCGCCGCCAACCCGGGCATCGACCTGCACACCAGCACGTGCCCGCGCTTCGTCGAGTTCGTCGAGGCCGGGATCACCGGCGGACCCGAGCTGATCGCCGTCGCGCAGGAGTACCTGGCGCCGCTGCAGGAGGCCGGCGTCGACACGCTCGTGCTCGGCTGCACCCACTATCCGCTGCTGACGGGCGTCCTCGCGTACGTGATGGGCGATAGCGTGACCCTCGTGTCCAGTGCGGAGGAGACCGCGAAGGACGTGTATCGCCTGCTGGCGTCGCACGGCCTCGAGCGCGACGGCGCGCTGCCGCCGCCCGAGCACCGCTTCCTCACCACGGGGCACCCCGCCGAGTTCGCCGACCTCGGTCGTCGCTTCCTCGGTCCCGAGGTCGAGTCGGTCGACCAGTTCGCGTGGGTGGCCACGTGAGGCTCACGATCGTCGGGTGCTCCGGCTCCTTCCCCGGCCCCGAGTCGGCCGCCAGCTGCTACCTCGTGGAGGCCCCGTTCGAGGGCCGCACGTTCCGGCTGCTGCTCGACCTCGGCTCCGGCGCCCTCGGGCCGCTGCAGGACGTCATCGACCTGCGCGACATCGACGCGATCAGCCTGTCGCACCTGCACGCCGACCACTGCTTCGACATGAGCGGCCTCTACGTCGTGCGCAAGTACCACCCGTCCGGCCCGCCGCCGAAGATCCCGGTCTACGCCCCGCCCGGCAGCGACTGGCAGCTGTCCAACGCCTACGGCACCACCGCGCCCAACGGGATGACCCTGCCGTTCGAGTTCCGCGAGCTGGCCGACGGTCTCGAGACGATGATCGGGCCGTTCACGCTCAAGGCCCGTCGCACCCCGCACCCCGTCGAGGCCTACGCCGTCCGCGTCGAGCACGAGGGCAGCGTCCTGGTGTACTCCGGCGACACCGGCCCCGACGACAACCTCGCCGACTTCGCCTCCGGCGCCGACGTGTTCCTGTGCGAGGCGTCGTTCGTCGAGTCCGCCGAGAATCCGCCCGACCTGCACCTCACGGGCGCCGACGCGGGCCGCCTGGCCACCAAGGCGCAGAGCGCGCGACTGTTGCTGACGCACATCCCGCCGTGGACCGACCGGGCCGAGGTCGAGGCCGATCTGCTCACCACCTACACCGGCGACTACACGCTCGTGCGGGCGGGCGACGTAGTCGAGTTGTAACTCGACGGGGCATTGCCCTGGTGGGTCGCGAGGGGGTTAAGTGACTCTCGGTGCCCAGCCACCGTGCCATCAGGGCACGGCGTGTGCGTCCGGGGGGACGGGCACCAAGAGAGGTAGATCGTGAAGATCTCATGGAAGCCACTCGCCGTGTCCGCAGCACTCGCGGCCTCGGCACTGACGGGGCCGGCGATCGCCGGCAGCACGGCCACCGCCGCCGCGCCGACCTCCGCGAAGGCCGCCGATCCCCAGCCGTTCCACCCCGACCTCGACCTGAAGGACCTCACCTTCCAGGGCAAGAAGGTCGACACCACCACGCAGTACAAGGCCGGGAAGCGCACCCAGAGCCGCTCGGCCGCTCCGGCGGGCGAGACCCCGCCCGTGGGCACCGTCCGCGAGTGGCTCGCCCTCGACGACGTGCAGGGCTCGATCTACTACAAGGACTACACACTGCGCGGGTCCGGCGACAACATCGAGGTGTGGGTCGCCAACGACATCGCGTTCCCCGAGGGCGACTGCCGCGGTGACGACGCCACGGTCGTGACCGACGCCCAGGTCGAGAGCCTGGTCGAGGAGTTCGACTCGAACATCTACCCGAAGGAGTCCGAGGCGTTCAGCACGCCGCCGGCCCGCGACGGGTCGAACGCGCTCATCGAGGGTGACTTCAGCGGCGGCGGCGAGAAGATCGTGACGCTCGTCGACAACGTCCGCGACGACAACTACTACGACTTCCCGGCGGCCCCGACGTACATCGCGGGCTTCTTCTGGTCGATCTTCAACGAGTACATGGATCGCAACATCATGACGATCGACGCGTTCGACTGGGAGCACCGCACCGGTGCCGACCCGGCCGACGAGCCGACCGGCGACGTGTGCACGAGCCGCCCGGCGCGCCCGCACCTCTACGAGGGCACGTTCGCGCACGAGTACCAGCACCTGCTGCAGTACTACACCGATCCCGGCGAGAGCATCGCCGTGAACGAGGGCCTGTCCGACTGGGCGCAGACCCTCGTCGGCTACGTCGACGGCACAAAGACCGTCTACGACAAGGGCGGCGACGGCCACCTCTACTGCTTCCAGGGCTACGGCACCGTCCAGACCCCGTACAACACGAACCCGCGCGACTGCGGCGGCCCGGAGAACTCCTTCAACCTCTGGGACGAGGGCAACACCTCCTCGGGCGTGCTGGCGGACTACGGCCACGCGTACCAGCTGATGCTGTACCTGGGTGACAAGTTCGGCGAGGACTTCATCTCCGAGCTGCACCGTGACGGCGAGGCCCAGGGCATCGCGGCGATCGACAAGCAGCTCAAGGCGAAGGGCACCAGCTTCCGCAAGGTGTTCCACGACTTCCAGTCGATGACGCTGCTCGACCAGCTGGTCGGCGACGCCAAGAAGGCGCTCCTCGTGGGCACCACGAAGTCGAAGGTGACCACGCCGAGCCTGCGCTCGTCGGTGAACCTGGACAACCCCGCCGCCTACGCGACGCCGGGTGCCGCCCCGAACGGCGCCGACTACGTCCCGCTCACGGTCAAGGGCAAGCAGATCACCGGTGCCCAGCTGCGCAGTGCGACGTTCGAGGGCGCCAAGACGCTCCCGGCCCAGCCGCTGCGCTGGACCTCGGTGACCGACGACAGCGATCGCCCCGGCGACGCCGTCCTGTTCTCGGGCAACGAGAACAGCCTCGACGTCGCGGCGGTCACCCCGGTGACGGTCCCGGCGGGCTCGCCCACGCTGACGCTCGACGCCAAGTACGGCGCCGAGGAGGGCTACGACTACGGCTACGTGCAGGTCTCCACCGACGGTGGCGCCACCTACACGTCGCTCGCCGGCGACAAGACCGTCGACGGCCCGCAGGGTCCGGCGCTGGCCGGCACCACCGACGGCTTCGAGCCGCACACGTTTGACCTCTCGGCCTACGCGGGCCAGGAGATCCTGCTGTCCTTCCGGTACATCTCGGACGGCGGCGTGAACGAGGGCGGCCTGAAGATCGACAACGTGGTCGTCGGTGACACGACGATCAGCGACGGCTCGAACCTCGACGACTTCCAGTCGCCGACGCAGATCCGTCCGACGCCCGTGGAGAACTGGCACGTCAAGCTTGTCGGCATCCGTCCGGGCAAGGTCCCGTACGTGTTCCAGGTGGCCTCGGACGGCAAGAGCTCGGTCAAGCTCGACAAGCTCTCGCTGATCGCGCTGAAGCCCGCCAAGCAGATCGTGGCGATCGTCAGCTACGACGACTCCACCGAGATGGTCCAGCAGTACGCGCCGTACCGCCTGACCGTCAACGGCGAGCTACAGCCCGGCGGCAGCTGAGCCGACTGACGGTTTCCCCGGTTACGTGGGAAAACTGTCACTTCCCGGGGATTGTGATCCCCGGGAAGTGACAGGAAACCCACGTAACCGGGGAAACCTCCGCCCGGCTACCGTGGCGGGGTGACCCGAGAAGACGGCAGGACCCCCGAAGAGCTGCGACCGATCACGATCACCCGAGGCTGGCTCGACCACGCCGCGGGCTCGTGCCTGATCGAGTTCGGCAAGACCCGCGTGCTGTGCGCCGTGGCCGCCACCGAGGGCGTGCCGCGCTGGCGCAAGGGCTCGGGCATGGGCTGGCTCACCGCCGAGTACGCGATGCTCCCGCAGGCCACCCACGACCGCTCCGCCCGCGAGTCGGTCAAGGGCAAGGTTGGCGGCCGCACGCACGAGATCAGCCGCCTCGTCGGCCGTTCGCTGCGCGCCGCGGTCGACCTGTCGCAGCTCGGCGAGAACACGATCGCGATCGACTGCGACGTGCTCCAGGCCGACGGCGGCACCCGCACCGCGGCGATCACCGGCGCCTACGTCGCGCTGGTCGACGCGATCGCCCAGCTCAAGGCCCAGGGCGCGGTGAAGGGCGACCCGCTCGTCGACTCCATCGCCGCCGTCAGCGTCGGCATCATCGACGGCACCCCCATGCTCGACCTGCCCTACGTCGAGGACGTGCGCGCCGAGACCGACATGAACGTCGTGATGACCGGCTCCGGGAAATTCATCGAGGTCCAGGGCACCGCCGAGGGCGCGGCGTTCGACCGCTCCGAGCTCGACGCGCTGCTCGGCCTGGCCGAGAAGGGCTGTGCCGACCTCACCCGGCTGCAGCGCGAGGCGCTCGCCTCGTGACCCGCGTCGTCCTGGCCTCGGGCAACGCCAAGAAGCTCGACGAGCTGCGCCGGATCCTCGAGCCCCTCGTGCCGGGTGTCGAGGTGCTGGGCCTGGCCGACGTCGAGCCGTACGACGAGCCCGCCGAGACCGAGCCGACCTTTGAGGGCAACGCGCTCATCAAGGCGCGCACGGCCGCGCAGGTCACGGGCCTGCCCGCGCTCGCGGACGACTCGGGCATCTGCGTCGACGCGCTCAACGGCATGCCGGGCGTGCTGTCGGCCCGCTGGTCCGGCGTCCCGAAGGACCAAGGGGGCGACGCCGCGAACAACCGTCTGCTGCTGGCGCAGCTGGCCGACGTCCCCGACGAGCGCCGTGGTGCCACCTTCCGGTGCGCGATGGCGTTCGTGCTGCCCGACGGCACCGAGGTCGTCGAGATCGGCGAGATGCCCGGCCGGGTGCTGCGCGAGGAGCGAGGCGCGGGCGGCTTCGGCTACGACCCGCTGTTCGCCGCCGAGGGCCACGAGGTGTCCACCGCCGAGCTCTCGCGCGAGGAGAAGGACGCCATCAGCCACCGCGGCCGCGCCCTGCGCGCGATCGCACCCGTCGTCGCGCAGGCGCTGACGTCCTGACGCGCTCGGGGTGACGCCGTCGGTGGTCGCCCCTAGCGTGGGCTCCATGGCACTCGTGGAGTTCAAGGACCTGGTGATCGACGTCGAGGACCCGGCGGCCGCCGCCGAGCGGTGGGGGCGCTGGCTCCACCTGCGCGGCGAGACCGATGAGGTCGGGGCCGTGCTGCGCGGCGACGACCCCGGCCAGACGATCTGGATCAACCCCGCCGAGCCCAAGACGGTGAAGAACCGCGTCCACCTCGACCTCGTCGCCCGCGACCTCACGCCCTTCGAGGGCCAGCAGCGGGTCACCGAGCCCGGCCAGTTCAGCTGGACGACCTTCCTCGATCCGGAGGGGCACGAGTTCTGCGTGTTCGAGGGCGGTGAGCGGCCCGACGGCCTCAAGGACGTCGTGGTCGACGCGATCGACCACGCCGCGATCGGTGCGTGGTGGGCCGACGTCTTCGGCGCCACGCTCGGCTCCGACGGCGACTACTCGTGGGTCGACGACATCCCGGGCTCGCCCACGGAGTCGTTCGACTTCGTCACGGTGCCGGAGCCCAAGACGGTCAAGAACCGCATCCACTGGGACGTCAGGCTCGTCGGCGACGCCACGGTGGACGACCTCGTCGAGCGCGGTGCCTCCGTGCTGCTGCCGCCCGGCGACGACCGCCGCTGGACCGTGATGGTCGACCCCGAGGGCAACGAGTTCTGCGTCTTCGACGCCTGATCCGCCGCGCGGGCGTGGGCCTAGGGTGGAGGGCGTGAGCCTGGACCTGAGCGCCGACATCGTCACCCTGACCCGCGCCGTCGTGGACGTGCCGTCCGAGAGCCTCGACGAGGCCGTCCTGGCCGACGCGGTCGAGGCCGCGCTGCGCGCGCACGACCACCTCGAGGTGGTCCGCGACGGGCACACGATCATCGCCCGGACCGACCTCGGGCGGTCCGAGCGCGTCGTCATCGCCGGCCACCTCGACACGGTTCCCGAGAACGGCAACATGCCCTCGCGGCTCGAGGGCGACACCCTGTGGGGCCTGGGCACGTGCGACATGAAGGGCGGCGTCGCCATCGCGCTGAGCCTGGCCGCGGCCCTCGCCGAGCCGGTCCGCGACGTCACGTGGGTGTTCTACGAGGCCGAGGAGATCGCCGCCGTCCACAACGGACTGGGCCGCATCGCGCGCGAGCACCCCGAGTGGCTGGCGGGCGACTTCGCGATCCTCATGGAGCCGTCCAACGCGGGCGTCGAGGCCGGCTGCCAGGGCACGATGCGCGTCGACGTGCGCACCACCGGCGAGCGCGCCCATTCGGCCCGCTCGTGGATGGGCCACAACGCGATCCACGACCTCGCGCCCGTGCTGGCCACCCTCGCGGCGTACGAGCCGCGCACGGTCGACATCGCCGGCCTCACGTACCGCGAGGGCCTCAACGCCGTCGGCGTCCGCGGGGGAGTGAGCGGCAACGTGATCCCCGACGAGGCCGTCCTCACCGTGAACTACCGCTTCGCGCCCGACCGCGACGAGGACGCCGCGCTGGCGCACCTGCGCGAGGTCTTCGACGGCTTCGAGCTCACCGTCACCGACTCGGCACCCGGTGCCCTGCCCGGCCTCGAGCGCCCGGCCGCGGCCGCGTTCGTCGAGGCCGTCGGCGGCGAGGTCGGACCGAAGTTCGGCTGGACCGACGTCGCGAAGTTCACCCTGCTGGGCATCCCGGCGGTCAACTACGGTCCCGGCGACCCGATCTACGCGCACAAGGCCGACGAGCAGGTCCCGGTCGAGCACCTGCACCGCGTGCACGACCGCCTGCGCCGCTGGCTCAGCGGCGACGCCTGAGTCAAGACCGCAGGGCCTCCTCCACGAGTCGCGCGATCGCGGTGTGGCCGGCGCTCGTGGGGTGGATGTCGCCGAGCGCGCAGTAGTAGGTCAGCGCGCAGATGTCCTCGGCCCGCGCGGGGATCGTCCCGAAGTCGGGTGACTCCACGGTGGCGTCGGGGGAGGCATAGGCCCCGAACGCCTCGGTGACGTCGACGAAGGTGGCGTCGTGCTGGGCGTAGACCGCGCGCAGCGCCGGGTTGAGGATCGTGCGGAACATGTCCACGGTCTCGTCGGCGATGGCGTCGGCCAGCTCGGAGTCGGGGTGCCGCACGGGCTCGCCGGTCCAGAAGGCCGGGTAGGTCAGCCCGACGATCGGCACGTCGGCGCCCACCCGTTCGCGGATCTGGCCCAGGAGTGCGTCGATCGCCGCGGTGGTCTCGGGGACGGCCGCCTGCACGCATCCGCGCAGCTCGGCGTCGAGCGAGCAGCGCCGCAGGTCGTTCGCGCCGAGGACGACCGTGACGAGCTCGACGTCGTCCCCGTAGCGGTCGAGGTGGCGCACGACGGCGTCCGCCTCCGAGCCGCCGGTCAGCGGCGGCGCGTCGGGTCCGCGGAGCTCCTCGTCGCACGTCTCGCCCTCGACGAAGGCCACCGCCGTGATGCCCGCGCAGCTGACGTTGACCAGCTGCAGGTCGCGATCGCGCGCCACCTTCCAGGCGAACCCCGACGTGGTGTTCTGGGCGGGCTCGCCGTCGATGGCGGGCCGGTAGCCGGCGGCGTAGGAGTCGCCGATCGCCAGGTACTGCGGCCGCGCGTCCGAGGCCGGGGGAGTGGGGCGGGTGGAGCAGGCGGTCAGGACCGAGAGGGCGAGGGCCAGCACGCAGGCCAGCCGCATCGACGGAGGAAATCGCACCCGTCCCACCGTAGTGATCGGCGCCGCGACGTCCACTCGAAGCAAGCCTCAGGCTTCACCTGAAAGTTTGTCGGGGACCCGTCGGCGTGCCGTCGCGAGCGCACCTCGCGCCCCGCCTAGTCTGGGCCGCATGTCCAGCCGCACACTTCCCCGCTCGCTGCGCGTGACATCCGCCGCGATCGTGCTTGCTCTGGCCGCCGTCGTCGTCATCGCCGCCGTCGCGATGCAGACGATCCCGGCCCTCATCATGGCCTCCTGCGTGGCCCTCTCGGCCGGCATCACGTCGACCGTTCTCATGTCCGAGGAGATCCGCGAGGTTCGCCAGAAGTTCGCGAAGGACCGCGTGCGCGACGCGCGCGTCATCGCCGAGCGCGAGCGCGAGCACCTCGACGTCGACGCGTCCTTCCGTCGCGCGGTCTCCGAGCGCCTCCGCGCCAGCGAGGCCGAGATCTCCCGCCTGCGTGCCGACCTGGCCGCCGGCAGCGCCCAGATCGACGAGCTCGAGGAGCGTCTCGCCACCGAGCAGGAGCTCGTCGCGATGCTCGGCGTGCGCCCCGAGATCGACCCCCGCATCGTCACTCCGGCCGCCGAGAGCGACTCCGCGGAGCGGGGCGACGCGTCCGGCGAGCTGCGCTCCGCCTGACGCTTTCGCCCCCTTGGCGTGATTCCGTCGTCGCGATGGGCGATAATGGATCCCGGCCCGAAAATTCGGGCGACCAACGAGAGGGGTACAGATGGCCGCCATGAAGCCTCGGACCGGCGACGGACCGATGGAGGTCACCAAGGAGGGACGCTGCATCGTCATGCGCGTCCCGCTCGAGGGCGGCGGACGTCTGGTGGTCGAGCTCAACAACGACGAGGCCGCCACGCTCGGTGACGCCCTCAAGGCCGTCTGAGCACGCTGGATGTACGGACTCTCCGTGCGTTGGCCCCTGGCCGACGCGCCTGACGGCGTGCTCGAGCAGCTGCACGAGTACGTCGAGTCCGAGTCCCACGCGAAGTTCGCGGGCCTGTCGGGCCTGCGCTTCAAGACGTGGCGAGCCCGCGAGGGCGAGTGGTTCGAGGGCACCTACGTTTTCGTCAGCGACGAGGCACGCTCGGCGTTCCAGGCCGACTTCGAGACCCGCGCGGCCGACGCGCCCGGCACCGCGCTGATCGGCGCCCTGCCCGAGATCGAGCCGTTCGAGGTCGTCGCCGTCGTGCGCGGCCCGGCGGGTTTCCGCTCCGCCGCCCGCTTCGAGGGCTGACCGCCCGCCGCTGTCAGTGCGGCTTCTGCAGCACCAGCAGGCCGTCGCCCAGCGGCAGCAGCAGCGAGGAGAGGTCCTCGTCGGCGCCCACGCGCTCCAGGAGCTCGCGGATCGCGACGGTCTCGGGATCGCGCTGCGACGGGTCGGCCACGCGGTCGTGCCACAGGGCGTTGTCGAACACCACGAAGCCGCCGGCGCGGGTGAGGCGGAGCGCCTCGTCGAGGTACTCGCCGTACTCGACCTTGTCGCCGTCGCAGAACACCAGGTCGTAGCCGCCGTCGTTGAGCCGCGGGAGGACATCGAGCGCCGAGCCCGTGATGAGCCGGAAGCGCGTGGGGGAGATGCCGGCCTCGAGGAAGACCTGGCGGGCCAGGCGCTGGTTCTCCGCCTCGAGGTCCACCGAGGTCAGCACGCCGTCGGGCAGCATGCCGCGCAGCAGGGCCAGGCCGGACACACCGGTGCCCGTGCCGATCTCGGCGATGCTCTTGGCGCCGGCGGCGCCCGCCAGGAACGTCAGCGCGGCGCGCGCGCCGGGCAGGACGGGGACCACGCCGACGGTCTCGGCGTGCTGGCGCGCGGTGCGCAGGTGGTCGTCCTCGGACCGGTACTGCTCGACGTAGGCCTGGCTGGCTTCGGAAGTCATCGTCCCCTCGCAATCGTTCGGCGGGTGGGTCCAGCCTATCGACGCGGAGCCCCGGGAGCGCAGGGGACGCGCGGTCAGGGCCCACCGGACTTCGCCAACCGTCAGGGCGTTCTTCGACTGCTCTCAGGTTGAGGGTCGAGGATCGTGGCATGCCCGACGGGAAGCCCACGCTGCAGGACCAGGCCGAGATCTACGCCCAGCACGGGACGCAGGTCCGTCGCCTCGCCACGCGCCTCACCGGGAACCGTCAGGACGCCGAGGACCTCACGCAGGACGTGTTCGAGCGCGTGTTCACCTCGCTCGACCGCTACGAGGCCCGCAACCTGGCCGGCTGGCTCCACCGGATCACCACGAACCTCTTCCTCGACCGAGCCCGTCGCGCGGGTCGCCAGCCCACCTCGGCGCTGACCGACGCGCACGAGTCGCGCCTCGTCGACGACGGCCACCTGCCGCACGACCTCGTCCACGACGCCGGGTTCGACCCCGACATCGAGGCGGCGCTCGCGACGCTGCCGAGTCACCTGCGCGTGGCCGTCGTGCTGTCCGACGTCGAGCAGCTCGAGCACGCGGAGATCGCGCTGCTGCTGGGCGTCAAGCCGGGCACGGTGCGCACGCGCGTGCACCGCGGCCGCGCCGCGCTGCGGCGCGAGCTGGCCCACCGCGAGCCCCGCGCGGGCCGCACCCGCGTCCTCGGCGCGCTCGGCATCTGACCGGCCCGTACCGAGATTTGCTCCATTTTCTACGTTTCAGTCCCACTGGAACGTAGAAGACGGAGCAAATCTTGCCAAGCCGGCGTCAGGTCGCCTCGGAGTCGAAGGGCGGGATCTCGCCCGGGCGCAGGATGCGGACGCTCGGCACCGGAGGCGGAGTCGTGTCCGACAGGATCACGTCGCGCACCGCGGCCCGCGGGTCGAGGTCGCGCAGGTTGATGTCCTTGAACTCGTCGCCGAGCTCCTTGCCGAGCTCGGACTTGGCGTTCTCGGCCATCTGGCGCACGGTCTTGACGAACTGCGCCGCCTGACGCGCGAGACCGGGAAGCCGGTCGGGTCCGAAGACGATCACGGCCACGACGGCGATCGCACCGATCTCCATCCAGCCCAGGCCCACGGGCGCGATCCTACAGTCGGCCGGCGGGGGCGAGGCCGAGCTGCATGCCGGCCAGGCCACGGGAACGACCGCTGAGGCCGTCGGCGATCTGCTGGAGCACCTTGGCGCTCTCGGCGTCGGGATCCTCGGTCACGATCGGGGAGCCGCTGTCGCCGCCCTCGCGCAGCTTCTCCTCCAGCGGCACCTGGCCGAGCAGGGAGATGTCGTAGCCCAGGCGCGCGGTCAGCGTGGTGGCCACCTCGGCGGCGCCGCCCGAGCCGAAGACCTCGAGCTTCTCGCCCGAGGGCAGCTGGAGCCACGACATGTTCTCGATGACGCCCACGACGCGCTGGTGCATCATCGACGCCATCGTGCCGGCGCGCTCGGCCACCTGGGCCGCGGCCTGCTGCGGGGTCGTGACGACGACGACCTCGGCGTTGGGCAGGTGCTGCCCGAGGCTGATCGCCATGTCGCCGGTGCCCGGCGGGAGGTCGAGGAAGAGGGCGTCGAGGTCGCCCCAGTAGACGTCGGCCAGCATCTGCACGAGCGCACGGTCGAGCATCGGGCCGCGCCACGCGACGACCTGATCCTTGCGGGGCTTGAGCATGCCGATGCTCATGACCTTGAGCGACACGTCGCCGACCTGGGCCGGGACGGGCATGATCATGTCCTCGACCTGGGTGGGACGCTGGTCGCCCACGCCGAGCATGTCGGGGATCGAGTGGCCGTAGATGTCGGCGTCGACGACGCCGACCTTGAGGCCGCGCTTGGCCATCGCGACGGCGAGGTTCACGGTGACGGACGACTTGCCGACACCGCCCTTGCCCGAGGCGATCGCGTAGACCTTGGTGAGCGAGCCGGCCTGGGCGAAGGGGATCTCGCGCTCGGCGCGGCCGCCGCGGAGGTGCTCCTGCATCGCCTTGCGCTGCTCGTCGGTCATGACGCCCATGTCGACGCGGACCGTGTGGGCCGGGGCGACCTTGGCCACGGCGGCGGTGACGTCGCGCGTCAGCGTGTCCTTGAGCGGGCAGCCGGCCACGGTGAGCAGGAGGCGGACGACGATCTCGGTCTCGCCGATCGTGACGGTGTCGACCATCCCCAGCTCGGTGATCGGGCGCTTGATCTCGGGATCGTTGACGGTCGAGAGCGCCTCGGTGATCTGGTCCTGGGTGACGTCAGCCATGCCGTGAAGTCTACGGGGCCCTATCGAACGTCCGGGGGTCGCGTCAAGGTCCGGACGGGGACGGCCGGTCGGGCCGGGTCCGGTCCTGCTCGTCGGGCTCGTCCTCCTTGTCGAGCTCGGCCAGGAAGCCGCGCAGCTCGCTGCGCAGGAAGTCGCGGGTCGCGACCTCGCCGAGGCCGATCCGCAGGCTCGCCACCTCGCGCGCCAGGAACTCCATGTCGGCGTGCGAGCGGCTGGCCGCCTCGCGGTCCTGCTCGGCGGCGATGCGGTCGCGCGCCTCCTGCCGGTTCTGCGCGAGCAGGATCAGCGGCGCGGCGTACGACGCCTGCAGCGACAGGATCAGTGTGAGGAAGATGAAGGGGTACTCGTCCCAGCGCGGACGGTCGGGACCGTAGGGCACGTTCCAGACGATCCACACGAAGATGAACAGCGTCATCCACGCGATGAACGTGGCGGTGCCCAGGAAGCGCGCGGCGGACTCGGCGAAGCGGCCGAAGCGCTCGGGATCGGCGTCCTTGCGGGCGGCGAGGTTGCGGCGCAGCCCCCGGCGCAGGTCGCGCGGCTGGTCGAGGCGTTCGCGGTCAGCCATGCTCACGCCATCCCTTCGGGAGCAGGTGATCGAGCACGTCGTCGATCGTCACGACGCCGAGCAGGTGCTGGTTCTCGTCGACGACCGGGACGGCGACGAGGTTGTACGCGGCCAGCAGGCCCGCGACCTCGGCCAGCGAGGCCTCGGGGCGCGGCCAGTCGATGTCGTTGACGATGATCTGGCTGACCAGGGTGGAGGGCGGCTCGCGCAGCAGCGCCTGGAAGTGGGCGGCGCCGAGGAAGCGGCCGGTGGGCGTCTCGAGCGGCGGGCGGCACACGTAGACCATCGAGGCCAGCGCGACGCTCAGCTCGGGCTCGCGGACCAGGGCCAGCGCGTCGGCGATCGTGGCGCTCGGGTCGAGGACGACCGGCTCGGTGGTCATCATGCCGCCGGCGGTTCGCTCCTCGTAGGACAGGAGGCGGCGGACGTCCTCTGCGTCGTCGGGCTCCATGAGCCCGAGCAGCTCCTCGGCGGTCTGGGCAGGCAGCTCTCCGAGCAGGTCGGCCGCGTCGTCGGGGTCCATCTCGCCCAGCACGTCGGCGCCGCGGCTGGGATCGAGGATGCCGAGCACCTCGACCTGGAGGGCCTCGGGCATCTCCTCGAGGACGTCGGCGAGGCGCTCGTCGCCGAACTCGCGCACGATCTCCATGCGGCGCTTCGGCGGCAGGTCGCGCAGGGCGTTGGCGATGTCGGCCGGGCGCATCTCGTCCATCATCGCGAGCAGGTGGGTGGCGCCCTGGGCGGCGGTCTCGCTGGCCAGTCCGCGGACCTCGTCCCACTCGACGACGTGGCTCGTGCCGCGGCGGCCGAAGCGCTTGTGGGGCTCGGCGACGGCGACGGTGGAGACGTACCAGTCGCGGCGCGGGTCCTGCTCGATCGCGATGTCGTAGAGGGAGGCCGGGGTGCCGTCGGCAAGCGTGACCTGGCGGTCGAACAGCTCGTGCACGGCGAGGGTCTCGGTGGAGCGCTGCTGGAAGCGACGCAGGTTCAGCACGCCCGTGGTGATGACCTGGCCCGAGTCCATCGAGGTGACGCGGGTGATCGGCAGGAACACGCGGCGCCGCCCGAGGACCTCGACGACGAGGCCGAGCACGCGCGGGCGCTGGGTGGCGCTGCGGACGGCCACGACGACGTCGCGCAGCTTGCCGACCTGGTCGCCCACGGGGTCGAAGACGGCCTGCCCGACGAGACGGGACACGAAGATCCGGGTCGGCTGGCTGCTCACGGGTCCGAGGCTACCGGCCGCGGGTCGCCCGCCGCTGGTGGCTGGTCGGGCGGTGAGTGGTCAACCTCATGAGCGGCGGACGGCTGGTGGGCGGTGAGTGATCAACCGCATGGACTGCCGATGTGGTTGATGGCGCACCGCCCCGGCCGGGGAGGGGTTGAGGACTCACCGCCTCCCCAGCACGCGGTGCGCCGAGGCGGCGGGGGACACTGACGCCGTGAACTATCTGCTGGCGCTCGTCGCGGTGATCGGCGTGTCGATGTCGGGTCCGCTGATGGCGGCCACGGCGGCGCCGGCGCTCGCGATCGCCTTCTGGCGCAACGCCATGGCCACGGGCCTGCTGGCGCCGATCGCGCTGACGCGGCACCGCACCGCGATCACGGGTCAGGACCGGCACGGCTGGACCCTGGCGATCGTCGCCGGCGCCGCGCTGGCCGCGCACTTCGCCTGCTGGGTGGGCTCGCTCAAGCTGACCTCGGTCGCGGCGGCGACGGCGCTGGTCTCGATGCAGGTCCTCTTCGTCATCGCGATCGACGCGCTGCGCGGGCAGCGGGCCGCGCCCGCCGTGGTCGCCGGCTCCCTCCTGGCGGTGATCGGCGTGGCCGCGATCTCCGGGGTCGACCTCTCGCTGTCGAAGGAGGCGCTCTGGGGCGACGCGCTGGCGCTGGCCGGCGGCCTGTTCGCTGCGATCTACGTCGTGGTGGGCGCCCGGGTGCGCGAGACGCTGTCGACGACCGCCTACACCTTCGCCTGCTACGGCATCTGCTCAGCGATCCTGCTGGTGGTCTGCCTCGTCGCCGGCGTCCCGCTGGGCGGCTGGTCGGCCCGGGCCTGGGTGATGATCGTGGCCGTGATGGTGTGCGCGCAGCTGCTCGGGCACTCCGTCATCAACCACCTGCTGGCCGTCATGTCGCCCGTGGTCGTGTCTCTCATGCTGCTGCTCGAGGTGCCCGGAGCGGCCCTGCTGGCCGCGGCGTTCCTGGGCGAGTCGCTGCCGTGGCTGACGTACGGCGGCATCGCGCTGATCCTCGCCGGCCTCGCCGTGGTGACCGCGTCGACCGGGCGGGCGCGCCGGGCCGAGACCCTCGTCGCCGACTGATTCCGCGCGGTCCCCGCCCGGTGCCCGGCAGCGCGCCACTGTAGGCTCGCCCCGATTCCCACCGAGATTCGAGGAGCACCGTCATGGGGCGTCTTGTCAGCACCGAGGGCCTGACCGAAGAGCAGGTCGAGATCCTCAAGGTCGTTCGCCAGTTCGTCGAGAAGGAGATCATTCCGGTCGCGACGGACCTGGAGCACAAGGACGAGTACCCGACCGACATCGTCGAGGGCCTCAAGGAGCTCGGCATCTTCGGCCTGATGATCCCCGAGGAATACGGCGGACTCGGCGAGTCGCTGCTGACCTACGCGCTCGTGGTCGAGGAGATCGCGCGCGGCTGGATGAGCGTCTCCGGCGTCATCAACACGCACTTCATCGTCGCCTACATGCTGATCCAGCACGGCACCGACGAGCAGAAGCAGAAGTACCTGCCGAAGATGGCCACCGGCGAGGTCCGCGGCGCGTTCAGCATGAGCGAGCCCTCGCTCGGCTCCGACGTCTCCGCGATCTCCACGAAGGCCACGAAGCAGGATGACGGCTCGTACGAGATCACCGGCCAGAAGATGTGGCTGACGAACGGCGGCTCGTCCACGCTCGTCGCGGTGCTGACCAAGACCGACGAGGGCTCGGACAGCGTCTACAAGAACATGACCACCTTCCTCATCGAGAAGGAGCCGGGCTTCGGCGAGACGGCCCAGGGCGTCACGGTGCCCGGCAAGATCGAGAAGATGGGCTACAAGGGCATCGACACCACCGAGATGATCCTGGAGAAGCACCAGATCTCGGCCGATCAGATCCTCGGCGGCACGCCCGGCCAGGGCTTCTACCAGATGATGGACGGCGTCGAGGTCGGCCGCGTCAACGTCGGCGCCCGGGCCGTCGGCATCGCGAACCGCGCGTTCGAGCTCGGCATCGCCTACGCCCAGCAGCGCGAGACGTTCGGCAAGCCGATCGCCCAGCACCAGGCCATCCTGTTCCGCCTGGCCGAGATGGCCACGAAGGTCGAGGCCGCCCACACGATGGTCGTGCGCGCCGCCCGGCTCAAGGACTCCGGCAAGCGCATGGACGTCGAGGCCGGCATGGCCAAGATGCTCGCCAGCGAGTACTGCAACGAGGTCGTCGAGGCGTCGTTCCGCATCCACGGCGGCTACGGCTACTCCAAGGAGTACGAGATCGAGCGCCTGTACCGCGAGTCGGCCTTCATGCTGATCGGCGAGGGCACGTCCGACATCCAGAAGATGATCATCGGGCGCAACCTGCTCAAGGACTACAAGCTCTGAGTCCCGTCACGAGAGCCCCGCATCCACTCCGTGGACGCGGGGTTCTCGTGCGCTCACGGGTCTAGGCTGGCCGCATGGCTCAGATCTTCTCGTTGGAGTACCCGCAGTCCCTCGGCGTCTACGACGACTACGACGCGGCGCAGAAGGCCGTCGACCACCTCTCCGACCACGACTTCCCGGTCGAGAACGTGCTCATCGTCGGCACCGAGCTCAAGCAGCTGGAGCGCGTCACCGGTCGCCTCACGTGGGGACGCGTGATCCTCAGCGGCGTGCTCGGCGGAGCGTGGTTCGGCCTGCTCATCGGCCTGCTGCTGGGCATCTTCGCCGCGGAGGGCGACTGGCTCGCGGCGGTCCTCACGGGCATCCTGCTCGGCGTCGTGTGGGGCGCGATCATCGCGGCGGTGGGCTACGCGTCCACCCGTGGTCAGCGCGACTTCAGCAGCGTCAAGACGATCCTGCCGAGCAAGTACGAGCTGCTCGTCGAGCACAAGCACCTCGCCCGGGGTCAGGAGCTGCTCGCCGGGCTGCCCGGTCCCACCCCGACGTTCTGACCGGCGTCCGCTGCGGCGGATGTGACGGTTTTTTGTTGGAGTGACGCGTGGGAACGTAGGATGGGAGATCGTGCGACCGGGTGGGTCGCACGTCCTCCGGAGGTCTCCTGTGCGTTCCCCTCGTGCTGCCCTGGCGCTGGCCCTCGCGGTCGCCGCCGGCTTGCTCGTCGCCCCGCTCACCGCCGTCGCGCCCGCCTCGGCGGCCAACGCGCGCTGCGCGGCGTACCACGACGTCGTGCGCGAGACGTCCGCCGGCGGAGTGCTCGCGGGGCGCACGCCGCTGCTCGCGGCCTCGTACAACATCGCCGGGTACAACGCCTCGGCCGGCACGATGCCGGGCTGGGAGTCGCGCGCCGACCGCGTGGTCGGCATGATCATGCGCTGCTCGCCCGACGTGATCGGCCTGCAGGAGGCCTCGGAGGCCTGGATGCAGCGCCGCCCGGCCGGCTCGCGCAACCACGCGCAGTTCGAGCACGTCGTCGACCTCATGAACGCGCGCACGCCCGGCGCTCCGTACCGCGTCACGAACACGTACCGGAAGTCGTGCCCGACCACGGGTCCGAACCCCGCCGTCTGGAACGGCACGTGGCGCGGCGAGCGCGCCCCGTGGCGCACCTGCACGACCTCGGCGTCGGCCAGCTCCTCGGACAACCGCACGATCTACGACTCGCGCGTCCTCGAGGTCGTGCGCCACGGCTCGCGCCCGCTCTCGAGCGCGACGTCCACGAAGCGCACGCTGGACTGGACGATCTTCCGCGTCCGCGCCACCGGCAAGCAGTTCCTCTTCGCCAACACGCACCTCGACGCGCGCTACCGCGGCAAGGCCATCACGACCTCGGCGTCGAACTCCTTCCGCCGCAAGCAGGCGGCCCAAATCCTCGCGACCGTCAAGCAGCTGCGCGCGGGCAGCCTGCCGGCCGTCCTCGTGGGCGACCTGAACAGCAACGGGCGCACCCGCAGCACGACCGCCGTGGACGACTTCACGCGCGCCGGCCTCGTCGACCTGCTCGGCACCGACCGCCGCGTCTACCGCTCCAAGAGCGCGACGTGGCGCGGCTCGTGCAAGTCGGTGGGCGTGACCTCGTCGCTGTCCGCCACCCGCTTCGCCCGCGTGCCGCTGCACGTCAAGCGCCGCATCAACGTCTCGTACAACTCGTCCAACGCGGTCTCGGGCAAGGGCCCGGGCAGCGCGAAGAACACGTGCATGTACCGCGACAAGAAGCTGAAGCGGCCGCGCGGCTCGACCCCGGCGGCGTACTACAAGCACCAGGGCACGCGGATCGACTACGTGCTCGCGGCCGGCATCCGCGCGCGCGGCTGGGAGACGGTCGTGGACGCGAACCTGCGCACCGCGCGCTACCGCGCGACCCCGCCGTCGGACCACCACATGGTCGCGGCGACGCTCGCGTTCTGACGATCCGCCATGATGGTCCCGCACCATCGGCGACAGTGAGGACGACATGAGCAAGACGAACCCGGGCAACTTCTTCGAGGACTTCACGCTCGGACAGGTGATCCAGCACGCCACGCCGCGCACGATCACCGAGGGTGACCGCGCCGTCTACGGCTCGCTGTACCCCACCCGGTTCGCGGTGCCGTCGTCCGCGGCGTTCGCCGCCTCGGTGGGTCTGGACCCTCATCCCGTGGAGGACCTCATCGGGTTCCACGTCGCGTTCGGCAAGACCGTGCCCGACGTCTCGCTCAACGCCGTCGCGAACCTCGGGTACGCCGAGTGCCGCTTCCACGCCCCGATCGTCCCGGGCGACACGATCTCCACGTCGTCGGAGGTCATCGGCCTCAAGCAGAACTCCAACGGGAAGTCCGGTGTGGTCTACGTGCGCTCCACCGCCACCAACCAGCGCGACGAGGTCGTCCTGGACTGGGCGCGCTGGGTCATGGTGCACAAGCGCGACACCGAGGCGGCCGCGCCGGAGACCGTGATCCCCGAGCTCGCCCCGTTCGTGGCCCCCGAGGACCTCGTCATCCCGCAGGGTCTCGACTTCACCGGGTACGACTTCGTCGCCGCGGGTGAGCCGCACCGGTTCGACGACTACGAGGTCGGCGAGAGGATCGACCACGTCGACGGCGTCACCCTCACCGCGTCGGAGCACCAGCAGGCCACGCGGCTGTGGCAGAACACGGCCAAGGTGCACTTCAACGTCGAGGCGCGCCCCGACGGCAACAACCTCGTCTACGGCGGCCACGTCATCTCGCTGGCGCGGGCCCTGTCGTTCAACGGCCTCGCGAATGCCCAGCTGATCGCCGCGATCAACGCCGGCGCGCACACGTCGCCCGCGTTCGCCGGCGACACGATCTACGCGTGGAGCGAGGTGCTCGACAAGGCCGAGACCTCCGCGCCCGGCGTCGGCGCGCTGCGGCTGCGCCTCGTCGCCACGAAGGGCCGTGACGAGTCGATGACCCTCAAGGGCGACGACGGCAAGTACGCGCCCGGCGTGCTGCTGGACCTCGACTACTGGGTCCTCGTGCCACGCTGAGTCCATGAGCGCCGACCAGGAGCCCCAGACGGCCGAGCTGTGGCTCGTCCGCCACGGCGAGACGGAGTGGAGCCGGGCGTGGCGGCACACGTCGGTCACCGACGTCGAGCTGACCGACCTCGGGCGCGAGCAGGCCGAGGCCCTGCGGCCGCAGCTGTCGGGCGTGCGGTTCGACCGCGTCTGGAGCAGCCCGCGGCGCCGCGCCCTCGTGACGGCCGAGCTGGCCGGGTTCGAGCCCGAGGTGGTCGAGGACGTCGTCGAGTGGAACTACGGCGAGTACGAGGGCATCACGACGCAGCAGATCCGCGAGACCGTGCCGGACTGGACCGTGTGGTCGCACCCCACGCCCGGGGGCGAGACGGCCGAGCAGGTCGGCGCGCGCCTCGACCGCGTCGTCGAGCGGGCGCGGTCGCTCGGCGGACGCACCCTGGTGTTCGCCCACGCGCACTCGCTGCGCGTCCTGGCGGCGCGCTGGCTGGGCCTCGAGGTGGCCGACGGGCGGGTGTTCGCGATCGACACCGCGACCTACTCGGTGCTCGGCGACGACCGCGGCCAGCCGGTGGTCCAGCAGTGGAACGTCCAGCAGGGCGGCCGCGCGCCCAGGGCCTAGTCTTCTGAACGTGCGCATCGACCTCCACACCCACTCGACGCGGTCCGACGGCACCGACACGCCCGGCGACCTCGTGCGCAAGGCGAAGGCCGAGGGGCTCGACGCGATCGCCCTCACCGATCACGACGCCACCGAGGGCTGGGTCGAGGCGCAGGAGGCCGCCGACGAGGTGGGCCTGCGGCTCATCCGCGGCATCGAGATCTCCACGCAGTTCGAGGGGCTCAGCGTGCACCTGCTGGGCTACGAGTTCGACCCGACGTACGCGCCGCTCGTGGAGGAGCTGGAGCGCGTGCTGGGCGGCCGCAACCAGCGCCTGCCGCGGATCCTCGACAAGCTTGCCGCGCTGGGGATGCCGCTCACCGAGCAGGAGGTCCTCGCGGTGGCCGGCGACGCGGCCGCGTGGGGGCGTCCGCACGTGGCCGATGCGATGATCGCGAAGGGCTACATCGCCGACCGCGACGAGGCCTTCCGCGACTGGCTCGTGCCGGGCAAGCCGGCGTACGTCGCGCGCTACGCGGCGAGCCTGTTCGATGCGGTGCGCCTCGTGCGCGAGGCGGGCGGGCGGCCCGTGATCGCCCACGCGTGGGCGCGCGACAGTCGCGGCAAGGTCACCCCCGAGCTGCTGGCCGAGCTCGCGGAGGTGGGCCTGGCGGGCATCGAGGTCGACCACCCCGACCACGACACCCGCGCCCGTGCCGAGCTCGCGGCCATTGCCACCGACCTCGGCCTCGCCCGGACGGGCTCCAGCGACCACCACGGCACCGGCAAGGGCGCCGCGTTCCATCTCGGCGCCAACCTCACCGAGCCGGAGCAGCTGGAGCGCCTCCTCGAGTGACTTTCCGTATCGGCTTGCCGACTCGGCTTGCCAAGATGGAAAGTCGGTGTCTAGACTTTCCGTGTTGGCAAGTCGAGACGGAGGAATCATGACCGAACGGGACGAGGCGCGCGAGGCGCTCGAGCAGATCGCCGCGACACGGCGCGAGACGGCACACCGTGCCGCGAGCCCGCGGGGCTACTACGCGGTGGCGGGCTTCGGGATGGGCCTGGTGATCCTCGGGCTGGGGCTCGACGGGTGGGTCCGCTGGGTGCTCTACGTCATCGGCCTGGCGACGGCCTTCGGCGCTATGACCTGGTACACGAAGCACACCGGCATCGTCACGTTCGCGACGCTGCGCGAGCCGGGGGCCTGGCGCGCGTGGCTGATGGTCGCCGTCTCGCTCGTGTCGCTCGGTCTGGCGTTCCTCGGGCCCGTGGTCGCGGCCGTGGCCGCGCTGGTGACCACCGCGACCTGGGCCGTGCTCGGCCCCCGCTGGGACGCCGACTGGGTGCGCAGCATCGAGGAGCAGCCGTGAGCTCGGGCGCGTTCGACCCGCTCATCCACGCCCCGCACCGGCTGCAGATCTGCGCAGTCCTCGACACCGTCGACAAGACCGAGTTCGCCCTGCTGCGTGAGCGGCTCGACGTGAGCGAGTCGGTGCTGAGCAAGCAGGTCAAGGCGCTCGAGGACGCCGGCTACGTCAAGGTCTCCAAGGCCACCCGCGCCGGCCGCGTCCGCTCCTGGGCCGCCTTCACGAAGGCCGGCCGCGCCGCCTACCGCGGCCACGTCGAGGCCCTCCGCGCCATCGTCGGCTGACCGCCGCACCAGCAGCCGCCCGCCCCTGACCGCGAGTGGCGCGAAAACGCCCGCCACTCGCCGAGTGGCGGGCGTTACTGCGCCACTCGCGACCCCGGTTTGCGCCACTCGGCGAGGTGAGTCGGGCGGCAGTCCGGGGAGCGTCAGTGGGCGAGCAGGAAACCGCGCCAGTCGTCGACGAGCTCCTCGGGGGCCTCCACGGCGGGGGAGTGCGCCGCCGACGGCAGCACGACGATCTCGGTGCCGAGGCGCTGGGCCATCTCGGCCTGCGCGTCGTGGGGCCAGGCGTCGTCGGTCTCGCCGCGCGCGACCCACACGGGCACGCCGGTGGCGGCGACCTCGTCGACCCGGTCGGGAGCGTCCAGCAGGTGCTGGGTCATCGCCTTGAGCGAGGCGGGCGCGTTGGCCGTGAACCGCTTCGCGAGGAAGGCCGTGATCTGCGCGGGGCGCTTGATGCCCTGTTCGCGCAGCTGGTGGATGTCGAGCAGAGGCACCTTGCCGATCGCGGCGGCGATCCGCTGCAGGGGGCGGGTGGGGGAGTCGCCGAGCGCGCCCGGGCCGGTGCACAGCAGGCTGAGGCTGCGGATGCGCTGGGGGTGCGCGATCGTCAGGGTCTGCGCGACGAGGCCACCGAACGAGTGGCCCAGCAGGTGGAACCGCTCGTCCTCGAGGAGGGTGTCCGCGAGGGCGAGCGCGTCCTCGGCGAGGGAGTCGAGCGAGTAGTCGTCGAGCGGGTCGCCGGGCGACTCGTACTGGCCGCGCTGGTCGTAGGCGACCACGTCGTACCCGAGCGCCGCGAGCAGCGGCAGGACGGGCGTGAAGTCCTCCTTGCTGCCGGTCCAGCCGGGCACGAGCAGGATCGAGCCGAGTCGCTCGCCGGTGGCGCGGGCCAGGTGCACGGCGTGCTCGGTGCGGGACGTCTCGGCGCGGAGGACCTCGACGCCCTCGGGGATGTCGAGGGTCTTGGGAACGCTCACCGGGTCATCGACCTCGCTGCGCGATCTTGGCGACCAGGGAGGTCGGTGCGTGACGGGCGACGGCGGCGAGGACCTTGTACCGCGCCGACGGCACCGAGATCGCCTTGCCGCGCTCGAGGTCGCGCAGCGAGCCCTTGACGACGGCGTCGGCCTTGAGCCACATCCATCGCGGCACGTCGCCGATCTCGGCGCCCATCCGCTGGTGGAACTCGGTGCGCGTGAAGCCCGGGCACAGCGCCTGCACGGTGATGCCCACGTCGGAGTAGTGCCAGTTGGCCCACTGCGAGATGTTCACGAGCCAGGCCTTGTGGGCCGAGTAGGCCCCGCGCGGGGTGAACGCGGCGACGCTGGCGACGTTGATGATCCCGCCCTGGCCCCGCCCGGACATCGACTTGATGGCGGCGTCCATGAGGTGCATCGGGGCGCGGACCAGCAGGTCGAGCTGACGGTCCTCGTCGGCGATGTCGGTGGTGCCGAACCAGCCCGCGAGCGAGGCGCCGGCGTTGTTGACCAGCAGGTCGATCGGCCGGCCGGACTCGGAGAGGCGGTCGGCGACGCGATCCATGCCCTGCAGGGTCGCGAGGTCGGCGGTGATGACCTCGACCTCGACCCGGTGCGCGTCGGTCAGCTCGGCCGCGACCTGCTCCAGCCGGACGGTGTCTCGGGCGACGAGGACGAGGTTCGTCCCCCGTCGCGCCAGCTGCCGGGCGAACGCGTTTCCGATGCCGGCGGTGGCGCCGGTGATCAGGGCCGTGCGGGTCATGGGGCCCAGCATGCCAGTCACGCGAGGTCCCGGCCCCGGTAGGCCCACCAGCCCACGCCGAGGAGGCCGGCCGCGACCCCCGAGAGCGCCAGGGCGGAGACCGGATCGGCGTCCTCGAGCGGGAGGTGCGGGACGTGCGTGAAGGGCGAGAGCCACAGGGCGGCATCTGGCAGGCCGAGCAGCTCGCCGATCTGCCCCAGCGTGCCGAAGGCGACGAGGACGCCCCAGCCGAGCACCGCCCAGCGGGCCCTCAGCGCGAGCAGCAGCACCCCGACGGCCACCGTGACCCAGACGGCCGGCGCCTGCCCGAGGGCCGACTCGACGATCCGTGCCGGCGAGTGGTCGGTGCCCTGCCGGACGCCGAGCGCCAGCGCGAGACCGGCGACGAGCAGCAGCCACGTGACGCCGCCGATCGCGAGGGTCACGACGGACCAGTACGCGCCGGCGCGGGTGACCCGCGTGGACAGGACGATCTCGGTGCGCCCGTCCCGCTCGTCGTCGGCCGCGTGCGTGAGGACCGTGATGCCGAAGCAGCAGACGATGAGCGCCGCGATCGAGGCGATCGACGCGATCATCGTGTCGCGCAGCGCCCCGGTGCCGCCGAGACCCTCCAGCAGCTGCTCGGTCTCGTCCGAGAGGATCCCGTCGAGGTTCGGCGAGATCGCGCCGAACAGCAGCCCCATCAGCGCGACGGCGGCCGTCCAGCCCCACAGGGGCGCCACGTGGGACCTCAGGCCGAGGGCGAGGGGGCCGGCGAGCCAGGCGGGCCCGCGGGCCGGACCCGGCCGGGGCGCCAGCAGGCCGGCGCCGAGGTCGCGCCGGGCCGCCAGCGCGACGGCGACGGCGGCCGCCGCGAGTGACAGCGCGACGTACAGGCCCAGCACCCACCACCGGGTGTCCCCGTAGGCCTCGAGCCGGGTGTTCCAGCCGAACGGCGACAGCCAGCTCAGCCACTCCGCGCCGGACGCGTCGCCGGCGGCCCGGGCGACGAACAGGACCGCGAGAACGCCGGCCGCGAGCCCGGCACACGTACGCGCGCTCGCCGCGACCTGGCAGCACACGGCGGTGACGGCCGCACCGACCAGTCCCGTCCCCGCCCACGCCGCGCCGAACGCCACCGAGCCGGTCCACGGAAGGCCGGCGAGCGTGTTGGTCACGGCGACCAGCGCCCCGAGGACGACGGACACGGCGGCGGCCAGTCCGAGCGCGGTGGCCAGTGGCGCGAGTCGCCCGACACCGGCGCCGCCGAGCAGCTCGGCACGGCCGGTCTCCTCCTCCGTGCGGGTGTGCCGGCGCACGAGGAACAGCGTCATCACGGCGACCAGGACCGAGTACGTGACGGTCATCTTGGTCATCGCGAGCTCGCCCAGGCTCGTGGGGTCGAGGACGGGCCCGTAGAGGGCGACGATCCCGGCGCTCGCGTTGAGCCCGGCCGCCGCGGCGACGCGGTCTGCCTCGGTGGGATAGAGATCCGGCGTGACCGCGGCCGACGTGCCGCACACGAGCGTCAGCACCGCCAGCCACGCGGGGATCGACCACCGGTCGCGTCGCACGGCCAGCCGCAGCAGCGTGGGCGCACCGGCCAGTGCCTCGCTCATCGGGCCGGCTCGGCTGACGTGGACTGGTAGGCGTCGAGGAACAGCTCCTCCAGCGTCGGCGGGGTGCTGGTGAGCGACTCGACCTGCGCCCGGGCCAGCGCGCCCAGCAACGGCGTCATCGCCTCGGCGTCCACGGTGCACGACACGGTGCGTCCGTCGACGCGGACGTCGTGCACGCCGTCGAGCCGCAGCCCCGCGACCGCCTCGGGCCGGGCGACGGTCGCCGTCACGCGGCTGCGGCGCAGGTGGCGCAGGTCCGCCAGCGCGCCACTCTCCACGGTCCGGCCCTCCCTGATGATCGTGACGCTGTCGGCCAGTCGCTCGACCTCGCCGAGGACGTGGCTCGACAGCAGGACGGTCGACCCGGCCGCGCGGTGCTCGGCCACGCAGCCGAGGAACACCTGCTCCATCAGCGGGTCGAGGCCGGACGTCGGCTCGTCGAGGAGCAGCAGGTCGCTGGGTGCCGCCAGCGCCGCGATCAGCGCCACCTTCTGCCGGTTGCCCTTCGAGTACGCGCGGGCGCGCTTCGTGGTGTCGAGCTCGAACGCGTCGACCAGCTCGTCCCGGCGCGTGCGACGCGGCTCGAAGCCGCGGGTGCGCAGCATCAGGTCGACGATCTCGCCGCCCGTCAGGTTCGGCCACAGGACCACGTCGCCGGGCACGTACGCCAGTCGCCGGTGCAGGGCGACCGTGTCGCGCCACGGGTCGAGACCGAGCACCGTCGCGGTGCCGGCGTCGTGGCGCAGCAGACCCAGCAGGCAGCGGATCGCGGTGGACTTGCCGGCCCCGTTCGGGCCGAGGAAGCCGTGCACCTCGCCCGCGCGGACGGTGAGGTCGAACGCGTCGAGCGCCCGGAACGATCCGAAGGTCTTCACGAGGCCGCGCACGGTCACCACGTCGTCCATGCCGCCACGCTAGGCAGCGCACGGGTTCACGTGGCGGACGCGCGCTCGTCCGCGGCCCCGCGGGCGCCCGTCGATGGCACAATTGCCGCGTGACCACCACCGTGGCCCTCGCCAACCAGAAGGGCGGCGTCGCCAAGACCACCAGCGTCGCGTCGCTCGGTGCCGCGCTCCTCGAGGAGCGCCAGCGGGTGCTCCTGGTCGACCTCGATCCCCAGGGCAGCCTCACGTTCTCCCTCGGCATCGATCCCGAGGAGCTCGACGTCACGATCGCCGAGGTGCTGCTGGGCAAGGCGCCCGCCGGCGACGCGATCGTCACCACCGAGGAGGGCCTCGACCTGCTGCCGGCGAACATCGCGCTGGCCGAGGCCGAGGAGAACCTCGTCACCCGCACCGGCCGCGAGCAGCGGCTGCGGGTCGCGCTGGCCAAGATCGCCGACGACTACGACTGGATCCTGCTGGACTGCCCGCCCGCGCTGGGCGTGCTCACGGTGGGCGCGCTGTCGGCCGCCGACGAGGTGGTCATCCCGCTGCAGGCCGAGACGCTCTCGCACCGCGGCGTCGGCCAGCTGCTCGACACCATCCACGACGTGCGCCAGTTCATCAATCCCGATCTGGTGATCCGCGGCGTGCTGGCCACGATGTACGACGGCCGCACCGCGCACGCGCGCAACGTGCTGGCGGCGATCGGCGACACCTACGACCTCGAGGTCCTCGAGCCGCCGATCCCCAAGACGATCCGCTTCGCGGAGGCGCCCGCGATCGGGCGCTCGATCCTCAGCACCTCGCGCACCCACAAGGGGGCCGACGCCTACCGCGCCGTGGCCCGCGTCCTGGTCGGAGCCCGATGACCGCACCGGACGGGCCCGGCGAGTCCGCCACGCGCACACCGCGCGAAGTCGGCCATCGGCGCAAGGTCGCGCCTACCGTGGAGGACATGGCTTCCCCGCCCCGTGTCCGTCTCGGCCGCGTCGCCGCGCTCGTCGGCGCCGTGGCGCTCACCGCCACCGTCTCCGCGGTCTCGCTCGTGCGCGAGCCCGCGACCTCCGCCACCGCCGGCACCGGCGCCACCGTCGTCGAGACCGTGGCTCCCGTGATCACCGCCGGCACCACACAGGCGCAGTCTGCCGCGGACGAGGCTCTGAAGGCCCAGCAGATCGCTGCCGCGAAGGCGGAGAAGAAGGCGGAGCGCGAGAAGGCCAGCCCGCCGCCCCCCGCCAACTCGGGTGAGGGCCGCCGCATCGTGTTCGACCAGTCCGACCAGCGCGTGTGGCTCATCGAGGCCGACGAGACCGTCGACCGCACCTACCTGGTCTCGGGCAGTCGCTTCGACAACCTCCAGCCGGGCAGCTACGCCGTGCAGTCGCGCACGCGGCACGCCACGAGCTTCGACTACACCGGCACGATGGAGTACTTCGTGCAGTTCACGACCGGCCAGAACGCGCCCATCGGCTTCCACTCGATCCCGGTCTACAACAACGGCAAGCCCGAGCAGACGATCGAGCAGCTGGGCCAGGCGCTGTCGGCGGGCTGCATCCGCCAGGAGAAGTCGGACGCGAAGTACCTCTGGGACTGGGCGCCCGACGGCACCCCGGTCGTCGTCACGGCCTAGGAAGAACGACTCCCCGACCACCAGGTGGCCGGGGAGTCGATTCGTGCTCGCGTCAGGA
Source organism: Aeromicrobium sp. MLTX1 (assembly GCF_046452335.1). Lineage (NCBI taxonomy): Bacteria > Bacillati > Actinomycetota > Actinomycetes > Propionibacteriales > Nocardioidaceae > Aeromicrobium > Aeromicrobium sp. MLTX1. The sequence goes on along the minus strand of NZ_JBKFDN010000001.1, from coordinate 112,089 downwards.
CGCGGAGGCGGGGGTGGAGCCGGAGGGCTGACCGCCGGAGGGACGGCGGCGACGGCGACGGCGACGCGCCTGACCCTCGCCGGCCGGCTGCTCCTCGCCCGACGGCGCGGAGGCCGTCTCGGCGGCGGGACGCTCGGCGCCCTCGACCGGCTTGCCGCCGCGCGTGCGCTGACGGCTGCGGCTGCGGTTGCGGCTGCCCCCGTCACGACGCTCGCCGTCGCGCTTCTGGCCGTCGCGGCCACCCTCGGAGCGGGGCTCCTTCGGCGCCGGCGGCTTGAGGCGACCCTTGACGTTGCGGTCGATGCCGAGGTCGTGGAACAGGTGGTCCGACGTGGAGTACGTCTCCTGCGGCTCGTCGTAGGGCAGGTCGAGCGCCTTGTTGATGAGCTTCCAGCGCTGGATGTCGGCCCAGTCGACGAACGTGACCGCGGTGCCCGTGGCGCCGGCGCGACCGGTGCGGCCGATGCGGTGCACGTAGGTCTTGTCGTCCTCGGGGCACGTGTAGTTGATGACGTGGCTGATGTTGGCCACGTCGATGCCACGGGCGGCGACGTCGGTGGCCACCAGGATGCTGACCTTGCCCTCGCGGAAGCCGTCGAGCGCCTTCTCGCGGGCCTTCTGGGCCATGTCGCCGTGCAGCGGCGAGGCCGGGAAGCCGCGGTCGGCCAGGTCGTCGGCCACGCGCTGCGCCTGGCGCTTGGTGCGCGTGAAGATCACGACGCGCTCGACGTCGTCGGCCTGCAGGATGCGGGCGACGACCTCGGGCTTGTCCATGTCGTGCGCCTGCCACACGAACTGGCTCGTGGCGGGCACGGTCTGGCCGGCCTCGGCCGACTCGGCGCGGATGTTCATCGGGTGGCGCATGTGCTTGCGCGCCAGGGTGACGATCGACGACGGCATCGTCGCGCTGAACAGCATCGTCTGGCGGGTCTCGGGCGTTCGCGCGAGGATCGACTCGACGTCGGGCAGGAAGCCCAGGTCGAGCATCTCGTCGGCCTCGTCGAGGACGAGCGACTTGACGTGGCTGATGTCGAGCGCGCCGCGGTTGACGAGGTCGAGGATGCGGCCCGGGGTGCCGACGACGATGTCGACGCCGGCCTCGAGGGCCTCGAGCTGCGGCTCGTAGGGCACGCCGCCGTAGATGGTCAGGTTGCGCGTGCCGCGGTTCTTCGAGGCCGTGGCGACGTCGCCGGCGACCTGGATCGCGAGCTCACGCGTCGGCGCGACGATGAGGGCCTGCGGCTTGCCCGGCTCGACCAGCTGGTCGTAGTCGGGGTCGTGCGGCGCCACGGTGCGCTGGATGACGGGGATGGAGAAGGCCAGCGTCTTGCCGGTGCCGGTGCGGGCCTGTCCGATGAGGTCCGTGCCCACGAGGGCGACCGAGAGGGTCATCTCCTGGATGGGGAAGGCCTCGTTGATGCCCTTGTCGGCGAGGGCGTCGGCGATCTCGGGCATGACGCCCAGTTCGGTGAAGGTAGTCAGGGGTCTGCTCTGGTTTCTGTGCGCGATCTACTGTCAGCGGATCTGAAATGGCTTGGATCCTGTGGCGACAGGATCGGCGAATACCCCTCCAGTCTAACGGCGCGTGCCCGGAGCCGGGCGGACGCCGCGCTACAGTCCCGATCATGAGCTCCGATGCGCCCACCGGTGGACCCCTCGACGACCCCGACTACCGCGCCGGCGTGGTCGAGCTGCTGGCGCTGCTCAGCTACGGCGAGCTCAGTGCCGTGGAGCAGCTCAACCAGGACGCCCAGGAGGCGCCCGACCTGCGCACCAAGGTCGCGATCCAGACGATGGCCGCCTCGGAGTGGAGCCACTTCGTGCAGCTGCGCGACCGTCTCGTCGAGCTGGGGGAGGACCCCTACGCGGTGATGGACTCGTTCCGCACCACGTTCAGCCGGTTCCACGGCAAGACCGAGCCGTCGGACTGGCTCGAGGGCCTGCTGAAGGCCTACGTGGGCGACGGGCTGGCGGCCGACTTCTACCGCGAGATCGCGGCGTTCCTCGACGCCGACACCCGCCAGTTGGTGCTGGAGACGATGAGCCAGACGGGCAACAGCGAGTTCGTCGTCGACCAGGTGCGCGAGGCGATCGCGGCGGACCCGCGCGTGGCGGGACGGCTCGCGCTGTGGGGCCGCCGGCTCATGGGCGAGGCGCTCAGCCAGGCCCAGATGGTGGTGGCCGAGCGCGACGTGCTGACGGCCGTGGTGGTCGGTGCCGCGGATCGACCGGGCGGCTTCGACCTGGCCTCGATCGGGCGCATGTTCACGCGCATCACCGAGGCCCATGCCGAGCGCATGGCCCGCCTCGGGCTGGACGCCTGAGGCGGGCGCAGGCTCAGGCGCTGGTGAGGCCGAAGCCGACCTTGCGGCCGCTGTCGGCGTTGAAGTACAGGTAGGCGACCTTGTCGGCCGGCACGGCCACGGTGTGGCCCTTGCTGTCGGTCAGGGTGAACAGCGAGTCGTCCTTGAGGGCGTCGTTCAGGGTCGCCAGCACCTTGTCGGGCTCGACGTCGGTGTCGACGGACAGCTCACGGGCGGCGTTCTGCACGCCGATCTTGACCTCCACGGTCACTCATCTCCTTGGGTGGTGGGCTTGGGGAACCCGCCGATCCCGCGCCAGGCGAGAGTCGAGGCGAGTGTGACGGCGTCGTCGCGCGACAGGCCCGACGCGCCGGACAGCCAGGCGCGGGCGCCGACGTGGCCCATGCCGACGAGGCCGGCGGCGAGCAGCTCGGCGGCGCCCTGCGACAGGCCGGTGTCCTCGACGATCACGTCGGCGATCGCCGCGGCGGACTCGGAGGTGACCCGGTCGACCAGCTCGCGGACCTCGGGGTCGCTGGTGAGGTCGGACTCGAAGACGAGGCGGAACGCCTTCTCCTGGTCGGCGACGCTGTCGTACCACAGGCGCATGCTGGCCTGGACGCGCTCGCGGTTGTCCTGCGTGGACGCGAGTGCCTCGCGCACGCCCTCGATCACCGTGTCGACGGCCGAGGAGATCAGCGCGGTGTAGAGGTCGAGCTTGCCGGGGAAGTGCTGGTAGAGGACGGGCTTGGAGACGCCGGCGCGCTCGGCGATCTCGTCCATCGAGGCCGCGTGGTAGCCCTGCTCGACGAACACGTCGAGGGCCACGTCGAGCAGTTGGGCCCGCCGAGCGGTGCGCGGCAGCCGCCCCGCGCGGGGCCGAGCCTCAGGGGTCTGGGTCACGCCTCAACCCTAGCGGTCGGTTACCCACCGGTCGCTTGCAGCGGGGCGTTGCGGGCCGTGTGGCGGGCTGTCCACCCAGCGGACGGGCCGCCACATGCTGGGACCGGGCGGGAACAATGGTCGTCGGCGCCGGGTTGAGCCCGGTGAGCCCCGCAATCGAAGGAGAAGCCCGTGGTCGCGCCCCTGGTCGAGCCCGCCGACGAACTGACGATCGACGAAGTCCGTCGGTACAGCCGTCACCTGATCATCCCCGACGTCGGGATGACGGGACAGAAGCGCCTCAAGAACGCGAAGGTCCTCGTCATCGGCGCGGGCGGCCTCGGCAGCCCCGCGTTGCTGTACCTGGCCGCCGCCGGCGTCGGCACGCTGGGCATCATCGACGACGACGTCGTCGACGAGTCCAACCTGCAGCGCCAGATCATCCACGGCCAGTCCGACATCGACAAGCCGAAGGTGCAGAGCGCCGCGGAGGCGGTCGCGGAGGCCAACCCCTACGTCAACGTCATCACGCACAACGTGCGCCTCGACAACGACAACGTGCTGGACATCTTCAGCCAGTACGACCTGATCCTCGACGGCACCGACAACTTCGCGACGCGCTACCTCGTGAACGACGCGGCCGTCATCCTCAACAAGCCGTACGTGTGGGGCTCGATCTACCGCTTCGAGGGCCAGGTGTCGGTCTTCTGGGCGCAGGAGGGTCCGCAGTACCGCGACCTCTATCCCGAGCCGCCGCCGCCGGGCATGGTCCCCTCGTGCGCCGAGGGCGGCGTGCTGGGCGTCCTGTGCGCCTCGATCGGCTCGATCATGGTCACCGAGGCCATCAAGCTGATCACCGGCATCGGCGATCCCCTCATCGGCCGCCTCATGGTCTACGACGCGCTCGAGATGCGGTACACGACGCTCAAGGTCCGTCGCGACCCGAACGGCGTGCTGCCGACCGAGCTGCTGGGCGACTACGAGGCGTTCTGCGGTGCGATCAGCGACGAGGCCGCCGACGCCGCCGCCGACTCGACGATCTCGGTCGCCACGCTCGAGAGCTGGCTCAAGGAGCGCGGCGACGGCGGCCGTGACTTCGTCCTGGTCGACGTGCGCGAGCCGAACGAGTACGAGATCAACCGCATCCCCGGATCGGTCCTGATCCCCAAGGGCGAGGTCCTCGCCGGCCGGGCCTTCGACCAGCTGCCGCAGGACAAGCAGGTCGTCCTGCACTGCAAGTCGGGCGTGCGCTCGGCCGAGGCCCTCGCGGTGCTCAAGGGCGCCGGCTACTCCGACGCCGTGCACGTCGGCGGCGGCGTCGTGGCCTGGGTCAACCAGATCGACCCGAGCCAGCCCAACTACTGACCGCTCGTCGTGGCCCCGGTCCTGCTGACAGGATCGGGGCCATGGACGAGGAGTTCACCGAGGCCGTCCTCGAGGTCGTCGAGCAGATCCCGCCGGGGTGCGTCGCCACCTACGGCCTGATCGCCGAGCGGCTCGGGCGCGGCGGCGCGCGCCAGGTCGGGCGCGTCATGTCGCTCGAGGGACACGGCGTCCCGTGGTGGCGCGTCGTGCGCGCCGACGGCTCCCTGCCGGCCCACCTCGTGATCGACGCCCAGCAGCACTGGCGCGACGAGCGCACGCCCGTCCGCAACGGCCGCGTCATCGTGAAGGACGCGCTCGCGCCGGATTTCTGACCCTCCCCGGCTCCCGAGGAGTGTCGGCGGGGTCTGGTTCCATGGGCGTGTGCCACCCGAGTTCGTCCTGCAGCGGCCCGAGCCCGTGCGCGCCGACGCGCCCGCGCTCGACGCGTCGCAGCGCTCCGTCGTCGACCACCGCGGCGGTCCGCTGCTGGTCCTCGCGGGGCCGGGAACCGGCAAGACCACCACGCTCGTCGAGGTCGTCGTCGACCGCATCGAGTCGGGCGAGCTCACGCCCGAGCAGATCCTCGTCCTGACCTTCAGCCGCAAGGCCGCGGGCGAGCTGCGCGACCGCATCGGCCGCCGGCTGTCGGCGACGTCGGGCACGGTTCCGGCGATGACCTTCCACGCGTTCTGCTACGCCCTCGTCCGCGAGTTCAGCGACCCCGAGGCGTTCGCGGCCCCGCCCGAGCTGATGACCGCGCCCACCCGCGACGCGGTCGTGGCCGATCTGCTCGGCGGGCACGACCCGTCGACCTGGCCCGAGTCGCTGCGCGAGGCGCTCGGCACCCGCGGTCTCGCGGCCGAGCTCCAGTCGTTCATGGCGGCCGCGGTCACCCGCGGGCTCGGTCCCGACGACCTGCGCGCCCTCGCCGCCACGCGCGAGCGGCCCGAGTGGGCCCGCGTCGCCGACGCGATCGAGGAGTACCACCAGGTCATCGACTTCCAGAACCGCACGGACTACACCGACCTCGTCACGCGTGCGGCCGCGATCGCCGGCGACCTCGACCACCGCCGTGCGCTGCGCGACCGGTACCGCCTCGTCGTGGTGGACGAGTACCAGGACACCGATCCGCTCCAGGTGCGGCTGCTGCACGACCTCGCCGGCGACGGGCGCGACCTCGTGGTCGTCGGCGACCACGACCAGGCGATCTACGGCTTCCGCGGCGCCGACCCGAGTGCGATCACGCGGTTCCCCCAGCAGTTCGGTGCGGCCGACCGTCCGGCGCCCACCGTCGCCCTCACCACCACGCGTCGCTTCGGGCCGCGCATCCTGGCCGCGGCGGGCATCGCGCTCGGCAGCCCTCCGGTCCCGCCCGGGCTCGACGCCAAGGCCGCCGCCCAGCACCGCAACCTGCACTCGGCCGCCCGGGAGGAGGGCCAGGTCGAGGTCGTCACGTACGCCTCGGCCACGGCCGAGGCCGAGCACATCGCGGGCGTGCTGCGTCGGGCCCACCTCGACGACGGACTCGCGTGGTCCGACATGGCCGTGCTCGTGCGCACGGGCGCCGACCTCACGCGTCTCCAGCGCATCCTCGGTCCGGCCGGCGTGCCGGTCGAGGTCGCGGGCGACGAGGTGCCGCTCGTCGCGCAGCCGGCCGTCCGCACCCTGCTGCTGGCGCTGGAGGCGGCCGATCGGATCGCTCGCGAGGAGCCGCTCGACTCCGAGATGGCCGAGGCGCTGCTGACGGGTCCGCTCGCGGGTCTCGACGGACCGGCGATGCGGCGGCTCGGTCGCGCGCTGCGCCGGCGCGACCCCGAGACCCCCTCGAGCGAGCTCGTCGCCGCCTCCCTGCACGATCCGACCGCGTTGGGCGTCGAGACCTCCGACCCCTCGACCGCCGACGCGGTCGGCGCCGCGCGCGACCTTGCGGCCCTGCTGGGGCGGGCCGCGGCCGTGCTGCGCCGGGGAGAGCCGCCTGAGCAGGCGCTGTGGCTGCTGTGGGACGGCACCCGGTGGCCCGCGCGCCTGCGCGAGCAGTGGGGCACCGTCGAGGGCCGGGTCCACGCCGACCGCGACCTCGACGCGGTGTGCGCGCTGTTCCGGCACGCCGCGCGGGCCGAGGAGGGCGGTCGCCGTCGCGACACCGTCAACTTCGTCGCCGAGCTGCGCGCCCAGCAGATCCCGGCCGACCAGCTCGAGACCAGCGCCGCCCGACCCGATGCCGTCCGGCTCATGACCGCGCACCGCTCGAAGGGCCTTGAGTGGCCACTCGTCGTCGTCGCCGGCGTCCAGTCCGACCGCTGGCCCGACCTGCGCTCGCGCGGCAGCCTGCTGCGCTCGGAGCACCTTGACGGACCGGTCGGTCCGGGTGCTCGCGGCGAGCAGCTGCGCGAGGAGCGGCGGCTGTTCTACGTCGCGTGCACCCGCGCCACGAGCCGCCTCGTGGTCACCGCCGTGCAGACGCCCACCGATGACGGCGACCAGCCCTCGCGCTTCGTCACCGAGCTGATCGCCGCGGGCTTCGGCGTCGACGCCGACCTGCCGCTGGGCCGTCCCGCCCGTCCCGTCTCGCTGCGCGGTGTCGTGGCCGAGCTGCGCCGCATCGGCGAGCAGTCCGACGACGAGTCGGTGCGCGACGAGGCCGCCGCGATGCTCGCCGAGATCGTCCGCGCCGACCTCGCCCTCACGCGCGCCGCCGACCCCGCCCGCTGGTGGGGCCTCGCCGCGCCCACGCAGGCCGAGTCGCCCTGGCGTCCGGCGGCCCAGCCGCTCGCCCTGTCGGGCTCTGCGGTCGAGGGGATCACGGCGTGCTCGCTGCGCTGGTTCCTCGGGCGCGAGGCGCACGGCGAGTCCGCGTCCACCTCGGCCCAGGGCTTCGGCTCGATCGTCCACGCCCTCGCGGCCGATGTCGTCCAGCGCGGCGTCGAGCCCGACGAGGTCGCGATGGCGGCACGCCTCGACGAGGTCTGGCACCGGCTCGACCACCAGGCGGCCTGGCTGGGCGAGCGCGAGCGTCAGGCCGCGCACGAGACCCTCACCCGCTTCGCGCGCTGGCACCGCGCCAACCCGCGCACGCCGCTCGCGGCCGAGCACTCCTTCACCACCACGCTCGTCGTGGGCGGCGAGGAGGTGCTGCTGCGCGGCTCGATGGACCGGGTCGAGATCGACGCCCAGGGGCACGTGCACGTCGTCGACTTCAAGACCAGCCGCAACGCGCCCGGTCCGCGCAAGATCGCCGAGCACGCGCAGCTGGGGATCTACCAGGTCGCCGTCGAGCACGGCGCCGTCGCCTCGCTCGGCGTCGAGGAGGCCCGCTCGGGCGGCGCCGAGCTCGTCCAGCTGCGCACCCCGTCCGGCGCGAAGGACCCCGACTCGCCCAAGGTGCAGCCGCAGGCCTCGCCCGCGCCCGACGAGGCGTTCTTCGCCCTCGACCTGCTGGCCGAGTCGGCCCGCACGGTCCGCGACGAGCGCCTCGTGGCCCGGCCCAACGACCACTGCGGCTTCTGCGACTTCCGCACGCTGTGCCCCGTGCTCACCGGTCCCACGATCGGAGGTGTCGAGTGACACCGCTCGTGCGCGACACCGACCACCTGCGCGAGGTGCTCGGCATCCCCTTCAGCGAGGCGCAGCTGGCCGCGATCACCGCCGACCCCGCGCAGCCGCAGGCGATCATCGCCGGCGCCGGAGCCGGCAAGACCGCGGTGATGGCCGCCCGCGTCGTGTGGCTCGTCGGTCACCTCGGCTACGCGCCCGACCGGCTGCTGGGCCTGACCTTCACGTCGAAGGCCGCGGCCGAGCTGGCCGGCCGCGTGCGCGAGTCGCTCGAGCTCGTCGGCGACTTCTCCGAGTTCGGCGAGCCGACCGTCTCCACCTACCACGCGTTCGCCGGCACCCTCATCGCCGAGCACGGCCTGCGGATGGGGATCGAGCCCGACCTGCGCGTGCTCGCCGACGCCACCCGCTTCCAGATCGCGGCCCGCACCGCCCGCCGTCACGAGGGCCCGCTGCGCCACGTCTCGGCCTGGCTGCCCACCGTCATCGGCGACCTGCTCGAGCTCGACGGCCAGCTGTCGGAGCACCTCGTCACGACCGACGAGCTCCGCGAGTTCGACCGCGCCACGATCGAGCGCGCCCAGTCCGCCGAGAAGCAGCTCAAGTGGCACGAGGAGATCGTCGCGGCCTGCCTCAAGCGCGACGAGCTGGCCGACCTCGTCGACGAGTACCGCGCCGCCAAGGCCGATGCGGGCGTCATGGACTTCTCCGACCAGATGGCCTGGGGCGCCCAGCTGGCCACCCTGCCCGAGGTCCAGCAGGTCCTGCGCGAGCGCTTCGACGTCGTGCTGCTCGACGAGTACCAGGACACCTCGGTCGCCCAGCGCGACCTGCTGCAGGCCTTGTTCGCGGGCCGGCCCATCAGCGCCGTCGGCGACCCGGCCCAGGGCATCTACGGCTGGCGCGGCGCCGCCTCGGGCAACCTCACGGCGTTCCTCGACGACTTCCCGGGTGCGGGCGGCGCGAAGGGCCGACTGTTCAGCCTCGACGTCACCCGCCGCTGCGCGCCCGAGATCATCGACCTCGCCGGCCACGTCGCGCGCGACTACTACGGCTCACCCGGCGTCGCCGAGATCGTCACGCCGCTGAAGGCCGCGCCCGAGAACCCGTCGGGCGAGGTGTCGGTCGCGCTGCACCAGGGCGTCGCCGAGGAGATCGAGGCGCTCGTGGACCTCGTCGTCGACTCGGTCGAGCGGGGCGTCGAGCGCCGTGAGATCGCCGTCCTGGTGCGCACCACCAACGAGAACCCCGAGATCGTGCGGGCGCTGCGCTCGCGGGGCCTGCCCGTCGAGATCGTGGGCCTGACCGGCTTGCTCCAGCAGCCCGAGGTCGTCGACGTGCTGTCCGTGCTGGCGGTCCTCGACGACGTCACGGCCAACCCGGCCGTCCTGCGCCTGCTCACCGGCGTGCGCTGGCGGATCGGCGAGCGCGACCTCGCCCTGCTGGGTCGTCGCGCCGCCGAGCTCGGCCGCCAGTGGCGCGACGGCGGAGAGGTCGACCCCAGCGACCCCGATGCTCTCCTGCAGGCGGCGCTCGACGAGGCCACCACGGGCGTCGACCCCACCGAGATCGTCTCGCTGGCCGAGGCCATCGAGGACCCGGGCGACGCCGCCTACTCCGACGAGGCGCGTGCCCGGTTCGCCGACCTGGCCGCGATGCTGCGGCGGCTGCGTCGTCACGCGCACGAGCCGCTGCTCGACCTCGCCCGCCGCGTCGTCACCGAGCTCGACCTCGACGTCGAGCTGCCGGTCGCGGGCGTGCCCACCGACAACCTCGCGCTGCTGATCGACGCGATCGGCGACTACGCCCAGCACGACCGCTACGCCTCGCTGCCGGGCCTGCTCGCCCACCTCGACGCCGAGCGCGAGTACAACGAGGGCATGGAGCTCAGCGCTCCGTCCGACGCCGACTCGATCAAGCTGCTGACGATCCACCGCGCGAAGGGCCTGGAGTTCGAGGAGGTCTTCGTGCCGTTCGTGTCCGGCACGGTCTTCCCGTCCGGCCGCGGGCGCTCGCGCTGGCCCACCGTCGCCAAGGCGCTGCCCGCCCCGCTGCGCGGCGACGTCGACTTCGTCCCGCAGGTCGCCGAGTTCACCAGCCCCGCGAAGAAGGCGTTCGAGGACGACACCCGCCGCGACGCGCTGATGGAGGAGATCCGGCTGGCCTACGTCGCGTTCACGCGCGCCAGGCGCGGCCTGCACGTCAGCGGCCACCGCTGGGGTCGCACCCAGCTCCGTCCGCGCGCCGAGTCGCAGTTCCTCGTCGACGTCCGCGACTGGCTGGCGCAGCGCGGGATCGACCCCGTCGTGTGGGCCGAGCCGCCGGCCGACGACGACCAGAACCCGCACCTGGTCGACCAGACCGTGCCGTGGCCTGTCGCGCTCACCTCGTTCGACCGCCGCCGCGAGCTCGCCGACGCCGTCCGCCGCCATCTCGACGCGGAGGAGGCGCCTCCGGTCGAGGGCGACGAGCGCCTCGCCGAGCTGCGCACCGACCTCGACCTGCTGCTGGAGGAGGCCCGCGCCCGTGCCGAGCGGGCCGTCCACGTCGAGCTCCCGGCCTCGCTGTCGGCCACGTCCGTCCTCGCGCTGGCCGAGGACGAGGAGGCCTTCGTGCGGGCGCTCGCGCGGCCGATGCCGCGTCAGCCCTCGGCGGCGGCCCGCTTCGGCACGCGGTTCCACGCCTGGATCGAGGCCCGCTACGGACAGCAGACGCTGCTCGACCCCGACGAGCTGCCCGGCCGCGGCGACGCCGAGGTGATGGACGAGTCCGACCTCGAGGCGCTCAAGGAGGCGTTCGAGTCCGGACCGTTCGCCGGTCGCGAGCCCGTCGCGATCGAGGCGCCGTTCACGCTGCGCCTCGGGGGCCAGCAGGTGATCGGACGGATCGACGCCGTCTTCGCCACCGAGCTCGCCGACGGGACCCAGGGCTTCGAGGTCGTCGACTGGAAGACCAACCGCACGCCCGACGCCGACCCGCTCCAGCTCGCGCTCTACCGCCTGGCGTGGGCCGAGATGCACGACCTCGACCCGCGTCAGGTCGTGGGCACGTTCCACTACGTCCGCCTCGGGCAGTCGCACACGTTCGACGACCTGCCCGAGCGTGCGGCGCTCGAGACGCGGCTCGGGTTACGGTGAGGCGTGGATTTCGCGTTCGAACGGGCCCGGCACGACCGAGCGGGAAACCTGCGAGGCAGCGATGAGCTGTGGCGGACCCCCGGCACGCGGGTGCTGGTCCTGGGCGGCGAGCACGTGGCCACGGTCGACGGACCCGCGCTGCGGTGGGTGCCGGTCGACGAGGCGCCCGACGGCGAGTGGATCCTGCTCGGCGACCAGAACGGCACGCGCCACGCGGCCGTGGCGGTGCAGCGGGTCCCGCGCGAGCTGAGCCCCGTGAGCGTCCGGGTGCTGGCGCCGCTGCTCGACCCCGACGAGCTCTCGCTGGCGATCCACGCGGTCGGCCTGGCGCGCTGGCTGCAGTCGCACACCTACTGCTCGCGCTGCGGCGAGTACCTCTACAGCGCCCAGGCGGGCCACCTGCGCATCTGCCCGTCGTGCGGCACCGAGCACTACCCGCGCACCGATCCCGCCGTGATCATGCTGGTCACCGATGCCGACGACCGCGCGCTGCTGGCGCGGAACCCGAACTGGCCCGAGGGCCGCTTCTCCACGCTCGCGGGCTTCGTCGAGCCGGGCGAGACTCTCGAGGACGCGGTGCGCCGCGAGGTGGCCGAGGAGGTCGGCGTGCAGGTGGAGCGCGCGAGCTACCTCGGCAGTCAGCCGTGGCCGTTCCCGCAGAGCCTCATGCTCGGCTTCAACGCCGTCGCCGAGACCACCGACCTCGTGCTCGATCCCAAGGAGATCGCCGAGGCGCGTTGGTTCACCCGCGAGGAGCTGCTCGCCGCGGTCGAGTCCGAGCAGGTCGTGCTGCCGCCGCCGAAGGTCTCGATCTCGCGCTGGCTCGTCGAGCAGTGGTACGGCGGTGAGCTCCCCGGCGCCTGGTAGGCGCCGGGGCACTTCGGAAACTCAGGCCCCGAGCTGCGCCTTGACCTGCGCGACCGAGGGGTTCGTGAGGGCGGTGCCGTCGGGGAAGACGAGCGTGGGAACGGTCTGGTTGCCGCCGTTGGCCTGCTCGACGATCAGGGCCGAGTCCGGATCCTGCTCGATGTCGACCTCGGTGAACTCGATGCCCTCGCGCTGCAGCTGCGACTTGAGGCGGTGGCAGTAGCCGCACCACGGCGTGGAGTACAGGACGAACGATGCGTCGGACATCGGGACCCTCTCGGTCGATCGATTGCTTCTGTCATGGTCAACGTGCCCGCTGATCCTCCCATTCCCGGGCGGCCTGTGTGCGACCGCCGATCGTGTCGCCGGCCGGGGCTACGCTGGTCGCTGCCCACCCCCGCACGCGATCTGGGAGACCATGTCTGACGCCGACGACCTGCTCAACGGACTCGACCCCGAGCAGCGCGAGGTCGCGACCACGCTGAGGGGCCCGCTGTGCGTCATCGCGGGCGCCGGCACCGGCAAGACCCGGGCCATCACCCACCGCATCGCCTACGGCACCGCCACGGGCGTCTACAAGCCCACCGAGGTCCTCGCCGTCACGTTCACGGTCAAGGCGGCGGGCGAGATGCGCGAGCGTCTGCGCACCCTCGGTGCCGCGGGCGTGCAGGCCCGCACGTTCCACTCCGCCGCCCTGCGCCAGGCGCGCTACTTCTGGCCGCGCGTCTACGGCACCGAGTTCCCGCAGATCCTCGAGTCCAAGTTCGCCTTCGTCGCCGAGGCCGCGCGCCAGGTGGGCGTGCGTGCCGACCAGGCGCTGCTGCGCGACCTGTCGGCCGAGGTCGAGTGGGCCAAGGTCTCCAACGTCCGCCCCGACGACTACGGCGCCGAGGCGATCCGCCGCCAGCGCACCGTCGGCGACATCGACCCGGGCGAGGTCGGCGCCGTGCTGCGCGCCTACGAGCAGGTCAAGCGCGACCGCGGCCGCATCGACATGGAGGACATCCTCCTCATCACCGCCGCGATCCTCGCCGACGATCCGGCCATCGCGGCCGAGATCCGCCGCCAGTACAAGTGGTTCGTCGTCGACGAGTTCCAGGACGTCAACCCGCTCCAGTCCACGCTGCTCGACCTGTGGCTCGGCGGCCGCGACGAGGTGTGCGTGGTCGGCGACCCGCGCCAGACGATCTACACGTTCGCCGGCGCCTCGGCCACGATCCTGGGCGACTTCACCACGCGCCGGTTCCCCGACGCCCCCCGCATCGAGCTCGTCCGGAACTACCGCTCCACGCCGCAGATCGTCGCCGCCGCCAACGAGGTGTTCGCCGGCCGCGGCCCCTCGGTCACCCTCGGCGTGCGGCTGCAGTCGCAGAACTCGCCCGGCCCCGCCGTCGACTACCGTCCGTTCGCCGACGAGCCCGCCGAGGCCGACGCGATCGCCGACCGCATCGTCGCGCTGCACCGTCAGGGCGTGCCCTACCGCGAGATGGCCGTGCTCTACCGGATCAACGCCCAGTCCGAGGTCTACGAGGAGGCCATCGGTCGCCTCCAGATCCCGTACTCGATGCGCGGTGGCACGGGCTTCTTCCAGCGGCCCGAGGTGCGCCAGGCGGTCACCCTGCTGCGCGGCTCGGCCCACGCGGGGGAGGGGTCCGGCTCGCTGGCCGACGACGTCCGCGCCGTGCTCGCGGCGATGGACTTCTCCGAGACCCCGCCCGAGGGCCGCGGCGCCGTGCGCGACCGCTGGGAGTCGCTGCAGGCGATCCACACGATGGCCGTCGACCTGGCGCAGGAGCAGCCGCAGGCCGACCTCGCCGCCCTCGTGGCCGACCTCGACCGCCGCGCCGACCAGGCGCACGCCCCGTCCACCGACGGCGTCACGCTGTCCACCTTCCACGCCGCCAAGGGCCTGGAGTGGGACGCCGTCTTCCTCGCCGGCGCGCAGGAGGGCACGCTGCCGTACGTCGCCACCATGGACGACCCCGCCTCGGTCGAGGAGGAGCGCCGGCTGTTCTACGTCGGCCTCACCCGCGCCCGGCGCCACCTCATGGTGTCGTGGTCGGCCGCGCGCAAGGCGGGCGGACAGGCGCGCCGCAAGCCCAGCCGGTTCCTTGACCGCCTCCTGCCCGAAGAGGTCCAGGTCTCGCGCGCGCCCAAGCGCAAGGTCAAGCTGCCCACGCCCGACCTCGACTACGACGAGGCGCTGTTCGAGCGCCTGCGCGCGTGGCGCAAGGAGGTCTCGCAGGAGGAGAGCAAGCCGGCGTTCACCGTCTTCAACGACGCCACGCTCAAGGCCATCGCGGCGCTGCGACCCAGCAGCGGCGACCAGCTCCTGCAGGTCTCGGGCGTCGGTCAGTCCAAGCTGGAGAAGTACGGCGGCGACGTCCTCGCGGTGGTCGCCGACTCCTGAGGCTCAGGCGGCGTCGAAGCCCGGCAGCGAGTCCGCCACGATGCCGCGGAAGCGCGCCGTGGCGCCCAGCTGGCACAGCACGCCCACGCCGCCGGCCCACACGCGGTGGATCAGCAGGTAGCTCGGCGGGACGGTGAGCTTGAGCGCGGTGCCCATGCCCTCGGCACCCGGCGACGACAGGCGCTGGCCCTGCCTGCGCAGCCAGTCGCGGTCGAAGGTGAACGCCTCGACCGCCACGGGCTCCACGATTGGACCGAGGTAGCGAGCCAGCACGTCGGGGTCGACGTTGCTGCCCTGGCGCACGAAGCCCTCGCGGCGCAGGCCCTCGGCCACCGTGACGTAGTCGCCGTCGGCGGCGGCCCGCAGCAGCGGGCCCATCGGCGCGGGCAGCCCGTCGGGCAGCCGCGCGACGGCGCCGTAGTCCACCACGCCGAGTCGCCCGTCGGGCAGCACGCGGAAGTTGCCCGGGTGCGGGTCGGCGTGCAGCAGGCCCGCGCGCGCCGGCCCCTCGAACAGGAAGCGCACGTAGGTCTCGCCGAGCCGGTCGCGCTCCTCGGGGGTGCCGTCGGTGATCACGTCGGCCAGCGAGCGGTCACCGGGCAGCCACGTGGTCACCAAGGCACGCTCGGTGTGCGCGAGCGGTCGCGGCACGACGATGTTCGGATCGTCGGCGAACGCCTCGGCGAACCGCGCCTGCGCGTCGGCCTCGAGCGAGTAGTCGAGCTCCTCGGCGACCCGCTCCTGCAGCTCGCGCACGAGCGCCTTCACGTCGACGCCCGGCATCATCGTGCCGAGCAGCCGCGCCAGCCGGCCGATCTGACGCAGGTCGGAGTTCAGTGCCTCGGCGGCGCCGGGGTACTGCAGCTTGACGGCGACCTCGACCGGCTCCGCGCCCGGCTCGGCGACGAAGCCACTGCGGTGCACCTGTCCGATCGAGGCGGCCGCGGCCGGCGTCATCTCGAAGTCCGGGAAGCGCTCGGGCCAGTCGGGACCGAACTCGCGCACCATGACGCGCTTGACGGTGGGCGATCCCATGGGCGGCGCCGCGTCCTGGAGCTTCGTCAGCGCCTCGCGGTACGGGGCGATGACCTCCTCGGGCAGCGCGGCCTCGAAGATGCTCAGTGCCTGGCCGAACTTCATCGCGCCGCCCTTGAGCTGCCCGAGGACGGAGAACACCTGGTCGGCGGTGCGGCGCTGGACGTCGGTCATCACCGCGGCGGCGGGAGCGCCGACGAGTCGGCGTCCGATGCCCCAGGTCGTGCGGGCCGCGAAGCCGGCGGGGAGGCTGGCCAGGCGGGCCCCGCGTCGCAGGGCACTGCCGGTCAGGGGAGTGTCGGGAGCGTCGTCCGGGTCGGTGTCGGCCACGTGGTCAGGATAGTGGCGCCCGCCGCATCCGACCGGTCACGCGGCGAGCAGCCGGCACGCGCAGTCGATGGCGAACGGGACGTCCTCGACCTCGGGGACGTCGTGCGCAGAGGCCACCGACACGACCCGTCCGAGGGCCGGCGGGCGGCTCCCGTCCCGCAGGCAGTCGACCTGGTGCAGCACCTCGACGGTCGCCCGGAACAGCACGCCTGGTGTGAGCCCGCACGCGAGCAGGCGACCTCGCTCGAACTGCGGGACGAGGGCCCGCCAGCCCGGATCCGCCGCAGCGCGGTGCGCGTCGTGGCATCCGAGGCACGGCGTGACACCGGGTACGACGAGTGGGCCGATCCGCACGCGTCGCTCGTCGAGCACCACCGGCAGGTGCGCGATCCCGGCGCCCACGAGGTGCTCCATCGTGGAGCGGCCGGGCTCGCCCGCGCTGAGGAGGATCTCGAGGTCGGGCTCGGCGGGCGCCGGCCCCAGCGCGTCGATCAGCAGCGCCGCGACGTCGGGCGTGGAGCGGTCGTGGCGCACCGCCACCCGCGGGCCGGAAGGTGCCGGGGCGGGATCGAGGACGGCGCCCGAGGCACGGAGCTCGCGCAGGGTGGCATGGAGGTCGCCGGCGAACTCGGGCACGTCGCGCGCCACGAGATCGGTGAGGACGGACAGCGGCAGCGAGCCGTCGAGGAGGCGCAGGACGCGCGCCAGACCCGGCCGGTCGCGGACGGGGACGCCGGGACTGGTGCCGATCAGGAGCGTGCGGGCGTCGCGACGCAGCAGCAGGGCGCCCGGGAGGAGCCGGGGACCGCGGATCGGAGAGGGCGCCATCGGGCCATCGTGGCCGACGTCCACCGCCGCGCGCCCCGGCGATCCACAGGGGAGAAGGAGCGGCGGTGGGGGCGGCGGTCCGCCCCCACCGCGATGCTCAGGCCTTGCCGAGGATGCGGTTGAGCTTCGTCCCGCACACGGGGCACACACCCTTGGCCATGCGGGTGCCCTTCTCGCTGACCTGGACTTCGCCACTGGTCTCGCGCTTGTCCTTGCACTTCACGCAGTAGAACTCGCCGGTCCATGTCTCCGCCATAGCGGCCTCCTTGCCGATGTGTGCCGCCGAATGTGGCACAGGTCACGCTCAGCCTAGGCGCAAAACGGCGCAAAGAGGCGGCAAGCAAGGGCGAAGCCCCACCCGGCGCGCCTTCCCCTTGCGCGTCGGAGCGGGGCTTCGACTGCGCTCAAGGTAGGCCGACTCCCGGGGCTCGGTCAATGGGTATTTCGGATCTCTGTCCACCGCCTGTGGATGAACCTGTGCACATCGTGTGGGGAACGCCGACGGAGGGTGTGGGGTTCGTGTGGACAGCCGTCTAGGTTGGTCTCCATGCCCCGGATCGAGGTGCGCCGCAGCGCCCGCAGGACCCGCACCGTCTCGGCGCGCCGCGAGGGCGATCTGACGATCGTGATGATCCCCGCGACCATGTCCGCGCGCGAGGAGCGACGGGCCGTGGACGAGATGGTCGCGAAGCTCGACGCGCGGGAGCAGAGCCGCCGGGCGCCGCGCTCCGACGAGGCGCTCGCCCGTCGCGCGGCCGAGCTCGCGGCCCGCTACGTGCCCGAGGCCCCCGAGCCCGCGTCGGTCCGCTGGGTCACCAACCAGAACACCCGCTGGGGCTCGTGCACGCCGGTCGACCGCACCATCCGGCTGTCGCACCGGCTCCAGGACATGCCCGACCACGTCGTCGACGCCGTGCTGGTGCACGAGCTGACGCACCTCGTCGTCTCGGGCCACGGCCCGCGGTTCGACGCGATCGTCAGGCGACACCCGCGGATGGACGAGGCGATGGGGTTCCTCGAAGGCGTGACCTGGCAGCGTCGACGAGAGCCCTGACCGAGTCGTCGGTCGGCTCGGGCAGCGCGTCGAGCGCAAACCAGCGCACGTCGTCGGACTCGTCCGAGCACTGCGGCTCGGCGCCCACAGGCGCCACCGCCACGAACTGCACGTCGAGGTGGTGGCCGCCCTCGTGGCAGCGCACCGGGTGGCGCGACAGCAGCACCGGCTCGGGATCGATGGCGATCCCGGCGATGCCGGTCTCCTCCTCGGCCTCGCGGCGGGCTGCCTCGGCGAGAGTCACGTCGGCGGACTCGCAGTGACCGCCCGTCTGGAGCCAGCGGTCGAACTTCGGGTGCAGCACGAGGGCCACACGGTCGTGCTCGGCCGAGACGACGAGCGCGCTCGCGGTCACATGGTCGGGCGCGCAGGCGCGCGCGCCGGGCTCGTCATGGGAGTCGGCGTACGCGGCGAAGAGGGCGCGCAGGTCGTCCTGCTCGGCCGACGGCGCGGACCAGCGTGCGAGGACGTCGCGGATGTCGTCGGTCAGGCTCACGGGCGGTCGTCGGGAGTCTCGTCCGCGTCGCCCGGACCGTCGGACGACAGCAGCTCCTGCAGGGCGGCGTCGAAGTCGGCGTCGCTCAGTTCCGCGGTCTGCTTCTCGCAGAAGCCCAGCGGGTCATCGAGGTCGGCCGACGTAGGCAGCAGGTCGGGGTGGCTCCACACCGCGTCGCGCGCCTCGGCGCCGCGACGGTCGCGCAGGGCCGACCACAGGTTGGCGGCGTCGCGCAGGCGGCGGGGTCGCAGCTCGAGCCCGACGAGCGAGGCGAACGTGTCCTCGGCGGGGCCGCCCGTGGCGCGACGGCGACGCATCGCCTCCGACAGCGCGGGAGCGGCGGGCATGACGCCCGCGGTGGCCTGGGTGACGACCTCGTCGACCCAGCCCTCGATGAGGGCCAGCAGCAGCTCGAGGCGCTCCTTGGCGCGCTCCTGCTCGGGCGTGGGCGCGGGGTCGAGAAGTCCGCCCGACAGGGCCTCCTGCATCGCCTCGGGGTTGCCGGGGTCGATCGAGCGCATCTGCTCCTCGATCGCGCCGACGTCGATGCGGATGCCGCGGGCGAAGTCCTCGATCGCGCCGAGCACGGCGCCGCGCAGCCAGGTGGCGTGCGCGTAGAGACGGTGGTGGGCGGCCTCGCGCAGCATCACGTAGAGCAGCACGTCGGACTGGCTGGCCTCGAGGTCGGTGGCGAAGGCCGAGACGTTGTGCGGCAGCACGGCCGCCGTGTGCTCGGGGCCGAGCGGCAGTCCGACCTCGGTGGAGGAGAGGACCTCGGTGGCGAGGGCGCCGATGGCCGAGCCGATCTGCTGGCCGAACATCGCGCCGCCGGCCTGGTTGAGCATGCCGAGCAGGGGGCCGGCCATCGCCTTGGCCTCGGGCGGCATCGCGTCGGCCATGGAGGCGACGACGTGCTGGGCCACGGGCTCGACCATGACCTGCCACGTGGGCATCGTGTGCTCGACCCACTCGGCGCGGCTCCACGCCAGCGCGGACGTGGCGGCGGCGGGCACGTCGGTGGCCTTGTCGAGCCACATCTCGGCCAGCCGTCCGGCGTCGGCGACGGCACCGGTCTGGCCGCTGTGGGGGCTCGGGTCCTCGCCCTCGGCGGCCACCGCGTGGCGGGCCACGTCGGCGGCGAGCTGGTAGTTCACGGTGCCCTCGTGCGGCTCGAACATCCGCTGCATCTGGGACATCATCTGGTTGAGGTCGAACTGACCTGCGCCCATCTGTCCGAACAGGCCCTCCAGGGGCGTGCCCTTGAAGGGGTTCTGGGGGTCCTCGCGCGGTTCCTCGGCCATGGGGCCAGCCTAGGCGCTCCGTCCTGAGGCGTGCCCCGGCGTTTCCCGCCCGGCTCTAGGGTGTCGGTGTGTCATCTCCGCTGCGCCTGAGCCGCCGCACCCTCACCCTCTCCGTGGGCCTGTCCGTCGTGACGGTGCTGACGTGCCTCGTGGCGTTCCTGCCGGTGCCCTTCGTGACGATGCGGCCCGGTCCGGTGTTCAACACGCTCGGCGAGCTGGACGGCACCCCGATGCTCACCTTCGGCGACGACGTCCGCACCTATCCCACCGATGGGCGCCTCGACTTCACGACCGTCTCGGTCACCCGCGCCGAGTCGCGCATGTCGCTGGCCGGAGCGATCGAGGGCTGGCTCGACCCCGACGTCAACGTCGTCCCGCACGACTTCGTCTACCCCGACCACCAGACGAACGAGCAGTCCACGGCCGAGGGCGCAGCCCAGCTGGCCAGCTCCCAGGACGCCTCGCGGGCCGCGGCGCTGCGGGCCGCGGGGATGACGGTCCCCGAGGTGCCGAAGGTGTCAGCCATCGTCGAGGACGGCCCCGCGCAGGGGAAGCTGGAGGTCGACGACCTCATCCTCACCGTGGACGGCGAGAAGGTCGCCTCGCAGGAGGCCGTCGGCCAGGCGGTCGGCGACCGCGAGCCGGGCGACGACGTCACGATCGGCTACCGGCGCGACGGCAAGGACGGCACCGTCACGATCCGCACGACCGCAATGGACGACGACCCCGACCAGGCGCGCGTCGGCATCGCCGTCGGCTCCACGTTCGAGTTCCCGATCGACATCGAGAACCACATCGGCGACCGCGTCGGCGGGCCGAGCGCCGGCACGATGTTCGCGCTGGCGATCTACGACTCCCTCACGCCCGGCGCCCTCACCGGCGGGCAGAACGTGGCCGGAACGGGCACGATCGATCCTGAGGGCACCGTCGGCTCGATCGGCGGCGTCCGCCAGAAGATGGCCGGGGCCGCGGAGGCCGGGGCCGACATCTTCCTCGTGCCGGCGGCCAACTGCCGCGAGGCGGCCGAGGGGGACGACTTCGGCATGACGCTGGTCAAGGTGGCCACGCTGCAGGACGCGATCGATGCGCTGGGCACGCTCGCGAAGGACCCGAAGGCGGAGGTGGCGAGCTGTGAGTGATCCGAAGCTGACCGTGAGCGGGGGTGGCATGGGGGAGGACTCGCCCGTGCGCCGGGCCGCGCTCGAGATCGAGGCGCACGTCAACGACGGCGGCTGGGACCAGCCGCCGCGGCTGTTCGCCCTCGTGCTGACGGGCGACCTGCTCGCCGCGCAGCCCGAGCTCACCGACGAGCTCGGCGCGCCCGACTCCTACACGCCGATCGAGCAGGAGCTGCCGGCCGACCGCCAGGTCGAGGACCTGCTGACCGAGATCGGCTGGCCCGAGGAGGTCGACGGCTGCGCCGTAGTGATGGAGCGGCTGACGCTGCCCGCCGAGGCCGAGGACGACCTCCCGGACGACCCCGCGGCCGCCGCGGAGTACGCCGCGCAGCACCCGGACCGCCAGGAGATGCGCATCGTCGCGGCGGTGCTGCGCGAGGGCGCGGCACACGTCGCGGTGCGTCCGCGGGTGCCCGAGGACGCGCCGCTGATCGAGGGCCCGGAGCTCGTCCCGGGGCTGACCGATCTCGTCGCCGGGACGCTGGCGGACGACGCCTGAGTCCGCGGTTCTTCCACACCCCGTAGGCTTGCGCCACCAGACCCACACTGCTGTGAGCCAGGAGCACCGTGAGCGACATCTTCGGATCGACACCCCCTCGACGCGAGCCTGAACCGCGTTCCGACCGCGGGCGGAGGGTGCTGATCCCGACCATCGTCACGCTGGCGGCCCTGCTGGTCCTGGGCTCGCTGTTCGTGAGCCTGTGGACCGAGCGGCTCTGGTACGGGTCGGTCGACTTCCAGGGCGTCTTCACCACCGTCCTGCTGACGCGCTCGACGCTCTTCGTGGTGTTCGCCCTGTTCGGCGCGCTCGTCGTCGGCGCCAACGTCTGGCTCGCGCACCGCAACCGGCCGAACCCGCTCGGCCTGCGTCGCGACGACCCGGCCGCCCGCTACCGCATGGCGATCACGCCCATCGCGAAGTGGGCGCTCATCGCGGTCTCGGCGTTCGTCGGCTTCTTCTCCGGCATCATCGGCAGCAGCCGCTGGGAGACCTTCCAGCTGTGGCGCAACGGCGAGCCGTTCGGCACGAAGGACCCGCACTTCGGCAAGGACGTGGGCTTCTACGTCTTCGACATGCCGTGGCTGCAGTTCATCGTCTCGTTCGTCTTCGCGCTGCTGCTGATCTCGGCCATCGCCGTGGTCTTCGTCCACTACGTCTTCGGCGGCATCCGCCTGGGCAACAAGGGCCCGAGCTTCAGCCGCGCCGCGCAGGTGCAGGTCGCGGTCCTCGTCGGCCTCGCGATGCTCGTGCGCGCCGCCAACTACTGGCTCGACCGCTACGCGCTGTCGTACGACACGTCCGGCCTGTTCGACGGCATCACCTACACCGCCGCCAACGCCGAGATCCCCGCCAAGAACATCCTCATGGTCGTGGCGATCCTGTGCGCCCTGATGTTCTTCTCCACGATCTTCCTGCGCTCGTGGACCCTGCCCGCGCTGGGCCTGGGCCTTTGGTTCCTGACCTCGCTGCTGATCGGTGCGGCCTGGCCCGCGATCATGCAGCAGTTCCAGGTCAACCCGTCCGAGCCCGACCGCGAGGGCCCGTACCTGGAGAAGAACATCGACGGCACGCGCGAGGCGTTCGGCGTCTCCGACGTCGAGACGGCCGACTACTCGGCCAAGACCGAGCTGACCCCGCAGGAGCTCAACGCGTCGGCCGAGTCCCGCGTCAGCACCCGACTGCTCGACCCCACGCTCATCTCGCCGGCGTTCCAGCAGCTGCAGCAGGTGCGCGGCTACTACACGGTGCAGAGCACGCTCGACGTCGACCGCTACGCCATCGGCGACGACCCGCAGCCGCAGGACGTCATCATCGCGGCGCGCGAGGTCGACCTCGACGGCCTGCAGTCCACGCAGCGCACGTGGTCGAACGACCACACCGTCTACACCCACGGCTACGGCGTGATCGCCGCGTACGGCAACAAGCGCGGCTCGCAGGGCGAGCCCGTGTGGGTCGCCAAGGACATCCCGCCCACCGGCGAGCTCGAATTCGAGGACGCCCCGCGGATCTACTTCGGCGAGAAGTCGCCGTCGTACTCGATCGTGGGCCGTCCCGACGGCGCCAACCCGATCGAGGTCGACACGCCGCGCGGCGGCGGCTCCGACGAGGGCGACGGCACCGACGGCGACTCCACCGCCAACACGTACGACGGCAAGGGCGGCGTGGAGATGGGCTCGCTGTTCCGCCAGGTGCTCTACGCGTTCAAGTTCGCCGAGCCGAAGATCGTGCTGTCCGACCGCGTCAACAGCAACTCCAAGATCATCTACGACCGTCACCCGCGCGATCGCGTCCGCAAGGTCGCCCCGTGGCTGACGCTGGACGGCGACACCTACCCCGCGGTCGTCGACGGCCGGGTCGTGTGGATCGTCGACGGCTACACGACGAGCAACTCCTACCCCTACTCGGAGTCGCGCTCGCTCAACGAGGCCACCAGCGACACGCTCACCGACGGCGCCAGCCAGATCGCGCTGCCGACCGACCAGGTCAACTACATGCGCAACTCGGTCAAGGCGGTCGTGGACGCGTACGACGGCACCGTGAAGCTCTACGAGTGGGACACGGAGGACCCGATCCTCAAGACGTGGTCCAAGGTGTTCCCCGACGTCGTCGAGCCGAAGTCCGAGATCAGCGAGTCGCTGCTGCAGCACCTGCGCTACCCCGTGGACCTGTTCAAGGTGCAGCGCGACGTGCTCAGCCGCTACCACGTGACCAACGCCCAGACGTTCTACGAGGACGGCGAGCGCTGGAAGATCCCCGAGGACCCCTCGGCCTCCGGCAACACGAAGCAGCCCCCGTACTACCTCTCGATGAGCCGTCCCGGCGAGGAGGCCTCGCGCTTCAGCCTGACCAGCGTCTACCTGCCCAACAACCGGCAGAACCTGGCGTCGTTCATGAGCGTGAACTCCGAGGCGTCCGACACCGAGAACTACGGCAAGGTGCAGATCCTCGAGCTGCCGAGCGACACGCGCGTCGGCGGCCCGAACCAGATCGCGGCCCAGTTCGAGTCCGACGCCGGCGTGCGTGCGGCGCTGCTGCAGTACGAGCAGTCGCAGAACACCAGGATCCTGCGCGGCAACCTGCTGACCCTGCCGGTCGGCGGCGCCATGCTCTACGTGCAGCCGATCTACATCCAGCGCGTGGGCGAGGGCTCGTACCCGGTGCTCCAGCTCATCACCGCCAC
This sequence comes from Aeromicrobium sp. MLTX1, assembly GCF_046452335.1. Taxonomy (NCBI): domain Bacteria; kingdom Bacillati; phylum Actinomycetota; class Actinomycetes; order Propionibacteriales; family Nocardioidaceae; genus Aeromicrobium; species Aeromicrobium sp. MLTX1. Next base: position 88,169 of record NZ_JBKFDN010000001.1, on the reverse strand, counting down.
GTTCGGCGACGGCGTGGGCGTGGGCCAGACCCTCGACGAGGCGCTGCGATCCGCGCTCGGGCTCGAGCCGAACAGCACGCCCCCGGCGGAGGAGCCGGCGCCGGACGGTGACGCCGGTGGTGACGCCGGCGGCGAGACGAAGACGGCCGAGCAGTACCTGACCGACGCGTCGCGCTTCTACGACCAGGCGCAGGCCGCGCTCGAGGACGGCGACCTGGCCACGTACCAGGCCCGCATCGACTCGATGGCCGACGCCCTCGAGGCCGCGCAGCGACTCCTCGGCGAGTGATCGCCGCCGCCCCCGCCGCTCAGGCGGTGGGGGAGTCGGTGACGTCGGCGACCGTCGCGTCCAGCGCGGCGATCACGTCGGCGGCCTCCACGGTCACGGCCACTCCGTGCGCGCCCGCGCCCAGCGAGATCGTGCCCTGCACGGTCTCGTCGGCGATGACGGGCCAGGCGTGGCTCGCGCCGAACGGCGTGATGGTGCCGCGCTCGTAGCCCGTCGCCGCGAAGGCGTCCTCGGCCGGCGGCATCGAGAGTCGCGAGACGCCCAGCAGGGCGCGCAGCTTGGGCCAGCTGATCTGGCGGTCGCCGGGCACGAGGACGAACAGGTACTCGTCTCCGGAGCGGCGGACGACGAGCGTCTTGACGATGCGGTCGGGGTCGACCCCGCGGGCGGCGGCGGCCTCGGCGAGCGAGCCCACCTGCCCGTGGCGGGTGACGGTGTGGGCGACGCCCGCGGCGTCCAGGGCGGCGATCGCGCGTTCCTCGCTCATGTGCCGAGCCTAGGTCCGCTCAGAGCACCTGGCGGAGGTTGGCCTTCGCGAGATCGATGATCTCGTCGCCGCGGCCGGACATCACCGTGCGCAGGGCGTAGAGCGAGAAGCCCTTGAGCTGCGAGGCCTTGACCGACGGCGGGATCGTCACCTCCTGTCGCTCGGTGATGACGTTGACCAGCGCGGGACCGTCGTGCGCGAAGGCCTCCTCGAGCGCGGGGGTGAGGTCCTCCGACCGCTCGACGCGGGCGCCGTGCATGCCGATGGCCCGGGCGACCTCGGCGAAGTCGGGGTTCTGCAGGCCCGTGCCCCAGTTGACGAAGCCGGCGGCCTTCATCTCCAGCTCCACGAAGTTCAGCGAGCTGTTCTCGAAGACGACGACCTTCACCGGCAGCTCCTCCTGCACGAGCGTGATGAGCTCGCCGAGCATCATCGTCAGGCCGCCGTCGCCGGACAGGGCGACCACCTGGCGTCCCGGGTGCGCGGCCTGCACGCCGATCGCCTGCGAGACGGCATTGGCCATCGAGCCGTGGCTGAACGAGCCGATCAGCCGGCGGCGACCGTTCATGTGCAGGTAGCGCGCGGCCCACATGACGGGGGAGCCCACGTCCGGCAGGAAGACGGCGTCCTCGGCGGCCGCCTCGTCGATCGCACGGGCGACGAACTGCGGGTGCTGGGCTCGTCCCTTCTTCACGGGAGTGGCGAGGTCGTCGAGCTTCTCGCGGGTCTTGAGATAGTGCTTGCGCGAGTCCTCGAGGTGGTCGAGCTCCGACTCCCGGTTCAGCAGCGGCAGCAGCGCCTGCACCGTGTCGCGCACCGTGCCGACGAGGCCGAGCTCCACTGGGGTCCGCCGGCCGATCTGCTCGCCGCGCACGTCGATCTGGACGATCTTCGCCTTCGGCGGGAAGAAGTCCGGGTAGGGGAAGTCGGTCCCGAGCATGAGCAGGACGTCGCACGCCTCGATGGCGCGGTAGCCCGAGGCGAAGCCGAGGAGGCCGGTCATGCCGACGTCGTAGGGGTTCTCCCACTCGACGTGCTCCTTGCCGCGCAGGGCATGCACGACCGGCGCGGCCAGGTGGTCGGCGATCGTGACGAGCTCGTCGTGGGCACCGGCGCAGCCCGCCCCGGCGAGGATCGTGACCTTGTCGCCGGCGTTCAGCAGATGGGCCGCGCGCTGCAGCTCGGCGTCGGACGGGATGACGCGCGACTCCGACGGGCGCAGGACCGTGATGGCGTCGTCCTGCGCCTCCATCAGCGCGATGTCGCCGGGGACGACCAGCACGGCCACGCCCTGCTTCTCGATCGCGGTCTGCATGGCGATGCGCATCATGCGCGGCATCTGGGAGGGGCTCGAGACGTGCTCGACGTAGACGCTGCACTCGCGGAACAGCTCCTGCGGGTGCGTCTCCTGGAAGTAGGTGGTGCCGATCTCGGAGGTCGGGATGTGCGCCGCGATGGCCAGCACCGGCACGCGCGAGCGGTTGGCGTCGTAGAGGCCGTTGATGAGGTGGAGGTTGCCCGGGCCGCAGCTGCCCGCGCACACGGCGAGCCGTCCCGTGGTGGCCGCCTCGCCGGCGGCGGCGAAGGCGGCGGCCTCCTCGTGGCGGACCTGGACCCACTCGACGCCCGACGTCCGCAACGCGTCGGTGAAGCCGTTGAGGGAGTCGCCGGGGATGCCGTAGACCCGCTGGACCCCGTTGGCCTCGAGGGTGTCGACGATGTTCTTCGCGATGGTGGCCATGTCTCGACGCTAGGGCCGCAGGTGGGACCTCACACCTCGAGATTCATACTGGAAGCATGTCCGTCCTGCAGGATCTCGCCGATGAGCTGACCATTCGGCTCGGCGCGCCCGTGGGGATCTCGGACACCGCGCTGGCCACCCTGGCGGCCGGTCCGCACCCGCTGACCGTGGACTGGATGCGCCGCGAGTCCCTGCTGGGACGCGCCGCGCCGCGCAGCTCGCTGGAGTACTACGCCGCCCTCGGCGTCCGTCCCACGATGAAGGGCGCGGTGCACACGCCGGAGGACGTCGAGAAGGGCGTGTCGGCGCGCTGGGTCGTTCCCGCGCGCTGGAGCGGCCGCACCTACGGCTACATCTGGGTCATCGACGAGCACGGCAGCACGGTGCCGAAGGCGGACATCGACGAGATCGAGGACCACGCCGAGCAGATCGCCGAGACGATCCACCGGCGCACGTCGCGACTGCGCGACCGCGCCTCGAGCGTGCGCGATCTTCTCCTGAGCAACCGCCGTGGCCATCTCGACACCGCCGGCTGGCTGTACGACGTGGCGGGCTACCCGCAGGGTCCCGTGGCGGTCCTCGTCATGAGCCTGGCGGGCGACGTCGACGCACGGAACCTGCCGATCAGCGTGCTCGACGGGCCGCTGCCGCGCGCGGTGCCCGGCGAGGTCTGGCGCTTCGTCGACCAGCGCCGCGCGGTGCTGCTGCTGCCGCCCGAGACCGTCACGCGCCGCGGCGCGATCGAGCGGGTGGCCGAGCACGCCAAGCAGGTCACCGAGAACGAGATCGACGCGCCCGGCTCGGTCGTCATCGGCATCGGCGACCCCGTGGCGAACCTCTACGAGGCCTCGGCGAGCTTCCGCCAGGCCCGCCTCGCCGTACGCGCCCTCACGGCGTTCGACCACCTCCCGCGGATCCAGTCGTGGAGCGACCTCGGCGCACTGCGCGCGGTGGTGTCCATCCCCGACGAGCTGCTCGACGACGCGATCCCGCCGGGCGTGGCGAGCCTCCTCGAGGAGTCCCCGTTCCTGGCCGAGACGCTCGACGCGTACTTCGCCACCGGCTGCAGCGTCCCCGACACGTGCCAGGTGCTGTCGATCAGCCGCGGCACGGTCTACTACCGGCTCCAGCGCGCCGAGACGATCTCGGGCCTGTCGCTGAAGGACGGCGCCGACCGGATGACCCTGCAGGTCGGCCTCGCGGTCATGCGCCTGCGCGACTCGGGCCAGCAGACCCACGTGAGCTCGGAGCGCGTGGTCTCAGAGGTCGTGGGCGCCCGGGGACTTCACCAGGTACCCCGCATCGATCGGTAGCGACACTCCGGTCACGAACCGCGAGCTGTCGGACATCAGCCACAGCACCGCGTTGGCGACGTCCTGCGCCTCGATCCAGCCGACCGGCAGGGCGTGACCCGAGCGGTAGAGCGCCTGCTGCTGGTCGCCGCCCATGCGCGACGTGTGCGCCGGGTTGTTGATCATGGGCGTGTCCACCGAGGTCGGCAGGACGCAGTTGACGCGGATGCGCTCGGGACCGAGCTCCTGCGCGAGCGAGCCCGCGAGGCCGATCACGCCGAACTTGCTGGCGGTGTACGCCGACCAGCCGGGGATCGCGCGGTCGCCGTTGACCGAGCTGTTGACGACGATCGAGCCGCCCTCGCCGCCGGCCTGGATCGCGGGCGCCACCGCGCGCACCGTGTTCCAGACGCCGGTCAGGTTCACGGCGATCGTGTCGTGCCAGTGGCGGTCGTCGCCCGTCACGGTCTCGCCCGGGTAGAGGACGCCGGCGTTCGCGAAGAGGCCGTCGATGCGGCCGTAGCGGAGCATCGCGGCGTCCACCGCGCGCGCCACCGAGGCCGTGTCGGTGACGTCGGCCTCCTCGGACCAGACCTCGCCGGCGCCGACCGGCAGCGCGTGGCCCGGGCCGGGGGCCTCGGCCACCCGGCGCGCGAGCGCGACCACGGAGGCTCCCGCCTCGGCCAGGGTCAGGCACGTGGTCCAGCCGATCCCGCCGGCGGCCCCCGTGACGACCACGACCCGGCCCGAGAGATCCAGCCCGGACGTGCGCACGTCGTTCGTCATGACAGCGACGCTAGTTCCCGCGGCGGCCCCCACGGCAGGTGCAGGCGTTCAAGGTCGGGGGCCCCGCCTCTGCACACGTGTGCAGCCCGCCGGCGGCTTTGAACGTCTGTCCCAACGCGGGTCCGCCGATTCTGAACGTCTGCGTGATGAGACGCGTGTCTCAACATCCGTACGTTGGGCGAACTGTCCTCGACCAACGGGAGCACGACGCGTGAACGATCGACGAGCAGAGCACGACACCACCTCGGGCGGGACGCCTCTGGTGAGCATCCGTGGCCTGACCAAGGCGTACGGCGACCACGTCGTGCTCGACGACATCGACCTGGACGTGCACCCGGGCGAGGTCGTCGCCCTGATCGGCCCCAGCGGCGCCGGCAAGAGCACGCTGCTGCGCTGCATCAACTACCTCGAGACGCCGAGCGCGGGCACGATCTCGATCACGGGCCAGCCCGTGGCGAAGCAGCCCGACCGCCCGACCAAGGCCGAGCTGCTCGCCGTCCGCCGGCGCACCGGCATGGTGTTCCAGGGCTTCCACCTCTTCCCGCACCTGTCCGTGCTGCGCAACGTGACCCTCGCGCAGGAGCTCGTGCTCGACCGACCCGCCGACGAGGCGAAGGAGGTCGCGATGAGGCTGCTCGACCGCGTGGGCCTGGCCGGCAAGGCCGACGCGAAGCCCACCCAGTGCTCGGGCGGCCAGCAGCAGCGCATCGCGATCGCCCGCGCCCTCGCGCTCGACCCCGTCGTCATGCTGTTCGACGAGCCGACCTCCGCGCTCGACCCCGAGGTCGGCCAGGAGGTGCTCGCCGTGATGCGCGAGCTCGCCGACCAGGGCACGACGATGATCGTGGTCACCCACGCGATGGGCTTCGCGCGCAAGGTCGCCGACCAGGTCGCCGTGCTGGCGCACGGGTCAATCGTCGAGCAGTCGCACCCCGACCAGCTCTTCACCGACCCCCAGCACGCCGTGACGCGACGATTCCTCGAAGCGGTGGCCGAGCAGTGAACGCCGACTGGGGCGTCATCGTCCCGACCGTGCTCGAGGGCGTCGGCATCACGGTCATGCTGACGGTGGTCTCGATGGCGATCGCGCTCGTCCTCGGCTTCCCCGTGGCCCTCATGCGGGTGTCGCGGATCGCGCCGCTGCGCTGGATCGGCACGACCTACGTCGAGATCGTTCGCGGCGTGCCCGTCATCGCGTGGATGCTGCTGCTGTTCTACGGACTCGCGAACATCACCGGCTCCGAGCCGATCCCCACGGCGATCATCGCCCTGACGCTCGTCGCGACGGCCTACGTCGCGGAGAACTACCGCGCGGCGCTGCTCAGCGTGCCGGTCGGGCAGTGGGAGGCCGCGCAGGCGCTCGGCCTCAAGCGCTCGCAGCTGTTCTGGCGGATCATCGCGCCGCAGGGCATCGCCGTCGCGATGGCGCCCTCGGCCACCTACGCGATCGGCCTGCTCAAGGAGTCGGCGTTCGCCTCGGTGATCGGCGTGAGCGACGTGTCCTTCAAGGCGCTCAACCTCGCGAACGGCGGACAGCCCGCGCTGGCGGCGTTCCTGGTCGCCGGCGCCGTCTACCTCGTGCTCAGCCTCCCGATCGCCGCGTCGTCGCGGTGGCTGGACGCGTCCCTGCGACGAAGGAGTGCGGCATGACCTCCGACGACCTCATGACCCTGCTCGGCGGCCTGAAGCTGAGCGCCTGGTACGCCCTGCTCTCGATCCTCATCGCCCTGCCGCTGGGCTTCGTCCTCGGCCTGCTCGGCACCGCTCCGAGCCGCGCCGTGCGCTACGCGACGCTCACCGTCGTCGAGCTGCTCCGCGGGCTGCCGCTGCTGGTCGTGGTGTACCTCATCTACTTCGGCCTGCCGTCGGTCGACATCGTGCTCGACGCGGGTCCCGCGCTCGTGCTCGGCCTGTCGGTGAGCGCGGCCGCCTACACGTCGGAGATCTTCCGCGTGGGCATCCTCGACGTCCCGCGGGGCCAGCGCGAGGCGGCGCGCAGCCTGGGCCTGACCGGGTGGCACGAGCTGCGGTACGTCATCGTCCCGCAGGCGCTGCGCACCGTGAAGCTGCCCGTCATCTCGTTCGCGGTCCTGATCTTCCAGTACACCTCGATCGGCTTCGCGATCGGCGTGCCCGAGCTGCTCGCCCGTGCCTACGGGATCGGCGCGGTCACGTTCGACTACCTGACGGTGTTCCTGGTGGCCGGCGCGTTCTACGCCGCCGTGTCCATCACCGCCTCCGCCCTGATCCACGTGCTGCGGCGCGACAAGTCCGGACCGGCTGTCCTGCCGGCCTGAAATCCCCCCAAGGAGAACCATGAAGCGCATCACCCGTACGTTCGGCCTGGCGCTCGGCGCCGCCGTCAGCCTCTCGGCCCTGGCCGCCTGCGGCTCGGACGACGCCCCCTCCACGGTGGCCGCCGACTGCGAGCCGATCGCCACCGTCGAGACGATCAAGGAGGGCACCCTCACCGCGGCCATCGCCGAGTTCCCGCCCTACATCGGCGCGAAGGACGGCCAGCCGACCGGCATCGACGGCGAGCTGATCAAGGACATCGCCGCCGACCTGTGCCTCGAGCTGAAGATCCAGAGCACCTCGTTCCCCGGGGTGGTGAGCGCGCTCGACTCGGGCAAGGCGGACCTGTCGGCCGGCTCGTGGACCTTCAACGAGGAGCGCGAGGCCAAGTACGAGCTCTCCGACCCGGTGTACTACTCGATGCTGTCGATCACGTCGAAGGACGGCTGGGACACGATCGAGCAGCTCGAGGGCAAGAAGGTCGGCTCGACGACGGGCTACGTGTTCACCGGTGACGCGCAGAAGGCGCTCGGCGCCGACAACGTGAAGCTCTACCAGAGCGAGCAGGCCGTCTACGACGACCTCAAGGCCGGCCGCATCGACGCGGGCCTGTTCACCGAGGGCGCCGTCGCCGGCTACATGAAGGCCGACGGCAACCCGGCGAAGCTGAAGAACCTGGTCATGAAGGAGACGCCGAAGATCGAGATGACGACGGCCGTCCCCGCGACCGGCGTGATGATCAGCAAGGGCAACACCGGCCTGCGCGACGCCGTGAACCAGACCGTGGCGACCTACGCCTCGTCGGGCGACCTGAAGAAGAACCTCGAGGACGCCGGCATCTCCGACGAGTCCCTCATCACGGACTGACGCCCACCCCGCGTCACCCCTGACCACCGGGGCCGGGTCGTGCCCCCGAACGACCCGGCCCCGGTACTCCGCTCCCTCCTTCACCTCCCCACCCGGAAGGCCCCCCATGTCCGATCCGCTGCTCGAACCCTTCGTCCTCAAGGGATTGACGCTGAAGAACCGCATCTTCAGCTCGGCCCATGCGCCGGCGGGCTACGTGGGCGAGGACGGACCCGGGCTGCGGTACGCGCTGTACCAGGAGGAGAAGGCCAAGGGCGGGATCGGCCTGACGATGTTCGGCGGCTCGAGCTTCGTGTCGGCCGACTCCGAGACGTCGTTCGGCTCGATCGACGCGAGCTCGGACGCGGTGCTGCCGTTCTACGAGGACGTGGCCCGCCGGGTGCACCAGCACGGCGCCGCGACCATGGTGCAGCTGACGCACCTGGGTCGTCGCGGCCGCGACACGTCGGGTCCGTGGCTGCCCACGCTCAGCCCGTCGGGCATCCGCGAGCGGGCGCACCGCAGCTACCCCAAGCCGATGGAGGACTTCGACTTCTCCCGGGTGATCGCCGACTACGCCGCGGCGGCGCGCCGCGCGCAGCAGGGCGGACTCGACGGCGTGGAGATCGCCGGCCTGGCCGGTCACCTTCTCGACCAGTTCCTCGCGCCCCGCTCGAACCTGCGCGACGACCGCTACGGCGGCGCGCTGGAGAACCGCGTGCGCTTCATGCTCGAGGTGCTCGACGCCGTGCGCGCCGAGGTCGGCACCGACTACCTCGTGGGCCTGCGCCTGCCCGGCGACGAGGGCGTCAAGGGCGGCATCGAGCCCGACGACGCGACCGAGATCGCGCGGATCGCCGTGGCATCGGGCCACGTGGACTTCCTCAACGTGATGTACGGCGGAGGCTTCACGCACAAGGAGCTCGCCGACATCATGCCGCCGACCGGGCGGGAGCTGGGCGCGCACCTGCCGGTGGCCGGTCGGATCCGCGAGGCCGTCTCGGTGCCGGTGTTCCACGCCGGGCGCGTGGCCGACCTGGCCACCGCGCGTCACGCTCTGCGCGAGGGCTACGTCGACCTCGTGGGCATGACGCGCGCGCACATCGCCGACCCCCACATCGTCAACAAGATCCAGCGCGGCGAGGAGGATCGCGTGCGCCCCTGCGTGGGCGCGAGCTTCTGCCTGCACACCGAGACCTTCTGCATCCACAACCCCGCGACCGGCCGCGAGGCGACGATCCCGCAGCTCATCACGCCGTCCTCGGAGCGCCGCAAGGTGGTCGTGGTGGGCGGTGGCCCCGCAGGACTGGAGGCGGCTCGGGCCAGTGCCGAGCGCGGTCACGAGGTCATCCTGTTCGAGGCGTCCGACACCCTCGGTGGTCAGGTGATCCCGATGTCGAAGGTGCACCGCCAGTCCGAGAAGCGCTCGATCTCCGAGTGGCTGGCCGCCGAGGCCCGCCTGGCCGGGGCGACGCTGAAGACGGGCACCTACGTGGACGGCGCCGACGTGCTGGCGCAGGACCCCGACGTCGTGATCGTGGCCACCGGCGGCATGGCCGACCCGACGCTGCCCGAGGGTGGCGAGCGGCACGTGGTGTCCAGCGCCGACGTCCTCGGACGGGCCCCCGTGACGGGCAGGACCGTGCTGGTCTACGACGAGCACGGCGACGAGCACGCGCTGTCGGCGGTCGAGCACCTGGTGGGCCGGGGCAACCGGATCGAGCTGGTGACGGCGGACGCCGAGGTCGGCCTCGACGTCGTGCACACCGTCCGCCCCGACTTCATGAAGATGCTCTACCACGGCGGCGTCACGATCTCGCCCGACCTCGTCCTGCAGGGCGTGCGCAAGGAGGGCGCCGAGCTGGTGGCCACCTTCGCCAACGACTACTCCGGGGAGCGCATCGAGAAGCGCGCCGACCTCGTCGTGGTCGAGCAGGGCACCGTCGCGATCAGCGAGGTCTACGACGAGCTGCGCGAGCGCTCGGCCAACCGCGGCCAGGTCGATCTCGATGCGTTCGCGAAGGGCGAGCGCCAGCGGGTCGTGCAGGTGGACGGCGGCTTCGAGCTCTACCGGATCGGCGACGCCGTCTCGAACCGCGGCGTGCACGCGGCGATCTTCGACGCACGCCGCCTCTGCATGAACCTCTGAGTCAGGCGCGGCCCTCCGCCACGGCGCGCGACAGTGACTGGCGGGTGGCCGTGACGCCGGGGGAGTGGGCCGAGGCTCGGCGCGCCGAGGTGAAGATCGTGCGGTGCGGCCGGCCCGCCAGCCGGTGCAGCGTGACCGGCGGCGTGCGGTTCTGCCACAGCAGGTCGGGCAGCAGCGCCACGGCGTGGCCCGACTCGATGAGGCTGATCTGGGCCTGCAGGTCGGCGGTCTCGTAGCGGACGTCGGGCTCGAAGCCGGCGACCCGGCAGGCCTGCTCGGCGAAGTGGCGCGAGGCGACTCCGGGCGGCTCCATGACCCACGGCGCCTGCGCGGCTTCCGCGATCGACGTGATCTCGCCGAACCGGCTGCCCTCGGGCGGCACGGCGAGGCGGACCTCGTCCGTCGTGAGGTCGACGGCGTCCAGCTCGGGGTGCCACGGCGTGTTGTGGCCGGGGTACTTCTCGGCGATGACGAGGTCGAACTCGCGCGCCCAGGTCTCGTACAGGGCCGACTCGGGCTCACGCTGCGTCATCGTGACGCGCAGCCGCGGGTGCTCGGTCTCCAGGATCGACAGTGTCGCGGGCATCAGCGCCAGCGCGACGGACTGGAACACGGCGAGCCGGAACGTGCCCGTGGCCTCGTCGAGGGAGGCCGCCAGGTCGGACTCGGCCAGCTCCAGTCGCTCCAGGACCGCCGACGTGTGCTCGACCAGGATCTCGGCCTGCGGGGTCAGCTGGACGCGGCGCCCGACCTTCCTCAGCAGCTCGACGCCGACCTCCTGCTCGAGCAGCGAGAGCTGCTGCGAGACCGACGACGGACTCTGGTGCAGGGCGGCCGCGACACTGGCCAGGGTGCCCCGGATCTGCAGCTCGCGCAGGAGGCGGAGGCGGCGTACGTCGAGCATGTTCATCCTTCACTGATTCTGACCGATACCCGTCACAAAAGATCGCTTTACCTTAACGGCTGGGCGACTCAGACTGGCGGCATGACCCCCGATCTCGCTTCCCCACCGACCGACGCGCTCGCCCAGGAGTCGGTCGCGCTCGTACACCGCTGGCTCGCCGAAGCGGCCCGGGTGCCCGCGGACAAGGCGGGCGAGCAGCTCGCCGGTCTGCTGAAGGACCCGAAGGGCCTGGACTTCACCGTCGGCTTCATCGACGGCGTGATCCGTCCGGAGGACCCGAGGATCGCGGCGAGGAACTTCGCCGTGCTCGCCTCGGACGTGCCGGCCTTCCTGCCGTGGCACCTGCGCAACGCCGTGCGTCTCGGCGCGTTCGCCGGCCGCTTCGTGCCGCGCTTGGTCATCCCGGTCGTGCAGCGCGCGCTGCGCTCCCTCGTGGGCCACCTCATCGTCGACGCGACCGATGCGAAGCTCGGTCGCAGCATCGCCAAGATTCGCGGCGAGGGCGTGCGCCTCAACATCAACCTGCTGGGCGAGGCCGTGCTCGGCGAGCGCGAGGCCGCCCGCCGCCTGAAGGGCACGCACGACCTGCTGGCGCGCCCCGACGTCGACTACGTGTCGATCAAGGTGTCGTCCACCGTGCCGCCGCACTCGCCGTGGGCGTTCGACGAGGCCGTCGACCACGTCGCCGAGAACCTCATGCCGCTGTACCGCCAGGCCGCAGCCGCCGCGACGCCGAAGTTCATCAACCTCGACATGGAGGAGTACCACGACCTCGACCTGACGATCGCGGTCTTCACCAAGATCCTCGACACGCCCGGCCTGGAGGACCTCGAGGCCGGGATCGTGCTGCAGGCCTACCTGCCCGACTCGATGCGCGCGATGATCCAGCTCCAGGAGTGGTCGGCGGCGCGTCGGGCCCGCGGCGGCGCGGGCATCAAGGTGCGCGTCGTGAAGGGCGCGAACCTGCCGATGGAGCGCGTCGACGCCTCGCTGCACGGCTGGCCGCTCGCGACGTGGTCGTCGAAGCAGGAGTCGGACACGAACTACAAGCGCGTCCTGGACTGGTCGATGCACCCCGACCGCATCCGGAACGTGCGCATCGGCGTGGCCGGCCACAACCTGTTCGACCTCGCCCACGCGTGGCTGCTCGCCGGCGAGCGCGGGGTCCGCGACGGCGTCGAGATCGAGATGCTGCTGGGCATGGCGCAGAGCCAGGCCGAGGTCGTGCGCCGCGACGTCGGCGGCCTGCTGCTGTACACGCCGGTCGTGCACCCGAAGGACTTCGACGTCGCGATCGCCTACCTGATCCGCCGGCTCGAGGAGGGCGCGAGCCACGACAACTTCATGTCCGCCGTGTTCGAGCTGAACGACAGCAGCGAGCTGTTCGAGCGGGAGCAGCACCGCTTCCTGGCCTCGCTGGCCGACCTCGACGACTCGGTGCCCGCGCCGAACCGCCAGCAGAACCGCCTGGCCTCGGTGGAGGAGACGCCCGTCGGCGCCCCGTTCGAGAACACCCCTGACACCGACCCGTCGCTGCCGGCGAACCGCTCGTGGGGTCGCCAGATCCTCGCGAAGGTCGCCGACTCCGCCCTCGGCAAGGACCTCGTCGCCGAGCACACCGTGACCGACGCCGACGCCCTCGAGGCGATCGTCGCCGGTGCCGTCGTCGAGGGCGAGACGTGGGGCCGCCGTCCGGCCGCCGAGCGCGCCGAGATCCTCGAGCGCGCCGCACTCCGCCTGGAGCAGCGTCGCGCCGACCTGCTCGAGGTCATGGCGTCCGAGGCGGGCAAGACGCTCGACCAGGGCGACCCCGAGGTGTCCGAGGCGATCGACTTCGCGCGCTACTACGCGCACCTCGCGCGCCAGCTGGACTCGGTGGACGGCGCCACGTTCGTACCGTCGCGGCTGACCGTCGTGACCCCGCCGTGGAACTTCCCCGTGGCGATCCCGGCGGGCTCCACGCTCGCTGCCCTGGCCGCCGGCTCCGCCGTCGTCATCAAGCCGGCGCCGCAGGCCGCGCGTTGCGGCTCGGTGATGGTCGAGGCGCTGTGGGAGGCCGGCGTGCCGCGTGAGGTGCTGAGGCTCGTGCACGTGGAGGAGTCCGACCTCGGCCAGCGTCTCGTGTCCGACCCGCGCGTCGACCGGCTGATCCTGACGGGCGCCTACGAGACGGCCGAGCTGTTCCGCAGCTTCCGTCCCGACCTGCCGCTGCTGGCCGAGACGAGCGGCAAGAACGCCATCGTCGTCACGCCGTCGGCCGACTTCGACCTCGCCGCGAAGGACATCGCCGCGTCGGGCTTCGGCCACGCGGGCCAGAAGTGCTCGGCGTCGTCGCTGGTGATCCTGGTCGGCTCGGTCGCCACGTCGAAGCGCTTCCGTGAGCAGCTCGTCGACGCCGTGACGTCCCTGACGGTCGGCTGGCCGTCGGACCCGCAGACGCAGATGGGCCCGCTGATCGAGCCCGCGAGCGGCAAGCTGCTGCGCGGACTGACCCAGCTCGACGCGGGGGAGCGGTGGCTCGTCGAGCCGAGGAAGCTGGACGACGCCGGACAGCTGTGGTCGCCCGGCATCCGCGTCGGCGTGAAGCGCGGCTCGACCACGCACCTGACCGAGTACTTCGGCCCGGTGATGGGCATCATGACCGCCGAGACGCTGGAGGAGGCGCTGGAGATCCAGAACCAGGTCGACTACGGCCTGACCGCCGGCCTCCACGCGCTCGACCCGGCCGAGATCGCGGTGTGGCTGGACGGCGTCCAGGCCGGCAACCTCTACGTCAACCGCGGCACGACCGGCGCGATCGTGCAGCGCCAGCCGTTCGGCGGCTGGAAGAAGTCGGCCATCGGCGCCGGCACGAAGGCGGGCGGCCCGCACTACCTGTTCGGCCTCGGCGAGTGGGAGCGGTCGCGCTCGACCGTCAAGGCGAGCCTCGACGCGCGCGCCGAGCGACTGCTGCAGGCGGCCCGCGAGGCGCACCTGCCGGCCGAGGACCTCGCGTTCCTGGAGCGAGGCTTCAGCAGCGACGCGGTGGCCTGGCGTGAGCAGCTCGGCGTCGCGCGCGACGTCTCGGGCCTGTTCGCCGAGCGGAACATCCTGCGCCACGTGCCGACGCGGGTGCACGTCCGCCTGGCCGCCGACGCCCAGCTGGCCGACGGCCTGCGCGTCATCGGCGCGGGCCTCACGTCCGGCGCTCCGCTGCAGGTCTCGTCCGCGTTCGAGGTGCCCGACGCCGTCCGCACCGCCCTGCGCGCCTTCGGCGTCTCGGTGCTGGTCGAGGACGACGCCACGTGGACCGCGATGGCCTCGCGCCTCACCGACGGCCGCGTCCGCCTCGTCGGCGGCAGCCGCTCGACGGTGGCCGAGCAGACCGGCGGCAAGCCCGACCTCGCGATCTGGGCTGCACGCCCCACCGAGGCCGGCCACGTGGAGCTGCTCCCGTTCGTCCACGAGCAGGCCGTCAGCATCACCGCGCACCGGTTCGGCACGCCGAACCACCTGACCGACGACCTCATTTGAGGACGGCGAGGAGGGGAGGGACCCCGATTTGGGGTCCCTCCACCCCCTCCGGTAGAGTTGTCTGAGCAACGCGGGGTGGAGCAGTTCGGTAGCTCGCTGGGCTCATAACCCAGAGGTCGCAGGTTCAAATCCTGCCCCCGCTACCAATCGGGCCCGGAAATCCAACGGATTTCCGGGCCCGAAAGTTTTGAGATTTGATCAACTGCACGTTTACTGCACGCTTTGAGCGCCAGAGGCGCGATCTCGCCTCCTGCGTCGCCATCGATGTTCCGGCGCTGCTCGCCAGTTCGCACTGCGACCTGCGCGGCGCACCTTCGGGGTATGGAGACCAACACGAGAATCGACGGCCTCGACCCGATGGTGGGGATCGAGGACTTGGCGGCCTACCTGGGCTTGCCAGTCAAGACGCTGTACAAATGGCGTCAGGACGGAACGGGACCGGACTCCGTGCGGATCGGCCGACACGTCCGGTACTTCGTGAGCGACGTCAGCGACTGGCTTCAGCAGCAGCGAGAACGCACGGCGCACCGCCCCGCCGTCACCCGCTGACCGCAGGGGGTCTGTCATGACTCGCTCGCGTCTGGCCGTCGGAACGTTCGGCGACATCAACTACCAGCAGACCGCCAGCGGCCGCATCCAAGCTCGCACGCGTTACCGCGACGACGACGGCAAGGTCCGCTTCATCTCGGCGGTGGGGGAGACGCGGCGAGCCGCTGAGCGGAGACTCAAGGAGTCAATCGCCACGCGCACCAGACGAGACGCCTACGCGGAGCTCACACCTGACAGCTCCTTCGGCCAGCTGGTCGAGGTGTGGCTCGAGGACCTCGACCTGGAGGGCAAGCTGGCGGCGAACACCCGGGCGCTCTATGAGCGAAACATGCGCCAGCTCGTGCTGCCGGCGTTCGAGCATCTGGCCCTGCGGGAGATCAGCACCGGACGGGTGGATCGATTCCTCAAGAAGCTCGCGACCACTCGAAGCCACAGCATGGCCAAGCAGGCCAAGACGGTGCTGAGTCTCGCCTTCGGGCTCGCAGTGCGGTACGACGCGCTGGCCCGAAACCCGGTCAGAGAGACGGCTCGACTCAGGAAGCCTCCACGCCAGACTTCGGCGCCCACGTTCGAGGAGATCGAGGCCATTCGGGCGGCGGTTCGGGGTTGGCGGCGCGAAGCGGGGCTATCAGGGCCGAAGCCCGACGGCCAGCTGGAGCTCATCATCGAAGTCATGCTCGGGACGTCGGCGCGGATCGGAGAGGTCCTGGCGATCAGGCGATGCGATGTCGACGTCACGCGCCGACCCGCCACGGTCCGCCTGTCCGGGACGATCGTGTCACCGCCGCGGCAGCCGACGTTTCGGCAAGCACACCCCAAGACGGCGAAGTCAGTCCGCACGATGGCGGTGCCGGCCTTCACGGCCGAGGCGATCCGTCAACGACTCGCTGACGTGCCGGCCGATGACCCAGAGCACCTCCTGTTCTTCACCCGCAATGGCACGCCGCTGACGACGAACAACGTCCGTCGACGTCTGCGCACGATCCTTGAGACGGTTGGGATCGAGGGCGTCACTCCGCACTCGTTCCGACGAACGGTGGCGACATTTCTGGATCGCGCTGGCGGTGCCGAGCTCGCGGCCGAGATGCTCGGCCACACGTCTTCAGCGATTACGAAGGAGCACTACATCGAACGGGACGAACGCGTGAATCCGGTGACTGCCGAGATCCTCGAATCTCTTTCGCCGCGTCGCGACGACCTCATCGATGAGGAAAGCGGTTCGCCCTGAGCTTCGTTCGTGCCTCTTGCCCTTGAGAGACCGAGCACCGACGCGAACAGAGACCGCTTCACCTGACTTGCGTCTGGTGAAGCGGTCCGGTGCTCCGAAGTCCCCAAACTTCGAGCAGGCGGCCCCTTCCCCTGGGCCGCGCCTTTTCACGCTACTCCAGGGCTTCGGAGCACGTCGTCGAAGTGTGCGAATGGATAGGCCCGGAGCGGACGGAGGGGACCGCTCCGGGCCCCATACGGCGCGTCTGGGGGAAGCGCACCGCTCGCCGGGGTCTTCACGGCGTCCCGGGATACTTCCACGGCGAGCGGGTTTCCCCGCGAGTAACCATCTCAGAGACTGGGCACTGGCCGGGAGACAGGAATGTCGCGCAACTCACTGACCTCTGGTGTTCGAACGGCGGCGGAGTCCACGACTGCTGCGCGAGCATCAGCTGCGAGTGGTGCGCCGAGAGTGCATTCCCGCTCAGACGGCCTAGGTGTCTGAACGGCGCGACGCCGCGGCCTTGACCTGGTGGCCCTACGCCTGTCGGTGGTTTCTGGAACCCTGTGGCCCGTGAGCACCTTTCTAATCTTCTCTGCGATCGCCCTTGCTGGTGCATCGATCATCCAAGCAGCAATCGCTCTGTCTCAGATCCGGGATGATGAGCAGGAGGTCATCAGGCATTGGGAAGCTCGCGATCTGTTGCGGAGCGAGATCTCGTGGTGGCATCCGGTTCGGCGCTGGCGGCGACGGGCGGACGTGCGAGAGTTGATCGACGAGATAGAAACTCCGGAGTTTCGTCGCAGGTTCCGGCGGGTCCGCAGGTCCCTCTTCTCGTGGGTCATTCTTCTCGTCGGCTCGGGGTATGGGGTTATCGCTGCTGCGACTGTCTGAAATGACAGAGGTCCTACGCGGCGGTATTACGCAACTGACCTGGCCGGCGGACGGATTCTCACGCAGACGTCGTCGTGCCATGACAGGCTGGGCCCCGACGACAACCCCACGCCGGCTCGCCCCTCCCTCGTGTCGCGGCGTGAGTCTGCGAAACTGTGCAGGACGAGAGGAAGACCAATGGCGCGTGGTGATCTTCTCCTCGCGCTGGTCCAATCCGGCGCTGGGGGAGACGAGCTTGCGTTCCGCCGTGCAGCCGAGGCGCTCATTGCCGAAGAGAACGCGAAGAAGCATGGCGTTCTCGCGTCACAGTTGGCCGACGCGCTCACGAGGCGAAAGAACCCCGCCTCGTCGGTGTCGCCCCTATCGCGCCCGCAGGAGTCCTTGGGATTGTTCCATGAGACCGAACCCTCGAGTCGCCTGACGGACCTAGTACTTCCCTCCGCTGTCAGGCAAGCGACCGCCGACGTTATCGAGGAACATCACCGCCGAGACCTTCTTCGCAGTCATGGCGTCGAGCCGCGACACCGCATCTTGCTCGAAGGTCCTCCTGGCACGGGCAAGACGACCCTCGCTGAAGCTATAGCGACGGAGATTGCGGTTCCTCTGCTGACGGTTCGCTATGAAGCCTTGATTGGGTCGTTCCTTGGGGAAACGGCAAGCCGACTGGACAGCCTCTTCTCCGCAGTCCGAATCAGGCCATGTGTACTTTTCTTCGACGAATTCGATGCTGTTGCGAAGGAACGCGGGGACACACACGAAACAGGCGAGATCAAACGGGTCGTGAGTTCGCTGCTGCTCCAAGTTGATCGGCTCCCAAGTCACGTCATCGTCGTGGCAGCAACGAACCACGCGGAACTCCTCGATCGAGCCGTGTGGCGACGGATGCAACTGCGCCTCTCTTTGCCGAAGGCAAGTCGCGACGGAAAGGTCGAGTGGCTCCGTGCCTGGTCGGCCCGGACTGGCGTTAGCTTCGGGAAGTCCGAGCGCACGATCGCTGACCGTCTCAGAGACGTGAGCTACGCCGAGCTACAGGACTTCGCCACCGACGTGCAGCGCCGGCAGATTCTCGACGGGTTCGACGCGGACCCGGCACGGGTGACCGAACGCATTCTTCAAGTCTGGGCGGCCCGAGCGAAGCCTGCCTCAAATGGCTGAGGTTCTCAACGCGGACCGGCCCATCTTGTGGGGTCAAGTCGGGCCTCCTGTCACATACAAGCCGAATGTAGGCGGCAGCGCGACCGTCGAGGTGCCGTCGCGAGCATCGCAAGGTCAGCGCCTCGGGAGTCGGTTTACCGATCTCGACAACGCCTTCAGCGAACAGGCGACTCTGAGTCAATCGCTTGGGGCGAGCGAGCCGCAGTTGGTGGTTGTGTTTGAAGCTATCGACGAGCGTGAAGACCTGAGCGACGTTGCCGTGCGTGCTGGGCTGGAGATCCTCATCGATGTTGCCCGGGATTACGAGCCTGACTCCGATTTCCCGCGAACCACGAAGAATCAAGATCTTCCGGTCGGCGGGTGCCTCCACGCGGTGTGTGTCAGCGAGGAGGCAAAGGCGAATGTCCTACGCCAATGGCGGAAGTGGCAGGACACTGGAAAGGTCGACACGGGTTATGCGCCCCTGCGGAGGTTGTTCGAGCACCTGAAGGATGTTCGCCCATGGGGTCCCGCGGACCGTGTGCGAGCCGGTGACGTCGCAGAGGCACTCAAGGGAATGCTCCCCGGCGACCACACCATTGAGATTGAACTCTGGTACCGGCGGGCCGAGACCGCTCGCCACCAGGCGGAGGCTGATGTCACTGCCCTGATCGAGCTGGGCGGCGGGCGCGTAATCTCCGCGGCTCAGATCGCGGACGTTGGTTACCACGGGATGAAGTGCACTGTTCCGCTCGACGTTCTTCAGGCGCTCGCATCAGGTGATTACGACGCTCTTACGGCCGTGAAGTCGGCACATGTCATGTACCTCCGGGTCAGCTCCCAGTCGTACTCGATCTCCGACGAAGTCGCTCCAAGTGGCACCTCCACAGCCGCACCGCCCACGGGTGACCCTGTGCTGTGCGTCCTCGACGGTGTGCCGGTGGCAAATCACGCGTTGCTACGTGATCGGATCATCGTGACGGACCCTGATGATCTGGCCGCCGAAACCGTCGTGGACACGGGACTGCGACGGCACGGAACGGCCATGGCGTCGGTATGTGTATGGGGGGACCTCTCCCTCAACGAGGCCCCTGCGACCCGCCCGGTGCTCGTCCGTCCCATTCTTACGCCAGCCCAAGACACCTTGGGGAAGTGGGAGGAACTCCCTTCCGCGGAATTGGCCCCGGATCTCATGAGGAGGGTCTTCCGCGAACTCTTCGAGGGCGACGGATTTACCGACGCTACGGCACCTTCCGTGGTGGTCGTCAATCTCTCCGTCGGAGATCCCGCCGCCCCGTTCGACGGCGTGGTGTCGTCCTGGGCCAGGACCCTCGATTGGTTGAGTGTCAGGTACGGAGTCGTCATCATCGTCTCGTCTGGGAATCACGGTACTTTGACGGTGCCTGATGGCACCGATGCATTGGTCGATCTCACGGGCGCGGACCGGGCGGCGGCCGTCAACTCACACGTAGCACACACCAACCCGCGCCGGAGTCTTCTGGCTCCAGCTGACGCGATCAATGCCGTGACGGTTGGCGCACTTAACGACGACGGAGCCGGCGATGTGCCGGTCACTGGTTACCAATTCGACCCAGCTGACGGGACTCTTATTGTGAGCCCGACGAGCGGACTGGGCTCCGGCCATCACCGGTCGGTCAAACCGGATGTGATAGCTCCGGGAGGACGCTCACGATTCATGCTGCCGATGGTGGGTGGTGCCACCGAGATCCACCCGGCGACACAATCGGCCCTTGGGCCGGGAATCAAGGTTGCCGCTGCAGCTGGCGGCGAGGCCTTCACCGTTGGTACTAGTCCGGCGGCCGCATCGGTTTCACGTGCCGCCGCACGCGCGGTCGACACGGTTCTGGATCTCGCTGGGCGCAACTTAACGCGTTCGGAACTCGCAGTTGCCACGAAGGCCATGGTTACGCACGCGGCGCGCGTTCCCGACGACCTAATCGTGCACGACGGCCTGAGGCACGCCGCTCATGGTTACGGCATTCTCGCCCGGCACCTCGCTGATGGGTGTGACCCCAACGAAGCCTCCATTCTGTTCGTAGGCAACATAGGTGAGAACGAGGCACGGACGCTGGCGCTTCCCCTTCCGAACGGCTTGCAGGCGCGCGGCGTCAAACGAGTGACGGCGACGCTCGCATGGTTGTCTCCCGTCAACTGGAGGCATCGGCAGTACCGTCGCGCCGTGCTGGAGTTCTCGAAGCCGAAGGGTCTCAGCAATCTTGGTACGGCACTTGGCGCAGTCGGCGACAAGCCAAAGAGGGGCACCCTCCAGCACGTCGAGTGGGAAGTAGTCCCGGCTGTTGGCGTGGGGCAGGGCACCGACCTTGAGTTGACGGTCAACTGCAAGGGTCAGGCCGGCGGCCTACGAGGCGAACGGGTCGACTTTGGCGTCGTCCTTTCCCTTTGGGTTGCACCCGAGCTGAACGTCGACGTTTATGCCCAGGTGCAACAGCAGGTCGCCGCTCGAGTCGCGGTGGCCCCGTAGGCCTGGTCCTGCGTGCCGTCCCTACTGGGCAAAAAGGGGGCAGCTACAAGTACCCGCTGGCGAACGGCCGACCAGACGCCGTGCCGTGCGCTCCTCCTGCCCCCAGAAGGGGGCGTTCGGGGTGTTCGCGTGGAGAGTCCTGGAGATTTCTGCCGGAAGTTTGCGAACGGCCTCTGACCTGCGCGAACACTGGAGAAGGCCTCCCAGGACAGTGGCCAACCGATGGGTGTTCGCGCACGTCCGGCGCTCGTCAGGGTGCACATTGGTGGGGTGTATGAACGTGAGTCGCGAGCGGTGAGCGCCGGTCTACGACCGCGCAGTCGCTGCACGTCGAAAACTCGGCTTCCTCGCCGAGGGCGTCGGTGCCGCTGGGGACAGGAAGTTCAGGCCTCGCGCTTGATGACGCGATCGGCGGCGTTTGCGCAGGTCAGACGGTGCCGCCGATTCGGCGGCACCGTTGAGGAACTATCGGGGAGGCCTACATGCTGGCCGATGAGGTCGATTCGTGATGGCGGTCGCGATGCCGTTCCCGTGCGAACGTGTTCCCGTTCATTGACGTCACCCCGAGATGTGACTACTGGACGAGGACCTGGGCCTCGCCCACGGCGATCTGAACCGAGCGCCGCAATCCACCGAAGCGGAAGGTGCCGCTCTGTCCGGCTCCTTCCCAGCGCACGACCCATGTCGAGGTAGCGGTGACCGTGTACTTGTCGCCGGGCTGGTCGGCGCTCTCCCGCTCATAGATGTGGCCACAGGTCGGCGACTGTTTCTTGCCGTACGCGGCCTGGTAAGCGGTGCCAGGGTTCCGGCAGGTCACCTCCATGCCGTCACCCATGTCCCACTCGATGTGGTGGACCCGCGCGACCGCGGTGACGGTCACCCCGCCCGCCGATGCTGACGCACGTATCGGACCCCAGGTGTTCTCGTTGGCGTTGGCTACCCACATCCACACGGGCATGCCGACGATTCCGATGCGGTCGCGACCTGGTTCGGGCACGATGCCGATGGAGATCGCTCGCAGGTTCATCCGGTCGATGGCGAGTTGGGCGACTTCCCGTGGGGTCGGGGCGGCGCCGGAATTGGGTGGGGGAGCAGCGGACCAGATTTGGACCTGGAGGTCCGTCTGCGGTTGCCAGCATTCGTACACGTTCCCGTCACCGGGTTCGTGACCCTGCCAAGCGGGGTCACCGGCAGCAGGCTGCGGGTCAGTCAACCGGATGTAGCAGTTCGACGCGTTGGACCAATAACCGAAGTCGGTGCTGCACGGCACTGGTCCGGGTGGTGGCTTGGTGATTCCGTTCTTTCTCCCGTCCCAGTAGCAGCTCGCGCCGGAGCCGGAGTCCTTCGGCGAGTCCTTGGGCGGATCGGTGGGCTCTCCGGGCCCGGCGGGAATCTCCACGACCGTCAAGCACACACCTTTGACCGGGTTGACCTGGGTGCACTCAGGTTCGGCATCGGCAGGGACAAGGGTGGTGACACAACCCAGGAGAACCACGAGGGCGGTGACCTTGGTCAGGCTGCGGGTGAACATGGCGTCATCTCGAGGTCCTCGCCTCCGGCGACACGCCAGGCGCCGTCCGGGTTCTCGGACCAGTCGTAGTTCGCGACGAGGTAGCGAGTCCATCCGGTGTCCGGCCGGTTCGCCGGGATGACCGAATCGCCACTGGGTCCCACGACGTCGGCGCCGCTGACATCCCAACACACGTCGATCACGACCGTCGGAACGTTGCCGGCTTCCGGGTCGGAGTTGTCCAGGCTTACCGACTGGACCGTCATCTCCGCTACTCGCGTGTGGCCGACTTGGCGTTCACGGTCGCGACGCATGGTCGCGATCGCTCGCTGCAGCGCGGTGAGCTGCCCACTCGTCGCGACGCGTCGGAGTTCGCCCATCGATCGCGCCGGGTTCTGATTCAGCGCGTCGACGGTCGCGTAGTACTCGCCGATGAGCCGCGAGGCCGCAGTCGTTGCGATCTGCGACTCAGTGGGCGGAGTTGTCGTCGCGTCCGTAACCGTCGGTGAGGCCGAGGCGGTAGGTATCGGCGCAGGGTCGTCTGAACAGCCGGTCAGCGCGGCCAGCAAGATCCCGACCGCAGCGAGAAGGTGTGCTGCGCGTGTCATCGTCACCGCCCCCGATGTCTGCCCTCCGCATCCGGCCCGAGGCGGGTGCGCGCGGAGCAACCACCAGCGACCGGCGAGAACGCCGTCACGATTCATTGAGTCACTGGTGCAGGACCAGATGCAACTGTGTCTCATCGATCATTTCGCCTCCCGAAGTCGATGTCCTGCTGCGTAGGTGTCCCGCGGTTTCCGAACACCCCCTGCCGCCTGGGTGTTCGCGACCGGTGTTTGGAGGGTTACACGTCTGGCAACCGAGGTGGTCTCAGTACGCGGCAACCTGTGGATAACTCGGCCAAAACAGGATCTGTGGTTCATCGTGAGCACCTACATCGCGCAGGAGGTGCGCTCACCGTGACGGTGTCGATGAAGGTCATGTCGGCCGGCGACGGCTACAGGTACTTGCTCAAGTCCGTGGTCGCAGGAGACGGGAACCGCGCCGTCTCCACCCCGATGACGCGGTACTACACCGAGATGGGGACGCCGCCCGGACGATGGCTGGGATCTGGCCTGCACGCCCTCGGCGACGAAACGTTGACCAGCGGGGACCCGGTCGCGGCCGAGCAGTTGGCGTTGCTGATGGGCGCCGGACGCGATCCCATCACCGGGGAGCAGCTCGGCCTTCCGTTCCGGAACTTCGCCTCGGTCCGAGAACGCATGACATCGCGGATCGCGGCGCTGAGCACGGGGCTGTCGGCGTTGCAGCGCGAAGCGGCGATCGCCGGCATCGAAGCCGAAGAACGAGCACTAGGCGAGAGCCGCGCGATCGCGGGCTTCGACGTCACGTTCAGCGTCCCCAAGTCGGTGTCCGTGCTGTGGGGCCTTTCGGATGCGGGCACCCAGGCGCTGATCGTCGAGGCGCACCGTGCGGCCCTGGACGAGGTCATGGACCTGCTCGAGCGGGAGATCGCCACGACACGTGTGGGACAGAAAGCGGTTCAGGGCGCCGTCGCCCAGGCCGACATCGTTGGGATCGTCGCGGCCGCGTTCGATCACTGGGACTCGCGGCTCGGCGACCCGCAGCTGCACACCCACGTCGTCATCTCGAACAAGGTCAAGACCGCGGCCGACGGGAAATGGCGCAGCCTGGACAGTCGCGCCCTGCACGCAGGTGTGGTCGCGATGTCCGAGCACTACAACGCCGTCCTCGCCGACCGGATCACCCACCTGTTCGGGATCGAATGGGAGCAACGCGCGCGTGGCAAGGACCGCAACCCGTCTTGGGAACTCGCGCTCGTGCCGGAGCGACTCATCCGCGCGTTTTCCAGCCGGTCCCACGCGATCGAGCTCGAGAAGGACCGACTCATTGACGACTATGTCGCTCATCACGGGAAGCGCCCGTCACGGAAGACCGTCATCCGGCTGCGCGCTCAAGCCACCCTCGCCACTCGACCCGAGAAGCAGGTCCGCTCGCTGGCCGACCTGACCGATGAGTGGCGGGCCCGAGCCGACGAGATCCTGACTGAAAACGCTCTGGGCTGGGCCCGTCGTGTCGTCGGCCCCCAGATGTCGGTGCGAACGCTTCGTGCCGATGACGTCAGCCTCGACGTGATCAGTTTGCTGGGCGAGACCGTGGTCGGCGCGGTCAGCGAGAAGCGTGCGACGTGGCGGCATTGGAACCTGTGGGCTGAGGCCTCCCGCCAGACGATGGGATGGCGGTTTGCGAGCGCGACCGATCGCGAAGCGGTCGTCGGACTGATCGTCGAAGCGGCCGAACATCGATCGCTGATGATCACCCCTCCGGAGCTCACGTCGAGCCCGGCGATGTTCACGCGCGACGACGGCACCTCACGGTTCCGGCCCCTCCACTCGATCATCTACACCTCGACTGAACTCCTCGCCGCCGAGGACCGACTTCTTGCACGCTCGCGCGATACGACCGGACCCGTCGTCCGCCTGGACGTGATCGAACGCCCCGCGCACCGGAAGTCCAGGGGCACGCGGCTCAGCGAGGAGCAGGCGCAGACGCTCGCGCAGATCGCCGTCTCAGGCCGACATGTCGATCTGCTCATCGGCCCGGCCGGGGCCGGAAAGACCACCGCGATGCACGCGCTACGACGCACCTGGCAAGCAGAGCACGGCGAGGACAGCGTGGTCGGGTTGGCACCCAGTGCCGTCGCCGCGCAAGTCCTCGCCGACGACCTGGGCATCGCGTGTGAGAACACCGCCAAATGGCTCCACGAAAACGACCACGGCAGGACCCGATTTCACCCAGGCCAGCTGATCATTATCGACGAGGCCACACTCGCCGGAACGCTCGCCCTAGACCGGGTCACCGGACTGGCCGAAGCCGCCGGCGCGAAGGTCCTGCTCGTCGGAGACTGGGCGCAACTGCAGTCGATCGACGCCGGGGGAGCATTCAGCCTCCTCGTCGACTCCCGGGACGACACTCCGGAACTCACCGAGGTCCACCGCTTCACCCATGACTGGGAGAGACGAGCCTCTCTCGAACTGCGCTTCGGGCGTCAGTCGGTGCTCGGCACCTACATCCGCCACAACCGTGTCCGTGAAGGCACCACGGCACAGATGATCGACGCCGCCTACCTCGCCTGGCGCGCCGACGTCCGGAGTGGCCGAGAGAGCATCCTCGTCACCGAATCCACCGGCTCGATGATCGAACTGAACACCCGCGGCCGCGCCGAACGCATCCTCGACGACGACACCGACACAGCCCGCGACGTGCGCCTCGGCGACGGCACCCACGCCTCCGCCGGCGACCTGATCATCACCCGCAGCAACGACCGACACCTCCAGCCCGCTCGTGGTGGGTGGGTCCGCAACGGCGACCGTTGGCGCGTCCTAGCCGCCGGGCGCGACGGCTCCCTTCGGGTCGAACGCGTCGGCGTCCGGCTCGGAGGGTCGGTCACCCTGCCTGCGGCGTATGTCGCCGAGCACGTCGATCTCGGTTACGCCGTGACGGCCCACCGCGCCCAGGGCGTCACCGTCGACACCGCCCACGTCGTGGTCACCAGCTCGACGACCTGCGAGAACCTCTACGTCTCCATGACCCGCGGGCGCGACGCCAACACCGCCTACGTCGGCCTCGACCAACCTGACGAGAGCCACACGCCGCACGGAGAGTCCGAAGTGTCCGGCCGGTCCGTTCTCTGCGGCGTGCTGCAGCACAGCGGCGCCGAGCTCTCCGCCCACCAGGCGATCGCAGCCCAACAGGACCACTGGGCCTCGATCGCCCAACTCGCCGCCGAGTACGAGACGATCGCGGTCGTCGCCCAACGGGCCCGCTGGATTGATCTGCTCAAGCGGGCCGGTCTCACTACTTGCCAGATCGACGAAGTCCTCACCTCGGACTCCTTCGGGCCTCTCGCCGCTGAATTGCGCCGCGCCGAGGCCAACGGACTGAACCTCGGAACCGAACTTCCCCGACTCATCGGCCAGCGGTCCCTGGATGACGCGGATGACGTCGGCGCGGTCCTCATCTCGCGCCTCAAACGTGCCGGTTCGTTGCCAGCGCGGGCCCGCCGGCGCGGTCATCGCCGACTCATCGCCGGGATCATCCCGCAAGCCACCGGACCGATGGCACCGGACATGGCCGAAGCCCTCGCCCAGCGCCAACAACTCATCGAGACCCGAGCGACTGCTCTGGCCGAAGCCGCGCTCACCAGCAGCGAGCGTTGGTTCCGACGCCTCGGCACACCACCCCAAAAAGGCGCACCTCGGGAGCGCTGGGTCGAAGAACTGCGCACCGTCGCCGCCTACCGCGACAGATACCCTACCGACTCCGATGCCGTGCTCGGCGACGTGCGCACCGACGTGCAGAAACTCGACCATGTCCGAGCCCGGCAAGCAATCAAACGCGCCCGCGCCATCGCCGACGAAGCCGACGATCTCGAGTCGCGCCGAGACCCGAGAACCGCGTCTCGGGGGAGGTCTGTGTGAACCACAGATCCCGTTCGAGTCGGCTTATCCACAGATCACGGCAGGTCGGTTTCGAACGCGTTGGCGGGGAGCGGACGGTGAAGACACAACGCACCCGAAAGAGACCTCCATGCTCGTGCTGTCGTTCTGGCTCACAGTCACTGTCCACCAGTACCTGCGCTTCTAAGCGCACCAACATCGCCGTCGCCTGACTCCGCTCACCCCGCGGCCGTCCCTGGGCCGTCCCCTATTGGTCTCGGAGTCGGACTCGCCTACCTGCACGCGATGGCCTTCTGCGGCCCGACCGTCGAAGGCGGACCTGGCTGGGGCAATCTACTCGTCCCGCTGTTCTTCTGGAACGCCCATGAAACTCGGCATCACCGGGCTATACGGCATCGCGTGGACGATCCTCGCTCTCGTGCGATGCGTGCTATCGGCTGGCTCAGCGTATACCTGCGCGTAACGCGCAGAACCCGCAGCATGAGACGACGCGAAGACTTTTCTGACGTTGCTGCGCCCGCCGACTTCTGTGGGGAATGGCGAGGTGGAACCGAACGTCGACGACACTTGAATAACGGCCGAACAACGGGAAACGAACCGGCGCTTTCGACGGTTTCGTAGGAAATGCCCGTTGCCTTCGATGCGAGCAGTGCGGCGGTCAACTCCGGATCCGCAGCCAGGTGGAGGTAGGGGAAGAGGGTGACCTCCTCACAAGGCACCCGTACTCCGACTCGACTAGTTCCTTGACTTTGACGATCATTTCGCTGGAGGTCGGGGGTTCAGGCTGATATTGAACCTGCCGCGATCGGGCTTCCGATCCAGGCGATGATCGCGGTTCGGCTTCAGCCCTCTGCTCGAGCTGGAATCGGGGGAGTGGCCTCACGCTCGGCGCGCTGCCCGGTGTTCTGAACGTCTTCTTGCTCGCTGGCGCGAATGACTTTCTCATTCAGGTCTCGGCCGAGTCTCCGGATGCATAGTGCAGGTTCGTTGTCGATTATCTCAGCGCTTCCGGGGAGTTCGCCCTGACCGAGACGAGCCTGGTGTTCGAACACGTCCGGGGTTCCTTGGCGTAGGTCCGAGGCGAACCTCGACGGAGTCGTGGTGAACTCCGCCGAGGTGCTGGGACCGGACTGTTGGCTAGGAAGGTCGACCGCTGGCGTGCTTGAGAAGTCCGTTGAGGACGACGTCCTCGACTTCGATCATCCCTCGTGCTACGGCGTCGCGACGGTGGCGTGCGGAACGTTCAAAGGGGACACGTACGGGTCGGGACGGATCGATCGGACGGGTTGCCCTCAGCTGGTCAGCGTACGAAGCGACCCTGGCGGCGTACTCCTCACGTGAGGTGAGAATCTCGGGATCGACCGCCGTAACGAAGAATCCGACGTCACTGACTCCTTCCGGATTTTCGGAGGCGCCGGTCATCATGCCGAGCAACTGGACCACCAGGGCCAACCCCGATCCCTTGTGGCCGCCCCAGACGGTGAAGGCTCCCTCCAAAGCCGCTGTCGCGTCAGTTGTCGGATGGCCGTCGGGGCCGTAGGCGAGCCCTTCCGCCAGCGGTTGTCCCGTACGGGAAGCTAGGACCACCTCGCCGTACATGATCGCAGCGGTGCCGATGTCCCAGATGATCGGATCGTCGGCAGAGGGGAATCCGAACGCGATCGGATTGGTTCCGAATCGTCCTTCCGATCCGCCGAACGGGGCGACGAACTGACCGCTGCTACCCGCGATCATTCCGACGAGCCCGGCGGCCGTGATCTTCTCCAGGTAATAGGTGAACATGCCGGTGTACCACGTGTTTCGAGCGCCCACGACCGAGATCCCGTGCTCCAAAGCCTTCGTGATCGCAGTCTCGGTGGCCCGCAGGCCGACGACATATCCCACCTGATCGCCGCCATCAAATGTTGCCGAAATGGGAGTCTCCTTCAACACTGTGACGGCTTCGAACGGCTTCGCAGTGGCGAGGCTGCGTTCAATCACCGACAGCCCACGGGGGAGGCCGCCAAAGGAGAAGCCACGAAGCTCGGCGTCGATCAGGTGGTCCGCGATGTCTGATGCGTCGCTTGCCGGGTAACCGATGGACTGCATGCAACGACTGACCAGTTGGTGCGCTTCGGGAATCGTGAGTACGGGCATGGTGCTCCTTGCTGAGATGGTATAAGCATGCTAAGACTAGATTCGCATGCTTACAACCCTGAGTGCGCTGGGCGCGCAAAGGTCCAATGAACGAGGAGTGTTTGACGTGGTCGAAGTATTCAGTGTCGACAACCCGATGGTCGTCGGTGACGCCGACGACGAGGCGTTGGTGCGGCGAACCGAGACGTACGAGGCGGCAGATTCACTCGATCGGCTCTTGGTCGGCTACTCCTCGACGTGGCCGCACAACCACGCCTACGCGCCGTACATGTTGGCCAAGACAAGCCGGCTTTCCCTGATTGTCGCGCACCGCCCTGGCGTCATGGACCCGGCTGCTGCAGCGCGGTACTTCGCCACACTGGACGTGCTTTCTGGGGGACGCCTGGCTATTAACGTGGTCGTTGGTGGCTCGGACAAGGATCTGCAGCGCGAGGGAGACTACTCGCCCAAGGCTGAACGCTACGCTCGAGCTACCGAGTACCTGGACGTGGTGCGAGAGGCGTGGACCGCCGAAGCCGCCGTTGACCATGCCGGAGACTTCTACACCGAAGCGGGCATCCGCCAATCGCTGAAGCCCTTCCAGGGGCAGGTCCCCATCTTCATGGGCGGCGAGAGTGATGACGCGGTGGAGTTTGGTGCCAAGCATGCCGATCTCTACATGCTTTGGGGCGAGCCCTTGGCTGGAACCCGGGAACGAATCGTGCGCGTCGCCGAGGCAGCGGAACGACACGGTCGTCGCCCGAAGTTCTCGCTTAGCCTGCGGGTATTCCTGGGTGACACCGACGAGCAAGCGTGGGAGCAGGCGCGGTACGCAGAGCGCAGCATCCTTGAGGCGCAGGGCTCAGGCTCGATCTTGCGATCGTCGTCCTCGGATAACTCGGTCGGACGACAGAGGCAGCTGGCCACGGCCGATGAGGAGCTGCACGACGACTGTTACTGGACGCGGCTCGTCAGCCTGCTCGGCGGGTTTGCGAACTCTGGCGCTTTGGTCGGGACGCCCGACCGCGTCCTGGACTCGATGCGCAAGTACGTCGAACTCGGAGTGGACGCCTTCTTGCTGACCACTGGCGTGGATGGCGTGTGGGATCCGTCGTTGGACGACTTCGCCCGGCGCGTCAAGAAGGAGTTGTGATCTGGCGGCGCAGCGCAGCAATCCCTGCGCTGCGCCGTGGCTGGCCCACCGTCTGACAGAGTAGGTCTGGGCGTTGAGGGCCCAATGTGACCGAGAGCTGGAGGCGGAGGCACCGATGGACGAGAGTGAAGGCGCAACCAATGACGTGCCCGCGATGGATCGGGCAACCTATGTGGTGGACGCCGTTGTCCGGCTGGAGCGCGCCGTCGCCAGAATCGGCAACCTGCGTCTTCAGCAGTGGAACATGACGCTCTCGAGTTACACGGCGCTTCGAATCATCGCGAGTCGTCCTCACCTCAGCTTGGCTCAACTCTCTCGGCGTTGCTTCGTTCGTCCTCAGACCATGACGCGAATCGTGAGCCAGCTCGAACGCCGCGGATTCGTGGTCCGTGATCCCAATCCGGAGAGCGAACGAGCGTTGTCCCTGAGGGCGACCGAAGAGGGCTTTGCGGCGCTCGCCTTGATGGATCCCGAGGTCAATCGCATCAACAGCACCATCACGCAGGTGCTTTCTGATGCGCAGATCGCAGACTTGGACTCGATGCTTCGGGACTGTGCCCGGCAGGTCGAGGGCGAGATCTCGGATCTCTCGCGCAAGGAGCGTTGACGCCGTCGCAACAGGGCTACCCGCCTCATTTCAGAGCGCGTGACCCTGGCCCGTCTGCCGGTTAACTGCACCGGCGGGCGGGCCTTTCTCGTCGCTGTCGAGGCGCGAGGAAAGGATTCTCGCGGACTCCTTGACAGAATGTCAGCATGCTGGTCTACAATCAGCATGCTGATCAAATTGAGATGTGCATCACACGACATTCCATGACTGTTCGTGGTGCAGTTCCACAGAGAAGGACGAACGATGAGACGACTTGATCAAGTGGCGTCCACCGGGCACCAAGGCCTCCGTCGGTCCGGCAGGCGATGTGCATTGGCCGCCGCGATCGTTGTGATGGGCCTCGGTCTCGCAGCATGTGGAAGCGATTCCGAGGGGAGTTCTTCAGGTGAGATCGTCATCGCGACAGACATGCCGCTCAGCGGTGGTGGGACGTCAACGTGCAAGCCCATTGCCGACGGCTCGGCCGCGTGGTTTGAGAAGGTCAATGCCGAGGGCGGCGTCCATGGCAAGAAGATCAAGAACATCGTCGAGGATGACGCTCTCAACCCGTCCGAGGCAATCACCAACGTCCGCGGATTCGTGGCCGACGATTCTGTCGTGGCGCTCTTCAGCGGCTGCGGAAGCGCGGTGACGCAAGCTGTGCTGCCGGTTCTGAAGGGTTCGGACCTCGCCTACTTCTTCCCGTGGGCTCAAGCGCCGGGCTTGGCAGCGGAGCCGAATGTGTTCATGCTCCAGCCGGAATGGGACGAGCAGGCGGGCCCGGCCATCGCAGACGTGCTTGATCGATTTGGTTCCGGGTCGGTCTATTACATCGGCCAGGCCATCCCCGGAATCGAGGAAGACATCAAGAACGTCCAGAAGGACGTCGAGGCCGCGGGTGGCGAGTTCGTCGGCTCTTCAGTGGTCAAGATCAACGAGACCGACGTCACGTCGACCATCCTCAAGATCAAGTCGCTCAAGCCAGACTACGTGGTCTCCGTGATCACCTCGGGTGACCAGGCTCGTGTGGTCAAGGCCATGGATGCCCAATCCGCATTCCCGCAGAAGTACCTACTCACTTCAGGCACCGCCGCCACGGACGCCTTCCTCTCGGGCATCGGTGATGTCCCGATCGACGGCAAGACGCTGGCGTTCTCGGTGACAGCGGCTCCGGCGAGCGATCAAGGCAAGGAGTGTGTGGAGGCATTCAAGAAGTACGCACCCGGACTCATTGCCGACGCGCAGTCGCTGATCGGCTGCACCAACGCTCAAGCGATGATCGCAGCGCTCGAGGATGCCGGGAAGAACCCGACGCGCGCGTCCGTGTCGAAGGCCGTTGAGGCCTGGTCCGAGAAGAAGGTCTCCGAGGCCCTTCCGCCCGTGACGTTCTCCGGTGACGATCACCAGGGAATCCACAGTCTCTTCGTTCTGGGCTTCGATGGAGGGAAGATCATCCCTTCGTTCGAGGTCGAACTTCCCTCCCCGTGAACGCTCCGTCCTGCGGGCGCGTTCGGCGCCCGCAGGACGGTCCGAATCGAACCGAAAGGATTCCTTGCACGATGTCGCTCTTCATCGGCACTTTGATTGCGGGTATCGCGCTTGGCCTGCTCTATGGACTGCTCGGGTTCTCCATTGTCGTGCTTCACAAGGCGACCGGCGTGGCGAACTTCGCCCAAGGGGCCCTCGCGATGCTCGCGAGTTTTCTCGTCGTCAAACTCGGAGATGGCTTCTCGCTCTCGCTGGGCGTCTCGATTGTCCTGACCGCAGTGCTCATGGTGTTCATCGGAAGCGCGATCTATGCGCTCGTCCTGCGGCCCATGGACGACGCCGGCACCCTCAACATCACTATTCGGACTTTCGGCGTCTTGATGCTGATCACCGCGGTCGTAAACATCTTCTGGTCCGAGGGACAGCCGTTCAGCTTTCCTTCGGTGTTCCCCGACGGGGTGGCATTGAACATCGGCCAGGTCGCCATTTCCTGGTTGACCGTGGGCACCATCATTGTTGCGGGAATCCTTGTGGCGGCATGCGGAGTGGTCTTCAATCGCACTCGCTTGGGACTCACGTTCCTCGCGTTGGCCGAGCGGCCTGAGATCGCCCGGCTGCTCGGGGTCAAGACGCGTCGGCTCTCCTTGATTGCCTGGGCCTTCGCGTCTCTTGTGGCCGTGGTGGTCGGAGTGCTGGTCGCGCCGTCGATCCTCGTCTCGTCGAACATGATGGACGGCTTCCTCCTGTTCTCGTTCGCCGCGGCTGTCGTTGGCGGGCTCGACAGCTTGGGTGGTGCGTTCGTTGGCGGACTCATCGTCGGCGCCGTCAGCAGCGTCAGTTCTGTCTACGCCAGCCACGAGATGGCGGCCGTGCTCATCTTTGCCCTCGTGCTCGTCTCGTTGGTGGTGCGTCCTCAGGGGATTTTCGGACGCGCCGCGCTCGAGCGGCTCTGACGCCACTCCCGTCGCCCTAATCCACGTTTGGAAGGAACTTCTGTGGCCCTCTCTTCTCGCGCACGCAGCGGAACCCTGGTGCCCGTCCTCGCCCTCTTGGCTATCCTGCTGTTTCCGCCTCTGCTCGGACTCGACCTCAGGACGCAAGACAGCCTCACGCTGGCGTTGATGTTCGCCATCGCCGCCGTCGGACTGGACATCTTCTCCGGATACGGAGGTCAGATCTCCATCGGCAATGTCGGCTTCGTGGCGATCGGTGCCTATGCGTCTGCCTACTTTGCCGGTGTTCACGGCTGGAACCCTTGGCTGACCCTCCCCGCGAGCATCGTCGTCGCCGGCGCCGTCGCGATCGTCCTCGGTATACCGATGGTGCGTCTGGGCGAGCTCGGTGGTGCATTCGTCACATTCTTCTTCGGCTTCGTCGTCTTCGTCGTCGTCGGAATGAATGCACTCACTCCGTATACCGGCGCCCAAGCTGGCGTCTTCGTCCCGGCTCTCACGCTCGGCTCGCTTAGCTTCACCTCTGGTTCGGCGCTGTATTACCTCGCGTGGACGATCCTGGCGATCACTGCTTTGATCAGCGTTAGGTACGCGAACTGCCGATCTGGCAAGGCGCTGCGAGTGATCAAGCGTAGCCCCGTCGTGGCCGCTTCCTTGGGCATCCGTGTCCAGCGAACCAAGCTGACGGCCTTCGTCTATTCGGCCATGACTGCCGGAGCAGCTGGTTTCGTGTTCGGACAGGTCCTCGCCTACATCAGTCCGGAGAACTTCCCGACGATGATGTCGCTGATGCTGTTCGTGATGGTGATCGTCGGAGGGTTGGGAAGCATCGCTGGGCCGATCCTCGGCACCGTTGTGATGACACTCGTTGTACAAGCCACCCGCGAGGCTGGTGACTATCGGGAACTGGCGTACGCCGTCATCCTGGTGCTGGTGCTGATCTTCATGCCCGAGGGTCTGTATGGCGAGCTCGAGCGATGGTTCAGCCGCATGCCTTGGCGTCAGCGAAAGCACGCCAGTCCCTCCGTCCAGCGGACCTCCGTCCTGGCAGCAGGAGCAGGAGGTGAGAGCGCAGGGGCGTCACTCGAACTCAGCGGTGTCACTGTCGCTTTCGGCGGCGTGCGCGCGCTTAACGGGGCCGCGTTCAAGGTCGAGACGGGTCGTATCCACGCGCTCATGGGACCGAATGGAGCCGGCAAGACGACGATCCTGAATTGCATCACGGGGCTGCAGCGCTATGCCGGTTCGATTCGGCTCGACGATGTCGAGCTAAACGGAAAGACACCGCAGCAGATCCGGGCTCTCGGGATCACGCGGACGTTCCAGAATCCGTCACTGGTCGGTGACCTCACCGTGCTGGAGAACG
This sequence comes from Aeromicrobium sp. MLTX1, assembly GCF_046452335.1. Lineage (NCBI taxonomy): Bacteria > Bacillati > Actinomycetota > Actinomycetes > Propionibacteriales > Nocardioidaceae > Aeromicrobium > Aeromicrobium sp. MLTX1. The sequence goes on along the minus strand of NZ_JBKFDN010000001.1, from coordinate 53,928 downwards.
TGGAGCTCGGTATGTTCGGGGAGGATCCATCCGGCCTGCTGGGCGACCTGCTGCCGACGCGGTCCACGCTCCATCGTGATCGACGTGCGCGGTCCGCCGCTGAGGACGCGCTCACCCTCGTTGGCCTGGCGCCAGCCCTGTGGAACAAGAGGGCCAACGGCCTTTCGCTGGCCGAGCAGAAACTCACTGACGTGGCCCGGGCGATCGTCGCGCGCCCGCGACTCGTTCTCTTGGACGAGCCGTCCGCCGGTCTACATGAGGATGAGATCGACCGCGTCCGGGCAGCCATGCAGAACATCAACTCATCCTCCGGTGTCTCGGTCGTCGTCATTGCGCATCACGTCGGCTTTCTGCGCGACGTGGCCCATTCGGCGACCGTCCTCGACTTCGGTCGGGCGATCGCGCAAGGTTCGCCCGACGAGGTCGTCGAGCAAGAGAGGGTCATCGAAGTCTTCCTGGGAGTCAGCCATGCCTGAACCGATGTTCGTCGTAAACGATCTTGCGATCCGATTCGGGGCCGCCCATGTCATCGATTCCTTGAGCTTCAGCGTCGATCACGGTGAAGTCGTGGGACTCGTCGGACCGAACGGCGCAGGCAAGACGTCGACGCTGCGCGCGATCTCCGGTGTCATCGCTCGGACCGCGGGCGACTTGACACTCGAGGGGACATCACTTCCTCGAAGGCCTGACGCAGTCGCCGCGCTCGGTGTCGCGCACGTCCCAGAAGGACGAGGGCTCATTCCCTCGCTGACCGTCCGACAGAACGTGGAACTCGGGGCAGCCGCGCTCGGTCGAAAGGTCAGGGGTCCTCAGTGGGAGCAGGTACTGGGTCTGTTTCCGGCGATCGAGCCCTTCCTAAGCACGAGGGCGGGACTTCTCAGCGGGGGGCAACAGCAGATGGTGGCGGTGGCACGAGGCCTGGTGAGCGATGCCAGATTGATCATGGTCGACGAGTTGAGCCTTGGGTTGGCACCTGCCGTGGTGACTGACCTGCTCGAGGCACTGAGGTCGATCGCCGACAGCACTGGCGCTGGGCTGCTCCTGGTCGACCAGAACGTCCGTGCCTTGGCCGAGATCTGCGACCGATCCCACACGATTCGCGACGGTCGCGGATATGACGTGGACCTCGAGCAGCTCGACGTCATGCACAGCGACTACCTCGGGAGTCGGCGGACGTCGTAGCCACACAACCGCCACGTCAGCGCAACATCTTTTACAGGCAAGAGAGGGACACTGAGTTCTATGAGTTCGATCGATCTTCGCGATCTTGGTGGTGGCACGATTCACGGATTGCTTGCGGCACGAGCCGCCGCCGCACCCGACAATGTCGCCGTCGTATCTAACGACGTCGAGATCACCTACGGAGAACTGAACGAGCGCGCAGAGAGGCTAGCTTCGAGCCTCATCGGCGCCGGCCTCAAACGTGGTGACGCGGTCAACCTGTTCATGACCAACCGGATCGAGTTCCTCGTCGCATTCTTCGGAATCTTGCGTGCGGGGCTGACCTTCGTCCCGGTAAACACGGGCTACAAGCAGGACTTCCTGCTGTACGCGATCGAGCATGCCGACGCCCGCGCGATCATTACCGAGACGCGTCTCGCCGAACCCCTGTCCGCGTTGGCAGCGCTTCCGCAAGATGTCAATCATGTCGTGTTCGTCGACGGTCGCCCCGACTCCTTCCCGCACGAGAGCATCACTGCCTGGGATTGGGACGACTTCATCGCCACGGGCAAGTCGGGAACCGTATTCCCGGAGGTCCAGCCCGGCGACGTGTCGGGGATCTTCTACACCTCCGGCACGACCGGGCGCAGCAAGGGGGTGATCTCTCCACATCTGAAGTTCACCGTGATGGCGCGCGAGGCCGCGGTTGCGATGGGGACCACAAGCACTGATCGTCTGTACACCTGCCTCCCGCTCTTCCACGGAGGAGCGCTGTTCGCGGTCGCGCTCCACGCCATCTATGCAGGAGGCGCAGTGTGTGTCTCCGAGCGATTCAGCGCATCCCGGTTCTGGGATGAGATCCGTGCCTATCGGGCCACGTTCTTCTTCGCACTCGGGTCAGTCCTTCCAGTCCTGCTCAACCAGCCACCGTCGGACCGAGACCGTGACCATCAGGTGACCCGCATCTTCGCAGCGCCAGCGCCGGCCGACGTCCTCTACCGATTCGAGGCACGCTTCGGTGTCCACATCATCGAGGGTTACGGGCTGAGCGAGGTCAAGAACATCCTCTACAACCCCCGCGAGGGTCGGAAGGTCGGCTCGCTCGGCAAACCGACCGCATCATCGATCATCGAGGTGCACGACGAGCGTGGGCATCGAGTATCGCCCGGTCAGGTCGGCGAGATCGTCTATCGGCCGCGGTTCGCCGACATCATGTTCAAGGGTTACCACCGTGATCCTGATGCGACGCTCGCGACCATGTCCGACCTGTGGTGGCACACCGGCGACGCCGGAACCGTGGACGACGACGGCTTCTTCTACTTCCTCGACCGGAAGAAGGATGCCTTGAGGCGCCGGGGCGAGAACATCTCCTCCCAGGAGGTTGAGGCGGTTGTCGCGTCCTATCCCGGCGTGTTGGAGGCCGCAGCGGTCGCGGCCAAGTCTGATCTCGGCGAGGACGAAGTGATGGTGGTCGTCGAGGTGGTGGACCCTGATGCCTTCGATGAGGAGAAGCTGTTCATGCACTGCGACCGGCGCATGCCGCACTTTATGGTGCCGCGCTATATCCGCGTCGTTGGGAGTCTTCCGAAGACCCCGACGGGCAAGATCCGCAAGGTTGAGCTCCGCGACCGCGGCCTGGGCGCAGACGTCTGGGACGCAACGACACACGGCCTCACCCCGACCCGAAACCTGTGACTCCCGAACTCCAAGGAGAAAATCTCATGTCCGACGTCCTGATCCGCGACATCGCGCCTCGGCTGACCTTCCAAGCGCAGCCCGGTACGACGAACCAGAAGATCGAGCTCGTCAATCGACTGGTGGCAACCGGCATCAAGGCAGTCGAGGTCTCGTCGTTCGTGCGTGCGGATCGTGTTCCCGGCCTCGCCGACGCCGAGGAAGTGTTCTCGGCCATCGACCGGCCCGCGGGCGTCAGCTTCGAGTGCTGTGTCGGGAACGTCTCCGGAGTCGAACGCGCCATCGGGTCCCGCGTGAACCGGGCCTGGTTCCTGCTTTCGGCCGACGAATCCTTCGCATCGAACAACATCGGTCGGTCGATCGACGAGTCATATCGGACGCTTGCGAATGCCGCCGAGGCTGCTAATGGCACATCGACCGAGGTTGGCACCTATCTCATCGCTGCGTGGGGTGGGCCCACCGGGCTGGCGCGGCGTCCGTCCGATCTTGAACCGATGTGGCGGCGGTTGGTCGACATCGGAGTCACGCAATGGATCCTTGCTGACTCGTGTGGATACGCCAGCCCCCGGCAGGCTCGGGAGACCGTCGAGGCAGCGCTGCAACACGTTCCGGCCGAGTCGATCACCATTCAGGTGCACGACGCGCGGGGTATGGGGCTGGCCGTCATCGCAGAACTGCTCGACTTGGGAATCCGCAACTTCGACACCTCACTGACGGGCGCCGGCGGACACCCTGCGATGCCCGGCGCGCGGGTGGGCGGGGTGTGTACGGAGGATGCCGTGCAGATGATCGAACTGCTCGGCTATGAGACCGGTATCGATGTGCCTGCCCTGATCGGGCACGCCGACTGGTTCGCTGACGTCCTGGGTTCGGGGGCATACGGGTTCGTGCGCCATGCAGGCGCCGTCCCGCAGCACGAGGGCGAATCCGATCCTTTGTTCTCGGGGTTCCGCTGGGCGAGTGGTTCCTGACCCATGGCCCCACGCTTTCTGGTGACCCGTGACGTGCCGGGTCCCGGTATTCCCATGCTTTCCGACGTGGGCGAGACCACGGTGCTGGACAGATCACCGTCGTACGAAGATCTCCGATCGATGTGCGCGTCTGGTGACTTCGACGTCGTGGTCACCCAACTCGTTGACCGGGTCGACTCTGCTCTGATCCAGACCGCTCGCGTACGCGGGTTCGCTAACTATGCAGTCGGATACGACAACATCGATGTCGAAGCTGCTGCAAGCCGCGGCATCACCGTCACCAACACTCCGGGAGTGCTCACCGCGCCGACGGCGGACGTGGCCATGCTGCTCATCCTCGCCACCGCACGCCGGTGCGTGGAGGCTGATGCCTTCGTGCGATCCGGTCGTTTCGTGGGCTGGGAACCCGAACTCCTGCTCGGGGCCGACGTCTCAGGCCGCAGGCTTGGGCTCATCGGATGGGGGCGCATTGCGCGAGCTGTCGCACAGCGCGCGCTCGGATTCGATATGGACGTCACATTCGCGACGGTCCACGACGCGAATCGACGTCGACGGCCCGACGAACTGATGCCGGGAGTCAGGCAGGTCGAACTCACCGAACTCCTCCGCAACAGCGAGTTCGTGTCCCTGCACGTGCCCTTGAGCGAGACGACTCACCATCTGATCGACCGCGCGGCACTGGCTCTCATGCGTAATGACGCCATCCTCATCAACACTGCCCGCGGTCCGGTGGTCGACGAGCGGGCCCTTGTTGACGCGTTGTCGAATTGGGACATCGCGGGGGCCGGGCTCGATGTGTTCGAGGACGAACCCCGGCTCACTGAGGGCTTGGCGCAGCTGCCGAACACGGTGCTCCTGCCTCACTTGGGCAGTGCGACCGTCCGGGTTCGCCATGAGATGTCGCGCCTCGCTGCGACGAACGCGATCGCGATCGCTTCTGGAGACTCCGCACCACATGAGGTCCAGTCCGTGAGTGCACGACGGTGACGGTCATCATCGCGCCCGACAGTTTCAAGGGAACGTTTACTGCGTCCGAGGTCGCGTCGGCGATCGCCAGCGGTGTTCGAGCCGGCGGGGTCGATGCGACAGAGGTACCGCTCGCCGACGGGGGAGAGGGCACCCTCGCGGCGCTGGCTGGCCCGATGAGCCTTGAACCAGTGACGACTACCGCGACGGGCCCCTGGGGTGAAACGCTGGACGTCGGATACGGGATCGCTGCCGATGGCACGGTGGTCATCGAATCGGCGAGGATTATCGGACTGCACGTTCCCAGTACCGGAGCGAGGGATCCACTCCTCGCGAGCACCCGCGGCGTGGGGGAGCTCATCGCCGATGCGGTCAAACGCGGGGCCACCGGTGTCGTGCTCGCGCTCGGTGGGTCGGCGACCTCCGACGGTGGCATGGGGGCCATCTCGGCGATCGACGACTTGATCGGCCAACTCGAAGTCCCCATCACCCTCCTCACCGACGTCACGAACGGATATCTGGATGCGGCGACGGTGTTCGCTCCGCAGAAAGGGGCGAACGAACGACAGGTGGCTTTGATCCAGGAGCGGTTGATCTCCCTCGCGGCAGGGTTGCCGCGAGATCCCAGGAGCGTCGAGGGAGCCGGTGCCGCTGGCGGACTTGCTGGTGGCCTCTGGGCACGCTACGACGCCTCGATCGAGTCGGGGGCACGGTATGTGATTGAGAGGTCCGGCATCGCTGGCCGCGCCGACATCGACGTCTTGGTGACAGGCGAGGGATGCCTCGACGGTCAGAGTCGGCACGGGAAGCTCGTGTCAGGCGTCCTCAAGGCTGCTCGCGGAAGGCCGGTTCACGCGGTCGTGGGGTCGATCGGCACTGATGTGGGCGTTTTCCTCGAGGAGTTCAGCTCCGTCACGACTGCGCCGGATCTACCTGAGATGCATGCTGCCGGACTCCGAATCGCCGAAGCGGTCCTCAACGGGTCGTAGCTGCCACCCTCCCGTCGAGGGGGCAGGACTCTCTTGCAGAGCGGGACTGACCCCGATAGTATAAGCATGCTTATAAGGAAAGGAGATGGCTGATGCATACGATCGCGGTCGAGGCGACTCCGGACGATCCGAGTGTCTTCCGCATGGTGATGGGGCAGTATCCGACTGGGGTCTCGGTCATCACGGCGGTCGACAACGAGCAACCGGTTGGGATGGTCGTCGGCAGCTTCACGAGCGTGAGCCTCGACCCCCCGCTGGTGGCATTTCTCCCGGCAACGACATCTTCGACATGGCCGCGCATCCGCGAGTCGGGGCGGTTCTGCGCCAACTTCCTCGCCAGTGACCAGGAGGACCTCTGCCGCGCGATGGCGACGAGTGGCGGAGACAAGTTCCAGGGCGTGAGTTGGTCTGCCTCGCCCGGCGGAGCCCCCGTGCTCGAGGACGTTGTCGGCTGGGTTGATTGCCGAATCGAGTCGGTCTACCCGGCCGGTGACCACGAAATCGTGATCGGCCGCGTTGAGGCGCTGGCTGCGGGCCAAGGAGGTCTGCCGATGGTGTTCTTCAGGGGAGGCTACGGTCGGTTTTCGCCCCACTCGCTGACTGCCCAGGCGGCCGAGTACGGTCCGCCGCTGCGTGTCGTCGACAGCGCGCGTCGCTTGATGGAGGAGGTCGCTCAGCGCACTGGAACACAGATCGTCGCGGCGTACTGTGACGGCCAAGAGCACACCATGCTCGCGACCGCTGGTACGCCGACCGATCGCTCGATCCCTCCGGCGGTCATCGGTCAAGCAGTACCGGTCTCAGGTGTCATCGGTCTGTGGTGGATCGCCTTTGCCTCGAAGGAGTACCAGCAGGCCTGGGCGGACGGGCTCCCGCGGGACGTGGCTGCGCGCTACCTGGCCCTTCTCCAGGAGATCCGGAATGCGCGTGTCTGCGTCGGGTCACGAACTCTCAGCTCACCCATCCGCGGTCTCATCGACGGCACTCGCCCCCACGCGGAGTTCGTCGTGGATCCGGACCTCCTCTCGCCCACGCGACTTCGCGACAATGACGGGGACGTCGTGAGCCTGTGGTCGCCAGCCTTCGCGCAGGACGGGGAACCGACCTTGGGGTTCATGATGACGGGCTACCCGCACGACTGTGTCGACCTGACCCCTTACGCGGAGGCGTTGACCGGCCTGGCGAGTGACGTCACCGCACAACTCGCGTCCGCGGACCAGCGCCGATGAGCGCCGGAATGAACCACCGACCGCTCGGCCGCACCGGTGTACGGGTCAGCCCGCTGTGCCTGGGGACGATGATGTTCGGGACGTGGGGCAACGCCGATCGGGACGAGTCCGTGCGGATCATCCATGCGGCACTCGAAGCGGGAATCAACTTTGTCGACACCGCAGATGTCTATTCCGGAGGAGCCAGCGAGGAGATCGTCGGCGAAGCTCTCAGAGGCCGTCGCGACGACGTGTTCCTCGCGACGAAGTTCTTCATGCCCATGGGCGATGATCCCAATCACCGCGGCAGCTCACGAAGGTGGATCGTCAGGGAAGTCGAGAACTCCCTGCGTCGCCTGGGAACCGATCGCATTGATCTCTACCAGGTTCACCGGCCCAGTAACGACACGGACATCGAGGAAACCCTCGGAGCGCTCGATGATCTCGTGAGGAGCGGCAAGATCCTCTACGCGGGATCGTCCTCCTTCACGGGATCGCAGATCGTTGAGGCTCAATGGGCAGCGTGCGATCGCGGCCTCGTCAGATTCGTCACCGAGCAGCCCCCGTACTCAATTCTGGTGCGCGGAATCGAGCAGGACGTGCTCCCGGCGGTGCAGCGTCACGGGATGGGCACACTCACCTACAGTCCGCTCGCCGGGGGTTGGCTCTCGGGGCGTTGGCGCACGGGCTCGGCATCGAGCCCGGTGTCGAGCGCCAGGCCCAGCGTCCGATTCGACCTCACGAACCCAACGAACCAGCGCAAGCTCGACATCGTGGAGGAACTGGCCCTCGTCGCTGCTGACGCAGGACTGAGCCTGATCGAGTTGGCGATCGCTTTCGTCATCAATCATCCCGGAGTCACGAGCGCGATCGTGGGTCCACGGACGATGGAACAACTCGAGTCCTACCTGCCGGCTGCGGAGGTCGAACTCGACGCCTCGACGCTCGACAGGATCGATGGATTGGTGGCTCCCGGCGTCACAGTCAACCCCGGAGACACCAGTTACGGCGAGGCCGACCTAGTGCCCACGGCGCTCCGGCGAAACGCGTAGACGCAAGACCAACTCTCCTTGGTCTATAAGGCCACCAAGCAGTCACGAAGGGAATCTGGCATGGCGGTATTCATCGTGCGATTTGAACATCCGAACGAGACCGGTTGGAAGGAGTGGGTCCGTCCGCACGTCGAGTGGGTTCAGCAGCATGTCGAGTCCGGCGACATCATCGCCTCCGGGCCTTCGGTGAACACCGCGGTCCGCCAAGGGTGGCTGGTCATGCGAGCCGAGGATGAAGCGGCGCTGCGAACGATCATCAGCACCGATCCGTTCTGGCCCAACGGCATCGTGGAGAACCTCCTGATCGTCCAGTGGGATCCAATCTTTGGCCAGCTGGTTGCAGAGTCGTCGTCCCCTGCAGGCTTCGACACCACGCAACTGCCCTAGCGGGCTGGCGCGTCACGTTTCTCCAGGGACGTCCACCGTGGAGCACGAACAAACGAGGAGTGGTGGGAATCATGAGAAGCATCGCGGTCATCGGTGGGGGCCTGATGGGATCGGGCATCGCCGAGGTTACAGCTTCGTCTGGCGTTGAGACCGTCGTCGTCGAAGTGAACGATACAGCGGCGGACCGAGCCCGTTCCCGAATCGAATCGTCGACGCAGCGGGCGCAAACGAAAGGGAAACTCACCGTCGAGGATCGCGAAGCTCTGCTCAACCGGATCCGCGTCGTCACTGACATCGAGGCGGTTGGAGACAGCGATATCGTCATCGAGGCGGCGGCCGAGGACGAGGCCACCAAGCTGGAGTTGTTTGCCCGCCTCGGAAAACTCACTGCCGAGGAGAGCATCTTGGTTTCGAACACGAGCTCGATTCCGATCGTCAAGTTGGGCGCGGTCACGGGCCGCGCCGATCGGGTTATGGGGGTGCACTTCTTCAACCCCGCACCAGTGATGCCTTTGGTCGAACTCGTGCCCTCGCTCACCACTAGCGACAACACTGTTGCTCGTATGCGGGAGTTCGTCGAGACCGATCTAGGCAAGCAGGCGATCGAGGCGACCGACCGTGCCGGGTTCGTGGTCAACTCCCTTCTCGTGCCGTACCTGATGTCGGCGATTCGAATGTATGAAGCAGGTTACGCGACAGCCGCAGACATCGACGATGGAATGATGCTGGGATGTGGCCATCCGATGGGTCCCCTTGCGCTGAGCGACCTCATCGGCCTCGACACGGTCCGAGCCATTGGCCTGTCGATGTACGAGGAGTTCAAAGAACCGCTCTTTGCGCCCCCTCCGTTGCTCGACCGCATGGTCGCTGCGGGTCTCCTCGGAAGGAAGTCCGGCAGGGGTTTCTACGACCACGAGTCGCTAGCGAAGTACCGGCCGCGGCAACTCGATAGCACTGGTTTGGAGAGCCAAGACGCTGGTCCGAAGGCCGGTGCCGGAGGCCTTCGTTGACCGCAGCGTCTCGAGTAAGGGTTATGCGCTCGATTGAGAGGTTGATCCCGGATACCTTGCACCGATCCAGTCAGTGAGGAGCTCGACCAGTGTCTCCAAGTAGGGGGCCGCGATACTGCGCTCGTCCCAGGCGGCGACGAGCTTGATCGCCAATGGACCTTCCTCGGTTGCGATCGCCAGCGGCTCAAGCTTGAAACGCGGGTCGTCCGATACGACGGCGGCCCCTCGACCAGATGCGGCGAGGGCCTGCGCGATCGTGCCGTTTCCAGCCTCTAATAGCTGGTCGTACGAGTTGCCGCTTTTCGCCACGGCTGTGTCGAGAGCCTCGCGTGCTGTGTAGGTCGTGGGCAGCGCGACCAGAGGACGCTTCAGCAAGTCGAGCAAGGTGACGCTGGACCGTTCGGCCCACGGGTCGTGAGCGGGCACATAAGCCCAGACAGGCAGGCTTGCCAGTTCTCGATATGTGTACGGATGGCTGGGTCTGTGGGTGCTGATCGAGAGGTCGGCCCCCTCCTCCAACGTGGTCCGGACGCTTAAGCCGTCAGCGCTTCTCACATCGACCACAGGATCGTCCGAAGTCATCGTTGCGACAAACGGCGCGATGACGTCGGTGAGGGTCACGGTCGGAGCCGCGATGGTTACCCGCGCTACACCGCCGTAAGCATGGAAACGCGCTTCGGCGCGAAGCAGGTCTGCGGCTGCTAGCAATTCGCGAGCCTTCGGGAGAAGCGCGCGCCCGGTGCGGCTGAGCGCAAGCCGTCCCGCGTTCCGATCGAACAGGTCTGCGCCAAGCTCTTGCTCGAGTTGCCGAAGTTGTCGTGAGATCGCTGGCTGCGTGATGTGCAGACGTGTTGCGGCACTGCTGACGCTGCCCGAGTCGGCGATCGTGACGAAGTATTTGACGTGGCGCAGCTTCACTATGCCTCCAGGGCAACGGGAGATGCATTAAGAAGTATTAGACAGCATACGTGGTCGTTGCTCATTATCGACGCATGACCGCAGTCGAGACGACAATCGAACAGCGACGAGTGCTGAAGACAAGCGTGCCGGGTCCGGAGTCGCGAGCCCTCATGGCCCGCAAGGCATCGGCGGTTGCCGCGGGCGTCGGTACGACGATGCCGGTCTTCGCAGTGCGCGCCGGCGGCGGAGTTGTGGTGGACGTTGACGGCAATCATCACATCGACCTCGGATCCGGCATCGCCGTGACGACGGTCGGTGCGAACGCCCCCGGGTGGTCGAGGCCGTTCGCGAGCAGGCGGCTTTCTTCACACACACGTGCTTCATGGTCACGCCGTACGAGGGCTACGTCGCTGTTGCCGAGGCGCTAAACCGCCTGGCGCCGGGCAATCACGACAAGCGCACCGCGCTGTCCAACTCTGGCGCCGAGGCCGTCGAGAACGCCGTGAAGACTGCGCGCTCTCACACAGGTCGACAAGCGGTCGTCGTGTTCGATCACGCTTACCACGGCCGCACCAACCTCACAATGGCGATGACCGCGAAAAATATGCCTTACAAGCATGGCTTCGGCCCATTCGCGAGCGAGGTCTACCGGGCACCAGTCTCCTACCCCTACCGCGACGGCGGCACCGACGGCGCCATCGCCGCGCTCCACGCGATCGACATGATCGAGAAGCAAGTCGGTGCCGCGAACCTAGCTGCTGTCGTGATTGAGCCGATCCAGGGTGAGGGCGGGGTCATCGAACCGGCTTTGGGCTTCCTCCCTGCTTTAGCCGCATGGTGTCGCGACAACGGCGTCGTGTTCGTGGCCGACGAAGTGCAGACCGGATTCGCACGCACCGGCGACATGTTCGCTTGCAACCGCGAGGGCGTGATTCCTGACCTGATCGTGACCGCGAAGAGCATTGCGGGCGGCCTGCCGCTGTCTGCGGTCACAGGTCGCGCCGAGATCATGGACGCCGCTCACGTTGGCGGCCTCGGTGGCACGTACAGCGGCAACCCGCTGGCCTGCGCCGCAGCACTCGCCGCGATCGAAACCATCGAGGCGGAGAATCTGATTGGGCGCGCCCGGGAGATCGAGGCGATTCTGCTCGACCGGCTCCACCGTATCGGGGCTTTCGACGCCCGCATTGGTGATATCCGTGGCCGTGGCGCCATGTTCGGCGTGGAGTTGGTGCGCGCCGGCACCGACGTCCCCGACCCAGCTCTGGCGCAGGAGGTCGTCAGCGCGGCGCACCGCAAGGGCGTGATCGCGCTCACCTGCGGCACATACGGGAACGTGCTCCGCTTCCTGCCGCCGCTCTCGATCTCCGACGACCTGCTGAACGATGCGTTGGAGGTACTTGCCCAGACCTTCCAGGTCATCCGATGACGGTGATGACGGGCCCCATCTCGACCCTCTCGACGCCGCGCTCAGGCAGTTCGCAGATGTGCGTCCCCGGAATGACAGAGGACCCTCCGGATGTTCCCAGTTTCGCCGCGTGAGGTGATGGGAAGCCTTCCGTTCGGACGAGGCGCGCGATGACCTGTTCGACCGGCGTCACACGCGACGAGACGGTTCGGAGCTAGCGCGGAATTTGACGAAGCTGCGCCCGCTGACCCCCACGTGCTGCCATGGCCCACGGTTGGGCTCGGGGCGAACGACTAATACCAGACAGCGCGGCACTAGATTTCGAAATTCACTTGTCATATCGAATTGACAGGTGATTGTATGGCTCACGTCACAGGGTCGCGATCAGCGGCCAAGCGAGCGGCACTGCCGTCGATTCTTCTCCTGGAAATCAGGGGCCACGGATCGGGTGTGTCGCGTACCGGCCTGAAAGTAGGACGCACGATGGAAGCCCCGGTTTACGAAGGAAACCTGTTCAGTGATGCGGCTATTCGTGAGCCGTACGAGTGCTATCGGGAGATCCGTGATCTGGGTCCAGCCGTATGGATGCCGCGCGAGCAGGTGTACGCGGTTGGTCGGTATGACGACGTGCGCCAAGCTCTGGACGATCACGAGACGTTCGTTTCGGGGCAGGGCGTCATGCTCAATGAGCAGGTGAACGAGATGAGTCGCGGGACCACGGTCGCGAGCGATCCTCCGCTTCACGACCATCTGCGGCAGGTCGTCGCTCACCGGCTCACTCCCAGAGCGCTGCGCGAGCAGAGGGATCACGTGGACTCCAAGGCTGAAGCTGTGGTCGAGTCCGTACTCCGCCACGGCGGCGCCATCGTGGACGCCGTTCCTTTGATCGCGCAGGCGATGCCCATGGCCGTGGTGCCGGACTTCCTCGGCTTTCCAGAGGAGTGTCGACCTCACCTGTTGAAGTGGGCGAAGTCGAGTGCGGATCTGGGCGGTCCCGCGAGCGAGCGCACGCCTGAGGCGCTCGGGCACGCGATGGAGATGGTCGAGTACATCGGCCGTCTGACCCAGACTCGCGGGGTGCTGCCGGACTCCTTGGGTGAGGACGTTCTCAAGGCGGCTGACGCCGGCGTTATCGAGGCGGAGCAGTGCCCCAGCCTGATGCTCGACTACTTTGGGCCGTCGCTCGAGACTACGGTGAGCGCCATCGGCTCGGCGATCGCGTTGTTCTCGCAGCATCCGGACCAGTGGGACTTGCTGAGAACGGATCCCAGTCTCGTCGGTGGCGCGTTCAACGAGGCGATTCGCCTGGAGTCGCCCATTCGCGGATTCAGCCGTGTCGCGGTGCGCGACGTCGAGGTCGGTGGCGTCTTGCTTCCCGCGGGCTCGCGGACGCTGCTGCTATTCGGGTCGGCCAATCGTGATGAGCGGAAGTGGGACCGCGCCGCCGAGTTCGACATCACCCGCGCGAATGCGGACCATCTCGCGTTGGGGCACGGGCTGCACGGCTGCGCGGGCCAGGGGCTTGCACGTCTGGAGTTCAGCACGCTCATAACGCGGCTCGCCAAGGTGATCAGCCGGTTCGAGCCCGCCGGGGAACCCCAGGTGTTGATCAACAACACCACCCGTGCCTACGTGGAACTGCCAATCCGGCTTCATCTCGACCGCGAAGCCGTGGGAGTGAGCGCATGAGGGTCAGCGCTGATCTCGATCGTTGCGAAGGGCACGGCCTGTGTGAGGAGGTCGCTCCCGAGATGTACGAGCTGGACGACGATGCCATCGTCGTGATCACTCATCCCGATGTGCCTGCGTCGTTGGAGAAAGTCGCGGAAGCAGGAGCGAGGGTCTGTCCCGTTGCTGCGCTCAAGGTTCTCAAGTGACGATGCGGCAGATCGTTGTCGTCGGGGGATCCATTTCAGCGGTCACGGCGGCGGAGTCCCTCAGGCTGGAGGGATTTGAGGGCTCCATCACGATTATCAGTCAAGAGGTGTTCGAGCCCTATACGCGCGTGCCCTTGTCGAAAGCCGTGCTTGCTGGCCGAGAATCCCTTGACGAGATTACGCTCCCGTCGGTCTCCGACGACATTGATCTCTGCCTGGGAGTTCGGGCCGTGGAGCTCGATGTCAGCCGACGGCGCCTGCGAACGTCGTCGCAGACCTTCGGTTGGGATGGCCTGGTCATCGCGACGGGTGCACGTGCCCGACGCATCGCGCCTGAACTCGACGAATTGGTCGTGCGGGACGTCGGCGACTGCATCGCTCTGAGGCGCGAGGTGGCTACGGCGTCAACGGTCCTGGTCGTCGGCGGCGGGTTCCTCGGGATGGAGATCGCGTCGACCTTGAATGCGATGGGCAAGTCCGTCACGGTTTTCGACCGTGAGCCTCCACTGCGCAGGCTGATTGGAGAGTCCGTGGCGAGTCGAGTCGAGGAGGTCGCACGGTCGGCGGGGGTGCGTTTTCACGTCGATCCAGGGGGCGTATCGCTTTTTGGCGAGCCCGGAGCGCGCCCCCGGGGAGCCCGCACGGCTTCCGGTGGCGTCTTCGAGGCCGACCTGGTGGTCTCTGCGGTCGGGGACGTGCCAAATGTCGAGTGGCTTGCCGGCAGCGGACTGGACGTGATGGACGGAGTCAAAGTCGACTCGCGTGCCAGGGTCCGGGACGACATCGTCGCGGCAGGTGATGTGGCCCGTCGCACCACGAGTGGTGGCGGGACGGAACGAATCCCGACCTGGACCAACGCGGTCGATCAGGCTCGCGCCGCTGCACGGGCCCTGCTGCGAGGCGATGACGCCCCTGCCTACGACCCGTCCTGTTACGCGTGGACGGAGCAGTTCGGCCTGGACATCAAGGTCAGCGGACCGTGGGCTCCTGATGCCGACCTCGTCGCCGAGAGGGAGTGGTGGTGTGCAGAGGGCGGCGCGCTCCTGCGATGGGGACCAGAGGGCACCGCTCGGCGGGTCCTGGGCTGGAATTACCCCGTTCGACCCGCACAGCTCAAGCGCATGACCCGGAGCCCGGCTCCGCTGACGCGCACACGTTCTTGACCGGTCTCCGCCTAAACGCAGTGAGGGCGGTGGGTGCCCCGACTTCCATGTCGGGGCACCCACCGCCCATGGTCGTGTGTTTCAGGCGCTCGGCAGGGTCGCGACCCAGTCCTTGACGATCTCGACGTATTGCTTCGGCGCCAGCAAATGCAGGATGTGCGGAGCCTCGGGAAGGTCGATGACTTCGACCGGCGCGCCGGCGGCACGGATGATCTCGACGGCCTTGCTCAGCTGCAGGTCCGACATGGCACCCACGAGGCCACTGGTCTCCTCGTCGATGAACCGCGCGTGGTGGGTCACGAGCATCGGAACCTTCACCTGGGACAGCATGTAGTCGTGGGGGCAGGTCTGCGCGACCGTTCCCTCGTAGAAGGCGCGACCCCACTCCGGGTCGTACTCGAGAAGGTTCTGGGGGGCCTCGTCAGGGAGCGGGACCTGTCGCAGCATCGGGATCTGCGATGACCGCATCGCCTTCACATAGCCGCGGTAGTCACCCACCGACCACTGGTCGCCGAGGTAGTCCCTCCAATTGACGAAGATGTGTCCGGCTGCCTGACGGATGGTGTGACCGACCTTCGGATCGAGCTCCGACGCGAAGAACGGAGCGTCCTCCGCGACGGCGGCACGGATCTGTCCCGGTTTGGCGAACGCTGCGAGCCACGCGGCGAGGACACCGCCCGAGGAATTGCCCGAGACGATCACTGGCCGGCCGACCACCAGGTCGATGAAGCGAACCAGGTCATTGCCGAAGTTGTCGAGGCTGTATCGACCGGGAGTCCAGGTGCTGCGACCCTGGCCGCGCAGGTCGACCGCGAACACGTGGAAGTGGTCCGCCAGCAGGCCCATGGCCTCCTCGTAGCCCCACCACGACTCGCTCTGCGACGGCAGCAGCAGCAGCGCCGGCTTGTCGGGAGAGCCGGCCTCCGCGTAGTTGAGGTCGATCTCGCCGAGGTCGACGGATTTCTCCTCGTACCCGTGAGGTACGAAGACACTCTCGGGCGCTCCGTGCCTGGTGCTGTCGTTCTTGGTCATTCCGATTCCCTTCGTGGTGGACGCCGGAGCACTCGCCCCGGTGTTGGTGGATGTGGTGCGTATGGAGGTCAATGGACTCGAGCCGCTTCGGCGTGTGCGGTGGAGGGATGCCCGCTGATGCGATCGAGGTCGATGTCGGATGGGTCGTCGCCGATCCATGCAATGTGCTGGTCCGGTCGTACGAGGACGAAGTCGTTATCCCCGAGTGCAGAAGCCGGCGCGCCGATGACGTCCAGCGGCACCGATCGGTGGGCGCACTCCCGGACGAGCGTCGTGAGCGTCTCAGCTCTCGCGGTCGACGAGGTGAGCAGGGTGTACCCGACGGCGAGGTCGTCGTAGAGCGAGTGGTCGTCGCCCAGCCACGTGTGGGGCAGGCGTGAACCGGGTGCGAAGCTCGGCTCGTACAGGGTGACGTCATCGAGCGGCGTCTGTGGACCCGGGCTGACGATGGGCGAACCGGCATACGTGTAGCCGAGCACGAGGCCGAGGGAGTAGAACTCCTCGGCCTTCGACGCCTGGAGCCCCTCCGCCGTCCGAGCGATGCCGACGCCGGAGGCTCGAAGGTTCGTGGCCGCTGAGTCGATGGTCTCCTTCGCCACGTGCCGCCGCTCGTGCTCGTAGGACTCCAGCAATCCGCTGCCGCCCCATCCTTGGACAACGGCGGCGAGCTTCCAGCCGATGTTGACGGCATCGCCGACACAGGTGTTGAACCCGTGTCCTCCGAACGGGGGGTTGAGGTGGGCGCTTTCGCCGGCGAGGAAGACGCGCCGCGTTCCGAAGCGATCAGAGAGCAGCATGCGTGGTGTCCATGGATCCATGGAGTGGATCTCGGCGTCCAGCGCGTCGGCCGGGATGCCGACAAGGTCGGCGATCAGCTTATTGACGCGGTCGGGGTCTGTGATGTCGCCTGCCCCGGCCAAGGAGGCCCACCAACGTCCCTCGTGGTCCAATCGCCCCATGCCACCGGGCGTCGTCGGGCCGACAACCCAGTAGTGGACCGCGTCGCCCACGGTGGGGACAAGGTTCGAGGAGGTGAACACCACGTTCAGGTTGGAATGCGGGGCCGATGTTCCTTCGAGTCGTGCACCGATCGACTCTCGGGTCGGGCTCCAGCCCCCGTCGCACCCGACGACGTATCGCGCGGCCATTCGTTCGGTGGTGCCGTCCGCCTTCTCGACGTCGATCTCGACGAGGTCCTCCTTCTCCACCACTCTGACCGCGCTGTGACCGAGGCGAATGTCGACCAGCTCGGTCGCGTGCAAGTGCCCGCGAAGAACCTCCTCGACCACGGGCTGCGGTACCTGCTGGCTGGTCTCGGACGCGAAGGAAGGCGCGTCGGCCGACAGGCCGAACGCTTGGTCGAATTCCGTGATGACCGTTCCGGTCACGGTGTCACAGAAGATCACTCGCTGGCACCACTGCGGCTTGAGTGGTGACCGATCGCGGACCGCATCCGCCACGCCCCATCGGCGGAAGTGCTCCATCGTACGGATGCTGGTGGTCTTGGCGCGGGGGCGATCGTGCGTCACGGTCAGGCGAGGTTCCAGCAGAACGGACCGGACGCCGTGATGCGCCAGCTCGGCCGCAGTGGCCAGCCCCGACGGTCCGCCACCGATGATGACGATGTCGTGGGTGATGCGGTCCGGCTCAGCAGCGAAGTTCATGTCTGTATGGTTCGCCATGTGACGGCAGACACACGATCTGGATTCCGATGAGTGGCACGGAAGGTCGACGGGCGTCCGGCCGTCCTCCCGAGGGCGAGCCACTTCTGGTGCGCGCCTTTCGGATCTTCGAGGCGTTTCGGGCCCCTGGTGAGTCGCTCACGTTGAGCGCCCTGGCGACGAGAGCGGGGGTCCCCAAGAGCTCCGCGCTCCGTATCGCCTCGCAACTCGTCGATCTGGGCGCGCTTGAGAGGCGAGAGGACGGCCGGTTCGTCGTCGGCCTGCGGATGTTGGAGCTCGCCACCATGGCTCCTCGTGGTCATGGTCTGAGAAGTGCGGCGTTGCCGTACATGGAGGATCTGCACCGAGTAACGGACCAGCATGTTCAGCTCGCGGTCAGGGAGGGCAGCGAGGCGGTGCTGGTGGAGCGACTCTCCGCTCGCGGTGCGATCGCTGTCGCTCACCGAGTCGGCGGCAGGCTTCCGCTGGACGAGACGGGGGTGGGTCTCGCGCTGCTCGCGTCAGCCCCTGATGCGATCCTTCGGCAGGTTCTCGGTGGGCCGGCCACCGATGCCCGACTGGCCGCGCACCAGCGGCGTGTGCGTCAACTGTTGGCGGTCGCGCGTCGTGACGGTGTCGTCGCCTTGACCGCAGCCAACCCGGTAGGGGTCGGACCGCGCGAAGTCACGACGGTCGCCGCCGCGATTCTCGATGGGCGGGGGACTGCAGTGGGTGCGCTCTCGGTCGTCCAGCCAGGTGGGCGCGCGGGCGTCAACGCGCTCAAGGTGGCGCTCAGGACGGCAAGCCTCGGCATCTCGCGGGTGCTGGAGGCTGCCGGTTAGACCGTCGTAGACGATGTGGTGGTGCCGGACTGGGGACGTCCTGCGATCAACAGCTCTGTTGTTCGACGAATGTGAGCCTCGGTGCGTTCGGCTGCCTGGTCGGCCTGCCGGGCGATCGCTGCCTCCATCAAGCCGCGATGCTCGGCTGCGACGTCGCGGTGCGCGAGTTCCTGTGCGGGGGCGGACCAGCATCGGTAGACCTCTGCAACCGAGCGAAGCCGCTGAGCGGTGTCGACGAGGTAGGGGTTGGCGCATCCGCGCAGGATCGCGAGATGGAACTGTTCGTGCGCGCTGATCCATGCCTCGGGAATCTGATCGACGCTTGACTCGGTCAGCCGTGCGAGCGCGTGATGCTTGGCGACGATGTCGGCCTCCCACGCCAAGTCCCCGTCGTGGATCGCTGATCGAGTCACGAGTGTCTCGATCGCGACTCTCGCCTCGGTCAACTGCGTGAGCTGATCGACTGAGACATCGATGACGCGAAACCCCAGTTGTGGCTCGGATGTCGCCAGACCCTGTTCGACCAATCGGGGGAGGACCTCACGCAGGACACCCGTGCTGACGAGGTATCGAGCGCCCAGGTCGGAGAATCCGAGCCGGTCCCCGGGGGCAAGTCGCCCGTTGAGGATGTCCAAACGGATCTGGGCCAGCAACGTGTCGGCTCGCGTGGGGACAGAGGGGCGCGTCCGAGCGTTCGGCATGCCGGAATCATATCGAACGAGAGGATGACCGCAGCTAATCTGAACCCCACTTCGAGATTTCGAAATTTTCTTGACTTGTCGAAGTCTTCATGATTGCGTCAGCGAGGGGAACGCGCCGGGCGCCTGCCCAGTGGACCTGAACTGAGAGAAACGAGAGCCGCAGTGCGATTCGCGAACCGAGCAGGGCGCGCCGTCCTGGTGTCGTCCGACCTGTCCTCCACCGTCGACGTGGAGTCTGCCTCCGGCGGCCTGTTCGGACCCGCCGTGCAGACGGTGTTCGAGCATTGGACCGACTTTGTTGAGTGGTTCCGGGGAGCCGCCCCGAGCCTGACCGACCTCGCTGATGCGCTGGTGCCAGCTGAACTTGGACCGCCGTCTCCAGCGCCACGGCAGGTCTTCGGCATCGGGCTGAACTACCAAGACCATGCAGACGAGGCCAATCTGGCCTATCCGGAAGTTCCACCCACCTTCACCAAATGGGTGGGGAGTTTCGCCGGACCCGAGCAGAGCCTCGCGCTCCCGACGGGGACGGTCGATTGGGAAGCCGAACTGGTCGTGGTGATCGGCCGGCGTGCTGATCGCGTGTCGGCAGAGACTGCCTGGGGTCACGTCGCGGGCCTGACGGTGGGTCAGGACTATTCCGAGCGCGCCCTTCAATTGACTGGACCGGCGCCGCAGTTCTCGCTCGGTAAGTCCTTTGTGGGCTTCGCGCCGCAGGGCCCATGGCTGACCACTATCGATGAAGTGGACGACCCCGACGACCTGGCGATCGAGTGCCGAATCAACGGTGAGATCGTTCAGAAGAGCACGACGGGACGTCTTATCTTCTCCGTGCCACAGATCATCGCCCACCTCTCGTCGGTGTTGCCGCTGTTGCCCGGCGACGTCATCTTCACCGGAACCCCAGCCGGCGTGGGCGGAACGCGCAAGCCACCGCGCTTCCTGACCGATGGAGACGTTGTCGAAACGTCCATCCATGGACTGGGGCAGATTCGACAGACCTGCGTTTCCGCGAGCTGACCTAGAAGGAGAGACCGCATCATGGCTTTGCATCGACTCACGAGTGTCACGCTCGGTGTCCCGGACGTGGCAACCACTGCGGCGTACTACGAGGACTTCGGTCTCGACCGAGTGGACTCGGCTGCGAACGGGAGCGCTGCTCCCCGGTTCAGGACGCTCGACGGAGGTGAGCAACTGTCCATCACCAAGTCGGACCGGCGTCGTCTCGTGAGCTTGGGTGTCGGCGTCGACGACCCCGATGACCTCGACCGGGTCGCTCGGGCGCTCGAGACGCTCGAGGTGGAGGTGCGGCGCACGGCGACCACCGTCGAGGCGACGGACCCGGGCACCAAGGTGCTCGTGAGGGTGGAGATCGCCGACCGCATTGCGTCTGAGCCCGGGCCGACCGCGCTCTACAACCGTCCGGGCGCGGTCGAGCGTCTCAACGAGCGTGCGTCGAGCGTGACGCGTGAGGGCAAGGTCCGCCCGAGAAAGCTCGGCCACGTCGTGCTGGGCTCGACTCAGCAGGAGGCCTCGCAACGCTTCTTCACCGAGGGGATCGGATTCAAGGTCAGCGACACGGTCAAGGGTGCTGCGGCCTTCATGCGGTGCTCCACCGATCACCACAATGTTCTCGTTCAGGCTGCACCGGTCGACCTGCTGCATCACACGTCGTGGCAGGTTGACGACGTCGACGAAGTGGGTCGGGGCGCGGCGGCCATGCTCGAGGCTGACCCCGACCGGCACGTCTGGGGGCTCGGCAGGCACGCGATCGGCTCCAACTTCTTCTGGTACTTGAAGGACCCAGCCGGCAATTTCTCCGAGTACTACTCCGACATCGACTGCATCGTCGACGACGCGTTGTGGAAGCCCAGCGTCTGGGAGGGCGCTCGTGCGCTCTACGACTGGGGTCCGCCGCCTCCTCCCTCCTTCCTCGCGCCGGAAGACCTGGCAGCGTTGATGACGGGGTCTCACTCCGCATGAGCAACAGCCCGGCCAACGCTGGAGTGGGTGCTCGCTCTCTCGAGCCCCTCCCGGCGGGCTCCCGCATGTCAACTTTCGCCCGCGCAGTTGCAGAGCGGCACGGTGTGACGGTGTCGAGCTATGCAGACCTCTACGAATGGTCGGTCGAACATCCCGAGCGGTTCTGGGCCGAGGTATGGCAGCACTTCGGCGTTGTCGCGTCTGCGCCGTACGACTCGGTGCTCGACCGTCGTGAGATGCCCGGCGCCCGATGGTTCGACGGGGCACGCCTCAACTACGTGGACCAAGTACTCCGACACGCCGCGACGACCTCGCGTCCGGCCATCATCGTGGTTGCCGAGGACGGCAGCCGCAAAGAGGTGGGCTGGGCGGAGCTCAAGAGAAGTGTGACAGCCTTCGCGGGAACCCTCCGTGCCGTGGGCGTCACCCCCGGCGACCGGGTCGTCGGCTACCTGCCGAACGCTGACGAGGCCATCATCGCCTTCTTGGGGACGGCTGCGGTCGGTGCCACGTGGGCCGGCTGTGCACCCGACTACGGGGCCGTGGCTGCAGCCGACCGACTGCAGCAACTCGCCCCCACCGTGCTGGTGGGCGCCACGGCCGTGGAGTTCGGGGGCGTTCTGCGCGATCGAAGGGACGTCCTGTCCAACTTGGCGGAGCTCCTCGACCCGCACGTCGTCATCACTGTCAGCCGGCGCGGTCTGGATGTGGACCACGAGCGACCTCCCACACGAGCGCAGTGGATGAGTTGGGCCGACGCGGTCCGAGGTGATGACCTCGGACCGGATCTCGTCACCGAACAAGTCGAGCCGGACCACCCGCTCTGGGTACTGTTCTCCTCCGGAACCACTGGTGTGCCAAAGGGAATCATCCACGGGCACGCGGGCGTCGTGGTGACTCACCTCGCAAGCCTGGGCCTGCATCAGGATCTGGGGGAGCGTGATGTCTTCTTCTGGTACACGACCACCAACTGGATGCTCTGGAACATCGTCGTCGGCGCCCTTCTACTCGGCGTGACCACGGTGGCCTATGAGGGCAGTCCGATGTACCCCGATGTCGACGTGCTCTGGCGAATCGTTGAGCAGGAGGGCGTCACGCAGTTCGGCACCAGTCCGGGCCTTCTCCAAGCGGCCGTTTCGGCCGGGCTGGCCCCGGGGACCGAGCACGACCTCAGCTCGCTCACGAAGATTCTGGTCACCGGTGCGCCGGTTCCCGAGACGCTGAACAGCTGGGTCGAGTCCTTCGTCTCCGAGCACGTCCCACTGCTGTCGACGAGCGGTGGGACTGACGTCGTGAGCTCGTTCGTCGGCGGCAGTCCAGGGGTACCTGTCCGGCCCGGAGAGATCCCGGGCCCGCTGCTCGGAGTGGCGGTCGCGGCGTGGGACGAGGCAGGTCGAGCGGTCAAGGATCAGGTCGGGGAACTCGTGGTCACCCTTCCGATGCCCTCGATGCCGGTCGGGTTCTGGAACGACCCGGACGGCGCCCGGTATCGCGAGGCGTACTTCGACAGCTATCCGGGTGTCTGGCGCCACGGCGACTGGATCACTCACCGACAGTCAGGCGGCTTCGTCGTCCACGGTCGATCTGACTCGACGCTGAATCGCAACGGCGTGCGGATCGGATCTGCCGATCTCTACCACGTTGCCGAGGCGGTCGACGGAGTCGCCGAGGCGCTGGTGCTGGGGATCGAGATGCGCGACGGGACCTACCGGATGCCGATGTTCCTGGCCGTCGAGGACGCCGTCGTAGACGTCGACGAGTTGGTGGAGCACGTGAGTGCTCGACTGCGCACCGAAGGGTCGCCTCGACACGTACCCGACGAGTTTCACATCGTCGACGCGATCCCGCACACCAAGACCGGCAAGAAACTGGAGGTACCGCTCAAGCGGATCCTTCAAGGGGCCCCCGTCGAAGAGGTGCTGAGCATCGGTGCCGTCGACCGGCCGGAACTGGTCGCCTACTACGTCGAACTCGCCGGACAATGGTTGGGCAAGGATGCGAGCGGACTGGAGCGACGGAGTACGAGTTGAATCATGAGCAATCTCGCGTGATTGCAGGTGGCGTGCCGTCCGCGAGGGACGAGCGCTTGTGTCGCATCTCGAGAGCACCTTTTTCTGTGGATGATCTCCCGCTCGTGCTCGTCATCTGAATGACGGTGCCACGGCTCGGAATACGCAAAGTTCGAGCAATACGGATTCGAGGGGAGAGGCTTCCTCGCAGGCTGGCCTGACTTGGCCGACGTGGCAGTCAGCACGGTGGGCAAGGCGTGACCGTCCGCACTGAAGTTGAGCTACGGGGTGCTGCCGGTCTGCTCAAGGACCTCGAGAGTCCTCTCCTGTGACATCAAGGCAGCCCACTCGGTGAACCCGAACGTCCCTGAGCAGGTCGGGGAGTGGCTGGGAGAGCGATCGGTCTGGGACTGGTCCTTGTGCGCAAGGCCGCGCGCAGGATCTCTCGTCGGATGGGTCGAGGTGTCAGAATTGTGTCCATAATCAACGCAATCGGCCTCACTGACGCGCAGCCTGAGGCAACCGAGAGACGAGTCTGATGGGTCGAGAGGTTCGCGAGAGATCGGAGCGTTTGCGCAGGTCAGCGCAACATTCCGCATCTTCGGCCGGCTTCCATCAGCAATGCGCAACGGCCATCATGCCAGTGTGCTCTGAGGGGCTCGCTGAATCGAAGGGTTATTGGTTCGAGTCCATCGGGGAGCGAGTCAGGCCGGGTTCTCACGGCTAGATAGCAGTTCGAGGCTCAGGTCTGCCCCATTTGAAGGTCCGCCCACTTGTGCGACGACGACCTCCGTGTCTGCGCTGACACGGGCCGTGGAGCTCAGAACCAACGGGCGATGGCATGACAGGCAGCGGATCACGACGCGTTCGGGTTCTCGAGTACGACAGCGAGTCCCTGGCCCACCCCGATGCAGATCGCGGCCAGGCCCCAGCGCTCGTTCCGCTCGCGCAGCACGTGCGCCAAGGTGCCGAGGATGCGTCCGCCCGAGGCGCCCAGCGGGTGGCCGATGGCGATGGCTCCGCCACGAGTGTTGACGATGTCGGGATCGATGCCCCAGGCGTCGACGCACGCGAGGGACTGCACGGCGAACGCCTCGTTGAGCTCGACCGCTCCGACGTCGGACCAGCTGATCCCGGCTCGCTGCAGTGCCTGGTTGGCCGCCTCGACCGGCGCGAAGCCGAAGAGCTGAGGATCGAGAGCGGAGGTGCCGCGTCCGGCGATGCGGGCGACCGGCGAGGCTCCGATGAGTTCGGCCGCGGACTCCGAGCCGAGGACGACCGCGGAGGCCCCGTCGTTGAGCGGAGACGCGTTTCCAGCCGTGATGGTGCCGTCGGAGCGGAACGCGGGCTTGAGTCCACCGAGCTTGTCGGCCGTCGTGCCGGGGCGGATGCTCTCGTCACGGTCGAGCTCGACACCGGGAACGGAGACCACGAGGTCGTCGTAGAAGCCCTCCGTCCAAGCCCGGTCCGCCAGCTCGTGCGAACGCGCAGCGAACTCGTCCTGGCGGTCGCGCGAGATGGCGAACTTCTGCTGAAGCTGCTCGTTGCACTCACCCAGCGACACCGTCCACTCGGACGGCATGGCCGGGTTGATGAAGCGCCAGCCCAGGGTCGTCGAGACGGCGGTGACGTCACCGGCGGGGAAGCTCCGGGACGGCTTCGGCAGCACCCAGGGGGCCCGGGTCATCGACTCCACCCCGCCCGCCACGACGATGTCGGCGTCGCCGGACTCGATCGTCCGCGACGCAGCCATCGCGGCGTCGAGGCTCGACCCGCACAGACGGTTGACGGTCGTCGCAGGCACTGAGGTCGGCAGGCCAGCGAGCAGGACGGCCATCCTCCCGACGTTGCGGTTATCTTCTCCAGCGCCATTCGCCAAGCCCCAGACCACCTCGCCGATCGCGCTGGGATCGAGGTCGGGCACGCGCTCCAGCGCACCAGTCAGCGCGGTCGCAGCGAGGTCGTCCGGTCGGACCGAGGCCAACGCCCCGTTGAATCGTCCGAACGGGGTCCGAACGGCGGAGTAGAGAAAGGCGGGAGTCATGGCAGCTCTCCTTGCGTCATTGACGACATCTTGAATGTCCGACATTATACGTATTGTGCATCTCGCGGAAGAAGTAGATGCCGATGAAAGGAAGCTGACGTGACTGAGGCGTACATCGTCGACACCGTACGGACACCACTCGGACGGCGGCGCGGTTCGCTGGCCGACGTGCACCCCGCGGATCTCGGGGCCGCGGTTCTGGGTGCTCTCGTGGCGCGAACCGGGGTCGACCCCGAGCGCATCGACGACGTGGTGTTTGGCTGCCTCGATCCCATCGGCCCCCAGGCGGCGAACGTCGGCCGCACGAGTTGGCTCGCCGCCGGCCTGCCCGAGTCGGTGCCCGCGGTCACGATCGACCGCCAGTGCGGTTCGTCGCAGCAGGCTGTCCACTTCGCGGCCCAGGCCGTCATGAGCGGTACCGCTGATCTCGTGGTTGCCGGCGGCACCCAGAGCATGAGCGCCGTGCCCATCGCCGAGAGCTGGCACAGCGACGGGTTTCCCACTCCCTATGCCGGATCCACGGGGTGGGCGACTCGGTACGGGGACCAGGAGATCACGCAGTTCCGTGCCGCCGAGCTGATCGCGCAGAAGTGGTCGCTCGAGCGGGCAGAGCTCGAGGAGTTCGCGCTGCGCAGCCACCGGCTGGCCGACCGGGCGGTCACGGAGGGGCGCTTCGACGCCCACCTCGTGCCGGTCGCCGGGCTGCAGCGCGACGAGACTCCCCGACCCGACACGACGGCCGAGAAGATGGCCGGACTGCGCACGCTGGCGGCCGACGGCATCGTCACCGCAGCCACCGCGAGCCAGGTGTCGGACGGAGCGTCGGCGATGCTGATCGCCTCGGAGCGGGCACTCACCGAGCACGGGCTGGCCGCACGCGCGCGCGTCCATCACATGACGGTGCTGGGCGACGACCCCGTGATGATGCTGACGGCGCCCATCCCGGCGACGGCTCGGGCGCTCGAGCGCACCGGACTCTCGGTCGACGACATCGACCTGTTCGAGATCAACGAGGCCTTCGCCCCCGTGGTGCTGGCGTGGCTGCGCGAGACCCGGGTGCCACTGGACAAGACGAACGTCAACGGCGGAGCGATTGCGCTCGGCCATCCGCTCGGCGCCACCGGCGTGCGCATCATGGGCGACCTTCTCGCCGAGCTCGAGCGCACCGGTGGGCGATTCGGGCTGCAGACCATGTGCGAGGGTGGCGGACTCGCGAACGTGACGATCATCGAACGGCTCTGACGCCGATGTCGAAGGGACGAGACATGGACCAGAACGTGGTGTTCCCGGGGTTGATGATGCATCGCCCCCTCCTTCTGACGGACTTCGCCGAGCGCGCGGCCAGGGTGTTTCCAGACCAAGAGGTGGTGAGCCATCGCGCCGGACGTATCACGCGACGCACCATGGCCGAGACGGTCGAGCGCGCGCGCCGCCTCGCATCCTCGCTGTCGCGCCTCGGCGTCGGCGTCGGCGACCGAGTGGGCACCTTCGCGTGGAACACCCAGGAGCACCTCGAGCTCTACATCGCGGTGCCCGCCATGGGGGCCGTGCTCCACCCCGTGAACATTCGCCTCCACGAGTCGGACATCAGCTACATCGTCGACCACGCCGGTGACCGCGTGATGTTCGTCGACGATTCGCTCTCGGACCGGCTGCCGCGCGTCGACTGCGTCGAGCACGAGGTCGTCATGGGAGGCGGTGAGCGCGACGGTGCGCTGTCGTACGAGCAGCTGATCGCCGAAGGGGACCCCGAGTTCCCGTTCGTCTCCGTCCCGGAGACTTCGGCGGCCGCGATGTGCTACACGAGCGGTACGACCGGTGCACCGAAGGGAGTGGTGTACTCGCACCGGTCCACCGTGCTCCACACCCTGCTGCAGTCGCTTCCCGACGCATACGGCCTGAGCGAGTCCGACACGATCCTGCCGATCGTGCCGATGTTCCACGCGAACGCGTGGGGCCTGCCGTACGCCGCCCTGATGGTCGGTGCCAAGTTGGTGCTGCCCGGGGAGATCGCGGCACCGGCCGACGTGGCTCGACTGATCGAGGCGGAGCGGGTCACGTTCGCGGCCGCCATCACCACGATCTGGCACGGCATCTCGCAGCTGTCGACCGTTCCCGATGTCAGCTCGTTGCGCGAGGCCGTGGCCGGCGGCGCTCCCGTCAGCGAGAGCCTGCTGCGAGACCTCGACGCGATCGGGATCACGGCCATCCAGGGCTTCGGCATGACGGAGGTCAATCCGTTGCTCGGTGTCGGCCGGCCCCCGGCGCGGCTCGACCCGGCTGATCCGGCGTGGATGTCGGCGCGACTGAGCCAAGGACGCCCGATGCCGCTCGTGGGGGTCGAGGTCGACGAGGAGGTCGGCGGCGAGCTGCTGCTCTCGGGCAACACGGTCGCGAGCGGCTACTACCGCGCGACCGCCGAGCAGAGTAATCGGTTCACCGAGGACGGCTGGATGCGCACCGGCGATATCGTGACGCGCGACGGCGACGGGCTGCTCCGCCTGGTCGACCGCACGAAGGATCTGGTCAAGTCGGGCGGGGAGTGGATCAGCTCGGTGGAGCTGGAGAACGCGATCATGATGCACCCGGCCGTTGCCGAGGCGACCGTGGTGGCCATCCCGGACGAGCGGTGGGGCGAGCGCCCCTACGCGTTCGTGGTGCCCCGTGCGGGAGCGTCGCTCGACGTCCCCGATCTCAAGGCCTTCCTGCAGGAGAGGGTCGCCAAGTGGTGGATTCCGCAGGACATCGAGATCGTCGGCGAGATCGCCAAGACGAGCGTCGGCAAGTTCGACAAGAAGCGTCTGCGCGAGCAGGTGGCGACCGACAGACGCGGGTGAGCCGGACGGCGCAGTCCCGCCTTTCGGGCGGGACTGCGTCTAGAGTTCGCTCCATGAGCGTGGATCGGAGCGTTGCGGCCAAGGTCATCGGCACCAAGGTGATGCGGCCGCGACAGCAAGTCGAGGAGACCTTGCGGCAAGCGATCCTGTCCGGCGAGCTCGCCAGCGGAGAGATGCTTCCGCCGGAGACCGAGCTCGCCCGGCAGTTCAGCGTCAGTCGCACGACCTTGCGTGAAGCGCTGCGGACACTGGTGCAGGAACGTCTCATCATCAAGGTCCCCGGAGCGCAGGGGGGCAGCATCGTGCAGTCGGTGACGTCCTCCTCGTTGGGCGGGGTCGTCACCGAGGCCGTCGAGAACCTGTTGGCGCTCGGGAGCATCGACTTCGATGAGGTGGCTGCCGTCCGCCGGCATCTGGAGGTCCCGTCCGTCCGGCAGGCGGCCCGGAGTCGCAGTGACGAGGACCTGGCCCAGCTCCAACGGATCGTCGACACGCAGAAGTCGATCTCGGTGGAGGACCCTCGCGTCGCCGAACTTGACGCCGAGTTTCACACGGCGATTGCGCACGCTTCGGGAAACCGGGTGCTGACCGCGCTGGTCCAGGCGCTTCACGGCGCGACCGAGCCGGTCGGCTACTTGGAGTTGTCGCCGGAAGTTGGACGCACGACGGTGCAGCAGCACCGCGCGATCGTCGCGGCGATCGCGACTGGTGACGCCGACGCTGCGGAAGCGGCGATCGTCGAGCACCTCGACTACCTGCACGACCACATCAGCGCCTATCGGCGTGAGCAGAGCTAATCCCTGCGGGATGTCTTGACGCCATCCAAATGTCCGACAAAACTGTGCGTGTGCAGATATCAGACGAGACCGCTGTCGAGACCTTCTACGTCCTCGCGAGCTCCCAGGCGGGTGCCGAGACCGAGTTTCAGTCCTGGTACGACGATGAGCACATTCCGGAGATCATGAGCAAGCACGCCGCCATCGTCGGCGTCGAGCGGTTCGATCTCGGGTCTCCCAGAATCCATGGCGAGGTGCGCGAGACCGGGAGCGGCGTCGCTCGTTCCTTGGCCGTCTATCACGTTGCTGGCGACGCTCGAGAGACGTGGGACGGCGTGCGGTCGGGCCCGGCGCTCGGCCGCTCGGCCGCCATCGACTACGGCCAGCTGCGCGTGGCCTTCTCCCCGGCATGACGTACACCTTCGTCCTCGTCCACGGCGGTTTCCACGGCGGATGGTGCTGGGAATCGGTCGTCGCGCGACTGGAGTCAGCCGGGCACCGCGTCACGACTCCCACCCTGACGGGTCTGGGGGAGCGTCGACACCTCGCCCGATCGGTCACCGGACCCGAGACGGGGGTGCAGGACATCGTGAACCACCTGGAGATGGCGGATATGACCGATGTCGTGCTGGTCGGTCACAGCCTTGCCGGAATCATCGTGAGCGGCGTGGCCGATCGAGTCCCCGAGCGCATTCGGCAGCTCATCTACCTCGACAGCGTCCTCGTCGAAGACGGCGAGTCGTGGGCGGCGATCGTTCCTGCAGAGGTCACCGCCCAGCGGCGGGAATTGGCGCTCACTGAAGGCGACGGAATCTTCTGGCCCGACATGCCGCTCGAGGCACTGGGCATCCCCGCCGATCACCCTCGCGCGGCCTGGGTGCGCGCGCACATGACGCCGTTGCCCTTCGCCTACTACGAGGGCGTGCTGAGCCTGGAGCACCCCGTCGGCAACGGCCTGCCGGCCACCTATGTCGTGTGCACCGATCCGATCCTCAGCAGCCTGGAGAGCTCGCGACGCCGTGCCGGTCGCTATGGCTGGCCGATGCGAGAGATCGCCACCGGCCATGATGCGATGGTCCTGGCGCCCACCGAGGTCGCCGACCTGGTCCTGGCCGAGGCGGAGGCGTTGGGAACGGAAGCCGTCGATTGACACCGTGGCTATTGTCCAACAATATTGAGCCATGACGCTTTCATGGTTCAGATCACGTCGCCGGGGAGTCGACACGTGAGCCGCGACCACTTCCGCGTCATCCGCCTCGCGCGTCGTCCCGATGGTCCACCCGTGCCGGAGGACTTCCAGATCACGATCGAGCCGGTGCCCGAGGTGGGGCCGGGGCAGGTGCTGATCGAGAACGTCGGCATGTCCGTCGATCCGCTCATGCGGATGCGGATGGGGGAGCGCACGGGTGCGGCCCACGTGCCTCCCTTCGTCCTGGGAGAGCCGCTCGATGGCTCCGCGGTCGGAAGGGTCGTCGTCTCGCGGTCCCCGGGCTTCGCCCCGGGTGACGTGGTGCTCAACTCGGGTGCCTGGCAGGAGATGGTGCTGTGCGACGCCGGTGACGGCGGCTGGTTCGATCCGCTGCGAGTCGATGCGCCCGACGGTCTCGACCTGCAGCTGTTCCTGGGCGTCCTCGGCGTCTCCGGCCTGACGGCGTACGTCGGACTGCGCGAGGTCGCCCGGCTGCGAGCCGATGACGTCGTCTACGTGTCCGCTGCGGCGGGCGCGGTCGGCGGCGTGGCGACCCAGCTGGCGACCGCCTGGGGCCATCGCGTCGTCGCGAGTGCGGGCTCGGAGGAGAAGGTCGCGAGTGCGCGCCGCCATGGTGCGGCGGCTGCCTTCAGCCACCGCGACGGCGACCTCGTGGGTCAGCTCGGCGCGGCGGCCCCCGGCGGGATCGACGTGTACTTCGACAATGTCGGAGGGGCCCACCTCGAGGCCGCCCTCGAGCACCTGCGACCCGAGGGCCGTGTCGTGCTGTGCGGTCAGGTCTCCAGCGCCAACGGTGACCTGTCCGGTCCACGCAACCTGATGCGCGCGATCTACCAAGGGGTGCGCCTCGAGGGCTTCATGGTGCGGCACCATCGGGCCCGCTGGGGCGAGTTCCACGCCGAAGCCCAGCGACTGATGTCCGAGGGTCGACTCTCGCTCGACATGACCGTCTATGACGGCCTCGACGCGGCTCCGACCGCGATGGCCGACCTCCTCGCCGGACGCACGGTGGGCAAGGTCAGCGTCAGACTCGACCGCGCCGCCACCTCATGACATCCCCGAACCGCTCCACTCGACGACAGGAATCGAACTCATGAACCACGTGCTCATCACCGGCGCCGCGTCCGGCATCGGACGTCAGCTCGCCCGTCGGCTCGCGGCGGACGCCGTCCGAACCGGCGAGCCGGCGCGACTCGCACTGCTCGACCGTGACACGAAAGGCCTGGAGGCCGTCGTCAAGGAGTTGAACGGAGAAGCCGCCGAAGCCCGAGCCTTCGAGGTCGATCTGGCCATCCCGGCCTCGGTCGACCAAGCCGCCACGGACGCCATCGCTTGGTTGGGCGCTCTCGATTCGGTCGTCAGCAACGCTGGCATCATCTTGTCCGGACCGCTGACCGAGCTCAGCGTCGAGGACTGGGATCTGGCGTTCAACGTCAACACTCGGGCCGCCTGGCTCTTGGGCCGTGTCTGCCACGACTCGCTCGCGGAGGGCGGTGGCTCCATGGTCATTGTCGCCTCGCTCGCGGCCACGGCGGCGACGGGCGGGATGGGTGCCTACTCGCCGAGCAAAGCCGCCGTGCGCATGCTGTCCATCCAGCTAGCTCGCGAGTGGGGCGGCGACGGCATCCGCGTCAATTGCGTCTCGCCCGGCTCCACCGCGACGGGACTGACTTCCAACATCTTCGCCGACTCCGCCGTGCGCGAGGCTCGGGCGGCCACCATTCCGCTGGGCCGCATTGGCGAGCCGGAGGACGTCGCGGACGTCATCGCGTTCCTCATCGGTCCGGACGCGCGCTTCGTGACCGGCGCAGATGTCGCCGTCGACGGTGGATGGGGTGCGGCTCTGGTGCCCGGAGGCATCGGAGTCTCACCGGTCGGCGACGTCGCCCGATGACCACTCCGGTCGCCCGCCCGGACCTCGGTGCCCTCTGGTCGCCCACCCGGATCGGCGCCGTGGAGATCCCCAACCGCATCGCGATCAGCGCCCACAACCTGGCGCACGAACCGCGACAGATGGCCGCCTACCTCGCGGCCCGAGCGGCCGGCGGCGCAGGACTCGTCGTCATGGGCGGCGTACCGGTACACCCGTCCTCGATGAGCAACCCGCTGTTGGTCCAGGCCTGGCGGCCGGAAAGCGTGGAGATCCTCTCCGAGATCGCGGACACGGTGCGTGCCGCGGCGGAGGCGTCGCCGGTGGCGGCGCGGCTTGGCCGCCGGGGGGCAGTGTTCAGCCAGATCTTCCACGGTGGGCCGAACGATCCCGGCAACTCGGTGTTCCACCACCAGCACGTCGCCATCGCCCCGTCGGCGGTGGCCCAACCTCCCTCGGGACGTATCCCGAAGGCCGCCGATCGCGACGACATCGCCGAGATCATCGACGGGTTCGCCACCACGGCCCGTCACCTGCAACTGGCGGGGTTCGACGGTGTCGAGATCAGCGCCTCACATGGGTACCTGGTGCACGCGTTCCTCTCCCCGTGGATGAACCGTCGTGAGGACGAGTATGGCGGAAACGAAGAGAACCGGGCGCGCTTCGCGATCGAGGTTGGCGCAGCCATCAAGGAGAGGTGCGGTACCGCGTTTCCCGTGATGCTGAGACTCTCTCTCGACGAGCGGATCGGCAATCGAGGGCTGACCCCGGACTCGTCGCGAGGCCTGCTGCGTGCGCTGCGCGGCAGTGGCCAGTTCGACGCCTTCAGCATCAGTGGTGGGGTGTACGCCACGCTCGACGAGACTGTCGCTCCGTCAAGCGCCCAGCGCGATGCGGTGTTTGCCGACAGCGCCCGTGTGGCGCGCGAGGTACTCGGCCCTGATCTCCCGATCATGCTCACCGGGTCGGTCATGGCGCTGGAGCGGGCCGCGGAACTGATCACCGAGGGCGTTGCCGACGTCGTGGGCATGACGCGCTCGCAGATCGCCGACCCAGAGCTCGTGGTCAAGGGACTTACCGGACGCGCCGACGAGGTGCGGCACTGCATCCGTGGCAATCAAGGCTGCTGGCGTGGGATCAAGACACGTCAAGGGGTCACGTGCACGGTGAATCCGACCGCCGGGCGCGAGCTCGCGTGGGGCCCTGAGGTCCCGACGACGCGGCCTCGACGCATCGTGATCGTGGGAGGCGGACCAGCCGGCGCGAAGGCGGCTGAAGTGGCCGCCTCGCGAGGTCACCACGTGACGCTTTTCGAGCGTGGCGAGCGGCTGGGCGGGCAACTGCGACACGCCGGGGCATTGCCCGGCCGTTCGTCGTGGCTGCTCGCCGCGGAGGATCTGGAGCGATCGCTCGCGCACCTCGGGGTCGATGTCAGGACGGGGGTGACCGCGACGAGTGAGGTGGTGCTTGCGGAGAACCCGGACGTCGTTCTGCTAGCGACGGGTAGCCGATGGCTGACGAATGGGTGGTCGTACGTGCACGCCCACCATCCGGCGCCCGCCGTCGCGCCGGACGCACGCGTCGTGGGACCGGACGAGGCGACCCAGCATCCTGACGAGCTGGGGGAGCGAGTTGTCGTGATCGACGACACTGGCGGCTACGCACCCCTTGGAGTCGCCGAGCTCCTGCTGGAGCACGGCGTGAGTGTGCATCTGGTGACGCCACGAGCGAGTGTGGGGGACCAGGCGGTCCTGACCGGTGAGGCCAGCTTCGTGATGCCACGACTCTTGGGTCACGGGGTGCCCATCACGACCCGCACCGCCGTCGAAGCGATTGATCGCACGGGGGTGTTCCTGCGCTCGTCCATCACCGCCGCGCTCGAACACGTCGAGGCGGACACGGTCGTGACGTGCCTGCACCGCGAGCCGGTGCTCGACCTTCTTGAGACCCTGCGCGGACTTCGTCCGAGCCTGGAGATCCATCGTCTTGGCGACTCGCTATCGCCCCGTGAGGCCGACGACGCATTCCTCGAAGGAGTGCAGGTGGCGCGCGGGCTGTGACAAGGTCGAATATTTCTTTGTTAAGTTAAATGTCGGACCTTGACGCGAATGACCAGCCCGCCATATGGTGTACATCACAGGGGGGGACGGCGGCGAGCGTGTGCTCGGTCCGCGGAACCGAGACAAGATCAGGAGAAAGACATGCGAACGAGCAATCACACGTCGGGTTCGGTCCCGTCGCGTCGTCGGTGGCGTGCGGCCACCGCACTCGCCGCAGCAGCCGCGGTGGCCCTGGCCGGATGTGGGACCCCGAGCGGCGCCCGTTCCGATGACAGCGACACGCTGAAGGTTGGCATCGTCACGTCGCAGACCGGCCTGCTGTCCGCGGTGGGCGCGCGATGGGAGAACGGCTTCATGGCGGGCCTGGAGTATCTGACCGACGGGACCATGGAGATCGACGGCAAGAAGATCGAGTTGTTGAAGGGCGACGACACGGGCGAGGCCTCGGTCGGTACGACGGTCGCCAAGAAGCACCTGAGCGAGGGTGCTCGCATTTTGGTCGGTCCCGCGACCTCTGCGGTGGCCGTGCCGGTCGCGGATCTTGCGATTCAGAACGACGTGCTGTTCGTCTCGGGGGGCGCGGGTACTACCGACCTCGTGGGCTATGACAAGCGCGTATTCCTCACCAACGGGAACTCGCCCGCCGGAACGTACGTCTACAAGGAATTCCTCGGCGACGACACCGACGGAAAGACGATGGCGACGGTGAACCAGGACTACGCCTTTGGTCAGGCCCAAGCCCGTGAGATGAAGACCATGCTGGAGCCCGAGGGCATCACGGTGAACTCCACGATGCTGCCGCTCGACACCGTCGACTTCTCAGCCGTCGCGAACAAGATCCGCAAGGACCAGCCGGACTACGTCCACACCAACTGGATCGGCGCCGGTCAGACGCAGCTCTACTCCGCGCTCGCATCGCAGAAGGCGCTCGAGGGAACCACGTTCTTCACGACGCTGTTCGAGTCCGCGGCCTGGGAAGGTATCGGTGAGGCGCTCGGCGATCAGGTGGAGGACGCGCACTTCGCGATGATGTACTACCCGCACTACGACGAGACCGAGAAGGCCAAGTTCCTGCTCGACTACTCGAAGAAGAAGGATCACAAGGTCGAGGACGGCGACGGAGCCTACGGCTGGTCGTCCGCCGAGATGGTCTACCGCGCTCTGAGCGAGGGAGACCCCAGCGACACCGACTCGATGGTCGACGCGCTGCAGGACTGGACGTTCGAGGGTCCGATGGGCGACGTCACGATCCGGGGCGAGGACAACCAGGTCATTCCCCCCTACGCCGTGGTGAACCTGGTCAAGAAGGACGGCGCGTGGGACGTGGAGCTCGATCACGTGGTCCCGTCCAAGGACATCACGCCTGCCGTGGTCAAGCCCCTCAAGTAGTAGATCCGGTCGATGACCGGCCCGGCCCGCGCGCACCCCTTCGGTCGCACGGGCCGGGTCTCATCGGACGATTTCCCTCAATCCGTCATCGAAGGTGACCACGTGACCACAACACCTGCCTTGTCCGTCGCCGGCGTGAGCTTCTCAGTCGGCGCGGCTCGCATTCTCACGAACGTGAGCCTCGACGTGGCTCCCGGCGAGACACTCTGCGTGATCGGCCCGAACGGCGCCGGAAAGACGACGCTGATGAACACCATCAGCGGCACGGTCCGGCCCCAGAGCGGCACGATCACCCTCCTCGGCCAGGACATCTCCCGAATGCGACCGCACCAGCGGACGCGCCACGGGCTGGGCCGCACGTTCCAGACGTCCTACCTGTTCAACGAGCTGAGCGTGGAGGACAACCTCCAGCTGGCCGACCGGGCTCCCCGCGGGACGCGGGGCGGTGACGCCCGTCCCGCGGTCGACGACGCGCTCGCCCAGGTCGGTCTGGGCGGTCGCGGATCAGCGCAGGTCGGATCGCTCTCGCACGGCGAACGACGCAAGGTCGAGATCGCGATGGCGCTCGTCAGTGACGCGGAAGTCCTCCTGCTGGACGAGCCGATGGCGGGCGTCAGCGCCGAGGACGTCCCCGACCTGGTCGAGATCATCCGGGTCTATGCCCGAGGTGGCCGCTCCATCGTGCTGGTGGAGCACCACATGGACGTCGTGCTCGACCTGGCAGATCGCGTCGCTGTACTGCATCACGGCGAGACGCTCGCCGTGGGCACCCCGGACGACGTGATGGCTGACGAGCAGGTCCAGGTGGCCTACATGGGCGAGGAGCTCTGATGACCAACACACTCGAGGTGCGCGACCTGCGCGCGACGATCGGCACGTCCCAGATCCTGCACGGCGTGGACCTGACGGTGTCCGAGGGCAGCACCACCGCCGTGCTCGGGCGCAACGGCGTCGGCAAGACCACCTTGATGCGCAGCATCCTGGGATATCTCGACTGCACCGGCGACGTCCTGCTCCAGGGCGCGACGATCTCCGACCTGTCGACGCACCAACGCGTCCAGCGGGGCATCTGTTACGTGCCGGAGAACCGGGACGTGTTCCAGGGCCTGACGGTCGCGGAGAATCTGCGGCTGGCTGAGCCGCGCGTCGGTGAGGCTCGCTACGACTTGGTCTTCGACCTGTTCCCCGAGCTGAAGCAGCGAGCCGAGCAGCTCGCCGGCTCGCTGTCGGGCGGCCAGCAGCAGATGGTGTCGCTGGCTCGCGGCCTGCTGCCCGAGTCGAAACTGCTCATCATCGACGAGCCGACCAAGGGCCTCGCGCCCCGCGTGGTGAACGAGGTGGTCGCCGTCCTCAAGCAGGTCAGCGAGGCCTCGACGATCCTCATGGTCGAGCAGAACCTCAAGGCGGCCAGCGAGCTGGCCGACGACGTCGTCATCGTGAGCGAGGGGCGCATCGCGACCACCGGATCCACCGACCTGCTGGCCGATCGCGACGAACTACGCCGCTACCTCGGCGTCGCCCGTAGCGGTCACGACAAGGAGGCCTGAGTTGAACACCTTCGTGCTGATCCTCGCGACGGGATTGAGCGTCGCGGCCCTGTACTACCTGCTGGCCTCCGGCCTGAGCCTGATCTTCGGCCTCATGGACGTGCTCAGCTTCGCCCACGGCGCGCTTCTGTCGATCTGCGCCTATGTCGCGATCGAGACGATGGGCCTGTTCCAGACGGCGACCATCGGCGGTCTGTTGCTGGCCGTCATCGCCTCGATGCTCGTCGGCGCGGCGGTGGCGTTCGGCGTCGAGCGCTTCTTCGTGCGCCCGATGTACGGCAGGGGGCATCTGCCCCAACTGCTCGTCACCATGGGCGTGGGACTGGTCCTGACCGCGATCCTGACGATCCGGTATGGTCCCGACAACGTCCAGATGCCGTTGCCGTCCTCCGTGGCCGGTGCCGTGGACCTGGGCGGGATCTACATCCCGGTCAGTGCGCTGGTGGTCATCGCCGCCGCGCTCATCCTCCACGTCGGGCTCCTGCTGTTCCTGCGACGCACGCGCCATGGCCTCATCGTGCGCGCCGGCGTCGAGAACGCCGACATGGTTCGCGGCCTGGGCATCGATGTCACGCGTTCTTTCTCGCTGGTCTTCACCATCGGCGGTCTCGCCGCCGGACTGGCCGGCGCGCTTGCGCTGGTCTACGTCCGCTCGGCGACCCCGCACGTGGGCGACCAGTACTTGATCTATGCGTTCATCGTCATCGTGATCGGTGGCGTCGGATCGCTGTCGGGAACGCTGGCCGCGGCCGTCGTGGTCGGGCTGGTCCAGCAGTTCGCGAACTACTACATCACAGGAGGCGCGGGCGACCTGCTCGCCCTCGTGCTGCTCGCCGCTGTCCTGCTGCTTCGTCCGCAGGGCTTGTTCGGCAAGACTGGGAGGGTCGTGTGAATCGCGTCGTGTTGGTGAAGATCGGTGCCCTGGTGGCACTCGTCGTCGCCCTGTTCCTGTTGCCGTACACGTGGTGGCCGGGCGTGGGCCTGTTGCCGGGCGAGACCGGTTCCGCCAGCTCCCTCGACCTCCTCAGCAAGGTCTTCGTGCTGGCTGCCCTTGCGGTGACGTTCGATCTGCTGCTGGGCCAGACCGGTCTGATGTCACTGGGGCACGGGCTCTACTTCGCGCTCGGCGCCTACGTGTTCACGATGCTTCTGGCCTACACCGACCTCTCGTTCATCCCGGCCGCCGTGATCGCGATCGTGGGCACGATGGTGGTGAGCGTCCTACTCAACCTGGTCGCGCTGCGCATCGACGGGATCCCCTACGCGATGGTGACTCTGGCCTTCGCGGAGCTCGCTGCCGTGGCGGTCCACCGAAACTACTTCGGGACCGGCGGCGAGAGTGGCCTGCGGGCACCAGTCGACACGTTCCCGACGGCGTTCGTTGGCCTGCAGAACATCGCCAACGTCTATTGGGCCTGCTTGGCGCTGCTGATCGTCGTGGTGGCGATCGCGTGGCTGGTAATCCGCAGCCCCTTCGGTCTCGCCCTGCGTGGCTGCCGTGACAACGCGCTGCGCATGCAGATCCTCGGCTACGACGTGTACCTCGTGCGGCTTGGCGTTTCGGTGCTGGCGTCGACCCTCGCGGCACTGTGCGGCGTCTTCTTCGTGATCGCCCTCGGCGGCACCGATCCGGAGACGGTTGGCATGACGTTCGCTCTCTCGCTGATCTTCATGGTCGTGATTGGCGGATCCGGACGGCTCGCCGGTGCCGTGATCGGCGGTGTCGTCTACACCCTGCTGTCGCAGCGACTTCCGGCAGTGGGTGCCGCGCTGGACGAGTCGAATGCTCCGCACCTGCTGGCGGAGGTCCTCGGCGAGCCCGACCTGGTGCTTGGCGTGGTCTTCCTGCTGGTGGTGTTCCTTGCCCCCAAGGGGATCGTGGGGGTGTTCGATCAGCTCCGGCATCGACGATCCAGCAAGACCGCGACCCCGGCGGTCATGCGATGAGCGCCGCCGAGCCGGTGGACGTCGCGATCGTCACCGGTGGCACGGGTGGGATCGGCTCGGCCGTCGTGGAGCGGCTGCGGCGTAACGGCACCAGGGTCGTCGTGATCGATCGGGTCGAGCGCGACCCGGGCGACCCCGGCGTGCTGGTGGTGCCGTGCGACGTGTCCTCGCCGGTGGACAGCCAGCGGGCGTTCGACGTCGCGCTGGACTGGGCCGGCGGTCGCGTCACGCAATTGGCCGCCGTGGCAGGGCAGGTCGAACGCGAGTTCGCCTACGATCTGACTCCGGAGTCGTGGAACTCGGTCCTCGGGACTCATGTGACGGGCACGATGCTCTGGTCGACCATGGTCGGTCGGCATCTGCGCTCTCACGGCGGCGGCAGCATCGTCACCTTCGGTTCGATCTGCGGGACTCGGGGCTTTCCCGAGATGACCGCCTACTGTGTCGCGAAGGCGGCGATCCACCAGCTCACGCGTAGCCTGGCCGTCGAATGGGCTGGTGACGGCATCCGCGTCAACTGCGTTGCGCCGGGATACATCGAGACACAGGCCATGCGGGATTCGTCCGAAGCTTCCGGGGTCGGGTCCACCGTGGGTGACCTGCACGCGCTGGGACGGACGGGCCGTCCGGACGAGATCGCGGACGCAGTGCACTACCTGCTGTCGGGCGCAGCCTCCTTCGTCACGGGTCAGGTGCTGTTCGTCGACGGTGGCTTCACCGCACTCGCTCGTCCGCTGTCCTACGGACACCAGGCGTGATGTGGTGTGAGACGCGGTGCTGATGTCCGACCACAATGACTCGGCGCATGAGGACAGGGTCCATGACGTCCTTATGGTTGGCCTCGGTGCCATGGGCGGGCCGATCGCGGCGAACTTGGGACGTGCTCGCGACGTCCGGCTCGCCGGCTTCGACGCTGATGTCGCCGGGCGGGTTCCCGGTGCCGGGACGATTCGTCGGATGGCATCGGTGCGCGAAGGCGTCGTCGCCGATGGAGTGGTGATCACCTGCCTGCCCGGCATCCAGCAGGTGGAGCAGGTGATCTCCGACATCATCGAGGGCGAGGTCCTGCCCGCCGTCGTGGTCGACATCAGCACCAGTGATCCCCAGCGATCGCGGGAGGTGGCCCTGCTGCTGGCGAGACACGGCGTGGACTTCCTCGACGCCCCGGTCGCTCGCGGCCGGGTGGCCGCGGCGGCGGGGGAACTGCTGATGATGGTGGGCGGCTCGACCGAGGTGCTCGAGCGGCTTCGGCCGATCCTGCGGGTCGTCGCGAGCGACATCGTGCACTGTGGTGACGTCGGCGCTGGCCAGACCGTCAAGATCCTCAACAACATGGTTCTGATGATGAACGTGAATGCCGTCGTGGACGCGATGACGATCGCAGACCGCCATGGGCTCGATCCGACGACGGTCGTCCGTGTCCTGCGGTCCGGCTCGGCAGGTAGCTTCGCCCTGTCGGGAGAGCCGGGACGTGCGCTCGAGACTGGATCCTTTCCCTCGGGCAAGTTCGCGGTCGACTACGCCCTGAAGGATGCGCGCCTCGCGGAGGCGCTCGCCGGTGATGACATCACGGGCGCCCTGCGGGCGGCTCGTGAGCTCCTGGAGGCCGCGAGCGCCGAAGGTCTGGGAGACGCGTACTACCCGGCCGTCGTCCAGACGCGGCTTGGTCGACCACTGACAGACGGCTACGGCCGAGGGGGCACCGCATGATGGACGACGAACTTCTCCGCGTTCCGCTGGTCAGCCCGGCCGATACTGCCGCTGCAGTGGTGGCTCCGTTGCCCGTGGAGTTCCCGGACCGCCGCTCCGAGCTGGCGGTCTACCGGCTGATGGCGAACGCTCCCGGCGCCCTGAATGCCTGGTTGCCGCTGTGCGACTACTTCCTCGAGACGCCGGGGCTCGAGCCACGCGATCGCGAGGTGCTGATCCTGCGCACCGGGCACCGGTGCGGATCGGCCTACGAGTGGCTCAAGCACGCGCCGAAGGCTCCCGAGGTGGGGATCTCGCCAGCAGAGCTGGACGCCCTGACGCACGACGAGCCCCTCGGCCTGGATCGCTGGACGCGCAGCCTCGTGACGTTCGTGGACGAGCTGCACGACCATGCAACCGTCTCGGACTCCACCTGGACCACGGTGGTCGAGCGGCTGGGGCCGTCGCTGGCTGTGACGTGCCTGATGCTCGTCGGGCAGTACCACCTGCTCGCCTTCACCCTCAACGGCGCCGGCGTGGTAGCCGAGCCGACACCCGACCCTGATCCGGAGGATCCCGCATGACCGAACTGTCCACCGCCACCTCCCTCGAGGGCCGTGTCGCGATCATCACCGGCGCCAGCCGCGGCATCGGTCGCGCCATCGCGATTGCCTACGCGCAGGCCGGAGCGCGCGTCGCCCTCGTCGCCCGGAGTGAGCAGGCGCTCGCCGAAGTGGCCGAGCTGGCCGACCCGACCGGCGAGCGCGTCCTCAGCATCGTCGCCGACGTCCAGGACCCCGAGGCCGGTGCGGCGATTGTCGCGCGGACGCTGGAGGCATTCGGCTCGATCGACGTGCTGGTCAACAACGCCGGCGTCCACTACGAGACACCGTTGCTCGAGTCCTCGGCAGAGGACTGGTTCACCATCCTCGACGTCAACCTGGTGTCGGTCGTGAACCTCACGCGGCACGTGGGTCGTGAGCTCGTTCGGCAGGGGGCCGGCACGGTCATCAACGTGACGTCGTCCTGGGCCACCAAGGCGATCCCGCGGCACTCGGCCTACGTCACCTCGAAGGCGGCGCTGGCACACTTCACCCGGTCGCTCGCGCGTGAGTGGGCACGCCACGGTGTCACCGTGAACGCGCTCGCGCCCGGCTACTTCGCGACGGAGATCACCCGCCAGGGCCTCGATGACCCGGACACTGCCCGGCACATCCTCTCGGCGATTCCGCAGCGCCGTGTCGCCGAGCCGGAGGAGATCGGTCCGCTCGCGGTGTTCCTCGCCTCCGAGGCCGCCTCGTACGTGACGGGTGCGTCCTACGCGATCGATGGCGGGATGGAGATCGGATGAGCGCCTACACGCCGGCGTGGCATGACGACGAGGTGCGGGACGTCGCCGCGATGGCGCGACAGTTCTTCCAGGCCGAGGTCATGCCGCACCAGGAGCGGTTCGCCACCCAGCACCGCGTGGATCGCGAGACCTGGCTCGAGGCCGGTCGCCAAGGGCTGCTGTGCCCGAGCGTCAGTGAGGAGTTCGGTGGCGGTGGCGGAACGTTCCTGCACGAGGCAGCGGTGCTGTGGGAACAGGGTCGCGTCGGGGACGACACGCTGCCGTACGCGATCCACAGCACGATCGTGGCTCACTACGTCGCGGCTTCCGGCACGACCGAGCAGAAGATGCGCTGGCTGCCCCGGTTGGCCAGCGGGGAGCTCGTCGGCGCCATCGCCATGACGGAGCCCTCCACCGGATCCGACCTCAAGACCATCCGCACCGCGGCGCGGCGGGAGGGCGACGAGTACGTCATCGACGGCGCGAAGACCTTCATCACCAATGGATCCATGGCCGGGCTGATCCTGTTGGTGGCGCGCACCAGCGGTCCGGGTGCCCGCGGTCTGTCGATCATCGTCGTCGAGGGCGAGAACGTGCCCGGACTGACGCGGGGGCGGGCGCTGGACAAGATCGGTCAGCGTGGGCAGGACACCCGCGAGCTGTCGTTCGACGGTGTCCGGGTCCCCGTGGGGAACCTCCTGGGCGAGGAGGGGACGGGATTCGCGCAGCTGATGGCACAGCTGCCCCAGGAGCGACTCGCCATCGCCATCGGCGCCGTCGCCCAGGCGGAGCTGGCCGTGGAGCTGGCGGTCGAGCACGCGAAGAGTCGTGAGGCCTTCGGTGGCACCCTGTGGGATCTGCAGAACACGCGCTTCGTGCTGGCCCAGTGCGCCACCGAGGTCCGGGCGACTCGCGTGTTCCTGGACCACTGCATCGCCGAGCATGGGCGGGGTCGGCTCGACGCCGCGGGAGCCTCGCAGATCAAGATGCTCAGTACCGACGTGCTGTTCAGCGTGACGGATCGCTGCCTGCAGGTGTTCGGCGGCTACGGCTACATCATGGAGTACCCCATCGCCCGGCTCTTCGCCGGAGCGAGGGTGCAGCGCATCTACGGGGGCGCGAACGAGGTCATGAAGGAGCTCGTGGCGCGCTCGATGTGAGGATCAGGCGCTCAAGTCATTCTCAGCGAGTCGACATTCCGGTATGTTGTCCGACATTAGATGTCGAACATTCGAGGAAAGGTCCGGCATGACGACCACGCGAGCGGTGCCCCCCAAATCCATCGGGCAGGCCGTGATGCGCCCCCGGGAGCAGGTCGAACAGCGGATCAAGTCCGCGATTCTCAGCGGTGAGCTCAAGAGCGGCGATCCTCTCCCGCCCGAGTCCGAGTTGGCGCGGCAGTTCAATGTCAGTCGCACCACCCTCCGCGAGGCGCTACGGGTCCTGACCTCCCAACACCTCATCTACAAGGTCCCCGGAGCACGTGGCGGCAACTTCGTGCAGTCGATCGATCACGAGTCGCTCGGCACCGTCGTGATCGAGTCAGTCGACAACCTGCTGGCCCTGGGCAGCATCGACTTCTCTGAGGTGGCCGATGTCCGCCGTCACCTCGAGGTCCCCTCCGTGCGGCTAGCGGCGACCAGTCGCACGGAGGAGGACCTGGTCGAACTGCGCTCGGTTGTGAACCAGCAGCGAGCGGCCTCCGTGGACGACCCCGAGGTGCCCGATCTCGACCGGCGGTTCCACGTTGGCATTGCCGGAGCCTCGGGCAACCGCGTGCTCGCCTCCTTCGTCGCAGCGCTCCACCACGCCACGGAGCCGGTCAACTATCTGGACCTGTCGCCCGAGGTCGGACGCGAGACCGTCAAGCAGCACGTGCGGATCCTCCGCGCAATCGAGGCGCAGGATCCCGACGAAGGTGAGGCGGCGATCGTGGAGCATTTGACGTACCTGCAGCGGCACCTGGTGGCGGACGCCCGCGCGAAACGCACAGATTGATCCACTATTGACAAGATGGTTAAT
The DNA here is from genome assembly GCF_046452335.1 of Aeromicrobium sp. MLTX1. Taxonomy (NCBI): domain Bacteria; kingdom Bacillati; phylum Actinomycetota; class Actinomycetes; order Propionibacteriales; family Nocardioidaceae; genus Aeromicrobium; species Aeromicrobium sp. MLTX1. The sequence goes on along the minus strand of NZ_JBKFDN010000001.1, from coordinate 10,192 downwards.
GTCCAACATTATGGAGGAGTGGAAGATCGCGCTGTCTCTGGACCGTTGACGGGTGTCAAGGTCGTCGACATGACCACCAGCTACGCAGGCCCGACGGCCTCGATGTACCTGGCTGATCTCGGCGCCTCCGTCATCAAGATCGAGCGCCCCACGCATGGGGACGACGCCCGCGCCTGGGGGCCTCCGTTCGTCGACGGCGCCTCGGCCTGGTTCGCCTCGGCCAATCGCAACAAGCGCTCCCTGGCCGTGAACCTCCGGGTCACCCAGGGGCAGGAGATCCTGAAGGATCTGCTCGCCGACGCCGACGTGTTCCTGCAGAACATGAACCCCGCGAAGCTCGAGCGGATGGGCATCGACGGTCCGACGCTGCTGGCCCGCAACCCGAGCCTGGTCTACTGCGCGATGTCCGGGTTCGGTCTCGATGGCCCCGACAGCTCCCTGCCGGGCTACGACCTGGTGGCCCAGGCGCGATCGGGTCTGATGTCGGTCACCGGCGCGGCGGGCGGCCCACCGCAGCGCGTCTCGACGGCGCTGTCGGACATCGTGACCGGCATGACGGCTGCTCTCGCGATCAACGCCGCTCTGGTGCGACAGCGCACCTCGGGCCGCGGCGACATGATCGACGTCTCCTTGCTCGACACGGACCTGGCGCTCATGGCCCCGCGCATGGCAGCGTTCCATGCCGGCGAGCCGGAGCCCGCACCTAGCGGCGGCACCGACTCCGTGCTCGCGGTCTACCAGCCGTTCGAGACCGCCGACCGGTCCATCGTCGTGGCCGTGGGCAACGACCAGATGTGGACCCGCTTCTGCGCGGTCCTCGACCTGCCCGACCTCGCTGCGGACACGGCGCTCGCCGACAACGCCGGTCGCCGGGCCCAGCGGCCGCGCATCACCGCGGTGGTGTCGGAGCGACTCGCGACCAGGACGGCTGCCGAATGGCTCGAGGCGCTCGCTGCGGCCGACGTGCCGGCCGCGCCGGTTCAGTCGCTGTCCGAGGTCGCGACCGACGCCCAGGTGGTGGCCCGGGGATCCTTGCTGCCGGTGCCCGACTCCGAAGACCGCCTCGTCAGCGTGCAGGCACCGTTCCGTCTGGCCTCGGTGACCGAGCCCCGCAACGAACGGTTCCCACGGCTGGGCGAGGACACCCGTGAGATCCTGACCGAGCTGAAGCGGACCGGTGCCGACATCGACGCACTCTGCGCCAGCGGCGTGGTCCAGGACGGCGCAACTCCAACGGAGGCCCTCGCATGACCGATGCCGTCCACGTCGAGCACCGCGGACCGATCACGCTGCTGACGATCGACCGTCCGGAGGCGTTCAACGCTCTCGACGACGCCGTCCTCTCGGGCATCGAGAGCACGCTCCAGGAGGCGGAGGCATCCGCCAGCACCCGAGTCCTGGTGATCACCGGCTCCGGCGACAAGGCATTCTGCGCCGGCGCCGACCTGCGTGAGCTGCAGACGATGAACCTGCAGGCCGCCGATGCGCAGATCGGTCGAGGACAGAGCCTGTTCCGCCGCATCGAGCTGACTGACGTTCCGGTCGTCACGGCCGTCAACGGGCTGGCGCTCGGAGGTGGATTCGAGCTCGTCCTGGCCAGCACCGTCCCGATCGTCTCGACGCGTGCGTCGTTCGGGCTGCCCGAGACGCTGCTGGGTCTCATCCCGGGGTACGGCGGCACCCAGCGACTGCCGCGGGTCGTCGGACCGCACGTCGCCGCTCACCTGATGCTGACCGGCGCGCGGCTCAACGCCGAGCGAGCCCACGCCCTGGGCCTCACTCCCGTGGCGCCGGTCGAGCCGGGCGACCTGCTGGAGTCTGCCCTGGAACTCGCCGGCACCATCGCCAGGCAGGGGCCCGAAGCGGTGCGCTCCGTGTTGGCCGCCCTCGGCGAAGGTCGAGACGTCGGGTTCGAGGCCGGGCTCGCCGCCGAACACCGGCTCGCCGCGGCGGCGATCGCCGGCGACGAGTCCAGCGAGGGCATCGCGGCCTTCCTCGAACGCCGCGCTCCGGAGTTCGAGGACCGGCGCGTCGAGGGCACGGCGCGATGAGCGCGCCCGTGATCGGACAGCTCGATAGCGAGGGCTTCCTGCGGGTGTCCGCCGCCATCGACGAGCCTGCCGCCGACCTGGCCCTGAGCCCTCGCGAGCTCGAGTTGCGCGGCGTCGCCCGCGACATCGCGGCGCGGCATCTCGTGCCCCGAGCCGCCGAGGTCGATGAGGGTCATGTGTTCCCGAGCGACGGGCTTCGTGCGCTGTCCGCTGCTGGGCTTGGCGGTCTGCTGTTCCCCGAGCACCTCGGCGGCAGTGGCGACAGCACGGTCGCCTACGCGGCCGTCATGGAGGAGGTCACCGCGGCCTGCGCGTCGACGAGCTTAGTGTTCATGACGCAGATGCACGCGGCGTACCCGATCTTGCTCGCCGGCTCGGAAGACCTCCAGCGCAGCTACGTGCCGGGCCTCCTCGACGGATCGCGATACGGCTCACTCGGGATCACCGAGCCCGATGCCGGCTCCGACGTCTCGGGCCTGTCGACCACCGCGCGAGGGACGTCCGAGGGATGGTCGCTCAGCGGACAGAAGACGTTCATCACCACCGGTGATCGAGCCGACGTGATCATCTGCTTCGCCACGGTCGACCGGTCGCTGGGCCGTGACGGCGTGACGGCGTTCGTGCTCGACGGGAGCTGGGGCGGGATCACCCGTGGCCGGCCGTTCGACAAGCTGGGCATGCACGGATCGAGCACGGCCGAGCTGTTCTTCGAGGACGTGCGCATTCCCCGTGACCACGTCCTGGGCCGGACCGGCCGGGGCTGGGGCATCGTCATGGGTGCCGTGGTCAAGTCGCGCATCAGCGCCGCGGCTCAGGGCGTCGGCCTGGCGCGGTCGGCCTACGGACGCGCGGTGGACTTCCTGGTCCACCAGCACGGCCCCAAGCTCCCCGACACCGTCGGTGCCGAGCTCGCCGGCATGCGCAGCCGCATCCTCCAGGGCCGCCTGCTGCTGCACGCCATCGCTCGCCAGGTCGACAGCGAGGGCGGGACGACACCCGGTCAGATCGGGATGATGAAGCAGGCCTGTACCGACCTGGGCTGGCAGGTGGCCGTGGAGACGACGGCTCTGCTCGGCCCGCACGGGGACCTGGCGGCGCTGGGCGTCGAGCGTGCTCTGCGCGACGCCAAAGTCACCCAGATCTATGACGGCACCAACGAGGTGCAGCGCCTGCTGATCGGGCGCGAGACCGGGCGCGCCTTCGGGCGATCGTCATGACCATCGACGCGCCGCCGGCGGGCGAGCGCAGCCGGACACGAGGAGAAGCTGTGGATCACACACGCAAGACCGTCGCGGTGCTGGGCGCCGGGACCATGGGCTCGGGCATCGCGACCGTGATGAGTCGGGCCGGACACCGCACGATCGTCTTCGACGTCGACGCGGACAACCTCGAGCGCGGCCTCGGCACGGTACGCGGCTTCTTCGAGCGCAGCGTCAAGCTGGGCAAGCTCGACGCCGAGGCAGCCGCTGCCGCCACCGACGGACTTGTGGGCACGACCGACCTTGCCGACCTCGCTTCGTGCGATGTCGTCGTGGAGGCGGTGTGGGAGGACCTCGGGCTCAAGCAGGAGCTGTTCGGACGCCTGGACGAGATCGTCTCGGACGAGACGCTGTTCCACACGAATACGTCGACGCTCTCGGTCACCGGTATCGCGTCCGGCTCGCGACGCCCCGAGCGCGTGGTCGGCACGCACTACTGCAATCCGGCGCCGCTGATGAGCCTGGTGGAGGTCGCCGACGGTCGGCACACGGCGATCGGCGCCCGCGAGGCGACGATCGAGTTCCTCGCCGGGCTCGGCAAGAAGTCGGTCGTGACGAAGGACCGCCCCGGGTTCATCGTGAACCGCTTCCTGATCCCGTGGGAGAACAGCTGCATCACGGCGCTGGAGAACGGCATCGCCACGCGCGACCAGATCGACGCAGCTGTCAAGGGGTCGTTGGGACACCCGATGGGACCGTTCCAGCTCCTCGACATCGTCGGCATGGACATCCACCAGCAGGTCGCGACCAGGCTCTACGAGCAGCTGCGTGACCCCCGCTTCTTCCCGCCGCCGATGGTCGAGCGCATGGTCGCCGCCGGCGATCTCGGCCGCAAGACCGGCCGTGGCTTCTACGAGTACGACGACAACCGACTGTTCGGGTCGTGAGAGGACGTCATGAGTGAGCACATGTTCCGCAGCGTCGTGGTGGTGGGCGGCACCGCCCTTGCCCGCGTCATCGGAGAGCAATTGACGGTTCCCGGCGTGGACGTCGCGGTCGTCGAAGTGGTCGACTCCGGTCGGCTGACGGGTGTCGACCTCGTGATCGAGGCCGTCTCCCAGCGCGACGGTGCGAAGGCCGAGGCCCTCGCGGCCGTCACGGCCGCCGTCGGACCCGACGTGGTCGTCGCGACCACGACCACGGGTGGCTCGGTGACCGAGCTGGCCGCCGACCTGCCCTCTCCGGGCCGGGTGATCGGCCTCGTCTGGCACCATGCAGTCGCCGGTGCCCGCACGGTCGAGGTGATCCGTGGGCGCCAGAGCACGGCCTCCGTCCTGGAGCGGGTGACCACGCTGGTCGAGCTCGTCCCCGACAAGGACGTCGTCGTCATCGACGATCGGCCGGGCGGGCTGCTGCACTCGCTGCTGATGCCCTATCTGAACGACGTAGTCCAGGCCTACGACGAGGACCTGGCCAGCGCCGAGGACCTCGACCTCGCGCTGCGGCTCGGCCTCGGATACCGCGTCGGGCCGCTGGAGCTGCTCGACACGATCGGCCTCGACGAGCACCTCGGCGCCACCGCGGCCGCCCACCGATCGACCGCGGACGGCCGGTACGCGCCGCCGCCGCTGCTGGCGCGCATGGTCGCCGCTGGAGAGCTCGGCGCCCAGGCGCACCACGGATTCCGCACCCAGGAGGAGAACTGACATGAGCACGCCCGACTACACCGAGATCCTCGTCGAGCGCGAGGGCCCGGTCCTCGTCCTCTCGATCAACCGTCCGGACGCCGGGAACAAGTTCTCGGTCACCACCTGCCTCGAGCTGTTCGACGCGCTGCAGCGCTTCCGCCTCGACCCCGAGCTGCGAGCCGCCGTGCTCACCGGTGTGGGCGACAAGTTTTTCTGCATCGGCGGCGAGCACGATCCGGTGACCTCCCTCGATCAGTCGCAGGTGCTCCCCATCATCGACGTCTACCAGGCGATCGACACGATCTCGAAGCCGGTCATCGCGGCCGTCAATGGGTTCGCCGTGGGTGGCGGCAACGTGCTGCACACCGTCTGTGACCTCACGATCGCCGCGGAGAACGCCGTGTTCCGCCAGGTCGGTCCGATGGTCGGCAGCTTCGATGCCGGCTACGGCAGCTGGTACCTCGAGGACACCATCGGACGCAAGCGCGCCAAGGAGATGTGGTACCTCAACAACAAGTACTCGGCCGACCAGGCGCTCGCGATGGGTCTCGTCAACGAGGTCGTCCCGACCGGGACGGCCCGTGAGCGGGCGGTCGAGGTCGCGACCGAGATCGCCTCGCGCAGCCCGATGGCCATCGCAGGTCTGAAGGGAGCGTTCTCCGCGAAGCACAACGGCGTGTCGGGTCAGGCTCGCATGGCGCACGACCAGCAGCTCACGCTCTACCTGCAGACCAAGGAGGCGCACGAGGTCTCCGAGGCGTTCGGCGAGCGCCGAGCGCCCCGACCGGAGAGCTTCTGGTCGTGACCGCACCTCTGGTCGCCGCGCCGCCGTCGTGGCACGGCCCCGCGCTCGCCGAGGACGCCGCGGCGGTCGTGGCGCTGATCGACGCCGTCGCCCAGGACCGCGGCACCGTCCTGAGCGACGACGTCGCGCTGGTGCACGAGCTGCGTGCAGTGATCGCCGAGCTGGGCGTGTGGACGCTGGGCGTTCCCGAGGCGTTCGGCGGCGGCGGAGCAGATCGCGCGACGCGGATCGCGGCTCTCGAGCGGCTCGGACGGTACTGGCCAGCGTTGGCCTGGGCCTCGACCCAGGCACATGCCGTGGCCTCGGTGCTGGGGCCGGCCGGCGGTGCCGACTCGCTCCTGGAGGATCTCCACGGTGGCGCGGCTGGCGTGGCGGTGGTCGACACATCGGCGCGGCACGTGCACCTAGACGTCGGTGATGTCCGGGTGTGCGGCACCGTAGATCGCATCGACGCCGCGGACGAGCGCCCGCACCTGGTGGTCCTGCACGAGGACCGGGTGTGGTTGCTCACGCCCGACTCGCTCGAGACCGAGCGGATCGGCACCACCGGGCTCGACGGGGCGTCGACCTCCTCGGTCGGCGTCGACGGGACGCCGACGCCGCTCGGGGTGGGCGCCGACCAGGTTCGGCACGTGCTCCTCGAGGGGGCTGCGGCGATCGCCGCCGGAATCGGGGGCGCGGCCGCCGACGGGGCGGCGACCTACGCGGGGGAGCGCCACCAGTTCGGCGGCCCGCTGCTGGACCTTGCCTCCGTGAGGGCTTCGGTCGAGGCTCAGCGAGATCGCGTGCGCGTCGACCTCGCCGCGTTGCTGGGCGCCGACACGCCTGCGGCGGCTGCCGCGGTCGCGGGAGCAGCGACGGGTCACGCCGTGGAGACGGCGGCCGCGGCCCTGCAGGTGCATGGCGGCTACGGCTACCTGACCGAGTACGCCCCGGAAAGACACCTGCGCGATGCGGTCTCCCTGCGCGCGGTGACCAGCGACCTTCGACCCACCTCACAGGAGAGCCGATGATGACCGAACACCACACCTCATCCCTTCCCGAGCGGGTCGGCGTCGTCGGCGGCGGACGCATGGGGGCGGGCATCGCGCACGCCTTCGTGGTCTCCGGGGCGCCGGTGGTGGTGATCGAGTCCACCGCCGACGCGGCCGAGGCGGCGCGTCAGCGAGTGGTGGGGTCCGTGGAGAAGGCGGCGGCGCGTGGTGTGCTGGACGGTACCGTCGCCGACGCGCTGTCGTGCCTCGAGGTGTCCGTCGAGCACGCCGATCTCGCCGGTTGCAGTCTCGTCGTGGAGGCCGTCCCGGAGGACCCCGAGCTGAAGCGCGAGGTCCTGAACCGAGTGGCGTCCGTGGCTCCGAGCGCCGTGCTCGCGACCAACACCAGCTCGTTGTCGATTGACGCGATGGCGGATGTGCTGGAGCGGCCGGAGTCGTTTCTCGGCCTGCACTTCTTCAATCCCGTTCCGGCCAGCGAGCTGGTGGAGATCGTTATCGGCGCCAAGACACGGGACGATCTCGTGACCGAGGCCCAGGGGTGGGTCGAGGCGTTGGGCAAGACAGCGGTGACCGTCCGGGACGTGCCTGGGTTCGCGTCGTCGCGCTTGGGCGTCGCCATCGCACTCGAGGCCATGCGTATGGTCGAGCAGGGCGTCGCCAGCGCGGAGGACATCGACCTGGCCATGACGCTGGGCTACAAGCACCCGATGGGCCCTCTTCGCACGACCGACGTCGTCGGTCTCGACGTCCGACTCGCCATCGCCGAGCACCTGCATCGCGAGCTCGGGTCACGGTTCGAGCCGCCTCAGATCCTGAGGGACCACGTCGCAGCCGGGCGCGTCGGCCGGAAGTCGGGTCACGGCTTCTACGACTGGAGCTGATGACGATGACCGAGATGCCCCGACCCGTCGCGCTCGTCACGGGCGGCACGGGAGGTGTCGGTCGTTCTGTGTGCGAGCAGCTCGCCGCACGCGGGCACGACGTGGCGTTCACCTTCCATAGCAACGCCGAGCGTGCTGCCGAGGTGTCAGACGTGGTGTCCGCATCGGGTGTAGCGGTGATGAGCGCTGCCCCCGATCTGACGTGTCCGGCCCAGACCGACGAGTTCGTCGAGTCGGTCGTCGAGCGGTTCGGCAAGATCGACGTGGTCATCCACGCTGCGGGTCCGTACGTCGATCAGCGGTTCGTCAGCACCTTCACCTCTGAGCAGTTCCGCCGTCACGTGGATGCGGAGCTCACAGCCTTCTTCGAGCTGGTCCGGGCGACGCTGCCACACCTTCGCGCGAGCCGCGGCTCGCTGACCGCAGTGACCACCATGGCGCTGCGCCGTTTCCCTGCGCGCGATGCACTGTCGTCGGTGCCCAAGGGAGGGATCGAGGCGCTCGTCCATGCAGTCGCCGTGGAGGAGGGACGACACGGAGTGCGGGCCAACGCCGTCGGGCCCGGTGTGTTGGAAGACGGCATGGGAGTCATGCTCGCGGCCACGGGAGATGTGCCACCGAGCATGCGGGCACAGGTCGAGCGAGCCATCCCGTTGAAGCGCCTTGGTCAAGCCAGCGAGGTGGCCGCGATGGTCTGCTTCCTGGCCGCGGAGGCGCACTACGTCACGGGCCAGCGCATCGACGTCGACGGTGGCTACCAACTCTGAACTCACAGCGAGTCACGTTGGCGCCCCGCCCGCCGTCCGTGGGAACGAAGCGACCTGCGACGATCAGCGCGTTCGAGCCACTGCACGTTTACTGCACGGATTGAGATGCGTAGACATGCGGATTCGCGCGCTACAGTGGGCAGAGTCAGAGCGCTGATTCTTCAGCCATTCCAGCAGAAATGCGTTGGAACAGGCATCGATGAGAAGCGTCGGGAAGTGCCCCGATTTCTTCCAGAGGTCGCAGGTTCAAATCCTGCCCCCGCTACCAATCGGTCCCGGAAATCCAACGGATTTCCGGGCCCGCCCTTATGGGGACGTGATCCGCTGTGCATTCACTGCACGCGCTGGCTCCAGGGGCGCGATGTCGCCGGCTACGTCGACCTCGACGCCGCGAGCTCTGACCGCACCGCGTCCGGGGTGGATCCCGTCCAGGTCTTGAAGGCGCGGTAGAAGGAGTTGGTGTCCGCGTACCCGAGCAGGTAGGCGATCTGCGAGGTTCTCAGGTCGCCGGTGCCGAGGTAGTGGCGGGCCAGGGAAGCGCGGGTGTCGGCGAGGACGGACTGGAACGAGGTGCCCTCGGACCTCAGCTGCCGTTGGAGCGTCCGCGCGCTGACCGCCATGCTGCGGGTCACCGCGTCGATCGAGGCGTCGCCGGCAGGGAGTGTCTCCAGGAGAGCCGCGCGAACCCGGTCGGCGACGGTGGCGTCCACCTCGAGGTCGTAGAGGCGCCGGCGAAGCTCGGGGGCGAACACGCGCCACATCTGGTCGTTCTCCGTGAGGAAGGGGCGGTGGGCGTCCAGCGCGCTGAAGACCAGGGTGAGGCGTTGTCCTTGACCCACCGGGACGCCGAGGAGCTCGAGAAGTGCCGGGGTGCGGCGTATCCAGTCCGGTGCCGTCACGCGCGACGGCTTGACCTGCTCGCGCGTTCCGATACGTGCCAGCACGACCCAGAACAGGAGCTCGGCGGTTGCCAGGAGGGGTGGGGGCTGAGGACCGTCCGGCCACCGGTAGTCGATGACGAGACGGCCCAGGTCGTCAGAGGTGACGTCGACCCGGATGGGCCCGATGAGCGGCTTGTGGGCCGCCAGGCGCGCGGCTGCCGTCGCCAGATCTGGACTGCACAGGGCGGCGAAGATCGGCGGGGAGAACAGGTCCACCGAGATCGCCTGCCCGATGACGACCGCCACGTCGGGATGACCGGCGCTCATGGCTTCGGTGTCGAGCGCCTCCCAGAAGCGGTAGTACTCCGACACGCTGAGCTCGATGGGTCGGTGGGAGAACAGGTCCGCCGGCAGCTGAGCACGCCGCAGCACCCGCGACACCGGGACGTCCAGGTCGCGCAGGAGCGCTTTCATGCTCGGCTCGAGGTCGAAGCGATCGCCAGCCACGACGCCATCCTACGGAGAGAGCCCTGGCGGGAATCGCAAGTAGGTCGGCGCCTTGAGCCAGTGCCACGGGGCCGTCCGCCCCCTAGCGTGGGATCACCGAGCATTCGAACCGATCGGCAAAGGCAGCACTCATGACCCACACCCAGATCGCACTGGTCACCGGAGCCTCCTCCGGCATCGGCGAAGCGACCGCACTCGAGCTCGCCGCGGCCGGTTACACCGTGTACGCCGCTGCGCGCCGCGTCGAGCGGATGGAGCACCTCAAGACCTCGGGCATCCGACCGATCGGCATGGACGTGACGGACGACGTCAGCCTCGTCGCCGGAGTGGACCAGATCATCAGCGAGGCCGGACGCCTCGATGTCCTGGTCAACAACGCGGGCTACGGCTCCTACGGCGCCCTGGAGGACGTCCCCAT